>CP124755.1:0-2662500 GCA_029972135.1 Candidatus Thiocaldithrix dubininis | reverse complement strand
TGACTGCGTACCTTTTGTATAATGGGTCAGCGACTTACTTTCAGTGGCAAGCTTAACCGAATAGGGGAGGCGTAGCGAAAGCGAGTCTGAACAGGGCGTTCAGTCGCTGGGAGTAGACCCGAAACCGGGCGATCTATCCATGACCAGGTTGAAGGTGGGGTAACACCTACTGGAGGACCGAACCCACTCCCGTTGAAAAGGTAGGGGATGAGTTGTGGATAGGAGTGAAAGGCTAATCAAGCTCGGAGATAGCTGGTTCTCCTCGAAAGCTATTTAGGTAGCGCCTCGTGTATCACTCTTAGGGGTAGAGCACTGTTATGGCTAGGGGGGCTTGACCGCCTTACCAACCCATTGCAAACTCCGAATACTAAGAAGTGCGAGCACGGGAGACAGACGGCGGGTGCTAACGTCCGTCGTCAAAAGGGAAACAACCCAGACCATCAGCTAAGGTCCCCAAATTATGGCTCAGTGGGAAACGATGTGGGAAGGCACAGACAGCCAGGAGGTTGGCTTAGAAGCAGCCATCCTTTAAAGAAAGCGTAATAGCTCACTGGTCGAGTCGGCCTGCGCGGAAGATTCAACGGGGCTTAAGCCATATACCGAAGCTATGGATCATACGTAAGTATGGTGGTAGAGGAGCGTTCTGTAAGCCTGTGAAGGTGAACTGGAAAGTTTGCTGGAGGTATCAGAAGTGCGAATGCTGACATAAGTAACGACAAGACGGGTGAAAAACCCGTCCGCCGAAAGCCCAAGGTTTCCTGCGCAACGTTAATCGGCGCAGGGTTAGTCGGCCCCTAAGGCGAGGCAGAAATGCGTAGTCGATGGGAAACAGGTTAATATTCCTGTACTAATGTATACTGCGATGGGGGGACGGAGAAGGCTAGGCTAGCTGTCTAACGGATGGCAGTTTAAGCGTTTAGGTAGAGATCTTAGGCAAATCCGGGATCTTAATACTGAGACGTGATGACGAGACTCTACGGAGTCGAAGTAGTTGATGCCCCGCTTCCAAGAAAAGCCTCTAAGCTTCAGGTATACAATAACCGTACTCCAAACCGACACAGGTGGGCTGGATGAGAATTCCAAGGCGCTTGAGAGAACTCGGATGAAGGAACTAGGCAAAATGGTACCGTAACTTCGGGAGAAGGTACGCCCGCGCAAGCGGGCCGCAGAGACCAGGCCGCTGCGACTGTTTATCAAAAACACAGCACTCTGCAAACACGAAAGTGGACGTATAGGGTGTGACGCCTGCCCGGTGCCGGAAGGTTAATTGATGGGGTTAGCGCAAGCGAAGCTCTTGATCGAAGCCCCGGTAAACGGCGGCCGTAACTATAACGGTCCTAAGGTAGCGAAATTCCTTGTCGGGTAAGTTCCGACCTGCACGAATGGCGTAACGATGGCGGCACTGTCTCCATCCGAGACTCAGTGAAATTGAAATCGCTGTGAAGATGCAGTGTACCCGCGGCTAGACGGAAAGACCCCGTGAACCTTTACTATAGCTTTACACTGAATGTTGAACCTGCTTGTGTAGGATAGGTGGGAGGCTTTGAAGCGTGGACGCTAGTCTGCGTGGAGCCGTCCTTGAAATACCACCCTGGTATGTTCGACGTTCTAACCTAGGTATAACAGTACCAGAGACAGTGTATGGTGGGTAGTTTGACTGGGGCGGTCTCCTCCTAAAGAGTAACGGAGGAGCGCGAAGGTGTGCTAATCTCGGTCGGAAATCGAGAGGTTTGTGTAAAGGCATAAGCACGCTTGACTGCGAGACAGACAAGTCGAGCAGGTACGAAAGTAGGTCTTAGTGATCCGGTGGCTCTGAATGGAAGGGCCATCGCTCAACGGATAAAAGGTACTCCGGGGATAACAGGCTGATTCCTCCCAAGAGTCCATATCGACGGGGGAGTTTGGCACCTCGATGTCGGCTCATCACATCCTGGGGCTGAAGCAGGTCCCAAGGGTATGGCTGTTCGCCATTTAAAGTGGTACGCGAGCTGGGTTCAGAACGTCGTGAGACAGTTCGGTCCCTATCTGCCGTGGGCGTTGGAGGTTTGAGGGAAGCTGTCCTTAGTACGAGAGGACCGGGATGGACATTCCTCTGGTGTTCCAGTTGTCACGCCAGTGGCATTGCTGGGTAGCTATGAATGGACGGGATAACCGCTGAAAGCATCTAAGCGGGAAGCCCCTCCCAAGATGAGACCTCCCTGACTCCTAGAGAGTCCTAAAGGGCCGTTCGAGACTAGGACGTTGATAGGTTGGATGTGGAAGTGCAGTAATGTATGAAGCTAACCAATACTAATTGCCCGTGAGACTTGATCCTATAACCCAAAGCGGTCTTTGTAGAGATTGACTTATTGAATTGTAATCAGACTTGATTAACTTTCCGAATTGAGGGGTGAAGCCTCCGGCGGGTGTAACGAATATTCTTACATCATGACCCAAAACCGCTTCACCGTGACTCAGCCAGTTATGCTTGGTATCTATAGAGCTGTGGTACCACCTGATCCCATCTCGAACTCAGAAGTGAAACGCAGCATCGCCGATGATAGTGTGGGGTTTCCCCATGTGAAAGTAGGTCAATGCCAAGCACTTACATCAAAAGCCTCATCCAAGATGAGGCTTTTTTTATGCCCGCTACTTTTAGCCTGCCTCAAGTTATTCCAATACATGCTTCTCCTAATCCCGCTTTAGCTAGCAGGATTAGCGGCAAATACACTTAACCATTTCGCAACACGTTTCAAGGTTTGTTGGAATTGTTCATGTTTTACAGGTTTAGTTAAATAAGTAGATGCACCAGCCAACACACCTTTTACTTCATCAAGTGGTGAGGTCTTACCACTTAACATAATGATGGGTGTTTTCTTTAAATTAGGCTTGGTACGCATAGTTTTACAGACTTCATAGCCATCAATGCCGGGTAAAATGATATCTAAGAAAATTAAATCATATTGATTGGCTTGAATCTTTTCTAAGGCTTCTTCACCAGTTTCCGCAAAGTCTGGATAAATATGCGAGGCTTTCAATTCTAATTCTAACTGTTTACGAATAGCTGCGCTATCATCTACTACTAAAGCCCGATAATCATAGTGTTGTTCATCTTCTAGCTCATGCTCTATGGCAACTGTTACTTTAACGATTGGTTCGGTTTTAGGTACTTCAGTAATATTGCGGGCACTTGGATTTATGTTTGCGTGTAAAGTGTCGCTAGTATTGATATTTATCTGTTCAGATTGAGTGATAGCAACAGGTGCTGCTTCAAGACTAGCCGTTTGCTTAACAACCTCAGTGGTTTGTTGAATAGGTTCGATAGGTTGGGTTGTCGTAACTGGCGTATCAAGCGCTTCATCCGTAGGCTGGTTGGTGTTAATTAAATGAACCGCGTCATCTAAGGCACGCATGACTCGTGTCACTAATAAGGGACGTTTTAGGAAAATATTACAGTCTGGGCTTTCATTCTCCCCAATTTTAATATGTATTGTCTGCCCTTGTTTGGTTAATACAGCGTCACTACTGATAATAATGTGTGCTTGTTCTAAGTTGGGAAAGAGTACAAAGGGTTTATTTTGAGATTTGCCAAAATCAATCACCCGTTGAATAACATTACTATCTTTCTCATTAAGCTCATAAAAATAAATATTTATAATTTCGTTCTTCGTACTTGACATAAATTTTGCTCCAATACCCTGTAAATTAAGCTGCTAATTCTGCACTTAGCCATTTTGCTACATGGTTTTCTAAGGTCAGCCGATCTACTGGTTTAGTTAAGTATTCATCTATGCCAGCGGTGTCTGCCATGTTTTTATGTTTTTGTGTGCTGCGAGAGGTAATCATAATAATCGGAATATGCCGCATTTCTGGCCAGATACGTACCGCTTGCGTGAGTTCTAGCCCATTCATACGAGGCATTTCGAGATCCGTTAGAATCAGACTAATATTATGTTCGTGAAGTTGCTTCAGTGCATCCATACCGTCAATTGCCGTAATAGCTTGATAACCCATTTGCTCTATCATTAAAGATAGCGCCTTACGGTTACTTAGCGAATCATCTACTACAAGTAGTGTCGTTTTTTCAGCGGTTGGCTTGGCTTGGAATATTTGGCGATTATCAACCTGTAATTGACCTAACTCCTTGTTACGCATTAAACGTGGCATATCTAAGACAGGGGCAATCGTACCGTTAGCTAAAATACAAGCGCCGCTGATACCCTGACTTAAGTTAAACCATTGTGACAAACTCTTGACCACAATTTCCCTTGGGTTTTGGACTTGATTAATATACAAAGCATGGGTTTGTACTTCGGTTTCAATAATCAGGAAAGAGTGAGCTTGCTTAAGGTCTGGAATGGGGGTAGACCAGCCTAATAATTGAGCTAATGCAATGACTTCTAATGGTGTGCCGTGATAATTAATATGCCAATGACCGTCTTGCATTAAGTAATCTGACGGAGGTGCAAAATAAATCTGTTTAACTTGATTAGAAGGAATAGCAACCAGATTTTCGCCCGCAAGCACTAATAAAGCGTTAGTTGCAATTAGTGTCGGTGGAATTTGAATATGGAATTGAGTGCCTTGCCCCAACGTGCTTTGTAAGTTAATTAAGCCTTGTAAATCATCCACTGCCGCTTTAACTACATCCATACCCACGCCACGCCCAGATACTTCGCTAACTTTATCCCGCGTGGTAAAACCCGGTTGTAAGATGAGTTCTAAGGTGGCTTCAGGTGTTAAGCTTTGATCACTACGGATTAGATTACGTTCTAATGCACGTTGCTTCACTTTTTCGGTATCAATGCCTTGTCCATCATCTTGTAAGCTGATATGGATACGATCCCCACGTTGGGCAAACTCTAATTGAATTAAACCTTTAGTAGGTTTGCCTAAAGCTGCACGCGTTTTGCTGCTTTCAATGCCATGATCAATGGAATTGCGCAGCATGTGTAATAAGGCATCGGTTAAGGCTTTTAGAATATCCGTGTCGATATGCAAATCCGCGCCATGAATTTCCAAATGGGCTTGTTTGCCTGTTTGTCGACAGGTTTCACGTACGGTACGTTCTAAACGGGGCACAATGCTTTGAATAGGCACTACCCGCGTATTTAACACTAAATCACTTAATTGGCGTTGCAAGCGTTGTTGTTGATAGAGCTGATCCGATAACTTGCGTAATTGCATTTGCATATTACGTGTAAAGTCCCGACTATCTGCTAAAGCTTCGGTTAATAAGCCTGAACTACTGTGCAAACTGTTGTAATGATCCAGTTCTAACTGATCGAACTCAGGATTGCTGGCAGGATTTGTTTTTCCATCCACTTGATTAGTTTGTTGGTCAATTGCTTCTTGCAACTCATCCAACATTTGCCGTACACGGTTATCATGTTGTTGCAGTTGGTTTGCGGTTTGAAAGGTACGCTCAACGTATTCTGCAATCTGACTATTAGCGGTAATCAATTCGCCCGTCAGATTCAACAAATCTTGAATCGTTTTACTGGGAACAGTTAAGTGCGTTGCCGCACTGCTATTGCTGGCAGTTGCTTCCTCAAGGACAGGGCTATCTTCATCAAATTCTAGCGGTGCGATAAAGGCACTGGCATTGCTGATGCTATCAGGTTCGGCAAGTTCAGGTGTTGTTTGCTCAGCCGCATGCTCTGTAATGTGATTAGTCCACTCCGTCAAATCGGAATGTAAAATTACGTATTCAGCAGGCAAATCTTTTTGCGCTTGTAAGTGTTCAAATAAGCTTTCTAAGCAATCAGCAGAGGCTTGTAAGGTTTCATCTAAACCTTCGCTCAAATAAGGCGCTATCGGCAGTTCTAATAAATCTTCTAAGCTATGCGTAAAGCTGGCGAGAGGACGTACGCCCACGACACCACTTGCACCTTTAATCGTGTGAGCTAAACGAGCGGCTTGGCGTTTTTGACCACTAGTTGCATTATTTTGCGCAATTTGCCGAATTAAATTTGCTACTTCTGCAATCTGCGTTGGGGTTTCAGCCAAATAAGCCTGTAATAATTCAGGGTGAACATCCTCATCCCAGCGTAAACGCTGAGCATCCGCTGTATTATCTTCCGCTAAGTCTGTTTGTTGATTAAACGCTGGATGTTTGGTCTGATGTAAACCTAATAAGAATTGTTCTAACAATTCAGTAGGCATGGGTTCAGGCCAATCGGGACTCATTAGCTCAGCAGTAATACTGACTAAATGGCTATTATCGTCCGGCTCACGTAAAGCAACCGCTGTTAATTCAAGCCAATTAAATAATAAACCTATTTGCAAAAGTTCAATATTGGCCTCTGGCAGGCTGCTATTGAAATTGCTTATCTGTTGCTGCAACCATGCAATTACCGCCTGCGCACTTGCTAATTCCAACAAAGTGGCAGCGTCATTGAGACGCTGATATTCTGTCAGAATTTTTGCACTGGTGGTTGCAGGATCATCCGCTGCCATTCCGCTTAAAGTGGCGAGTTGTAACGCCACATCTTCTAATTCATCAGCAAACGCAAGTTGTTGCTCCATAACTTACGCTTCCAATTTAAATACGTTAACGGATTTAATCAGTTTTTGACCGTAAGCCGCCATGTCTTCTGTTAAACTGGTGAGTGATTGCAATTCCTGACCGGTTGTTTGGGTCGCTTGTAAAATGCGTTCCGCACGTACTTGTAAGGTTTTACTAATAGACACCTGTTCAGCAGACGCTTGGGCGATTTTTTCCACAGACGATACTAATTGGTTGGTGGCATCCAAAGCCGATTGCATTTGCTTATCCGCGTCTTCCGCCAAGCTAGACCCATTTACTACTTGCTCAATCGTGCGTTCCATCGTCGCAATGGTGGTATTCGCTTCTTGCTGAATATTATGCACCAAGGTGGATATTTGGCTGGTGGAATCCCGCGAGTTTTCCGCTAAGCGTTGGATCTCTTCAGCGATCATGGAGAAGCCGCGACCCGCTTCACCTGCTGCCGTCGCTTGCATACTGGCATTTAACGCAAGCACTGTAGTGCGTTCAGCTAAGTGGTTAATTACATCAATAATCTGGCTAATTTCTTGTGAACGCTCACCCAAGCGTTTCAAACGTTTACCCGTTTCTTGTACGGTCGTGCGAATACTACTCATATTTTCCACGCTGCGCGTAACCGAGGTTTGTGCCTGATGCGTGGTATTGGCTGTGGTATCCGCCATTTGGTTAGCTTGTTGTGCGGATAAGGCAATGCGGCTTAAGCGTTGCATAATGCTATCGACTTGTTCAGAAGTCGCTTTGGCCTCCTGTTGTTCCAATTGTGCTAAGTTATTAACAGTTAACGCATATTGGTTTACATCTTTAGAGGTATTGGCAACGGCCAGCGCTACTTGACGAACTTGTTTTAAAACATCGGTAGTATCTTCTGCCAACTGATTAATTGCATCCGCCAACGGACCGGTAGCATCTTCGGTTACTTTGGCGCGCACGGTTAAGTTACGATCACTTAAGTCAGATACCGCTTCCAATAACGAAAATACAGATTCGTTTAATTGTTTATGATCACGGTCAATACGTGCTTGGGTCGCAATCCGTTCTTCAACCATGTTATCAAAGTTTTGGGCAAGTTCTGCCAACTCGTCTTTACCACCCAAAGCGGCACGCGCTTCCATATTGCCCGCCGAAATTTGACGCATGGTTTCTGTTAGACGAGCCAGTGACTCATGAATGGATTTATAGATTTGGTAACCCAATGAAGCTGTAATTAATGTACCAATCAAAATCAGAATAGCGCCAACCCATAGATAATTCCGCAACCGTTCTTCGGCAACTAAGAATTGTTTGCTAACTTCTTCATTTTTCTGCTTAATGACATCATTCATATAGTCACGAATCGGGAATGCATCATTATCTTTCGGAATTTCATCCCGTAAGTAAGCTTCTAGGCGAGCTTTGTCGCCAGACTTCAAAATTTCAATAGATTTATCTAATAAAGGAAAAATCTTTTCCATTTCCTTAACATCTTTTTCCCCGTCTACACCCGTTGCACTTTTATATTTTGGAATTTGTACTTCTTTTAAATCTTTTTCTAACCATTTTAATTTTTCTACGCCTTGCTCTGGTGTAATCGAACCAAATTCTGCTTCATGTAATACTATAATATAGCGGCGCAAGATACGGCGAATATATTGGTTACCTGTTTGAATAGCTGCGACTTCTTTATCAATTTTTTTAAATGTTTGTAAGTCGGTGTTAAGTGCGGTAATAGAAATAATACCAGATAAAAAAAGTAAGATAAGCGGAATTAAAATCAGAAAATATAGACGGCGTGCCACCGTCATATTCTTTAAAAGACCCTTATGTTGTTTAGTAGCCATATAATACTCCGTCTATTCTTTATATCGTCCAATGTAACGATGCTAATTAATGTTTGTGTAGTTGAGATGCACCTTTAAAACGTAATTCCCCTTTACTGGGCATTACGCCGGATATAACGTAATAACTTACCGTGATCCGCTACTAAAATTCGTTCTGTGGGATACTGTAGGCGTTGCGACAACCAAGTAGGTGACTGATTTTCCGCTACTAAATTTGCATCATCTTGCGTTAATTTCACTTGTTTGGGATAACCATCACAAGTTAAAACCGTTGGGGGAAATTTAGGGTGCTGAATTAATAAGAGATTGCTTTGTATCGAAGCCGGACGCCCTAGAACTATTTTATGCATATCAATAACAGGCACTAACTCACTTCGCACATTTGCGAGACCTTTACACCAGTCTGGGACAAAAGGCAGGGGATAAATGGTTTGTGCCATTAATACTTCAATTTTTAATTCGAGTTCTAATAAGATATTATGTAAACCCACCTTGTAATAAAATCGGTTGACGGTGGGTAAATCGGTAGGTGTTAACACTCGCTCCGTACCTTTGTTTCGTTGTAAGTTCTAACGGTTATCTAACGATTATTAGCCTCTATCAAATCGTATTAAGCGCGCTGTTCTAAATTTGCAATAGCACTCAATACCTCATGATCGCTATAAGGCTTGGTAATATAACCATTAGCGCCCAGTTTTTCAGCCCACTGCCGATCAACGGGATTGCTCTTACTAGATACCATTAATATTGGAATATTTTGAGTAACAGGATTACGTTTTAGGGCACGACATGCCTGATAACCATCGCCGTCATCCATAATAATATCCAGCATAATCAAATCAGGGTTGTATTGCTCTACACTTTGTTTTGCCTCATTGCCAGAGTGCACTTGTATAACTTGATAGCCTGCTGTCTCTAAGACACGCGTAAGATTAAGACGCTCGGTACTGGAATCATCTGCTATTAAAATTTTGTGAAACTTATGATTACTGTCTGTTGTTGGCATAACTTTTCCTACATTTACTAACCAGAATATAAAAAATGCTTGGCTTTACTTTAAAACTTCACTTATGGGTTTATATAGTCAAGCTCTGACTATTAAGCAAATGAAACTCAATGAAATCTGCTTGAAAAATGGGCATTGTCTTAAAAGCTTGTCACTCTCCCTGAATTTCGTCATAATCAGCGCTCTTCGCAATGGTGGCCTGTATGGGTTCTCCCGCGACGATAGGCTATGAACCCCGTCAGGTCCGGAAGGAAGCAGCGGTAGTAGCTGATTCGGGTGCCGGGATGTAGCTGGTACAGGCTGCCACCACCTAACTTCTAAACGCCTAATAATCTTCATAATATGAGCTATCAAGTTTTAGCACGTAAATGGCGACCACAAAACTTTAATCAGATGGTTGGTCAGTCGCATGTTTTGCGGGCGCTGGTAAATGCTCTGGGTGAAAATCGCTTACATCATGCTTATTTATTTACCGGTACACGCGGGGTTGGTAAAACTACGATTGCCCGTATTTTTGCTAAAAGTTTGAATTGTGAGCAAGGGGTAAGTGCACAACCTTGTGGTCAATGCCGTAGTTGTGTCGAAATTGCCGAAGGGCGACACGTTGATTTAATTGAAGTTGATGCTGCCTCACGGACTAAAGTCGAAGACACACGCGAGCTATTGGATAATGTGCAATATGCTCCCACGCGAGGGCGCTTTAAGATTTATTTAATCGACGAAGTACACATGTTATCGGGGCATAGTTTTAATGCCTTATTAAAAACCCTAGAAGAACCGCCACCTCACGTTAAATTCTTATTTGCCACCACAGACCCACAAAAATTACCAATAACCATTCTATCGCGTTGCTTGCAATTTAATCTTAAGCGTATGCCCTTAGATATGATTAGTGGGCATTTAGCGCATGTTTTGCAGGCTGAAAACATTACTTATACCGAACCTGCTTTGACCTTAATTGCCCGCGCGGCTGATGGCAGTATGCGTGATGCCTTAAGTTTAACTGACCAAGCCATTGTTGCCGGTGCTGGGCAAATTCAAGCCGCTGATGTGCAAGATATGCTGGGTTTGTTACCGCACGAATATTTAGTGGGTTTAGTCAAGGCGGTATTAGCCGATGATGGTCAGCAACTATTTGCAATTATTGAGCAAATGGCGCAGTTAACCACTGATTTTACGGCAGCAGCAGATGGTTTAATTTCATTATTACATCAAATAGCGGTGCAGCAAGCGGTCGGCTTATATGCCGCTTCAGCGGAAATGGTAGAGTTGGCGCAACTGTTAACGCCAGCGGATACTCAACTTTATTATCAATTGGCGTTACACGGGCGGCGTGATTTACCGCTGAATCCAGACCCGCGTAGTGGCTTTGAAATGTTATTGTTGCGTTTAATGGCATTTCGGGTTGCTGAACCTATAACATTGACAGAATCTGCTGTAATAGCGCCTAAAAAAAAACAGAATCTAGAACCTAAGTTAGTTATTGAGCAAACGGCTACGCTTTTAGACCCGCCTGCTGCTTTACCTAGTGCTCTTGAACCTATTACGCCTAATCCACCTGTGGTAGCTACGCCCCCTGTTAAGCAAATACCCGAACCGTTAGCGCCTATTGTTCCCCCTTGGGAAGAAGACAATACACCGTCTACAACCGAAGTTACGCTTATACCCTTGGTAGCACAGCAATGGCATGAAATTGTACAGGCATTGAATTTAAGTGGTATGAGCTTAACGTTGGCGCAACATTGCGTATTAGAACAGAGCACTGAGTCACAAGTGGTTTTAACGTTGGATCAAGCCGTTGAAGATTTTTATAACGCTGGGGTTGAGGCTAAGTTAGCACAAGCATTAAGTGCCTATTATCAACGTGAGTTACACTTAAAAATTAATATCAGCGCGAAGCTAGCCATAGAAACACCGAATCAACGTTTAGATCGTGAACAAGCCGAAAAACAAGCCCGTGCCGAACGTTCGATTTATGAAGATGCATTTGTGCAGACGCTACAAGCGGAATTTGGTGCTAGTATTATACCCGGCTCTATTCAAAGTTTAGAGTAAGATATGCATACCCTCTATGCCAAGCATAAGGCATAGATTGCTAATAACAAAAAGGTAATTGCTTTGCTTAGCTATTTATTGCGCCGCTTATTGCTCATTATTCCCACGTTACTCGGCATTACACTGATTGCCTTTGCCACTATGGTGTTATCACCGGGTGGAATTGGTGCGCCATTAGTGGATGGTAATTTAAAACCCAAAGAACGGGCGGCAGTCGAGGCTTATTACAATCAGCGCTTTGGTTTAAATCAACCCGCTCCCGTGCAGTATTTACGTTGGTTAAATAACACATCACCAATTGGTTTCACGCAAGATGCTAAAGGCAATTACACCGGTTTTTCCTTTACCAAAGGTATCGACTTAGGCACTAGTTTAAATTATAACCGCCCAGTTGCGGATATTCTGGCAGAACGCCTGCCGATTACCTTGTTGTTAAATGTCGTGACCATTCCGATTATTTATATTGTGGCCATTATTGTTGGGGTACGGGCGGCAGAAGATCGTGGCGGGCGTTTTGATGTTGCCTCGAATGTTTCAATGCTGGTGTTATGGTCGATTCCTCCTATGTTGGCAGGCGTATTGCTAATCGGTTTTTTCGCCAATAGCCAACATTTGCAATGGTTTCCAGCCTCAGGTTTAAGCAGTCGTGAAGCGCAAGATATGCCCTTTTTACCGCATTGGGCTTCTTTAGCCGATGTATTAAAAGTCTTTGTCGGCTTAGTTTTGGGTATGGTTAGTGCGACCTTACTGAGCCGTTTAATGAAATGGAGCGTGTGGGGTTTAGCTTTCAGTTTGAGCGTAGGCGCAATACTGGGCATTGGTATTGCTATGCAGTTTGCCAGTGATGGCTTTGTGCGCGGCTTTTTATTAGATCGCATTTGGCATTTAATTTTGCCCGTGATTTGCTTGTCTTACGGCGGTTTTGCTGTATTAGCTAAATTAACCCGTGCTTCAATTTTAGAAAACCTCTATTCCGATTATGCGCGTACTGCCCGGGCTAAAGGCTTAGACGAACAGGATGTTATGTGGCGGCATGTGTTTAGAAATAGCTTATTGCCCTTGATTACGGTTTCCGCCGGTTTATTGCCCAGCCTATTAAGCGGCTCAGTAATTGTCGAAAATATTTTTAGTATTAACGGTATGGGGCAACTGGCGGTGGAGGCGGTGCAATTTCGGGATCGGGAATTGGTGTTAGCCATTACTTGGATTAGCGGGTTATTAACCTTGATTGGTTATTTAATTGCGGACTTCTTTTATACCATTGCTGATCCACGGGTGAGTTATGAATAAACTCGAAACGACTATAGAACGCGCTCAGCAAGAATCCTTTGCACATCGAGTCTGGCGTAAAACGTGGAAGCAACTGGGGGCGCGTTTAGGCTTTTACTGGGTGGGTATTTTAGTGCTAGTGGGGGTATTTGCGCCGTTTCTAGCAAATTCCATGCCCTTACTTATGAGTAAAGACGGGCATATTTCCGCACCCTTATTACATTATCTGCAAGCCGAAGATTACATCGTGCTGGCAATGTTTATGACAGCCTTAGCTTTAACGCGAGTGAATTGGCTACTAGGCAAGCGCATTTTAGTGTTTATAGGCGTTACCTTAAGCAGCGTTATATTAGCCATTACTTTAGTTAAACCGCCACAGATTCAAGATTATGCCGCATTTCGGCATGATCCGGCTTATACCCAAGTCGATTGGCGCATTATGCCGCTGATTCCTTATGCTCCCACCGATTATTTACGTGATTATCCCGAACACAGTTTAGAAGCACCGTTAGCCGCCGCACCTGAACGCATTCATTTAATGGGAACACAAGAAGACGGGGCGGATGTATTCAGCCGTATGATTCACGCCTCGCGTATTGCCTTAAGCATTGGCTTAATTGCTACCAGTATTGCCATGTTGATTGGGGTAATCGTGGGCGGTTTAATGGGTTATTTTGGCGGCTGGGTCGATATGTTAGGCATGCGCTTGGTCGAAATTTTTGAAGCTATTCCAACGCTGTTTCTATTACTGACCTTTGTGGCTTTCTACGGGCGCAGCTTATACATGATGATGGTGATTATTGGTGTAACGGGCTGGTCGGGTTATGCGCGTTATATTCGTGCCGAATTTTTACGTCTACGCAAGCAAGACTATGTGCAAGCTGCCATTACCAGCGGTTTACCCACTTACGCCATTTTATTTAAACAAATGCTACCCAATGGCATAGCGCCGTTATTAGTTGGGGCAAGTTTTGGTGTTGCCTCGGCTATTTTGGCAGAAGCTACCTTAAGCTTTTTAGGCTTAGGTTTAGTCGGTGAGCCGTCCTGGGGGCAAATGTTAGAGCAGGCGGTTAAAGCTTCGGTGTTTAATTGGTGGATGGCGGTGTTTCCGGGAGGCGCAATTTTTCTCACGGTATTTGCCTATAACTTAATAGGTGAAGCCTTCCGCGATGCCATTGATCCCACCTTATCACGTAAAGCGGGAGTGGTCGGATGAGTGAAGTGCTATTAGACGTCCAACACTTGCAAACCTATTTAAAAAGCGGCGAGCAACTGGTTAAAGCGGTTGATGACATTAGCTTTCAGATTCCAAAAGGCGAAACCTTTTGTCTAGTGGGCGAATCGGGGAGTGGTAAATCGATTACAGCTTTGTCGATTATGCGCCTATTGCCACAAGGCATTGCCTCACATCCGGCGGGTGAAATTTGGTTTCAGGGGCAAAACTTGCTGAGCCTTGATGATGCGGCTTTACGCACCATACGCGGCTCACAAATTGCCATGATCTTTCAAGAGCCCATGACTTCGCTCAATCCGGTGTTTACGGTGGGTGAGCAAATTATGGAAGCCCTGCAATTACACCACCCCGAATTAAGCGATGAAGCCGCACAACAACGCACGATAGACGCGTTAACACAAGTGCAAATGCCGAATCCAGACCAGCGTTTTTATGATTATCCGCATCAATTATCCGGTGGGCAGCGCCAGCGCGTCATGATTGCAATGGCATTGGCATGTGACCCTGAATTACTGATTGCCGATGAACCTACCACAGCTTTAGACGTGACAGTTCAGGCCGAAATTCTCAAATTACTACGCCACTTACAAGCCGAAACGGGCATGAGTATTTTATTAATTACGCATGACTTTGGCGTGGTTGCACAAATGGCGCAGCAAGTCGGCGTCATGCAATACGGGAAATTGGTGGAAGTGGGGCAAGCCTCACAGGTATTAACCGCGCCACAACATGCGTATACCCGAAAGTTATTAGCCTCTGTGCCTGAGAATTTAGTCAAACCTGCACGTTCAAGCGCTAGTGTGACGCTGGGCACGGTGGAGCAAGCCGAGTTGCCACCGTTAATACAAACGCAAGCGATTAAGGTTTGGTTTCCCGTGAAAAAAGGCATATTTCGTCGCACCGTTAACCATATTAAAGCCGTAGACGATGTAAGTTTAAGCATTCCACGCGGGCAGATTGTTGCGTTGGTGGGCGAATCGGGTTGCGGTAAAACTACGTTAGGGCGGGCGATTATTCGCTTAGAATCGGTAACCGCCGGTACGATCCATTTAGATCAGCAAGATTTAACGGCACTGAATCAACGCCAATTGCGCCCACTGCGTCCGAAAATGCAAATGGTGTTTCAAGACCCGCAATCCTCTTTAAATCCGCGTTTATTAATCGCCACTACTTTAACCGACCCCTTAAAAGTGCATGGCATTGGGAAGACGGAAGCAGAACGCATTGAACTCGCGGCGCAAGCCTTAGAAAGTGTGCAACTGAAACGCGATTATCTATGGCGTTATCCGCATGAATTTTCCGGTGGTCAGCGGCAACGCATTGGTTTAGCGCGGGCATTAGTTTTGAATCCCGAATTTATTGTCTGTGATGAAATTACCAGCGCCTTAGATGTGTCGGTACAAGCTGAAATTCTGCAATTGCTATTAAAAATCCGTGATGAACGTAATCTCACTTTGCTGTTTATTACCCACAATATCAGCGTTGTGGAATACCTGAGTGACGAAATCGTGGTGATGTATCAAGGCAAAATTGTGGAGCAAGGTCAGACCGCCGACGTGTGCCGTAACCCGCAAAACCCGTATACTCAAAAGCTATTAGCCGCCGTGCCAAGGCTGCATTAAAAGGCTATTGTTCTTTCCACAAATGTTGGCTGGCAGCTAACCAAGCGCCTGCCATGCCTAGCGCACAACTGGCGGCTAAAATTTGCAGCGTCATAACGGTATCCACGCCTTTTAAGGTAAATTCGCCGCCGTAGAGACTGGATAAATGTTGCACGGGCGGTACGAGTAACAGTAGCGCCAATTGCACAATAACAAGGCTCAGAATGCCGCCGAATAAACCTAGCCATAAACCACCGTAAATAAACGGGCGGCGGATATATTGATTGGTTGCGCCTAATAAACGTGTGACGTAGATTTCGTCTTTGCGGTTTTCAATATCCAAACGAATGGTATTGCCGACCACCAATAACACGGTCAAACTGAGTAATAAACCAACGACTAACACCACGCGTTGCGCAATTTCAAGAATAGCTTTTAAGCGCTCCACCCACTCCACATCAATCTGTACGCTTTCAATTTGCGAATATTTCTTCAGTTTTTCGGCAAATTGTTCTGTAGTGGTTTCTTGCTGACTTAATAACGATAAGCGTGGGGTCAGAATCAAAACATTGGGTAAAGGATTTTCGCCCAGCGTTTCTAAGGTTTCAGCAAAGCCTGTAATTTTGCGAAAGTCTTCCAAGGCTTGTTCTTTAGTGACGACCTCGACCTTGCTAACTTCGGGCAAATCTGACAGTAATTCAGCTAAGTCTTTGGCTTGTTGCTCACTAACCGATTGCTTGAGAAATAAGCTCATGGTTGGCACTTCGCGCTTACTATCGGTTAAGGATTGCAAGTTTTTCAGCATAAGATTTAAGCCAGTCGGCAGCGATAACGCAATGGCAATCGCGGCTAAGGTCATCCACGTTGACAGTGGATTAAACCATAAGCGTTCCATACTGAATTTAATAGCAGCGGCTTGTTGATTCCACCAGCTTGCTAAGCGACTGGGGCTGGTTTTAGTTTGTGGTTTGCGTAGGCTAGGTAAGGCGGGTTTGCTGTCACTCATGTGCCACCTTTTGTAACACAATGGTGCGTTTTTGCATGCGTTCAACCAGCGTATGATCGTGACTCGCAATTAACACAGTAGCGCCCAATTCATTAAATTGCGCGAAGGTATACATAATATCTTGGGCTAATTCAGGGTCAAGATTGCCGGTCGGTTCATCGGCTAAGATAATCGTAGGTTTATTAACCATTGCCCGCGCAATACCTACCCGCTGCTTTTCACCCGCTGATAACATCAAAGGTGAAATTTTTTCCTTGCCTAACAAACCCACTTTATCCATAGCGGCTTGTACGCGTCGTTTAGTTTCGGGTTGGCTTAAGCCTGAAATACGTAACGGCAGCGAAATATTATCGAATACGCTGCGGTCATACAGTAAATGCGGGTCTTGAAAAATAAAGCCAATCCGCCGCCGATAGTTGGGAATTTGGCTTTGGCTTAAGTTAGCTAGGGAGCGCTCACCAATAAAAATTTCGCCTTTGCTCGGGCGTTCCAGCAAGGCAATTAGCTTTAATAAGGTGCTTTTACCCGCGCCCGAATGCCCGGTAATAAACACCATTTCCCCCGATTCAATATTCAAACTGACGTTATATAACGCCAGTTGTCCGGTATTGGGGTATTTTTTGCTAACTTGGCGAAATTCAATCATGGGGTGTCGGCTGTACCACCAAGTAAGGCACTGGTGAATTCATAGGCATTGAATGCTTGTAAATCATCAATCCCTTCGCCTACGCCTACAAAGCGCACTGGAATTTTTAACTGCTCGGCGATAGCAAACACAATACCGCCTTTAGCAGTACCGTCTAATTTGGTAACCGTAATACCTGTTAACCCTAACGCTTCATTAAATTGTCGAGCTTGCACTAAGGCATTTTGCCCAATGCTGGCATCCACAATCAGCATAATTTCATGCGGTGCAGTGTTATCAAACTTCTGGATGACCCGTTTAACTTTTTTCAATTCATCCATTAAATTGGTTTGCGTGTGTAAACGCCCGGCGGTATCGGCTAATAACACATCAACTTTACGAGATTTGGCGGCTTGTACGGCGTCATAAATCACGGATGCGGTATCTGCACCGCTGCCTTGTGCAATCACCGGAATATTATTGCGCTCGCCCCAGACGGTTAATTGTTCAACGGCGGCAGCACGGAAAGTGTCACCTGCCGCTAACATCACCGATTTGCCGTCTTCTTGGAATTTTTTGGCTAACTTACCAATTGTGGTGGTTTTACCCGCGCCATTAATGCCCACCATTAAAATGACGTAAGGCTGATGTTGTTGGTTATCAATCACTAAGGGCTGCATAACCGGGCGTAAAATACGCACCATTTTGTTATACAATGCTTGTTTGAGTGCGTCCAAATCTGCCAATTCATTACGGCTAACTTGCGTACTTAAGTCGCTCATAATGGCACGGGTCGCTTCCATGCCCACGTCCGCTGTTAAGAGATTGGTTTCAAGCTCTTCTAAAACTTCTTCATCAATTTTTTTCTTGCCCAGCACTAAGGTGCTCATGCCCTCAGTTAGAGTATTGCCGGTCTTAGTCAAACCACGCTTTAGCCGAGCAAATAAGCCTTGAGGTTCGGCTGGGGTTGGGGTGCTTTGTGTTTCTGGCGTTGCAGAATTACCATCTGTCAATTCTGGCTTTTTTTTCTTTCCAAATCCAAACATCGTACAATGAACCGCCCAAATTTTGGTGTGCGAAATAGGTGAGAGATGCGAAGGATACTAACATTTACCGGCAAAGTCCGTAAAATCAAAACAATTTTAGTGGTTTCCTTGGGGTTTGCAGGCTTTTTTATACAACCCAGTACGGCGATTGAGCGGATCAAACCGCAAGTGCCCGTATTTGAATATAAATTGGATAATGGTCTCAAAGTTCTGGTTAAACAGGATAAGCGTGCGCCCATTGCGGTGGTGCAACTTTGGTATAAAGTGGGTTCAAGCTATGAACCCAATGGCTCAACCGGCATTTCGCATGTGGTTGAACACATGATGTTTAAAGGCACGAAAAAATATCCAACGGGTGAATTTAACCGCATTATTGCGGAAAATGGCGCGGAAGATAACGCCTTTACCAGCCAAGACTACACCGCTTATTATCAAGTGATTGCTGCCGACCGTTTAGACGTGGCATTTGAGTTGGAATCAGATCGCGTCCGTAATTTAACTTTACCACCTGAAGAATTTAAAAAAGAAATTCAAGTGGTTAAGGAAGAACGTCGCTGGCGTACTGAAGATAAGCCCATTGCTTTAACCCGTGAACAATTTGAAGCGGTGGCGTTTTTAAATAGCCCGTATAAGAACCCTGTTATCGGGTGGATGCCAGATTTAGATGCCATGACTGTGGAAGATTTACGAGCGTGGTATGAACGCTGGTATGCGCCGAATAATGCTACGTTAGTGGTGGTCGGGGATGTTGATCCCGAAAAAGTCTACGCCTTAGCTAAGCAGTACTATGGTCCTTTAAAACCAACCGAACCTATTCCTGTGCCTAAACCGCAAACCGAAGTAAAACAAATCGGTTCGCGTTATATCAAGGTGAAAGCGCCTGCCGAGTTACCTTACATTATGTTGGGGTATAAAGTGCCGAATATGCTGAGTTTGCAAGATAAATCGGAAGCTTATGCCTTAGAAGTGTTAGCCAGTATTTTAGACGGTGGCAATAGTTCGCGCTTTGCTAAAGAGCTGATTCGCGGTAAAGAAATTGCTTCGGAAGCCAGTGCCAGTTATAGCGGCTATGGACGTATGGCAGATTTATTTACGTTAGGCGGTATGCCTGCCAAAGGACAGAAACTTGAAACGGTTAAAACCGCATTGTTAGAGCAGATTGATAAGCTCAAACAAGCACCGGTTAGCTCAGAAGAATTGGAACGCGTTAAAGCCCAAGTCATTGCTTCAGAAATTTACGAGCGTGATTCCCAACAAGGGCAAGCAATGGTGATAGGTTCACTAGAATCGGTAGGTTTGGGTTATAAATTAGCCGATGAATATGTCGATCATATTTTGGCTGTTACGCCTGAGCAAATTCAGGCAGTCGCTAAAAAATATTTAGTGGAAGACAGTTTAACAGTAGCCGAACTTGATCCGCAGCCGATTGATCCGAATAAACCTAAATTTGCGCCTACCTTTGTGAGATAAGCCCATGTTAAAAAAAATGATTGTGTTGGCTGTCGCCCTTATTAGTTTAAGCAGTACTACGCTGAGTTGGGCTGCACCGAAAATTGAATCGTGGACGACCGCTAACGGTTTACGAGTGTATTACGTTGCCGCTCCTGAATTGCCAATGGTGGATTTAAGCTTAGTCTTTGATGCGGGTAGCGCCCGTGACGGTAGCAAGCAAGGCTTAAGCATGTTGACCAACAGTATGTTGAATAAAGGCGCTGCGGGTTTAAGCGAAGATCAGATTGCTGAACAGTTTGAGTCTATCGGCGCAAACTTTGCGTCGGGCACGTCAATGGATAATGCGTCTGTGGGTTTACGCACCATTACGATAGATAAAGAGCTGAATAAAGCGGTCGAGCTTTGGTTAACAGTGGTAGCGAAACCAGATTTTCCACAAAAAGACTTTGAGCGGGTACAGAAACTAACCTTAGTCGGCTTAGAAGCAGAAAAGCAAAGCCCAGAAACCTTAGCAGGTAAAGCTTTTGCCAAAGCGGTATATGCCGATCACCCCTATGGGCAGTCAGAAAATGGCACAGAAGCCACTATTTCTGCGTTAACAGTTGCTGATTTGAAAGCATTTTATCAACAGTATTATGTGGCGAAAAATGGTCTCTTAGTGATTGTGGGGGCTTTGGATAAAGCGCAAGCCGAAAAGTTAGCGCAACAAGTGGCAGCGGTATTGCCAAGTGGCGAAAAAGCTCCTGCCTTACCAGAGGTTAAACCCTTAACCGAAGCCAAGACGGTTAAAATTCCCTATCCTGCTACGCAAGCGCATATTATTGTGGGGCAGGCGGGTGATAAACGTGTTGACCCAGACTATTTCACCCTCTATATGGGCAATCAGATTTTGGGGGGGAGTGGTTTCACCTCGCGTTTAATGAAAGAAGTCCGTACAGATCGCGGTTTAAGTTATAGCGTGTATAGTTACTTTGCACCAATGGCGCAACTAGGTACATTCCAGATTGGTCTACAAACTAAAAAAGAACAAACTGAACAGGCCTTAACGGTCGTGCGGGATGTGTTAAATAAGTTTGAAAAAGACGGTGTAACCACGGCTGAATTAGATGCCTCTAAGAAAGATGTGACGGGTGGTTTTCCTTTACGTACCGCCAATAATAGCCAGATTGCCAGCTATGTGGGCGTCATCGGTTTCTATGAATTACCGCTGGATTATTTAGACATGTTCACTAACAAGATTAATGCCGTAACACCTGCGCAAATTGCGGATGCCTTTCAACGTCGGATACAGCCCGATAAAATGGTAACGGTTATTGTCGGCGGTGAAGACGCACAACCTAAGGATAGTAAAGCGAATGCACAAGCCCAGCCAAACGCGCAAGGGCAGTAGTAATCTACTGCGCATTATTGGTGGGGAATGGCGGAGTCGACGCTTAAGCTTCGTCGACGCGCCGCATTTACGTCCTACCCCAGATCGAGTCCGCGAAACCTTATTTAATTGGTTACAAGGGCATCTAGCGGGGGCGCGTTGCTTAGATTTATTTGCTGGTAGTGGCGCATTAGGTTTTGAGGCTTTATCACGCGGTGCAACGCAAGTCGTCATGGTGGAAAAGCATACGGCTGCCGCGAATGCCTTACACCAAAATATTCAACTATTGCAAGCAACGGGCGCACAGTTGATCAATGATGATGCTTTGCGTTATTTGCAGCGGGAAACACAAAGCTTTGACCTGATTTTTCTAGACCCACCGTTTCGGCAAGATTTTTTGCCTAAGGTATTAAACTTGATTAATGCGCGTGGTTTGTTAAAAGCAGAGGGTTTGATTTATTTAGAGCAAGAAGCCGAAGCGCAATTGGATTTAGGCCAGTTTGGTTTGACGATTTATCGCCAAACCAAAGCCGGACAGGTGCAAAGTTTATTACTCAGCGCCGTTAAACCGTCAGTTTAGCTGACGGGAATACAAGGCTGTTTTAATTGCACTAAGCTTTCTGCATCATCGGGCACGGTCATAGCTTTGCCTGCTTGTGACCACGCATCTACACCACCTAATACATTGACCACGTGTGTAAAGCCCATTTTTTGCAAGGTGTCGGCTGCCAATGCGCCACGCCCACCGGAACGGCAGAAGACTAACCACTTTTGTGTTCGACCATCACGCAAAGCAGGAATAGCCGCTGCGTAGTCTTTATCAGCGGCGGCTTCTAAAATTCCGCGTGGAATATGCAAGGCGTGTTCAATCACTGTGCCTGATAAAAATTCAGCCGGTTCGCGTACATCCAAGACCTGATAGTTACCACTATGCATTAATTGCTCAGCAGCATGAATATCTACTTCTTGAATACGGCTTTTGGCATCCATAACAAAATCCATTAAGCCCATTGACATGATTAATTTCCTCAAACGCTTCAATTCAACAAACGCGCCAATATATTAGTAAATAATAATATGCTCAATTACCCCGTTAATTGCATGGAATAGCAAGCTGTAGTATGAGAACAAGCCTGTTATTAGGAGAAATTAGCCATGCAAGCTCAGCGATTTTTATTAATAGCCAGTGTGTTTGGCGCATTAGCCGTCATACTGGGGGCATTTGGTGCACATAGTTTAGAAAAGGCGGTCGATGCCAAAATGTTGCAACGCTTTCATACTGGCGTGGAATATCAGTTTTATCATACCTTTGCGTTATTGGTCGTAGGCTTGTTAGCCCAACACAGTCCGCAGCGTTATCTACAATACGCGGGTTATGCATTTATTACGGGTATTTTGTTGTTTTCAGGCAGTTTATACCTATATGTACTCAGCGGCGTAACCGCTATTGCCATAATTACGCCGCTAGGTGGCACAGCCTTTATTATTGGCTGGGTATGCTTAGCCTTTGCGGTAAAAGCTAAAGCTGATTAAGCGGGAACAGTAGCCTGCAAAGCGTCTAATGTCGCTGGATAAAGCTGTTGTAATTGTTTAAGCAATACAGGTGCTTGGCTTAAATCTTGTTGTTCGCCTTTGTATTGCAAGGTGGCACAAATTTCAGCCATTGCGCTTGCGCCTAAACTGACGCATGAACCTTTTAGCTTATGTGCCGTTTATCCAAAGGCATGGGCATCATGTGCCATTAATTGTTGTTGTAATTCCTGCAACATAGGCGGTGTTGTGCTGGCAAAGACTTGAATTAACTGCGGAATAAGAAAATCGGGTAACGCTTCTAAAGCTTCAGGATTGACTAAAACTTTCATGTTCTGCTTCTTTGTTATAATTAATTCTATCGGTAAACCAATATTGTAAAGCATTTTTTACGGTTTCAGGTAATACCGGCTTACTAATGTAATCATGCATACCCGCATCTAAACAAATTTGCTTATCACCTTCCAGCGCATTTGCGGTCATGGCGATAATAATCGGTTGTTTGTGCGGCGGTAAAATCGCCTTAATTTGCTTAGTTGCTTCTAAGCCACCCATAAGTGGCATTTGCATATCCATGAGAATTAAATCATAACGCTGATTGCAGGCGGCAGTTACAGCTTCTTGACCATTGGGCACAATGTCCGCGCTATAGCCCAACTCTTGTAAAATGGCAGATGCCACAATTTGATTAATCGGATTGTCTTCTGCCAATAAAATTTTGAGGGGTAATACTTGCCCTAACAATTGGCCGGGTACTTCAGATTTTAAGAGAGAATCTTGTACGTCAAGGGTGTTAAGTAGGCTATTCAATAAGCGGGCGCGAGTTAGTGGCTTGGTTAGATAACAATTGTAGTAATCCCGCACCTTGTTTTTATCTAACTTGTCATTGGGGGGCGCAAGTAGAATTAACGGCAATTGTTCCTTGGTTTGACGCCGCCGAATATAGCTAGCAACCTCTAATGCCCCATTGTTTGGTAAACGACTGTCAATGATGGCTACATCGTAGTGTTTACCCGCACTGAGCCATGCCAGCGCTTCACTACTAGAACGAGTAATATCGGCTTGCATACCCCAATAGGTACAACAGTAATGCAAGGTTTGGAAGTTAGCCGAGTTGTTTTCAATTAATAGAATACGTCTTTGCGTTAAAGCTGGAATTGAAGTTTGTAAACACAATTTACCTTCATCGGGCATGACTGCCGCTTGTGTATGCAGGGAGAAATAGAAATTGCTACCCACGTTTACAGTGCTTTCGACCCAGATTTTGCCCTGCATTAATTCGATTAAGCGTTTGCTAATGGCTAAACCTAAGCCAGTGCCCTCATGCTTATTGGAAACAGCATTATCCAAACGTTGGAACTGATCAAAAATACTGTGGATTTGATCTTTAGGAATACCGGGGCCGGTATCGCTGACTTTGAACTCTAAACCATAGCCATGATTGGCGCGTTGTTTAACCGCTACAAAGACCATGACCTCACCGCTATCTGTAAATTTAATCGCATTACCAATTAGATTGGTCAGAATTTGGCGGATACGTCCCAAATCCCCCTCAATATACAAAGGTACAGCCGAATCAACACTATAAGCCAGTTCTAAATCTTTTTCTAAAGCCTTAGAACTCAATAAGTTCAGTACGTTTTCAATACAAGCCCGAATTTCGACGGGTTCAGCTTTTAGATGTAATTTGCCCGCTTCAATTTTAGAGAAATCTAACACGTCATTGATGACGGTGAGTAAATGGTCGCCGCTAACTGCCAAACTTTCCACAAACTCGGTTTGTTTTCTGTTTAATGGTGTATTCATAAGCAAACGGGTAATACCAATAACACCATTCATGGGGGTGCGGATTTCGTGGCTCATGGTGGTTAAGAAACGTTCTTTAGTGCGTAACATTTCTTCGGCTGTTTGCTGAGCAGCTTGTGCAGTATGTGTTAGTTGCTGAAAATGACGCGTTAAGTATAAGCGGCTGGTAATCAGTAACAGTAAAATGGAAGAAACAAAAAAGATCACTTGATTCTGAATAAAACGAATATCCTTTTGAATATCCTGTAGTTGTTGCACTGATTGTTGTAGACGTAGTTGTTCCAAGGGCGCATGTGGCATAATCGAGTGGTGTTGTAACATTTGCGCCACTTCGGATGTATTGTTGCTTACCCGATCACTGACGTTTAATGCCCATAGAATCAGAGCTATTAAAAGTGTGATAGCCAACACACTGTCTACGACGTTTAGTATTTTTATATTATTGCGTAAGGGCATGTTGTTATTTGCTCATGCGTTAGGCACTTAAGGTAAATTTAGCCATCTTATGGGATAGCTAGGTATCATTTTAATTGTTTAATTATACCGCAGTACTGGTGGTTAGGCATCATAACAATTAATTGAGTTAATTAGAATGCTTAATTCCGATAAATGGTTAGTTAATTAATTGGTATTCCACAGGAGTTTGATCGACATCAACAAGGAAATGCCGACCAATAACGGACGAATTAACTTGCTTCCGTGTTTAATTGCCATGCGCGAGCCGAGGTAACTGCCTAATACTTGACCTAAACCCATTAATAAGCCGAGTAACCAAATTATTTGCCCCGATAGTGCGAAAAATAGCAAGGAGGCAAAATTAGATGTGAAATTAAGTAGTTTGGTATTGCCAATGGCGCGCGGCAAGCCAAAACCTAACAGTTCTACATAAGCCATTGTAAAAAACGCACCTGTGCCCGGACCAAAAAAGCCATCATACAACCCAATAGCAAATCCCGCACTGAGTGCAAATTGGGTCGGCGTAATGCGTTGCTGGCGATCTTGGTCATTTAAACTTGGCGCAAATAAAAAATAAATCGCAAAGGCAATTAACAATAAGGGTAGGGCTTTTTGTAGATAATGCGCGGGAATATGTTGCACGCTGAGTGTGCCGCAAGCTGAGCCGATAAACGCCATTAACACGGCAAACCGTTGCCCTTTTAAATCAACTAACCCGTGGCGTGCATAATTAAGGGTGGCGGTAGATGAGCCAAAGCTAGCCTGTAGTTTATTGGTAGCAAGTGTTTGGGCAGGCGTTAACCCCGCCCACATTAACGCGGGAATGGTGATTAAGCCGCCACCGCCTGCGATGGAATCAATCCAACCCGCGACAATGGCTAAACCCAATAAGGCTAGCCAAATACTATCAAAGCCCACATCCATACTGCTGCCTAAGCTTGCAAAAGCGTACTATCATAACCCAGCTCCATTGGGATAGAACGCGCTATGTCGAATATATTTGCTAACCTTCCGGCACAATTGCCGCAAGAACTGTTTGAGAGTTTGTTAGACAATTCGCATGTAAAGCTAGAACGTATTATTTCACGCGGACATATAACGCCTGAAGGTGTTTGGTATGACCAAACTTGGCATGAATGGGTTATTTTATTGCAAGGCACAGCGCGTTTAATGATTGATGAGCCTGCGCAGCTTATTGATTTAAGTGCTGGGGATTATGTGTATTTGCCCGCGCATCAACGGCATCGCGTTGTGCAAACTAGTACTGAGCCTGCTGCGATTTGGCTAGCACTGCATATTCAACCGGATGAAGCACTTTAGCGTTTACGTAATTCGTCTAACTTCTGCTTAATTTTAATTTCTAAGCCGCGTTCCACCGGTTGGTAATAACGTGTGCCGATTAAGGGTTCGGGTAGGTAAGTTTCACCTGCGGCGTAAGCATCGGTTTCATTATGCGCATAACGATAGCCTTTGCCGTAATTTAAGCCTTGCATCAATGCGGTAGGGGCATTGCGTAAATGTAGGGGTACGTCTAAAGAGCCGTATTGTTGAGCATCTTGTTGAGCAGCTTTATAAGCCGTATAGACCGCATTGCTTTTGGGCGCAACGGCTAAATAAACCAAAGCTTGCGCTAACATTAGTTCGCCTTCGGGACTACCTAAGCGCTCGTAAGCATCCCACGCATTTAAGGCCAATTGTAAACCTCGCGGATCGGCATTGCCAATATCCTCGCTGGCAATACGAATTATGCGTCGCGCAATATACAGCGGGTCACAGCCACCGTCTAACATACGACAAAACCAGTAAAGTGCTGCATCTGGGTCAGAGCCGCGTACTGATTTATGCAGTGCTGAAATTTGCTCATAAAACAAATCGCCGCCTTTATCAAAGCGCCTGAGCGAATTTGCTAAGATTTCTTGTAAGGTTTGCGAACTAATACTTAAACCTTGCTCGCTAACTTCCGCTAAATCTGCCGCGATTTCCAGCCAATTTAAGGCACGGCGTGCATCGCCATCGCTGGCATTCGCCAACGCTTGTAAGGTATCGGGGGCAACTTGCAACTTTAACGCGCCTAAACCTTTGTCTGGATCACTTAGGGCGCGTTGTAACACTGCTTGAATATCGTCTGGGGTTAAGCTGCGTAATACGTAAGTGCGAACTCGCGACAATAAGGCGTTATTCAATTCAAAGGAGGGATTTTCAGTGGTTGCCCCCATGAAAATTAAAGTGCCGTCTTCAATATGCGGCAAAAACGCATCTTGTTGGGCTTTATTAAAGCGATGTACTTCATCTACAAATAACACGGTAGCGCGATTTAAGCGCTGACGGTTTTGCTTAGCTTGTTCACCTGCGGCACGAATTTCCTTAACACCGGCTAATACCGCCGACACACTCATAAATTCAGCTTGCCAATAATGGGCAATTAACCGAGCAAGCGTGGTTTTACCTGTACCGGGTGGTCCCCAAAACAACAGTGAATGCGGTTTAGCTTCAGTAATAGCGCGATATAAGGGTTTGCCGGGGGCGAGTAGGTGTTGCTGTCCAGCGTACTCAGGGAGAGACGCTGGACGCATACGTTCGGCGAGTGGGATATAAGCCGAGGTCTGAGAATTAGGATGGGTTGCCAACAACGTCAGCCCCAGCCGGAGGGGTAAATTTAAAACGCCCCGCATCAATGCCACCGTTAGTACGGATGCCATTGAATTTGATATAAGTTTGTTGCTTAAATTTGTCGCTTAAGATCATTTCTTGAATACCATTGTTACCTACGCCCACATCCATACTGGTAAAGTCAGAATCGCGCTTATGTGGAACTAAACGAAACCATTCAAGGTTAGAACCGTCCGCGTCCATTTCTTCAATCTTGAATTGCTTTTCAGGCGATTGCTTACTCATCAACATACCAATGGGCGCAGCGGATAAGGCTCTACTCATGGGTTTAACGGTAACTTGGTCTAAATCCACATCGTGTACCCATACGTTTTTCCCATCGGCAACGATGACGTTTTTATCGGGTGAACGATATTCCCAACGGAATTTACCGGGGCGTGATAAATAAACAGTACCAGAGGCAGACTGTTTAACTGCGCCTTTTGCATCCACAACTTGTTGGGTAAAGGATGCTTGTAAAGTGTCTACATCAGTGAAGAAAGCCGATAATTTTTCACGTCCGCCTTCTGCCCATGCACTTGCACTTAAACCAACGGCTAATGCCACGGTTAATACAGATTGAGTAAATTTTTTCATCATTATCTCTAGAACCTCTTAATCTCTAGGTGGAGCTGCGACTAATACTTCACGCGACCCATTACTGGAAACTGCACTGACGACCCCAGCCGTTTCCATATCTTCAATCATCCGCGCCGCGCGGTTATAACCTACTTTTAAGCGTCGTTGTAAGTAGGAAATAGACGCGCGCCGCGATTCAATCACAATCGCTACGGCTTCATCGTATAAAGGATCTGATTCCCCTTCACGTTCTGCCAAAGGCTCAAGCCCGGGAATAGCATCCGATGGCGATGTGCTATCCGCTAAGACATCAGCAATGTAATCTGGTTCCCCTTGCTGTTTAAGATGAATCGTTACATCTTCGACTTCTTTATCGGTGACCAATGCGCCGTGTATGCGTTGCGGTAGCGATGTACCGGGTGGCATATACAACATATCACCATAACCCAATAATTGTTCCGCACCACCTTGATCAAGAATAGTCCGTGAATCAATTTTTGTGGAAACCTGAAAGGCAATACGGGTGGGGATATTGGCTTTAATTAAGCCAGTAATCACATCGACTGAAGGACGTTGTGTCGCCAAGATCAGATGAATGCCCGAAGCGCGTGCTTTTTGGGCTAACCGTGCAATTAATTCTTCCACCTTTTTGCCGACCACCATCATCATATCGGCGAATTCATCGACAATGACTACGATGTAAGGTAAGGGTTTTAATGCGTCGGCATGACCGCCAATATCGGTATTAGGGTCGAATAACGGGTCTAAAATTTGTTCGCCCCGATCTTGCGCTTCCCGAATTTTGTCATTAAAGCCTGCAATATTGCGTACTTTAAGTTTAGCCATTAATAAATAACGGCGCTCCATTTCTGCCACACACCAACGCAGCGCATTGGCGGCATGTTTCATATCGGTGACAACGGGCGCAAGCAAATGCGGAATATCTTCATACGAGCTCAATTCCAGCATTTTCGGGTCGATCATAATCATGCGCACTTCTTCAGGCGTGGCTTTAAACAGCAAGCTCATGAGCATGGCATTAATAAATACCGATTTACCCGAACCGGTTGTGCCCGCAACCAATAAATGTGGCATTTTAGCCAAATCCGCCACCACCGGATTACCAGAAATGTCTTTACCTAAAGCAATGGTTAATGGTGACGGGTGTTTTTTATAAGTCGGCGATGCTAGCAGTTCACTAATCATGACTACATCCCGCTTATCATTCGGAATTTCTACCCCAATAGTGGGACGACCGGGAATGACTTCTACTACCCGCACACTGGATACGCACATATTGCGGGCTAAATCGGTAGCTAGACCGGAAATTTTCGAGGCTTTTGTCCCATCGGGTAATTCCAACTCAAAGCGCGTAATAACGGGACCCGGTTCTTTTGCCACCACCCGTACATTATTCACGCCATAATGCCCTAACGCAGCAACCAATTTATCCGCTAATTCTGTTAAGCGAGTGGGGGTTTGTGTTACCCGTTCCGCTGGAGGCGCATTTAATAGCGTTAAGCGTGGCAATACCATCAGTTGATTTTTCAACGAAACATCTTCCGCCAATGCTTTGAGATATTCTTCGCTAATGGTGCTGTCTTGACTGACGGTGGGTGCAGGGGCTTTTGGCTTAGTTTTCGGCAATTTACTAACCGCTATGGGTTGCCCAACATCCACAATTGGTTCTTTGATACCCAAATCTACGGGTGGTGTTACACTAAAATTAGGCGTTTCTAACACCGGATCACGTCGTCCTTTAATATCACTGACATCCACGCCGCTATTTTCAGGCAATACAGCCGAACGCCCCACGCGTACTTGATGGGTTTTTTGATTTAACCATTCTAACGCATGCGTAATGGGATTATTGCCATTCTCATGATTGTCTACTGGATTAGTTACGGTATTGCTAGCTGTTTTAGGCGCAAATAGCCCTTGCAATTTAGCCAACCAAGCTTGCAATGAACCGCTGCTATTAGCGTTATTGCTAGGTTTTGTTAATTTTTTGCCATTGTTGGTTTTAGGTTGTTGTGCGCCTTCAAATAATTGAATAAACCAATCACCAACTTTATCCGCTACTTGCAACCATGAAATATCGGTAACAAGCGTAATACTGCTTAAGAAAATAGACAGTAAAAACAGCAATGCACCGTAAAAGCCTAAAAAGGTTTTGGTAAAAATATTTGCAACATAATGTCCTAAAATGCCGCCGCCTGTGGCATAAGGGTAAGGGTCAAATAATAGATTAGCTAAGCCTGCCCCGCTGAATAAGGTTAAAACTGCACCCAACGCGGTTACAACATCATTCATGCCCCCGACCGGATTATTATGGTTTTTCATATAGGGGTTAATGCGAAAGGCGTTTAAGCCCAATGCCACCAATAAAACAGGTACGGCATAGGCTAAATAACCCAGCAAATTAAACAGGAAATTCGCCAGCCACGCGCCTTTACAGCCCGCTTTATTGTGGCACATAACCGTTTGCGAATTGTGGTAAAACGGGCCGGGGTCTTGTGGGTCGTAACTTAATAATGCTAATAAAACTAAGGCGGCTAGCCCGACGCAGGCAATGACGATTGCTTGTTGTACGCTTGCCCGCTTTTGTTGATGTAACTTGTTTGCCAAAACCAGTATCCCTGTCGTGTATCCTAACTATTATAAGCGCTTAATTTTTGATTGCTACTTTACCGCATGGTCTTGCTCACTTAGGATTAAGCTCCACATGAATAGGATGCGGGCAGCTTTTTATCCCGCACTAGCAGGAGAATTATATATGAACTCGACCAAACATTGCCGTTTACTCATTTTAGGTTCAGGCCCCGCGGGTTATACCGCTGCCGTGTATGCCGCCCGTGCTAATTTACAGCCTGTATTGATTACTGGTTTGCAACAAGGCGGTCAACTGATGACCACAACCGAAGTGGATAATTGGCCGGGAGATGATGCGGGTATTATGGGCCCACAGTTAATGGAACGCATGCAACGGCATGCCGAGCGTTTCAAAACTGAAATGATTTTTGATCATATCCATACGGTTAACCTACAACAACGTCCTTTTACCCTAAGCGGTGATAGCGGCACTTATACCTGTGATGCCTTAATTGTAGCAACTGGCGCGACGGCAATGTACCTTGGTTTGGAATCTGAGGAAAAATTTAAAGGTAAAGGGGTATCAGCTTGTGCGACCTGTGATGGCTTTTTCTATCGTAAGCAGCGCGTTGCTGTCATTGGCGGCGGGAACACAGCCGTTGAAGAAGCTTTATATTTAGCGAATATTGCCTCAGAAGTTATTTTAGTGCATCGCCGTGACAGCTTCCGCGCCGAAAAAATCATGCAAGATCATTTGTATGAGAAAGTGGCAGAAGGCAAAATCAAATTAATGCTGAATAGTGTGTTAGATGAAGTATTAGGCGATAAAACCGGCGTAACTGGCATGCGTGTGAAAAACGTGCAATCAGGTGAAAGCCAAGATGTCGAATTACAAGGGATTTTTGTGGCAATTGGGCATAAACCCAATACCGATATTTTCCAAGGTCAATTAGAACTACAAAACGGCTATATTAAAGTAAAAAGTGGTAATGAAGGCAATGCCACGGCGGCAAGCGTTGACGGCGTATTTGCTGCGGGTGATGTCATGGATCATGTATATCGCCAAGCGATTACGTCAGCCGGAACAGGTTGTATGGCAGCTTTAGATGCTGAACGTTATTTAGATGGTTTAGGTCAGGCTGAATTGTGAAACCGCGTTCACTCACGCTAACGTTATTAGATGCGAATTGGTCGGAACAACCGTTTCCGCCCGTCGAGATGGCGTGGGATGAACCCAATGGTTTATTAGCAGTCGGTGGCGATTTATCCGTGCCACGGCTGCTAAATGCCTATCAGGCGGGTATTTTTCCGTGGTTTGGTCCGCGAGAACCCATTTATTGGTGGTCGCCCAATCCGCGAGCGGTGTTATTTCCACACAAGGTGCATTTAACCCGCAGTTTACGTAAATCCATGCGCAATAAAGGCTATCGTATTACGTTTGACCATTGTTTTAGTCAAGTGGTTAAAGCCTGTGCCGCACCCCGTAGTTATGCGGACGGTACGTGGATTACGCATGAAATGCATGATGCTTATTGTGATTTACATCATCATGGTAGGGCACATTCGATTGAAGTTTGGAATGCTGAACAGATATTGGTAGGCGGTTTATACGGGGTGGTAACCGGCGGCGTATTTAATGGCGAATCTATGTTTAGCCGTGAACCCGATACTTCCAAAATTGCAATGGTCGCAATGGCTTATCATTTGCAGCAATGGGGTTTTGCCGTTATTGATTGCCAGATTCTGAATAGCCATTTGCTGAGTATGGGCGCGGAACAAATTCCACGTTCGGAGTATTTAACCCTATTAAACAATCATATAAACTTACCCATGCCAAGTTGGCAAGTGAATCACACCGTCGATTTGTCACGCTGGCAACCTTAAAATAGCAAGTTATAAAAAATATTAGATCGGGGATGACTATGTACGATGAAACCGTGCAGAAGCCGCCATTTACAGCGGAAGAAATTCGTATTCTGGGTTGCTTACTCGAAAAGCAGTTAACCACACCCAATAATTACCCACTGACCTTTAATTCACTAACCTTGGCTTGTAATCAAAAAAGTAGCCGTGAGCCGTTAATGAATTTAAAAGAAGGACAAGTGGGCAGTTTAGCCAAAGATTTAACCGAAATGGGGTGGGCAACCATTCAAAACAGCGAGCGGGCGCAACGAGTCGAACATCGCTTACAAAAGCATTATAAACTTAGCCCGCAGCAGCAAGCGGTGTTAGCGGTATTATTACTACGTCGGCCGCAAACCTTGAACGAAATTAAATTGCGTACAGAACGCTTAGCTGAATTCAAACAGCCGGATGAAATCCAAAGTATTTTAGAGGCTTGGCTGCAATTGACTAAACCGTTGGTGATGCGTCTGCCAGCAGGTTCAGGGAAACGCGAAGACCGTTATTTTCATACGCTTGGCACAGAAACCTTTGAGCAATTACAAGCTGAACAATTACATTACAGTCAAACTATACAAAGCGGCACAGATACGCACAGTCTGGAAGCACGGGTGGAAGCTTTAGAACAACGTGTCGCTGAATTAGAACAAGCTTTGTTAGCCAAAGCTGCATAAAACTAGGGAGGGGGCAACTCAGCCCCTTAAACACTTACATTAAACCTGCAAATGGAATAATAGTTACGGTCGAACCGGCTTCAACAGTGCCAGATTCTAACGGTAACACGATAAAGCAATTCGCTTGACTCATAGAGGTTAAAACGTGTGAACCTTGATTGCCTGTGGTTTTAACCGTCCATTGCCCGTTTGCATCTTGTTCACAAATGCCGCGTTGGTAATCTTTACGCCCCGGAGATTTTTTAAGTTTACTTGTACAAATAGCTTGATATTCCGGCAATAACGGTGCGGTTTCACCCCGTAGCTTTAAAATGGCTGGGCGGGCGAATAATAGAAAAGTCACCATGACCGACACGGGATTACCCGGTAAACCGAAAAACCAACAGGTTTTATTTAATTTGCCAAAGGTTAAAGGTTTACCCGGTTTAAAGGCGATTTTCCAGAAATTGACTTCGCCCATGCGTTTTAAGGTATCGGTTACATAATCCGCTTCACCTACTGATACGCCGCCGCTGGTAATAAAAACATCGGCGATGCTACTGGCTTGTTGGAAGGCTTGTGCAACTGCTTCTGGCGTATCGCGCACTACGCCTAAATCAATAATGTCTACATCTAAGGCTTGCAATAAGGCATTTAACGTATAACGGTTGCTGTCGTAAATTTGCCCTGCTTGTAACGCTTGCCCCAAACTTTGTAATTCATCTCCGGTTGAGCAAAAGGCAATTTTAGGTTTGCGTAAGACGCTTACTTCAGCAATACCTTGAGAGGCTAGTAATCCAATATCAGCCGCGTTTAAGCGTCTTCCAGCGGGTAATAATGGATGACCAGCGCGAATATCTTCGCCAGTGTAACGCACATTATCGGCTGCTTTAAGTTTGCCCGTGATTTGAATTTGCGCCGCGTGTCGTGTGACATTTTCCTGCATGACCACGGTATCTGCGCCCTCAGGCAACATAGCACCTGTCATAATGCGTACACATTCACCCGCTTGTACCGTGCCATTAAACGGATGTCCTGCTAAGGCTGTGCCTATGATATTTAATGGGTCGTGGGTTGCTAAATCGGCATAACGCAGCGCATAGCCATCCATTGCTGAGTTATTGTAAGGCGGAACGTCTACGTTTGCTTGAATAGCAGCGCTTAGAATTCGTGCATTTGCCTGCATTAAGCCGACTGTTTCGTAGCAGGTTAGCGTAGAGATAGCGTCTAAAATGCGCTGTTGGGCTTGCTCAACCGTTAAAGTGCTAGCGGGTAGGGTATCGCAGGTAATTTCTGTGGCAGCGTTATTCATAGCAAAACTCTGAAAATGGTATAAAGAGTTGCTAAGCTTAGCAAGCGCTATATAAAAGTAAATATAACGATTGTTCAATAAAACCACCACTATTAGTCGTTTAATCTACCCGTTTATATACTTATTTGTTGCAAGATAGTAAGAATTTTGTACATAAAAAAAGCCCAAGTATTTGATTACTTGGGCTTTTTTAGGAATCAGTGCCGGAGGCGAGACTCGAACTCGCACACTGTCACCAGCGGCGGATTTTGAATCCGCTGCGTCTACCAATTCCGCCACTCCGGCTTTGATAAGAGGACGCTATTCTACCTGATTTTTTCGATTTGTCGAAAGTTTTTTTCAAAATTTCTGTTATGATGCGCGGCATGCAATTAAGTGACTTTGATTATCAACTTCCTCCTGAATTAATCGCCGCTATGCCATTGGCAGAGCGCAGTGCCAGCCGCTTATTAATTGTCGATGGTGAAGCAGGTGTTTGCCACGATGGGCGCTTTATTGATGTGTTAGATCTATTGCAAGCAGGCGATTTATTAGTCTTTAACAATACTCGGGTAATTCCAGCACGCCTACACGGTCAAAAACTGTCTGGTGGCAAAGTCGAAGTGTTAGTCGAGCGTGTATTAGATGAACATCAGGTGTTGGCGCATGTTCGAGCCAGTAAAGCACCAAAACCGGATACTAAACTGCTGCTGGAACAGGCGATTCAAGCAGAGGTATTAGGACGGGTTGATGATTTATTTCAACTGAAGTTTTTAGGCGAGATAGCCGTCTTAGATTTATTAGAACAATATGGGCATATTCCCTTGCCGCCGTATATTGAACGCGCTGATACTTTAGAAGATCGTGAACGTTATCAAACTGTATTTGCGGCACAACCCGGCGCGGTGGCTGCCCCAACAGCAGGTTTGCATTTCGATCAGGCTATTATTCAGCAATTAAAGCAAAAAGGTGTAGAAACGGCTGAAGTGACCTTGCATGTAGGGGCAGGTACGTTTCAACCTGTGCGGGTGCAAGATTTATCAAAGCACATTATGCATGCTGAATATGTGCAAGTTAATCAAGCAGTTTGTGATGCTGTAGCCGCTTGTAAAGCCCGGGGTGGGCGTGTGGTGGCGGTGGGTACAACTTCGGTACGTAGTCTAGAAAGCGCGGCACAATCGGGTGAACTGCACCCCTATCAAGCCGATACGCGCTTATTTATAACGCCCGGTTATACATTCAAGGTGGTCGATGCCATGATCACAAATTTTCATCTACCCCAATCAACTTTATTAATGTTAGTAGCTGCCTTTGCTGGATATGATAATATTTTGAACAGTTACAGACATGCGGTACGACAACATTATCGGTTCTTTAGTTATGGTGATGCGATGTTCCTCACACTTCAACGGCACAAAACCTAATTTTGTCGGTCAAATACTGTGACATTTTTACAACTAGGTAGATGATAGCGCTACAAACGTTGTAAAAAAGTTAATGTGTTCAGCAAAAAAACACATTGTTGCCTACACTTAGTGGCGTGGAACGCTATTAAGCGTGGGAGCTAGTTGTTAAATTTTATTAGCTTTGTGAAGGTTATGTTTAACGATAGTCAGATCGTTGAACTAACGGAGGACTCTAGATGAAAAATTATATGAAAAAACCTGCAATGGTATTAGCAGGTTTAGTAATGTTGGCAACCCCTCTCGCATTACATGCCGCGTTACCCATGCCTGCTGATATGACTTCAGTCTATCAAGTCAAGGGTTTGACACCGGGTAATGTTTTAAAAATGTATAAAGAGCCGGGCGGTAAGGGCGTAATTGTAAATTTGCCCCATAATGCGCGTTGGATTGTACGCCGCAATGATCAACAAGTGGTAGGCAAAACTACTTGGGAGAAAATCAGTTGGGGTGATGACCAAACGGGTTGGGTTAAGTCTGACGTATTAGTCTTAGACCCAGAAGCCACTGCAATTGCAAGGGCACGCCGCGCTTGTATGGCTGACCCGAAAGTAAAAGATAAAGAATGTTGTGGTTATCCAAATAGTGGCAAGGGCAAATTCCATTCTGTGCCGATTTATCAAGTAAAAGGTTTATCAGCCGGTCATAGCTTGATGATGTACTCTGAGCATAATGGCGATGCCATTGCTGTGGAAATTCCGCATAACGCAACTTGGATTGCGAAATTAGGGCAACGGGCAGAAGGTGGCAAAGTTAACTTTGAGCTAGTGCGTTGGTCGGGTCAAAACGGTTGGGTTGATGATGCTTTCTTAAGCTATGACGAGAAAAGTACTAAAGAAGGTGACCGCAAACGTCAAAAATGCGGTGGTGTGTCCGTCGGTGTTGAATTCAAAAAATCTGAAGTGGTTTGCTTACCAGCGCCTGTAATTCGTCGTTTACAAGAAGCCGGTGCATTGGATGCAGCGACTATTGATAAATTAAAATCGCAAGCTAAATAAAAAATTCTGAATGGCGAAATTGCAGTTTCTGTACCAGACTCATTGCATATTCAATCAGAAAATAAGAGCAGTAACTCTCTACTAACAGTAAGTTAACAACAAGGTAGTTAGTTACCCATTAGTTCAATAAGAAAAACCTAAGGCGTCTTTATGACGCCTTATTGTTTTTTAGAAAGGGTGCTTTTCGCACGCTTCTAAGGTGTTCTGCATCAGCATAGCAACCGTCATAGGACCAACGCCACCGGGTACAGGTGTTATATAAGCTGCACGTTCGCTAGCAGCCTCAAATTCCACATCCCCGACTAAGCGTCCATCTGCTAAACGGTTAATGCCCACATCAATCACAGTTGCTCCAGGTTTAATCCATTCACCTTTGACTAAACCGGGACGACCCACTGCGGCTACTACAATATCCGCTTGTTTAACCAAGTCGGCCGTTTGAGTACCACTAAAGCGGTGGCATATGCTAATTGTTGCGCCCGCTAATAATAGTTCTAACGCCATTGGACGACCCACAATATTCGATGCGCCCACAATAACTGCATGGCGACCTTTGAATGTTTCACCCACGCTTTCCAATAAACGAATTACACCGTAGGGTGTGCAAGGACGTAAACCGGGAATACGCAAGGTTAAACGTCCTATATTAGTAGGATGGAAGCCGTCCACATCTTTGCTGGGATCAATCTGTTCAATAATCAGCGACGCGTCAATATGCGCAGGTAAAGGTAATTGCACCAAAATACCGTCAATAGCCGCATCCTTATTTAAGGCGTCAATGAGTTCGATTAACTCATGCTGGGTAGTATGGCTGGGCAAATCATAAGAACGTGATTCAATGCCTACTTCCGCGCAGGCCTTGCGTTTATGATTGACGTAGACCTGAGAAGCTGGATCTGAGCCAATCAGAATCACAGCTAAACCCGGGCGGCGTTTGCCTAGGGCAAGGCGTGTTTCAATTTTCTGCTTAACTTCGGCACGTACATCCGCAGCAACTTTTTTTCCATCAATGATTTGAGCTGTCATAGTGGGTCTATCCGGGGCTGAGCTTAAAAGGGGCGTATTGTGACATGTTGGTTTAAGATTTGGCTACTTTGCCTAATTTATGTAGTCAAAAATAAAAATCCGCCACAAGGGCGGATTAAAGAGAAATGCCGGATTGGAACTAGAGAGAGGAGAGGAGGAGAGGAGGAGTCACATCCCAACCCGGACAATAAACTTTTAATTAAGCAATGTTAGCTGCTTTTTTGGTATTTTCTACCGCTTTATCAGTGGCTTCTTTGGTCATGCTAACAACTTCAGCGGCTGCTTTTTCAACAGCTTCAGTTGTTTTAGCCATTGTTTCAGAAGCTACTTTTTTACCTGCATCAACGACTTGTTGAGTGTTTTCTTGTGTGTATTTTGCAGCTTCTTCCATGATAGAAGTTAGCTCATCACGCACATTTGTCAACAATTCAGTTGCTTCACGTAAGTTAGACATCCATTTTTCGCTACAAGCGCGGGTAACTTCTTGTTGAAGAGCGCTTAATTCGCCCATATCTTTAACTTTAGAAGCCGCTTCAGCGTTTTTAGTACCCATTTCAACGCATGATTTTACTAACTCAGCTTGTTTAGTCGCTAAAGTTTCAAAAGTGCGCATATTCAGGTCACCTAATTTTTTAGCAGAAGCTAAAGCGTTGTCACTGAATTGCTTTACGATGTTCATCATGTCATTTTGCATTGGGTTCAACTCCTAATCGGTTAATCTTAATTTTGTGCTTTGCAGCATTTGATGCAGTGCACAATAACCGCTTAGATAATGTCTGTCAACTATTTTTTTGTGCATTGCACATAATTTTTTAGGCTAATAACGCATCAAAATCAATAGGAATTGAGGCTTGCCTACCAAAAGGCATAATGCTTGCATAATCAAAACAGTAATATAGTTAGACTTAATATTAAATTAATGATTCATGAGTGACTAGGTGTAAGGGAGCAAACGCAATGAGTGTGCCTGAGGCAAAAGTTGAGCAACCATTTGCTGTTGATAAGTTGAAAGAAAAGGTGCGCCAGTTTGGTGAATTGCTAGGTGAAATCTTACGGGAGCAAGAAGATCCTGAAGTTTATCGAGCCGTCGAAAAGTTACGTAAGGGTTACATTCAATTACGTCGCCAAGATGATCCTGCTTTGCGCAATGAGCTGATGGAGTTTATTGCACAGTTAGAAGTACGTCTATTAGAAAAGGTAATTCGGGCTTTTAATACTTTTTACATTATTAACAATATTGTGGAAGAAGATTTTCAGCATCGTGAACGTCGCCGGATTGTGCAAAGCAGCACAGATCACAAATTATGGAAGGGCTCTGCGCGTAGTACGGTGTTAGAGTTAAAGGAGCAGGGGATTGCTGCTCAGGAGTTGCAGTTCTTATTTGATCGCATGCGTTATATTCCGGTATTTACTGCACATCCTACAGAAGCACGTCGCCGTACCATGATGGATTTGCAGCGGCGTATCTTCTTAGCAATTGACCAAATGGATGCGCCTGCGATTGGTGAAGATGAACGCGCTGCCTTATTGCGCCAATTAAAATCGCAAATTCAATTATTATGGCGTACCAATGAAATTCGTACACGTAAGCCCACAGTAGAAGATGAAATTCGCTACGGTTTATATTATTTCCGGGAAAGCTTGTTTGAAGCCATTCCTTTAGTTTATCGCTATTACGAACGGGCGGCACGGATTGCTTATGGGCAAAATGCGGTGCATATCCCTAGTTTCTTGCGCTTTGGTTCGTGGATTGGCGGTGACCGCGATGGTAATCCGTTTGTTACTCCGGCTTTAACGCGTAAAGCGGTGCGTATGCAAATGCAAGCAGCTTTAGAGGAATATCATAAGCGGGTTGGCGAATTACGCACTGTTTTATCGCATTCAACGGAATTTGTGCAGCCTGCGCCAGAGTTAATGGCATATCTGGAACAGGAAAATGTGCGCTTAGGGGAAATTGTGTTTGGCGGCAAAACGGTAACCTTCGCTCAAGAACCGTATCGGCGCTTATTAAGCTTTATGCGCTTTAAACTAGAACGAACGCTGGAGTCGGTTGAAGCGCGTTTAGAACGGGAAAATAGCCCGTTACATGCTTTAGCTTACACGGATGTAGCGGAATTCTTACATGAGTTGCATTTAATTAATGAATCACTGCGTAGTCATAATGACAGTGTGATTGCTGGGCGTGAATTAAAAGATTTGGAGCGCTTAGTCGAAACCTGTGGTTTTGGCTTATATAAATTGGATATTCGCCAAGAGTCGACGATTCACAGCGAGACCGTAGCAGAAATCCTGCAATTAAATGGTATGTGCTTGGATTATCTGGAGAAATCGGAAGCCGAGCGTATGGAGTTACTCGCTGAGCTGATGTTGCGACCGCGTATTCCCATGCCACAACGCCCGAAACTGAGTGAACGTGCCGCAGAAACGCTTGAAGTCTTCGATAGCATGGTGGAAATGCGCATTGAAGCGGGTACAGGCATTTTCGGTACGTATGTAATTTCCATGACGCATCACGCCAGCCATGTGATGGAAGTAATGTTATTAGCGCGGTTGGCGGGTTTAGTCGGTTATGACGCAAATCGTGAATTGTATTGCCATATTCAAGTTTCGCCTTTATTTGAAACCATTGAAGATTTAAAACACATAACCTCGGTTTTAACTAGCTTATTGGAAAATGATACCTACCGTTTATTGCTACAAGCGTCCGGTAATTTGCAAGAAGTGATGTTGGGTTACTCGGACTCGGCTAAAGATGGTGGAATCTTGGCTTCTAACTGGAATTTATATAATGCCCAGTTAGAAGTGACGAACTTAACCGATAAATACGGCGTAACCTGTCGTTTATTCCACGGTCGGGGTGGTACAGTCGGACGTGGGGGTGGTCCAACTCACGAAGCGATTTTGGCACAGCCGCATGATACGGTGCAGGGGCAAATTAAATTTACCGAGCAAGGCGAAGTATTAGCCGCTAAATATTCCAATGTGGAAACCGCTGCCTATGAATTAGGCGTGGGGACAACCGGCTTATTAAAAGCTAGCTTAGGCTTATTACGTAAAAGCCCACAAACTGATAACGCTTTTCACCAAGCCATGCAAGCCATTGCGGCAAGTGGCGAGCAGGCTTATCGTGAATTAACGGATCGCACTCCCGGTTTTATGGATTATTTCTATGAAGCCACGCCTGTACAGGAAATTGCATTATTAAATATTGGGTCGCGCCCGTCGCATCGGAAGAAAACGGTCCGCGATAAAAGCTCAATTCGGGCGATTCCTTGGGTCTTTGGGTGGGCGCAATCGCGGCATACCTTGCCTGCTTGGTATGGAATTGGCACAGCCTTAAATGCGTTTAGACAATCTCATCCGGATAATGGCGCTATTTTAGAGCGTATGTATAGCGATTGGCCTGCATTTCGGGCGCTCTTAAGTAATGTGCAAATGGCATTGTATAAAGCGCAAATGGATACGGCGCAAGAATATGCACAATTAGCCAGCGATCAAACTCGGGCGCAAGCGATTTATCAAACCATTCGCCAAGAATATGAATTGACAGTACAGGAAGTACTAAAGGTTGCGTGTATCGAGCGACTCATGCAGGAAACCCCGTTATTGCAATATTCTTTGCAACGTCGTGAACCGTATTTAGATCCGCTAAATCATATTCAAATTACCTTGATTAAGCGGCATCGTGATTATGCACAAACGCATGAAACGGTGGAATCACCGTGGTTGCCGAGTATGTTACGTACCATTAATGCTATTGCGGCGGGTATGCGTAATACGGGTTAAGGTGAGTTAAACTAAAAAGGTCGCGTTAAGCGACCTTTTTAAGGCAAGTATGCAACTGTGATTATGGGCTAAACGATGAGCCACAGCCACAAGTAGTAGTGGCATTTGGGTTACGGATTACAAATTGAGCACCTTCTAAGCCTTCGGTGTAGTCGATTTCTGCACCGACCATGTATTGAAAGCTCATCGGGTCAATTAATAATTTAACACCGTCTGTTTCCACAGCCGTGTCGTCATCATTTATTTGTTCGTCAAAGGTGAAGCCATATTGGAAGCCAGAGCAACCGCCACCTTGCACGAATACGCGTAATTTCAGCGCATCATTGCCTTCTTCAGCAATCAAGGATTTTACTTTCGCTGCCGCAGCTTGCGTAAAAATTAAAGGGGAAGGGCTTACGGTTTCGACCGTCATCATTACTCTCCTACAAAACGACTAGATGCAGCTAACTTAGCATCCTATTTAAACGAGTGCGAGAATCCTTATTCTGCTTCAGGACTGCTGAGTGCAGGGGGTAAGGTATTCACAGGCGCAGGCGTGGGTTTTTGGCGCACCAATTTACCGTTCACTTCTGCACCGACCGCCATCTCTAATAAGTTGTAATAAACATCACCTGCAATGCGGGCTTTTTCAAATAATTCAACCTTGCCTACCGCATAAACATCGCCTTCGATCATACCATTTAGCACCATACTAGGGACGCGAACCTCCCCTTGAATGTGCCCGTGTTCGCTTAAAATCAAAGTTGCATCATCGCCATCCGCAGCTAAATTACCTTTAACGACGCCTTCAATATGTAAGCCGCCAGAAAAGCGTAAGTTACCGTCAATAGTAGTGCCTTTACCAATCAGTGTATCAACCCGTGCGCTACGGATTTTTTGATCGTTTTGCTGAACAGGGGCAGACACGGGCACTGATGGGGAAATACCTACTGGGGCGCTGCCTTTGGCAGATTTTCCGAACATATTATTTACTCCTCGTTATTTGGATGCATTGGAATCGTTAACAGGGTTAGTTAAGGTATCCCAATTATAATGTTGGGTTAAACGATCTGGCGTTTCTCCACCATCGGGGGTTACCGTTAATTTAACAGATTGGGGAATAAAATCCTTAGGTATAAGTAAATTACCTTCCAAACTCTGATAGTGTTTTACCATAAATTGCGCATTGGGTTCAGTACCATTCGGCGTTATATCCTTTTGTGTTAGGTTTGCCGTCTCACCGTTACGTTTGCCCGTTAAGGTAATGGTATAAGTACCGCCAACGCTTGCCTCTCCCGCTCGAATATTAGCCAACACTACGTGATAATGATAACGTGTATTAGCTGCGACTTTTTGCCCATTATCATCAACTAAGCGTGGTTTTAAGGCAAAATGTTGAATATGTAAACCGGGTTCTAAGCCTTCTGGTGATAAAATGCCTTCGTATAATACCAACTTTTCCCGTTCTGCGGCTAAATTGCTTTCGGCTAGGGCTAATTTCTTATTAAGTTCATGATTTGCCACTTCTTGGACTTGTTTATCCCGTTTGGTGGCGGCTAATTGATCTTCAAGGCTTTGCAATTGTTCGGTTTGTTGCTTAATTAAACGGGTTTGCTCATTCATTTTACCGCGTAAGGTAAGGGCATGAGCGCCGGTGGAGTCCATAGGAGTGAAATACCCACTAAAAAACATCCAGCCGACTAAACCGAAGAGAACTAAACCCAACGCAATAACTACATACCAACAGGGATTGCGTTTTTCAGGCTGGGAAGGTCTTACTTGTACCGTGCTACGGTTCTCGAATCTATATTCTAGGCTCATGCCAACTGGGGTCTATCCATTTTAAGGTAAGAGACCGGGATGTTGTTGTAATGCCATTGCTTCAGGTAAACCTAACATCAAGTTCATATTTTGAATGGCTTGACCGGCTGCACCTTTCACTAAATTATCTATGACGGATAAGACAACGACACGCTTGCCATTCCCGGGGCGATGGATGGCAATTCGACAGAAGTTAGCCCCGCGCACAGAGCGAGTTTCGGGGTGTGAACCAGCGGGCAATACATCTACGAAAGCTTCCTTGCTAAACCGCTGTTCGTAAATTCCCTGTAAATCACCGGGTTCAACTGTCAAATTACTATAAAGTGTAGCGTGTATCCCGCGAATCATAGGTAATAAATGGGGAACAAAGGTAGGATTTATTGATAAGCCGCCAATGTTTGATAAGGTTTGCGCAATTTCTGGTAAATGCCGATGCCCTGCTACAGCGTAAGCCTTAAAATTATCGCCTGCCTCACATAATAATGTATGTACTTCCGCTTTACGCCCAGCTCCACTTGCCCCGGATTTGGTATCAGCAATAATATTCTCTAAATCTATCAGTTTATTTTCGACTAAGGGCAATAAACCCAAGGTAACAGCGGTGGGATAACAACCCGGATTAGCGACTAATTGTGCTTGCTTGACTTGCTCCCGATACAGCTCAGGTAAGCCGTACACTGCTTTTGCTACCCAATCGGGGCAGGCGTGTTGCATGCCATACCATTTTTCCCAAGTAGCAATATTTTTAATGCGAAAATCAGCCGCTAAGTCGATGACTTTAACACCTGCGGCTAATAAATCCGGCGCAGTTTTCATGGCAACGCCATTGGGAGTAGCAAAAAAGACTAAATCGCAATCGCTGAGTTCTTCAGTTGAAGGTACAGAAAATTGTAAGTCAATATAACCGCGTAGGTTAGGAAACATAGCATCCACGCGTGAACCTGCGTGTTCACGAGACGTTACATAGCGTATGTCGACTTCTGGATGATTGGCTAATAAACGTAACAGTTCGACTCCGGTATAACCCGTTGCGCCCACGATGCCTATCTTTTTCACAATAACCCTTTTCACGATTGGACATTAAAATCATTGTATAATACCCATTCTTTAAGCATTCACAACCTTAAACCTATGAAACTAGATATTAAGAGCTTGGCTATTCTGGCAATTGTTGTTGCGGCTATCGTATTGGTCGTTACCTTTGGTTTAAAAGATGGTAATAAAATTCCTGCGGGCTTAACGCTGACTAAGAGTGATGGCGCTACTTTAGATTTAGATAGTTTGCAGGGTAAACCTTACCTATTAGAGTTCTGGTCAACTACTTGTCCGGGTTGTGTTAAAGAAATTCCTCATTTGATTGCTGTGCAACAAACATTCAAATCCCAAGGATTTGAAATTGTGAGTGTTGCCATGTCTTATGACAAACTAGATGAAGTTCAAGCCATGCAGCAAGCTAAAGGCATGAATTATATAGTGGGCTATGATCAATCAGGCGCATTGGCGCAGCAATTTAATGTACGCGTTACACCGACTTCTTTTTTAGTGGATGCGAATGGCAAAATCGTGACCCAAAAAATGGGTGAATGGCAACCGGGTGAGTTAGAGCAAAAGCTACAGACATTAGTGAAGGGTTAACGTTATGTATTTTTGGATTAAAGCGCTGCATATTATTTTTATGGTAACGTGGTTTGCGGGTTTGTTTTATCTACCCCGTCTCTATGTCTATCATGCGATGCCAGAAAATAAACCGAGCTGGGATTTGTTTAAAGTCATGGAGCGGCGGCTCTATGTCATGATGACGATTGGTGCGGTATTAACTGCATTATTTGGTATTACGATGTTAATCATGAATACCGCGTTATTTAAAGCAGGTTGGTTTCATGCCAAATTACTATTAGTCTTTGGTTTAGCAGCTTACCATTATTATTGTTATAAACTCATGTTAACGTTTCGGGCAGACGCTAATACACGCAGCCACAAATGGTATCGAGGGTTTAATGAAGTACCCAGTGTCTTACTCATTATTATTGTCATATTGGCTGTCGTAAAACCGTTTTAGTAGAATGCAAGGGCGGTTTAGTGAAGCCGCCCTTAGCCTTGTTTAGTTAAGTAACGGTGCAAGTTCATTTAATGCTCGACGATAAACGCGGCGCTTAAAAAATACAACCTGACGCGGTGGTATCCAATAATCGACCCATTGCCAATGATCAAATTCCGGCTTTTCGGTTGCCAATAAATTTAAACCATCGTCTTCACACAATAAACGTAGCAAGAACCATCTTTGCTTTTGACCAATGCATAATGGCTTTGCACGACGGCGGATCATATCCTCAGGAATCCGATACCGTAACCATCCTCGGGTTTGTCCGACAATTTCAACCTGATGTTTAAAAAGGCCTAGCTCTTCATACAACTCCCGAAACATGGCTTGGGTAGGTGTTTCCCCCCGATCAATCCCGCCCTGTGGAAATTGCCATGATTCCTGACCAAAGCGCTTTCCCCAGAACACTTTACCGTCGCAATTGCAAAGGATTATGCCAACATTGGCTCTAAATCCTTCATCATCAATCACGACTGACCACTCCAAACTAAATTTACCCTGATTTTTCCATAACTAAGGGTAATCAGCAATTTCATAGGGCTAGAAAGGCGCTACAATTTGCAAATTTTTCTAATTACGGATGTTTTAGCTATGACCCTAGCTTTATTTGACTTGGACAATACCCTACTTAGGGGCGATAGTGATTATGAATGGGGGCAATTCCTAGTAAAGCAAGGTTTAGTGGATGCGGAAGCTTATGAAAGCGCCAATAAACGTTTTTATGAAGAATATAAGCAAGGCACGCTGGATATTCGGGAGTTTTCAGCCTTTTCCTTTACACCGCTTAGCCAACATTCCATGCAAGCTTTGCAAGCCTTACATCAAGTCTTTATGCAAACGGTTATTCAACCTATGCTTACTGATGACGCGCTGAATTTAGTTAAACAGCATCAAGCCGCCGGGCATACTTTAATGATTATTACTGCAACGAATAGTTTTGTGACTCGCCCCATTGCAAAAGCTTTTGGCATTCCTTATTTGTTAGCCACTGAACCTAAGGTGGTAAATGGGCGCTACACCACTGAGATTGATGGCATACCATGTTTTCAACAGGGTAAAGTTCAGCGTTTACAGGCTTGGCTAAATGAGCATCCAGAAGAGTCTTTAAACGGCAGTTATTTTTATAGTGACTCGCACAATGACTTGCCTTTATTGGAAATGGTCGATCATCCTGTTGCTGTTAATCCAGATAATAAGTTACAGCAAGTCGCCATTAAGCGCCGATGGTCTATTCTACAACTGAGTTAAGCCACTTTAAGAAAAATCATAGAAAAAGGCTTGACGCTGAATGAATACATCCGTATAGTTCGCGTCCTCAAACGAAGAAAGCTTAATAATTTTCTTCATTAAGTCGGAGTATAGCGCAGCCTGGTAGCGCACCTGTTTTGGGTACAGGTGGTCGGGGGTTCAAATCCCTCTACTCCGACCATTTTCAGCATTTATCCTTCCTGTGCCCGTAGCTCAACTGGATAGAGCAACGGCCTTCTAAGCCGTAGGTTGCAGGTTCGAGCCCTGCCGGGTGCGCCATAATCATCCTGCAAAGCTCAAAGTTTATCTCAGTGGTGATTGTAGCTCAGTTGGTAGAGCACTGGATTGTGATTCCGGTGGTCGTGGGTTCGAGTCCCATCAGTCACCCCTTACTCTGCTTCATGATTATACATCCTCAAAATTATGTGTATAATCGCCTCCTTTCGGATTTCCAGCTTGGTTTGCTGGCTAGGAAATCAGCCGTTTGATGATGTGCGAAAATGGCGGAATTGGTAGACGCACTGGATTTAGGTTCCAGCGCCGCAAGGCGTGAGAGTTCGAGTCTCTCTTTTCGCACCACTTTAATCCCTAGTATTCCATGATGAAATGCCCTGTATCTGGCGATAGCAGGTCCGTAACGAGGTTTTGACATGCAAGTTTCTGTAGAAACAACTGGTACTATTGACCGTAAAATGACTGTGGAGTTACCCGCAGCACAAATTGATGAGACTGTAGAAAAACGTTTAAAAGCATTAGCAGGACGCGTCAAAATTGATGGTTTCCGCCCCGGCAAAGTACCGTTTTCATTAGTCAAAAAGCGTTATAGTGACTCGGTGCGTTATGAAGTGGTCGAAAGCTTATTAGGCTCTTCTTTCCAAGAAGCCGCGCGTCAACAAAATCTACGCGTTGCGGGCTTGCCAGACATTGATCTAAAAACCTTAGAAGCAGGCAAAAACTTAGAGTATGTTGCAAGCTTCCAAGTATATCCTGAGTTTACGATTGCGGGTGTTGATACCTTAAACATTACGCGCCCCACCTCTGAAGTAACAGATGCTGATCTGGATAAAATGATCGAGGTGATCCGTAAGCAAAATCAAGATTGGCAGACTGTTGAGCGTGCAGCCCAAAACGGTGATTCTGTCACGATTGATTTTGTGGGTACATTAGACGGTGAAACGTTTGAGGGCGGTAGTGCCAACGATTATGCCGTTGAGTTAGGGGCAGGTCGTATGCTGAAAGACTTTGAAGAAGGTCTGATTGGCATGCAATCGGGTGAAGAAAAAACCGTGGATGTGGCTTTCCCAGACAACTATCAAGCCGAAAATCTAAAAGGTAAAACCGCGCAATTCAAATTAAGTGTTAAACAGGTGCGTGAACCTGTATTACCTGAAATTGACGCTGATTTCATTAAACGCTTTGGCGTTGACGCGGGCGATGTTGAAACTTTCCGTGCTGAAGTAAAGAAAAATATGCTTCACGAGTTAGACAAAGCCTTGAAATCGCAAGTTAAGCAACAAGTAATGGACGGCTTAGCTGATTTACATGCGATTGAAGTGCCAAAAGCATTGGTTGCCGATGAAGTAAATTATATTCGTGAAGAGTTCCAACAAAATACCGGTAGCTCCGCACAAAATCTGCCAGATGCCTTATTTGCCCCGCAAGCAGAACGTCGTGTAAAACTAGGTTTAATTGTGGGTGAAGTGATTCGCCAGCATAATCTACAACGCGATCCGGCACGTGTAGATGCAATGTTAGAAAGCTTAGCATCTACTTATGAGGATCCACAGGCACTCATCAGCTACTATCGCCAAGACCGTAAAGCGATGCAAACCATTGAAGCAGCGGTTATGGAAGAAATGATTGTTGATTGGGTATTAGAAAAAGCGACTGTAACGGATGAAGCGCGCGATTTTGATGCTGTAATGAATCCAAAACGTCAAGATCAAGCATAAGCCTAAACCCAAAATCAGTTATAAAAAGGGTAAGTTGTAATGTTAGATAGAAGCCGTATAGAACCGCGTGCTGTCGGTGTACCGATGGTTATCGAACAATCGTCTCGTGGTGAGCGTGCGTTCGATATTTACTCACGTCTATTGCGTGAGCGTGTCATTTTCTGTGTGGGTGAAGTCGAAGATTACATGGCGAATCTGATTGTTGCCCAATTGCTGTTCTTAGAATCAGAAAATCCTGATAAAGATATTCACCTGTATATTAACTCGCCGGGTGGCGTGATTACCTCAGGTATGGCAATTTACGATACCATGCAATTTATTAAGCCAGATGTCAGTACTTTATGTATTGGACAAGCGGCTAGTATGGGTGCAGTCTTGTTAGCAGGTGGTGCACCGGGCAAACGTTATGCCTTATCGCATTCCCGGGTCATGATTCACCAACCTTTGGGTGGCTTCCGTGGTCAGGCATCGGATATTGAAATTCACGCGCGTGAAATCTTAAAAATGCGTGCAGAGTTGAACGGTGTGTTAGCCAAACATACCGGGCAACCTTTAGAACGCATTGAGCAAGATACCGACCGTGATAACTTTATGGATGCCGAAGCGGCGAAAGCTTACGGTCTGATTGACCAAGTTTTAATGCAGCGTTCATAACGTCATTCAGATCTGATTTGCATTAAATTCGCTAAAATAGCCTGCTTAGTCAGGCTATTTTGGTATTAAACACCTACGTTTTTCATAAACGCTTGACGATAAGCGGTTTAAAACAGAGTATTCTTGTCAGCAAGCCAGTTAATTACAATAATAGGGCTTGAATTATACGGAAAGACCGCCAATGTCTCTCCATTACGCAATGTCGTATCAGTGGGTTCTGATACAAGATAGAGGTTTTAATGAGCAAAGATAAAAGAGGCGAGCACGACAGCGGCAAATTGTTATATTGCTCTTTTTGTGGTAAGAGCCAACATGAAGTTCGTAAGTTGATTGCTGGACCATCCGTATTTATTTGTGATGAGTGCGTTGATTTATGTAACGACATCATTCAAGAAGAAACCCATGCGGCGCAAACACCAGATGATAAAACCAATCTGCCGACCCCGCGTGAAATTAAGGGAATTCTGGATGAGTATGTCATTGGTCAGGATTTAGCGAAAAAAGTTTTATCCGTTGCCGTTTATAACCATTACAAGCGCCTTTACAAAAAGGGCGGCAAAGATGATGTAGAACTAGCGAAAAGTAATATTTTATTAATTGGTCCAACCGGTAGCGGTAAAACTTTATTGGCTGAGACCTTAGCGCGCCTATTAAATGTACCGTTTACTATTGCAGATGCTACCACCTTAACCGAAGCGGGTTATGTGGGTGAGGATGTGGAAAACATTATCCAAAAGCTGCTGCAAAAATGTGATTACGATGTCGAGAAAGCCCAGACGGGCATTGTTTATATTGACGAGATTGACAAAATTTCGCGTAAATCGGATAACCCGTCGATTACTCGTGACGTTTCCGGCGAAGGCGTACAGCAAGCTCTATTAAAGCTGATTGAAGGTACGATTGCATCTGTGCCACCACAAGGTGGACGTAAACATCCACAGCAAGAGTTTTTGCAAGTGGATACCCGCCACATTTTATTTATTGTGGGCGGTGCATTTGCGGGTATGGATAAGGTTATTAAGAGCCGTACCGAAAAAGGCAGTATTGGTTTCTCTGCACAAGTTAAAGCATCTGATGAAAACACCCGCTTTGGCGATGTGATCAAGGATATTGAAGCAGAAGATTTAGTACGCTATGGCTTGATTCCAGAGTTTGTAGGTCGTTTGCCGGTATTGGCTACGCTGGAGGAATTGGACGAAGAAGCTTTAGTGCAAATCTTAACTGAACCGAAAAATGCGTTAACCAAGCAATATTCAAAATTGTTTGATATGGAAGGTTCAGAACTGGTCTTCCGTGAAGATGCTTTACATGCTATTGCGCGTAAAGCGATGGATCGTAAGACGGGCGCACGGGGCTTACGTACTATTCTTGAGAAAATTTTACTCGACACCATGTATGACTTACCGTCATTAGATAATGTTAGCAAAGTAGTGGTGGATGAGTCGGTGGTGAACGGTGAATCCGCACCTTATTTAATTTATGAAAATCCTGAGCCGCAACAATTAGCTGCTGGGGAATAATGACATAGTAGCCTGTCGGTTTCACAGCGGCAGGCTTTCAAATTGCACGCCAGGATGAGTTTTACTATGGCTGAGTCTCTTATCGTTCCGGTTTTACCGCTACGCGATGTAGTGGTATATCCTCATATGGTCATTCCTTTATTTGTGGGTCGTAATAAGTCTATACAAGCCTTAGACACGGCAATGAATAATGACAAACAAATTCTATTGGTTGCGCAAAAGAGTGCTGAAGTTGATGCGCCAACCTTAGACGACGTGCATACCGTCGGCACACTTGCCACAATTTTACAATTATTAAAATTGCCTGATGGCACGTTAAAAGTTTTGGTGGAAGGTTTAGAACGGGCAGAAATTTTAGCCATTGATACCAAAGGCGACTTCTTTGCGGCGGAAGTGGAAATACGTCCTTCCGAACTTAATGACACTAGTGCCAAGACAGATGTGCTAAGTCGTTCATTAGTGAGCTTGTTTGAGCAATACGTTAAGCTGAATAAAAAAGTCCCACCTGAAATTTTATCATCGTTATCTTCCATTGAAGATCCGGTACGCTTAGCCGATACCATTGCTGCTCACTTAGGCTTAAAAATTGCGGATAAGCAAAAATTGTTAGAAATGTTGAATGTGGAAGAGCGCGTTCAATATTTGATTGAGCTATTGGAAAGCGAAATCGACTTATTACAAGTTGAAAAGAAAATTCGCGGGCGTGTTAAGCAGCAAATGGAGAAAAGCCAACGCGAGTACTATTTGAATGAGCAAATTAAAGCTATTCAAAAAGAATTAGGCGAATTGGATGACGCTGCACCTAATGAAGCTGAAGACTTAGCTCGTAAGATTGAGCGGGCGGGTATGTCGAAAGAGGCAAAAGACAAAGCCACGACCGAGTTAAATAAACTCAAAATGATGTCGCCTATGTCGGCTGAAGCTACCGTCGTGCGTAATTACATTGATTGGTTAGTTAACTTACCGTGGAAGAAAAAAACCAAGGTCAATTCCGATTTGAGTACGGCTGAGAAAGTGCTGAATGAAGATCACTACGGCTTGGATGAAGTTAAAGAACGTATTTTAGAGTTCTTAGCGGTTCAGCAGCGTGTGAAAAAACTTAAAGGGCCTATTTTATGTTTGGTAGGGCCACCGGGCGTGGGTAAAACCTCGTTAGGTCAGTCGATTGCTCGTGCTACGGGTCGTAAGTTTACGCGCATGGCATTAGGCGGGGTACGGGATGAAGCGGAAATTCGTGGGCATCGGCGTACTTATATCGGTTCATTACCGGGTAAAATCGTACAAAACTTAACAAAAGTGGGGACACGCAACCCGCTATTTTTGTTAGATGAAATTGACAAAATGTCGACTGATTTTCGTGGTGATCCGTCATCTGCATTGCTAGAAGTGCTTGATCCAGAACAAAATCATACTTTTGCCGATCATTATTTAGAAGTCGATTTTGACCTGTCCGATATTATGTTCGTGGCGACGTCTAATAGTATGCGTATCCCTGAACCTTTATTAGATCGGATGGAAGTCATTCGGATTCCGGGTTATACCGAAGAAGAAAAACTGAGCATTGCCCGTAATTATTTATTGCCGAAACAAATCGCTGCCAATGGTGTGAAAAAAGGCGAATTGGCTATGAGTGATGCGGTTATTTTAGACATCATTCGCCATTATACCCGGGAAGCCGGTGTACGTAATTTAGACCGTGAATTGGCTAAATTATGCCGTAAAGCGGTTAAAGAACATTTACTAACAGGTAAGAAAAAGACCTCGGTTACCCAGCGCAACCTTGAAAAATATTTAGGGGTAGCGCGGTATGATTACGGTAAAACCAATCAAAAGAATCAGGTTGGGCAAGTAACCGGCTTAGCGTGGACATCCGTGGGTGGTGATTTACTTACTATTGAAAGCGCCTTATTACCCGGCAATGGACAAATTAAAAGCACAGGCCGTTTAGGCGAAGTGATGAAGGAGTCCATTTACGCGGCTGAAACGGTAGTGAAAAGCCGTGCGAGTGCGTTAGGCATTACGCGTAAATTCTTGCGTAAACATAATGTGCATATTCACGTACCCGAAGGTGCAACACCCAAAGATGGGCCAAGCGCAGGTATTGGTATGGTAACCGCAATGGTTTCAGCCATGACGCGTATTCCAGTGCGTGCTGATGTAGCCATGACGGGTGAAATTACCTTGCGTGGGGAAGTGTTACCGATTGGCGGTTTAAAAGAAAAGCTGTTGGCTGCGCATCGGGGTGGAATTAAATTGGTTTTAATTCCTCGGGAAAATGAAAAAGATTTAGCTGAAGTACCCGAAACGGTCAAAAAAGGCTTAGATATTCGTCCTGTCAAATGGATTGATGAGGTACTATCCTTAGCTCTGGAACGCATGCCGGAGGCTGTGCCAGAAGAACATGATCTGGATGATGAAGAGGATAATAAGCCTATTACTTCTACAGTAAACACGGTAGAGGAGGGGGAAAATAGTCCAACTCGTCCGCATTAAATTATCTAGAATAAATCAGATGGATACGCTTCTTCATATTGTTGACAGATTTTAGACCGCACTGGTATAACTGTCGGGCGTATCCAATCGGGTTGCACTGCCAGCTTTATTAAGTAGTGGAGAGGCAGGAGTGTTTCAAAATTTCCCTATAACGAATTCATAAGGAAAGTTTTATGAATAAATCTGAACTGATTGATGCAGTAGCGGCCAAGTCCGGTTTAACCAAAGCCGATACGGATCGTGCATTCAAGGCGTTCGTTGAAACCATCACAGAAGCAATGGCAAAGGGCGATCAAATTGCTTTAGTAGGGTTCGGTACTTTTTTAGTTCGTGAACGCCAAGCGCGTTCTGGCCGTAATCCACGTACAGGAGAAACAATAAAAATCGATTCTGCAAAAATTCCTGCATTTAAAGCTGGCAAAGCCTTAAAAGATGCAGTAAACTAGCCGCCTTCCAACGGATAGCGGGTAGTTAGCTCAGTTGGTAGAGCGTCGCCCTTACAAGGCGAATGTCGGGGGTTCGAGCCCCTCACTACCCACCATTTTTACGCTGCGGAGCGGTAGTTCAGTTGGTTAGAATACCGGCCTGTCACGCCGGGGGTCGCGGGTTCGAGTCCCGTCCGCTCCGCCACTTATTAAGAAAAGATGCACCAGCGGCATCTTTTTTTATTGTAGACAATTGAGATCTCGGAGCGGTAGTTCAGTTGGTCAGAATACCGGCCTGTCACGCCGGGGGTCGCGGGTTCGAGCCCCGTCCGCTCCGCCAACCTTATATCTTAATTGGGTAGTTAGCTCAGTTGGTAGAGCGTCGCCCTTACAAGGCGAATGTCGGGGGTTCGAGCCCCTCACTACCCACCATTTTTTATGCTGCGGAGCGGTAGTTCAGTTGGTTAGAATACCGGCCTGTCACGCCGGGGGTCGCGGGTTCGAGTCCCGTCCGCTCCGCCAACATTCTCATTTTCTCCTTTCTGTTCTTCCTGTATGATGCAAATCTACGCGCAATGGGGCGTGTGTGGTTATCTATTTCTATAAATAATTCAGACTTAATAATTTAAAAGATCATGTTACTACAAAATATTCATGACAAGGCGAAAGGTTGGATTGCCTATGTAATCGTCGGCCTGATTGCCATACCGTTTGCGCTCTTTGGTATTAATCAATACTTTGATGGTGGTAGTAAGCTTATTGCTGCAACTGTTAATGGCGAGGATATTCCCGTACAGCAAGTACAAGATGCGTTGCAGAATATTAAGCAACAGTTTGGTGGGCAGTTACCACCGGGTATGGATGAATCGCTTAAGCAAACCGCATTAGATACGGTTATCAATGAAACCTTAAAGCGGCAGAGTGTTAGAAATGGCGGTTTTCTTGCAAGCGATACAGAAGTCGTACAAGCGATTATGGAAATTCCAGTTTTTCAGAAAGACGGTGCATTTGATAAAACAACCTATGAAAATTACCTCAAAATGCAGCGTAGCGATTCAGCCGAATTTGAAGATAAAGTCCGTGAGAGCTTATCTCAGCAACAATTAAATGCTTCTGTATTAGACACAGCCTTTTTGCCGAAAGCTCAGTTAGAGCAATATCAAGTACTGAAAACACAACAACGTGATCTGGATTTGTTTACCTTGAAATTAGATGATTTCAAAGCACAAACTAAAATTACTGAACCACAAGTTGCGGCTTATTATGATAAAAATAAAGCCCAGTTCATGACAGAAGAACGAATTAAAGTAGCTTATATTGAGCTGGATAGTGCTAAACTAGCAGAACAGGTAAAAATAGAACCCGCTACGTTAGAACAATGGTTTAAAGAGAATGCTGACCATTATGTAACACCTGAAACGCGTAATGTGAGCCATATTGTGGTGAATGTAGATGACCCTAGTAAAGCGGCTGATGCAAAAAAACGTATTGACGCTTTATATGCAGATTTGCAAGCGGGTAAACGTAGCTTTGAAGTGATTGCGAAAGCTGATTCAGATGATAAAGCCAGCGCGGAGAAAGATGGCTTGATGGGCGTAGTGGTAGCAGATGATTGGGGCCCGGAATTTAATAAAGCTGTTAAGGCTTTGCAAGCGGGCGAAGTTTCTAAACCTGTGCAAACTGAAGCGGGTTATGAAATTATTCGGGTTAATACCATTAAACCGGCTGAAAAACAAACCTATGAACAAGCAAAAAGCCGTGTAGAAGCGGACTATCGTAAAGAGCAAGCAGACAAGGCTTTTGCTGAAAAGTCTAAACAATTAGAGAACTTAGCCTATGAAAACGAGGGTGATTTAGCCCCAGTTGCCAAAGGTTTAGGTTTAACTATTCAAGAATCAGATTGGTTTACCCGTAAGCAAGGTCAAGGTATTGCGAGCAGCCCTAAAGTACGAACTGCGGCGTTTACGGATGATGTCTTAAAATCAGGTAAAAACTCTGAGCCCGTTGAGACAGAAGAAGGGCAAGTGGTCGTCATGCGCAAAGCCAATTATGAAGCAGCCGCGCAAAAGCCATTAGACATGGTGAAACAAGATATTGTACAAGTTTTGGGTGAAGAAGAAGCGCGTAAGTTAACCAAACAAACAGGTGAAGCATTATTCAAGAAGCTGTCAGCGGGTCAAGATTGGAAGGCGATCAGCGAGCTGAAGTTGGGTGATGAAAAAGCCGTTGAAAAGGTCGGTTTCGTTGGACGTGCTGATACGAAAATTGCACCAGATATTACTGAAAAAGCGTTCACAATGAGTGCGCCTGCGAAAGATAAAGTGACATGGACAAGTTTAAGTTTAGCCAACGGAGATTATAGCGTTATTCGTTTAAATGCGATTAAACCGGGTGAAGCTAAACTGGATGATGCAGCCACTAAGCAATATGACCAATCTATTGGGTCACGCGAATTAAATGCAGTGTTAGAAGCCTTACGTGAGAAAGCTGATATTGTGAGACATCCTGAAAATCTATAACTAACCTAACATCGAGGTGAGGTATGCTGAAACTCCAATTACATTGGCAAATATTAATCGCGCTGTTATTAGCGGTTATTGCGGGTAGTTTGACAGGGAAAGATGCCTCACTATTTGGTGTTACGTTTTATTCGGTTTATGACTTTTTAGGCACATTATTTTTAAATGCTTTAAAAATGATTATTGTGCCCTTAATTAGCGCTTCCATTATTATGGGCATGGCTAATATGGGCAGTAGTAGTGACTTTGGGCGCTTAGGCGGTAAAACGCTGCTGTTTTATATAGCAACTAGTTTTCTGGCTATTTTAACGGGCTTAATTTTGGTTGATCTTATTCAACCCGGTATTATTGATGGTAAACCCGCCAAAGATTTAATTGGTTTAAGTGCAGATACAGGGCAATACCTCGAAAAAATAAGCGGTAGTAGTGCGGGCGATATTGTGGATATTTTCATTCGCATGATTCCCACCAATATTGTGCAAACCGCTGCCAATAATGGCGATATGTTGGCATTAATCTTTTTTAGTCTGTTATTCGGTTATTTTCTTTCACAAATTTCCAACCCCGGTAAAACTACGGTCGAAAATTTTTGGCAGGGCATATTAGATATTATGCTGCGTATTACAGATTTGGTCATTCGCTTTGCACCGATTGGTGTATTTGGCTTAGTGGCTAAAACTATTGCCTCAACGGGTTTTAGTGCGTTTCAACCGTTAATGACTTTCTTTATTACAGTCTTACTGGGGCTTGCCATTCACTTCTTTATTACCTTGCCCCTATTTCTCTGGGCATTCGGTAAAATTCGTCATCCATTTGCCTTACATAAAGCCATGATGCCCGCAGTATTAATGGCATTTTCTACCAGCTCTTCTTCTGCAACCTTACCGGTTTCGATGGAATGTTTAACCGAAAATGCTGGGGTGTCTAAACGGGTGACAAGTTTTGTATTACCTTTAGGCGCGACAGTTAATATGGATGGTACGGCGTTATATGAATGTGTGGCGGCTATGTTTATTGCCCAAGCCTATGGCATTGATTTAAGCTTCAGTACACAATTGATTGTCGTAACCCTAGCTTTATTTACCTCTATTGGGGTTGCGGGTATTCCTTCCGCTAGTTTAGTCGCCATTGCGGTTATTCTGGGTGCAATTGGCTTACCATTAGAAGGCATTGGTCTGATCTTAGTGGTAGATCGTGTGTTGGATATGTGTCGTACTAGTGTCAATATTTTTAGTGACGCATGTTGTGCAACAGTGATTGCCCGTTCTGAGGGTGAAACGCAGGTATTAACTTTTTCTAAATGAATATCCACTTAAAAGCATTAGGCTGCCGTTTAAATGAAGCGGAACTTGAGCAATGGTCGCAACAATTTCGGCAAGCAGGGCATAATATTGTGCCGTCTGCGCCTGATGCGGATGTTTTAATTTTAAATACCTGTGCTGTCACCAATGACGCCTCGGGTAAATCGCGGCGTTTATTGCATCGACTCTATCGGGAAAATCCGGCGGCGAAACTAGTCGCAACCGGGTGTTATGCCACCTTACAAACCGACGAAGTAGCAAAAGCCATTGGTGTGGACTTAGTCGTACCAAATACCGCAAAAGACCAATTGCCTAGCCAAGTCATGCAGGCGTTTGATATGCCAACCATGCCGGAAATGGCGACAGAACCGGGTGAAGCCCCCTTATTTGTACGCGGGCGGCATCGCGCTTTTATCAAAATTCAAGATGGTTGCCGTTATCGTTGTACATTTTGTATTGTAACCGTGGCACGCGGCGATGAACGTAGCCGTAGCATTGCGGATATTGTGCAGGAAATTAACCAATTACATGCACAAGGTGTGCAAGAAATTGTCTTAACTGGCGTGCACGTAGGCGGGTATGGCAGTGATTTGGATAGTAGTTTATATGCACTAGTCCAAGCAGTGTTGCAAGAGACACAAATTCCGCGTATTCGTTTTGCCTCGGTTGAGCCTTGGGATTTACCCACAAATTTCTTTGAACTATTTCTCAACCCGCGCATTATGCCGCATATGCATTTGCCGATTCAAAGCGGCGCAGACAGTGTATTAAGACGCATGGCGCGGCGCTGTAAAACCACTGAATTTAGCGAATTAATTAGCCAAGCCCGGCAGCTTGTACCAAATTTTAATGTAACCACCGATATTATTGTAGGTTTTCCGGGTGAAACCGAACAAGATTGGCAACAAACCTTGGATTTTGTTGCACAAATGGGATTCGGGCATATTCATATTTTCAGCTATTCCAAACGTGAAGGTACAAAAGCCGCTCGTTTGCCAGAACAAGTGGCTGAGCCGCTGAAAAAGCAACGTAGCCAAGCCTTACATGCCTTAGCCGAACAGCATAAACAAGCATTTTTGCAGCAGCAAGTGGGGCAAACTGTGCCTGTGTTATGGGAATATGCACGCCCCTTAAATGAAACCCAACAACTGTTTACAGGCTATACGCCGAACTATTGCAAAGTGCAGGTAATAGTAGATCAACACTTGGATTTAAGTAATAAAATCAGCCAAACTTACTTGCAGCAGGTTGATACCACTGAAAGCGCCTTGCGTGGGTTATTAGTATGTTAAAACAACTATACCGTGGCTTGGGGTATTTAAGTTTAGTCTTGGCTTTATCGGCTTGTATTTTTTCTTCAGAATCACAGCAAGTGCGCGAAGTGACCGAAAACTTCTGGCAGGCTATTTTAGATAATCAGCCACAAAATGCTGAAGCCTATATTACCAGTAGCAGCAAGGCATTTTTACCTCTATTAAATAACCAAAAAATTGCAGCGAAGCGGTTTGAATCCGGCGAAATTCAAATTAAAGATTCCGTGGCGGAAGTAGCGATTGTGTTATATCGCGGCGATAAAGCTGATATGGCAATCCCATTACGTACCTTACTGCTTAAAACCGATAGTGGTTGGCAAATTGATGTGCAGAAAACAATGGGCTCTATGGTAAATGGCACAATGGGCGTAGTGGTGCAACAACTAGATGACTTAATGGCAAAAGGACAGTCGGATACCGATGCCAATATGCGCCAACAATTAAAACAATTACAAGGCAACTTACAGAATAATTTGAAGAATTTTCAAAACGATATACAAACTAAACCCTGAATGCGGCTTTTTAATTTAATTATTTCTATTTGTTGTAATTTATTTTAAATTAATTAATCTATTTAAGACGGGTTAAGAAATTTATTATTCAGGAACTATTCAGTTATTTATGAGTCTTACCTTTTAAGAAGCTAACAAAGTTAGGTAAGCCTATGATTTACCGTGTATTACCAAAATTAACCATTTGGTCGTGAGCGTAGCTTTTTCACAGACTGGAATCTGTTAGGGTTCGATTTGTGTAGTTGACAATCCTAATAAGCAATCACCCAAGTCCTGTGTGGCGTGGTGTGCATAACAAATGGAAGTTTGTCTCATGGCGAAACTGGTAATTAAACAAGACCTATCCCCGGAAGTGAAGAAGCATAAATGGGTGCTTCGTATGCAATGGCTAATGCTATTAGCCTTAATATTGATTGTAATTTTAGCCTTTACTGCTTGGTTTAATTCAAAACCAGCCAAACCTGTGTCAGCAGTGGCGAGTACTGCTAAGTCGCAATTATTAATATCGCTGCCGACTGAGCCAAGTTATCAGGTAGCAGCTTCAAATTTAAATAAATTAATGCAGCAGTTTGAACAAACTGAGGTTAGAGTTGCTGAGAGTTACGAAAAAAATGCCCAGTTATTTAAATTGGCTGAGACTATACTGGATCAATTAGCAGCGCTAGATAATATTATTGCGGACAGTAATTTAAATGACGAGCAAGCTGAGAAAATAGCTGAGCAACAAACCTATCAGCAAGATTATTGGGAAGCTAAATTACAATTTCACCGCTTACGCATGGAGCGCTTAAAAGCATCGCAAACTAAGTTGCAAGGAACGCAAGTGAGTGCGCAAGCCAAGTTATCTCCGTCAGCAGACGCCAGTGGGTTTCCCCCTGAGCTGCCCTCTGGTGTTTGCCCTTTAACAGGACCTGAAGCCGAAAAATGTAAGCCTTAACTTGCTATTGCAAGAATAGCGTCCCATTGCGGGGCGCTAACCGGCATGACCGATAAGCGATTGCCTTTGGCAATCAGTGCCCAACCACTTAACGCTTCATACGTTTTTAAACGCTGCAAGCTAATAGTTTTTGGCAGTTTGCGCACAAATTTTACATCCACGCAGACCCAACGCGGATTCTCTGGTGTGGCTTTCGGGTCAAAATACTTAGACTCTGGATTAAGCGCACTGAGGTCAGGGTAAGCAGTCCGACAGACTTCCGCAATGCCCACAATTCCCGGTAGATCACAATTAGAATGGTAAAAAAACACCTGATCGCCTAGTTGCATTTGATCACGTAGCATATTGCGTGCTTGATAATTGCGTACCCCATCCCAAGGCTCAATTTGTACCCGCGCTAAATCATCAATGCTGAAGACATCCGGTTCGGATTTCATTAACCAATAGTTCATAGCAGATTAGGCTTTTTCAGGGGTTAATTGTGTGAGGGTAAACGCTCCATGCGTAATGGCTAAGTGCTGACTTAACCAAGGTAAAGCGCTATTGAGTTGCGCTGCTAATGTCCACGGCGGATTAATGATAAACAATCCACTGCCTGTCATACCTAAGCCAATTTGATCGGCTTGCACACAAAGTTCTGCTTGTAAAATGTTAGGAATGCCGCTTTTCTTTAGGGTTTGCTGCATTTTATTAATGCGTACGCGTTCAATAACCGGATACCACAATAGGTATGTGCCAGTGGTAAAGCGCTGATAAGCTGCTTGTAAGGTTTTAATAACCGCTTCGTAATCTGTTTTTACTTCATACGAGGGGTCAATCAAAATGACTGCTCGCCGTGGGTTGGGTGGTAACTGGCTGATTAAACCCGTTAAACCGTCTTGTTTATTAATTTTACAGCGTTTATTGTGGGTGAAAAGCTTGCTTAAATATTGATAATCCGTGGGATGCAATTCATACAGACTTAAATGGTCACTGGCGTTTACACATTGGGCAGCAATCCACGGTGAACCGGGGTATAACTTTAATGGTTCCGTAGCTTGATTAGCTTGTTGAATTAAATGCAAATAGGGTTGTAAGGCGGCAGGTAATTGAGGCGCTTGCCAAACGCGTAAAATACCAGTGCTATATTCTTGCGTTTTCTGGGCTTCAGCACGGTGTAGCGCATACATACCCGCGCCTGCATGGGTGTCAATATAGCCAAAGGGTTTAGCTTTTTGTTGATAATATTGCAGGGTTAGAGTTAATACCGTGTGTTTTAAAACATCGGCATGATTGCCTGCATGATAGGCGTGACGATAACTAAGCAAAATAGCACCCTTGGCAAATAAACGAAGCTTCCCACAGTATAACAAGCGTAGGAAGCTTACGCGATGCGCAATAAATGCTTACTTAGGCGCTACTGGAGTAGGCGGTAAATTGCTGGGTGGATTCATTGGTGGTGCAGGAATCATGGTTGCTGCACTACCTGTTGTGCTATTGGCACTTGGACTAACCTCAAAGCTTGGTGCGGATGGCGCACTTGGGGGCGTTGGTTCAGTCATCGGTGGTAACGGCATACCGGCACTCCCCACGGGTGGCAAGGGTTGCGGATGAAACTCATAACCATACGCCCATTGTTGGGTGCGCAAATTCGGATCAGCATTGCTCCAAGTAAAGCCAGACATATTCATATTGGGGCTTGAATAAGAGTGCCAAACCGGGGGAGGAGCGTTATAACCATTCCAGCCCATTGGTGGCATTGCCATTGGTGGCATTGTGCCCCAATAAGGTTGATTACCCCAGCCAAAATTTTGTGGACCAACTCCCCACGATGGTCCCCAACTAAAGCCTTGTGGCCCTGTTCCCCATGACGGTGAATTGCCCCAGCTCATATTAGGTGACCACGAGAAATTATTGAAACCCCAACTCCCTGCCTGTGCCAAACTAGCGCTGGAAATTAATAAACAGATTGCCAATAAACGTTTCATTGTATCTACCCCTCCTAGATGTTATGTCGAGTCAAAACGTAAATAGGTCGGACAAGCCGACCTATTAAGTATACTGCGAAATGCTAATGTCGACTTAAGGATTAGTCACAGGTGCAGCACTTGGCCCTGGTGTACCAAAAGTAGGTGCTGGCATAACAGGCGCAGGCATAGGCGCAGCGGGCATCATAGGCGCACCGTAACCCATTGGTGGCATAGCATAGCCACCGTTCATAGGCATACCCATTGGCGGCATAGCATAACCACCGTTCATAGGCATACCCATTGGCGGCATAGCGTTATTGTAACCGCCCATAAATGGCATACCACCAAACCCATTAAAGCCATTATTATTGTTGTCGAAGCTATCCGTCATTTCTTCCATCCAATACATGGGGGTCCATTTTGGCCAATCGCTTTCGTCCCAATAAGGGCCGTAAGGTCCCATTTTCCATTCGCCATCATTATTGCTGCCAAAGAAATCGGCACTAGCAGTGGCGGATAAGGCTAATAAGCCTAAACCTATTAATAATTTTTTCATTTGATGTTTCTCCTACGCGGTTGCGGTCGCTACTTTATTTAACAGTAGATTGAGCATATCAGAATATTCTAATATATGCTACTGGAGGTTAACACTAGGTTTTGTTCAGTTAAAACATAATCTAAACGCACATCCCAAGCTTGCGCAATTAATGACGGTATGATTTGAAAATCATAGGCATAACCGACTAAATAAGGTTTACGTGCGGATGTTTGCTGACGTTTAAACGCAAAGCTACGGTCATAGAATCCGCCCCCCATACCTAAACGTACCCCTTGCCAGTTGCATGCTACTAACGGGGTAATGACCAAATCTAAATGCCGCGCAGGTCTTAATAAATGCGCTTGAATAAGTGGTTCGGGAATGCCAAAACGATTGGCTTTAAATGAAGTACGAGTTGACCATTCGATAAACCAAAGACGTTTATCTTTAAAAGGTGACAAGACCGGCAAATAGAAACGTTGCCGAGGGAGGGCATAGCGCTTGAGTAAACGAGCATCAGCTTCACCGCGTACCGGCCAATATAAGGCAATATGCTGAGCTGCCCGCCAAATACGTTGTTGACGCAAGCGTATAGCCATTGCTTTGGCGGCTTGTTGTTGTTGAGTCTGGCTTAATTGCCGACGCTGTTGTTTAAGTTGGTTACGTAAGGTATTAAGCGATGCTTTCATGCCTCTGATGAACTTCTGCTAGCTGAAATTGCAATAGCATATCGTTAAACTCCAACTCTTCGCCAACCACTAATTTACGCGTTAAGCTCTTATGGGCTTCACCCAACTGTTTTAAGACATAATCGCCGTAGTCATTACGCTCAATAATTAAATAACCCACTTCCGCATTTCCAAGGCAGAGAGGCTTATGCAGAATCGGAATAATATTGCCTTCACGCCGCCCATTCAGCAGCTTTAACCAAGCTGCATATTGATTATCCACCAAGCGCGGATGCACGCTTAAGCGCTTAACTTGGTTTTCTACGCTTTGGCTACTGTGAAATAGCAAGCTATATTTACCTAAATTAATCGTATCGCCTTCATCCAATAAGTGACGGTCAATTAAATGCTGATTAACGTAAGTTCCATTAGTGCTGGCTAAATCTTCTAGGTAACAATCCTCATGTACCAAGGTAATTTTGGCGTGTTGGGCGCTAATGGTGCGATCTGTTAACACAATATCACAGCGTGGATGACGCCCAATAACCAAATGGGTCTGCTTAATATCCACGCGTTTAATCAGTTGTTTATCCAGCATAACCACTAATTGTGACATATCTGACCCCCTAAGTTTTTCTGGATGGCTTGACGTTATAGACCTTAAACTGCTCGGAATATTGCACTTTGCCCGAGGATTTTTTAGCAATAAGTGTTTTATTCGCAAAAGATTTTTTATGCGCAATAATAGTTTTGCTACGACGATGTGTACTGCTGCTCCGCTTGCTACGAGGCACAGTCGCTTCGGGTAAACGCTGAATAATAGGAATTAATTGCTGGGCATATTCACGCGGCAAGATAATGCGATTGCAATAGTCCGGCATACTCACGCCTGCGCGGAAATACGGATTTAAGCGTGTTAAGGTATTTTCTGCTAAGCCCGCTTGCCGCGCGACGGCTCGCAAATCTATCGCCTTATCAATCCGTAACTGTGCTAAGCGTGCATGATTGGGCACATCGGGCAACTGAATGCCGTATTGTGGCGCTTTACTGAATAATTGCTTGAAGGCTAATAAGCGCGGCACATACTCCATTGTTTCACGCGGCAAGGAGAGCGACCAAAAATCCGTAGGTAAGCCTTGTGCCAGATTTGCCTCTATCTCTTTCTGTACACGCCCTTCACCACAGTTATAAGCGGCTAATGCCAATAACCAGTCACCGTTAAAATCACGTTGTAGCTTTTGCAAATAGTCTAGGGCTGCACCTGTGGCGGCAAAGGGATCCAAACGTGCGTCATAATAACCGGCTTGTACTAAACCGTAGCGCCGCCCTGTTTCCGGGATAAACTGCCATAAACCTGCTGCTCCGGCTGTCGAAAAAATATCGGGGTTAAATGCGCTTTCTACAAACGGTAATAAAGCGAGTTCAGTGGGCATACTGCGGCGATTTAATTCCGTAACAATCATATGCAGGTAAGTTGAAGAGCGTTCAGCCAATAAACTAATATGCTCTGGTTTAGCACCATAGCGTTGAATAAACGTGCGCACGCGTGGATTTTGCGCGTGCCCCGCTAATTGAAAACCTTGAAAAATACGATCCCATGTATCGAAATCATTATCCAATGTATATTGCGCTAAGCTATTGCTTTCCAAGCTCGAATACTTGGCACGAATAAAGCCGACTTTGTTGGGTGATGAGGCATTCAGTGCCATTTTTACCTGTGTTTTAGGCTTGAAATTATTAACAGCAGCCGCAGATTGCGGGGTGTTAGATGTTTTAGGCGTCGATGTTACCTGATTCGTACTACAGCCTGTGCTGCCGATGATAAATGCAACAGATGTAGCCAGTAACGCATAGTGGCGTCCTATATTCATAAGCAAAGCCCTTAATTATTGTTAGTATTGGCTATCTATTTTCTTAGGTTACGCTAAGCTACCTATTTGAATTTTAGAGAAAATTGTTAGCCATAGGTATAAGACTTATTCTCGAATATAATATGTATCCACTTATTCAACAAGGAAAAACCGCTAAACGTGGTTAAGCCAACTTTGCCCCCCCCTAATGCTTGCCGACAATGGTATGCCAGTTATGCCGGTCAAGAAGCTTTAGCACAGCTTAAGTTCCAAGTGGATCAATTGAGCAATGATATCTTTGGTTATTATGCTTTAGAGTTAGGCGCATTAGTGGGAACTGCTTCACTTCTAAGCCAATCTCGGATTAGCACTAAGCTAAGTTTAAGCCCACAAGCACAAGCTAACCCCGATATTATGGCCACGCCTAATCAGTTACCTTTGGATTTTCAAAGTCTGGATTTGGTGGTTGCTGCGCATGTGTTGGATGAATCCGTACAGCCGCATCAAGTATTACGTGAATTAGAGCGGGTATTAATGCCAGAAGGACATTGCATTCTAATTGGCTTTAACCCCATCAGTTGGCGCGGTGTGCTGCAACGCTTACCGTGGAAGCCGAAAGCAGCGGCGCGTTATCGTCATGTATTACGGGTCAAAGATTGGTTAAATGTATTAGGCTTTGAGGTTCTAGCTATTTATACCCTGAAAGCCAAGCGCCATGACAATAGCAATGTTAAAAAAACGCTGTGGCAACGGCTAAAAAGCAGTTGGCAGCGGGTGGAGCAAACCTATCAGTTGTTCAGCAGCCCGCTTTATATTATTCATGCACAAAAGAAAGTCGCACATTTAACGATGATTACGCCTAAGCGCCCAGTATTGCCGCGTCTACAGCCGAATTTAGTGGTAAATACGCGCGGGCATGTCAACAAAGCTAATAACGGGAGTAAATCGTTTGAGCCTTGATACAGTGGAAATTTTTACGGATGGCGCATGTCGAGGTAATCCGGGCATTGGCGGTTGGGGCGTATTACTGCGTTTTCAGGGGTTAGAGAAAGAGTTAAAAGGCTATGCGCCGGAAACCACTAATAATCAAATGGAATTAATGGCGGCCATTCAAGGGCTAGAAGCTTTAAAGCGTCCCTGTACGGTTGTTTTAACCACTGACTCGCAATACGTGCGTCAAGGTATTACCGAATGGATTCATGGCTGGAAACGGAAAAATTGGCGTAATGCTCAAGGACAACCCGTTAAAAATAAAGAATTATGGCAACGTTTAGAAGCTGCTTGTGCGCCACATACCGTGCAATGGCATTGGGTAAAAGGGCATAGCGGGCATCGTGAAAATGAACGTGTGGATCAACTAGCCAATCAAGCAATTGACGAGAATAACTAACATGCAACGACAAATTATTCTAGATACCGAAACCACTGGCTTAGACCCTAAAGATGGGCATCGTATTATTGAAATTGGTTGCGTAGAAATGCTGAATCGGCGTCTAACAGGGCGCAATTTTCATTATTACTTGCAACCGGATCGGGAAATTGATGCTGAAGCGATTCAAGTTCACGGCATTACCAATGAGTTCTTAGCAGATAAACCCCGCTTTAAAGAGGTGGCTGCCGAGTTGATTGCCTATTTACAAGGGGCGGAATTAATTATTCATAATGCGCCGTTTGATATTGGCTTTTTAGATTATGAATTGGGCTTGTTGAATGCAGGCTATCAAAACATGACGCAATATTGCACGGTACTGGATACGTTAGTAATGGCGCGGCAACTGTTTCCCGGTCAACGTGCCAGTTTAGATGCGTTATGTAAACGTTATGAAATTAATAATACCCACCGGACATTACATGGCGCGTTATTAGACGCAGAAATTTTAGCAGATGTGTATCTGGCTATGACGGGTGGGCAGGTCAATTTACTATTAGGTTCTGAAGCAGACAATAACCATAATCAACACGAGGGTAATACAATTCGTCAATTAAAAATTGATACCAGTGCTTTAAAGGTGATTAAAGCGAATGAAATAGAGTTGGCGGCGCATCAAGAGCGTTTAGCGTATATCTCGAAAGCAGCAGGCAAATGCGTTTGGTCAATGAATGAGTAGTTGGTTTTATTTTAATGCGTCGATTTATGCTACCTTCATAGTGTTAGCGAAATCGAGTCCATTATGAATTTACCAACCGTAAAACAATTGCGTTATTTTGTTGCGCTTGAACATTTAGAGCACTTTGGTAAAGCAGCAGAAGCCTGTTTTGTCTCTCAGTCGGCTTTTAGTACGGCTATTCGTGAATTAGAAACCGTTTTACAGGTGCAACTGGTTGATCGAACCAATAAAAATGTAACGGTTACCCATGTTGGGCGGCAAATTGCGGCGGAAGCACGTCGTTGTTTACGTGACTTAGAAAACTTGGTGGAAATTGCCCGTAGTAATCAAGCGCCCTTAACCGGTGATTTGCGCGTGGGCATTATTCCCACGATTGCACCGTTTTTATTACCGAAAATTGTGCCGGAATTACGCCAGCAATTTCCACGGCTGCGAATTTATTTAACCGAAGATATTACCCAGCGCATTTATGACAAGTTGATGAATGGCGAGCTGGATTTAATTATTTTAGCCTTGCCTTATGCTTTGCGTAGTGTAGAAGTGTTACCGCTATTTAAAGATGAATTTTATCTAGCCTGCCGCGAAGATACACAACACACCCGCCCGAAGCGTTATATTTTTGATGAATTAAACCCTGAAAGTATTTTGTTGTTAGAAGATGGGCATTGCTTACGCGATCACGCCTTATCAGCTTGCCATTTACAAGATGTAAATAAAATTAGCCGTTTTACTGCTAGTAGTATTTTAACTTTAGTGCAAATGGTGGACTCTGATTTAGGTATTTCCTACTTACCGCAAATGGTAAAAAATTCAACCTTACTGGCAGGCACGCAGGTAAAACTATGGGAATTACCTGAAAAAAGTTATCGAGAAATTGGTTTTGCATGGCGACGCGGCAGCGCACGTGAAACTGAATTTCGTAAGCTAGGGCAATTTATTCAAAGCTTATGGGGCTCAACTGCCTTGCCCGAATAAGGCTTTCGATTCTTGCATTTGTTTAAAGTAGGTTACGAACGGCGGATTCTTTTCGGGTGTTAATTTAAGCGAGCGTTCTTCAAAATAAGGCGGCGCATTATCATCGCTGTAAATACGAATCTGTAGGCGATAAAAAAACTGCTGGGTGTTTTCTAAGAAATTTTTACCAAAATCCGGTTGAATATAATCGCCGTTAGCTTCATCGCGTCGCTTTATGTAATCGTCAACTTTGGCTTCATCGCCTTCAGCCAGAATTAACAGGGTCTGGCGGGGCGCAAGCATCGGATTAATGCCAGCCACGCCGGAATTGACGGTGAAATAGCGGGTTAACACTTGATAAAGGGTAGGTGTCATGCCCATTACTTGTTGCAGTTCTTCAATGCGTTCAAACGGAGCGTCTTTTGAACCAGCTAATAACCCTGCTTGTTCATAATCCTTGTCTTCCGCGCCATTCAGTCGTTTTAAATCGTCTACATCACGAAAATCTTCGATGAGATCCAGCATATTTTCACACGCTTGATCCTCTAATTCCGCTTTCTTTAAGGCTTCTTTGATTAAATCTCGGCTGGCAAAATTTAAGTCGATTAAACCATTTTCGCCTACCACCCGAATTTCAATTTTATGCTGTGCATATTCCCACCAGAGGGGCGTGCCGCCTATTTTTAAGTCGCGTTCGGTTTGCGGTAGAAATAATTGTAAAACCGTGTAATGCGTTGCGGCATCGGCTAAGGCGCGGGCGGTGGCAGTGCTGCGCGTATAATTTACCATGCCATTTTCAGTGCGTGTGGCATAGATTAGGCTGGCGGTTAGCGTAAGCATTACCATAATCATCCAAATGACCACTAACAGCGCGACACCTTGTTGCTTACTTTGGCGCGGTATTGTGATTCGCATAATCGCTAACCTGTGGTAAAGGAATTTGTAATAACGGCCAGACTTGTTGTGCGTCGGCTAAGTCAATTTTGACTAATTGTGGATAAAACGGGATGTCTTGCCATTCATCTTGCCATTGGGCTTCTTCACCTTCAGAACTTTGTCCAAAGTAAGCGAAGCTAGCGTCTTTAAGTTGGTCATAAATAGGCACAGGCTCGCTATCGGCAAACGCCTTATCCCAAGTTAATTCAGGGCGATACGGTGCATAACGCATTTCTAAGGCTTTGCCTGCTTTGCTGCTGACAATACTGAGCTCAATCAGAAAAATACCGCCTTGATGTTGCAGCGGTTGTAAGGGCGCGGCATAACGAATTCGTTCGGCATTGGCTTCAAACGCGTATACTTTTTCGTCTTGCTCATTACTAATCTTTAGTACCATCGCTTGGCTAAGCTGGCGGCGCAAAAATTCGGCTATTAACCGGCGATCTTCGGTTTGGCTAATACGGCTATCGGCTGCGTCCCAACTGCGACTGAGGGTATAAAAGGCTGAAAATAGCGCTGTAAACAATAAACCCATTAAGGTTAACGCAATCAGCATTTCAAGTAAGGTGAAGCCGCGTGCTTTCATTGTGGTTTTCCAAAGCGCAGGCTGGTTAAATGCAAGCTACGTGGCTTATCGCCTTGCTGCCATGTGACAATAGATTCCACCTGATAAAGCTGTACGGTTAACGGTAACTTTTCTAATTTGTCGTTTAGGGTTGCGGCTTCAATCGGCTGCATTTTTATTTGCCACGCATAGGCGCTATTTTTTTCTTTGCCCGATTGTTCACCCGCTTCTACCGGAATTTCTGTACCCACGGCGGCTAAATGCGATTCAGCCACTTGTACGGCATAACTGTATTCATCGGCTAAAGCAACGCTACGCATGGATGTTCCAAATAATTGTAAAATCACACCCACGACAAACGCCATGACTACAAAGGCAACTAAGATTTCTAATAAGGAAAAGCCTGCTTGTTTATTGAATGCTGACACGCCCCGTCACCCATTCCACATTCACTTTAAAACTTTGTTGCTCATAACTCAGCTCAACTGAGCCGCCGCTAGAACTACCATCCGGATAAAAGCGAATACCTGCTTGTTCCGGCGACTCAATTTCTGCTGAATTGGTATTAACCTTGGCTTTGATTTTGTCGGATAGGCTGTGTTTTTCTTCAGTTTGATTTTTGGCGCTAACCCAAAAATTATTCTGACTAATGTTCATTTTCCACACAGCAGCTTGCTGCTGCATAATCGCTTGTACCCTCGCATGGCGTAAGCTTGCCACCACTTCGCGGCTGGATTTACGCAAAATTGGACCATCAGTAATCGCACTGGCTACCACGCCCATTAAAAGGCTACCAATGATTAACACCAGCAGCACTTCTAACAGGGTAAAGCCGTTACGATTGCCAGAGATTAACGTCGGCATCTTCGCCTTCACCACCGGCGGCATTGTCTGCGCCCAGTGAGAATAAATCGTAAGGATGATTATTGCCGCCCGGCCGCTTATATTGATAATCGTTGTTCCACGGGTCTTTAGGCACTTCGCCTTTTTTCAGGTAAGGCCCATTCCAACCGCGAGCGCCTGACGGTTGTGTTACCAAGGCTTTTAAACCGTCTGCGGTGGTTGGATAACTGCCAACTTCTAGGCGATACATATCCAAGGCAGCGCTAATGTTTTCAATCTGTACTTTGGCGGATTGTGATTTGCCTTTGCCTAAATATTTCATGGCTTGTGGCCCGACAATACCCACAATCAAACCTAAAATAACCAAGACAATCATTAATTCAATCAAGGTAAAACCACGATGTGTTGACTTCATAAACGTGGATGCGCGTTGCTGCATGTTAGCTCCTTTGTTTTTATTATTCAGGGGCGCTTATTTGACTAAACCAGCCATATTTACCATTGGCAATAATACCGCACCAATAATGGTAACAATCGCCAGCGCCATCACTAAGATCATGATGGGTTCTAACAGGGATAACAGTTGCTTAATCGAAGTTTTCACTTCAGCGTCATAAATATCCGCCACTTCACCTAGCAATTCCTCCATGCGCCCAGTTTCTTCACCGACGCGCAACATATGCAAGGCATAAGCGGGAAATACCCCTTTGCTTAATAATGTACGGGTGAGGCTTTCGCCTTGCTTAAGACTATCGGCGGACTCTTCTACCGCGCGGGCAATCACACGATTACTAATCGTATTCTTTGCAATTTTTAATGCGCCCAACAGCGGTACACCATTGTGTAATAATGTGCCGAGGCTACGTGAGAAACGGGCGGTTTCAATCTTGCCAATCAGGTTACCCACAATCGGCCAATGTAATAGGCTGCGGTCAAAGCCCATTCGTGCCCGGTCATTACTCAGCGTAAATTGCAACAGCAATAAAAAGCTCAGAAATACGCCCAATACCGCCCACCAATAATGTTGCAAGGTATTCGCTGCGCCAATCACGACCTTGGTTAAAGTAGGTAGTTCGCCGCCCATATCCTTAAACATTTGCACGAATTGCGGCACGACAAAGGTTAATAAGGCAATAATGGAAGAAACCGCCACGATTGCCAGAATGGTTGGGTAAATCATGGCAGAAACGACGGTACCGCGTAATTCTTTCGCCCGCGTCATATAATCCACTAAACGCGCTAAGGCATCATCTATCGAACCGCCTGCTTCGCCCGCCCGTACCATATTGATATAAAAGCGCGAAAATTTGCCGCTGGTTTCTAAGGCATCGGCAAAGCGTTTACCGCTTCTGACATCGTTTTGAATGGTTTTAATCAGTTCTAACACAATCGGCTTGTCGCCAATTTCCAGCAAAATACCCAAGGCACGATCCAGCGGTAAACCGGCTTTCAGCATGGAAGCCATTTGCTGGGTTAGGGCTAAAATATCCTCTTGTTTTAAACGATTGCTGGCAAATAAGCGCCGCGATTTGGTCGCAGGATTCTGAGCGCTGCTGGCGGTTTTACTGACTTGAATTTTAAGCGGAATTAAACCTTGGCTATTCAAGTTTTCAGCGGCTTGGGCCTCGCTAGCCGCTTCTAATGTGCCTTCTTGAGCAAGCCCTGCTGCCGTTATCGCTTTGTAATTATACAGAGCCATGTGGGGTTTCCTCCGCCACGCGTAACACCTCTTCTAAGGTTGTGACGCCTTTTAAGGCTTTCAGTAAGCCGTCTTCATACATAGTCCGCATACCGCTTTTACGCGCTTGTTCTTGCAATACGCCCGCATCTTCGTGTTTTAAAATTAAACGGCGTAACGGGTCGTCCATGACTAAGATTTCATGAATCGCACTACGCCCTTTATAGCCAGTATGTCCGCAAGCTGTACAACCCTTAGCATGCCATAAACGTAAATCGCCCTGCGCTTGGTATTGGCGTAAGCCTAATTCTTGTTCGATTTCGGGTAACACTTCGTGTGATTCGCGGCATTGCGGGCATAAGCGTCTTACTAAGCGTTGTGCCAAAATGCCGTTAATCGTGGACGTGAGTAAATAATCTTCTAACCCCATATCCAATAATCGCGTAATCCCGCTAGCGGCATCATTGGTATGTAAGGTGGATAACACCAAGTGCCCAGTTAAGGCTGATTGAATCGCAATGCGTGCCGTTTCCACGTCGCGCATCTCACCGATCATAATAATGTCTGGGTCTTGACGCACAATTGAACGTAGCGCGTCGGCAAAGGTTAGCCCGATTTTGGGATTAGCTTGGATTTGGTTAATGCCTTCTAATTCATATTCCACCGGGTCTTCTACTGTCAGAATTTTATTTTCAGGCGTGTTTAATTGGGTGAGTGCCGCATACAACGTCGTGGTTTTACCCGAGCCGGTGGGCCCGGTAACCAAAATAACCCCGTGCGGGGCTTCTAATTGCTTTTGTAATTTTTGGTAATTGTCGTCAGAAAAGCCGAGGGTTTTTAAATCCAACTTGACGCTATGTTTATCTAATAAACGCATGACTACGCTTTCGCCATGCATGGTTGGCACGGTCGAAACCCGCATATCAATTTCTTTACCTTGCGCGCGCATTTGAATACGCCCATCTTGCGGCAAACGGCGTTCGGCAATATTCAAACGTGCCATGAGTTTAATGCGTGAAATAATCGCCGGAGTTAACGCAGCAGGTGGTGATTCAACTTCATGAATTACGCCATCAATCCGATAACGCACTTTTAAATGATTTTCAAACGGTTCAATGTGAATATCCGAAGCCCGCTGACTCATGGCATTGGTCATGATTTGATTGACGATGCGAATCACGGGCGCTTCACTCGCCATGTCTTTTAAATGCTCAATATCATCTAAATTGTCATTACTGCTGGTGAACTCGAATTCTTCGTCAGTTTCGTTGGTTTTCTTTTGGGTTTCGTGATTGTAAAGCCGTTCAATCTGCGCTCGAATTTCACTGGGTAAACCTAATAACGCCTCAATTTGTTTACCCGTTGCCATGCTTAACGCTTGCCGAGCAAACATATCTTGTGGATTGGCCATTGCCACAATCAATTTATGCTCATCTTGTTGCAGTGGAATCAGTTCCGCCGTGCGCAGGTAATTCAGGGATATACCTAAATTATCTAAAGCGACATTGGGGTAATCTTTGGTTAGTGCCATTGCAATATTTAAATGCTTGGCTAAGACAAAGGCGACTTCTTGCTCTGTTAATAAACCGAGGCGTACTAACACACTGCCTAAAGGCTGGCGTATTTCTGATTGGGCGCGTAAAGCACGTTCCAAATCAGCAGGTTTGAGTTTTCCTTGCTTGACTAAGCGTTCACCAAAAGGCGGGCTGGATACATTTAACATGGCAAGCTTTTAATTATTATTCTTAGTGTTTGAAAAGTGCTCAAAACGCAAGCGGCGTTCTTGCATTATTATCAATTAGTTTTATTGCTGCTAACTGAAGATCGTCAGGCTTTTTATTATAAAGCATTAACCGAAGTTAAGCCGGGACTGGCTACCGAAAAGCGGAAAGTTCATTAAAAATCCAGTGAATTAAACAATCTCGTGCTACCTTTGTAGGTTACAAACCCATTGTTAATTTTCTAGTCAGCTTGAGCCTAAGCCCCGTTATGATGTTATGTAATAAATATAGATTATCTTTTCGTTTATATTCAATTTTATTAATGGTTAGCCTTGGCGCTTATGCAGAATTAACGTTCGCAAATGAGAATAACGCCCCCGCTTTGGTCATTGTGTTGGATGCATCCAATAGTATGTGGGGACAAGTGAATGGTAAAACGAAAATCGAGATTGCGCGTACTGAACTGAATAAGTTATTAGCAAAGCCTGAGCTTAGTTCACAAGCACAAGTTATGGTATACGGCAGTCAAAGCAAAAGCAGTTGTACCGATATAAAGCGTTTGGACGAGAGCGCAGATAGCGAAGCTTTAAGCAAAGCTATTAACCAGATTCGTCCTTTAGGTCGCTCACCTATTGGGGCAGCGCTTAAGCAAGCGGCTAGCAATATTCAAGGGCAAGGCTCGATTGTCTTAATTTCAGACGGCACAGAAAGTTGTGATCAAGACCCTTGTGTGATTACGAAAGAGCTTAAACAACAGCAGCCCGGTCTGAAAATCTATGCCGTTTCTTTACAAACAGAAAAGCAGAATCAAACCTTAACTTGTATTGCGGAAAGTTCTGGCACAGATGTATTAAGCGCCAATCAATTGGATAGCGTAGTTCCGCAATGGTTACAAGCCACGAATAGCCCCAGTGCAAGTTCTCAATCGGGAGATAATCACGCACCGGGAACTTTACAGTTATCAGCGGGGGCGACCGATAGTCAGGCTAAGTTAGCGGCTAACTTTATAATTTATTCGAGCCAAGGTGAAGTCATTGATTCGATTACCGCAAAAACCCACGTTAGCAAAAAGTTAAGTCCGGACGAATATGAAGTCAGTGTGCTATGGGGTGCAATTAAGCAAACAGCTAAATTGAAATTAGATGCAGGGCAGACCTTGAATCATCATTTTAATCTAGGGGCATTGGGCAACTTAAATTTGAAAGCGTTAGATAAAGCACAACAACCTGTAGATGCAAATTTCACCTTCTATACAGCTAATGGGGATCATATTGTAGACCGATTATTGAAGGGCAAATTACAAGAAACTTTAGTGCAGGGTTCTTATAAGGTTAAAGCCAGCTTTCATGGGCAAACCCAAGAAGTATTGTTGACGGTTAAGCCCGAAACGGATGTGGAACATGTATTTCGCTTTAATTAGCGCTAATCTGTATCCGGCATTTGCCAACTATAAGCCATTAGTGCAGTTATTTAGGTGATAAAGCCTATGGAACTCTCGCTGGGCTAGGCGCTCTAATAATCTGAGCGGATTTTTATTATCCCCGACTAATGTTGAACTAAAATTATATAAAACTAAGGAACTTAACAATGAATAAAGTAGTGTATTTAGCGGTTGCCAGCGCTTTAGCAGTAACGTTAACAGGCTGTGGTGCGCCGATTAATAATACTCAAGCGGGTTCAATTGCAGGCGCAGTCGCAGGCGGTGTATTAGGTCATCAAGTTGGTAAAGGTGATGGCAGAACTTTAGCAACGGTGGCAGGTACAGTGGCCGGTGGTTATATCGGTGGTCAAATGGGTGAAAACCAAGACCGCTATTATCAAAATCAACAACCAGCACCTTACTACAGACCTTATTAATTAGAATGGCACGTCTGGTAGGAGGCTAGGTTAAAAACAGCATGCACAAAGGAGTACGGCATGAAACTAATAGTAAAAAGCACGGTAATGAGCACAGCTTTATTGAGTACCTTGCTCATATCTGGTTGCGGTTCAATGAATAATACCCAAGGTGGCACAATTACAGGGGCAGTTGTGGGTGGGATTGTAGGTAATCAAATCGGCAAAGGCCTAGGTAATGATGTGGCAACCGTCGCGGGTGCAGTGTTAGGCGGTTATATTGGCGGTCAAGTTGGTGCGCAAATGGATGCCAATGACCGCGCTCATGTAGGACAAGCCTTATATTCGGGGCGTCCGGTTTCATGGCAAAACTCTAGCACCGGTGCGCGTTATAATGCTCAACCCGGTGCAGTTTATCGGGTCAATAGTACCACGGTGTGCCGTCCGGTTAATGTAGTGGGTTACATTAATGGGCGACAAGAAAATGTGCAAATGCGTGCTTGTCAGACGCGTACAGGTCAATGGCAAGCTGTTAATTAAACTAAGCTGCCTACCTAAGCTACTTGCTTTGGGAAAACCAAAGCAAGTTTGTAGTTTGAGAAGTACGTAAGTTTCTATAGTTTTTTCCATCTGTTTAATTCTCATATTACAATGTTGCCTCAACTGACAGAGCAGGGAAGGAATAGCTGTGGATATTGTGTATGTACGCGATTTGGTATTAAACGCCCGCATCGGGATTTATGAGTGGGAAAAGCGTATTCAGCAAAAAATCCGCATTGATTTAGAAATGGCTTGGGATAATCGTAAACCCGCCGCGACGGACAATATTCAAGATACACTCAATTACAAAACCGCCGCGCAACGCGTGCAAGCATTAGTTGATAGCGATCACTATGAATTAGTCGAACGTTTAGCTGAAACCATTGCTACTACGCTGATGCAAGAAATGCAAATTCCGTGGATTAAAGTAACCGTGGGTAAACCGGGTGCAGTTAAGCAAGCGCGTGAGGTTGGGGTGAGTATTGAACGCGGTTTACGCAGCTAATGGCTCAAGCTTATGTCAGCATTGGTTCTAATCTAGCGCGTGAAGCGAATATTTGTGCTTGTTTGCAACAGCTTCAACAAGATTTTAACAAGTTGCAATATTCGCCTGTGTATGAAACCGAAGCATTGGGCTTTACAGGTAATGCCTTTTATAACTTGGTAGCAAGCTTTGAAACGCAATTAAGCGTGGATGAATTAAAGCAGTATTTAAAACAGCTAGAAGCTAAGCAAGGGCGCGTGCGTACCGGCGAGAAATTTAGCGATCGTAGCCTTGATATTGATCTATTGCTATATGACGATTTAGTTTTACAATCTACGCACAATTTGCCGCACCGCGATATTCTACAATATGCCTTTGTTTTAATACCATTGGCACAGTTAGCCCCGCAGGTGAAGCATCCGCAAAACCAACAAACTTATCAGCAGTTAGCCTTGCAGCAGTTTGCGACAAGCGAACTGTCTAGTGTTCACCTGCCTTGTTTACCTTAAGCTTGAGCGTTACCGCTGACTGTATCGCTATTAGTACTGGGTGGCGGCGCAACAAACTTTTGTTTGAGTTCTTGAATAAATTTATCTAGTTTTTTATCTAAGCCACCGCCGCGTCTGGCTTGTAAGCGTTTAAAAGGCGATTGCGTTTCGCAACGTTCAGTGAAGGTAATGCGTGTACCGCCAGGTACTTGGCTAAGGCGGGCTTCACGTGAACCCTTACCATTGTTGTTATCCATTTCTAGTAATAACACTTGTGGTGCTTTTTCTTTAATCTTACGCACGGTTGTTGAAGCGCTACCGTTAGCAGGATGTTCGACCCAACGCAAACCCGCATCATCGTCCAACATCTGAATATTTTTAATATCTTGTCGCCAATAGGTTTGGGTTGGCAAATTGCTTAAGCTTTCCCACACATCATTAATCGGTGCTTTAATCAATTCCACCCGTGTTACTTGTTGATAAGGTGAAATGGCAAAACCTGCCAATAAAAACCCCAATACTGCTACGATGATTGCGCCTAAGCCCAGCCAGATATAAATATTATCCATTACTTTTGCTACCCTCCTACCGCCAGCGATAAAAATTAAACGCAAAAAGCCCGGATTGTTAGCCGGGCTTTATAAGAATCGCGGGAACACTCAAGATTACTTAATCTTGGCTTCCTTGAACATAACATGTTTACGTACCACTGGATCATATTTACTGAATTCCAGTTTATCTGGAGTAGTACGTTTGTTTTTGGTAGTGGTATAAAAATAACCTGTTCCAGCCGAGGAAACCAGTTTAATTTTTTCGCGACCGCCTTTCTTAGCCATGGTCTGAATCTCCTATGAATTACACTTTTTCGCCACGGGCACGGATATCAGCCAGTACGCTATCAATGCCTACTTTATCAATGATACGCATACCTTTTGCAGAAATGCGCAAGGAAACCCAGCGCTCTTCGCTTTCAACCCAGAAGCGTTTCGCGTGCAAGTTCGGCAGGAAACGACGTTTGGTTTTGTTGTTTGCGTGTGATACGTTATTGCCGGTGATTGGACGTTTACCGGTTACTTGACATACACGAGACATCTGGATACTCCAAATCTGCGATTCTTGAATTCTAAAGGGGGCGAAGAATACCAAATTACCCACCCCCACGCAACTCAATTACGCGTTAATTACATTAAAATTGCCTACCCACACAGCATTAACAGCCATTCCACCAACATTTAGCTTGGCTTTCTTGGAATTGCATAGCGGCATCATATTTTGGTGCACTACTTCGTGCTTGTAGTAAACCTTCCTTAATTCCGAAGTTACCCCAAGGATGGAAGGATTGTGGCAGCGTATATAGCATAAATGTCTGAACATTCAAGCTTTTTGTGACAGTAGTGCTACCTTGTTTCACACTGACTTGGCTTTTATCCAAGTTTTTCCACGCGTTCAAGAGGCGTGTATAACGCTCGCCCATACGCGGATCACGATTCGCGGCTGCAAACAGTTTGGTTAAATCGCCTTTTTCTACTGTCGTAATTTTTGAGCCTAAAGGTACGTTAGTCGTTAAATGTTGACCGCCTTCATATGCTAATAAGGCTTTATCAAATTCAGCCGCCACTTTGCCGTGGGTTTGCATCATTTGTATAGCGGCATTTAACGCATAAGGGTCGTTTGCATTATCAATCACCTTGAAAACGTCATCTAGCGTTTTGGCTTCAGCTAAGACGGTTGGCACGTTATTAGTATCTTGGCATTTAGTATTTGTACCTGCTTCACGGTGACGACAACCCCAGAAATAAGGAGCAAGTGCTAAGCCATCAACATGCGCTTTAGTATCCGCGTAAGTTAACATATTGCGCGAAGCCCATTCCGCTTCTACCGCTTGTTGTGTTCCTAAAATACGCACTAACCGACTGTTGTCATTAAATACGGTTTCCCACAATTTGGAGATTTCCACTGCTCGTTTGGCATAATAATAAGTGCCCGCCCAGTATTCGCTGCTGCCCAAACTTAACGCTAAGCCACGCTTGCGCACATAAAGCGCGGCTAGATAATCGCCGTTCCAGGCTTCATTGCTGTATTCAATATGGGCTTTTAAATTAGGCTTGAGGTTATCGCGTACATAAGTGGCAAAGTTGGTTACGTAGTCATCATTGGCATTATGCGGAAGGGTAAACCACGGATTGACATTTAATTGATTGGCTAATGCCACCATGACTTCCAACGGCACGCCATAACGTTGTAAGGCTGGGGTTAAATAAGAGCCGCCCCACACTGCATCTTCCATCTTAGCGCGTTGCACCCAAGTGCGTTCTTGCAATAAACAGGTGGTTTTGGCGGGATCGACGCTAGGGCAAGCATCCTTACGTGGGCTGGCTTCCATAAAGTTCATCATGCGTAAGGTGCGGAAGTCTTTAAGCACCCGTAAGTAATCGGGGTTAAACACAATTGCATTACGATTCGCCGCTAAGGTATCGACAAAGCTTTGGTATTGACCGGGGGCGCAAGCATTCGCATCGTTTACGCGAATCGTCGGGTTACCCGCACAAGTACCACCGGGCATTACAATGCGAATATTACGAATCGGGTCGCTGGGATCGGTTGCAGTAATATAAACCCGTAAACCTGTGTTATATAACAAACTGCCTACCGGTTGATTTTGTAGATTTAAGACATCCCGTCCCACTGTGCTTTCAGCGGTAAGTTTGCTAGCAATACCGTAATAAGCCAGTGTGCCTTTGCCTTCATATAATACGGTATATTTGCCGTTGGGAATGCTATCAGCCGGTAAGTAACGGAACAGAATCGTGGTGGCATTTTGTTTGAGGGAATTCGCTTGCGTCTTACAGGAAGCGGGAATAGCGGTTGGCCAACCGTTGCTGTCGTAGCTAATGTCTGGGCAGGAATATTCCTTAAACGGACGCGCAATGCGGAATACATCCACAAATGGGACGGGTTGCCCGCCCACTTCATCTGCTTCCGGTTGTGGGGCTTCGAGGTTAATACCGAGGCTGGCTTGGAAAATCGGTTGTAATACCCGATCTAATAACGCCAAGCGTTTGCCTAATGCCAGTTCAAAGCTATCAATGCCATCCGTAAGATTAAGCGCAAAACTAGCGTAATCGGGCAGTAATTGAATGCCATTACTGCTGAGTTTATCGCTATCGCTGTTTAACCATAACCGCGTTACATTAGTTGCAATGTTATAACTGCATTTGGTGACATCCGTTGCGGTTTGGCATATCGCCCCCGCTATATCTTGTTGGGTGATTTGCGTTTTGGCTGGCAAGCTAAGGCTAGTACCCGCAATGTTTAAATTCAGCGTATCGCCCAGTTTATAAGTAAATTCGCCGTTAGCGTTACTTATGCCGTTAGTGGCTGGGGTCGCGCTACTCAGATTGAGTAATTGCGCCGCACTTTGTAATAAGCTGCCTAACATAGAGTTGCTGGCTTGAGTGCTATAAGTTTGCCCTTGAATGGCCCGCGCTGCATTATTGGCTAAAGGTTCAGTGACGACCAAACGCCCTGTTAACGTGTCCGTTACATTAATGGTAACGGTTGCTGGAGTCGAACTATTGCTGGCATCTTTGGCACGAAATTGAAAGGTATCTGTGCCTACAAAATTAGCATTCGGCGTATAGGTAAGTTGATTGCCTTGAATAGTACTGACTTTACCTTTGCTGGGTTGAGTGCTCACAAAATAACCCAAGGTATCGCCGTCTACATCCGTCCCGCTTAATGCAATAGCAAGCGACTGATTCTTCGAGGTTTGTACACTTTGTGCTGTTGCTATAGGCGTGTCATTAATGGGTTTTAACGTTAAGTTAACGAGAGCGGGGGCAGAGTCTAAACTGCCATCATTGGCAACAAAGCTAAAACTATCTTGCCCATTAAAGTTGAGATTCGGCGTATAGGTTAGAGTGCGGCTATTGGTTGCGCTTACTTTGCCATTTTGCGGCAAGCTAGTAATGCGATAGGTTAGCGTGGTGCTATCCACGTCAGTGGCGGCCAATGTAATCGCAATGGGCGTATCTTCGGCAGAACTTAGACTACGCGCCGTGGCAACAGGCGCATCATTGACAGGATTGACTGTCAGTGAAACGGTGGCGGTATTCGAGGTTAAGCTTGCGTCTTTAGCTGTAAAGGTAAAGCGATCTGACCCCGCAAAATTGGCATTGGGCTTGTAAGTAACTTTATTACCCTGTTGTGCCGTAATACTGCCTTTTAAGGGTTTACTCACGATTTGATACGTTAACGCATCTTTATTCGCGTCAGTTGCCGTTAAATTAATGGTAAATGTACTATCTTCCGCACTGCTTACCGTTTGATTACTGGCAACCGGGCGGCTATTCGCAGCGTAAGCATAGGGTAGCACTGAGATGATGAATACACTTAGTAGTGCTAACCCATAATGCAGCGGTTTAAACATGCAAATTCCCCAATTTTATTGTCTTAACTTCGTTAGTAGTTGCTAACTTAATAGACAATTTTAATGCATAAAAGTTTGCCAACTATGCCGTTATTCTCTAATTTTATTAGTGTTATTTTTATCGGAAAATGTTCATGCGCCTAGTCAATTTGTCTTAGATCAGCGTTTTGTATTGTCACTAACACCTACCTCATTCTGTCGCAAGGTTTTAATGCGCATAATCACGCAGACAGCGCCTGCAATTTGCAGCCTTTGACGCTATGATGTATCCCATTCATTTAAAATTTTATGACAGACAATGGCTAAACCAAAAAGTAAACATCCACCCGGAAGCAAAACCATTGCGCTCAATAAGCAAGTTCGCCACGAGTATTATATTGAACAGACCTTTGAAGCCGGTTTGGTATTGCAGGGTTGGGAAGTGAAAAGCCTACGTGATGGGCGTATTCAAATGCGCGACAGTTTCGTATTGCTAGAAAAAGGTGAAGCGTTCTTATTTGGCACGCAAATTTCAGCGCTTTTATCCGCTTCCACGCATATTATTCCCGATTCCCGTCGCACTCGTAAGTTATTGTTACATGGCACTGAATTGGTGCGTTTACGCAATGCCGTCGAGCGTAAAGGCTATACCGTTGTGCCATTAGCTATGTATTGGAAAAATAATCGCGTTAAAGTGGAAATCGGTCTTGCTAAAGGTAAGCAATTACATGACAAGCGTGATTCCGAAAAACAACGCGATTGGGGACGCGAGAAAGATCGTATTATGAAACGGCATTAAAACGTATAGCTGGCTTAGGATTTGCTTATCTCTCTAATTGATTCAACCCGTATAAATAAACCTAGAGGAGATGTTCATGGATGCAGTAAACGCGGTCATCAATGATATTAATAATTTGGCGTGGGGACCTCCGATGTTAATCCTGTTAGGGATTACAGGTATCTATCTCACGGTAGGCTTAAATTTTTTACCCTTGCGTAAGATCGGTTATGCCTTTCGGCTCATGTTTAAAAATGAGTCAAAAGGCGCAGGTGAAATTAGTCCAACTAGTGCATTAATGACGGCGTTAGCCGCGACAGTGGGAACAGGTAATATTGCGGGGGTGGCAACCGCTATTGCGATGGGCGGCCCCGGTGCGGTGTTTTATATGTGGTTAATTGCTTTAGTGGGAATGGCAACTAAATACGCTGAAGCGGTGTGTGCGGTGCAGTATCGGGAAACCGATGCAGAAGGTAAACATGTCGGTGGCCCTATGTATTATTTAAAAAATGGCGTAGGCGCAACCATGCCAAAATTAGGTAATACTTTGGCTTATATGTTCGCTATTTTTGGCGCAATTGCGGCCTTTGGGATTGGCAATGGCGCACAAGTACATTCAATGGCAGATGTGTTAAAAACGGATTTTGGTGTACCTGCCTATATTACGGGTATTGCGACCGCTGCCTTAGTAGGGTTTGTTATTTTAGGCGGTATCCAACGTATTGCGGACTTTTCAAGCAAATTAGTACCCGCGATGATTTTTCTCTATATGGGCGGCGCTTTTATCGTATTAGCGGTAAATTATGCGCAAATTCCTGCTGCGTTCGCCTTAATTTTTGACCATGCGTTTAATCCAACGGCTGCGATTGGCGGTTTTGCAGGTGCAACCGTCGCCGCTGCCATTCGTTACGGTGTAGCACGGGGTGTATTTTCTAATGAATCTGGCTTAGGCAGTGCAGCCATTCCTCACGGTGCAGCACAAACCAATGATCCCGTGCGCCAAGGTTACATTGCCATGTTAGGCACATTCATTGACACCATTATCGTTTGTACACTGACCGCTCTGTGTATTTTAACCTCGGGTGCTTGGACCTCTGGCGCAACCGGTGCACCTTTAACCTCAATGGCGTTTGCTAACTCTTTTGCAGGCGGTAACTATGTGGTAGCTATCTCATTAGCAATTTTTGCCTTTACTACCTTGTTAGGTTGGAGTTATTACGGTGAACGTTGCTGGCAATTCTTATTTAAAGAAAAGTCTGTGATGATTTATCGCGTGTTATGGGTGGTGGCGATTTTATGGTTTGCTAATCAGAAAATTGATTTTATTTGGAATCTATCCGATACCTTAAATGGGTTAATGGCTATTCCCAATGTGATTGGTTTATTAATTTTGTCGCCGGTTATTTTTAAGTTAACCAAGGCGTATCAAGCCAAACACAGCACCTAACGATTGTTAAGCTCACCGCTTCTGTTTCAGAAGCGGTGATGGCAAATTGCTTAAAACACGCCTAAAGAATGTAAAAACAATAAGATGACTAAAGCAGGCGATATCCAGCGAATTGTGAAATACCAATTATTAAACCATTTATTAGGTAAGTTGAGTTCTTGGAACGCAAATTCGGTACGCATGACCCAACCCGCAAAAATTGCAATAGCGAGACCACCTAACGGCAGCATAAAGGTAGATGTTAAAATATCTAACAGATCAAACAAACCATCTGTTTTCACTGTGCCAGCGAAAGGGAAGGAAAATGACCAAGTGTTAAATGATAGTACAACCGCTACGCCTAATAGCCATGCTATAAAGCTAATCAAATAAGCAGCGGTGCTACGTTTTAATCGTGTATTCTCAGTTAAATAGGCTGTGCCGGGTTCAATTAATGAAATTGAAGAAGTCCATGCAGCAAACACTACTAATATAAAGAATAGTGTGCCAAAAAAACTACCCGCGAAAATTTCACCGAAAGCAATCGGTAAGGTAATAAATAACAATCCAGGTCCCGATCCGACCTCTAAACCATTTGCAAAGACCAAGGGAAACATGGCCATACCTGCCATGAGGGCAACTAAGGTATCCATAAGGGCAATGATCAATGTGGTTTTCGCAATGGAGGCATTATTTGGCATATACGAACCGTACATCATAATAGCGCCCATGCCTAAACTTAAGGTAAAAAATGCATGACCTAACGCGGTTAAAATACTGTTAGCGGTCAATTTGCTAAAATCTGCTTTGAATAAGAAGTCGAGGCTTTGCATGAAATAACCAGTAGTGGCGGCATAACCTACTAAAATAGTTAACAGTAAGAATAAGGCAGGCATGAGAATCACCACAGCTTTTTCTAAGCCTGCTTTAACACCACGCGCCACAACAAAAGCAGTCATAAAGCTAAATAGGCTGTGTAAAAACAATAATTGCCACGGTTCATTTAATAAGCCCTTAAATTTAGCACTGGCTGTCTCTGCCGTTAAACCAACAAAATGACCGGCTGCTGCTTCATACACATAATCGACCGTCCAACCTGCAATGACGCTGTAAAAGGACATGATTAAAATACCTGCTAAAATGCCAATCCAGCCTAGCCATGCCCAGCGGGGAGAACGTTGCGACTCTGCTGCTAATAAGCGCATGGTATCAACCGGATTACGCCGTCCGCGTCGCCCTAGCATAATTTCTGCCATCATAATTGGAATACCAATCAGTGAGATGCAAAGCAAATACACCAGTACAAATGCGCCGCCTCCATTTTCACCGGTGATATAGGGAAATTTCCAAATATTGCCTAAACCGACCGCAGAACCGGTTGCAGCCAAAATAAAAATCAGTCGTGATGACCATTGTTCGCGTGTGGATTCTTTTATTGTCATGCTATGCTCCCGTTCTCTATTTAAGGCAAGTGTAGCATTATTGCGGGTTTGGATAAGTTGGATCGTCTATGCAAAACGTATTAGCAAACTTATGTGTGGTCATGGTAGAAACCTCGCATCCGGGAAATATCGGTTCAGCCGCCCGCGCCATGAAAACGATGGGCATTCATGATTTACGTTTGGTTGCGCCGCGTAAACCGTTTTCGCAAGACAGTTGGGCATTGGCTTCTGGGGCGAATGACGTATTAGAACAAGCCAAGATCGTACCGAGTTTGCCAGAGGCAATTGCCGACTGTCATATTGTGATTGGGGCGAGTGCTCGCGCTGAACGTACCTTGCAATGGCCCTTGATGGATGCGCGCCAATGTGGTGAATTTGTCGGGGCGCGGCTAGGTGAACAAAAAATTGCCTTAGTGTTTGGGCGGGAGCGCAGCGGTTTAAGTAATGAAGAATTGGAGTATTGCCAAACCTTGGTGCATATTCCAATGGCTTATGATTATATTTCACTGAATATTGCCGCTTCCATTCAGGTGATCTGCTACGAATGTGCAATGGCAGTACGCAATACGGTAGGTATACCGCAAGACGAAGAACCCTTGGTAACTGCAGGCGCGATGGAAAGCTTTTATCAGCATTTGCAGCAAACCTTAATTCAAACACAATTTCTTGATCCGGAAAATCCGGGGTTAATGATGCGCCGTTTTCGGCGTTTATTCGGGCGTAGTAGTGTAACCAGCAGTGAAATGAAATTGCTGCGCGGTATGCTAAATGCGTTTACGCCTGACAAACCTAACGCTTAGTTTATTCAAACTAAAAAATAACTTATGATGGGCTATGGGCTTAAATCTATAAAAATGAGGCGAAATTTAAACCATGTTTGAGTTATTAAAATCTGGCGGGTTTATGATGATCCCGTTGGTCATCAGTTCTATTGTAGCCTTAGCTATTATCATGGAACGGTTATTTGCACTTCGCGCTAGCAAAGTTTTACCACAGCAAGATATTGAAACTGCACGTAAAATGGCCACAATGCCCAAACTAAATGAAGAGTTATTGGACAGTTTGCGAGATAATTCCTTAATTGGGCGAGTCTTAGCGGTGGGGTTAGAAAGCCGCGAATTACCGCGCCATATTATGAAAGAGAATATCGAAGAAGCCGGGCGACACGCAGTACACGAGTTAGAACGTTATTTACCTGCGTTAGGCACGATTGCTACTTCCGGGCCGTTACTCGGTTTATTGGGAACAGTATTGGGTATGATTGCCGCGTTTAGTGCTATTACGAAAGTGGGTATGGGCAACCCTACTGAATTAGCTTCAGGTATTGCCGAAGCGTTGGTCAGTACCGCTGTTGGCTTGTTTGTAGCGATTCCGGCGTTAATGTTTTATCGCTATTTTCGCGCGCGGGTCGATGGCTTTGTCGTGAAAATGGAGCAAGAAGCCATGCGTCTAGTAGAAATTACCAACAGTCAGCGCCGCACAACGCCCGCTGCGCCAAGTACTACGCCTACGCCACGCGCTGCTTTAAATCCGGCATCTGCCTTAGCACAAGCGGCGGCTAGTCAAGCAGCACGAGGCACAACAAAATGAAATTTAGAGCGAATCGCCGTGAAGATGATATTGATATTAATATGATTTCGATGGTCGACATCTTATTCGTATTAGTGTTGTTTTTTATGTTAACCACCAGCTTTTCTAAAACCACAGGCTTAAAAGTTGATTTGCCTACTGCCAGTCAGCAAGCACAGCCAGCGGTACAGGGCAATAAATTAGAATTAGTGATTGATAGCCAAGGGCGTTATTATGTGAATGGACGCGAGGTCTTGAATAATCAGCCCGAAACCCTATTTCAAGCTATGAGTCAAACCCTTGATAGCTTGGGTAATAATCCACCTTTGGTTATTTCAGCGGATGCGAATGTGCCGTATCAAGCGGTTGTGACGGCGATGGATATTGCTGGACGTTTGGGGTTAACGAACTTTTCAATGGCAACCACCCAAACCGAACGTAAAAAGTAATTAGGACATGCATGTCAACTAAGCCAGCAGACTTATCAGGAATGAGCGTTTATCGACGCTTGCTACGTTATGTACTGGAATACAAGGGCTATATTGCCTTAGGTTTGTTTGGTTTAGTGTTGAATGCCATTACCCAAGGTTTATTTACGTGGATTTTGGGTAAGCCTTTAATGGAAAAGGCGATTGTGCAACACGATCCACAAGTGATTCAGTGGTTGCCGATTGGGATTTTACTGATTTTCCTATTACGAGGTTTTGCTACCTTTATCTCCGGTTATTATATTAGCTTAGCCGGACGCTTGGTCACCAATAGTTTACGTAACCAAGTATTTAATCATTTATTAAAAATGCCCGTGCGCTTTTTTGAAAATAATAATGCGGGCACAATCTTATCTTATTTAAATTATTACACTGACCAAATTGCTGCGGCGAGTATTCGCAGTGTTTCTTCTCTAGTCCAAGATTCTTTAACCATTATTGTCTTAATTGGTTCAATGTTGTACTACAGTTGGCAATTAACCTTAGGTCTGTTATTAATCGTGCCTTTAATTGCGCTATTATTAAATTATGCGACCAAACGGTTACGTCGTTTAAGTATGCGTTTACAAAATTCGGTCGGGCATATGACGCAAGTTGCCAATGAAATGGTACGTAGTTATAAAATCGTGCGCATTTTTAATGGCGTTGAATTTGAATTCCAGCGTTTTAAAAATGCTAATGAGCAAAATATGCGTTTGCAAATGAAAGTTATGCTAACGGATCTCATTAGTTCGCCCTTAATTCAGTTCTTAATTGCGATTGCCTTAGCCGCAATTATTTATATCGCCACCCGTGAATCGACTTTGCAAACCTTATCACCCGGTTCGTTTATGTCGTTTATTACAGCGCTCATTTTATTGTTAACGCCGATTCGTAGCCTTACACAATTAAATTCACAGTTACAAACCGCAATTACAGCAGGGCATACCTTATTTGAATTACTAGACAGCGAGACTGAAAAAGATACCGGTACAAAAGTATTAACACACTGCCAAGGTAAAGTTGAATATCGGCAGGTAAGTTTTCATTATCCTGAAACCGATAAATGGGTATTAAAGGATATTAATTTTGTGGCACAAGCCGGTGAAAAAATCGCATTAGTTGGTAAATCGGGCAGTGGTAAAACTACTTTAGTGAATTTATTGCCGCGTTTTTATGATGTGCAACAAGGTGAAATCTTAGTTGACGATGTGCCGATTCGGGACGTTCAATTAAATAATTTGCGTCAACAAATTGCGTATGTTGGGCAAGAAATTGTGCTGTTTAATGATACGGTACGTAATAATATTGCTTACGGTGAAATGCGTAATTTGCCGGATGAAGACATTATAGCTGCTGCCAAAGCCGCGCACGCGTTAGAGTTTATTGAAAAGCTGCCCAATGGTTTTGATACCCTAATTGGTGATAATGGCGTGTTATTATCTGGCGGTCAGCGTCAACGTATTTCTATTGCCCGTGCGATTTTGTCAAAAGCGCCGATTCTAATATTAGATGAGGCCACTTCCGCTTTAGACACCGAATCCGAGCGTTATATTCAAGCGGCGTTAGATCACCTATTAGCCAATCGTACTACCTTTATGATTGCGCACCGCTTATCCACCATTGAAAACGCCGACCGTATTTTTGTGATGCAAGACGGTGTCATTATTGAAACGGGTAAACACGCAGATTTATTAGCCTTAGACGGGCAATACGCGCGTTTACACCGTATGCAGTTTCATGAAAACGCTTGAGACTTGGCTGCTTAGCGTTTGGTATGGACATAAGCCGCTGGCGCAATTGGCTTTATTACCCTTAACAGCCTTGTATTGCTTAATCAGCCGTGTGAAACAATGGCTTGATACGCGTAAGCAAGTGGCGCAACCCGTGCCAGTGATTGTGGTGGGTAATATTACGGTAGGGGGTACGGGCAAAACGCCGGTGGTGATTTGGTTAGTAGAACAGTTACAAGCATTAGGCTTAACCGTTGGCGTGATTAGTCGCGGCTATGGCGGTAAGGCTGGCGTGGCAACGGTAACAGCCAACAGTGACCCGCAAAACGTCGGCGATGAACCGGTGTTAATTGCGCAACGCACCCACGTTCCCTTAGTGGTAGGGCGGCAACGTAATTTAGCGATACAACGCTTGCTGGCAGATACGGCTTGCGATGTGATTATTAGCGATGATGGCTTACAACATTATGCAATGGCACGCGCTTTAGAAATCGTGGTAGTAGATGGGCAAAGACAGTTTGGCAATGGTTATTGCTTGCCTGCGGGGGCATTGCGTGAACCGCTCAGCCGCTTAGAAACGGTAGATTTTGTGCTAACCAATGGGCAAAACCTGCAAGTGCAGGGTGACACGTTAATTAATTTACGCAGCGGCAATCCGCTTAAACTGAGCGAATTCGCGGGGCAAACTGTGCATGTAGTCACTGGCATTGGCAATCCGCAACGCTTCATTAATAGCCTGCAAGCTGCCGGTTTAACGGTGATTGCGCATATTTACCCCGATCATCACGCTTTTAATGGCACAGAATTACAGCTTAAACCGGATTTACCTATCCTTATGACAGAGAAAGATGCGGTAAAATGTCGGGCATTCGCCGCTGAGCATTGTTGGTATCTGCCGATTACGGCGCATATTGAAGCCGACCTTGCCCAACGCTTATTAACTCGGATTCGAGATTTAGTACATGGATAAGAAATTACTCGACATTATGGTTTGCCCTGTAAGCAAAGGGCCTTTAATTTACGATAAAGCCAAACAAGAATTGATCTCTAAATCGGCACGTTTAGCCTACCCCATTCGCAATAATATTCCGGTCATGTTGGAAGAAGAAGCGCGAGTCTTAACCGATGAAGAGCTGGAGCAACTAAGCGCATGAAGCCCGTGGTGGTGATTCCGGCGCGGTTTGCGTCGTCGCGTTTGCCCGGTAAACCATTGCGTTTACTGGCAGGTAAGCCCTTAATTCAACACGTTTACGAACGCGCCTTAGCCGCTGGTTTTGAGACGCTCATTGTCGCCACCGATCATGAGCAAATTCGCCAAGTGTGTGAAGGCATCGGTGCAACGGTTGCCATGACCTCTAGCCAACACGAAACCGGCAGTGATCGTTTAGCCGAAGTGGTGCAACAACAAGGCTGGGCGGATGATACCATCATCGTGAATTTGCAAGGCGACGAACCGTTAACGCCCGTGGCTAACTTACACCAATTGGCGGGCAATTTAGCGCAATATCCCAGCGCCAGCATTGCCACCTTAGCTACGCCCATTCAGAGCACCGAAGAATTTCACGACCCGAATGCGGTTAAAGTGGTGCGCGACGCACAAGGCTTTGCCTTATATTTCAGCCGTGCGCCGATTCCTTACCCCCGCGATGGCGCAAGTGACGTGAGCCAATTTGCCTTACGCCATGTGGGTATGTATGCCTACCGTGCGGGTTTCCTGAAAGCCTTTGCCCAAATGCCCGCCGCTGCGATTGAACAACTGGAAAAGTTGGAACAGTTACGCGCGTTGGCTAACGGTTATCGTATTCATGTGGATATAGCTAAAGAACTGCCGGGTCTAGGTGTGGATACGGAAAGCGATGTACAGAAAGTTGAAGCGTTGTTAAGGCAAGCTGTTTAACTATTTTAAAACTGATAATGTTAGTGGGGGTATGTTGCCACTAACGTCGAGTTGACGGGCGCGGCGGGGAGTAAAACGGTCGGAGTCGCGGGCTGTCACCGCGTCCGTCGTCGAGCAACTTGTTGGCTCCCTATCCTATGCTTGACTTGATAACCACGAAATATCAATGGTGCGGTGCTGGCGGACACAATCACGCAAATACAGGTTAATCAAACTTTGGTAGGGAACACCCGCCTCCTCAGCCATATTTTTGAAATAGCCGACAACATCCTCACCTAACCGTATGGTGACGGACTTCTTCAGCTTTGAAGCATAGGGGTTTTTGCGGGATTTCATTTGGGAAAGGTCATATTCTGTCTTCATGACACGCTACCTTTGTAGTGTTTACGCTCATTCTTGGTGGCTTTGCGGGCGGAGACGATCCTGATGGTATGACCGGAATCACGCTCACAATGGCAAACAAGCAAAATTTTGGACTCGCAGCTCAAGCCAAGCATCAAGAACCGGTCTTCATCGTCTGAATGCCCGTCATCGTAAAATTGGACAGCGAACTCATCATAAAAAACAGACTTAGCCTCATCGAAGGATATGCCATGCTTTTTTAGGTTGGATGCTGCCTTTGTTGTGTCCCACTCGAACTGTATCATAGTTACATTGTATGTACATGATAGGGGTTGTCAAGGATGCGCTTGGCACAATTTTTCCCGCGCATCAGATGGATTTATTATTTTGCAACTTTTAAATCTGGCGAAACCCATATTTATATCTCTTTTGCCATGTAATACAGATCAAACCCATCAACATATTCTTCTATTATGGCTAAAGTTGAGTAACCGAGCTTGATATAAAAATCTACGGCTCTTTTATTTAATGTATTTAATTGTATCCGCTTGCAGCCGCAACTATTGGCACACTGTAAAACCTGCTCGTGAATACGTGAGCCTAGCCCTTTTGATCGAAGCTCCTCTTTCACCCAAAGATGATCTAAATAAAACTGAGAAAAATGATCTCTGCCAACAGCCCCACCCACAATAATATCCCCGCTCTTCGCATGGAATGCCCACAATCTTGGTAATCTATTTTGTATCTGTGATAAACCATACTCCATTATTCCATTGATAATGGGTTTGGTTTCATCATCTTTAGGATTTTCTATTGTGGTCAGGTTCATGGGCATTTTTATGGAATGTGGTCAGGGTTGAAAAGCCAACGTCTGAATTGACGGGCGCGGCAGGGAGTAGAAAGTAAAAATCGCGGGCTGTCACCGCGTCCGTCGTCGAATGAGTTGTTATACTAATATTTTCCATTTCTTAGTTGTTACACGAATATTTGTATCATTTATTAACTCAGGATAATTTCTCTTTAAAAGTTTTATAAAGCTTGCCTGGCCTGTTTTTATCAAGCCTTCATAAAATCTATGACTTCTTGAAGTTATGTCTCGATATGCATCGCCAGGATTTAAATAGTTGCCAAGATCATGTTCTATAATTGAATCAAAAGATTCGGAATAATAAAAAGACCTGCCTACTTCACATATTGCAAATAATATTCGCCATTCACTATCAGACAAAAACCCCGTGTTTTCATCAGAGGATGATTTTAATCTATCTAGCAAGTCTTCAGAAAGGATTTCAATCTTATTCTCAATACCTATCAAAGGTGAGAACTCTCTATGCTTTTTTATTATATGAATTGTAGAAGAAAATTCTTTACTGCCTATCTTGTAAACTGATTTTATTTTTTCTTTTAACTCTTTAAAGGATGGCTCATGCCATTGATCGATATGAGGCAAGTTTACCGCGATGATATATATATCATGACGCGATAGTTTTTTTGTGTTGGTTCCTGTTGAGTATTCTCGCTCAATCTCAGGTGTTAATACATTGGCCTCTTCAATTAAAGAAGCAAGTTTGGAAAAGTTCTCAGTTAATGCAGTAGCATTTATTGTATTTATTTCGGCTAAATGCATTTTTCCTTCTGTGTCAGTTGCGTATCTGAACGTTTGTCCAGTTGGGTCAATTTCTGCAAAAGCTGATATAAAAGGTTTTATTTTGTTAGTTAGCTCAGCCATTCTTCTGTCAAAATTTGACTCGTCTTGTAATAGTTTAAAAAGTTCTGCCAAATCGTGTCCTTGTGGAATTTTAGGCTCTTTGTTGCGGATGTGGGCAATAATCGTGTATTGATATTTAATAAATAACTCTAAATGATGTCTTGCACAATACAACATTGGGTATATTAAGCCGTTAACGCTAGCATGTTTTTCATCATGGCTTATAGGGTGAATATAACATTCTGTATGGGCGATATAAGATAAAGCGAAGAATGCATCTGAGAATCCTTGCATATAAGAATATGCTTCAATGCCACCAGTATTTTCACCTACACATGCATTCATGTAAAAATAATTATTTTCACTAGATTGAAATAACGGGTTCATGGTTTACTCTATTTAGTATAACGTCATGTGTGACGGGCGCGGCGGGGAGTAAGTCGTTAAAAATCGCGGGCTGTCCCCGCGTCCGTCGTCGACATAATTGTTAGGGCTTTTATCAATTTTTTTGCTCTTGCTCTTTAAGTAATAGGTCTTCTCGCGCACAGAATGAAACAAAGTTTTGTATTTGTAAGTCAGTGTGCTCTTGATCCAAAAATAAGGCTAGGTCATACGCTTTAGCTAGCATATGGCATTTTTCATTTATTAATTTATATTCATTTTCTTTCTGAGAGAAGTTTTTTAACAGCTCATCAGGAACCCAACCTTTTTGGCTCGCAATAAACACTAACTTTGTTGATGCTTCTTCAACTGGCAAGAATGTATCTGTTCTGCATTGGTTTTTGTTTTCAATAGAACTATCGTAGTATCCTGTGTCGTTATAAATTCGTATTTCCAGTGTGATCTTCTTATTTTTAATTTCTTTGCCTCCAAAATGAAAGGCGTAGCTATACATATTAAGCCAATCCCATGCCCAATTATCAAGAGAACCAGACCCTCTTCTTGGAGCCGGATTACTAAAGAGCGGCCAACCACCACCGTAGGAATATGCCAAACTGTTACCAATATATTTAACCAAGTCTTTTATCTTTGTTTGATATTCAAATAATAATCGAAATGATTTTCTAACATTAAGGAGATTTTCTCTTAATTCATTTTGAGTATTGACTTTCATTGTTTACCGTTTATATTGGTGAATGGCAGTATTAGGCTCGTGTCATATTTTATGTTGAATGTGGGCTTTGTATTAAACGTATCAAACCACTCTCCTGTGAAAAACCCATGAATCTCAAAGAAATGAATCAAACCATCTAGTATGTTTAAGTTCGCATCAATATTAGTTGTTAAACCTCTGCTCTTGTTTAAAATCAAGTAGGTTTTCTTAATTGATGAAAGAATGGAATTCCAGTTTATTTTAAAAACTTTAGCGTGAATTAGCTCATCTGTTATTGTATTTATGTTTCCGCCAACAGCTATGATGAAAAAATTTTTATTTAAGTCTCCATATTCATTATTATATGCTTTTATTTGATCTTTCCATTGTGTTCTCTTTTGGGAGTCATTATCCCATCTTTTTGCTTCGACGATCACATTAAAATTTTCAAATTGAAAGAATAAGTCAGGCTCTATGAAATTATTATTATTTGTTCCAGTGCTATCCCAGTGTGGCCAGAATTCGTAGCTTATGAGCTTTCCGGTATTTGTTGGAAGAGATGTATCTTTACAGGATTGCTGTAATATGTGCCAAAATAACTCTAAAGGCAAGTGAAGTAAATTGCCAAATATTGATGATGTTAAAGAATCTTCTGATGCTTTGAAGTTTTTTCTAACTTCAGACTTGATTTTGTTATGTTGTATTGCGTGTAACATATCTTCTTAATTCAGGCTATTTCGTAGTGGTGATAAATGTGAGGTTATGTTTGCCCTAACAGTTTATTAGACGGCGTTCTGGAATATCAGGATAGGAAGCCTGCGCTCAATCGGTGAGCACACGCCGCCTATCTGGTTCGTCGAGAATTCCGCATAGTCTGGCATTATCATAAACCGTGTACCCAACATTCAGTTAATGTTAATGGATAAGAAGCATACACGAAGCCCTGTAGAACCAGCAACCTCGTACTCCCATGAGTTCTGGGAGAACTACACACTTTTTCTTGTTAAACAAGGTGTTACTCAGAAGTATGTGACGTGGTATGTGTTGCGTACTAAGCAGTACATTGCCTACTTTCCTGACGATCACATCCGCACCCATACACCCCAACAAGTTTAAAAGGACGGAAGCGCTGTGCCTCCGTTAAGTTAAGCCTTAATGCTTTGCACCAATTAATTCAATCTGATAACCATCGGGGTCTTCTAAAAAGGCAATAATCGTCGTGCCTGCGTTCATCAGTCTTGCGCGAGAAACCCCGTCCTTTAGGGCGGGAAGGGATAGCGCGTCGGCGTTAGCCGATCCTTTTCTCACGACCTCCTACAGGGTTAGCTATCTTTTGCTGTTGATCTTCACACAGCATACATTTAAAATGTGAAGCATGAAAACGAAACGCGCCTACAAATTCCGGTTCTACCCTGACCCGCAGCAAGAAACGCTGTTGGCTCAGACATTCGGATGCGTGCGCTACGTGTATAACAGCATCTTGCGTTACCGCACGGATGCCTACTATCAGGCACAAGCCAAGGTCAACTATATTGGCGCAAACGCCAGACTGACCGAAATCAAGAAACTGCCCGAGCTTGCCTTTCTGAACGACGTTTCCAGTGTTCCGCTGCAACAATGCTTGCGAAACCAGCAAACTGCGTTCAAGAACTTCTTTGAAGGGCGGGCAAAATACCCCACCTTTAAATCCAAGAAACACCGCCAGTCGGCTGAATTCACTTACCGCGCTTTTACCTTTAAAAACGGCGAACTGAAACTGGCGAAGTGTGATATGCCGCTGAACGTTCGTTGGAGCAGAGAGCTTCCCTCTGAACCCACGACCGTCACCGTTTCCAAAGACCACGCAGGACTCTACTTTGTGTCTTGCCTGTGTGAGTTTGAGCCTACGCTGTTGCCGATCACTGACAAAAAGACCGGCATTGACGTGGGTATCAAGGATTTGTTCGTCACCTCTGACGGTTTTAAGTCCGGCAATCCCCGCCATACCGCCCACTATGCGGCTAAACTTGCGAAGTACCAGCGTCGTCTTGCTAAAAAGAAACTCGGTAGCAAGAATCGGCTGAAAGCCAAGCGTAAGGTAGCCCGTATTCACGCGAAAATTGCCGATTGCCGTTCGGATAACTTGCACAAGTTGTCCCGCAGATTAGTTAACGAGAACCAAGTGATCTGTGCTGAAAACCTCGCGGTGAAGAACATGATTAAAAACCCGAAACTAGCCAAGCACATCGCGGATGCAAGCTGGGGTGAGTTCACTCGACAGCTTGCATACAAGGCTGATTGGGCTGGTAGGACATACGTTGAGATTGGACGGTTCTTCCCCTCCAGCAAACGCTGTTCCTGTTGCGGGTTCGTTAAAGAAAAAATACCGCTAGACGTGCGGTCGTGGGAATGCCCTGAATGCGGAACTACCCATGACCGTGACGTTAATGCAGCGCGTAACATTTTAGCCGTGGGACTCACGGTGTTAGCCTTTGGAGACAATGTTAGTGATAACGGCATTTCGGTGTCTTTATCCAGTTGTCGATGAATTAGGAATCCCCTTCCTTTAGGAAGGGGGGGAAGTCAAATCACTATCCACCACCACTTTATTTTGCACAGCGGGCAGCACATTTTGCAGGGTTTCCACATACAAACGCCGTTTAGTCACATCAGGTGCTTTCTGATATTGCGCAAAGACGGCTCTAAACCGAGCGACATCGCCTTCCGCCTCATTAATGCGTTTTAAGCGATAACCTTCAGCTTCCCGAATGCGCTGATCTTTTTCGCCTTCGGCTAATGGAATCACCTTGTTGTAATCACGTCGCGCTTCATTGATTAAGCGTTCTTTTTCTTGCTGCGCTTGGTTCACTTCATTAAAGGAATCTTGTACGGGCGCGGGTGGATTAATATTTTTCAATTGCACTTGGTCGATACTAATTCCCATACCATAACGTTGGGTAAGGTCTTGCATACGTTTAAGCGCTTCGACTTCAATATCTTGGCGACCAATCGTAATCACTTCATCCACAGTACGGTCACCCACCACTTCACGCATAACGGATTCGGAGACATCGCGTAGCGTCGTACCCGGTTCGCGTATTTCAAATAAATATTTAAACGGGTCAGAAATACGATATTGCACAACCCATTCAACTAATGCGGCATTCAAATCACCTGTGACCATTGGTGATTCTTCTTCAGGGTTGGAGGAATGCTGTTCAGGGTTAGTTGCGCCAGAGGTGGCAAAGCCGAATTCCTGCTTAAGCTGACGTTTGACGGGGACAATCGTCACGGTATCAATGCCTAAGGGTAGTTTGAAATGTAAACCGGGTTGTACTTCATTTTGGAATTTGCCAAAACGTTGCAGCATTCCGACGGAATCGCTGGGAATGGTGTACCAGGTTGTCCATAAGGCAATGCCGATAACCAGTAGGACAAGGGGAATAAAACCGATATTGCGTAACGGTTGCCAAAGTTTTTCTATTAAGCTCGACTCACGTAGGGGCATGCTGCACCTCAATTTTTTTGTGATTGTTAAGGTAACTGTATGTCAAGCCTAGGACATTTGCGAATTTTTCAGATAGCAAAACCAAACAAGCGAATCAGGCTAGTAAAGCTAGGTGTAATCGCTGAAAGTGAACAGGCAGTCTATGCTTGATGGCAAAGTGTTAGATAAATCATAAGAGGCAAAGCATGACTGCACAGATTGGTTTAATTGGTTTAGGCGTGATGGGCGCAAATCTAGCGCTAAATTTTAATGATCACGGCTACAGTGTGGCAGTTTATAACCGTAATTTTGATGCCACCGCCCGTTTTATGTTGGAACATGCGCAAGGGTCGCAGTTTATTGCGGCCGAAACATTGCAAGCATTGATTACGGTTTTACCACAACCGCGTGTCATTATGCTGATGATTACGGCGGGTAAGCCTGTAGATAGCATGATTGAGCAGTTGCTTCCGTTGCTAAGCCCCGGCGATATTATTATTGACGGTGGTAATTCATATTACCAAGACAGTACCCGCCGTTGGGAAATGTTAAAAGCGTTGGGTATTCATTTTGTTGGGATGGGCGTTTCGGGGGGCGAAGAAGGTGCACGTCATGGGCCGTCTTTAATGCCCGGTGGTGCGTCGCAGGCGTGGCCGACGATTAAAGAGATGTTCCAAGCGATTGCCGCTAAAGCCGATGGGCAGCCTTGTTGCCAATGGTTAGGCGAAGGCGGTGCGGGACATTATGTAAAAATGGTACACAATGGTATTGAATACGGCGATATGCAGTTAATTGCCGAAACCTGCCAAGTAATGCACAGCGCATTAGGCTTAGACTACGCCTACATGGCAGATATTTTTACGCAATGGAATCAAGGCAAGCTGCAATCGTATTTAATTGAGATTACCAGCCATATCTTGCGGCAAAAAGATGCAGACGGTCAGCCATTGGTTGATAAAATCTTAGATCGCGCCGGGCAAAAAGGCACAGGTTTATGGACATCGGTGGATGCTTTAGACAAAGCTGTACCCCTAACCCTAATTACTGAAGCAGTACAAGCGCGTACTTTGTCCGCCCGTAAGCAAGAGCGGGTCAATGCATCGACGATTCTAGGCGGTACAGCCAGCGGCGTGACGGTTACGCAACCCGCCGATTATCTTCAACCGCTACACGATGCGCTGTATGCCTCTAAGTTAGTGTCCTATGCGCAAGGTTTTATGTTGATGAAAACCGCGTCAGAGCAATACAACTGGAACTTACCCTACGGTGAAATTGCATTATTGTGGCGGGCAGGCTGTATTATCCGTAGCCGCTTCTTAGACGATATTAAAGCCAGCTTCTCACGCAGCCCTGTGCCAGAAAGCTTATTGCTTGATCCATTCTTTGCGCAAGAATTGAAACAAGCCGAAGCCGGTTGGCGTAAAGCCGTGAGCTTAGCCATTATGCAAGGTGTGCCTGCGCCGACCTTTGCCTCTGCCTTAACCTTCTTTGATGGTTATCGCTGTGCGAATGGCTCGGCCAATATTTTGCAAGCCCAACGCGATTATTTTGGATCACACGGTTATCAGCGCGTGGATCGTGATCCGAATTTGCTATTCCATACTCATTGGACGGGCGATGGTAAAGAAGTGTTATTAACGCCAACGCAGTAATAACCTTAAATGGAATGGTATCTAGCGTTGAGGTATAAGCGGCAGAGTCGCTGTGAATACATCCCTGTACGCTCCAGCTCCGCATCCCTGCGGAGCAGGCTCTGCCTAATATACCTCAACGCTATTTCATCACTATTGCCCGGATTCATGCCAAATATGCTGATCTAACAACCGCCATTGTTCCAAGTTAAAAGCATCGGCATTCGGCGGAAAATACAAGCGAATCGCACCCGATTGAACGGTATTCAACCACGGGATACCGTGTTGGGTTAAACGATTAATAGTTTCGGGGTGTGGATGATTGAAACGATTTAAGTAACCTGAGTTCGACGTAAGGCATAGCATTAGAGTATGGCTAACGCATTGATATTTAAGTTCAATGAGGGTTTCTTCGCTTGATAGGAATACGCAATAAGCCCGGCGATGACATGAGCGACATAATGAGGCAGTGAACGATGGCGAGAATGCTCAATTTGCGATTGATTTTTCAACTGATCGTTAATGGTTTCGATGATAAAACGCTTACGCAAGAGCAATTGATCGAAAGTAGAACGCACGACCTGTTTCATATTTTTCCGTAACGAGGTAATCCATTCAATGCCTTGCTGAGCGAGTTGTTGAGCCAATGCCTGAGAGAGATAGCCTGCATCCCCAAAGACTTTGCCAACCACGGATTTCATCAGGGTGGGAACGGGTTGGCGATCATCGACATTACCCGCACTTAAGGCAAAGGACACGATACCACCTTGATCATTCACCACGAGATGCAGCTTGAAGCCATAGAACCAGCCGGTGGATGACTTCCCTCGTCCTGCGGTATTGGCAAAGGTCTTATGACGGGGAATCCGAATATTGTCACAGACGCGTAAGGGGGTGGAGTCAATGAAGGCAATTCCGCGACTGGCTTCACAGCGGGATTGCATGAACCGCGTCAGCGGCACTAATACATCGGGAACGCGCTCAATAAACCGTTGATAACTGGGCAACTGAGGAAAAGCCGACTTCAAATAGACTTGAACATGTTTGAGGTAATACCACTTGAAGGTGTGATAGCCTGATTGATGGTAATGTACCCAAATCGTCATCACTTCACTCAGACTTAAACCACACGGACGATTCCGCTTTGGGCGGGTGGTCGGGGGTTCTAATACACTCGCTTTCCAATGCGGTAAAAAGCCTTGGCAAAAATCATCTATCTCGCAGAACAGTCGTGTTAACATCAGGGTAGCAGCCTTGCGTGGGTAATTTTAGGATGTGGTTATCCCATGAAGTATTCCACAAAAGGCTGCTACTTGCTTACATCGAACTCAGGTTAAGTAGCCACTGCTGACAATGGCTAGTTTCGGTTGTACTGCGTCTAAAAAAGTGTAGGAACTGGAATATTTGCTGCCGTGATGCGCCAGAATTAACACTTCAGAGGCTATCGAGTGTCGGGGGGTAACCAACTGTAATTCTGCTTCTTTTTCAATATCGCCGGTCAGCAATACGCTGTGATACGCATTGCTCACACGCAATACACAAGATCGTTCATTATCCGATTTGCCCGTAAAATTTGCACTGGGGTGCAATACCTCAAAGTTTACGCCATCCCACTGCCAGTGCTGTCCGGCTTGGCATAACGTTACCTTATATTCCGGTAATACCTCAGGGCTTGAACCCATAATTTGTTGGATAGGCATGGTTTGCGCTAAAGCTAATGCGCCGCCGTTATGGTCATTATCGGCGTGCGAGAGCATTAATAGGTCGAGTTGACGTATGCCTTGCCCGTATAAATACGGCAATACTACACGCTTACCCATATCGAAACTGTCCGAGCTTTTTACCCCCGTATCAAACACTAAACGATGGGTAGCGGTTTGAATCACATGCGCAGAGCCTTGCCCCACATCTAATACACTTAATTGAAAACTGCCTTTGTCTAACGGGGGTGTTTGATACAGTAACAAGGGCGCTAAACAAATAAAGCCTAACCAACGGGCAGGCATACCTTTTGGCAGTAGTAAAAACGCCATGCCTAAACCCGCAATGCTTAACCACAGCGTTGGATAAAGTAAGGTATGGCTGGCAACAAAGGGTAGGTTGGCTAAATAAGCTAGGAGTTGCATTAACCATTCCAGCAACAAGGCTGCCAGTTGCCAAAGCAATGCCGCAAGGCTATGACTGACTAAATCCAGCAACATTCCCAGTAAAATTAAGGGAGTGACAATGAAGGTAATCCACGGAATGGCGATTAAATTGGCGATTGGCGTAATCCACGCGACTAAGCCGAAAAAGGCAGCACTCAGCGGCAAGGTAAGCAGGGATAAACCTAATTGAATGCGAAGTACTGACCCTGTAGGCAAGCGGTATTGCCGTGTGCCGAGCCAAACCAGTAAACCTACCGTTACAAACGACAGCCAAAATCCAGCGCTTAAACAGGCGAGTGGGTCGTACAGAAACACCAGTAATAAGGCGAGGCTGTAGGTTTGGCTAAAGCTGAATGCGCGTCGTGCAACTAAGCTGAGCATGAATACCAACAGCATTATTAGCGTGCGTTGGGCAGGGAGTTCAAAGCCTGCCAGCAGAACATAAAAGCTAGCGAAGATTGCACCTAATACCGCTGCTGCGACGGGGCGCGGCACAAGCAAGGCGAGTTTCGGGTAGCGATACCAGAGCACCCCGACGGGCAATAAAGCGAACGCCGCCACCATTGTAATATGCAAGCCAGAAATGGCTAATAAATGTACTGTGCCGGTTTGTTGTAATATCTGCCATTGCGCGTCACTAATATCACCAGTATCAGCAATGGCTAAACCTTGGATTAAACCCAGTACCTTATTATTGGCTAATACGTGGGCGAGGCGTTGCTTGCTATGCTCGCGCCATGTTTGCGGATACCACCACGGGGCAGCAGCTAGTTTTTGTTGCGTGGCTTTAGCTTTTATTTGCGCTATACCTGTAATTCGCTCAGCAAATAACCATTTTTCGTGGTCTAAGGTATTAGGATTGCGGGTTGCATGGGGGCGCTTTACTTTAAGCGTGAGTTGCCAACGTTCGCCTGCGTGTAAATCCATTGCATAGGGCTGATACCAACTAACAGTTAATTTACCGGTAAGGGCTTGATTTTCATCAAGTGTAAACAAAAATTGCATACTACGGTCATGATGTTGCGGCACACTACTAACCCGACCGTTTAGCCTTAAGACTTGTTGTTCAAGAGCGGCGGTGGGCCATTGAGTGTGCAAATGCCAAGTGCTATACACAGCGCTGCTGCATCCTAACAGCAAACCCAGCAGTAAATTAATGCCTGCTTTATGCCAGTGCATCTGTCGGGTTAAGTGGCTAAAACCGAATAGGCAGCCGATACTGCTAATACCGCTGAGGAGCAATACAAGGTTGGACGGTAGCGCTGTAAGCCAGAGTACGCTTAGTGTGCCGAGAAAAAAGCCCAGTGTGAAACTGCGCATGAGTTGCTTAGCCTTTGTATTATTATTGTTATCGTGGAATTGTTAATTCATGCCTAAAAGATTATTTCGTAAGTGGGCACCTGATCCCCATCAATTAAAACAACATGAACATTTACAATTTTTGGGTAAAGCGCTGCATCATCCTTGGTTGTGGCAATTTAACCGGCATACCGTGTCAAAAGCCTTTTTAGGCGGCGTATTTGCCATGTGGATGCCGATTCCATTTCAATCGGTATTAGCGGCGGTGTTAGCTATTTTTTCGCGGGCTAATTTGCCGATTTCGGTAGCACTGGTGTTCATTAGTAATCCGTTTACCATGCCTGCGATGGTCTACGCTGCTTATAAAATCGGTGCATTGGCATTAGGGCAAGCGCCGATAGATTTTGAGCCAAGCCTCGATGGCATTATGCAAAGCATGGAATTACTTTGGAAACCGTTTTTAGTCGGTAATTTTATTATGGCAGCTATTACCGCTGTCATAAGCTATTACGCTATCCGCTTATTGTGGCGTTTTAAAGTGTTACAAAACTTAAAACAACGTAAAGCGCGTTTACACGAACGCAAACAACAAATGCTGGATACAGTTTTTCAGGCGTTGCCAGCACCACCGCCAGAAGTATCTAAACCTAGCGTTTAATAATCGCGGCTTAAGATACCTTCTTGCAAGCGATACATTTTATCCATACGCGCTGCCAATTGCAGGTCGTGCGTTACGATAATAAAGGCAGTGGTTAAGGATTCATTTAAATTTTGCATTAATTCAAACACTTGCCCCGCTGTGTTCTGATCTAAGTTACCCGTAGGTTCATCGGCTAACACCGCATTGGGTTTGGTGACTAACGCACGGGCAATCGCCGCGCGTTGCCGCTCCCCGCCGGATAATTGCGCAGGTTTATGATCCAAACGCTGCCCTAAACCTACTTGCGTTAACATGCTGCTGGCTTGTTCGCGGGCATCGGCAACTTTTAGACCACGAATCAGCAAGGGCATAGCGACGTTTTCTAAAGCGGTAAATTCCGGCAATAAATGGTGGAATTGATAAATAAAACCCAGCGAATGATTACGTAATACGCCGCGAGCCGTATCAGACAGTTGATCCATACGCTTGCCTAATACTTCAACATAGCCGGAAGAGGGCAAATCCAAGCCACCCAGTAAGTGCAATAGCGTACTTTTACCGCTACCGGAACTACCGACAATTGCAATTTTTTCGCCTGCTTTAACTTCCAAATTTACGCCGCGTAATACGTCTACATTTAAGCGACCTTCCTGAAAGCGTTTACTCAAATCTTGACAGGAAATCACCACATTACTCATAGCGTAAAGCCTCGGCTGGTTGTACTTTGGATGCCCGCCACGCAGGATATAAAGTGGCTAACATCGACATAATCAAGGATGCGGCGGCAATCACGCTGACATCGGCAACATTGACTTTGGATTGTAATTCGTTCACGCCATACACTTTGGCATTAATAAAGTGTGTATCAAATAAGCTTTCTAACAGCGGCACGATGACATCTAAATTACTGGCAAGCAAAATACCTAGAATAACCCCAACCAACGTGCCAATCACCCCAATCAACGTGCCTTGCACCATAAAGATTTTCATAATGCCACCTGACGATAAGCCTTGCGTGCGTAAAATAGCAATGTCGGCTTCTTTATCAGTTACGACCATGACTAAGGTGGAGACTAAGTTAAACGCAGCTACTGCAATAATCAGGATCAACACAAAAAACATCATGGTTTTTTGCATTTGAATGGCTTTAAACAAATTTTCGTTTTGATGTGTCCAATCGCTAACCCAAATATCAGGGTATTGGTCTTCAGTCGATAAGCGCTTAAAGATGTCTTCGCTAACTTTTGGCGCGTAATTCATATCGTCTAACTTAATGCGTAAGCCAGTAATGTCTTGTCCCATTTTAAAGACCGTTTGCGCATCTTCCCGATTAATATAAGCAAATGCTGCATCGTAGTTCTGCATATCCACGCGGAACGTCGCCACGACATTAAATTGCTGTAAGGCAGGTAATTCGCCGGTTTCCAGCGCGTCATTGCTAGGGCTAACTAACAGTAAGGAATCGCCAATTGTTACCTTCAGTTCTTTAGCCAGCGTTTCACCTAACGCAATATTCATACTGCCGGGTTTGAGGTCAAACATATTGCCTTTAACCGGAATATTTTTGGAAAACACCGAGCTAACCGTGGCTTCTTCTTCGGGAATCACGCCTTCCAACATAACGCCGCGAGCCTCATCGCCGAAACTCAGCATCACCGGCTTTTCCACAAAGGTCGACATGTATTTAACGTGTGGAAAGTTTTTAATTTTATTGGCTAAGGGTTGCCAATTGCTTAGTTGGGCATCGGTTTCTGAGACAGTAACGTGTGCCATGACGCTTAAAATGCGTTCGCGTAAGGCAACTTCAAAGCCATTCATAACCGATAAGGCTGTAATTAACACAATTACGCCAATCGCAATGCCGATCATCGAAGCCAGCGAAATAAACGAGATAAAGTGTTTATTGCTACGCGCACGGGTATAACGCAAGCCAACGAATAAGGCTAACGGTTGGAACATATTATTCATACCGTAAAGACTCCGCTGGTTGGATTTGTGAGGCACGTTTAGCCGGATAAACCGTAGCCAGAATTGCCGCCGTAATCGAGGCTAATGCAATCAGAATCACATTATCCCAATGTAAATCTGAGGGCAGGGTGGTGATATAAAACACGTCTTCCGGGAAGATTTTGCGCCCCATCAGCTTTTCAACGAAGGGTACGACTACATCAATATTTAACGACAGTAAAACACCTAAAATTGTGCCGACGATTGTCCCGGTAACGCCGATAATACTGCCTTGAATCATAAAGATACGGCGGATTGTGCTGCTATCCATGCCAAAGGTACGCAAAATCGCAATATCCGATTCTTTATCATTCACCGCCATCATGAGTGAGGCGACCAAATTAAATAAGGCGACGCACACTACAAGGAATAAAATAATAGTCATGACAATGCGTTCGGTTTTTACCGCCCGGAAAAAACTGCCGTGCTCTTCGCTCCAGTCCGCAACTTTGTAATCCTTGCCTAATTGCTGTTGTAAAGCTTGGGCAACCTTGGGGGCTTGGAATAAGTCGTCTAAACGTAAGCGTACCCCGCTGACATTTTCGCCTAAACGGAATAGACGGGACGCATCGCTGAGTTCTACAAACGCGCCCATTTCGTCGTATTGCGGTTGGCCGATTTGGAAAATACCCGCAACCGTAAAACGCTTTAAGCGCGGCAGAATACCCGCTGGGGTTACTTGCACTTGCGGTACAATCACCGTGACTTTATCGCCAACTTGTACGCCTAAATTGCTGGCTAACTCTTTACCTAGAATAATGTTGTAATCACGAGCTTTCAGTGTGTCAAAGCTACCCGCCAACATTTTGAAATTCACTTCCGCGACTTTGTGTTGCTGTGTGGTATCAATGCCTTGAATCATAGCCCCGCGCATATAATTACCATTGGTAATCATGACTTGTTTTTGCACATAAGGGGCTGCCCCTTTGACATGCGGGTTTTGTTCTAATTGTTTAACTTGTGTGGGCCAATCAGCCAATTGCCCTTCTTTACCGGAAACGGTGACATGCGCCACCACGCCGAGAATACGGGTTCTCAGTTCCTTTTCAAATCCATTCATTACGGATAACACCGTAATCAATACCATTACGCCCAGCATAATACCGAGCATGGAAGCGAATGAGATGAACGATATAAAACGGTTACGCCGCCGCGAGTGCGTATAGCGTTGACCGATGAATAATTCGAGTGGTCTAAACATGGCGGCGATTGTACCCATATCGCATTAAAAACACAGCTATTGTGGCGATTTATGGCGTGAATATTCATTAACCCCGCAACACCGTCTACGCTTGCGTTGTGCTTGATTCGGTGTACATTAGGGTATCCTCTTATTGTCCAGTAGGCTTATGGCTAATATTCGACACGTTAAAATTTACCATTATCCGTCCCTCAATCCACAGTCGGCAAAGCCACCCTTAGTGTTTGTACACGGGGGGTACATTGAAGCCGCTTATTGGGCAGTGAATTTTATTCCGTATTTTCAAGCGCAAGGCTATGACTGTCATGCAATGGATTTAGCTGGACATGGGCAAAGCGATGGTAAACATCATATTGATCAATACGGGCTAGATGATTATGTGCAAGATGTACGTTTAACCGTAGAAAATCTCGAACGCCCACCGATTATTATTGGGCATTCAATGGGCTGTGTGGTGACGCAACGTTTCCTTCAACAATACCCTGAACAAGCGCGCGCGGTAGTATTGATTGCGCCTGTGCCGCCTTCTGGGACGGGTTTGAGTGCGTTTCGCTTAGCGATGCTGATTCCCGATTTTTTTACTGAGCTAAACCGTTTTTTTGCAGGCGACCCACCGACTGAACGCACCTTAAACATTATGGCGAAAACCTACTTTTCACCGGATACCGAGCGTTCCGTTATTTTGCAAACGTTACCCATGATTCAACCCGAATCGAATAAAGCGATTACTGAAATGGCGACGCTGCCGCTACCGTTGAATTTTGTGAAGCCTAGATTGCCAGTGTTATTTATGGGTGGTTCAGAGGACGCAGTGTTTTCCTCAGCCTTATTGCCGATTACGGCGCTTAGTTGGCCAAATAGCAAAGTAAGTGTTATTGCGCGGGCGGGGCATATGTTGATGCTTGATCCACAATGGCAGCAAGCAGCACAACAGATTAAGCAATGGCTACAAGCTTTGCCCTCTACTGCCTAAGCGTAAAGGGCAACATGAACTTATTCCGCAGGTTTGAAGTTAGCTACTTCGCTTGCGCCTTCCCCAAAGAAGAACTTTTCCATTTCTTCTTCTAAGAATTTGCGATCTTTCGGATTAATTGGGCTTAAGCGGTATTCATTAATCAGCATGGTTTGTTGGCGCAACCATTTCGCCCAGCCGTCTTTAGACACATTATCAAACACACGTTTACCTAATGCGCCGGGGTAGGTTTGCATGGCTAAACCTTCTGCTTCCTGCCCTAATACAACACAATTCACCATACGAGTCATGGGGTTACCTCAGTTGATTGTATATTTTGAAACCAATAACGCACGGCAGCAGATAAACCACCGGCTAATTCTGTGCCTGCTTTATACCAGAGCCATTGTTCCGCTTCCATTATCCGTGTAGGCGACGTGTGCATCGTCAAGCGATACGGCTGTAAGTGCAGGGTATAATGTGAAAAACCGTGTGACCAACGGGTTGCTAGTTGCGCTTGACTTAGTACTAAGTCGGTTTGGGTTTGTAGCCAGTCTTGTGCTTGCTGGACATCAGCAAATTCAGGAAAGCTCCACAAGCCGCCCCAAATGCCGGTGGGTGGGCGACGCTGCAATAAATATTCACCCTGAGCATTTTGCAACAACACAATTACCGCCGATTTTTCAGGTAAGACTTTACTAGGTTTCGGCGTAGGAATGCTGTCTTGTAAGCCTAACCTAAACGCTTGGCAACCGGCTTGAATTGGGCAATATAAACACAAAGGATTGGAACGTGTGCAAAGCGTTGCCCCCATATCCATCATGGCTTGCGTATAATCCGCATTGCGTGAATCCGGTACATGCTGCTCAGCGTATTGCCATAATTGCTGTTGGATTTTGGGCGTGCCCGCCCAGCCTTGCACCGCATGATAACGCGCCAAGACCCGCTTCACATTGCCGTCTAAAATCGCATGCTTCTGCCCCAACGCTAGCGACAAAATTGCTCCAGCAGTCGAACGCCCAATTCCCGTTAAACTTTCCACTTGTGCTAAGGTTTGCGGAAATTCGCCCTGATATTGATCGCGGATGGTTTGCGCGGTTTTATGCAGATTGCGGGCGCGGGCGTAATAACCCAAACCCTGCCAATGCTTCAACACCTCATCCAGTGGCGCGTCGGCTAATGCTAACAGTGTAGGAAAACGCTGCATAAAGGTTTCATAATAAGGAATCACGGTAGCCACTTGGGTTTGTTGCAACATAATCTCCGACACCCACACCCGATACGGTGTCGGCTGTTGCTGCCACGGCAAAGATTTACGCCCGTATTCATCAAACCATGCTAATACCTTCGCCGCCAAACTCTCTGCTGTCACCGTCACGCGCTACTACCTAATACTTGTATTATCCGTGCAATATACGGCAAGTTTGCGGATTCTCAAGCCAGAGCATTGGCCTTACACACAAAACCTTTTACAATGCTCCCTCTACCTCACTCGCGGGTGTAGTTCAATGGTAGAACGGTAGCTTCCCAAGCTGCATACGAGGGTTCGATTCCCTTCACCCGCTCCAAACTTCCCCTGTTTTTAAATCCAAACTATTTGAATTCGCTGTTTCTTGCTTAAAAGCTCAAAGGAATCAGCCATATTCAGCCGGATTCCTTCAAAACTCTTATCAACAGCTTAAATCACAACGCCTGAATCTTCTCCAATTGCGCTTGCAATTGATTCAGTGCCGTTTTTTGCTCTTCCGCTTGTTTGCGCGTTTGCTCTAAAACCGCTGCGGGGGCTTTGTCGGCAAACGCTGGGTTATTTAAACGACCTTCTAAGCCTTCCAAATTTTTGCTTAACTTTTGAATTTCTTTGTTTAAACGGGCGATTTCTGCGTCTTTGTCGATTAAGCCCGCTAACGGAATCAGAATTTGCATTTCGCCAACTAAGGCGGTGGCGGATTCTGGTGCGCTAACATCGGGGGCTAACCAAGTGACCATGCCGATTTTAGCTAAACTTTGAATAAAGGCTTGGCTATTGCTGTATTGCGCTTGGTCGCGTTCACTCCAATTTTGCAGTAAAACGTCTAAGGCTTGTCCGGGTTTGATGTCCATTTCTGAGCGTATGCGCCGGATACCCATAATGAAGGCTTTGGTCCATTCAATATCAGTGACCGCTTGCGCATCAATCAAGCTGTTATCCGCCACGGGGAAGGGTTGCAGCATAATGCTGTCGCCGGTTTTGCCCGCTAGGTCTTTGACGCTTTGCCAAATTTCTTCGGTAATAAACGGCATAATCGGGTGCATCATGCGTAATGCAGCTTCCAAGACTTGGACTAAGGTGCGACGTGTGCCACGTTTGGCGGCGGCATTGTCATTGTGTTTGCTGAGAACGGGTTTAGTTAATTCTAAATACCAATCGCAGTATTCATACCAAACAAATTCGTACATGGCTTTGGCAGCTAAGTCAAAGCGGTAGTTGTCGATATGATCGGCAACTTCAGCTTGTGCGGTTTGCAGTTGTGAAATAATCCAACGATCCGCCGCTGATAATTCCACCGGTAAATGGGTATCTAAGCCGACATCTTGATCTTCACATTGCATTAACACATAACGCGCCGCATTCCACAGTTTATTGCAGAAATTGCGATAGCCTTCTAAGCGTTGCAAATCAAAGCGTATATCGCGCCCCGCTGTAGCAAACGAAGCAAAGGTAATGCGTAACGCATCCGTGCCATACGCAGCAATGCCATCGGGGAATTGTTTACGCGTGGCTTTTTCGATTTTGGCAGCGAGTTGTGGTTGCATCATGCCGCTGGTGCGTTTGGCAACCAAGGTTTCTAAATCAATGCCGTCGATAATATCCAGCGGGTCTAACACATTGCCCTTGGATTTCGACATTTTTTGCCCTTCGGCATCCCGCACCAAGCCGTGAATATACACGTCGCGGAACGGCACATCGCCCATAAACTTCACGCCGAACATGATCATGCGAGCGACCCAGAAGAAGATAATGTCGAAGCCGGTCATTAACATCTGTGTGGGGTAGAAGGTTTTTAAGGCTTCGTCATCTACATTCGGCCAACCCAAGGTGGAAAACGGCCATAAAGCGGAGGAGAACCAGGTATCTAATACGTCCTCATCTTGGCGTAAGTTAAGCTCAGCGGCTAACTGATAGTGACGACGTACTTCTGCTTCATTGCGACCAACATACACATTACCCGCTTCGTCATACCAAGCCGGAATGCGATGTCCCCACCACAATTGGCGTGAAATACACCAATCTTCTAAATTATTCATCCAATGATTATAGGTATTCACCCAGTTACCCGGAATAAAGCGTACCTGCCCATTGGCGACCACATCAATCGCCGGTTGGGCAATCGCGGCTTTACCGCCCGGACGACCGTCTGGCAGCGTGTCACGGGTTAAATCCACATACCATTGATCGGTTAAGTAAGGCTCAATCACCGTGCCGGAACGGTCGCCACGCGGCACCATGAGTTTATGATCTTCGATTTTGGCTAATAAACCGAGCGCGTCCATATCTGCCACGATTTGCTTACGCGCAGCATAGCGGTCTAAATCACGATACTGTTCGGGGGCAACTTCATTAATCGCCGCATCTTTGGTAAAGATATTAATCAGCGGTAGGTTGTGGCGTTTGCCCACTTGATAGTCATTAAAATCGTGTGCAGGCGTAATTTTTACGCAACCTGTGCCTTTTTCGGGATCGGCATAATCATCGCCTACCACGGGAATTAAACGCCCCACTAATGGCAATACTACGTTTTTACCGATTAAGTGCTGATAACGTGCATCCTGCGGATTAACTGCAACCGCGCTATCCCCTAACATCGTTTCTGGGCGCGTCGTGGCTACCGTAACGTATTCGTCAGTGGCGTTGCCGTTGGTATCCGCCACCGGATAGCGGAAATGCCACATAAAGCCGTTTTCTTCTTCGGACACGACTTCAAGGTCAGAAACAGCGGTATGTAATACGGTATCCCAGTTAACCAAGCGTTGACCGCGATAAATTAAGCCTTCTTCGTACAACCGCACGAAAACTTCACGCACCGCCTCAGATAAACCGTCATCCATCGTAAAACGTTCGCGTGACCAATCGGGGGTTGTGCCAAGGCGACGCAACTGGCGAGTAATGGTATTGCCGGATTGTTCTTTCCAATGCCAAACTTTTTCCAGAAAGGCGTCGCGCCCTAAATCGTGGCGGGTAACGCCTTGCGCATTGAGTTGCCGTTCCACCACCATCTGTGTGGCAATGCCCGCGTGATCCGTACCGGGTTGATACAACGTGCGGTCACCTTTCATGCGGTGATAACGAATCAGGGTATCTATCACCATTTGGTTGAAACCGTGTCCCATGTGCAAGGTGCCCGTCACATTCGGCGGCGGGATCATAATGCAGTAGGGTTTACCTTCACCTTGTGGGGCAAAGTAGCCTTGGTTTTCCCAAAATTGATACCAGCGTTGTTCAATTGCTTCAGGTTGGTAGGTCTTATCCATGTCCGCGTGTGGCTCAGAATCCGAAAAAAGAGGGGCATTATAGCCTGATTTGTCAGGAACAAACTAATATGGGGCTATGCTATAAAATAAAAAGCCCCACATCGCTGCGGGGCTTCCCCTTCCCAAATGATACCGGGGTTATGGGTATCACTTTTCACCGACACCTTCCTGATCGCTGGGGATCAAGTACACATCCTGCATACTTCTTAATTGCGATAACCGTTGCGGTGCTGTGCTCACAATTATTCTGAGTATGACAAGAGCATAGTAAATTTTTAGGAAGTTTCAAGCGGATTTTGCGTTATCCAATAAATGAATCCAATGTTTCACAGGTATGCTTGTTCCTTCCTGTAAATGGAGTTGGCAACCAATATTGGCGGTGACGATTAATTCCGGTTTTTCCATTAATAAGTGATTTATCTTATTAATTTTCAATTGATTGGCTAACTCTGGTTGCAAAATAGAATACGTGCCCGCCGAACCACAACACAAGTGACTATCGACAACTGGTAGCAATTCATAGCCGCAACTTTTCAGGATTTGTTCTACGACACCTTGAATTTTTTGCCCATGTTGTAGAGAGCAGGGCGGGTGCCATGCAATACGTTTTACTTGGGGTTCTGGATTTAACGCTGGATAATCTTCATTTGCAATAATCTCGGCAATATCTTTGCTGAGCTTGGCGATTCTAGCGGCTTTTGCGGCGTAATAGGTATCATTGCGCAAATAATATGCATAATCTTTTAAAGTTGTTCCACAACCGCTGGCGGTGGCAACAATGGCTTCAACTTGCCCGCTTTCAATAAACGGCCACCACGCGTCAATATTTCGGCGCATTTGTCGTAAAGCGGGTGCGGGTTGTTCTAAATGTTGGTTTATTGCGCCACAACAACCGGCTTTTGCTGCATGTATTACGCCAATGCCCAAACGATTTAATACACGCTCGGTAACGGCGTTAATATCGGGGGCAAGCGTGGGTTGCACGCAGCCGTCTAACATCAATACTTGGCGTGGTTGCTGGCGGGCGATGACAGGCGGCACGGCAACCGGCGCGGGTAATTTTTGCTGTAAATTTGGGGGTAAGTAAGCTTGCAAATAACGCGCTAAGTTTACGCCCCATTGGACTAAACGCGGATGCGGTAAAATTAAGCCCAATAAACGCCGCTGTTGTTTGACTTTGCTAGGGCGGTCAATTTGTTGTGCAGCTTGATAACGCCCAATATCCAGTAATTTGCTGTATTCCACTCCCGATGGGCAAGTGGTTTCACAACTGCGACAGATTAAACAATGATCTAAATGTGCGAGCGTGGCTTGGCTGGCTGCTTTGCCTTCTAGCAATTGTTTAATTAAGTAAATGCGCCCGCGTGGTCCTTCGTTTTCATCGCCTAATACTTGGTAAGTCGGGCAAGTGGCATTACAAAAGCCGCAATGCACGCATTTACGCAAAATACTATCGGCTAACTGTCCTTCAGGTGTATTTAAGACACTGGCTAATAATTGGGTTTGCATGGCGCTTACCAGTCTTGATACATGCGCCCACGGTTAAAGATACCATGTGGGTCAAAGGTTTCTTTTAAGCGTAATTGCAATTGTGACAATTCTTGAGTCAGCGGATGGAACGGGTTTACGCCCGGCACTTTACCGCGATACACCGTGGCGTGGCCTTTGTGTTTCTCGGCAATGCTGCGAATTAAGTTGACCGGAATATTGCTATATACCCAGCGCTGCGCACCACCCCATTCCATTAAGGAACTGCCTTCTAAGCGGCTATTAATACTGGCGGTAGCAGGCGGTAAGGATAAACGCCATAAGGGACGGTCATACTGCATGAAAAATTCGTGGGTTTGATCACGTAAAGAAGTCCAGAATTCATCTGGTTCAGCAATGCGTTCGCCGCCGACTTGGCGGGTCGTAATATCTAAATTTTCTGGATTACCAGAGAAGCGCAAATATAAACAGCCGTCATAATAACAGGTGGCGGTTAAGGGCATCGCCGAGGCGCGTAAAGCCATACATAATTCATGTGCGTCTTTATCTGGCATATCCAGCGCCAAGGTTAATTCGCTGGCAGGTTTGGGCATCACCTTTAATGAAACTTCTAAGATAATGCCTAAAGTTCCCAATGCGCCAGTCATGACGCGGGAAACATCGTAGCCTGCGACGTTTTTCATCACTTGTCCGCCAAAGCTACCGATTTGGTTTTCGCCGAACAAAATTTTCATGCCTAATACATGATCACGCACCGAACCGCGCCAAGGGCGTGCAGGGCCGGATAAACCCGCCGCGACTGCTCCACCAACCGTGGCATTTTCAGTATGTATCGGTGGCTCAAACGCTAACATTTGCCCGTGTTGATCCAACAATTGCATTAAATCGGCTAACTTAGTACCTGCCCGTACGGTTACAACCAGTTCTGAAGGCTCGTAGGCAATAATGCCAGTATGCCCCGCCAACGATAAAGGCTGCCCTTTAATAGGGTTGCCGTAAAAGGCTTTACTGCCGCCGCCATAAATATGCAAGGCTTGTTGCTGATCCAGTGCACTTTGCACTTGGGCTTGTATAGAGTCAGTTAGATCATTATTCGCAATCATGTATCGTTATTAACCTAAAAACGGGGTAGCTCAGGGTGTGGTAATTGTCCATGATGCACATGCATCGCGCCTAATTCAGCACAACGGTGTAAAGTTGGCACTGCTTTACCCGGGTTTAAAATCCCTTTAGGGTCAAATGCGTGTTTAATCGCGTGGAATAAGCTTAATTCGACAGGTTTAAATTGGCTACACATTGCATCCAGTTTTTCAAAACCGACGCCGTGTTCGCCGGTTACCGTGCCGCCTACTTCAACACATAGGGTGAGAATGGCTGTACCAAAGGCTTCGGCGCGGTTTAATTCACCGTCTTTATTGGCATCAAATAAAATCAGTGGGTGTAAATTACCATCGCCTGCGTGAAACACATTAGCCACAGCTAATTGGTATTGTGTGGATAGCTCATTGATTTTATTTAACACATAAGCCAATTGCTTACGTGGAATCGTGCCATCCATACAATAATAATCAGGCGAAATACGCCCCACGGCTGGAAATGCAGACTTACGCCCCGCCCATAATTTGGCGCGTTCGGCAGCCGATTGTGCCGTATAAATACTGGTAGCACCGCATTGATTTAATAAAGCTTGTACTTGCTGCGATTGCGCCGCGACATCTTCAGGTGTTCCGTCTAATTCGCACAATAAAATGGCGGCGGCATCCACCGGATAACCCGCTTTAGCAAAGGCTTCAGCGGCACGAATCGACGGGTTATCCATCATTTCTAAGCCCGCTGGAATAATGCCCGCGCTAATAATAGCGGCAACCGCTTCACCCGCTAATGGCACGCTATTAAACGCTGCCATTAATACTTCAATGACGGGTGGTTTAACCGTGAGTTTGACGACAATTTCCACCACAATGCCCAATAAACCTTCCGAGCCTGTCATTAAGGCTAAGAGGTCATAACCCGCACTATCTAAGGCTTCATTGCCAATGGTAATAAGCTTGCCATTCGCGCTAACAATGTTAACTTCTAGAATATTGTGAACGGTTAAGCCGTATTTTAAGCAATGCACCCCGCCGGAATTTTCCGCCACGTTACCGCCAATTGAACAGGCAATTTGCGAGGAAGGGTCGGGGGCGTAAAATAAGCCATAAGCATCCACCGCTTGGCTAATGGCGAGATTTCTAACACCGGGTTGTACGCGTGCAGTTAAATTCTCTCGATCAATTTCTAGGATTTTATTCAACCGCGCTAAGCCTAAAATAATGCCTTGCGTATGGGGTAAAGCGCCACCGGATAAGCCTGTACCTGCACCGCGTGCGACCACGGGCACATTAAATTCAGCGCAGATTTTAACAATATCTTGTACTTGTTCCACCGTTTCGGGCAGGGCAACCGCCAGTGGTAAGCGCCGATACGCTGCTAAACCATCGCATTCATACGGGCGCATGTCTTCCTCAGCCACTAACAAGGTATGGCTGGGTAAATTTGCTTTTAACTGGGCGATACATGCCTGAGACGCAGCCTGTTCTGCCATGCGATTCCCTGTATAAACCTAGCGGGTCAATGCCGCTAGTGTACTGGCAAATGCCCTGTGGGAGAATAACCCTTGAGCAGATAAACCTAGAAAATCACTAAGGCATCCATCAGCACAGTTTAGCGTCCGAGCATTTGTTTAAACGGCATACCCATTAAACGTAAACTGCCAAAATAGCTGGTTAAAGCTAATAAGATTAAGCCCATTAAACTTAATGCTTTGTAGGTAATCGGCGTTGTTTGCCAATAATGATCGTTGGGGGTTGCCAACCATAACGCACTAATCATAATGACGCAGGCGAAAGCGACTTTGGCTAAATAGCTTGCCCAACCTTGTTCGGGGCTAAAGATCTGTTGTTGATGCAACTTATAAAATAATAAACCAGAATTGACATAACCGGCTAAGGCAGTGGCTAAGGCTAAACCCGCATGTGCGCCGGGTTTACCAGAAAAATACCAAGGCAGCACAATCAGCATATTCAGCACAATATTCGATACCACCGAGACCATGCCGATTTTGACAGGCGTTTTAGTATCTTGGCGGGAGTAAAAGCCCGGCGCTAAGACTTTCACCATAATGAAGCCAGACAAACCAAACGAGTAAGTCATTAAGCTAAGCGCTGACATTTCTACATCAGACCACGTAAATTTACCGTGTAACATAACCGCCGCTAAAATCGGCTCGGCTAACATCATTAAGCCAATGGTGGAGGGAATGGAAATAAGCAAGCCCATACGTAATGCCCAATCCATTGTGTGGCGGAATTGGCTGGCATCCGCTTTGGCGTGGTCGCTGGAAAGCTTAGGCAGAATAACCGTACCTAACGCAACCCCTACAATGGCTAAGGGCAGTTCTACAAAGCGATCAGAGTAATACAGCCAGCTAATGCTTCCGGCTGCTAAGAATGAAGCCAGCATGGTATTGATTAATAAATTGAGCTGGGCGACGGATGAGCCAAAAATAGCCGGTCCCATTAAGCGCATAATGCGGCTTACACCCTCATGTTTGCCTTTGAGTTTAAATTTAGGCAGCAAACCTAAACGCGCTAAACTGGGTAATTGAAAGACTAATTGCGCAATGCCCGCGATAAATACCCCCCACGCTAATGCCATAATCGGCTCATTAAAATAAGGGGCAGCAAATATTGCCATTGCAATCATGACAATGTTTAACAACGCAGGCGTAAAAGCGGGAATGGCAAATTTATGGAAGGTATTAAGAATGCCGCTGACAAAAGCGGTTAATGAAATAAACAAAATATAGGGAAAGGTAATGCGCAGCATATCAATGGCTAAATCAGGACGTGATTCCGGTTTAGAGCCAAAGCCGGGCGCAAAGATTAGCATGATAATCGGTGCAGCGATGACACCAATCAGCGTTACTACAAATAGAATTAAACCAAGATACCCCGCCACATGGTCAATTAAATCGTTAAGCTCTTGCCGACTGCGTTTTTCTTTGTACTCGGAGAGTACAGGTACAAACGCCAGCGAAAATGCACCTTCAGCAAATAAGCGGCGTAATAAATTAGGAATACGGAACGCGACATAAAAGGCATCCGTCGCAACGGTGGAAAAGTAATGGGCAACCACCATATCGCGGATTAAACCTAATACGCGGGAAACCATAGTCATAGCGCTAATAATCGCGCCGGAACGCAGAAGGCGGCTCATGTTATTGTAATACCAGCTAATCAAATTAGCGGGCGATTGTGCAATATTCCATGAACCGCGTCATTAGCTGTATAGATTAAAGTTGATTAACGCCTAACGCCATTGCATAAGCCTTATTAGACGGTGTGCCTGCTTGAGTCAGCATGACATATTGCACACGGGCGCGTACCAATGCTTTTTTGACACGATGCGCACTAATTCTTGCTTTATTATTGCCTTTGCCATCATAAACACCGCGATTGGTATAAGGTGTTTTAAAAATAGCCCATTCACCTGCAACCGCATGCGAGGCTTGGTATAAACCATTGCCTGTACAAATCCAACGTCGAATTGCGGGTTGTTTTTCTTTGGCTAAATACAAAGCAAAAATCTTATCTTGTAATTGCGGTGTAAAACGCGCGCTATCGGGAATATTCAACGTGCGTACCGCATGTTCCAATGTTTCCGGTACGATTTGATAATGCCCGACTGCCAGCAATTTTTCCGTCGTACAAGAAGGCATGGACTGATAACGGCGGATTTCACCCACCGTCATTTTGGTTAAATCCAGTGGTTTATTATTGCTTTTAGCACAACGCATAGAACCCCGGTTATAGCTGTTATAACCGCGTGCTCCGGCTTCACCTTCTAGAATCAAGCGTTTCAGGGTATTGTGCGGCGCGTTAAGCGTAGAACTATAAAAGCCAACTGACAGCATTGACACCACAATACCAAGACCTAAGCCCAGTAACAGCCAGTTGTTATACCAACGAGCGGCTTGCGGACGGGCTACATAGTAATGTACGGTTTTCAATTCGGCCATTTTTCCTTAATTTGTTGTGCTAATTGTACCCATTCTAGTTCCGTTGCTGAGGCAACTTGCGCCCGAACAGGTGTCATATCATTAGACATCAGTACATAACATTGACCTTGGCTGCCTAATACTTCACAACCCGGTCGACCAATTAACATTTCACTAAAGGCTTGCCCGCGTACTCTTAAACCAATTGCGGATGGAATAGCTTGACGCAGCATATCACCGCAGGTTTTGGGGTCATAACATTGCAAACCAAATAAGAAATGAATACCGGCGGCTTGGGCGGGGGCGGCCGTTACTAAACTCATTAAACTTTGTCTGACCGCTTGACCCAAGGCGATATCCCCAAGCTCAGGTACGGGTGTCGTATTTTGCAACATAACGTGCAGTTCGCTAATTGCCACAATGTAATACGGAATAGGGTGTTCGGGGTTTAGCTCATTATAAGCGCTAATATGCCCGACGCCTGCCTCCAGTAATAATTGGCAACGTTGTTCCAGTACCGTCTGGACTTGTTTAAAAATAGTATAGGCTTGCTGTATATCCGTAACCACCGCTTCGGTTAAATGCGGTAGCTGATTAACGACAGGCAACTCAATCTTTTTAGGATCAATGACTGTCATCTGTAATTGTTGGGGAGAGCAATAATAAGCCATGCTGAATAACATATTTAGCAATTGACTGGCGCGTTCTGAACCCACCTCGCCCCCCACTAATAAATGAGGCGCTTGAGCAATATCGACTACTAAAGGCTTGCCTACTAAATCTTCACCAACCAAGCCGGGTAACTTAAATTTAGTAAAATCGGCCGTTCTTTGTGTAATTAATTCCGTGCTGGGAACACGCCGTTTAGCCGCTTTAGGAATATATAAAGCAGCGCGTCCATTACCAATATTGGCTTCGACTAACACCCGTTCACCTTTAGGTAATGCCAATGAACGGGCAAAGTTATCGCCTAAGTGGGCAATCAAATTAATATCATAACCTTTTTGCACTTCTAATTCGTAGACATCGACGCTTGCACCAGAGGTATCCAATGCCACTACACGAGCTTGTACGCCGTGTGCGCTTAATGCCTCTTGCACTTTCTTACCCCACCATTTTTCGGGGTCAATGCCTTCTTCCAACAAAAAACGATTTTTAACTTCTGGGCTATTTGGCGGAGGTTCGGGTTTCATGAGCCAATAACCCCCACGTAATGGGCGGGTTGCATCTAAGATTGCCAATGCTACCGCTACTGCTAAGCCGGTAGCAAAACCGGTCAAATCCCAGATTAAATACAAAATCACCAGAATAGGAATACCGATCAACGTAGGCTTGGCTATTTCCATTAAGTCTTGGCTATTAGGCTTAGCCGTGCGCATATGCTCCGGTAGTGTACCTACCTTATATTTACGCAGCCACGTTTGTACAATTTGCTTAAAACCTTTGTCAGAGGCCACCCGATTTGGCCTCCATGACAATACCTAGCGCATTATTGCTGGGCGTCTTCGACCACCAATTTTTAATGTCGTCCCACCATTGCGGTTTGACTGCACTAGCAAAAGAGGTTTCGATCTGCCCTACCGTCATAGAAACGGGCTGACCTTGATACAATGAATACGCAATAATACCTACGGTGATCATTCCAATCATGCCCATCAATGGGAATCCACTACGCCCATTGGGGCCAGCGCCATCGCCGACATGTACATGTACTTGTACGGGTTCTTGGGGTGGCATTGGCATTGCACTGAAAGGAACTATCTCACCCAAGATACCTTGTTGGCTGGGTGATAATTCCTGTCTCATGAGCTACATCCACAATTTTTTGCCCATTTATCGTCCATCATGCCTAACTTATTAATCGCAATACACTCTTCTTTCTCTTTAGCAGTTAATGCACGATTTAGAACAGAGCTAGTAAAGGTACATTGATTAATATTATATTTTTTCGCACTTTGCACATTAGCCACACTAGCATGGTAATTAAAGCTAGGGACAACCTGACTAACGCGATCCATGTCAGCGCCACCTGCACTTAACAACACCAATACTAAGACGGTAGAGGCAACATAGTTAATTTCTTCTTCCCACACATCGGCCATACTTAAAATGGCGCGCGCGCCTTCTGCCAGAGCTACGACACCGATTTTATAAGCAGGGGCATTCAAACCTAACCAACCTAATGGGTTGTCACCGTGGAAGGCATGGTAGCCCATCCATAAGGAAGCCATTAAATGGAATACCCAGCCTATATCTACCGCAGTTAAGCCCATTACTAACGGTTTGGTACTTAACGGCGTTACAATTCGGGTGCGTTTTTGCTCGACAACGGACGATATACCCATGGTAGTCTCCCATAACTAGATAAAATAATTAAACCTTGTAGGGAACTAAACATCTTGGATTGAACTCTAGTCGTTAGGGAATAGGGTTTTCTCTTACTTTGCATCAGTACAATAATAGGTGACACTCTATTACTATCTCATGATGTGTTGTTGTATCCCTTACAATGCATTAACCACAGCAAAGCCTGCTCGTGTTAATCCCACAAGCCGCATTCATCAATATGATACGCTTAGGCTTGTGGCATTTTAACAGGTTATAAATAAAATTATCAGTGTAGAACATTTATTGCCTTACAAAACATCTGATTCAATATATGTATAATAAATAAGCGAAAATCTCGAATTTTTCTACACAAAGTCTTATATAACCTTTTGATTATATTTGCATATTAATTTTTAATACCAATGTGAGTAAATTTTATGCAAAACTACAAACAATTATGAGGGAATATTAGTAATTCCCCTTTTTGATTCAAACATGCCAAATAACAGTTCGTGTTTATTAAATTTGTGCCATTGTAGGGCAAACTCACGCATCATACTAAAGTAGTAGGCAGAATAAAAAGTTAATAATACGCTAAACATTTAGTAGAGATAATCTGCGGATTAACTGCAAAAAATCAAAAAAATACTAAATCACTTTAAAGCTAAGTTTGCATTTATTAATCTCATAATAAATGCAAATTCGCTTGCTACTAAATAGCTTTAATTAGCGTGCTTTGCATAATAACGCTCCGCAATAATTTTCATAAGCGCTTCAGCTAACGCTGTTTTACTCATTTCCGGCAGCGAAATATGCCCATCTGTCCACACCACTTCTAACGCATTGGTGGCTTGGTCAAACGCTTTGCCATTTGCTACCGAATTGGCTGCAATCATATCAATACCTTTACGCTCTAATTTACCGCGTGCGTATTGCATAAGATCATGTGTTTCGGCTGCAAAACCCACCGTAAATAAATGCGGATAATGTTGGCGAATCGTGGCTAAAATATCGGTGGTTTTTTGCATTTCAAGATGTAATACATCTGAATTTTTCTTAATTTTTTGTGAGGCAACTGTAACAGGGGTGTAATCCGCCACGGCTGCGGTGGCAATAAAGATATCAGCCGAATTGGCGTGGGCTTGCGTAGCCGCTAACATATCTGCGGCTGATTCCGTAATCACGCGGTTAACATGTGCTGGGCAATCTAAGGCAACATGCCCAGAAACTAACATAACCTCTGCGCCCATTTTGGCAGCCGCCTGTGCAATGGCATAACCCATTTTGCCCGAGCTACGGTTGGTTAAAAAACGCACGGGGTCAATGGCTTCACGGGTAGGCCCTGCGGTAATCAGAATTCGCTTGCCTTTAAATAAACTGCCAATCGCACAGCATTCTTCCAAGGCAGCTAATAATTCAGCAGGTTCTAACATACGTCCCGGGCCATTATCACCACACGCTTGTTCACCTGACGCTGGACCAAAAATCGCTATTTGACGTTCATTCAATAATTTAACATTGGCTTGAGTTGCTGCATTACGCCACATCTGCTGATTCATTGCAGGTGCTAACATCAGTTTTGCCGTAGATGCGAGGCAAACTGTGGTTAATAAATCATCCGCCATACCATGCGTTATACGCGCCATTAAATCAGCAGTGGCAGGAGCAATCAGAATGTAATCTGCCCATTTAGCCAGTTCAATATGCCCCATGCCTAATTCGGCAGCCGGATCTAGTAAAGTCGTATGTACGGGATTACCGGATAACGCCTGCATGGTCAGCGGCGTAATAAATTCTTGCGCAGCGGCAGTCATACAGACCCTTACATTAGCGCCACGCTTACGCAATAAGCGCACGAGTTCGGCTGATTTATAAGCAGCAATACCGCCACTTATCCCTAAAAGAATGTTTTTATCAAGGAGGAATGACATAAGATTTAGGATCTAACTCATGAATAATAAAAAGTTGGAGCACTATGGCAATTACCGATTGGCCCGTGGATGAGCGTCCGCGTGAAAAGTTATTGACGCGAGGCGCACAGGCTTTATCAGATGCCGAATTGCTGGCAATCTTTCTGCGGGTTGGGGTGAAAGGCAAAACCGCCGTCGACCTTGCGCGCGAGCTATTGCTAGGGTTCGGTAGTTTACGACAATTATTTGATGCAGATGCACAAAAATTTTGTGAAACCCACGGCATGGGTCAAGCCAAATATGTGCAATTACAAGCGGTGTTAGAAATGTCGCGGCGTTATTTAGCCGAAAAAATGCAACGGGGCGATGCTTTAACTGACCCGGATGCGGTGCGTTTTTATTTAGTTTCCAAATTGCGAGATTATCGGTTTGAAGTGTTTGCTTGTTTATTTTTAGATAACCGCCATCGCGTGATTCAATTTGAAGAACTGTTTCGTGGCACAATTGATAGCGCTTCTGTGCATCCCCGTGAAGTGGTGCGGCGCTGTTTATTTCATAATGCTGCCGCTGTGATTTTTGCGCACAATCATCCCTCGGGTATAGCTGAACCAAGCCAATCTGATGAACGCATTACACAAAAGTTAAAAGATGCGCTGCAACTGATTGATGTACGTGTGTTAGACCATTTTGTAGTGGGCGATACTGTGGTCTCGTTTGCCGAGCGTGGTTTACTTTAAGGCTTATTTTTAAACGTTTGGCAGAAGTGCATGACATTTTAATTGGCTACGCCTATAATCCTCGGTTCTATCCGATTTTTTGATCTGGGGGCGACTTGGCTTCGACGTGGATCACAAAGTCTGGGGAGCATGCAGTGGGTGTGGTGACCACTTAAACACTAGTCACAAACAATAGTCGCAAACGACGACTCTTTCGCTCTCGCCGCTTAATAACCGGTTGAAAGCTGTCTGACCGAGGCTGTGCTTATGCGACTCGGATATTCAGGCATCATCCTGACATAAGATCGTGCGGGCGGCTTGCTCAAGGCCAAACCACTAAATAGTATTGAGACAGCTTGTGAGAAGCCTGTCAGTCGGCGTCAAGCAAGTTAAACAAAAGACTTGAATAAGCATGTAGTAGCCTTCAGATGGAGGGTTTGCGGACGCGGGTTCAATTCCCGCCGCCTCCACCACTTTACTGTTTCATGCGGTATCATGAAAACTCAGAAACCCTTTACAGGCAGCAATCTGTAAGGGGTTTTTAGTGTCAGGGTGTCTTATCTTGTATCACCACAGCGCACAAAAAAAAGGGTATCTTTGTTGGTATTGCCAACTTTCATTCATGAGATACCAACAAATGAAACGCAACCTTACCGATACCGCAATCAAGAATGCTAAGCCACAGCCAGACGGCAAACCTAAACGCTATGTTGACGGGGGCGGCATGTACTTGCTTGTTACCAATACAGGGAAATATTGGCGTTACAACTACCGGATGGACGGAAAACAGAAGACCCTAGCCATTGGCATTTACCCAGACATTAGTCTAAAGCTGGCAAGAGAACGCCACCAAGATGCACGGGAGTTATTGGCGCGTGGTGTTGACCCTTCCGGCTACAAACAAGCTGTTAAAGCCGAACAAGAAGCCATGCACAAAAATAGCTTTGAAGCCGTGGCGCGGGAATGGTTTGTGAAGTTTAGACACCAATGGGTAGATAGTCATGCGGATAAGGTTATACGGCGATTAGAGCGGGATATTTTCCCGTGGTTAGGTAAGCAACCCATTGCCATGATTGAGCCGCCGGATATTCTTAATTGTTTACGTAGGATTGAGGCACGAGGCGCGTTAGAAACCGCACACCGCGCTAAGCAGAACATTGGTCAGGTATTCCGCTACGGGGTAGCCACTGGCAGAGTAAAACGCGACCAAACCGCAGACCTAAAAGGTGCATTGCCACCGCCAAAGAAGGGCAATTTTGCAGCCATTACCGACCCTAAAGAGATCGGGGCATTGTTACGCGCAATGGATGATTACACAGGCGCGTTAGAAACCCGCACCGCCTTAAAGTTGTCGGCATACCTTTTCGGTCGACCTAGCGAACTTCGACAGATGGAGTGGGTAGAAATAGACCTAGAATCAGCTTTATGGAGCATACCAGCCAGCAAAATGAAGGCAGGCAAACCGCACCTAGTACCACTGGCTAAACAAGCCATAGCCTTACTGGAAGAAATAGCACCATTTACCGCGCATCGTCGTTATGTTTTCCCGTCAAGAACTGATTCAAACAAGCCCATGAGCAATAACACGGTAAGGCAGGCATTACGGCGGCTTGGTTACGATAACGACACCATGACAGCGCACGGATTCCGAGCATTAGCCAGCACACAACTTTATGAAATGGGCTATCACTCAGACCTGATAGAAAAGCAACTTGCCCACGCTGTCGGTAATGAAGTACGTCGGGCGTATGACCGTAGCCAACACATAGACCAGCGTACAAACATGATGCAAGAATGGGCTGATTACTTGGATAGCTTGCGAGTAGGGGCGCAAGTGATACCGTTCAAAACAAGGATGCGTTAACTAAAACTAACTACCATTTAGCCGGACAAGTTCCGGTTTTTTTATGTCTAAAAAAATCATTTAAAAACAATCGTGTAACCGATGTAACCGATGTAACCGATGTTTTTATGGGAACTCGACATTGACTAATAAACAGCCAAATAGATAAATAAATAACAATAAGAAAGAGAATATTATTTAATATAAATAATTGATTTATATGTACTTTATTACGTTTCTTTACTATTGGTTATCTTTTAAAGTGTAAGTGAATGCAGAGTTACGTAAAAAACGCGGTTACATCGGTTACATCGGTTACACGATTGATTTATATTGATTTTTTCGGCATGTTTTTGTAACCGCTCATTTTTATCACCGGTTACACGGTTACAAGCCGCTTGATATTGTTTTTTAGAGAAGCAGCTTGAAAAGCATTGTGGTCGGTTTGTTGATGAACTTCCTCTGAAACTTCCTTTGCTGGTAACTTTGTCGGCTTATCGCCCATCAAGGAATAAATAATATAACTACACTAAAAACAATAACATAATGATTTTGTTCCTCAATTTGTTCCCGCAAGAACAAACGTTTTCGAGGAACAAAGTTACCGAGTTTCTGCATTCCATTTATGGGGTAAAATCGACAAACGAACTAATACAAACCGGAGGTATTGGATATGCCACGATGGACACCAGAAGCACGACAGAAACATTCTCAACTGATGCGGGACAAGGTGCATGAATGGCAACCGTGGACAAAATCAACAGGGGCGCGAACGCGACACGGCAAAAAGCGTAGTTCCCAGAATGCGGTAAAACATGGTAACTGTGCAGCTACCACCAAACGCGCCACAAGCGCATTCATGGCTTTCTATCGTGCGAATAAGTCCACGTTTCGCCAGCAGTGGCGGGAGAGGTTTCCCGAATCTGGAAGTGGAGTGTTTACCGTGCCAGTGGTGGAAGCCTGTAAGCGGTTCGGTCTCAAATATTAGTGACATTTTCACGCACATAAGCTTATGTTTGTTTCCGCAGGAACAAGCGTTATTAGCGGGGACAAATCATCAGGTATAGTGTTTGTTAGTGGACTAACAGACAACAAGCACTTATTCAATAATTTGGTTTCAAAGGGTGTCGTTTTTCGGAACACCCCCCATTTACACGAAACGTAGGCGAATCTTTGGGGACAATTACCCGCAAAGTCGATAAACATTCACCTACGTTTGAGGCTATTTCACTGTTTTGGCTAATTCCTCTCTGATTATCCTTTGAATAGCTTTCTCTGTAGTAGTTAAAAGCATTGGTGAATCATTAACGAATGAATCTCTAAGCCGCGCATTTATTTCATTATTCAAGCTACGATTATTTTCAGCTATAGCACCCATTAGCATGGCGTAAACATCCGGCTCTAGCCTAAGTGTTACTCTTACTTTTCCGCTCTCTATATCCATAAAAGTCGATTTTTATTTGTTCTAAATTAGACAGATTAACACCTTTTTTAGTGTCATTCACTTGACACTGCTTAAGGTGCGCATCTAATATAGTGTCATTCTAATTAAAATGGAGTATTAAGCATGAACAAAAAGCCTGTAATTAGAATGCAGGTTCGTTATAAAAATGAAATTCATCAATGGCTTACCCTAAGAGCAGCAAAGAACAACCGTAGCTTGAATGGTGAATTGATGGATATTTTAATAAGGACGATGGAAACCGAAAGCCAAGCCGCCAATAAAGTGGCTTAAACAAAAAAGCCCTACAGCATGAACTTATAGGGCTTAGTGGGTTTAAGAGTGAATCAGACTCCAAAACCCGTTTACATTTCAACCAGTTAAAGAGTAATTAAAATGCTAGAAAATAATAGCACAAAATCGCTTGAAGAAGCAGCCGACACTAAAGCCGCTAATAGCCGCTACATCATCGAGAAAATGAAGGAGCTGGACGATACCAACCTATCTATTTTTTGCGCCTTCATTGATGGCTTGGTTAGAAAAAACAGCCTTGAAATCAAGACCGCGCTTGATCGGGGCGTTGAATACAACGGAAGTATGCCTGTCCTGTTAGAGGCTTATGCAACCTTTGGCATAGTACCCTACGTGTTGGAGGGTGCAGCATGAAACCGTTAGCTATAGCCGTTTTTAGCTTTTTAGCGGGACTATTTGCCCCTGCCATAACTACCCAAAAAATCAGCCTAAGCCTGCCAAATGTAAATGGAATTGACCCCGTGGTAATCATCATGGGTTTAATGGTGGTTTGGGCAATCAGCAAGGCGCGCGCAAAACGCAAAGGGGGTAGAGCATGACTACCCGTAAGCGCATTGCCGATTATCCGGCGGTATTTTGGGCGGCTGTCATTGCAACGATTGTGGGCGGCTGGATGTCCGTCTCTGCTTATAACGCCATGATGCACAGCGATAGCGGCTTATATCGGGCACCAAGCCTTTATGAAAGTCTCAATGATCTGACCAGCGCAATGCACGATGTCCTAGGTTACGCGCCCCCTAATCTGGTGGATAGTGGGGCATTAATCCGCTTTGACACCGACAAGCCACGCAATAAAACGGGCTGGTATGTCCTACATCGGCTTAGCACAGGTGGGTTAGTCGCCACATACGGCGATTGGAAACAGGGCATTAGCCATAAGTGGAATAGCTACGATCAATCAAAACTAAGCAAGGCAGAGCGTGACGCAATCAAAGCCGCGCAACTTAAGCAAGCCGCAATTTTGAAAGCCGAAACAGAACGAAACCACGAAGCTGCACGCTTAAAAGCGGTTGATATGTGGACGCAAGCGAAACCCGCAAACGCTGCACACCCTTACCTAATCCGTAAGCAAGTCGGCGCATACACCATTAGGCAATCAGGCGACCTACTGCTAGTCCCTCTTATGGATGTAGCCGGATACTTGCGCAACCTCCAAACCATTTCACCCGATGGGACAAAGCGCTTTTTAAAAGGCGGTATCAAGCGCGGCATGTTTACACCAATAGGTACGCTAAGGGGTGCTAGTCATGCCTACCTATGCGAGGGATACGCTACCGGTGCGAGTATATTTGAAGCCTATCAAGCCCCTGTTATTTGTGCTTTGGATGCGGGTAATTTGTTACCTGTGGCGCAAGCTATCCGCACCAAATGCCCAACCCTACCCATTATCGTAGTAGCAGACAACGACCGTGCAACCGCGTTAAAGACGGGCGTTAATGTGGGCGTAGTTAAAGCCCAAGCGGTAGCGGCAGCCGTGCCACTGGTTACGGTGCAAGTGCCTTACTTTGACGATAACGCACCCTTAAACCTCAGTGATTTTAACGATGCAGTCAACTACTACCGCGCCCCCGCTGCCTAAAAAAAAAAGGAATTTCATAAATGACGAATCTAAACATTGTCCCCATGACCACAATCAAAACCGACAAGCCTAATACTAAAACCGTACAAGGCGACACAGGTACATTCTTTGTACGGGTGGACGGTATCTATCACGCCGGATTCAGCAAGGACGGCGCACCACTGCCAGAAAAACGCTTATGTGCAAAGCTGGACGTATTAGCGTCTACCTGTGACGAGCACAGCCATAATCATGGCGTCTTGCTCAAGTGGCGCGATAATCGAAGCGTGGTACACCAATGGGCAATGCCCAAAGTCCTACTTGCAGGTGAAACTACCGACGCGGTGCGCCCTCTCTATGCAGGCGGTTTAGATATCCGTGCAGGGCGCGGCACAAATCAAAAAATCGTCGAATACATACAATCCGCAACCCCACGCCATTGGCTGACATGCGTAACTAAAACCGGCTGGACGCATACCGTCTACGTGACCGCACATAAGGTTTATGGAGCAGATGCAGATAATTATATTTTGCAGTCAGAGAGTATTACCACTAGCGCGACTAACCAAACCACCACACAGGGTACGCTAGAGGACTGGCAAGCCCATATAAGCCGCTATGCTGTCGGTAATGATCGGCTAATACTGGCAATCTGTGCAGCGTTTGCAGGAGCGTTAAAGCATTTTAGCGACGTTGGCAATACAGTTTTACATTTCCACGGGAACAGCACCGATGGCAAAACCACAGCGGCTAAATGTGCCGTAAGTGTGTTGGGTAGCCCCGAAAACGTCCAGTTATGGAAGGCGACTGCCAACGGCTTGGAGACGGTCGCAACCCGCTACAACGACAGCTTATTAGTGCTCGATGAATTGCGGCAGGCAAGCCCCAAAGAGGTGGGCGATATTGTTTATATGTTAGGCAATGGCAAAGGGAAAGTAAGAGCCACTAAACAAGTAACCGCACACGATGCAGTAACGTGGAGCGTTATTGGGCTATCTACCGGCGAAATTACCCTAAGCGATTATTTAAGGAGTGAAGGCAAGGAAGTCTACGCAGGGCAGGAACTACGCTTGCTCAATATCCCTAGCAATGCGGGGGCGGGGTTAGGTGTGTTTAGCCACCTGCATAACTTTACTAATTCGGCTGATTTGGCTAATCACCTTAATAATAGTGTTAGCCAATACTATGGGGTAGCCGGTGACGCATGGTTAGACCACCTAACGCGGGATGCAGACACATTAAGCAATCATGTACCGATAGCTATTACCAGCTTTGTGGAGTCGTTAGGCACTATCAGCAATCAAGCTAAACGGGCAGCGCGTGCGTTTGGATTGCTGGCAACCGCTGGCGAATTAGCGACATCTTACGGTATTACCGGATGGAGTGAGGGCGACGCTACACGGGCTTGTGTGGCTTTATTTGGGGTATGGCTTGATGGATTTGGTACAGGCAATCGGGAAGAAGACCAGATTTATAAGGCAGCCGTTGATTTTATCCAACGCAACCCTAACCGCTTCCATCTGATTTTTAAGCCAAAAAGCCCAGACGGCAAGGAAATACAGGGCGCGGACTACCAGTTAAACCAAACCCAATACCTCCACAACCGCGTGGGCTTCCAAAAGGATGGGGTTTATTACGTGCTACCTGCTCAGATTAAAGAGCTTGCTCCCCAGTCCTCTTATGACGCTAAAGCCATTTTAAAGGTGCTTAAAGCGCGTGGTTTTTTTGTCGGCGATACCTCTAAACAACTAAGAGTTCCAACCTTTAGTACCCAAATTAAGGTTTGGGAGGTGTCGGGGAGCGTCTTAAATGCGGAATAAATCACTTTTTAGCCCTTGTTTTTATGCCTTAAAAAGCACAAATTCCTTTAAAAACAACCATGTAACCGATGTAACCGTTCAATTTTGGCTGCGGTTACATGAAAACCCTTTTAAAAACAACCATGTAACCGATGTAACCGATGTAACCGCGAAAAATCGCTAACTCGACATTACATTCAAAGGTGAGTTTGATGACTGCACAAGCCCAAATTAACTTGGATGATTTTTTTAAGCGCTTTAATGACCGCCTTAAAAAACCACAAACCTTAAATGACTTAGACGACTTTAACGAGTGCGTTTGCGAACGTAGCGCGATCATGGAGCATGACGGCGGCTTACCAAGGGGTGAGGCGGACGAACAAGCAAAGGTTATCTGTTTGGCAGAGTACCGACAGCGCAAACAACGCCAATAAGCAAATCAACCAAGCCGGATATGTTCCGGCTTTTTTGTGTCAAAACTTACAATATATGACACAAAATCAGAACGCTTGTGTTATGCCGTAAATTGCGGGGTTAGGCAGTATCATAATTGTATCAAAAGTTGTGTCATAATAATGTGTCGCATCTTCTTAGGATTTATGACACAATAGACGCAACTTACGACACACTTTTGAGACACGATAAGGCGGCATGATATGAAAATCGGATATGCGCGAGTTTCGACCACGGGGCAAGACTATGACACACAATTAACCAAGTTAAAGGCGGAAGGTTGCGAAAAAATATTTAGCGAAAAGCAATCAGGCAAATCCACTGAAAGCCGAGTACAACTTAAAGCAGCTTTGGAATTTTGCCGCGAAGGTGACACGCTGATTATTACCAAACTTGACCGATTAGCACGCAGCATGGGGGACTTGTGGCAGATCGTGCGCGAACTGGATACCAAGGGCGTGGGTTTTAAAGTGCTAGATCAGGCTGGCATGGATACCACTACACCGACGGGTAAGCTGATGTTTAACATCCTTGGTTCAATCGCTGAATTTGAGCGTGATTTGATTAACGCCAGAACCGAAGAAGGGCGCAAGGCAGCCAAAGCTAAAGGCGTGCAGTTTGGGCGCAAGGCAAAGCTAGGCGATGAACAAATGGAGGCGGTAAGGGATGATGTGAAGGCGGGTATTCTTTCAATGGAAGCCATTGGGGAAAAGCATGGTATCAGCAGAAAGACCGTTTACCGGATTGCAGGTAGTAAGGATGCTGCATAATTATACAAAATGGTGATGTTTTACTGATGGTATCTGATGAAATGACAATATTTAAAACAATTAAAATCAATACATTAACATCCGAATTGATTCCCGCCGCCTCCACCATTTACCCGTTTCATGCGGTATCATGAAAACTCAGAAACCCTTTACAGGCAACAATCTGTAAGGGGTTTTTAGTGTCAGGGTGTCTTATCAAGATTCGCGTAATACCCCTTGCTTTAGCTATGGGGATATAAGCGTCTTGGCTTTCTCTTTTTGGTAAAGCGCCAGTAAATTGTCAATCAGGCGAGTGAATGGAATTCCTTCGTCTAGCGCTTCTTTCTTGAGTTGGCGGTAGGTTTCAACTTTCACCCTAACTGATGCGTATTTTGTGTTTTTCATGTTGTACTCCTGTGTCATCGAATGTAGAATATACTACATGAATAAAGCAGCCACAATCCTGAAAACGCTCAAAGTCCGCATCAAGGACAAGCACGCGACACTGTTAAAGCAGTGGGCGTTTGAGTGTAATCAGGTATGGAATGAGGCTAACGCAATTACCGCAGACTTTAGCTATGTACCTGTGCCAGAAGTGGGTTTTATCAGAAACCACTTTTCAGCCTTTGACCTTGCCAAAAGCCAAGCCGCTTTCAGAAAAGCCCGTGGATTTACTATTCACTCGCAAACCGTTCAAGAAGTTACAGAAGCACACGCCAAGGCACGTAAGCAATTCAAGAAAGACAAACTGCGCTGGCGCGTGTCTGGCGGTAGCCGCCGCTCACTTGGGTGGATTCCCTTTAAATCCGGCGCAGCCGTTTGGAAACACGGGCAAGTCCGGTATAACGGTCATTTCTTCAAGGTATGGGATAGCTACAAATTCGCTCAATATACTTTTCGGTCAGGTTCATTCACGGAGGATGCGCGTGGTCGCTGGTACTTTAATGTGGTGGTTCAAGTGCAAGCCACTGAACTATCAGGCAAAGGCGCGGTGGGTATTGATTTAGGCTTAAAAGATACCGCTACCTGTAGCAATGGTTTAAAGCTTGAATCTAAGCAGTTCTATCGCAAAGCCGAAAAACAACTAGGCATGGCGCAACGCACTAAGCAGCAACGTCTCGCTTTGCGGAATTCACCTAAAATGGTTGATGCATATTTAGATTCCCTATTGCGTCAGGGATTGCCGAATACGGTTGCATTTCTTAAAGATAATGCAGAACTTATTTAACTGAATGAATAATGGATTATAAAAATAACAGTTTGTGGGTAACTTTAGTTCAGCCACTACCAATCTACAGGGGTTTTTTATTTGTCTAGCGTTTAAGTGACTTGAAAAACGCAGCTCTAGCATAAACTTTCTGAACCCATTAGCATACGAACCTTCGCTGAGTGTTTGAGCCTTATTCTATGAAGCGATTCCATTGTGTTTGTGGTAAAGAAGTTTTTTTTGAAGATTTAAGTTGTCCCGCTTGTGGACGGCAATTAGGTTTTAATCCCCAAACCTTACAGTTAATAACGCGCCCGACCTTTGAGCAAGGTGTGTTATGGCAAGCGCTGAATGGGCGTTTATTACGGCAATGTGCGCATCGGCAGCATACGCTGGAGTGTAATTGGTTATTGGATAATGCTGATCCCAATTCGCAATGCGTGGCTTGTCGTTTAACGCGCGTTATTCCCTCGCAATCTATTCCCATGAATGTGCATCGTTGGCGTTTGTTGGAGCGGGCTAAACGGCGGTTGGTGTATTCGTTATTGTGGTTAGGTTTGCCCGTTGTGCCTAAGCAAGTGGATAACGTAAATGGCTTAGCCTTTGATTTTATGGAAGATCAACGCAGTAATCCCTTGGTTAAAAAGAAAGTGGTGTATACAGGGCATGACAATGGCGTAATTACCTTAAATGCCATTGAAGCCGACGAAGAACACAGGGTGGCGGCGCGCATTCGTCTAAATGAAGATTATCGAACCTTACTGGGGCATATGCGGCATGAATCTGGGCATTATTATTGGATGAGCTTGATTCGTGACTCGGATAAATTATGGCGTTTTCGGCATTTGTTCGGTGATGAAGGCAATTATCGGCAAGCGCTGGATTATTATTATATGCACGGTTCGGTGGATAATTGGCAAGAGCGGCATATTAGCGCATATGCCAGTTCGCATCCGTGGGAAGATTGGGCGGAAACATGGGCGCATTATTTACACATGATGGATACGATGGAAACCGCCATGCAATTTGGTGCGTTACCGTCGGCTAATTTACATACCAGTGATTTCAATTGTTTAGCCAGCGATTGGCAGCAGTTAACCGTACTCATGAATTCCTTAAATCACAGTATGGGCTTAGGCGATGCTTATCCTTTTACGTTAACCAAACAAGTGATGGTGAAATTACGTTTTGTGCATCAAGTGATTGATAGTAAACAGCGCTCCAGCCATGCTTGGATAGAGCGCTATTAAGTTCTAAATGCTATTGCACTGGCTGATATTGTCCGGTAGGACGCTACCAATCATGCGAGGCATTGAACGGAAGCCCTTATAAAGCTGGTTCGCCCACTCGTGGCGAATCGACAGCAAGTAAGGGTGATCCGCATCTAGGCGGTAATGTTCCGCACAATAAGAATCCCGTTTATACAATAACACTTCAATCGGTGGTCCTACGCTGGCATTACTTTTCATCGTGGAATCCATTGAAATTAGCGAACAAATTGCGGCATCTTCCAACGAAGTATTGTGGCTAATAAAGCGATCAAGTACCGGCTTACCGTATTTGCTTTCGCCGATTTGTAAATAGCGCGTGTCATCCGAAGTCGTAATATAATTACCTTGTGGGTAAATCATATACAAATTTGGGTTGCGACCTTTTAATTGTCCGCCTAGTAGTAGAGTCGATTCGGGCACAAAGCCAGCCATTTCGCTGTGTTTGCGAATGCGCGACACTAAGACATCGCCCAAATATTCGGCAATATCGCTTAAATAGTTGAGGCTGTTTAAGTTGCGCGGTGCACCTTCTTGTACATCGCGGCGGATTTGATGAATCACACCTTGCGTGGTTGCCAAGTTGCCCGCACTCATAATGAATAAGCTACGGTCTGGGTTGGTTTCACAACGGTGCATTTTGCTGTAAGTGCTAACGTGGTCGATACCCGCATTGGTACGCGAATCGGAAGTCAACACCAAGCCATCATCAAGGGAAATGCCAATACAGTAAGTCATATCGGTTTCGGGTAGTTGAGGGTGCTGCTAAAGTATTAAACTCTTAGCAGCCCGTCAATGCTGTTGCTTAACAACAGCGCCGAATCCCATCCCATTTACGGCTTTGTTCCTGTTTAAAGTAGTCTTGGCGACTTAAGGGCGCGTCGTTAGGATGAAAAATTTCGCAATGTTGCAGGTAACGCTCATAGGCATCATCGCCGCTAACGTGACGTATATAACGCCAGAAGCGTTGCATAAAATAACGCCATTGGTTAGTCGAGAGCATTAATGCGTCGCCCATTCGGTGGCTAGGCGGCTAACTTCAGCCGGTGCTTCTGCTAACGGGGGCGTTGGCAAGCCGTGGGTATAACGATAAGCCACCCGTAACATATCAATGATGACGACCCATAGCACAATAACGAAAAAGGCCGTTAACCACGTATCTAACTGCTGATTGAAGATTAATTGGGGAGCGACTGCCGCTTTTTCAGGGGGTAATGCACCAGAGGCAAGTTTAGCGGCTAAGTCATTCGCAGAGGCCATAAAGCCCACACGAATATCACTGCTAAAGATTTTTTCATAAGCGGCAACCGTGGTAACAATAGACAACCAAGCCAAGGGTAAGCCTGTTACCCATGCGTATTTGAGTTTGCCGGATTTAATCAGAATACCTGTTCCCACTGATAAGGCAATGGCAGCTAACATTTGATTAGAAATACCAAATAACGGCCACAGAATATTCACCCCGCCGTTGGGATCAATTACGCCGATATATAAGAAGTAACCCCATGCGGCAACAATAATGGCAGAACTGAGCACAATCGAGGGATACCATGAGGTTTGCCCGAATTTGGGGGAGAAGTTGCCAATAAAATCTTGCAGCATAAAGCGCCCGACCCGTGTACCTGCGTCTAAGGTGGTTAGAATAAACACCGCTTCAAACATAATGGCGAAGTGATACCACATGGCTAATAAGTGTTGACCAAACGCTGAGCCGAATATACTAGCCATGCCTACCGCTAAGGAAGGTGCGCCCCCCGTGCGGGCAAATAAGGTTTTCTCACCCATCGCCTGCGCTAAGGCTTGCATTTGTTCGACTGTGACCGGATAGCCCCATGACGAAATTTTGGCGACAGCTTCCGCCGCTTCTTTACCCACTATACCTGCGGGGCTGTTAATGGCAAAGAATACGCCTGGATCGAGAATCGTCGCTGCAATTAATGCCATAATCGCCACAAATGATTCTAATAACATACCGCCGTAACCAATCATACGAATGTCTAATTCATTGCCAATGAGTTTGGGGGTTGTGCCGGAGGAAATCAGTGCGTGGAAACCAGAAATTGCCCCACAAGCAATGGTAATGAACACAAAGGGGAATAACTTACCACCGAAAATCGGCCCTGTGCCGTCGACAAATTGGGTAAAGGCAGGCATTTTTACTTCGGGCGAAAGCAATAAAATGGCAATAGCAAGTAAGAAAATTGTGCCTAGTTTCATAAAGGTAGATAAATAATCACGCGGTGCAAGCAACAGCCATACAGGTAATACAGCGGCAATAAAACCGTAGGCAATTACAAACCATGCCAAGGTTAGACCATCATGATCAAACAGGGCGGCGAGCGTCGCATTTTGATCTACCCAACCGCCCGCAAATACCGACAGTAGCAATAAACCTAAGCCTAGTAATGAGCCTTCTAGTACGCGCCCGGGGCGGATATTGCGCATGTAAACACCAACAAGCACCGCAACCGGAATGGTCATAGCCACCGTAAAGGTTGCCCACGGGCTGTGTTTCATGGCGTTGACGACGACTAAGCCCAAAACTGCAATCAAAATAATCATAATGACCAGTGTGCCAACCAGCGCAGCAATGCCGCCCACAGGCCCTAATTCATCGCGTGCCATTTGCCCCAAACTACGCCCATTGCGCCGAGTGGAAAAGAATAAGGTGGTCATATCTTGTACAGCACCGCCTAACACTGCGCCGAACAAAATCCACAATGTGCCGGGTAAATAACCAAATTGAGCGGCTAAGGTTGGGCCAATTAACGGCCCAGGGCCTGCAATTGCCGCAAAGTGATGCCCAAACACCACCCATTTATTGGTTGGAATAAAATCGCGTCCATTATTTAAGCGTTCTGCGGGGGTAGCACGCGTTTCATCCACAACCAAAACACGCGCCGCAATCCACGCTGCATAAACACGGTAACCTAAAACATAAATACAAACTGCGGCCGTAATAAACCAAAGCGTATTGATGGTTTCGCCACGATGCAGGGCAATGCCGCCCACAGCACCTGCACCAATCACGGCTAAGCCTACGCCGATTACGATATTAGTGATTCGATTCATAATATAGTTATCCTAATTAAATAACCTCACATTCAATCATAGCGCATCTGACAAGGCTGCGAGCAGGCAATTGGCGATATACAATTAAAGGTGTTACATCAAGCGTTTGAAGGAATTTTCGGTAAATGTAAGTTGCCCCCTATGCAGTAAAAAACGCTGTGTTATGCTTGTTAAATGGAAAATAATTATCTTAGTCAAACACGTTTTGACCAATTATCGCTTAATTCGCAATTACAAGCTTCCTTAGCAGAAGCGGGCTTTGATTATTGCTCACAAATTCAGGCAGCTACCTTGCCGCTAAGCTTGGCGGGGCAAGATGTCGCTGGACAAGCGCAAACGGGCACGGGTAAGACCGGCGCATTTCTGGTTTCGGTTATGCAACGCTTATTGGATCAGCCATTAGCCGATGCACAAGCGGGTACGGTACGTTGTTTAATTATGGCACCGACGCGGGAACTAGCGATTCAAATTGCTAAGGATGCCGAAGTGTTAGGCAAGTACACAGGCTTACGCACGGTATTAGTGTATGGCGGCTCGGGTTATGAAAAGCAACGTCGTCAGTTTGCCCAACCGGTTGATCTTCTCATCGGTACACCGGGGCGTATTATTGACTATTGGAAACAAGAAACCTTTAGTCTAAAGCAAGTGCAAGCCTTAGTGCTGGATGAAGCAGATCGTATGTTTGATATGGGCTTTATCCAAGATGTGCGTTATATCATGCGCAAATTGCCAAAACCCACCGTTCGTTTAAATATGCTGTTTTCTGCCACGCTTTCGCAGCGTGTATTGGAATTAGCCTATGAACACATGAATAACCCGCAGAAAATTCAAATCGAAGCCGAATCAGTGCGGGCGGATAATATTGCAGAACACGTTTACTTTCCGGCAAATGCGGAAAAAATTCCATTGCTGATTGGCTTAATCCAAACATTACAACCAGCACGCGCTATTGTATTTGTGAATACTAAACACGGTGCGGATAAAGTAGATGCGTATTTACGGGGTAATCACATTCCGGCGGCATTAATTTCCGGTGATGTGCGCCAAAATAAACGGGAACGCTTATTACGTGAATTCCAAGAAGGTCATTATCAAGTATTAATTGCCACTGATGTGGCAGCGCGCGGCTTGCATATTCCAGACGTTACCCATGTTTTTAATTTTGATTTACCCCAGTTAGCCGAAGATTATGTACATCGGATTGGACGTACCGCGCGAGCGGGGGCGTCTGGTGAAGCCCATAGCTTTGCTTGTGAAGACACTGCTTTTTATTTGCCCGAAATCGAAGCCTATACCGGCAAGACGATTCCTGTCGTGCGTCTAACGGCTGAGTTATTAGCACAGGATTTACAGAAAGCTAGAGCCGAAGCCCGTCAGCCTATTCCACAAGGACGCAGACGGCATAATAACCAAAAACCGGGGGGACATTCACAACGGCGTAAACCCTCGCATCCACCTAAATCGAGTTAAGATTGGGGTAGTGATCGACAAATTTTTCAGGCAGACTAGCTTACACTTAAGGCATTTTAATACTAATCAAGGAATTTATGATGTTGCAATGGCTGCGCCCTTTCACATTGGTAAGCACGTTAATAGTCGGTTTAAGCACTGCACAAGCGGCTGATTTACAAGGTAAACGTTTTGGCGATTGGAACGGTGTTTGTGAGGGGCAAATTTGTTATGTTCAGCAAATGCTGAGTTCTAATCAAAACACCGTTATGGTGACATCCGTGGGCTATGGCGCGGGTAAACCAAATCCTACGATGCTGATTGATTTGCCTGCCAGTACCCAAGTGAAATCCGGTGTGCGCTTGCAAATCGACAAGCAAGCGCCTGTGTCGATTAAAGCCTCTTGTAATAAACAACGTTGTCGGGGCGGGGTTGCGTTAGACGCCGCGTTACAAAAACGCTTATCAGCGGGGAAAGCGGCTACGGTGGTAGTTGTACCCGGTGCAAAACAAGCCGCGATTAGTCTACCGCTGTCACTTAAAGGCATGAGTGCCGCGCTCAATGCCATAAAACCTTAATAAAAAACAATAAAAGGACGCCGCCTATGCACCCTTTGGCTAAGCAACCCCGTCAAGTTTGGGCGTGGGCATTTTATGACTGGGCAAACTCAGCCTTTGTTACCAATGTTATGGTGGCTTTTTTTCCGATTTTTTTTCGGGATTATTGGGCAAAAGGCGCGTTATCGTCTGAAGCGGTTACCTTACAACTCGGTACAGCGAATTCGATTGCTAGTATTTCAATTATGCTGCTTGCGCCTATTTTGGGCGCAATTGCCGACCAAGGCGGCTTAAAAAAACGCTTACTGATGGGCTTTGCCATTTTAGGGATTAGTGCAACGCTGATTTTAACCCTGATTACGGAAGGCGCATGGCAGTTAGCTGTAACAGCGTTTATTTTGGGAGTCGTGGGTTGGCTGGGTGCAAATATTTTCTATGATTCTTTGCTGGTTGATATTAGTGAAGAAGCTAATTTTAATCGCGTGTCTGCGTTTGGTTACAGCGTGGGTTATTTAGGCGGCGGTTTATTATTGGCGTTTAGCGTGTTTATGAGTTTAAACCCTAGTGTATTTGGCTTTGATTCTACGATTGCTGCGGTACGTTGGGTGTTTGCGCTGACGGCCATTTGGTGGGCATTATTTAGTATTCCTTTATTGTTGTGGGTGCAAGAAAAACCCAGTACACAAACGCAACGTTTGCCATTTTGGGTAGTGATTAGACAAGCGTTTGGGCAACTGTGGGAAACGTTCAAACATATTCGGCGCTTACGCACGGTCGGCTTATTTCTATTAGCGTATTGGTTCTATATCGACGGCGTAGATACCATTATTACAATGGCGGTCGATTACGGAAAAGCCCTAAATTTTCCTACTAATAGTTTGATTACTGCTTTATTAGTCACTCAATTTGTGGCATTTCCGGCGGCGTTAGCCTTTGGTTGGTTAGGCAATAAAATTGGGGCAAGACGCGGTATTTTAATCGGTATTGGTTTATACGCCTTGATTACGCTGGGCGCGTCACAAATGACGGATGTTTCACATTTCTATCTATTAGCAGGCGCAGTCGGTTTAGTGCAAGGCGGTGTACAGGCATTGAGCCGCTCATTTTATGCCAGTTTGATTCCAGCGGAACAAGCCGCCGAGTTTTTTGGCTTCTATAATATGTTGGGTAAGTTTGCGGCGGTGATTGGTCCGTCTTTGGTGGGTTGGACCAGCGTGTTAACCGGCTCACACCGCATTGGTTTACTTTCAGTACTCATTTTATTTGCCTTGGGTGCGGCTATTTTAGTACGCGTACCTGATAAGACGATTCACTAATTACCTGCATTAATCAACACGAGGATTGTATGGCTGCGTCAAGAAAAAGTTTTGCCATTATAGGCTTGGGGACGTTTGGCAGCACGGTAGCGATGGAATTGGTACGTTTTGGCAATTATGTGCTAGGCATTGATATAGACGAGAAACGTGCCAATCGCTTAGCCGATACTTTATCCGAAGTTATCATTACCGATGCCAGCGATGAAGCTGCGTTACGTGAGGTTGGTCTAGCCAATTATGATGTGGTGTTAGTTGCCGTCGGTGAAGATTTTGAAGCCTGTATTTTAGCAACGATGAATGCACGTTTATTAGGGGCAAAAACGATTTGGGTAAAGGCGATTAGCCGTACTCAACATCGTATTTTATCTAAGTTAGGCGCGGATCGTATTGTACATCCCGAATCTGAATACGGTCAGCATATTGCGCAAATGTTACATAATCCTTTAGTAAAAGATTATGTCAAATTAGGCAATGGCTTCCACGTATTTGATATTGAAGTTTCTAAACGGGGGGCGGGTGAAAGTATTTCTTCATTAAAACTAGGCGACTTTGATTTACGTTGTTTAGGCTTAATGCGTGGCACGAAATTTTTCGATTGTTCGCAGCCGGATTTGCTGATGCAAGTCGGTGATCTGTTATTAATATTAGGTCGCCGTGTGGATTTACGCCGCTTTAGTGACAGTTTAACCTAGGCAAGGATTGTCATTATGTTTGCTTGGTTACGCCACATTGCGTTTTTACGCCCCATTCACTTACCACCACCCGCCTTACTCGCTTTATGTTACGCCTTGTTTATTACCGTTGGCACATTGTTGCTGAAATTACCGCAAGCCACGTATAAAGGCATTGCGTGGGCAGATGCCTTATTTACCGCTGTATCGGCGGTTACCGTGACGGGTTTAGCGGTGGTGGATACGGGCAGTACTTATACCTTATTCGGACAAGCCATTATTTTGCTTATGATTCAACTCGGCGGCTTAGGTATTATGGTATTTGCGGTCTTAATCGTGGATGCGCTAGGCTTACCGATTGGCATGTCACACCATGTATTTTTGCGCGAAGATTTAAATCAAACTTCACCGCGTCAACTGAGCCGTTTATTACCGATTATTTTAAAAGTTGTACTGATTAGTGAATTAGCAGGCGCAATTCTTTTAAGTTTTGTTGCCATTCCCGAATTTGGCTGGGTACATGGCTCGTGGATAGCAATTTTTCATTCGATTTCTGCGTTTAATAATGCCGGTTTCGGTTTGTTTGCAGATAGTGCGGTGCGTTGGGTTTCCAATCCTATTGTAAATTTTACCATTCCTATGTTGGTGATTGTCGGTGGGTTGGGCTATACCGTGATTGCAGATATTGTTCAATTACGCCGCTGGCAAGCCTTTAGTTTACATAGCAAATTAATGTTAGTAGGTACAGGCATTTTATTACTATGGTCGACCGCTATGTTTGCCTTATTGGAATGGGATAATGCGAAAACCTTAGGGGCATTGAGCAGTGTAGATAAATGGCAAGCCAGTTGGTTTCAAGCGGTCATTAGTCGCACCGCTGGCTTTAATAGCATTGATTTGGCGGGCATGCATGACAGCACCGTATTAATGTTTATTTCGTTAATGCTCATCGGTGGGGGTAGCACTTCGACCGCAGGTGGCATTAAAGTTACCACGTTTATTGTTTTACTATTAGCTACTTTTGCGTTTTTCCGTCGTCAAAATCAACTACATATCTTTAAGCGCAGTATTGGCTTAGAACAAATTATGAAAGTACTAGCCATTACCGTCATTACGTTATTAATCGTGATGTTTGGTGTTTTTCTATTAGTGATTAATCATGATGGTGAATTTTTAGATGTAGCATTTGAAGCCGTTTCCGCAATTTGTACAGTGGGTGTTTCAAGGGGCTTAACGACTGAATTTGATACAGCAGGGCGTTTGCTATTAATGCTGATGATGTTTATTGGTAAGGTAGGTCCCTTAACCCTAGGTTTCTTTTTAGCCACCACTAGTAAACCGCGTGTGCGCTATCCCTCCGGTCAGATATACCTTGGCTAAAGACTGCGTTAGTATTGATTTAAATCAAAATACAACACAAACGCTAGAGAGGAGAATCGCCATGCAATTGAAGTGGAGTGTCATGTTGTGCGCGGGTATGTTAGGGGTTGTAGCGCTCAATGCCCAAGCTGATAATCAAGTTTATCAAGGTAAATGGTTAGGTAAAAATGCGGGTGCAAGCTTGCAATTGGATAAGTCTGGCGCGCAATTTACGGTAAACGGACAAACCTTTAAAGATAGCACCCCTGAATTTTTCATCAGCAAATTAAACAATCAGACTTTCTTATATGTGAATGCCACGGATGCAAACGATAAGCAACGTGAGCATCGCTTATATTTGTTGTGTGATACAGATCCTAACACGGCGCGTCAACAACAGATCGTCAAACATAATCTCATGGGTTATTACGATATTGCGTCAATTAACCAAAACCAAACGGCTGATTTGCAATCCACTACCATTCAATTTAGTCAGGAATCGCAGCCAGCCGTGGCAATGCAAACGGCGGCTGTAAGTACTGCTCTGCGTTAATCATTGCACCTTCATACATTGCTGATACCGTCCATAGACGGTATTAGCAAATTTAGCGGTGGTTAATATCCGCGAAGTCTTTTCACTTTGTAGTTCAATACCCGGCACAATTGCGTACGGTGGATAAGTCTTTTTCTTCATACGATACGCAGCGATTAAGGTTTTGTAAGTGGTAGTATCGTTAAATGCCAAACTTTTCTCTTTCATTAAATCGCGGCGAATTTGCGTTTCACTTAAATTCAAACCTTGTGTATTGGATAACTCCCGTAAAGCTAATTCGGTACTGCTAGCGGTCGCGGCTACCCGCCCATCCGCGTTATAAATCATTAAATCGCCATCGGTTGCTAATTTTTTGCCGGATAAGGTGTTAATTATATATTGCACCGCAGCATTGCGACTGGAATAGCGTCCTGCATTAAAATCAGCGAAGCGATAAATTTTCTTATCGTAACCGCTGGGATAACCTAACAATAATAAACTGCCGTAATATAAACCGCCTTGACGTGAATAAAGACGATCACGCACTTGGTAAATCTCTTTTAACGATAATGCACTGCCACCTCGGCGTTCCATTTCATACTGCACGGCGAAATCTACCGCCACTTGCATTGAACCTATTGTGTCGATTTCATTGCGGCTTTCAATAAAATCACGGGCAAAGCTATTATTAAACAAAATACTTAATTTATATTGCTTGGCGTATTCTTCGATACCTTGCATTAAATCGCGGTAAGCCATATCTAAATCGCGTTCAGTTTTCGCATTACGAATACGCTGCATAAAACTATTTTTTGTATTGGGAAATTTATTTAAGAAGTTTTCGGCTTGTGAACCTAAAAAAGATAGTTTAGATAATTTTTCAATGACCGCCTTTTCAGATAATTTACCTAAATTAGGTACGGCTGGATTGGCATTAAAACCCGATTCTTGATCGACAATCGCAATGACAGAACAGGCGTTTTCTTTATTTTGTGCCAAATTATGAATATTGAGTACGGCTAAAATATCCGCTGCCCAACCTCGTGGGTCTTTTGCCGCAGGTTCAGCTTGTCTTACTAATTGTGTAACGGTATCCACACTAATCGTCGGTGGCGGCACTGCGGTAGTAGGACGAGTTTCATTTAATTGCCCTTTAATGGTGGGATAAGCCCAAACCCCAACCGCAACCAGCCCCGCACCAATAGCCCAAAGCCCTAAATTAGTGGCCTTTTCAATAACTGCATCAAACATTAGGCTAGAATCCCCGTCTAATTATAACCATTCATTCATTGTATACCACGTTGTTAGGCGTGTGTGATTGTAGGACGAACATGCAAATTCTTCAGTTAAGCGCGAAACCCTTTTATCGCACAAGCTATCTTAATGCAGCCCGTGGCGGTGGTGTGGAGCAGCAACATTTGCCTTGGTTTAAAGGAACGATTTCTCGTTTACCCCAAGGTTTAGACGCTTTATTAGTAACCAGCGACTTACAAGGCGTGGTCAGAGATTGGCATACCCAGCAAACCGAACTGTTAGGTATAGCCGTCGCCCATGCTTATCAAGAGCTATACCTGCAAGGGCTAGTTCCGCAACCCGCTAAGGTTGGGGTTATTCTAGCGGGAGATTTATACGCTGCACCTAATGGCGATAAACGCGGCGCTTCGGGTAATGTGTCAAGCGTATGGTTGGCTTTTGCTCAGCGCTTTAAATGGGTGGCGGGTGTGCAAGGTAATCATGACCGTTTTGGTTCAGATCGACAGAAACTTAATCTGCAATATCGTGACAATATTTTTTTATTTGATTATGAAGTAGCCGAATTGGGCGATATTTGTATAGGCGGTGTTAGTGGTGTGATGGGTGATCCGGTTAAAGAGGCTTATAAATTAGAAGCAGATTTTTTAACAGAACTGGGATTGGTGTTAGATCAATCGCCGGATTTACTGATTTTGCACCAAGGGCCCTTTGGGCAACACGCGCAACGTGGCAGCGCGTTAGTGCAAGCGGCTTTACTGCGTAAACCGCCTGCTTTAACAGTCTGTGGGCATGTACATTGGGAAAATCCGTTAGCGCAGTTAACGTCTACTAGCCAAATTCTCAATGTGGATTCACGTGTCGTGTTACTGAGCTTAAGCAACTAAGCGCAGCTATTTTGACCTAAGCCTTTAAATCTTGCTGTAAAGTAGAAATTTTCCAGTGATAGAATACGCCATTTCTTTGTCAGACAGTTTTATAACTGTCTGCGGGCTTTATTAACGGAGTTAGATTAGCAATGTTCAAAGTAGGTTTTGTCGGTTGGCGGGGCATGGTGGGTTCTGTATTAATGGAACGCATGCAAGCCGAAAACGATTTCCAAGGATTTGAGCCGGTATTCTTTACCACTTCACAATCCGGCAAACCCGGTCCCGATGTGGGCATGGGCGCGAAGCCATTGGAAGATGCCATGAATATCGACAAGTTGGCGGAAATGGACATTATTGTATCCTGCCAAGGCGGCGATTATACCACCGCAGTTTATGAACCTTTGCGTGCACGCTGGAACGGTTATTGGATTGATGCTGCGTCCACCTTACGCATGCAAGACGACGCTATTATCGTATTAGACCCGGTAAACCGCCATGTGATTGACGCGGGTTTAGCCAAGGGTATTAAAAATTATATCGGCGGCAACTGTACTGTTTCGCTGATGTTAATGGCATTAGGTGGTTTGTTTGAGAAAGGTTTAGTCGAATGGATTACCTCCATGACCTACCAAGCCGCTAGTGGTGCAGGCGCGAAAAATATGCGCGAACTGTTAACCCAAATGGGTGAATTAAATGCTGAAGTGAATAGCTTATTGGCTGACCCTGCCTCGGCTATTTTAGACATTGACCGCAACGTAACCGCGAAATTAAATGACGGCACGCTGTCGACCGCAAACTTCGGCGCGCCGTTAGCCGGTAGTTTAATCCCGTGGATTGATAAAGCCTGGGAAAACGGTCAAACCAAGGAAGAATGGAAAGGCATTGCCGAAACTAACAAAATCTTAGGCAAAACTGCCGCCAATACGATTCCGGTTGACGGGCAATGCGTGCGTATCGGGGCTATGCGTTGCCATTCACAAGGCTTTACCATCAAATTAAACCAAGATTTGCCCTTAGCAGAGATTGAACAAATCATTGCGGGGCATAATGAATGGGTTAAAGTTATCCCGAATGACAAAGCTTCAACCTTAAGCGGTTTAACCCCGGTGCAAGCCTCTGGCACATTAACCGTTCCGGTGGGGCGCATTCGCAAAATGAATTTAGGCCCGCAATACATTACCGCGTTTACCGTGGGCGACCAATTGCTTTGGGGTGCGGCTGAACCTGTACGCCGGATGTTGAAAATTGCGTTGGAATTTGTGCGGAAGTCATAACGGCTAAGTAACGTTAAAAGCCCCGAACTGGGGCTTTTAACTTTTATAGGTTATTAACGGGGCGGCGGGGGTGCGTAGCCGTCTTGACTTGGCCAGAAACGGTTAGCTGGTTCTGCTGCTGTTGGGCATTCGTTTTCGGATAAAATGTGCTTATCACATAAGGCTTGCTTCCATTCGTATTTATAAAAAAACCGTTTGAATGGGCGTGCTTCTGCTGCAAACTCAACATTAGTGGTAGGCGAATAACTATTTTCACCATAGCCCGTGCCCGCTTGCGAGGTGGATTTTCTTGCCATTGGGGCGGGTGCTGGCATAGCAGAGGCTTCAGCCGCGACATCTTGATTTTGTGAGGAATAAGCAATGACGGGTGGCTCTGGTCGCTTTTCATTATAAGCCGCTACCGCAATGACGCCCATTGCACTTTTATCGCCCCATGCAGCCGCGTAAGAACTCTTACTTTCTGTGAAGAAAAAGCGTTGAGTAGTATTTTGCGAGCTGCGCCAGCCGTCTACAGTGGTAGATTGTCCGGGTTCTAAGACATACATGCGTTCATGATTGGCTAAATCAGAGCGAGCGCCACTAATCACATTACGCCCATCGACCGCCACCACTACGCCCACACGCCGGTTAGAGGGGTTATTCAGTTGGATTTTATAACGTTGATTGGGTTTGGCTTGAATATAAGCGCGATAACTGCCGTCATTGACGTTTAAATCAGCAGCATAATATTCGGGGAGTGCCCGCGTATTATCCGCAAGAATTTGTACGCTCAGTGAAGGAGCTTGATAAGGCAGCGCATAAGCCAAGCTGTTAAGGCTGATGGCTAAACCTGCCACTAAGTAATGAATTTTTTTAATAAGCATATTATTGTCCTGTTATAGAGCTGGTATTGGGGTAACAGTTAACGCCGTGGCGCGGGAGCATAGCCATGATTGTCTGGCCAGAAGCGATTAGGCGTTGTTGGCTGACTAGAACATTGATTTTGTGGTATTACTTTTTTATCACATAACGTTTGTTTCCATTCGTATTTTAGGAATTGACGTGAAAACGGCGCTTTTTGTGGTGAAAATTGAGTGTTAGTACTAGGTGAATAGGTATTTTCACCAAAGCCTGTGCCCGCTTCTGCGCTAGCAGCGGTGGCGGCGCTGCCTCGTGCCATTGGCGCAGGTTTGGCTGCCGGTCTATGTGGCGGCATAGCAGGTTTAGGTGGATTGGGTATTTCGGCAAAAGCAGCAATGGCAATGACGCCCATCGCGCTTTTATCACCCCAAGCGGCCGCATAAGATTGTTTATCGGTCGTAAAGAAAAAGCGATTAGTTCGATTTTGCGCAGTCCGCCAACCTTCTATCGTCTGATTTTCGTAAGGGTTTAAAACATACATGCGTTCAGAAGACGCCAAATTAGAGCGTTCGCCACTAATTGCATTGCGCCCATCCACGGCTAATACCACCCCCGCTCGGTAAGGGCTGCGATTAATAAGATTTACTTTATAGCGCTCATTGGGTTTAGCTTGAATATAAGCGCGGTAAGCTCGCACATTAGCATCTACACTATATTCAGCGGCACGTCCGCTTTGATCACCTATCACATTAATATCAACGTGGGGTGGTCGCATAACAGGCTTAGCTTGTGCTGTGCTGTAGCTCAGGGTAGCCACTAGGCCTAGGGTTAACGGTAAACCAAACAAACATTGGGTCATTTTCATTTACTAAACTCCTTCGGTTATAAATAGTAAACCACGTCTAATAACAAATCCTCTTTATAAACTTAGACGGGATTTCCTCGAAAAATTCCTCAGCTTTCAAATACTGCTCTTGTCTAGCATATTTTTAACCACATACTGAGGTTTAGTAATGTGATTGCGATTGAATGTAAGGAGTCGCAACTTATGCCGATTTCAACTGAATTATTAATCTTTACGCGGCACGTACAACGTCATTTACAAAAACGAGTACAGGCGTTGTTTTGGAAACCTACTACTGACGTTTATCGCTGCGAAGATGGTTGGCTGCTTAAACTGGAGCTAGCAGGCGTAAAACCCACCGATATTGAATTACATACGCGCCACAATTTTCTATGCATTAAGGGCAATCGAGCGGATGTCGCATTAGAAGCGGGTTTTCGTGTGCAGTCTATGGAAATTACCTACGGTGAATTTGAGAGAGTTTTTGAATTTCCTATGTCTTTAGAAAATGCTCACCTCGTGACTGATTTTCGTAATGGCATGCTGTTAGTACGAATTATGTTAGGGAATCATTAGAATGACAGATGTAGATAATAAATTTGAATTAGCGCTTTTCCCACTGCGTAATAGTGTGTTATTTCCGTTTGCGTTGACACCTTATTCCGCCGGTCGTCCTATTTCTGTGCAAGCAATTGATGTGGCATTACAGGCTGAATCTAAAGAATTAGCGGTATTTACCCAACGTCAAGCTGATATTGATTTACCCAATCCTTCCGATTTATTTACGATTGGCACACGTGCGTTAATTAAACGCATGAATCGTAGCGACGATACTGTCGAAATTTTAGTACAAGGTATTGAGCGGGTTCGTTTGTTGGATACCCGCCAAGTGGATGAACACTTTATTGGCACGATTGAACGCTTGCCTATGCCTTTGTGGGATAGCTCACCCAGCGTCGAAGCGATGCAGCGCGAATTAATTAGCCTTGTTAAACAATATCAGACGGCTTCTCAAAGCAATGTCAGTTTAGATATTGAACAAGCGATGCAGCAAATTCGTGATCCGGTACAACTGGTTTACTTTATGGCTATGATTCCCAATCTGGGCGTAGAGCGTTCACAGCAAATATTGGAAGCGAATAGCGTGTTAGAAATCATGAATATTTTGCATGATTATTACACGCATGAGTTGGAAGTTTTAAAGCTGCGTAAAGAGATTGCAGGGCAAGTGCAGTCTGAAATGAGCCGTCAACAGCGTGAACATTTATTACGTCAACAAATGCGCACGATTCAGCAAGAATTGGGTGAAGGTGATAATAGCGCGGCTGAAATTGACGATTTGCGCCAGCGAATTGACGAAGCAAATTTACCGGATAATGTCCGCGAAGAAGCCGAGCGGGAATTAACACGCTTGCAACGTATGAATAATGCTGCACCTGATTATCAAATGGTGCGCAATTATTTAGATTTGCTACTGGATTTGCCGTGGGAAGTATCCACTGAAGATCAGCTTGATTTAAACCATGCCAGCGAAGTTTTGGATGAAGACCATTATGGTTTAGATAAAATTAAAGAGCGTATTTTGGAACAATTGGCGGTTCTAAAATTAAACCCAGAAGCGAAAGCGCCAATTTTATTGTTTGTCGGCCCGCCCGGCGTGGGCAAAACCTCATTAGGTAAATCCATTGCGCGTGCTTTAGGGCGTAAATTTGAGCGCTTTAGTTTAGGCGGTATGCACGATGAGTCTGAATTGCGCGGGCATCGGCGTACTTATATTGGCGCAATGCCGGGGCGTATTATTCAAGCCATGCGACGTGCTGAGGCGAATAATCCCGTGTTGATGCTGGATGAGGTGGATAAATTAGGACGTGATTATCGCGGTGATCCGGCGTCTGCGTTATTAGAAGTTTTAGACCCGAATCAAAATACCGAGTTCTATGATAATTACGTGGGTTTGCCGTTTGATTTATCAAAAACTTTCTTCATTTTGACCGCAAATGCGCTGGATACCATTCCTACACCGTTGTTAGACCGTATGGAAATTATCCAACTGACGGGCTATAGCGAAGAGGAAAAGCTGGAAATTGCTAAGCGTTATTTAGTTGAGCGGCAACGTAAAGAAGTCGGCTTAACGGAAGCACAATTTCAATTGCCGGACGATACTTTAAAAACCTTGATCAGCCGTTATACGCGTGAAGCGGGTGTGCGTAATTTAGAACGTATTATTGGACGGGTAGCGCGTAAGATTGCTTTGAAAATAGCCCGCGATCCACACGTACAGATTGAGCCAGTCACACCGAACCAATTGGAAGGCTTATTAGGACCTGAAAAGTTTTTGCCAGAGCAAGCCCGTAAACATATGCCAGCAGGTGTGGCGGCAGGTATGGCATGGACACCTGTCGGCGGTGATATTTTATATATTGAGGCGATTCGTTTGCCCAAGGGCGAAGGCTTACATCTTACTGGGCAGTTAGGTGAAGTCATGAAAGAATCGGCGCAAACCGCGCATGCATGGGTACAAGCGCAATTGCAAAATATGGGGATTGAAGATACTGCTGGGCGTATTCATATTCATGTGCCAGCAGGTGCTGTACCGAAAGATGGGCCTTCGGCTGGGGTTACAATGGCAACGGCGATGATGTCGCTGTATACCAAGTTACCCGTGCGCCAAGATACCGCTATGACAGGTGAAATTACCTTGACGGGGCTAGTCTTGCCTGTGGGAGGTATTAAAGAAAAAGTGTTGGCCGCGCATCGGGCAGGTTTACGCCAAATTATTTTGCCCAAACAAAATGAGCGCGATTTAGCGGATCTACCCGCAGAGGTACGTGCTGATCTAAAAGTGGTATTAGCCAGCGATGTGAGCGATGTCTTACGCGCTGCTATTCCAGATTTGCCTGCTTTAACATAGATCAAAGCAAAATAGATATGGGATACTTTACACTTTCATTCTTGGAGAGCGAAGCAACATGACGCATATAAACCGTAGCGCGTTAGTGCCGTATACTGCGGAGCAAATGTATCAACTGGTGGATGATGTGTTGCAGTATCCCAATTTTTTGCCTTGGTGTAGTGAAGCGGTCGTACATCATCGCGATGCGCAACAGGTAAAAGCGACAGTTACGATTGCGAAAGGACCGGTGAATAAATCCTTTACTACGCAAAATGTTATGAGCAGACCCCATTCCATTGAAATGCAATTGGTGGATGGACCGTTTAAACGCTTGCATGGTTTTTGGCGTTTTGATGCCTTGGATGCGCAATCTTGTAAGGTGTCATTGGATTTGGATTTTGAGTTCTCCAATATGTTAGTGAGTATGGCAATTGGCCCTGTGTTTAACCAGGTGGCTAATACGCTAGTGGATTCTTTTGTAGAACGTGCGCGAGCAATTTATGGCAAACCCTGAAAAAATCCAGATTGAAGTGGTTTATCCCTTAGCCCACGAGCAAATTCTGTTTAAAACACAAGTAGCCGAAGGGGCAAGCATTCGGCAGGGCATTATGGCTTCGGGTATTTTGCAACGTTATGCTCAATTGGATTTGGAACAGTTGGAAGTTGGCGTGTATGGCAAATTAGCCAAGTTAGACGATAGTTTACGCGCTAAAGATCGGATTGAAATTTACCGTCCGTTGATTGCTGATCCTAAAGCAGTACGTAAACAACGTGCAGCAGAAGGCAAACGCATGAAAAAAGGCGGTGGCGAAGATGAGGCTGAAAGTTAATGCAAGGTTTAGTGCCACCCGATCCTTCCGGGCAGGGGATTTCTCAGCCAGTTTATGCCACGGTCTATATGCCCAAATTTAAACCAAGTCGTAATCGTTTTCCGGCAGCTTGTATACAGCTTTGTATTGACGCAGACGAAGCCAAGCGGCTAGCGGCAGAGCAAGATAAGCGCTTTGCCGCTGTAGTATTAGGCCCGTCTAAATCTTCAGAAGGGCAATTAATTTATTATTTATTGGAATGGTTATGACTCAACAGGTTTGAGTTTAGTCTCAACTAATGGGGTATCTTGGCGTACTTGGTTTACGACCCCATTATTAAAGAACACGGTAATGCTGCTGCGTTGATTGCCTTTGCGTGGCGATTTTAAATAAAACACATAGTCCCAGCGATCTGTGTGGAAATCATCCACTAATAAAGGCGTACCCAAAATATCCTGAACTTGTGCTGGACTCATGCCTGCTTTGACTTGATCTAACTCAGCTTGGGTAATGTAATTTCCTTGTTGTATATCCATTTTGTAGAAGCTACATCCACCTAAAACTAGGCTAGAAATAAAGGTCAGTGTTACAAGTGACTTTAGCATGTTAATCTTCTATTGTTCCTAATTAAACATAAGCCTCATGATAGACTATTCACGGTGGAGAGTGCAGGGTGGAAGAGCAGGATATTAAACGGGCGGGTCTTAAAATTACCCAACCGCGTGTAAAAATTTTAGATTTATTAAGCAATTCACCGGATCGTCATTTAGGTGCTGAAGAAATCTATAGAACTTTATTAGGCAATGGCGAGGAAGTCGGTTTAGCTACGGTTTACCGAGTATTAACGCAATTTGAGGCGGCTGGTTTGGTGAATCGTCACCATTTTGAAGGTGGGCAAGCGGTTTTTGAATTAGCAACTGAAGAACATCATGATCATATGGTATGCATGAAAACGGGGCGCGTGCTAGAATTCTGTGATCCTATTATTGAACAACGTCAACAGGAGTTAGCGAAACTCTATAACTTCAAGATTAAAGACCATTCTCTAATCTTGTACGGCGAATTTCTTGATAAAAACGACGAAAAGTCTGTCTAGGCTTTTGCATTTATGCTCTATCTGAGTATAATCCCGCGTTTTACTCAATTATTGATTTGAGAAGGAATTTATGCCAAGTGTAAAAGTACGTGATACTGAACCGTTTGAAGTTGCTCTGCGTCGTTTTAAACGCACTTGTGAAAAAGCAGGTGTAGTGGCTGAAGTCCGTAGCCGTGAATTTTACGAAAAACCAACTTCTGTTCGTAAACGTATGCGCGCTGCTGCTGTTAAACGCAATCTGAAACGCATTTCTCGTGATCTGAACCGTCGCGTGCGTCTGTACTAATATGTCTACGCTAAAAGCCCGTATTACTGAAGATATGAAAACGGCTATGCGCGGTCAAGATAAGCCGCGTTTAGGTGTGATTCGTTTAATGCTGGCTGCGATTAAGCAACAAGAAGTGGATACCCGTACTGAATTGGACGATTCCACTATCTTAGCGGTGCTGGAAAAAATGCTAAAGCAGCGCCGCGAATCGTTGCGCCAATATACCGATGCGGGTCGGCTTGATCTTGCGAATCAAGAGCAATTCGAGATTGGTATTATTCAAGATTACATGCCACAAGCTTTAGCTGCCGATGAACTGGATGCGTTGATTCAACAAGGTATTGCAGAAACTGGCGCGACCACCATGCGTGATATGGGCAAAGTTATGAACTGGCTTAAACCGCAAGTACAAGGGCGTACTGATATGGGGCAGTTAAGCGGTTTAATCAAAGCCAAATTGGGCGGCTGAGCTAACTTTACATTTCCATTTTAGTTTTAGTATTTTCAGGGGTGTTTCCATGTCTGAATTAAAGAATGATCGTTTCTTACGTGCACTTCTGAAACAACCTGTTGATACCACACCGATTTGGATTATGCGTCAAGCGGGGCGTTATTTGCCTGAATATCGGGCAACGCGGGCGCGTGCAGGCAGTTTTATGGATTTATGTAAAAATCCAGAGCTGGCTTGTGAAGTCACATTGCAACCCTTAGAACGTTATGCCCTAGACGCGGCTATTCTATTCTCGGATATTCTGACCGTACCGGATGCAATGGGCTTAGGCTTGTATTTTGCCGAAGGCGAAGGGCCGCGTTTTACCCATCCAGTGCGTACGCTGGCTGAAATCGAGCAACTGCCTATTCCCGATCCAGAAGGCGAATTACGCTATGTCATGGATGCAGTGCGCACGATTCGCCAAGCGCTTGATGGACGTGTGCCTTTAATCGGTTTTACCGGCAGCCCTTGGACATTAGCCACTTATATGGTGGAAGGCAGTTCCAGCAAGGAATTTGCCAAGGTTAAAGGCATGCTGTACGGCAATCCGCAAGCCTTACACTTATTACTGGATAAGTTAGCCGACAGCATTATCTTGTACTTGAATGCCCAAATTGCCGCCGGTGCTCAAGCTGCCATGATGTTTGATACGTGGGGCGGTACATTAACGCCCAGCACTTATCAGGAATTTTCACTACGCTATATGCAAAAAATTGTAAATGGCGTTACGCGTGAAGCCGATGGGCGCAAAGTGCCCGTAATCTTATTCACCAAAGGCGGCGCACAATGGTTAGAACCAATGGCGGCGACTGGCTGTGATGCTCTAGGTTTAGATTGGACTATTAATATTGGCGAAGCGCGTCAACGGGTGGGTTCACAAGTGGCGTTACAAGGCAATATGGACCCCTGCGTATTATATGCCTCGCCCGAGGCTATTCGTGAGCAAGTCGCGCAAGTATTGGCAAGCTATGGGCAAGGCTCTGGGCATGTCTTTAATTTAGGGCATGGAATTCATCAACACGTCAACCCAGAAAATGTAAGCGTGTTAGTCGATGCTGTACACGAACTAGGTCGCCAATATCACGTTTGATCTAATAAGCTGCGCACACGTTTAAGATCGGCACGGCGCATAGCTTTGCCGGTAATAGGGCTAATTGGTGCGCTAGCGAAACGGTCTTCAAACGGCAATACCATCAACTCCACTTCCACTTCATCCACAAAAAAGCGTAACAGTGGGAAATATTCGGCGGGCTTACTGCTAAATTTTAGTTTGCGCTCGAAAGTCTCAAACGGAATATGCTGATCCTCTAAGAAAAACATGACTTCTTCTACGCTATCAGCGCCTAACAATAAGGTAACGGCTGAATGTTCGCTGCTCGTACCTTCTAATGCTGCCCCTGTTAAATAAGGCTTATACGCTTCTAGAAACTCCATCGCTTCCAAGGCTACTTGGCGATGCTGTTTTAATAGCTGTGGGTGGGTATCGGCATCGAATAAGCGAATGCGTTGATGAATGGCTTCTTCAATTTGTTCATTAGACGGCTGTGCGGCATGCTGGTTAAAAACACCTAGCTGTTCAGCCGCTTTAAGTTTGGCCACTCGATAATCTTTGAAGCCCTCTTCATAAATTAAACGAGCTGCTTCCTCCGCCACCAATTGGCGGAGTTCATCCGTATTATTACGCATTAGAATAACTGTTCTGGAATTTCAACACGCTCTGGACGCCGTGGCGGCGGTGCAGGGCGGTTAACGGGTTGATTATGATTCTCTGCCGGGCGTTGTGGGCGTAAATCTTGTTCACGCTTATATTCAAAACCTTTAGTGGGTGCTGCGGGTTTGGGTACGCTAACCGGAGCAGCGAGTTTAACCTCTTTTGCTGCCTCGGGGTTAGGTGTTGCTGCTTCTTTATTAGCTCCACCATCGCCATTTAAACTAGGTAATTCTTCCACTTTTGGCGCTTTCATATCCGCAGGGCGTTGCCACTCCTTCACAGGACGGTCTTTCAGAACGCTTTGCATATAATCAATCCACATGGGTAATGCCACACTTGTGCCTGTTTCACCTTCACCTAGTTTTGCCATATCGTCAAAGCCGATCCAACTAATGGTGACTACACTGGGGCTAAAACCACAGAACCACGCATCTTTCTGATCATTTGTAGTACCGGTTTTGCCCGCAATATCCTTACGCCCTAATACTTTGCTGGCGCGGGCGGCTGTACCAAATTGTGTAACACCTTGCAGCATACTGACGATTTGATAATGGGTACGTTTATCTAAAATGCGTTTAGCGGCTGGGTATTCAACATATTCCTTAGGTGCTGCTTCTTTGGCTGCTGTTTTGTCCTTATTCTTAGCCTCTTTATTTGGCTTAGCCTTGTCGTCGTCTGGCGTTTTAGTGTCAGTTAATTCCCAACTGGGTTTAGGCGTATTCGTATCTGCTGTCGTATTGTTTGTATCAGCATTGGTCTCGCTTGTTTCAGCTTCAGCCTCATCCGGTTTAACATGCTTTTCGATTTTACAAACGTCAGTTTTATCGCCACACACTAAGACGGGTTTTTCTTCTACTAATACTTTGCCATCTGCATCTTCAATGCGGGTAATAAAATAAGGGCTAACTTTATAACCCCCGTTAGCAAACGCCGAGTAAGCGGTCGCCATATTCAATGGCGTAACCATTGCTGTGCCCAGCGATAACGTCAGGTTAGCGGGTAGATTTTTGCGTTCAAAGCCAAATTTAGTTGCAAAATCAATTGTATATTTGATACCTATGCTTTTCATCACTCGCACAGATACCAGATTTCGGGACTTGGCTAACGCTTCTGCTAATGTGGTCGGTCCAATATAACTACCGCCAAAATTTTCGGGTCGCCAATTGCTGCCCGGTATCGTAATCGGCGCATCATTCACAATACTATTAGGTGAATAACCTTTAGCAAGAGCAGCGCTATACACAATCGGTTTAAAGCTTGATCCCGGTTGACGCATGGCTTGCGTCGCACGGTTAAATTTGGAATGGTTATAATCAAAACCACCCATGACGGCACGAATTGCCCCATTATGGGGATCCATCGACACTAATGCCCCCGTAACCGTAGGCACCTGGCTTAAAGTCCAAGTATCTTTGTCTTTATCGGTTTGGCGCAGGCGGATAATATCGCCTTTATGCAAGACTTCGTTGACTCGTCGTGGTGCGCCACCGCGTCGGTCTGCGCTATGAAATTTACGCGCCCAACTGACATTATCAAGGCTTAAACTAATTTTCTTTTCATTCGCCATTAACACTTGTGCAGTTTTGTTATCTACTTGCTGGACAATGCCCGCCACCAAACCGCCTAGTGTTGGGTAGTCGGACAACTTATCCAACAAATCTTCTTCTGACTTAAACTCGTCTAAATCAATATTGTCTTCTGCGCCACGATAGCCATGTCGATGATCATAGGTAAGCAAAGCGTGGTGCATGGCAGTTGCTGCCTCAGCTTGCTGTTTTGCATCCAAGGTAGTGTAGACGTGGTAGCCTTGCGTATAAGCATTATCTTCATTAAAGCGTTTGACGATTTCCGCCCGTACCATTTCGGCTAAATACGGCGCATCCGTTTCAAATTCAGTTTTATGCACTTGTGCGGTATTGGGTTCTTTAATAGCTGCATCGTATTCTGCTTGGCTAATATGATTAAATTCTTTCATGCGCTTTAAGATATAATCTCGGCGGATCATAGCGCGTTCAGGATTAACGATGGGGTTATAGCGCGAGGGTGCTTTGGGTAAGCCTGCAATCATAGCCGCTTGTGCCAGCGTTAATTGATCTAACGTCTTGCCGTAATAAACTTCAGCGGCGGCCGCAATTCCGTAAGCCCGATTACCTAAGAAAATCTTATTAAAATACAGTTCTAAAATTTCATCTTTGCTTAGATTTTGTTCTAATTTAATGGCTAATAGGGTTTCGCGTAATTTACGATCAACCGTTTTACCAGAGTTCAAAAAGGCATTCCGTGCCAATTGCATGGTGACGGTACTTGCACCTTGGCTAGCAGAGCCGGTAGAAATTACACTATAAACCGCCCGCGCCATACCTTTTACATCAACACCTTGATGTTCATAAAAACGGGCATCTTCAATGTCTAAAAAGGCGTATTTTAGGTGTTTAGGTACTTGTTCTAATTTAACAGGACGACTGCGTTTTTCACCGTATTCGGCAAGTAGTTGGTTGTCCTTGGTATAAATTCGTAAGGGAACTTGTATGTCGATTTTGCGTAATTCTTTATCATCTGGCAGCTTGGGTGAATAATAAGCATAAATTCCAAATAAGCCGACAGCACCCAAGGTTAGGAACGCAAATAAAGAACTTAAAAGAATGAGTAGAATTTTACCAAGAAAGCGCATGTGTATATATTAAACCGTAGCAGGTAAGTTGGATTCAATTTATTTATTGTTATATGCGACATATCAAATTGAACGATTTATTGTAATAAACCTAGGTATTTTGTTCATTAGGTTGCAAATCCCGTTTATCTGAAAACATCTTAGCTAAGCTGGGCAGAGTAGACTATTTTACGTTGCGACGCTACCATTGCCTCATAAATATATTAAAAATACAAGCCAGAACCCTTTAAATAATAACAATAACTGCGGAATTAACTGTGTTTTCATTTTACTCCCGTAAAGAAAATTTAATCGGCCTTGATATAAGTTCTTCCGCCGTTAAGTTGGTGGAAATGAGCCGCAAAGGTCGGGATTATCGTATCGACAGTTATGCTGTTGCTCCCTTGCCCGAAGGTGCTTCCAATGATAAAGATATTATTGAGCCAGAGCCTATAAGAGAGGCTATTCGGCAGGTAATTCGGGATAGCCGTACCAAACTGAAACGTTGTGCGTTAGCCATTCCTACCTCTATGGCGATTAATAAAATTATTACCATGTCTGCTTCGATTCCACTGACTGAATTAGAAGCGCAAATGGCGATGGAAGCTGAACAACATATTCCCTATCCCATGCATGAGGTGAGTTACGATTTTGAGGTGTTAGGGCCTTCCGCGACTTCCAAAGATACGGTGGATATTTTATTGGCAGCCACTCGTTCAGAGAATGTTGAGGTACGCGTAGCGGCGGCCGAAATGGCGGGGTTAAGCGTGGAAATCGTCGATACCGAAGCCCATGCTCTAGAAAAAGTCTTACGCCATTTAACCACAGAATTAGACCAGCACGAATCCGTAGCGATTGTGGATTTTGGTGCAAGTATGACGGGTATTTCGGTATTCGAGCACGGGCGTATTAGTTTCTCACGGGAACAGGCATTTGGTGGAAAAATGCTGACCACTGAAATTATGCATCGTTACGGTTTAACCTGGCAGGATGCCGGTTTAGCCAAAAAAGAAGGCAACTTACCTGAGAACTATATTCCCGAAGTCTTAGAGCCGTTCAAAGAAAATATGGTGCGGCAACTGCACCGCTTCTTACAGTTTTATTATGCCTCCAGCCAACGCGATAGTGTGTCGCAAGTCTTAGTCTGTGGGGGCTGTACCCGTATCCCCGGTATTGATGAACAAATTCAAGCGGCTATTGGGATTCCCACCCGCGTGGTAAATCCGTTCGCTAAGGTATCACTAGGTTCTAAAGTCAGTCCCAGTCGTTTTACCAATGATATGCAAGCTTTGCTGGTGGCAGCCGGGCTGTCTTTAAGAGGATTAGAATAATGGCAGGTCTAAATCTTCTTCCTTGGCGTGCTAAGGAACGTGAACAAAAGAAAAAGCAATTTTTTGCAATGGTGGGGGGCGTTGCAATTGCCTCGGTAGTAGGGGTGTTTGGTTGGCATCTCTATATGCAACATTTGGTTACCACGCAAATTGAACGAAATCAAACTTTAGAACAAGAAATTACGTTTCTTGATAAGCGTATTGAAGAAATTAAAAACCTAGAAGGGATGCGCACAGCCTTACTAGAGCGCATGAAAATTATTGAAAACTTGCAAAGTACGCGCCCTTCCATCGTGCACTTGTTTGATGAAATGGTTAATGCCCTGCCTAAAGGTTTGTATTTAGTGCATCTACAACAAGAAGGTACAGCCTTACATCTACAAGGCAAGGCTGAATCGTATGCTCGGGTTTCTAGTTATATGAATCGCCTTGATGCCTCGTCTTGGTTTAGTTCCTCTAATTTAAATGTTATTTCTAATTCTAATGGCGGCAAAGACGGTCAATTACAGTTAAGGGATTTTAAATTAGACGTTAATCAGTTATTAACAGAAGGCGAGGACGCAGCTAATAAGGACGGCAATACTAAAAATAAAGCAGAGCAAGGGGCGAGAAAATGAATGCCAATGATTTTAATAATTTAATTTATGATCCGGGTAATGTGCCTTGGCCGGTAAAGACAGTTGCTTTGTTAGCGATTGCCGCGTTAGTAGGCTTTATTGGATATAAGTTAATTATTACGGCTGATACTGAAGAATTAGCCTCGAATGAAGCTAAAGAACTGGAATTACGCAATACGTTTGAAACCAAACAAAAACGCGCCAGCCAGTTACCGCAATATAAAGCTCAATTAGAAGAAATGCAGCGTTCATTTGTGGTGTTATCCAATCAATTGCCGCGTGATACAGAAATTCCGGGTTTGATTTTGGATATATCGGAAAAGGGTTTATCTAATGGCTTGGAATTAGAATTATTCGAGCCACAACCTGAAAATACTATGGACTTCTATGCTGAAAAGCCGATTAAAATTGTTGCAAAAGGCACATATAAAGAATTAGCCACCTTTGTTAGCGATTTATCCGGCTTACCGCGTATTGTGACGATTAATAATATTAACCTGACTCCTGTCGAAAATAGTGGACGCTTAAAGCTAGACGCAATGGTTAAAACCTATCGTTATATTCAAGACGATGAAGAAGGTATTAATGAAAAACAGATTAAAGATAAAGTAGCAGGCAAGCAAGTTTCATTTAATCTACATTCGTTATTGTTAAACCATAAGAGGGCTAGCTAATGAAATACCTAGCGCCGCTTAGTTTACTAGCAAAAGTTAGTGTGAGTGCGGGTTTAATGCTGAGTTTATCCGGTTGTTTTTTTGGTGAAGAAGATGACCTACAACGCTATATTGAAGAGGTTAAAGCCCGTTCAGGTTCACTGATTGAGCCAATTCCAGAAATAAAACCTTATGTTCGCTTTATTTATCCGGGACATGAACTAAATCCATTTGACCCTAAAATTTTAGCGCCAGATCCTGCTCAAGAAGTGGGTAGTACGGTCAAACCAGACCCTAACCGTTTACCTGAATTTTTAGAATCTTTCCCCTTGGATAGTTTACAAATGGTGGGTACGGTCAACCAAGGCGGTGAACCTTGGGCATTAATTAAGATTCCAGACGGTGCTGTACACCGTGCCAAAGTAGGTAACTATTTAGGTAAAAATTACGGCAAGATTAATAAAGTTGAAGATACCAAAGTGGTTGTTACCGAAATGGTAGAAAATGGTTTTGGTGGCTATAAAGAACAAGAAGCTTCTATTGCATTAACCAGTATTGAAGCAAGTCAGCCTAAAAAATAAGTAGTGGATTGCCCCCTACAATTAGATTAATTGAAGGACTTAGCCAATAATGAAAATAATAAAGCAAACTACTGCCTTGGGCTTGCTCTTAGCCTGTAGTGCTTCTATTAATGTTGTACTCGCAGCGAGTCAATATCAGTTGCAAGATATGCAAGCACAAACGAATAATGATAATAAAACTGAAGTTCGTTTAAAGTTTAATAGTCCGGTAAAAACGCCTAAAGGTTTTGTGTTAACAGACCCACCGCGTTTAGTATTTGATTTTCCAAAAACGGAAATTAATCCAGACAGTCGCCATAAAGATTTGAATCTAGGTAAAGTGCAATCCATAGAAGCAGCCGATAATAAAGGTAAAGCCCGCGTGGTCATTCGCCTGACGGAAGCCGTGCCGCATTCTGTCAAACTTGATAATAACGATGTGGTCTTATCTTTTGATGATGCCAGTACTATGCAGCCGGTACGCAGTGCTAAGCATACTAATGTCGATGCTAGTACCTTAGCGAATGTGCGTAAAAATAGTTCGGGTTTAGAAGAACTGCCTGTGCCGAGTATTGCAACCCCCGCGCCTTTAGATGCGTCTTATGCTTGGTATGATAATCCAGCCCAGCCTAAGCCAGCAGCAGAACCCGCCGTACTTAAAGCTCAGCCGGTAGTAAGTGCTGTGCCTGCGAGTCTGCCTAAAGCGTCAATGGCTACCCCTGCTGCTCCAACCCCAGCTACGCCTTCAGTAGCAGCATCAGCCAGCCCAACCTTGCAAAATATAGACTTTCGGCGCGAACCAGACGGTGGCGGACGTATTGTAATTACCTTACCGTCTACCAATACACGCTTGTCCGAAGATAAAAAAGGCAATTCGGTAGTTGTATCCATTGATGATGTCGATGTGCCTGCGCATTTGAAAAAACGCATGGATGTCATGGATTTTGGCACGCCAGTAAGTGAGCTAAACATTTCACAAACAGGTATGAATGCTCGCATTAATATTGCCGCGCACGAAGGTTTTGAATACCGTACCCAACGCAACGGTGCTGAATTTACAGTTTATATTAGCAAGCGCCGGGTGAGTGCTGAAGAAAAATTAGCGGAAGAAAAAAGTAAAAAAACTTTCACAGGCGAAAAGCTTTCGCTCAATTTCCAAGATATTGAAGTGCGTGCGGTATTGCAGTTATTAGCGGATTTCACCAATAAAAATATTGTGGTCAGCGATACGGTACAAGGCAATATTACGGTACGTTTAAAAGATGTACCTTGGGATCAAGCCTTAGATATTGTGTTGCAATCTAAGAACCTAGCCATGCGTGAAAATGGCAATGTGATTTGGGTAGCACCTGCCCCTGAGTTAGAAGCCAAAGAAAAGCAAGAGTTAGAAGTTATTCAGGCTAAACAGCAGTTAGAACCGTTAGTAACCGAATATATCGCGATTAACTTTGCTAAAGCCCAAGATTTGGCGGATTTGATTCAAAAATCAAAAGGCACTGAAGAGAAGCAATCACTGTTATCACCACGCGGCAAAGTATCGGTGGATGAGCGTACTAATACTTTATTAGTGCAAGATACCGCAAACCAAGTCAGAGCGATTAAAGATTTGGTAAAAGCCTTGGATATTCCGGTGCAGCAAGTGTTAATTGAATCCCGTATTGTGGTGGCAACTGATACTTATGGTAAGGAGTTAGGTGCTAAGTTTGGCATTACCCCACACTGGGCTAATGGTGATACCAGCGGTATTGGCACAGGTGCTTTAGGTAGTGGTACAACAGAGTATTTTAATACCTTGGCACAAGCATCAATTGATGATAGTGGTAAAACACTGATTAAATTACCGGGTCTAAATGAACGATTAAGTGTTAATATGCCAGTGGCAGGTTCAGCCGGTAGTTTTGGCTTCTCGATTTTAAGTAAAGACTTTATGGTGGACTTAGAATTATCTGCCTTACAAGCGGAAAATAAAGGTGAAGTTATTTCCACACCTCGGGTCGTTACTTCAAATCAAACCAAAGCTACGATTGAGCAAGGCGTAGAAATTCCTTATCAAGAGGCATCTTCCAGTGGTGCATCTACTACCTCCTTCAAGAAAGCTGCTTTAAGTTTGGAAGTAACGCCACAAATTACGCCAGACGAGCACATTTCGATGGATCTAAAAGTGAGTCAGGATTCACGGGGTGAAGATGCGAATACTGCAAATGGCGGTAAAGTACCGACTATTAATACACGCCGTATTCAAACTAAAGTGTTGGTTGAAAATGGACAAACCATTGTATTAGGGGGCGTACATGAGGAAGAAAATGTACGCAATGAGAAAAAAGTACCCGTACTCGGTGATGTGCCTGTAGTGGGTAACTTGTTCAAGTCCAATAGCAAAAGCAATAAAAAACGTGAGTTGTTAATCTTCGTAACGCCGAAAATTGTGGATGGAAAATCTTAATCGGCTATAAGGCTTGATTCCCGCGCTCACTACTGGCATAAAGCCCGGATGCAGAATACTCTCATCCTGGTGGGCCTGATGGGCGCGGGCAAGTCCACTGTAGGTCGACAACTCGCTCAACGATTAGGCTTAGCGTTCTATGATTCCGATAAGGTGATTGAAGAACGTACCGGCGCTAGTATTCCGACTATATTTTCGCTGGAAGGGGAAAGTGGTTTCCGTGAGCGTGAAGAGCAAATCATTGCTGAACTCTGTACCCTAGAAAACGTACTAATTGCCACTGGTGGGGGCAGCGTATTACGCGAAACTAACCGCAAGCAACTGCGGAATGCGGGGCATGTGGTGTATTTGCGTGCCAATGCCGATCATCTCTATCAACGCATTAAACACGATAAATCCCGCCCCTTAATGCAAACCGATAACCCCTTGCAAACCTTGCGCGACTTGCTGAGAACCCGCGAGCCTTATTATTTAGAAGTAGCGGATATTGTGGTGCAAACCGGCAAGCAAAAAGTCAGTGTCATTGTGCGCGAAATCGAGCGCAAATTAAAACAACTACAGGACGTATCCGATGCAAACGCTTAAAGTCGATTTGGCTGAACGGGCTTATCCGATTCATATTGGTCAAGGTTTATTGCAACAAGCCGACCTGATACAGCCGCATGTACACGGTAAATCGGTAGTGACGGTATCCAATACCACAGTCGCGCCGTTGTATTTGACCGCGACGCAAGCGTTGTTACAACCGTTTAAGCAATCGGCTGCGATTTTGCCAGATGGCGAAGCTTATAAAACGCTGGACACCTTAAATCAGATTTACACGCATTTGCTGGAACATAAAGCAGATCGTAAAACTACATTAGTGGCATTAGGCGGTGGTGTGATTGGCGATATGACCGGCTTTGCAGCGGCTTCTTATCAGCGCGGTGTCAATTTTATTCAAGTTCCCACCACTTTATTAGCAATGGTGGATTCCTCAGTGGGTGGCAAAACGGGCGTGAATCACCCTTTGGGTAAAAACATGATTGGTGCGTTCCACCAGCCACAATGCGTAATTATTGACACCGATACGCTCAATACCTTAGCGGATCGTGAATTAAGTGCGGGGATTGCGGAAGTCATCAAATACGGTTTGATCTGCGATGGCGAATTCTTAGCTTGGTTAGATAGCAACATGCCGAAGCTCTTAGCGCGTGACCCGGAAGCCTTAACCTATGCCATTTATCGCTCGTGTCAGCATAAAGCGGCTATTGTGGCGGCTGATGAACGCGAATCGGGGCAACGAGCGCTATTGAATCTGGGGCATACCTTCGGGCATGCGATTGAAGCTGCAATGGGTTATGGCACTTGGTTACACGGCGAAGCGGTGGCCACGGGGATGGTGATGGCGGCGGAATTATCTGCTGAAATGGGTTGGTTAAGCAGTGCGGACGTAGCGGCGATTAAGCAATTATTACAACGCGCCAATTTGCCAGTTGCACCGCCTAGCACCATGACGGGTGAGGATTTCAGCCGTTATATGTCCGTGGATAAGAAAGTGTTAGACGGCAGTTTACGCTTAGTTTTAATGCAAGGCATGGGGCGTTCTATTGTCACCACGGATTTTGATGAAGGCGCGTTAAAACGCGTATTGAATCGCACTCACACCCCGCACTAATGGCCGTTTATTCAACCAAAAGCCTAGCGAACGAAGTTTCACTAGGCTTTTTTTATGTTTAGGCTTGGGTACGAATCGTTACGCCACTGCGTTGCGCTAATTCGACAAAGCCGGGAAATGAAGTATTCACATTCGCACAATCGTTAATCACAATCGGCTGAGTAGCACGTAACGCCGCCATTGTGAAAGACATGGCAATCCGGTGATCGCCGTGGCTATCAATGGTACCGCCTGTGAAATGGCTCGGATTAATAATAATACCGTCTGGCGTGGGTTGTGCATCCACCCCACACGCCACTAAACCGTCAGCCATTACTTGAATACGGTCGCTTTCTTTCACGCGCAATTCTTCCGCGCCCGTTAGTACGGTTTGCCCGTCAGCAAACGCAGCCGCAATAAATAGGGCAGGGAATTCATCAATCGCTAGCGGCACTAGAGCTTCAGGAATTTGAATGCCTTTGAGCGGTGCGTAACGCACTCGAATATCCGCTACTGGTTCGCCGCCGACTTCGCGCTGGTTGAATAATTCAATATTCGCGCCCATTAAACGCAGAATATCAATTACGCCGGTACGGGTGGGATTAATGCCAACGTGTTGAAGGGTTAAATCCGAACCTTCGGCAATGCTTGCCCCCACTAAGAAAAACGCTGCCGACGAAATATCGGAAGGCACGTCAATGCTGGTCGCGGTCAGTTTGCCGCCGCCTTGCAACGTGATTTTATTGCCTTCGGTTTTAACGGCATAACCAAAGCCGCGTAACATGCGTTCGGTATGGTCACGCGTGGGTGCTGGCTCGGTCACTGAGGTTTCACCAGCCGCATATAAACCCGCCAGCAATAAGGAAGATTTTACCTGCGCCGAGGCCATTGGCATGTCGTAATGCAAGCCTTGCAGTTTACGCCCACCGTGTACGTACAAGGGTGGTGTACCTTTTTCGGTGGCATCAATTTCCGCGCCCATTTGCGCCAACGGCACAGTCACCCGCTTCATCGGACGCTTAGATAAGGACGCATCGCCGGTCATGCGTACATCAAACGCCTGACCCGACATTAAGCCCGACATTAAACGCATAGACGTGCCGGAATTGCCCATATCCAAATCATGCGTTGGCTGTTTTAAACCGTGTAAACCCACGCCTTGAATGGTTACGTTGCCATCGTCGCTGGGTCCTTCAATCACCACGCCCATCGCGCGAAAGGCTTTTAAGGTGCATAAGCAATCTTCGCCTTGCAGAAAGCCGCTGACGTGGGTTGTGCCTTCCGCCAATGAACCCAACATAATCGAACGGTGGGAAATGGATTTATCGCCGGGTACGCGAATCGTACCGCTTAAATGGCCGCCGGGCTGCACAATAAATTGAAGATTCTGGCTGGAATGACTCACACCGATGTCCTTGCAATGCGTAAAACGAATAGGCAGGCATTCAATCACAGCCCGCGGGGTTTGCCAACCTTATGAAATGTTTCCTACCGTCCAATTCATTGTAGTATTTAAGGTGTGTTGATCAACAATAACAGGATGGACATCAACGGTTTTCAGCAAGGTCTTTAAACGGATTTGCAAATTAGCTGGGTCGACTACTTGTGGAAACAAGCGACTAGGTTTACGGGGTTGTTCCAAATGCAGCACAATTTTCAATTGTTTAGCTTGCAATACTTTTTTAGCCGCTTGTTGTTCGCTACGGTCACTGGATTGAAAGCGTGCAGCCACCAAACCGACTAAAGTATCCCGCACTTTCAAGGCGATTTCCTCGCCCAAATCCGATGGTTTGGTACGGCGGTCGGAGCGGTAATCTTTCACCTCAATCAACCAAACTGTTTTTTCAGCATCCACATGCAGAATATCAACTGCTTTTGTGCCTCCAAAAGCACTGTTGAAACGCTGACGGTAAAAACTCCATTCATCGTATTTCGTGGCAATGGTGTTGTCAGGAAAAGTGAACTGCAACTGCCCTTCGATAATCACTTGCGGCATTTATTGCTCCAATGCCATGTAGCGGTCAGATTGTTGCAATTCTTCGTCCAACAACACCAACGTTTGCAGGTCGTCAATCGCATTCCCCTGTTCTACTTCAACACCATCAGCGGTTTGTTTTAGCGCAAAATAACGTTGAGGCACAGGTTTTTTCTCGACAGCTTGCAATACTTCCAATTCACGAAGCAGAAACAGCGAATGAGTGGCGATGAAGACCTGAATCCCTGCTTTTGCCAATTGCAAAATGACACGCGCTACCACTTTGATCAGACGCGGATTTAAATTGGCTTCTGGTTCATCCCAAAATAAATAACCATGTTTTTGCAATGCCCCGACAGCAATCAGTTGTGCCAACATCGCCAATTTGCGAATACCTTCTGCCACCATTGGCATTTCTATCTTGCCCTGTTCAGGGGTCACCAGATAAAAGCGATCTCTATCCAGTTCCACCTTACCACCCATTACTTCTTCTAGTATTGATAGCAAGTCTGTCATCGGCTTTTTAAGCAAAGGCTCACCTAATAACAGACAGGTATCATAATAAATTTCTTCAAATTGTAGGTAACGAGTTTCGTAAAGTGATGGAAAACCAGGGTAGATAGTCATTAGTTCCCGTGTCGGCATAAAAACTGCCTTATCCTTTATCCAATTCTGTGGTAAATGACTAAAATTGAATTCGGTTGGTTGCAATGGAGCAGCAAACATCATTTGATAATTGAATGCAAAATCTAATACTGAGTCTGTAAACAAAAAAGAAATATGTAAATGTTGGTTAGTGACCCACTCGTTTACATTATGTTTCTGCGATTCATACCATGAATTGCGTCGCACAAACTGCTCTAACTTATTTGCACGAAAGACATTTAGCAACTTGTCTGCGTAGATATTTCCCAACAATTTTTTTGTTATCTTACGAGGTTCTTTGGGTCTGCCTTGACTTTCACTTTCTGCAATCACGGCATACGCCAGCTTCAGTACATGCGATTTGCCTGTGCCGTTTTCACCTACGATGACGTTTAAACCAGAAGCAAACTCGAAGTTGGCTTGTTTGAAAACAGTGAAGTTACGAATGTTCAGTTGTTTCAGCATGGCGTTATATCCTTACAATCCTAATCCAATGTGCCTGAGTTTATGTGATACCACCACTATTTCACAGGCACTGCCGGATAAATCCACCCCGAAATCAACCCACCCATTGGATTTTGGATTTTATCGCTGGCAACATCTTCGATATGGTAGCGTCCGCCGACGTTAAACAGGCGTAATTGGCGGGCGTACTGATTGGGTTTTGCCCACGGCAGATTATTGTAATTTTGTTCGGCGACATCCACCCAGCCGTGCGCTAAATCCACGCCGACAATCACAGCAACGTGCCCGTGTCGCCATTTGGGGTCATTGGGATTGGGGTAATAAATCAGTAAATCGCCGCGTTTGGGTGGGCGTTTGGCTGTGCCATTCAGCGAGCGCGCCAGTGGAAATTTTGCGTTGCTGTAAATAGCTTCGCCTTCAGTTAAATACAAAATCTCATGTGCACTGTCCACATCGCCAAAGGTAATGCCTAAATTGGTCATCCACCAACGCCGTGCATATTCCACGCATTGATAGCTTAGCCCCACATAATGTTGCTGTTTATCAGCGGGCGGTTTGCGGTGCAGGCTAATGGTTTTGTTGCGTAAATCCATAAAGGAAAATTCGGAGCGGGCGCAGGTTGATTGGCAGTTGGAGTAAGCCGGAACATGATCGGCTGTGCCTAATAATTTGCCTGCGGGGGTGACGCAACCCACATCACAGGCTTGTTTGGCTTGTGCATAGGCTTGCTTGCGGGTGGCTTCGGCTAAGGGGGCGGGTTTGGCGAGTAAGCCATAACCATCAGTATGGGGTAATGCGCTGGCTAAACCGCTAGGGTAGCCAGTATGGGGCGTATTGCTGGGAGCAATGCTACAAGCACTGAGCCAAGCAGCCGTTAGTAAACTTAAGGTCAATAAAGCTAACGACGGCTGGCGCATAACAGATTCTCGCTTAAGGTTGGTTGGGCGTTTTCGCGTTTTCTAAATAGGCAATGTAATTATCACGGGCTTGTTTAGCGCGACTCATGCGCGTATGTAAGCCTTGCCCGTCTTGTTGTTCAATCATCGCGGCAAAATCGCCTAGATTGTGTTGTAACTGGGCAATCACCGCCAACAATGCATCTTTGTTGCTTAAACAAATGTCGCGCCACATCACCGGATCACTGGAGGCAATACGGGTAAAGTCGCGGAAACCCCCAGCCGCATAGCGGAAAATATCCTCGCGCATCGGCATGTTTAACAGCGTATCCACCAGCGAAAAAGCCAGAATATGCGGTAAGTGACTGGTCGCGGCTAACACTTGATCATGTAAGTCGTAAGGCATGCTTTCCAAGACCGCGCCCGTGGCTTGCCACATGGCTTCAACCTTGGCGATGGCATCCGCATCGGTTTGTGCTAAGGGCGTGAGAATCACCCGTTTATTCACGTATAAATCGGCAATTGCGGCTTCAACCCCAGATTTTTCGCGCCCGGCAATCGGATGACCGGGAACAAAACGACGGTACTCTTGACCGAAAATCTGTTCAACTTCTGCCACGATACTGCCTTTAGTGCTGCCTGCATCGGTTAATACCGCTTCGGCAGGTAAGGCGGGTTTAATGCTTTCGAGTAAGGCTTGCATCGCGCCCATTGGTACGGCTAGCAATACCATATCCGCGCCTTGTACAGCAATTTGTGGGTCAAGCGTGTAGCGATCAATCACGCCTAAGTCGACCGCTTTCTGTAAGTTTTCCGCATTACGCCCGCAACCGACAATATTTTGGCAGTAGTTGGCTTGTTTAAGTGCCAAGGCGAGCGAACCGCCGATTAAACCCACGCCAAAAATGACTAACTTTTTAATCACGCAGCTAATACCTTTTGGAGCGCGGCAATACAGCGCGTATTTTGCGCTTCAGTGCCAATCGTAATACGCAAATGCTGCGGCATACCGTAACCCGCAATCGGGCGCACAATCACGCCTTCACGCAATAAGGCGTGATACAAGGGTAAGGCTTCGCGCTTAGTGTTAATGGTTATAAAGTTGCCCACAGTGGGGATGTACTCCCAACTGTGTTCAGCACAGGCGGTAAACCATTGCTGCAAGCCTGCTTGATTGGTGGCTACGCTTTGTTGCAAGAATTCATCATCGTCTAACGCAGCTTGTGCGGCCGCTAACGCCATTGAATTCACATTGAATGGCTGGCGTACACGATTCAAGATATCAGCAATTTGTGGGCTACAAGCGGCATAACCGACGCGTAAGCCTGCCAAGCCGTAAATTTTCGAGAAGGTACGCGTGACGATTAAATTGGGAAATTCATCTAACCATTGCAAGGCATTCGGAAAATCTGCATCGCTGACATATTCGGTATAAGCCTCGTCGATTAATACGATCACATCAGCGGGTACACGTTCTAAGAAGCGCCGCAATTCCGCTTTATTTAACCACGTTCCGGTTGGATTATTCGGGTTCGCAATAAACACCACGCGGGTTTTATCGCTGATTTTTGAGGCCATATTCACCAGATTATGCCCATATGGCATGCTGTAATGCTCGGGTGGATTGGCTTTGGCTATTTGTAATTCAGCACCCACGGCTTGCGAGGCAATCGCATAAATCGCAAATGCATGTTCCGACATAACCGCGCCGCTATGCTCATCTAAAAAGGCATGTGCCACGATTTCAAGTAAATCATTTGAGCCATTGCCCAGCGTGATTTGTTCAGGCTTAAGCTGGAATTTTTCCGCAATAGCCGCTTTCAGTTGGTAGCCGCTGCCATCGGGATATAATTCTAAGGTTTCGGCAACTTTGGCTAAACTGGCTTTAGCTTTAGGACTTGCCCCCAAAGGATTTTCATTAGAGGCCAGTTTTAAAATATTGTGAATCCCCAGCTCGCGTTCTAATTCTTCAATCGGTTTGCCGGGCTGATAAGGTTGCAACGCTTGCACACCTTTGACGGCAAGCGTGCGGTAATCAATAGGTTGTTGCATAGCTTCGCGCCTGAAATAAACAGGCAAGCATTCAACCACAGGCTATGCTATTTGCCAAGCATAGCCTTATACGGTTTGAACTAACGGCTTATAGTACCGTTACTATTAGCCGGTGGCATCGAGTGGGGGGCAGTTGCGCCAGTTTTGCCACCGCTTGAACTACCGCCACTTGAATTGGCTTGCGCGGCTACTTCGCTTGCGGTTTGACTGTTTTTAGCGCGTGCTTCAGCTTGTTGTACTTGTTCAAACATAGCAGCGCTGCACATCTGGTCGATATTTTTTTGCACTTCTTGTTTTTTTTGTGCTTTTTGTTCGGCTGTTAAGAAATATCCCTCTTTATCATTGGGGTTATCCTTCCACTTAATCAAAGATTTTGCCGTTAAATCTTCAATAATGCGTTTTTGATCATCACAAAACGCTTTATGTTGTTCTGTGCTGCGCTTGCCAGCTTCTTCTGGTGTTTCTTTTTTCGTGTTAGACGTGCTGGCACTGGGAATGACATTACCCAATTTTCCGGTAGATAATTTAACGTCATTATCCATACTTTTGCCTTTAATATCAGCCGGTGGTGGGGTTTGTGTATAATGGATTTCCCCATTTTTATCCGTCCATTTATACATTTCTGCTTGAGTAGTAGACATTATTAATAAGCCACTGAGTACAATGAATGGCAGATAACGTGCTGGTTTCATTTGGCTTGTCACCTTATTGTGTTATGTGTAGACTCTATATTAGAGAATGCTAATAATCCCGCTAGGATCAATTCATCTTAAATTGCTTTTAGGTAAGTATGCCATGAAACCAATCACTCCGTGGGTGCTAATCGTCGGATTTTTGTGGGGTACGGCGAGTTATGCTGCTGAAAATTCGGCAGTTAATGCAGCTTTGCCCAGTATGAAAGTACAAGTCAGTAATGCTCCCGACTTCTATTATTTAGACGGTCATGTGGAAGCGGTCAATCAAAGTACTTTATCCGCTCAGACCAGCGGTACTATAGAAAAATTGTATTACGACGTGGATGACTATGTAGAAAAAGGCAGCGTCATCGCACGTATTAAGTCAAAAAATCAACAAGCGGGCGTGCAACAAGCCAGAGCGGGACAAGCAGAAGCCGCTGCCAGTTATGCGGAAGCTAAAGCGCGTTTAGCCGAAGCCGAAGCCGCGTATAAACGCATTAGCGATATTTACGCCCGCCGTTTAGTGCCACGCGCCGATTATGATAATGCCGAGGCGGGTTTAAAAGCCGCGCAAGCGCAGGTGCGGGCTGCTGAAGCGCGTACCGTCGCCGCCAGTGCGCAAGCCACCCAAGCGGGTGAGCAATTAGGTTATACCACTTTGATTGCACCTTATGCAGGTATCGTGACTAAACGCTTTGTGCAATTAGGCGAAGCGGTTAATCCGGGCACACCGATCATGAGCGGAATTTCACTGGATCAATTGCGGGTCGTGGTGGAAGTGCCGCAACGTATGATTAATGCCGTGCGTAAAGAACAAAAAGCCTTTGTGTTTCAGGATGGCACTAGCAAATCCTTACCTGTTAAAGATTTAACTTTCTTCCCTTATGCAGACCCTACAACGAATGCGTTTAAAGTTTGGGTCGGTTTAGACGAAGGCGTGAAAAATTTATTTCCCGGCATGTTTGTTAAAACGGCGTTTATTACAGGCACACAAGCGGATGTGATTGCTGTTCCGGAGTCTGCTATTGCCATACGCAGTGAAGTGATGGGGGTGTATGTATTGGATGATAAAGGGCAGCCTGCTTTACGCCAGATTCGCTTAGGTCGTAAGTTAAATGACAAAGATGTAATGGTCTTAGCGGGCTTAGATGCGGGTGAAACCATTGCCTTAGATCCGGTACAAGCAGCCATTTATTTAAAGCAAAGCACGCCAAGCACTGAGGGTAAACCGCATGAGTAATACCGAATCCAAAATGGGGATTTCGGGGCGGATTGCGAAGCAGTTTCTCACAACTGAAATTACTCCACTATTAGCCTTAGTCGGGCTACTGCTAGGCTTATTTGCGGTAATGGTCACTCCACGCGAAGAAGACCCGCAAATCAATGTGACGTTTGCCAATGTATTTGTGCCTTTTCCGGGAGCGAGTGCCGAGCAAGTCGAAAGCTTGGTGAGTACACCCGCCGAACAGGTGTTATCCGAAATTGAAGGTTTAGACCACGTTTATTCTACCTCAATGCCGGGTATGTCGGTGTTAACCGTGCAATATAAAGTGGGTGAAGACCGTACCGCTGCGTTAGTGCGTTTATACAATAAGATTTCGTCTAACCAAGACTGGTTGCCGCAAAACTTAGGGGTCGGGCAGCCCTTGGTTAAACCGAAAGGCATTGACGATGTACCGATTGTCGCACTGACCTTATGGACAGAAGACCCTAAGCGTGGCGCATATGAATTAAATCAAGTGGCACATGCGGTTGAAGCAGAATTAAAACGCGTACCCGGTTCACGCGATATTTATACGATTGGCGGCCCGCAACAAGTGGTGCGCGTATTATTAGACCCTGAAAAATTGGCTGGACATGGCATTTCGTTAGCGGATTTACGTAATGCCTTACAAGCCAGCAATTCCGCCCGCGATGCCACTTCCTTAGTCAATCATAACCAAGAAATTCAAGTACAAGCCGGAACATTCTTAATGGATGCGGATGAAGTCGGTGAATTAATGGTTGGGGTATTTAATGGCAAGCCTGTTTTCTTAAAAGACGTAGCAGAGGTAAAACGAGGTCCCGATTCACCCGATGCCTATGTAAGTTTTGGTACAGGTGCAGCGGCGAGTCATAAAAATTTAAGCCAAGGAATTAGTAGTCCAGCGGTGACGATAGCGGTAGCAAAGCAACCGGGCACGAATGCGGTGGATATTGCCAATAATGTGATTGATCGCTTCGAGAAATTACGCGGTACGTTTGTACCGGAAGGCGTGAATGTCACGGTTACCCGTAACTATGGTGAAACGGCACAAGCCAAATCCGAAAAGCTAATTCACAAACTGATTATTGAAACCATTGCGGTTATTTTATTGATTTGGGCGGCGTTGGGTTGGCGGGAAGCCTTAATCGTCGGCGCTGCCGTGGTGATTACTTTAGCGATTACCTTATTCGCATCGTGGGCGTATGGCTTCACCCTGAATCGAGTTTCATTATTCGCGCTAATCTTCTCTATTGGGATTCTGGTCGACGATGCGATTGTGGTGGTAGAAAATATTCACCGACACATGCAACAGGGTGCAAAGAACTTATTACAAGTGATTCCGCTAGCGGTTGATGAAGTGGGTGGCCCGACTATTTTGGCAACCTTTACTGTTATTGCGGCGTTATTACCAATGGCTTTTGTTTCGGGTTTAATGGGCCCGTATATGTCGCCGATTCCGATTAATGCCAGTATGGGCATGCTGATTTCCTTGGCGGTGGCGTATGTGGTAACGCCGTGGATGACGGGCAAAATGTTAGCCAAGGTGGATTTCACGCATCATCATGACGATAACAGCAAATTGCACGGTATGTTTAACAAGATTATGTCGCCGTTTCTGGACGATAAAAAAGGCGGTCGGCGGCGTATAGGCTTGTTTGCGGTCATTACTTTATTGATTGTGTTATCAGCATCGTTGGCGGTCTTCAAATTGGTTGTTCTGAAAATGTTACCGTTTGATAATAAAGCCGAATTTCAAGTCGTGTTGGATATGCCTGAAGGTACATCGTTAGAACAAACCTCGCGTATTCTCAATGAAATGTCGGCGTATTTGGGCACGGTTGAGGAAGTGACCGACTACCAAATTTATGCCGGTACAGCCGCGCCGATTAACTTTAATGGTTTAGTTCGCCAATATTACCTACGCGAAGGCGCAAATATGGGTGATATTCAAGTGAACTTGTTGGATGCGCATGATCGGGATCGCAAAAGCCATGAGATTGCTTTGTCAGTACGTCCTAAATTAGATGAAATTGCCAAAAAATATAATGGCAGTGTCAAAGTAGTCGAAGTACCGCCGGGCCCACCCGTGATGTCGCCGTTAGTTGCGGAAGTCTACGGCTTGGATTACAACGGGCAAATTAAAGTCGCTAAAGATATTCGCAAGGCTTTTGAAGATACACCGGATATTGTGGATATTGATGACAGTGTCGAAGCGCCGCAAAAACGCTTAGTTGTGCAAGTGGATCGCAGTAAAGCGGCGCTATTAGGTGTGTCACAAGACGCGATTGCTTCCGCCATTAATACGGTGTTAAAAGGCGAAGACGTGGTGTTCTTACACGGTAAAGGCATTAAATACGCTGTGCCAATTCGTATGGAATTCCCCCCAGCTTTAAAAGACAAAATGGAGTCGGTATTAGCATTACGTGTGCGTAGTATCAACGGGCAATTAGTACCTATGTCGGAATTGGTCAGCGTGTTAGATACCACCCGCGAACATTCCATACAGCATAAAGACTTATTGCCTGTGGTGTACGTAACCGGCGATATGGCAGGCAAAACCGATAGCCCGCTATACGGCATGTTTGATATTTCAGCGAAAGTGAAAGAATTGCGTGTTTACGGTAATCCGGTGGAACAACATTATATTTCTCAACCGGATGACCCTTACCTGTATAGCATGAAATGGGACGGCGAATGGCAGATTACCTATGAAACCTTCCGCGATATGGGGATTGCTTACGCAGTCGGCATGATTATGATTTTCTTGCTGATTGTCGCGCAGTTCCGTTCGTATATGGTGCCTTTAGTGATTATGTCACCGATTCCTTTAACCATTATTGGCGTTATGCCGGGTCACGCCTTATTGCACGCGCAATTTACCGCAACCTCTATGATCGGCATGATCGCGTTAGCGGGGATTATCGTGCGTAACTCGATTTTATTGGTGGATTTTATTAATGAGCAAATTCGCGCTGGTATGGATTTAAAAGCGGCGGTGATTAATGCCAGTGCGGTACGGGCTAAACCGATTGCCTTAACTGCCTTAGCCGCTATGGTCGGCGCATTCTTCATTATTGACGACCCCATCTTTGGAGGTTTAGCCGTCTCGTTAATCTTTGGGATTTTAGTTTCAACCTTACTGACGCTGATTCTGATTCCCTTGATGTATTACATGTATGCTAAAAATCGCTTAGCTACGATTCTCGGTTCAGCGCAAACTGCATAACCGTAAACGCTTAGCGTACTCAATAAAAAAGCCCCGAAAGGGGCTTTTTTTAGGTGCGTTTATTTAAACCAATGCGGCGGGTTAATTCGTGAGTAAATTCCCAAAACTCCTCACGATTGGGTTTATCTTTCCATAAATACAAAAAATTCTCATTGGTTTGCACATGCCGATAAATCACTAAATTCGTGGTATAGACAAAAAACCGATATAACAAAACTAAGGTAAACACTGTGAAAATTGCACACAGCGCGTACAACACAACCGCATTAAAGCGAATGCCTAAATAGCCAAATAACAGGCTAATACTGCCAATGAATAAGCTATTCAATAACCACTTCATTGCAAAGGTCGAGGCATGTGTTGGATTAGGTTGTAACAGTTCCAAGGGCAGGGTGGTTTCTTCTTGGCGAAACCAACTTTTTTCACGCACGGTTAAGGTATTGTTAGAACGTAAGGTTAAATCCCGTTTGCCAAACAACCAATGCTGTTGATGAAGTTGTAAATTACTAGAATTTGAAGTCATGACATGCAGTACTGCTTATGTTTATTGATTGAAAGCCTGCGAAAAGTATGCAAGTCGCCTCTATTAAACACCAGCTATAGCCGATAATCTGCCGATATTTGCGGATTTCGTCGTATCATACGCGGCATGAAATTTTAGGGTGTGATTATGCAAATAACGTTTGTCGTGCCGGGTTTATTGCAAGCAGTAACGCTATGGCAAAAAGATTTTGCTTTTCAAGCACAAGCCCCGTATTTATTGCAATTATTCGGGCAAGCCGAGCGCCAAGCGTTAGGCGTACAAGGCTTAATTCCAACTCTATTTCAGTTTGCTGGTGTTACGGGACGAGAAATTCCGTTTGCTTACTACCGCTATCTTACTGAGTTTGGGCACGCCCCCAGTACACCGTTGTTATGTGCTGATCCGGTATATTTGCAAACCGGCATTCAAGAAGTCGTGTTGCACCCGCAATTACCCGAATTAAATAATGAGCAACAATCAGCCTTATTGAATAGGTTACAACCTTGGTTAGCGGAAGACGGCTTAAGCCTAATCGCGCAATCGCCCAACCATTGGTATTTAAGCGTGCCTGAACAGACGCAAGCGCTACCTATACAAACCACGCCGTTAAGCCAAGCCCTAGGGCAAGGTATTTATCCGCTATTAGCTGACGGCAATAAACGTTATTGGCATCGCTTAGGCAATGAATTGCAAATGCTGCTACATCAAGCCAATGTGCCACAAGTCAATGCGCTATGGTTGTGGGGCGTAAGTTCGTTACCTGTAGCGGTCTTACCCAAACAAAACGGGGTAGTGATGGGGCATTCATTAACGGCGCAAACTTACGCCACCGCCAGCCAACAAACCTATCAAACCGTTACGCAATGGTCAGCCTTAGACCCACAAAGCGATTATGTGATTGTGCTAGAGGCTTTACAGTTACCCGCCTTAACGGATGATATGCAAGCATGGCAGAGCGCATTAAATCAGTACGAACAAGCATGGTTTGCACCTGCCTTAGAGGCGGTAAATAGGGGTAAAGCACAGATCAGCATTAGCGCTTGCGATGGTAACTTATGGCAAGTGCAAGCGCCGCGCCGTTCGTGGAAGTTTTGGCAAAAGCCGACAGTTGCGACGTGGGAAAATCTAAGTTAGTGGTGTTACTTCTGGGTATTAACGGCAGAAACGCTGTGAATACATTCCTGTACGCTCCAGCCCCGCTCCTGCGGGGCAGGTTCTGCCTAAAATACCCAGAAGCCCGCACTTAGGGTTATGTTTTCGTTACTACGCTTTCAATTTGCCCTTGCGCCACTCGCGTTATTAATGTCTCGCCAACGCTCACTTGTACCACTTGCGTAATTATATGCCCTTGCGCGTTTTGCGTAATGCTATAGCCGCGTTCTAAGGTCGCTAAGGGACTAAGTGTCTTTAATTTACTAACTTGCAACACAAAGCGGCTGTGAGCTTTATCCATACGCTGTTGCAAGGCACGTTGTAGGCGCGTTTGTAAGCGTTCTAATTGCGCGTGTTGCTGTTGTAAATGGCGTTGGGGGGCGCGTTGTTGTAAGCGAGTTTGTAGGTGAGTTAAACGCAAGTGTTGTTGCTGTAAACGCCGTTGTATGGCGGCATTGAGGCGTAAATCTAATTCGTCTAAGCGTTGGGCTTTTTGTTGTAATTTTTGGGTGGGGCGTTGTTGATTTAAGCGTTGGCTAAGTTGTTGGACGTGTTGTTGAGCGCGTTGTAGTTGGCGTTGCTGAAAGCGCCAGAGTTGTAGCTTGAGTTGTTGAACGCGCTGTTGCAGAGCTTGCATATCGGGGCTGACTAATTCAGCCGCAGCAGAGGGCGTGGGGGCGCGTTGATCGGCCACAAAATCGGCAATAGTAAAGTCGATTTCATGCCCCACGCCGCTAATGATTGGTAACGAGCATTGATAAATTGCTTGGGCGACGATTTCTTCATTAAATGCCCATAAATCTTCAATTGAACCGCCGCCCCGCGCCACGATTAACACTTCACAACGCTGTTCACGGTCGGCTTGCGCAATCGCTTGAGCAATTTGTTCTTTCGCGCCTTCGCCTTGCACTAATACCGGATACACCCATACTGGAATTTGCGGACAACGCCGTTTTAACACGTTAATGATGTCCCGAATCGCTGCACCCGTGGGCGATGTCACCACGCCAACCGCACGCGGAAAACTCGGCAAGGCTTGTTTATGCGCATCAGCAAATAAACCCTGCGCTTGTAACTGCTGCTTAAGTGCTTCAAATTGGCGTTGTAACGCGCCTTCGCCCGCTTCCTCCATGGTGTCGAGCACCATCTGGTAATCGCCACGCGGTTCGTATAAACCAATTTTGCCGCGCGCTACCACTTTTAAGCCATTACGTGGATTCAGCTTTAAACGCATGGCATTGCCTTTAAACAAAGCACAACGTACTTGCGCCCCCGCATCTTTCAACGTTAGGTATAAATGCCCAGAACTGGCGCGGGTAAAGTTGGAGATTTCACCCTCCACCCACACGGCGGCAAAGCCTTGATTTAATAATTGACTGACTTCGGCATTAAGCTGCGAAATGCTAAGAACTAAACGCTCGGTTGGCATAGAAAGCTATTAGGTTGGGGCAATAGCCAGACTGTAACGCGAACCTCGCAGTCTGGCAAATACGCTTAGCCTTGGTTTGCTAAGTTCTATTCAGAGTTAAATTAACGGCACAAAACCCGTATACTTAGCTTCCCCTAGTTCGATTACTTCCATAGGAAAACAGCCCCATGACTCCAACCGAATTGCTGCAAGGCACGTCTAGCGATTTGTTTACTGATAACGAACGCAATGCTGTCATTAGTAGTTCCGTTTTGAAGAATGGCAAGCGCTATTTGACCTGTCTAGTACGCAAGAAAGAAGTGTTGGCAAAACCTGAGGAGATTGTGCGGCAGTTGTGGTTGCAACGCTTGACGCAACGTTATCATTATCCTGTCAATCGTATTACAGTCGAATATCCGATTACCTTCGGACGTGACTCGTCAAAGCGTGCGGATATTGTGATTTTTGATGCCGATCGCCCGACCATTCCTTATATCATTATTGAAGTTAAACAGGGCAAACTGAAAGACGGCAAGGAGCAATTACGTTCCTATTGTCATGCCACAGGCGCACCCTTAGCTTTGTGGGGTAATGGGGTTCAGAATGTAGTTTGGCATCGCAAAAATCCTAATCACTTTGTTGAAATTCCTGATCTACCGCAGGTTAATCAAACGATTGAAGCGTTGATTAATCAACCTTGGACGATGCAAACCTTAATCGACCAAGAAAATCGTCGTATGGCTGAAGGGGAAAAAGCGCGTAGCTTACGCCAGAAAATCCAAGACATGGAAAATGAGGTATTAGCGAACGCGGGGGTGGATGTATTTGAGGAAGTGTTTAAGCTGATTTTCACCAAACTGTATGACGAAATGGCTTGTCATCGGGGTAGCTATCAACACTTACGTTTTCGCAATACCAATACTGCTGCACAGGTTAAACAGCAAATCCAAGATTTATTTGATGAAGCCAAGCAGGAATGGGAAGGTGTTTTTACTTCCGATGAAAAAATCCGCCTGACGGCTGATCATTTACAGGTGTGTGTGGGTGAGTTAGAAGAGTGGAAACTATTTAACTCAAATTTAGATGTAGTCGATGAGGCTTTTGAGTACTTAGTCAATAAGTCCTCTAAGGGTGAGAAGGGACAATACTTCACACCGCGTTGGGTGATTGATATGTGCGTCAAAATGATGAATCCACAAGAGCATGAAACGGTGATTGATACCGCCGCAGGTTCAGCGGGTTTTACGGTGCATAGTATTTTTCATGTGTGGAAAGCTATTTTCGATCAATTAAAAATCCCTCAATCCCACTTGTTTACAGCGGATTCTAAACCTGGTCGCTGTACTGATTATGTTAGAAATAAAGTTTTTGCGATTGACTTTGACGAAAAATCTGTGCGGGTTGCACGTTGTTTGAATTTAATTGCGGGTGATGGTGAAACCAATGTGTTGCATTTGAATACTTTGGACTATCCAAAATGGCACGAAACCACCAAAGAACAAGAATGGATTGATACTTATAGTAAGGGGTGGAAAAAGTTTCGCAATTTACAAACTGATAAAAAGAGCTTTCGCAATTTTAATTTTGATGTACTAATGGCAAATCCGCCGTTTGCTGGTGATATTAATAATCGGGGCGATATGCTCACTCATTATGAGTTAGGTCATAAGCTGGATAAAAACGGTAACTTAGGTGCATTAGAAAGCAAAGTCGGACGCGATTTATTATTTATTGAACGGAATCTGGACTTTCTTAAACCTGGTGGACGCATGGCAGTCGTTTTGCCACAGGGGCGTTTTAATAATGCAAGTGATAAACGAGTGAGGGAGTTTATTGCTGAACGTTGTCGGATTTTAGCAGTCGTTGGTTTACATCCTAATACCTTCAAACCCCATACGGGAACGAAAACCAGTGTGTTGTTTGTGCAGAAATGGAATGACGACCCAACACAAGGTGCATTGTGTCCTAGAGTTGATGATTACCCTATCTTTTTTGCGACACAACAAGTTGCCTCCAAAGACAATAGTGGTGAAAAAAATCTGGTTGCGCGTGAGTATATTTTGCAGGCTGAGCTGAATGCTGCGGGTGAATATGAGTCCGTCACTTATTCACGTCCTGCTTTTTTTGAAAAATATGGCTCGCTAGATCGTGCAACGGTTTATCAATCATTAGAATTTGGCACGATGAATTTGGAGCAACTAAAAAGTCAATATGATTCTAAACAATTGGCGCTAATGTTACAAAATGCCATTAATTTGACGACACCTATAGAACGTAAAGAATTATTACGTGATGATCATGGGCATTGGGTGGTTGAACATGATTTATTTAATCACGAGGGATTAACTCAAGATGGTATTGCGGAAGCGTTTATTGAGTTTGCTAAAAAAGAGGGCTTAAGTTTTTTTTAAATAGCCCCTTCAATGAAGCCAAATATAAGGCATTGATGGAGGGGCTAGAGGCGACAGAAATAAAATTAAGTAAAGTAAATTCAGGTACTTTTACAAAACGTATAGACCCAGAGTATTTTAATAAAACTGCGATTTTAGCTCAAAAAAAATTAGAATCGAGTCCGACCTTAGGAAGTCTTGTTAAAGATGGGTATCGAGTTGTTTATGAAACTACAGAAGCTATAGAGCAAAGCCAAGGCATATTAAACGATTACCCCTTTTTTCTACAATCAGCAGATATTAATACTCCTTTTATAAATAAAGAGTCAATGATTTGTGTTCATCAAAATGATTGGGAGCGCTATCCTAAGGGTCGTATTCAGCATGGAGAAATTCTTATAGAAGTTAAAGGGAAAGCTGAAAAGATTGCCTTTGTTCCTGATGACTTTCCTGAAAAAACACTTGTAACGGGAACATGCTTTAAGTTAAATACCAAAAATCCTAAACATCGTTTTTTATTAATTCCATACTTAACATCCAAATATGGACAGGCACTTAAAAATCGTCTTAAAACGAATTTATTAGTAAGTTATATTGCAAAAGATGATCTCTATTCACTACCTGTACCACATCTATCTGAAAATATGCTATCTGCATTAGAAGAAATCTTTGATAATATTTTCAAGTTGCAAAGGCAATCAGTGATACAGCAACAACAAGCCGAGCAAATTCTACTAAAAACCCTAAGCTTAGAAAACTGGCAACCTACACCTGCTTTAAGTTATGAACGTAAATCGTCAGAGGTTTTTGCGGCCGGGCGTTTGGATGCTGAGTATTTCCACCCTGAGAAAGCGAGTGCAGTATACTTGCTAAACCAGCTAGAGTGTGGAAAAGTCAAGGATATGTTCGAGTCTGTTCGGGAATTATGGCAACCTGAGACTGCAATTAAAACTCAAGTAGTACAAAACTATGATTTAACCGACGCATTATCGCCTTTTTTAGATGCTGATAAAGAATTGGTTTATCCAGAATCTATTTCAAGCACAAAAAAAGTACTCTCCGAAGGTCAAATTATTGTTTCTCGTTTGCGTTCATATTTAAAAGAAATTGCTTTGGTTTTACACGATTGCCATGTACCAATGGTTGCCTCAACGGAATTTATAGTACTTAAACCAATAGGAAAAATGAATGTGGCGACATTAATGGTTTATCTTCGTTCTATTTTGCCACAAATTATTTTTAAATGGTCACAAGATGGTTCAAATCATCCACGCTTTGACGAAAAAGAACTGCTTAATTTACAAGTTCCCAATATTTTATTAGAACATCAACAGGAAATATCTGAGGTTATTCATCAGTCTATTATCTATACAAAAAAATCTAAGTTACTACTCGAAGCTGCCAAACGTGCGGTCGAAATTGCGATTGAAGATTCAGAAGCCGCCGCGCTAGCTTACCTTCAACCGTTCTTACAGGACGAAACACTATGACAGATAACAGCTCCCAAATCGTCTACGTCCTGACCAACCCCGCCATTCCCAACTTGGTCAAAATCGGCAAAACCACCCAACTCGAAGTGAATGCACGCCTACGCCAACTCTACAGCACAGGCGTTCCGTTTCCCTTTGAATGCGCGTTTGCCTGTCAGGTGAAAAACGCAGCCGAAGTAGAAAAAGCCCTACACACTGCCTTTAAGAAAAACCGCGTCAATCCCAATCGTGAGTTTTTTGAAATCGAACCTGACCAAGCCATTGCCATATTAAAACTACTGCGGGTAGATGACATCACCACACAGTTTGAACAACAAATGGAAGCAGAAATAGCAGCGGCTGACAAACACTCAGCCCAAACCTTTAAACGCCATCATCGCCCCCACATGAATTTTTACGAATTAGGCATACCCGCAGGTTCGGTACTGATTGCCAAAAATGGACAACTACAAGTAACCGTTGCAGATGAAAAGAAAGTCAATCTGCAAGGTAAGGTTTGCTCATTGACGGAAGCGACCCGCCACTTATTACAGTTGCCGCAAGGCGCACCCATTCAACCTTCACCGTATTGGTGGTTTGGCAATAAAACGGTCAAAGAAATTTACGAAGAATTTCATGCGGTTGAGAATGAAGATGAGGGATAAGCCTAAAGATTACCGCTGGCAGCAGGCGGTAATCATGAGCAAATGCGCTTAGCCTTGGTCGCCGACAATCGGCAACTGCCACAAGGCTTCTGGCGCGATACTGACATCGCAAGGGCCGCGATATTGTTCTGGTACATTCTCAGGGCATTGACCGCATTGCAGATTGCCGGGCACAGCAAAGTCGATTTTGCGCGGATAGGGCAGATTTAAACCGTGCATAATCGCCACAAATTCCGTTTCACTCTTGCCTTCGTTCAGACGCGGATTACGGATTTTTTCCTGCCCAATCGTGCTGATTTGTCGCCCTTCATAGTCATGTGCAGGGTAAACCAGTGTTTCATCCGGCAGCGTAAAAAATTTCTGGGTAATGCTTTGATATAAGTGCTGTGGATTACCAGATTGAAAATCGGTACGCCCGCACGCTTCGATCAACAACGCATCCCCCGTAAACAAGACCTTTTGCATACCATTGTCGAATAAATACGCGTGGTGCGTGCTGGTATGACCGGGCGTATACAAGGGGTGTAATTCCAAATTACCCACGCGAAATGGTGTCCCTTCCGTTACACCTAAATCCGCGCAACCTAATTGATCCATTGCCGGAACGACGATTTTACAACCCGTGTACTCGCGCAATTTGCGTCCACCGCTTAAATGATCCGCGTGAATATGCGTTTCCAAAGTATAAGTCAGCTTTAAACCGTATTCTTGCAAAACCTTTAAATCGCGAGCGACGGTATCAATCACCGGGTCAATTAACACGCATTCGCCGGTTTGTTCGCAGGCGAGTAAATAGGTATAAGTGCTGGAATCTGTCTCAAATAATTGGCGAAAAATCATAAAACCCTCCTAAAGATTTGCTAACAGCATAGCAAGCGTAGACAGGTTCGTTAGATTTCACTTATAGAGTTTAAGGTTAGTTGCGCATGGCTAGTAACTCGTCCACGTATTGTGGTACTAACACCGAAGCTTTCCCTAACTTAGATTCAGCGAAGCGGTCGCTGGTTTGGCTGGGGTCGAGGTTTAATTCAATAGTATGCGCGCCGATTTCATTAGCCACTTGCACAAAGCCCGCAGCGGGATACACATTGCCGGATGTGCCAATCGAGATAAATAAATCGCAGTCAATCAGCGCGTCATAAATCATTTCCATCTGAAACGGCATTTCGCCAAACCAAACAATATGCGGGCGCAAATGGCCAATGGTGGGGCAGCATTCACACGGGGTTTTAGTGTCGACATCGCTATGCCATTCATACACACGCTCAGTTTTGACGCAACGCACTTTGTTTAATTCGCCGTGCATGTGAATCAGGTTTTGGCTTCCGGCGCGGTCGTGCAAGTCGTCTACATTTTGCGTTACCAGCAACACTTTGCCCGGAAATTCTCGTCCTAAACGCGCCAAAGCCAAATGTGCGGCATTGGGTTGAATGTTGTCAGCCTGTAATTGGCGGCGACGCTCATTATAGAATTCATGCACTAAGGCGGGATTACGCTTAAAGCCTTCTGGCGTGGCAACATCTTCAATGCGGTGGTTATGCCATAAGCCATCGGAGGCGCGAAACGTTTGAATTCCGGATTCAGCAGAAATGCCCGCGCCGGTGAGAATAACGATATTACGATATTGCTTTTTCATAAGGTGGCTGTGCTAACGCTAAGATAAAGCTATCTTAGCGCAGATAGGGCTTAAAGCTCGATTTTTGTGCCTAGCACTTTCAAGAATTTAGCTAACCAATCGGGATGCGCTGGCCAAGCAGGCGCGGTTACTAGATTGCCATCGACATAAGCTTGATCGACTGGAATATCCATATACGTGCCACCTGCACGATTAACATCAGGTGCGACCGCAGGATAAGCCGAACAAGCTTTGCCCGTTAACACGTCAGCCGCTGCTAACACCTGCGCCCCGTGACATACCGCAGCAATCGGTTTATTGGCTTGCGCAAAATGACGCACAATTGCCAACACTTTCGGATTCAGACGGATATATTCGGGCGCACGTCCACCCGGAATAACCAATGCGTCATAACTGTCTGCTTGCACATCAGCAAAGGTAAAATTTAATACAAAGTTATGCCCGGGCTTTTCACTATAAGTTTGATCGCCTTCAAAATCGTGAATGGCGGTGCGTATTTTTTCGCCTTCTGATTTATCAGGGCAAACCGCGTGTACGCTGTGTCCTACTGCTAATAAAGTCTGAAAAGGCACCATAACTTCATAATCTTCGACATAATCGCCGACTAACATCAAAATGCGTTTAGCTGCCATCTTTTGTTCCTCGCCTATTGTTATCATTACAATTCTGAGTATAGAAAAGATTAAAGCGCTCTCCCATTAGCCCTGTTTTAAACAAACTTTTTCATAAACGTTTTACGCACTTGCCGCGCAATAAAGCTACTTAAACCTTTACCTTGCTTTGCAAGGGCTTGCATGGCGCTAAAATTAGCCTTACCCACTTGTGCTTCAGTGTATAAGTAAGTTGCGCCTGAACGGAATTCAACCAGAATGGCATCGTCACTGACTGCATAAGTGCTGACGCCCGATTTGCCAGACAAATTTTGATAATATTGCATGATTTATCTGCCTCAAAATAAGTAAATTTTGTATGCTTATTTTAACATAACTATCAGAAAAATAGCGTTATTTTTATAAGAATTACTAAAGCTTAATGCAGTAGGTTAGCCAAGTTCGGCACTTGGCTAATTTGAGCGTTAACGTTGATAAGTGAGCTTAATTTTTTCACCCGTAGCTAATGGGGCACTTAAAGGGATGCTAAACAGAGCATTGCGTTTACTATGTCGCATACCCAAACTTGCACCATGTTCAGCCTGCCCTTGTTCGCGCACTGCGCCATTAGCGCTGAGTACCACATATTCAATATGCCCGCTATGAATCGGTTCATGGCTTAAGCGGCGGATTTGCCCTTTTACCGTTGTGCCTTCCACCCTTAAGCTTCGAAAGGCAATCGACGCGCCTGCATTATCGGTAATAAATAAACTATCTGTGTTAACGCTAGGCGTTGCGGCACAGGCGACTAAGCTAAGCGCCAGTAAAGCACTGGCAAAAGAACGTGCAAATAACATAACGATTAAGTTCCATCCATCGGATTGCGTGAGGTTTCGCCTTTGAGAATGAATTGGCGATACAACAGCGGTAATAAAATTAAGGTGAGCGTTGTGGAGCTAACTAAGCCGCCAATCACCACAGTTGCTAAAGGTTTTTGAATTTCTGAACCGGGGCCGGTGGCGAATAACAGCGGTACTAAACCCCATGTGGCAATGGTGGCAGTCATTAAAACTGGGCGTAAGCGGCGTAATGCACCTTCCCGCACGACCGCCGTACCGCGATAACCTTGTTCACGTAATTGATTAAAGAAGGTAACTAACACCACGCCGTTTAAGACCGCGATACCCAGCAAAGCAATAAAGCCGACCGACGCAGGCACAGATAAATATTGCCCGGAAATCCATAGGCTAAAAATGCCGCCCACTAACGCCAATGGCACGTTACCCATGACGAGCAAGGTTTGCTTTACATCGCGGAAGGTGAGAAATAGTAATAAGCCGATGAGCAATAGCGCCAGCGGTACAACCACCATTAGGCGTTGCGCGGCGCGTTGTTGGTTCTCAAATTGCCCACCCCAAGTAATGCTGTAACCTGTTGGCAGTTTTATCTTTTCATTGACTGCCCGTTGAGCATCTTCCACAAAACTGACTAAATCACGCCCCACGACATTGCTTTGCACACTCACAAAGCGATTGGCGTTTTCGCGTTTAATGCCAACCGGGCCTTCGGTACGAATTAGTTTGGCAACTTGATCGAGGCTAATTACCCGCCCATCATTTAAGGTTAAACGAATTTGTTGTAAGGCAGTGGGGGCAGTGCGTAACTCTTTTGCACCGCGTAATTGCAAGGGAATCCGCCGTCCTTCTTGCTGAATTGTACCAATGATGTCGCCTTCCAATTGGGTACGTAATAGCGCTGAAATATCATCTACATTTAAGCCAAAGCGCCCAGCGGCTTGTCGGTCAATTTCCGCCCGCAAATATTGCACCCCGTCATTCTTCTGCGTATACACGTCCGAATTACCGGGTATGCTTTCTAAAATGCCCGCGATTTGCTGGGCAATATCGCCTAATTTGCCCAAATCTGCGCCGAAAATTTTAATAGCCACATCGCCACGGCTGCCGGTTAGCATTTCCGAAACGCGCATATCAATTGGCTGCGTAAAGTTATAGCCAACCCCCGGAAATTGATCTAATACCTTGCGAATTTGCTCTTGCAACCATTCCTTATCCGGTTTGCGCCATTGTTCCATTGGCTTTAATACCACAAAGGAGTCAGTATCGTTTAAACCCATCGGGTCTAAGCCCAATTCGTCTGAGCCGACTCGCGCGACAATACGCTCAATCTCTGGGATATTAGCTTTTAAAGCTTTTTGTACTTTTAAATCGGTATTAACGCTTTCTGTGAGGCTAATCGACGGCAATTTTTCCAATTGCACAATCAGGTCGCCTTCTTCCATCGTCGGCATAAAGGTTTTGCCAATTAACGGATACACCGCAATCGCGCCCAACATGACAACTAAGGTTAGAAGGTAAACAGGCCAAGCACGTTTTAAAGCACCGTCTAGTAAGGGCACATAAACCCAATTTGACATACGCAATAACCAAGGGTCGTTATGCTTGGCTTGTTTTAGCAACCAAGACGACATAACCGGAATAATGGTCAGCGCAAATAACAAAGAGGCAGATAAGGCGAAGACAATGGTTAACGCGACGGGGGCGAATAACTTGCCTTCTAAACCTTCTAATGAAAGTAACGGTAAGAACACAATGGCAATAATCAGAATACCGGAACTCACCGGCGACGAGACTTCTTTGACTGCCCATTTAACCCGTTTAACCACCGGGGCGTGTTGATCGTCGTCATGGGCTAAATGCGCCACCACGTTTTCTACAATCACCACCGCCGCATCAACCAGCAAACCAATGGCAATGGCTAAACCGCCCAAACTCATGAGATTGGCGGATAAGCCAAATTGGCGCATGAGAATAAACGTGCCTAACACGGATAAAGGCAGAATGATCGCCACCACCAAGGCAGCGCGAATATTGCCTAAAAAGGCCACCAAAATAATCACAACCAGAATAGCAGCTTCGGTTAAGGCTTTGCTAACCGTATGCACAGCTTTTTCCACTAACACCGAGCGGTCATAAAAGGTGGAAATCGTCACACCTTGCGGTAAGGTTTTTTGAATTGCGGCTAGTTTGGTTTTCAGATTTTTAATCAATTCGCCCGCATTAGCCCCGCGTAAACTGAGTACCAAACCTTCGACCGCTTCGCCTTGTCCGTTTTGCGTCACCGCTCCATAGCGTGTAAGTTCGCCTAAATCTACTTTAGCCACATCATTAACCGTGACGGGCACATCATTCGCGGTTTTCACCACAATCTGTTTTAAATCGTCGAGTTGTTTAATGCCGCCTTCAATACGCACCACCCACGTTTCTTCGCCTTCATCTACCCGCCCCGCACCATCGTTGCGGATATTCATTTCTAATGCTGACCGCAAATCCTCTAGTGTTAAATTGCGGGCATTCAATGCCGTTAAATCAGGTGTGACTTCAAAGGTGGTCACACGTCCGCCTAAGGCATTCACATCCGCTACCCCGGGTAACGCCCGAATTTGCGGGCGTATTGTCCAGTCGAGCAAGGTACGCTTTTCCGCCAAGGGAATATCACCCTCAATCGTAAACATGAACATTTCGGATAAGGGGGTAGAAATCGGTGCAAGTCCCCCACTCACATTGGCGGGTAAATCGCCTTTCACATTGGCGAAACGTTCCGCCACTTGGCTACGCGCCCAATAAATATCCGTGCCTTCGGCAAAATCCACCGTAATATCTGCCAACGCGTATTTAGAAACACTACGCAGAATTACTTGATTGGGAATGCCTAATAATTCGGTTTCGACCGGCTGGGTAATCCGCGCTTCCACTTCCTCTGGTGTCATTCCCGGCGCTTTTAAAATCATCTTCACTTGCGTGGTCGACACGTCTGGAAACGCATCAATTGGAATTTGTAGGAAAGCGCGTACCCCTAACGCCGTTAGCAATAAGGTAATGCCCAAAATCAGCCAGCGTTGTGCTAAAGAAAATTCGGTTAAGCGATTCAACATGCTTTATTCGCCAGCCTCTTGCCATTTTGCTTTAAGCGCTGCTACACCTTTGCTTGCCACGCGTGTATCGGCGGGAATACCGCTGATATAAGCTTGTTCATTGGTTTGGCTTAATACTTTTACTTCGGTTGCGGTAAAGCCGTCTTTGCTTTCCACAAACACGTAAGGTTTATCACTGACCCAAACTAAGGCTTGGCTTGGAATCGTAATGCTAGGCGCGGCATTTTTACCCGCTTGTAATTTAACTTTAACGGACTGACCGGGCTGTAAACTCAGACTGTCTTGTTCAATATCAGCGCGCAAATTTACGTTCTGTGAATTATCGATTGCCGGTTTAACCGAACGTACCGCTCCGCTAATTGGATAATCCACCAAACTGACGACATCCCCGCGTTGTACCTGCTTCGCTTGTTCAGTGGTTAACGGAATTTCCAAACTGAGTTGATGTAAGTCGGCAAGTTTGACAATGGGGGTAGAAATATCCACGCGTTGCCCAACTTCCGCCATATTTTCCAAAACCGTGCCAGAAATAGGCGCATAAAGCTGAATTTCACTGCTATCTGTGCCCACTTTGCCGCCTAATAAGCGAATGGTTTTCTCAGCCGCTTCAATATCGGCTTGGCTTAAATCCACTTCATTTTGGCTATTGAGCAGCGTGGTGCGAGCGAGTAAGCCTTTTTCGACTAAACCGGCATCCCGCGCCGCATTATCGCTGGCTAAACGGTGTTTTAATTGCGCTTGTACTAATTGCTTACGTGCTTCAACTAAGGCAGGCGAGGAAAAACTGACTACCAATACGCCTTTACGCACTGCGTCACCTTCTTGATGCGGCATCGCGGTAATGAGACCGTCGCTAGGCGCACCCACAACGCGGAGACTGGCAGATGGCACTATGACTTTAGCCGTGGCTTCTAACTGATTGGCATTGGCCGTACTGACCGTGGCGGTGCTCACCTCAATACCTAATGCGGTTTTTTGTGCGGGAGGAATGCTAAGTTGATTATTTGCCTGAGCAAATAGCGGAAGACTGCATAACAACGCGATGCAGTAACGTGACCTTTTCGGCATGTCTGGCTTAATCCAAAAAGCTTAAACAATAATGGTCACGAACTGTATAAGAGGGTATTACTAAACGTTAGACAGCAAACGCTAGTTTTCTAAACTTATAGAGCATTTGCCCGATAGTCTAACTGCTTGAATTTAAGGTATAGATAACACATCAAATAGAAGCTGATGTTAGCAAAGGGTTGTATTAAACGTTGGTACAACTCTATTTTTTAACAGGCGAGTTAACCTAAAAAATCCTCAAAAAACCACGCCGCAAATTCATGCCGTCCGTTTAACCCCGACTTACGATAAATTGCAATGGCTTGCTGCCGCACGGTTTTTTCTTTGGTATTGCGTACCGTGGCGATTTCTTCAAAACTTAAACCCTTCAAGAGTAATAACGCCACTTGCTTTTCAGTTGGGCTTAATTCCCAGGCTTGTAATTGCTCTTGAATCACTTCTGAATAACCGCGACTCGCTTGCTGTAATTTTTTGTGTAAATCGGAAATACGTTCGTGTGAATGATTTAACTGCGTAGTCAACCGCTCAATTTCTTGGCGCTTGTTGTAATTTTCTCTTAGTAAATAAGCAACGCCTGCGAAGGAAATCAACACCACTAAGGCATCAATACTTAGGTGGAAGACATTACGATCTGACTTCTGTAGATCAACGGTAAAGCCGTAGGTATGTAATACCGCCACAATCAGCAATAAACCAATAATAAAAATTTCTTTAGAGCGCCACATGTTTCAGCCGGGGTCGAGCAAACAGACCCCGGATTTTAGGGAATTTTCTATTGGAAACGCAAAAAATCTATTAAGCGCTTAGCCTCGTTGACTTCATCGTGTGGAATTAACAAGTATTTCCACGGTTTTGTGCCTTGTGTAATGGCATAGTCAGAGGCGTGTTTGCACCATTGTTGCGCGGCGGCTTGTTTGGCTTGTACATCTTGTGTATGGATATCGGTGTTGGCTTTGGTTTCAACCATCAAAATCATAGCCTCTACTTCCGCTACAAAATCGGGAATATATTCGGGTTGTTGGTTGCCGGATTTGTAGTAAATCTGAAATTGTCCCTTCACCGGCTTAAACCACTTTTGGGCATCTCGTTCTAATAACACCGCAAAGCGGCGCTCAGTGTCAGAGTCGAATTTTTGCACGGGATATAAACATTTGCTAAAGCCTGTGAATAACACTTGTTTGATGCGGTTTACGTCAGTGACAGTTTCCCGATAAGACTGCGGCGCTTGATTAGCATTTGCTGTTACATTACAGGCTTTTAACGGGGTAAAGCCGCGACTTACCTGTACCGTATAATTTGTTACTTTTTCCCAAAAATGTGCCTGCATTTGCGCGTGAATGGTTTGGGCGATCAGGCGACGGTTATTAGCTAAGACATTGTGCGCGTCTGCTTCGGATAAGTAAGACAACAGGTATTGCACCATTTGTCCTGCAAGATCATACAAAATCTCTTTCTGGCTAAAGTAATCAATATCATCATGTTCCGACAGTGCGAACACAATGTAATCCTCCAAGCGCTGCGCCTGCTGATTAACCGCTACGGTTAGATGAAATTGCTCATTCGTTCTTAATAACTGCCCTACTAATTCATGTTCACTCGGTTGTAAGTGCAGCCCCTTGGTGTCTAACGTGAAAGGATAAAAACCAGTTTCGACTTCGCCCGTAGGATTTACCAGAATGCGTGGAATATCAATCGTATGCTTTACGAGCATAGCGGTTGTTTGGGCAATAATTTTGTCTATATTGGGGGCGTTCTCCTCATGAAACAACAAGGCTTGTTGTGGTTTGAGTCGTTCACGTACTTCATGAGCAATAACAGCTTGCACAGTCGGCGTTAACAACGCTTGGCTATTGGGAATCAAATCACGTTTAGCTGCAAACTGATTGGCAACCTCTGCTACTAATTTTGCGGTCGTTTGTTCGGCTGCGGTTTTAAAAATAGGCGGAGGGCTAGAGGCACTATCTTGTGTTTGCATAGTGTGAGCATCTGCTGCCGCATCCAGTATTGCATTAATCGTGGGCTGTATAGTTTTGCTTATCTTTTGGTCGTTAGCCGAAGGTGCGTCCAAGATAACGCGCTGTAAGCGAATGGGTGAATTGCCTTTATTGGCTTCGTCGATAATGTCCTGAAAGCGGTCATGTGCCACAATATTCAAACGATCTACTACCGCATTACCCGTACGTTTACCATAAGGCAAGCGCAAACCACGTCCAATAGATTGTTCAATCAAGGTACGCGCATTGGCGGCACGTAACGGCACAATCGTATAAAGATTGGTAACGTCCCAACCTTCTTTCAGCATATTGACGTGAATCACAATTTCAGTCGGTTCATCCACGCTTTCTACTGCCAATAAACGGCTAATCATGGCTTCTTCTTCCGCCCCGGACTTACTGCTATCCACTTGAATCGCTTTACCCTGATAACGTCCCTCCAATAAGGTTTGCACGCTTTCTAATAATTGCGCGGCGTGGGTCGTATCACGGGCAATCACTAACATAAACGGTTTAACGGTGGGCAGGCTGTTTTCTCGTGCATAGGTTAATAATTCAACTTTAGTGACTTCATGTAAGCGAATGCCATCCTCTAACTTAATACGCTCTAATTCCTCTGGCGTATAAAGGGCAGGGTTAAAATCACGTTGCGTTACAACAGCCGGTTCTTTAACAAAACCGTCTTGCATGGCACGCGCTAACGGATAATCCATTACTACATTTTTAAACGGCACTGTGCCCCGCGTGGTTTCTACGAACGGGGTAGCGGTCAATTCCAAACCTAAAATAGGCTTTAGTTCATTAATTGAGCGCACGCCCGCACTGGCACGATAGCGATGGGATTCATCCATTAACAGCACTAAATCGGTTAGGTTAGCCAAATAGTTAAAATAACTTTCGCCTAATACTTCCTGCATACGTTTAATACGTGGTTCTTTACCGCCGCGTACTTCTGAATTGATCTTAGCAATGTTAAAAATATTGATCTTTACAGGGGATAGTAGACTGGCTTGTGCGGCTCGATAATCGTAATTTTCACCCGTAATAATTTCAGGCGGTTGAAAGACAAATTGCTGAATGCCTTTAAGTACATACTTGGGCGTATTGGGGGTGAAATCCGTAATCAGCTTGTTATAAATGGTTAAATTAGGGGCTAAAACAAAGAAGTTATTGATGCCATAAGCTTGCTGCAAATAGCTGATAAATGCGCCCATTAAACGGGTTTTTCCGACACCTGTGGCTAAAGCAAAACATAAAGACGGAAACTCACGTTCAAAGGCTTCTAATGTGGGGAATTGTGCATTCAATGCGCTTAAAAGAGCAGTTAAATCGCGCTCGCCTGTTTGCAATATAGCCGGATTTTGACTCAGTGCATCGGCTAATTTTTGTAAGGATTCGGCTTGGGGCGCACGTAAGGCTAAACTGGTTTTAATCTGATGAAGTGTTTGTGAGCGTGACATTGTTATTCCTTCGGCAAGGCAAGCTGGTGTAATTCACGTTGCAATTCAGCTTGCAACTGCGCTTCACTCGGTAAGTAAAGCTGGTAACGGCTGGCAAATATTTGTGGGTTTTGTTCACCCAATACATAACGCACCACCGCATCATTCTTTTCACTACACAAAATTAAGCCGATGCTAGGATTGTCATCGTTGCTGGCGATTTCGTGGTCATAATAATTCACATAAAGCTGCATTTGTCCTAAATCCGCGTGATTCAACTGCGAATGGTCTCAATTTCGTAGAAATCGCGTGCTGTCTGCCGCTCAACTTTTAGTAAGGTGCGATAATGTGTCCATGATAAATGGGGATGTAATAAACCAGTTTTCCATTCAGATTGGTTTAGTTTATCCAATTGGTCACGCAGTGCGTGGCTTTTTGTAAGCAATAATGGATAAGTTTGAAAAAACAGACGCATATATTTCAATGCAGATACAGAAAAACCACTACCATATTCTTCTGTAAGGGTTTTTGAAATTGAAACTATTAGTGCTTTTCCATACTCCGCCCGTTGCTCGCCGCCTTGTTCAGCTTGAATAATTTGTTTGCTAATCAGCCAGTTAGCGCATACGTGCGCAGAGTTGACTGAGCGTATGGCTTGTTGGCGCGAACTTTCCCAAATCTCACGAATGCGCTGGATTAACTCCGTGTTGATGAGGTCGCTCATGGCTCATCTCCAAATAAGCTACCTTGTGTGGTATTGATGGGTTTAGCTTTAGGTGTATCAGTTTTGCTTGCGGGTTCAAGTTGTGCCATTGGTAAGTTAGCAACATTTAAGCTGTAATCATCCTTACCCCATTCACATAAATGCAAAATGCTATTCGGAATTTTTTGCAAGGTTAGATTTGGCCAAAGGCGGCTGGCTTCTTCGCCTGTAATACCGCGCCAAGCCGCCGCAATAATTAATAATGCACGGTTTTCGCCAACATCTTCGGCAAGGGTTTGTAGTTGCTCAAAGGATAGATTTTGCGTGGTGGCGTAGAGAAAACTGCTGTCAGTGGCGTAGCCTTGTTGCCAAAAAATTGTATCAGAGGGGGCGTAGGTGTAGCCGTGTTGTTTGCATAAGGCTTCACTGAGCATGGCGGCGTTGTAAGCGGGGTTGATGGTGAGATTGCCCCAACGGTCGCGTTCTAATAAAGACGGGGCAAGTTTGTAATAACGGAAACCGCCACCGCCTTGCCAGTTGACGGTTTTAGAAATACCACCTTGGTCGCTGCCGTCTATAACTTTTTGTAAGCGGGGAATAATGTGGGTGTGACAATGGTCGCCAAGTTCCACCATGATCCATTTACGCCCCATTTTATGTGCGACTGCGCCCGTCGTGCCGCTTCCCGCAAATGAATCCAGCACCCAATCGCCCGCATTCGTCGCAATCTCCATAACTCTTTGAACTAATGATTCAGGCTTTGGAGTTGTAAATGGTTCCGACCTATTAAATATAAGTACTTCCCTTTTAGCATCTTGGTTATTACCAACATCATCGTTATGCCACATAGTTGTAGGTACGGTGCCTGCTTGTACTTTTGTTGAAAACTTTTTGAGACGGGGTATAGAGTTTTTTCCATCTTTTCCCCACCAAAGCAAATTTTCTTTTACATTTTTGTCATGCGTACCCCTTTCAAATGCCCAAACTCGTGTTGGGTTAGGCAGTATTTCCTTCCCTGTATTTGGATTTATTATTGGATAATAAAGATTGGGGCGCTCATCTTTAGTCTTTGCACAAGTATAATCTCCAGAACTCCAGTTACCTCTTGGATCGTTGTCAGGGTTTTTGAAGTTTTTTTCTTGTTTTTGACTACGTGGTAATAAATTTGGATGCCAGAAATCTTTTTGCTTTGCAAAAACTAAAATATGGTCGTGATTTAAACTAATCCACTTTGCGTCATTTTGAGGTGAAAATTTCTTTTCCCAAACCACATTCGCCACAAAATTTCGCCGCCCAAAAATCTCATCGCATAACACTTTCAAGTAGTGGCATTCGTTATCATCAATCGTTATCCACAGCGAGCCGTCTTCACTTAGTAAACGCCGTATGATTTCCAACCGATCCCGCATTAAGCCTAACCAAATAGAATGTTCCAAACCATCGTCGTAATGTGTAAACGCGCTACCCGTGTTATAGGGCGGGTCAATAAATACGCATTTAATCTTACCCGTAAACTCAGCTTCTAAAGCACGTAACGCCAATAAGTTATCGCCAAAAATTAAACGATTATCAAACTGGTCATTCTCCGTTACCCGCGCCGCCGCATGATAAGACAAGGCAGGGTCTTCTAATAAAATACGCGGTTCAAGCTTGGGGCGTTTGTCTTTACCAAACCAAGTCAGTTCTAATTTTTGGGTCATGGGGTGTTGTGTTCTGCTTAAAAGGGCTAAGGAAAAGGCAGTATTAGTTTAACTAAGCACAAGCGTTAGTTAAAGAAAAAACAACTTCTTTAACTAACGAATAAGTTAAGGTAACGATCAAACGCATAAAGCCGCCCTCGCTGTTGCCCTGTCAATTCTCGTAAAATATTCACTTTCACCAATTCTCTGATAAGAACTTGGGCAGTGGGTGCGCTAACGTGTAACTGTTTTTCCACATCCATAGCCGACACAATCGGATGGGTATAGAGATGCGTCAGTAAGCGTTTAGCCAACGGTGCACGTTTACCTAATTGGAACAGCGTTTGTTCAACTTCCAAGCGTAGCAATAGAATTTGATGGAAGGTATCTCGTCCTTTGATTGCGGTTTCAGTGATACCTTGCAGAAAAAAGCGTACCCAATGAATCAAATCATTAGCCAGCCTGACGCGCATCAGTGCATCGTAATAACTCGCGCGGTGACGCTCAAAAAAGTCAGAGAGATACAGTGAAGGTTTAGCTAATAAACCATGACTTACTAAATATAAGGGAATTAATAAGCGTCCAATGCGCCCATTACCGTCTAAAAATGGGTGAATCGTTTCAAACTGATAATGACTAAGTGCTAGGCGCACTAAATGCGGTACTGTCACCGTTTCGTTATGCCAGAACTTCTCTAAATCACCCATTAAGTACGCTACAGTGTCTGGGTGTGGCGGAATGAAAACGGCATCTTGCAAACTAGAGCCACCAATCCAATTCTGGCTAACCCGAAATTCGCCCGGTTGTTTATATTCACCACGTACACCCGTCATTAGCACGTTATGGGTTTGTTTGAGTAAACGATTTGATAGCGGTAAATGATCTAATGCGTTAACGGCGCTATTGACCGCACTAATATAATTACGTACTTCACGCCAATCATCACGCTTTTCTGGCAAGATTTGTTCTTCCGGCATTAAAGCTTCATCAATGCCGGTTTGCGTACCTTCAATACGGCTGGAGGTTTGCGCTTCTTTGACCACGTGCATTTCAATGAATAAATCAATATCGGGCACGATTAAGGAAAAAGCATTTAATTCACCTAATGCACGATTCGCAGATTCCAACAAGGTATTAATAGTGGCATCTTCCCAAAACCATTCGTGGTTGATCTCTATCGGTTCAAAACTTTTGTATTGGTAGCGTGTTTGCCATTTACCCGCTTTAAATGTCTCAAATTTCATGCAATCTTGCCCGTTGTTGCACAATCTTGGCTAAAGCGGAGGAGTCCAATTCACCGTCGCCTTGTTCGACTAAGGCTTGCATATAATCACAGGCGCGGGCAGTGCCGGGTAAGGCTAAGCCAAACGCGGCGATGGTATCGGCGACGATGTGCATATCTTTGTTATGCAAGTGGGCTTTAAAACCGGGTTGGTAGTTGTGGCTTAAAATACGTTGCCCGTGTAATTCCAGTACTTTGGAGTAAGCAAAGCCGCCTAATAACGCTTGGCGTACTTTAGCGGGGTCAACGCCAGCGGCTTCCGCCATTGTAAAGGCTTCGGTAATGGCAATCACGGTTTGCGCGGCGACCAATTGGTTGCAGGCTTTGGTTAATTGCCCCGCGCCGTGCTCGCCAATATGCGTAATGGTTTTGCCCATCGCTTGTAGCACAGGCAGCGCGTAGGCTAAATCGTCCGCCGCGCCACCCACCATAATGGTAAGCGTGCCTGCAATCGCGCCGACATCGCCGCCGGAAACGGGGGCATCTAAAAAGCGTATGCCCTTAGCATTCAATTGCGTGGCAATCTCGCGGGTTTTCACCGGCGAAATCGTACTCATGTCGATAACTAATAAGTTAGGGTTGTGGCTGTCGATTACGCCGTCTTTGCCTAATAACACAGCTTCAACGTCGGGCGTATCCGACACCATTGAAATCACTATATCGACGTGTTTGGCTAATTCGGCGGGGGTGGCATAAAAGCTTGCGCCTAACTCAACCAGTTCTTGGGCGGATGCAGGGCGACGCGCATTCACTGCCAATTCAAACCCTGCGTTCATTAAATTCTTGCACATAGGCTTGCCCATAATGCCCGGGCCAATCCAACCGATGCGTGGCTTAGTGGTTTGCATATAATCCTCTGCTGACATTCGTTATACTCTGCGCACTTTAGGCGAGAAGCGGCTGTGACTCCAGCCCCGCCCCACAAAACCTTATAACAGATTTATAGCAAGACGGTTGTTTATGAAAATACGGGAAAATGTCAGTCTGAAAGCATTGAATACCTTTGGCTTGGATGTGAAAGCCCGTTATTTTTGTAGCCTGCATAAACTCAGCGGTGTCCGCACGCTGATGGCATGGCAAGCCGAGCACCCGGATTTACCGTTATTATTTTTAGGTGGTGGCAGCAATATTTTATTCGCGGGCGATTACGCGGGCTTGGTGGTACAAGTGCGTTTACAAGCCTTAGAAGTGTTAGGTGAAGACAAACACTACCACTATATTCGGGTCGGCGCGGGCAATAATTGGCATGAGTTGGTGCGTTGGACAGTGGAACAAGGTTATGCAGGTTTAGAAAACTTATCGCTGATTCCGGGTACAGTGGGCGCTGCACCTATGCAAAATATTGGGGCGTATGGCGTAGAGTTCAAAGACCTGTGCTTTGAAGTGCAATGCTTGGATTGGCGCACGGGGGAATTACGTGACTTTAGTTTGGAAGAATGTCAATTTGCTTACCGCGATAGCTATTTCAAATCTATTGAGCCGAATCGTTGGTTAATAGTGGCGGTGGTATTGCGCTTGCCCAAGCAACCCACTTGGAAAACCGAATACGCGGGTTTAAGCGACGTGTTAGCCGGGCAAACCTTATCCGCCCGCACGATTAGCGATGCGGTGATTGCGGTACGCCAAAGCAAATTGCCAGACCCCGCACAAATCGGCAATGCAGGCAGTTTCTTTAAAAATCCAACGATTGATGCGGAACAATACGCGGCACTTAAAACCCGCTATCCCAACATGCCCGCATGGCCACAAGCGCAGGGTGTAAAACTATCAGCGGGTTGGTTAATTGACCAATGCGGTTGGAAAGGGCAACGTGATGGCGATGCCGGTACGTATGATAAGCACGCCTTAGTATTGGTTAATCATGGCAATGCGAGTGGGGCGGCATTATGGCAATTTGCACAGCGCATTATTGCTTCTGTGCAAACCAAATTTGGCGTGACGCTTGAACCTGAACCCAAAGTGGTGGGTGGTTAGTCTTTTTTCTTATTACCCACGGGGCGGGGAAAATGGCTCACATTACCCGCATCCAATGCAAGAATTTTGCTAACGCCGGTTTTTTCGACTTCATCAATACGAATAATCGAATGAATCGGAATAAAGGTACGTTTTACCGCATCGAATTCGGTTTTCAGCTTTTCTTCGCCCGGATCAATCACTAAGGTACTTTGTGTACCAAACACAATCTCCTCGACCACAATAAAGCCATACAAGTCCGATTCATAAACCTGTTTGGCAAACATTTCATACACTTTATCTTGATTTATGAAAGAGATGCGATAGAGACGTTCCGTGCTCAAGTCAATTGCCTCAGAAAAAAATTGCGTAGTTGTAGCAGATTATGGGGGCGAAGTCACACAGTTCAAACTGCTTAAGCCTTAATGCTGAATTTGCGTGGCGGATTGTTGCTGTAAGCGTTGAAGATGGCTAAGTAATTGCTCAGGTTTAAGATTAAGTCCTAGGCAATCTAGCGGTATTTCCACGCATTTGAATATCACGATACTTAATGGTTTAGCAGTGGGGTCAAGTTGATAAATCCGTTTATCACGCCTAAGCGTATGTAAGCGAATATAAACCTGAGGCGGCACTAATTCGATATGTTGAATCGCCTGCCATTTAATCAACTCGTTATAAGGTTCGTATAAATAAATGCCCTGCGCATACAAGCGAAACGGTGTTTGATAATGTGTTTTGATATGCCAACTGATTATACCAACAGCAAAGCCCCCGACGACCACTTCTATAAAGCCTAATGCGAAATCGGCGGGCTTGCCGAAAATAATGATAAAAAAGCCAATGAGTACAAAACTCAGACTCACCATTAATAAGCGAATGTCTTCCCAGACAATAGATTTGAAGAGAAGCTTGGGCATTGATCGGTAAGCAATGTTTGATGAAATTGATGAATACTATCAGACAAAAGGCTAAGCCTTGCACTTAGCCTTGCTGTGTTAGATTTAGTGGTGGAAGTCGCTACCTTGTCTTGTGGCTTTAACAACACCTACCCGAATCACGAAATCCCCAAAGTGTTCATTGGGATTACGTTCGGTCGCATAACGCGCCAACAATTGATCTAATTCGTTTAACAGGGCGTATTCGTCCAAATTTTCACGGTACAGCTTGTTTAAGCGTTCGCCATTAAAACCGCCGCCTAAATACAGGTTATAGCGCCCCGGTGATTTGCCGATTAAACCAATTTCTGCTGCCACTGAACGCCCACAACCGTTTGGGCAGCCGGTCATGCGGATTTTGATCTCATCGTGGAATAAGCCATGTTGCCGCAAGCTAGGTTCTAACTTGTCCAAGAAACTAGGCATATAACGTTCAGCTTCTGCCATTGCTTGCGGGCAGGTATTCAGCGACACACACGCAATCGAGTTACGCCGTAAACCGGAAATATGTTTGGCATCCACTTGGTAATGATATTGCTGCAATAAAGCATCCACCGTGGCTTTGTCTGCTTCTGCAATATTGGCTAACACCAAATTTTGATTGGCGGTTAAGCGTAAGCGGAAATCTGCCCAATCCTGCGCTAAGGCTTGTTCAGCGAGTTGCGCTAATGCGGTTTTTAATTGGTATTCCGGGGTATCTTTAACCCGTCCGTATTCCACGCGTAAGGTTAAATGCCAATGCCCATCCGCCGTTTGATGCCAACCGAATTGATCGCCCGTGGTGGTAAAGGTGGCGGCTTTAGCCTCAGCTAAATCCCAGCCTAAGCGTTGGTTAAGTTCCGCTTTAAACCAAGCTAAACCGTATTTATCCAGTGTGTACTTAAAGCGCGAGAGCTTGCGATCCGTGCGGTTGCCGTAATCGCGTTGAATCGCCACAATGTGATAGCACACATCCAACACCTGCTCAGGTGTACAAAAGCCAATAGTATCGGCAAGGCGCGGGTACGTGTCATCGCGCCCAAATGTCATGCCTAAGCCGCCACCCACCGCCACATTAAAGCCTAGTAGCTTGTCAGCTTGGGCAATGGCAATTAGTGCAATATCATTGATATACGTATCGGTGTCATTATAAGGCGGAATGGCAATCGCAATTTTGAATTTACGCGGCAAATAATGCTTGCCGTATAACGGTTCGATTTCGTCTGCTTCACCCCCCGCGACTAAGGTACGCCCTTCGGGTTGATCCAACCAAATCTCGTGATAGGCTGAGGTACGCGGCAATAAATGTTCACTGATTTTTTGCGCATACGGAAAGACTTGCGCATGAATCGGCGATAACGCTGCATCCGGCGTACACATAACATTCCGATTGACATCCCCACAGGCGGCAATACTATCTAATATGGCTTCATCCATCGCTTGAATGGATTTTTTCAGGTCAAATTTTAAAATACCATGAAATTGAATCGCTTGGCGCGTGGTAATCCGCAAAGTGTGATTAGCGTAATCGTCCGCAATTTGCGTCAGTTTAAGCCACTGTTGCGCATTCAAATCGCCGCCCGGTACGCGCACTCGAATCATAAACTCATAAGCCGGTTCAAGTTTGCGTTCTTGGCGTTCAAGCCGTAAATCGCGGTCGTCTTCTTGATAAGCCCCGTGGAATTTAATTAATTGGGTATCGTCAGCGGCAATAGCGCCCGTAATAGGGTCAGCAAAACTTTGCACTAAGCTACCGCGCAAATAACGGCTGTTGTCCTTAATGTGTTCGACTTCAGAGGGTTGTTCCGCTAGTACATTAAACGGTTTGGCAAGCGGTTTAGTCATGGGTTTTAGTCTCCGCTGAAGTCAGTCCTAAACGATTAATGCTTTTAAACGCCTGCGCGCTAGTGCCATCGTGTAAGCCGCATTCTTGATTAGCGCTTTCCCACCACCAGCGTCCAGCGCGTTCGTCTTCACCGACCGTGATCGCTCGGGTGCAAGGCTGGCAGCCAATGCTAGGAAAGCCTTGATCGTGTAAGGGATTATACGGCACAGCATGTTCAGCAATATAAGCCCGTACCTCCGGCAACGACCAATGCAATAAAGGGTTAAATTTTAATAAGTTGCGGCTTTCATCCCATTCAAACAGTTGCATATCAGAACGGTACGCCGATTGTGCAGCTCGCAACCCAGTAATCCAAACCTCCACACCTTGTAACGCACGGTTTAATGGTTCAATCTTGCGAATCGCACAGCAGGCTTTGCGTTGTGCTACGGAAGCGTATAACGCATTAATGCCTTCGCTACTGACATAACGTTCAATCGCTTCGGTATTCGGGTATAACACGCGAATCGGTTGCGCGTACTTTTTTAAGGTCGCGTCTAAGGTGGCGTAATTTTCGGGAAATTGCCGTCCGGTATCTAAGGTGAATACTTCAATGGCTAAGGCTTGACTAAAAATCGCATCTGTAATCACCTGATCTTCTAAACCTAAACTGCTGGAAAAGGCGATTTTGCCGCTAAAGCGTTGGCGTAGGGCTTTAAGCGCCCCTGCCAGTTCATAGTTAGCAAACTCAGCGTTTAAGTGCTTAAGTTCGGCTGGATTAAATGTCATGGCAGAATTCCCCTTAATACACATCGCGTTGATAACGCCCATCCGTGATCCACTCTTCCAAGGTGAGTTGCGCTTGTTGTAAATCTTGCTTACCCGCGCTGACTAATACTTGAATCAAAGCTTCATGCACATCTTTTGCCATTTTATGCATGTCGCCACACACATAAATATGCGCACCCATTTGTAACCATGTGTAAAGCTGTTCGGCTTGTTCAAGTATGCGGTGTTGCACGTAAATTTTTTGTGCCTGATCGCGGGAGAATGCCACGCTCATTTTCTCTAACGTGCCGGATTGCAATAAGGCTTGCCACTCCACTTGATACAGGAAATCGCTGCGGAAACGCTGTTCACCAAAGAATAACCACGTATTGCCCTTAATGCCTTGCGCCTCGCGTTCAAATAAGAAACTACGAAACGGAGCTACGCCGGTGCCTGCGCCAATCATAATAATTTTGGTATTAGGCGATGAGGGCAACTTGAAATGTGTGTTAGGTTTAACTTGAATTTCGAGTTTTTCGCCTAATTCGACGTGCGCCAATGCATTGGAGGCTGAGCCTAGATGTAAGCGGTTTAAGTGCAAATATTCCACACGCTTAATCAATAAGTGAATTTCGCCACTGTGAGCACTAGGGCTAGACGCAATCGAATACTGACGCGGTTGCAAAACGCGTAGTAAATCTACCCATTGTTGGGTGCTTAAAGTAGCGGGATAACGTGTCACTACATCCACCCAATCCGCATCCTTTAACCACGTAATATCAGTGTTAGCCTCTAACTCAGTTACTAAGGTTGGATGGCCAATTAGCTCGGCATAAGCGCGTAATTGCTTGCGGGTCACACTGGTTAATTCGCGCGCAGTGAGGGCAGTGGCTAAATCGCTGTTGGCGGTTTTGCTGCTAACGCTAACGCTGCCATCTAAGCCTGTTGCTTGTAAAAATGCCTCGACTAATGCCGGACTGTTTTGGGTTTTAACCAATAAAATATCGCCGGGCGCATAGCTTAAACCCGAATCTTCAATCGAAAATTCCAGTTGATACACATCTTTTTCCGACTGATTCGTGGTGAGACGTACACGATTCAGCACTTCAGCCGCATAAAAACCCTCACTGGCTTGTGCCACTTGCGCACTTAAGGCATTCGGGCGCAGGGGTACCACATTATTGGGGGCTGGCGGCAATTGAGCTAATACTTGTTGTTGCCATACATCGGCGCTGTCAGCAAAATCCAAATCACAATCAGCGCGGTTTACCACAGATTTAGCGCCTAATTCGGCGAGCCGTGTATCTAAGGTAATACCTGCTTGGCAGAATTCTTCGTAACTGGAATCACCTAAACCTAATACTGCATATTCCAAGTGTTCTAAGCGGGGGGCGCGTTTATCTTGCAGGAATTTATAAAACGCGCGGGCTTCATCCGGCGGTTCGCCATTGCCTTGCGTACTGACCACAAAATAGACCCGCGTTTCTTTCTTTAAATTTTGCGGGCGATAATCTTTCATATTAAACACGCTGGCATTCACACCCTTGGCTTGTAAGGCGGCATGTAATTGGCTGGCGACTTTTTTAGAATTACCGGTTTGTGTGCCGTATAACACGGTGGCACTCAAAGCGGGGCTACTGCTGGCAGCGTTCATGGGTAGCGCTAAATTATTGCCTAAGACGGTTTGCGATAAGCCGGTAATATAGCCACCCAACCATGCGAGTTGATTCGGTGCTAAGCCGCTCACTGCACTGGTCACCTGTTGGAGCTGCTGCTCACTCAAAACCATGATGCCAAATCTCCATCGACTGAATGGCGCACAGTATGCGGGAGCTTATTTAGCGAAAAAAGTGATATTTTACGATATATAAATCTTTATTTTAGATTTTAAACGCATAAGCTTATGCTAAAACTAACAAAGCCCGCGCCGTCCTCAGTGGTGAAATACACTTAAAACGCGGCAGACTGCTACTATCTTGCCTTTAGCTTAGATTGCGCTAGAGGAGTTGCCATGAGCCATACAAATAAACCACTCGGCTTTGCCACCCGTGCTATTCACCACGCCTACGACCCCTATGCGGGTACAGGGGATTTAAACCCACCCATTCACTTAAGTTCGACTTACACCTTTCCCACCGTTGAAGATGGCGGCTTGCGTTTTGCAGGTGAACAGCAAGGCTATGTGTATTCGCGGGTAGGCAACCCCACCACGGTGTTATTAGAACAGCGTTTGGCGGATTTAGAAGGCGGTGAGGCGGCTTTAGTTACGGCTTCCGGCATGGGTGCGACCACTTCGCTGTTATGGACTTTGCTTAAACCCGGCGATGAAATCATTGCGGATAAAACCTTATACGGCTGTACCTATGCTTATTTCAATCACGGTTTAGCCAAATTCGGTATTCAGATTACGCATATTGATATGACAGAGGTGGCAAATCTAGCGGCTGCTATTAGCGAAAAAACCCGCGTGGTATTTTTTGAATCGCCCGCCAATCCGAATATGCGCTTGGTGGATATTGCAGCGGTGTCTAAAATAGCGCGGCACTATGAGAACTGCAAAGTGGTGGTGGATAACACCTATTGCACGCCGTATTTGCAACGTCCGCTCGAAATGGGGGCGCATTATGTGGTGCATTCGGCAACCAAATATTTGGGCGGGCATGGCGATCTCATTGCGGGTGCTATCATTGGCGATCAGGAAACCCTGCAACAAGTCCGCTTCTATGGCATTAAAGATATGACGGGGGCGGTAATGTCATCGCAAGACGCGTTTCTCGTGTTACGCGGCTTAAAAACCTTAACCTTACGTATGCAACGCCATACGCAAAATGCACAGGCGCTTGCTGAATATTTAGCGCAACATCCCAAAGTCGAAACCTGCTATTACCCCGGTTTAAAAACCTTTCCGCAATACGATTTGGCACAACAACAAATGCTACTTCCCGGTGGTATGTTGGCTTGCGAACTAACCGGCGGTTTTGCAGCAGGTTGTCGCTTTATGAACGCGCTGCAATTAATTACCCGTGCGGTTAGTTTGGGCGACGCCGAAAGCCTTGCGCAACACCCCGCTAGCATGACGCACTCTACTTACACACCAGAAGAACGCGCCGCCCACGGCATTAGTGAAGGTTTAGTGCGTATTTCCGCAGGCTTAGAAGACACAGCGGATTTATTACAGGATGTGGCGCAAGCCTTGGCAGTGGCTTAATAGGATGTAACGCCGCCCGGTTTTTATTTAGTAGGGGAGGCATTAGAAACCCCTCCCAACCTCCCCTTGTCAGGGGAGGCGTTAGAAATAGGAGACATCCGTTTGACGGCTTGCTTTGCAGCCATTGAAGTTGTTTTGTTAGGGTTGGGTTATGAATAATCGCTCTTTCCAACCGTATAATCCGGCTCTAGTTGCATTGGCTAGGGCAAACCGTAGCAAACCGACTCCAGCGGAAAAAGCCATGTGGTTAACTATACTGCGTCGTCGTCAGTTAGTAGGTTTTAAGTTTCTGCGTCAAAAGCCCATAGATGGCTATATTGTTGATTTTTATTGTGCAGCGTTGGGCTTGGTCATTGAAATTGATGGTAACAGTCATGCGGATAAAGCCGATTATGATGCGGAGCGTACCCGTATTCTAAATACCTATGGTTTGTGGGTGATTCGTTATACCAATAACGACGTTCTGCAAAACCCAAGCGGGGTGTATCAAACTCTTATAGAGCAAATTCAACAAAGGCTCGGAATGGATGTCTGCCCCCTCCCCTGATAAGGGGAGGTTGGGAGGGATTTCTGCCTCCTCCCCTGACAAGGGGAGGTTGGGAGGGGTTTATTATGCTGGTCAATGAAGGGGCTGCTTGACCACAACTAGGCTTTTCTTTATTGTAGTTACATTGCTACATTTGAGGGGTGTCTACTATGTCTGTTAATTTTTCCAGTCGCGAATTCAACCAAGATGTGAGCCGTGCGAAAAAAGCCGCTTTGCAAGCCCCGGTCTTTATTACTGACAGAGGTCGACCTTCGCATGTTTTATTGAGTATTGAGGAATACCAAAGGCTGACGCATACCTTGCCGACTATTGTGGAATTGCTGGCTATGCAAGCTGATATTGAGTTTGAGCCGCAAACCATTACTGCACCTTTGTGGCAGGAGGCGGAGTTACTCTAATGTACTTATTAGACACGAATGTTTTATCGGAACTGCGTAAAGCGGCTCACGGCAAAGCGAATCCTCAAGTAGTGCATTGGGCAAGCCAGCAAAATACGGCGCATTTATATACGTCAGTTATTACCATCTTGGAACTTGAACAGGGTATTTTGCAAATAGAGCGGCGTGATACCCAACAGGGGAAACCGTTGCGTCATTGGTTAGAACAGCAAGTATTGCCTAGTTTTGCCGGACGCATTTTAAGTTTGGATATAAAAGCGGCTCGTCAATGTGCTGCCTTGCATGTACCTAATCCGGTGTCTTATCGGGATGCCATGATTGCTGCGATTGCCTTAGCCAATAAGTTCACGATGGTGACACGCAATACAGAAGATTTTAAGGCAACCGGGGTGACGTTAATCAACCCGTGGTCAGCTATATAATCAGCAAGTTTATTTATTTTTCAGAGGAATCCGCTATGAACACCACGCTAGAAATTCAAACCAACGATCCCGTTTTAATGCAAGGCTTTGCTAACGATTTACAAGCGCTGTTTACGCAAGCGGCTATCAGTGAAGCAGTATCGGTCGAAACCCGCACGGATAACATGGATGTTGCCAAAGGCGGCGATTTAACCACCTTGTTAACCGTGGCGGTCGGTACAGGCGGTGCGTTAACCGTGTTGCTGAGTAAAGACGGTATTTTAGATTCGTTTGCGCGTTTATTAGAGAAATACCTTGAAAGCCGTAAGCTCAGCGTTTCGTATAAAAAAACGCAGGGCGAACACAGCGAAAGCATTGATATTTCAGGCTCAGCGCGGGAAATCAAGGATGTCTTGCAAACGCTAAAAGACTAAACCCGCCCACACTGTTACACTCCTGTTAGCCCCTAACTAGGAGTGTAGCTTGCGCATGAATACCGCGACCCTCGGTTTATTTCGTCTTGACGACCATCAATTTCAGTTGCGTTTAGCCGATGCGGCGCAGCGTGTTTATTTTCAAAGTACGCCGCTTAGCCGTGAAGCCTTACAGCCTTTATTCGACCTTACACAAAGCCACTATCACGTAAAAGCCCCCGATTTAAAGCAACAAGGGCGGGACTTGTTCAACTGGTTTAATCGGCACACCCAAGGGCATTTAGCGCAATTGCGCCAAGCCTCCCCCGCGCTGGCTTTGTATATTGAGATACAACAAGGCGCGAATGATTTGGGTTTGCGCCATTTGCCGTGGGAATTGCTACACGATGGCAAGCAATTTTGCTGTGCCGATGCGTTGCATTTATTCACGCCGATTCGACTGGCAAGTGAGCATAACCAAAACTGGCAGCCCGCCAAACGCCCCTTGCAAGTGTTATTCATGGCGAGTTCGCCGGAAGATGTGCAACCCGTGTTGGATTTTGAGGCGGAAGAAGCCGGTATTTTGCGCGCCACTGAACAAAAACCGTTGGCGCTGCATGTTGAAGAAAGCGGTTCATTACAAGGCTTAGAGGAATGCTTGCTGGCACTGCCCGACGCGCCGGATGTGCTGCATCTTAGTGGCCATGCGCAATTGCTAGCCAACAGCGAAGCGGTGTTTTTATTAGAAAACGATGAAGGCTTTTTGCAATCCGCCACTGCCACACAATTAGCCAAAGTGTTGATTCATGCTGAGCGTGTGCCGCGTTTATTGTTTTTATCCGGTTGCGAAACCGGCAAAGCGGATATGAACCGCGACGTGTTGTCATTTGCCGAAAACTTGGTGCAAGCACAAGTGCCGATGGTGTTAGGTTGGGCTTTGCCGGTGGGTGATGCGGCAGCTTCGCAAGCGGCGGCGGTGCTGTATGAAAAACTGGCAAATGGTTTAGACATGGCTAAAGCGGTGGCTGCCACGCGCCAGTTTTTGTTTGAACAAAACTCGCCTTATTGGCATTTATTACGCTGTTTTGCCAATCGTTGCGCGTTAAACCCACTGATTGCCAAAGGCAAAATTCGTTTTGTGCCGCCTGCGGTTACACAACAAGCTTTTTTGGATGCGGGTAATACGATTGCGGTGTGTAAACGTGAAGACTTTGTGGGGCGGCGGCGTTTATTGCAGCGCAGTTTGCGCCAATTGCACACACTGTTTGGCTATACAGGTTATGGCGAAGGACTTTTATTGTATGGCATGGGTGGTTTGGGCAAAAGCAGCACTGCCGCGCGTTTGCTGGAGCGCTTAAGTGCCACGCATCTAAAAGCGGTGCACTATGGGCGTTTGGATGAAATCAGTTTGCTCGCGAGTTTGCGCAAAGCCTTGAACCCGCAAGTGCATACCCTATTGGATGACCCTGAACGGTCTTTGTATGCGCGTTTATATGCGCTATTCCAGCCAGAAAATAATGCGTATTGCGATAAACCGTTAGTTATCGTTTTGGATGATTTTGAACAAAATATTCCCAAAGCACAGCGCGAACAAGGCAAGGTCAATGCGCAAGATTATGAGCCGCAAAGCCTGCAAGTGCTGCATAGCGTGTTGCAAGCCATTCACGACAGCTATAGCGATGTGCGAGTGATTATTACCTGTCGGTATGATGTACCGATTGCCGTACCTTATGTGGTGCACAAAGCCAGTTTGAGTGCTTTACGGGATGCGGAATTAGCCAAAAAACTCCAACGTATGGCAGGTTTCCAACAAGCCACGCCCGCGCATCGCGCCCAAGCCATCACGCTTGCCGACGGCAACCCGCGTTTATTGGAATGGTTGGATCAAGTCTTATTGAACCCGCAGATTGCGGTAGATGAACTGTTTGCGCGTTTGCAAGCCGAAGCGCTGCGCTTTCGCGAAGCCATTTTATTGCAAGCCTTAGTCGATGCACAAAGCAGAGCGGTACGCCGCGTGATAGCCCTAACCGCGTTGTATCGTGTGCCCGTGCCTTTGCTGGCGATTGAAACACTCAGTGCCGACACACAAACCCAATACCATTTGGTGCAAGCAGTGAACGTGGGTTTGGTAGAGCAAAGTGAAGAGCAAGGGCAAGCGCATTATTTTGTATCCAGTTTGTTGGATACTGCCCTTGCCAGAGAACTCCAAGACGCAGAATGCGAGGCATTGCAAGCTGCCGCCGCGCAAACCATCTATGAATGTTGGGGGGAAACCGGCACAGAAGCACAACGCTTGGAAGTGGTGCGTTTGGCAGTAGCGGGTAAAGTGGTAAGTGTGGCGATAGAAATTGGGCATCGTTTAGCCTTCACTATGCACTATCAATACCGCTGGGCTGAAGCCGAAAGCTTATGCCAACAGATTTTACAGGTGAGCGACGATTTTCGGATTTTAAGAACTTTGGCACAAGTGCAACAACGCTTAGGTAAGGGCGAAGCGGCCAAGGCAGCAATTGAACGTGCCGTGAGCACTACGCCCCCAGGGGATCATGTATCCGATGAATTAAGGCGCGAACGTGCTTTAAGCTTTGGCGCATACGCCGACATCTTAAAAGCGCGCGGGCAACTCGATGAAGCCTTACGCATTCGCACCCAAGAGCAAATGCCCGTGTATGAACAACTCGGCGAGGTGCGCGAAATCGCGATCACCAAAGGACAAATCGCCGACATCCTGCAAGCGCGCGGGCAACTCGATGAAGCCTTACGCATTCGCACCACTGATGAATTGCCCGTGTATGAACAACTCGGCGAGGTGCGCGAAATCGCGATCACCAAAGGACAAATCGCCGACATCCTGCAAGCGCGCGGGCAACTCGATGAAGCCTTACGCATTCGCACCCAAGAGCAAATGCCCGTGTATGAACAACTCGGCGAGGTGCGCTCCATCGCGATCACCAAAGGAAAAATCGCCGACATCCTGCAAGCGCGCGGGCAACTGGATGAAGCCTTACGCATTCGCACCCAAGAGCAAATGCCCGTGTATGAACAACTCGGCGAGGTGCGCTCCATCGCGATCACCAAAGGACAAATCGCCGACATCCTGCAAGCGCGCGGGCAACTGGATGAAGCCTTACGCATTCGCACCCAAGAGCAAATGCCCGTGTATGAACAACTCGGCGAGGTGCGCTCCATCGCGATCACCAAAGGAAAAATCGCCGACATCCTGCAAGCGCGCGGGCAACTGGATGAAGCCTTACGCATTCGCACCCAAGAGCAAATGCCCGTGTATGAACAACTCGGCGAGGTGCGCTCCATCGCGATCACCAAAGGACAAATCGCCGACATCCTGCAAGCGCGCGGGCAACTGGATGAAGCCTTACGCATTCGCACCACTGATGAATTGCCCGTGTATGAACAACTCGGCGAGGTGCGCTCCATCGCGATCACCAAAGGACAAATCGCCGACATCCTGCAAGCGCGCGGGCAACTCGATGAAGCCTTACGCATTCGCACCACTGATGAATTGCCCGTGTATGAACAACTCGGCGAGGTGCGCTCCATCGCGATCACCAAAGGAAAAATCGCCGACATCCTGCAAGCGCGCGGTCAACTGGATGAAGCCTTACGCATTCGCACCCAAGAGCAAATGCCCGTGTATGAACAACTCGGCGAGGTGCGCTCCATCGCGATCACCAAAGGAAAAATCGCCGACATCCTGCAAGCGCGCGGTCAACTGGATGAAGCCTTACGCATTCGCACCCAAGAGCAAATGCCCGTGTATGAACAACTCGGCGAGGTGCGCTCCATCGCGATCACCAAAGGAAAAATCGCCGACATCCTGCAAGCGCGCGGTCAACTGGATGAAGCCTTACGCATTCGCACCCAAGAGCAAATGCCCGTGTATGAACAACTCGGCGAGGTGCGCTCCATCGCGATCACCAAAGGAAAAATCGCCGACATCCTGCAAGCGCGCGGTCAACTGGATGAAGCCTTACGCATTCGCACCCAAGAGCAAATGCCCGTGTATGAACAACTCGGCGAGGTGCGCTCCATCGCGATCACCAAAGGAAAAATCGCCGACATCCTGCAAGCGCGCGGTCAACTGGATGAAGCCTTACGCATTCGCACCACTGACGAATTGCCCGTGTATGAACAACTCGGCGATACTCGTGCACTATTAATTGGGCGAACTAATACAGCACTATTGTTATGGCAAATTGATGCAGAACAACATCAAGCGGAAATTCAAAACCTTTTACAGCTTGCCTTAGCGGATGCAAAGCAAATGCAAATTCCAGAAGCCGAGCAGATTGAGGGGATTATGCAGCGCTTGAATAGCACTACCACCCCAACCGCGCCTAAAGCAAACCGTTTTTGGTAATGGCTTAAAGGCAAGTTTTCGGGCAAAGGTTAAGGTGTTTTTGTTGACGAATTAGTTGGGTATTTGCATTAGCGCCCATGCCGTTATAAGCTATTGGATATATATTTATCCGGGCAACAAAGCATGAACCGTTATCACATTCAACGGGGTAACTTGCGGACTACCGTTACCCTTGATTCTACACTCAGCGAATTATTGTCCTTAAAAATCGGCGTCAACCCTGATCAAAAAGACGCACATAGTGCCGTGCGCCAATGGTTGCAAACCACCAGCGACCAAGCCGCTAACCATGATAGTTCTGATTTCAGTCAATGGCTCAAACGCCAAGCAATTTTGTATATTAGCGATCAACAGCTAGTTAACCGCCATCAAGCATGGCAACACGAAATAGACCAAGTATGGGAAGCCGAACTCAGCCAACGCATTGCAGAAGTCGACGCGGGTGAAGTGAAATTATCAAAATTCGCGTAATACCCCTGCCTTTAGGCATGGGGATATAAGCGTCTTATACAAACTTTTGTATTAGATGGCGCGTAGCTGTATAATGCTAAACATGGAAACAAATTGTAACGTAGCTTTTGACTGCAAGTACCATGTTGTGTGGTGTACCAAGTACCGCCGTAAGGTTTTGACAGCGGAAGTTGAAACAGCACTAAAACAAGTGGTGCTAGATGTTTGCGAAGAACGCAATGCGTCAATCATTGAAATGGAAGCGGACTTAGACCACTTCCATATTCTAGTTTCGTGTGACCCCCAGTACGGGATACACAGGTTAGTGAAACAGATGAAGGGTAAAAGCTCTTTTGTGTTGCGGAATAACTTTCCGCACTTGAAGAGTAGGCTTCCTACGCTATGGACTAACAGCTACTTTGTAGCAACTGTTGGTGGTGCGCCACTTTCAGTAATCAAACAATACATTGAAACGCAAAAGGACAAGTAACCGTGGAATCCACCATCCTGAAAACACTCAAAGTCCGCATCAAGGACAAGCACGCGTCACTGTTAAAGCATTGGGCGTTTGAGTGTAATCAGGTGTGGAACGAAGCCAACGCTATCACGGCAGAATACAGCTACGTCCCCGTTCCAGAAGTAGGCTACCTCAGAAATAACTTTTCCGCCTTCGACCTCGCCAAGAGTCAAACGGCACTCAAGAAATCACGCGGCTTCACTATTCACTCGCAAACCGTCCAAGAAGTTACGGAAGCACACGCCAAGGCACGCAAGCAGTTCAAGAAAGATAAGTTACGTTGGCGTGTGTCTGGCGGTAGCCGCCGCTCACTTGGGTGGATTCCCTTTAAATCCGGTGCAGCCGTTTGGAAAGATGAGCAAGTTCGCTACAACAAGCACTTTTTCAAGGTGTGGGATAGCTACGGTTTGTCACAATACGCCTTCCGTTCTGGCTCTTTCACAGAAGATTCGCGTGGTCGCTGGTACTTTAATGTAGTGGTTCAAGTACAAGCTACTGAACTAGCAGGCAAGGGCGCGGTAGGCATTGATTTAGGCTTAAAAGATACCGCTACCTGTAGCAATGGTTTAAAGCTTGAATCTAAGCAATTCTATCGCAAAGCCGAAAAACAACTAGGTATGGCGCAACGTGCCAACAAGAAAAAGCGGGTTAAAGCTATTCATGCCAAGGTCAAAAACCGTAGAGCAGATGCTATTCACAAGTTCACGACTCAATTAGTGCGTGAACACTCATTCATTGTCGTTGGCAACGTCAGCAGTTCAGGTCTTGCTAAAACTAAAATGGCTAAGTCCGTTTTAGATGCAGGCTGGTTCATGCTGAAAACACAGCTTGATTATAAATCGAAAGCGATGCAAGGCGTGTTTCTAGAAGTCAATGAAGCGTACAGTACCCAAGCGTGTTCGTGTTGTGGAAGCGTCTCCGTCAACAGTCCGAAAGGTAGAGCAGGACTTGGAATAAGAGAATGGACTTGCCCTGACTGTGGGGCTTTGCATGACAGAGATGTCAATGCAGCACGGAACATTCTCGCGGCAGGACATTGCCGTCTCGCGGGAGGAATCCCCCGGCTTTAGCCGTGGGGAGGATGTCAAGCTGGTATGACTTGCCGGTGGGCAAGCGTCAGCGTTACGCGGATTTTGTGATTGTGCATCCGTTGCGCGGCGTATTGTTGTTGGAGGTGAAGGATTGGAAGTTGGAGAGCATTAAGGATTTCTCCAAGAAAGAAGTGCAGTTGTTGACCAGTTCTGGTTTAAAAACCGTCTTAAACCCGTTGGAGCAAGCGCGGCAGTGTGCTTATCAATTGGTGCAGCAATTGGAGACCGATGCGCAATTGGTGCAACTGGCGGGCAAGTATCAAGGTAAGCTGGCGTTTCCGTACGGCTTTGGCGTGGTGTTGACCCATATTACGCGCGAGCAATTCGACAGGGCAGAGTTAGGTAATGTATTACCTGCTACTAAGGTGATTTGCAAAGATGAAATGCTGGAAAGCACCGATGCGGAAGACTTTCAGCAGTGTTTATGGAATATGTTCGAGTATCAATTCCAGCAGCCCTTAAGTTTGCCGCAGATTGATCGGATTCGTTGGCATTTGTTTCCAGAGATTCGCATTACCACACAACAAGCCGATTTGTTTGCGAATCCAGCCGAAGCCACCCAAAAAACGCCTGCCACTTATGCGGTATTGCCTGATTTATTAAAAGTCATGGATCAGCAGCAAGAGCAATTGGCGCGTAGTTTAGGTACGGGGCATCGGGTGATTCACGGCGTGGCGGGTTCAGGTAAAACCCTGATTCTAGGTTTTCGTTGTTTGTATTTAGCGCAATTGTTACATAAGCCGATTTTGGTGCTGTGTTACAACATTACCTTGGCCGCGAAATTGCGCGATTTGATGCAGGCTAAGGGTATTCAAGATCGGGTCAATGTGTATCACTTTCATGATTGGTGCGGGGAATTATTGCGGCACTATCATGTAGCGAAACCCGCCTTTGATAAAGCCACTTATTTTGAAGACTTGGTGGAAGCGGTGATTGCAGCGGTGGCAAACGGCGAGATTCCACGCGGGCAATACGGCGCGATTATGATTGATGAAGGGCATGATTTTAAACCGGATTGGCTCAAGCTTATTTCGGGTATGGTTGACCCGGATACCGATTCCTTATTGCTGTTATACGATGACGCGCAGTCGATTTATTCCGCCAACAAGCAATTGGATTTTAGCCTATCCAGCGTGGGCATTAATGCACGCGGTCGTACCACGGTCTTAAAACTGAATTATCGCAATACGCATGAAGTGTTTCAGTTTACGGATCGTTTCGCCCGTCACTATTTGCAAATTCACGACAGCGATGAAGATCATATTCCGATTTTAAGTGCGGAATCGGTGGGGCGTAGCGGGGCTGTGCCGCAGTTAAAACGCTCAGATAGTTATGCGCAAGAAGTCGCAAAAATTGTGAAGTGGTTAACGCAATGGCAGCAACAAGCCCAGTTAAGCTGGCGCGATGTGTGTATTTTGTATCGCTATGCAGCGCAAGGTAAACAATTGCATGAGGCATTAAAAACAGCAGGTATACCGCTGCAATGGTTGGGTAGTGCGGCGCGTAAAAAGCAATTTAAGCCGGAGGAGGATTGCGTCAAACTCATGACCCTACACAGTAGCAAAGGCTTGGAATTTCCGTGGGTGATTATTTCCGGCTTAGGTTTTATGCCTGATGCCAAGGAAGATACCAGCGTAGAAGCCAAGCTGTTGTACGTGGCGATGACGCGCTCTACCGATAAACTGTTGCTGATGTATCATCAGGAAACCGAGTTCACCCAATGTCTAAGCGGCTAAACGCGGTAAGGTTAACTGAAACACCGTACCGCCGTCTGCTCGATTGATGCACTGCACCGTACCACCGTGACGAGTGGCGATTTGTTTCACTAAGCTTAAGCCTAAACCCCAGCCGCCTTGTGCTTCGCCGTGTCCAGACGGGCGGTAAAACGGTTCAAATACGCGAGCTAAGGCTTCGGTTGGAATACCTTGTCCGCGATCACTGACGGTTAATAACAAATGTTGTGGGTCGGGCGCGCTCAGCTTGGCTTCAATCGGCGCGCCGCCGTGCCGCTTGGCATTTTCTAATAAGTTACGGATTAAGCGGCGTAATAAATGCGCGTCGCCCGTGGTTTGCAGGGCTTGGGCTTCACAGTCTAAGTTTAAACGCGCACATTCTTCCGCCAGCAATCCGGCTAAATCCACGCGTTGACTGGCTAAGGGGATTTCTAACGTATCCAAGCGACTGGCTAACAGAATTTCTTCCACCAATTGATTGAGTTCTTGCATATCTTGGCGAATCGCTTGCACGGGTTTGCTCTGTTCTAACTCGTATTGTTCGGCCAACATGGCTAAACCCATTTGCATTCGCGCTAAGGGCGAGCGTAATTCGTGCGAAGCATTGGCGAGTAATTGGCGTTGTGCTTGTAATAAGCCTTGAATACGTTCGGCGGATTGGTTAAAGCTGGTGGCTAATACCGCGACTTCATCGCAGCCGCGCACCGGTAAGCGCGTGTCTAATTTGCCATTGCCTAAGGCTTCTACGCCTTGCTTTAATTGTTCTAAGCGCCGCGTTAAGCGTTTGGAAATCGGATAAGCCCCCAATGACACCACGACCGCTGATAAAATTAAAAATGGCAAAATCGGCACAGGGTGCTGGGTATCTTGCGCTTGTAAATGCAAGGTAGTGGCGGCTACTAGTAGGGAAACCAGAATTACGCTACCCACTACCACGGTATAAATCTGCCAAAACAAGCGTTTACGTAAGTGCCAAAAACTGCCGCGTCGCGCTCGGTGTTGTTGGCAATGTGCTTTTAATGCGTTCATAAACCGTCATCACCGTCTTGACTGCGTGCAAAAATATAGCCCGCGCCCCGCAACGTAATAATGCGGCGCGGTTGTTTGGGATTGTCTTCAATGGCGGCACGTAAGCGGGAAATGTGTACATCAATCGAACGGTCAAAGGCTTCTAAGGTTTCACCTTTAACTAAATCCATGAGTTGTTCACGGCTGAGTACCCGTCCGGCGCGTTCTGCCATTGCCACTAATAAATCAAATTGGTAGCTGGTCACTTCGCGACTGTGGCCATCTAAGCGAATTTCGCGGGCTTCTCGATCAATTTCCAAACGTCCGAACTGCAAAGTGGGTAAATGTTCTGGGGTGCGTAAACCGCGCCGCAAGATGGCTTTAATACGGGCTTTGAGTTCACGCGGTTCAAACGGCTTGGGTAAATAATCATCTGCACCTAACTCCAAGCCAATAATACGGTCGGTGGCGTCACCGCGTGCGGTTAACATTAAAATGGGAATAGCAGCGGTTTGGCTATGCGAACGTAATTCGCGGCATAAATCCAAGCCGTCCGCGTCTGGTAACATTAAATCCAGAATAATCAATGACCAATTTTGTTGTTTGGCTAATTGTAAACCTGTCTTGCCGGTATGTGCACAGCTTATTTGATAGCCTCCTGCGCCAAGGTAATCGACCAACATTTGGCTTAAACGCACATCATCGTCAATGATTAAAAGTGATTCAGACATAATAGGTTCTCACACATAAACACAGGGCAAACCCACGGCTTGCCCTGTGATTTTAGAGGCTATACTGCTTAATAGGCTAAATCAGCGGCCTTAGCGCGTTGTTCCGGTGTGGCTTGAATACTATCTAACAACGCACTTAATGGCAGTGGTTTTTCACCACGCACCACCACGGTAGCTTGCTCGTTCATTGCGCCGTGATGGGCATGATGGTGTGAACAGCCTTTGCCCGCCATTACCCCTAGTAAGAAAATGAGCAACGCAGCACCTATCACTTTCAAGCGGCAGCATTTGCCCTGACCCTTGCCACATTTAGCTTGCCAGTGTTCACGCTTCCAACCGCAACAGCGTTTACCTGTTTCGCAGGTGTTGGCTGTTGTTTCCACGTTGGTATCGCTAGGTTTACTAACGTTAGCGTTATCGGTGCTTTGGTTTAACTCGGTCATGTGCATACTCCTAATTATTGGTTTATTGCCAATGGGCTTTGGCATGGGCGTAGTATGCAAGGCGGGGGTTGCTGGAATGTGAGGCTTAAGTAAAGAAGTGTAAAGTTGCGATTTTTAAATATTAAATCAACCGTAGATTGGGCATAGAAATTTTTCGCAATCGCCTAAATAGTTTATACACAGTGAAGTGTAATAGCGGGAAGTGACAGATATGGATATCTTTTCAAAGTTAAAAGACAGCTTAAATAGCGGTTTTTCGGTTGCCATTGGGGCGGAACGGATTCAAAGCGAGTTAGCTAAAAAGTTTCCGACGGTGCTGCAAGAGAAGGGCGCGACGATTATTTTGGATCAACCGACGGTGGATTTTTATCCTGATGAAAATCGCCTAGGCTTAAAGGTCTATGCGACGGTGGATAGCCCTGATTTAGGACAGGGCGAAGGTTGGGTAACGGTTAGCGGTAGCTTGCGTTTGGATAAAAGCAGCAACCAATTGTATTTGCAAAATGTCACGATTCAACGCTTTGATATTCAAGGCTTATCAAAAGAAAGTTATAACAAGGTGCGCCAATATACCGAAGAGGAATTGAAGCGCTTGACCGATGGCAAGCCGATTTATAACTTGAATAAGTATGAAGCCGTTGCCAACCGTATTAAGGATATTAAGGTTGGAGAGGATAAGTTGCAGGTGGTGTTAGGTTTGTAATGGCATCTGCGGCTACTTCTCGCACGCTGGGATCTGCATCGTGTAAACAAGCTTGCAAGCTAGGTAAGGCGGCGGGATTAGCGCTGAGTTCCAGATAATAACAGGCGTCTGCGCGTAAGCGTGCGTCTTTGGCTTGGGTGAGCGGTGTTAATAAGTCAATGTGTTGGCTTAATACGCGACTACCTGCTAATTCTTCCATAACCACGCCAATTCCCATCCGTGTACTTAAAGGGCTACCTTTGCTATTCAGTAATTCTACGAAGGCGCTAAAGCTGCTTGGATTTTGCTTAATTAAATCGGCAACTTTGGGCGCTTGTCCGCTTAATAATAGCGAGTTGTAATAAGTGCTGAGGTTGCGTTCATTGATTAGCCATTGCGGGTATTGGGGTAAATTAACCGACATAACAACAGTACTCCTAAGTAGCGTCTTTGATGAAAACCCTGAAAATGGTAGCTGCTTTAACCGCTTTAATCGCAGTTTGCTATATCTACTTTGGATTAATAATGCATACGTTAGCAAGATAGCAGGAGGCTTAACATGGCTTACGTTCTCACCCGCGATGGCACGAAGTTGTATTACAAGGATTGGGGCGCGGGACAATCGGTTATTTTAATTCATGGTTGGCCCTTATCGGCGGATAGCTGGGATGATATAGCAATGGCGATTGCTGACGCGGGATTTCGTGTTATTGCTTATGATCGCCGGGGTTTTGGTCGCTCACAACAAGCCTGGCACGGGTATGATTACAATACATTAGCCGATGACTTAGCCGATGTAATGCAAACCCTCAGAACAGGCGATTCCGTGTTAGTGGGCTTTTCAATGGGTGGCGGTGAAGTTGCGCGTTATATGTCGCGTTATCAGGGCAAGGGCGTAACTAACGCGGCGTTAATTGCTTCGATTGTGCCGTATGTTATGAAAACCGAAACCAACCCACAAGGTGTGGATAAGTCGGTATTTGAAGACATGCTGAAAGATATTAAAGAAGAACGCCCTAAGTTTTTCAGTAACTTTTTCAAAGATTTTTACGGTGTGAGTTTATTATCACATCCTGTCAGTGATGAATTAATTCGCTGGTCGAGCAATATCGGCATGGAAGCGGGTTTAAAAGGCGTAGTAGATTGCGTACACGCGTTTAGTGAAACCGATTTTCGCCCCGAATTAAATGCCTTTACTGTTCCGACTTTAATTATTCATGGTACAGCCGACAAAATTGTGCCAATTGAACCCACTGCGCGTGCTGCCAATAAAGGCATTGCTAATTCAGTGTTAATGGAATACGACGGGCAACCGCACGGCTTGTTAGCGACGCAGAAAACCCGCCTTATCGAAGATTTGATTGCGTTCTTGCGTTAATCTAACGTGATAGGCTGTGTCTGTACTGTTGGCACAGCTTGTATAGACCAATGCGCAATCGCCCAATCCCACAACTCGCTTAGCTGACTGATATCCGTTGCTGCGGGTGGGTTTTGTCCCAAAAAGCGTAAGACTTGAATCAATGTGCCAATGCTAGTTTTAGCATCAATCGCGGGTGCAAGATTCTGTTTACTAAGCTTTTGTCCGGTTTTGGAATCAATCGCTAAAGGCACATGCGCATAAGTGGGCTGAGCAAAGCCCAGTAAATGCTGCAAATACAATTGCCGCGGTGTGTTATCCAATAAATCTGCACCCCGCACGATTTGATTAACGCCTTGGTAGGCATCATCCACCACTACCGCCAATTGATAAGCAAAAATGCGATCTGCACGTAAAATAACGAAATCGCCAATCTCTTGCGCCAGATTTTGCGCATAATGCCCGCGAATCAGATCTGTAAATTGCCAAACTTGATCCGGTGTTTGCAGGCGTAATGCCAAATGCTCGGGCGCTAATTGCTTATGTCGGCAAGTATTAGGGTAAATCCAGCCATACGCACCCAGTCGTCCGCTTTGTTGCAGCAGTTTACGCGAGCAATCACAAGCATAGACAAACGGTGTTAACTGATGTAAAGCATGGTAATAGGCGTCTTGTCGTTGACTTTGCAAGACAATTTCCCCATCCCATTCAAACGCAAAAGCCCGTAAGGTTTGAATAATCTGTGCAGTTGCCCCCGTTTGTTCACGAGGTTTGTCCAGATCTTCAATCCGTAGTAGCCAGCGCCCCCGCGCTTGGCGTACTTGTAAGTAGCTTGCTGTAGCGGCTACTAATGATCCGAAGTGCAATGCCCCCGTCGGTGAGGGGGCAAAGCGTCCTATCACTGACAAACGCGCAGCCTTAAACTGCCATTTGTTTTTCCTTAATTTCTTGAGTGGTTTTACAGTCGATACAAAGTTCTGCTGTGGGTCGAACTTCTAAACGTTGTAAACCAATCTCAATACCGCAAGCATCGCAATAACCATAATCATCCGCATCCACGCGAGTAATGGTTTTTTCGATTTTGCGAATCAGTTTGCGTTCACGATCCCGTGCCCGTAATTCCAACGCGAATTCCTCTTCCTGAGTAGCGCGGTCGGCGGGGTCAGAAAAGTTAGTTGCTTCCTCTTTCATGTGATCGACGGTGCGATCCACTTCTTCCATTAAGGATTTTTTCCAAGCCAGTAGAATCTTCCGAAAATGCTGTAATTGCTTTTCGTTCATATATTCTTCACCGGGTTCAGGGATGTAGGGATCAATCCCTTCAACTGGTAATGCTGACTTCCTTGTCATATAGGTTACATTGTCAGTTGCCATTTTTTTCTCCAACACGAGGGAAATAAAGCAAACACTTACCAGCCGTGTGTAACTTTCAGTAAGTGCTTGTTGTTAAATATGAAAGTGAGAGCGGCAATTTGGCGCAAGAGTATAGAGGAATTAGACAAGATAAACACGTTTTTTGTTCACTATAGGGGATTTATCTTACAAAAACCGAAATTGAAAATGCACCGCCGATTCGCCGGGATCCGTAATGTTTAAAAGTACCTCACTTTGTTTACCTTGGGGCATTAATTCATTTTGATAATTTTTTATATATTCTTCCGGGGTAAACCGTCTTAAAGCGACAATATTATTCTCTTTGTCTAGAAAACTGATTTCAATTAATGGGTAAGGCTGGGCAAAATCCGCAGCGTTTTCTAAGGATAGACTAATTGTTAAAACATGTGGGGTATTAGGATGCGAATAAACATTACGACTTAGTAAGCGTATTTGTCGTACATCGCGCGGGGTTTCCAAATCACATTTAACTGCTGTACAGATTTGTTTGGTTAGAGAGGCAGTCAGCGGTTGTTGAGCGAGCCAGTTTCGTGCGCTATATAAGCCTTGTAAGAGTAATAATAGGGCTAATGCAGCTAAGCCAATGATTAGCCACGTTTTAGAGGAGGCGCTTTTTTTATGGTAAGGCGTATAGTTGGGTTTAGGTTTTTTTAATTTACTAACAATACGTTGCCATAGACTGGAACTAGGGTTGAGATGATTATCCGTATAAGAATCATGTTGAGCGCCTAAAGGTAAAGCTTCAGCTTCTAATTGAGCAAAGCGGCGCTCTTCTGGCAATGTGGTACTCAGTGCTTTCATAGCATCAAACACCGCATCACATTCGCCGCAGCGCAATAAACCTTGAGCGGCGGTAAGTTCCTTCATTGTGACGCGAAAGATCGCTTTGCAGTGACTACACTGTGTGTACATGACTCCAAGCCAATTTATTATAATTCTAAGCATTTTAGACGGTATTTACTGAATCTGCGTATACAGATGGTGTGTAAAATACCGCCTTTTGTCTTAATTACACTGGCTTAATAAGCTTTTATTAGTTTTCCTGTTACCCGTATCCAGTCACCTTGTTGCACAATCTGTAAATCTTGCAAATAAGGTGAGTAAGCAGCACGAATGGATTCTGCTTGTTCGGCTAAAATACCAGAAAGCACTAAATCCCCTCCCAACTTTAAGGATTGCAATAAATTTGGCGCAAGCTCTACCAATGGGCCCGCCAAAATATTGGCTAATACCACATCGTATTGCTGTAACGGTAATTGCTTAGGGTAATACGTGTTTAACTGCGCCGCCGGAATGCTATTGCGTTCAGCATTATCATGGGTGGCTTGTAGGGCTTGCGGATCAATATCTGTACCGACTGCCGATTGTGCGCCTAATTTTAAAGCAGCAATCGCCAGAATACCCGAACCACAACCGTAATCTAATACAGTTTTGCCGTGTAAATTTGTGCCATCCAGCCACTCTAAACATAATGCAGTTGTCGGGTGCGTACCTGTACCAAACGCTAAGCCCGGATCAAGCAATAGTTTAACCGAATCGTCTGCTGGAATTTCAAACCAAGATGGATAAATCCAGAGCCGTTGACCAAAACACATGGGTTGGTAGCTATCCATCCAAGCACGTTCCCACGGTTGGTCTTCGACGGTTTCCAACACAATGGATTCGATTTGCCAAGCGCTTTTATGGGTTTCTAATGCTAATAACAGCGCATCGAGATTGGTATCTTGCTCGTATAACGCCGTTACAACTAAATTTGCCCATAAACGCATTTCACCTGGTTTGGGTTCAAGAATCGGGTCGTCTTCGGCGTCCTGCCACGTAATGGAAACCGCATCAGCGGCTTCCATTGCATCGACTACGCTATCTTGATGCGTAGCCGTGGTATGGCACACTAATTGTTGCCATGTCATTTACTAATCCCCAATTTTTTCTCGAGGTAGTGAATATCTGCACCACCTGCCCGAAATGCAGTATCCGCCATAATGCGGCTTTGTAGCGGTACATTGGTTTTAATACCGTCGATAACCATTTCACTTAATGCGCCTTGCATACGGTTAATCGCCGTTAAACGATCTTCACCGTGCACAATTAGCTTGCCGATCATGGAATCGTAATAAGGCGGTACGGTATAATCAGCATAGATATGCGAATCCACCCGCACACCTAAACCACCGGGCGCATGATAGCGAGTAATTTTGCCGGGTGAAGGTGCAAAGGTATCCGGGTCTTCCGCGTTGATACGGCATTCAATCGCGTGCCCATGCGGTTTAATATCCGATTGTTTGAGGGCTAAAGGCTCGCCTGCCGCGACTAATAATTGCTGTTTAACCAAATCAATGCCGGTAATCAATTCGGTAACCGGATGTTCGACTTGTAAACGGGTATTCATTTCAATGAAATAGAATTCGCCGTTCTCATACAAGAATTCAAATGTACCCGCGCCACGATAACCGATTTGGCGGCAAGCTTCCGCCACGCGATCTCCAATGCGTTTACGCTCTTCGGCTGTAATGCCCGGTGCAGGGGCTTCTTCGACGACTTTTTGGTGGCGACGTTGCATAGAACAATCGCGTTCACATAAGTGAATCGCATTACCGTGTGAGTCGGCTAGCACTTGAAATTCAATATGGCGTGGATGACCTAGGAATTTCTCCATATACACCACGTCATTGCCAAATGCGGCTTTGGCTTCAGCCCGCGTCATGCTAATGGATTGAATCAGGTCGTCAGCATTATGCACCACACGCATTCCGCGCCCGCCGCCACCGCCGGTGGCTTTAATAATTACCGGATAACCGATTTTTTTAGCCATTTTTAGGCATTCTTTCGGATCTTCTGGTACAGCGCCATCTGAACCCGGTACGCAAGGCACACCCGCTTTAAGCATGGCGTTTTTCGCGGAAATTTTGTCGCCCATAAGGCGAATGGTATCAGCTCGTGGGCCGATAAAGATAAAGCCGCTAGATTCAACCCGTTCGGCGAAATCGGCATTCTCTGATAAGAAACCGTAGCCGGGGTGAATCGCATCTGCGCCGGTGACTTCAGCCGCACTAATAATCGCCGGAATATTCAAATAACTATCGGTGGAACGCGGTGGACCAATACACACCGATTCATCCGCTAAGCGTACATGCTTTAGGTCACGATCTGCTGTGGAATGCACAGCTACCGTTTTAATGCCTAATTCACGGCATGCGCGCAAAATCCGTAGTGCGATTTCACCACGGTTGGCAATTAACACTTTAGATAACATAGGACACCTCGAAGGTGGGGCAGAGCGCCCAGCGATTACTCAATAACGAATAAGGGTTGCCCAAATTCGACCGGTTGCTCATTTTCGACCAGAATCGCAGTAATGACACCTGCTTTATCCGCCGCAATTTGATTGAGCATTTTCATCGCTTCAATAATGCATAGCGTGTCGCCGACTTTGACGGTTTGCCCGACTTCCGCAAAGGCTTTAGCACCCGGTGAGGAAGAACGGTAGAATGTACCCACCATCGGGGATTCCACCACATGGCCGGTTAATTTAGGGGCTGGTGCAGCTTCTGCCGCAACATGCGGTGCTGCACTGGGTGCAGTAGACATAACAGCGGGGGCTGTATAAAATTGCTGAGGTTGCGGTGCAGCCATAACCACATTATTTTGCATGCGGCTAATACGGACTGAATCCTCACCTTCTTTAATTTCAATTTCAGCTACATCGCTGCCTTCCAGCAAGCTGATTAATTTTTGTATTTTGCGAACGTCCATCATGGATAATCAATGCCCTGTTCGGTTAACTGAGTTTCTGTATGGCGGCATACAGAGCGAGTTCGTAGCCCAATGGACCTAAGCCAACAATGACGCCTTCCGCCACATCGGATAAGTAAGATCGGTGGCGAAACGCTTCGCGCCGATGCACATTGGACAAATGAATTTCAATAAACGGGATTGCCACGCCTAAGAGGGCATCCCGTATCGCAATACTAGTATGGGTATAAGCACCGGGGTTTATCAAAATGAATTTCACGTCTTCATCGGCGGCTTGATGAATCCGATCCACAATGAAACCTTCAGTATTATTTTGAAAGCACACAAGCTGCTGTTGTTTGGCGCGGGCGAGTTCTGTTAAGTGAGCCTCAATAGTCGCTAAGCTATTGTGCCCATAATGTCCCGGTTCACGCTTGCCTAATAAATTTAGATTGGGACCGTTAATTAACAGAATGTTTGCCATTGCAAAGTTTGCCTCTTTTCAGCTTTTCGCTACAAATACCCGTAAAATCCCGCAAGTTTACACCGATTTTGCAGCAGATGCAGCAAACAAATCGAGCGAGAGATTACAAAATAATTACAACTAATGCCTGTGATAAACCCTAAGCCTATTCAGTATTTGCGTAAAATTAATCCACTTCTTAAGGAGGTTCGCTTAAATTTAGTACAGACTTATGGTATTGAGTATGACAGTCAACGACCACGATGCAAGGAAACCCAAGTATTTGGCAGGCTTTCCAGAGCATAATGGGCTATTCGGTTTTGCTGAACAATAATTCAATTGGGTTAATCTTTTATTATTCAAGTCGTTATCGGCTTGCCGTCTAGTGGGTTAAGACTTGATTCATTTATAATTTAAATTTATATTAATAATAGATTGCACAAATTAATAGTGTCAATGGCAATCCAAATTCCATAATTAATTTATAAAAAATCGAGTAAATTCCATGAAATTCAAAGCTATTGCCTTTGCTATTTTAACGGCTTTAAGTGTGAGTGCCGCCGCCGACACCGAATCTGGCTTAGTCGCACAAGGCAAATTAACCCAAGATTTAATGCAAGCGGACAGCAATAAAGACGGTATTGTAAGCCGTGAAGAACTAATGGCAGCAAAAACAGCCGAATTTAAACAAGCCGATACTAATGCCGATACGTTTTTATCGTGGGATGAATTTAAAACCTTAGCGGATACTAAACGCAGCAATCGCTTTAGTATGATTTTTAAACTAATGGATAAAGATGCAAATGGCAGTTTATCCGCTAGCGAATTTGTGAATTTAGTTTTGGATAAGCCTGTCGCGCCAACCAATGTGGTCTTTGCGATTTTAGATCAGAATACGGATAGCACTTTAAGCCCTGAAGAACTACAAGTTTTATTAAGCGCTGAAGATTCCAGCAGCAACTTAATTTGGCAATTTGCAGGTTTAGATAGCGATTTGGATGGGCAGTTGTCTGTGACCGAATATACCACTAAGCCCGTCAATACGATTGTGCCGCCCCCCGTGCGTGGCAAAAAGCCGGAGATTAAATTACCAGTAGAGCCTGTTATTCCACCGATTGTGGGCGGGTATGCGCCGATTGACGTGAACAGTGATGCTGCTTGGATTGCGGCTAAATTTGCGGCGACGCAATTAGGCACAGCTACCGTCGAGAAAATTCTTGCAGCTCAATCGCAAGTGGTGTCTGGCATAAATTATCGTTTAGAAATCAAGCTTAATGACGGCAAAATTTACAGTGTGCTGGTGTTTAAAGGTTTAGATAACACGATGAAACTGGTTGAGTCTAAATTGGTGGTCAGCCCTGACAATGTGGGCATTTCTACGCCTAGTTTAGATAATAAAGATGACAGCGTTGCGGCCGTCGCTAAATTCGCTGCCACCACCTTGGGTGACAGTACCGGCGTGCAAAGCATTACAGGTGCAAAAGCGGTAGCCATTAGCAGTACCATTAAGCAATTCGTGATGACTGTTAAACTCAATAACGGTAAAACCTACGCTATTATTGTGAATCAAACTACAGCAGCAAATGCTACTAGCTTTAAGTTAGTTTCTTATAAGCTTGTAAAATAAGTCTTTAATGCAAGCGGGCAGAGGGCTTAAACGCCTTCTGCCAGTTAGTTGATTGCTAACTAAAATGCAGCCAATTGTGCCAACATAGTTTTGCCTAACTCGCGTTCAGTCATGGCAATATACGCCGCATAACCTTTTAAGCGATTTAAGCTTTCACCTTCCTTTAAGCCTTTACCTTGTTGCAGATTATGCAGCGCCGCCCGCATTTGCCGTTTAAGACTACGGCTAACACGGGGTGCTTGTGTGCCATTCACGATTAAGCCAGTCACTTGCTGGGCTTGATGTTGGCGAATCACATGGGTTTTCTTCACGTTTACGTTAAAGCCTTCTTCACCCAAGATTCGTTTAACCGTGCCTAATAGACGGCTAATATCCGCTTCTTGCGAATTATCGGCGGCAAAGCTAAAGGTTAAATCGTCGGCATAACGGGTATAACGCCAGCCTGTTTTGTCGGCAAAGCCCGTAATGCGTCGATCTAAACGTAAACATAAGGCATTGGTTAATGCGGGGCTAGTCGGTGCGCCTTGTGGTAAACAACGTTCCGCCAGCGCGACATAATAGGTTTTACCGTTGTCTTGTACGATTTCACGCGGCGCTTCAGTACACAATAACGCCAATAAGGTGGCGATTTGTTCAGGATAACCCGCCTTACGAAATACGCCTTTTACCCGCTTCCAACTAATGCTAGGGAAGAAATTCTCAATATCCAGCTTTACTAATAATTGGCTATTGCGATGTTCTGCCGCATTAGTAGCAATGGAGCATCCGCTTAAAAAGCCGTGGGCTGCGCCGTGTACCACTAAACGTTCTAAAATTTCGTGCAGAATCCAATGTTGGGCTTGTTTAAGCGTCGGTAAGGGTGCCCAAATAGCCCGCATACCGCCGCTACGTTTGGGAATTTCAAAACGAGTATAATGGCTGTAAGTGCTGGCTTCGCGTTGATAACACAAGCGGCGTAATTCACTGACTGTCAGATTTAACGCTTCACACAATTGCGGCACTTTGGTAATTACCGGCAATTGATTGGCTAATAAACGCTTGTTGGCATTGGGCGTATCCCATTGATCTTCGCTGCTATCATCTGACCAATAAATGCCTTCGCCTAAATGCACAATATGCTTGGATTTATACGCTTGCCACGCTTCTTGCTTAAGACGGCGTTGTTCGGCAGCTTCTTGTTTCAATTCCTTTTTATATTTATCCAGCTCGCTTTTCGACATGCCATCAGTAGGGCGGCGTTCAACCAAATAACCGTGTTGTTGTAATTGTTGGCGTACATAAGCATTAATACTGCCCGCGCTTTCAATCGCTTGCCAGACGGTATCTAATCGGGTTTGTTGTGCTGTTGTCATAAGTTAGCCCTCAATAAAGCCGCTGGTTTCGAGTTGGGCAATCTTGCCTAAATAAGCATGACGCGCAGCCTGTACGGTATTAAATGCCAATTGTTGCTGTTTGGCTTGTTGGTTGATTTCACGATGAATCAATAGACGGCGCTGGTCTAAGGTCAGTTGAATTTGTTCTTCTTGCGCTTTATGGCGGCGAATAAACAGCTTGGTTTCCTGCGTAATCAGATTCACATCACGTTTGGCTTGATGCTCAGCATATGCAAGGCGTAGCGCGATTAAGTGGCTACATGCACCTTGGCTTAGCCCGTGCTGCATAATCTGATGGCAGCCACAACTGGCTTTGCTAACTTGACCTTCTTCATTCAATTTAAGCTGACTTAAATACTCGCGCTTATCTTCTTTTACCGTAATCGTTGCTGAGATTTCCACGCCTTCTTGTGGGATTAAATTCAGGGTCAAAGCGGAAATCGCATTGGGGCGGCTGAGTAAATCATATGCCAGTTTCTCCGCAGGTTGGCGGAATTGAAACTGGCTCATATCCAAGGGCTGTTCGGTTAAAGGGCGATAACGATATACCTGATGCGCGGCGTCATAAGTCACTAAACCTTGTTGGCAGGCTTGTTGTAAGGCAGCACGACACGCAGTCACCTCTAAGCCTGTGTGATTGGCAATCTCGTTTAACGGCGCAACCCATACGCTTTGTAAATGGCTAGTCACCGTTTTCAGGGTTGCTAAGCTGTCAGCGCGGCGGGGTAGCAATAAATCAAAGTTTAAGGCTTGTGACCAATTGCTGGCGGTAAAGCCGGTAATCGCCACAGTTAAGGTCATGCCTTCGCCACGTAAAATCCAGAAGCTCGGCATGCCATTGCCTAACAAACGCACTTCAATACTTTGGGTATAGGGTAAGAAGCGTTTGATAAGCTGTAAGCGCCGCCGTCCCCATAACCGCACCACTTTGGCTACCTTACCTTGATAAGCTTCGGCACTGCCGTTAATCACCACATCATGCGGTTCTAATACCAAGCGCGGCGCTTGTTTAGGTTCTAGCTCAATGCGTAAGCCGCGCCGCTTGCCTTTGACATCGGCATGTAAGCGCAAATAGCGCAGCGCGTTATACAAATCCAAGGGCTTTAAATAGAACACATCAGCGGCTAATTGTGCGGACGATTGCACTTGCAGGAAGCCGCGTAACCAGCTTTGTGGCACATTAATGCGCTTTTCAATCACTTCACTATTAGGTAAGGCTTCAGCCGTTTGTGAAGTTAAGCCAACGGCTTGTTGCCCAATCGTTAATTGGGTTTCGCGGAAGCTACGGATTTGCTCAATGCCTTGCGCCAAATCGGGGCTAAAGTCGATATTGGTGGTGCCGTATTGCACGTGCCCTTCGCTGGCGAAGAAATTGTGATCGAAGCTTAAGCTGGCATAACAGCCTTCGTCTTTGCTAAACACTTCCATGACAACCGCATCTGGATGTACCGAAATCACGGGGTCAAGAATCAAATAAGCCAACGGGTCGTTACGTAATAGCCAATCAAAATATGCCCGATACGCTTTGGCCAAACCTTGATTCTGATTGCTACGCCGCATTTGCATAAAAGCGGTATACGCCGTGCGGTCTTTCGGTACATAGCGATAATCGCTTCCCACAATTGCAAACAAAGTGGCTAACGCTTCCCGAAAGGCTAACGGCTGTTTGAGCTTGCCGCTAAATTGCACCGCGTCGCGTTGCAACTGACTGAACAATTGCACATGGTCATGGTGAAATTCACTGGGTTGTTGATAACGCAGCGTAAACGTTTGGCTGGCTATGCTGGGCTGATTAGGTTCAGTGCTCATGCGTTTACTCCTGCAAGCGTGGTGGATTTAGGTTTAGCTTGGCTACGTTGTAAACGCCGTAAAGCGCGATACGCAGCTTTTGCAATATCTTGATCGTTGGCTTGAGCTTTAATAGTTTGTAAGGCAGCTTGCGCGTCTGGCGTAACAATGCGCGCTAAACCTTCAATCGCACCTAAGCGAATGCTGTCGCTGTATTGTGGATCTTGCGCAATGTTGCTTAAGGTTGCCAAATCTTGCTTAGCAATCAAGAGCGGCAACACTTGCGCTTGGTACGCGCTCTCGCTAGCCGCTTGGCTAAGCACTTGCTTAAAGTTATCGGTCAATAAAATCTCAGGTTGTGCCAGTAAACGTTGCCATTGCAGCTTATTGACTTGCCCGAACTTAGCTAATAACTGATTCGCTAAGGTGCTGACTTGCAACACATCCGCTTGTGTCAATGTATCGAGCGCTTGCAATACTGTCTTGTCGCTTAATTGTGACAAGCTGAGTAGCGCGGTCAGGGTATAAAGCTGAAACTCCCGTTCACGCTTATCTTGGCTCGTGAGTAACGCAATCAGGCGAGCAGGGAATTGTTGATGCTGTACCAATGCCCAAATTAAGCTTTGTACGCCTTGCGCTAAGCTTGGTAATTGGGCTTTGGCATCTTGGCGTTTGAGTTCCGCTAATTGATAGGCGGTTTGCCAGCGTGTATAAAAACTCTCTAAGGCTTGTGTGCAGGCTTCAATCAAGGGCTGAGACAGGCTGCTTAAGCGCCCTAGTAAGCGTGTTGCCAATTGCACGACAGCGGCTTTAGGTGAACGCAGTAAGCTCATTAAATCCGCTTCAGTGTAATCCGTGCGCTGCATAATCGCTTGCCCTAAACTGATAATCAGTTCACTGACCGCAGTCTCAAAGCCGCCGATTTTTTCTAAGTGCGAATAATCAGCACTGGCTAATTCAAACAGCTTAACAGTGGGCGCATAGTCGCTAATCCGCTGCACTAAGGTTGTATCCACCGTCGCAAAACAATAGCTTTGCAATAAAGCATAATCCACTTCTGTGACGGTATTTTCAGGGGCTTTCCAGAATAAACGCGCCGTGTTATAGGCGGTCTCAACCAGCGTAAAGTTACGCGACTGCCGTATAACTTTCAGTAATACGTCACGGCTGGCTTCCGTATCCCGATATTGCAAAAGTTTAATCGCATGTTGGCGATTTCGATCCCACTGCGTTTCTTTGCCAATGAATTCCTGAATGGTTTGCCATGCAGCGGCGGTATTTAGCCAACGTAAACCGTTTAAGGCGTATTCTGGTAAATCAGAATAGCTTTCGGCTTGATATAAACGGGCTTTCAACTGCTTAAAGATGCGTTCGCTTTCCGTGCCTTTGCCTAGATTACCAATCGCTTCAATGGCGACTTCATGCAAGAAATGCTCTTTATCTTCTGCTAATTTCAGCAATTTATCTAAAGCGCGTTCATCACCGGATTTACCCAAAGCTAAGACTGCGCGTTTGCGATACTCATCATTGGTTTGGTAATCAACGGCAGCCATTAAAATACTAAAGCCTTGTTGATGCCCAGCTTTGGCTAACCCTTCGGCAGCAATAAACTGCAAATCACTGTCTTTGCTGTTTAAGGTTTGTAATAAACCCGCGACCGAACCGCCGCGTTTTTCCGCACGGTACGCAATAGCTTCCACAATCGGCTTGAGTAAGTCATTGCTTAACACAGGTAACGCATCACGCAAGGCTGCATCTGCTTCACTGGCTTGCGCCCAGGCTAAACTCGGCGCTAAATCGCTGGCTTGTTTGGCATAATTTAAGCGAATCAATTGGTTAAATAATTGTACGAGCAATAAATCATGACGTGGATATTGTTGCTGTAACCACGTTTTATCCGCCTGCTCGTCGTAATAATCCTCAATAGGCTGATCGTAACCGCTAAGCGTAATCAGGGTTTTGATTAACTCTTTGGCTTCACGCGGCTGTTGCTCTAAACGCTGTAAGAGTGCAGGGAATAGGCGACTGGGGCGCTGGCTCATAATGGTTTGATAAACGGGCGCTAACAGTTCCTCTGGCAGTGTTTTGCGATGGAGATAATCCAGCAACCAAGCGGCTGCCGCATCGCCCGCTAAACTGCGCATAATGTTTAACACACTACGCTTTTCCGCATCGCTAATATTACGTTCAAACAGGGCGGTTAACGCGGCTAAGGCTTGCGGATGTTGCTGTTGTGCTAAACTTTGCGCGGCTTTAATTGCTACTGGCAAATAATCATTCGCAGCGGCGGTAACCAATAACGCGGGCATCTCCGCTTTGGCATACTGTTCGGCTAATTGCCCCACAATTTGCTCACGTAAAGGCAGCCATTGCGATTGCAAACCTTCTGGTACGGCTTGCGCAAAGCCAATATCTTCGCTGTATAACTTCCAAGCTTCAGGGGCGAGAATCGCGTGATTACTTTTTAATAAGCTTTGCAACAAAGAATGCGATTGTTTAAGCGGATAATGTTCGACTAACAGTTGCAAACCTTGGCGGGCAATATCACTTTGCGGTGAAGTTGTTGCGGTTTGCCCTAATAACGCTAAATCCATTCCCAAGGTTTTGAGGTTATCAAACGCCATTTGCCGAATATCTTGCTGCTCATCATTAATCAAGGTTAGCAAGCTACTTAACACACTAGGTTTTAAACTAGCATCGCGTTCGGCTAGGGTATTTAACGCCCTTAACGCTTGACGACGTTGTTCCAACTGCTGCCAATAAGCACTGTTATAACTACTATTAAAGGTTTGTCGCACTAACCCTAATAACGCGCCGAACGCACGTTGATTCCAAAGGCTTTGCTGGGCTTGCGGCGTTTTAGCGGGTTGCGCTTTATCGTGCGCGTTTTTAATGGCGGTAGCATGGCGTTTTGTAAAGGCGCTATACAATAATTGCCATTCTTTACGGCTTAAACGGCTATCAAGTTTGCCTAGCAATTCAATTAAATAGGCGCGTAAATGCCCAGAGCCATACACCAACAGCGTAGCAAGTTGCTGTAAATCCTCCACACTAATCGCCCAACGCGTGTCATCATTCGCTCGATTATCTAAACCCTGTTGGCTGAGCAACCACGTTCGCACATATTCCCAACGTTCGGCCACATTGCCATAACGCATCATGAGATTGGCACAGAATAATTGCACTGCACTGGCATTCAAACTTAATGCCCAAGTGCTTAATTCCGGTTCATCACCGTGTAATAATAATTCGTGACTCACCAGCGCTAATAAGGCAGCTAATTGACTATCGGTTTGCCCGAAATAGGCCTGTAAACTTAAGGGTGTTACCGGTTCTAGTAATAAGCTGGCGGTTAATGCTTGAGTTTCCGTTAATTGCGCTTTTACCAGTTTTTGATCGGCTAACACGATTTTGGCTTGCGGTTGCGCTAATAATACCAAGGCAAACGCGGCATTAGCACGCACGACCGGGCGTTCATCCGCCATATAAGCATCTAAACTACTGATATGTTGTCTATTCGCCACCCAAGGTAGCGCTTGCGCCGCCATATTGACTAATTGTGCGTCGTTAGCGCTTAAGAAGCGTTGGATTAAGGGAAACGCGCGGCTATCAGCCATTAAGCCTAACCCGGCTAACGCTTTTAAATTAACCGCTGTCCATTGCAGTTTATCGGCTTTGCTTTCGGGTTCGGGGCGATTTAATAAACTTTCTAAGACCGCAAATGCTTTAGGCTCAGCCCATTTTGCCAAAGCAGTTGCCGCGCTGACTTGTACATCGGTATAAGTGCTATCCAAGGCAGCTAGTAAAGCGCTTTGCTGTTCCGCATCCACCAATAAGCTAATCGCCTTATTGCGCACTTTGTCGTCGCCATCTTGTAATAGCGGTGTTAAGTGGGCTTGATTGGCTTGTGATGGGTATTCCGCAATAAAGTTTAAGGCGGCTTGGCGAATGTCTAGATACTGACTTTTAACCGCAGCGGCTAATACGGCTTGGTTATTGAAACGTTTCTTTTCTTGCAAACTAAAACTTAAGGCACTGAGCCGTACCTTAGCAAAATTGTCATTAAACAGTTCCAACAATAGCGGCTGTACCCAATCGACTATTGGATTTTGCCGACTTTTGGCCATTAACTCATTCAGCACTTCTTGATGCAGATTTTCATAACGGCTGCTCAGCAATAAGCGTAATGTGCCTATTTCGCTGTCGCCTAATTGCTGATTTAAGCAGGTTTTAAAGGCTTCTTGGCGAATTGCATCGAAAGGATCATTTAAAGCCGCTTGCAATAAAGGTAAGGCTTGTGTGCGTTGCTTGTTAGCTTTTGCGCCATAGAGCTCTAATAAACTTTTTAAACTGCGGGCATGAATATCTTGGTGTTTGGCAGCAAAGCCGCGTGCAATACTCAGCAAGACATTACTTTGCAAGCTGAGCAAAGCGGTAAATGCCGCATCGCGTACTTCTGCAACCTCGTCATTCAACAGTAATTCTAAGGTGGGAATGCTGTCATCTTGTCCTAACCATGCAAATGCCCGACACACACCAGCGCGAATACTGGCATCCGCTTCGCGGCTTAAGACTAACAACATACCGAAGGCGCGTTGATCTTTCAGCACGGCTAAGGCAAACGCAGCTAAGAAGCTAATATCCGCGTAGGTATTACTCATGCCTTGGAGCAATACTCTGTAATCGTCAAAGCTTAATTGGCTTACCAATTTTTGCGCGTCTTTAGCACTGATTTTACTGCTTTTAACGGTTTTAGCGGCGCTGCCTTCGACTAGTTCAAAACTTTCTAATTCGTGTAATTGCCGCGCTAAATCCGGCTCTAAGGCTTGCAAACTTTGCGTCAATAAGGGTTGGCTTAAAATTGCCACTAGAAAAGCGGTATGCCGCAAGTTGGCATCCTTATCCGCTTGCGCTAACAATAAAGCGCGTTTGACTTCAATATCTTGCAGCCATTGGCGCTGATAGAGACGAATTAAGGCGGCGCGTTGTAAATCCGCATGCGGCACAGCTAACGCTAATAATGAGGCTTGTGGCGAATTCGGGTAAATGCCTTCTAATAAGCTTAATGTCAGTAAACGTAAGGCAGCTTGTTTATGGCTTAACGCTTGGGTTAAGGCTTGTAAAGCAGCCGGTAAATTAGCAGCGCGTTCGGCCAAAAGCTTTAACGCGTCTTTACCAATGTCTAATTGCTCGGTGGCTAAGGCTAATTCTAATGGGCGAATATCTTGTTCGCCTTGTCGGGCGACTAAGGCTTTAAATGCCGCTTGGCGCACGCTATCGTGGCGCGTGTCTTTTAAGGCAATTTCTAACAGGTTTTTAGCTTGCGGATGTTTAGCTTTTGCGACCAGCGCAATGAGGTGATTCCGTAGTTTTTGATCTTGTTCGGCTTTTAGTTGATTGCTTAATAAATCAAAAGCGCGTTTGTCATCATAGCTGGCTAATAACTCAAGCGCCTGTTCACGCAGCGCTGGATCGGTTTGCGTAAAACGCCATTTGGCTAACTCATAGCCGTTATTAATACGCGCTTTAACCTCGGTGAATTTCTCATCCGCATCTAAACCAATAATGCGTAAACTGTCATCGCTACACGCGACGAGTAATGCGGGTTTATCTAGGTAAGTAATGTGATTGAGCGTTTTAACATTAGCTAAGCCTTCTTTAAAACTGAGTGGCTGTCCACCGGCTAATGGCCAAGCCTTGATACTTTTATCTGCTGCACCCGTAAATAGACGCTGTTGCCCTAATAGTAACGCGCTGATGGTAGCATCGTGATTGCTATTTTTGCCTTTGTCCAACGGTTGTAATGCGCCACGTGCATGCGTGAGAAAGAGCTTTTTATCTGTACCCGCTGAATAAAACTGTAAGGTTTGCCCAGCAAATAACAAAGCTGAAACTTCGCCTTGATGCACTTGTCCTTCGCTGCTTAATTCCCAAGTGCTAGTTACGTTTTCTGCATGGTAAACCGCGATTTTGCCTTTATTAAACCCAAGCGCTAACCATAAGCCATCCGTGCTGGCAGCTAAGCCAGTGGCTAAATCGTCTAACACGAAGCTTTGATTCACACGGGTTTGTGTCAAATCTAGCAACGACAATTTGCGTGCTTGCAATACTGCTAAGTGGCTTGTGCCTAGTAGGGCTAAACCTAATACAGGGCTATCGGCAAAGCTTAAGTTGTCTAGCGCTTGAACCTTAGTTTTATCCCACGCCGTTTGATACAACAAACCGTCTGTACCGGCTACATAAACCTGTTGGGAGTTGGCGGTAATCGCGTTTGCACCACATGGCAATTCAAGGGCTTTTAATTGAGTATTGGCGGTGCTGGTGTCCAGTTTATATAACGCGGTGGCTTGTTGTTCGCTATGGCGCGTAATGAAAAAGCTTTGCGTGCCTTGGCTGACGATGCCTTGGATTTGACCGCGATAGTTATGCAATAAATTCAACATATCAGACTCCTTGCGCGGCTAGGTTAGGAAAGCTGGCTTGTAAGCGCGTGACTGCAACCAAACAGGCGGCTTGTTCCATTGCGCCATTGGAGCGCGTAAAGTTTTTAAATAAGGGATAAACCAAGGCGGCAAATTCGGCATCGTCTAACGCTACATCACGGAAGGTGTCGATTAAGGCTTTTTTGGCTTGGCTGGCGGATAAAGGCTTTAAGGTTTTGCTTAAGCGTTCGGTACTCATACGCCCCGGCGGTAATTCATATAACCAGCGTTTGAGTAATTGTTGTAAAGCGGCATAATCTGCGGGTAAGTTTTTAGGGCGTTTGGGTAAACCTGTGCCTAATTGTTTTTGGGCTACCTCGCGCTTGGCTGGATCAAGTTTGCTTAACCCCGGCATGAGCGGCAAGCTGGGTTGCCATTGTGCGGTGGTCGCATAATGCTTATATAACTTCCATAACAAGCGTACTGCAAAGCTGCGTAATTCGCGGTCGGGGCTTTCGGTCAGTTGGAATAACGCATCCGGTACTTGAAATTGCGCAAATTGTTGAATCAATTGCATGCCTAATTGCCGTGTACTAGGCGTGCGGGCTTCGCAAAAACTATACACTTCGGCAGGGCGTAATTGGGTAGCGTCTAAGTGATAACTTTTATTTTCAGCCGCTAACTCGTCTAACAAGGCTTTGCTAACAAACTCCCGTACGTCCCCGTATTTGGATTCGCTGAGGGCAATTAAATCGGCGGCATTCGGTTGCCAACGCGCAAAGGCATATTTGGCAAAATCTAAGCCCAAATTCCGTAAGGGGGCGTGCGCGTGTTGCAGTAAAGGTGTTACTCGCGCTAAGGTGATAAAGCTTTCGGGAATTTCTGCACCCGGATCAACCGGACGCTCATTTAAACGTAAAGCCAGTTCGGGATGATGCGAACGTAAATACTGAATCGCAAATTTGCTAATTGGTGTATCGGGTTTAGCCACTGCCATTTGCCATAAGGTTTCACAACCGGCGAGTTGCTTATCTTCAGACGCTTGGCTTTGTTCGCCTGCCAACATTTTCAGAAAAGCGGTTTCAGAAATAATTTTTAAGCCTGCACCGGCGGCAATGAGTTTTTCCGCGCTAACTTGTTTGCTGCCTTTGCGCCCATTGCCATACAGCGGTGAGCCCTCGTCGCCAATCACTAAATAATCTAGCTTAGCATTTACGCTGCCTGCATTTTTACCCTTAGCATCTGTCACTTTTTGCTCGGCTTCGCCGCGTGTCATGGTGCTGAGTTTGCCGGTAAACAAAAAGCTTTTGCCCGCCAAATCAATGCTAGTTGCGCTTATTGTGCTAGACACTGCTTCAGTATCGGCTGGGGCAAAGTCGGCGGGTACGAAGGCTTTAGTCATTAATTGCAACGCAAAATCGTGATACTCAGCTTCCTCACGGTTCACCAATTGCATCAACCATTCGAAACCTAAAGCCGCAGAAGAGAAGCGGCGTACATCGCTTAACCAAGTACGCACTTGTGCAGCGAGTTCCGTATTAAAACTTAAATTTTGCGCCCAGCTATAAGCCGCTTGTTGTAACTGTTGAATAAACGGTTGTTTTGCCCAATCCGGTTCATAGGCTAAGGCTTTATAGAAATCTAAGGGCAAATGGCGTAATTTAATTTTATCGTTTTGCAGCCATTGGCTGACGCGTTCTTTGAGATACGGGTGAAACAACGCCAGTTGGATAAATTCGCTGGGCAACTCGTTGAGGTCGAATTGCTCCATTAAGGGTAAAATGAATTGGGCAACTTGGCGCTTAGCGCGATCAGTGGTATCTAACTGGATTAAAATATCTTGAAAATAAGCTAAATCCAGCGTTTTCAGCGGATGCAATTCTAATAGGTATTGCTTAGCAAATTTGAAACCTGCATCGCCCACACTCAGTAAACGCGCTTTAAACCAGTCGGCGCTTAATTCAGTACGCCCAAAGTATTTGCGTAAGGCAGCGGCGGCAAATTCATAGTAAGCCGTGCTATTCAGCAATTGACCCCATGCCTCTAAGCCAATGTCTTTGCGCGGATCACGTTCATTAATTAATTGCTGAACTAACGCTTTGAGATCGTTATGACTAATTAAGGCGAGGCGTAATAATTCGCTAACCGGTAAATCTCGTGCATAGGCTTTGGCGTATTGAATCGCATAAGTTAAAGCTTCCGCATCGCTGGATTCTAATAAGCTAATCACAACGCTATGCAAACCCAATTGGCGGAAGTTTTGTTGTTCAAGTTTGGGTGAATTTTGTAAGAGCCACACAATCAAATTGTCAATGGCAGGGCTTTTGACATTGAGGTTGGCGAGTTCGATTAACCATTGTGGATCAACATCCCGCAATACTACTTTAAAATCGGTTTTTAAGGCATCGCAAGCGTATTTACGAACCTTTTCGGCGCGCGCCATACTGAGTAAACGTAATAACGGTTCAGGAGAACGCTGCCATGTGGCTTTAAACGCACGTTTATCTAATAGATTAGCGTTGGGTGATACATAACCGAAGTAATGCCAACCATAAGCTTGGGTATCATGGAAGAAAATATGATTGGCGATCCACGTTTGCGACCAATTGGTTTGGTCGGTATAGGCAGCTAAGAAATGGCTGGCGGCTTCCGGATAAACCGCAGGTAAGTTATGCCCCAGATTACGCAAATAACGCCAAGCGCGGCGGCGCATATACAATAATGTGCCTTGGCTAAATTCAGGTTTTACTTCTGTATCTAAACGAGCGGCAATTGCGCCTAATAACGTGTAATCATTACGTTGTTCGGAAGTTTTAAAGATATGTTTGAGCGCGCGCCAAGCACCATACACTAAGGGAATACGTTGGATAACTTCTAATAAGACGTGGCGTGCGTACAGGCTGTCGTCTTGCCACAATAGAAATAAAATTTTGTAGAGTTTTAGGCGCTCAGGTAAAGGCGCTTCAGCATCTTCGGCTTCTAATAGCTGCCATTGTGTCACCCGCCAAGCATATTGTTCTGCTTTGGTTTTCTGCTGCATAGCCGTGTAATTGTGCATCGCTTGCAGAACTTTTTTAAAAGTAAGCGCTTCAGCCCGAATTGGCGTTTTAGGTGCAGAGTCTGTTTGTTGACTGAGGGCAATTATATAATCCACTAAGCTGGGGTCTTTGGCTGCCCATGCTTGGGTTAAATCAGAGAGTTTAAGTTGCATGGTATAAACCCCATCCTCTTAGCAATGTGTGCAGCTAATCTTGAGTAGGGCATCAGCCATATTATTGTATAAGTATTAGCTGCCTATTAATAAATAGGGGTTAATGACTTAACCCCTGATTCATACTGAAAAATCTACCTTAATACCTGGTACATGGAAGACTCACGGACTCGCGCAAGAAATTTACTATTGCATGCGTGACGAAATAGCGGTTGCGCAATTGTTCCAGCTCGTCACGCATGCAATAGTAAATTTCTTGCATAAGCGAGGCTGAAACAGTTTTCCTTGTGTTGTAATGTATGGGTTTAACGCAAGATTGGCGCAACGCCAACCTAGATCCGAAGATCAAACGCTAGACTTTTCAAGTGAGATTATCTTAACAAATGCGGTCTTTTTAGTAAATAAATAATACGTATATTTACTTTACTAGTTAACGAAAATCTAAGCAGAGCAAGCTGCTTAGATTAATCGTAGAAAACAATCTACCTTAATACCTGGTACATGGAAGACTCGCGGACTTGCCCCCTAGATGGGCTCTCTAACCGGGTAAGAAATGGCGGTCGCGCGATTGTTCCAGCTCTTACCCGGTTAGAGAGCCCATCTAGGGATAGGCAAGGCTGAAACAGTCTTCCTTGTGCAACAATGCTTAGGTTTAGTGCAAGATTGGCGCAACGCCAACCCGACCCGAAGATCAAACGCTAGACTTTTTCTGCTTGGAAACTATACGGAGTTTTTTTTGAAAAACAAGTGCAACTGCTCAGATATATTTATTTAAATTTTTGATTTATTAAGAATTTATTCAGGGAAGGTTTCAATTATTGATAAGGTATACAAACCTATTTAGGGCAATCATTGAAAAACTTGGACTTTGCTAGGAAATAGCAAGTTTGCTAAATAATGAGAATATTTTCTATTGAGTAACTGTTGTGCACGCTAAAACCTTTGCCCGTTGGCAACATCAGCATAATTTCAACCCCGTAAATTTGGAGAATGTTAAGCGTACCCGCTGGGTCTTAATATTAACACTCGTAACCATGTTGATCGAAATTGTCGCTGGTACTTGGTTTAACTCGATGGCTTTACTAGCGGATGGCTGGCATATGGCAACCCATGCTACCGCGTTTGCAATTGCGTTATTCGCTTATCACTATGCCGCTAAATACGCACATAGTGAACGTTATACGTTTGGTACGGGTAAGGTTGGCGTGCTAGGCGGTTATAGTAGTGCATTATTATTAGCCATTGTCGCAGCTATGATGGTGTATGAATCGGTTCTGCGTTTACTAACTCCACAAGCCATTCAATTTAACGAAGCGATTAGTGTCGCTGTATTGGGTTTGGTCATTAATCTGGTCAGCGCTTGGTTATTAGGAGATGCTCACCACGACCACGACCACGACCACGACCACGACCACGACCACGACCACGACCACGACCATGACCACGACCATGACCATGACCACGACCATAATTTGCACGCGGCTTATGTGCATGTTTTGGCGGACGTTTTAACCTCGATTTTTGCTATTTTGGCATTAATGGCAGGTAAGTATTTAGGCTGGACTTGGCTTGATCCCGTAATGGGAATAGTCGGTGCTATTTTGATTGCAAAATGGGCATACCAGCTTATCAAAACTAGCAGCAGCATTTTGCTAGATGAATCTATTACTAGCACGCAACGTAACGCTATTAAACAGTTACTAGAGCAAGATCAGGCTCGTGTGGTGGATTTGCATATCTGGCGAATAGGTACAAATAGTTATGCCTTAATGGCTTCAGTGATTAGTCATCAAACCCATATGCCAGAATACTATCGCCAATTATTAAAGGCTTACCCGCGCATTAGCCACATTACGGTGGAAACTATTCCTTGCGAAGATGGACAAACTTGTCCAGCGTTGGCAGCTTAGTACAAACCTAACTGGCGTAACGATTCCAACGTAATAGCGCCACTGGCTAAACGGTTAGCCTGTTGAAAGGCAACTAAGGCTTGTTGGGTTTGTGGGTTGTATATGCCATTGATTGCGCCTTGATAGTAACCTAACTGTTTTAGGCGCTGCTGTAAGCGTGTGCCGTCTGCTACTTGTAATTGATCTTCACACCAAGCGGGTAAACTTGCTACGCCTGCCGCTTGGTGCACGATTTCAGTTTCAACAGTTTGATATTCATTGGGAATCGGTGTGGATCGTGTGCCTGCTGCTTTCGTAACGTGTGTTAGATTAAGCGTTATATATTCAGCCGGAATTTCTTTGCGAAGCAATTGTGCTGGTTGATCAATTACTTGTCGGGTAATAGTTTGGGTTTTAGCCGGAATGACTTTTTTAACAGTACGTGCTGGGGTTTTAATAACTTTGCGCGTTACAGTTTTATATGCAGCAGGCGTTGTTATTAAACAATGTGTGGGTAAGACAGTTTCTTCCGCAATCGGTAAACATGCAGAATTCCAACGTTGTGTTGCATCCTTAACCTTAATCTGTTTGGTTTCAGTTACATATTCAGCCGGTAGCGTTACTAACTCTATGCGTTCGCGTTCTATTTCAATCGTTTCACTAACTTGTTTAAAGGTTGCTGGAATGACTTCATAGCTCACATAACCGTCTTTGGTTTTTACTTTACGTTCAGATGTGCCTAATTCTGTCGGTGTGAGTTCGTATAGATTAGAGCCTTCTACGACGGTGACTTGTTCATTGCGTTGGGTACTAATAGCCGGTTTTAAAACTTGGCGTTTGCACACAGGGGTAACGCTGGCTTGCAACACGCTAGGCATGCTACTAACAATAGTGACAGCGAACAGACAAAACAATCTCTTCATGAATAACAGCCAGTGGAGCTAACAAATGAGTAACGGATTCTAAACAAAAATATCGGAAAAAAATGCTATTCCATTAACATTTTATACATAAAATAACTTATCTAAGCTGCAATTAACTCTAGCTCGTTGGTAGTTGCACGTTCTTCTACCAAATGCATAATCTCACCTGTCAACTTATCAACTTTTTCAATTGAACCACGCCCCAGCTTCCAAACCATTTTAGGTTTAGCAGGTATGACGGTCGGTTTCGTGGGTAAAGGGATAATCGAACTTGGCAAATCAACGCTTGGTATAATAGGGCTATGAATCGTGGGAATTAAATCTGCCATGTCGAGGTGAATGGCGGTTAGTCGTAAGCTGGGATTAATCGCATGATGATTGGATAACAGCGCATAATGGCTAGGGTTTAAGGCATAAACTGCTTGCAGCAAACCATGATGGTGTAAGGTATGACGATTACTTAAAGACATAGCAGTTCAACCAGCAAGTTAAAAGATAGTGCAGTTAATAGTGGCGATTCTCGAGGGCTTTCGCTAAAGCCAAGAGGATAAAATTTCTCAATTGTGAGATAGATGGTTTAGGCAAAGGTAAGTATGCAAGTTCGACTCGAACAACTTGAGGAACAATTGGCAAGGCAGTTAGCGCCAGTTTATTTATTAAGCGGTGATGAGCCTTTACAAATCATGGAGGCCGCTGAAAAAATTCGTCAAGTGGCTAAACAACAAGGCTTTATCGAGCGTGAGGTTTGGGTAGCAGACGCACAATTTGATTGGACTAACTTGAATTCAGCGGGCGATGCTTTATCGCTGTTTGCGAGTCAAAAGTTATTGGATGTGCGGCTGGCAAATTGCAAGTTAAATCAGACAGCGAGTAAAGCCTTACAACATTACTTAGAGCGCTTACCCAGCGATAAAGTTTTGATTTTACAAACCGCGCGTTTGGATAAGGTTTGTAAGAATAGTGCTTGGGTTAAAAAAATTGAGCAAGTGGGCGTAGCGGTACAGGTTTGGGACTTAGCGCCTGCACAAACCATTGCTTGGGTAGCAAAACGGATGCGTAACGCCGGTTTACACGCCAGTGATGATGCTATTCGCTATTTAGCGGAACGTATTGAAGGCAATTTATTAGCAGCAGCACAGGAAATTACTAAGCTGCAATTATTATATGCGCAACAACGCATTGAAGTTAGCGATATACAGGCCGTGGTTGCGGATAGTGCGCGTTTTACAGTGTTTGATTTAGTTGATGCTGTTTTAAGCCAAGATAGCCAGCGGTTACAGCATATTTTGCATATTCTACAAGAAGAAAATACTGCCTTAACGCTGGTGGTATGGACGTTAAGCGATTTATTGCGGCAGTTATACAGTGGCAGTCTAAATTTACAAACGGGGCAATCGAATCAGGCTTTGTTGTTGAGAATGCCTAAATTACGGCAAGGCTTATTTCTTAAGGTATTAAATCAACATCGCAACACGCAATGGTCGGTTTTATTTCAACAAGCCGCGCAATTAGATCAGTTGAGTAAAGGTGTGGGCTTAATGGAGGGTAATGCACAGCGCGTGTGGGATCAGCTTTTATTACTGGCGTTGGCGTTGGCAAATAAGACGCTATTCGATCCAACCACTTAGAATAAGCGGTTGGATAATTAGTTTGAAATTAAGCCGCGCTTGGCTCTTTTTCAATAAAACGATATAAGAATGCGCCTAAAATACCACCAACAATTGGGGCAACCCAGAACAACCATAATTGTTGAATAGCCCAGCCGCCTACATAAACCGCAACACCAGTACTACGTGCTGGATTTACAGAAGTGTTGGTAACCGGAATACTAATTAAGTGAATAAGCGTTAAGCATAAACCAATGGCAATGGGGGCAAAGCCAGCCGGAGCACGACGATCCGTTGCGCCTAGAATGACTAATAAGAACATCATTGTCATAACAACTTCGGTAACTAAGGCAGAAGTGAGGTTATATAAACCGGGCGAGTGTTCGCCGTAGCCATTGGATGCAAAGCCTGCGGCTACATTAAAATCGGCATTACCAGAAGCAATAATAAATAACACACCGCCTGCTACAATACCGCCTAACACTTGCGCAATGATATAAGGCAGTAATTGGTTGGTTTCAAACCGACCCGCTGCCCATAGCCCGATAGAGACGGCAGGGTTTAAATGGCAACCGGAAATATGACCAATAGCATAAGCCATTGTTAATACGGTTAAACCGAAAGCGAAGGAAACGCCTAAGAAACCAATCCCTAGCTCAGGAAACGCGGCGGCTAATACGGCACTTCCGCAGCCTCCCAAGACTAGCCAGAACGTACCAAAAAACTCAGCTGCATACTTTTGCATACCTGCATCCTTTCATCATTTTTACTATTAACTAAATAAAACCTGAGCCATTGCTATTACAGCTAAGGTGACCCCATTTTCATCGCTGACTGTTTGCATAATGAATTAGTGATGAAAATTGACACGAGTATAGTCAAGCTATACTCGCATTGGGTTCAAACTAAGTTAAAAAATTAGGACGATGAGAGCTGAACCATCAATTAATGTGTACGTTTTTTAAATAAACCTAAGCGACGCCCTTCACTTTTTTCATAGCGGATAGCATGCCCGAAGATATACGTACAAATTGGTACACCTAAAATTAATCCCCATAAGTGAAATAATTTGCCACTAATCGTTAGAATAATGAGCACAATAACCGGATTAATTCGCAAACGCGCCCCATAAATCAAGGGGTTAAGAATGTAGCCTTCAATGATATGAATGACCACAATCATTAGAATAGACGCTAACATTAATTGCGTGCCGCCAATGCTTAAAGCAATTAAACAGATGGGAATAGAGCTAATGAAAACGCCCGCCACCGGAATAAAGCTGCATAGAAATACAATCACTGACAAGAAGGCAATGTGTTCGCCTAAGCCCAGCATGTATAAACCAATCGCGGTTAGTAACGTATTGACCATAGCAATATAGAATTGTGCTTCCATCGTGCTACCTAATACTTTGCCAAATTGATAGACATTATCGGCAACTTCCACGTATATGAAGCGTAAACGCGTATTTTCTAAATCCCTCACACTGGCGGTTAAATGTGGCAAGTCTAAGACAATTAGAAATGAGAACAGGAAGGCAAGGAAAAAGGTAGAAACCACCGAAAATGCCTTGCCACTAATATTAGCCAATTGATCGAGATAAGAACGTACCGGGTCTTTGTCAACAGCATTAGGGTCAGTCGGACGGGTTAACATGCCGATAATTTTGCCAGTAGGTGATTCTTTAAATGACCAAGCGCTAGGCGGTTCGGGATTCGGTGGAGTCACCGGGTTCATGCCTGACCAGTTTAAGGTGTCTACGGTAATTGGCGCAGGTTTTTCCTCTGTTTTTTTCTTAAGTTCGGGTAACGCTTCCTGTAACACAGGGTAGCGCTCACTTAAGGTTATAATTTCTTTGTCAATTCGTTGCACATAGGTTGAAAAACCCTTAGCAAAGCCCGCTGCTTGTTGATAAACCTGTGGCGCTAAGAAAATGGTTGTGCCAATGACTAATGCTAAGAACAAAATGCCATTTATAACCACTAGTAAGGTGCGACTGTTGGGGAAGTAACGCAATAAGCGGTCGACAACACTGGCTTGTAAATAGGCAAATACGAAGGTCAAAAACATAAGCGGGAAAAAAGCGCTTAATAAGGCAATTACGCCAAAAATAATACCCCACACTAAAATGCGGCTGAGTAATGGCAATAAATGTTCCCAACGTGAAACCCGATTAAGTCGGGTAGGCGCAGTCAACGCCTTACGGTTGGTTTTTTCGTCTGTTGTCATCAACCTGTGTCCTGATCACAAAGGGTGGCGAAAGTGTAGCACGCCTTTAATGAAGCAGGACACGGTCACTGCTGGCGGCTTTATATGGTTTTAAAGATGTTGGGTCGGTCTGGATTAGGTCGGTATAATAAAGCAATGTTCCCTACGCGTTGAATTAAATCTGCTTGGCTGTACGTTACGATTTGTTCAACTAACTCATCGCGCAAGTCACGATCACCCACGCTGAGCTTTACTTTGATTAATTGATGGTAATCAAGGGTAACGCTGATTTCCTCCAGTACAGTGGGTTTAAGCCCGTGTTGACCCACCATAACGACAGGATGCAAGGCATGCCCCATTGATTTCAAGTGTTTTCGCTGTGCTTCGCTCAATTCCATGTTACGCTTTCCTAAATTTAGTGAAGTGTATGAGTCAGATTGAGGCATGGCAAGAAGCAAAAGCAGTCATCGTTGGTTAGGTGAACATTTTAGCGATGAATATGTCAAAAAAGCACAACAGGAAGGTTACCGCTCCCGGGCCGTCTATAAACTGAAAGAAATTCAGGATAGAGACCGCATTATTCAACCTGCAATGAAAATTGTCGATTTAGGTGCAGCGCCCGGTGGTTGGAGTCAATACGCAACCGAGTTATTAGGTCGTAAAGGCCGTATTGTTGCCAGCGATATTTTACCGATTGACCCGCTGCCATTTGTCGAGTTTGTGCAAGGTGATTTTCGTGAAGATGATGTGTTGCAAGCCATTTTAGATTTATTAGGAAATGAGCGTGCAGACCTTGTAATTTCGGATATGGCACCCAATATGAGTGGTGTCGATGCTGTTGACCAACCGCGTGCCATTCATCTGTGCGAACTTGCGCTTGATATGGCACAGCGAGTATTAAAACCGAATGGTTGTTTTCTAGTAAAACTGTTCCAAGGGGAAGGTTCAGAAGCTTATCTAAAGGATGTGAAGCAGCATTTTAAGACGGTCAAAATCCGTAAACCTGCTGCATCACGCCCGCGTAGTCGAGAAGTTTATGTGCTTGCTCAAGGTTTTATGTTGTAATAGTTCAGCATCAGGTATTATGCCCATAATGCCCTTGTAATTGATACGTGGAGAGTTCATTTGAACGATTTAACCAAAAATTTGCTGATTTGGGCTTTCATTGCATTAGTATTAGTTGCGGTGTTTAGCAAATTCAGTGCCTCATCGCCAAATTCAGCAGCGATGCCGTATTCCGATTTCTTAAATCGTGTACACAGTAGTTCTATTAAGGATGTGGAGATTCGGGGGCAAAAAATCAGCGGCACTACCACCACTGGTGAAAAATTTGTAACCTACAGTCCACCTAATGATCCTAAATTAGTGGACGATCTCAATAAATATAACGTTAAGTTTCAGGCTGCACCGCCTGAAGAACGCTCTTTATTACTGGATTTAGTCATTAACTGGGCGCCGTTCCTCATTATTATTGGTCTATGGATTTATATCATGCGCCAAATGCAAGGCGGCGGCGGTGGACGTGGGGCGATGTCGTTTGGCAAAAGTCGCGCCCGTATGATGACCGAAGACCAAGTTAAAGTGAACTTTAACGATGTGGCAGGTTGTGATGAAGCTAAGGAAGAAGTTGCTGAATTAGTCGAATTCTTACGTGACCCTTCTAAGTTCCAAAAGCTGGGCGGCAAAATTCCACGCGGCGTATTAATGGTCGGTTCGCCGGGTACAGGTAAAACCCTATTAGCCAAAGCTATTGCTGGCGAAGCGAAAGTACCGTTTTTCAGTATTTCCGGATCAGACTTTGTTGAAATGTTCGTGGGGGTTGGTGCTTCACGCGTACGTGATATGTTTGAACAAGCGAAAAAACATGCCCCTTGCATTATCTTCATCGACGAGATTGATGCGGTCGGTCGTCAGCGGGGTGCGGGTTTAGGCGGTGGTCATGATGAACGTGAGCAAACCTTAAACCAATTACTGGTAGAAATGGATGGATTTGAAGGCTCAGAAGGCATTATTGTCATCGCTGCTACCAACCGTCCAGACGTATTAGATGCAGCTTTATTACGTCCCGGTCGTTTTGACCGCCAGGTAGTCGTACCATTACCAGATGTACGTGGTCGTGAACAAATTCTGAAAGTACATATGCGTAAAGTGCCCTTAGGCGATGATGTAAAACCAGCCTTAATTGCACGTGGTACGCCGGGTTTTTCAGGCGCAGATTTAGCTAACTTAGTTAATGAAGCTGCTTTATTTGCGGCACGTTCCAATAAACGTACCGTTGATATGATTGAGTTTGAGAAGGCCAAAGACAAAATCATGATGGGCGCTGAGCGCAAATCAATGGTGATGAAAGAGGAAGAAAAACTCGCGACCGCTTACCATGAGGCCGGTCATGCGATTGTGGGTTTAAGCGTGCCCGAACATGATCCGGTTTATAAAGTCAGTATCATTCCACGTGGGCGCGCCTTAGGTGTCACCATGTATTTGCCGGAAGAAGATCGTTACAGTGCTTCTAAACAACGCTTAGAAAGCCAAATCTCTAGCTTATACGGTGGTCGTATTGCAGAAGAGCTGATTTATGGCATGGAAGGCGTTACGACGGGTGCATCTAACGATATTGAACGCGCGACCAATATTGCGCGTAGCATGGTCACCAAATGGGGCTTATCCAACCGTATGGGACCGCTTGCTTATTCTGAAGATGAAGGCGAAGTATTCTTAGGTCGTTCCGTTACCCAACATAAACATATGTCGGATGAAACGGCGCATGCGATTGATGGTGAAATTCGTGAAGTGATTGACCGCAACTATCAGCGTGCAAAAGCGATTTTGACTGAAAAAATGTCAGTATTGCATGCGATGGCGCAAGCCCTGATGAAATATGAAACCATTGATAAAGCGCAAGTTGATGCCTTAATGCGCGGTGAAGAACCGCCACCGCCAGCCGATTGGACAGATGATGATTCTTCTAACGGTAAGGGCAATAACAGTCGTTCGCGTAATGTAGATGCTAAACCATCTAATACCGACAAACCTGTTATGACTGATCCGGCGGGTTCTCACTAACTCGTTGCACTAAGTAAACCGAAGGCGCGTTGAGCCACACTCAGCGCGCCTTTTTTATTGGAGCTAATGTTATGTGGCAAGCTTATCAACACGATATACAAATAATGGGGATTTTAAATGCAACGCCTGATTCATTTTCAGACGGTGGGCAATTTAATCAATTAGATAAAGCGCTACGACATGCTGAACAAATGGTGGCAGATGGTGTTAGTATTATTGATATTGGTGGTGAGTCCACTCGCCCGGGCGCTGCCGCTGTTAGCCTTGCACAAGAATTAGAGCGGGTTATTCCGCTTATTGAAGCTATACAACAGCGTATAGACATTCCCTTGTCGATTGACAGCAGTAAGCCAGCAGTTATGCAAGCAGCGGTACAAGCGGGCGTTGCCTTAATTAATGATGTGCGGGCGTTGCAAGAACCGGATGCTCTAGCAGTATGTGCGGCATTAGATGTGCCCATTTGCCTAATGCATATGCAAGGTTTGCCTCGTACTATGCAACAGCAACCCAGTTATACGAATGTAATAACGGACGTTGAGCAATTTTTTCAAGCGCGAATTAAGGCTTGTGTGCAAGCAGGCATTCAGCCAGAGCGGTTACTATTAGATCCGGGATTTGGGTTTGGCAAAAACTTAAATCATAATCTAGACTTATTGTTGAATTTAAATGTATTAAATCGTTTGGGCTTGCCATTATTGGTTGGGGTTTCACGTAAATCTATGATTGGGCAATTAAGCGCTAACGTCAAAGCTGATCAGCGCGACGAAGCCAGCGCCTTAGTCGGTTTATTGTCTATTTATCAGGGCGCTCGGATTCTGCGCGTACATAATGTTAAACAAACCGTAACGGCCTTAAATACATTTAAACAGGCGTTACAGGCATAATCGTTTTAGTGGATCAAAACAATGACTCGAAAATATTTTGGTACGGATGGCATTCGCGGCAAAATTGGGCGTTATCCGATGACGCCGGATTTCGTTTTAAAATTAGGTTGGGCAGCCGGTAAAGTGTTAACCAAAAACGGTCACCCTTTAGTGGTAATTGGCAAAGATACCCGGATTTCGGGTTATATGTTGGAGGCTGCGTTACAAGCTGGTTTAGTTGCCGCTGGGGTGGATATTCGTTTATTAGGTCCTATGCCTACCCCCGCAGTCGCTTATTTAACCCGTGCTTTTCGTGCCTCCGCAGGCATTGTCATTAGTGCCTCACATAATCCTTATCATGATAATGGCGTTAAGTTTTTTTCTGCCAATGGCACTAAGTTACCTGATGATATAGAGCATGAAATTGAAGAGTGGCTTGAGAAAGATATTAAAACCGTGCCCTCAGAACAGCTAGGTAAGGTAGAACGTGCTAAAGATGCCGCTGGGCGTTATATCGAATTCTGTAAACGGGCATTGCCTAATGACGTGTCTTTAAAAGGTTTGCGGGTAGTTGTAGATTGCGCACATGGTGCAACCTATCACGTTGCGCCTGATGTATTTAAAGAATTAGGCGCTGAAGTGATTGCGATTGGCAATCAGCCCGATGGTTTAAATATTAATGATGGTTACGGTGCGACGCACGTTGAGAATTTACAATCGGCGGTTTTAACCTATCGTGCTGATCTAGGTATTGCCTTAGATGGGGATGGTGATCGCCTGATTATGGTAGACCATAAAGGTCAAAATGTGGATGGTGATGAATTGTTAGGCATTATTGCCTATGATCGGCATCACGATGGTTGTTTACAAGGCGGTGTTGTGGGCACGCTCATGAGTAATTTAGGCTTACAGCAGGCGGTAGAGCGTTTAGGCGTGAAATTTTATCGCGCTAAGGTAGGTGACCGTTACGTGATTGAGCAAATGAATCAACATGGCTGTTGCATTGGCGGCGAATCGTCTGGGCATATTATTGTGAAGGAACACATCGCTACGGGTGATGGCATTATTGCCGCGCTACAGGTGCTCAAAGCCATGCGTGGTAGTGGCAAAACCTTGCACGAACTGAAACAGTTTATGACCAAGTTTCCCCAAACTTTGATTAATGTACCGACTCGCCAAAAAATTAATTTAGATGAATCTATAGAAATTCAAACAGCAGTACAGCAAGTGGAACAAGTGTTAGGCAATCGGGGGCGAGTACTCTTACGTGCTTCAGGTACTGAACCACTGATTCGGGTAATGGTCGAAGGTGAAGATACACAGGAAACCCAATCACTAGCGGAGTTGATTGCCGAGGCAGTCCGTAAAGCTGCCTAAACGAGACAATTGATTTCACTATACTATACAGGTAATCTTTCGCCTCTTGCTTTGAGGAGGACGGAAACATGCGATCTAAATTAGTGGCGGGCAACTGGAAGTTAAATGGCACGCGTGACAGTATTCAAGCACTGATGCAGAATATTGTGGCGGGTATGGATGGCTTAAACCAAGTTGCTGTAGCAGTGTGCCCACCGTATGTGTATATCCCAATGGTGGAAACATTAATTGCGAATACTGCAATTAAATTAGGTGCGCAAGATGTCGCTGAGCAAATGCAAGGGGCGTTTACGGGTGAAGTATCCGCACCAATGTTGAAAGAATTTGCTTGTCAGTATGTGATTGTGGGGCATTCTGAACGGCGTGCGTTATTCGGTGAAAAAGACGCAGATACTGCTCGTAAATTTGCGGCAGCGCGTACACAAGGTTTGATACCGATTTTATGCGTGGGTGAAAGCCTAGAGGAGCGTGAGCAGGGTATTACCGAGCAAGTCGTCGCCTGTCAATTGGATGCAGTGATTGAATTGGAAGGCATCGAAGCCTTAACTGAGGCTGTAATTGCCTATGAGCCTGTCTGGGCGATTGGGACAGGTAAAACCGCAAGTCCTGAACAAGCACAAGCGGTACATGCCTTTATTCGTGCTAAACTTGCAGCACTTAATAGTGCTGTAGCTGAAAAGGTTCAGATTTTATATGGCGGTAGTGTAAAAGGTTCTAATGCCGCTGAATTATTTGCAATGCCGGATATTGATGGTGGTCTAATTGGTGGTGCATCGTTAGATGCGCAAGAATTTTTGGCTATTTGTCGTGCCGGAAATTAAGGTTAATAAGAAAACATGTTATACAATATTTTATTGATTGTTCAAATCGTTGTTTCTGCTGGCATTATTGTGCTGGTATTAATGCAGCAAGGTAAGGGCGCAGATGCAGGTGCGGCGTTTGGTAGTGGCGCATCGGGAACGGTCTTTGGTTCACGAGGTTCAGCGAACTTCTTAAGCCGAACCACCGCTATTTTGGCAACGGTATTTTTCCTGAATTCAATAGCGTTGGCATTTCTTGCGTCGGGGCGTACTGTTCAATCAATAAGTGTTATGGATTCTGTAAAGTCAGCACCTGCGGCAGACAGCAAACCTGTGGTACAAACTAGCGATGTACCTAGTTTGCCAGCCAGTAAAGAGGCTAAGCCCGTGGACGCTGTTGTACCGCCTGCGGTTGATGTGAAAGTGAGTGAAGTACCGGCTGCACCTGCTAATACAGCCCAACCTGCTGCACCTACACAAAATCCTGCGGAAACTGCTGAAAAACCCGTGCAGAGTTCTAAATAATTGGTTAGAATCTGCCTCCTGATTTTTGCCGTCGTGGTGGAATTGGTAGACACGCTACCTTGAGGTGGTAGTGGCGCAAGCTGTGCCGGTTCGAGTCCGGCCGTCGGTACCAACTTAAAAGCCTGTTTGAAGTAATTCAAACAGGCTTTTTTATTTTTAAATCCAATAACTTGCTTTCTGTTAATATTGTCGACAATTCATAGGTTTTCAGTTTGACAATTCGCAATATAAGCATACAATGTCGACAATTTTTCAGGTAATGTACAGGGCTTATTCACACATAGTAAGTCTGCATTACCTATGGGTTTATGCTAAAATCTTGTCCTTAGCCAAGTGGGCAATATTTTTGCTGGCTAAATCCATCTATATTCAGTTTTTACTGAAATCTTGATGTAAACACATACAAATTTTTACATCTCTACCCAAAATAATAGTCGCTACGCTAATGTAGCAAGCTGTTATAAGTCAGGAGTTAGCATGCTTGGAGAATACTTACCCATTCTCATCTTTTTAGCAGTAGGTCTTGCGCTCGCCATTGTTCTATTAGGACTGGGTCTGTTAGCCGGACCACGCCGACCTGATGCCGAAAAAGATTCGCCGTTTGAATGTGGTTTTGAAGCATTTGAAGATGCGCGGATGAACTTCGATGTTCGTTATTACCTCGTCGCTATTTTGTTTATCATCTTCGATTTAGAAATCGCATTTTTGTTTCCGTGGGCAATTGTCTTGGACAAAATCGGCGTTTTTGGCATCGTTGCGATGGGTATTTTCTTAAGCATCTTAATTGTCGGTTTTATCTATGAGTGGAAGAAAGGAGCACTGGAATGGGAATAGAAGGCATTCTAGAAAAAGGCTTTGTCACCACGACCGCTGATAAGTTAATTAACTGGGCACGCACGGGTTCTATGTGGCCGATGACTTTCGGTTTAGCCTGTTGCGCGGTGGAGATGATGCACGCCGGTGCGGCACGGTATGACTTAGACCGTTTTGGGATTATCTTTCGTCCCAGCCCGCGCCAATCAGATGTCATGATCGTTGCCGGAACATTAACCAATAAAATGGCCCCCGCTTTACGCAAAGTTTATGACCAAATGGCTGAACCGCGTTGGGTGATTTCGATGGGATCATGTGCAAACGGTGGTGGTTATTATCACTATTCTTATGCAGTGGTGCGGGGTTGTGACCGCGTTGTACCAGTCGATATTTATGTGCCCGGTTGCCCACCTACAGCAGAAGCATTGCTGTATGGCATTCTGCAATTGCAGAATAAGATTCGCCGCACTAATACCATTGCACGGTGAGCATTATGGCAGAAAAACTTGAACAAATTCGCGATTATGTGCAAACCGCTTTAGCCGATAAGTTGACGGCGGTTAAATATGAATTCGGCGAACTGACATTAGATATTCCCGCTAATCAATGGTTAGAAGTAGCGCGTTTTTTACGGCACGATGATCAATTAGCTTGTGAACAATTAATCGACTTGTGTGGGGTCGATTATCTTACTTTTGGCGATGCTGAATGGGATGTTACCACCGCTAGCCGCAGTGGTTTTAGTCGGGCTGTTCAACAAGACCAGCCAGTCGATTTATTTGATTTCGGCGATAAACCGGCTGAACCAGATGTTAAAGGCAAACGTTACGCGGTGGTTGCGCACCTAATTTCTGTGCAACATAACTTCCGTGTACGGATTCGTACTTGGTGTGAAGATAATACTTTACCCGTTGTACCATCCTTAATTGACGTTTGGAACTCCGTTAACTGGTATGAGCGTGAAGCTTTTGACCTGTTTGGTATCTTATTTACCGGACATCCTGATTTACGCCGTCTCCTGACGGACTACGGTTTCGTAGGTCACCCCTTCCGCAAAGATTTCCCATTAATTGGTCAGGTTGAAATGCGCTATGACGCGGAAATGAAGCGTGTCGTATATGAACCTGTGTCGATTGATCCTCGAGTGCTAGTGCCACGCGTTATTCGTGATGGTGAAATAGAGGAGCAACATAACTAATGCCTGAAATTCGCAACTTTACGCTGAACTTCGGTCCTGCTCACCCGGCTGCGCATGGTGTATTGCGCTTGGTGTTAGAGATGGATGGCGAAGTGATTGTACGTGCCGACCCGCATATTGGTTTATTACATCGTGGTACAGAAAAGTTAGCCGAGAGCAAACCTTATAATCAAAGCATTGGTTATATGGATCGCTTGGATTATGTATCCATGATGTGTAATGAACATGGTTATATTCTGGCGATTGAAAAATTGCTGGGGATTACACCGCCCATTCGTGCGTTGTATATTCGTACCATGTTCGACGAAGTGACTCGTATTCTAAACCACTTATTGTGGATTGGGGCGCATGGTTTAGACGTGGGCGCGATGACCATGTTTATTTATGCCTTCCGCGAACGTGAAGATTTGATGGATGTATACGAGGCTGTATCAGGCGCACGTATGCATGCGGCTTATTATCGACCGGGTGGGGTCTATCGGGATTTGCCGGATTCCATGCCACAATATGACGTAACGCGTTACCGTTCTGCCAAAGAAGCCAAACGTTTAAATGAAAATCGCCAAGGTTCTGTCTTAGATTTCTTGGAAGATTTCACCAATCGTTTCCCTAAACATGTGGACGAGTACGAAACCTTATTAACCGATAACCGTATTTGGAAACAGCGTTTAGTCGGTATCGGTGTAGTGACGCCTGAGCGGGCGCTGCAATTGGGTTTAACCGGCCCTATGTTACGCGGTTCTGGTATTGAATGGGATTTGCGTAAAAAGCAGCCGTATGCCGCTTACGATTTGGTCGATTTCGATATTCCAGTTGGCAAAACCGGCGATAGCTACGACCGTTATTTAGTACGGGTTGAGGAAATGCGCCAATCCAATCATATCATTAAACAATGTATTGATTGGTTAAGGAAAAATCCGGGACCTGTCATGATTGATGACAAGATTGCACCCCCTAAACGTACTAACATGAAGCACGATATGGAATCCTTGATTCAACACTTTAAGTTGATGACAGAAGGCTATTGCTTGCCAGTAGGGGAAGCCTACGGTGCAGTCGAGCATCCCAAGGGTGAGTTCGGTTGTTATATCGTGTCTGATGGTGCAAATAAACCGTATCGTTTGAAAATACGTGCGCCGGGTTTTGCACATTTATCTGCAATGGATGAAATGGCAAAAGGTCATATGTTGGCAGACGTGGTGGCGATTATCGGTACTCAAGATATTGTATTCGGGGAGATTGACCGCTAATGACAGAACTTAAGCGTAAGAGCGATCTTCTCAGCCATCACGAGCGGGAAGAAATTGATAGCTGGTTAAAACGTTATCCAGAAGACAGAAAGCAGTCGGCTTTATTAGCGGCTTTGCGTGCAGTTATGCATGAAGATCATTATCTTTCAGTCGAAAAAATGGATGCGGTAGCCGATTATTTAGGCTTGCCAGCGATTGCAGTGTATGAGGTTGCCAGTTTCTATTCCATGTATGAATTGGATAAGAAAGCGGCAGCTAAATACAGTATTTCAGTTTGTACCAATGTGTCTTGCATGTTATGTGGTTCAGATAAGATTTTGGATCATATTGAAAACAAATTGGGTGTGAAATTAGGACAAGCTACGCCAGACGGTAAATTCTTTATTAAAATGGAAGAAGAATGCCTAGCCGCGTGTAGCTCTGCACCCATGATGCAAGTCAACCACGTTTATCACACGCATTTGACCCCTGAAAAAGTGGATCAAATTCTAGACGGACTGGAGTAAGCACATGGCAAATCAAGTCTGTTTTACAACCTTACAATTCGGTGATCAAGCGCATACTTTAGAAAGCTACCTGAAAATCGGTGGCTATCAGGCGTGGCGCAAAATCTTAGCGGAAAAGACGCCGCCCGAAGTGGTTATCGAAGAAATTAAATCGTCTGGTCTACGCGGGCGTGGTGGTGCGGGCTTTCCGACTGGCTTAAAGTGGAGCTTTATGCCGCGTACCATGCCGGGACAAAAATACATTGTTTGTAACTCGGATGAATCCGAACCGGGTACGTGTAAAGACCGTGATATTCTGCGTTTCAATCCACACGCACTGGTAGAAGGCATGGCGATTGCCGGTTATTCAATCGGTGCAACCGTGGGTTATAACTACATGCGCGGCGAGTTCATGGATGAGCCTTTTATTCGCTTTGAACAAGCGGTAAAAGAAGCTTACGAACTGGGCTTATTAGGCAAAAATATTCAAGGTTCTGGCGTAGATTTTGATCTACACGGCTCATTGGGTGCAGGTGCTTACGTCTGCGGTGAGGAGACAGCCTTATTAGAATCGTTGGAAGGCAAAAAAGGTCAACCACGTTTTAAACCGCCGTTTCCAGCAAGCTTTGGGTTATACGGTCGGCCAACTACCATTAACAATACCGAAACCTTATCCTCGATTGCCACGATTATGCGTAATGGTGGTAAATGGTTTGCGGATTTAGGCGTGGCGAATTCTGGCGGCGAGAAATTATTCTCAATGTCAGGTCACCTGAATAACCCGGGTAACTTTGAAATTCCAATGGGTACGCCGTTCTCTGAGCTGTTAAAAATGGCGGGAGGCGTGCGCAACGGTCGCAAATTGAAAGCGGTTATTCCCGGTGGTTCATCTGTTCCAGTGCTAAAAGGCGAAATTATGATGGGCTTGAATATGGATTATGATTCCATTGCCAAAGCCGGTTCATACTTGGGTTCGGGCGCTGTCATTGTAATGGACGACAGCACGGATATGGTGAAAGTGCTGCAACGCATTTCCCGCTTCTATTTTTCAGAGTCTTGCGGTCAATGTACGCCTTGTCGTGAAGGCACAGGCTGGTTATATCGCTTGTTAACTCGAATTGTGGAAGGTAAAGGTACGCCGGAAGACATTACGCGCCTAGAAGATGTTTCGCACAATATTGAAGGGCGTTCCATCTGTGCACTAGGCGAAGCAGCCGCAATGCCAGTCTGGAGTTTTATTAAAAACTTCCGCGAAGAATTTGAATACTACGTCGAACACGGACGCAGTATGGTGGCGCAGGGGTAAAGCATGACACAAGAACTCGTCACAATTGAAATTAACGATCAGTCGTATGAAGTACCAAAAGGTTCAATGCTGATCGACGTTGCGGATGCGAATAACATCAAGATTCCGCGTTTTTGTTATCACAAAAAACTGTCCGTCGCTGCTAACTGCCGTATGTGCTTAGTAGAGATGGAAAAATCCTTCAAACCCGTCCCTGCTTGTGCTACCCCTGTAGGCGCAGGTATGAAATTTTGGACAAAATCTGAAAAAGCTCGTAATGCGCAAAAAGCTATTATGGAGTTTTTGCTGATTAATCACCCGCTTGATTGTCCGATTTGTGACCAAGGCGGTGAATGTGAGCTACAAGATATTTCCGTTGCTTACGGTCAAAACCATTCCCATTATCACGAAATTAAACGGGTTGTACCGGATAAATCCATTGGTCCTTTAGTCGAAACTGAAATGACCCGCTGCATTCAGTGTACCCGTTGTGTGCGCTTCGGTGCAGAAATTGCGGGGATGCGCGAAATGGGTGGTATTTTCCGGGGCGACCGCTTGGAAATTGGCACGTTCATTAAGAAGTCACTGAAATCCGAGTTATCCGCCAATATTATCGACTTGTGTCCGGTGGGTGCATTAACCGCAAAGCCGTCTCGTTATAAAGCGCGTGCTTGGGAAATGAAAGCGCATGACTCAATTGCGCCGCATGATTCAGTAGGTTCTAATATTGAACTGCACACCTTCCGTAAAGAAGTAGTGCGTTGTGTACCGCGTGAAAATGACAGTATTAATGAATGTTGGTTATCGGATCGCGACCGCTTTAGTTATCAAGGCATTTACAGCAAAGATCGTTTAAGCAAACCGATGGTTAGACGTGACGGTCAATTGGTGGCGGTTACTTGGGAAGAAGCCTTAATTGCGGCGGCTGATATTTTACGTAGCGCGGATACTTCTAAAGTGGCAGCGTTGGCGAACCCCACTTCGACTTTAGAAGAACTGTATTTATTCCAACGCCTAATGCGCGGTTTAAATATTCGCAATATCGAACATCGGTTACGTCAATTAGATTTCTCTGACCAAGCGTTTGCCCCTGTTAGCCCTACTTTAGGCGTGAAAATCGCTGAGTTAGAGCAACAAAATGCGGTGTTATTAATCGGTTCAAATGTTCGTCAAGAGCAACCTTTATTCAATCATCGTTTGCGTAAAGCCGCATTGAAAGGCGCTAAAATTACCGCACTTAACCCGCGTGGTTTCGACTTCAATTATCCGGCTGAACAAATCGTGGCTGCCCCGTCTGCGTTAGTTGCAGCATTGGCAGGCTTAGCTAAAGCCAGTTTAGAAGTGAATCAAGCGGCTATGCCTGCTGAGCTCGTTGAGGTTTTAAATGGCGTTGATAGCAGTGATGCAGATCGCGCTACCGTCGCGGGCTTAAAAGAGGCAGCGAATAAACTGGTATTGCTCGGTAATTTAGCCGTACAACATCCAGCTTTTGGCACATTACGCGCCTTGGCATCGGTGATTGCTGCGCAAACAGGTGCGAAACTCGGTTACTTACCCGAAAGTGCTAATAGCGTGGGTGCATGGTTAGCTGGGGTTGTACCACATCGCTTATCTGCTGGTCGTGAGTTAAAGCAAACTGGCGCGACGCTAACCGCTATGTTGCAAAATACAAGTACGTTCGTATTGCTGAATACCGAAACGGCTGATTTTGCGAATCCTGCGCAAGCGGCGCAAAGCTTAGCAAATGCGAATAATGTAATTGTGATTGGCGCGTTTGCGGATCAAGCCGTATTAGACAATGCAACCGTTATTTTACCCGGTTCAACCTTTGCTGAAACGGCTGGTACATACTGTAATGCGGAAGGCAATTGGCAAACATTCCAAGGTGCGACTGAACCCGTCGGTGATGCGCGTCCCACATGGAAAGTTTTGCGCGTATTAGGTAATACCGCTGGAGTACATGAGTTTGATTGGGTGCATGCTGACGAAGTGGCAGCCGAATTGAAAGCTGAACTGTTTGAAGAAAATGGTCGTGACAACAATTACACCTTAAGCCCTGTCAACCCTGTTGCGTTGCCACAAGCCAGCAATGGGCAATTTGAACGGGTAGCGTATGTCAGATTGTATCGTGAAGATGGTTTAGTTCGCCGCGCTGAAGCTTTACAGGAAACGGTAGAGCCTGCTGTGGTTGAATTGAACCCAAGTGATGCAGCGAATTTAGGTGTACAAGACGGCGATACGCTACAAGTTAGTCAGGCTGAGGTTAGCGTTAACTTAGCGGTACAACTGTCGACTGAGATTGCAGTCGGAACAGTTGGCTTAGCTGCTGGTTATGCCGCGACCGCCGCTTTAAATGCGTTCGGCTTAGTACAACTGAGTAAAGTAGGCTAGGGGGAACAATGGAAGCTTTAACACAATTCTTAAGTGGGTTTTTCCCGGATTGGTTAGTAACCGTGATTACTATCCTGCTGAAAATCATTGTGATTTTATTACCGTTGATTATTACGGTCGCCTATACCACTTACGCTGAACGTAAAGTTATCGGCTTTATGCAGGTACGGATTGGGCCTAATCGGGTCGGACCTTTGGGTCTATTCCAACCGTTTGCCGACTTATTTAAATTAATTTTTAAAGAAGTGGTACGCCCTGCTAAATCCAATTACTACTTATTCATAATTGCACCGATGTTGGCTTTAGTGCCTGCCTTTGCAGCATGGTCAGTGATTCCCTTTGGCGATGGTATGGTATTAGCCAACATTAATGCAGGTTTGCTGTTCTTATTGGCACTGACCTCCTTAGGTGTTTACGGCATTATCATTGCAGGTTGGGCATCCAACTCCAAATATGCGCAATTAAGTGCGATGCGGGTCGGGGCGCAAATGGTGTCTTATGAAATTGCGATGGGCTTTGCCTTGGTTGGCGTGTTAATGGCAGCAGGCAGCTTAAATCTAAACGACATCGTTAAGGCGCAATCCGGCAGTATTTTTAGCTGGTTTGTCTGGCCATTATTCGGCTTGTTTTTGGTGTATTTCATTTCAGGGGTTGCCGAAACCAACCGTGCGCCATTTGACGTTGCGGAAGGGGAATCCGAAATCGTGGCGGGTTTCCACGTAGAATACTCCGGTATGGGTTTCGCGCTGTTCTTCTTAGCCGAATACGCCAATATGATTTTAATTTCGGCTTTAACCTCTACGCTATTTTTGGGTGGCTGGTTATCACCGTTTCAAGGTTTAGATTTCTTAACCAATATGCCAGTGTTAGGTGTGTTCTTTGGCAATGGTTTGCATTGGTTAATTCTCAAAGCCTTTGTGTTCTTATTTATGTTCCTCTGGTTCCGTGCCACTTTCCCACGTTATCGCTATGACCAAATCATGCGTTTAGGTTGGAAAGTGTTAATCCCGGTAACCTTAGTGTGGATCTTTGCAGAAGGTATTGCCATCGCGATTGGTTGGCAGCCTTGGTTGTCCTAAGAAGGAGAGGGGAATGGGTTTTAACTTTAAATATTACCTCAAGTCATTCAGCTTATATGAGCTGTTGCAAGGTTTGAGCGTTACGGGAAAATATTTTACGGCACGTAAAATTACGGTGCAGTATCCCGAACAAAAAACGCCATTATCACCTCGCTTTCGAGGACATCATGCCTTACGCCGTTATCCAAACGGTGAAGAGCGTTGCATTGCCTGTAAGCTATGTGAAGCAGTTTGTCCAGCTCTAGCGATTACTATTGATTTGGAAGAACGCCCAGATGGTACACGCCGCACCACTCGCTATGATATTGATATGTTTAAATGTATCTATTGCGGGTTCTGTGAAGAAGCGTGTCCGGTAGATGCGATTGTGGAAACCAAACTTTTTGAGTACCACTTTGAGCATCGCGGCGAGAACATCCAAACTAAGGAAAAGCTATTAGCTGTTGGTGATAAATATGAGGCTGAAATCGAACAGATGAAAGCCGCAGACGCGCCCTACCGCTAAGAGGTTATCAGCATGTTTCAGCAATTTATCTTTTATGTCTTTTCCGCTGTGCTGATTGCGTCTGCTGTTGGTGTGGTGACTGTACGTAACCCCGTCTACGCGGCGTTATGTTTAATTTTGGCTTTCTTTACCAGTTCAGCCCTGTGGTTATTGACCGGCGCTGAATTCTTAGGTGTGGTGTTAGTGCTGGTGTATGTCGGCGCGGTCATGGTGTTATTCCTGTTCGTCATTATGATGTTGGATTTGAATCTAGATCTGCTCAAGGAAGGTTTCATCCGCTATCTACCCGTGGGGTTAGGAGCTGCTTTAATTATTGCGGTGGAAATGATTCTGGTCTTAAACATGCCAGCTTTCAAAATTGAACAACCGCTGGCAGCCTTACCGGCTAACAATACCGAAGCCTTAGGTGAAATTTTATATACTGATTATGTTTATCCGTTTGAAATTGCATCGGTTATTTTAGTTGTAGCGATTATTGCTGCAATTGTTTTGACCTTGCGCCGTCGTCCAGACGCTAAATCGCAAGATGTACCTAAACAAATTCAAGTACGCCGCGAAGATCGGGTACGTTTAGTTAAAATGAAGGCCGAGAAATAAGCATGATTCCATTATCAAACTATCTGGTTGTTGGAGCTTTGTTGTTCTCGATCAGCGTGGCAGGTATGTTCCTGAATCGTAAAAACGTCTTGATTCTATTGATGTGTATTGAACTGATGTTGCTATCGGTCAATATGAACTTCGTCGCATTCTCCTATTATTTAGGCGACTTATCCGGTCAAGTGTTCGTATTTTTCATATTGACTGTCGCAGCGGCTGAAACTGCCATCGGTTTAGCGATTTTGGTATTGGTATTCCGTAACCGCCGTACCATTGATGTTCAAGATTTGGATACATTAAAGGGGTAAGCAATGGAATTTATTTATCTATTAATTCCCCTAGCACCTTTATTTGGTGCAATTGCAGCGGGTCTATTTGGTAAGAAGTTAGGGCGTACTAATTCGCATCGTGTTACGATTGCGGGTGTAGGGTTAGCCTTTATCTTATCGGTTATTGTCGCGTTCCATACAATGGGCGGCGGTCATACTTATAATGGTACGGTTTACACTTGGGCGATTGTTGAAAACATTCGTTTCGAGGTGGGTTTCTTAATTGATAACCTCAGTTCCATGATGATGATCGTGGTGACCTTCGTGTCATTAATGGTACATATTTATACCATTGGCTATATGCATGATGATCCGGGGTATCAACGTTTCTTCAGCTACATCTCATTGTTTACCTTCTCCATGTTAATGCTGGTCATGAGTAATAACTTCATGCAGCTATTCTTTGGTTGGGAAGCTGTGGGTTTAGTCTCTTATTTGCTGATTGGCTTCTGGTTTAAGAAAGAGACCGCAATATTCGCCAATATGAAAGCGTTTTTGGTCAACCGGGTTGGTGACTTTGGATTTGTATTAGGCATTGGTGGTGTATTAGCGTTTTGTGGCACATTGGATTATGCCGAAACCTTCGCACGCATCGGTGAATATGCAGGCACAAGCACCTTATCCGTATTACCGGGTATTGACTGGAAAGTGCCAACCTTTATTGCAATTTTATTATTCATTGGGGCAATGGGTAAATCGGCACAAGTACCGTTACATGTGTGGCTACCCGATTCAATGGAAGGTCCAACGCCAATTTCTGCCTTAATCCATGCCGCCACAATGGTAACAGCAGGTATCTTCATGGTAGCGCGGATGTCGCCTATCTTTGAATTATCCGATACTGCCTTAAACTTTGTAATGGTCATCGGTGCGACTACTGCCTTCTTTATGGGCTTGGTGGGTATCGTACAAAACGATATTAAGCGTGTGGTTGCCTACTCAACCTTATCACAATTGGGTTATATGACGGCTGCGTTAGGTGCATCGGCTTACTCGGCGGGTGTGTTCCACTTAATGACGCATGCGTTCTTCAAAGCCTTGTTATTCTTAGCAGCCGGTTCAGTCATTATGGCAATGCATCATGAACAAGATATTCGTAAAATGGGTGGCTTGAAAAAATACATGCCCATTACTTACTGGACTTCTTTAATTGGTTCATTAGCCTTGATCGGTTTCCCCGGCTTCTCTGGCTTCTTCTCTAAAGACGTGATTATCGAAGCGATTCACGAATCGCAATTAGGCGCTGCCAGCTATGCATATCCTTTAGTGTTGTTAGGTGTCTTCGTTACGGCGTTCTATAGTTTCCGTATGTTCTTCTTAGTGTTCCACGGTAAAGAACGTTTTGATACGCATGATGATCACGGGCATGGACATGACGACCACGGTCACGGACATGGCGGAAAACCGCATGAATCCCCTTGGGTTGTTACCATGCCATTAATCTTATTGGCGATTCCTTCTATTTTTGCGGGTTATTTAATCGACCCAATGGTAGTAGGCAACTTCTTCCACGATGCAATTTATGTGAATGATGCTGCACACGGTTTCGATCCGGGTTTGGCCAGTTTGTTATCACAACATAATGCGATTCAAACGATTACCGAAGAATATCACGGTGCATTCAACTTCATCTTGCACGGTTTAACCCAATGGCCGTTCTGGTTATCTATCTCAGGTGTAGGTTTAGCCGCTTATATTTATTTGAAAGATAATTCGTTGGCGAACTGGGCATACAACAAATTCCATTGGTTATATACCTTATTAGATCGCAAATATTATGCAGACGATTTCAACCAAAATGTGTTTGCAAAAGGTTCGGTTTATTTAGGGAATGGACTGTGGGCGTTAGGTGAGCGTGTCTTGATTGATGGCTTGGTCGTAAATGGTTCGGCACGGGTAGTAGGTTGGTCTGCTAATGTGCTGCGTCACTTACAAACCGGTTATCTCTATCATTATGCCTTCGCCATGATTTTAGGACTCATCGTTGTACTGACGTGGTTCTTATTTTCGTAGCACCCTGTCATTTTAATTGGAAATACACATGTTTGATTTGCCAATCTTAAGTTTGCTGATGTGGCTACCCATTCTGGGTGGCTTAGGGGTGCTAGCAGTGGGCGACCGGCTAGGCCCTAGACAGTTCGCATTGGGAGTAACGGTTGTTACTTTCTTAGTAAGCCTGATTCTGTTTTTCGGTTTTGACCGAACAACGGCGGATATGCAATTCCAAGAAATGCTACCGTGGATCAGCAGCTTCCATATTAATTACCATTTAGGTGTAGACGGCTTTTCCATGCCGTTAATTGTGCTGAATAGCTTCATTACGATTTTTGTCGTAGTGGCGGCTTGGGACGTGATTAAAGTTCGCATTGCACAATATTTAGCAGCCTTTTTGATTATGGAAGGGATTGTGAATGGTGTATTTGCATCGTTAGACGCTATGCTGTTCTACATTCTGTTTGAAGCGATGTTAATTCCGCTGTTCTTGATTATTGGGATATGGGGTGGGGCGCGTCGTGTATACGCTACCATGAAATTCTTCCTCTATACCTTCTTCGGCTCAGTGTTTTTGCTGATTAGCTTGGTTTACTTGTATCAAGTCGGTGGCAGTTTTGAAATCGCCGATATGCAGAAGTTACCCTTAGCCATTGTGCCGCAAACCTTAATCTTCTTGACGTTCTTACTGTCATTCGGGGTTAAAGTGCCTATGTGGCCGGTACACACTTGGTTACCTGATGCACACGTTGAAGCACCGACCGGAGGTTCAGTTGTATTAGCAGCGATTACCTTAAAAGTCGGTGGCTATGCGTTCCTACGTTTTGCCTTACCCATCGTGCCAGATGCAGCCGCTAATCTCAGTGGTTTAGTCATCTTCATGTCATTAACCGCAGTGGTTTACATCGGTTTTGTGGCCTTAGTGCAGCAAGATATGAAAAAGTTAGTTGCTTATTCGTCTATTGCACACATGGGTTTCGTCACCCTTGCCTTCTTCATTATTTATAGCATCACCAGCGGTGGTGATATGCGTGAAGCAGCCTTAGCGATTCAAGGTGGTATGGTGCAAATGGTATCGCACGGCTTTATCTCAGGCGCAATGTTCTTATGTATCGGTGTGTTGTATGACCGTATGCATACCCGCGATATTAATGCTTATGGTGGTGTTGCTAATAAAATGCCATTGTTTGCTGCCTTCTTCGTGCTGTTCTCAATGGCGAATACAGGCTTGCCGGGTACATCGGGCTTCGTGGGTGAGTTCTTTGTGATTTTAGCCAGCTTTAAAGCCAACTTCTGGATTGCGTTTTTAGCCGCGACCACTTTAATTATCGGTGCAGCTTATACCTTATGGTTAGTAAAACGCGTGTTATTTGGCGATGTAAAAAATGCTGAAGTTGCACACCTAACTGACATTAACTCACGCGAATTTGGTATGTTAGCAGCATTGGCGGCAGCGGTCTTAATCGTGGGGTTATGGCCTGAACCGTTAACCAATATTATGAATGTATCTGTCGAGCATTTATTAACGCAAGCGTTACAAAGTAAATGCGGGGGAAGCGTGGTAGGAGGATGCTTATGATGATGAATATCGCGATTGCCATGCCGGAAATTTTCCTGCTGAGTACGATCTGCTTGATTTTGCTCATTGATCTATTCTTGCGTGACGACGGTCGCATGATTACTTACTTGTTAACACAAGTTGCCTTATTAGCCACCGCCTTACTAGTCTTAACCACAATGGGGTCTGACAAAGTACTAGGCTTGAATGACATGTACGTGCGCGACGATTTAGGCGGCTTACTCAAAATCAGTATTTTATTACTGACCTCGATTAGCTTTGTCTACGCCCGTAAATATCTACGTGAACAGGGTTTATGGAAAAGTGAGTTCTTCATCTTAGCCTTATTTTCAGTTTTAGGTATGTTAGTGATGGCTTCTGCCAACAACTTATTACTGGTTTATCTTGGTTTAGAATTACTCGCTTTATCTATGTATGCCTTAGTTGCATTCAGCCGTGACGACAGCCGCGCGACAGAAGCCGCCATGAAATACTTTGTTTTAGGCGCTATTGCTTCAGGTATGTTGTTATATGGCATGTCTATTCTATACGGTATTACTGGCGGCAAATTAGAGTTACACGCGATTGCAGCCTATGTAGCCGCTAACCCTGTACTGCAAAATATTCCCTTATTATTTGCGCTAGTGTTTATCGTCGGTGGTATTGCCTTTAAGTTTGGCGCAGTACCGTTTCATATGTGGGTACCCGATGTCTATCAAGGTGCACCAACAGCCGTTACCTTATTCTTAGGTAGTGTGCCGAAAGTGGCAGCGTTTGCCATGTTAATACGCGTGTTAGCTGAATCCTTAGGAGCGGCTCAACCCGGTTGGTCGCAATTATTGTTGTTACTGGGCCTATTCTCTGTATTCCTAGGCAATTTGCTGGCGATTGCCCAGTTTAATTTAAAGCGTATGTTTGCATACTCTACCATTTCACACATGGGCTTTATCTTATTAGCTGCCATGACCGGCACGATGGAAGGCTATAGCGCGGGTCTGTTCTATACCATTACGTATGCGTTAACGGCAGCCGGTGGTTTTGCGATTTTAATTCTATTAAGTCGTCAAGGCTTAGATGCCGAAACCTTAGATGATTTGAGAGGTTTAAATGAGCGCAGCCCTTGGTATGCTTTCATTATGCTGCTGATCTTGTTTTCAATGGCGGGTATTCCACCAATGGTTGGTTTCTATGCCAAACTATCGGTTATTCAAGCCATGATTCAAACCGGTTATTTGTGGCCATCTGTGTTTATTGTAGTTATGTCAGTGATTGGCGCATTCTACTATTTGCGTGCAATTAAAATGATGTACTTCGATAAACCGGAAATAGAAAGCCCGATTTCAACCACTGAAGTAGATTTCAAAGTAGTCTTAAGTGCGAATGGCTTATTAATGTTGTTGTTGGGCTTATTCCCAAGTACATTAATGGCTATTTGTACTGCTGCATTGGTCGCGAGCTTATAATGGTTGCTAGTTCTTATCAGTGGGTGTTTATTGCGATTTTAATTCTGCTGGCTAACCTTCCGTGGTTAAGCCAGCGTTGTTTTCTAGTACTAGAATGCGCACATAAATCACCTTGGTTACGTTTATTGGAATGGCTAATTCTATATGTGTTAGCAGGCTTATTGTCATTGGGAGTTGAATATCAGGCAACGGGTACGATTCATTCGCAAGATTGGGAATTCTATTGGGTGACCTTCTTCTTATTTATGGTATTTGCATTTCCAAGTTTCATTTATCGCTATATTCGATAATTTAAAGAAAAATGCAAAATAGTACTTGCCAAGAACCATCAATCTCCGTATAGTTAGCGCCTCTGATGCGGGGTGGAGCAGACTGGCAGCTCGTCGGGCTCATAACCCGAAGGTCGCAGGTTCAAATCCTGCCCCCGCTACCAAATACTAAAAAGCCCCTTTATGGGGCTTTTTTATTACCTATTGCACGGTGAAGGTGCAGAGAGAACAATGCAAACAAAGCTCAAAAGTTTAATTGAAACCACAGTGACTGGCTTAGGCTATGAGTTATGGGGCTACGAATATCGCCCACAACAAGAAAGCGCTTTATTACGTATTTTCATCGATTCAGCCAATGGTATTTCAGTAGACGATTGTGGCATTGTCAGTAATCAAATCGGCGCTGCTTTAGATGTTGAAGATTTAATCCCAGTTGCTTACATCTTAGAAGTGTCATCTCCCGGTTTGGATCGAGTATTGTTTACACCCGAACAATTTGCTCGTTACCAAGGCGAACAACTTAAAGTTAGAACACGCTTACCAGTCGAAAAACGCCGCAATTTTGTAGGTCAATTACAAGCGGTTAACGCCGATCACATTGTTATGTTAGTGGAAGGCAATACCTATAATATTCCGTTTGATGTGATTGATCGTGCGCGATTGGTGTTTAATATGAAATCTCAACGCAAGGGCGGGGCAACTAAATGAATAAAGAAATTCTCTACGTTGTGGATGCAGTTTCAAATGAGAAAAACGTTAGCAAAGAATTAATCTTCCAAGCTGTTGAAACCGCCTTAGCAATGGCTACTCGTAAGCGTTATGGCATGGGCATGGATGCACGCGTCGTCGTTAATCGTCAAACCGGCGATTATGAAACGTTTCGTCGTTGGAAAGTAATGGATGACGAAGACCCTGAATTTGAAAGCCCAGAACGCCAAATTTTAATTAGCTACGCGAAAAATCGCGGCTTAGATGTTGAAATTGGTGAGTATCTGGAAGAACCGATTGCTTCCGTCGAATTTGGACGTATTGCCGCGCAAACAGCTAAGCAAGTCATTGTGGCAAAAGTGCGTGAAGCAGAACGGGATAAAGTTGTATCGGCTTACCGTGATAAAGTCGGTCAACTCATCATGGGGATGGTGAAACGCACGGATCGTAAAGGCATTACCTTAGATTTAGGCGAGAATGCGGAAGCGTTTATTCCACGTGAAGAAATGATTCCGGGCGATATTTTGCATAATGGTGCACGGGTGCGTGGCTATTTAAAAGAAATTCGCCAAGACGCACGCGGACCACAAATGATTGTGAGCCGCTCGGACGTTAACTTCTTAATGGAACTCATGAAGTTGGAAGTGCCAGAAGTCAGTCAGGAAATGATTGATATAATGGGTGCTGCGCGTGACCCGGGTTCGCGTGCCAAAGTCGCAGTACGGGCTAACTTACCTAATGTCGACCCGATTGGAGCATGTGTGGGAATGCGTGGTTCGCGTATTCAAACGGTTACCAATGAGTTAGGTGGTAAAGAGCGCGTTGATATTGTGTTGTGGAATGATGACATTGCCACTTATGTTATGAACGCAATGGCACCGGCTGAAGTGTTATCTATTGTGGTGGATGAAGAAAGCCGCACGATGGATATTGGTGTTGATGGTACTAAATTGTCCCAAGCGATTGGGCGAGGCGGTCAGAATGTACGTTTAGCCAGTGAATTAACCGGTTGGACGCTGAATGTAATGAGCGTGGAAGAAGCTGAAGCGAAAACGCAGGCAGAACAGCAATCGCTCGTTACTATGTTCATGCATCGCTTAGATGTCGATGAAGAAGTCGCTCAGTTGTTGGTTGAAGAAGGCTTCTCCACGTTAGAAGAAGTAGCTTATGTGCCAGAAGATGAATTTTTAGCGATTGAGGCGTTTGATCAAGATACGGTAAGCGAATTACGTAATCGGGCACAAGCGGCGCTATTATCACAAGCGATTTCACAAGATGGTGGTGTGCCCACTAAAGATCTGTTAACGATGGAAGGTATGGATGATGCCTTAGCGTATACTTTAGCTAAGCGTGGCGTTTGTACGATGGATGACTTAGCAGAGCAGTCTATTGACGAATTGATAGACTTAGAGGGTATGAGCGAAGAACGCGCTGCCCAGTTAATAATGACGGCTCGTGCGCCGTGGTTTGCAGACAATAAGGCAGAATAAGCTCTGCAGGAGAATTCTTAATGTCAGATATCGCAGTCAAAAAACTTGCCGAGATGATCAATGCTCCTGTGGAAGTACTATTGAAACAACTACAGGAAGCGGGTATTCCCGTATCCGGGCCGGATGCCAGCATTACTGACGCACAAAAATTAGCGTTATTAGCGCATATGCGCCAAGGCGGTAATAATAATGCTGGTGGTAACAATGCCAATAAAATTACCATAACTAAGCGTTCTACTAGCGAAATGACGGTGGGTAATCCACAAGGTCGCGGTAAAACAACGGTTAGTGTCGAAGTGCGTCGTAAAAAAAGTTTTACCCCACCTACTGGTGGGCAATCGCAGGGTCAGCATAGCTCGAATGCTAATCGAGCTGAGGAAATGGCTAAACAAATGGAAGCGCAGCGTCGTACCCGTGAGGAAGCGATTGCTAAGGCTGAACAAGAACGTCGTCAAATTGAAGCACGTCGTATTGAGCAGCAGCGTCAGAAAGGCGCAGTGGTACGCCCAGCAGCAACGACGCCTAAGTTGGCTGAGGTAAAAGACGCTAGCACGCCGACTGCAACGATTAATGATTTAGCACCTATAGTAGAAGTCGCAGACGTTGACGTGCAAGCAGTGCCTGCGCCAGTAGTAACGGCTGCACAAGAAGCAACTACGGCTGCCCCTAATAATGAAGCGGTCGTTGTCTCTCAGGAAACAGCAGCCACCAAGCCAGTGGTTGAGCCAACACCCACACCTGTTGTGAAGGAACAAGTTACGAATACGCCAGCCTCCTCTTCAACTTCTGCGCCAAAAGTAGTGCCAGCAGCAGTTTCAGAACCCGTGTCAACTGAAGCTGAACGTGAACCCTTAAGTGCTAGAGAGCAACGTGAAGTAGTTGCCGCTGCTGCTAAAGAAGCCGCTGCTGCTGCCTTAAAACGTCGTCCTTCTAAGTTAAAAATCCCACCTAAGCCTGCGCCCGCGCCTGTGCCTGAACCTGTAGCTGCTGTTGCAAAAGCTGAACCAGTTGCAGCACCCACGCCAGAGACAAGTGCAGAGCCAGAAAAACCTGCGGTTGCTGCGAAACCAGCGAAAACAGCAGGTCGCAATGCGCAAGAGGAGTTTGATCCTAATGAACGTATTGCTGAGAAAAAATTAGCTAAAAAACCCGCTAAAGGCGGTAAAAGTGGCGGTGAACGTGACGATATGCACTCGCCCGGCAATAAAAACTTCAAGAAAAAAGGCGGAAAACAATCCGCTAGACCTGATCCACGTAATGCGGTTGCGGCTAAACATGCCTTTGAAAAGCCAACTGCACCGGTAGTTAAAGACGTTGAAATTCCAGCAAATATCGTTGTTTCCGACTTGGCGCAAAAATTAGCAATTCGTGCTACTGACATCATTAAAGCTATGATGAAAATGGGCATGATGGTGACTATTAACCAAACTATCGACCAAGATACCGCTATTTTGGTAACGGAAGAGTTGGGTCACAAAGCTAAGCCTATGCAAGAAATGGACGACGCTACTTTATTGGCGTCGATTATGGGTCAAGAAGAATATGCGGTTGAGGCACGTCCACCTGTTGTAACCATTATGGGTCACGTTGACCACGGTAAAACGTCTTTGTTGGACTATATCCGTAAAACACGGGTAGCCGCAGGCGAAGCAGGCGGGATTACCCAGCATATTGGTGCATACCATGTGGATACGGATCACGGTACGGTTACCTTCTTGGATACACCGGGACATGCGGCATTTACCAAAATGCGGGCGCGTGGTGCTCAAGTAACGGACATCGTGATTTTGATTGTTGCCGCCGACGATGGGGTAATGCCACAAACCAAAGAAGCCATTCAGCATGCGAAAGCGGCGGGCGTACCGATGGTGGTGGCAATCAATAAGATTGATAAGCCAGCGGCTGATCCTGACCGTGTATTAAGTGAACTCTCACAGAACGGGGTGAATACCGAAGCGTGGGGGGGCGATGTACCGGTAGTGCAAGTCTCTGCTAAAACAGGTCAAGGTATTGATGATTTACTTGAAACGTTATTATTGGTTGCAGAAGTACAAGAACTGACTGCACCTGTAGAAGCGCCAGCCCAAGGCAACGTCATTGAAGCCAGTATTGAAAAAGGGCGCGGTGCGGTTGCGACTATTTTAGTTCGTAGCGGTACATTAAACCGTGGTGACTTGATTCTTTGTGGTGCGGAATACGGTCGTGTGCGTGCCATGTTTGATGAAAACGGTCGTCCGGTTAAAGAAGCAGGTCCTTCTATTCCTGTCGCAGTCGTCGGTTTATCGGCTGCACCGGAAGCGGGTGATGAAGTAGTCGTATTGAATGACGAGCGTAAGGCGAAAGAAATCGCCGAATTACGTCGTGAGAAAGTACGGGATAACCGCTTTGCCGCACAAAGTAGCGCTAAATTGGATAATATCTTTAGCCAAATGCAAGCTGGTGCGCGTGCACAGGTTAATTTACTGGTTAAAGCTGATGTTCAAGGCAGTGTGGAAGCCATTCGCAGCGAGTTATTAAAGCTGTCTACGGATGAAGTAGAAGTGCGTATTGTGGCGGCGGGTGTGGGTGGTATTAATGGCGGGGATGTTGATTTAGCGGCTGCCGCTAAAGCTGTCATTGTTGCCTTTAACGTGCGCGCTGATGCGACTGCTCGTAAAACCGCTTCTGATAATAATGTCGAAATTCGTTACTACAGCATTATCTATGATGTTGTAAATGATGTGAAAGAAGCCATGAGTGGCTTGTTGTCACCAGAAGTACGTGAAGTCTTTGTCGGCTTAGCAGAAGTACGCAACGTATTCCGTTCTTCTGGTTTTGGTCAAGTGGCAGGCTGTTTGGTGGTCGACGGTACAGTACGTCGTGGCTTACCCATCCGTGTATTACGTAACAATGTGGTGATTTACCAAGGTGAATTAGAATCCTTACGTCGTCACCGTGATGACGTGAAAGAAGTTCACATGGGTACGGAATGTGGTATTGCGGTTAAAGACTACAATGACGTACAAGTGGGCGACCAAATTGAATGTTATGACCGTGTCGAAGTAGCTCGGAAAATTTAAAATGGCACATCATTCTCCACGGGGTTATGCCCGTACAGATCGAGTGGGCGAGCAAATTCAGCGCGAATTAGCGGTATTGGTGCGCGAACGGGTGAAAGATCCACGCGTAACCTTTATTACCATTCTTGACGTGGATGTTTCTAAAGACTTATCGCACGCAAAAGTGTGGTTTGATGTATTGAATCCTGAGCAGGGACTACCGGCTCAGGAAGCCTTGAATCATGCAGCGGGTTTTCTACGGCATGAACTTGGCAAAGTCATGAAGCTGCGGGTTACCCCACAATTGCAGTTTTTCTATGATGATACGCAAGCCAAAGGCGATGCTTTAGACGCTTTAATTAATAAAGCAGTTGCTTCCGATAGAGCGGCTGACTCAGAACAGCCTAGCGAACGCGACGAGTAAATACTGTTGGCACGGCGTAGCTTTCGTAAATTAAATGGTATTTTATTGCTGGATAAGGCTTTAGGTGTTTCCAGCAATAAAGCCTTACAAGATGCGCGTTTTCTCTACCAAGCTGAAAAAGCCGGGCATACCGGCAGCCTTGACCCATTGGCGTCTGGCATGTTGCCCATTTGCTTTGGTGAAGCGACCAAAGTTTCCGGTCTATTATTGGATTCTAGTAAACGTTATCAAACCACCGCGACTTTAGGTTTTATTTCTACCACGGGTGATGAAGAAGGTGAAAAGCTGAAGGCGCGTGCCATTCCTGCTTTAAGCTCTGCCTTCCTTGAATCCGTATTAAGCCGTTTTCGTGGCAGCATTCAACAAATTCCACCCATGTATTCCGCCTTGAAAAAAGACGGGCAACCTTTGTATAAATTAGCGCGGCAAGGGCTGGAAGTCGAACGCAAGCCCCGGCAAGTGACGATTTACCAATTACAGTTACTAGGTTTTAGCGAAAATAGCCTGCAATTGGATGTGGTGTGTAGCAAAGGCACGTATATTCGCACACTGGTTGAAGATATTGGCGAAGCTTTAGGCTGTGGTGCTTATGTATCACGTTTACACCGCGTCTCGGTTGATCCATTTGCAGAACAAACTATGTACAGCCTGCAATCTCTGCGTGAAGTAGCCAGCCAAGCCGCTACTGATTTAGACCACCTATTGTTGCCAATTGATGCCGCTTTGCCACACTTGCCGCGCTTAGACTTGAGCGAAGAATGGGTAGCGCGTTTGCAGCAAGGACAACGCATTAAAGTCGATTTAGCCGATAGCGAACTGCTACGCTTATATTCTCCTACGCAAACCTTTATTGGTTTAGGTACAATCCAGCACCATTTACTGTTAGCTAAACGGCTGTTAGCGTATTAAATCTTATGTTGGTATTTTCCGAACTCTCTTTACGCCGTGGCATTAAGTCACTGCTCGAATCTGCTTCTTTTAGTATTCATCCGGGGCAAAAAGTTGGCTTAACCGGCGCGAATGGTGTGGGTAAATCCAGCTTATTTGCCTTAATTCGTGGTGAATTAGGGCAGGATACCGGCAATTTTTCCATGCCACCTAATTGGGTGATCGCGCATGTTAAGCAAGAAACGCCCTCAAGCCAGCAAACCGCCTTAGCCTATGCCTTAGAAGGCGATGCCGAGTATGTGCAATTACAAACAGCTTTGGAACACGCTGACGGGGTTAAGTTAGGCGAATTGCATGCGCGGTTGGATGCGATTGATGGTTATACTGCTGAAAGTCGCGCAGCCACGTTATTGCATGGTTTAGGCTTTAAGGCTGCCGATATTCAACGACCCGTGAGTAGTTTTTCCGGTGGTTGGCGTATGCGTTTAAATTTAGCGCAAGCCCTTATGTGCCGCTCTGACTTATTGTTACTGGATGAACCCACCAACCATTTGGATTTGGATGCGGTTATTTGGTTACAAGACTGGCTGAAAAGTTACCGTGGTACGCTGATTTTGATTTCGCATGACCGCGAGTTTTTAGATGCCATTTGTACGCATATTGCCCACATTGAACATAGTCGCTTAACCTTATACACGGGTAATTATTCTACTTTTGAACTAACACGGGCGGAAAAATTATCCCAACAACAAGCCGCGTTTGAAAAACAAAAGCGCGAACGCGAGCACATGCAAAAATATGTGGATCGGTTTCGGGCGCAGGCGACCAAAGCACGCCAAGCGCAAAGCCGTTTAAAAGCTCTAGAGCGTATGGAATTGATTGCACCTGCGCATATTGACTCGCCGTTTCATTTTAGTTTTCGTGATCCCGAAAAATTGCCGGATCGTTTATTACACATTTTAGATGCGCACTTAGGTTATGGCGAACAGACGATTATTCAAAAGGTTGAATTACAAATCCTACCGGGCGAACGACTGGGCTTAATTGGTCCGAATGGCGCGGGTAAGTCAACTTTAATCAAATTTCTAGCGGGTAAATTGGCGGCACAGCAAGGTACAGCATGGCAAGCACAGGACTTAAAGTTAGGCTATTTTGCGCAACATCAACTGGAACAATTAAAGCCTGAGCAGTCGCCATTGGCGCATTTACGCGAATTAGATAAACAAGCGCGTGAACAAGATTTGCGTAATTTCCTGGGTGGCTTTGCCTTTCAAGGCGAACGTGTTGATACCCCCGTCGCGCCATTTTCCGGGGGGGAAAAAGCCCGGCTCGCGTTAGCTTTATTGATTTACCAACGTCCTAACTTATTGCTATTAGACGAACCGACCAACCATTTAGATTTGGATATGCGTTTGGCGTTAAGCATGGCCTTACAAGATTTTGCGGGGGCAATGGTGATTGTCTCGCATGACCGGCATTTGCTAAAAACCGTTACGGATAAATTATTGTTGGTGGATAGCGGTAAGGTTAGCGAGTTTGAAGGCGATTTAGACGATTATGCAAGCTGGCTGCAAACCCGTTTTAAAGCTGAAGAAGCTGCCAGTAAAGCCGCTGATGAACCCTTAGCCGCGCATAGTGCAGCGGGTCGTAAAGATCAGCGCCGTGAATCAGCCGAAAAACGTAAGCGTTTACAACCGCTTAAGAATAAATTGGACAAGCTAGAAAAAGAGCTGAATCAACTCAATCAACAAAAAGCTAAGCTGGAAGCGCAACTGGCTGAACCGGATATTTATACTGACGCAAACAAAAATAGGCTTAAACAGTTATTAGCTGATAAAACCACTTTAGACAATCAATTAGAAGGTGTAGAAATGGCTTGGCTAGAGGTTTCCGAACAGTACGAAACGGCAATGGTTGCCGATTAGGCTCTGATACGAGGTATCAAAGCCTAATGGAGTGAAATTAATACAGCATAGAAAACAGTTTATTGCGGTAGCGTTTGACTAAAGGATGACCAGAACCTAACAGTTCAAACGTGGCAAATAAGCCTTTTTTACCCGCGCCGTCTTGGAAGTTGCTATCTTTTTGATGGACTTGGAAATATAAATCTAAGCCTTCTTCAATCTGATCGTTAGCGACTTTTAATTTTGCTAACTCCAATTTGGCTGCTAAATCATCTGGGTTTGCTGCAATACGCTGTTCTAAGGCGGAAGTATCAACATCACCCACTTGTGCTTTCAATTTTAACTTTTTGGCTTCAGCTAATAATTGTTTTAATGAATCTTGATCCACATTGGCGTCAGCAGGAATAGATTTTAAAACGGTTTCGGCTGCTTCGCCTTCTCCCTGTACCACTAATAAACTGGCTAAATCTAAAGCAGCTTCGTAGAAGTCCGGTTCATGCTGCAATACTTGTTGCAAAATATTAATTGCTGCGTCGTTATCGCCTTGCTCACTGAGCATTAAGGCTTGTTGACGATACGGTTCTGTGCGGCGCGTGCGATGTTTATTAATAATTTTGCGTAATTCGGCTTCGGGTAATGCACCGGAAAATTCATCGACAATCTGCCCGTTTTTAAAAATTTTAACGGTTGGAATGCTACGCACTTGAAAATGCTGGGCCAATTGCGGCTGTTGCTCGGTATTAACCTTGGCTAATAAAAATCCACCTTGGTATTCATCGGCTAATTTTGCCAGCATTGGCATTAAGGTTTTACAGGGTTGACACCAGTCTGCCCAAAAATCCACTAAAACGGGCGCATGCCGCGAATTTTCTAATACATACTGCTGAAAATTCTGCGGGGTAACATCAAATACATAGGGTGAATCAGCCATAAAACCTTGCAACCTCGAATTCTAATAATGAAATGCTATTAACAATGGGGATAGGCTCAGAAAAAACAAGCGCACCCGCAACAGAATACGCTTATTTTTAAGGCAAATTGAAACGCGTGAGCTTAAGTAATTACGTCAGCTTGAACACGTCCCGTAAATTGTTCAATTTGCGCCAAGTTTTGCGCCAAATTAATCAAACTGCTCAAGGCTTGTTGCACGTCTTGATCGTGTTGTGCTGGGTCAGCTTCATATTTTTCAATATAAACGCGTAAGGTTGCGCCTTGTGTGCCAGTGCCTGATAAGCGGAAAACAATACGCGAACCCTCATCGAATAAAATGCGTATACCTTGATTAGCGCTAATTGAGCCATCAATAGGGTCGTGGTAAGTAAAGTTATCGGCTAAAGTTACGATACGCCCATCAAAGTTTTTACCTGTTAACTCAGATAATTGCGCTTGCAAATGTGCCATCAAGTCATTAGCCGCTTGGCTGTCAATGGCTTCATAGTCGTGTCTGGAATAATAATTGCGCCCGTATTCTTGCCAATGCGCTCGCACGATATGTTCGACAGATTGTTGGCGCTCGGCTAATAAATTTAACCAGAATAAGACAGCCCATAATCCGTCTTTTTCGCGCACATGATTTGAACCTGTACCAAAGCTTTCCTCGCCGCATAACGTAATTTTGTCGGCATCTAATAAATTGCCGAAGAATTTCCAGCCAGTTGGGGTTTCGTAATGGTTAATACCAAGTTTCTGTGCAACACGATCTGCCGCCTGACTGGTTGGCATAGAACGCGCTACGCCCGTAATACCTTGTTTATAACCCGGAATCAGCGTGGCATTGGCGGTCAAAATTGCCAAACTATCACTAGGGGTCACAAAGAAACGATGCCCAACGATCATATTACGGTCGCCATCCCCATCGGATGCCGCACCGAAATCCACGTTTTTATCTAGGCTATCCACCAACTCCATTAGCTCATGTGCATGCACTTGGTTAGGGTCTGGGTGACCGCCGCCAAAATCGGCTAACGGTTGTCCATTGATGACTGTACCTTCTGGTGCACCTAAACGTTGTTCTAAGATACGGGTGGCATAAGGACCAGTGACCGCATGCATGGCGTCAAAATGCATCTTAAACTGACCCGATTGCAACATAGTGGCAAGTTTGTCGAAGTCAAAAATGCTTTCCATCAATTCTTCATAATCTTTGACAGAATTAATGACTTCAATCTGCATATCACCAATTTTATATACGCCTAATTTATCAATAGGCACAGGCGAAATAGGCGCGATTTTGTAATATGTTAGGCTTTTAGAATTCTCAAAAATGGCTTCGGTAACGTTTTCAGGCGCAGGACCGCCATTGCTAACGTTAAATTTAACACCGAAATCACCCTCGGGACCACCCGCATTATGGCTAGCCGATAGAATAATGCCGCCTAAGGCTTGATACTTACGAATTAGATTAGAAGCCGCTGGTGTTGATAAAATACCGTGTTGACCTAAAATAATTTTGCCAACTTGATTAGCCGCTGCCATGCGTAAAATGATTTGAATCGCTTCACGATTGAAATAGCGCCCGTCTCCCCCCAATATCAAGGTGCTACCTACAATACCATCCAAGGTATTAAAAATAGCTTGTATAAAATTTTGTAGATAGTCTTGTTTTTTAAACTGTTTTACACTTTTACGTAAGCCGGATGTACCAGGTTTTTGATCGGTAAAAGGCGTTGTTTTAATAGTCTGGCTGGTCTTATTCATGAAATGGTACGTTTGTTTGGTTTTTGTTAGGATGCAAGGCTTCCACAGAACTTTTTAAGCCTGCAAGCCACCTACCTAATTATGGATTTATGTTAATTAAAGAACAACCGTTACTCGTCCCTCCTAGCCCAAAATCCTTTGGTGCTTTAATGGAGCTTTATGAGAATAACTACATTCAATTGCGGTTGTTATGTGGTGATTTTCAAACGCTTGAACCCTTAAAAATATCGCGTAAAGGCAACTTATTACCCTTGCAATTAATGGTTGAAGAATCAAGTAAACACACAACAAGTGTGCAATTAACCTATATTTTTCAGGAGGGTCTACATTCCCAAGAGACTCGTCCTGATATGCGAATTCGTATTTATCATGACGCACGTCAAGCAGAGGTTATTAGTCACCGCTGCCGCATTAGCGAGGATTTTCTAAAATACAACAATATACCCGTTGATCGTATGCTGCATTGTCGTTGGCGTATGAACCGCTTTTTATATAAATGGATCAAATATTTACAAATACAGGGACATAAATTTTAACATTGAAAAATTCTTGACTATATTACTAGGTTTTACTAAGCTACCTACTGTTTTAGTAGGGATTAGTGTTAAACCTAGCTCGGAGGCTTCTATGAAATTATCGACAAAAGGACGTTACGCAGTAACTGCCATGTTAGATTTGGCGATTCATGACCACCAAGGTCCTGTGACCTTATCTGATATTTCTAATTGTCAAGGTATTTCTCTTTCATACCTAGAACAATTGTTTTCGCGCTTGCGTCAACAAGGGTTAGTGGAAGGGGTACGCGGTCCTGGTGGTGGCTATCGGTTGGGCAAACCGGCAAGTCAAATCAGTATTGCAGAAATTATTACAGCAGTTGATGAAAATATTGATGTGACCCGTTGTTTAGGCAATAAAGATTGTCACGGTGGTGATAAATGCCTGACTCATCAATTATGGGAAGATTTAAGTAATCGCTTGTATGAATTTTTGGACGATTTAACTTTAGCGAGCTTTATTAATCGACCAGAGATTCGTGAAGTATCGAAACGACAAGATACGATGGCGAGCCGTATTGCTACTATGTTCCCCACTCGTGCTTCTTTCAGTGGGATGATGTAGTTCAGCAGTTTGATTATTGTCGATTTGATGAATTTTTAATTCAGGTTGGATCTGTAAGAGTGTTAGCTTACCAAATCCATCTTCTTTAAAAGCTGCACCTGTATCAACATAATAAATATTCGCAGTTTGTAACACACGCTGCACAGGTGTATGCCCAAAAATGACTAAATCAATACCGCTGACCGGAACGGTGCGCCCCGTGGTTTGTAAATGTTTAAAACGATGACGTGACCATAAGGCATATTCTACGATTTCCGTTTCGTGTGCGATTTGTTGTATAAAATAAGACCAAGGCATGCCTGTTGGAATATCAGCATGTACAATACCTACTTTGCCTATATCCGTGGCAATTTCTATGACTAAAGGTAATTGTGCGAGCACTTGCCGAATACGCGGTTGTAAGGTTTCAGGTACGTTTGCCCACCAAGCTCCCCCATTATAATCCATCCAATTAGCTTTCAAGGCAGCACTTGCACCTGCTTCTAATAGCATGCGTTCATGGTTGCCAGAAATCGCAAAAAACCACGGGTAATTGAGAAATTCTATAACGCGATGCGATTCGCTACCGCGATCAATTAAGTCCCCAACAGAAAATACACGGTCATATTCTGGATTAAAATTAACCTGTGTTAATAAATTTTCTAATGCAGAAAAACAGCCGTGAATATCGCCCACTACAAAATCGCGACCTTGTATATTTTTGGAAAAGAATTTAAATGGTACATAAACCATGTGGGGCAACACTCGCTTTACGTTGTACCAGCTTAGACCAATTAAATACGGGCTTAAATAAAGAAATTAGTTAAATTCTACCCAAATAGCTGGATTTTCAGATAATTAGACACTTACCATAAGCAGTAGTAGAGATTTAAGATTAGCTGGTTCAATAGCTACCTTAAAAAACTAGCAATTGCCTAAAAAATGACTAGTTTGGGAAAATTAATGACGCGGTGTTAGGCACTGGCTTTTAAATAAACATCATAACGAATGGCTTTGCCTGCAATGATAAAGGCAGGTTTTGATGCGGTTAAATGGGGGGCAGATTGGGGGCGTTTGACGACTACCCGTTGTAGACAGCGAGTTTGTGCCAGTGGTAATAAACTGGCGCTATCAGGATCATCGCCTACCACTTCATGAAAAAAACGCATTTCCTTTTGCACTAATGCGGATTTTTGGCGTTCTGGGAACATCGGATCTAGATAAATGACATCGGGATAGTGTGCGGGCATTAATTGGCTTAACCAATCGTGGGCGCTAATATGCTGCAATTGCATACGCGCAATAATAGCTTGTAATTCAGGTTCAGAGCTCTGCGCCGCCCGTTGTAAGCCATCGGCTAATAAGGCGTGTACGATAGGTGAGCGTTCCAATAAGGTCACATGGCAACCTAGCGAGGCTAACACGAAGGCTTCACGTCCTAAGCCCGCCGTCGCATCAATCACATGCGGATGTTTAAATTTATGCAAACCAATGGCTTTGGCGATGTCTTGCCCTTTGCCACCGCCAAACTGGCGACGGTGGCGGGCTTTACCATCCACAAAATCCACGTACACTGCACCCATTTTCGGATCAAGCGTATCGTGTAATTCCAAGCGTTCCGGCGTTTGTACAAGCTGATAACGCATGAGGTTAATAGTGTGGGGGCGGGGTTTCTTCGGCAGCCGTGGCTACAATCGAACTGGCCATCGCTTTCATACGCTCTTTCAGTTGCTCCATCTGCAACAACAAGTGACGTATCTCTTGTTGCTGCAAATAAAGCTGCTGGCTTAGTGTTTCGATGGTTTGCTCTTGCTGCATATACAAAAGCTCCAGCTTTTCTAAGCGTGCTTCCATTAACGACCTTTCAAGGCAGCAATGCGCATGCGTAACGCGTTCAACTTAATGAAGCCTTCTGCATCTTTTTGGTTATAAGCACCGCCATCGTCGTCAAAAGTCGCAATTTTGGCATCAAATAAACTGTCGTCTGATTTACGACCTGCCACAATCGCCGCACCTTTATACAATTTCATGCGTACCACGCCATTTACAAACGCTTGTGAGGCATCAATCATTGCCTGCATCATTTTACGTTCGGGACTCCACCAGTAACCGTTGTAAATCATTTCTGCGTATTTCGGCATTAAGCTATCTTTCAAATGCGCGACTTCACGATCTAAAGTTAACGATTCAATCGCCCGGTGTGCGGGTAATAAAATTGTACCGCCGGGTGTTTCATAACAACCGCGTGATTTCATGCCAACATAGCGGTTTTCCACTAAGTCCAAGCGACCAATACCGTGTGCGCCACCCAATTTGTTTAAAGTAGCTAATAACGCAGCCGGGCTCATACGCATACCGTCTAACGCCACTGCATCACCATTTTCAAAGGTAATGTCGATATAGGTGGGTTTATCAGGTGCTTTCTCTGGGGAAACGCTCCAACGCCACATATCTTCTTCTGCTTCAAACCACGGGTCTTCTAAGGGGCCACCTTCATAAGAAATGTGTAAGAGGTTGGCATCCATTGAATAAGGTGATTTTTTACCGGTTTTTTTAAAGTCGATAGGAATATCATGTTTCTCGGCGTAGTTCATTAAGGCTTCACGCGAGTTCAAATCCCACTCACGCCACGGCGCGATCACTTTAACACCCGGTTTTAAGGCATACGCGCCTAATTCAAAGCGTACTTGGTCATTACCTTTACCCGTTGCGCCGTGTGAAATCGCATCCGCGCCGGTTTCATTGGCAATTTCGACCAAGCGTTTGGCAATCAAGGGGCGCGCAATCGAAGTGCCTAGTAAGTACTCGCCTTCATAAATGGTATTGGCGCGGAACATGGGGAACACGTAATCGCGTACAAATTCTTCGCGCAAATCTTCGATATAAATTTCTTCGGGTTTTACACCCATTGCGATGGCTTTGGCACGGGCTGGTTCAACTTCTTCGCCTTGCCCAATATCCGCCGTAAAGGTTACTACTTCACATTGATAATTTTCTTGTAACCAACGCACGATAATGGAGGTATCCAAACCACCGGAATAAGCCAATACGACTTTTTTGACTGCTTGCGCCATTGCTTCCCAATTCCTGCAACGAATAATCTAAAGTGGCGCATTATAACCAAGCCACTGGTCAGCTACCACTAAACATATACAGCCTATGCGTTGGGCGTAGCCGGAACACTGACCGATGGGACTAGACAAAGCGAAATACATCTTTTAGGCTTATACGCATTCGGGAGTGCTTCAATCCCTTCTGCCCACAAGAAAAGATGACTTATCATGAAGTGTGTTAAAACCTTTATTAACGCAATCAACAGGTTAGTATCGTACTCAGAGTGGGCGGGTAGTACCTTGAAACCTGAAGATTGGTGTTATGACCTTACTCATTCCAGCCGTTTTATTTAAAAAACAAGCCAAACTCTTAGTTAAACATTGGCCGCGCCCACCTTTAAAACATACACAAGCTATTGATTATTTGGCGCAATTGTATGGCTTTAAGCATCATCACCATTACCACACTACTTCCTTGATTCAACAAGCCATTACGTTGTCATCGGCGCAAATTCAAGCGTGGTTTCCAACATGGGTACAGCAATTTGCGCGCATTACGCATCTGAATCAAATTCAAACCAAAGCCTTAATTTTGCAATTATGGCATCACGTTTTACGCCATTATCCACAAATGACGACGTATATGTATCAAAGCCAATTGCGTTTTCATGGCGCTTGCTTGGATTTTGTGTCTAATCCAGTGATGCAATTGGCGTTTGATGATAAGCCGTCGATTAAAAATGTGGTGGAATCGCTAGGTGTACCGCATGTGGAAGTAGCGGCGATTCAAGTTAATCAAACTTGGGTAAATTTTGATTATTTGTTAAACGATCAGGATCAAGTTGAGGTATTCAGCTTTCCGCATGCCAAGCCTATTGTGCCTTTATATGTAGGCAATAAGCCGCGTTTTGTGTTGGATGTGCATTTAGGCGGCTTAGCGCGTTATTTACGCTTATGTAATTTTGATTGTTGGTATAGCAATGTTGATCAGGGCGATGATGCTTTGGCACAAATTGCCGCTGATGAACAACGTATTTTCCTATCCCGCGATATTGGTGCATTGAAGCGTTCTAAAGTGCAATACGGACATTGGGTACGTCAAACCGAAGTGTTAGCCCAATGGCAGGAAATTATCAGCTTGTATGAATTGCAGCCTTTAATTGAGTTAGGCAAGCGTTGTGTCAAATGCAATACCGCCGTACAGGTCGTATCAAAACAAGCTGTGTTAGCCTCCATTCCAGAAAAAGTGGCAGAACTGCAAGAGCATTTCACCCAATGCCCGCAGTGTCAACAAATCTATTGGCAGGGTTCACATTATGCACGGGTAGAGCAGGCACTCAACACGATTATGGGGGTAGCAGTATGAAAAATTTAACGAAAGCGCAACGAGTGTTGCATGACCGTGTGTTAATCGAAAGCACACAACGCTGCCAACAAGAACCGTTTTTTAATAGCCAAGGTCAGCGTTATCACACACCGTTCCAAGCCTTATTGCCTGTGCCCCACGCAAAACTGATTAAGCCGACTAAATGCTATGTGTGTAAGCAGCCCTTTCAAGCATTGCATCATTTTTATCATCGGCTTTGCCCAAGCTGTGCCGCTGAAAATTATGCACGGCGTAGCGATACAGCGGATTTAACTGGCTATCACGCGCTACTGACGGGCGGGCGAATCAAGATCGGCTTTGACATTGCCTTAATGTTATTGCGGGCGGGGGCGACGGTGTTGCTAACCACGCGTTTTGCCAATAATGCCTATCAACGCTTTCAAGCTCAGCCAGATTTTGCCGAATGGCAAGCACGTTTGTATGTGTATGGCATTGATTTTCGTTCCCTAGAAGCCGTACAACAGTTGATTGTTGATGTGCAAAACGTCTTTCCAAAACTGGATATTTTAATCAATAACGCGGCGCAAACGATTACACGTCCCGTGGATTATTATTTGCCGTTAATTCAACAAGAAGCGCACTGTTTACCGCACACTAAACAGATTTTGCAATGGGCACACCCGACAAACGCTAACGCTTTAGCGGTATCCCAGCCGCAAGCCATTGCTTTAGATGAATTCAATGAGCCTTTGGATCTGCGCGAACACAATAGTTGGCGTGAAACCTTAGCCACGGTACCAACCCGTGAATTGGTTGAAACGCAAGTGGTGAATTCCATTGTGCCGTTTATGCTGTGTAGCCAGTTAAAACCGCTATTCATGCGCAGTCAAAACCGACGTTTTATTGTCAATGTTTCGGCAATGGAAGGGCAGTTTAATCGGTTCAACAAAACTCATTACCACCCGCATACCAATATGGCAAAAGCGGCTTTAAATATGCTAACGCGCACTGCGGCAATGGATTATGTGCGTGATGAGATTTATATGAATAGCGTGGATACGGGTTGGGTGACGATTGAAGACCCGTTTGCTACCCGGCAAAAAAATCGTTTAAGCGGTATGGTACCGCCGTTGGATTGTGTGGATGGTGCGGCACGGGTGCTAGCGCCCATTTGGGATGCCATGCGCGGCAATTTATATTACGGTTTATTTTTGAAAGATTATCAACCAACGCGGTGGTAATTAATCGCCCAACAAATCTTTTAAATTAGCCACATAAGCTTTAGTCGTGGCGTGGCGTTCTTCATGGGTTATGAATTTTTTGTCCTCCCATTCTAAATGTTCGGGTGGGAGTTCTTCTAAAAAGCGACTGGGTTCTGTGGTGCTGGTTTCACCATAACGAGAGCGAGTTTTAGCATAAGTAATAATTAAATTTCTTTGCGCTCGCGTAATACCCACATAAGCTAGACGGCGTTCTTCTTGAATACCATTGGCATCTAAACTATTAGTGTGAGGTAATAACTCCTCTTCCATACCAATTAAAAATACCGTGGGAAATTCTAAGCCTTTTGCGGCGTGCAAGGTCATTAAACTAATTTGATCTTGCGCTTGTTCTTCGCTATTACGTTCTAATAAATCCACCAAGCTCATGTGTGCAATAATATCTGCTAAAGTTTCTTTGCCTTCCACATATAACTTATTTGCCCAATCGGCAATTTCCCAAACGTTTTTCATACGGTTTTCGGCTTGTTTGGGCGTATTACAAGTATCTTTTAACCAATCTTCATAGGCAATTTCTTGAATCACTTGGCGAATTAAGGCGGCTGGTTCTAATTGTATCGCGGGTTGGCTAATATGAGTTAACCAACTGATAAAAGTCGCTAAACGTTGTTGAGCTTTAGCATTTATTCGTTGCGCAAATCCCAATTCTTGCGCGGCTGCTAATAAAGGAATATGCCGTTCATGCGCGTATTGCCCTAATTTTTCTAAAGTGCTTGTGCCAATTTCACGCTTAGGTGTATTGATAATACGTAAAAATGCCGCATCGTCCATGGGATTCACAATTAATCGTAAATAAGCCAAAATATCTTTAACTTCAGCGCGTTCAAAAAACGATGTACCCCCGCTGAGTTTGTAAGGTAAGTTATTTTCACGTAAGACTTTTTCAAATAAACGGCTCTGGTGATTACCACGGTATAAAATGGCAATATCTTTAAAGGCGAGATTTTCCTTAAACTTAGCTTTTAAAATTTCACCTGCAATTTTTTCTGCTTCATGTTCCGGCGAACGACAAGGAATCACTTTAATACGCTCACCTTCACCCAAGGTACTCCATAAGTTTTTGGTAAATAAATGCGGATTAAAAGCAATTAATTGGTTGGCTGATTCTAAAATACGCTTAGTCGAGCGGTAATTTTGTTCGAGTTTAATGACTTTTAAGTGAGGGTAATCGCTTTGTAATTGCTGAATATTTTCAGGACGAGCGCCACGCCACGCATAAATAGATTGATCATCATCGCCTACTGCCGTAAATGCACCGCGTAAGCCTGCTAATAAACGAATCAATTTATATTGGCAAATATTCGTATCTTGATATTCATCTATTAATAAATAGCGTAATTTCTGTTGCCAATAGGTTAATACTTCTGGCTTACTTTCAAATAATCTAACAGGCAAGACGATTAAATCGTCAAAATCAACCGCATTATAGGCTTTAATTTGCCGCTGATATTGTTCATATAAACGTGCTGCCAACTTTTCTTCAGCCGTTAATGCTAATTTGTGTGCCTGTTCCACATCAATAAAATCATTTTTCCAACGTGAAATTAAAAAACGTAAATTATCAATTTCCTCAACTTCTTCTTTATGCGCTAATTCTTTTAAAATCGCAGCACTATCCTGTGCATCCAAAATACTAAAACCAGTTTTATAACCCAGTTGTTTAATTTCGCGCTTAATAATACTCAGACCCAATGTATGAAACGTGGCGACCGTTAAGCCTTTGGCGGCTTCTTTTGTCAGTAAATGGCTTGCCCGTTCGCGCATTTCACGCGCCGCTTTATTGGTAAATGTAATGGCGGCAATTTGCTCCGCGCTGTGAATGCCGTTTTGAATCAGCCATGCAATTTTTTGGGTAATGACACGGGTTTTGCCACTGCCAGCCCCTGCCAATACCAGTAAGGGTGAACCAAGATGCGTAACGGCGGCGCGTTGTTGGGAATTGAGACCTTGCATGCAGATTATCGTATTATGGAACTGGCAAAAGGGCAGCTATAGTAACAAATCCGTCGCTAGACTTGTGTTAAATTTAAAATAGGGAATCCGTGCTAAACGCTTAGCGCTACGGTAAAATTTATTCGATTATTACTTAAAAAACAGCAGAGGATAGAACAAGGCATGCATTACAACCATAAAGTTCGCAAAGCGGTCATTCCCGTAGCCGGTTTGGGCACCCGTATGCTACCCGCGACCAAAGCGATTCCAAAAGAAATGCTACCTATTGTGGATAAACCCTTGATTCAATACGTGGTGGGCGAATGTGTTGCCGCCGGGATTCGTGAGATTGTATTAGTCACGCATTCCAGTAAAAATTCCATCGAAAATCATTTTGATACCAGCTTTGAATTAGAGACCATGCTGGAAAAGCGCGTCAAACGTCAGTTATTAGAGGAAGTGCGCTCGATTTGTCCGAGTGATGTTACGATTATGCATGTGCGGCAAGGGCAAGCCAAAGGCTTAGGACATGCGATTATGTGTGCGCACCCTTTAGTTGGCAATGAACCGTTTGCAGTGGTGTTGCCAGATGTCATCTTAGATGAATATGCCAGTGATTTGCGTAAAGAAAATTTGGCGGAGATGCTGCGCTTATATGATGAAACCGGTTATAGCCAAGTTATGGTCGAACCTGTGCCGACGGAACTAGTTTCTTCCTATGGCGTGGTAGACATTAATGGGCATGAGTTAGTGCCAGGTGAATCGGTTGCTATGAGTGCGATTATCGAAAAACCACGCCAAGAAGATGCACCGTCTAATTTGGCAGTGGTGGGGCGTTATGTGTTAGCACCACATACGTGGGGATGGTTAAAACGCACGCCATTAGGTGCAGGTGATGAAATTCAATTAACCGATACTATCGCTTTATTAATGCGCGAGTACCAAGTAAATGCTTATCACATGACAGGGTGTAGCCATGATTGCGGTTCTAAGCAAGGCTATATGCAAGCTAATGTTGAATATGCCGCCCGTCATCCGCATTTGGGCGCAGAATTTCGTGAATTCTTGAAAAATTACGCTAAAACGCTGTGACGGCAAACGTTTCACAACATCCGCTAGATCAACAATTGGCTGCCTTGCTACAACGGCTGGGCGGCATTGCTCCTGAACAATTGCCTTTATTAAGCAGCTTCATTCAGCGCTTAAGCAGCAAAACGCGGGAAGGCGTGATTGCTGTACCACGCCAAGTATGGCTGGATCAAGATTGGCAAGCGTTATGTGGCTTATCAGTCGTGGGTAAGCCGGGGGAGTATAAACCGATTATTGCCAATGATCACTATGCTTGGTTATATCGGTATTGGCAGTATGAACAGCGCTTAGCGCAAGGCTTGGCACAACGCATAAAACCGTTTAAGCGACCTGCGCATGTATGGGACGACTTGCAAACCCAAGCGGTGCAGTTGGCGCTACAACAAGCCTTTTTGATTATTTCGGGCGGACCTGGCACGGGTAAAACCACAACGGTTACCCGTATTTTGGCAGAACTGATTCAGCAAGGTAAGGCAGGGCATCGAATTTTATTAGCTGCACCCACAGGTAAAGCTGCCGTGCGTATGCAGGAAGCGATTCAACATACCAGCCAACGCTTACAACTGGATGCGCAGATCATCGCGCAATTACCCAAACAAGCACAAACCTTACATCGCTTATTGGGTTATCGACCATTGCAAACCAGCTTCTGGCACAGTGCACAAAATCCCTTGGCGGCTGATGTGGTGATTGTCGATGAAGCTTCTATGATTGATATTGCGATGATGACGCATTTGGTCGAGGCTGTGCCGCCGAGCGCAAAACTGATTTTATTAGGCGACAAAGATCAGTTAGCTTCGGTGGAAACCGGTTCTATTTTTCGGGATTTATGCGCGGGTACAGCTTTAGCACAGCATACGGTTGTATTGCAAAAAAGTTATCGGTTTGCTGCGACTGATGGAGTAGGGCAATTGGCAAAAGCGATTCAAACCGCTGATGCGTTGCGCTTACTGGAAGTATTGGATACGGCGGATTATGCCTCGGTTAGTTTAAATGAAACGCAAACAGGTTTAGAACTGGATTGGCTTAAACAAGCATGGCAGGCGTATATACAAGCGGTAAAAGCTAATCAATTAACGGAAGCCTTTCAAGCCTTTAATGCTATGCGGATTTTAACACCATTACGTAAAGGCAAGCAGGGCGCAGAAGCGTTAAATGCGTGGATTGATACTGCTATACAACGTTTAATGCCGCCTGTTGCGAATCGTCGCCCTTGGTATGTTGGGCGTCCCATTATGGTGACGCAAAATGATTATCAGCAGAATCTATTTAATGGTGATATCGGCATTAGTCTGTTGGATGCACAGGGACAATTAAAGGTGTATTTTGCGACGGAGCAAGCGGGACAATTTCGTGCTATCGCGCCTGTGCGTTTGCCTGCGCATGAAACGGCATGGGCGATGACGATTCATAAAAGCCAAGGCTCGGAGTTTGATAAAGTCTTGTTGATTTTGCCGGAGGCAGAAGAGTCGGGCTTGTTAGGACGTGAATTGTTATATACCGCAGTAACCCGTGCCAAAACGCAAGTGGAAATTTGGGCAAAACGCAGCACGTTATTAAAAGCGTTACAGCAAGTTACACCGCCCAGTTCGCAAATTGATACGCATTTAAAACAGTTGATGCCCGCGCTATAAAAAAGCCCCAAACGGGGCTTTTTTATCATCAATAGTTTAAAGCAAGGCTTAGTTTTTGCTTTTATCTACTAATTTATTAGCAGTAATCCAAGGCATCATCGCCCGTAAGTTAGCACCGGTTTTTTCAATCGCGTGTGCTGCATTGTTACGACGATAAGCAGTCATGGAAGGATAACCCATTGCCCCTTCGGTAATGAACATTTTAGCGTATTCACCGTCTTGAATACGTTTCAATGCATTACGCATAGCGGCACGCGATTGCTCATTAATGACTTCGGGTCCTGTAACGTATTCGCCGTACTCAGCATTATTAGAAATGGAGTAGTTCATATTGGCGATACCGCCTTCGTACATGAGGTCAACAATCAGTTTTAACTCATGTAAGCACTCGAAGTAAGCCATTTCTGGGGCATAACCGGCTTCAACCAAGGTTTCAAAACCCGCTTTTACTAATTCAACTGCGCCACCGCATAAAACAGCTTGTTCACCGAATAAGTCGGTTTCAGTTTCATCTTTGAACGTGGTTTCGATAATACCGGTACGACCACCGCCAATCGCAGAAGCATAAGACAAGGCTACGTCTTTCGCTTGACCGGAGGCATTTTGTTGAATAGCGATTAAGTCTGGAATACCGCCGCCTTTGACGAATTCTGAACGCACGGTGTGACCCGGTGCTTTAGGCGCAATCATAATTACGTCTAAGTCAGCGCGTGGCACGATTTGATTGTAATGAATCGCAAACCCGTGTGCGAACGCTAAGGTTGCGCCTTTTTTCAGGTTTGGCTCGATTTCTTGTTTATACAGTTGGCTTTGGAATTCATCTGGCGTCAAAATCATGACTACATCAGCGGATGCAACGGCTTCAGCAACGGGCGCAACTTTTAAACCAGCGCTTTCTGCTTTAGCTACCGTTGGAGAACCGGTACGTAAGCCCACGGTAACATCTACGCCTGAATCTTTTAGGTTACATGCATGCGCATGACCTTGTGAACCGTAACCAATAATTGAAACTTTTTTGCTACGAATAATGGAAAGATCAGCGTCTTTATCGTAGTAAATATTTAATGCCATGAGAGTTGTTACCTTAATTTAATCAGTCTTTTATCTAAATACGTAAAGCGGTTTGCCCGCGTGCAATACCCATACTACCGGAACGCACTACTTCTAAAATGCGATGGTCGCTTAAGGCATGCACAAAAGCATCTAACTTAGTCCGATCACCCGTGAGTTCAATCGTATAAGTATGATCGCTTACGTCAATAATATTGCCCCGGAAAATATCGGATAGACGTTTAACCGCATCACAAGCCGCATTTTTATCAACCGCGACTTTAATAAACATCATTTCGCGTTCAATGTGGGAGTATTGGCGCAAGTCCATGACTTTCACCACATCAATCAGTTTATGCAATTGCTTTACTATCTGTTCAACAATTTCATCACTACCGCGTGTTACCAAGGTTAAACGTGAAAGGGTTGCATCTTCAGTTGGTGCAACGGTTAACGATTCAATATTGTAACCGCGCGCGGAGAATAATCCGGCAACACGCGACAACGCGCCTGCTTCATTCTCCATTAAGATGGAAATTACATGCCGCATGTTTCACCTATAAAAGAAGCATTTCATTATGACCCGCACCCGCTGGAACCATTGGGTACACATTGTTTTCTTGCATGGTAATGAAGTCCATAAAGACTAAGCGATCTTTCATTGCTAATGCTTCTTTTAATGCGCCCTCAACATCGCTCGGACGTTCAATACGCATACCAACGTGACCATAAGCTTCGGTTAATTTCACGAAGTCGGGCAGCGAATCCATATAAGACATGGAGTAGCGTTTGTCATAGAAGAACTCTTGCCATTGACGTACCATGCCTAAGTAACCGTTATTTAAGCAGATAATTTTAACGGGTAGGCGGTATTGGGTACAGGTCGCTAATTCCTGAATACACATTTGAATACTGCCATCACCGGTTACGCAAGCTACGGTCGCATCAGGGTAGGCTAATTGCACCCCCATTGCTGAGGGCAAACCAAAGCCCATCGTGCCTAAGCCACCGGAGTTAATCCAACGATTTGGCTGACTGAACTTGTAGTATTGCGCGGCCCACATTTGGTGTTGCCCCACGTCTGAACACACATAAGCATCGCCGTTGGTGACTTCCCACAATTTTTCAATGACGAACTGTGCACGAATCGCCCCCTCCATATCTTGGGTGTACTTCATGCATTTAGCGCTGCGCCATTCTTCAATCTGCTGCCACCAAGCCGCTAATACCGCTTTATCAGGGCGTTCAGTACGCGTATGTAATTCTTCGATCAATTCATTCAATACGTGTTTGACATCGCCCACAATCGGCACATCGACTTTCACGTTTTTGGAAATAGACGCAGGGTCAATATCAATATGAATGATCTTGGCGTAAGGGCAGAATTTTTCGATATTGCCGGTTACACGGTCATCAAAACGCGCACCAATTGCAATCACTAGGTCAGATTCGTGCATGGCATTATTGGCTTCATACGTGCCGTGCATGCCTAACATACCCACAAATTGCGGATCCATCGACGGATATGCGCCCAAACCCATTAGGGTATTGGTAATGGGGAAACCCATTTCACGCGTAAAGGCTGTTAATTCTTTAGACGCACCCGATAACACCACGCCACCGCCGGTATACAGAATAGGGCGTTTGGCTTCTAACATTAAATCAATGGCGCGACGGACTTGGCGCTTATTGCCTTTAATGGTGGGATTATACGAACGAATGCTAATTTCTTTCGGATATTCAAAGGTGCAACGCGTAGCCGTAATATCCTTGGGAATATCGACCAATACTGGACCGGGGCGTCCGGTGCTGGCAATGTAAAACGCCTTTTTAATCGTGGTTGCTAAATCTTTAACATCAGTAACTAAAAAGTTATGTTTTACGCAGGGGCGGGTAATACCCACAATATCGACTTCTTGAAATGCATCATTGCCAATTAAAGCACGCGGCACTTGCCCAGTGAACACCACTAGCGGCACGGAGTCCATATAAGCATCGGCAATCCCTGTCACCGCATTGGTCGCACCAGGACCTGAAGTCACTAGCACCACGCCCGGTTTATTGGTTGCCTTGGCATAACCTTCCGCCGCATGTACAGCGGCTTGCTCATGTCTAACAAGGATATGGTTAACGTCCTGTTGCGCTTTGTATAACGCATCATAAATATGCAGGACCGCACCACCGGGGTAACCGAAGATGGTCTCAACCCCTTCTTCCTTAAGACACTCAACGAATATTTCGGCTCCGGTCAGTTCCACACTAAACTCCGTAAATCGCTAAAGCGTAGGGAAAAGACTCGCATCATAATACGAATGATTCAGTGATTACACCCCAAAAAGCATGGGACTATTGATTTTTTTGGTGAATGCGACATGCCTAAAAATACATTTAAGGAAAATGCTAAAATTTTGACTTAAATAAATTAAATTGATTTAAATATAAAAAATATAAATATTAATTTGACTTAACTAAGCAAGTCTTCTATAAATCGAGCCGTCGTATAGGGGTTATACATCGTTTTTATAATACAATCTCTAAACACATTTAATCTGAATAACCTATTAATAAAACAAATTATTTTAACTATTGGGGCTTCACCATCATGAAAAAAACACTGATCGCGTTGACCGTTGGTAGCGCATTAATGGCTATTGCAACGACCAGTCAAGCCGTTTCTTTATACGATTACGATCAACCTACCAGCGCGTATGAAGACGCGTATGTGTCCGGTCAATTTGACATGAATTCCGGTAATCAAGAGCGCACCAGCCACAATTTAGATTTGTACGGTAACTATCAACGCGTGTTTAGTTCACCCAATCGTGATGTGAAAGTCAGTGCAGACGGTGCTTATCATTCTAATAAAAGTGCTAAGCAAGGCGAAAGTACACAAGAAGATTACATTGGCAATGCAGCGGTAAGCGTCAATAACTATTTTCAACCGAATAGCCGGGGCGCGTTTTGGTACGGTGATGCGGCTACCAGCGTAAAAAAAGGCGCGGAAGATCCGTATATCAAAGCAGGCGTTGGGGTTGGTTACGGGCGTATTATTAATGTGACACCAATGGCGCGTTCGATTCGTTTAGTTGAAGCCTTACATCAAAAAGGTTTGTTAAATGCTGATTTGAGTACGGCTGAATACAATCAAGTGGCGCATGTGATTGCCCGCGAATCCGAATATCGTTCGCGTCATGGTGGCAATGACTATACGCAATACTGGATTGCAGATATTGAGCGTGTTCTGAATAAAACCGGTAAAGTGCGTGCTTTGGGGGCGGCGGGTATTCTGAAGGCCAATGATGTGTTAATGCGTGAAACCATTTCCTCTCGCAAAATCGGTTGGTTGGTTAAAGCGGGCATCAGTGAAGTGATTCGTGATTATGATGGCGAATCAGCTAAACCCGCATTGGATGCAGCGGCGGAATATTATGTGCCGTTGAGCAACCAAACACAGTTTTCTAATGAAGCCAATTTGTCCGCTAATTTGAAAGATGATGATGACGGTTATCGCGCACGTAACAAAATGGCGTTGAGCTATCAGTTATCAGATCGCGTGGATTGGGAAAATGCGTGGACGGTTGATTACAATAAAACCGATACCAAAAATGTGAAAAACAGCCACACGATTAATACCGCATCCTCTACTTATCGGTATTACTTAACCAATAAATTAGCGTTTGACACAACCTTAAGTGTTACTAACGACAACCAACGCAAGGATGTTGATAAAGCCCTGAATATGGGTGTGACCTACCGCCTGAAATAAGCTTTAAACGCTGATAGCGGACTAAGCTAAAAGGGAGTTTCGACTCCCTTTTTTTATACGTAATGCGCGGCTTCTTGAATCACATAGGCTTTAAATGCTTGGGCGGCAGGGGAGAGGGCTTTGCCTTCGCGTGTGACAATATGCCAATGGCGTTGGAGTGGAAAACCTTGTACGTCAAGTAGTGTTAATGCATGCGTTTCGAGTTCTAAACGCACGCTATGCAAAGACACAATGCCTAAGCCTAAACCCGCAATGACCGAATATTTGATGGATTCATTGCTATCCATTTCTAAGGTACTGGGCAGCTTATAACCGTGTTCGGCAAAGAAGCGTTCAATAGCGGCGCGTGTGCCTGAACCGGCTTCACGTAACACAAAGTTTTCTTGCAATAAGGCACTTAAGGGAATATTAGTTTGTTGGGTAAGAGGGTGCTCAAGGGGGGCGATTAACACTAAAGGATTAGCCATTAAGCGTTGGGAGTGTAGGTCTAAATTGGCGGGGGGTTCGCCCATAATGACCAAATCGGCTTCATAGTTTTGTAATTGCTCGACCAAGGTTTTGCGATTGGTAATATTCAGTTTAACGGTAATACCTTCGTGTAGTTTGGAGAAACTAGCAAGCAAGCGTGTAATAAAATAAATCGACGTGGTGGCAGCCGAGACTCGAATATGCCCTTGGTGTACATTTTTCAGGTCTTCCAAGGTTTCTATCATGCCCTGATATTGGGTAAGCAATTCGCCGGTGTATTGATGCATGGCACGCCCGGCTTCAGTTAGCACAATACGTTTACCTTGGCGTTCAAATAGCGCCAAACCTGTTTGCTCTTCTAGTTGTTTGACTTGCATTGAGATTGCCGGTTGGGTCATGTGTAACTGTTCAGCCGCGCGTGTGAAATTTTCCGTTTGTGCAACGGTTTGGAAAATCTGAATTTGGCGTAGGGAAATATGCATCGTTGGCTGCTATCACGTATAACCGACATTAAGCTTGATTATAGGCATAACCATAATAAAACGTTATGTTTAAATCAGTATAAATGAGTTTTACTTATTTTAGACTTCCCTTATACTGCTCCACGTTTCCCAGAGATCGCACAGATCATCCGTTGTTTATTGAGGAGAGAACCATGGCTTTAGATCAATCATCACGCTACTCAGATTTGAGCTTAAAAGAAGACGAATTAATGGCAGGCGGTAAGCACATTCTAGTCGCTTACAAAATGAAGCCAAAATCGGGTCACGGTTACTTAGAAGCAGCAGCGCACTTTGCGGCTGAATCATCCACAGGGACGAACGTGGAAGTGTGTACCACGGATGATTTCACTAAGGGCGTGGATGCGTTGGTGTACTACATCGATGAAGCCACTGAAGATATGCGTATTGCCTATCCTTTGGATTTGTTTGACCGCAATGTGACCGATGGTCGTATGATGATTGTGTCTTTCCTCACCTTGGTGATTGGTAATAACCAAGGCATGGGTGACATTGAACACGCTAAAATGATCGACTTCTTTGTACCCGAACGTGCCATCCAATTATTCGATGGTCCGTCTAAAGATATCTCTGATATGTGGCGTATTTTGGGTCGCCCAATTAAAGACGGCGGCTATATCGCGGGTACTATTATTAAGCCAAAATTAGGCCTACGTCCTGAGCCATTCGCCCATGCGGCATATCAATTCTGGTTAGGTGGCGACTTCATTAAAAATGACGAGCCTCAAGGCAACCAAGTGTTCGCGCCAATGAAAAAGGTTATGCCTTTAGTGGCGGATGCGATGAAACGCGCCCAAGACGAAACGGGTCAAGCCAAAATTTTCTCAGCAAATATTACTGCTGACGACCATTATGAAATGTGTGCTCGTGCGGACTATATTCTCGAAACCTTTGGCCCTGATGCAGACAAAGTAGCCTTCTTAGTCGATGGTTATGTGGGCGGCCCGGGTATGATTACCACCGCACGTCGTCAATACCCTAACCAATACTTACACTACCATCGTGCAGGTCACGGTGCGATTACGTCACCTTCGGCTAAACGCGGTTACACAGCTTTCGTATTGGCGAAAATGTCGCGTTTACAAGGGGCTTCGGGTATCCACGTCGGTACTATGGGCTACGGTAAAATGGAAGGCGAAGCCGACGACAAAGGTATTGCGTACATGATTGAACGCGACGAGTGTCAAGGGCCTGTCTACTTCCAAAAATGGTATGGCATGAAACCCACTACCCCGATTATTTCGGGTGGTATGAATGCATTACGTTTACCCGGCTTCTTCCAAAACTTGGGTCATGGTAACGTGATTAATACCGCAGGCGGTGGCTCTTACGGTCACATCGACAGCCCAGCCGCTGGTGCGATTTCGTTACGTCAATCGTATGAGTGCTGGAAAGCGGGTGCTGACCCGATTGAATTCGCTAAATCGCATAAAGAATTTGCGCGTGCGTTTGAATCCTTCCCGAATGACGCAGACAAATTATTCCCCGGCTGGCGCGAAAAATTAGGCGTACATAAGTAATAAGAAATCGTATAAACCCCTCCCAGCCTCCCCTTGTCAGGGGAGGAGCGTTCAGGTTTGCTGATCTCTATTCCCTCCCTTGATAAAGGGAGGGTTAGGGAGGGGTTCTTAATCTCACTAGGTAATACACAGCCATGACCGACATCAACCAATACCGCATTGACACCGAACCGTTTTATCAAGCCGTTGGCAATGAAGTAGCACTTTATCAAGCTGCCTATCAAGCCCGTTTACCCGTGATGGTGAAAGGCCCGACGGGTTGTGGTAAATCGCGTTTTGTCGAACACATGGCATGGAAGTTAGGTAAACCTTTAATTACAGTAGCTTGTAATGAGGATATGACTGCATCGGATTTGGTGGGGCGTTATTTATTAGAAGCCAATGGCACACGCTGGTTAGACGGCCCTTTGACCACGGCGGCTCGAATGGGGGCGATTTGTTATTTGGATGAGATTGTTGAAGCGCGTCAAGATACCACTGTCGTGATTCACCCACTCACTGACCATCGCCGTACATTGCCTTTAGATAAAAAAGGCGAATTAGTGCAGGCGCATCCTGATTTCCAATTGGTGATTTCTTATAATCCGGGCTATCAAAGCCTGATGAAGGATTTAAAGCAATCCACCAAACAACGTTTTGTCGCCTTCGATTTTGATTATCCCGCCCCAGAAGCCGAAGCTGGCATTTTAAGCAAAGAAGCGGGTATTGAACTGGATACTGCTCAGAAGCTGGTGCAAATTGCGCAAACCGCCCGTAATCTGAAAGGGCATGGTCTGGATGAAGGGATTTCTACTCGTTTATTAGTCTATGCTGCGAGTTTAATGAAACACGGGATTGATCAAAAAGATGCTTGCCGTATGGCACTGGTTAGCCCGATTACCGATGATGCGGATATTCGGAGTACGCTGCATCATGCGATTGAGATGGTGTTTTGAGGCTGATTTTTAATTGGGCAGCGAGCTAAATGAACTAAAAGTAAGTTCTTTCTCTGCTTTTGCTCAGAATAGACATAATCTGACTGCATGAAAGACGTAAGTCTATACCTTCCACATCTAACGGAGATTTTTGGGTTTTTGCGGGAGTAAGATAATAAGCTTCTCCATTGCGTTTATAAATGCAAGTAATCCCTTCTTGCTTTGCTGTTTCCAACACTGAGGCGAAATTTTTTCTGGCTTCAGTAACAGGCGGCAAGCGCGAACGCATCGGGTATCAGTCCGTATTCAAAACGGTTTCGTACTCGTGTAATAACAGCTTCCACCGATTTGTCTGGCGCTTGCCCCTGCAACTCATGGGGGTGAATAACAGTATCGTGGATGTGGATGACATCCACAGTGGACAGCAGTCTCATTTGTCCTCTAAATAGCGGAGGGTGTCGGCAATGGCGGGGCGCCGCTTGGCTAGGACGCTGTGCAGGTCGTCTGTCGATGCAAAATCAAGCTCCACTGGTGCTGTGCTGTTGGTGGGTTTGGCGACCTGCCCAATGTACTGCTTGACTAACCATTCAATAAGATTGCTGGTGGTACGGTTCTGCTGCTTTGCAATTTCACCCAGTTGATTTTTCAGATCAACTTCTATCCGAGTGACTAGGGTTGTTCTTGGCATGTTTAAATCTTTTGACTTAAGGGAACAGCCAATGACATTAAATCGTATTACGATGGATTGCAATCGTAATAATTCACCTTTTGAGATAGTTAGTCTAATGTATCGGAGTTGAGTGGGGCGTTTGTGACCATGAAGTGACTCTTTAGAAGAGTCGCTTCATGGGCGCAAATGTATCCACTCGAATGGGTTGATAGCCAGAACGCGGAGCGTGGTGGCTGCAACCCGTTCGAGCGAAGCTCAACTCCGATACAATAGCGCAGAACTGCGTATGCGGTTCTGCGCTATCGTCATGGCTGACGGGCGCGGCGGGGAGTAGAAATTAAAAATCGCGGGCTGTCACCGCGTCCGTCGTCGAGCTGCTCGTTAGCCAATTATCATTAAAAGCACTTTGAACATTTTTTAAATCCTAGTTCTTCTAAAAAATCATGATCAAATTTATACTCAGGGGCTATAATACTAGTTAAATCTTGTATTATTAAGTCTTTTAGCTTTGTCTTATAATTATCCCATTCTCTTATAATTTCATGGCTTTCATTATAAAGAGGATGCTTTAATGCTTTTTTTGTATTAAATCCAGTGTTAGAAATAATACGCTTCACCTCATTTGATTGATTTTTATATTTGTGCATTTCTTCTATTATATTAGATATTTCACTTAAAATTTGCTTATGACCGCCCGTGAAAACATTTAAAGATTGCCGACCACTATTTTCTTTATGCACTTCTTTAACATTATTAATGCGGACATTGAATTTTAATTCTACCTTAGCAAAGAATACATCTCTTTTATTTGTATACTCATCAATATTGTTTAGGAAGAAGGTTCTGTAATCTTTAATTTTGTCTTCCGGGATTTCCACAGGTATTTCATAGTTTTCATAAGTTGAGTAAAGAGATATACACTTTTCATCATGATGATAGGCAGGTTTTGATCCTACATATATCCATCGTGAATTTTCATTTTTATTATATTTTTCAATCCTAGCTTTTGCGTTATCATGAAGTGTAATAATTTTTATCTTTAGCTCTTCATCTTTAATGCTTTCAAGAACCAAACTAACGGCCGTTAATGTATTTAATTCTGGGGTGGAAAAAAAACCAAGAAATCTTGATTCATAAAACCCACGTATATGATTTACGTCAATTGATTGATAGGATATTAGTCGTGCAATATTTTCTAAGTGAGACTTTGTTATAAACACTTGTGCCATTATTTTTCCTATATTTATTTTTATACTTTAAACTTTTTTAAAAAACATAATATGTTGATTCAACTAATATAAATCGCACTGTTGCGCTAACGTCATGTGTGACGGGCGCGGCGGGGAGTAGATTGTTGGAACTCGCGGGCTGTCACCGCGTCCGTCGTCGACATAATTGTTAGCATTTTATGCATTGAAAAAAGAACAAGGCATCTCTGAATCTAAAAAAGTCAAAGGATTCTTTGGACTTAACACATACTCAGGCCATTCATCAGCTAGTTTTTTAACTGAAGTATCATCAATATCGACTATCCCTCGACTTGGAATTATCGTGTGTTCCGTTATCTCGATTAGCTGTTCTATTATATTAATAACTTCTTCACTCCCATAATTTGCAGGAATGGTGATCCGAATACTATTTGATTGATGATCTAAACAGATATGAACAAATTTAGAGTGTAGTTTTTTTGATGCACTGAGAAATCTTTTGTAGTCATATTGGCGTTGACCTCTAATAACAATGTTTAAATCATATAAATAGCCAGGTGTGCCTTCTATCTTATCTGAGGTGTCGCACCATAATCGTCTGATTACTCTAATAGATACAATATATAACAAATCGGGAGGTGCATGTCCGACAGTAACCCATCTCTTCTCATCTATTTGTTTTGGGAAAAATGGATCAAGGTCAGCAAATTTGTTTGTAACTGAATCATTATCTGCTGGTAGAACCGTAAAAGAATCATTATAACTTGTGCAGAATCTCCAAAAACCTTGATCTATGTCTCGCAAAAATTGTAAAACTCTATTTAAATCTTGTTCATGTAATGATCTGAAATGGGCTATTCTATTTCTAATGTTATCTATTTCTTCTAGCTTTGCATCCCATATGTTTTGTGGTGGTAGGTATGGTGAAAAAATCTCCCAATTATTTTTGATAAGCTTTTGTAATTCACCAAAAGACAAATAACTTAATGGGCTAGATTCTGGGGTTGACATATGCGTATATTTTTTATCTGAATCATATGTATTTTTTGTTTTATGAAAATTAAACCAGCTATTTCCTTTTTTTGCTTTTAGCTCAACGTAAACCATTTCTCTGAGCCATTTTTCCAGCATTTGTAAATAGGCATAAACAACTACAGCTTCTTCATTTATATCTGGTATTTTTTCTAGTTTAGACAACATATAGGTTTATATCCGTGAGGCATTATTATTTGCGATGCTAATGTATCGGAGTTGAGTGGGGCGTTTGTGACCATGAAGTGACTCTTTAGAAGAGTCGCTTCATGGGCGCAAATGTATCCACTCGAATGGGTTGATAGCCAGAACGCGGAGCGTGGTGGCTGCAACCCGTTCGAGCGAAGCTCAACTCCGATACAATAGCGCAGAACTGCGTATGCGGTTCTGCGCTATCGTCTGAATTGACGGGCGCGGTGGGGAGTAGATAAAACGAAGACGCGGGCTGTCACCGCGTCCGTCGTCGAATGATTTGTTAGACGATTAATACTAATTAGCCATCATAGCCATGTCGTCTAGCATTATCAATACAATCAGAGCGATTAACATAGCCCTGACTAGATGAGCCAACTATTCTTCCATTTGATGCTATTCTTCTCCAACGCCATTTATTATTACCATCTTGATAGAATTCCCATTTATCTTCCATATTCAGTTCTCTAAAGTTAAAATTAACGTTTGGCTGCATTTATGTCTTCAGCACTATATCCACGACTTTTTAGCGTACTAAAAGCAATTGCTTTTTCTTTTGATGAACTACTAAAAAAACCATCACTATGAATCATGCGAAGCAATTCATCATCAGATTTTCCTTCGCATTTGAGTTTTATCTCTCTTGTCTCATTAGCTGATTCCTCAACCGCAGACATTGCTGCTGTTCCGACATTTTTAGCCACATCAAAAGCTTTGTCCCAAAATCCCATTATTGAAATCTCCAAGTAGTTGAAATAAAAATTATTATCTAATTAAAATCTATTTTTTCTCAATTTTCTTTGCCTTAAATGTGTAATCTCTACACGTTGGATGGCGGCTGAAAAATTGAGATTCTGCAAGTGTATTAGCCATGAAATCTGATTCGGCTTCTACGTCAATGTAAGATGTCATTTTGCTTTTACCATTTGGGTTAGTTGCATCATAGTGAACTCTATATTTTGCCATTTGTGATCCTCGTGGGTGTTTAATTTTGTCTAATGTATCGGAGTTGAGTGGGGCGTTTGTGACCATGAAGTGACTCTTTAGAAGAGTCGCTTCATGGGCGCAAATGTATCCACTCGAATGGGTTGATAGCCAGAACGCGGAGCGTGGTGGCTGCAACCCGTTCGAGCGAAGCTCAACTCCGATACAATAGCGCAGAACTGCGTATGCGGTTCTGCGCTATCGTTCAAGGTGAGGGGCTCGCCGCTTGCGGCGAGTCCCCTCGACCGAAGGGTTAGGCCTAGGTGCTTGCGAGAAGACAGAAGTTTGAGTTCTGCGCGAACTTTGCCGGAGTGGTTTTTTGCCTATGAGGTACGCGAAGGTTGTTCTTGACACTGTGACCGGAGTGAGAAGCACTGCGGGGCTGTTTTTCGGAGGGAGGGTTTTACGCTGACAGCAGGGAGAACAACACGTCGAAGAAAGTGAAGGTGATTGAGGCGCGAAGGAATACAGAGCCTGCGGGCGGGATAGCCGATGAAGTAACCCCGCCCCGCAGTGCGGTGTTGCTAACGACGATAGATTGCAAGGAGGAAGGTGCATGCTGTGATTCTATATCGAAGGATTCAGAATTAGCTACGGTAGCGAAAACTCAATAGATTTGATACTGGCTGAAAGATGGAGAACATTCAGGAGAGCGGCTTTTAAAAGGCCTAACAGTTTATTAGGCGGCGTTCTGGAATATCAGGATAGGAAGCCTGTGCTCAATCGGTGAGCACACGCCACCTATCTGGTTCGTAGAGAATTCCGCATATTTTGGCATTACCATAAAGCATGTCCCAAAAATTCAGCTAATATTAATGGATAAGAAGCATACACGAAGCCCCGTAACACGGGCAACCTCGTATTCCCATGAGTTCTGGAAAAATTACACGCTTTTCCTTGTCAAACAGGGGGTTAGTCAAAAATATGTGACGTGGTATGTGCTGCGTACCAAGCAGTATATTGCCTACTTTCCAGACGATCATATACGCACTCATACAACCCAACAAGTAGAGGAATATCTCACCAAAGTAGGGCGTGAAGTTAACTTGAAGGCGTGGCAATTCGGGCAAGTCGTCGATGCTATACGGATTCTGTTTTGTCTGGCATTGAAAAAAAGTTGGGCAAATGATTTCGATTGGGAATACTGGTCAGCGTCCGCGAAAAAATTGGATGCCAATCATGCTACTGTCGCTCGTGATTACACCGATGCCCTCAATGGTCTGGAAGGGCTAGAAATGCTCGAAGGTGAAGAGCGTTGTTCCAATGAGCTTTACCAACGTTATCAGCCAGCCTTAGCCGAAGTAGTCAAAGCCGTGCGCCTCAAAAATTACGCGATGCGCACCGAACAAACCTATCGCGGTTGGATTGCCCGCTTTTTTTACTTCCACAAACCCAACGACGTGCATGATTTGGGCGGTAAAGAAGTCAAACAATACCTCGAATACCTTGTGCTTAAACGCAATGTCTCAGTTTCCACCCAAAAGCAGGCATTAAATGCGCTTGCGTTCCTGTTTAACCAAGTCTGGAAAAAGCCGCTGGATGATTTGGGCGACTTTATCGGTTCAAAACGCCCACGTAAATTGCCGGTGGTGCTGTCCCGTGATGAAGTGCGCCGCGTATTCCAACACCTGAAAGGTACGCATCATTTAATGACGGGCTTGCTCTACGGTGGCGGTTTGCGTCTCATGGAGTGCGTGACCCTGCGGATTCTGGATGTGGATTTCGATTACAACCAATTGCTGATTCGCAATGCTAAGGGCTTTAAAGATCGGATTGTGCCGCTGCCCGAACGTTTCAAAGATGCCCTCAAACAACAAATTGCCTTCGTTGAGCGTCAACATCAAATGGACTTAAAAAACGGGTTTGGCGAGGTGTATCTGCCCGATGCCTTGGGGAGAAAATACCAAAATGCAGCGAAAGAATTACGCTGGCAATATGTGTTTCCTTCCAGTGGTGTCGCTGCTGACCCGCGTTCTGGGGTGGTGCGTCGCCATCATCTGCATGAAACCAGTTTGCAGAAAATCATTCGGCGGGCGGTGAAACAAGCGGGGATCACCAAACATGCCACCACGCACACCTTCCGCCATTCCTTCGCTACCCATTTGCTGGAATCCGGTTACGACATCCGTACCGTTCAGGAATTACTGGGACATTCGGATGTATCGACAACGATGATTTATACCCATGTGTTGAATACGCCCGGTATCAGTGTACGTAGTCCAGCAGATATGATTTAGTCCCCATCACCCCTCACAGTAATATAGCCTCCCCACCCTCATTCCGCCTAAACTACCTTCAGGCAAAATCATCGCACCTGTTTCTGAGAGAGTTTGTATGTCGCTATCCGCCGAAGCCCTTGCTCATTATCGCACCCAATTAAGCTGCAATTTCAAACAGCTCGATGATGCCTTTGCGGGTTGTATGCAGCATGCGCAAGCGGTGTTGAGTGAACAGGGGATTAGGGATTATCTCGAGGGTGCATCGTTGGTGTGCAAGATCGGGCGCGGGTTTGACCCTGTACTGACTTATCTGGAAGAAATGCCTGATATTGCCCACAACTTAGGCGAGGATATGCTCACATGCATTAGCCAAGCGGTGTGGACGATGTCGCGTACTCCCAATGGGCGCTCGATTCCTGCGTTTTTGCAAGCGCTGCCTGAAGTAGCGCGGCGTTTGGGAAGTCGTGAATTGGTTGAGCATTATATTGAAATCATTTTTGAGATGATGAACCGCACCACAGGCTCGATTCATGGTTTTCATACCACTATTCCCAGTCCAGGTTTGCCTAAACTACTCCAGCAAATGCCTTATTTAATCAATCAATTGGCATTGGGTGGTTTAAAAAATTGGATTGAATACGGCATTCGCAATTATGGCAAACATCCGCAGCGCCAAGAGGAGTACTTCGCGCTGGAGTCGGCGGATAGTAAAGCTATGTTGCAGCATGAGCGCAAAGGTACGCTATTTACCCATCACGAGCGCAAGCTAAATCTGTATCTGCAAGCCTGTTGGCAACGTACCGATCACCTCGTACCGTACTCGATTGATTTCCGTGATATGCGCGAACAACAGCCGTATGTTGATGAATATGGTATGCGTATTCCTGATGTATTCGATGATTTCAATGGGGTGCGCGGCATAGACCGTTATCGCGCGGTATTGGCGCACATGGCGGCGCATCAGCGTTGGACGAGAAAGGTGATTGCCGATAATTTCAGCCCACAGCAACGCATTGCCATTGAACGCTTGGAAGACAGCCGCGTCGAGTACTTGGCAATGCAGCAGTATCAAGGCTTACGCCGTATCTTTATTGCCCTGCATCCTCGCCCAGAAGAAGGTGCGTGTAATCCCGCCAAAGAATCCTGTCTGCGCCATCGTTTGGCGATGTTGTCCTATGCGATTTTGAACCCTGAACATGGCTATCAAAATGCCACCATTAATGAATATGTCGCCCAGTTTCACGCCCTCATGCAACAAGGCGACAGTTCTACCCGTGCAATGGTCGATTTAGCCTTGTCATTCGTAGCAAAAACGCGCTTGCAGTCTGATCAATTGCCGAATGTGTATTTTACCGATACCACAATTCCGTACCGCGATGATAATCGGCATTTGTGGCAGTTTATTGAGGAAAGCGATGATGAGGACTTTTTTGAGCAAACTCAGCGCGACGATCAAAGCGACGTGCAAGGCTTGCCGCCGCGCCATTACCCCGAATGGGATTACAGTACGCAGACCTACCGCCCTGATTGGGTGAGTGTGTATGAAGGTTTGCACGCTCAAGGCAGCCCTGCACATATTGATGCATTGCTGGCAAAACATGCGGCATTGGCGAAAAAGCTCAAGCAAATTGTCGATTTATTAAAGCCGCAAAACTATACCCGCGTGCGTTATCAAGAAGAAGGTAGTGAGCTGGATTTGGACGTGGCGATTCGTTCCCTGATTGATTTTAAAAGTGGCGCAAATCCCGACCCGCGTATCAATATGAGCCATAAGCACGACGGGCGTAATATTGCGGTGATGCTGCTATTGGACTTGTCCGCCTCGATCAGCGAAACCCCTCAAGGCTGCACGCAAAGTATCCTCGAACTCAGCCAAGAAGCCGTGTCCTTATTAGCATGGGCGATTGAAGCACTGGGCGATCCGTTTGCCATTGCAGGCTTTGCCTCCAACACGCGCCACGAAGTACGCTACCAGCATATTAAAGGCTTCCGCGAGTCATTTCAGGATGAAGTCAAGGGACGTTTAGCGGCAATGGAAGCGGGCTATTCTACGCGCATGGGGGCAGCATTACGCCACGCCGCACATTATTTAGAACATCAAAACGCCGATAAAAAACTGTTACTAATTCTCACCGACGGCGAACCCTCCGATATTGATGTGGATGACCCGCAATTATTGACGCAGGACACGCGCCAAGCGGTAAAAGAATTAGATAATCAAGGTATTTATACCTACTGCATTAGCCTCGACCCACGAGCAGATGAATACGTGCGCGATATATTCGGCAAACGTTATACGGTGATTGATAATGTACAGCGCTTGCCAGAGCGATTGCCGCAGGTGTTTATGGCGTTGACGGGGTGAGCTATCAGCTCACCCTACTGTAAATTTAGTTTAGTAACAATGAGAGTTTTTTTATGATTTCCAACCACTGTTCATTTAACCATGAAGAAAAGGCGTTTACTAACTTCTTTTGCTCATCATCATCGAACCATTTTTTATGATGATCAATAACTCTATCTCTGTAACCCTTGCCCTTTTCTTCTCTACAATTAGACCATAATAAAATTTCTGTTTTTAAACGATCACGAAACGACTCTTTGCCTCTCGTTTGAGCTTCAGTTAGTAATTTTTCGTAAGCTGTTAATAAGATACGCTTAAATTGTTCGATAAAATCTTTGGCTTCTGTGTGTTTTGGATTCGCAATCATAGTGTCGCATATCTCAACAATACCTAGTTTAGCTGATTGTAATGACTGTACTGCAACCTGTCTCGCTCCGTAACTTAGATGGTGAACATAGTCAAGGTTATCCCAATCTCCTTTACGACTAATTGCTGCTCTAATAGTGCTCGGATGTGATTGGGATATCGCATTTAATAAACTGCTTCTTATATATGATTCTTTTATTGAAAGTTCTATCTTTTGATTAATACTCGTATTTAAAAGCATTGCTGCATCTTGTATTACGGCTTGTATTTGCTCGGTGTGAAAATTATCAATTAAATTTAAAGTATTATTTAGAATATCCTCTAGGCTTTTCCTAAAACCTATACGCATTTCCTTAATACGCCTATTTAAAAAATCCTGTAATGAGTTAGGATCATCTTCCCTTGAGTTAAAAAAAGTTATTGGTAAACTTTGAAATTTAAGAGATGCAAGTGACATGTGTACTTGATCTTTTTTCAAATCATAACCTTCAGTAGCTGTTTCAGCTTTAATACCACTTTCATCCCTCATTTCTAGAGCCTCTTCTGGTCTTGCTAAAACTAATAGAGTGCTATGAGCTTCTAATAAACCAACATCAACTGCTCTAGCTCTTTCTAAAAGTAATCTAGGCTCAGAAGCTGGCGCATTACTAAATGGCGAACATAAAACTAATAATGTATGTGATTGATAAAAGTAATTCTCTAAATCTGCTCTAATAGCTGTTTTATCAATTCCCTTTGTATCAATTATTTTTAGATCAACATCTGAATTATTTAGTAACTTATCAGGAATAATGATCTCAATTCGTTTTGGTAAGCTAAAATCTGAATGTCGTCCATTATTGATTTTCTCAAAATTATCTTTTAACCATACTAAAGGAGGTAAGCCATTGCTACTCTCATAAAGCAATGTCCTTTTATCCCTCTTATGTAACTCCATTCTACTTAAAATAGCTAAATTTAACTCTCTATGATCTTGGAGCTTTTTTGCTAATTCTTTTGATTCATCAACTCGAACTATTTTCTCGTCTGTAGTTTTTTCTCTTTTTATTTTAAACCCTGCCATATTCCATATAGCTCGACTAATTTCTTTTGGAATTCCTTGAAAATCAATATCTTTGCTATCATCCGTCGAATTGCTTTGTAATAAATAATCTACATAGTCGGCTACATTTGCCCTAATTTCCGTATCACTTTGGGGTTCTACTACTATTCCATAGGTTGATCCATTACGCAGATGTACTTCACATATAGTAATTCCACCTGCTCCAACTTCAAGAACTGGTAGTAATTGATCATTAGTACTTCCCTTTACTTCTAAGCCGGTTAAACGACAAATTGCTGTTGATTTACCAACCCCGATGCTGCCCACAAAAGCTATTTGATAATTACGCTTTAATAGAAGCTCTGTGTTTCTTTTTATTTCATCAATATATTCATTAATGCGTCTTTCAAAAGCTGGCTTTATATCTATATCTTGCTTTAACTTTTCTAGTTTATTAATAGTCTGCTCAGCTTTCCATAGTATTTCTTGTTCAGGGTGGTTTAGCGGAGGTTGAGGGATAACGCTCCATTGACGTGTAATTATATCTTTTAAGTTTTGTGCCTCTTCTGACCCGATAGCATCAAGTAATGTTGCTAGCTCACTCTCATCCAACCTACGTTCCCCCGCTTCTATTTTTGATAGTTGAGGAGCACTCCAAGTAATTTTTTTCGCTAACTCATTTTGTTTAATGCCTGCTCGTTCACGTACTTGCGCCAAGTATTGACCCAACTCTAGAGCTGTTATTGATGGACTAATAGACATATGTTAATTCTCATTTGTACGATGTTTCTAATTTCTACATACTACTGGTTTTTATGTAATCATTCAAGAAACATTTATAGAACATTTATAAGTCATTTTCATGCAAAAATTGGGGAATATTTAGAGTTGATCATTAGATTTATCCGCCTCAATCAGCGAAACCCCGCAAGGCTGCACGCAAAGCATCCTCGAACTCAGCCAAGAAGCCGTGTCCTTATTAGCATGGGCAATTGAAGCACTCGGCGACCCGTTTGCGATTGCAGGCTTTGCCTCCAACACGCGCCACGAAGTACGTTACCAACATATTAAAGGCTTCCGCGAATCGTTTCAGGATGAGGTGAAAGGACGTTTAGCTGCAATGGAAGCAGGCTATTCCACGCGCATGGGTGCAGCCTTACGCCACGCCGCGCATTATTTAGAACACCAAAACGCGGATAAAAAACTGTTACTGATACTCACCGACGGCGAACCCTCCGATATTGATGTCGATGATCTGAGCTTTGATTTTTGAAGAGCATTATTGTTAAAGTCAGGCAGCAACCGCCACACTTGGCACATCCAAAAACGCCAAAACAATATCCTGCTCGTCCACACCTTGAGCAATTAAATCCTCACTAATGCCATGCTCAATGCCATCATACTCAATAACGACTTTCTCACCCTCAAGTACGATATAGATCAAATTCCCACGTACCCGCCTCCCCCTATCCCAACCCACTTGCATTAAAGCATAGTGCCCTTGAGCATCATCAAATACAGTATCAAGGCGAATACTGCCGTGAGAGGGGCGAAACTTGGCATACATGGCAATGACATTTTTTATCGCTTGCTGGTAGTTTTTCTTATCCATTTCTTCACCTCTTTAGCCTTAACATCGATCACAATTAAATCCATTGGTAATTGGTTAATCACTAACTCACCAATAGGCTCACTAAAAACCTCATCATAAACTATATCTGATATTGCTAAAAAAACCCGACGCTTAGGATCTACTTGTTTTAAGAGTAGCTGATAAAGTGTGTACTGCCCTATGGCTTGCTCTAAATCATTGACTGCTGATTTGCCACGAAATTCCTTGATTTCCACCGCAATCAACTGATCTTTACGTTGAGCACCAATAAATTGTCCCTGATTACTAGTACTAGCTGCCAGATCAACAAAAAGAAACCGCTCACCATAGGAAATAACATAGGGATCATCGGTAATGTCCCAACCATCCTTAATCAGGGCTTCTTTGACTAGTTGATGACTCTCATCTTTTTGGGGCATTACATAAAATTCTCTTAGAAGAAACGTCGGTAAAAAATTGGGTTTTACTGGCTATTTAACTAATGCCCGTCAAAGTACATGCTTCAACTTGTCTGCCAAATCATCCACAAGGTAGTCCACCGCATCCATTTGTGCCAAAGACACCCGTTTTTTCACCTTAATACTACCAAATGAGTGTTCAAGTGCTGTGGGTTGAATATTTTTTCTAGTTTGATAACGCGTTTTGAGAAATGCGATGAAGTCAATGATTTGCTGTTGTGCATCCACAGGTAATGCTTCAAAATCTTTTATGATGGCGTTGGGTATCATGCTTCGTATCTCCAAATGTAAAAGGTGTAGGCTAAGCCTATAAACTTATGATTTATATACCTTCAACAGTTTACTTCAAATATGTTGGAGGTTTTTTACCCCCACAAACAACCGCATTGGATTGTCTGGCATCGACTCAAAAAACTCAAAATGCTGATAAAACTGTAGCGCAGATTCGTCGATTGCATCCAAAATCAGACCATAGGCAGGTAAGCCTTGTTGGGTTAATTGCACAGCGTGGCGTAGTGCGGTAATTAACAGCTTTGCTCCTAAACCTTTGCCTTGATGCGTTTTAGCAATGGCTAAACGTGCCAACATTACTACTGGAATGGGGTAGGTGGGTAAAGACGGTTTAGTGGGAATACTGGTACGACTAACCGTGGCACTGGCTAAGGTGTAATAGGCTACGATTGGCAGTTTTTCCGACTGAATGTCTTCTAATAGTACCCAAGTACTGCTTAAGCCCAAGTCAGCATGTTTGATAGCAAAGCGTGCCAAAAATTGATTCATGGCAGGTTTGCCGCAATCAAAGCCTTTTAGATCGTGGCAAGTTTTATCCAAACGGGTGATAGCTTGAATAAACCCCATTAGAAACCTTCACTGTCCAATTGTTTAGCAGCTTTTAAAAGGCGTGGACTAGGCGCTTTGCTATCTTGGCAAAGTGCCACAAAACGATCAAATGGCGCATTGGTTAATACGATTTGGGTTTCACCGCGTAAAACTTTAGGCGCATCCTCTTGAATCAGGCGCACTAAATATTCGGTAACGGTACAACCTAGGGTATTGGCTGCCCGTTCTGCCAGTAATTTGACTTGTTCATTGACGCGCATATCAATGCGTTGTAGGGATAAGCTCATGTTAGCAACCTGTATTATGTAACGATGAGCTTAGTATAATGTACGGAAATAATTCGTACAAATTAAAATTTGATAGATAAACGTAACACTATGTGTTTTTAGTCAACCTTGCCCAGACAGTATACGGGTTTGCACCTTGTAGGCGTATCATTTTGATCCACAGTAAGGTCATGTGTTCCAAGTGTAACGCTTGATCCAAGCCACCAACATCCACTGCTTCCCAGCCTAGATTTTCAATCAATTCGGCGGTTGTGGCTTTAGCCGTTTGGTCATTACTAAAGCGGCGGAAGCTTTGAATAGTCATAAAGCGGTGTTAAGCCGCAGCTTAAGTCAGCTAGAGGCTAAGTTGGGCGTGCGTCTACTGGAACGCAGTACGCGAAGTTTACGCTCCACGGAAATTGGGCAAACCGTTTATTTTGCATTAAAAGAAGCTGCTTTGCAGCATTTGGGTATTGTACGTTTGCCATATTTATTAGCCCAACCGTTATCAAGATTCGCGTAATACCCCTTGCTTTAGCTATGGGGATATAAGCGTCTTAGCTTTCTCTTTTTGGTAAAGCGCCAGTAAATTGTCAATCAGGCGAGTGAATGGAATTCCTTCGTCTAGTGCTTCTTTCTTGAGTTGGCGGTAGGTTTCAACTTTCACCCTGACTGATGCGTATTTTCTGTTTTCCATGTTGTACTCCTGTGTCATCGAATGTAGAATATACTACATGAATAAAGCAGCCACAATCCTGAAAACGCTCAAAGTCCGCCTCAAGGACAAGCACGCGTCACTGTTAAAGCAGTGGGCGTTCGAGTGTAATCAGGTATGGAATGAGGCTAACGCAATCACGGCAGAATACAGCTACGTCCCCGTTCCAGAAGTAGGCTACCTCAGAAATAACTTTTCCGCCTTCGACCTCGCCAAGAGTCAAACGGCATTCAAGAAATCACGCGGCTTCACTATTCACTCGCAAACCGTCCAAGAAGTGACCGAAGCACACGCCAAGGCACGCAAGCAGTTCAAGAAAGATAAGTTACGTTGGCGCGTGTCTGGCGGTAGTCGCCGTTCACTTGGCTGGATTCCCTTTAAATCCGGTGCAGCCGTTTGGAAAAATGGACAAGTCCGCTATAACGGTCATTTCTTCAAGGTATGGGATAGCTACGGATTATCTCAATACGCCTTTCGGTCGGGTTCATTCACCGAAGACTCAAGAGGTCGATGGTACTTTAATGTGGTGGTTCAAGTGCAAGCCACTGAACTATCAGGCAAAGGCGCGGTGGGTATTGATTTAGGCTTAAAAGATACTGCTACCTGTAGCAATGGTTTAAAGCTTGAATCTAAGCAGTTCTATCGCAAAGCCGAAAAACAACTAGGTATAGCTCAACGCGCTAAGCAGAAAAAGCGGGTTAAAGCCCTTCATGCCAAGGTTAAAAACCGTAGAGCAGATACTATTCACAAGTTCACCACTCAATTAGTGCGTGAACACTCATTCATTGTCGTTGGCAACGTCAGCAGTTCAGGTCTTGCTAAAACTAAAATGGCTAAGTCCGTTTTAGATGCAGGCTGGTTCATGCTGAAAACACAACTTGATTATAAATCGAAAGCGATGCAAGGCGTGTTTCTAGAAGTCAATGAAGCGTACAGTACCCAAGCGTGTTCGTGTTGTGGAAGCGTTTCCATCAACAGTCCGAAAGGTAGAGCAGGACTTGGAATAAGAGAATGGACTTGCCCCGACTGTGGGGCGCTGCATGATCGTGATGTGAATGCAGCTAGGAACATTCTCGCGGCAGGGCATTGCCGTCTCGCGGGAGGAATCCCCCAGCTTTAGCCGTGGGGAGGATGTCAATAGATACTCATGCCTTGCAAGTGATTTTACCGAAATGGCAAATACCGAGTACCCCGGTACATGCCATTTTGCCCAGTAATCGCTGGCTAACCCCTAAAGTCAAAAGCTTTTTAGCCTGTTCACCTTTGCGTTAGAAAACGATGCTTAAACATCGTCTAATTCAAACATAGATTCTAATAAGTCTTGGGGCGGGGCAAAGAAGTAATTACCGCCGACAGCAGTGGTAAAATCGAGTAAGCGGTCGGTAATACCATCTTCAGCCAAACCATACATGCGTTGAATCATGGTGGTAATAACCGTTAAATCATTGGTATAGGCAAGGAAGAATAAGCCTTTTTCACCGCCTGCACTGGCATAGGGCAAACTATAACGCATAATGTCATGATTGATATTAGAACGTGCATTGTGGGCGGTTGGGGGTTTGACATCATCGGCTAATTCCATGCCTTCCCATTTAGTACGCCCAATGGTTTTTTCCTGTTCATCAACCGTTTGCTGATTCCATTGAGTCAGGTCATGCACGAAACGTTGCGCAAATACAAAGCTACCACCTTGGCAATCCCCAGCGCTAGCGTCTAATAAGGTTACGCTTTGTTGATCGCTAGGTTCAGACGGGTTTTCAATGCCATCAATGAAGCCAGTTAAATCGCGGTAATCGTGAAAACGGAAGCCTTGGCGTTCATCTAAGACGTTGACACCTTGCCAGCCGTCCAATAACGCAGCGGCTAATTCATAACATAAATCGGGGCGCTTGCTGGTGATATGCACAAATAAGTTAGCAGGCACAGCCGGTAATGGATGCTTGCCCGTAATGACAGGCATATCAGGAAAATTAGCTGGAACATTATTATGCAATTTTTGCCAAACTTCCTTACTAAAGGCGAGGGCAGTAGTCACTTGATTGGCTGGATTTGCGCGAGTTAATACATGGCGTTTTTCATAAAAAGCGGTAATTTGTTGTTTAAGCGCTGCCATGCCGCTATCTGAAATTTGCATCAGCATAAAAAGCGCCGCAGGATTGTGCTCGCCATTAATTGCGGTTTGTGCGTACATGTAAGCTCCAGCTTGAGTTTATAAGTATGAATAGCATTTATTATAGGGAACAAGGCTGCAAGGCGTAAACGCTAACCTAGTCACCATCATGGCTGGCGGTTTAGCACATTATCAAGCGCGAATGCCCCACCGCCTGCGGTTGCCATATATAAAAATACAAAGCACCACATAACGGCAAGTTCACCACCATTCAAAATGGGTAATAGCACGGTCGAACTATTAGATGAGACATGTCCGATAAAATAAGCAAATGCCATTTCACCTGAACCAATAAAAGCCGCTACCCGCGTGAATAAACCCAAAATCAATAACGCACCCACGACGAGTTCTATTACGCCTGCAAACCAAAACAGCGAACCTGTAGGTACATTGGCAAACATTTCTATGTAGGGCACATGGAACAGTTTAGTTGTGCCATGCATAATGAATAAGTAACCCGATACTAAGCGTAATAAGCCCAGCGCTTGGGGTTGATAGCGTGCGAGTGAAGCAAAAAATGACATAATTTCTACCTGAGTAAAATGGCAGGTTAGCCGGTTTATAAATTTTTGAGTGTAGATAAAATTAGGTAGATGCGGGTTATTCTAATGTTGTTACAAGGGCTATTTATACAATAAAGCTATGTAAATCAATATTATTGATGAATTAAGTTTGCAGTCAGATAACGCCCTTTTAGGTTTGAATTATAGCTTAATCTACGCTATATATAGTTTTCTTATGCTTTTATTTTGCTCATTTCTAGCCGTTAGTCCTATTGTTAGTTGTGCAACAGCATAAGCCTAAGGCAGTATCCTAGGGTATAAAGAGTGTGTACGAATAGTTTGAGTGTTTTAACGATTCGATTTTTACAACCCTAGTCTAAACTTTAGCCAATAGTTATAAAAAAAATCGCTTTTAGTTCGGAGACTATTATTTATGTCTAATGCAGATATGCAAACCCTGTGCAATTATGCGCGTCAATTTACCGGTTTAACTGATGAAAAAGTGCAAATTTTACATCAATTATACGGTGATATTCAGCCCCATTTAAACGGCGTAACCGATGCCTTCTATGCGCGTTTGTCTGAAATTCCCAAAGCCAACGCGTTTTTAGACGGACGCACCGCGCAATTGAAACCCATTCACGTTGCTTGGTTAAATGAGTTATTTACCAGTAATTTCGATGCAGAATATACCCAGCGCATTTACAAAGTGGGTTATGTGCATGTGAAGGTGAAATTGCCAGTGGAATTCATGAGTGGGGCAATGAGCTTAATTTTAGGTGAGTTAACTCCTATTATTTTGGCAAATTATGCCGGTCAAACAGAAATGCAAGCCAAAGCCCTAGATGCTTTGAATGCAGCGATTGCGTTCTCTTCTTTAGTGATGCAAGAATCTTATCAATCTTCTTCGCTAGCGGAAGAACTGGAACGCTTCTTAATTATCACAGGCATGAGTCGTCTATTATTTGACAACTTAGCCAAAGCCTACCGCAAAAAAGCAGCCTAAACGGTTGTTATTCACTAGTGAGCATTAAACACGGTTTAGTGCTTACGGCGCATTACCGTAACCCTAGTAAGCATATTAAGTAAGTCACTAGCAATACCACTACTATGTTCTTTATACATAATAGTATCAAAGGACTTAGCTATGGGTACGGTAGCCACTCCGCAAAATTTAGTTAAAGTGGATATTTGGTCAGATGTGTTCTGTCCTTACTGCTTTATCGGCAAACGTCGTTTATTTAATGTCGCACAACAAGCAGGCTATCAGCTAGATGTGGTGTGGCATAGTTTTGAATTAAATCCCAGTGAATCGCCTGAGTTCAAAGAAGGCTTAGTGCCAAAAATTGCCAAAAAATACGGTATGACGGAAGCACAAAGCATTGAGTCACAAAAGCGTATTGCGCAAGTAGCTACAACCGAAGGTATTGATTTTCAATGGCAGAAAGCGCGCCCAACCAATAGCTTTGATGCACATCGTTTAATTCATTTAGCGGCAAGTTTCGGTTTAGCGAATGAAGCGGAAGAAGCCTTATTCTTGGCTTATATGACGCAAGGAAAATTAATTAGCGATCATGCTGTTTTACAGGATATTGGTAAAAAATTAGGTATTCCTGCGCCAACGGTAAAAGCAATGTTGGAATCTAGGCAATTCACACAGGATGTACGCCAAGATGAATTAATGGCTCGCGAATTAGGAATTAGTGGCGTACCATTTTTTATTTTTAATGATCGTTTAACGGTTTCGGGGGCGCAATCTCGTGCAACCTTTCAAGAAGCCTTAAAACAAGCCGCCAGCGATTTTCCATTACCGGCTAGTGCTATTAAACAACCCAGTGCAACTAATGATAATGCGGGTATTTGTACCGATGACGTTTGCACGATTCCCAACGCTCGTTAAGCAATAAGCTAAAAAACCCGTCTAAATTAAGACGGGTTTATTGGTTAGTTCATTGCCGGGATCTTGCACTTGTGCTTTATAGAAAGCATGCAGGGTCTGCCCAATCTCATTAATACCCTGTACCACACCTGCCACTCGTTGCGGCGTATCAATACTTTGACTTACTGTATCGCAAATGGCTTTCCAATGACTGTGATCAACAAATTCATCGATTCCTCGGTCAGCGAGTAATTCCACCCGATGCGCGCATAAATTGATATACAACAGAATACCGGAATTATAAGCGGTATCCCAAACATTGTATTCACCAAATAGGCTAAGCGCCCGTTGTGGTGTATCTTGATGATAAGCGCTTAACAGTGGCAAGCTGCCCTCAATAATGACTTGAATCTCACCGGGTTGGGTAAGTTCTGCCCGTTCTACGGCTAACTCAATTTGCGTTTGTGCATCTTGGTTAAAGTAACGCCAAGTTATCCACGGGAAATAACAGGCGTGTTTCAACCAACGTTTAAAACTGGGTTGCGTTGTTGCTTGTAACGCTACTTTTACCATGATCCTGATGCTCCACCACCACCAAAGCCACCACCACCACCGCTATAGCCACCTGTGCCAAAACCGCCGCCGCCAAAGCCGCCACCGCCCCCAAAACCACCCAAAAACGGTGTAATGCCGACGATCATTAGTACAAATAAAATAATACCGATCCCAATTGCAGCGACAATGCCAATTCCCGAAAAAAGGGCAATCCCGATTCCCACGCCACCAATAGCCAATGATGATAAGAAGCGCCCAAACACTAAGCGCAATAATTGCCCAATGACCAATAAACCAATCAATACGCCCAGCATATTGCTAATAGAATCACGGGGTGTTTCATTGGCTTGATTTTGTAAGTCACGCGCTTGTTGTTGCGCAATTGCCGGATCCATTTGCAAAATATCATCAATCTGCGTTAAGCCAACTTTTAAACCTTCTGCATAATGGCCCGTGCGAAATAATGGGGTCATTGAATCGCGAATAATACGACTTAACACCACATCGGGTAATACGCCCTCTAAACCATAACCCGTGAGGATTTGGATTTTGCGATCTTGTACCGCCACGACGATTACTAAACCATCGTCGCGTTTAACATCACCCAGTCGCCATTGTTTAGATACGCGTAAGGCATAATCAAAGACGCTTTCATTGCCGGTAGTTGGCACAATGACAATGCCAATTTGTGCTCGTCCTGCTTTATGAATAGCGAGTACTTGCTGATCTAATTGTTGAACATCCGCAGGCGACAAGGTATTGCTGGTATCAATAACCGGTGTATTGAGCGGTGGTAAAGGAATAACGCCATAATTGCTTTTACTATCGCCACTATTAGTAGAGCTAGCGCTGGTGCTGGTTGTCTGGGGGGCACTTGGAAAGAGACCGCTATTCAAGGGTTGAATTTCTGAACTAGCGGTTGCTGCCAGTGTGGGTAGGCTAATGCCTAAACCCAGCACGAATAACGCTAAACTCAACCAGCGTAGGCAATAGTTAACCGGGTTTAACCCATGTTTCATAATTAACGACCTGCGGGAGCGGGTGTTGGTTGATTATCAAAATTAACTTGAGGCGCTTTAGAAATAGCCGCTTCGTCTTCAACAGTGAAATTAGGTTTAGGTTTCATACCAAAGATTTTGGCGGTGATATTGGTTGGGAATTGACGTGCTGTGGTATTGAAGGTTTGCACTGCTTCAATATAACGATTGCGTGCTACGGTGATACGATTTTCAGTGCCTTCTAATTGCGCGGTTAAATCTCGGAATAAAGCGTCAGATTTTAAGTTAGGGTAATTTTCAGACACCACTAATAAGCGTGATAACGCATTGGTTAATTGTCCTTGCGCTTCATTATATTTCTGCATGGCGGCGGGGTCGTTTACCATATCCGGTGTAACTTGTATTTTTCCCACGCTGGCACGTGCTTGCGTAACCTCGGTTAAGACAGTTTTTTCTTGATTAGCATAGCCTTGCACGGTTTTAACCAAGTTGGGTACTAAGTCAGCACGACGTTGATATTGGTTGACGACCTCTGACCAAGCCGCTTTGACTGCTTCGTCTTCTGATTGCAAGCTGTTATAGCCACAACCGGATAAACCGCTCAGCAGTAATAAAAAGGTAAAAAGGCTAATAAGGCGTTTATACATGGGAGCTTACTCCTGTTTTGATTATTGACACTTCTACTTAATAAACAGTATAGATCGGTGTTGACGCTGCATATGTTTGAATAATGGGCAATTTAAAACACCAAGCATTAAGTTGACTTTGAATCTATAACGTTTAGTAGATGGGTAAAAATAACCCTGCATAAACTATGTAAGTTCGTATTTTAAGTATTTTGTTTTATAGGCAAAAAAATAGCGGCTTGTTGTTCAAGCAAGCCGCCGACCGGTTTCTCACTGAGGAGGTGAGTAGTGTGAAAAGGAGATTGTTTACTTTTTAGGGGCGTAAATATCGGTACACGTACCTTCTGCTACTTCCGCCGCAAAGTTAAGCGTTTCGGATAAAGTCGGGTGTGGGTGAATGGTTAAGCCAATATCATGAGCATCTGCGCCCATTTCTAAAGCTAATACCGCTTCAGCAATCAATTCACCGGCTTTAACCCCGACAATGCCTGCGCCGATGATTTGCCCATTTTCTTTATTAAATAGAACCTTGGTCATACCTTCGGAACGATCTAGCGATAATGCGCGCCCACTGGCTGCCCAGGGGAAGACGCCCTTACTGTAAGCAATGCCTTCGACTTTACACTGTTCTTCGGTTTTGCCCATCCACGCGATTTCGGGATCGGTATACGCAACCGATGGAATGGTTTTAGCATCAAAATAAGCTTTATGTCCGGCGATCACTTCTGCGGCGACTTTACCTTCATGTGTGGCTTTATGTGCCAACATGGGTTGCCCCACAATGTCACCAATCGCAAAAATATGCGGGACATTGGTACGCATTTGTTTATCAACCGGAATAAAACCATAGCTGTCCACAAATACACCCGCTTTGGCAGCATCAATAAGCTTGCCGTTAGGACTACGCCCAATCGCTATTAATACGTGGTCAAAGGTATCTTGTTCGGGCGCATCTTTGCCTTCAAAGCGGCAGACTAACCCTTCGTCTGTCGGTTCAATGGCGGTGACTTTGGTATTTAGATAAATGTTTTCGTATAAGCCTTTAATGCGGTTATGTAAGGGCTTAACAATGTCACGATCCGCACCGGGAATTAAGCCGGGTGACAATTCAACTACAGTAATGCTTGCGCCTAGTGCGTTATACACGGTCGCCATTTCTAGACCGATAATACCGCCGCCGACGACTAACATACGTTTTGGAATTTCGGGCAAGTTCAAGGCATCGGTCGAATCCATGACGCGTGGGTCATGCCAAGGAATAAACGGCAGTTTAGTCACACTTGAACCGGCGGCAATAATGCAGCTGGCAAATTTAACCGTTTGCTTACTGCCATCTGCCATTTCCACTTCAATGGTGTTGGCGGAACTAAAGCGCCCGTAACCTTGCAAAATCTGCACTTTGCGCTGCTTAGCTAGACCTTTTAAGCCAGTGGTCAATTTGCCAATAATGCTATCTTTATGTTCACGAATTGCATTGATGTCGATTTCGGGAGTACCGAATTTCACACCGTGTTTGGCAAACTCTTGGGCTTCATTAATGATTTCCGCTGTGTGTAATAATGCCTTGGACGGAATACAGCCGACGTTTAAGCAAACGCCGCCAATATTAGCGTAACGTTCGATTAATACGACTTTTTTACCCAAGTCAGCCGCACGGAATGCAGCGGTATAACCGCCCGGGCCTGAACCTAATACCAGAACTTCAGTTTCTAAATCCGCCGTGCCATTAAAACTGGATGCTTGCGGCGCAGTTACGCTTTCAGGAACTGCTACAGGAGCAGTCGCTGGTGCTACTTCTGAATTTTTAGTTTTATTTTCATTGACTTCTAGCATTAAAATCGCTGAACCTTCCGAAACACGGTCACCGACTTTAACTAAAAGTTGTTTAACTGTACCCGCGATGGGGCTAGGAATCTCCATAGAAGCCTTATCGGATTCAATGGTAATCAACGATTCTTCCGGTTCAATTTGAAAACCGACATCGACTAGCACTTCAATGATTTCAACATTTTTGAAATTGCCAATATCCGGTACTTTGACTTCAATTAGAGTGCTCATACTAACAGTCTCCGAATATCGCCTAACATTTTGCTTAAGTAGGTAGTAAAGCGTGCGCCATCTGCACCATCAATGACACGGTGATCATAAGACAGTGACAGCGGTAGCATTAAGCGCGGCGCAAATTCTTTACCGTTCCAAATTGGCTGAATATCGGATTTAGACACACCTAAAATCGCTACTTCTGGCGCATTGACAATCGGTGTGAATTTTGTGCCACCAATACCGCCTAAGCTCGAAATCGAGAAGCAACCGCCTTGCATATCGGCAGGTTTCAATTTCTTATCACGCGCTTTCGCCGATAATTCTTTTAATTCCAGTGACAAATCCATTATGGATTTTTTATCAACATCGCGAATCACCGGTACGACTAAACCATCAGGTGTGTCAACGGCGACCCCAATATGGTAATAATGCTTGCGAATTAAGTTTTCGCCTTTGGGATCTAACGACGAATTGAAGCGTGGATAAGCTTTTAAACCCGCAACTACGGCTTTCATAATGAAGACTAACGGCGTAATTTTAACGCCTGATTTAGTATTTTCTTCGTTTAATTGCTTACGGAAGGCTTCTAAGTCCGTAATATCGGCTTGGTCAAATTGCGTAACGTGGGGAATGTGTACCCAGTTCCGATGTAAGAATTCGCCGGTGAGTTTATTAATGCGGGAGAGCGGAATAGTTTCCACTGAACCCCATTGACTGAAGTCGATGTCTGGCATAGGCGCGACACCCAAGACATTGCCGCTGGCAGGTGCAACAAGCCCTTTACCACCAACTGCGCCAAAACTCATGACTTCTTTCACATAAGTTTTAACGTCTTCTTGTAAAATACGACCTTTACGCCCTGTGCCAGTGACTTTGTTTAAATCAACACCTAATTCGCGTGCAAACTTACGTACGGAGGGTGTTGCATAAGCTTTAGAAAAGTCGACTTTGCTCATATCGGTAGCTAAACCGGCCGTTGGCGAAGTCACAGGTTGTGGGCGCGCTGCGGGCGGCGTTACCGGTGCTGGGCTAGGCGTAGCGACTGGTGCAGGGGCGACAGTCGGTGGTGCAGCTTCTGCTTTAGGTGCAGGGGGTGTATCACCTGCGGCAGCAACATCCATTAATAAAATTAAACTGCCTTCGGATACACGATCACCGACTTTAATTTTGAGTTCGGTTACTGTGCCTGCGACAGGTGAGGGAATTTCCATTGAAGCTTTATCCGATTCAATGGTAATTAATGAGCCTTCGACGGAGACGCTATCGCCAACGTTAACTAAAACCTCGATAACTTCTACATCTTTAAAACTGCCAATATCTGGCACATGGATTTCTTGGATTGCCATAACATGCCTCCTTATGCCAAACGTGGATTAAGTTTGTCTGGATTAATATTGTATTTCTCCATTGCTTTGGCTAAATCGCCAGCCGCAAAGGATTTCTCATCCACTAAGGCTTTCAGAGCCGCAATCACAATGTAATAACGGTCTACTTCAAAATGTTTACGCAATTGCGCCCGCGTATCGCTACGTCCAAAACCATCAGTGCCTAATACGCTATAAGCCATCGGTATCCATTGGCGAACTTGGTTAGGGTAAGCACGAATATAATCGGTGGCTGCAATAGCCGGGCCACGTTGTCCTTTAAGTAATTGGCTAATATAAGGGGTTTTAGCCGCTTCTAAAGGATGTAGCATATTCCAGCGTTCGATGTCTTGTGCTTCGCGTGCTAATTCATTAAAGCTGGTAACACTCCAAATATTCGCATCTACGCCCCAATCGCTATCGAGCAATTCGGCTGCTGCAATTACTTCGCGTAAGATAGAACCAGAGCCTAATAACTGTACTTTCTTGCGTTTTTTACCGCCGCCACTCAGTAAATACATCCCTTTAAGAATGCCATCTTCTACACCCGCAGGCATAGCTGGATGTAGGTAGTTCTCATTCATGGCGGTAATGTAATAGTAAATATCCTCTTGATCTTGATACATCCGTTTCAAGCCATTTTGGATAATCACTGCCATTTCATATGAGAAGGTCGGGTCATAAGACACACAGTTGGGAATCAAGCTGGCTTGTACCATACCGTGACCGTCTTGGTGCTGTAAGCCTTCGCCCGCTAAGGTGGTGCGCCCGGCTGTACCGCCAATTAAGAAACCGCGTGTCCGGCAATCACCCGCTGCCCATGCTAAGTCACCAATGCGTTGGAAACCAAACATGGAATAGTAAATGTAGAAAGGCACCATGTTCACGCCGTGCGTGCTATAAGCTGTGCCTGCTGCAATCCATGAAGAGAATGCGCCCGCTTCGGTAATACCTTCTTCTAAGATTTGGCCGGTTTTGTCCTCTTTGTAGAACATCACCTGATCTTTATCTTGCGGTTCATACAACTGACCCACAGACGAGTAAATGCCTAATTGACGGAACATGCCTTCCATACCAAAGGTACGTGCCTCATCTGGCACAATCGGTACGATATGTTTGCCAACATTTTTATCACGCGTTAGCAAGGTTAACAGGCGCACGAACACCATCGTAGTCGACATTTCGCGGTCGCCGGTACTTTCTAACAAGGATTGGAAATAGCTTAGCTCTGGCACTTTAAGCGGTGCAGCGTGACTAGGACGTTGCGGCAAGAAACCACCTAAGGCTTTGCGATGTTCTAATAGGTATTTAATTTCTTCGCTATCCGCACCCGGGTAGAAGTATTTAGCAGCCGCTGCATCTGCATCGCTTAATGGAATATTGAAGCGGTTTTTATAAGCTACCAGTTCTTCTGGGCTCATTTTCTTCTGCGAGTGCGTGCGGTTTTGACCTTCGCCTGCTGAACCCATACCGTAACCTTTGACGGTATGCGCTAAGATAACGGTAGGCTGACCTTCATGATGCGTTGCTGCATAATAAGCTGCGTAGACTTTATGCGGATCGTGACCGCCGCGATTTAAACGCCAAATATCCGCGTCGCTCATATTAGCAACACGCTCTTTTAATTCAGGGTATTTGCCAAAGAAATGATCCCGCACAAATTTACCGTCTTTGGCTTTATAGTTTTGATATTCGCCATCGACCGCTTCCATCATGCGTTTTTTCAGCAAACCATCCGCATCCATTGCCAGTAAGGGATCCCAATACGAACCCCATAATACTTTAATGACATTCCAGCCTGCGCCACGGAATTCGGCTTCTAATTCTTGGACGATTTTGCCGTTACCACGTACGGGACCGTCTAAACGTTGTAAGTTACAGTTAATTACCCAAATCAGATTATCTAATTTTTCGCGTCCAGCTAAGCCAATCGCGCCTAAGGTTTCCGGCTCATCGGTTTCACCGTCACCCACGAAAGCCCAGACTTTACGATTCGCCGTTTCAGCTAATTTGCGATCTTGCAGATATTTCATGAAACGCGCTTGGTAAATGGACTTAATCGGTCCCAAGCCCATTGATACGGTTGGAAATTGCCAATAATCCGGCATTAACCAAGGATGCGGATAAGACGACAAGCCGCCACCATCCACTTCTTGGCGGAATTTATCTAAATCATCTTCTTTTAAACGCCCTTCCATGAAAGAGCGAGAATAAATACCGGGGGCGGCATGACCTTGGATGTACAGCAAATCGCCGCCGTGTTGGGGGGACGGTGCATGCCAGAAGTGGTTAAAGCCCACATCATACAGGGTTGCGGCTGATGCAAACGTCGCAATATGCCCGCCTAATTCAGAACTTTTTAAGTTGGCACGCACTACCATAGCCGCTGCATTCCAACGAATATAAGAGCGTAGGCGTGACTCAATCGTACGATTGCCGGGGGTATGATGTTCTAAGTGGGCTGGGATTGTATTGATATAAGCAGTATTAGCAGAATAGGGCAGATTAGCGCCATTTTGTCGAGCCGCTTCAATTAGCTTTTCTAAAATGAAGTGTGCACGTTCTACACCTTCCTCTTCAAGGACTGCCTCTAGGGATTCAATCCATTCTTCAGTTTCTTGAATATCAATATCTTGCATTTGATTATTCATATTTCCTCTCTTGGTAGCGGTTAGAAATCGGTCTTGTTTTTACTGCTATTATCCTACTCCGGGCGCGACATTAGCATAATTATTAATGCCTTCAAAGTTAATTTTACATATCTAAATAAAAAAATTATATTATCAATATCTTATATTGGTTAAATGTTTTTTTGCAGATTGCCTATTTATTTGCTACCAGTTCAGCTAAGCTTCCTGCATGACTGATGAAATCGAAATAATACCTATTGCTGGACGCTTCCGTGGGTTCTTGCCTGTGGTGGTGGATGTAGAAACAGGCGGGTTTGACTGCCGCCGCGATGCACTGCTGGAATTAGCAGCGGTTATCTTGCGCATTGACGAAAAAGGGGAGTTGTCACGTTATAGAACCTTTAATTGGCATATAGAACCGTTTCCCAATGCCAATATGGATCCGAAATCATTAGAAGTGAACGGTATCAAACCGTTTAGCCCCTTGCGTTTAGCTGTACCGGAAGACAAAGCCTTAGAAGAATTTTTCCGCGTAGTACGACGTGAAGTCAAAATCAACCGCTGTAATCGGGCAATTTTGGTTGGGCATAATGCACCTTTTGATTTGAACTTTGTGCACGCGGGTGCTAATCGCATCAAAGCCGCTCGTAACCCATTTCACCCGTTTAGCACCTTAGACACGGTAACACTGGGTGCAGTCATGTATGGGCAAACTGTATTAGCCCGCTTAGCACAAGCGGCAGGTATGGGCTGGGATGGTGAATCGGCGCATTCAGCCGTATATGACGCGGAAAAAACCGCTGACTTATTCTGTCATTTTGTAAATACATGGCAGACGCTAGATGGTGCGTTTAAAGCAGTACAACGTTAATTAAGGGGCGGTTAGCCCCTTAATTTTTTCTGTATTATTTGCCCGTTTTCAGTTTTTCCCAATAATCGTTATACAGCTTAATCGCGTCGCCTACGTCTTGTTGGAATTCAGCTTTGCTCAGAATGTCGCTCGGTGGGAAGATAATTGGGTTGTTCTGTAATTTCGTCTCTACCAGTGCTTTCACTTCTTTATTCGGGGTGCTATAGCCCAGTTGTTCAACCACTTTTTTGCCAACTTCGGGTTTCAGCATATAGTCAATAAACTTATGTGCGTTTTCTACGTTTTCTGCACCCGCTGGAATGGTAAAGCTATCTACCCAGAAGCCAGAGCCTTCTTTAGGGTAAATATATTGAATTTTATCGTTTTCTTTTTGCGCCATATTGGCTTCACCACTCCAAATCATACCTAAATTTACGTCCCCTGCTAAGAACGGTTCACGCGGCGCATCAGCATTAAAAACGCGCACATTGGGCATCAACTTTTGTAAATCTTCGTAAGCTTGTTTAATTTCATCGGGATTTTTGGTGTTAACGGAATGCCCATTTTTTTGTAATGCCATGCCAAACGCTTCGCGCACATCGTCAACTAACAACAGTTTATTTTTCCATTTGGTATCCCATAAATCCGCCCATTTGCTAACAGTGCTGGGGTCGATTTCTTCGCTATTTACGCCAATGCCGGTGCTGCCCCACAGATAAGGAACACTGTAATCATTGTTGGGGTCGTAAGGCTTGTTTAACAAATCCGGCATTAAGTTTTTGAAATTGCTCAATTTGGTTTTATCGACTTTTTGTAATAAGCCTTCGTCGCGCATTTTGGAGACCAAATAAGTGGAAGGTACAACAATATCGTAGCCTTTGCCCTTTTGGATTTTTAACTTGGAGTACATGACTTCATTATTTTCATAAGTGGAGTATTCCACCTTAATACCCGTTTCTTTTTCAAAATCAGCCAGTACGCCGTCGGGAATGTATTCTGCCCAATTGTAAACCACCAACTTACCATCAGCTTGCACAGCGCCTGCTAACATTACTAACGCTGCGGCGATTGCGGATTGAATTTTCATGCGGTTCAGACTCCTTAAACTATGGCTTAGCAAAACTGAATGATACGGGTTAAAGCGGCTTTAATACCAATATTCCATGTTTAACTGGAATTAATTTGTGTAGATTGCGCGAGAACTGCCATGCTTAGGTATGGCAAAAAACATAAAAAGGTAAGCGTCTATGGATTATCGAACACTGGGTCAAACCGAAACGAAGGTCAGCGTTATTTGTTTAGGTACGATGACTTATGGGCAACAAAATACGGAGAGCGAAGCCCATCAACAATTGGATTATGCCCTAAGCCAAGGGGTGAATTTTGTTGATTGTGCCGAACTGTACCCCGTGCCGCCGAAAGCTGAAACACAAGGGCGTACTGAGCAATACATTGGTTCTTGGTTTAAACAATCCGGCAAGCGTGAACAAGTGATTTTGGCAACTAAAGTAGCAGGACCTGGACCAAAAGATTGGATCGGGCATATTCGCGGGGGTCCTAAATTAAATGCAACACAGATTACCCAAGCGTTAGACAGCAGTTTGCAACGTTTACAAACTGATTATGTGGATCTGTATCAAGTGCATTGGCCAAGCCGCAATACCAATTATTTTGGCAAATTGGGTTATAGCTATGGCAACGATAATCACAATGAAACGATTGAAGAAACACTAAAAGCCTTAAGCCGCTTGGTAGAGAGCGGTAAGGTGCGTTATATTGGTTTATCGAATGAAACACCGTGGGGCGTAATGACCTATTTGCAGCTTGCCAAAGCATTAGGTTTAGCGCGCGTAGTGTCGGTACAAAACCCGTATAGTTTATTGAATCGTACCTATGAAATTGGTTTGGCAGAAATTGCGCATCGGGAGCAAGTAGGTTTATTGGCGTATTCGCCGCTAGGTTTTGGCGTGTTAAGCGGCAAATATTTAGACGGACAACAACCAGAAGGCGCACGCTTGAGTTTATGGGGCAATTATTTTACACGGTATACCAAGCCGTTAGCGCAGCAAGTAACAAAACAGTATGTCGATTTAGCCAAGCAACACGGGCTTGATCCCGCGCAAATGGCATTGGCCTATGTGAATAGTCGCCCGTTTGTCACGAGCAATATTATAGGTGCAACCACTATGCAGCAGTTAGAAAGCAATATTGCCAGCGCGAATTTAATTTTAAGCGAGGATGTGTTACAGGGTATTGAAGCTATTCATGAACAACAGCCTAATTCTTGTCCTTAATTGAGAACTTGCTTATCCTTGCGAATTAAGAGCGAGGCAACCGTGACTAAGGTTAAAGAAATCACGAGTAATAAGGCGGCAAGAACATTGACCTCAGGTGAAACGCCTACTTTTACCATAGAAAAGACACGAATCGGCAACACTTCAAAGCTAGGCCCGGTAACAAAAGAGCTAATAATTACGTCGTCTAATGATAAGGTAAAGCTCAATAGCCAGCCTGCAATAATAGCCGGGGAAATTAGCGGTAAAATAATACTGCGAAAAATCCGGCTTTCGCTTGCACCTAAATCTTGGGCTGCTTCTAACAAATATTTATCAAAACCTTTGAGTTGGGCATAAACCGTAATCACTACAAACGGTAAGCAAAAGGTAATATGCGCAATCAGTAACGACCAAAAGCCTAATTCAATCCCTAGCGCAATAAAAATGACTAAGAAGGTAATCGCTAACACAATATCTGGCGACATCATTAACACGAATAATAAACCGCTGGCTGTGCCTTTGAGAGGAAACTTATAGCGATACAGCGCCAGTGCCATGAGTGTTCCAATAATGGTAGCTGCGCTGGCGGCTAGTACGGCTACTAATAGCGAATTAAAAAATGCTTGAGTTAGGGCTTCATTTTCAAATAATTTTTCATACCACTTCCACGTAAAGCCTTTCCATTCATAACCATACTTGGAATCATTGAATGAATTGACGACTAGAATGGCAATAGGGGTGTAAAGAAAAATAAAAATACTGCTAATAAAGCTAAATTTTAATAATCTCACCAGACACCCTGTACGCTTTACGAATAAAAAACTGGCGGCCTCAACAGGAATCGAACCTGTAGCTGTCCCTTAGGAGGGGACCGTTTTATCCATTGAACTATGAGGCCAGTATGGAAAGCTTTAGTTAGTTTAGCGAGATTTTACCATTAGGAGGAAGTTTTTTAGCGATTATCGGCGTTTGGCAAAATCTAGCAAAAAAATATAGATCGGGTAGTTGACAGTCCAAGCTCATGTGATTATTATTCGCAACCTGTTCAGCGGGATTAGCTCAGTGGTAGAGCACAACCTTGCCAAGGTTGGGGTCGCGAGTTCGAACCTCGTTTCCCGCTCCAATTTTTCTTAGTTCTGCACAAGTCAGAGCTAATTGTAAACTAAAAATTATGCGGGATTAGCTCAGTGGTAGAGCACAACCTTGCCAAGGTTGGGGTCGCGAGTTCGAACCTCGTTTCCCGCTCCAATTTTTCATTATCGTCTCGATTTTTTGTGGCTGGATGGCAGAGTGGTCATGCACCGGATTGCAAATCCGAGTACCTCGGTTCGATTCCGGGTTCAGCCTCCATATTTTTCCCCTTCTTAATACTATCATATTCCAAAATCCTCTAAACAAATCTGCTGGATTCAATAAGCATTTTCGCATACGCTTGTGACCCCAAAACTCAAATAAGCATTCGCCCACAGTGCACTTGGCTTTCCATCAGAGGAGTTAAATTGAATGACTATCATCAAACAAGATGACGTAATTGCCAGCGTTGCCGATGCGTTGCAATATATTTCTTACTACCACCCACTGGATTTTATTCAAGCCATGTATAAGGCTTGGGAAAAAGAAGAATCCCCCGCTGCCAAAGATTCAATTGCGCAAATTCTGGTAAATTCTCGCATGTGTGCAGAAGGGCAGCGTCCTATCTGTCAAGACACAGGGATTGTAACCGTGTTTGTGAAAGTAGGCATGAACGTGCAGTGGGAGGGGGATATGAGCCTTGCCGATATGATTAATGAAGGTGTGCGTCGTGCTTATTTGAACCCTGATAATGTGCTACGGGCTTCTATTTTGGCTGATCCTGCCGGGGCGCGTAAAAATACGAAAGATAATACGCCTGCGGTTATTCATTATGAAATTGTACCCGGCGATAAAGTCGAATTTGATGTGGCGGCTAAAGGCGGCGGTTCTGAAAATAAATCAAAAATGGTGATGTTGAACCCGTCTGATAGCATTGTCGATTGGGTTTTGAAAACTGTACCGACAATGGGGGCGGGTTGGTGTCCACCGGGTATGTTAGGCATTGGTATTGGCGGCACTGCTGAAAAAGCGGCTGTCATGGCAAAAGAAGCCCTAATGGAACACATTGATATTCAAGAGCTGATCGCGCGAGGACCACAAAATAAGGTGGAAGAACTGCGTATTGAGCTGTATGAAAAAGTCAATAATCTAGGTTTGGGAGCGCAAGGTTTAGGCGGTTTAACCACCGTGCTGGACGTTAAAATCAAAGACTACCCAACCCATGCAGCGTCTTTGCCGGTATGTATGATTCCTAACTGTGCGGCAACCCGTCATACGCATTTTGTGTTAGATGGTTCGGGTGCTGCCTTACAAACGCCACCAAATTTAGCGGATTGGCCACAAGTTTCCTTAGAAGGTGGCGCACAAGCACGCCGCGTGAATTTGGATAGTGTAACGCCTGAAGATGTCAAAGATTGGAAAGTGGGCGAAACGGTATTGCTGTCTGGTAAAATGTTAACCGGACGCGATGCTGCACACAAACGTATGGTCGATATGCTGAATAAATGCGAATCTTTACCGGTGGATTTAAAAGGCCGCTTCATCTATTACGTGGGCCCTGTTGATCCCGTACGTGATGAAGTGGTGGGTCCTGCCGGTCCTACTACATCTACTCGTATGGATAAATTCACTCGCCAAATTTTAGAGCAAACCGGCTTATTAGGTATGATCGGTAAGTCTGAGCGCGGTCCCGTTGCGATTGAAGCTATTAAAGAATTTGGCGCGGTGTATTTAATGGCGGTGGGTGGGGCTGCGTACTTAGTGTCTAAAGCCATTACTGAAGCCAAAGTATTAGCCTTCCCTGAATTGGGTATGGAAGCTATTTACGAGTTTGAAGTAAAAGATATGCCGGTAACGGTGGCAGTCGATACCCAAGGGGTATCTGTCCACAATACCGGCCCTGCCAAATGGAAGCAAATTATTGATGCGAAACTTACTGCTAAATAATTAACGCAGCGGTTTACGTACAATATCAAAGCGGGCGGGGTTGGGAAACTTAGCCCCTTCCGCTGTTATATGTTGATTGAACTTAGCTTGCACTTTTGCATATAAATCTGGGCTAAGTTGATGATCGGTATGTGTGACATTAATAATGCGTTGCTCAAATTCGTTAAAATCGGCAAAACGAGTTTCGGTGTTGCAATGAATCTGCTCAACTAATTCCAATAAATCACTAGCAACTGCTTGTTGTAGTGCTGCAAAGGCTTGTTCACGCACGATTTTTTCATCGTGGAATAAGCGAATAATGTCATTAAATTCACCTGCATACACCGGTTCTGAAATCCACGCTAAACCACCGGGTTTTAATACCCGTGCTAATTCTTGCATGCCTTGTGCCATTAACTCAGCCGGAACGTGATGCAAAGATTTAAACATAAAGACGATATCAACACTATTATCTGGCAAATCAATCGCCTGCATACCGCCTGCTTTAAATTCAATATTCGCAGGGTATTCGCTGGCTAAGTTTTTAGCGTGTTGAATGGCGTCTACTTCAGTAGCAATCATTTTATTAACTGGAAAACGTTCAGCAATTAAACGTGTCATGCGGGCTGTACCACAACCCAGTTCTAAAACAGTGGCATTCGTCAGTGGTAATTTTTGCGCGATTAATTCAAGTTCATTACAGCGCGTATTGGCTTGAGGATTTTGTAATTGCATAAGTCGCTGGGTAAATAGCCAAAAGTAGTATTATAAATTGTATTAGAACATAATAATAAACTTCATTACTTTCTGTAGGGAGCAGAGGTCGATGGCGCGAATCGTCATTTTGGGCGCTGGAATTTCGGGGCATACTGCCGCCCGTTATTTAAGCAAATGGCTTGGCAAGAAGCATGAAGTCGTGGTGGTAACACCAAATGCCAAATGGAATTGGATTCCCTCGAATATATGGGTAGGTGTTGGGCAAATGACCGAAGCCGACGTTACCTTTGAAATTGCGCCGATTTATAAACGCATTGGTGTAGAACTGCATCAGGCTAAAGCGCTGGCAATTTATCCCGAAGGCAATGCTGAGCAAACTAGCCCTTATGTGAGTATTGAATATACGGATGCTGATCGCCAAGGGCAGACCGCCCAATTAACTTATGATTATTTAATCAATGCAACCGGACCTAAATTAAACTTTGCGGCGACACCGGGCTTAGGGCCAGAACACGGGCATACGGTATCAGTTTGTACCGCTTCACATGCGCTTGAAGCTAATGAAAAGTTGCAAGAACAGATCAAAGCGATGCAAGCCGGTGAGTTACGCACCTTCGTGATTGGCACTGGTCATGGTATGTGTACCTGCCAAGGCGCTGCGTTTGAATATATTTACAACGTCGACCATATTATTCGTGAAGCCGGGGTACGGGATAAAGCGCGTATTGTTTGGCTGAGTAACGAATATGAGTTAGGCGACTTTGGCATGGGCGGCGTGCATATTGAGCGCGGCGGTTATATTACCAATGGCAAAACTTTTGCTGAATCCCTAATGGTCGAACGCGATATTGAATGGATTACGCGAGCGCATGTGAATAAAGTGGAAGCAGGCAAAATTCATTATGAAATGCTGGATGGCAGTTTTCATGAATTAGCCTTTGATTTCTCTATGCTAATTCCACCGTTTGCAGGTGTAGGTTTAAAAGCCTATAACAAAGCTGGGGACGATATTACGAGCCAAGTGTTTGCCCCGAATGGCTTTATGAAGGTAGATGCGGATTATGTGCCGAAACCTTATTTAGAATGGAGTGCGAAGGATTGGCCGCAAACTTACCAAAATCCTAACTACTCCAATATGTTTGCGGTCGGCATTGCCTTTGCACCACCGCACTTGATTAGTAAACCGATGCAAAGCGCAAATGGTACGCCGATTAATCCAGCGCCACCACGCACGGGTATGCCATCGGCTGCTATGGCAAAAGCGGTTGCTATGAGTATTCGGGATATGGTGAAACAGAAGTCTGATAAGCCTACGCATACCGCTTCTATGGCAGCTATGGGCGCGGCTTGTGTCGCTTCAACGGGTTCAAATCTGTTTAACGGTACTGCCGCAACGATGACAGTATTTCCGGTTGTGCCAGATTTTGAGAAATACCCGGATTATGGGCGTGATCTGGATTTAACCTTTGGCGAAATTGGTTTAGCAGGGCATTGGATGAAATATTTATTGCACCATACCTTTATTTACCAAGCCAAAATGAAACCCGGTTGGTCTTTGTTGCCTGATTAAGAAGGATTGTAATGATGACAACGAAAGTAACGAATAAAGAACCGTATCAACAAGCTTACTATCCCCCCACACCGACTAAATTTACGCGGTTTATGCGTACCTTTATTCCGTGGCAATGGTATCGCTTTGCGGTGATTAATCTGAAAATGTTGAAATTAATGGCGAAATCTCACCATTAACCCATAGCAAGGGCTGCATAAAACGCAGCCCTTATTCGTTCAGTCTTGTGATGATTTAGCTTGTGTTTTAATTTTATCTTCTTGCCCCGATAATAAGTTCTGAATATTCGATTTGTGTCGAACAAAAATCAAAATCGCCATTAGGCTAATACCGATTACCACAGAAATATTGTGTGTCAATAACCAAAAGTATAAGGGTGATAAAGCGGTAGCAATTAATGCCGCCAGCGACGAAATTTTAAAGCCTTTGGCCATGATTAACCATGTTGCAATAAAGGCTAAACCTGCCCAAAGATTAAGACCTAAAAATACACCGATAGCGGTGGCAACGCCTTTGCCGCCTTTAAAGCCGTAATAAAGTGGATATAAATGCCCAATAAACGCGGCTAAACCTACCCAAATTAATTGGCTATCATCCAGTTTAAACACATAACGCCCGATTAAAACCGGAATTAAACCTTTGAGCGCATCGCCTAATAAGGTAATGGCAGCGGCTTTTTTTCCGCCAATGCGTAACACATTGGTTGCACCCGGATTATTAGAACCAGCCGTTCTGGGATCAGGTAATCCCATCGCTTTCGCTGTAATAATCGCGGTTGAAATTGAGCCTAATAGGTAAGCAAACACAATTAGAATAGCAAGTGTCATAGAAAGCTGTCGTCGCCCAAAACGAGGAAAATGGTAGCCAGTGTATACCGACTACCTTGATAAATATACGGCTTAAATATCGCGTAATAATTCGTTAATGCCGACTTTTCCGCGTGTTTTAGCATCAACTTTTTTCACGATGACCGCGCAATATAAGCTGTATTTGCCGTCGCTAGACGGTAAGTTGCCGGAGACTACCACCGAACCGGCTGGAATGCGACCGTAAGTAATTTCGCCCGTTTCACGGTCATAAATACGCGTGCTTTGCCCGATATATACACCCATTGAAATGACTGAGCCTTCTTCGACGACCACGCCTTCTACAACTTCAGAACGTGCGCCAATGAAGCAGTTATCTTCAATAATAGTAGGACCTGCTTGTAGGGGTTCTAATACGCCACCAATACCGACACCGCCGGATAAATGCACATTTTTACCGATTTGCGCACATGAGCCGACAGTTGCCCATGTATCGACCATTGTGCCGCTATCCACATATGCGCCAATATTCACATAAGACGGCATTAACACGCAGCCCGACGCAATATAAGAACCGTGACGCGCCATTGCATTTGGCACTACGCGTACGCCACTGGCGGCAAATTCAGCTTCACTCATATTGGCGTATTTAGGCGCTACTTTGTCGTAGTAACGTGCATAACCGCTATCCATCACTTGATTGTCATTGATACGGAAGGATAGTAAGACGGCTTTTTTCAGCCATTGGTGAACTTCCCAATCACCTACACCGCGCCGCGTTGCTACCCGTAATTCACCACTATTCAATTTATTTAACACGGCATTAATGGCATCACGAGTGTTTGCGTCGGCCGTTTTGGGGGTAATTTCAGCACGGCGTTCAAATGCTTCTTCAATAATGCTTTGTAATTCAATAATATTTGACATTCTATTCTCTCTGGTTTTACAAGGTTTCCACTACGCGGCGAATGCGTTGTGCGGCTTCAATACATTCTTCTAAAGAGGCAACTAAAGCCATCCGAATACGATTAGCGCCCGGATTAAGATCGTCTACAGTACGCGCTAAATAACTGCCGGGCACAACATTGACATGCGCTTGAGTAAAAACTTTCTGTGTGAGGACTTCATCGCTAATCGGCGTTTTTGCCCATAAATAAAAGCCCGCTTCGGGCATTTGTACATCCATCACTGGCGCTAAAATATCTAAAACCGCCTTAAATTTCTGCCGATACAGCTCACGGTTGATTCGTACGTGCGCCTCGTCTTGCCAAGCGGCAGTACTGGCGGCTTGATAAGGTGGCGACATCGCACAACCGTGATACGTACGATAATGCAAAAATTTACTTAAAATTGCAGCATCTCCGGCAATAAAGCCAGAACGCATGCCCGGCGCATTCGAGCGCTTCGACAAACTATGGAATACCACACAACGTTGCCAGGTGGTATTGCCCATTTGGGCGGCGGCTTGCAGTAAGCCTGCTGGAGCTTGCGTTTCATCGAAATACAACTCGGAATAGCATTCGTCAGAAGCCACAATAAAATCATATTGTTCGGCGAGACGTAGCACGCTTTGCAATTGCGCAATCGACATAACCGCACCCGTTGGATTACCGGGGCTGCAAATATACAACAATTGGCAACGTTGCCAGACTTCAGGCGCGACGGCATTAAAGTCTGGCACAAATTGATTATCGTCGGTACACGCTAAAAAGATAGGCTCTGCTCCCGCTAAAAATGCTGCACCCTCATAAATCTGATAGAACGGATTAGGCATAACCACCGCTGCATCGCGTTGTTGGCGATCAATTACGGCTTGCGCAAAGGCGAAAATGGCTTCGCGTGTACCATTTACCGGAATAACGTGCTGTTCAGCATTTAAACTATTACTAGGTAATTGAAAGCGCCATGTTAACCAATGGGCAATGGATTCGCGCAAGGCAACCGAACCTTTGGTTAAAGGATAATTTGCCAAACCTTGTAAGTTCTGAATAACGGCTTGGTAAATAAAGTCAGGCGTCGGGTGTTTAGGTTCACCAATTGCTAAGGAAATTGCGGGTAGGTTAGCGGGAGTTAAGCCTTCGAGTAATACGCGGATTTTTTCAAAGGGATAAGGTTGTAAACGCGCAAGATCTGGATTCATGTTCTAGCCATGTGCTGTTAGCAGAAAGGCGCAAGTATAACGGAAAAAGAAAAAGCCCCGAATAGGGGCTTTTTCAAACAGCACGAAAAATACAGAACGGCTGTTGTGACTAGTGATTAATGACCAGCCATACCGCCCATGCCAGACATGCCGCTCATACCGCCCATGCCAGACATGCCGCTCATACCGCCCATGCCAGACATGCCGCTCATACCGCCCATGCCAGACATGCCGCTCATACCGCCCATGCCAGACATGCCGCTCATACCGCCCATGCCAGACATGCCGCTCATGCCAGACATGCCGCTCATACCGCCCATACCAGACATACCGCTCATACCGGATTGAGCATCAGACCACTCAACACAAACCATATTACCAGACATGCCGCCCATGCTAGACATACCGCTCATGCCGCCCATGCCAGACATACCGCTCATGCCGCCCATGCCAGACATACCGCTCATACCACCCATGCCAGACATACCGCTCATGCCACCCATGCCAGACATGCCGCTCATACCGCCCATGCCAGACATACCGCCCATGCCGCCCATGCCAGACATACCGCTCATGCCGCCCATGCCAGACATGCCGCTCATACCGCCCATGCCAGACATACCGTTCATGCCGCCCATGCCAGACATGCCGCTCATACCACCCATGCCAGACATCCCGCTCATGCCAGATTGAGCAGGTGCCCATTTAGTACAAACTTTATTGCCAGACATGCCGCTCATACCGCCCATGCCAGACATACCGCTCATACCGCCCATGCCAGACATACCGCTCATACCGCCCATGCCAGACATACCGCTCATACCGCCCATGCCAGACATGCCGCTCATACCGCCCATGCCAGACATGCCGCTCATACCACCCATACCGGACATGCCACTCATGCCTTCAGCCATGACAGCAGGGGCAAGTAATAAAGCGCCAACGATTATTGCTAAAGATTTTTTTACTAATGATTGCATGTAGTGTCTCCCGAATTGATCGTAAATTTATTTAACTAACCTAAGGCTTGCGTTAGTGTTTTTAATAGAGAAATGGAAGGCGTATGCAGTCTGCTGGTTTGAAACGCTCAACCAACGGGCGATTTAAGTGTTCTAAGGGTGTCCTAATCTTGGAGAATAGCTAGAATACATGTTGATCAGTAAATCAAATTCAGCAAACCTGCATTACGCACTGAGTGCTCTATAGCATAAGCTGTGCCAATAGATATTTTTATATAAAATCAAAAGGATAGGTTTTTTTATAATTTTGACTATTTTTACAAGGTTTTAATCGGTGACAAACTGTCACGTGTTTATATGACAAATTGTCAGTGTTATTTGCGAGAGAGCCAAAAACGAAAAAAGCTCCCATAGGAGCTTTTTATTCAACGAAGCGAAGTTGCCATTATTTTGCTTTGCTTACCATGAAATCAACTGACGCTTTGACTTCATCATCTGATAACGCCGGGTTGCCGCCTTTAGCTGGCATTACTTTACCCGGAACGTCGTTTTTGCCTTTTAAAGCTGAGGTATAAAGTGCATCCATACCTTTAGCAATGCGTGGATCCCACTCGGTTTTGTCGCCTAATTTAGGTGCACCTGCAATACCCATATCATGACAACTAAAGCACAGCGCTTTATAAACTTTTTCACCATCTACTTTACCAGCAGGTGCAGCATCTGCCGTCATACCGGACATACCGCTCATGCCTTCTTGAGCTGCCATGCCAGACATACCGCTCATACCTTCTTGAGCTGCCATGCCAGACATACCGCTCATACCCGACATGCCACTCATGCCTTCTTGAGCCGCCATACCGGACATACCGCTCATGCCTTCTTGAGCCGCCATACCGGACATACCGCTCATACCTTCTTGGGCTGCCATACCCGACATGCCGCTCATACCGGACATACCACTCATACCCTCTTGGCTAGTTGTAGTGGTAACTTCAACTTTGGTAGTGGTTTCTTTTTTCTCATCACCACAAGCGCTTAATAAGCTTGCTGCTACTAATAAAACAGTAGCCCCCATTGTTAATTGTTTCATTACCTTGCTCCTGAAGTTAGATTTTATAAAGATTATTAGAAAGCTTGAAGGGATAAACCCAAGCGAAAAGAATTAATTGCCCATCAATTGCGCAAGTATCGTAATTTACCCCTATAAACCTGTCAATCAACTGCGTACTTTAAAACTTAGAGCCTGACACTTTGCGGGTGATGAATTCTATCTTGTGGATCCCACTTGCGCTTCAAGCCTTGTAATTTAAGGTAATTATTACCGTAATACGCCTTTTGCCATTCTTTAATACCTATATCAGGGTAGTTGCGATAATGTGCATTGATCCCCACTTTTCTAAATAAGCTTTGAATCTCCGTAACAATACTTTCGGCTATTGGTGTTTGGCTGGCTTTATCGTAATAGGTTTGCAGTTCACCTAAAAAGGCATATTGGCGATGCGGATAAGCCGCTTTCGATTCTTGCTCGCTATTATTAATCATGCCACCTAATGTATTGATTTGTAATAAGGTAGTTAATTTAGAGCTAATAATTTTTTGACATACTTCAGGTAGCGCCGTTTGAATACTGGTGTAATCAGCATAATACCCCGCTGATACATTTTTGAAATAAATAGGGTCAGTACCGCCACGATAACGCTGAATACCGGCCAAAAATACATCTTTGCGAGGTGACATAATGTCACTAGCATCTTTACTTAAGGCGGTTAATATTGCTTTGAGTGCTGCATTTGCAGTAGGAGCTGTATCGGTTAATAAAATGGTGAGATTTTTACCGTTTAAAACCCATGATGAATAGGCAGTATTAGGTAAACTTGCCATGAGTTTAAACCAGCGTTCGGCTAAGCTTACCGCTTTGCTAGCGTTTAAGTTACGGTATTTATAGCGGTAGCTGCTAAAAGTTTTGGGAGCAGGGTGCGTTATAAATTCGAGCTCTGTTACTACCCCAAAATTGCCATTACCGCCGCCTTTACAAGCCCATAATAAATCCGGTTCATTAGTGGAATCGTGTAGATTGCCTTGCCCATCGACTAATTTGACTCGCAATAAACTATCACAGGTTAAACCTAATTGCCGTCCAAAAAAACCATAACCACCGCCTAAGGTTAAACCTGCTACGCCAACACCTGCACACGAACCGGCTGGAATTAAACGTCCGTATTGATTCAGATATTCATAGACCTTACCTAATTTTGCTCCGGGTTGAATCACTAAATGTTGGTTAGCTTTATCATAGCGCATCGTATTCATGGCGGATAAATCCAACATTAACCCATTATCATTCGTGGAAAAGCCTTCAAAACTATGCCCACCACTTTTTATAGCGACTTGTAATTGTTGGGATTTTGCATAATTAATCGCAGCTTGTACGCCTTGTTCATTAGCGCAAACGGCAATTACTTTGGGCATCGCCGTAATGCGCTTATTAAAAATTTGACGGTGCTTTAAATAGTCTTTGTCATTACGTGTTAGAAAACGCACATTGGCATTATTAGGCAAGTTTTCAGCTAGCCCTATAGAACTAAGGCTATAAAGCCCACTAGTACTGGCAAGAACGGCTAAGGTTTGTTTAAGAAATTGGCGGCGGTCAGCGGAGTAAATGGGGGGCATATGTGTCTCCAGTGGGGTAGTTTAAGAAGAAGTGTATGCCACTTCTTCCTATTTAGGAGACTGCGAATTTAATTATTTGGTTCTTAAAATATCGCGAATCTCAGTCAATAAAACTTCTTCTTTAGTGGGCGGAACAACAGGGTCTGGCAATGCTTCTTCTTTACGTTTCATTTTGTTCATTAGTTTGATCACTACAAAGATCGAGAACGCAATAATAAGGAAGTTGAAAACCGATTGCAGGAATACGCCATATTTTAAAACGACTGCGGGAGTATCACCGTGTGCCGCTTGTAAGGTAATCGCTAAGTCTGTGAAATTTACCCCACCGACGGCTACACCAAAAATAGGCATAATGACATCTTCGACTAAAGAAGAGACGATTTTGCCAAATGCACCGCCGATAATTACACCCACAGCCAAATCAACAACATTGCCCTTCATTGCGAATTCTTTAAATTCACTTAAAAAACTCATTTAGCGTACTCCTGTATCAATTAAAAATTTAATGTATAGATAGATGAATCATACCCTACGCCAGTTTAAACAATAGACTCAGGCTATGATGGTAGTCGACCGTGTCAATGGGTGAGTTCTGGCGATAGAGTGTTATGACGTATTGAGAACCCATACGGTTCACGATTATAGCTTGATTTGCGTCAATACTAGGCATTTTTGTAAGGTATTTGGTCAGGGACTGCTATCCACTGCATTTAAAAGGCTTTATCATTAATAGTTCGCCACAGGAGGTAAAGCAATGTTATCCATGAGTTTATTGAACCAACAAAATCACAAAATTACCGAGTTATCCAATGTGTTAGATTATCTGATTACGGATCGCGCATTATGTGATACACAAGTTACTTGTGATCTATTTTTTACATATGTTGATAAAGTGCGTGAACATTTGGAAATGGAAGAGCGCGAGTTGTATCAGCCGTTACTAGTCTATTCAAATTCAGAAGTGCGTAATACGGCAAATAAATTCCTCGCCGGTTCGGGCGAAATTAAACGTGTCTTTAGCCAATACTTGAAGCATTGGTGTAAAAATAAAGAATTGCGCATTAATGACCATCCGAAATTTGTGAATGAAACCCGCGAAATGTTTGCGTTGGTTTTGCGTCGGATTGAAGACGAGGTAGAACATTTATATCCTACCGTGCGCACCGTTGCGGGCGATAAAATTGCCGCTTAAGTTGACGTTACAATAAACCGCTACGTTTGATGTCTAAATACTGATTAATCAGTTGCACTGATAAGTGGGGTGGCGAGACATCCAAACAGCGAATCCCCGCAGCGCGAATCCGTTCTAAAGACAATTCGCGCTGTTTGATATAGTGTTCTAGTGCTGCGCGCTTCAACACATCTTCCGTGGTGTCTAACGGATTTTCTAGCGCATTATCAATGGCTTGCTCCCGCATACTGGCTAATAGAACCAAGTGACGCTTGCGCAATAAATGCACCGCAGGCAATAAGTCATCTAAATCTTCGTCGCGCAAATTCGTTAATAAAATGACTAACGACCGCTTTTTTTGGCGTACTAATAGCTCAGTGGCTGCTTGTGCGTAATCTGGCGCTTGCGTCGTGGGTTGAATATCGTACAAAGTATTCAGCATATGTTGCACATTATGCATACCCTTGTGTGCAGGCAACCAACGGCTTGTACCGGCAAACGTACCTAAACCTACCGCATCCCCTTGTTTAAGCGCTACATAGGTGACTAATAAAATAGCGTTTAAGGTGTGATCAAAATGCGAAAGTGCATCATCTTTTGCCAACATGCGATGACCGCAATCCAGCATAAAAATGATTTCTTGATCGCGTTCATCTTGGTATTCACGCGAGATGGGTTTGCGCATGCGTGCCGAGGCTTTCCAGTCGATTTGCCGTAAACTGTCGCCTTCGCGATATTCGCGTAACTGGTGAAAATCTTGACCTTCGCCGCGTCGGCGCTTTTTCATAATACCTAAATGGCTGAGATGATTATCCACGGCTAGTAAGGCGTATTGCGCAACCGCTGCAAAGTTGGGATACACCTTCACTTCGGATAACAGCGCCAATTTACGGTCGTGCCACCAGAGTTTTTGCGGTGACAATACCCGCATTTGTAAGGTGGGGAAACTCAGCTTGCCGCGTTCAATCGCCGTGATTTCATAATACGCGTCGACAAATTGTTGCGGGTTTAAACTTACCGCTAATGGAAAACCCGTGGCGGTAACTTCCAAGGGATAATGATCAAACAGTTGTAAATCGAGTCTACGTTTGCTGTGGTTGACTAAATGCAAACGAATTACCCGCTTAATACCCAGTGGCAACGAATGCGGTACAAAACGTTGTGCTTCAATCGCAGGTTCTCGGACTACGCTAATTGCATCTATCAGACTTAGCAATACACTAAAGCCCGCTACACCGTACCAAAACGGTAAAGCCTCTGGATAAACACTGGCTACTAAGCCTAACCCTGCATTAAGTCCCACTAAATAGAATAAACGACGCGCTGGGATAATCATTTGCGCGGGGCTTCCGTCTTTTCCAAAATCGCGCTTAGGATTTGGTCAGCATTAAAGCCTTCTAATTCCATTTCAGGTGCTAAGGAAATCCGATGGCGTAACACAGGCAAGCTAATGGCTTTAATATCATCGGGATGCACAAAATCACGCCCGGCTAATAAAGCATTGGCCCGCGCCGCCCGAATTAAGGCAATACTGCCGCGCGGGCCTGCACCCACACGAATACCTTGCCATTGACGGGTAGCACGGGTAATCCGCACGGCATAATCAATCACAGCTTGATCAACCCCGATATTAGCGGCGACCGCTTGCATGGCTAATACCTGTTCTGGATTAGCAATGGTTTGCAGATTGTTTAAATTGAAGCGGTCACCAATCTGATTATTAGTCACAACCGCAACCATATCGGTTTCTTCGCTAATGGAAGGGTAGTCGATATAAACTTTTAATAGAAAACGGTCGAGCTGCGCTTCGGGTAACGGATACGTGCCTTCCTGCTCTAAGGGGTTTTGCGTCGCCAAGGTCATAAACGGTAAGGGTACAGAGTAGGATTTACCCTCAATGGTAACCTGTTGTTCTTGCATGACTTCTAACAAAGCCGATTGCGTTTTAGCGGGGGCGCGGTTGATTTCATCCGCCAGCAATAAATGGGTAAAGACCGGACCTTTGCGTACATTAAAAGTCTGATTTTGCATATCCAACATGACATGCCCACTAATATCCGCTGGCATTAAATCCGGTGTGAATTGAATACGCGCAAATTGCCCATTAATGGTTTTGGCTAAAGCGCGTACTAATAAGGTCTTGCCCAAACCGGGCACACCTTCAATCAGTACATGCCCACCCGCTAATAAAGCAACTAAGGTTTCATGAATAACCGGAGCTTGCCCAATTAAAGCCTTGCCAACTTCTGTGCGAATTTGCCCAATTAAATGATTAGCTTGTTCAAGCGTTAACGTATTAGAGTTCATTAGTGTTCCTTGAACGGGATAATTGTTTTACAGCATCAGCAAACGCTTGATAATGGGTATCGTGTTGCTGCGTAAAGCGTTTCCACATAAATAAACCACTGGCTTCAATGTGTTCTAAAATGCGCCGACGGTGCGGGGGCGGTGTGGGTTGTGACGGGCCAAAGCGTGGGCTGTATGCCCAAATAGTTAAGGGAACTAGTAGTAAAACAGCAATGACGAATGGCCAAGCGTGCTTCCATAATAATTGCCACAACGGTGGCATGTCATCTTGGTGAATAAGCCAAACCGCTTGTGGCTGTTCATGCTGCCGATGCACTAAATACCATAATAATTCAGCATGATCAGCCTTATCTAATGCACTATTACCTAAAAAATCTAAGCTGGCGAGTAAACTAATTCGCCCATTTTCGACCCGTTCTTCATGCCAAAATACTTTTTTCTTATAAGCTTGTTGATAATCTGCTTTGTGGCTAGCTTGCAACGGGTAAAAGAAATCTAAATCCAGATCTAAGGCTTGTTTACGCTCAGGTAACTGTACTTTGATAGGTAATTCTTCTTCATCTATAGTAACAGAAGAAAATAAACGAATACCTAAGGCTTTTTCAAAAAAATCAGGTTTGAAGTTGGGTAATAGGGTTACCTCATTTTTCTTAGCTTTATCTGCTTTACCTTCACTATTAGTGGAGTCTTCGTTTGCATCGGTACTTTCAAAGTCGGGGGTTCTAGCGCGAATAATTAGATGCCCACCCCTTTTCACCCATCGCATTAATTCATCTAGGGTTTTTTGTGGCAAAGTAGCCCGTTCTGTATCAATTAAAATAACGCTATCGGTACTGGGTAGTTTAAATAAACCGTCTTTTTTTTCTGCTGGAATTCCCATGCGTTTTAAGAAAACACGCGCCGCAAATAAATGATTGCTTCTTGCTTCACCACGAAAGCCGGTATATTCTTCAATGTCTTTTAGTTCATAGTTATTGTGAAACCACAACGTGCCGCCGATTAAAAATAAAATACTAACAGCGGCAAAAAATACTTTCTGAAAATTATTCATGTCGCTTGCTCCGCTACGCTAGGTTCAGGCGACGCAAACAAAGCCCAGTCTTGGAATAAAGGGTAAATACGTGCATCATTAGGGCAACGATGAGCATAAGCAATTTCTTGCCACGCTAAAGTCACAGCGGTTAACCATGCTAAACGCTGTCCGGTTAATTGCTGTTTGGCTAACTGTAAAATATCGCCTTCAGTATGGCTGCTTTGAATAGCTAATAAATCATGACGCGTTAAACGCATTAATGCACCACGGTATAATAAGCTCAGGGCTTCACGATAATGCCTTTGTTCCCACAGCGCCCGGCTTGCCCCCGCAATATCATCTGGCAGGGATTCGGGGCGAATATCCATACCAAATAAAACATCGGGAGGTGGCGCAGTTGCGGGTTTAAGCCGATTGGGTTTGAGCATTGCCATAATTTTATGGCGATATACAAATAACAATACCGCTAAAACAATTAAGGCTATCCATAATAAGGTACGCACAATTAGCGCAACTAAGACTTGAAAGTCCTGCCCAAAATGAAACAGGCTATCAGAGGTTTGAAACGGCTCATCTTCTTGTTTATGTTTCGCTTGCCATTCTTGTTGTTTACGTACTTTTTGGAATTCATCTAATTGCATGACTGCTTTAATTTGTTCAGCAGCAGCGGAAGCAGATAAACGTTCGTTAGCCAGATATTCTCCCTTCGCTTCGGGTTGCGTTGCTTCGTCTGCGAAAACGGGTTGGGTATAAAAGATACTTACGCCGACGCTCAGTGCAACTAACCCAGTAAAAGTGTGATAACTAATACCGCGTAAGCGATCTGCTAAACTTCTAAATGCTAATTCAATATCCCAAGCTTCTAATTGAGTACGACGATTTAGATATAAACTAAAACTACCTGCCATATATAAAGGTTCAACAATCCAATAGATTAGCAGATAGGTAAAGGTATAAATGAATTCACCCCAGTATTTAACAGGTTCATCAGCGAATTCATCAAAAGGGCTTTTTAGAATTTCCCAAAGTTTATCTGTAGGGTCGATTAATATAATTAAAAGATATAAGCTAAATAGAAAAATATATTCAAAATGCGAACAGGCAATGGTTAACCATACCGCTTGTGAATGTGCTTGTAGATGTAATAATTTTTGCCGTTCGCGCCTTGCTTTGCCGCGTAATTGTTCTAATTGCCAAATCGGTAGATTTAAACCACGCGATAAGGAAAACCGCCGAAACGTTAAGGCTTGAAATAATCCGGTTTTAGTAATTAACCTAGGTAAGGCTGAAACCACATCCGCAGTACTCAGCGGCTGATTGAATAATTGTTGGCTAAAGATAAAAAGCAAAATACGATCATATAAGGGTTTTAACCACCATAATACAAAAAAGACATAAGTTTTATAATCATCAGGGGTTAAAAACCAAAGTGTGAAGGCAAAGCTAAATAATAACAATGTCCAAGCAGGATAAACGGCTTTCCAATAATACTGCACCATTGCAAAGCCGAGGTCGATGGCTTCCCATGCATTACGTAGGCGAATATTAGTCGTAATATCATCAAGCCGCATGACTAACCTCATACTGAGCGCTATTGCGTCCCATTAACATAAAATAGGCAAGGGTTAAAAGCCATAGACCAATACCTACACCGTATTTAATAGTTAGGGGTATCCACATTTGTGATGACCAAAATGCTTCAATGAAAGCCGCCATAATGAATAAGGTCATTGCACCATACACAATTAAAATGGCGTTATGGCTTTCATCACGTAAGGCTAATGCGCGTGATTTACGCCCCGGCATAATTAGAGCTTTGCCTAATAAAAATCCGGCTGCCCCAGATAAAACAATGGCTGTTAATTCAAATGCGCTATGCCCAGCAACAAAGCCCCAAAAGCTTTCAATATAACCGATCTGCGTTAAATGCCCGGCAATGGCCCCTATATATAAACCGTTAAATAAGAGAAAAAAGAGACTGCCAATGCCGTATAAAATACCGCCTGCAAAACACTGAAAACCAATCCCAGTATTATTACGAATATAATGCCCAAACATTAGCACATCGCTATCGGCTTCCCGTTCACGTCCTAAACGGTTGGTACGCGAAGGTTCATACATGCTTTCCATTGTGGCAACCGTACCGGGATCTACGACGGCATAAACCAATTCGGGTTTGATTTGAATCGCGGCAAGCATGCCACCAAAGCTACCAAAAAATAATAAAGCAGACAGCAATACCGCTTTATACGAACGGCGTACTTGCTGTGGCAAGGTGCGTAAATAAAATTCGGCAAGCCCATGTAAGAAATGTAAGCGTGAGCTATACAGCACATTATGCCCACGAATTACCAATTGATTGAGGCGCTCAATCAGGGCAGGGCTATATAAACGGGACTGCGCTAATGCCAGGTGATGACAAACTTGCCGATACGTTTGTGGAAAATCCAAGGTTGGCTCTTCTAATTTTAAACGAGCACGTTCCGTTTTAGTGGTAACTTGATAATCCAACCACGCTTCTAATTGTTGCCACAAGGCTTGATAATGTTGGATAAATTGCTCTTGTTTCATCGTTTACCACCCATTAACCATTGTGCAATGCTTAATAAATATGGGGTTGCTGGTGTCTGTTGTGTGACTAAAGGTCCGGTAAGTTGTGCTAATTCTTCTAAGCGTTCGGGCGTTAAGCTTTGCTTACGCTGCGCAAATAACATAATCGCTTGATGCTCAGCTAAGGTTAACGGCGTGCTGGGGCGGATTGCATCAACCTCTAATTGACTGACTAAACGCATCGGTTCGGGCTTATATAACACCACCGTATTCGCCGCTAGATCACCTAAGCGCTGGAAACGCTTGTTTAATAACATGCTGGCTAAGCCGAAGCCGTACATAAGCGGTAAGAAATCCACAGCGCGTAATAAATTGCGAATAATAGACGCAGACGTAGACACTGGGCTGGCATCCGTATGCGCAACATATAAATTCATCATTTTCTTACCCGGTGTTTGCCCTTGTTTACGCAATTCAAAATACACCGGATAAAACCATTCTAAGAAAAACGCAAAAATTAGCGCAATGCCGCGCCCAGTATTGCCGAGTGCTAAACTCAAGCCAATTAATAAAACCAAGACAATGCCAGTGCGTAGTAATAAATCGACTATCCAAGCTAAAAAGCGTGGAACAGGGCCTGCGGGGGTAAGTTGTAAAGCAATACCCTCGGGTGTGTTGACGGTGTAAATAGTATCTAGGCGCATCAAGTCGTTAGCATCCTTGTATAGCAACACGCGTGCTTATTTTTTTGTTAAGCAAGCATGGCGAGGTAGATAAAAAATGTCAACGCTTGTCCGCTGGAATGTATTAGGAAGTCTTTAAAATTCCGAGAAAAACAAGGCGGCATAGCCTTTATTTTATTTAAAGCTATTCGCCGCCTTAGAGTTGCCCACTGGGCTTAACGGTCACTCAGAAATGCATAGCTGTTGCGATCTATACAGGTGTTAAAGTAACAATAATCTAGAGCAAAGTAGCATTTTTTAAGATAAGCGGCTCATCACGCTTGGTCTGTGTTCAGATAATCGGCAAAGCCACCGCCACCGGGTGTAGTAATGCTCAAGATATCACCAACTTCTACGTGAACTTGGCTAATTCCTGCCAAAACTTCATAACTGCCATTAGCACGTTGCAGTGCATTTTGCCCCACTAACCCCGCTTGACCGCCTGCCATACCGTAAGGGGCAATGCGTCGATGCCCCGATACAATACTCACTGTCATGGGTTCTAAAAAGCGAGTTTTACGCACAATACCATTACCGCCTTGATAGCGTCCCTGCCCACCGGAATGAGGACGAATGCTGAATTCTTCTAAACGCACGGGAAAACGTGTTTCTAAAATTTCGGGGTCGGTTAAACGTGAATTGGTCATATGGGTATGAACAGCACTTGCACCATTGGCTTGTGCCGTAGCACCTGCACCGCCACACAAGGTTTCATAATACTGATAACGCTCATTACCCCAAGTCACATTATTCATAGTACCTTGCGCTGCGCCCATGATGCCCAACGCACCAAACAGACAATCCACAATGTATTGCGATGTTTCCACATTGCCTGCTACAACTGCCGCCGGATAACATGGATTCAACATTGAACCGTCCGGAATTATAAGCGTTAAGGGTTTAAGGCAACCTTCATTCAGCGGAATATTGTCTTGCACTAAACACCGAAACACATATAACACCGCCGCCCGTGTAATGGCGGTGGGGGCGTTTAAGTTATGCGGATGTTGTGGACTTGTGCCTGTAAAATCTAAAGTCGCGTAACGCTGTGCTTGATCGACTGTTAACTTGACGCAGATTTGACTGCCATCATCCATTGCATACGTAAACGCAGCATTGCTTAACTGACTAATAACGCGCCGTACGGACTCCTCTGCATTATCTTGCACATGCCGCATATAAGCTTGTACCGTGCTTAAACCCATTTGCTGAATTAAGCGTTTCAATTCAAGCTCGCCGCGCCTACAAGCAGCTAACTGCGCCTTTAAATCAGCAATGTTGTAATCAATATTGCGGGCTGGATAAGGCGGTTGATTAAGCAAATCGCGTAATTTAGCTTCTTGAAACTGTCCTTGTTCCACCAGTTGAATATTAGTTAATAAAATACCTTCTTCTTCAATACGCTGGCTTTGGGGTGGAATCGAACCGGGCGTAATACCGCCAATATCGGCATGATGCCCGCGTGTCGCAACATAAAAAATAATTTGTTGGGTGTTATCGTCAAATACAGGCTTAATGACAGTAACATCGGGTAAATGCGTACCGCCGTGATACGGATCGTTTAATACATAAGCGTCACCTGCCTGCATTTGCCCTTGATTAGCATGAATAATAGCTTTAATACTTTCGCTCATACTGCCCAAATGCACAGGCATGTGCGGCGCGTTGGCCACCAAATTACCAGCGGGGTCAAACATCGCACAGGAAAAATCCAAACGCTCCTTTATGTTGACCGAAACAGCAGTTTGCTCTAAGACAAAGCCCATTTGCTCGGCAATCGACATAAACAGGTTATTGAAGATTTCGAGTTGAATGGGATTTGCGGTGGTCTGGCTTGCTTCGGGCGTTACTGCCGAAACACGCTGTGAATACATCCCTGTACGCTCCAACGCCGCATCCATGCGGCATAGGGTTTCGTTCATAACGTCCGAATCCGCCTCTACAACTTCCGCGCAATAGTCTAGTACTAAATTATTATCCGCCCGCAACATCACTGACCACTGCGGTTCAATCACCGTTGTGCCGGTACTTTCTAAAATAACGGCGGGTCCTTGAATGCATTGGTTAATTGGCAGGGCTTCACGTTGATAAAAGGGGGTGTTGTGCCATTGCCCACGCATGAACACGGTATGATAGGTAGGCTCGCTAGTTTGGGGAGTTGTACTCGTTAATAACAAGCTTGCATCGTCATTGGCGGCAATGGCTTCGACTTCTAAACTAGCTACGATAATCGCTTTTTCAGGGCTACTAAAACCAAAGCGTTGTTGATGCGCTTGCGTAAACGCGACCTGTAAAGCAGCGCTATCTATTTGCCACGCAATACTTAAGCTACTGTCTGAACCTGCATAACGGCAGTGTAAGCGGGTGGCATGTTGGATAGTCGTGCTTGTAATGCCTTGTTGTTGAATATGGGCGCGGGTGCTGTGCATTAAGGCAGCTTGTTGGGTTTGTATCAGGCTTAAATTATCAGGGGTTAATGCCAGTTCAATGCTTTGGGTTTGAATATGACGGATGTCGGCTAGCCCAATGCCATAAGCCGATAACACACCGGCAAATGGATGCAATAAGATTTGTTTAATGCCTAAGCGTTCGGCGACTAAGCAAGCGTGTTGCCCACTTGCCCCGCCAAAACAACACAAGGTGTAATCACTAACATCGTAACCGCGTTGCACCGAGATTTTTTTAATAGCACTTGCCATATTTTCGACCGCAATATTCAAAAACCCCTCAGCGACTTGTGCGGCAGGCATACGAGCTTGCTTGGCTAATTCAGCAAATTGTTGTTGTACGCTGGCAGTATCTAAGGCTTGTTTGCCGTCTACGCCAAATAGTTTAGGGAAGTAAGTGGGTTGCAGTTTGCCTAATAAGACATTGCAGTCGGTAATGGTTAATTGACCGCCGCGTCGATAAGCTGCGGGCCCGGGGTTTGCTCCCGCTGAATCCGGTCCCACGCGGAAACGCTGCCCGTCATAATGCAGAATTGAGCCGCCACCCGCTGCCACCGTATGAATTTGCATCATGGGGGCGCGAATGCGTGCGCCCGCGATTTGGCTTTCTAGCGTGCGTTCATATTCACCTGCAAAGTGGCAGACATCGGTAGACGTACCACCCATATCAAAGCCAATCAGTTTATTAAAGCCGGCGGCTTGTGCAGTTTTAACCATGCCAACTACGCCGCCTGCTGGCCCTGATAGAATGGCGTCTTTGCCTTGAAAATGATCCGCGTGAGTTAAACCACCATTCGATTGCATAAAAAATAGCGGAATCTGCGGTAAGGCTTGCGTAACTTGCTGCACATAGCGGCGTAATACTGGCGAAAGATAGGCATCGACTACCGTGGTATCCCCGCGTCCTACCCACTTAATTAAGGGGCTGGCTTGATGCGACGTGGAAATTTGCGTGAAGCCTATACCGTGTGCAATTTTGGCAATTAATTGCTCATGTTGCGGATAACGATAGGCATGCATCAAGACAATGGCTACGGAGCGTAAACCTTGCTGAAAAGCGTGCTGTAAATCAGCTTGAATAACGCTTGGGTCTGGGACTTGAATAATGTCGCCCTGTGCACCGATACGTTCTGCCACTTCTAGTACGTCGGCATACAACATTTGCGGCAGTTCAATATCCAGCGCAAAGAGGTTAGGGCGTTGTTGATAACCAATGCGCAAAGCGTCTTTAAAACCCTGTGTGGTAACAAATAAGACCGGCTCGCCTTTATGTTCCAACAAGGCATTGGTAGCAACGGTAGTGCCCATGCGTACTACCTCAATTTGCTCGCGGGGAATGACCTGCTCAGAACTTAAGCCTAATAAATCACGAATACCTTGAATAGCCGCATCAGCATACTGTTCTGGGTTTTCCGATAGCAATTTATGCGTGACTAATTGCCCTGCTGGATTGCGTGCCACAATGTCGGTAAATGTACCGCCACGATCTATCCAAAACTGCCAAGCACTGTTCATACTGTAACCTTATTCGTTTAATTGAACGCGTATTCCCCACGGTACTGTGCCGCGCCCTTTTACTAACCAAATTACGGGAAAATGGGGCGGCATACTGGGGAAGTAACCTTGCGCATCGGTAAAGTAAACCACAATATCCGCTGCTTGATCTTGCTGCGTTAACCAATCAAACACGGGGCGGAAATCGGTTGTACCCCCTCCGGCAATTTTAGGCGGTAAACTGACTTCTTCCCAAGGCTCAAAACGCTGCGGGAAGCCTTCAATAATTGCAGAGTCGCAAGCTAATAGGGTAACGGTGGCGCGTACTTGCCCTTTAATGGCATTGATTTCGGCAAGGCAGGCTTGTAGTTCTTTATCCGAGACTGAACCACTGACATCCAAGGCGACCACTGCATTGACTTGCTGGCTTTTTAAGGTGGGAAAAATAGCCGGATTGCCACGCCGATTGGAAGGGCGCATATAGCTATAATCATCCCGTGCTACGGCTGTCATATAATGCGCCAGTAAGCTGCGCCACGGTAAACGCGGTTGCAATAATTCTTGTACTAAGCGTTGCATCACCGCGCTAAGTTTACCCGCTTGCTGGGCTTGTTGTGCCGCGCCTGCTAAGCGTTGTTGCCATTGTACCCTTAATTCTTCTGCTTCTTGTTGATTTAACGGCGGGGGCGGGGCTTGTCCACCGGCAGCTTGTGCATCAAATTCGGGTTGTTGACCAGAACCCTGTGTAGCTTTGCCTTGTTGGGGATTAGCATTCGGTTTGTCTGACTCATTCGGTTGGGGAGGCTGTTCACCTTGCCGCGAATCCATCGGGTTTTCGCTGGTATTGCGCCCGCCTTCATTGGGGTTGTCTTCTTTGTCGTATAAATGCTGGTCTAAGGTTTCCGACATGTCGTTATCGGCAATACAGGGATAAATTTCCTCTGCTGTCATCCCCACATATTCTTTGAGCATAATCATACCCGGTGGTGGTTTCAGACCATCGGCAACTAAGATAGGGTTAATCGCATAATCACAGGCTAAATCCCAACGGTGCTTCACGCGATGTTGTCGCCTAGCAAAGTGCGATAAGGCACAGTGTAAGGCTTCATGCGCTAATACAAATTGCGCTTCTTCGGGGCGTAGTTCCTGCACGTATTCGGGGTTGTAATAGAACTTGCGGGCATCTGTGCCGGTGGTTGCACACCAACTGGGGTCAGCCGCTTGTAAGGGCAAGCGTAATACCAATGCGCCTAAAAACGGCTTATCTAAGATCAGCTTGGTGCGGGCGGCGGTAAGCTTGGCTTCAATGGCAGTTAAATCAAGGTCTGACATACAACGACTACAGTGGCGGTAAAAACCTAACATGGTAGTCAGTCTAACGGCTTTAGGTAAGTTAACTGATTGGATAAAGGGAAAAGCCTGCAAGCGGCAGGCTAAACGCTCTCGTATTAAGGTAACTCGACTTTGGGGGAGGGAATCCAACCGTCTTGGCGATGTTCTACCACTACTGTGGTGTAAATACCGCCACGCACATTCCATACGCCGGTTAAACGCATAAAACGCGGTTCGGTCGCTTTGGCTAAATCTTCAAGAATTTTGTTGGTAACGGCTTCGTGGAACGCGCCTTCTTCACGGTAGCTCCACATGTACATTTTTAGCGCTTTTAATTCGACGCATTTTTCATTAGGCACATATTCCAGTTTGAATTGTGCGAAATCTGGTTGACCCGTAAGCGGACAAACGCAGGTAAATTCAGGAATATCAATGCGAATGGTGTAATCGCGTTGTGGGTTGGGATTAGGAAATGTTTGTAATTCTTTACTTGGACGACTTGGACGTTCCATTTGAGCTGCTCCACATAAAGAACGGTTTTTTAACGTAAGGTAGGAGGTTTGTCCAGTGACATTAGGCGTAATTGCGCAATGGCTTTTGCTATTATGGCAAGCAATTTAATCCAAACAAATGAGTGTAGCGCATGGCTTATAGTGGCAATAAAGGTATCAAACGTTTGCTAAAAGCAGGGCAATTTTCATGGCAAGGCATTAGTGCGGCTTATCAACATGAGGAAGCTTTTCGCCAAGAAATTTGGGTAAGTTTAGTGGGTATCCCATTAGCAATATGGCTGGGAGACAATGGTATAGAAAAGGCGCTGATGATTGGTAGTTTGCTATTCTTGATGATTGTCGAGTTATTAAACTCAGCCGTAGAAGCCGTGGTAGATCGCATCGGTATGGAGCGCCACGAACTCGCGGGCAGAGCAAAAGATATGGGTTCAGCAGCGGTGACAATTGCCATAATAAACACAGTATTAGTTTGGTTTTTCATGCTTTCTTGACGAATGTCATAAGGACAGCGGGTTTGCTCTAAACCGCAATGCAAAGCCATTTTATGATTAATATTAACATTTTCTTAAGTTGCAATTTCCTGTATGCTTGGCTGGTTATAGAACTATCTCCATTTTTCAATCTTGATTAGGTGAGGGCAAACGATGGCTCATAGTGCTGCACTCTCGTCAGAGCAATACAACTATGAAATCGTGAAGAAATTTGCGATTGCGTCAATTTTCTGGGGGATTCTCGGAATAACGGCTGGGGTTTATATCGCTTCCGAACTGGCATGGCCGTTTCTGAATTTTGATATAGCTCAAATTACTTTTGGACGTCTACGTCCTTTACATACCAGTGGTGTTATTTTTGGTTTCGGCGGTAATGCACTATTTGCAACGTCTTACTATGTGGTGCAACGGACTTGTCAAGCACGCTTAGCTGGCGGCACGTTCTGGCCAAACTTTACCTTCTGGGGTTGGAACTTATCCGTGTTAATCGCAGGTGTTTTATACCTGTTTGGTTACACTCAAGGTCGTGAATACGCAGAACCCGTTTGGTTTGTGGACATTGCAATTACTGTCGTTTGGGTTGTTTACTTCCTAATCTTCACTGTAACGTTAGTTAAACGTAACCAACCGCACATCTACGTAGCGAACTGGTTCTACATGTCCTTCATTTTAGCAACAGCCTTACTGCACATCTTCAATAACTTAGCAGTGCCTGTTAGCTTAACTTCAGCGACTTCATACAGCTTGTTCTCTGGTGCACAAGATGCGATGACACAATGGTGGTACGGTCACAATGCGGTAGGTTTCTTCTTAACGGCGGCATTCTTAGGCATGATGTACTACTTCGTTCCTAAACAAGCAGGCCGTCCCGTTTATTCTTATCGTTTATCTATCATCCACTTCTGGGCATTAAGCTTCATGTATATGTGGGTTGGTACTCACCATTTACACTGGACTGCAATCCCTGACTGGACTTCAACCTTAGCAGCTACTTTCTCTATCTTACTGTTAATGCCATCTTGGGGTGGTATGATCAACGGTATCATGACCCTATCAGGTGCTTGGGACAAATTACGGACTGACCCTATCATGATGTTCATGATTACTGCGTTGTCATTCTATGGTATGTCTACCTTTGAAGGTCCAATGATGTCACTGAAGAGCGTAAACGCACTGTCTCACTACACTGACTGGACAGTAGGTCACGTACACTCTGGCGCATTAGGCTGGGTTGCTATGATTTCTATTGCATCGCTGTATCACATGATTCCACGTTTATGGAATACCACTTTATACAGCATGAAATTGGTTTACACTCATTTCTTCATCGCTACTATCGGTATCATTCTTTACATTACTGCACTGTGGGTTTCTGGTATCGGTCAAGGTTTAATGTTACGTGCCTTTGATAAATACGGTAACTTAGCTTATACCTTCGTTGAAACAGTTGTGTTTATGCACGGTCCTTTAGTCGCTCGTGCGGTTGGCGGTATGTTCTTCCTAGCAGGTATGTTAATCATGGCCTACAACATTTACATGACGATTGCCCGCGCTAAACAAGAAGAGCGCGTACCTGCAATTCAAGCAGCTAAAGCGTAAGCGTGTAAGGAGGAGCACTCATGTTTAAGCACGAAAGTATAGAAACCAATTCCGCGCTACTAATCGTTTTAACCTTAGTGGCTATTAGTATCGGTGGGTTAGTAGAAATTGTTCCCTTACACTACATCAATGGTACAGTTGAAGAAGTCAAAGACCCTGTGTCTGGCTTAGAAACCATTCGCCCGTATACGCCATTAGAGCAACGCGGTCGCGATATTTATATCCGCGAAGGTTGCTATACCTGTCACTCGCAAATGATTCGTCCCTTCCGTGATGAAGACCTACGTTATGGTCACTATTCACTGGCGGCTGAATCTAAATACGATCATCCATTCCAATGGGGTTCTAAACGTACAGGTCCAGACTTAGCGCGTTTAGGTGGCAAATACTCTAACGACTGGCACGTACAGCATTTAACTGCTCCGCGTTCTGTTGTGCCTGAGTCGATTATGCCTAACTATCCTTGGTTATCTAAGAATGAACTAGCATTTGATGACATCAAAGAACGCATGGTGGCATTGAAACGTGTTGGTGTGCCTTATTCTTTAACTAAAGAAGAATATCAAAACAACGTTAAGCGTTTCGGTGAAGACGTTGCGATGAAGTTAGACATCAATAATGCTGAGAACATCCTTACTGCACAAGCAGCGTCAGGTAACTATGACGGTAATCCAGACAAGTTAACTGAAATGGACGCACTCGTATCTTACTTACAAGTTTTAGGTACGATGGTTGACTTCAGCAAATATGATGAAGATTATTTCATTCAATTCCGTTAATTTGTGGTTGAGTAGCCCTGCTACTATGAGGAGATAAACAATGGCTGATTTTTGGACGTGGATTTTAGACCTAGGTAACAGTAAAACTGTTGCGCTATTGATCTTTTTCACTACCTTTGTTGGCATTGTGCTCTATGTCTACTCCAGTAAACGGCGTAGCGAACGGCTAGAATCGTATCGCTATATGCCGTTAATGGATGATGATGAAGCGGATCATCGAGTCAAAGCAGCAGAAGCCGCTCATGCTAAAGGTGAGAAATAAGTTATGGCAAATCCTGTAAAAGACCCTCTGACCGGTGCAGAAACCACAGGTCACGTGTGGGATGAGACCCTACAAGAGTTTAACAACCCACTGCCGCGTTGGTGGTTATGGACATTCTACGGTACGATTATTTTCGCATTAGTCTACTGGTTTATGTATCCATCCTTCCCATTCGCGAAAAGCTATTTCAAAGGTTTTAACACCATTTCCTATAAAACGGATGCAGGTGAAGAGAAAACCACTCACTGGAATATGCGTGCATTATTAGCGCATGATACGCAAAACAGTGAAGATGTAGCCAATCAAAAAGCGTACTTAGAAAAAGTTAACCAAGCTTCTTTTGACCAAATCGCCAGTGATCCAGATATGTCTGAGTTCGTGCGTTCGTATGGTAAAGGGATCTTTGGTGACTACTGTGCAGCTTGTCACCAAGCAGGTGGTCAAGGTGTGATTGGTAAATATCCCAACTTAGTGGATGACGATTGGTTATGGGGCGGGGATGCAACCTCTATCACAAATACCATTCGTAACGGTCACTTAGGTTATATGCCACCGTTCAAAGAAACGTTGGATAATAACCAATTAACACAAGTAGCTAACTATGTGTTAAGCCTGTCTGGTGAAGCAAATGACGCTTCCTCTGCTGCGGAAGGTCAAAAAATCTTCCAAGGTGAAACCGGTGGTTGCTACTACTGTCATGGTAAAGAAGGCAAAGGTTTAACCAGTCAAGGTTCAGCTAATTTAACCGATAAAGTATGGACTTTAGCCAATGTACCGGCGGGTGCAACTCAGGAAGAGAAGTTAAATGCGGTTAGAAACATTGTGGAATATGGCGTAAACCGCCAAATGCCAGCATGGAATACGCGTTTATCTGATACAGAAATCAAAGTATTGGCAGCGTACTTAAAACAAATGTCTAGTTCTGCACAATAAGCAAAACTACAGCGTTTGTTATAAAAAAGCCGAGTTGAACTCGGCTTTTTTTATGTCTGTTCGATAAGGACGTTGCTTAGAAAATTGCCAAAAACTTTAAGCCTAGGACAAAGGCTAACCCAGCTAATAAACCCGTAACTGCGCCCTTAATAAATACGCTTTGCGTAGAGCGGCTATACTTCGCAACATTTGTATCTAATTTATCAATTTGCCGATCTCGTTGGGCAATAATGAAGTCGCGTTGCCGCAGTGATTCATCGCGATTTTGTAACTGTTGAATATGTTCTTTTAGCGCATTTTCTAAGGTTTGTAAATGTAAGGTCAGTTCTTGAATCTTATCGTCACGCCGCCGAATATGCGCTTCTTTCGCCACAATGGTTTGGTCACGATCTTGAATGGTCGCATCCCGTAGTTTGATCTGATGATCGCGCTCATTAATTTGGGCATCGCGTAAAGCTAAACGTGCGTCCCGTTCGCGTAATTGCGAATCCCGAATAGCAAGGCTGTCATCCCGTTCTTTTAAATGCTGATCACGAACTTGTAAGGCTTGTTCTTTAAGCTGTAACTGAGTATCCCGTTGCTGAATTTGTTGGTCACGTTCCGCTAAGCTGTGATCTCGCGTGGTTAAGGTAGTATCGCGTGCTGTAATCAGACTTTCACGGTCGTGAATGGTTTGGTCACGTTGTTGTAGTTGAATATCGCGGTTGGCAATAGATTGATCCCGTGTGCGAATTTCCGCATTTAAGGTTTCAATATGCACATCGCGTTTCGCAATGGTTTGGTCACGGGTCTCTAAACTCATATCACGCTCATGCAAATTCTGATTGAGCGTTAGAATAGATTGATCACGATTAGCTAAGCTGTCATCACGGGTTTGAATGGTAGTATCGCGCTGCTGTAACTGTTGATCGCGCTCATTAATACTGACATCCCGGGTTTGAATAACTTGATTGCGCTCCGCAATTACATTATCCCGAGTTTGAATGGTTTGTTCCCGTTCAATCAGTTGTTGGTTTAAGGTATTCAGTTGCTCATCACGCGTTTTAATCGTGCCATCCCGTTCGGAAACTGTGCTATCGCGGGTTTGTATTTGCGTGTCGCGGGTTTGTAATTGTTTATCGCGCTCACGTAATTGCAAGTCTTGGCTATTTAAGCGAACGTCTCGCTCGCGTAAGGCAACATCGCGTTCTTTAATGCGTTGGTCACGCTCACTAATTTGCTGGTCACGTTCAGCAATGCTCTGATCGCGGGTCGATAATTCACTATTACGTTGCGTGAGCGTGTGATCATCCTGCTGAATCCGGTTATCACGTTGCTGTAATTGGCTATCGCGCTGCTGTAATTGCTGATTGCGTACTAATACATGATTTTCTAATTCACGAATAGTTTGTAAAAACTGCAAGTCCTGTGCATCGCGTTGCGCAATAGCCGCTTCCCGGGTTTTTAAGGCTTGATCGCGTTCACTAATAGTTTGGTCACGTTCGGCTAACTGTTGATCGCGGGTGTTAAGCTGCTCATCGCGCTGTTGTAACTGCCCTTGCTGCTGCACAATGGTTTGGTCACGCGCTTGAATCAACGTGGCTTTTTCTGCCAACCATTGCTCACGCTCATGAATTTGCTGGTCACGCGCGGTTAACTGTTTATCCCGTTGTTCTAAATGTAGGCTAGCGGTATGAATACGTTCGTCGCGGGTGGCAATATGCTGATCACGTTGGTTCAGTTGTCGATCCCGTTCAGATAATTGGTGGTCGCGTTCTTTAATTAGACGCTCTTGCTCTAAATGCTGACGAGCGCGTTCTTGCATTAATGCTTCACGATCTGCTAATTGCTGATCCTTTTTAACAAGACTATCGTCGCGCCCCTGCACAATTTTATCTTTGCTTTGCAAGGTTTGTTCAATGCGTATTACGGCTCGGTCGCGTTCTTCTAAGCTACGGTCGCGGGATTGAATTTGCAGTTCTTTTTCTTGTAACAATTTTTCATAATGCATCAGCGTCTGTTCTAAATTTTGAATGCGCTGATTACGCTCGTTTAATACGGTATCGCGTTGAATTAACGTTTTTTGTCCGCCTTCTGAACGTTGTTGTACTAGCTGTTCCTTTTCCAACATTAAACGGGCTTGCTGCTCTAGCAATTGGGCATTTTCGGCTAATAATTTAGCCAATTCCTGATACGCTAATTCATGTTGCTGAATGCGTTGGTCTTTTTCCCTAACCAGCTGATTCAGTTGTTGGCTACGTTGTTCATGGGCTTGCAGGCGTGCTTCCAGTTGTTCAATGGAGCTTTTCAAGCTTTGCTTATCATTGGGCGAAAGATAGACATTAGTGTCTAATTTTTTCACCAATTCATAATCCGTTTCCGCTACATTCATGTCCATTATCCTGCAAGCCTTATTGTAAGTATTAACAGCGTGGGTTAAGTTAAGCATTAAATTCTGGCACAATTTTTAAGCTTGTGCCATGCGTTAGCAGCGCTTGCGTTAGCCCTCTTTCACATGGGGCAACGCCACTACAATTCTATATTCTTCGCGTTCTTGCGCTTGATTGCGAATCCAAAAATTTTGTACTGCCAATTGATAAAATTGAACTTTGCTAACTTTAGTGGGCGGAATCATGCTGCTAGGGCACATTTTAATCCATTGCAAGGCATAATCGTTATCTGCCTTTACAGTATTAAAAACAGGGGCAGTCGGTTCAATTTTCCAAACCACTTGATCATCTTTGAGCCGTACAATGTACGCGCTCCGATCTTCTGTACTTAACGAGAAGGCTTGTGCAACTTCCGCCAATTCGCCTTGCATACCCATATCAGGATTAACTTCAAATGTGCCGCCCTCCACATAATCCAAATGCCCTAATAACGCATCTAACAAGGCAGCCTGATTATCTTTAGTAACAGGTAAATCCTGCTGGCTCTCTTGGGCTTGTTTTAAAATAGTCAGGCTTGGGGTTGTTTTCGTTAATTCTTCAACTTTTATTGTGTCCGTTGGCTGGCTTGTTTGCGCCCAAACTAAACTACTAAGTAGTAAGCTTAATAACAAACTTTTGACCCACAAGACCCCCTGTAAGCAAATACGCTGTCCAAAAAGGCTATATCCCTGTATTTGGTTAAAAATCATTCTTATATCCTATAGCAGATTTTAAGATCTTCCCCAAGTATAGGGCAGTTTTAAATATTCGATTAGACCATCATTTGCATAAAATATTCTCGTTACCTGAGTATTTAATAATGGGTACAATGCCGGAAAATTGAATAAGGAGAACAGAGTGCGTTTAACAGTTGAACAATATCGCCAATGGGAACATAAAAAAGTTACATTAGTCGGCATGTCAGGCGTGGGAAAAACCCATCTGTCGAGTTTATTGCGGGAACAAAACTGGTTTCATTATTCCGGTGATTATCGAATTGGTACGCGTTATTTAGATGAGGATATTTTAGATTTAATTAAAGAACAGGCGATGAAAGTGCCATTCTTGCGTGAATTATTACGCAATGACTGGATTTATATTCGCAATAATATCCGCATTGCTGATTTAGGGCCGGTATTATCGTTCGTGGGTAAACTAGGCAATCCCGAATTAGGCGGTGTGCCGCTGGAAGATTTTATTCGTCGCCAAGCCCAATATCGGGATGCTGAAATTGCGGCTATGCGGGATGTGCCCGAGTTTATTCGCAAGGCACAATTAATTTACGGCTACTCGCATTTTGTCAATGATGTGGGCGGTAGTTTATGTGAATTAGACGAACCCTCGGTAATTGAATTATTAGCCGAACACACCTTGATTTTATATATTCAAGTCACGACTAAAGCGGAAGAGCAAAAGTTAATTGATCGGGCGCGTAGTGATCCTAAACCCTTGTATTACCGTCCGCAGTTTTTGCAAGAACAATTAGCCATTTATTTGCAGGAAAAGGGTTTAAGTTATGCGGCACAAATGAATCCAGACGATTTCACCCGCTGGATCTTCCCGCGTTTATTCCATTCAAGAATTCCGCGTTATGAATCTATCGCGCGTGATTATGGTTATACCGTAACCTCGGAAGAAGTTGCGCAAGTTAAATCCGAAGCGGACTTTAATGCCTTGATTGAAAAAGCGATTGCGCGTCAGTCTGCAAAAACTGCTTAATTGCTGTGTAGTGATGTCACCTCTGGGGCTTAGAGGTGACGCTTGAAGTGAGGAAAAATCCATATGCCATTGGTTGCTCATACCAATTTGCCAACCTTTCAGCGTTTACGCGAAGAAGGTCAAACCGTACTGTCGGAAGCATTGGCTTCCCATCAAGATATTCGGGAATTGCATATTGGATTTTTAAATATGATGCCGGATGCAGCCTTAGAAGCTACCGAACGACAATTCTTTCGTTTGGTGGGTGAATCAAATCAAATTGCGCAATTTCATATGCACCCGTTTACCTTGGATAGTTTGCCACGCGGTGCGGCTGCCCAAGCGCATATTGAACGTTATTATGAAAAGTTTAGTGATTTGCAAAGTCAAGGCTTAGATGCGTTGATTATTACGGGTGCAAACCCACAGCAAGCACAGCTAGAAGATGAACCGTTTTGGCAAGGCTTAGCGGAAGTAGTGGAATGGGCGCAAGCTAATGTGACCTCGACTTTATGTTCCTGTTTAGCCAGTCATGCGCTGGTACAACATATTTGGGGCATTAAACGCCGTCCTTTAGGCTTTAAGCGTTGGGGCGTGTATAGCCATGCGGTGACCATGCCTGAACATCCGTTAGTTAACGACTTGAATACCCGTTTTGATGTGCCACATTCACGTTTTAATCAAATTGATCGTGATGTGATGGAAAGTATGGGGTTAAAAATTCTGGTGGATAGTGCAGAAGCGGGCGTACACATGGCGGTTAGTCCCGATTTATTCCGCATTATCTTTATGCAAGGGCATCCAGAATACGATCAAATTAGTTTGCTGAAAGAATACCGACGCGAAGTGACGCGTTGGTTTGATGGCACACGCGCCGATTATCCGCCGTTTCCTGAAAATTATTTACGCCCGCAAGCCAAAGCTATTTTAAACGAGTATCGCTTGGCGCAAAGCAAAGCAAAGCGTTTAAATCAGACTATGCCGGAATTTCCAGAAAATTTATTGAAGCCTTTAATTCATAATACATGGCGGGATACGGCTAAAGTTTTTTATAGCAATTGGATTGGTAAGGTCTATCAGTTAACCAATAATGATCGACGCAAAGCATTTATGGAAGGGGTTAATCCTGATGATCCTTTAGGCATACGTTATTCACTGATTTGAGCTAAGCTAATGATATGAAAGTATGGAACTGGTTTTTAGTATTAATGTCTGGCGTGATATTAGCGGGTAGTTTATACGCGGTGCTAAAGCATTGGCAGTATGATTTTATCGACCCCAATATTGTGCAAATGATGAAACAAGATGTAAATGATGCGCAAGTTAAGCAATTAATTGAACAAGCTATTCAGGACAATAATCCTGAAGATGCGCGTATGTATTTGAGTATTGCGAAAACTTTCGGGTATGCCATTAAGCCAGAAGATTATGCGGCACAGTTGGCGGAGTTAGACAGCCCGTACAATCAAGCCAAGCGAACCCTAAATGATTTCACAACGGGGTTTATTGATGGTAAAGGCGAAAGCGGGGTAGGTGTGGCGGGGGCTATTACATCGGACTTTACGGTAGTGGGTGATGTGCGTGATTTGTGGGAACAATATCAGCTATATGCACAAGGCAAACCTGTGAATGAGTTAATTGTTGCGTTAGCGGGTGTAGGGGTCGGTTTAACGGCTGCCACGATTGTCAGTGCGGGTTCAGCGTCTCCTGCAAAGGGCGGTGTCTCAACTGCAAAATTAGCCACACGCGCCGGTAATCTTACCCCCGGTTTTCAGAAAGTTTTAATAAAACAAGCCGGTGATGTATTCGATTATAAAAGCTTTTTAGTGGTGGCTAAGGCAGAAAAAAGCATGGACGGTATTCGTAGCGCGGCGGTCAGAGCTTATAACCCAGCCGCTTTAAAATCCCTACAAAATACCACTGATAGTTTAAACACCATTCGTAAATCCAGTTCAACGGCAGATGCTATTCATATGATGAAGTATGTGGACAATGCCGATGATTTAGTGCAATTAGAAAAAATTACCGTGAAATACGGTAGCCAAACCAAAGGTATTGTTAAAGTGCTAGGTAAAGGTGCGTTACGCTCGGTTAAAGTATTGCGTAAAACCACGGAATTAATGATTGGCCTGATTGCCTCCTTAATTTCAGGTCTTGCCAGTTTAGTTTCCACTTATAATTTAATTCGGACTAGCAAACGTGCCTTAACTAAAGCTGTTTAATTTAATAAGCGAAGGAGGGTAGTGTCATGCGAGTATTTAATAGGTCAATACAAACTGCATTGTGTCTGAGTGCGGCTTTACTCATAAGCAATGTGCAAGCGAATGATTCCAGCGCTGTAATTGGCGCGGGCGGATTGGTATTAACGCAATCTGATGCGATTGCTATGCAGCAAGAAGATTTATTCGTCAGCGAAACGAAAATTAAGGTCGATTATAAATTTCGGAATACGAGCAATAGAGCGGTTACTACCCGCGTTGCCTTTCCATTGCCGGAATTGCCCGCAGAAACCGATATGGATTTAAGTGCCGATCCGCAAGCTGCAAACCCCATGAAATTTAAGTTGATGGTAGACGGTAAGCCGCGTACCTTCGAGACTGAGCGTAAAACCATTAAACGCAATGCTGAAACCTTTTATAAAGTTACTCATCATTGGTTGCAAACTTTTCCAGCAGGTAAAACCGTATCCGTCTCACATAGTTATGTGCCAATAACTGGTGGTGGAGTCGATTTTGGTATGCATAATGAAAAAGACGGGCGCTTTTGTATTGATAAAGACACCCAGCAATGGATTGCGGATACTTATAAAAAAGGCGGGCATATTTCCACAGGTATTGTTGAATATATTCTAACCACAGGCGCTAATTGGAAAGGTTCAATTGGTAAATTTAAACTGACCTTACAAAAAGCCGAGCCAAATAATAAATTAAGCTTTTGCGGTACGGGTGTGAAGAAAGTTAATGCAACTACCTTTGTTATGGAGAAAACCAATTTTACGCCTAGTAAAGACTTACAAGTGTTATTTTTACATCCGTACTTATTGGACGCTAACTAAGGCAGTTGCTTATCAGGAAAATCGCTTAATAATTGACATTAATGCTTTAGATTCAGCTTCATGCAATGCATAACTACCTATAGTTGCCGTATAAATAAAATAAGGTTGGGGCAGTGAAACAATATGCTGAAGAAACAATGGCAGTGGGGCACATTATTTTTAATGCTGCCGGTCGTGGGGCAAGCCGATATTTCCGGACGCGTTTTTCAAGATTTCAATGCGAACGGTACGTTTGAGAGTGGGGGTAGTTATAACGAACTGCCCGTAGTAGGCGTCAGTGTCAAAGCTGTTGCAAGCAGTGGTTCAACGGTAGCAACCAGCACTACCGATGCGACTGGGGCGTATAACCTAAGCGGCTTAAGCACTGCAACGTCGTATCGTATTGAATTTTCATGGCTTGATAATCAGTTATATCCCAGTAAATCAGGCGGAACATCCGTACAATTTGCCCAAGATGGCAATAATAATGTGAATTTGGCGCTGAATTATCCGAGTCAATATGTCAACGATAGTTTTTTCTTAAGTACTCCGCTTGCTGTCGTAGGCCCAACAAATCGGGCGACAGAAGGCAGCATTGATTATCGTACTTTAGGCGCATTGGTAAAGATTCCTGCTGCTGCAACAGGTAAAAAGGAACAAGCAGGTTATATTGCACCTACAGTAGTAGCGACTCATCAGCAGATTGGTTCAAGTTTTGGGGTTGCGTATAAGCGTGATACTAAACAGTTATTTACCAGTGCTTATCATCGGCGGGGTGTTGGTTATGGCGCGGGTGGTACAGGTGGTATTTATGTGGTAAACCCCGATAACACGGTCAGTTTACACGCTGTTATTCCCAATGCAGGTAACGATTCCCATGATTTCTCAGGTTCAATTAATACGCTAACTTATGATTTACCAGCATTGGCTGGTGTGGGACATATTTCATTAGGGGATATGGATATTTCCAATGATGGGCAATGGCTCTACGTTGTAAATCTGAATGATCGGCATTTGTATAAAGTTGCAACTCAAACAGCGAATGTCGTCAATGACTTAGGCTCTATTACTAAACCAGCTACCTGTCTAGATGCAGATTTTCGCCCGTTTGGTTTAGGTATTAATCCACAAGGTACATTATATGTAGGTGCAGTGTGTAGTAATCAGTCAGGGTTGGAAGCGGGTGGCGTGCCTACAGCCCATATATTGCGTTATGAACAGCCTACTAGCAATTTTACAGAATTAATGACTTTCCCATTGAATTTCGGTAAAGAATTCTGGAGAAGTTGGAGTGATACATTAGATGCTGATGGCAGCTATGTGAAAGATAGTGCTCAGCCTATGTTGACTGATCTAACCATAGATAACGGTAATTTGGTTATGGCATTACGCAATCGTACTTATGATGCCAGTTATGTGTTCTATGGCGGCGTATCCGGTGAAGGACAAGTATTAAAAGCCTGTGGAACAGAAGGCGCATGGGTATTGGAAGCGAATGCAGTTTGTAATGGAGTGACTGGCGCTTTACCCAATTATTATAACCCTAATTTTACTGGTCCTGGTGGTGGCTATTTCTTTGATATGCGCGATTACATAGACGTATCAATTGGCAATGGTTTTATTAATGGTATGGGTAGTGTCGCTTTAGTACCCGGTCACCATATTGTTGCTACCTTAAATGATTCTAACTTTAGTATTAGTGGTGGTATTACTCGCTTAAACTCAAGCACAGGGCAAGCAACCAATCCTTATGAGGTGTTTCGCGGTACACCAGCGGGAACTAAAAGTACGACAGATGATCCCGGTTACCTTGGCAAAACCAGTGGTTTAGGCGACATTGAATTAGTTGCAGACCCTGCACCTATCGAAGTGGGTAACCGTATTTGGTTAGATACGAATGCTAATGGTATTCAAGATGCTGATGAAGCAGGTTTAGACGGGGTAGAGGTTGTATTGCAATGTGGCACTGAATCCGCCACAACGACTACAAGTAATGATGGGCAGTATTATTTTAGTAATGCAAGCAATGCCGCCATTATGCAAGTAGGTGAAGCTTGTGTCATTAAAGTGAATACTCAACAAGCACCATTAACTAATTATTTATTAACACAAGCCAACGCCGACGGCATTAGCAGCAACGATGCTTTTACGGATATTCGTGATTCGGATGCTAGCCTCAATGCCAACTCAGCCGAGATTAGTTTTACGGTAGGACAGGCGGGTGAAAATAATCATGGCTTGGATATAGGTTTTCGCAATCCACCAAAAGCTGATTTGCATTTAAGTAAAACAGCAGGGGTGAGCAGCGTACAACCCGGTGAAAGCTTTACTTACACCTTAACATTAACTAATGATGGTCCAGATGTGGCGACTAATGTGCAAGTGAAAGACCTGTTACCAAGTCGCATGAGTTATGTATCGGATAGCGGTGGTGGCACGTATAACCCAACAAGTGGTATCTGGACTGTGGGAACAGTAGCTGTGGGGGGCGCTAATGCCAAAACCCTAACGATTAGTGTGACCGCGAACTAAGGTAATCAGGCATAATAGATAAATTGCTAGCAATTACAGGATGAAGTCATGGTTACCGCTATTGTGCTAATTAATGCTGAACGTCATTTAATTAATGCGACCGCTGAGCAATTGGCGGAAATACCGGGTGTTTCAGAAGTGTATTCGGTCAGTGGTAATTATGACTTAATTGCGTTAGTGCGCGTGCCAAATAATGATGCGTTAGCACAGTTAGTGACACAACAGATGTTAAAGCTAAACGGTATTCAAAAGTCAGAAACTTTATTAGCGTTTCAAGCCTTTTCGCGGCACGATCTAGAAGCCATGTTCTCTATTGGTGAATAAATAAACTCTATTCTACGCCTTCTTGCTTTTGCTAGGGGCGCTAGAATCACTTGTTGCATTAGGCGCGGCTTGGCTGGGCTTAAAAGCTGAATAGGCGAGTGTTATACTGCGATTCTTTGAGTTGTTGTGTTAACAAAACCCCCATGATACGCCTGACGGAATTACGCTTACCCTTAGATCATAGCCCTACGGCTTTACCCACTGCGATTGTACAACGCTTGGGTATTCAACTTGATGATTTAATTAATTTTACCGTATTTAAGCGCGGTTATGACGCGCGTAAGCGCGATGCGATTGTGTTGGTGTATACCATTGATGCTGAAGTTCGTGCAGCCAATCAGTTATTGGAAAAATTCAAAGACGACGTTCACGTCAATCTAGCGCCGGATACCCGCTATCAGTTTGTGGCTAATGTTCAAGCGCCCTTAGCCCAGCGTCCGATTATTGTGGGATTTGGCCCATGCGGAATTATGGCGGGCTTAATTTTAGCGCAAATGGGTTTACGTCCGATTATTTTAGAGCGGGGTAAAAAAGTACGCGAACGCACCAAAGATACTTGGGGGTTATGGCGACGTAATCAACTCAATCCCGAATCGAATGTGCAATTTGGTGAAGGCGGCGCTGGGACATTTTCTGATGGCAAACTTTATAGCCAAATCAAAGACCCCAAACATTACGGGCGCAAAGTTTTAAGCGAGTTTGTTAAAGCAGGCGCACCTGAAGAAATTTTATACGTCAGTAAACCGCACATCGGCACCTTCCGCCTTGTAAAAATGGTGGAAAATATGCGGCATGAAATCGAGCAATTAGGCGGTGAAATTCGCTTTCAACAGCAAGTTAGTGATGTCTTAATTGAAAATAATACGTTGCGCGGTGTGATCTTAGCCAATGGTGAACAGTTGCGCAGTGACTATGTTATTTTTGCCTTGGGGCATAGCGCCCGCGATACCTTCAAAATGCTGTATGAACGCGGCGTGTTTATGGAGGCGAAACCGTTTTCGATAGGTTTTCGTATTGAACACCCGCAAACCCTGATTGACCAAGCGCGTTTTGGTAAATATGCCGGTAATGAATTATTAGGGGCAGCGGATTATAAAATTGTGCACCACGCCAAGAATGGACGTTCGGTATATAGCTTTTGTATGTGCCCGGGGGGACAAGTAGTCGCCGCTACTTCTGAACCGGGACGTGTGGTCACTAACGGTATGAGCCAATATTCGCGGGCGGAACGTAATGCAAATGCAGGTATTGTCGTGGGTATTACACCAGATGATTATTCCGGTTCGCCATTGGCAGGTATTGAATTTCAGCGTCAATGGGAAAGCCGTGCTTATGAATTAGGCGGTGGCAATTATGAAGCACCGGGGCAATTAGTTGGCGATTTTATTAAGGGTATTGCGTCCACACAATTGGGTTCGGTAGAGCCTTCTTATCAGCCGGGTGTGCATTTAACCGATTTGGCGACAAGCTTGCCTGCATATGCGATTCATGCGATTCGTGAGGCATTGCCTGCATTTGATCGGCAAATTAAAGGCTTTTCGATGTATGACGCGGTTTTGACTGGGGTTGAAACGCGTACTTCTTCGCCCTTACGTATGACACGCGGGCAAGATATGCAAAGCTTGAATACTAAAGGCTTGTATCCGGCGGGTGAGGGTGCAGGTTACGCTGGCGGTATTTTATCGGCAGGTGTAGACGGTATTCGAGTAGCAGAAGCAGTAGCGCAAGCCATGTTGGCTAAGGCTTAATCGGCAATAAAATACTAATGCGTAAACCGCCTTCACTGCGGTTTTCTGCCCAAATTCGCCCTTGATGGGTTTCAATCGCACGGCGGGCAATGGCTAAACCTAAACCGTAACCTTTATGTGCGCTGGGTTGTTGGCTGCGTTGGAAGGCGGCAAAAATCGACTGTAATTCCTCGGGATCGACGCCCTTGCCACAATCTTCGACCGTCACTTGCAATTGTTGCATATCGGCTAACCATTGCACCGAAACCTGTACACTGCTGTGTTCTGGGGTGTGGTGTAAGGCATTGCGAATCACATTATCAAAAGCACGGAATAATAATTCGCCGTAGCCTTTAGTAATTAATGCATCGCCTAGCTCACAATAGAAATTCACTTGTTTATTTAAGGCTTGCGCTTCAAACCGTGCATCATCAACTACTGCATCTAACAGCTCTAAAATATCCAAATATTCATCAATCGCTTGCGGAACACCTGCTTCCAAACGCGATAAGGTTAAAACCTCACCCACTAAATGATCTAAACGCTGCGCCTCACGTTCGATCCGTTCTAAGGTTTGTAAACAGCGCTCGGGTTGTTGTCGCGCTAAACCAATGCTGACTTGTAATCGCGCTAAGGGTGAGCGTAATTCATGTGAAACGTCATGCAATAAGCGTTTTTGCGAATGCATCAGGCTTTGAATTTGTTCGGCCATGTGATCGAAGTCACGGCTTAAATCACTTAATTCATCGCGCCGAGTACCCATTGCTGGGTTAACCCGCTGCGCCAGATTACCTTCCGCTAAACCGTGAAAGGCTTGGCGTAAGGTACGAATGGGACGCGAAAAGTAAGACGCCAGTAACCAACTGGATATAAAACTCACCACGATGCCAATGCTAATGAGTAACCAGCTTGGCACATGTGAACGTGCGAAAAAGCTACGTTTACGTGGATTGATTTGGGCATTAGCATTCTGTTTCGGTACAAATAATAAATAACTCACATTATTAGCAATGACTAAACGCGCCGAGGCAGGTTGCTTTTCATCGTTCATTACGCTAGTGCGGATTCGTTCGACAATATCGCTAGCAATACTACGCCCTAACAGCTCCTGCCCTTTATCATCCACTGCATACACTTGCGCACTGGCGGGTGCTTCCTGTTGTTGTTCTTGCAGTAAATTGGTTAAGGCGGTTTTACCGGCGAACACATAAGTATTCGCCGCCGCGCGAATTGCCATAATGGAACTCGGTTGTTGGCTTAAATCTGTCTGTGCATTTTGCATTTCGCGTTGTTGTAACCAAACTGCAAAGCCCGTCACCAAACCCGCTAATAATAAAGTGGACCAAAAGGTAAATAATATTTTCCAGAATAAACGTCCCATATCTTTATTCCCAAATTAATTGATAACCCATGCCACGAATGGTCTGGATATAGGAACGTCCGTCTGCCAATTGCCCTAATTTGTGGCGAATGCTGCTCATGTGTACATCAATACTCCGGTCGTAACGGGTTAAATGCCGCCCTAAACCGTACTGTGATAAATCTTGCTTACTAACAGGTTGCCCCGCGTATTGGAACAATACATCTAATAAATTAAATTCGGTGCTGGTTAAATCCAAAAGTTGCCCGTTTAAGCTGGCTTGGCGCGTGCTGCGCTGTAAGCTTAATGCGCCTTTTGTAGTGTTATTTCGTTGTGGGTTGGTTTGTGTTTCTGTTTGTGCGCGTCGCAAAATTGCTCGAATCCGTGCTACCAATTCCCGTGGCAAACAAGGTTTGGGTACATAATCATCTGCGCCCAGTTCTAAACCAATAATGCGATCAATGTCATCGCCGCGAGCCGTCAGCATTAACACGGGAATTTGACTCGTTAAACGAATGCGGCTTAACACTTCAATACCGGATAGCCCCGGCATCATGACATCTAATACAATCAAGGCAAAACTATGCGCGTTTAAAGCTTGAATAGCGGCTTCGCCATGATGCACTAAGGTAACGGTAAACCCTTCTTGTTCGAGGTATTCACCCAGCATTTGAGTCAGTTCAATATCATCATCCACCAGTAATAAATGACTCATCGTGGGTATCCCGTAAGTAGGTGTTATGCGTCGCTCATCATACAAAGCTCTGTAAAAGAACCCTACCGCTTTTACATTTTTTTACACAGAGCGCATACAAATTTATATGCTAAGAAAGCCTTTATATTGCTGTAAAAAACGTTGCAAGCCTTGTTGTTTGAACTGCTCCACGTCCCAATCAACAGGAGCAAGTATTGCTTGAAACTGAGCATTTAAGCGATAAACATCGGCTGAATAAACGCAACCTTGCGCATCCGTGACTTGTGTGCTGATGCGGTCGTAATATTCGCCTTCAAAGCGATCTAGACGTGCAATATCGTCGGCATTTACACCTAAATATAACACGCCCTGAATGTGATGCGCGGGCTGATGAATAGCGACGGGATAATCTTCGTTTAACACCGCTAAACGTTGATGATCGGCTAATACGCTAGGAATGGCCTGATACTGCCCTTTGACAACTTGTTGCCACACAGGGGCAAACATCAAAGAACCGTAGGTGAAGATATTAACTGACATATTTGAATTTAGGCCAACGATTGTAACCAATTGTTGGATTGTTTGAATTGAATTGCCGTATGAAATCTAACTCCATACGGTTAACTTCTTTATCCGTGGCCGTATAGGAGTACCATAATATCTCTTTGCGAATGGTAAAATCCATTTGATCTTCAAAAGAGAAATCTTCTGCAATTAATTTGCCATTAGCACTGCCAAAATAATTCAGGTTGTAAACCAAATCTTTACCAATATAGATTTTTCCATTGGGATAAGTGATTTTATATACAATTTTTAGCTTAGATTTTTCATTTATTTAAAAGAAATTATCCCTTCCACTAAAAATGTAGAAGGGATAAAAAGTTACGTTTAAGGCAAGTAAGTCTTACCCATTAAGAAACGATCACATTCACGCGCCGCTTCGCGTCCTTCGTGAATTGCCCAGACCACTAAGCTTTGCCCGCGACGCATATCACCGGCTGCAAATACACCGGGTAAATTAGTCGCATATTTGCCGTAGTCGGCTTTAACATTGCCACGAGGGTCAGTATCAAGGCGTAATGCGTCGATCAAGGTTTTTTCTGGCCCTGTGAAACCCATTGCCAGCAATACTAAATCCGCTGGAATCACTTCCTCAGAATTAGCCACTTCCATTAAGTTCATACGCCCGGTTTCGCTTTGTTCCCAGCGTACTTTAATAGTGTGAATGGCTTGCACATTACCGGCTTCGTCACCCACGATTTTCTGGGTCGATACCAGATAATCACGCGGATCACGACCAAACACAGCCGCCGCTTCTTCTTGACCGTAATCAACTTTATGCACACGCGGCCATTCCGGCCATGGGTTATCATTCTGACGTGAATCTGGCAGACGTGGCATAATTTCTAATTGGCGTACAGATTTGCAGCCATGACGCACGGATGTACCCACGCAGTCTGTACCGGTATCACCACCACCGATTACCACTACATGTTTATCTTTCGCCGAGATATAGTGGCCGTTCTCAAGGTTGGAATCTAACAAGCTTTTAGTATTAGCTGTTAAGAAATCCATAGCGTAATAAACGCCTTGCAGATTGCGACCTTCTACGGACAAATTACGCGGTTGTGTTGCGCCAGCACATAAAACCACCGCATCAAATTCACTACGTAATTGTTCGGCGGCTAAGTCTTTGCCGACTTCTACGCCCGTAACAAAATTTACGCCTTCCGCTGCCATTAGATCGACCCGACGTTGTACTACGTCTTGTTTATCTAACTTCATATTCGGAATGCCGTACATCAACAAACCACCGATCCGGTCAGCACGTTCGTAAACCGTTACCGTATGCCCGGCTTTATTCAATTGATCCGCACACGCTAATCCCGCAGGTCCTGAGCCAATTACCGCCACTTTTTTACCAGTACGGTGTGCTGGTGGTGTGGGTTGAATCCAACCTTCTTCAAAGGCTTTGTCGATAATACTGACTTCATTCAGCTTAATCGTGACCGGCGGTTCATTAATACCTAAGGTACAAGAACCTTCGCAGGGTGCGGGGCAGACGCGCCCAGTAAATTCCGGAAAGTTGTTGGTCATGCGTAAGCGTTCAAACGCTTCACGCCATAAACCCCGGAAAATCATATCATTCCATTCAGGAATGAGGTTGTGTACCGGACAGCCACTTGCGCCACCGGGCAAGATGCGCCCGGTTTGGCAGAAGGGCACGCCACATTCCATGCAGCGTGCGCCTTGAATACGGCTATCTACCTCACGATCAAAGTGTAAGTGGAATTCCTTCCAGTCTTTGATACGTTCTAATGGTGCGCGGTCAGCCGGTAAGTCACGTTGATATTCAAGGAAGCCCGTTGGTTTTCCCATCTTAGTATCTCCTTAGTTGCCGCCGACGCGTGAAGCATCGCTATTGTTTGCGGAAAACGCGGCCATTAATGCATCTTCACCGGCTAAGCCTTTAGCTTCAAATACGGCAATCGCTTCTAGCATACGTTCATAATCGTTTGGCATAACGCGAACAAACTGCGCTGAGTATTTATCCCAATCACTTAAAATCATGCTGCCCCGTTCGCTGCCGGTATGCAATACATGTTTTTCGATCATGGCTTTCACTTCAGCCTTATCTTGTGCGTCGCTGAGTGCAGTGTAGCTTACCATTTCGGTATTACCACTTACTGCTAAAATGCCGCTGGGGTCATAGACATACGCCACGCCGCCGGACATACCTGCGCCGAAGTTACGCCCGACTTTACCTAATACCACGACGCGCCCGCCAGTCATGTATTCACAACCGTGATCGCCTGTGCCTTCAACCACAACTTTAACGCCAGAGTTACGTACACAGAAACGTTCACCCGCCACGCCATTGATATAAGCTTCACCGCCGCTTGCCCCAAAGAAAGCTACATTGCCGATTAAGATATTGTCTTCTGCAATGAAGTTAGAGTTTTTGGTTGGGTAAACAATAATTTTACCGCCAGATAAGCCCTTACCAATATAGTCATTGGCATCACCTTCTAACTCTAAGGTCATACCTTTGGGAAGGAATGCACCAAAGCTTTGCCCCGCTGAACCATTAAATTTCAATTGAATGGTATCTTCCGGTAAACCATTTGCACCGTATTTACGGGTTAATTCAGACCCCGTAATCGTGCCGACTACCCGGTCAATATTACGAATCGCAAAGGTTGCTTTAACTGCTGTACCGTTTTCAATCGCAGGTTTACACACCGGATAAACGTGAGTTTCATCCAAAGTATGTTCAATACCGTGATCTTGAATACGTAATTGACGCACACCATCACAATTTTCAACGGTAGGCGTATAGAGGATTTTACTTAAATCCACCATTGCCGCTTTCCAGTGACCCTTGGCATTGTTCGGGTCTTGGCGCAATTTATCCACCCGCCCGATCATTTCATCCACAGTACGGAAGCCTAACTTCGCCATGTATTCGCGTAGTTCTTCGGCAATAAACATCAACAAGTTAACCACATATTGCGGGTGACCTGCGTATTTTTTGCGAAGCTCTGGGTTTTGGGTTGCAATACCGACAGGACAAGTATCTTGATGGCACACGCGCATCATGACACAACCTAAGGCAACTAAAGGTAAGGTCGCAAAACCGTATTCTTCAGCACCCAATAAAGCAGCCACGGCTACATCACGCCCAGTCATTAATTTACCGTCAGTTTCTAAGCGTACCCGACTGCGTAAATTATTGAGTAACAAGGTTTGATGCGTTTCCGCTAAGCCTAATTCCCACGGTAAACCAGCATGTTGCACACTGGTTTTCGGTGATGCACCTGTGCCACCGTCATAACCAGAAATCAGAATAACGTCGGCTTTACCTTTCGCTACCCCTGCTGCAATCGTGCCAACACCCACCTCAGAAACTAATTTGACATTGATACGGGCGCGTTTATTCGCATTTTTCAAGTCGTAAATAAGCTGGGCTAAGTCTTCAATCGAGTAAATATCGTGATGCGGTGGTGGGGAAATCAAACCTACCCCCGGTGTTGTACCCCGCACGCGGGCCACCCACGGATAGACTTTCTTACCCGGTAATTGACCGCCTTCGCCCGGTTTTGCACCTTGTGCTAACTTAATTTGGATTTCATCCGCATTGTTTAAGTAATAGCTAGTGACACCGAAACGACCAGAAGCGACCTGTTTAATCGCACTATTACGTGAATCGCCGTTCGGATCTGGCGTATAACGTTTAGGGTCTTCACCGCCTTCACCTGAATTCGATTTACCGCCTAAACGGTTCATGGCAATGGCTAAGGCTTCATGCGCTTCTTTACTGATTGAACCGAAAGACATCGCGCCCGATTTAAAGCGTTTGACAATCGAGGTCGCTGGTTCAACTTCGCTTAAAGGAATCGGGTTTTCCGCAAAGTTAAAGTCTAATAAGTTACGTAAGTTAAATTTAACTTCCGCATCTTCATGCAATAACTTGCTGTATTGTTTATACAATTGGTAGTCACCCAAGCGCACTGCCTTTTGCAAGGTATAAATGGTGGAAGGGTTATACATGTGCTCTTCTTCGCCATCCCGCCATTGGAACACACTGCCTGCCCGTAAGGAGCGTTGTTCAGCATCGTGGAATTCATAGGCGCGAGCATGGCGATATAAAGTTTCTTTAGCGATGGTTTTTAGGTCAATCCCGCCAATCCGTGAAGCGGTTGCCGTGAAGTATTTATCAATGACTTCATTGCTAATACCCAAGGCTTCAAAAATTTGCGCTCCCCGATACGATTGAATCGTGGAGATACCAATTTTTGACATGACTTTAATCACACCTTTGGTAACACCTTTAATATATTTGTGTACCGCTTGGTCGAAATCTAAGCCCGGCAATAAGCCTTCGCGCATTAAATCTTCAATCGTATCAAACGCTAAGTACGGGTTAATCGCTTGCGCACCATAGCCTAATAAGGTACAGAAATGATGAACCTGACGCGGTTCAGCCGATTCAAGAATTAAGCTAACTTTCGTGCGTTTGCCTTGACGAATCAGATGATGATGTACGCCTGCAATCGCTAATAGAGACGGAATCGGTGCATTATCAGCGTCTGCTAAACGGTCAGACAGCACAATAATATTCACACCAGCATCCACTGCTGATTCGGTCGCGGCACACAGCTTATCCATTGCCACTGCTAATTCGGCTTCACCGGCGGCGGCACGGAACAGAATGGGCAAGGTTTGGCTTTTAAAACCGGTATGTTGTACATGTACCAATTTGGCTAATTCTTCATTATCCAAAATGGGCGTTTTTAACAGAATCTGATGACAGCTTTCTGCGGTCGGATGCGTAATATCGCCTTCTGAACCCAAGGTGGTTAGTGAAGAAGTTACGATCTCTTCACGAATCGCATCAATTGGTGGGTTCGTTACCTGCGCAAATAACTGTTTAAAATAGTTAAACAACGGTTGTGTATGGTTAGACAACACGGCAATCGGTGCATCCACGCCCATTGCGCCCAATGGATCAATGCTGGTGAGTGCCATCGGCACAATCACTTTACGCACATCTTCATAGGTATAACCGAACATTTTTTGGCGTTGTACCAATTTATCATGTTCAGGCAATGGAATATCCGGCGCAGTTGGCAACGCTTTCAGTTCAACCAGATTAGCATCCAACCATTGTTGATACGGCTGTGCAGTGGCAATCTGATGTTTAATTTCTTCATCGGTGACAATACGACCTTGTGCCGTATCCACCAATAACATACGACCCGGTTGTAGACGTTGTTTAGAAATAACAGTGCTTTGGTCTAAGTCTTCTAATACGCCAACTTCGGATGCCAAAATAATCATGTCATCGTTGGTTACGTAATAACGCGAAGGGCGTAAACCATTCCGGTCTAAGGTCGCACCGACTAATGTACCATCAGTGAAGCCCATTGCCGCAGGACCGTCCCACGGTTCCATTAAGCAACTGTGATATTCATAGAATGCGCGTTTTTCCGCACTCATGCTTTCATGATTAGCCCACGGTTCGGGCACCATCATCATCATTGCGTGCGGTAATGAATAACCAGACAAGTACATGAATTCTAGCGTGTTATCAAACATCGCCGAGTCACTACCATTGGTATTCACCAAGGGGAATAAGTTTTTAATGTCAGTCTTGAATACGTCTGTTTTAATCGTACCTTGACGGGCATTCATCCAGTTAACATTGCCACGTAACGTATTGATTTCACCGTTGTGAATCAAATAACGATTCGGATGGGCGCGTGACCAGCTGGGGAAGGTATTGGTTGAGAAACGTGAGTGCACCATTGCAATCGCGGTTTCAATCGCCGGATTAGCAAGGTCTAAGTAGTATTGCCCCACTTGTTCAGTAGTCAACATACCTTTGTAAACAATGGTGCGTGAAGACAAGCTTGGGAAATAAATATGTCCCGCTGCATTGTTGGCTTCAACTTCGTTTTCAGTGCGTTTACGAATGACGTATAGTTTGCGCTCGAACTCTAACCCTTCTGCCACATCGTCCGATTTGCCAACAAACACCATCCTTACATGAGGCATGGCTCTTAGCGCACTTTCGCCTAATGGAGTAGGATTGATCGGCACATCGCGCCAACCTAACAAGGTTTGACCTTCTTCGACTATAATCCGTGCTAGAATCTCGCCGCATTCAGCACGAGCTTCGCTATCTTGTGGGAGAAAAACCATACCCACCGCGTATTGCCCGACTTCTGGTAACTTAATGCTGAGCGATTTACACTCGGTTACTAAAAATTTATGAGGGATTTGAATTAAAATACCTGCACCATCGCCGGTATTCTCTTCACAACCCCGAGCACCCCGGTGCTCCATGTGAGTTAATACTTTTAATGCCTGTTGGACGATTCTATGGGACTTAACACCTTTTAAGTGCGCCACAAAACCCATGCCGCAAGCATCATGTTCAAAGCTAGGGTCATACAACCCTTGCGCTGGGGGTAGTTCAGTGTATCTCATCGGAATCTCAGGCAATAAAGGGGTTGCTATTATGAAACACAAACACAATTAGGGCTAGACACCATAGCGCGTTTTTCCCATTTAGAAAAGAGACCTTATGAGTCACATCGGTCGTATTCCTAAGGAATTTATCGAGCAATTGCTTAGCCGCGTCGACATTGTGGAAGTGATCGGATCGCGTATTGCTTTGAAGAAAGCAGGACGTGAATATATGGCTTGTTGTCCGTTTCACAATGAAAAAACCCCATCTTTTACGGTAAGTCCGAATAAGCAGTTCTATCACTGTTTTGGTTGCGGCGTACACGGGTCAGCCATCTCTTTTTTGATGGAATATGAAAATTTAGAATATGTCGAAGCTATCGAAGCCTTAGCACGCACTGCGGGAGTGAGTGTCCCCCGTGAAGGTGCAAGCGATGCACCAAAAAAACCAAAAGCGGATCAAAATCTTTACCATTTGTTAACTAAGGTCAGTGAATGGTATCAACAGCAATTGCCAAAATTTTCACCAGCTCTCAACTACTTACAACAACGTGGCTTAAGTCAAACCATTATTCAGCAATTTAATTTAGGTTATGCGCCAGCCGCTTGGGATAACATTGCTCAGCACTTTCAAACTTATGGGGCAGATAAATTATTAGCCACAGGCTTGGCGATTCAGAATGAACAAGGGCGCATTTATGACCGCTTTCGGGATCGTATTATGTTCCCTATTCGAGATCGGCGCGGGCGAGTAATCGGTTTCGGTGGGCGAGTATTAGGTAACGATACACCCAAATATCTCAACTCGCCGGAAACCGAAGTGTTTCATAAAGGTTCAGAACTCTACGGCTTATACGAAGCCCGGCAAAATACGCGGCAGATCGAACGTTTAGTGGTGGTTGAAGGTTATATGGATGTCATTGCCTTGGCGCAATATGGCATTAGCTATGCTGTGGCAACCTTAGGTACTGCAACTACCACGGAACATATTCAACAATTGTTTCGTGTTGTGCCGGAAATTGTGTTTTGTTTTGACGGTGACCGTGCGGGTAAACAAGCAGCATGGCGTGCTTTAGAAAACGCCTTACCTGAACTAACGGATGAGCGCCAAGTTAAGTTTCTATTTTTGCCTACAGGCGAAGACCCGGATACCTATATTCGCAAAGAAGGTAAGGCAGATTTTGAAACAGCCGTGTTACAAGCGTTACCGTTAACCCGCTTTTTCTTAATTGGTTTAAATAATCAATTAGGCTTTCGTGAAAATTATACTTTGAATATTACGGAAGATCGCACACGCTTTATTAAAGAAGCGGCTGAGTTATTAGCGAAAATGCCGGATATTTTGCAAAAGAAACAATTATTACCAGAATTGGCGCGTTTGGGTAATTTAGATCCGTCGCAACAGCGTTTATTTAAACAATATGCACATAAGCGTAATAAGGCAGATAATGCAGAAGCAACTAAGCCAATTAATAAGCAAATGTTGCAGCGCACTCCAATGCGGCATGCAATTGTGTTATTGTTGAATTTCCCATATTTAGCGCCATTAGTCGGTAACCCCGAACAGTGGGCGCAGTTTTCCGTACCGGGGTTGAATTTATTTCTTACACTGCTTGAAATTATTGAAATAAATCCCCAAATACACACTGCCACTTTAGTGGAACAATTACGGGATAGTCCCTATGCGAAGGCACTACAACAACTACACAGTAGTACGGTTCGCGCATTGTTAGATGAAACAACCTGTGAAAGGGAGTTTCGTGACTGTTTGGTGGAGATTAAACGTCAAGCGTTCCAGCAAAAAATTGATCTGTTAGTGCAAAAGGAACAATTGAGCGGTCTAACCGATCAAGAACGCAACGATTTACTGGTCATATTGGATGAAATACACAATTTAGCCCTATGAAATTAGCGAGCTTACGCGTTGTATTTCAGAAAATTATGATATAATTACCGACCTTTTTTTCTGAGGCATTTAGGGCATGAGTCAAGAAGAGCAGCAATCTGGTTTGAAAGAATTGATTGCACGGGGTAAAGAGCAAGGTTACCTCACCTACGCCGAGGTGAATGACCATCTTCCTGATACCATCGTAGACCCCGAACAAATCGAAGATATCGTTGCCATGATCAACGATATGGGCATTACTGTCTACGAGCATGCGCCAGACGCGGATTCTTTATTGCTAAATGATGAAGCGGTGCAAGCCGACGATGAAGCAGCAGAAGAAGCAGCGGCTGCCCTAGCCAGCGTAGATAGTGATTTTGGCAGAACCACCGACCCTGTGCGTATGTATATGCGCGAAATGGGTACGGTTGAGTTATTAACCCGTGAAGGTGAAATTCAAATCGCGATTCGGATTGAAGAGGGTTTGAATGAAATTTTACGCGCCTTGGCACAATACCCCGCATCAACCGAAGTTTTATTGGAAAAAGCTGCGCAAATTGATACTGAAGAAGTCCGCCTCACTGACATTATCAATGGCTTTGCTAATCCCAATGAAGATATAAGCATGTTCCAGTTGCCAGTTGAAGAAACTGAGCTATTAGAAGGTGCAGAAGACGCGCCCGTCGAAGATGAGGATGAAGATGTTGTACCGGCTGATCCAGTCGATACTGGTCCAGATCCGGAAGAAGCACGTCAGAAATTTGCAGAATTACGCGAATTGTATGAAGCTGTTAAACAAGCAGGCAACAATAATGATGAAGTGGCTTATGCGCAGGCGCGTGATAATTTAGCCTCTAAATTCATGGAGTTCCGTTTAGGTCAGCCGATTATTGACCAATTAACGCGCCAATTAAATGAAATTGTTGAGCGTATTCGCCGCGATGAACGCCAAATTATGAAATTGTGCGTGCAAAAAGGCGGTATGGGTCGTCAAGATTTCATTGATAGCTTTCCACAAAATGAAACCGATTTAAATTGGTTAGAGCGCTACTGCAAAGACAAGAAAAATGCTGCTAATTTGTTCTTATTAGTGCCGAAAATCCAGAATTTGCAAAAACAATTGCTGGAAATTGAAAAAGAATGCGCATTAACCGTTTCACAAATTAAAGACATTAACCGCAGCATGTCGGTAGGTGAAGCAAAAGCCCGACGTGCTAAGAAAGAAATGGTGGAGGCCAACTTACGTTTGGTTATTTCAATTGCTAAGAAATACACCAACCGTGGCTTACAATTCTTGGATTTAATCCAAGAAGGCAATATCGGTTTAATGAAAGCGGTGGATAAATTTGAATACCGCCGGGGTTATAAGTTTTCAACTTATGCAACGTGGTGGATTCGCCAAGCGATTACCCGTTCGATTGCCGACCAAGCACGCACCATTCGTATTCCGGTGCATATGATTGAAACTATTAACAAACTCAATCGTATTTCACGTAAATTGCTGCAAGAAAAGGGCAGGGAAGCGACCCCGGAAGAATTGGCAGTTGAAATGGACATGCCGGAAGACAAAATTCGTAAAGTTCTGAAAATTGCCAAAGAGCCGATTTCAATGGAAACGCCAATTGGTGACGATGAAGATTCACATTTAGGTGACTTTATCGAAGACGGCAATATCATGTCACCAATTGATTCTGCCACTAGCTCTAGTTTGGCTGAAGTTACCCGCGAAGTGTTATCCAGCCTTACCTCGCGTGAAGCCAAGGTATTACGTATGCGGTTTGGCATTGATATGAATACTGACCATACGTTAGAAGAAGTGGGCAAGCAGTTTGATGTCACCCGTGAGCGGATTCGGCAGATTGAGGCAAAAGCGCTCAGAAAGTTGCGTCATCCTAGTAGATCCGATATGCTACGCAGCTTCTTGGAATATGATCCGGGTCAATTGCCGACCAATTAATATTTCATAGGGCCTATGGCGCAACGGTTAGCGCAGAGGACTCATAATCCTTTGGTTCTAGGTTCGAATCCTAGTGGGCCCACCAAAAAAATTAAGTAACATGAAAGGCTTACAGCAATGTAAGCCTTTTTTGTTTTGTATACCCAACCCTATAAACTGTGTGAAATTTTTCCATTTGTGTGTGTTTTGACATACTTACTTAAACATAAGTGTTGGTAACGTTGCTGCTTACTAAGAAAAATCAGGCTGTTAGCAATCTGGTATAAATTTTGCCTTTAGCTTCGTTCTTCTGAGTAATCAGAAAGTGTAAGAGCAGATTGATATTGCTCATTAACCTTGGCTAAAAATTTCACTAAAGTAAGTCATTATCTTTAGGCAATTCACCTTAACTCAAAGGATTAAATCATGCGCACATTAGCTATTCTGTCTTCTATGTTGTTATTGGGCTTAGTGGGTACTGCTCAAGCCGACGATATTGCAGATGGTGCAAAGTTATATACCGACAAAGCTTGCTTAAGCTGTCACGGGGAAGCAGGTAATAAACCGATTATGACGACTTACCCTAAAATTGCAGGGCAAAATGCCGATTATTTAGTGCAGCAAATGAAAGATATTAAAAGTGGGGCGCGCAATAATGGGCAAACGGCTGCGATGAAGGCATTGGTGGCAACAGTAACGGATGATGAATTTGCAAAAATAGCAAAATATTTAGAAGCACAAGCGGCTAGCACAGCGCCTGCTGCTGCACCTGCCGCAGCCGCGCCTGCTACCCCAGCGGCTGTTTCTGTGACCACCACCACCACGACACCCGCCAAATAAGTTTGGCTAAGCTGTGGTTTGGCTTGGTTTGCTACACTTTGTAGAATATTGAGCCCTACCGGGTAGCCGATTCATCAAAGGCTTGCTGTTTCAGTAAGCCTTTTTTATAGATAATACAACCATGCAAAAAACCTTTATTGTACGTAAATACCAACACGAAGCGATTGCCGTTGATCGGGGTGTGGCTGTTTGGGAGTTGTTAGATGAAACAGAGCGCCCCCGCAAGGTTACCGCTTTAACACAATTAGATGCGGCGGGTGTGATTGAAAATGCGAAACCTGTGTATCATCGTGAAACACCTTTAGTCGAACAATTGCTAAATGTGTGTGAAGGTGAAAGCTTTAGCATTGATTTTACGTCTTTTAATACGGCTCAACAGTATGCACCACGTGCGCGTTTACAATCTGCGAAAGCCAGTGGTGACGTATTGCCCTTATTTTTATTTCGCTTAATGGCTGTGTTAGGCTTGTTGTCTGTGTTGTGGATGATTTGGAGCTTTATTGAATCAGTGGCTACGTTTGCCCGCAACCACTGAGTTCTTGCATTATTTATTTTTTATCGCGTTTTTTAGCTTTTCTTACAAAGTCCATCAAGCGTTTGCGTTTGTGTTCTTGGCGTGGCGTTAAGGTATTACGTTTACCTTCATAGGGGTTTTCGCCAGTACGGAATTCAATACGTACTTGTGTTCCGGTCATTTTTAAAGTCTGCCGGAAATAATTTACCAAATAACGTGTGTAACTATCAGGGACATAATCCGTGCGGTTACCGTGAATAATGACACGGAACGGATTACTTCCGCCTTGATGCGCATAGCGTAGTTTAATGCGTTGCCCTTTAGTTAACGGCGGCTGATGTTGTTGTACCGCCATTTCTAAAATACGGGTTAAGCGCGAAGTCGGCACTTTTAACATCGCGGATTGATATGCTCGTTTCACCGCTGCATAGAGTAAACCGACATTTGAGCCGTGCAGGGCGGAAATAAAGAAGGTTTCGGCAAATTCGATAAATGGCAATTTCACTTCTAATTGCTGCTTAATCCAATCGCGTTCATCCGATTCCAAACCGTCCCATTTATTCACCGCTAAGACTAAAGCCTTGCCCGCTTCTAATACTAAGCCGAGCAAATGCGCGTCCTGATCGGCAATCACATCATGCGCATCAACCAACATAACGACTACGTGTGCTTGCTGAATCGCGTCCAAGGTTTTAATAACGCTGAATTTTTCAATGGTTTCATCCACACGACTACGCCGCCGCACGCCTGCGGTATCAATTAAGGTGTATTTTTGTCCATCGCGTTCAAATGGAATAAAAATGCTGTCGCGGGTTGTGCCGGGTTGGTCAAAGGCAATCACACGCTCTTCGCCAAGAATCCGATTGATTAAGGTCGATTTACCCACATTCGGGCGACCCACAAAGGCAATACGAATACTGTCATCGTCAGCCAATTCTTCTTCATCTGCGTAGTCAACATTTAAATAATCTAAGACTGCTTCAAAGGTAGACGTTACCCCGCGCCCGTGCGCAGCCGCAATCATAAAGACTTGGGTAAAACCTAAGCCATAAAACTCAGCAGCAGCTTGATCCGGGTCAACACGGTCGGTTTTATTGACCAATAAAAACACGGGTTTACCCGTTTGGCGTAAGTCAGCCGCAATCATTTCATCTGCTGCGGTTAAGCCTTGTTTACCGTCGACAATAAAGATTAAGGCATCTGCTTCGCCAATGGCAGCACGGGTTTGTTTCGCCATGTATTCGTCAATACCGGCTTCTTCACCGCTTAACCCCCCAGTGTCGATTAAGTGATAACCGCGTCCATTTAACTCACCCATACCGTATTTACGGTCGCGGGTTAAACCGGGAAAGTCTGCAACTAAGGCATCGCGTGAGCGGGTTAAACGATTAAATAAGGTGGATTTGCCTACATTCGGGCGACCAATTAGGGCGAGGACGGGTTTCATGGGGATGTTTATAATGTCAAACTATCAGAACGCGGCAGAATAGCATAAGCCAGCCTTGCTTGCCTATGCTGTTACAATTTACCTGTTATTTTGGTTTAAAACCCCCAGCTTACATGAGCTGAGGTGTTTTATCGGCAAGCCTTAAGCTTTTTGTGGCAATTGCACCCGAATATTTAATTCACGCAATTGTTTCACTGGCACTTCAGCAGGTGCATCAGTTAAGGGGCAAGCCGCCGTTTGGGTTTTCGGGAATGCCATGACATCACGAATAGATGAACTACCTGTCATTAACATAATCAAGCGATCTAAACCAAACGCTAAGCCGCCGTGTGGTGGCGCACCAAATTTAAGCGCGCGTAATAAGAAGCCGAATTTTTCTTGCGCCTCTTCTTCACCAATTCCCAATAATTCAAAGACGGTGCTTTGCATTTCAGGGCGATGAATCCGCACTGAGCCACCGCCGACTTCTGTACCGTTTAATACCATGTCATAGGCACGGGATAAGGCTTTGCCCGGATTGGCTACCAGTTCTTCTGGTGTACAACTGGGCGCGGTGAAGGGATGGTGTAAGGCAAACCAACGCTGTTCTTTCTCATCCCATTCAAACATTGGGAAGTCGGTTACCCACAAAGCTGCCCATTCTTTAGTTAGCAAGTTGCGATCTAAACCTAACTTAACACGCAATGCACCGAGTGCGTCATTCACGACTTTGGCTTTATCTGCGCCAAAGAAGATTAAGTCGCCATTTGCCGCGCCCGTGCGCTCTAAAATGCCTTTGATAGTGGCTTCAGGTAAGAATTTAACAATCGGTGACTGTAAACCTTCAGCTCCTGCGGTTACATCATTGACCTTAATGTAAGCCAAGCCTTTTGCCCCGTAACGAGCGACATAGGCAGTATAGTCGTCGATTTCTTTACGGGTTAAATCGCCACCCTTGGGTAAACGTAAGGCAACAACACGGCTTTCAGGGTCTTTAGCGGGTGCTGCAAATACTTTGAAGTCGACGTTTTGCATTAAATCTTCGACTTCAACAAATTGCAACGGAATACGCATATCCGGCTTATCTGAACCGTATAGGCGCATTGCTTCCGCATAAGGCATTTGCTCAAATGTCGCAGGTAGCTCAACGTTCAATAGCGACTTGAACATACCGCGAATCATTGCTTCCACTGTACCCATGATTTGTTGCTCGTCCATAAACGAGGTTTCAATATCAAGCTGGGTGAATTCAGGTTGGCGATCTGCCCGTAAATCTTCGTCACGGAAGCAACGAGCAAATTGATAATAACGATCCATACCCGCCATCATTAACAACTGTTTAAACAATTGTGGTGACTGCGGCAGGGCAAAGAATGCACCGGGGTGGGTGCGGCTGGGTACTAAATAATCGCGTGCACCTTCTGGGGTAGCTTTGGTCAAAATTGGCGTTTCAATGTCTAAAAAGCCATTTTCTTCCAAATAACGGCGCATATACCCCGTGGCTTTGGCGCGTAATTGGAAACGCTGTTGCATTTCAGGGCGGCGTAAATCCAAATAGCGATAAGTTAAGCGGGTTTCTTCCCCAACATTTTGTTCGTCTAATTGGAAGGGTACAGGTTCAGAGGCATTCAGAATTTCTAAATTCAAGCCTAAAACTTCGATTTGCCCGCTGCGTAAGTTAGAATTTTCAGTACCGGCTGGACGGCGACGTACACGCCCTTCTACTTTTAATACGTATTCGTTACGTACCCGTTCAGCATTTTTGAAGATGTCCGCACGATCAGGGTCGAATACTACTTGTACCACGCCCTCGCGGTCGCGTAAGTCAACGAAAATAACCCCACCGTGGTCACGACGACGGTTTACCCATCCACATAAGGTAATGGTTTGATCGAGCAGGCTTTCGTCGACCTGCCCGCAATAATGGCTACGCATTGCTTATTATTCCTGACAATCTTAACTTGATTATTGTGATAAAACCGGGAATGTTAAGTCCTGATAAGCTTCTGCGCAACCAACATTATTGATAATGGGTAGCAAGTCTGGGTTTAGTAAGTCGAATAGGTTGCACCCATTGTGTAAGCGTGGCTTTTCATTAATCCACCCACATGCTCATACTCACCGCGAATACCCCAATTTTCATTAACCTTATAGTCTGCACCCGCACCGAGTAATAAATCACTACCTGATAACATGCCATTGGTAGCGTTGTTGGTTTTGGCACTTTCTTCCCATGCCATTAAACCGACTTTACCAAACACGTCTAGTTGTGGACTGACTGGGTAAATACCTAATGCGTTCAGGCTCAGACCACTGCCTTCGACTTGTACAGTATTGGAACCTAGGGTTTCTTCAGCATTAAAGAGTTTGTGGTAACCGCCTTCGATAGCCACATTGTCATTAAACTTATAGCCAGCAAAAATTTTCATACCAACACCTGCGCAATCAATACTGGCGTAACTACAGTCGCTAGAACCATAACCGATACTCGTTCCACCGTAAAATTTATCTGAGCCGGGTTTGTCAGGGCTTGCTAAAAAATCATCGGCGGCTTGCGCGCTTACTACACTGCCAAAACCTAATATGGCAGCCAAAATATAAAGAGACACTTGGATTTTCATAATGATGATCCCGTTAAAGACAAGGGGATTTGATACGCAATAGGGGGAGCTATTGCGTATGCCATAACATAAATGGGGTGTGTTAAATTAGAAGCTACTAAAGGTTGCACCCACGGAATACATGTTGGCTTCTAAGCCGTTTACATGTTCGTATTCACCACGAATACCCCAGTTATCATCAATTTTGTATTCTGCACCTGCGCCAAGGGTAAGATCGACACCATCGGTTTTTACATCGCTGGTTAAGTCCATACCTTTTACATTACCGATGGTAGCCGTACCTTTGTTTTGCCAAGCCATAAGCCCAGCTTTACCGAATAAGCTAAACTGATCCATAACAGGCGCTTTAGCAACTGCTGCAACACCTATACCTGTTGCTTTGCCTTTAGCGCTAATAGGATTGTCTGATTTATTACCTAGCAAGACATTTGCAGGCAGCGCTGCATCAAAGCCTTGTTCACCAAAGTTTACATAACTACCTTCAATTGCAACATTAGAGGTTACGTTATAACCACCAAATACTTTCCATGCATTGGGGCTTTCGCAAGTAATATCACCCACTAAAGTACCGGCAATCGCTTGAGCTTGATCTGCCATAGATTCACATGCGCCATTGGTGGATTTACCAATGCTCGCACCCCCATAAAAGCTACCTGAACCTGTGCCTTTTTCAGCAGAGCCTGCAATTAAATCGCTTTCGCTATCTGAGCCGAATAAACTGCCGCCAGCCCAAGCGGAAGAAGAAAATGCTAGTAAGGTACTAGCCGCAACAGCATACATACGGATTTTCATTGCTTATTCCTTATTATTGTAATTGAGCAACCTAAAACTATTTTATTGAGGCGCATTAGGCGAAGCAATGAATAGGCGGTTATTTCCGATAAGTGGGAAATGAATTTTTACTCATCTGCGTACAGTTATCCTACTAATGCGATATGGTATTTCAGAATCGAATTTATTAGGGTGTAGCGTTTAGTTATTCTTGAGCAAACCCATGACGGAAGCAGAACTGAGTAAAGAACGGCAAATTTTAATGGCAATGCGTAAAACCCTTGCGCGTATTATTCGAGATTTAACGCCAAGCGACACCGCCACGCAATATCCGCTGACGGACGAGACCGTGGAAGATGTTAAACAATGTTTTAACTTAATTGCGGCACGTGAGCGTGAATTAGCCAAAATTGCAGGCGTAGAGTCGCAAGAGCGCCCTCACTTTATTGATGAACCACGTAATACCACGGTGGTGTCTATTGCGTCTATTCAGCGTAAAGAGAAGGAGTAAGCCATGACTGAATTAGCACAAGCTGAAATGCAAATGCTGACACAATCGGTCATTCAATACTTAGATGAATGGAAATTATCACCCAGTGAAATCATTAAATTGCTAGGTGTCGACGGGCTTGTACCCTTGCGTCAATTTCAGTTATATCGCAAAGGCGAGAAAGCCTTACCCCAAACCCCAGAGGTAATGGCGCGTTTAGAGCATCTAATCGGTATTGCCGATGCCTTACGCACGACTTATCCTTTCAGTCATCAAATGCGCCAAATTTGGTTGCGTCAACCGCATCGACGGTTTGAACAACAATCCCCGCTAGACGTGATTCAAGCCCAAGGTATTGAAGGTATGGTACAAGTACGAGCGGATATTGATTGCAGTTATGGCTTTAGCGGCCCTCGGTAAGCCGAGGTATAACCGGCGTTGGGCGAGGCTTATTCGGTGTTAACGCTTTGCCACGTTGGCGTCGTTGCGCTGAGGGTGAGCGTTTTTCTAAAAAATTGAGAATAATATCCTGCACTTTTACAAAATCATTATTGGCTAATAAATGACCGTATAATTTAGTACCTAATAATTTGGTTAATTTCTGATAAATACTCAGCGGCATTTCGTTTTGATTGCGCAGTAAATTAGGTTTACTCAATACGGGGCTAGTATTAGCCGTTGATATAATGATGGTTTGATGTGAGGCTGCATACAAATTGGTATTAATACTATTAAGCAAAAACAGTATGAATAGCATTTGGCAGGTTTTATAATTGATTTCCCGCACGTCCTATCTCGCTACACAAGTGGTGAGATTTAAATAAATTAAAATAATTTAAAGGATAATGAGGGATGCAAACTAAATGGCCGCTTAATGGCTAAGCGGCGTGATTATTTTGATAAAAGGTTATTTTTCTAAAAAATAGTCATTTAACTGCGGTAACGTAGTACCAAATCTTGGTAAGCGTCAATACGACGGTCGCGTAAATACGGCCACCACCGGCGTACTTGTTCAGTATGGGCTAAATCTAATTCAACCACTAATTCGGTTTCAGATTGAGTATCAGCTTGGGCTAATAATTCGCCCTGCCAGCCTACAATCATACTAGAGCCCCAAAACTGACTGCCTGCGGTTTGCTGGCTGGGGTCGCCTTCATAGCCTACTCGATTGGCACTTAATACTGGAATATTATTGGCAACTGCGTGTGAGCGTTGAATGGTAATCCAAGCCTCACGCTGGCGTGCTTGTTCTTCAGGGGTATCTTGTGGATTCCAACCAATCGCGGTGGGATACAACAATAACTCTGCCCCAGCCAAAGCCATTAAACGCGCTGCTTCCGGATACCATTGATCCCAACAGACTAATACCCCCAACGTCGCAAGGTTAGTTTTAATAGGGGTAAAACCTAGGTCACCGGGAGTAAAATAAAATTTTTCATAATAGCCGGGGTCATCGGGAATATGCATTTTGCGATATTTTCCAGCAATGCTCCCATCGGTATCTAAAACCACGGCAGTATTGTGATACAAGCCGGTTGCGCGTTTTTCAAATAATGAACACACAATCACAATACCCAATTCTTTAGCTAATGCGCCTAAAGTATCGGTACTGTTGCCCGGAATGGGTTCGGCTAAATCAAAAAAGTCGGTATTTTCAACTTGGCAAAAATATAAGCCGGTGTGCAATTCTTGCAGCATGACTAACTGTGCGCCTTGAGCAGCCGCCCGCCGAATGCCTGCTATACTTTTTGTTAGATTCGCTTGGTAATTATCTGAATTACTGTGTTGCACCACCGCAACGCTTAGCTTACGACTCATTCATACTCCATTTAGTCTAAATGTAGACAATAACTATATCACCCCCACTGCAAGACTGCGCTTTTCCTAACATTTACTGCTTTCGGTTTTTTTTAAAAAATTAAGTAAAATAACTTTACTTATATAAAGTTTATTGGTATAGTTAATTTACGTAAAGAGAATGACCTTGCAACCCGAATAGTGGATCGCTATTCAAGCATAAAGCTTAGCAACGCATTATTAACTTGCTCTTTACTATAGCGAGAGTTGCTACCTATATCGAATTGCGGTTCGTTTCTAGGAAACCAATCTCGATATAGGTAGCACTCTCGCGTCGAGTGTAGCAAGCTAATCATCAGAATGAACGAAGGCTCTTACGTCTCATAGCCAATCCTTGTGATTGGCTATTGTTTCTAAAAAATCATGAAAATAGCGGCAAAGGTGTCTGCATGAGCCAACTCACACGCCAAGAAATCTATGACCAAATCAAAGCCAGTTCCAAAGAAGAATTTATTCTTAAGGAAATGCAGCGTTTGGGTTATTGGGCTAAAGCAGAACAACCCAGCTTAGCCACTAATTTCATTCAGCAAAAAGCCCAACTGCAAACACAGCTTTCTCAATTATCCCAACAAATTCGTGACCCACAGGCTGCCTTAAAAGCATTGCATCAACAACGCATGGCAGAAGCACGGCAAAAACGTGTTGAGACCAAAATTAAACAGGAAGTACAGCGTTATCAACGTGCTCTAAACTGGCATCAAACTCAACAACAACAAATTCATTATCTGGGGGATTCGGCAGGCTTTAAAACTGACGAACAAACATCGGATACAGCTCGCTTAAAAGTTCATCAATTACCGATTGCCCATAATGCAACAGCGTTAGCCAAGCTTATGGGTATCAGTTTGAATGAATTACGCTTTCTCAGCTATAGCCAAACGGTCTCTAAAGTCAGTCATTATCAGCACTTTGCTATTCAGAAGAAAACCGGCGGCACGCGCCTTATTTCTGCACCCATGCCACGCTTAAAACGCCTGCAATATTGGGTATTGGTTAATATTTTGCAGCTATTGCCGCAAAGTGAGCAAGCCCATGGTTTTATTCATCAACGCAGTATTGTGACCAATGCCCGCCCGCATGTGGGGCAGGCGATTGTGATTAATCTGGATTTAAAAGATTTCTTCCCAACGATCAGTTACGTTCGGATTTTAGGTTTATTTAAGAAGCTAGGTTATAACACTGAAGTGGCCAGCTTATTAGCGTTGCTATGTTCGGAGAGTGAGACCCAAGCCGTGGAAATGGATGGGCAACGCTATTTCATACAACAAGGCTCGCGCCGTTTACCGCAAGGTGCGCCGACCAGCCCACTGATTAGTAATTTGGTATGTCGACGCTTAGATAAGCGTTTACAAGGTTTAGCCAACAAGTATGGCTTTGTGTATACCCGCTATGCCGACGATTTAACCTTTTCGACGACAGACAAAAACGCCGCTGTGCGTGGGTTATTACATTGGGTAAAAGCCACAATTGCGGAAGAAGGTTTTAATGTACACCCCGATAAAACCCGCATTATGCGGCAAGGCGCACGCCAAGAAGTCACTGGGGTGGTGGTCAATCAGCATTTATCGTTAGACAAACACCAGCTTAAACGCTTTCGTGCCTTGCTTTTTCAAATCGACAAAGACGGCTACGCGGGTAAAACGTGGGGCAACGGCAAGCATTTATCAGCCAGCATTAAAGCTTATGCGCATTATGTGAAAATGGTTAATCCAGTGAAGGGAATGCAATTTTTGCAGCAAATTGCGGCAATTGAAGCCAAACACGGGCAAGCACATAGCGACTATTTGTTAAAAGTCAGCAAGCCTTTATTTCGCAATCATGCCGCATTGGGGCAATTGCCATTAGCCTCTATGTCGGTAGCGCAACCGCCACCCGCTCCGCAATTAAGCGAGATTATTCAGCATCGTGATGTGTTCGAGCAGGTCGAGCAACGCTTAGGTTTGGCACAAGCACAAGGTGCAGGTATTGCGATTGCTCCCAATATTAGCCCCAGTGCCAATGGCTTAGTGCAAGCTATGTTTAATTTGTTCCGAGGTAAGCCATGAAACTGATTCGTCGTAGCACTTTACGCTTTCAAGAAGGCAACTCGGATAAGCTTTATGAAGTGGATATTGTTGAACTTGCCAGCAATAGTTGTTTAGTAAATTTTCGTTACGGTCGTTTTGCTAAACCGTTAACCGAGGGTTCTAAAACCCCGGAAGCGGTCAGCCAAGCCCAAGCCGAAAAAGTGGCGAATAGTTTATTGATTAGCAAAATCAACAAAGGCTATCAAGTCGCGCAAGGTTATGATCCGGTTAGTAAGCAAACCATTGGCGCAGCACTACCGGATAAGCCACAACCTAATGCCGCGTTCGTAAAATCGGTTAACGCAACCTCCCGTGCTAATTTAATTATTCAGCGGTTGCAGCAATTTGCGCAAGGGGAACGTTACATAACCGCGCATAGCGGAGGCGGTACGATTGCTTATATCGACAGTTACAGCTTAACCCGTACTCTGTGGAAAGCCGGTGAATTACGGCTACCGGGGTTGCTGGAAGCAGTGCGGAGTTTGCTATCTGGTAAACCCGTAAAGTTTGGTAAGCCAGAATTATTCTATTATTCAATGGCATGGGCATTGATTCGTTCGGCTGATCCTGGTGCATTGGCATTAATTCAGAAAATTAAAGACAAAATTCCAGCGCACTTATACCAAGTGGCTTGCGCTGAATTAACAGGGCAAGTGACTACGGATTTAAACACAGTAGCGGCAAAAGCTGATTTATTACAAATGATTAGTGCTTTGCAAGCTTACGAACGTTATGCCGCCGTAGCATTACGCAATCTAGACAAAAAACAGCGCGACTATGCGGCGCAAGTGTTGCATTGGCAAGGTTGGACGGCGGAAATTGACCATGCCTTACAAGCATTACGTTTAGAAGACATCGAGGGCGATTATTTAAAACAGCATTTAAGCCCTAGTACTTATCAAAGCATACAAACCCGTACCGCTGGGTACCCCGAATTACAAACTGCAATTGAAACCGTATTATGGTCAACGCGTGATAAATTGGTTGAAACTGCAAGTTTGCCGTATAAAGCCGCGTTTGATGAATACCAAAATGTCTTAAAACAATTAGATTTAGATAAATTATTAAATGGCAGCCGTTATTTACGCGATTATGCTTTAAAAGGTGACTGGGATTATTGGTGGAGTGGCAGTGAAAAGCGGGCTTTACAGAATGCCTTAAAACGTCATTTTAATGATGTGACCGGTTTACTTAAAAAAGTACAACGCTATGCACAACTAAATCACGTTATCAGCAGTGAACCCATCAGTGAAGCGCGTTTGAATGTGGCATATCAAGTGTTGCAGCAACACAATTTATATCAAACGGTGGTGCGTGATTTAGCCGCTAAGGTACGCGTGAGTGATGCCAATTATCACATAATGGATCATATTAATAGTTTGCCGTTGGAAGTACGGGCTAAGTTAGAAGGCAATAGCGAATACTATATTAAAGGCTTATTTGATTATCAGTTTAAACAGTTACGCAGCGAAACGGACAAACTGGTTAAATCTTTATTAAAACAATATGGTGAACATCTATTAAATGCATATTTAGTAGCGCGTTTTGATGCTAGGAAACGTGCTGATACGTTAGCTTTGATAGCGCACGCCCCCGCGAACAAATCCTTTAATACAGCGTTTCGTCAGCTTTATAAAACAGCCGAAATGCTGGATGATTATCCAGTATTAGCCTTATTAAATCAGCGTTTAGAGTTAACACCGGATAGCGGTGTCAATTACCAAACAACGCCATTTAGTCGGCAAACCAAGCTATATTTTAAACGGCGTATGCAGCGGCATCTACGGCAATTAGCCAAGTTACAACCCACGCTTTATACAAAATTGGCGCGTGAAATCTTAATTTTAGCGGATGATACGGCCGATTATGCGCAGGCTTATCCGAAGCAAAGCTATTATTATTTCCCTAGTTTAAGTGCCGTGCATACGATTCTGCATAAACATTCGGTATTATTAGAGCAATATGGGCAAAGTAACTGGTTTATTAATACTAAAAAACTAGCAGAAGCGGCGCAACCAGAAGCTTATCCACAGTTATGGCAAGCTGCTCCCGATGATTTATTCTATGTGTTGATGAATTGCAAAGCCGAAATTGTGAATAATTTTGCGTATCGGCACTTAAGCACGCAGACGGCTTTCATTCAGCAGCAACCCTTAAGTATTTGGCAACAATTAATCCACAGCCGTTATTTAAATACGGCTAGTTTAGCCTTTACTGCTTTGCAACCCTATTTAGCCGGACGTGAAGTGTTATTAAGCGTCTTAGGCTCTGCATTTGCGTCGATTCGTCAACAGGCTTTAGCCACCCTACAACCACAAGCCTTTAAAGCGGATTTAAGTTTATTAACCGCTTTGTTATTGGCAGATTATGAAGATGTGGCGCAATTTGCGCAAAATTACTTATACACCGCGCAAACACAGTATCCGCAATTGGCGGCTGATTTAGTTAGCCATTTATTGCAAATACCCGCAGACAAACAAGCTGGCTTAATTGCCCGATTAAAATGGATTTTAACTGAACCTTTAAAAGGCCAAACGCCATTAGCCAATTTAACTGCTTTATTAGCGCAAGCTTCGCGTGAATTGCAGCAATTAGGGGCGGCATTATTGGTCGATTCAAGTTTTAGTTTTGCCGAATTGGGCGACTGTTTTATGCAAATGTCGATTTCCCCGTATGCGGAAGTACGCGCTGAGGCAGTCGGTTTGCTGGCGAAATTACCTGATGCCGAAAAATTGCAGTATCAAGCGTTAATTTTTACCGCATTAACCGATTCTGAAGCCAGTTTGCGCCAACAAGCGCGGCAAGTTGTAGCCAGTATGCAGGATCAGGGTTTTCAACGGGCAGCTTTGCAGTTTGTGTTACCGAGCTTATTTAAAGCTGAACCTGTTGAGGGTTTTGCCGACGATATGTTGGCGTTGATTGCAGTTTTACCCGATACGCTCAAAGCGGAAGTCGACACCGATACGTTATGGCGTTTATTAATGGCAAAAAGCCGTATGGCGGAGCAAGCCGGTGCGCTGATATTACCTGTGCATACGCCCGATGAGTTTTCGATTAAACAATTAGCGATTCTCACGCATACGCCTACTTTAGCCGCGCGTCAGTGGGCATTAAATGCCTTGCAGACTATGCCAGCGCGAGTGATGGCTGAATTTTTAGAGGCGGTGATTATGCTGGATAACCGTTGGGAAGATACCCGCCAGCAAGCCCTGCAATGGTTGAGCAGCGCATTTCATGCCGAAGATTGGACGAGTGAACGCATTATTGCGGTGTGTGATGTGAATTACGCGGATGTGCAACAGTTCGGACGCGAATTACTATTGCAGGCGTTTGAGCAAGACGACGCGGCGACGTATTTAACTAAATTAAGCCAGCACCCGAGTTTAACGGTACAACGCTTTGTTTCAGACTTTTTAAGTTTATATGCCAGCGATCAGCCAAACACCATTTTGGCATTAGAAAACTATTTTAGAACGGTGTTAATGCAGGTAAACAAAGCGCGTTTGGTAAAAGATCGCGTGATTGCGTTCTTATTTAAAGAAGCCGCTAAACGTGTGGAAATTGCGCAAATGGTCGCTCGTTTATTTAGCGATCAATCGTTAACACGAGTTTTGGCGGATAAAGCTCAATACATTCAAAGTTTATTCGCGCTACAAACGCGTTACCAGATTACGCAAACGCCAGTTAAAGTCTTAATGCCTACCGTGAGGGCTTATTAATGGAAGCAACGTATCGTTACGCAGGCAGTTCAAGCGTTAATAATAACAGTCGACAAACGCAAATGTCATTTGCACCGGATACTTTACGGCAACCCACCTTTTTTGTGGGCGAATTGAATAAACACATTGCTTTCCGTGAAGCAATGTCTGCTTTGCATGCGGTCGTCGTGTCGGATATGACGTTTAAGCCGAAAGATAAAACCGATTATAAGGCGTGGTTAAAATCTCAAGAAGAGGTGTTTTTAGCGCAAGCATTGGCGGAACAAGCGCAATTACAAACGCAGATTCAGTCTATTCGGGCAGAATTAAATGAATTGCAACGTCAAGAACATCGGGTACTTGATCCCTTTTATAAAGCGCGTTCTAAATATTTTAATTATTTATATCAGCATTCCAAAGATGCGTGGTTTGTGTTAGACCCGGTTATTAGCGTTCATCCTGATTCTTTATTTTTTGAATGTTTTTCACAAGATGAATCGAGTTATGCCAAATTAAGTTGCGATTATGAGGTGTTTCAGCATATTAGCGAACATGCGTATGGTACGACGAATATTGATTATTCCCACGCCTTATATGCTGAGTTTCAAAAGATTCGCGATTATAAAAAAACCGAGTTCATTATTGATCCTAGTGGTTTTGAAGTTCACACCGATTCGGCTGCCGATTTCAAAGAAGAAAAAATTGATTTACCGGATAGTTGGGTACGCGGTTTTCTGCAAGTCAGTTCAGCCATGACTTTGCCAACGGTTGAACTAAGTTTGCATCCAATGGATATGTACAATGTTTTGTTGTACTTAAAACGTCATAAAGAAAAAGCCTCACCGCGTTCCTTGCGTTTTTGTTTAACCCCAGATAAGCCCATTGAAATTCGTATTGAGCCGTGGGGTGAGGTGATTCAATGCCCGCGTAGTATTTTTCAAGGCAAAGACGCGCACGAGATTCGCATCTGGGGACGGCGGCGCTTGTTAGTGTTAGAACGCTTATTGCCGTTTACAAAGCAATTTCGTGTGCATTTGTTAGGTTCAGGTATGCCGAGTTTCTGGCTGGCAGATTTAGAACACATGACCTTTACCTTGGGGTTATCCGGTTGGAGTGCCAATGACTTTTCGCGTATGGGCAATTTTGATTTGCTCGCGCCGCGTACCGATGTAGATAGCCAAACAGCACAAAGCGTGTTCACTGCTTTGCAAACGACTTGGCAGGAATCGGCGGAGTCTTTGGCAAAGCGTTTAAATTTATCGGCATTGACCGTAAAAGCCGCGTTGGGGATTTATGCACAATACGGACAAGTGCTGTATGACATGGATAAACAAGTTTATCGGCTACGCGAGCTGAGCCGCGAAGCTTTGCCAATGGATAAATTACGTTTTAGTAATGAGCGTGAGGCGAAAGCGGTAAATTTCCGACAAGCGGGCTTAGTTTCCGATGTGGTGCGTGAATCTGGCGCAGAGCAAGTCAGAATCAGGGGTTCAGTGTTAGACAATGCACAAGTTTATCAGCCTAGCATCGTGTTGGATAACGATAACCGCCTGATTCAGGGGGACTGTAACTGTCACTTTTTCCTTAAAAATAAACTACATAAAGGGGCTTGTGAGCATATGTTGGCCATATATTAGACTAATCTATTATTTATTAATATAATGACTGTGAGTGTTTAATAATTATTAAAAATATAAAAATACTTACTGCTAATTATTGGAAAATAGATGCGTACTTCATTATATGAATATAAATCTCACGCCAACAACATGTAAAAAAAATGCACTGGGATTTACATTAGTTGAATTAATGACAACCTTGTCAATCGCAGCCATTTTAACATTTACAGCCGCTCCTTATGTGGGGCAAATGTTTCAAAGCAATGCGCTGACCAGTCAAAGTAACGAAATGGTCGCCATTTTTAATTTTGCCCGTTCTGAAGCCATTCGTCGCAATAGTATGGTGAAAATCTGCCGAGCTGATACAGAAGAAATTGATACTTGTAGTGCCAGTCTTGGGCAATGGAAATATTGGTTAGTTTTAGATAACTCATCAGTATTAAAGCGTGGCATTGTGCCCGGCTTAGGCTCTATTGAACAAACCTCTAATTTTTATTTAGATACACTTAGCTTTAAACCTGATGGTTTAGTTTATTCTAATAACGCACTAGCTAACGGTAAAAAATTACAGCTTAAAGCTAAAAGTAATTACCGTTGTATTTTATTAGGTGCAGGTAGTCGTGTTAGTGTCACTAAAGCCACAACGAATTGTATATGAAGCATTATTCAAATAATAAACAACGTGGTGCGGGATTAATTGAAATACTAATTTCTGTATTAGTATTATCCATAGGCTTATTAGGCATTGCCGCGATGCAAATAAGATCCGTTAAAAATAATCAAAGTGCTTTGGAATATAGTATTGCGCTTATTCAACAGCAGAGTATTAAAGAAACATTAATGTTAGCGCGTAACAGTGCATTAGAGGGTAAGTTTAATATTGGTTTAGAGGATGAAGCTTATCCCGGGATAAATCCCAATGTGCCACCTAGCTCAAAATCAGATGCTGAAGTATTTGCTGAAAATGCTGTAATGGCATGGCGCAGTAGTATTAAGTCTTTATTAGGCGACAGTGCAACCAGTTCGATTTATTGCGCAAATGCGGTTTGTACTATTGTATTACAATGGAATGATAATCGAGGCTTGCAAGCATCTGGTATACAAACCATAAAAACAGAAACTAGATTATGAAACAAACAGGTTTAACCTTAATCGAATTAATGATTTCAATGGTTTTAGGTTTGATGCTATTAGCAGGCGTCAGTAGTTTATTTCAAGCTAATAAGCAAACATTTCAAAGCAACCAAAGTTTGTCACAAATACAGGAAAGTGTACGCACTACCTTTGGTATTCTCTCACGTGAATTAAGACAAACAGGTTATACTAAATGTGGCAACGGTAATAATGTTGCAAGTATTTTAAACTCTACTGCCAATGAAAATTTATATAAATGGCGGGGTATTTACGGGGTTGATAAAAATGTAGTATTAGCGCCTATCGTAACAGGAACAGGGGTAGGTGAACGAGTTGCGGATACTAGTGCAATTTTGGTACAAGGCTTACAAGAATTAGGTTATAGCGTTGCTAAACACGATACAACCGGACAATTTATTTTGAATGGCAGCACAATGCCCTTTCAAGTAAATGATATTTTAATGGTCTGTGATTATTCTCAAGCTTCTATTTTTCAAGTTAATACGGTTAGCGGTAATAAATTAAATTATACCAAAGCCAGCGCAAATCCCGGCAATTGTCAATTAGGTTTAGGTTTACCCGGTGGTTGTGCTAATACGCCTTTTTATATTGCTTACAGCCCTAATAGTAGTATTGAACGCTTGGTTAGTAGTATTTGGTATATTGGTAATAATGGGCGTACGGAAGAGGGTGGGCGTTCGCTTTATAGAATGCGTTTAGCTAATCAAGGGCAGGTTTTAACAGAAGAAGTTGTAGCAGGGATCACAGGATTAGACATTGATTATCATCTCAAAGATAAAAATAGTTGGAATACGGCTGCCGAAGTAACCGCAATTACAAATGGTTGGCAACAGGTAGACGGTTTAAAACTGCGTTTATCTGTCATTTCAGCGAATAGTAATGTCGGGGGTAATCGTAATGATGGTCGTTTACAACGTACATTTACACAAACTATTGCCTTAAGAAATCGTTAACTATGAATATTATAAATAGGCAACACAAACAAAACGGTGCAACGTTATTATTTGCGTTAGTACTCTTATTATTAATGACTGTGCTTGGTTTAAGTAGTATTCGAGGTGTGTCTTTACAAGAACGGATGGCTTCAAATTTAAATGAAAGAGATTTAGCTTTTCAAGCAGCGGAAGCTGCTTTATTAGCTGCCGAAAAAGAAATTCTACTAAATCCAGAACCTTTTGGCATGGTAGATTGCACGTCTACTTCTATTTTGAACTGTGCCACTATTCCGAGCAATACGTTTACGGCGAGTAATGTAGATTGGATGAATGTGCCAGATGATTATGCTATTAACAAAAGTAAAGAGTTAGGTACTGCGCAATTTCATATTCAATTAATTGGTAGAGGGTCAACAGGTATTGCATTCGGTCAATTAAATAGTGCGAATAATATACAGTATGGTGTGAATCCGGGCGTATTTGCAGTACAGCATTATCGTATTACGGCACGTAGCCGTTATCCGGGTGAAATTACTGATCGCGCTTTAGTTGTTTTGCAGACAACATTAAGAAGAGCAATTTAGTATTATGTTTACTAAACCAAATCAATCAATAAAAATAAAGTATATTATTTTTATATTATTTTTAATAAGTGCTTCAGCTTCAAAAGCGGGTGTTACTATCTCACAGTTTCCTCTGATTACATCAGGGGGGGCTGCGGATAATTTAGTGTTAATTCCCTCTGTAGAATGGCCGACAGTTAATAGTTTTGCCAACATTGGCGAGTATAATAATAATACTTATTATGGCGGTTATTTTGACTCTAATAAATGTTATGAGTATTCTTACAATGCCAATGAAAAAGAACGGCATTTTTATCCTGTAGATGAAGCAAATAATTATGCTTGCCCGGGTGATAATGAATGGAGTGGGAACTTTTTAAATTGGGCTACCACTCAGACTATTGACTCTTTTCGTTATGCCTTAACGGGGGGGTATCGGGTGAAAGATACAACGACCGAAACATGGTTAGAAAAAGCTCATAATGATGGGCAGGCTGGTTTAAGCAATCGTTCTTTACCCAGTTCTGGCAACAACTATCAACTAGTTAGACAATTAACGCCATTTATTACGGTAAAATCTCAAAATACTCAGTACGGCACTACTAGCCAAGTCAATTATATTACCACAAATATTTCAGGCTATAGTGTTAATAATATTAATTATGGTAACAGATTAAGATTTGCTCTAAATAATAAATCTCTTTCTACTAGCACAGTGAGTTATCAGCCCAATACTACTTTATTTGCGAACGTGACTTATGAATTAAGTGTAAGGGTTAAGGTATGCGATGCCAGTTTTCTGGAAACCAACTGTGAAAAATACGGTAGCAATTATAAACCAGAGGGCGTTTTACAAGAGTATGCCAATCGTTTACGTTACAGTGCCTTTGGGTATTTAAATCATAGTGTAACACAACGGGATGGCGCGGTATTGAGAGCTCAACAAAAGTCGATTGGGCCTTATTTAGCGAATTTGACCAATGATGAAATTAGGGTCGAAAATCCAGATAAAGAATGGGATCCTAATACGGGTATTTTATATAGAAATCCAAGTCCAGTAGATGCCAACGAAACTTATCAAGATTTTGGCATTAATGTACAAGATAGCGGAGTTATTAATTATATTAATAAATTCGGACAAATGATGACTGACAACGCAGGATATAAGCACAAAAGCTATGACCCCGTTAGCGAAATGTATTATGCCGGTTTACGTTATTTACGCAATTTAGGTAATGTTCCGAGTTATACCAATATGTCTGGTTTGAATGCCACAACTAAAATGCAGTATGCAGATGGCTTTCCAGTATTAACGGATTGGCACGATCCGTATCAGGCGGCTTGTCAAGCCAGTGCGTTTTTGGGGATTGGTGATGTTAACAGTCATAGGGATAAAAATTTACCGGGTAATACAGAGTATCGACAAGATGAACCGGCTATGCCGCCTGAAGTTAGCCAAGATACGATTAATGTTGTGCAGTTGACCAATAAAGTGGGGCAGTTAGAAGGCATTGGTAATATCGGTAGTGTTCAACAATATACGGGACGTTATAACTCAGCTTATATTGCAGGGATGGCATGGTATGCAAATACTTATGATATAAGACCGGATTGGGCAGGCAAGCAAACCGTGGCTACTTTTTGGGTAGACGTTTTAGAAGGGCAATCTTTAGCAGATCTGCGCAATAATCAATATGCGTTAGCGGCTAAATACGGTGGATTTAGGGTAGGGGAGGGTTTCGATCCTGAAAGCTATAACGAATCTTTACCTGAATCTTGGTGGCATACCAACAACGACACTTTAAAGCCTAATTTTCTGAGACCCGATAACTATTTTACAGCCGGGCAGTCATCACAAATTGTTAGCAGTATTAAACAGGTATTTGCACGTATTATTGCAAGGGTTAATGGCACGGGTGCGGGGTTGGCTTCTAACTCTACTAAATTAATATCCGGGTCTAAAATCTTCCAATCTGTATTTTTTAATAAAAGTTGGCATGGTGAATTAAAAGCCTTTTCAGTTGATACTCAAACTGGGCAGTTATACCCCTCGCCAGATTGGTTAGCCAGTGATCAATTGCCAGCTTGGAATCAACGTAAAATATACAGCGGCAATTCGCTATTTACGTGGAGTAATTTATCTAATACACAAAAAAATGCTTTAGTTTCAGAAGATGTAGTGAATTATTTACGTGGTGATGCGAGTAAGGAGCAACGCAATGGAGGCAATTTCAGAGATCGTTATATTACGCCGCTAGGCGATATTGTGCATTCTCAACCTGTATTAGTGGGTCGACCTGACGCAAAATTATATGCAGGACATACTTTCAGCGGCGCAGATGTTTATGCGACCTTTGCCAATAATAATGCGCAGCGTAAAGCCGTATTATATGTTGGTTCAAATGATGGTATGTTGCATGCTTTTGAGGCGGATACTGGCAAAGAAACGTATGCTTTTGTACCCAATGCTGTCATTTTCAATAATTTAAAAAATTTGGCTGATCCAAATTATCAACATCAATATTATGTGGATGGAGAATTAACAGTTGCGGATGTTTACTTAGACAATGCGTGGAAAACGATTTTAGTGGGAACACTCGGAGCGGGTGGTAAAGCTATATTTGCGCTAGATGTAACTGATCCTAGTAATGTGAAGTTTTTATGGGAAAAAGATCATAATAATATTCCTGCTTTAGGTAATATTATTGGTAAACCTGTGATCACACAGACTGCAAATGGCGAATGGCAAGTATTAGTGGCCAATGGGCCTAATAGTGCTGCGGATAAAGCACAGTTAGTTATGATTAATTTAAAAACAGGAGCAGTTGATACAATTGATACAGGTGTTGCTAATAATAATGGTTTAACGGGAATAACTGCTTGGAGCGAATTTGCTAACTCGATTAGTAATATTTTCTATGGTGGGGATATGAATGGTAATATTTGGAAATTTACCCTAGACCAACCCGCGCAAAAATTATTTACCGCTAGAAGTGCCCAAGATAAAAAACAAGTAGTATCAGCCGCGCCTCTACCCGGCATTGATCCAAGCACGGGTAAATTCTGGTTATTCTTTGGAACAGGTCAATACTTATCTCAATTAGATTTAACCGATAATTCGCCGCAAAGCTGGTATTGGCATTATTCCAAAAACTGATGGCCAAGTAACTCGTGCGGATTTACTAGAGCGTTCTATTTTAATTGAGAACACTAATGGTAACTACTCCGTACGGGTAAGTAGTTTAGGAACAGCTGATGAATTAGTCGATAAGTCTGGTTGGTATTTTGATTTACCTGCCAGTGGTGAGCGTATGGTGATTCCTAATATATTCCAAGGCAATGTATTAATTGGCACAGTTCGTATTCCAGATGCCTCTGATATTTGTAAACCCACAGGACGTGGTTTTATTATTGCTTTAAGCCCATTTACAGGGGGTCGTTTAGATCGTATTTTCTTCGATGTTAATGGGGATGGCAAATTCGATGATAATGACAATACTATGTATAATGGTGAGTCCACGATTATCTCGGGAATTGGTTTTGACAGTAGCCCTAATGCCCCCATTTTTATCGGCAATGTAATGCAAGTTGTCAAAGATGATGGTGTAATACTTTCAATTCTAACACAAGGACGTGCGCCTGATATGGCTCGTACTTCTTGGCATGAAATTATTAACCAACAATAAGAAGAAAAGTTTAATGATATTTAATTACAAAAAACAGACAGGCTTTTCATTACTTGAGCTTATGGTCGTTATGGCGATTATTGGCATTATTGCAGCCTTTGCTTATCCGTCTTATACACAAACTGTTGTTAAAACGCGGCGTAATACCGCTAAATCCTGTTTGGCAGAGTACGCGCATTTCATGGAACGCTTTTATACGGCTAATTTGCGCTACGATAAAGATGATGCAGGCACCGCTATTACAATTCCAACATTAGGTTGTGCAACGGAAAGTAAATTAAATGATTATTATACATTTAGTGTGGATGATTTAGCTGCAAAGACCTTTACTGCTAAAGCTACCCCCATCGGTAGTCAGCTTCGAGATGATACAAAATGCGCTACATTAAGTCTGGATCATACTGGCAAGCGCATGACCAGTGTATCTGGAAATACTGCCGTTTGTTGGTAAAACGCTTAATGCCTGCTTAAAATCGGTTAAGCTGCATATACCTAATTAAGATGTTTAATATGTATGCAGGTTTTACTTTATCACGAACTGGATGCTATACAGATCAATGGCTTCGATAAATGGCGACAATTTATCGAAGCTAATGATTTTAAGTCAGCAGATATTAAAAAAGTTGGTGATAATTTATATCGTGCCCGTTTAAATCGTACAGATCGCTTATTATTTTCATTTTACAAATATCAACAAACAACCTTTGTACTGGTTTTAGAATACCTCAAAAATCATAACTATGCAGCTTCACGCTTTTTAAATCATAATGCAGTTATTGAAACCGATAAAATACCTAATATTTTAGAGTTACCTAGTACAGTACCCGTCTTGCCAATTTTACCCGCTACACAAAAACAGTTCTATTTTTTAGATAAAGTTATTTGCTTAGATGCCGATCAAAAAAATTTATATTATTTAAATTTGCCATTAATTATTATTGGTGCAGCGGGTAGTGGTAAAACAATTGTGACGTTAGAAAAGCTTAAGACTTTACAAGGTCGAGTATTATATACAACTCTGTCACCCTACTTAGCGAAACATGCCCAAGCTTTATACTATGCAAAAAATTATCAAAATAAACAACAAAACGTTGAGTTTTTATCATTTCAAGAGGTTTTAGAAAGCGTTCAAATGCCGGAAGGAAAGCCTATTACCTTTGCTTTGTTTAAGCAATGGTTGCATCGTTTTCCAAATTTGAAGATAAAAGACGCGTTTACCTTATTTGCTGAGTTTCGTAATGTTATAACGGGCTTAGAAATTGATAAACCTTATTTAAATTTTTCGACTTATCAGTTATTAGGTATTCGTCAATCTATTTTCAGCCCAGATGAGCGTACCGAAGTTTATAATTTATTTTTAAGATATTTAAAATTTCTAAAAGATGAAAACTACTACGATTTAAATTTACTAAGCTTTGATTATTTGACGTATATTGAGGCCAATTATGATGCGATTGTGATAGACGAAATCCAGGATTTAAATAATTTACAAGTTTACTTATTATTAAGTTTGCTAAAGCAGAAAAATCAATTTGTTTTGTGTGGAGATGCTAATCAAATCGTACAGCCCAGTTATTTTGCATGGAAAAATATTAAAAATTTATTGCAAAATAAAATTGCTTATTTGTCCGGTAGCGAACTAGTTAATATTTTGAAAATTAACTATAGAAATCCACAAGCTATTGCTGAGCTAGCTAATAAAATTCTCAAAATAAAATATCATCAATTTGGTGCATTGGATCGTGAAAGTCATTATCTTTTAGAAAGCCAACTAACCGATCAAGGACACATTAACTTGCTGCCTATTTCGGAAGATTATTTAAATCATCTGAATAATGCATCTTGTCAATCAGTTGAATATGCAATTATTGTGTTGGATGAGCAACAAAAATTATTAGCAAGGCAATATTTTAAAACTCCTTTAATCTTTTCAATTCAAGAAGCAAAGGGTTTGGAATATAAAAATATTATTTTATTTAATATTGTGAATGCTTCTAAATTAAATTTTTCAGTATTGTTGAAAGATTTAACGCTACAAGATTTGCAAGCTGCCGAAATTCGTTATAGCCGTGCTAGAAATAAAAATGATAAACAAGCCGAGTTTTATAAGTTTTATTTAAACACGTTATATGTCGCTATTACTCGTGCTACGCGAGCTATTTATTGGTTGGAAACGGATCTTGACCATAGTTTTTTAAAGCTATTAGATTTAGCGCCTATTCAGCAAAATTTCGAGCTGATCGCTGAGCAATCTAGTGTTGAAGCGTGGCAACATGAAATTCAACGTCTAAAAAGCCAAGGCAAGCTAGAACAAGCTCAACAAATAGAGCAACATATTTTGCAACCAAAACCTCAAGCGTGGACAGTGCTTGAGCTATCTGCTATTGAAACGGCGTTGTATAATATGACTAAATTAGACAAATTAACGCTAGCCGAATATGCATTGGTTTATCGTGATAGTTATATTTTTCATAGGCTAGTTGAGATTGAGTTTAAAACGGTTTTTAATTTAAATCAATTTAAAAAACAATTGCTACAAAAAGAATTTTTAATTTATTTCCTCAAAACTAAGCAGCCATTAGCCCAGTATATTGCTATTTATGGAATAGATGTTAGAAATCGTTTTAATTTAACGCCTGTATTAACAGCGCTTTGGTTAGAAGAATTTTCATTAGCTAACGAATTATTGGCACAGTCTGCCAATATAGACCTGATGGATAATCAGGGTTTCTTAGCATTGCACTACTGGTTAAGACAGCTTGCTTTAGCTGACTTACATAAAAATGAGCAGTTTTTTACGCTTTATAATAAATTATTACCGCTTGACCTCGATATTCAAGTAGACGGTCGTTTAGTAAAATTGAACTACCGTAGTGCAGAAGGCCTTTTGTTTAATTTAATGTATGCTGGTTTCTATGAGCTATTACCAAATTGTTTAATTCGTGGTGATTATTATCATATTGAATATTTAAAAACGGCATTAAATAAGTTACCGAATTACATATTGGATATTCATCAAATTAACATGGATAATCTAGCAGAAACCTTGAAAAAACATGAAATATTTAGTACAGCTATAGAAAATAAAAAACTGTTTTATTGTTTAGCTGATCATCAATATATTATTAATCCTACCCTAATGATTAAAATCAATGACCAATGGAAAAATATTCATGAGGTATTGCGTTTAGATCGTTTAAGTTATTTTGAGCCTTACAAAGTGGGTAAAAATGCTAATAATGTATATGAGTATAAACGTTACTTACAGACTCAAAATCAACAGTTACAAGTTCAACTGAGTGCGCTTAACAATTTGATTTTTAATCTACGTAGCTTACTGCTGAATCAACTTCTCGAAGCCTTTCAGATACTTTGCGCTAACCAATTGCAGCAAATTCAAGACGAATAACTGAGATAATAAGTTATCTTTTTTGATATATTATTGAATATTGAATTCAAACTGATTTTATAAGTAATTGTAATTAAAAATATTTTAAGCTTGGCACTGACCTTGCAATCTAATAAGCCTTCAACATTCTAGAGAAAGTGCCATGAGTAGCCAAAAATACGAAGTATTGTATCAAACGGGTTCTGTGCCGATTAAAGCATGGACACGCAATGTGCCATTTGAAGATGCGGCTAAACAACAATTACACAATATTGCCAGAATGCCGTTTATTCATAAGTGGGTAGCCGTTATGCCGGATGTACATTTGGGTAAGGGTGCCACCATTGGTAGTGTGATTCCGACTATTGGTGCAGTGATTCCAGCGGCGGTCGGCGTGGATTTAGGTTGCGGTATGATGGCGGCAAAAACCACGCTGAAAGCCAGCGATTTACCCGATTCGTTAGAGTTAATGCGTCATGCGATTGAAAAAGCCGTGCCGCACGGTATGAGTTTAGGTGGGCGTGATAAAGGTAGTTGGGGTGATATTCCGGCTGATGTCTTACAAAAATGGTTGGGATTAAGCGAAACCTTCAAAACACTTTGTGAAAAGCACCCTTGGTTAGAAAAAAGCAACAATGTTAAACATTTGGGTACATTAGGGACAGGCAATCACTTTATCGAACTTTGCTTAGATGAAGCGGACAATGTGTGGGTCATGTTACATAGCGGTTCTCGCGGGGTAGGCAATAAAATCGGTTCACATTTTATTGCGCAAGCTAAAAAAGATATGGAACGCTGGTTTATTAACCTGCCTGATAAGGACTTAGCTTATATTCCCGAAGGCAGCGAGCATTTCAGCCATTACGTGGAAGCGGTGGGTTGGGCACAGGATTTTGCTCAAGCGAACCGTGAAGTAATGATGGCGCGTACCTTGCAAGCCATGCGTGAAATCTTGCCTATGCCATTTTCTGCGGATGTGGAAGCGGTGAATTGTCACCATAACTACATTCGTAAAGAACACCATTTCGGTAAAGATGTATGGGTGACACGTAAAGGCGCGGTGAGTGCGCGTAAAGGCGAAATGGGGATCATACCGGGCAGCATGGGCGCGAAATCCTATATCGTGCGCGGCTTGGGGAATGAAGATAGTTTTTGTAGCTGTAGCCACGGTGCAGGGCGTGTCATGTCGCGGGCGGAAGCGAAACGCCGTATTAGTTTAGAAGAGCATAGCAAGGCGGTTGCCGGGGTGGAATGCCGTAAAGACGAAGACGTGATTGACGAAACCCCCGCTGCTTACAAACCGATTGAAGTGGTGATGCAAGCGCAAGACGATTTGGTGGAAATTATGCATACGCTGAAGCAGGTGTTGTGTGTGAAGGGTTAGGGGCATAAAGCGTCCACATGGATTCATGTGCCAACGATTGATAGCACATGTTCCAAATTTACCGGACTTTGGTTAGCGCTATTGGTCGAGCTAGGCTTGATTAAGCTATATACACAGCTTGATTGTTATCAAGGCATTGGGTTTATGGACGAACCAAAACGGATTAAGCGTTATCGGCGGAAAGGTTGGCGTATGCCAGAAAATACGGTTTCTATAACGCGCCCCGGACGTTGGGGCAATCCCTTTAAAGTGGGAACTGAGCATATGCACAACGGTGAGTTAAAAGTGATTAACGGTGCGCAGTCTTTAGAGTTACATAAGCAATGGGCAGAGGCGCAGCCTCCCGGGTTTTTTGAGCCGTTACGTGGGAAGAACTTGGCTTGTTATTGTGACGAAGGCAAGGCATGTCACGGCGATATTATTTTACAATTGGCGAACCGACCAAGAGAGCCACAACCTCCTGATTAATTAGCGCTAGCGGTCGGCTATAGCTTGTGTTTGATTTCTAAACAGTGGCTATCTTGAGCGGTAACACTAACCTTCGTTTTGTCTGATAAAATTGAGTGGGTTAGATAAATCGTGAAAAATAAATAAATTGGGTTAAAAGCTTAACACCCCATTATAAAAATTAAGGTAGGGATTGTTATGAAAACGTGTGCCAACACAAAGTGGCCGTTATTACGCCTGTGCTATCAACCACTGAAACAACTTAGCTTAAGCTTACTAGGCGTGGGGTTGGCGTGTTTAAGTAGTCTAGGTTATGCCTTAGATAATGTGAGCTTGATAGCTGATATTAATCAGCAAGTGGTGTCCCCTACACTTTGTTCACAGCCTGTATTGGCAGGCAGTGCTTTATATTTTTGTGCTGAACGAGCGTTGGATGGGCAAGAGTTGTGGAAATATGATGCGCAAACGGGGTATAGCCAAGTACTTGATTTGGCGAAAGGTGTTGCGAATGCTAGTCCAGAGAAGATTACCAGCATTGGTAATACGCTTTACTTTGTAGCGAATGATGGGCTTAGCGGAAAAGAATTGTGGAAAACGGACGGTACGGCAGCCGGTACACAGTTGGTTAAAGATATTACCAGTAGCGGCGGTAGTACGGTGTTTGCCAATTTTACCGTGTTGGGTTCACGTTTATTTTTTACAGTAGATGATACTACTTACGGCAAAGAATTGTGGGTAAGTGATGGCACGCCCACAGGTACACAAATGGTAAAAGACTTGTATGCAGGCTCAAATAGTAGTAAGCCCGCGTACTTAACCGTGTTTAATAATGCCTTATATTTCAGTGCAGACGATGGGCAAAAAGGGGCAGAGTTATGGAAAACCGATGGAACAGCCGCCGGAACGGTGTTAGTTAAAGATGTTTATGCGGGCAGTGGTAATGGTTCGCCTAAGAATTTATTTGTATGGGGCAGTACGCTTTATTTTGTAGCAGATGATGGTAGCACCGGGCGTGAGTTATGGAAAAGTGACGGAACAAGCGCAGGCACAAGTTTATTAAAAGATATAGCTGAAGCGCCTTTTGGCAGTTATGCGGAAGGCTTTACCGTGCTCAATAATAATTTATTTTTCAACGCTTATACGTATAGCAACGGTTGGGAATTATGGAAAACGGATGGCACAGCCGCCGGAACAGTTTTGGTTAAAGATATTGAACCGGGCAATGCCAATAGTTATCCGGGTAATTTAACTGCATTTAATAATAAACTGTATTTTCATGCGAGTACGGTTGCCAGCGGTGATGAGTTATGGGTTTCAGATGGTACAGAAGCAGGTACAACCCAATTCAAAGATTTAGCGGCGGGTAATTTGTCGAGTGGTGTAAGTAACTTATTAGTCTTTAATAATCACTTGTATTTTTGGGCGCTGTCGGCGGATAAATGGCAATTGTGGCGTACGAATGATAATGCCAGTGATTTGATCAGTGTCTTAGATGTGGCAGATCGTTATCGCCAAGGTTTGATCAGTTTAGGCTCGAATCTTTATTTTGGGGTAGCGGATGAGTTAGGCAATTTGCAACTGTGGCAAAGTCAGGGTGAAGCGAATACCGCAAAGTTAATAGGTACAGGAACAGCCGATAGTAATCCAACTGATTTAACGTTATTCAATAATCATTTATATGTGAGTGCAAATGACGGTGTGAAGGGGCGCGCCTTGTGGAAACTCAATCCAAGTGCTAATAGCAGCGAATTACTAAAATCGTTTAATCGCAGTCAATACCCGCAATACCCAACCTTTCTAACCGCGACCGGTAATTACATCTATTTTTACGGCTACGAAGACAGTACCGGCATTGAGTTATGGCGCACGGATGGCAGCAGTGCTAATACGCGCATTACACGCGATGTTGTCGGCGCAAGCGGCAATAGCCTCTTTATTGATTCACCGTATTTAAGCGAGTTTGGCGGTAATTTGTATTATACCGCCACCAATACCAGCAATGGACGCGAATTATGGCGTAGCGATGGGAGTAGCGGCGGTACAGTCATGTTAAAAGATATTGTACCCGGCGAAAATGACAGTACCCCCAGCGCTTATACACGGGCAGGTGAAACCTTATTCTTTATTGCAACAGACGAAGCACATGGGCGTGAATTATGGAAAACGGATGGTACAAGCTTTAATACGACTTTGGTCAAGGATATTTTTCCCGGTACGGCGTCGAGTGAATTAAAGGAATTAACTGCGTTAGGCGATATGCTTTATTTCTTTGCCAAAGACAGCGATACAGGGAGTTTCCAATTATGGCAATCCAATGGGTTTGAAGCGGATACCAAAGCCCTGCAAACCTTGGTTAATCCGCAAGCCTTAACAGTGGTTGGAAATACCTTATATTATTTAGATCAAGTAGCGGCAAACCAAACGAAAGTCTGGCGCTATATTCCCAGCTTAGCCAAGGCGGTTGAAGTCAAAACCTTAAGCGGTAATGCTGCCTCACCGGCGGCTAGCGTTAATGGTCAGTATTATTTTAGGCTTGTGTTAACCGATACCCAAACATGGCAGCTTTGGCGCACGGATGGCACGGTTGACAAAGCCAATCAAGTGCAAAGTTTTAGTTATGATGCCTCCATTGTGAGCCAGTTTAAGCCCGTTGCGACTACTTTATACTTTAATGCAATAGAAGGGGGCGTGGATAAGCTGTGGCAATCGGATGGCACAACTTCAGGTACGCGTACGGTTAAAGCTGCGCACGATTTTATTAATCCACAATCGCTCACTAGCTTTAATAATGAACTGTATTTTGCGGCGGTCGGTGATTCACAATACGGGCGTGAAGTCTATAAATTGACCACTACTAAAGCGGCACAAACGTTTAAATTAAATGAAGACAGTACCTTGGTTGGGCAAATTAGCACGGATATTAGTAATCCGCGTTATAGCTTATCTGGGGCAGATGCTGCCTTGTTTAGCATTGACGCCTTAGGCAATTTGCAGTTAGCGAATCGTGCGGATTATGAAAAGCCCAATGATGCGAATGGCGATAATATTTATGAACTGCAAGTACAAGTTTGTGATGCGTTAAGTAACTGTGTACTCGAAACGCTTAAAATCGAATTGCAAGATGTTCTAGTAGAAGATTTAAGTTTGCAAGTCAAAGTATTATTGCAAGGTGCAATGCGCAATGACGGCAAAATGGGCGATGAATTACGCGTGGCGGGTTTGATTCCACGTACACAACCCTATACCAATGTATATCAATATACGGGGATTGAAAGTCTAAGCGCCAAGCAAAGTAGCTTGGAAGGTGATAATGCTGTTGTTGATTGGGTTTTGATAGAATTACGTGACAAAATGACACCGAGTAAACGTTTGGCTGCCGTGGCTGGTTTGTTAACCCGTAATGGTACGGTTTTAAATGCTGCTACGGGTCAAGCCAACTTGTATATTAAAGGTGCAAACACAGGGCAATATTATGTCAGTGTGCGCCATCGTAACCATTTAGGCGTTATGACTAAAGTGCCCGTTGCTTTAGATACGGCTAGCTTAGCTACACTTATTGACTTTAGTAAAGCCAGTACCGCAACTTATGGTGCTACTGCGCAATATATAGAAGGTGCTACGGCTATGTTATGGGCGGGTGATATTAATGCGGATAATCGTCTTTTCAATGTTGGGATCAGCAATGACTTATTAGAGTTGATGAGTGCGATTATTGACGATCCGGCCAATGGTGCAAGCGACGGAAATAAAAACCTCAATCACATTTTGTATGGCTATAGTAGTACGGATGTCAATTTAGACGGTTACAGTATTTTCGCAGGCCCCAATAACGATGTGTTAATTCCCATGTTGAATGTGGCATTGCACCCAAACAATCAAGAGCTTATGGCAGCGAATTATATTATTAGTGGCGTAATTCCAAAATAAACGGCTGAATAAGACGCTGGTCTAACGTGTTTTAGACCAGCTTTAAATTTGTCTAAATCAACTTTTGTCCGGTTTTGACCCAGTCTTTCATAAAACCGTCTAAACCTTTATCTGTGAGTGGATGTTGGTATAACTGCCATAAAATTTTAGGCGGTAGGGTTGCAACGTCAGCGCCTGCCATTGCAGATTCTAAAATATGGCTGGGGCTACGTACTGAAGCCGCTAAGACTTGTGTATTCAGCTCTGGATAATTGCCGTACATATCCACGATATTACGGATTAAATCCATACCCGATTCACCAATATCATCCAAGCGACCAATAAAAGGCGATACGTAAGTCGCCCCCGCTTTGGCGGCTAATAAGGCTTGTACTACGCTAAAACATAAAGTGACATTGACATCTGTGCCTTCTTGGCTCAATTGTTTGCAAGTTTTTAAGCCATCCACCGTTAACGGCACTTTAATACAGACGTTATCCGCAATATTGCGCAACACATCCGCTTCTTTCATCATGGTGGGATAATCGGTTGCCAACACTTCCGCGCTCACAGGCCCCGGCACTAATTGGCAAATTTCCCATACCAAACTCACAAAATCTTTACCGGAACTGGCAACTAAGGACGGGTTAGTCGTCACGCCGTCTACCATGCCCGTTTCGACTAATTTGCTAATTTCATTAATATCGCCCGTATCGACGAAAAATTTCATAGAAAACTCCTTGGTGGTCTTACTCTTCTAAATTGGGCAGTTGGAAACTAATGGTGCAGTGTAACATTTTTCACCTGCAAAATTGGCATAACCTTGAGAATAAAGGCGTTACACCGCTACGGCTGCCTTGGCAACTTTGGCTTTATGTGCATTTGCCACCAAACTGTGTTCCGCCAGTTCTAAAGCCGTTGCCGACATAGTTTTAGCCGCTGTACTTAATTCAGGATGACCTGCGCGAGCTAAGGCTTGTAACACTTTCTGTAAGCGAATTCCCACTTCAACTGCGCTTGCGCCATCGCGTGCAATAGGCGTAAAACAATCATTGACCAATTCTTCAGCCGTAACCGCTGGCAAGCTTAGGCGGTCGTATTGCACTGCATAGCATTGCGGGTTGTTTTGTAAGTTAGCCCATTGCAGCAGCAAATCCATTTGAATATTCATAATATGAATCGCCGTGCCGGGGTCGTTAATACCGGGCGATAATGCCCGATCAGCCGTTTCCGTGAGGTTCAGTAAATTATGGCGCAAATCCATAAACGGTTGCCGTTTGCTATCAATCACTAATGCTGTGTTAAGGCAATGGATTAGGTTTTCGTCTGCGTTACTGGCAGGGCTAATATAGGCAATCGGCGTGGTGGTTTCCGCTATTTCACCGGGGCGTGTACTGATAATGATGTGTACATTGCTGCGTTCCGCCGCTTGTTGTAAGGCTTGCATATCGAGTGCGGTAATATAGCCAACCTTATTGGGATAAACGGCCTGCCCTTGTAAGGGAATGCCACCTTGCCATGTTTTTGCACCTAATGTACCAACAATCTCAGGGCGTAATGTTGCCAGCGTTGCATCGTATAACTTGCCAACAATAGTGCTTTGCCGTCCCAATTTAATCGCATGGTCGATCCAGTTAATTAAGGCAAACAACACCAATAATACGAAAACTAATAAACCAACGAATAAAACGAAGCGCCCAGTGGGCCCATAATGCAGCGTTTTAAGCGAGAAGACCCCAACTAATGAATAAATAAATGCACCAATAAAGGCGGATAACACAAGCTGTGAAATGTTGTCGTTTAAAACATATTGCGAAGCACGGGGCGTAGTGGAATTGGAAGCAGAAGACGCGGCGGTGACAATCGCCGATACGGTAAACGTGGCTACGGATAGCATACTTGAAGTGAAGATACCCAACAGCATTAATAACGAGTCTTCACTAATATCAAAGCTGAAAACGGCGTCATAACGTTGACCTAACCAATAAGCTAACGCAGCCATAAAAGCCGCAAATAAACCGGATAATGTCGGGCGTAACCAAAGTTTAGTGGATAATTTTTGCCAGTATTGTTTCAGCACAAACATGCAGCATTCCGTATAAGTTCATCGAGTCTATAAATTTAGAAACTAATTAATCGACTGGCAATAATGTCTAAGCTGATTTATAAAACATGCCCCATAGTGGTCACTATAGGGCAAAATTTAATTAGGAAGAGTCGTGTTAGCGTAACGTTATTAGTATCATATTAAACCTTTTCAACCATTGGCTCACGTTCCCAGAAACGTAATTTGCCACAGGCTTTTATAAACTGTTCAGCGTCTGCCATTGATTTAATTTCCATACACCCTTTGTCTAAAGCTTTATCAATGCCAACGGCTTGGAAAATAGGCATAGCCTCTTGCACATAAGCAATAAATTTACAATGTGCAAACGCATCGGCTGCAAAATCTTTGGTTGTGCCATCGTCTTTCAGTTTATCGGCGACGGCTTTCGCTGGAATAATTGCCACCGCGTCAAATAATACAGAAGGACCGCCGCCAATTTTTTCATCGGCGGTAACTTTTGTACCGTCGCTTAATGTTGCACCCCCAATTTTAGAGGCAATCACCACTGTCATTGCGCCTTCCGCCGCCGCTACTTTCTGCAAGTTTTTGAAAGTGTTCGCATCTGTACCCTCGCTGATTAAAATGCCCAACTTGCGACCTTTAAAAGAATTAGGACCATTTTTAATAATGCTTAATTTGTCTGAAGGTTTTAAATCCGTGCGGGGCGCGACAGCGGGTTTTGCTGCTGCGGGCAATGTATCTAACCCTAAACCGTCTGCTACCCGTTGCGCTAACTTGGCATCTACATTTAACAAATGACTAACCAAACGTTCACGAATAAAGCTGTGTTTAACTTTACTTAACTCAAACACAAAGGCATTGGCAATATGCAGTTGTTCGGTATCGGTTTGGCTAATATAGAACTGGCGTGCTTGGCTATAATGGTCTGCAAACTTTTCAGGACGAATACGGATTTTCGTGCCTTCTAGTGGTTCAGCGTAAGAATGGAAGCCTAAACTTGGATTTTCTCGCGCACCGCCCCAGCTATTCGGTTCATAGTTGATGCGACCTTTCGGCTGATTAGCAGCGCGCGCGGCAAAGCCATCTTGTGAGAAATTGTGCATCGGGCAGCGTGGCGCATTAATTTCAAATTGATTGAAATTAGTCGTACCTAAGCGGTGTTGCTGGGTATCGTGATACGAGAAGGTACGTCCTTGTAATAAAGGGTCATTACTAAAGTCGATACCCGGAATAATATTTTGCGGGCACACTGCCACTAATTCAGTTTCGGCGAAAGCATTGTCTACGGGACGGTCTAATACCAAACGCCCGACGATTTTAACCGGCACATCTTCTTCTGGAATCAATTTAGTTGCGTCTAACACATCAAACGGAAATTGTTCGGCAAAGGCATCATCGAAAATTTGCATGCCCATTTCCCATTCAATAGTTTCGCCATTGCTTAACGTGTCCCAAATATCACGGCGATGAAAATCTGGATCAGCCCCATTAATTTTAACCGCTTCATTCCACATGACAGACTGTAAGCCCGCTTTCGGTTTGAAGTGGAATTTAACAAACTTGCTTGCGCCTTTTGCATTCACTAAGCGGAAGGTGTGTACACCAAAGCCTTCAATAAAGCGTAAAGAGCGGGGAATCGTGCGGTCAGACATAATCCACAACAACATATGCACGGCTTCAGGGCTTAATGAGGCAAAATCCCAGAAATTGTCGTGTGCGGTTTGTGCTTGTGGAAATTCACAATTCGGTTCAGGTTTAATGGAATGAACCAAGTCCGGAAATTTCATAGCGTCTTGAATAAAGAACACCGGAATATTGTTGCCAACAATGTCCCAGTTACCCGCATCGGTATAGAACTTAATAGAAAAACCGCGTACATCACGCGCTAAATCCGGCGAGCCTTTACTACCTGCCACTGTGGAGATCCGCATAAAAATCGGTGTTTTTTTGCCTTTCGCTTGAAACGGACTCGCCATTGTAACAGCGGATAAGTCTTCATAGGCTTCAAAATAACCATGCGCACCATAACCGCGTGCATGTACCACCCGTTCCGGAATACGCTCACGGTCAAAACGACCTAATTTATCGCGGAAAATATGATCTTCCAACAAGGATGGACCGCGTGCGCCTGCTTTTAAGGTATTTTGATTATCGGCAATCACGCCACCGCGATCCGTGGTCAAATTAGGCGCATCACCCTTAGCCTGTTGATGGGTTTCGCCTGCATTGCCAGTTACGGTCTTATTCAGAATTTGTTTGTCCATTGGGGAGTACTCTTGGTTAATCATTAACGCATTGCTTAAATAATTAGTACATATTTCTAGTAAGTAAAAATCCTAGGTATTTTCTAAACTAAATTGACTTTCTGTTAGCTGGGCTAATGATTAAGCCTTGTCAAATAGCAACCCACGGGTTGACTTTATTACTCAGGAGACACGTTATGAACCAAGGATTAGGTGCTTATCAAGATCAAACAGGAACATGGCAGTTTAGCGTATGGGCGCCCAATGCCGATGCGGTATCACTTATTGGTACATTCAATAATTGGGATGAAAATCAAAACCCTATGCAAAAAAATGCGAATGGAGTTTGGTCGACTTCCTTAAAAAAAGCCAAGGTTGGTGATCAGTACAAATACCATATTGTGAATCAAGGCAAGGTCTATGCTCGCATGGATCCTTATGCTGGAAAAGTAACCAGTTCGGTGGGTAATTCGGTATTGTCCAAACCACCCGTCGCCAGCACTAACCCGCAATTTCAAGCGGCTGACCTCAATCGCTTAGTGATTTATGAGCTGCATATCGGTACTTTTGGACGCCGTAACCGCCCTTGCAACAGTCCCGCTACTTTTAAAAGTTCAATTCCGTATTTGGATGAATTACGTGAATTGGGCGTAAATGCGATTGAAATTATGCCTATTCAGGAGTTCGCAGGCGGTATTTCATGGGGCTACAACCCTTCCAATTTATTTGCGGTTGAATCGGATTACGGTAGCGCTCAAGATTTCTATGATTTCGTACAAGCCGCACATGAACGAGGTTTGGCGGTTATTTTGGATGTGGTATATAACCATTTTGGTCCGACTGATTTAGATTTATGGCAATTTGACGGTTGGAACGAAAACGGCAAAGGCGGCATTTATTTCTACAATGACTGGCGCAGCAATACCCCGTGGGGCGATACACGACCTGATTACGGTCGTCCTGAAGTACGCAAATTCATTTTAGATAATGCCATGATGTGGGCGCGTGATTACCATATTGATGGCTTACGCTTTGATATGTGCGTGTTTATTCGTACTGTACACGGTATGCCTTACGACCAAGGTAACGCCCTATCCGACGGTTGGTTATTAATGCAAGATATTAATAGCACCGCGCATAGTCATAATCCACGCTTTATCACCATTTCCGAAGATATGCAGGATAATGAATGGCTTACCAAAACACCGGGCGCGGGTGGTGCAGGTTTTAATGCGCAATGGGGAGCGTTCTTTGTGCATACCTTGCGCGATGCCTTATTAGAGTTATACGACAGTAACCGCAATATGCATTCTTTAGGTTATGCCTTAACCCAGCGTTTTAACGGCGATGCTTTCGAGCGTGTGATTTATACCGAATCGCATGATGAAGTGGCGAATGGACAAGCGCGAATTCCGGAAGATGCTTCGCCCGGTCATGCGGATTCATGGTTGGGTAAACGCAAATCTATTTTAGGCGCTGGCATTGTGTTTACTGCGCCCGGTATTCCCATGATTTTTCAAGGACAAGAATTCCTAGAAGACAAATGGTTTCAGGATACCCGTCCGTTAGATTGGGGTAAATTAGAGACGCATGAAGGTATTTGGTTAGCTTACCGCGATTTGATTCATTTACGCTTGAATAAAACGCATAAAACCGCTGGCTTATGTGGGCAAAATATTCAAGTATTTCATATTGATGAAACTAATAAAGTGATTGCCTTTCAGCGTTGGGATCGTGGTGGAATTCACGATGCGGTGGTAGTGGTGGCTAATTTTGCGAATCGTACCTTTCCAAGTTATGACATTGGTTTACCCAATGCAGGTGAATGGGATGTGGTATTTAATGGCAATAGCCGTGATTATGACAAAAGCTTCGATGATTTCGGCACGAGTGCATTACAAACGCAAAATATAAGCTGGGACGGTTACCCGTATAAAGGTACAGTGGCATTAGCGCCGTATAGTTTGTTGATTTTAGCGTTTACTAACGCAAGCCAATAGTCAATAAAAAGGGGGGAGTAGAAATCCCCCTTTTTTATTTGTTAGGCGTGGGACGTGGTTGCGGTCTAGGTGGTGTAAATCTAGGCGGTACATAGTCTGGACGCGGTCTTAATGGCGGTGGATTAGGCACAACTCTCCCACCCCCACCGCCTGCATATTCGTAATGGCAATGGCCATGACGATCACAGATAAGGCGTGGTTCTTTCTGTTTAGCAACAGCAGCGTCATAGCTTGTCACTAACACTATGAGCAACAATATATTCCATTTGTTCATATTATCTCCTTTATAGATAGCCTACTGTGAGTTTGTGATAGCGAGTAAGCTTGGCTTAAATTTATCAAGTAGCTTTTAATATGGTGAAACAGTACTAATTAGTAAACCCTGCAAATGAATGCCTCTAAATAGACGGTTGTGGTAATACGAATATTATGATAGTGACAGTGCCGATTATCTTAAGATCAATGGCATATAGATAATTTTAAGCCTTGCACGGACTTAACTTGTATATAGTCTAAGGTTGCTAGGAATGAGATATAACAATATGCAACATGCTTTAATAGTCGAGGATATTGGTGAGACAGGAAAATGGTTAGTTAGGGTTTTATTAATCTCATTTCCAGATATTAATATTACACTTTGTGATAGTTATCGCAGTGTATGCGATAGCTTGAATCAAAATCAGATTTTTAATCTAGTATTGCTTGATATTAACCTACCCGATGGTAATGGTTTAGATTTGATTCCATCCATTTTGCAGCATTCACCGCATTGCGTCATCGTTATTAGTACTATTTTTGATGATGATGAACATATTTTGCAAGCGCTACGTTTGGGAGCAAAAGGCTACTTATTAAAAGATTCTCCTGAACCCGTTTTTATTCAAAAATTGCGCGGTATTTTAACAGGTGACCCCCCGCTTTCACCTTCGGTCGCTAGGCGGATTTTGCGGTATTTTCAATTGGATACGCTAGGAAAGAAATTAGAAACCCATGTTGAAAATCCTGCGCCAGAAAAAACAAATTTAATAACGAGTAATGCTTTAAGTAGTCGAGAAGTTGAAGTATTAGTCTTAGTCGCAAAAGGTCTAAGTCGTAAAGAAATTGCCCGTTTATTAGATCTATCCGCGAATACGATTGCGCGTTATATCCGGGATGTATACCAAAAATTGGATATTTCCAGCCGGGCTGAAGCCGCAGTAGAAGCCTGTCGTTTAGGATTAATTAATGTGGCTAACTAGTAAAGTTTTATTTAAAGATTACTATGTTGCGCCTATTGTTATATTATTTGCGGCATTTTTATTAATTATCTTTACTGAGATTTTAATTATTTCGGTTCGCGTGCAACAACCGTGGTTAGGCATTCAATTAGAAAATTATCAGCAAGATCTTTTTGTTACAAAAGTACAAGATGATTCACCAGCGCATCATAAATTATTTGAAGATGATCTGATTAAGGGAATAATCTGGAAAGATCACTATATCACTTTAAATGGAAATGTATTAAAAGGTGCATTAGCTAATAAAAATTTTGTGGATTTTCATAATTATTTAGCTTTGCAAACCAAATTAGAGGAAATATTAAAACACGAAAAGCGAATTAATTTGGTTTTGGGCAATAATGAAGTAGTTAGCTTATTTCCTCATCAAAATACCCCCTTGTACAGCCTAGAACTGCTTTTTTGGGGGTTATTTATTAGTAATACCATTGGGCTGTTGATTGGTGTAATGATTTGGGTTTATAAACCCTATCGCTTAGAATCTGTTTGTTTGCTCATTGCGAGCCTTAGCTATTTTGGCGCACAATCTATTTATCGGCTTATTAGTAGCAGAGAATTATATATTAATGCTGATTTGCTAAATGCTTTAGCTGGCTTAGAAGCCTTTTTCTTTTATAGCTTCATGTGCGTAGTTTTAATTCTGATTGGGTTTTATCCCAATAAAGTTATCAGTAAACATTATCTGTATATTTTACCAATTGTTTTTTTAGTATTAACGCTTAACTATTATTTTAAATGGATAGAGCTGCCTTTACATATTTTTATTCTACCTATTTTGCCGATGCTATTATTTGCGTCGTGGTTGTTCTATAAACAATGGCAACTTTCTACAGGTAATCCTATTAATCGTACTACGGTACTGGTTCTACAATTATCGGTTTTATTACCTGCTTGGCTAATTGTTATCTTTCATGCTGTTCCTATGATTTTGGAAGTAAATCCTATCATTAGTACACTAAGTGCCAGAATTTTATTGATCAGTATGTTCTTAGGTTGGGGCATTGGTATTGTTAGGTATCATTTATTTTCGATTGAATATTGGTGGTTTAAATCATTATTATGGGTTATTGGCGGTAGCTTAATTGTAATAGTCGATGTTGTACTGATTGGCTTGTTTCAAGCTTCGGAAGTTTATGCATTAAGTTTATCTATTCTAATTGTAGGCTTTGTCTATTTTCCTCTGCGTCAATTATTATTAACCAAACTATTGCCAGATAATTATCAAATTCTTCAGGATTTTCTTGAATATTTTAGCCAATCAATTTTACAAGCAAATTTTAGTGGGGAATTTGAAAAGATTTGGTACCAAGCTTTGAATGAAAAATTTAAACCCTTAAATATTTATACCATTCAGCAAACAGATTGCAAAGTCGTGTTAGTCGATAATGGTTTAGTGCTGCGTGTGCCGAATTTAATTGGTACAAGCGCCTATTTGTTAAGTGGCAAGCAAATGGCTGCAAGATTATTTAATAAAGCTGATATTAAAAATGTTAATTCGTTATTGGCTATCATTCGCTTAGCACATAATGCCAGTAATATTCGTGAACATGCCGTTTTAGAAGAACGCCGCCGTATTATGCACGACTTACATGATACAGTCGGTGCGCAATTATTAACGCTTACTTATAAGCTATCTAATCCAGAAAATCGTCTACAGGTTAAACAGGCTTTAACTACTTTACGCGATACGATTCGTCTTTCTTTAAAGAAAAATATCTCTTTTTTGAGTGAAAGTTTAGCAGATTGGCGGGTGGAAATTGCGGAACGAACTGAATTAGTGGGAGTTGAGTTGCTTTGGTTACAAGATGAAAGTGTGGATGCCATCCAATTAAGTACTTATCAACTACTCGATTTAAGCCAAATACTAAGAGAATTGGTGAGCAATGCGCTCAAACATGCTCATCCGCGTCATATCGAAGTGCAAATAGTTATATTGGATAAACAACAATTAAACCTTACTTTGATGCATGATGGTCAAATTGCAACACCAGAGCACTGGCATGAAGGAACTGGAATGCACAGTATTCGGACTCGACTGCACCGTTTAAAGGGTAACATCAGCATATTATTGACGATGCAACCTGAGCTACAGTTATGTATTAATATTGTTCTGCCAATTATTTAAGTTAGTATGATTGTAAACTTTATTAAATACAAAATAATAGCCGTTTGAATACATTCAATTAGAGAGTATGCAGAGTGGGTAGATTCTATTATTTTATATTTTTACACTATGGATAAATAATTTTATGAAAATAGTTTGTGTGCGCTTATTAATGATAGGTGTTTTTTTGCATTTGGGTATCGCACAAGCTGCTCCCGGTGATATTTACGGTTCACCCTCAGCTTCCAATCTTATTCATCCAGCAGATTTGAACTTTCAGGCGAATAATCGCGGCTTAGCGGTTGCAGAAGATCGCTCAAATCCATTTTATGCAATTATATTGAAAACTGCTGCACATTGTTCTATTGGAGAAAAAGAGCGGTTACGCACCCAACAATTATTTCCCCGCAATAAAGTATTTGTTGAGCGTTATCAATGCGCAGATGAATCACCGGTTTGGTATACCAATGTCAATCGTCAAGTAAGCTTTATGGCAGTTTATGCCGGTAATAATTTAACATCAGCTAAGCAACTGTTAAAAAAAGTGAAACAACACCGTCAATTCTCTGATGCAAATATTCGTAGAATGCAAGTGGTGCTAGAAGTTGATTAATCTTTGTACCCTTGAGCCATGTTTTATTAAGTGGTTGCGGAATGTGGGGTAAAAGCTAGTAAAGTATTTTCATCTAAGCTGCTTTTATCTACTTTTAAATAAGCAACTTGTTCATCTGGGGCAAGTGCCACTTCTTTGACCCCAGCGATTGATAATAAATTTTGTTCTAATTGCTGTGGATTCATTAATAATTCGCCGCGTAATTTTAATAAACGGCTGGTATAAAAACTAGGAGCAGGTAAGCGCAAGGCAATTATTAGCCAAACTGCTACCACAAGTGCACTCAATAAGAATACGCCGCTAGCACCCCAGTGATGATTAACAATGCCGCCTAATGAGCCGCCCGCAAATATACCTAAAAACTGAGAGCTGCTGAAAATACCCATTGCTGTGCCTTTAGTACTGACATTGGAATATTTAGCTACCAAGGAGGGTTGAATGGCTTCTAGAAAGTTAAAACCTACGAAGAATAAGAAGAAAGCCGCTAATAGCCCGCTAATATGGGTATAACTAAACGCCATTAATAGTTCAGCTAATAAAATGGCAATCGTGCTGGCAATTAATAGGCTGCGAATTTTATGTTTAGTTTCTGCCATAATAATCAGCGGAATGGATAATAAGAATGACCCAACAAAAATGGGTAAATACACGCGCCAATGGTCGATACGCGGTAAATTTAGATCATGTTCAAAAATCGGCGGTAATACTAAAAAATTAGCGGTCATGACTAAATGTAAAATAAACACGCCAATATTCATGCGTACTAGGGCTTGATTCTTGAGCGCCGTCATGAGATAGCCTTGCATAACCCCCGCGTCACGATGTTGCTTAGCTTGTAACGGGGTAGGAATGGCAAAGAGCACTAATACAATGCCGATGAGGGCTAAAACCATTGTCAGCCAGAAAATACCCGGCACGCCTGCATATTGATTAATCAGAGGACCTAGCACCATACCCGCCATGAATGACAATCCAATCGTCATGCCGATAATAGCCATAATGCGTGTGCGATTTTCCTCGCGGGTTAAATCAGCCGCTAATGCCATCGTTGGACCTGCTACCGCGCCCATGCCTTGAATGGCCCGCCCGATAATAATCCCCACTAATGAATGCGCCACCGCCGCTATTATGCTGCCTAGCGCAAATACTAATAAGCCGCCCACAATGACCGGTTTGCGTCCTACTTTATCCGACAGAATCCCCAGTGGGATTTGAAAAGTCGCTTGGGTTAAGCCGTAAATACCAATCGCTAAACCTGCCAGCGCGGCGCTATAACCGGGCAAAGATTCCGCATATAGCGTAAATACTGGCAGAATCATAAATAAGCCCAACATGCGCACCGCATAAATAGCAGCTAATGAAGCGGTAACCCGCCATTCCAGTCGATTCATAACGTAGGGGTTCTAATCTCATCAGGAAGAGGGCATATAGTAGCGTTTTTTAATACAGATGCTAGTTGAATATAGTCATTTGAATATATCCGTTTGGTCGGTGGTGAAGTCTGCACACTTGACCTAAGCTTTAGGGTACAAACTAAAGGATTAAATTTAAAAAGAAAATGAGGAGGGATCGAGATGTGTACCTATAAAACCAAACTATTGACTGCTGCAATTGTAGCAGGTTTATTAAGCATGACTTCCGCAGCTCATGCAGATATTGTCGTTGGCTTTCCCGGTGTTACTTTACACAAAACCTCAGGCAACGGTATTTCGGCAGAGTTTTACGGTGGTTATCGTCCCGTAGGCTACTGGTATCACGGCCGATGGTATCCGGGGCATCGTTATCCGGGTTATCGCTATCCTCATCATCGCCCCGGAAGATATGGCGGTGATTACGGTGGTGGACATCGTGGTGATCGTGATGATGGAAGACATGGCGGCGGACGTGGCGACGGTAATAATGGTGGCGGCGGACGCGGTGATGGTAACAATGGTGGTGGCGGACGTGGCGACGGTAATAATGGTGGCGGCGGACGCGGTGATGGTAACAATGGTGGTGGCGGACGTGGCGACGGTAACAATGGCGGTGGCGGACGTGGCGACGGTAACAATGGTGGCGGCGGACGTGGCGACGGTAACAATGGTGGCGGCGGCAGACGTGGCGACGGCAACAACGGCGGAGGTGGGCGTGACAACAATTAAGAAGCGTAAGGTGCGTCGTAATTCCTAGCAAAATGTTTGCAGGCTAACGTTAATCAGTAGGAGTAAAGAATATGTCCTCTTTTACATCGAAAATATTGGGTACGGCTCTATTCGCCGGAATGCTAGCCCTTACCCCCACTGCCCAAGCAGAACCCGCTTATCAAGGTGTGAACTTACACGCGGATCTAGGAAATGGGCTTTACATTAAAGTATATGATCGACATAGACCGGGACGGCATCATCGACCTAGCCGTAGACCGCCGCCTCGTGGTTATTGGCACGGTGGGCGTTGGTATAGTGGCTATTGGCATGGTGGGCGTTGGTATGGTGCACCTAGACACGACGGTCACCGATACGGTCATGGCGGATATGGTCATAGACACGGTGGGTATCGTTAGATGGTTCAGTCATTAACTTAAGAGATAGCCATGTGCATTAGCATGGCTACTTTTCCTATTACATTTATATACAGTCAAAAATAAAAAATCGTTTAATAACTCACCAGGAGTAGGCGATGTCAGTCCGTAGTTATGTTTCTATAACCTTCAGTTGTTTGGCGTTGTTAATGGTTTCAGTCAGTTACGCTGATAGTGGTGGAGAAACCATTGATGCATTGCAAGCCGAACATGCCCAATTAATTCAGCAAGGGGTTGATAATGGCACGTTAACCCAAAGTGAAATCGCCGTTTTACGCAAACAGCAGGCACTTATTAATAATCGTGAAAAAGCATTACGTAAAGACGGTTTAGAGCGTGATGAAATCTATGAACTTATGGATATGTTGGATGCAGCAGAAGCACAAATTCGAGAAATGTTAAAAAATGCCGAACGTGTTGCGCCAACGCCAGCGCCCCCAGTTACCTCTGTTCGCCCGCCTGTTGTACCTAAATCAGTCGAAAGTGCTCAAGGTGGAGTCAGTGTAACGGGTCGACGCCCACCGGTTTCCTATCGTAATCCCTGTGCAGGGTCTGACGTGCGTGTACCATTAATTTCTAAACCTAACCCTAATTGTAATGTTCGAGATCAACGTGATGCGGATCATCGTCTACCTTCTGCACCTGTAAAAATGCCCAAAATTGTGCCACCCCCTGGAACGGGACAAGTTAAGCCCCAATAACGAAAAGCCGCTAAGCTTAAAAATTGTGATTTTTCGCAAAGTAGTGAGGCTGTCTATACACTACTGTTGAAGCAATTAAGCCTTAATTTAGGAGTGTAGACGCATGAACCGACGCCATTTTTTAACGATGGGTATGGGGCTGCTGAGTAGTTCAGCTTTATTGAAAACAGCACAAGCGCTTGAGTCGACGCCTGTTCCGACTGCGCCCACTATAGTGCCAGCCAAGCCCAGTAATGGCGGGGCGTATACGTTACCCTCGTTGCCTTATGCCGAAAATGCGCTTAACCCCGTGATCTCTAGCGAAACTATGAGCTATCACTATGGCAAGCATCATCAAGCTTATGTCAATAAATTGAATGAGTTGGTCGTGGGAACACCCTTCGCAGATATGCCTTTGGATATGGTAGTGGCGGCGACGGCGAAAGATAGCCAACACAAAGCGATTTTTAATAATGCGGCGCAAACGTGGAATCATAATTTTTATTGGCAGAGCTTAAAACCAAATGGCGGGGGCGAGCCGCCTGCTGCGTTAAAAGCAAAATTAGAAAGTTCATTTGGTAGTGTAGAAGCAGCTAAAAAAGCCTTAGCGGATGCAGCTATGACACAATTCGGTAGTGGTTGGGCGTGGTTAGTGGCGGACGGTGATAAGTTGAAGGTAGTACAAACTAGCAATGCCGATGTGCCGTTTACCAATGGTTTGAAACCGTTATTAACTATCGACGTATGGGAACATGCGTATTACATTGATTACCGTAATAAACGCGCTGATTATGTCAACGCGTTATTAGATAAGCTGATCAACTGGGAATTTGCCCTGAAAAACTTGGGTTAAGTTAAGTGCATTAACGGCGGGCAAGCTGAGAATTTCGGCGAATATAGGCAGTTGCAAAGCGTTTGCCTAACTCTACTTGCCCGGCGCTGTCATAATGTAGTTTATCTGACATGGTGGTTAAGCCATCGGTTGAAACGACCAAGCTATTTTTAATTTGTTGTGGAGCTTGTTGTTGTTGGCTGCGCACAATATTAATCGAGTTCATGAGTAAAGGGTGCTGAAAGCTAATGCGCCCTAACACAAATAAACTATTGGGTGATTGCAAATCGCGGCGTAAGTGTGTGACGAAGTTTTGTAATTGATCGCTATATTGCGTAGCAACCGTTGCTGAGCTTTGCGCTTCACTTTCGCCTTGCATCCACATAATAGCGTCAATTTGTTGAATGGGATAAGCCTGTGCGACAAAGCTAATTTGCCGCATTAAAGTGTTATATAAACCTTGTCCGGGTTGCCATTGCTTTAAATAACTGCCAGAGGCTGCGTGTTTAATTAAGAAAATGCGGTCGCGGGGATATGCCCTTGCTAAGGTATGCGCAAAACTAACCTCTGGACCAAAAAAGCCAAATTCGGCTAATCTATGTTCACGCCCTTGATAGAAAAAATGAACATTGCCGGGTGTATTGCGGTAACCGGGTGGCAAGCCTATGGTTTTGCCGCGTCCCATCATATTAGATTGCCCAGCTAGAATAATGACATGATCTTTTGCCCATACGCTTGGCAATAACGCGCAGAACAACCCCACACCGTATAAGGCGCTTTTTAGCTTAAACCCCACGTTTCATCATTCCTTTGTAAAAGTGAACAATAACTCTAGCATATTCGCGCCTGATGCCAAGCGCTGAATCCAGTATAATGTAGGCATAACAGAGTAACAGTGAGATTAAGCGATGCGCGTATTGGGCATTGAAACTTCTTGTGACGAAACAGGTGTCGCCATTTATGACACCGAACGCGGATTATTAGCGCATCGTTTATTTAGCCAAATTGCCATGCACGCCGAATACGGCGGTGTTGTACCAGAATTGGCATCACGGGATCACATTCAACGCGTCTTACCTTTATTACGTGAGGTGTTAGCCGATGCTCAACTCAGTATGCAAGATTTAGACGGCATTGCTTATACGGCAGGCCCGGGGTTAATCGGCGCATTAATGACGGGTGCATCTATGGCGCGGTCAATGGCGTGGGCATTAAACATTCCGGCGGTGGGCGTACATCACATGGAAGGGCATTTACTCGCGCCTATGTTGGAAGACACACCGCCCGCGTTTCCGTTTGTGGCCTTATTAGTCTCGGGTGGGCACACCTTATTGGTGGACGTGCCACATTTGGGTGAATACCAGATTTTAGGTGAAAGCGTCGATGATGCAGCGGGTGAAGCCTTTGATAAAACCGCTAAGCTTATGGGATTAGCCTATCCGGGTGGCCCTTTATTAGCACAATTAGCCCAGCAAGGTCGGGCGGGTATGTATAAATTTCCGCGTCCAATGGTGGATCGACCGGGCTGTGATTTTAGCTTTAGCGGTTTAAAAACTTTTGCCCTAACTACTTGGCAAACCTCGGATCAAACAGAACAAGCCAAAGCTGATATTGCCTACGCGTTTGAAGAAGCGGTTGTCGATACCTTGGCGATTAAATGTAAACGTGCCTTGGAGCAAGCAGGGCGTAAACGCTTAGTGGTGGCGGGTGGAGTAGGTGCTAATCAACGCCTACGCGCTAAGTTACAGCAGCTAAACGCGGAGGTGTATTTTCCACGTTTAGCCTTTTGTACTGATAATGGTGCGATGATTGCCTATGCGGGCGCTATGCGCTTACAAGCCGGTGCAACTGAACCGGCTGTGATTAGTGCGCGTCCCCGTTGGCCTTTAAGCGAATTATCTGCGGCCTAACCCATCACTTGTGGCTGTCCGGTATTTTCGCGTACGCTAAACCATAATTCGCCGTTGGGGTTCACTCGACGGCTTGCGCCTTGTAATGCACTCATCGGAATATGGGTTAAGCGCCCGTTCCAATCGCCAATTAACATACCGCCTTTACCTGCCATTGCCGCATGTACTGCCGCCCGCGCTAATTGATCGCAATATAATTGGTCAAATGCGGAAGGTGGCGCAGAGCGAATCAAATAACTGGGTTCTATATATTTCAAACCAAACTGCCAGCCTTTGGATTTGAAATGCGCATTAATTTTTTCGTTTAGATACGTGCCAATATCGCCTAATTTCTTATTGCCAGAGGCATCTGTTCCCACACCTTGCACTAAATGCTGACCTGCGCCTTCTGCTACTACAATCACCGCATGGTGTCGCGCCGCTAAGCGCCGTTCTAATAACGCCAGTAAACCGTTTTCGCCGTCTAGCGCAAAATCCACCTCAGGAATTAAACAAAAGTTAGGATGCCCGGATGCCACACACGCGGTAGCGGTAATAAAGCCAGCATGTCGCCCCATGAGCTTGACCAAACCAATACCGTTTGGCATACCTTTGGCTTCAACTTCTGCAATATTAATGGCTTGCATGGCCTCGGCAACAGCGGTATCAAAACCAAACGTGCGGCGTGTATAAGGAATGTCATTATCAATGGTTTTCGGAATGCCCACGACCGCTATTTCTAAGTGTTGACGTTTGATTTCCTGCCATAAGGCATCTGCACCGCGCATCGTGCCATCGCCACCAATCACAAATAACATATTGATCTGATGTTTTTGTAAGTTAGCGACTAATTCGCTGGTGGGCGGTGTACCCCGTGACGAACCTAAAATAGTGCCGCCTAAGCTTTTAATCGGCGACACTACATCAGGCGTTAGTGTTAAGGGTTCAATGGCATCATTACCTAAACCATGATAGCCAAAGCGGATACCTAGAATGTCCTGACAGCCGTAAACATGCCATAGCTGCATTACCAAGCCACGAATTACCGCATTTAAGCCGGGGCATAAGCCGCCACAGGTAACAATAGCTGCGCGTACTTGTTTAGGGTTGAAATATAGCCATTCGCGTGGTCCCGCCATTTCCAACACGGTTTGGCTGGGTAATATAATATTATCTGTATTATCTGCTTGGCTAAGCACTTCCGGTTGTAATAATAAGCCCTCGTGATCAGCGCGATAGCGGAAATTCAACATGCTATGCAGTGGATTTGGAAATTGCCCTTTACCTAACTTATCAATTGTAAATTTAGACATAAATTCAGTGACATCCTTCTCTAAAAGGTTGCTGACAGTAATGCGGATGAAGCGGGCGCGACAATAGCCCGAATTGCCTGTTCACAATGCTGGGCTAAGGTTTTACGGGCTAAACCTATGCTATCAATGGGTTCAAGGCAATGAACCTCAATCTTAATAAAAGGTTCGCGTAATAAAGCGTGTAAGTTTTGCAATAAGGATTGTTCGCCAATATACGGTACAACGGTGCTTAATTCGCCATTTGCGGCTAGATAGCGCACCGCAATCGGTTGTACGGGTACATTCGCCTCTAAAGCAGGTGCAAATAAACGCGCATGAAAGGTTTTCACGTCTTGCCCATCGCTGGTAGTACCTTCTGGAAATAATAAAACCGTTTGATTTTCCTGTAAGGCTTGCACAATGGTATTTGCCGCTTGATTGGCTGCCCCCGCTTGCCCGCGTGTGATATACAACGTGCCTGCTTGATTGGCTAACCAACCTATAACTGGCCAATGTTGCACTTCTGCTTTGGACAAGAAGCTCGGGTTTAACACTGCACCTAAGACGGGAATATCCAGCCATGAGACATGATTAGCCACTACTAGCTTTGCACCGGGTAATATTGACCCTGTTACCTGTAATTGTCCGCCAATAATGCGCACGACTTTGCTTAACCACCATTGTTTAGTGCGTTGAAACACTGGACTAGTGCTGGAACGGCGTAATATGCCAGTCAGCAGTAAGGTTAAGCTTAAGCCTACTATGACATGCGTTATTAAACGTAACCAACGCCAAGTGGCGCGTATTCTTATTATCATCTTGTAAACTCCTGTTCGGCTTACCCAGCCTATAAATTTTGTTTAAGGTAGCGCAAGCTTATTCATAAAAATTTTGTGCTTGTCACAGAGCTGTCATATTTAACGCTTAGCATACGCCGCATCAAAGATGTTTAGCTTGGAGTTTATACATGAAGCAACTAGTTCTAGTCATTGCAGCGGGTTTAGCTTTTTCTGCCACCGCCGCCCACGCCCGCGACAATATTGAGATCGTCGGTTCTTCAACTGTGTATCCTTTCTCGACAGCGGTTGCTGAACAGTTTGCGAAAAAAACAGGTAACCCTGCACCTAAAGTAGAATCTACAGGTACAGGTGGCGGTATTAAATTGTTCTGTTCGGGTGCAGGGATTGATACCCCAGACGTGGCGAATGCGTCTCGTCGGATTAAGAAAAGTGAATTAGAAGCCTGTATTAAAAATGGCGTTGATAAAGTTACTGAAGTGCAAGTTGGCTTCGACGGTATTGCGATTGCGAATGCCAAAAGTGCGCCTGAATACGATTTAACCTTAAAAGATTTGTTCATGGCACTTGCGAAAAAAGTACCGAACGACAAAGGTGAAATGGTTGAAAACAAAGCGAAAACTTGGAAAGAAGTGAATGCAGCTTTACCTGATACCAAAATCGAAGTATTAGGTCCACCCCCCACCTCTGGTACACGCGATGCGTTTGCTGAAATGGTGATGGAAGGCGGTTGTAAAGGGATTGCGCCTTTAGATGCGCTTAAAGACGAAGCCAAAAAATTAAAAGATGATGGTAAAAAAGACGAAGCCGAAGCTAAAGAAAAAGAGCATAAAGCAGCTTGCCAAACCATTCGTGAAGATGGTGTGTATGTGGAAGCGGGTGAAAACGATAACTTAATCGTGCAAAAGCTCGAAGCTAATAAAGATGCGTTAGGCATTTTTGGCTTTAGCTTCTTAGAGCAAAACAGCGACAAAGTGAAAGGCTCAAAAGTCGCTGGGGTTGCACCTGAGTTTGAAACCATTGCCGATGGTAAATACCCTGTATCACGTCCTTTATTCATGTATGTGAAAAATTCACATGCAGAACAAGTGAAAGGCATTAAAGACTTCGTTAAAGAATTTACCAGCGAAGCCGCGTGGGGTGAAGAGGGTTATTTAGCGGATAAAGGTTTTATCCCAATGCCTAAAGCTAAGCGTGAAGAAGTAGCGAAAGCAGCCGCTGAGTTAAAACCCTTAAGTGTTGATGATCTGAAGTAATGTAAGTTTTATAACAACAAGACTGATTGCCCTGCTAATGAAGCTGTGAATCCTAGGGAGTGTTAAGTCACTCCCTTTTTTATTTTAGCCAATACACAATAGCAATAAGCATACCTAGGCTAACCACAATCCAGCGCAAGGTATTGGGGTCGATTTTACCCGCTAATTTGCCGCCTAACATGCCACCGACTAAAGCGCCTACTGCCATAAACAGCGCTACCAGCCACACGACTTTGCCAGAAAATAAGAAAAAGACGGCGGCTGCTACATTCACACAAAAGGCAATGGCTTGTTTAAGAGCATTTAGTTTAGTAAGCGAATCATCAAACACTAAGGCTAAGGCAGCCAAAACAATAACGCTTAAACCTGCGCCAAAATAACCGCCATAAATCGCTGCTAAAAAAATTAAGGGAATAGCCCAATATGGCGAAATGGCTTGCGCTTGATGGGCTTGAATGTGTTTATTAAGCCATGCCCGCATCGGATTTTGTAAAGCCAATAATAAAGAGGCCAGCAGAATTAAATACGGCACTAAAGCTTGGAACAATTTTTCGCCAGTGTTTAACAATAAGTAACCACCGACTAAGCCGCCTAAAACGGCTGCTGGTAAGACTAAGGTTAAACGCGCCTGTTGCGGGCGAATGTCTTTGAGTTGGGCTAAGGTTGCACCAAAATAGCCGGGGCAAAGCGCAACTGTACTGGTAACATTGGCCATAATCGGGGGTATGCCTAGCGCTACAAGTGTTGGAAAGGTGATTAATGTGCCGCCCCCCGCTAAGGCATTGATTGCACCTGCAACCAAGGCAGCAAGACTGGCAAGTAATAAATCTAGCAGACTAATATCCATTACGTATTATCTCAGGAAAATTGAAGACTTAACTTAGCAAGCTTGTCTGGAAAGCAATAGCTTTTGTTAAGGAAATAAAAATGCTGTTAAAGTGCCGCTAATAACTTAAACATAATTGGGATTAAGCCACATGAGCGAATCATTGCATCCGATTGCCCGCGATACTGCCTTACATCAATTAATGCAAACTTGGCGTCGCCAAATTCACCAGCACCCTGAACTGGCGTATGAAGAATTTAAAACCAGCCAATTTGTGGCGGAACAATTAGCGCAGTTAGGCTTAACTGTCCACACTGGTTTAGGCGGTACGGGCATTGTGGGCGTATTGCAAGGTACGCAAGGTGAGGGCGTACATATTGCCTTGCGTGCGGATATGGACGCACTACCGTTGGTGGAATTAAATAGCTTTGCGCATAAATCGTGTCATTACGGCAAAATGCACGGCTGCGGGCATGACGGGCATACTACCATGTTATTGGGGGCGGCTACTGCGTTAGCTGCGCAACCGAATTTTAAAGGCACGGTCTATTTTATTTTCCAACCGGCGGAAGAAGGCGGTGCGGGTGCAAAACGCATGATCGAGGACGGTTTATTTAACCGCTTTCCGATTGAACAAGTTTACGGTATGCATAATTGGCCGGGGGTTACCAGTGGGCAATTTGCCGTACATGCTGGCGCTGTCATGGCTTCAACCGATTCTTTTGAATTGAGTTTAACGGGTAAAGGCGGACACGGCGCAATGCCAGATACCACGATTGATCCGGTCGTGACCGCCGCGCAAATCATTACCGCAACCCAAAGTATCGTGGCACGTAATCTTAATCCTACCGAAAGCGGCGTGATTAGTATTACTCAAGTGCAAGCAGGTACGGGGGCGTATAACGTTATTCCTGAACAGGTATTGATGCGCGGTACAATTCGCAGTTTAAATGAACCCAATCGACAACTTTTAACGCAGCGTTTTCAGCAGGTTATTGAATACACGGCAGCAGCTTTTAATACCCAAGCCCATTTGCAATTTAATGAAGGGTATCCCGCGACCATTAATACGCCAGCCGAAGCCGCAGTTTGTCGGCAAGTAGCGGCTAGTTTAGTGGGGGATGAAAATGTGCAATGGAATCCACCCCCAAGTATGGGAGCGGAAGATTTTGCGTATATGTTACAGCAGCGGCCGGGCGCTTATATCTGGATTGGCAATGGTGATTTAAGCGAAAGCCGCGCCTTACATAATCCCTATTATGATTTTAATGATGCTATTTTAGCGTTGGGAGCAAGTTATTGGGTTAAGTTAGTGCGCACAATTTTGTATTAACGCACTTTAATCTTGAGTTTAAAGCTACCTTGCCAAGGCTCTGCTTTGGCACATTGCTTTACCTTGAGAATATAGTCACCAGCGGCGCTATTACTAAGATGTCTGCTATTTTGGCAAGGTGAATCACTCGTACCGACTTCTTGCTGTTTAGCATTGGTTAAAGTCGTACTGACATAATGCAAATTTTCATTAATCTGCTCAATGTCTAAGGTCTGTGCTTCTCGAATACGCAATACATAAAGAACTTGATCGGCTTTATCCTTCATTGAGCCGCTGACTGTAATTGAGGTTTCGCCCGGAGGAAAAGTCAGGCGAATAGGTTGTTGATCACTGACAATGTCAGCCGCGTGTGTGGTCAATACAATACCGCTAAGCGTAAGCAGGCTTATTAATTTTCTCATAGACACTCCATGTTTTATTATCGCTAACCATCAAATATAGATAGTAGCGTAGAGTGTATAAATTATTGGCTCAAAGCCGGAAGTTATCGCCCAGATATACCCGTTTAGCCTGCTCATTATTTAGGATAATATCCGGTGAACCTTCGATTAATATTTTTCCTTCGCTTAGAATGTAAGCGCGGTCGCAGATGCCCAAGGTTTCACGCACGCTGTGATCGGTAATTAATACCCCAATATTACGCTGCACTAAATGTTTAATGATTTTTTGAATTTCCAGTACAGAAATAGGGTCAACGCCTGCAAAGGGTTCATCTAATAAAATAAATTTCGGTTCAGATGCCAGTGCGCGGGCAATTTCGGCACGGCGGCGTTCGCCACCCGATAAGCTAATACCTTGGCTATGATACAGGTGCGAAAGCTGAAATTCTTCCAATAAACTTTCTAAGCGGGCTTGCCGTTGAAGTTTGCTTAAGTCTTTACGCAGCTCCAACACCGCCATAATATTTTGAGCAACGGTGAGTTTGCGGAAAATACTGGCTTCTTGCGCTAAATAACCAATGCCATGCCGGGCGCGTTCATACATTGGCATGGAGGTGATATCTTGTTCATTTAATAACACCTTGCCTGCATCCGCGCCAACTAAACCAACGATCATATAGAAGCAAGTGGTTTTGCCTGCACCGTTAGGCCCCAGTAAGCCAACAACTTCTGCACCATTGACATCAATATCCACGCCTTTGAGAATCTGACGTTTTTTGTAACTTTTTTGCAGGTTACGGGCGCGTAGGGTATTCATTGCGCTTTATTCGTGGGGTAGAAAATAGCTGATACACGTCCACTGCGGCCTTGGCGTGGCTCGCCGGTGCTAGCGGCTTGTGCGCCTGCGCGTAATTGCCCGCTCTCAGGTAAGTATTCAATAAAATTGCTGGCAAAACGGTCTTTGTCTTGGGTGAGTTCCGCATTGCCAGTTAAGGTTAAACGTTTATCTGCCACAAAATATTTCATGTTTTGGGCTTGTCCGGTCGCCGCTCGTCCGTTATCCATTTTTTGTTTAAAACTGACGGGTGAGCCATCGGCTATAATCGACTTAATTTCATTACCCGGCGCATTAATGCGAATATTGGAAGCACGGATTTCTAACGTTCCTTGGCGAATTAATACATTGCCGCTATAGCTGGCTGTACCCGCCATTTTATCAAACACGGCTGAATCGGCTTCAATTTCCACCGGCTTTTCTACATCTGATTGTAATGCCCAACTACTACTGGCGCACAGCATTAAACTCAGTACGAATAGTCGAGTCATATTAAGGTAATTGGTAGGTTGCACGCACATTTGCATTGAGCCTCAAGTAATCTTCATTCAGTTTACCCAGCAACCCTGTAGCCTGCAAATGCCCAGCCGGACTGGTTAACTCTATTTTAGATGGGGTAGATATTTCGCGGGTGCTTAAGTTATACAGCAATTGTTCGGTTTGTAATTTAAAACCCTGCGCTGCATTTGCACTGTTTTGTTCGACGCTTACATGCCCCGATAATTGCGCCTGTTGTTGGGTATGATCAAACTCTGCTACATCAGCCCGCGTAACAATGTTGTCTTCTGTTGTTTTGCCTTGTCCTGTAATTAGCGGTTGAATAATTTCACTACGTTTTTCAGCCTGCCAATGTGACAAATGTTTGGCGCTAACCGCATAGCTTTGTTTACCTTGTGCATCGAATTGTTGCAAAGCAAAGTCCGCCAAATAATAGCTTACTTTACTCTTATCAATAATCGGTAAAATTTGGCTGGGTTGCGTGAAATAGGTTTCTAGCTGGCTTAATGCCACAATCAACATAATAGCCAAGACTAGAATTAAGGCATTTTTCATACTAAATAGCTGGCTAACTTAGCTTCTAATGTACCTTGCGCATACATCAATAATTCGCAGAGTTCACGCGCTGCCCCACGCCCACCTTTATAATGGGTTATCCAATGGGAGTGTTGTTGTACAAATGGGTGTGCATCCGCAACCGCTACGGCAAACCCCACCTTAGCCATGACAGGTAAATCAATCACATCATCGCCAACATAGGCAATTTCACTTGGCTGTAAGCCAGTTTGTTTAAGTAAATCTTGAAAAGCCGGGCGTTTATCGCGGTAACCCTGCCAAATACGATTCTTGGGAATTTGTAGGTTAGCAGCACGGTGCAACACTAATTCAGAGGTGCGTCCGGTAATAATGGCAGCTTCAATACCCGATTCCATTAACATGCGCATGCCATGCCCATCTTTAGAATTAAAGGCTTTGTATTCCTGACCCTGATTATCAAAATACAAACTGCCATCGGTCAGCACGCCATCAATATCAAAAATGACCAGCTTAATGGCTTTAGCTCGTGCTAAGACAGCCGTTGCTACTGTTGTAAAGTCATACATTAAGCAATTCCCGCTTTTAACAAATCATGCATGTGAATAATACCAACCACACAACCTGCTTGCACCACAGGTAAAACAGTAATACTACAGGCTTGCATCATATTTAGCGCATCTACCGCTAATTTGTCAGGTTCGATGGTACGACCTTGACTCGTCATCAGTTCTGCAATCGGTTTGTCTAAGCCTGCTACACCTTTTTCAAAGGTACGCCGTAAATCGCCATCGGTAAAAATTCCCAGCAAATGACAGGCATCATCCATTACCGTGGTTAAGCCTAAGCCTTTACGCGTCATTTCTAAAATAGCCGCCTGTAAACTAGCTTGTGGTTTCACAGCGGGAATTGCCTCGCCGGTATGCATTAAATCACTAACATGCACTAATAAACGCTTGCCTAAACGCCCACCCGGATGCGAGCGGGCAAAATCTTCAGCCGTAAAGCCGCGTGCATCTAATAAGGCGACAGCTAACGCATCACCCATAACTAATGCGGTGGTTGTGCTGGAAGTGGGCGCAAGGTTTAATGGGCAAGCTTCTCGTTCCACGCTGGTATCGATATTAAAATCAGCAGCAGTCGCTAACGGCGATTGTGGGTTACCCGTCATGGCGATAATTTTGACTTGCATAAGGCGTAATAGTGGCACCATTTGCAGAATTTCGTCATTTGTACCGGAATTAGATAACGCAATTAAGACATCGCCTTGGGTAATCATACCTAAGTCGCCATGTTGCGCTTCAGCAGGGTGTATAAAAAATGCGGGTGTGCCTGTACTGGCTAAAGTTGCGGCGATTTTATTGGCAATATGCCCAGACTTGCCCATACCCGTCACAATCACCCGACCTTTACAGCCTAAAATGGCATGACAAGCGCCTAGAAAATTTTGATCTAGGCGTTGGGGTAAGGCTTGTAATGCCTTGATTTCAGTTTCAATAACGGCATGGGCAAGCGCTAAGATTTTTTGATCGCATTCAGGCATAGCTTTGATTGTTATCACAGTGGTTTATCAGCAAGGGGCATGATTGTAACAAGCTTAGCTGAATCGAGTCATAACACATTAGTGCGATTATTGAGCAGTCTCTAACATTTCTGCGGCAAGCGCTAAAGTTGCGGGAGTAATTTCCAAGCCGCCAATCATGCGCGCAATTTCATCAATTCGCTGTGCAGCGTTTAATACTTCGATACCCGTGCGGGTGGCATTTGAGGATTTAACTTTGGTTACCCGATAATGCTGATGCGCTTGGGACGCCACTTGCGGTAAATGTGTGACACATAGTACTTGGCGATTATGCCCCAATTGCCGCAATTGTTTGCCCACAACTTCGGCAATTCCACCACCAATTCCTGTATCCACCTCATCAAAGATTAAGGCGGGTAAGGTCACACGTTGCGCCGCAATCATCTGAATTGCCAAGCTAATACGCGATAATTCGCCGCCCGATGCCACCTTAATTAAAGGTTTTAAAGGTTGACCGGGGTTAGCACTGACCAAAAACTCAATCTGATCTGTGCCTAACGCTTGAAAGTTTGCAGTAGTATTCGCTTGCACCTGAATAACAAAGCGCCCGCCTTGCATGCCTAATTGCTGCATGGCTTGACTAACACCGGTTGATAACTGTTCGGCGGCTTGTTGGCGGGTTTGACTGAGTTGGCTTGCCCAAGTTTGATACTGCTGGCTTGCGTCACTTAATTGGGCTTGCAATTCATCTAAATCAAATTCACCGTTATCTAAATGCGCTAGTTCGGTTTGCACACTGTGCAATTTATCGAGTAATTGGTTGGGTTCAATACGGTACTTCCGCGCCATTGAACGAATGTCGGCAATACGATTTTCTACCCAATGTAAACGTTGCGGATCTAATTCCAAATGCTCGGCATAATCCCGTAATTGTGAAGCCGCTTCATGCAATTGAATTTGGGCGCTACTTAATAATTCAACCGCTGGTTCTAATTTCGCATCCAGTTTTAAGTGTTGTTCTAATTCGCTCAGCGTGCGCGCTAACACTGAATAAAGTGAGGGTTCAGCTTCATACAATTGTTGATAGCTATTAGCGGCGGTGCTACGCAATTGCTCAGCATTGGCTAAACGGTTAAGTTCTTCATCCAACTGACTGATTTCATCTGCCTGTAACGCAAGGCTGGCTAATTCTTGTGCCTGAAATTTTAATAAATCCAGCCGTTCATGGTATTGCTGGCTTTGCGTACTTAAATAATGAATGCGTTCATGCAGTTTTTTCCAGTGTTGCCATGCTTGTTTAGTAGCCTGTAAGACGGCTTCATTTTGGGCAAAAGCGTCTAGTAAATGACGTTGTGCGTCTTTTTTCATTAAAGATTGGTGCTCATGCTGCCCATGAATATCCACCAATTGTTCGCCTAATTCGCGTAATTGTGCCAAGGTTACCGTGCTGCCATTAATCCAAGCGCGGGATTTGCCTTGAATATTAACTGTGCGGCGCAATAAGCAAGTTTCACTGGATTCAGCTAAATCTTGTGCTTGCAACCAAGCAAAGGCTTGTGACAACTCACGAATATCCACTTCAAGGCTGATTTCCGCTTTGTCTGCACCGTGGCGCACGGTTTGGCTATCTGCTTTATCACCTAACACTAAACCAATGGCATCTAGCAGAATAGATTTACCCGCGCCGGTTTCCCCCGTTAAAGTCGTTAACCCTTGCTGTAAATCCAATTCCAGTGATTCAATAATCGCAAAATTTTTAATCTGAATATGTGTCAGCATAACAATTAGAGCTGAACTCCCCAGTACAGTTTCTCACGCAAAATATGGTAGTAATCATACTGGTTTGGGTGCAGTAAGCGCAGCTTTTCTGGGTGAGTTTGAATGCGGATAATATCAGCAGATTCCAACTCAATATTATTATGCCCATCGAAGGATAAGCGAGCGGGAATATCGCGTTGTTCGCAGAGTTCAATTTCAATGCTGCTTTGACTGCTTAACACCAACGGACGGTCACTTAAGGTATGTGGGCAAATCGGCACTAACACCAAGGCGTTTAAGGCAGGGTGCATAATAGGCCCGCCACTGGATAAGGCATAGGCAGTTGAACCTGTGGGGGTGGCGATAATCATACCGTCAGCGCGTTGCGTATTGACAAAAGCGCCATCAATGCGGGTAGTGAATTCAATCATGCGCACTTCATTACGCACATGCAGCACCACATCATTAATAGCCATGCCCGCACCGATTGATTCGCCATCGCGCTCGGCTTGCGCTTGTAAAATACAGCGGTCTTCTTGGCGATAATCACCATTTAGCATACTGTCTAATTGTTGCAGCATTTCATCGGGTGATACATCCACTAAAAAGCCAACCCGACCTAAGTTAATGCCAATAATGGGCACTTGGTGTAAAGCCAATAAGCGCCCCGCGCTTAATAATGTGCCATCACCGCCTACCACAATGGCTAGGTCAATTTGTCGTGCTAGGCTTTCATTGGGTAGAGCAGCTAAATTTAGAATTAATCCCGTATTTTGGTCGCAAAAAACTTGATACCCTTGTCTAATCAAGTAGTCATAGAGCTGATGCAGGGTTTTATCAACACGCGTATCATTCGGTTTGGTAAACAGTCCAATATGTGAAAACGCACGCATACTTAATTCTTGTTAAGTTAAAGTGGTAAGGCTGGCAAAGCTGCACTGAAAATGCAAGGATTGTAAGCAGAGACTTGTATAAACTTTGCATTGACCTTATTTACAGCTACATCAATTAATTAGGGTATTCATCACACAATGGCAGTTATGCAACATCCTGAACTGAATACACGTAGCCGACATATTTTAAAGGTGTTGGTGGAAAATTATATTCATGATGGACAACCCGTTGGCTCACGCCAGTTGGCTAAAAGCAGTGGTTTAGATTTGAGCGCTGCTACCATTCGTAATGTCATGGCCGACTTAGAAGAAATGGGTTATATTCGTGCGCCGCATACCTCTGCCGGACGCATTCCGACTTCGCAGGGTTATCGCCTGTTTGTGGATTCATTACTGAAGGTTCAACCTTTAGAACAACAAGCCTTTCATATTTTACAAGATAAACTCAGCGCTGAAAGTGATCCGAGTAGCTTGATTCAAGCCGCGTCCAGCTTGTTGTCAGGCATTACCCAATTAACGGGTGTGGTTAGCATGCCTAAACGTAATCCCGCTTCGATTCGGCAAATTGAGTTTTTGCGCCTAACGGGTAAGCAAATCTTAGTGGTATTGGTGTTAAATCGCACCGAAGTACAAAACCGCATTATTCAATTGGATGAAGAAATTCCCAGTGCTGATTTGCAACAAGCTGCGAATTTCTTAAATGAGTTATTGGTGGGTAAAAATTTAAAACAAGCACGCACTGCCTTGTTAAGCCAAATGCGCGAACATCGGGAAGAAATGAACCGCATGATGTTATCCGCTATTGAATTGGGCGAGAAAACTATGGCGGGCATTCAAGCGTCGCAGGTGGAAGAAGATTGTGTTATCGCGGGCGAAACCAATTTAATGGAATACGATGACTTATCGGATATTCATAAGCTACGTGATTTATTTACCGCATTTACCAAAAAACGCGATATTTTAACCTTATTAGACAAATGCTTATGTGCGGATGGCGTGCAAATTTTTATTGGGCGTGAGTCAGGCTACGGTGTGTTTGAAGATTGCAGTGTGGTGACTGCGCCTTATCAAATTGAAGCAGGGCATGTTGGTGTCTTAGGTGTTATCGGTCCTAAGCGTATGCCGTATGAAAAGGTGATTCCAGTGGTCGATGTGACCGCTAAATTATTGAGTGTGGCCTTGAATGCGCGGACTGAGCATTAATGAGCTTAATGGTTTTTTTTGAGAAAACCTCTGTTAAGCGCTGAATTTTCCGGTAAACTTGAACGCTTTGTATGTGACCCTAAGTTAAGACAATGGAATTTTCTGCTTTAACCGCGTTATCTCCCACCGATGGGCGTTATGCTGACAAGACAAAAGCTTTGCGTCCGTGGTTCAGTGAATATGGTTTAATTTATCATCGGGTATTAGTGGAAATCCGTTGGTTGCAACGGTTGGCAGCCCATCCGCAAATCACAGAAGTGCCTGCCTTATCAGCTCAAGCCAATGAATTTTTAGAAGCGATTCTGAAAAATTTTGCGCAAGAAGATGCATTACGAGTCAAGGCGATTGAACGTACTACTAATCATGACGTTAAAGCGGTCGAATACTATTTAAAAGAAAAAATTGCGGGGCAGGCAGAATTAGAAGCAATTAGTGAATTTATTCACTTTGCTTGCACGTCTGAAGATATTAATAATCTATCTTATGCCTTAATGTTACAAGGCGGCATGCAGCAAGTAATTTTGCCTGAGTTGGATAAGATTATTCAGGCTATTCGCCAATTGGCGCATGACTACGCCAGTATACCTATGTTGTCGCGCACCCACGGTCAACCTGCGTCGCCGACTACCTTAGGTAAGGAAATGGCGAATGTAGCGTATCGTTTACAGCGTCAATATAGCCAAATTCAAGCGGCGCAGTATTTAGGCAAAATTAACGGGGCGGTCGGCAACTACAATGCCCATTTAAGCGCTTATCCTGAATTAGATTGGCAAGGTACTGCGCAACAATTTGTTGAATCATTGGATTTAACGTGGAATCCGTATACGATTCAGATTGAACCGCATGATTATATTGCAGAAATTTTTGATGCTTTAGTGCGTTTCAATACTATTTTGATTGATTTTAGCCGCGATGTTTGGGGCTATATTTCTTTAGGTCACTTTAAGCAAAAAGTGATTGCAGGCGAAGTCGGTTCATCGACTATGCCGCATAAAGTGAATCCCATCGACTTTGAAAACGCAGAAGGCAATTTAGGAATTGCCAATGCGTTAATGACACATTTAGCACAAAAATTGCCTATTTCCCGTTGGCAGCGTGATTTAACCGATTCCACCGTACTACGTACCTTGGGCGTAGGTTTAGGACATTCCTTAATTGCTTATCAATCGGCTCTGAAAGGCATTAGCAAGCTGCAAGTGAATGAAGCCAGTTTAGCTGCGGATTTAGAGGCGAATTGGGAAGTATTAGCTGAGCCGATTCAAACGGTTATGCGGCGTTATGGTATTGAGCAGCCTTATGAAAAGTTGAAAGCATTGACACGTGGTCAACGCATTACGCCAGAACGTTTACGTGAATTTGTGAATGATTTGGCGATTCCAGCAGAGGCTAAAGCGCAATTGCTGGCGATGACACCTGCTAATTATATTGGTAATGCAGTTGCTCAAGCTCAAGCCATCTAATGATTTGCCAAGGCTATCAAGATAAACTGATAGCCACTTTATATAGACTGATCTAACCCCAATTTGCCTAACAAGAGAGTGTGTGAGTATGTTTGGCGATTTAACCGTTGAAGAATTTCTGCGTGATTATTGGCAGCAAAAGCCGCTGCTGATTCGCCAAGCTTTCCCCAATTTCATATCACCCCTCAGTCCAGACGAATTGGCCGGTTTGGCTTGCGAAACTGATACAGCGCGGATTGTATTAGAAAAAGGCGGAAAACAGCCTTGGGAAGTGCGGCACGGGCCATTTGATGAAGATGAATTTGCCCACTTACCTGACAGCCACTGGACATTATTGGTGAATGATACGGATCAATTCTTACCTGAATTGAAAGCAGTTTTAGAACCGTTTCGTTTTCTACCGGATTGGCGCATTGATGATTTAATGATTAGTTTTGCCGTTGAAGGTGGCTCAGTTGGTCCACATATTGATGAGTACGATGTATTTTTGATTCAGGCACAGGGTAAGCGGCGTTGGCAAATTAATCAGCAAGCACCTGATAAACAAAATTTCTTACCCGACCTAGAGTTACGCATTATGCGAGATTTTCAGGTTGAGCAAGAATGGGTGCTTGAACCCGGCGACATGCTGTATTTGCCGCCTAATGTTCCGCATTATGGCGTAGCATTAGATCAATGTATGACTTATTCCGTAGGATTTAGAGCGCCTACCCAAGCGGATATGTTAGAAAAATTGGTAGATGATCTATTAGATGAACCACGCTTGCGCCAACGTTTTAGTGACCAAGCTCGCGAGTTGCAAACCTATCCGGGTGAGTTAATGGCGAATGATCGTGACAAATTGATAGATTTTATAGTTGATGCACTGCCACAAGATTTAAATGCGCTGCAAACATGGTTAGGTAAATATTTAACGACCTTAAAAAATGATAATAATTTAATAGATGAAGACTGTTTGAAATATAAGCAGATCGAAAAAGCGTTGAAACAAAAATTTAAACTGACCAAGAGTTTAAATAGCCGTTTATTATATATAATCAATGAAGATGAAATTAATTTATACGCAAATGGAATTGAGTATAAAATTTCAGCAGATTGCCTTGACTTTGTTAGATTTTTGTGCAAAATGCCGAATATAGCCCAGAGTCAGATTGCGCATTATTTAACACACAATGCTTGTTTAAATTTGTTAATTGATTTAATTGACAGTAATGTATTTCAATTACAAAAGCGTTAATAACTTTTTATTATAAGAGAAAGTTATACATATCATAATGTCTTTATAAATTAGATAGATAAAGATTATTGTTCACCGACTATTCAGCAAGCTTATTTTAATATGATGCCTATAAAAACCATGGGCTGTTTGGTTTTTTTAATAAGGCTTATTTAAATTTGTAAACAGGGGATTCTTATGGATTTTAAGCAATCTATTAAGAGCGTTTTGGTAGTGACTTCTATTTTATTAAATATGGTGACTATGCCTGTAAATGCTGCTGAAGTAATGCATAAAATTTCGATGACGCGTGCTAATCCAACGCAACCGATTAGTCGTGATGCCATTTTATCAATGGTAAAAAGTAAATATTCGGGTCGTATATTGTCTGTGCAAGAGAAACCAAAACCGGAATTTCCGGATTGCCATATCGTTAAAATGCTGTCGTTGGATGGTGAATATTTAACCATTGATGTGGCATGTTCCAAAGATTAGTCACAGGTCTTTGTGCTTTGCATATAGACATTTCAATAAATTTATTTTATTAATAGTTTGCTTGTTGGTTGTGTTTCATGCCTAATAGTGATTTTCGTTATTAGGCATTCATAATATTTATAATTAAATTGGCAGATTTTTATTCTGTCACCGCTAGTGTATGATCCAGAGAGCATGGCGTGTCTTAGGGGCTAAATTGGGGCTAACTTGCCATGACACATAACCTATTTACAAACTGAAAAGAATTTAGTTATGCGTGTACTTGTAGTAGAAGACGAGAAAATTATCCGCGAACAAGTGGCTGATGATCTGAAAAAAAATGGCTTTACTGTAGATATAGCGGGCGACGGTGCGCAAGGGCTATATGTTGCACTAGAATACCCGATTGATATTGCCGTAATTGATTTAGGTTTACCTAACTCAAAAGGTTCACCTATCAATAATAGTTTGGGTTTGGATATTATTCGGGCTGTGCGTAATAAGGGTTTAGATTATCCCATTATTATTTTGACAGCGCGTGATCGTTGGCAAAGTAAAGTGGAAGGCTTAGAAGCCGGTGCGGATGATTACGTTACCAAACCGTTCCACAGTGAAGAATTAATTGCTCGCTTGCGCGTACAATTACGCCGCACGGGACGTTGGACACAAGCCGAGTTAAGTTGTGGCCCGATCCGTTTGAATACCTCTGAACAACGGGTGTATGTTAACGATACTGAAGTAAGCCTAACCGCTTATGAGTATCGGGTATTGGAACATTTAATGTTACATGCGGGTGAAGTGGTCTCTAAAACCCGTCTAACCGATAGTTTGTATGAAGAAGATGCAGATCGGGATAGTAATGTAATTGAGGTGTTCATTCGTCGCTTACGTATTAAATTAGATCCTGATGATACCTTAAAACCTATCGAAACCTTGCGCGGGCGGGGTTATCGCTTTACGTTACCACGTAACTAAGCTCACACCTATTTCAATGGGGTATTGCTAATTTAATAGGCTTAATGCCATGACAAGATCCTTACGTAGTCGGCAACTAATTAGTGGCTTTGGAGTAATTATGGTCGGCATTGTAATGCTCGGCAGCATGCTCCATTGGTTTTCCTATCGCTACAAAATTGAGGAAATGCAGAATGAACTTACCGAAATTTCCTACAATATTTTAGGTTTTCTAGAATTTAAAGATGATGAGTTCATTTTTGTTGAAGAGCCTGATATTAAAGCAAAAGCACTTGCCTTAATTGAAAAATATGATTTGCGTAATCCTGAGCAAGAACGCTTTGCTTATGTAATTAATACCAATACGTCCGAAATTATTTGGAGTGCGACTAGCGTAGGGCGTCCAACTGGCGAAGGTGGAGAAAATGACGCTAATCATTTTCTGTTTTTTGATATTAAAACCAAAAAAGCCAGTTATAAGCCCACATTTCAACAATCAAAGCCGATTCGCCCGGTGAAGCTAAATGTGGATGATGACCCGCATATTCAACAAAAATATGAGCAAGAATATTTAATTGCAGCGCTGAATTTCTTTCAACCTCCCCATATTAATTATCAATTTGTGGTAGGGGTGACAATGGCGGATATTGATAAAGAAATGCAGGATATGCGGCAAAAATTCGCAATCTTGCTGTTTTTATCGGCTGTATTGGTACTGATTGCGCAAATGGCCTTAAGTTTTTGGGTAGTTGCTCCAATTAAGGAATTTGAAGACGAAGTTAAATCCATCGAAGCGGGTGAACATGAGTCGATTGTTAACCCTTATCCTGATGAATTAGTGCCCGTTAAGAATGCGATTAATGGCTTGCTGAGTTATGAAAAAGGTCAAAAGCAGCGTTATAAAGATTCATTGGATGACTTAGCGCATAGTTTAAAAACTCCGTTAGCCGCGATTCAGAATCAGCTTGATCAGTTGCGACGTGATGGTATGGAACAGCATAGCGAATGGCAGCCCAGTATGCGCGTGTTAACCACGCAAGTGGATCGTATGCAGGAGATTATTGCGCATCAATTACGCCGTGCGATGGTGACAAATCAAGGCGCGATGATTTTGGCGCAACCGATTCGCCCGATATTGTTTAGATTGCGTGATACCTTGGTTAAGGTATACCGAGACAAACCATTCGAGTTTCGGATTAATGTAGACGAGTACGCCAAAGCGCGTATGGATGCCGAAGATATGATGGAGTTGTTTGGTAACTTACTCAACAATGCGTGTCGTTTCTGCCGCGATTTGGTAGAAGTTTCGGCCTCACATAATGGTTCGATGCTGATTGTGGATATTGACGACGATGGCATGGGCTTTCCGGAGGAGAATCCGTCTAAGTTATTGCAGCGCGGTATTCGTGAAGACAGTAAGTCAGAAGGGCAAGGTATTGGTTTAGCGGTTAGTACTGAAATTGTGTCGGCAATTGGTGGTAAGATTGAATTGCTGATTTCACCTTATGCGGGAGCGCGCGTGAGGTTATACTTACCCGTTTAATAACTATTCGGATAACCGTATGCCATCCATTACGGAACAAATCGAAGCGCTGCGTCAAGCGCTTCGCCACCATAACCACCTTTATTATGTGTTAGATGATCCGCAAATTCCCGATGCGGAATATGATCGTCTATTTCGTGAACTACAGCGTTTAGAAAGCGAGCATCCTGACCTCATTATGTCCGATTCGCCAACCCAACGCGTTGGTGGCACAGCCTTAAGTGAATTTGCTGAAGTGAAGCATTTGCGCCCTATGTTATCGCTGGGTAATGCTTTGACCGATGAAGATTTGCAAGGGTTTGATAAACGTATTCATGAGCGTTTAAAAAATGATGATGTCATCGAATATGTGGCAGAACCCAAGTTTGATGGCTTGTCTATTAGCTTACTGTACGAAAACGGGCGCTTACTACGAGCGGCAACCCGGGGTGATGGTGAAACAGGTGAAGATGTTACGTTAAATGTACGTACCATTAAAAGTGTGACGCTACAGTTGCAAGGGACAAACTATCCCGAATTATTAGAAGTGCGCGGCGAAATTTACATGCCTAAACAAGGCTTTGCCGAGTTAAATGCGCGTTTAGTCAAAGACGGTTTAAAAACCTTTGCCAACCCACGTAATGCCGCCGCTGGTAGCTTACGCCAGCTCGATTCTAAAATAACCGCGCAACGCCCCTTAGCCATGTATTGCTACGCAGTCGGCGAAGTGCAGGGTGGCACAATGCCTGATACACATTACGCCCAATTGCAGCAATTAATTGAATGGGGGTTTCGGGTTTGCCCGGAAATCAAAGTCGTACAAGGGGTACAAGGTTGTGCTGACTATTATCAAGCAATCGGTCAGAAGCGTAATAGTTTGCCCTATGATATTGATGGTGTAGTCTACAAAGTTAATTCCTTAGCTTTACAACAATTGCTAGGCTTTGTGAGTCGTGCGCCACGGTGGGCGATTGCGCATAAATTTCCAGCGCAAGAAGAAGTGACTGAAGTACTGGATGTTGAGTTTCAAGTCGGGCGCACCGGTGCATTAACACCCGTCGCAAGACTTAAACCCGTGTTTGTGGGCGGTGTAACCGTTAGCAATGCCACCTTGCACAATATGGATGAGATCGAACGCAAAGATATTCACATCGGTGACTTTGTGATTATTCGTCGTGCCGGTGATGTGATTCCCGAAGTGGCTCGTGTTATTACAGAACGTCGTCCAACGACTGCAACGCCGATTCATTTGCCTACGCAATGCCCAGTGTGTGGTTCGGATGTCGAACGTGGAACAGGTGAGGCTGTGGCACGTTGTACCGGTGGTTTGTATTGTCCTGAACAAGTTAAAGAAGCGATTAAACATTTCGCCTCGCGTCGTGCCATGAATATTGACGGCTTGGGCGATAAATTAGTCGAGCAGTTTTTTGCAGCAGGTTTAATCAAACACGTCGATGATTTATATCGCTTGCAAAGTAGCCAACTTGCAGCTTTAGAGCGTATGGGCGATAAATCAGCCGAAAATGTGATAGCGGCGATTGAAAAAAGCAAATTAACTACCCTAGAGCGTTTTATTTACGCGTTGGGTATTCGTGAAGTCGGGGAATCTACTGCCAAAGTGTTGGCAAAACATTTCGGTAAACTAGAAGCTTTACAAACTGCCAGCGAAGCCACCTTACAATTAGTGCCGGATGTTGGTCCGGTAGTGGCGGCGAATATTGCCAAGTTTTTTGCAGAAACGCATAACCTTACGACCATCCAGCAGTTACGTGAACTAGGGATACAGTGGCAAAATTATGCGGCGCAACCTGCCGAAGCCTTACCTTTAGCCGGTAAAACTTATGTGATTACCGGAACATTAACGCGTGGACGCGATGAAATTAAAGACGCGCTAGAAGCCTTAGGCGCGAAAGTCTCCGGTTCAGTGTCTAAGAAAACTACTGCCTTAATTGCAGGTGAAAATGCCGGTTCTAAATTAGAGAAAGCCGAAAGTTTAGGCGTATTGGTGTTGGATGAAATGGGTTTGCAAGCTTTACTGACGCTATAAGCGAAGCCGTTGCCACAAGGCAGAACCTAAGCCGCAGGGATGCGGCTTTGGAGCGTACAAGGATGTATTCACAGCGTTTCTGCCGTTGGACAACGGCTTAAAAGCTTATAGCCTAGCGCAGGATAGCAACTTTAAAACCGATCAATTAAGTCCATTACATCTGCAAAGCGCGTAAAACCATGATCACCCCCTTGGAAGATTAACTGATGGGACTGCCGGTAGTACGCTACCGCATCACGATAATCTAAGACTTCATCACCCGTTTCGACCATCAACAACATTTTTTCTGGATATGCCGGAATCGCTTGATCCATTGCTGTTAAGTCATCTAAATAGGTTTGCGTAAATTCGTAGGATTCATGCGTATAGTAATGAGTTACTGTGCCCAAAGCCGAGCGTAGTAATAAACCGGAATGCACCGCCGGGTTAATCAATACCGCTTTAATAGCGTATTTAGCCACTAATGCGGTGGCATAAAAGCCGCCCAATGAGCTACCCACCAGTTTTACGGGGGTAGGGCTATTTTCAATGATCTGACATAACACTTGTAAAGCTTCAGCAGGGCGGTTGGGTAAATCGGGACAAACCCATTCATCGCCGCGTTGACGGGCTTCTAGCCAATGTTTGCTTTCTTGTGCTTTGCCCGATTGAGAAGAAGAGTTGAAACCGTGTATATAAAGCAGCATATTGAACCTTAGTTTTGTCATCGCAAAGCGAAGATTGTGCCATTAACAGCCATTTGATCGCCAATTATCGCCGCGTTGATTTGCGCAAGTGTAGCCTTTGTGCAAGAATCCACACCTTGCTAACAAAACATTCAGCAAATTTAGGGTAGGGGCTTGGTGCATCATGACCAACACCTACATTTATTATAACCATGTGACCCCTCGTATAGGTCACCACTGGAGCATAACATGCCAGTAATTACTCTTCCTGACGGTAGTCAACGTTCTTATGCTAACCCTGTATCCGTAATGGCAGTTGCCAGCGATATTGGCGCGGGTTTAGCCAAAGCCACATTAGCCGGTAAAGTCAATGATACCTTGGTTGATGCCAGTTATGTGCTTGAGCAGGATGCGAACTTAACAATCGTTACCGCCAAAGATGCTGACGGTTTGGATATTATCCGTCACTCTTCTGCACATTTAATGGCACAAGCGGTTAAGCAATTGTTTCCTGATGTGCAAGTGACCATTGGCCCAACCGTTGAAAACGGCTTTTATTATGACTTTGCCTCTGCCCGCCCATTCACGCCCGAAGATTTAAAGGCGATTGATGCGCGGATGCAAGAGCTGATTAAGCAAGATATTCCAGTCGAACGCTTTACCTTATCGCGTGATGAAGCGGTCGAATTCTTTGCAAAGCTAGGCGAAAAATATAAAGCCGAAATTATTGAAAGTATTCCGCAAGGTGAAACCTTATCGTTATATAAACAAGGTGGGTTTACCGATTTATGCCGGGGGCCACATGTGCCAAGCACAGGGCGTATTCCGGCGGTAAAAGTCATGAAAGTGGCGGGCGCTTATTGGCGTGGTAATTCTAAAAACGAAATGCTGCAACGCATTTACGGCACAGCTTGGAGTAATAAGAAAGATTTACAAGCTTACCTCACGATGTTGGAGGAAGCCGAAAAGCGTGACCACCGTAAATTAGGTCGTCAGCTCGATTTATTCCATTTCCATGAAGAAGCTCCCGGTTCGGTGTTTTGGCATCCGAAAGGTTGGACTATTTTCCAACAATTAATCGGCTATATGCGTAAACGCCAAGAAGCAGCCGGTTATGTGGAAATTAATACACCGGATGTAATGGATCGTTCATTATGGGAAAAATCCGGTCACTGGTTTAACTATCGTGAAAACATGTTCACTACACAAACTGAAGATGAACGTGTATTTGCTTTAAAACCTATGAACTGCCCCGGCGGTATGTTGATGTTTGCGCAAGGCTTGAAAAGCTATCGTGATTTGCCTTTGCGTATGGCGGAATTTGGTAAAGTGCATCGTTATGAACCGTCCGGTGCATTACACGGCTTAATGCGCGTGCGGCACTTTACCCAAGATGACGCACATATCTTCTGTACTGAAGAACAAATGGCGCAAGAATGTAAAGATGTTGTGGCTTTAGTATTGGATATTTATAAAGACTTCGGTTTTGATAATGTGCATATTAAGTTATCAACTCGCCCTGAAAATCGCATTGGTTCAGATGAAACTTGGGATATTTTAGAGCAATCTTTAGCGGGTGCATTAGAGAATATGGGCTTACCTTATACTTTATTCCCCGGTGAAGGTGCTTTCTATGGTCCTAAGCTAGAATTTGTGTTGCGCGATGCCATTGGTCGTGATTGGCAATGTGGTACGCTACAAGTAGACATGAGCTTACCCGAACGCTTTGATCTGACTTATGTTGCGGAAGATAATACACGTAAACGCCCTGTGATGTTGCACCGTGCTTTATTTGGTTCGTTGGAACGTTTCACGGGTATTTTAATTGAACATTATGAAGGTCGCTTCCCCGCTTGGTTAGCCCCTGTGCAAGCAGTGGCGTTAAATATTACCGATAAACAAGCGGATTTTGTGCAAGAAGTGACGCAAGAACTACGTGATATTGGGATTCGCGCTGTCTCAGACTTGAGAAATGAAAAAATTGGCTTTAAAATCCGCGAGCATACTATGCAGCGTGTTCCCTACTTGCTTGTAGTGGGTGACCGCGAAGTAGAAACACGTACTATTGCGGTGCGCACACGTACTGGTAAAGACTTAGGGACATTCCCATTAGCAGAAGTAAAACATTACTTAACCAGTGAAATAACCGCGCGCCGTTCGTCTAATTTGGAGGAATAAACTTATCGCTCTCGAAAAAGAACATCGTATCAATGACGATATTAATGTACCGAAAATTCGTCTGATTGATATGGACGGGGAAAATCGCGGCGTGGTTTCACTACGCGATGCCCTAGAAATGGCCTATGACGCTGAACTCGATTTAGTGGAAATTGTACCAACGGCAAAACCCCCTGTTTGCCGCATTATGGATTACGGTAAATTTCGCTTCGATGAAAGCAAAAAAGCAGCGTTAGCACGTAAAAACCAAAAGCAAGTTCAAGTTAAGGAAATCAAAATGCGTCCGGCAACGGATGAGGGTGATTACCAAATTAAACTGCGTAAATTACGTGAGTTCTTGGACGAAGGCGATAAAGTTAAAGTTACGCTGCGCTTTAAAGGCCGGGAAATGGCTCATAAAGAATTGGGTATGGAAGTGCTCAAGCGCGTTGAAAAGGAAGTCGAAGAAATCGCAGTTGTCGAACAGTTCCCACGGCTCGAAGGTCGCCAAATGGTGATGATGTTAGGGCCGAAAAAGAAATAGGTAGTTGTTTTAAACTGCTTAGATCATTCTGTTAAGGTAATGGCACTCTTGCAGAATGTTTTTATTATCCTGAATTTAGGAGTTAAAGATGCCTAAAATGAAAAGTAATCGTGGGGCGGCTAAACGCTTCAAGAAAACAGGGAGCGGTTTGTTCAAACGCAAACAATCCCATTTACGCCATATCCTGACTAAGAAGTCGACTAAACGTAAACGTCATTTACGTTCAGGTGATAACTTCGTGGTAGCTGCGGATCACCAAGCTATCGAAAAATTATTACCTTACGCTTAAGCAGGAGCATTAAAACATGGCAAGAGTTAAACGCGGTGTTACCGCTCGTGCACGTCACAAAAAAATTCTGAAATTAGCTAAAGGTCACTACGGTGCTCGTAGCCGCGTCTATCGCGTTGCGCATCAATCTGTGATCAAAGCGGGTCAATATGCATTCCGTGACCGCCGCCAGAAAAAACGTCAATTCCGCGCGCTGTGGATTGTACGTATTAATGCAGGTGCACGTCAGTTTGGTTTGTCTTATAGCCGTTTCATGAATGGTTTGAAAAAAGCAGGCATTACTTTAGATCGTAAAGTCTTAGCAGACTTAGCGGTACGTGATGTTGCGGCTTTTGGTGTGGTTGCAGAAAAGGCAAAAGCTGCCCTGGCTGCTTGAGCCACACACACGTGCGCTGAAATTAACCCTTAACCGGGTCGATAAGGCGGGGAAGGTATTTTGCCTTTACCCGCTTTTTGCTTTTTAGAGCAACTCTCTAACTCCCCAATTTAAAGGAAATCGCCGTGCAAAGTTTGCTGGAGCTAATGGGTCATGCCCACGAGCAGATATCGCAAGCTACCAATCTGGCTGCGTTGGATCAAGTTCGGGTTCATTACTTAGGTAAGAATGGGTTATTAACCGAACAGTTGAAACAATTGGGTCAATTACCTGCGGATCAGCGTAAGGCAGCAGGCGCAGACATTAATAATGCGAAACAAGCGTTAACTTTGGCATTAGACGAGCGTCGCCAAGCGTTACAGGTTGAAGCATTAAATGCGCGTCTACAGGCTGAAAAAGTTGATGTTACCTTACCCGGTCGCCGCCAAGAAAATGGTAGTTTGCATCCTGTTACCCTAACGATTGAACGCATTCGTCAGATTTTTGCGCAATTGGGCTTTAATATGGCAGAAGGCCCTGAAATTGAGGACGATTTCCATAACTTTACGGCCTTAAATATTCCCGAGTCGCATCCAGCCCGCGCTATGCACGATACGTTTTATATGCAAAGCGGTTTATTGCTGAGAACACATACGTCATCTGTGCAAATTCGTTATATGGAACAGCATCAGCCGCCGTTACGCATTCTTGCGCCGGGTCGGGTGTATCGTTGTGATTCGGATATGACGCATAGCCCCATGTTCCACCAAGTCGAAGGCTTGATGGTCGATGAAGATGTAACCTTTGCGGATTTAAAAGGCATTTTAGAAGCATTCTTTAAAGCCTTTTTTGAAGTGGATGAATTGCCGACGCGTTTCCGTGCGACGTTTTTCCCCTTTACTGAACCATCGGCCGAAACGGATATTCAATGCGTGCATTGTGCAGGCGCAGGTTGCCGCGTCTGTAAAGGTACAGGTTGGCTAGAAGTCATGGGTTGCGGCATGGTGCATCCGAATGTTTTGAAAAATGTGGGCATTGACCCTGAAAAATACACTGGCTTTGCCTTTGGTTTTGGCGTGGAGCGTTTAGCCATGTTACGCTATCAAATCAATGATTTGCGCGTAATGTTTGATAACGATGTACGTTTCTTAAAACAATTCGCGTAAACAGTGGAGTAACTCAATGAAAGTCAGTGAAGCATGGCTGCGTGAGTGGATTAATACCCCACTGACGTTAGATGTAATAGCCGATAAGCTTACTATGTCAGGTTGTGAAGTCGAAGCGCGTGAAAAAGTCGCCACCGATTTTACTGGAATTGTGGTGGGACACGTATTAGAGCGTGAAAAACACCCAGACGCTGATAAGCTGAGCGTTTGTAAAGTCGACAATGGGCGTGGTGAAATTTTACAAATTGTGTGTGGTGCGCAAAATGTACGCGCAGGCTTGAAAGCGCCGTTAGCGTTAATCGGGGCTAATTTACCCTTACCCGATGGCTCAATCCTGAAAATTAAAAAAGGCAAACTACGTGGGATTGAATCGTTTGGCATGTTGTGTTCGTCTACTGAATTAGGCATGTCGGACAAGTCGGATGGCTTATTAGAACTACCTGCTGATGCGCCGGTGGGTGCGGATATTCGCGATTATTTAAAACTCAATGATGAAATGATTGAGTTAGCGATTACCGCCAACCGTGGCGATTGTATGAGTATGGTGGGCGTGGCGCGTGAAACCGCATTATTGCTGGATGTGCCGTTAACTCCACCAGTTACTCAAGTGCAAGCGGTGACGGGCAGTGCTAGTTTTTCCGTTAGCATTGCTGCGGTTGAGGCTTGCCCACGTTATGCCGGACGCGTAATTCGCAATGTCAATCCGCAAGCGCCTACGCCGATTTGGATGCAGGAAAAATTACGACGTGCAGGGATTCGCAGTATTTCAGCATTAGTGGATGTAACCAATTACATTCTGCTGGAATTAGGGCAGCCTATGCATGCGTTCGATTTAGATAAGTTGCAAGGCGCGATTGAAGTGCGTTATGCCCGGGACGGCGAAAGCTTGGCAATGCTGGATGGGCAAACTGTTAGCTTACGGGCGGATACATTAGTCATTGCCGATCAAGCCGGTGCGGTCGCAATGGCGGGTATTATGGGCGGTGAACCTACCTCTGTAACCCCGCAAACTCAGCATTTATTTTTAGAAAGTGCGCATTTCCGCCCCGCTAAAATTATGGGCAAAGCGCGTAGTTATGGCTTACAAACCGATTCATCAGCACGGTTTGAACGCGGTGTTGACCCTAGCTTGCCGGTACAGGCACTGGAACGCGCTACCCAATTAATCGTTGAGATTTGCGGGGGTGAAGTGTGTCCTGTGGTCGATACATTAGCGGATGCTAGTATTTTAGAACCGAAAACCATTAACTTGCGTTCCAACCGTATTCAACGTGTGCTAGGCGTGAGTATGGATGAAGCAACGGTGGAAGGTGTATTGCAGCGTTTGCATTGCGCCTTTAGCAAAACGGCGGACGGTTGGTTGGTAAAAGCGCCGTTAGCACGTTTTGACTTAACGATTGAAGAAGATTTAATCGAGGAATTGGCGCGGGTACGCGGTTATGATTCGATTCCTGCGCAATTACGTCCGCGTGCACCGATTATTACGCAACCGAGCGAGAAAGCAGTTAGCGCGCAAACTTTACGGCAGGTGTTGGTTAATCGGGGTTATCAAGAAGCGGTGACTTTTAGCTTTGTTGATCCGAAAATGGAACAACTGCTGATGCCAGCGGCGGATAATATTGCCCTAGCCAACCCCATTTCTGCCGATTTAGCCGTAATGCGTTCCACACTTTGGTCTGGATTGCTGAAATCAGTTGCATATAACCTCAATCGCCAGCAAACTCGCGTGCGCTTATTCGAGGTAGGACCGGCTTTCTATTTAGATGAAGCCGGTAAGCCGCAACAACGTACCATGATCGCTGGTGCAATTACCGGCAACCTTGCCAGCGAGCAATGGGCGCAAGCCAACCGTGCGGTAGATTTTTATGATCTAAAAGGCGATGTAGAAAGCCTACTGGCAGAAATTGTCGGTACAACTTTCTATTTTGCGCCGGTCGCATATAGTGCATTGCACCCGGGACAGTCGGCTGAAATTATGACGGCTGATACGGTTGTGGGGTGGATGGGAATGCTACATCCCCAGCTTGAGGAAAAACTGGGTTTGGCTCAGCCCGTTTATCTATTTGAACTGGATACGGCGGCATTAAAGCAACGGGCTTTGCCAAAATATCAAGCGATTTCTAAATTTCCTGCGATTCGCCGCGACTTAGCCTTAGTGGTGAATAAGGATGTACTGGCAGTTGCCTTGGAAAATGCAGTGCAAAACGCGGCTGCGCCTCAAGTAATTGCTTGGAATATCTTCGATGTCTATACAGGTAAAGGCATTGCAGATGAGCAAAAGAGTGTGGCATTAAGCTTAACCTTGCAAGATGCAACACGCACGCTCGAAGATGCAGAAGTGAATGGTATGGTAGATGCAATCGTCGCTTCACTACAGGAAGCAGTGGGCGCTGTATTACGTTAAACAGGGAGAAATGACATGACAATTACCTTGACCAAAGCGGATATGGTCGAACATTTGTTTGAAGAACTAGGCTTAAATAAACGGGAAGCCAAGGATTTGGTTGAAACGTTTTTTGAAGAAGTTCGCGATGCTTTAGAAACAGGGCGCAATGTAAAGTTATCAGGTTTTGGTAATTTTATGTTACGTGATAAAACCCAACGTCCGGGACGCAACCCGAAAACGGGTGAAGAAATTCCAGTAACAGCACGTCGTGTCGTTACTTTCCGTCCGGGGCAAAAGCTGAAACAACGGGTAGAGGAATATGTCGAACCCGGCGATTCCAAATAGCCAACTTCCTCCCATTCCCAGTAAGCGCTACTTTACGATTGGTGAAGTTAGCCTTCTCTGCGGCTTAAAGCCCGGCACTTTACGTTATTGGGAACAGGAGTTTCCTGTTCTCAAACCGATGAAACGTAAAGGCAATCGGCGCTACTATCAAAAAAACGATATTCTCATGATTCGGCATATTCGGCATTTAGTGTATGAACGGGGTTATACGCTAAATGGGGCGCGCCAAACCTTGGCGGAAGAATACGGCAATACAAGCGCTAGTACAGAACTAGAGTTAGATGTGGATCATGTCGAGATTTTGGTCGATAGCCAATTGATTGCAGAATTAGAAGCCGTATTACATAACTTAAAACAGTGTTTTTGACTTGCACTTAGCGAGCAACTACAGTAAGCTTCAACCCCTTCGGTCGGGGCGTAGCGCAGCCTGGTAGCGCATCACACTGGGGGTGTGGGGGTCGTAGGTTCAAATCCTATCGTCCCGACCATTAACTTGTCTCATACGGTCTCATAAAGATTCATAAGCCCTTGTAAACAATAATTTGCATAGTGGTTTTTGTCCCATAGAGTCCCACTACGTCCCATACTGTCCCATGCAAAAGTTTGTATTAATGTTTGTATTCCTACATTCAGTAATGAGCGATACAAACAAATGCAACGCAAACTCACAGAAACCAAGTTAAAGCACGCGAAACCTAAAGCGGACGGCAGCCCACAGAACTTTAGTGACGGCGGCGGCTTGTATTTACACGTTAAGCCATTGGGTAAGTATTGGCGGTATAACTTCCGCATCAATGGCAAGATGAAAACCCTAAGCTTAGGGGCATACCCTGCAATGGGCTTAGCAGAGGTTAGGGAAATGCACGAACAGGCACGCGGCTTATTAGCTAAAGGCATAGACCCTTGCAGCCATAAGCGCGTAATGAAGCAAGCCCAGCTTGTCAGTAGCCTAAATAGTTTTGAGGCAATCGCCTTAGCTTGGTATGAGCGCAAACATGGCGATTGGTCAGAGAGTCACAAGAAGCGAACCAAGGCGTATTTAGTCAAGGATGTTTTCCCGTGGATTGGTGCGCATCAGATGGACGAGATAACAGCGGCTCAAATTATCCACTTAGTGCAAAGGGTAGAAGCACGCGGCGCAAAGGATGCGGCTAGACGTGTTAAGCAATACATCAATCAAGTGTTTAAGTATGCGGTAACGCTAGAGCTAGTAAAGCATAACCCGGCAGCAGATATTCAGAACGATATTATCTTGCAACCTGTTGTTAAGCGGCATTTTGCCACTATTACCGAACCTTCCATGATTGGGCAGTTGTTAAGGGATATTGACGCTTATCAGGGTACATTCATTGTCAAAGTTGCGTTACAGCTTGCGCCGCTGGTTATGTTGCGACCGGGTGAGCTAAGGGCAGCGGAATGGACGGAAATAGACCTTGAAGCGGGTGTATGGACAATTCCTATCAAACGCATGAAAGCACCTACCCATATAAAGCGTGCTAATCAATCCGTGCATATTGTGCCTTTATCTAAGCAAGCCATAGCGTTATTGCGCGAGATATACCCGCTTACAGGGCGTTACACGTATGTTTTCCCCAGTGCCAGAGGTGCAAGCCGACCGCTTAGCGATAATGGCTTAAGAACTGCGCTAAGAACGATGGGGTATGACAATGACACCATAACACCCCACGGATTTAGGGGTATGGCTTCCAGCTTGTTAAATGAGTTGGGTTATAACCCTGATGCGATTGAACGCCAATTAGCACACCATGAACCCAATAAGGTGAGGGCAGCCTATAACCGGGCAGACTACTTGCAGGAAAGGCGGGAAATGTTGCAAGCGTGGGCTAATTATTTGGATGCACTAAAAACCCCTAAAGGTAATGTTGTCAGTTTGTTTAGGTAGTGTTTTTTCCAACATTTCCAACATGGGTAAAAAATAGCATTTAAGTTATTGATATTTACATGCTAAGTAATTGATTTAATACATGTTGGAATTTTGTTGGAGGTTTGTAGGTAGCGTTCTATTAACTAACTGATTGTAAAAGATTAATGGTGTAGGAAATTTTCCAACATTTTTTCCAACACGGCTTTTTTCTTGGTGGTTTAGGCGGAATTGTGTGAGTGAGCCAACAAAGCCTAAAGGTAATGTTGTCAGTTTGTTTAGGTAGTGTTTTTTCCAACATTTCCAACATGGGTAAAAAATAGCATGTAAGTTATTGATAATTGGATGCTAAGTAATTGATTTAATACATGTTGGAATTTTGTTGGAGGTTTGTAGGTAGCGTTCTGTTAACTAACTGATTGTAAAAGATTAATGGTGTAGGAAATTTTCCAACATTTTTTCCAACACGGCTTTTTTCTTGGTGGTTTAGGCGGAATTGTGTGAGTGAGCCAACAAAGCCTAAAGGTAATGTTGTCAGTTTGTTTAGGTAGTGTTTTTTCCAACATTTCCAACATGGGTAAAAAATAGCATGTAAGTTATTGATAATTGGATGCTAAGTAATTGATTTAATACATGTTGGAATTTTGTTGGAGGTTTGTAGGTAGCGTTCTGTTAACTAACTGATTATAAAAGATTAATGGTGTAGGAAATTTTCCAACATTTTTTCCAACACGGCTTTTTTCTTGGTGGTTTAGGCGGAATTGTGTGGGTGAGCTAGCAAAGCCTAAAGGTAATGTTGTCAGTTTGTTTAGGTAGTGTTTTTACTACAATTACTACACGGGCAAAAAAACCAATTGTAAGTTGTTGATATTTACATACTAAGTTATTGATTTAAAACGTGTAGTAAATTTGTAGTAAGTCGCTTGGCAAATGCAAGATAAGTTTTTGATTGTAAAAGATAAAAGATGTAGTAAATTTTTACTACAGATTTACTACATAGGTTAATAGGTGTGTCATTTAAAATATTCTATAATTTGGTTAACCTCTTTTGGTAGGTAAGTGAGACTATTTATATGTTTAATGAACGCAAAGTTGCACAAATGGCAGCGTTCTTTTTACAACAGGCAGGCGGAACGCTAAATATTTTAAAACTAATGAAATTGCTTTATCTGTCTGAACGTGAAGCAATGAACCGCTATGGTGAGCCTTTAAGTTATGATGCGATGGTATCCATGCCACATGGTCCCGTGCTGTCTATGACTTATGAATGTATGAACGGCTATGGTTCAGAAGACCCAGAAGGTTGGGATGGTTGGGTTAGCGATAAAGAAAATCATGCTGTCAGTTTGCGGCGTGAAAATACCGATATAACGGATTTAGACGAATTGAGCGACGCAGATATTGAAGTGCTACAAAGTGTTTGGGATAGCTTTGGACACATGACTAAGTGGCAAGTTAGGAATTATACCCATACCTATTGTTCTGAGTGGAAAGACCCTAACGGTTCATCTTATCCAATTGAATATAAAGATGTTTTTATTGCATTGGGTAAAGATCAAACCATTGCTAAAGAACTGCAAGATAATATCTTAGCGAATAAACAAGCGGCACGGTTATTTTCTAGCCTATGAATCTATTTTTCCCTGTTGAAAGAGCTACGTTATTAATTCCCTCTGGTACAGAATCAGACCCCGACCGTAAACATTTATTTATCTTGTTGAATAACCCCATAACTGATGAAAAGTTAATATTGCTGGTTAGCTTATCCAGTATCAAACAGGGTCATTACCATGACCCTGCGTGTATTATTGATGCAAATGAAACTGAACATGAATTTATAAAAAAACCGAGTTTTATTGATTACAGTAAAGCCCGTATTGAGCCAGCCATTAGCCTTAGTAATGGTGTGAATCAAGGCGTATTGATTCCTAGAGGCACGATTGAACGGACGCTGTTTAATAAAATATTGGCAGGTGTTTTAGTGTCAAAACGTACCCCACGCAAGTGTAAAACTTTCTTTGAAACCCATATTAAACCTAATCTGTAGGGCATACGTACTTAGCTAACCTGAGTTCGACGTAAGGCATAGCATTAGAGTATGGCTAACGCATTGATATTTAAGTTCAATGAGGGTTTCTTCGCTTGATAGGAATACGCAATAAGCCCGGCGATGACATGAGCGACATAATGAGGCAGTGAACGATGGCGAGAATGCTCAATTTGCGATTGATTTTTCAACTGATCGTTAATGGTTTCGATGATAAAACGCTTACGCAAGAGCAATTGATCGAAAGTAGAACGCACGACCTGTTTCATATTTTTCCGTAACGAGGTAATCCATTCAATGCCTTGCTGAGCGAGTTGTTGAGCCAATGCCTGAGAGAGATAGCCTGCATCCCCAAAGACTTTGCCAACCACGGATTTCATCAGGGTGGGAACGGGTTGGCGATCATCGACATTACCCGCACTTAAGGCAAAGGACACGATACCACCTTGATCATTCACCACGAGATGCAGCTTGAAGCCATAGAACCAGCCGGTGGATGACTTCCCTCGTCCTGCGGTATTGGCAAAGGTCTTATGACGGGGAATCCGAATATTGTCACAGACGCGTAAGGGGGTGGAGTCAATGAAGGCAATTCCGCGACTGGCTTCACAGCGGGATTGCATGAACCGCGTCAGCGGCACTAATACATCGGGAACGCGCTCAATAAACCGTTGATAACTGGGCAACTGAGGAAAAGCCGACTTCAAATAGACTTGAACATGTTTGAGGTAATACCACTTGAAGGTGTGATAGCCTGATTGATGGTAATGTACCCAAATCGTCATCACTTCACTCAGACTTAAACCACACGGACGATTCCGCTTTGGGCGGGTGGTCGGGGGTTCTAATACACTCGCTTTCCAATGCGGTAAAAAGCCTTGGCAAAAATCATCTATCTCGCAGAACAGTCGTGTTAACATCAGGGTAGCAGCCTTGCGTGGGTAATTTTAGGATGTGGTTATCCCATGAAGTATTCCACAAAAGGCTGCTACTTGCTTACATCGAACTCAGGTTAGCTAAGTTTATATTATTATAGTCGACTATATCGTATTATAGTCGGGCATAATAAAGGAGTTTGACCGATGCCTAATGCTATGACTGAACACAGCAAACGCTTAAGAAGTGAGACCGCTAAGGCAAGACGCGCACGCTTGCGCGATTTGTCCGCTGTATTGCTGGAAACTGACGATAATGCAAAGCTTGAAGCCCTAAGAGCGTGGTACGGGAAGGATAAACCCGCGACCTTAAACGATACGGTTAAGCGCTTAATTCGAGAGGCTTATAAGTTATTGCCACCAGAGGCGAAGATTAAAGCGAATCAAACAGAACTATTTTCTAAATAAAGTGGTAAGCCCATGAACGACAAGACACCGCCTAAGAAGACCTTAACCCTAAATCGTAAGCCTGCGACCACTACACCTACGCCTACGCCAACCAATAACCAAGCAACCACCGTGCAGCGTAAGGGAAAGAAGGTGGTTATTAAGCGTGAAGCGAATCCTTACCCTGCTAAGCCTAAGAATCACAGTAAACCACGCCCTAAACCAAAGCCTAAGCCGCGTCCGAAAAAGAAAGCCTATAAACCGTCGGATGATAAGGTGAAGGAGTTAAACGATAGGCTAAACGCTTACCCCGTCTGGTTGAACTATCAGCCGTTAGCTATTGGGGTAGAACGCGAGTTGCACCAGCTTTTCACGGCTGAACATTTTCCCGGTGCAAGTAAACGTAATGTGCAACGCTTGCTACAGAAACACACTAACCACGGACGATACTTACAAGCGTTAACGGTTGGTGGCTCACGTTATCACTTGAATGGTGAGGATTCCGGCGATGGTATCAATGCTTACGAAAAGCAACGGGCAACCGATACCATTAACGAACGATTAAAGGCGAATGCTAAACCTGCCTAATTCTTATAAGTTATTGAATTATAACGATTATTATAATTGGTTTTAAGGCGTTATTTTAACACGGGTAAGGTAAGACTAAGCTTAGGTTGAAATAATGCCTTAAATCGCATTGTAGAAGGTCGCTAATTTTTAGCTTAATGACTAATGAATCATAAAAATAGTATGTTGTGGATAACTCTCGTAAAAAGTACCACAATTTTTTAAGCGTTTTTTCTTATTTATCCTCTGCTAAGCCTTGCCAAAAGCCAATTAAAACGCGGTTTAGCGTCGTGTTGCTCGTAAAAATTAAGCTCGTAATTTTAAGCCTATTATTTTTAGCGTAAGCGGGTGTGAAAGCGCACAAAACGGGCTTCATGGTAGGTAAGGTCTACGGTAGCAAGTTCATCTAGTTATCCAGCCACGCCCACGGCTGGATAGTTATCGCTGTAAAGCAATTCTTAATAGATAAACAATGGAAACCTTAATTTATTGAAATAAAAGGTTTACAGCATGTTTAAAACAGAATGGCTTAGAGCGTGCGTTGAAGGTAAAACGGTCGATGGGCGGGAAATTAGCGCGGTACAGATTCAAGAGATGGCAGACAGTTATGACCCGTCTGTATACCGGGCTGAAATTTGGCTTGAACATATGCGCGGCTTATTACCCGATAGCATGTTTAAAAGTTTGGGCTATGTGGATGCGGTTAAAGCTGAGCCTATTAAAGCAGGTGTCTTGGCGGGGAAACTAGCGCTATATGTCATATTAGTACCCAGTGTTGATTTAATTAATATGGTACGCAATGGGCAAAAGGTTCATTTAAGCGTTGAGCTAATGCCGTTCATGGATGCGGTGCAATCTGCTTATTTATTAGGGGTAGGCGTTACCGACAGTCCAGCTTCAATCGGCACGGAAGTTATGCAATTTAGCTTAGGCAAACGTCCGCAGAATCTATTTAGTAGTTTATACCCGTGTGAATTAGGTGCTTGTTTCAATCAAAATGATGTTGAAGGCAATGCGCAACTTAACGGCATGTCAACGCCTAAAGCAATTCCTATTGAACAATTTAATAACTTGGTTCAAACGGTTGCGGAGTTAAAAAAGCAATTTAAAGCGTTTGATGAATATATGTCACAAGACACCACGCCACCCCGTAAGGAACAGGGCAGCGTGAGTGAAGATTCTGCATGGGTGGGGTGGTAAATGAAAACTGAAACCCGCTTAAAGTTTAATGCGTTTTTGGATGCAATCGGGCGTGCTAATGGGGTGCGTGATGTTTCTCAAAAGTTTTCGGTTGCACCGGGTGTAGAGCGTGTTATTCGTGACCAGCTTTCTGAATCATCAGATTTTCTAAAGCTGATTAATATTGAACCTGTAACAGAAGGCAGTGGCGAAAAGTTAGGGCTTGGTGTGGGTTCGCCTATTGCCAGTCGTACCGATACCAAAAGCGAAGAACGTGAGCCGCAAGAATTAGAACCGGGTGAACCTGATTTATACGTCTGTCAGCAAACCAATTTTGACACAACAACACGTTATACCACGGTAGACGCATTAGCCGCTTCACCAGACTTTCAAGCAAGAATGCGGAAGGCGGTTATGCACCGGATAGCGCTAGATAGAATAATGATTGGGTGGAATGGTGAAAATGCCGCTCGAAAAACCAACCGCGCCACGTATCCCTTATTGCAAGATGTTAACGTCGGCTGGCTGGAGAAAGTGCGCTTAAATAAGCCGACTGCCTTAATGGGTTATCAGTCCGATGGTCAGTCAGACGGCGAAGATATAACCGTAGGTGAAGGTGGACAGTACCCCAATCTTGATAGCCTTGTGTTTGAGTGTATGGGCAGTTTGTTAGACCCGTGGAATGTAGGTGCTCAAGATTTAATAGTGATCTTGGGGCGTGAACTGTGGGTTAAACACGGGCTGAGTCTGTACAGTGCAGCCAATAACGCAGCCACGGAATTAAACGCGCTAAACCTGTTATACGCCAATCAATTAATAGGCGGCTTACGTCCTGTCTTAGTGCCATTCGTGCCGCCGCGCGGTTTGGTTGTAACCAGCTTCGATAACTTATCAATTTATTATCAGTCGGGCGGAATGCGTCGGGCGATTATTGATAATCCTAAGCGTGATCGTGTTGAAGAATACTTTAGTTCTAATGATGCTTACGTCGTAGAAGATTACGGCAAATTTGCCGGGGTACGCTCTACAGCTATTAAGCTGAAAAGTGCAAGCGGTGAATGGGTGTAGCGTGATTATGGCAGTGTACCCCACTCTTTATAGTGAACGTGTGCCAGTGGCAAAGGTGCAGCCTAGCGCTGTGCCTGCACCAATGCAATCCGCCTTGCATAGTAGCTTGGACGGGTTACAGCGCTTAATCAAAGTCCGCTTAGAAAATGATATACGGCGGCTTAATGGGATTCGTAGCCGTGCACAAGCGAATGAATATAAACGTGAAATTCTGCCTTACTACTGGGGTTATTGTTCAGCCGTGGTCAGCAGAAATATATATCAGCATGATTCTATTATGAATTATGTTGCGGTGTGGTGCATGGATTGCGGTGAATACAGCAAGAGCTTATTGATTGCTGAACATGCGTTGAAGTCTTTTTATGAGCGTGGGCGCTTACGCTATACGCCCGGCTTAAGAGGCTTTAAACGTAATTTGGCAGAAACCTTAGCCGAAAGCGTGGCAGATGTTGCGTTAAAACACCCAAACCCAACCGATATGCGCGGCTATTTGGTGCATTTGTATGAAATAACCCGCTTGCATGATATGACCGACGCGATTAGCCACAAGCTGCATAAGGCGCTTACGCTAGTTTTACAGGAAAGCGACCCGCATCAAGCGCTTATTCATTGTCAAGAGGCTTACGCCCTACGTCCTTTAAAGCAATTAGCCAAAATCCAACAACGTTTAGAACAGCGAATCGGTGAAACCCATGAATAAAGATTATTCCATTAAAAATATGAGCTTAGCAGCGGCGGCGCGTTACCTGAATTTATCGCCCGACACCATGAAGGCATTACCTATTGAACGGCTGGTCTTGCCCATGAAAGGTGAGCACAAGCGTTATGGTTATCGGTTTTCAAAGGCTGATTTAGATGCGTTTGTGAAAGCAAATACCGTGAGTGCCTAACGCAAAAAAACCGCGTTTGGGGCGCGGCTTTTGCATTATTGGGGTGCTAGTTATAAACAAATAACCAATAGAATTAAGTTATGTTGTCTAAAATCAATTATATTCACTTAACCATATATAAGCAACACGAAAAAACCGACAGCAACCGCTTGACGCTGAAACCGTCAGGCACTAAGCTTGCAGACGTACCGGGTGAATCTCGATACAACTTGAAGCAAACAGAAGGCGGCAAAGTAAATACCAAACCGCCACCCTTGAGCGGTTTTTTTATGCCTGCGAAAACTCCCGGCGGCTATAATCTTATGCCGAGAGTAGTAAGGAATAGGACACCGCACGGCGGGAATACTTACAGCGTTTCCTTTTGGACGCTTCAAGGCTCTCGGCAGTCTAACTGCCCACACTTGAAACAAACAAAAGAGAACACGCTAATGATTCATAGCACAGCTACCGGGCTAGTTGCGCCCCGCGTTGTCCTAGACGCGCTCCATGCGGCAAAAACCGCACGCCAAACTATTGGCAGAGGCAACGCCTACCACACCCTTCTAAACGCATTCCACGCGGAAATATTGCCCCTATTTTTAGTTGAAGCTAAAGGCAGCTTTTCAGAAAGCGCACGGCTATTAGGCATACACCGCGAAACCGTCAGACTCTACGCCACACAAGCAGGTTTAGTGAAAGGGGGTGACGTATGAATACCACCAAAACACCGACACACAGCGACGTAATAAATAAGGTTTTAGAGGCGGGTAGTATTGTCTGCTTAATGGGCTGGGCAGCAATTGGACAAGAATATGCTGGCGGAGCTAATTGTCTGGATTGCCCGTCAGGTGCTGATTTTTCAAACGCTGCAAGGGTCGTTGATCGTTTATTGCTTGATGTCTGTAACGATCTTGAGACGCTAAAGCAGGGGGTGCAAGCATGAAACCCCTTGCAATCGTAATCTTTAGCTATTTAGCCGGGTTGCTTACACCTGCCATAACTGCCCAACAGCTTAGCGTAAACCTACCTCAAACCAGCTTGAATATACCCAACGTGGGCAGCATTGACCCCGTCGTAATCATCATGGGCGCGGCGGTTGTTTGGGCAATCAGCAAGGCACGCGCAAAACGCAAAGGGGGTAGAGCATGACTACCCGTAAGCGCATTGCCGATTATCCGGCGGTATTTTGGGCGGCTGTGATTGCTACCATTGTGGGCGGCTGGATGTCCGTCTCTGCTTATAACGCCATGATGCACAGCGATAGCGGCTTATATCGGGCTATCGGTATCTTTATTACACTGGAAAGCGTGTCTATTGTCGCAGCGGCAACGCTCAACACTAGAGGCAACGGCTTAGCGGTGGGCTTTGCAGCGGTATTAATCGCCGCGTGCGCCAGTGTGGAAATATTTCTAGGCGCAACCGAATTACAGCGCGGCATCATGCAAATGACCGAAACCGCAAAAGCGTCAAGTGCTGGCACGGCTAACGCCACCGCCAACGCACAGGCGCTAAGCGATGCCGCTAAGGGCTTAAAAAGCTGTCAAGCACGCTACCCACGCAAGCAAAAGGACGCGGCAGCGCGTGCAGAATGTGGCGCACCGTATGAGGCAACTATTAAAAGCCTAAGCGCGTCTACTCCCGCTAAATCTGTTGAATTTAATGCCGAAGCGTCGGGTATGTTGGCAGTATGGGAGGGAATCACCAAAGCCTATAACAGCATGTTCGATACTGATACAACCGTAGAACAGATTGCTTTTAAAGCCATGCTTTCAATCTTTGCCGTGTTTGTGCTCGGTAAGCTGTTTCTGTGGTCGCGTTATGCCGCTTGGAAAACCAAACATTACGGCGAACACGACCAACGTCATGTAACGATTGACGAATCGAAACTAGGCGAACCGGACGCTATGCCACAACCGCAAGCCAGCGAAGTCGAACCAGAACCCCGTAAACCCTTTGGTTTTAGTCCTAGCAATCCTGCCCCTAGCAGCGCTGCAATCAACCGCGCTAAGTACATGCATGTAAGCACGCTTGAACCTATACATGCGCATGTAAATAAACATGCGCATGTAAATATACATGCCCATGTAAAAGAACATGCCCATGTAAGTGAGCCATTACATGCACATGATGCGTACATGCACGCGCTGAATGCTAAAGCGGGGTCAATAGTGGGCTGTCCACAGTGCAGCACTGAATTTAAAAAGGTGAATAAGCAACATACCTTTTGTAAGTCTACCTGCCGCGACACTTGGCACAATGCCCACGACCCTAACCGCGTGCAATATCTCAAAAACCGTAAGCGTAAACCCCAATAAATTAGCCATTGGGTGAGGCTTACGCCTTGCCCATTGCAAGGAATAGAACATGAACTTGAAGCAATATGATTACAGTCACTTTAGAACCGTGTTACCCAAGAATCAGCCCGTGTTAACGGATAGAGCGTTAACCCGTGGTGAGGTTTGCAGCAAAACAGGGCTAAGCAAGAGCACGGTATACCGTTTAATCAAACAAGGCGGTTTTCCTGCGCCTAGGAGGTTCGGTAATCGTTCGTCTAGGTGGTTAGAAAGTGTTATTGATGGATGGATGCAATCAAAGGAGGGGGAATAAATGAATACGTATTCAAGAGAAATGCCCCACGTTACCGCAAATAACGGAAGGGCAACAAAACAGAACTTAATTAAACGCGCACAAGATAAACCAATCAGCGCAAAAACACAATTAGGCTTTGCAGAGGTAAGGATTGCAGCACAAGGGCAATGGGAACGGATTCACCGCGCATTAGGCGTTAATCTACCTAGCACGTCGCACATGAAACATACAGCTTGTCCCGGCTGTGGTGGTAAAGACCGCTTTAGAGTTGATCGCAACTATGCCGAAACCGGGAAATGGTTTTGCAGTGGGCAAGGTGAATTACAACAAGGCGACGGGTTCAACCTATTGGGGCATGTTTTTGGCTGGACAGGTAAAGCGCAATTACAAGCTGTTGCCGATGTATTAGGGCTAAGTCAACTGGACTCTCAAACCCGCGAACAAATCCAGCAGCAAGCCGCGCATGAAATGGAAAAACGGGCGGCTTTGGTGCAAGCCAAAGAAGAACGCGAGCGGTTATATCAAAACTTACTAAATACGATGGCACGCTTAGAGGATGTTGTCCGACATCAGCGACACCAGCAAAAAGTAATACAGGGCATTAGTCAGGATTGCTTATTACCTTTTTCACCCGACGAATTAAACGCGGCTGAGGCGTTAAACAACGCCATTTTAGACATTTACGCAACCGTACCCACAGCACTTAATTAAACAGGAGGTTTAGTCATGGACAACAAAGATAACAAATTTATTTCATTAGACGAAAAGCGTAAGCAAGTTCAAGCGGAAAAAGAAGCCAAAGCCAAAGCGCAACAACCGCAACCTTTACAAAAACCTAGTTCACTGGATTTATTAAAACATGTACCGGATGGGCATTTTAAAACCTACGTGGACGATGTGGCTAAGATGTGCGCTATTCACCCTAGCACTAGCCTATTAATCGCGTTGGGCGTGGTTTCATCAGTCGCGGCAAGGGTTTATAGCGTGCAATACCCCAACGGCGAAGCCTTACCCTTAGGCGAGTATGTGGCAGCGGGTAGCGCACCCGGTTCGGGCAAGTCACGGCTACTTAAGAATTTCCAACATGCCATTTTCAAAGCACAGCGCGAAGCCTACAAACAATACAAGCAACGCGAAGAAGCCGCAGAGCAAGCCGGGCAAACCTTGGATGAAGAACCGCCGCTTATGATTTTTCTGTCAGATTCGACGATGGAAGGGCTAGAGCCTATGTTGAAAAAAACAGGCGGGTTTTTTGCCTTAGCGTCCGCAGAACAAGGCGTGATTAATACCATGATGGGCGCAAGTTATGGCAGTGCCGACCGCAAAAACAACAACGACTTAGCCCTAAAGGGATTTAACGGGGAATACCACGCCAGTTCCCGATCTAGTCGTAGTGGCTATATTGGTGACGTGGTAGGCGCAGTGACGTGCTTTGCACAGGATGCAGCCATTGAAACCATCCTGAGTAAATCCGAAGGTAGCGGCATGGCGGAACGCTTTTTAATGATTGTTGAGCCGACCCAATTAGGCACACGCGACCATTTAAACCACTACTACCCACAAGAATACAGCCAAAACGTCTTTAATCGCATCCTAGGCGAACTCACACACAAGGCGTTAACCATGCCCACGGAGTTTATGGAATTGCCACAGTTCCATATTGATAAAGCCGATTGGGTCAAAATACACACCTTTAGGAATGAAATTGAGCCGCACCTAGCCGACGGCGGCAAATATAGCACCGCTACTATGCGCGGCATTGCGTCTAAGGTCGATATGCACATTATGAAAATAGCCACCTTATTAGCCATTATCGACGGCAAATCAAACCAAAAACTACCTAGCCACTATATTGAATCCGCTATAGGTATCATGCGCGATATGTTGGAGCACGCCTTAAGCCTACTATTTAAAACGGGTTTAGTTGGTTTTGATGCAGAAGAAAACGCCATTATTTCCTATTTAGGCAAGTACAAAGGCGCAACCAGCCGACAAGTGCAACAAGCTAAGTTCAGGGTAAAACCCTTTAAAGAAAGCCAAGACCCATACGGTGCAATTCGTAAAACCATTGACCGTCTTATTGATAAGCAGGTTGTAGCTGAACGTGAAACCTATGACCCAGTAGGGCAAGTTACCAGAAACTTATACTTGATTAGTTAAATGGGCTTAGCAGGATAGGTGAGTACTTTTAAACCGGACGCTGTTCCGGTTTTTTTGTGCCTAGAAGTTAAGCAGTTTTGGGTTAAATAATGGTTGGTACTGGAGAATATAACCTAAGTTATTGATTTTAAAGTGTAGTAAATGTAGTAAAAATGTAGTAAAAAGTTACTACATAATTTATACATATAAATCATATATTTAAATAGTAAAAAGTTAGTTTGAAGAAAATGTAGTAATTTTTTTAGATTTTAGTTTTAGCTTTGCAGAGGGTAATAGGTACAGTCTAAAAGCTCACCTTTCCTGCTAAGCCCATAGGCTTAAAGGTTGGCGTAGGATTGTGATAGGTGAGTACTTTTAAACCGGACGCTGTTCCGGTTTTTTTGTGCCTAGAAGTTAAGCAGTTTTGGGTTAAATAATGGTTGGTACTGGAGAATATAACCTAAGTTATTGATTTTAAAGTGTAGTAAATGTAGTAAAAATGTAGTAAAAAGTTACTACATAATTTATACATATAAATCATATATTTAAATAGTAAAAAGTTAGTTTGAAGAAAATGTAGTAATTTTTTTAGATTTTAGTTTTAGCTTTGCAGAGGGTAATAGGTACAGTCTAAAAGCTCACCTTTCCTGCTAAGCCCATAGGCTTAAAGGTTGGCACGGTAGCAAGGAAGAATAGGGAGGGTTTGGGCGCAAATGTTTGTATAATTGTTTGTATATTAGGGATGCCATTTTGTAGTTATCAATATAATTATAGGTTTACAGGTGCTTTGCTGTTGTTATCGTCCCGACCATTAGCTTTAAAGAGCTAACACTAAGATTTAAAAAAGCCTGTACTTGTACAGGCTTTTTTTATGTTTGCTGATTAAGCAAAGGCACAATTAGTTAGTGCAATTACTCCACCAACAGTTGCCTTGCGTTTCTTGGAATTTCATAGCCGCGTCATATTTAGGCGCGCTGCTACGGGGTTCTTTCAAGGCTTGTTTAATCCCGAATGTGCCAAACGGATGATAGGACTGCGGTTGGGTATACAGCATAAATTGTTGACCGCCTGCCGCTTTCCAACCGTTTAATAGCGTGGTATAGCGTTCGCCCATGCGCGGGTCTTTATTCGCCGCCCGAATTAAATCCAACAAATTATTTTTACGCGTGCTATCCAAGCTTGCATCATTCCAATCAATTACTAAGTGTTGGCCGCCTTCGTACACATATAAGGCTTTTGCAAAGCGATCCGCCACCGTTTTTTGATTTTTAAACTGGGTCATTAAAGAAGCCATACCATAAGGATCATTGGCATTGTCCATAATGCTGAACAAGTCATCGACGGAAGTGGCTTCATTAATCACTTTAGGCACGTTGGTTGCGTTTTGGCATAAGCTTGAGGTGCTACGGCTCCAACAGCCATAGAAATAGCCGCCCGTGGCAATCGCATCGACCGAGTTTTTGGTATTATTATAATTCAGCATATTTTGCGTTAATTCAGGTGCATTTTGTTTAGTTGCCAATAAACGCACTAAACGATTCGTGCCAGCAAAGCTATCTTCAAAGATTTTAAAGATTTCAGTCGAGCGTTTTGCATAATAATACGCACCGTCCCAATAAGGGTTAATGGTCGTCGGATTAAATAGCCCTTTGCCTTTTTCCCGCACGTATAACGCACCCCAAAAGATTTCGTTCCATGTTTCATTGCTGTATTCAATATGCGCTTTTAGATTGGGTTTTAAGTGATCGCGCACATAGCTGGCAAATTGGCTGACATAATCATCGGTTGCATTATGTAGAATATTAAACCAAGGATGAGCATTGAGTTGATTCGCCAATTCTACTAAAACTTCCAACGGCACACCCCGCCCATAGCGTTGTAAAATCCCAATATTGGCAGACGCGCCCCATACCGCATCATCCATTTTAGCGCGTTGATTCCAATTGAAATCTTGTAAAAAGCATTGGTTATACAGATTGCTATCGGCATTCGCACAAGCCGTTTTGACTTTATTCGCGCTGGGGCTAGCTTCCTGCAAATTCATCATGCGAATAACTCGAAAATCTTTCATAAAATTTAAATAATCGGGGTTAAACACAATCGCATTCCGATCATTGCGCAAGGTATCGGCAAAGCTAATAAACGGTTTATCAGCCGCGCATTCATTCGCATTATTGACACGGACAAACGGATTGCCGGTGCAAATACCGCCGGGCATGACAATCCGAATATTTTTAATCGGGTTATTAACGTCATTCGCCGTAATATTTAAATCGAAACGTCTTCTATTGGGGTCGGTTTGGGCAAACGAAAGATTAATAATATCCAAGCCGGGTGAGCGTGACACAAGGCTGGCGTAGTTACCGTAGGTTAATATACCGCTGCCTTCATAGATAACCGTGTATTGGCCTTCTGGCAGTTGATTACTGCTGTAATCTTTTAAAAATACTGTCCGAATGGTACAGTTGCTGGACGGGGCAGAAGTTGGCCAGCCGTGCGCATCATAGCTTGCACAAGCGGAGAGTTCTTTAAAGGGGCGGGCGATGCGGAAAATATCCACAAACGGAATGCTTTGAATCACATCATCTCGCTCGGCTTGCGCCGCTTCAGTATTCATGCCTAAAGAAGGCTTAAACGTCGCCGCTACGCTAACGCCATAAGGGCTTAATTGACTGGCAAGACTAGCCGCAAATTGGTCAATCGAACTATTAAAGTTTAAATTTAGATTGTTAATATCACTGCGGACTTGAATGCCATTTGCAGCGTTTTGGTCGCTATCTAAACTGAGTAACGCAACCGTTAGGTTCTGATTAACCAAATATTGGCAAGCACTGCTATCTGCCGCTGTACTACACAATGCTGTAGCAATATTCGCACTAGTCACTGCGCTACTGGCCGTCATACTAGGGAGCGGCGTGCCTGCTAGATTAAAGACAACCGTATCGCCTGCTTCATAACTAAAGCTACCATTATTTGCGGTTTTGCCTGTTAAGGGCGTGCTGCTGGTGTTATTAGCCGCTCTGCTTAAGGTATAGGGCACATTCGCAATTGCCAGATTGCTATTATTCTGCACAAAGTAGAATGAGCCTGTTAAGGACGTATCAGTATTACCACCGCCTCCCGAACTACCACCACCTCCGCCACCGCAAGAAATTAAGACTAAACTGCTTAAGAGTGTAATTAACAAGGGAAGGCTTACGCAGGATGAACGTAAGGCTTTGGTAAGATGACTCATAAATAAATGTGCCCCTGAAATAATTGGCGAAAAGAACTATGTTAACAGTTGGTAAACTATGCTGAAAATTTATGTTTTTATTAGTTTGGTATTAGCTAGCCTCGTGTTTGTCAGTAGCCAAGCCGCTGATGTGCCCAATACCAGAAGTTTGCCTATTACTTTAAGCCAGCAACCCTTAATCCAAGCCGTCTTATATTTGGATAAGGACGTGGTTATGGCAGAAGTGAATGATGCTGCGCCACAGGCTGTGATGGGTATTGATTTGCGGTTGTATCAGGAACATTACGCCGACTTTTTCCGCTTACAAGATAGCAATCATGACGGCGTGAATGAGCTGGTCATTTTAAGCAGTGTGGGGTTTGGCGGTATGCCAAAATGTTATCGCGTGTTGCATTATAACCCGCGTCTGCAACAGTTTCGAGATGTACTGGCAGACGCGTATTGTGAATAGGCTTAGGGGTTAAGGTCGTTAAAGCTTAAGCCGTACTTTTGTAAATATACGCGCAACCGATGTGAGTCATTTTGGCTGACGCGTTGAGTGCGGCTGATATTGAACAAGGTGCGCCCCGCATCAGCTAAGCTTTTACAGGTTTTACACACACGGATGACTTCTGCCAATTGCACACGATCAAATTGATCAATCGTAGCTAAGACCTCGGCATCAATATGCGAACGTAATAAGCGCTCGGCATCGTGTTGCTGAGCATTGCTATAGAAACTGCCCCAGTCATAACGCAAGCGTTGGATTTCGATCTCCACTAATTCTTCCGTAATGCGCCCACCGTTGGCAAGGGTCGCCATACGGGTAATACTGGAATTGAGGTCGCGGAAATTGGCGCGCCATGTAGCATCGGGCGAATGGGCAAAACTAATATAGCGAGCTTTTGCGGCTTTATTAAAACTGACTTTATGCCCCACTTTGCAAGTAAATTGTTGCAATTCGTATTCGATATTGGGGTCTAAGTCTTCAATGCGTTGTTTGAGGCTAGGCAGTTCATACGTCCATAAATTAATACGTGCCAATAAATCTTCGCGGAATTTGCCTGCGCGAACTTGCTCGAATAAATCGCGATTTGTACCCGCAATTAATTGGAAATCACTACTGACTTCTTTATCGCTACCGAAGGGCGTAAATACTTTGTCTTCAATCGCCCGCAATAACATGGCTTGTTCGTCTAAGCCCAGTTCGCCAATTTCATCAAGGAACAATAAACCTTTGTCGGCTTCGCGTAATAAGCCAGTCCGTGGGTTTAATGCGCCCGTGAATGCGCCTTTAATATGCCCAAATAAGGCGGACATGGCATTGTCGCCGCGTAAGGTCGCACAGTTGACTTCGACTAAACGCCCGCTGACTTGCCCGCGTTGTTTTTTTAAGGCGTAAATACGTTTGGCTAATTGTGATTTACCCGCGCCCGTAGGGCCGGTTAACAAAATTGGCGCGGCCGAACGAATTGACACCTGTTCCAACTGTTCAATCAGAATATTGAAGGCTTTATTCCGGGTGGCTATCCCATTTTTTAAATAAGCCACACCTTCCAAGGCTTCGCGTTCAAAACGGGACGCGATTTGGTCATAACGGGATAAATCTAAGTCGATAATGTGGTATGTACCCGCCACGCCTTCTTTAGCGGGTGACGTTTGCAACAGTTTGCCCGGAATATAATTGGCTTCGGTTAGCAAAAATAAACAAATTTGTGCAACGTGTGTGCCCGTGGTGATATGCACATAATAGTTAGTTTGCTCGGGGTCAAATGGGTATTGGCAGGCAAAACCATAAAGCTGGCTATAAACGGCTTCAAAATCCCAAGGATTTTCGTAATTGACCATATAGCCGTGTACATTGGCCTCGGGACACAGCGAACGCATATCTTTTAAGGTTAAATTTGCTAATTCCTGTTCGCTTTCATGGTAAATTAGCACAAACTCGTCAATCGGTAGGTTAGGGTGCATGAGTATCCCCATACTGGGACGCCAACGCGTCCAACGTCGATTGCCTAAGCCTTGGTGATCTAAGCGCGAGCCTAATATACCGATGACAGTATTTTTCATTGAATTATGCCTATTATTTGGTCAAATACTTGAAATTGCACTAACATAGCATAACAAACTCTATATGCTTTTAATCGTTCAGTCTTAATACAGGGAATTTATGCTGCTTATGTTGCATTGCAATGAAGTCTTACATAGACACCCTGAAAGACAGCGGGTAAAATGCGCTGCTATCAATATTATACGGGATGAGCTATGCCTCATCCCGTTTCGTATGTAGACTTCGGAGGTTCTTTTGAGCAAGCAAGCACTGTTGGTGCTGGAAGATGGGAGTGTCTTCCACGGGCGGTCCATTGGCTGCGATGGCCAAACTATCGGCGAAGTGGTATTCAATACAGCGATTACTGGGTATCAGGAAATTTTAACTGACCCGTCTTATGCACGCCAAATTGTTACCCTTACTTATCCACATATCGGCAATGTCGGCGTCAATGCTGAAGATACGGAAGCACGACAAGTCTACGCGGCGGGTTTAATTGTGCGGGATGTACCTGCGTTATACAGCAGTTGGCGCGGTGAAGAATCCTTACCTGATTATTTAGCCCGTAATAAGGTAGTTGCGATTGCGGACATCGACACTCGGCGTTTAACCCGTATTTTGCGTGAAAAAGGCGCACAACGCGGTTGTATTGTCGCAGGCGAAAATTTAGACCAAGCCAAAGCTTTAGATGCCGCTTTATCGTTCCCCGGTTTAAAGGGGATGGACTTAGCTAAAGAAGTCACCATTGATAAATCTTATGTATGGACAGACGGTAGCTGGCAATTAAACCCCCATCAACCACGTCCTTCGACTGCCGAACAAGCAGAGTTCAATGTGGTGGCGTATGATTACGGGATTAAAACCAATATTTTACGCATGTTAGTGGATCGTGGTTGCCGGGTAACGGTTGTTCCGGCGCAAACACCCGCCTCCGAGGTGTTAGCGATGAATCCAGACGGCGTATTCTTATCCAATGGCCCCGGCGATCCAGAACCTTGTGATTATGCGATTAATGCGATTCAACAAGTGTTAGCGCAAAAAGTTCCAACCTTTGGGATTTGCTTAGGGCATCAATTATTAGGTTTAGCTAGCGGTGCTAAAACTATAAAAATGAAATTCGGTCATCATGGTGCGAACCATCCCGTACAGGATTTGAACTCTAAGCATGTGATGATTTCTAGCCAAAATCACGGCTTTGCAGTCGATGAAGCAACCTTGCCCGCAACTTTACGCGCCACCCATCGCTCTTTATTCGATGGTAGCTTGCAAGGGATTGAGCGCACGGATTGCCCCGCCTTAAGTTTCCAAGGTCACCCGGAAGCAAGCCCCGGCCCGCATGATGTCGCGCCGATTTTTGACCGCTTTATTGCTTTAATGCGCGCTGCAAAAAACTGATTGGTGAGTGTGTAGATCATGCCTAAAAGAACAGACCTTAAAAGTATTCTGATTATTGGTGCAGGACCGATCATCATTGGTCAGGCTTGCGAATTCGACTATTCTGGTGCGCAAGCTTGTAAAGCTCTGCGTGAAGAAGGGTATCGCATCATTCTGGTGAACTCGAATCCCGCGACCATTATGACCGACCCGAATATGGCGGATGCGGTGTATATTGAGCCGATTCGTTGGGAAACCGTCGCTAAGATTATTGAAAAAGAACGTCCGGATGCTTTATTGCCAACAATGGGTGGGCAAACGGCACTGAACTGCGCCTTAGATTTATCGCGTAACGGTGTCTTAGCCAAATTCGGCGTGGAAATGATTGGCGCGAATGAAATCGCGATTGAAATGGCGGAAGATCGCCAAAAATTCCGCGAAGCGATGGACGACATTGGCTTAGAGTCAGCTCGCTCTGATGTTGCCCACACAATGGAACAAGCGCGGGAAATTCAAACACGTTTAGGTTTTCCGATTGTGATTCGTCCTTCATTTACAATGGGCGGCACGGGCGGCGGCATTGCTTACAATAAGCAAGAATTTGAAACTATTGTGGCGCGTGGCTTGGATATGTCACCCACGACTGAAGTCTTACTCGAAGAATCCTTATTGGGTTGGAAAGAGTATGAAATGGAAGTGGTACGCGACCGCAATGACAACTGTATTATTGTCTGCTCGATTGAAAACCTCGATCCAATGGGGATTCATACCGGCGACTCGATTACAGTTGCACCTGCGCAAACGTTGACCGATAAAGAATACCAATTACTGCGTAATGCTTCGATTGCAGTCTTACGCAAAATCGGCGTGGATACCGGCGGTTCAAATGTACAATTTTCGGTAAATCCGGACAATGGGCGTATTATCGTCATTGAAATGAACCCACGGGTATCCCGTTCTTCTGCATTAGCCTCTAAAGCAACGGGCTTCCCGATTGCGAAAGTGGCGGCTAAGTTAGCGGTAGGTTATACCTTAGATGAACTGCGTAATGATATTACGGGGGGCGCGACACCTGCCTCATTTGAACCGTCCATTGACTACGTAGTAACCAAGATTCCACGCTTTACCTTTGAAAAATTCCCACAAGCCGATGCGCGTTTAACCACGCAAATGAAATCGGTGGGTGAGGTGATGGCGATTGGGCGTACTTTCCAAGAGTCTTTCCAAAAAGCCCTCCGTGGCTTGGAAACAGGTATTGATGGCTTAAATGAGCGCGTTGAGCTGAACGATCCAGAAGCCAAAGACATTGTGCGTCGTCAGTTAACTGAAGCCAGTGCCGAACGTATTTTATACGTGGGTGATGCTTTCCGTTTAGGAATGAGTCTTGAAGACGTGTTTGGTTTAACCAGTATTGATCCTTGGTTCTTAATCCAAATTCAAGAACTGATTCAATTGGAAAACGGTTTAAAAGAGCGTTTACTGCATACTATTAATGCGGATGAAATGCGGGCTTTAAAACGTAAAGGCTTTTCGGATCGTCGCTTAGCCAAACTATTACACGAAACCGAGCGCAGTGTACGAGCGGTGCGTCGCAATTTAGGCGTACGTCCCGTGTATAAGCGCGTGGATACGTGTGCGGCAGAATTTGCCACCAATACCGCCTATATGTATTCCACCTATGAGGAAGAATGCGAATCCAATCCCACCGATAAACAAAAAATTATGGTATTAGGCGGCGGGCCTAATCGTATCGGGCAAGGTATTGAATTCGATTATTGCTGTGTACACGCAGCGTTAGCCATGCGTGAAGATGGTTACGAAACCATTATGGTGAACTGTAACCCTGAAACGGTTTCCACCGACTACGATACCTCTGATCGTTTATACTTCGAGCCATTAACGCTTGAAGACGTGATGGAAATTGTAGATTTGGAAAAACCCTTAGGTGTTATCGTGCAATACGGCGGTCAAACCCCGCTGAAATTAGCGCGTGAATTAGAAGCCTTAGGTGCGCCGATTATTGGTACAACGCCGGATTCGATTGACTTGGCGGAAGATCGTGAACGCTTCCAACAGTTGATTCATAAATTAGGCTTAAAACAACCGCCGAATCGCACCGCGAAAAGTATTGAAGAAGCGGTACGTTTAGCGGATGAAATCGGTTATCCCCTCGTGGTGCGTCCTTCCTATGTATTAGGTGGGCGGGCGATGGAAATCGTCTATCACGAAAGCGAATTGCGCCGTTATATGAACACGGCGGTGTCCGTCTCGAATGATTCGCCCGTGTTATTAGATCGCTATTTAGATGATGCGATTGAAGTGGATGTAGATGCGATTTGCGACGGCGAGAATGTGTTGATCGGCGGCATTATGCAGCATATTGAACAAGCGGGTATTCACTCTGGTGACTCGGCTTGCTCATTACCGCCTTATTCTTTATCTGCGGAAATTCAAGACGAATTGCGCACGCAAATCGTTAGCATGGCAAAAGCCTTGAATGTTGTGGGTTTGATGAATACTCAGTTTGCGATTAAAGGCAATGATGTGTATGTGTTAGAAGTCAATCCACGGGCTTCTCGGACGGTACCGTTTGTTTCCAAAACAATTGGTCGCCCCTTGGCTAAAGTCGCAGCGCGTTGTATGGCGGGTCAAAAATTGACGGCACAAAATGCCTTAGATGAAATCATCCCGAATTATTACGCGGTGAAAGAAGCGGTATTCCCCTTCATTAAATTTCCCGGTGTTGACCCGATTTTAAGCCCGGAAATGAAATCCACGGGTGAAGTGATGGGCGTGGGTGCAACCTTTGCGGAAGCATTTGGTAAATCGCAACGGGCGGCGGGTGAAAATTATCCAACCTCGGGGGTTGCCTTTATTAGTGTGCGTGAAGCAGATCGCAAATACTTATCTGAACTGGGCTCAATGTTAAGTCAGCAAGGCTTCAAGTTGGTTGCCACACGTGGGACAGCGCGTGAACTGCAAAATGCAGGCATTGACTGTGAAATTGTGAATAAAATGCGCGAAGGTCGCCCGAATATTGTAGATCGTATCAAGAATGAGGAAATCGACTTGATCGTTAACACTACCGAAGGCGAACAATCCACGCGTGATTCGTTCGAGATTCGTCGCGAAGCCCTACAGCATAAAATCACGTACACCACGACTATCGCGGGGGCACGTGCCTTATGTCAGGCAATGGCTCACACCGACGATGAACAAGTCTATTGCTTACAAGATTTGCATGCTAGCTTGCAGCCAGCACATTAAGAGGACAAGGACGTGACAACAAGACCCCCCGTAACCTTACAAGGTTCTGAGCGTTTAAAGGCTGAGTTACAGCGTTTAAAAACCGAAGAGCGCCCACGTATTATTCAATCCATAGCGGAAGCGCGTGAACACGGTGATTTGAAAGAAAATGCGGAATACCACGCAGCGCGTGAACAACAAAGTTTCTGCGAAGGTCGCATTAATGAGTTGGAAAGCATTCTGTCATTGGCACAAATCATTGATGTGGCAACGGTTGGCAAAAATAACCCCGGTAAGGTGGTATTTGGCGCAACGGTAGAACTGGAAGAAGTCGAATCCGGCGAAAAAATCAGCTATCAAATCGTGGGTGATATTGAGGCGGATATTAAACAAAACCGTATTGCAGTTTCTTCCCCAGTAGCGCGTGCCATGATCGGTAAAGAAGAAGGCGATATTGCAGTCGTGCAAGCGCCTAGCGGTATTCGTGAATACGAAATTATTTCGATTGCCTACGTATAAGCGTGTTTAAACCAACAGGCTACATCGTTTCGGTGTAGCCTGTTTTAAGTTAGCCTTAGTTAGATGGTCTGATACTTCTTAAAATTCTCCGCCTGCTCGAAAATCTCTTTATAGACCTCATTCCGATCTACAGGTGGATAGCCATGTTTATACAGTAGCATCACTAATTCGACTTTAAGCTCGGCTTTAATATCGTCGCGTTCGCTCCAATCCACATACTTGGCTTTATCATCCACCACCTGCTTGACTGCTTGCGCTAATGCTAACAGCTTGTCTTCAGGGTACGTGAAACTGTACTTCTCGGCTAAACTCAGCAAAATATCGTAGAAGGCTTTTTCTTGGTAATCCAAACCCAAATCTGCGAAAGAAGCTTTTTCGACTTGTAGTGCTTCCAATAACCCCAGCAAATCATCAAACATCTGTTGTAGTAGCTCAGTATCAACCACGCCTTCTTCACGTTCATTGTACTTATCCACCAAGTTTTTCAAACGCTCCGAGAAATCAATGCCTTTGAGTTTATTGGTTTTCTTAAAGTCACTGATGGCACGGTTCAGTAATTGCTGGAGTAGTTTAATTTTAGTATGTGGCAAGGGAATCGCATTGATTTGATTAAGATACGGCTCGGAGAAAATATCAACCGTGACAGCATTTTCTTCGCCCAGTTTAATAATTTCCTGCACACCTGCGCTATCTAAGGCTTGCTCGATTAGTTCACGCACTTTGGCATTCATTTGTGCGGTGTCGGGTGCATTGCCTTTGGTCAATTTCACTAATAAGGAACGTACCGCAAGGTAAAAATGAATCTGGTCACGTTGCATGGGTGTAAAAGCATCCGTACCTGCGCAAATATCATAAGCCGCTTTCAAACGCTTCACCAATGCCATTAAGCGTGTTTCAAATTTTTCACTACTTTGCACATATTCCACCGCCCGATTTAAGCAAGCCAATTGCTCTAACGGTGTACCTTTGAAGTAAGCACTACTATTAAAGTGGTGGAAAAGTTTGGCTAATAAATCGAGATGATCTTTCACCACAATAATAGATTGCTGCACTTCCTCAAAGTTGGTTTCTTCGCTCTTGGAATACAAGCGTAGTGCCAGATTCATTTGGTTTTTAATCCCAATGTAATCCACCACTAAACCTTTTTCCTTGCCCTCAAACTTACGATTCACGCGCGAGATGGTTTGAATCAGATTGTGACGTTGAATTGGTTTGTCGATATAAATCGTATCTAAGAACGGCACATCAAAACCCGTTAGCCACATATCCACCACAATGGCAATTTTAAAATTCGATTCGGCTTGCTTAAATTGCTCGGCTAAGCCTTTACGGTATTCATCCGTACCCAATAAATCATAGAGGGCTTTTTCATCATCTTTCCCGCGTGTCATGACCAATTTTACCCGTTCAATGGGTTTTATATCTTGGTAGGGGCGAACCTGCGTGTTCGCCCTTTTTGTCGTGCCGCCGTCATTAGGGCAAACACGTAGGTTTGCCCCTACGTTTTCGTTGGGTTGAATCCGTGAATTGATTACCGTGCCGCCGTCATTAGGGCAAACACGTAGGTTTGCCCCTACGTTTTCGTTGGGTTGTATTTCTGCCCATTCAGGACGTAAGGCAATTAAACGCTGGTAAAAATCCCATGCGATTTCGCGTTTGCTGCATACAAATAAGGCTTTGCCTTTTAGGGTTGAGCCTTCTGTCACTCGACTTTCGTAGTGTTGAATAAAATCTTGGGCTAGGGTTTGTAAGCGTTTGGGGTCGCCTAAAATGGCGTGCATAGTGGCTGAAGCTTTTTTGCTTTCTTCAATCTGATAATCGTTCGCGCCTTGCTCTGCACATTGTTGATAGTACTGCTCTATTTGTTCGAGTTTGTGATTATCCAGCAATACTTTTGCAGCACGACCCTCGTACACAATGCGCACGGTAATTTCATCGTGTACCGATTCGCTCATGGTGTAACTATCCACTACTTGCCCAAACACATCCAGCGTGGCATCAATCGGCGTTCCGGTAAAACCTACAAAGGTGGCATTAGGCAAGGAATCATGCAGGTATTTGGCAAAACCATAAGTACGTTGCACACCTTTTTCGGTCACTTTAATTTTTTGATCGAGATTAATCTGGCTGCGATGCGCTTCATCCGAAATACAAATCACATTGCTACGCTCAGTCAGTAGCTCTAAGTCTTCGGTAAACTTGTGAATGGTGGTGAGAAACACGCCACCACTGGTACGACCTTTGAGCAGTTCGCGCAATTGTGTCCGACTTTCCACACTCACCACACTATCGTCACCGATGTACTCTTTGGCTTTGACAAACTGCACGGATAATTGATCGTCCAAATCCACACGGTCGGTAATCAAAATAATGGTTGGGCTGGCAAACTCCACACTTTTCATCAACAGGCGCGTGAGAAACAACATGGTGTAACTCTTACCGCAACCCGTCGCACCAAAATACGTTCCGCCTTTGCCATCGCCTTGTGGTTTGCGATGTTGTTTAATATTTTCAAATAGTTTAGTGGCGGCGTAGTACTGCGGATAACGACATACCACTTTTTCTTCACGATGCGACTTATTCGGGAAATAGATAAAGTGACGTAACACGTCCAATAAACGCTTGGGATGAAACAAACCTTGAATCAAGCTGTAAAGCGCGTTAATCCCGTCTTTTTCCACCGACTCATTGCCTGTGACTTTGCGCCATGCGTAAAAGTATTCATAAGGCGCAAAGGCTGAACCCATTTTGCTATTCACCCCATCGCTAATAATACACAGCGCATTGTATTTGAGCAGTTCGGGAATATCGCGCCGATAGCGGGTGGTCAATTGCACATACGCATCATGTAAGGTGGCATTTACCCGAATCGCACTTTTGAACTCAAAGAGTACTAGGGGCAAGCCATTAATATATAAAATCGCATCAGGAATACGAGTTGACTGCCCTTCAATTTCGAGCTGATTCACCAATTTAAAACGGTTATTAGTTTTTAAATAACGCGGCTTTTCATCCGCAATCAAATAAGGCACTTCACCCGCTTGCGGCTCGCGTTGTGGTTCTAACTCGCGATAATCCAGCAATTGAATATATAAATCCTTGTGCTTGGGGTCTTCACGTTTAAACAAAAACCCATCCGACACCAAACGCATAATCGCTTTATTGCTCTCATATAAATCCGCAGCGGAATAATTTTCTAATTGGCGAATAATGGTTTCGATTTCGGAATCAGTAATCTGTGCATCGTGATATTGGGTTTGTAGGAATTGGCGCAGATCGTCTTTTATTAATACGTCTTTTTTATCGCGTTGTAGTTTTTCGCCGTGTAGGTGCGGATAACCCTGCTCACCGAGGAGTTGAATAATGGCTTGTTCGAGGCGGGCTTCGATGAACATGGGGTTTCCTTCTCTATCACGTTCAAATCTTGGGGTGTATTGATTGATACATGGGCAATCATTTAGAAAGGGCGAACACGTAGGTTCGCCCCTACATTTTTATATCACACCACCTGTAGGGGCAGACCTATGTGTCTGCCCTAATGATCGTGGCGCGTTTACCAAGGGCGAACACGTAGGTTCGCCCCTACATTTTCCATCATCCTATAATCATCACGGCACATTGAAATATTGACAAACCCGTAGGGGCAGACCTATGTGTCTGCCCTAATGATCGTGGCACATTCAATCATTACGGTACATTGAAACATGGGCGAACACGCAGGTTCGCCCCTACATTTTCCATCATCCTATAATCATCACGGCGCATTGAAATATTGGCAAACCCGTAGGGGCAGACCTATGTGTCTGCCCTAATGAATGTGGCACATTCGATAATCAGGGTTCATTCAAACATGGGCGAACACGTAGGTTCGCCCCTACATTTTCCATCATCCTATAATCATCACGGTACATTGAAATATTGACATACCCGTAGGGGCAGACCTATGTGTCTGCCCTAATGAATGTGGCACATTCGATAATCAGGGTTCATTCAAACATGGGCGAACACGTAGGTTCGCCCCTACAGAAATCGGTTGAACCATTATTGATGTGTTGGATTTAATACGTCATTTTCCCATGTTTTGGGGTTATTGATAATGTAATCACGTATAAATAATAAATTTTTATCATCCCACACAATGTGTTCCCAATAATTGCGTTGCCATAATTTGCCGTAAAAAGGTTGCCAATGATGATTTTTCACCCCTTTGATGTAGGCATTGCTTGTCATGGTTTTAAACCATTGCACTACTTGCGGAATAGACACAGAACCACCCGTAGGGGTAGACCTATGTGTCTGCCCTTGTCTAGGTTCAGATAAAATCTGTACCACGAGGTGAATATGATTAGGCATGCACACAAAGGCATTATTTTTCAGATGGGGAAATTTATTTTCTAACTCATCAAACCATTGGCAAACCATCTGTCCGGCTGCGTTTAATTGCATCGAACCGTCCTTAATTTCTCCCAATAGACAGTCACGATTTTGTACGCAAATCGTTATGAAATAATACCCTGCTTGGCTGTAATCGTAATCAGGTACACGAATCGAACGGCGATGATGAATATCTGGGTTATAGGTCATTTTACAGATGATTATTATTTTTATAATGGATACATCATACATCAACCCGTAGGGGCAGACCTATGTGTCTGCCCTAATGAATGTGACACGTTTACCAAGGGCGAACACGTAGGTTCGCCCCTACATTTTCATATCACACCACCCGTAGGGGCAGACCTATGTGTCTGCCCTAATGAATGTGGCGCGTTTGCCAAGGGCGACCACGTAGGGGCAGACCTATGTGTCTGCCCTAATGATCGTGGCGCGTTTGCCAAGGGCGACCACGTAGGGGCAAACCTATGTGTCTGCCCTAATGATCGTGGCGCGTTTGCCAAGGGCGAACACGTAGGTTCGCCCCTACCTTATGTTTCTGCTCTTTACACCTTCCGGTATTTTTGTTTGGGGCTGTTAGGCTTTTCGGGAATTAACATGGCGACTAAACCTTGCGCCAATGCCGGTTTTAGGTAAGTTTTGCGGAATGATTCGCGGTGAACTAAACCTAATAATTGCATGAGTTCGGCAGTGGTGTAGTAACGCTGGGGTTGCATCGCATTGAGGAGTGCGACGAGCTGCTCGTTAACTTGCGCGGTAACTTGCGTGCTAGCTTGCGCGGTAAGGAAGTCATTAATAGCATCCTCAATTTTGTCTAACATGAATATTATAAACGGCGCACTATCGGTTTGGGCGGTGCTGTCTTGTAGAGCTTGGTAGTAGGCGGCTTGATTTTTATGTACCAGACTTTCAACCGGAAGATGAGTAAATAAGGGATGCCATTTCGATAATATTAGGGTTTGCCATAAACGCCCCATGCGCCCATTACCGTCCTCAAAGGGGTGGATAAATTCAAATTCAAAATGAAATACCGAGCTGGCAATTAAGGGGTGAACGGTTGTGGTGTTGAGCCATTGAAATAGGTCATTCATTAAACGCTCGACTTGTTTGGCGGGTGGTGCCATGTGAATGACTTGTTTACCTGCAAACACCCCTACGCCGCCACTACGATAACGACCTGCGGTATCCACTAGCCCTAACATGAGGATTTTATGAGCTTGCAGGAGTTGTTCCTGTTGTTTGGGATTCCATACGGATAATTGTTCGTAAGCCGCTAATGCGTTTTTGGCTTCTTGGATTTCACGCGGGGGCGCGATGACTAGCTTTCCATCTAAGAGCGCGGTGATTTGTTCCTCGGTTAGGGTGTTGCCCTCGATGGCTAGAGAACCTGCGACGGTACGAATGCGGTTAATGCGACGTAGGCGTAAATCTACCTCCTGCTCATACCATTGTTTGAGTTGTCCTACTTTTTCGCTGATGTTGGCAACGCGAGTGAGGATGTCTTCGGTGATGGTATACGGCGGACGATAGGGCATTACAACACCTCAGCGGCTAGGTTTTCCGCGTCGGGAATGCGTAATTCGCCGGAAAGGAGTTTGGGGAGAAGGGTGTCGCGTAGATTAGTTAAGTACTTATTTTCATTTTGCAGATTTTTGTTTTTTTGAAAGAGCGTGCTTAAGTACTTTTCAAAAGCTTCAAGAATAACTGCACTAGGTTTAATTACCTTCAATTCATTTAAAACTTTGGTTGTCATACTTGGAACAGCAGACCCAACATTCATGGAATTAAAATCAAAAGTCTTCAAAAAATAAAAAAGAAATTTAGCCGTGTTTTCTAATTTTGGAACACTATAAAACATAGTATCTACTGTCCAAAATGTCTCGTTTACATACATTAAATTACTCAATGTACCTTTACGAGGAATTAAAATAGACTCACCACTAAACAAAGCCGAATCCACATAACGCATTAAACCGCCTGAACCATAAACAGGAATAGTTCCTTCATTTAATGCTTTGTGGTCTTTACCATATTTAATTTCTAATAGAGACGAGAGGTTCAAATCCTCCCACCCCTCCGGTATCCATCCCATTTCTTCCGTTAATATAAACGAACTTGGAAATAAGGCTTGAATCTCAGCGGGTAAAGGCTTGCGAGCATCACCTACGGCTAAGCGTGCTGCCGCTTTGCTTTGTAGTTCGTCTGGAATCGGATTACCTGCGGCTAAGGCGTTATCGAGTACCGGATCAAAATCCACAAACCAACTTTTAAATAAAGCCTGCGCCATTGCTTCTAAAGTGGCATTCATTTGGCGATTGAGTTCGATTTTATCGTCAAGTGAACCGAGAATATGGGCTATGGCTTTTTGTTCTTTTAGTAGTGGTAGTTTAAATGTAATATTTTCTAAGTCAGAACCTCTTATTCCAGATTGACCTGCCCCTTGCTCAGTAATATTCCATATTAGAGATCGACCAATTGAACTTTTAAACAAGTAAAATAGAAACAGTGGACATGCAAGTTTGTTATTAATTCTAACTCTAATTAAATGTGACTCAAAAGCCACAGTTTCCTGATCACCCAAGAAAATTGAACATTTGCCTGCACCGGATAAAACTAATGATTGCCTTGCAAATAACAAATCGTTATTTGCCAACAATGAAGTTTCTTTCTCTTTTGAGGTTATAGGTACTCTATCACATAGCACATTAAAAATTCTGTCATGAGCAAATACCTCACCCATATTAATAAATTTGACCCCATGTCCTCGAATATTTTTAGGTTTTGTCAGACCGTTACGCGATGGAATATCATAAATTTCTCCAAACCGTACTTTTTGCCACTCACTCGCCATAACCCAAGCCCTCCAGATTAAGACGAATCACCGCATCCAATGCCTGCGCTTGCTGCATCTGCGCATACAACGCCTGACTCAACTCCGCCATCTTGGTTTCAAACGCAATTCCATCATCCTCTACCACCGCCGCCCCCACATACCGCCCCGGTGTCAACACATAATCATTGGCACGAATCTCCTCCAACGTCGCCGATTTACAAAACCCCGCAATATCCACGTAGGGGCGAACCTGTGTGTTCGCCCTGTTGGTAGTAGCACCTACATTGGAAGAAGGGCAGACACGTAGGTCTGCCCCTACGTCATTCGGCACATTACCGATGGGGTTCGCATCATTCGGCACATCGTTGTAGGGGCGAACCTGCGTGTTCGCCCTATCGGTAACACCGTTCGCATCATCTGGCACATCGTTGTTGCGGGTATCGGTCACATTATTTTCAATACCACCCGCATTAGGGCAGACACGTAGGTCTGCCCCTACGTCATCCGGCACATTACCGATGGGGTTCACATCATTCGGCACATCGTTGTAGGGGCGAACCTGCGTGTTCGCCCTGTTGGTAATGGGGTTCGCCCCATCGATAATACCGTTCATATCATCCGGCACATCGTTGTAGGGGCGAACCTGTGTGTTCGCCCTGTTGGTAGTAGCACCTACATTGGAAGAAGGGCAGACACATAGGTCTGCCCCTACGGAACGCCATCGGTGGTAGGTATCGGCAATCTCGGCAATATCCGCCGTCGTCAATTCCTTATGTGTACGGTCAATCATTGACCCCATATTCCGCGCATCAATAAACAAAGTTTCGCCGCGTCGATCCCGAAAATCGCGCTCACTATTCGCCGCTTTCGATTTGGTCAAAAACCACAAACACACGGGAATCTGCGTGGTGAAAAACAATTGTCCGGGCAAGGCAATCATGCAATCCACCACATCGTTTTCAATTAAACGCTTACGAATTTCGCTTTCGGAATTGGTATTGGTCGACATCGAACCATTCGCCATCACAAAGCCCGCCACACCTTGCGCGGAGAGCTTGGACAGCATGTGCAAAATCCACGCATAGTTGGCATTACCCGTCGGTGGCACTTCATAGCCCGACCAACGCGGGTCATTCACCAACTCATCCGCCCCTCGCCAATCTTTTTGATTAAACGGCGGGTTTGCCATAATGTAATCGGCTTTTAAATCAGGGTGTTGGTCTTTGAAAAAGGTATCAGCGGGTACTTCGCCTAAATTGCCGGAAATCGAGCGAATCGCCAGATTCATTTTCGCCAGTTTATAGGTCGTTCCGGTGTATTCCTGCCCATAAATCGAAATATCTTTTTTATTGCCATGATGACTCTCGACAAATTTAATCGACTGCACAAACATACCGCCCGAACCACAACAGGGGTCATAAATCTTGCCCTTATACGGCTCAATCATTTCCGCAATCAGATTTACCACGCATTTCGGGGTATAAAACTCGCCGCCTAATTTGCCTTCCGCTGCCGCAAACTTACCTAAAAAGTACTCATACACCCGCCCAACCACATCGTTTTCTTTATCCGCTAGCGTGTCGATATTGCTAATAGTATCAATCAATGCGGCTAACTTACTGGTGTCCAAACCCAAGCGCGAAAAGTAGTTATCGGGCAATGCACCACGTAAGGCTTTGTTATTTTTCTCTAAGGTCGATAAGGCGGTATCAATCAATAAAGCAATATTCGGTTGTTTAGCATTGGCTTGAATGTATAACCACCGCGCTGCTTCCGGCAGGTAAAACACGTTTTTCATGGTGTAAAATTCCACCATATCCAAAAACGCTTCTTGCCCCGCATCTATCAACTCTTGCTCGCGTTCAGCAAATTTATCGCTGGCAAACTTTAAGAAAATCAGGCTCAGCACTACATGCTTGTATTCGGAGGATTCCACCGTGCCGCGTAGTTTATTAGCCGTGTCCCAGAGTAGGGATTCGTCGAAGGTTTTAGACGCGATTGACATGCAGTTCCTTTAGTATCAGAGAGCTAGGGGAGTAGATAGGGCAGTGACCTTATTACTGCCTAGTATATCACTAGGCAGTGTGCTGTAAGCCGCGTTGCAAGCCGTGTTTAATGCCGGAAGTGGCGCATGCCCGTAAAGACCATAGCAATGCCGTGTTCGTTAGCGGCATCAATGACTTCTTGATCGCGCATTGAGCCACCCGGTTGGATAACGGCTTTAATGCCAACCTTGGCGGCATTATCAATACCATCACGGAACGGGAAGAACGCGTCAGAGGCCATGACAGAGCCTTCCACTTTTAAGCCTGCGTGCTCGGCTTTAATGGCAGCAATGCGGGCAGAATTAACGCGGCTCATTTGCCCAGCGCCAATACCAATGGTCATATTGTCGTGCGCGTACACAATCGCGTTGGATTTAACGTATTTAGCCACTTGCCAAGCAAATAATAAGTCGCCGTATTGTTCTTGCGTCGGTTGTAATTCGGTAACTACCACTAAATCATTGTTGAGTAAGTTGTCATTGGTTTGTACCAATAAGCCGCCGCTGACTCGTTTAAAGTCAAGTTGGTCGATAACGGGTGCTAATTTGCCACATTCCAATAAACGTACATTTTTCTTTTGCGCCGCAATCGCTTGAGCTTCGGCGGAAATACTTGGCGCGATAATCACTTCAACAAATTGCTTGTCCAAAATGGCTTGCATGGTAGCGGGGTCGACTTCACTATTGAAAGCGATAATGCCACCAAATGCTGATTCAGGGTCAGTCGAGAAAGCGCGCTCATAAGCGATTTGAATATTAATGCCGACTGCCACGCCGCAAGGATTGGCGTGTTTGACAATTACACAAGCCGGTAAGTCAAATTGGCGTACACATTCTAACGCCGCGTCTGCGTCAGCAATGTTGTTATAAGAGAGTTCTTTGCCTTGAATTTGGCGAGCGGTGGAGATTGTGCCTTGCGGTGCATTTTTTTCGATATAAAACGCGGCTTGTTGGTGGCTGTTTTCACCGTAACGCAAGTCTTGTTTTTTCTCGACTTGAATATTGAAAGTACGGGGGAAGGTTTGTGGCGCATCGTATGACGCGTCATCAATACGGCTACCGAAATAGTTGGCAATCATACCGTCGTAACGAGCGGTATGTTCAAAGGCTTTTACGGCTAAGCTTAAGCGCGTGGCAAAGGGTACAGCATTATGGTTCTCTTCCATCGCTTGTTGCACACGGGGATAATCGCTAGGGTCTACCACAATCGTGACGTGTGCGTGGTTTTTCGCACTGGCGCGTACCATTGCCGGGCCGCCAATATCAATATTTTCAACCGCGTCTTCATAATTGCAATCAGGCTTAGCTGTGGTGGCTTCAAAGGGGTACAAATTCACAATAATTAAGTCAATGCGCCCGATACCGTGTTCTGCCATTACCGCATCGTCTGTACCGCGCCGCCCTAAAATACCGCCATGAATGCTGGGGTGTAAGGTTTTGACGCGTCCATCCATCATTTCAGGAAAGCCGGTGTAGTCAGACACTTCGGTGACTTTTAAGCCATTCTCAGCTAATAATTTGGCTGTGCCGCCGGTTGATAAGATTTCAATATCAGAATTACGCAAAAAACGGGCAAATTCCACAATGCCAGTTTTGTCAGAAACACTAATTAAGGCGCGAGTAATCGGTTCGTTGGAAACGCTCATGAATGCATCCTGGGGTAAAACCCGGTATTGTAACGATTCACCTACGCGGGCCAAGTGTTAGCGCAATAATCTACAACTTGGCGATGGGGCTGTTGATGCACAATTTAATAAACTTGTGCTACACCTTAAGAAAGCTTTTTTTGGGTGCAGGTGGGGATATGGGTAAATTTATTTGGTTGGCTATTTATTTCTCAGTATTAATCTGGTCGGGTATTAACCCGAAAGATACCTACACTTGGTTTTTAGAAGTATTGCCTGCGCTGATTGGGCTGGTGATATTAGTGCTAACCTATCGTTCTTTTCCGCTTACACCCTTGGTTTATACCCTGATTCTGATTCACTGCGTGATTCTCATGGTTGGCGGGCATTATACCTATGCTGAAGTGCCATTATTTGATTGGATTCGTGATGCCACCCACGGTACGCGGAATAATTACGATAAGCTTGGGCATTTTATGCAAGGTTTTGACCCTGCCATGATTGCGCGTGAAATCTTAATTCGTAAGCGGGTGGTTAATGGCGCGGCGTGGCGCAATTTCTTTATTATTTGTTTTTGCTTAGCCTTTAGCGCGTTCTATGAACTGATTGAATGGGCAGTAGCAGAAATGTCAGGTGATTCCGCCGAAGCTTTCTTAGGAACACAAGGCTATGTGTGGGATACCCAATCCGATATGGGATTTGCCTTGTTAGGCGCGATTTTAGCATTGCTATTATTATCACGCCTGCATGATAAGCAATTACGCCATTTATCGCTGTATGCCTAAGTTTTACGATTCAGCCAATCAAAACTAGGTAAGTGCGCGTTAAAATAAATGGCCCATAAGCGAATCAGAATAATGGTTAACATACCTAAACCGATAGCAAGTTGGGGATCAAGCTGTAAGCGCTCGGCAATCAAATAAGCGCTGATACCCGCAATAATAGCGGTGGCGTAAATTTCGCGCCGCAATACTAGCGGGATTTCAGCACACAATAGATCGCGCATAATGCCGCCCGCAATGCCCGTAATGGTGCCCATCACAATGACGATTAACGGCGCTAAACCTTGGTGTTCGGCAATGCGCGCGCCCATAATGGCAAACATAGCCACCCCTAGCGCATCCGCAATTAATAAGACTCGTTGGGGTGGTGTAAAACGGCGGGTATAAAGCAAGGTCAGTAAGCTGGCTAGACCAATCGTCCACAAGTAATTAGCGTCTTGAATCCACGCTAAGGGATGACGATCTAATAACACATCCCGCAGACTACCGCCGCCAATTGCAGTAACCGTTGCTACCACATACACGCCGAATACATCAAAATTTTTTTGTCCGGCACTTAATGCTCCGCTAATGGCGAAGACCGCTACGCCTAATAAATCGAGAAAATATAATAACATTGCCTGCCACTATAAGCTTGGTTTGAATTATGGTCATTTAGTCATTGGCTTAGGTTTTATAATTAACCGAGTTAAATGTAAAGTTGCTAATATTTAAAGATAAACGCATTTAAGCCCTTGCAAGTGGCAGGGTATTTTCTGCGTTTATTCCAATGTGTTTTCGAGGCGATGCTAAACTAAATTTTTAGTTAGCTTTAGAGAGATAAGCACATGGCGAATGAGTTTGTAGTAGTTTGGACGTTTAGCAACTTAACCGATGCGGATATTGGCAAAGGCATGCTAGACGCTAATGGTATTCCCGCTGAGTTGTACGGTTATAGCCATGAACGCCCTAATTTAAATCTGAGCATGGGGGTTGAGTTGGCGGTAAGCCCAGAACAAGCTGAAGAGGCTAAGCATTTATTAGCCCAAACCTTTTTAGATAGCAAGCAAGCCCCGATTGAACCCCTGTGGACTTGTACAGTATGTGGTGAAATATGTGAGGCACAATTTACCCAATGTTGGAAATGTGGAGCACCTAAACCAGATATAGCCGATTTATCTAAATAAAAATAAAAAGCTTAGTTATTATCATGGAATTCGGCATCTATAAATATTCTTAGCTACACTGACCCAAGCAACAGCAAAATAAGCGAGTTGTTTATTTATTAGCGTATTTTAAGAATTAATTCCAAGAGGTACATTATGATGAAACGGATGTCAGTATTAGCATTAATTATGGCTGCCACTTTAACTGCTACCAGTTTTGTTAATGCAGAAGATACAAAAACCATCGTAAAAGAAGCTGCAAAAGATACAGAAGCGGCTGCTAAAGCTGCCGGTGTACCTTTAGCGGGTGGTACTTTGAAAGGTGTAGATGTTTCAGTCTTTGGTGAGGCAGTCACTGGCTGGAGCGTACATAAACAAATTATGGGTCACGAAGTTGTTAACGAAAGCAATGATAAAGTTGGCAAAATCGAAGATATCATTATCGCGCCTGATATGACAGCAAGCTATGCCATTGTTGGTGTAGGCGGTTTCTTAGGTATGGGTGAGCGCAAAGTTGCAATTGCAACCAAATATTTCCAAGTAAACGGTGAAACCGTTTTATTAGACGGCGCTACTAAAGACTTATTAAAACAAATTCCTGAATTCAAATATGCTAATTAATCTTTTTTAATTGGTTATAAGCTATTCTCTCAGGCGATTACTCTCGTAAAAATGTCCGGCTTGACCGGACATTTTTATTTGACGTATTAAATAATACTTGCTGGTTTTTCACCTTTAATAAATGCTGTTTTGCCCTTGGTTAGCTTATACCAAACTGTATAAACCGCAGGTAGGAATAACAGGGTTAATAAGGTTGCCACTAATAACCCCCCCATAATTGCAATGGCCATTGGTCCAAAAAACACGCTTTTGGATAACGGAATCATCGCTAGAATAGCGGCTAAAGCAGTGAGCATAATCGGTCTAAAGCGGCGAACGGCAGATTCAATAATGGCTTCTCTGGCAGGTTGCCCGTCTTCAATATTGCGGTCGATTTGATCCACCAAAATCACCGAGTTACGCATAATCATACCGGATAGGGCAATTGTGCCCAGCAAAGCCACAAACCCAAACGGTTTATCAAATAGCAATAAGAATAAGGCTACGCCAATTAAACCAAACGGGGCGGTTAGCACTACCATAATGACACGCTGAAAGCTTTGCAGTTGCAGCATTAATAACGTGAGTACCACCACAATAAATAAGGGAAAGCCCGCCCCAATGGATTCATTGCCTTTAGCGCTTTCTTCCACCGCGCCGCCAGTTTCTAAGCGATACCCTAGGGGTAAACCAATTTTTAATTCGGCTAACCCTTGTTCTACTTGTGCGGTAACCGTAGGCGCTTGGATATTGGTATAAATATCGCCACGCACGGTAATAGTGGGAACGCGGTTGCGATGCCAAATAATACCTTCTTCTTGCACGTATTCTAATTTAGCAAATTGTGATAAAGGCACGGTTTTACCCGTAGCAGTGGGAACATTTAAACTAGCTAAGCGGGAAATTTTATCACGCTCCGCTTCCACACCGCGCAAGGTAATAGGAATGGTTTGATCCGATTCGCGAAATTCACCAATCGGTGCGCCTTCTAAGGTGCTTTTCAACAATTGCGATAACGCTTGTTGAGTGACGCCTAAACTAATGGCTTTAGCATTATCAATTTTCAAGCGAATGGCTTTGCTGCGTTCATTCCAATCTAAATTGACGTTCACCAAATACGGGTTAGCCCGCATAATTTCCGCAACTTTTTCCGAGATTTCCCGTACTTTCCATAAATCATCGCCAGATACACGGAATTGCACTGGATAACCTACCGGCGGGCCATTTTCTAAACGTACCACACGACCCCGTGCCAAACTAAATTCGGGATTATTATCCACTAGATTAATTAAGCGGGCGCGTAACGCTTCGCGGGCTTCAATATTTTTAGTGGTAATAACCGCTTGTGCAAAACTAGGTGCGGGTAATTGCTGATCTAACGGTAAATAAAAGCGGGGCGAACCATTGCCTGTATACACCACGTAATTACTAATATATTCGTTTTGAGTTTTTAGATAGCTCTCTAAGCGGCTGACTTCAGCTTGCGTGGCTTTTAAAGATGAACCTTCCGGTAGTTTTAAATCCACAATCAGTTCTAAACGGGTTGCGCTAGGAAAGAATTGTTTTTGCACAAATTGAAACAAAAACAATGAGCCAACAAACATGGCAAGCGTTAATAAAATGACAATGATCGGATAATTAACACAGAAGCTAATTAATTTACGAAAAGCTTTATAAAACCCTTCTGCTAAATGATGTTGGGCATCTAAAAACGGTTTAGTTAAACGATCAATGAAGCCGTGTTTAGTTTCACTGGGATCATGCGCAACATGATCAGGCAGAATTTTATAACCTAAATAGGGAATAACAATGACGGCCGCAAACCAAGATAACACTAACGCAATCGTTACTACTTGGAAAATTGAGCGGGTGAATTCGCCCACCGCCGATTGGGCAGTCGCAATCGGTAAGAAACCCGCCGCCGTTACCAGTGTACCCGTTAACATCGGGATAGCCGTGGTGGTATAAGCCGCGCTGGCGGCTTTGGTACGTTCCCAACCTTCTTCCATTTTTACCACCATCATTTCAATGGCAATAATCGCATCGTCGACTAATAAACCTAAAGCCAGCACCAACGAGCCTAACGAGATTTTATGTAAGCCAATACCGAGTAAATCCATCACAAAAAAGGTAGCGGCTAACACCAAGGGAATGGACAAGGCTACGACTGTGCCTGCTCTCATACCGAGGCTAAAGAAGCTCACTGCTAGTACAATCACTATGGCTTCAAACACCACTTGTAAAAATTCTTGAATGGAGCTTTTTACGGCAGTTGGTTGGTCGTTAACTTTGTGTAATTCCATGCCGACGGGTAACTGATCTTGAATGCGTAGCATGGTCGCATCTAAAGCTTTGCCTAAGGCGATAATGTCGCCGCCTTTACGCATCGAAACCCCAATGCCTAGCGCATTTTTGCCTTCATAACGGAAGGTATAAAACGGTGGGTCAATCGAACCGCGTTTCACCTCTGCCACTTCACGTAACCGAATGCTACGCCCATTTACATTTAATGGCAGATTGCGAATATCTTCTAAACTGCTAAATGCACCTTCGGGACGCACATAAATTCGGTCGCTGGGCGTGTTATACGCACCGACTGCGGTAATCGTATTTTGCGCCTGCAACACATCAATTAATTGCTGCACGGTAAAGCCTAAATTCGCCAGCTTGCTATTGGACAATTCAATATAAATGCGTTCGTCTTGCTCACCAATGCTTAGAATGCGTGACACATCTTTAACGCGTAATAATTCTTTGCGAATATCATCAGACGCATCGCGTAATTGCGCATAACTAAAGCCATCACCGACTAAAGCGTAAATATTGCCGTAAGTATCGCCAAATTCATCATTAAAAAACGGTCCTAATACCCCCGAGGGTAAACGTCCACGCATATCCGTGACCCGTTTGCGAATGTCGTAAAACATGCTAGGCATAGCAGAAGACGGGGCGTTGTCTTTAGCAATCACAAAGATATTGGTTTCACCGGGGCGGGAAAAGCTGCGCACAATATCCACATAATCGGTTTCAAGAATGGTTTTCTCCATGCGGTCGGCGACTTGCTTTTCCATTTCTTGCGCCGTCGCCCCCGGCCAATAAGCCTGCACCAACATCACTTTAAAGGTAAAGGGTGGGTCTTCCGCTTGACCTAAACGGTTATAGCCATAAATTCCCAAAATTAGGGTTAGAACCATTAGGTATAAAACAAAATTTTTATGGGCTAATGCCCATTCGGATAAGTTAAAACGGCTCATGCACCCGCCTTACCGTCATAAGGGACGGGGTTAATAACTTGACCGTTATTGAGTTTATGCACACCGGCTGCAATGACTTGCGTCCCATTGGTTAAGCCTGTGACATTAATACCGTCTTCTTGATACGATACAATCGTAATCGGTTGTAAGTGCACCTCGTGTTTATCATTGACTACCCAAACAGCGGGCTGTTTACCGTCTTGATATAAAGCGGTGCTGGGAATAAAGCTGGTATCTGCTTTACTTGGGTTTGGAATACTCACATCGGCGGTTAAACCTAAACGTAAATCGCTGGGAGCGCTTAATAAGCTGATTTTGACTAAAAAGCTGCGAGTGCTATCAGTTGATGGTGAAATTTCGCGGATTTTACCCGGTAAGCTTTGTTGCGCTTGCGCCCATAAGCTGACATTAACTAATTGCCCCGGTTTTAATTGTAAGCCTGCGGTTTCACCTACTCGAATATGCACTTCACGCTCACCGTCATAGGCAATGTGCATAATCGGTTGCCCTGCGCCTACTACTTGCCCCACTTCCGCAGATAACGCGGTAATTAAACCGGATTTATCGGTATACAGTTCGGTGTAAGCCGCTTGATTGCCACTGAGTTTTAATTGACTACGTGCTGCACTTAACCGGGCATTGGCTGCATCGTATGCCGCTTGCGCATTATCGACAGCCGCTCTGCCAATAAATTGCTTACGATACAACTCATTGACGCGATTCAATTCCGCACGAGCATTAGCCACATCTGCTTCAACGGCGGTCACATTGGCGCGTGCGCTGGCAATATTTAAATTTAAATCGGTGGTATCTAAACGTGCCAAGCTTTGTTTAGGGTGGACTTCATCACCAATATCGGCTTGGCGTGCAATTAATTTACCACCCACCCGAAACGATAAATCTGCCTCATAACGTGCTTTAATTTCACCGGAATACGTGCTGCTACTGCTTTGCTCATGCGGCTTCACTGTCCAAACTTGCGCAGGACGAGTAGTAACAACGGGTATTTCAGGCTCTTTACAAGCGCTAAGGCTGAGTAATAGGGATAGGCAGAGAGGGAGGGTTATTCGCATCATTCTGTTCCTCTGGTGTTAGAGCACCGCGCCATAATGCACGTAGAGCATGTTCCAACATGAACCAATAATCATCTGTACAGGCGCAGATTAACTCACGTTCCTTCATGAGTTGCTTAAGGGGGGTAGGGCGTAATAACTGCCATAAACCTAGCATTAATGCATAGCTTTGTAGCATGACCGCTTGGGTCATCAGGGGGAAATGGGTTTGTAGCGCCGTTACCAAGACATTTAAAATTGCGTGAATATGCTCTTCAAACGCAAACGCGACTTCTAAGGGTAAATGTCGTTCCATTAAACCGTGGCATAAGCTGGCTAATGGTAAAAAGGCAGGCGTAGCCAAAAGAAAGGCTTTTAGAATAGGCAACATATCCTCCATTGTCATGGAGGCGGGTTGCTGAGCGCGGTCTAACACACGTTGGAAAAAATCTTCCACGTGCCGCTGATGTAAGGCTAAAAATAATTCCTCTTTGCTACGAAAATAAAGATAAACCGTGCCCTTTGCCAAGCCTGCCACCGTGGCAATTTCGGCAACATTCGCCATACGCTCAGGCTGGCTTAACCACAATTGCTCGGCCGCATCCAGAATGGTCTCACGGCGTAATTCTTTATCTTCAGGATTAGTAGCACGAATTTGCATTTAAATGACTGCTGGTCAGTTACACCCGTGCAAGTGTAAATGACCCCTAGTCAGTTGTCTATTAATCCGGTAAATTGCCGGAGAATTTAGATGGAAAGTGCAAAGAGATTAATTAAAAATATATGGCGTGTGAATGAAATATACACTTCCATTTGTATCTAGCCATAACCACAGGTCAGTTACACCTGCGCAAGTGTAAATGACCTGTAGTCAGTGCGTGGTGAGGTACTTTCAATTAATTGTGTTGGATGATGTTCCCCCAAGCACTAAATGATTGAGCACGGCGACTAGCGTGCGGCGGGCAAGCGGAATTTTGAAGTCATTTTCACCGGCACTTTTGGCATCTGCTAATAATAAATCGGCAGCAGCATAGAAACTGTCTTTGCTGGCAGGTTGGCTCATTAACAGTTGTTCCACCGCTGTATTACGCCACGGCATTGTGCCAATACCGCCAAAGGCGAGGCGAGCGTTTTTAATGGTATCACCATCGCTGTCAATTACCGCTGCTACCGAACATAACGCAAAGGCGTAAGAAGCGCGGTCGCGTACTTTGTAATAATGATGTTTGCCTGTAAGCGGTTTAGGCAAGGTAATGTGGGTGATCAATTCATTCGGTTCTAAGACGGTTTCAATATGCGGGGTATCAGCGGGTAAAGCATAAAAATCGCTTAGTGCAATGGCGCGGTTACTGCCATCCGCTTTTTGCGTTTCGACCGTGGCATCTAAGGCACGCATGGCAACCGCCATATCTGAGGGGTGACAAGCAATACATGCCTCACTTACGCCTAAAATAGCACTCATACGGTTATAGCCTTGTTGGGCATCGCAGCCTGTGCCGGGTTGCCGTTTATTGCAATGACTGTCTAAGGCATAGAAATAAGGGCAACGGGTACGTTGTAATAAGTTACCGCCTGTAGAGGCTTTGTTGCGTAGTTGTCCAGATGCGCCAGAGAGTAGCGCCCGAGATAATACGGTGTATTGTGTGCGTACTGTAGGGTCGCTGGCTAAATCGCTATTGCTGACCAACGTACCAATGCGTAAACCGCCGTCATCGGTCGGACTAATGTCTTTATAGGGTAGGTGATTAATATCCAATAAAGTGCCGGGTGTTTCGACTTGTAATTTCATTAAGTCGAGTAAGTTTGTCCCACCTGCAATAAATTTGCTTTGTGGCACATTGGGCATGGTTTGATTGTTTTCCATACGCAGGTAATCAAATGTTTTCATGGCTTTTTTCCTCAGCAACTTGCTGAATAGCATGCACAATGCCTTGGTAGGCAGCGCACCGGCATAAATTTCCGCTCATACGTTCGGCTATTTCTTCGCGGGTTAAGGCAGGTACATCGTTTAAATTGGCGGACACATAACTAGGCCAGCCATGCTTATATTCCTCTAACATTCCCACCGCTGAGCACAATTGCCCCGAGGTACAGTAACCGCATTGATAAGCATCGTGTTGAATAAACGCTTGTTGTAATGGCGACAAATGTTCGGCTGAGCCTAAGCCTTCAACCGTTATAATAGAATCGCCTTCGTGCATAACGGCTAAGCTCAAACAGGCATTAATTCGTCGCCCATTCACCAGCATAGTACACGCGCCACACTGCCCGTGGTCACAGCCTTTTTTTGAGCCGGTTAACCCCAAATGTTCACGGCATAAGTCCAATAATGTGGTTCTAATATCCACATCTGCCTCATAAGTTTGTCCATTAATGTTAAATTTCATGTGAGCCTCTGGTTTTTAATCTTAGCGGGATGGGTGCTGCCTTTAAACGTGGGGTAGACGATCTAATAATTTATCAAGCGTAATCGGGTAGTCATAAACCCGAATGCCCGTGGCGTTATAAACCGCATTGGCAATCGCTGCCCCCACGCTAGAACTGATTTCGCCTAGCCCTTTAATGTGCAAAGGGTTTGCGTAAGGGTCGCGTTCCTCAATAAACAGTACTTCCATTTCCGGTACATCTAAATTGACAGGAATGTGATAGTTGGCTAAATCATTGGTGACCAAGCGCCCACTACGCTTATCAAATATCAAAGCCTCATCTAACGCGGCTCCCAACGCAAACACCATTCCACCTAAACATTGCGAACGGGCGGTTAAGGGGTTGAGAATTCGCCCAGCGGCATACGTGCCCAATAAGCGTCGTACGCGGATTTCCCCAGTCGCATAATGCACCGCGACTTCCGCAAAATGGGCGCCGAAGCTGGCTTGGGTATAATCATTGGCGGTTTTGCCCGGTTCAATTTTGCCGACCGCCGATAATGGTTTAGTTAACACATCGTTTAATGGCAAGCGTTGATTATCAGTAATGACCCAGCCTTGTTGCAGTGCAATAGTGTCAGGCGTGGTATTTAATTTTTTGGCAATTTGTTCGCGTAAGGCTTGGCAGGCTAAATAAATTGCACTACCTGCACTTGCAGCGCCAAAACTGCCACCCGCGCCTGCGGAAATAGGTAAATCACTGTCGCCTAAGCGGATTTCAATCGCCATCAATGGCAAGCCCAATAAGTCCGCCGTTAGTTGCATCATCATGGTATAAGCGCCTGTGCCGATTTCGGTCATATCGCTCGCTACAATGGCTTTGCCTTCAGGTAATAACGTGACCCGCGCCCGCGACTCTTTTAAGGTATTAACTCGTACCGCAGTTGCCATGCCTAAACCTATTAACCAATCGCCTTGGCGGGTACTGGCGGGGATTTTATTCCGCTGTGCCCATGCAAACTTTTCCGCGCCGCGTTGTAAGGCCTCGTGTAAATGGTTAGACGAAAACGGGCGTTGTTTAGATGGGTCTTGCGGCGGTAGATTGAGAATACGTAATTGGACTGGGTCGAGGTTTAGGGTTTCAGCTAATTCATCCATTGCCGCTTCTAGTGCTAATAAACCGCTGCCTTCGCCCGGCGCACGCATAGACGCGCCCATCAATTGATTCATCCGCGCAATGGCATAAGTCACTTGGCGGTGTGCGCCTTGATATAAAAAGTGGGTAGACTGAGCGGCTGGCTCAAATACATTTTCATCTGCTAAATTCGAGCTAATAGTGTTATGAATAACTGTATTGAGTTGCCCTTGGGTATCTGCACCTAAGGCAATGTGTTGTAGAGTTTGCGGTCGCCGAATAGTCGCTTCCATCACTTGTTGGCGCGTAAGCGTAATTTTAACCGCCCGCCCTAGCTGCTTAGATGCCAGAATGGCCGCAATAATGTCTTGCGTAACGCCTAATTTGCCGCCAAAGCCACCGCCTACAAACGGTGAAACTAAGCGTACTTGCTTAAGTTTTAGCTTTAAGGTGGCGGCAATTTGTTGGCGACACACTTGTAAGCGCTGCATGGAAGTATGTACGATGACTTGATCATCTTGCCAATAGGCTAGCGTGGTATGCAATTCCATTGCGCTATTGCTTTGATTCGATGTGCTGTAATGGCGATCTATTTTAATAGGTGCTTGCGCAAGGGCGGCGAGCGGTTGATTTTGTTCCTGAGGATTATCGCTAAAGCCTTTTTGCATAGCATCAGGTTTGGCGGCGGCTTGCTGAAAGTCATACACACCTTGTCCTAGTTGCTCATAATCAATGGTGACTGCTAATGCGCCTTCTCGCGCAGCCTCAAAGCTTTCAGCCACAACAACGGCGACCAATTGCCCAAAATAATCAATAGTGTCTACCCCCGTAATCGGCGCATCTAGCGTATTAACGTGTTGGGGATGACGAATAAAATGCACAAAATCGACAATAACATCCACCACTCCCGGCACTGCTAAGGCGGCGGCTTTATAAATTTCACGGATATGCCCTTTGCCGACTTTGGCGCTGACCATATAACCGTATAAAGCTGGAATAGGTTGGTCGCCGACATAGGGAATGCGACCACTGACTTTTAATGCGCCTTCAACGCGGGGAATAGCTTGCCCCACATAGCGCAAATCCACTTGATCTAACAGCGATGGTTGCACCGCCTGATCCATAACTAATGTGTTATCCATCATAAAAGTACCTCTGAATAGGGGCATGCCTTGGTGACTGGCGGGGTTTGCCCACGCGGTAAATCACTGGGGGTATCAATATCCCAAACAACGCCCGCATCTTGTGTCTGTATCAGTTGCAGCAGGGCTTGCTGTTGTTGTAATAAACGCTGCGCCCCGTGATCTTGGTTAAGGGCAAGTAAATCGGCTTTGAAGGCTGCGCTAACGCCAACCGGATGCCCGCGTTGCCCCTGATAATAAGGCGCTACTAAAGCTGCACCTTGGTTTAAGGCTTGCCACAATGTTCTTAGGGTTGCGGGTTGAATAAAGGGCATATCGGCTAAAGCTATTAACCAGCCGTTTGCCGCTTGGCTTGCCTGAATTCCAGCGGCAATGCTTGTACCTAAGCCGTGTTGGGCGTCTACATTAATCAGTGTGGGAAATTGGTATTGTTGATAAAGCTGGGTTAACGCAGTTTGTTCCGGGTTGACGACCACTAATACTGGAATTTGTGCCGCCCGCAAATTCAACGCAGCTTGTAGCCCTAAGGCGATGCCATTGCTTAAAGGTTGTAATAATTTAGCGCCACCAAAGCGGCGACTGTAGCCTGCGGCAAGTAACAAGGCGGTATAATTAGGCATCTGCATAAGCGTTCCGTCTCGCCGTTAAATCCGCCAAAATGGCAATAGCAATTTCTGCGGGGGTGCGGCTACCAATCGCTAGGCCCACAGGAGCGTGTAATTTGCTTAGCTCCGTTTCGCTAATATCTAATTGGCGTAGGCGTGCGCGGCGCTTATCGCTAGAGGCTTTAGAACCTAATGCGCCTATATAAAACGCATCGGTGTGTAAGGCTTGCATTAACGCCATGTCATCTAATTTGGGATCATGGCTTAAACTTAAAATAATGCTACGTTGATAATGCCGTAACTCGGCTACAGCGTCGTCTGGCATTACGCGGCTAATTGGGACTTGTGGCAGTGTCCAAACAAATTCGCTATCAGTGCGCGGGTCACACACCAAAACGTCATAATCCAACGCTAAGGCAAACTGCGCGACATAGTGCGCTAATTGATTCGCACCAATCAGTAACATACGCCATTGTGAACCAAAAATTTTACGTAATAAGGTTTGCTCTAGACTAAAAGTTGGCTGATTAGCAGCTTGACTCACCAGAATTAGTCGGCTGTGTCCACTTTGTAAGTCCAGTTGTCGTTCGACTAGCTGCCCCGCATTCAAAGCTTCTAATAAACACTGCCAATCTGGATTCGCCGCTACCCGTTCAATAACCAGCTCTAAGCACCCGCCACAAGGTAAGCCAAAGTGCTTCGCTTCCGTAGCGCTTACGCCATAACTCACCAAGCAAGGTTTACTTAAGGCTTGCCATTCGCCTTGCTGACAACGTGCTATTAAATCTTGTTCAATGCAGCCGCCCGACACCGAACCGCTATAATGCCCATCAGCATTCATAACCAGTAAAGAACCGATAGGACGTGGGGCTGATCCCCATGTGTTACTTACTGTCACTATATAGGAATCAGCCTTGGCCGTGTGCCACTGTAGGGCTTGAGCTAAAAGCATTGCATCACTATTCCTTAGTGTATTTGGCATATCCTCGCCTCTGCGCATAGTTTTAGTCTTTACCCTACCCACTGTCCTTTATAGGTATAGCAAGTAATGTTTGTTACGCCTTAAGCCCTTACTCCGAGTTAGGTATATACTTAAACCCGTTAAATTCTCGCTTAGGAAGCTTGCCGCGCATGTCTATCAATGAAAGCCAGATGCTGACCTACTGGTTAGATAAACACGATATTATCCAAAAAGTAGGCGCGGGTTGGGATGTCTTCGCCTTAGCTAATGGCGGGCAACAAACCCTTGAAGAACAAGTACTTGGTAAGCGATTATGGAGCTTTATTAATGGCAGTGCTACCCGTTTATGGGTGGACGCTGTACTTAACTATGCACGGATTTCTGGCAAGGTGGTGGAGAAGCGTTATCGCTGTGATTCAGCAACGGAAAAGCGTTTTATGCTAATGCGAGTGATTCCGCACAGTACCGATTTACTCGAAGTGCAGTGTAATTTAGAACAGGAATTACCCCAGCAAGTCCGCGTGGAATTTGAAGCTAAAACTCGGCGTATCCCTAGCCTAAAAGTGCGGTGCAGTATTTGTAATCGCATTAAAATAAATGCAGAAACGTGGCAGGAAGCGGATGAAACGGTTTTAAAGGGTGAGTTAGACAATACAGCCCCCGTTAAAGTTATTTATGGCGTGTGTACGGATTGTCAAACTGCTGTCAAAAGCTTACGCCCGATGAGCACACAGCAGGCTTAGTAGGAAAAATTTAAATAACACTTGCTTACTAGGGGTAGGCGACGTAGCTTAACTGGGATAGAGGTACACAAAAATTAGGAGGAGTTAGGCATGCAATACGATGTAATCATCGCAGGCGGTGGCATGGTGGGTTCGACCTTGGCTTGTTTATTAGGTCAAGCAGGTAAGCGTGTGGCTGTGTTAGAAGCGCACGAACCGCCCCCTTTCCAGCCCGACGATGCGTATGATTTACGCGTTTCTGCGATTAGCCGAGCCTCACAGCGTGCTTTAAATGAAGCGGGCGCGTGGCAAGGCGTGGTAGCACGGCGTGCAAGGCCTTACGAAGCCATGTTTGTCTGGGATGGTACAGGCGACGGGCAAATTCGCTTTGATTCCGCCGATTTAGGTGAAGCGGATTTAGGGCATATTGTTGAAAATCGTATTATTCAATTAGCGTTATTGGAGCAAATCCGTAAATTAGACACGGTGGATTTATATTGCCCCAGTAAGCTGGCAAATTTTAGCATTGATCAGCAACAAGTCAGCGTCAAACTTGATACCAGCGAGCAATTAAGCGCTCACTTATTGGTGGGGGCAGACGGTGCACAATCTAAAGTACGCGAATTAGCCGGTATTTACTTAAAAACCGAAGATTACGGGCAAAGTGGCTTGGTATGTGTGGTCAAAACCGAACTCTCACACGAATCAACCGCATGGCAGCGTTTTATGCCAACCGGGCCTTTAGCGTTTCTGCCGTTAGGCGATGGTTCAAGCTCGATTGTGTGGACACTGCCTTCTGATAAAGCCGATGCAGTCTTGCGCCTAGAAACTGATGCATTTAAAGAAGCCTTAGCGCAAGCTTTAGATTATCGCTTAGGCGCAATTACCGCAGTCGGTGCGCGGGCGGCTTTTCCATTACGCGGTCGTCATGCCGAACCTTATGTTCAAGAGCGTATTGCGCTTGTTGGCGATGCGGCGCATACCATTCATCCCTTAGCGGGGCAAGGTGTGAACTTAGGTATTAAAGACGCGGCCGAATTAGCGCATCAAATCCTGAATCATCCTGCTGATTGCGGCAGTATGCAGGTATTACGTGCATATGAACGCGCCCGCAAAGGCGAGAATGTGGTCACGCAGAAAACGATGGAAGGCTTCCGCTTACTGTTTGGTAACAATCTAATGCCGTGGCAAGTGTTGCGCAATAAAGGCTTAAACCTTGTTAACGGTATGAATTTCTTAAAATATCAAATTGCGCGGCAAGCAATGGGCATTTAAAACGGAGGTAGCCGTAACTAAGCCGCATTTTGTACGCTTATTGCTACCCCAAATCATTAATCAGCCCAGTATCTCGTGTTGATCCGGCAAGATAATTGAGGTAAGGCTATACTTCTTGCAAAACCTCAATAAGAAAGCGCTGATTAGCTATGCGATATGTGTTAACAATCTTATTAATTTTGGTTTTGCTGACCGCCTGTGCGCCGTTAGGCGGTCAACAAACTGAGAAAAAACCCAAACCCAAACGTAAACAAACTATTTGGGTGGGTACACCTACGACGTGTGTTCTAACAAACCTAAACGCGCTAACACCCGTTTGTATGGGCTAAGCATTTCGGGCATTAACACCCGTTGGATATAATCCAATACCCACTTACGATCACGCGGGCCAAGGCTTTCGGCAATATTATTGCCAAAGGCTAAACCCATCGAAAAGCCCGGCTCTTGTCCCACTTTGCCCCAAGTGGTTTGTGCGTATTCTGCCATGCGTTCATTCAGCTTATTAATGAATGGGTTGCGGTAATCCCCTGTTCCTGCAAAATCACGGGCATTATCTTGCACATGATCGGCAATTTTTAATGCAAACTGAGTAATGAGTTGGGCGCGGTCTTCATCAGACATAACATCGTGGGAAATACGATCTAAGATATGAATCATAAACGCCATGATCTCTTCCATTACTGCAATGCGCTGCATTTGCGTATCGGTCTGAAAGTTCTCATTCTCGATTTCCAACAACGTTTTCATGCCGACCTTCCAAGCATTAAACGCCAATACGCTCACGGTATCTTCCAACGATACCTCGCGCTGCTGCTTATTCCATTTGGTATTTAAACGGATGCGCATTCTATGTCCTCTCTCAAAGCTGCGTGCGCGGCATTATAGGCAAATCAAGCTGAGAACACGAATGGGGGTGTTGATTGAGTGGGGCTATGAAGCGATTCTTTCAACTGACAAGCCACTAGGCTAAATGAAATGCCGAGTGAGACTAGCCACACTCGGCGTTTGTCGGTGGGGTTGGGAATTTAGAGAATAACGCTGTCGTTATATTCCCACATAACAGGTTTTTGATCTTGAGCCGCTTTTTTCAGCATTTGCAGTAAAGGGTAAGCGCGTACATTCGTGCCTACGGCTGCTTCAGGCTTTTCGCCGTCTTCGTTTTTATCATCGCTGGGTTGATCAGCTTGCGGTAGCAGTTGTTCTGCCGCTAATGCTGCTTCTAAATGTTTTATGGCGTCTGGCAAATCTTCCGCACGAATAGCGCTCGGAATTGTGCCGCTATGTCCCATTTTGATAATCAGAGGTTTAGCGTCTTTTTCATACATGGTTACGGTTGCGCCTGCTGCGCTACTGAATTGAACTAGCACGGTTATCTCCTCTATTTTTAAATAAGTTTTATTCTAGCATTGCTATCTTCATTTATTTGCAAAACCGTCAGCAAATTATGCAATTTTGCATTAAATGCCATTTCCGATTAGACCTGGAAACGGCGCTAAGTCGGCTAGGTTTGGCACGCGCATTTGTAATTGTTTATGGAATAATAAAGCCAGGTCTGGCGCTAAATCATTACTGGGGGTATGCAAGTAAATCCGTGGGGTTTTGCCTTCTGCAATCCAGCGAGCGGTTTGCGCCACCCAACGTTCTAACCAAGCTTGATTATCCGCCACAATCGGATGCCCAATATAACGCAATACAGGTTGGTTGGCGGTCACATCTAGTTGCACGGGCAAGCGCGGTTTACGGATTTTGGCTTCACGCGTCGGTTCATCCACAATCGGTGCAGCGTGTACTGGGCGACTGTCTAAGATAACCCGATCAACGTTTAGGCTTTGTAATAAGTCGTTTAACGCCTGACGAGCGACCGCATCGGTAAAAAACGCCGGATGTCGCACTTCCACCGCGTACTGATATTCATTAGGCAATTGTTTAAGAAAACGTTCCAATTGCCCTAATTCCAAGGGCGAAAAGCCAGCGGGCAACTGCACCATTAAGCCATTAATGCGTTCACCTAACGGGCTTAAACGTTGTAAAAACTCCGTACTGGCTTGTTCAACATGTTGTAAATGCTGTTGATGCGTAATGGTTTTGGGAAATTTAAAGCTAAAGCGGAAATAATCCGGCGTGGCTGCCAGCCAACGTTGCACATTCTCGGCGGAGGGGACGGCATAAAACGTCGTATTGCCTTCAACGGCATTATAAACCTGTGCGTATTGGCTTAAGAATTCGCCGGGCTTGGCATTTTTGCGTAATAACTTACCTTTCCAATGCGGATTCGCCCATAACGCTAAACCTAAATAGTAGGGTAATGGATTCGCCATGCACGTTCCTTATAATAAGGGCGCCATAATATGTGCGGCGCTTTCTAATAAACGGTCGGTTTTACTAACGACTTTGCGGCGTTGTGGCGTGATTTCAATCGCTGAGTCGCAGAGTTTTAGAAAGTCAGTTTCCATTTGTTGCGTAATAGTTTCGCTATAGAAGAAAATATTGCCTTCAAAGTTCAAACGAAAACTGCGTTGATCCATATTTGCAGAGCCCAAGGTGGCAAATTTGCTATCAAATATCAGTGCTTTGGAATGTGTCATTGCGCCTTGGTATTCAAAAATTCGCGCCCCTGCCGCTAATAATTCATCAATAAATGAACGGCCCGCGTATAACACTAAGGCGTGATCGGATTGACCGGGTAATAAAATGCGCACATCTACCCCGCGTAAGGCCGCCGTTTGTAGCGCTAACATAAGAGGGCGGTCGGGTACGAAATAGGGCGTTTCAATCCAAACCCGCTTTTCCGCTAAATTAATCGCTGCAAATAACGCCATATAAATCGACTGCCATCGCCGGTCCGCTGGCCCACTTGCTAAAAATTGCGCCTTGATATCGCCTTTGCTGACTGAAGGTGGAAAGTACTCGTCATTAATCAGGTTTTCATTCGTGGCGTGATACCAATCTTGGCAAAACACTTCTTGTAAATCTTTGGCAACCGGGCCTTCAATACGCGCATGTAAATCTTGCCACGGTTCGCCAATCCCCGCATACGCGTCGCCAACATTCATACCGCCCGTAAACGCGACTAAGCCATCAATCACCACGACTTTACGGTGATTACGGTTGTTTAAGTTAAGACGGCGACTGAGAATATTCACCTTTAAAAAACGCGCTACCTGCCCCCCCGCTTGCGTTAAACTTTTAAAAAATTGGGTATTCGCGCTACGTGAACCCACATCGTCTACACATAAGCGCACTTCAACCCCTCGCTGGGCGGCTTGAATTAAGGCATCGCGCATACGTCGTCCGGTAGTATCCACTTCCCAAATGTAATACAGCAAATGAATATGATGTTGGGCTTGTGCAATCGCGTCTTCAATGGCCTGAAATGCCAGTTTGCCGTCACGGTATAATTCAATCTGATTGCCACCCACCGGACCAATATGATCTAAGCGATGCGCTAATTTCAACAAAGATGGCGGAATACCCGCAATGCTATGTTGCTCAAAGCGGTGGGATTGCACCCGTTGTAATTCAGGGGCTAAACGCTCCTCCACTTTGCGCCGTTTACGCCGCCGTAAATACAGACGAGTTGTGCCGAATAACCAAAAGCTAATTAAGCCAATAAACGGTAAAAATACAATGGCTAATACCCACGCTAAGGTTGCTCCGGATTCGCGGCGTTGTTGAATAACGGTGGGCAATAACACCAAAATAATCAGCATATCGAGCAATAACAAACCACTGCTTAGCCACTGATGCCAATTAAGATTCACGTTTATCATCCGCTAGTGTAGAGAGCTTTAAATTTAACATAGAATGTTTAAGTTGGTTTTTTCCAGCAGTCTCAGTACACTTAATTTGACAGACAAAGTGTTCTTCTTATTCACAATTTAATCAAAAAGTAGCCAGATCGTGTAATACCCAACTCCATTCATCATTTTTCAATTAGTGGCATTTGCTACGCCGTTGTTGCGTGGCTGATTGCTGAACATATGAAATGAAAGTTTTGAGATGAGTTATGGTTAAGGCTATCAAATACCCGCGCACGCCGCACTTGCCGTGGTCGCCGGGTGCAAGCAGTGACGATGTATTGCTAATAGATACTCAGATGTTCGTGGGTAAACAAGTCGTGATTAGCGAGAAAATGGACGGTGAAAATACTACGTTGTATACCGACCGTTTACATGCCCGTTCCTTAGACAGTCGTCATCACCCCTCACGTACATGGGTTAAACAATGGCATCAAACCCTAGCGCATGAAATTCCACAAGGCTGGCGTATTTGTGGCGAGAATCTGTATGCGCAACATTCTGTTACCTACACGCAATTAAGCAGCTATTTTTACGGCTTTTCGCTGTGGAATGTGCAAAACATCTGTTTAAGTTGGGCAGAAACCTGTGAATGGTTTGCCTTATTAGGTATTTGTACACCGCCGGTTTTATACCAAGGTTTATGGGATGAAGCCTTGTGTCGGCATTTGCAGATTGATACGCAAGTGATGGAAGGCTATGTGGTGCGTCTTGCCGAGCGCTTTGCTTATGCGGATTTTGCGCAGAGTGTGGCGAAATGGGTACGCGCCCAGCATGTACAAACCACGCAACATTGGATGTTTGCCGAGGTCGTGCCCAATCAATTGCGGGGGAATAACGATGAATAAACAGCAAAAACAATGGTTAGCCAGCCTCGCGCAAACCGCTACACCCACTATGCAGGAAGCCTTACAGTATTTAGGTTCGGAATTAGCGTGGTTGCATGAATTAGCGGCCACGCCACAAGACCCTGAATGGCATGCGGAAGGCAATGTGCTGATTCATAACGATATGCTGTTAAGCGAGTTGTATCAATTGCTGCAAACGCAAGCCACGCATATTCAAGGGGATCGGCGGCAAGCCTTAATTTTGGGTGCAATGTTGCATGATATTGCTAAGCCCAAACAAACACGCGTGGCAGAGGTGCAGGGTATTGAACGCATTATATCGCCGCAACATGAAGCGGTGGGGCGTTCTTATTTGGCGTTTAAAATGCTGGAATGGGGCTTATCGTTTGCCAGTTATTGGATGGTGTTAAATCTGGTGGGCGAACACCACATACCGAAGTTGTTAGTGGCTAAGGATAAACCTGCTGCCGCTTATTATCGCCTAGCGCGGCAAGCGGATATGGAGTTGTTGTATTGGTTAGAAGTAGCGGATATGCGTGGGCGTATTTGTGCGGACACTGAGTTGCAATTGTTGTACTTAGATGAATTTCGCACACTGGCGCAGCAATACGGGGTGTGGCAACAACCCTTAGATATGCAAGCCCTGTTAGCGGAACATTTGCGGAGTTTACCTAGGCAAGCGCAAACCTATGTTTATGCCTCTGCATTGTATCAACTCGAACAAGGCTTGATTTATCAAGCGGAAGAAGCCTTAGCCACCACTTACGCACATCGAACGCAACATGCGCATTTAGTGATGGTGTGTGGTGTTAGCGGTTCGGGCAAATCCACTTGGTTGCAACAGCATTATCCTGATTATGAAGTGGTATCGTTGGATGATTTGCGCGAAGCCCTGAATGGTGATCGCGCCGACCAAGCGCAAGTCGGGCAAATTCGCCAAGCCACTAAAGAGCAACTCAAAGCCGCACTTCGCCAAAAACGCGGCGTGGTGTGGGATGCGACCAATCTACGTGTAGATTTCCGTCATGCAATTACCGAACTAGGGCGCGATTATCATGCATTGGTTACGCTGGTTTTATTTTTGTTACCTGAAGCACAAATTGAAGCACAAAATCGCGCTCGCTCACATGCGATACCGACGGCGGTGTTAGCCAAACAATTGGCGAGTTTTCAATTCCCCAGTTTAGAAGAAGCGCATCATTTTATTGTGGTGGGCACAGGCGGGCGCGTGTTATGGCAATCGGGCATTGATACGGAGGTGTTGCCATGCACTTTATAAAATACCCGAAAACCTTAGCATTGGAACGCTTAAAGGTTAACGATGTGTGCTATCCCTTGCCGATTCCGACGGGGCATTGCTTAGTGGTTGAGGAAAAAATGGACGGTACACAACTGGGCTTGAGCTTTGACGCGCACGCTCAGCCTGTCTTGCAATCACGCGGCACGATTATTACGCTGGAAACCGAATTTGCATGGATGAAGGCTTGGGTTTGGCAACATTACAGCGCGTTATACGACTGTTTAGGGCAGCGCTATATTATGTTTGGCGAATGGTTATGGGCAAAACACACGCTATTTTACGATTTACTGCCGAGCTATTGGCTAGAGTTTGATGTGTATGACCGTGAGTCACAGCAGTTTTTAAGTACCATTGCCCGCCAAGCTTTACTAACCCATTTAGACTTTTTATCATCCGTGCGAGTGCTAGCCTGTTCACAGCAAACTACCTTAAACGAATTAGGCTTGTTGATCGGTCAGTCGGTATTTATGTCACCTAACGCTTATGCAAAGCTACCCGCCAGCGCTTTAAATCATACAGATACCAGTGGTTTGATGGAGGGCTTGTATTTAAAAATGGAAAATACAGACTATGTGGTGCAGCGTTATAAACTGATTCGTCCTGAATTTATCCGCTTTATTCAACAGCAAACTATTCATTGGCAACGGCGATCTTTGATTAAAAACCAACTCAAGGAAATTCAATAGTGAATTTCCTCTATTAATTTTAGCCTTTTGCTAATACAAGCTCAGTGCTATTAGGAATAGATAGCGTAGCTAATACGGGTTTAGGTTTTTTTAAATTATAGGTAGTATACATTAAAATTAGTAAGCCTATACCAATTAAGCAAACTTCAATTAATAGGCTATATTGTGGGGTAGCAATTTCGCTATAGTTTAAAATATACAGTGCGCTTAGCATTAAACTACTGAATAAAGCAATATTCAGCTTTTTAAAAATTAAGCCGATATAAATTGTTAAAATCAGTGTGATTATAATCGCCGCGCTAATATAAGCGCTGTCGAAATCCAAATGCTCGACTAAGGCGGTTAATACGGCGTAGAAGGCTAACATCCCCAGTCCAACCAATGCGTATTGTAAGGCGTGTAAAGGTTCGCTGCGTTTGCTGCTGAATGCGAATAAACAAATAAACATAAAGCCAATGCTATAAATTGCGAAGGGCATTAAGGCGAGAATTTTGGCGTAAGCCGTCGGCGGTAAATCTAAGCTAACCCTTGCTAAGCTTTGTTGTAAATCGGGTGTTTGCTTGGTTTCTTCTACGATCCAATATTGTGGATAATTACGAGCAAGATTAGAAATTTGCCATTCTGCACTAAAGCCATTGTCGCTTAAGCCGCGTTTGCTGGGTAATAAGCTATCAGCAAAATTAGGATTAGCCCAGCCAGAGGTCATGCGAATACTACTAAGTTCGCCTAAAGGCGCAAAAGCGAGTGCATGACTGCCGCGTAAATTCAAATTGATTTTAAAGGTTTGCGTGGTTTTTTTGCCTTGCGGCGGTTTAGCGGCTAATACGGCGTGTAAACCTGTGGGTAATAGTTTGCTTTGTAATGTTCCCGGTTCAAGCGCCAGCCGCTTGTCATTCCACATCACATTTGCCACTTCATCTAAGGCTTGAGTATTGCTAATGCCCAAGGCTAAATAGGCTTGTTCCCATTTGAAATCGCGTGTGCCGTCTGTGGTATTCAAGAGCGGCGCATGGTCAAACGTACCCGTCAAACTTAAATGTGCTTTATAGGCATCGGCGATTTCGGGATGTTCCGTAGCCGTTTTTAAATCGGCACGAATCTCTAGACTTTTGGGCAATAAAATGGCGGTACGGTCATTGAAAATATCTTTGCTAATGACTCGATTTTCGCCCGCATTATCGGTAATCGTGTCAATACTGGTGAAATGCTCGGTGTAAGGCAGCACTAACACGGGGGCAATAATCGACTGTGCGCCACCCCACGTTTGTGCTAAGGCATGGTGCTGCGCTTTCTGTGACTTATCTTGCTCGCTCACAAAGGCGGCTAATTGCTTAAGCGGGTATAGCAATAATAAGCCAACACCCAGCATTAACAATAAGCGCAGGCTAAGGGATTGATTTAGGGTGGTACGCCATTGAGAGGCTTTAGAAATAACGGATAATTGCGATGACATCGAGGGTTAACAGCCGCTAAAAACCCTAGGAATATAGCATGATTAGGCGCGGGCTTGCGGTATGATGCGCTTACCATTTTTTAATCTAGCCTAGCTCTTATGAATTTTCTGAATGGCATCACTCTATTATTAATTTATCAATTAGTCGGCGAGGTTAGCGCTCGTTTACTGCAACTACCGATTCCCGGGCCGGTATTGGGCATGTTGTTATTATTCATCAGTTTATTAATACGGGATAGCCTCGCCGAAACCATTGAACCCGCTACCAACGCCTTACTCAGTCACTTATCATTGTTATTTGTACCCGCTGGAGTGGGTGTCATGGTGCATTGGGGGCGTATTGGCAATGATTGGTTACCCATTAGCGTCGCTTTAGTCTTAAGCACCTTATTAACCTTAGGCTTAACCGCCTTGTTTATGCAGGTGTTCATTCGTTTTACAGCAACGAAGGGTTAAGGCAATGCCCAATACAATTAATGGGTTATGGGTTTATTTATCCGCTTCGCCCTTGTTTGGCTTAACACTGACTTTAATTGCTTATGGCATTGGTTACCGCTTGTATAGTGCGGCTAAATCCAACCCTTTAATCAACCCGGTGCTCATTGCCATTGCGATTATTATTACGGTCTTAACGGTGTTGCGTATTCCGTATCAAGACTATTTTGCAGGCGGGCAATTCATTCACTTTCTACTCGGTCCTGCTACGGTGGGGTTGGCTTTGCCCTTATATAAACAAGTTGCCAAGCTTAAGCGTTTATGGCTGCCGATTAGTTTAGCGCTACTCTTTGGGGTAAGTTTAGCCAGCGTTAGCACCCTTTTAATCGCCAAATACTTAGGCGCAAGCCACGAAACCTTATTATCACTTGCTCCTAAATCCGTCACTACCCCCGTGGCTATGAGTATTACCGAGCAACTCGGCGGTGTGCCTTCTTTAACCGCTGTATTCGTGATTATTACCGGCATTATTGGCGCTATTGTCGGTTCTAGCTTATTTCGGCTATTGCGTATCCAAGACGATAGCGTAAAGGGGATTGCAATGGGCATTACTGCGCACGGCATTGGTACAGCCCGCGCGTTTCAAATCAGTGCGGAGAAAGGCGCATTTTCGGGGCTGGCAATGGCTTTATCCGCGTTGGTCGCTTCGTTACTCGTGCCGTGGTTGGTAAGTTTAGTTATTTAATGGATTAACGCGGCGGGATACTAGTATTTTAGTGACGCTTGAGTAAAATCGCCCATCCCTAATTACGATAGACCCCCTTTGTGCGCTTAAGCAAAATCCGCATTGCGGGCTTTAAAAGTTTTGTTGACCCAGTCAGTTTAGAATTGCAAAGTAATTTGACGGCGATTCTTGGTCCGAATGGCTGTGGCAAGTCGAATACCATTGATGCGGTTCGCTGGGTTATGGGCGAAAGTTCCGCCAAGCACTTACGTGGCGCATCAATGGAGGACGTGATTTTTAATGGCTCAGCCTCGCGTAAGCCGGTGGGTTTGGCATCGGTTGAACTGATATTTGATAATAGCGAGGGCAGTTTAGGCGGTGAATATGCTGCCTTTGCGGAAATTTCGGTGAAACGGCAAATCTGTCGTGACGGAGATTCCAAGTATTTTTTAAATGGCAATAAATGTCGGCGGCGCGATATTACCGATATTTTTCTCGGCACAGGTTTAGGCGCACGCAGTTACGCCATTATTGAACAAGGCATGATTTCGCGCTTGATTGAAGCCAAGCCAGATGAATTACGCAATACCTTGGAAGAAGCGGCGGGTATTTCACGGTATAAAGAGCGGCGGCGCGAAACCGAAACGCGCATGGCGAGTACGCGGGAGAATTTGGCGCGCTTGCAGGATGTACGCGATGAAGTGAATCAGCAATTAGAAAAGTTGGAAAAGCAGGCAAAAGCCGCCCAACGCTTCCGAGAGTTACGTGAGCAAGCGCGGCATTTAGAAGCCAGTTTGTTATTCCAGCAATGGCAAGGCTTGCAAGGCGAAACTGCTAGCCAATTCCAGCAGTTACAACAGCATACCGCGGCGTATCAGGCACAAACCGCGCAAGTGCAGCAACTTGATACGCAAATTGAACAAGCCCGCGCTACCTTGAGTCAGCAGCAAACCGACTTAACCCAAGTGCAAGCCACGTACTATCAAGCCGATGCAGAGATTCAACAGCTTAACCAACGCATCCAGCATCAACACGATTTAAAAACGCGGCAACAAGCGGCTTTACAACAAGCGCAACAAGCTATTACCGATGCTATTGCCCACCAAACCGCAGATCAAAGCCAGCTTGACGCTTGTACCCAACGGGTAGCCGAGTTACAGCCACAACTTGAACCGTTACAAGCCCATATTAGTCTGGCGGAAGCGCAGTTAAACGCGGCGGAAGTGGAGCTACATACGTGGCAACAACAATGGCAAGCTTTACAGCAGCAAGTGGCAGAACCGACGCGGCAAGCGCAAGTTGAAAAAGCCCGGATGGAACAGCTTGAACGCCAGTTACAACAGGCTAATCAACGTGCCGCTAAATTTCAGCAAGAAGCGCACAGCTTACAACCCGACCGTTTTAGCGCAGATTTAGCCGCTTTAACCGCCCAATTACAAACGTTGCAAGCAGCACAACACACCCATCAGCAACAGTTGCAAGCCCTGCATACGCAATGGCAGCAGTCACAGCAAGCTGATACCAATAGCCAACGGGAATTAGCGCAAGCCCTAGCCCAACGCCAAGCCTTATACGGGCGGTTGGCGGCTTTAGAAACCTTGCAACAAGCCGCTTTACGGCCTGTGGATGCGGAACAACAAGCTTGGTTAACAGCGCAAGCCTTAGACCAACAACCGCGTTTAGCTCAGCAATTGCAAGTGGTGGCTGGTTGGGAATGCGCGGTGGAAACGGTGTTAGCGCAAGATTTAGCTGCATTATGCGTTGCGCAATGGCCCGATATAGCCAACTTAGCACCCAGTAGCCTTAGTCTATTAGCGCTGAATAGCGAACCGCTGGCGTTAAACCCGCAGAGTTTAGCCACAAAGGTTATTGCCCCCACAGCAGCGCAAACGTGGTTGCAAGCGGTGTATGCGGTGGAGGATTTAACGCAAGCTTTCGCCTTACAATCCCAATTAGCCGCCCATGAATCGTGTATTACCCGCGATGGGCTTTGGTTAGGACGCAATTGGTTACGCATGCAGCGCCCGCAATCGGCTCAGGCAGGTGTGTTACAGCGTCAACAAGCCATACAGGATTTGCAAGCTGAATTAGCCTGCTTAGAAACGCAAATCAGCAAGCTAGAAAGCCACCAAACGCAAATTCAACAGGCGTTGCAAGCGCAAGCCTTAGCGCGTCAACATGCACAAACGGAAGTGAATCAGGCGCATAAAGCCGAAGCGGATTTAAATAGCCGTGTACAAGCCTTAACCCAGCAAGTGCAGCAACAACAACAACGCCTTGCGTTATTGAATGCAGAATTAGAAGAGTTGGCGCTGCAACAAGAGGATTTGCAAACCGAGCATTTACAAGCCACGGAACAACGCAATGCTGCTTTATTGGCGTTAGAGCAAGCCCAACACGCGCTGGCGCAAGTTGCACCCCGGCAAGCGCAATTACAAACCGCTTTACAACAGCAACGGCAGCGTTTACGGGATGAGCAACAGCAATGGCAAAGCTTGCAATTAGCGCTGGAGACGCAACGCCATCAGGCTATGCAATGGCAAACCCAATTAATGCGCAGTGCTGAACGTTTGACGCTATTGCAAGTGCAATATGACGATTTACAAATGCAATTACAGGCAACGGATGAGCCGTTATCTGCATTACAAGATGCATTAGAACAAGCATTAGCCCATAAACTAGTGATCGAAGAACACTTGTTAGCGTTACGTCAGCAAGTGCAGCAGCAAACCTTAAGGCAGACGACGCAAGAACAACAGCGTCAACAGGCGCTTAAACAGGCGGAAGCGTTACGGGCTTTACAAGAAGCCAGTCATTTGCAGTGGCAAACTAGCCAAGTGCGTGAACAGCATTTGGCAGAGCAATTGGCGAAAACAGAGTTCGAGATAGCGCAGTTGCAAGCTGAGGCAAGCGACTTGCCAGAGATAAGCGCCTTACAACAACAATTAGAGCAGGTACAACGTAGTATTCAACGTTTGGGGGCGATTAACTTAGCGGCGATTGAGGAATTTCAAGCGCAGAGCCAACGTAAGCAGTATTTAGATCAGCAATATACGGATTTAACCACCGCTTTGGATATGCTAGCGGCGGCAATGCAAAAGATTGATCGGGAAACCCGTCGCCGCTTTAAACAGACGTTTGAGCAAGTCAATGCACGCTTGAGCGATATGTTTGGGCGTTTGTTTGGCGGAGGGGAGTGCTATTTAGAAATGACCAGCCCTGATTTATTAGAAACAGGGGTGGCGATTATGGCAAAACCACCGGGTAAGCGTTTATCCAGTATTTACCTTATGTCGGGTGGCGAGAAAGCTTTAACCGCAATTTCCTTGATTTTTGCTATCTTTGCTTTAAATCCTGCGCCGTTTTGTCTATTAGATGAAGTGGATGCGCCTTTAGATGAGGCGAATGTAGGGCGTTTTTGTGAGTTGCTGCGCTATATGGCCAGCCAAGTACAATTTATTTTCATTACCCACAATAAAACCACGATGGAACTTGCCGAAAATCTTATCGGTGTTACCATGCGCGAACCGGGTGTTTCACGGCTAGTCGCAGTGGATGTGGCTCAAGCCGTGCGTTTAGCGAATGGATGAATTTATTATAAGCCGCTTTTAGAGTAAGGAGTCGACACAACATGGAGCTGGTCAGTCTCATTATTATGGGTTTGGGGATTATTGCCTTAATCGCTATTTTTTTTCTCAGCCGTACCTCACAACCTAAATCCACCCGTAAACGCGATGAAACAGTAAATGTTGTGCGTGATCCCAGTGGCGCGGAAATGAGTAGTGTGTTGCACGATAACCCTGCGCGTGACGGTAAGCGTCCCTCTGCTCAGGCGCGTAATTTATCACAGGATATGTTAGGCGAAAGCCATGCGGCCGCCGCCAGCAATATTCCCCCAACGGAAGTACCCGCAGCGGTTAACACAGCGGTTAGTTTACCGGCGCAATTAGTGTTATTTGTAGCCTCTGACGACAGCAACGGTTTCGACGGTGGGCAAGTCTTAGTAGCCTTACAAAATAATGAATTAAGTTTCGGCGATATGGGCATTTTCCATCGCTTAGTATTAACGCCTAAGGGTGAACAAGCCTTATTTAGCGTGGCGAATGGTGTGAAACCGTGGACATTGATCCCTGAAGATTTAGTGGAAGCCACTACGCCCGGTTTGTCCTTGATTTTAAATCTTCCCGCCCCCATTCCTACACAAGAAGCAGTGCATGATTTTCTGCATACCGCTGAAAATCTGACACAAGAACTGGATGGTGTGCTCAAAGATCAACAACAACAAATCTTTACTTTGGCCATGCGCAATCAATTATTAGCCTTAGCCCAACATACCAGCGCTTAGTGTCCTTGCTAGAAATGAATGTTTTTTAATGTGTTAGCAAACCTGTCGTAAGGTTGGTTTGTGCACAATTAATCTTGATTAGAACACTAAGATTTAGGAGAGAACAGACCATGTTCAAACGCAGTAAGTTAGCGTTAGCAATGGGACTATTCATGGGGGCGTTGGCGGCTAGCAACCTCGTAGCAGCGCCTGCATTCGCGGATGGCTTACCGGATTTAATTCCTTTAATTAAACAAAATAGCCCAGCGGTGGTTAACATTAGCGTTGAAAGTAAAGCGGGTGGCAAAGCGGCCATGCGTTTACCGGATGGCTCGAATTTACCGCCAGAATTAGAAAAATTCTTTCGTAGCTTGCCGGAAATGCAACCGGATGGCGGGCGCGGTGGCGCAGCCGCAATGGGGTCTGGCTTTATTTTATCCAACGATGGTTATGTGGTAACCAATGCGCATGTAGTGGATGATGCTAAATCCGTCACGGTGACCTTAAGTGACAAACGCGAAGTACCTGCCGAAGTGGTGGGCACAGATAAGCTCAGCGACATTGCTTTATTAAAAATCAAAGCGGATAACTTGCCCGTGGTGCAGTTAGGCGACTCTGATAAATTGCAAGTGGGGCAGTGGGTGGTGGCGATTGGTGCGCCCTTTGGGTTAGACCATTCCGCTACCCAAGGTATCGTGAGCGCATTATCGCGTAGTTTGCCAGACGGCACATATGTTCCCTTTATTCAAACGGATGTGGCAGTAAATCCGGGTAACTCCGGTGGTCCTTTATTTGATTTAAACGGGCAAGTCATCGGTGTGAATTCGCAAATCTATAGCCGCAGTGGTGGCTATATGGGGATATCCTTCGCTATTCCGATTAATGTTGCCAAAAATGTGATTGAGCAGCTTAAAGCTAATGGGCAAGTGAGTCGTGGCTGGTTGGGCGTTGAGATTCAAAGCCTTGATCAAAAATTAGCAGATTCTTTTAATATGGCACAACCCAATGGGGCATTAGTTGCCAGCGTTATGCCCGATAGTCCAGCGGATAAAGCACATTTCCGAGCAGGCGACATTATCATCGACTTTAATGGTGCGCCCGTGAAAAGCGCGGCGGATTTACCATTGTTAGTGGGTAATACGCCGATTGGTAAAGAAGTACCCGTGAAAATCTTACGTGCAGGCGAAGATAAAACCCTAAACGTAACCATTGATAAATTAACGGACAAAGATAGCACTAAGCCAAATGCAACTAGCCCCGAGAAAGGCAAAGGTGCGTTAGGCATGTTATTAGCGCCCTTAACCGATATAGAACGCAAAGATAATAAAGTCGATGGCAATACCGGCATTATTGTGCGTGAAATCGAGCCAAACAGTGCGGCTGCGCAAGCGGGTTTAAGTAAGGGTGATATTATTCTGTCGATTAATAATAAGCAGATTACGTCGATGGATGAAGTGCAAAAAATCGTGAAAGATGCGCCAGCGGGTAAGCCGTTAGCCTTATTGATTACGCGTGATAGTCGTACTCAATTTATTGCGGTAACTAAACCTTAATACTGTTTCGTTGTTTTTAGATCTCACACAGGATTTTCCCCATCTTAGGATGGGGATTTTTTTGTCTTTAATTCTGTGCCATGCCTTAATAGCTGTTCAACTTCTTTAAAATGATCCGCTTTGCCTTCCAAAATCAAAATATCCAAGGCCTCTAAACGCATACTAGCCGCAGGGTGTTCGCCACGAATTTCACCACGGCGTAAGGCTTTAATATTGACTTGCACGCGGTCTAAATGCAGTTCCTCAATGGTTTTGCCGACGGCATAATCGCTTTCACGAATGCTATACGTTTGTAAGAAGCTTTCGCCTTTTTTCGGGCTGGGTTTGGGCTTATCGCCGTGGAAATACGAACGTAAGGTTTGGTAACCGTCTGCACGGACTTTTTCCACCATGCGGAACATTTCATCTGGGCTTAAACCTAAGCGCCCTAATAAACGCTCAACAATCATGACCGTGGCTTCTAAGGTTTCCGGTAAGACATCGGTTGCGCCGAGTTCTTCCAGTTCTTGCATATGGGTGTCATCGCGTGTTCGGACTAGAATCGGAATACTGCCGCGTTTTTTGCGAGCGGCTTCCACAATCCGCTTGGCTATTTCCACATCAGCAACCGTAATGACGATTAAACGCGCTCGATATAACCCCGCTGCTCCCAGAATCTCAGGGCGAGTAGCATCGGCGTAATACACATTGTCGCCCGCTTCCCATGCCTCATTCACAATTTTCGGGTCGAGTTCCAGCGCAATATAGGGAATGCCTTGTTCTTGCAAAAAATGCCCGATATTTTGCCCCATCCGCCGATAGCCGCAGAGAATTACATGATCGTCAACCGCTTGCACAGCTAAACCAAAAGCGTGCGCATCGCGGCGTTGCTGTTTTAAATAGCTATCGCCAAACAGTAATTTAGTAATTTTGTCGTTGTAACGAATAATTAGCGGTGAAATAGCCATACTGATGACAATAGCAGCTAAGACCGCTTGCGCTTCCATTGAAGTGATCAGTTTATTGCTTAACGCCAAAGCCATTAAGGCAAAACCAAATTCTCCACCTTGCGCTAAAACTAAACCTGTACGCATGGCAACCCCATTGCTAGGCACAAACAAGCGGGTTAGGGCAGCAATCAACAAAGTTTTACCAACGGTTAAACTGAGCACTAGCCATAAAATCGGTTGCCATAAATCGGGAATCACCTTTAGATTGAGTTTTGCACCCACCGTTATAAAGAAAATACCCATGAGAATATCGCGGAACGGGCGTATTTCACTTTCAATATGGTGTTTATATTCGGTTTCGCTAAGTAACATGCCAGCAATAAATGCGCCCAATGCCAGCGATAAACCAATCGACTGCGTAACCCATGCAAAGGTTAGCGCTACCAAAAGAATCGTCAGGTTAAACAGTTCGGTGGATTCAGCGCGGGCAATGTATTGGAACAGCGGGCGTAGGGTGTAATGCCCGACCATTACCATTACGGCAAAAATAGCCGCCACGGTAGAAGCATCTAATAACCAAGTGCTTAAACTGGTATTGGCCGTATTATTACCTGCTAATAACGGCATAATAACCAATAATGGTACGACAGCTATATCTTGAAATAGCAAAATGGCTAAGGCTAATTGCCCGTGTTGCGCTCGCATTTCGCCTTGATCGGTTAATTGCTTAACCACAATGGCCGTTGAGGACATGGCTAATGCACCAGACGCAATAATCGCGCCTTGCCAACTCATGCCAAAATGCACCAGTAATAACCAGCCGCCAGCCATAAATAACAGGACTTGTAAACCGCCTAAGCCTAATACCGCGCGGCGCATGGCCATCAGTTGATTTACCGAAAATTCTAGACCAATGGCGAATAATAAAAACACTACACCGACTTCACCCATAAAGTCGATAGCGGGATTTTGCGTCACCCGCATCCAATCCAGAAAATAAGGCCCGGCGATCATCCCAACCAATAAGTAACCTAGAATCGGGGTCAGGCGTAAGGTTCTGAAGGCGGTTACCGACATGACCGATAACACCAGCAACAATAAAATGCCTTCTAATAAATGTGTGGAATGTTCTAAATGCGCTGTATTTGCCAATGTTGCTCCTTTGGCAGTGATTTACCTATTTGCTGTTTGCTTGTAATTAGAGGGTGCTAAGGTGCACTTATATTAAGTGCCAGTCTAACACAAATTAACAGCAAGCTTTATGCCATATGAGGAATTTAATATGAACGTCATGCGTCTTAAACAACTGCTATGTTACGTATGGGTAAGCCCGATTACCTTGTTGTTTTTGCCATTATTAGGGGTGGCTAAGTTAAGTGGTGGCAAGGTAACGCTACATACGGGCGTGATTGAAATTTGTGACGGTTGGTTAGGTCGGAAGCTGCATCACGGCTTGCCATTGTTTGGCGCAGTCAATGCCTTTACTGTTGGACATATTGTGGTGGGCGTTTCCGCACAGCATTTAGCCGCCAGCCGTTGCCATGAACGTGTGCATGTAGCGCAGTTTGAGAAATGGGGTTGTGTGTTTCCCTTGGTGTACGGCTTAGGCAGTGTGTATGCCCTAGCGCGTGGTAAGCATGCGTATTGGGATAATCCCTATGAATGCGAAGCGCGTGCCAAAGCCGCCGAATACTCGCCCGTTAATCCGACAAAATAACCAATTGTCTTGCTAGGGAAAGCAGCTTAGAGGAAAGCCACTACACTCTTAAAGTAAGAGAACCGCACCCAAGTTCATCATAATAAAAGGAGTTTTATTTATGAAGTCTACAATTACCAAAATCTCCTCTTTAACAGCCGGAGCGTTATTAACGATTGGATTGTTAACAACCTCTAATGCAGCCGAGGCGAATTGTTGTACCAAACCAAAACCAACTTATAGCCCTTGCCCTGCTGTTAAAGATCAATTAATGGCAAAAGTGTATCGTTTAAAACGACTAGCGAAAGAACGTGAATACACCGGCGACGCGTATGGCGCTCGTAAATTACGCAACACTGCCAATATTATTTTAGCCCATGTGGGCAATTTACCTTGTGTCAATCACCATATTTGCCCGTTGTGATGATTGGCATTCCACAAGCCTGCACCCTGCCTCCGGGTGCAGCACTTTTTAAGAATTAAACTTGTGGCTTTGGTCTTAGACGCGTGTTTAATTCGTCTATCACAATTGCCCATTCGTTATCTTGCGTCAAACCTTGCTTAATAAAACTGGCTTGCGCGGGTGACCAAAAATCCGCATCAAACATACGCACGCCATCCGGAATACAATGCGTCGCAATAAATTGTTCAATGGACGCATCGTCTGAAGGTAAACCCAGTTGCTCAAACAAACTTTGCATGGTTTGCATTTGATCTAACATAAACACTCCTTTGTTTTTCGTCGTTAATAAATGCGCTTAAAGGGCATGAATCAGAGCAGCGATTAGGCTAAACATGCCCCAAACTAATAAACCTAATACGAGTAAAAAGCCTACGATGGTTATGATGACCGTAAAGGTACTCCGCCGTTTTACGGTATCTGGTTGATCTACATATTCTCTTAATAATTCGACATTGCGTTTATTAGACTTAAAGGCAAAGTCAAAAATATCACCAAAGAATGGAATCACCCCGACGACGCTTTCCATAACAATATTCAGCAGCATACGCCCCACCACCATTGTGGGAACGCCCATGCGCAAGGCTTGATATAAAATATAAGTAGAAATTGCCCCTGCGCTAATATCACCAACACCCGGAATTAACCCGATTAAACCGTCTAAACCAATTCGCCAATTCGTACCCGGTATTGGAATAACACTATCCAAAATCCAAGCTAATTTTTCCAAACGTTGCGCTTTTTCCTGTTTAGTTATTTGCTGCATTGACTTGACCTACATTTCCTTTGGTGTTTTGGCGTTTAATAAATTTTCTTCATCGCTGGGATGAGTTTCCTGTTTTACCATTTGTTCGGCCGCATCACTACGGTGAATATTCTGTATTTCATGGTCTTCGACCGGAATATCAGGGTTAGGCTTGGCGGGTGATTGGGGCTGTTGGCTAGAAGCTTGGCTTAAACTCACATGATACACGGGAATCGGATTGACAATACCTGCTTGTTCTAGCGCCTGTTTAACTGCCCGAATCGCTTCACTGCGTACTTGTTGGAAATTATTATGCGCTTGATCGACCCACCCCAAAATTTGTAGCTGAACGCTACCATCACCTAATTCCTGTATTAAAGCCGCCGGTTGTGGCATTGCCAAAATACCTGTTACCGTTTTCAGGGTTTTAACCACTAACGCTTGCACTTTTAAAATATCTTGCCCGCGATCAATATTAACCACGAATTGAAAGCGGCGCTGTGGATTGCGGGTGTAATTGGTAATAATAGCCTTGTATACGGTTGAGTTGGGAATCCGAATATTATTACCGTCTAATGAAATCAACATAGTGGCGCGTGAAGTAAGCTTGGCAACCCGCCCTTCTTGGTTTTCAATTTTAACCAAATCGTTGACTTCAAATGGATTACGCAAGCTTAATAAAATACTGGCGATATAGTTTTCGACGGTATCGCGTACCGCAAAGCTGATGGCTAAACCGACAATACCCGCCGCGCTTAAAATCGTTGCAATTAAATTGGTTGCATCCAGAATATTTAAAGCCAGCATTAAACCCGCAAACATAAACAAAAGCTGCACAATTTGCCCAACAAGGCTGGCAATAAAATAGTTATTACTAATATGTTTATATAATGAACGTTTCTGTGAAAGCTTTTTGCCCATCCACCAAAACAATAAAAATACGGTAACCGCTAGGATAAAAATTGGCAAATTTGCCACAATAGTATTGCCCAAGGCTTTTAATTTTGCCCAAGTACTATTCAGCCGTTTTTCTAAGCTGCGATTGACCGTTAATTGATTATTAACTTCCACTACGCCGGTGGTTTGTCTGGCAAATTGTTCGGCTTTATCAGCGGCAGCTTGTGATTCAACTTCCCCGCTTAAAGTGACTACGCCGTTATTAGTTGCGACTTTGACCGTTTTCAGCGTATCAATCGAGTTAAAGATTTGTTGTAAGCGATTCGTGATTTTCTGGTCGTCCGCCCGCGTGGTATTGGTGTCAATGACCGGATTGGGATCTGGAGCAGCTTCGGCAGGTTTGCCTGTTAGAATACTAGTGGCATCCGCATACACGCTGGTATATGGGAAAAAACTGCCACTGCTGAATAGCATTAAACTAACGATCCATGTTTTTATTATCAAGCGCATAATAGTTTCCTTGCATGCAACGGGGCAGTAATAACAGGTTTACTGCCCTTAGACTGGCTAGTGGGGGGGGCTAGCCGCGTGGTCCCCAAATGAACCAAGCAATTAACCCTACCACGGGGAAGAAGAAGATAGCCAAAGTCCACAGGATTTTTGAACCTGTGCCTGCATTACTTTTAAATACATGCCAAATAGCCCAGACGGCAATAACTAAATGAATAAAACCTAAGATACTGCTTAACATACCATTTTTCCTATATTTAATTCTTGACTTAACTACAAGGTTAAAGTGATTTTATAATGCTTGGATAAGCAAGTGTTAAAAACACTAAAATTCTGTTGCTAGCTTGAATTATCCTAATAAAAAAAATAAAATCTAGGGTTAATACTAGGCTTTATGAAAATTTTGTGAAAGCCTAGCAAATCAGCCGCTACCTGCTTATAAAATTGGCATTAAAATAGCTTAAATTTAAAGCAAAATATTGAATTTTATACTATAAATACAGTATAGTTCGGTTTTTAGCGAACATAAATCTAGAATGATTACGCTGGTTTGGTTACGTCAAGATTTACGTCTAGCAGATAATCCCGCGCTGTATGCAGCGTGTCGTAACAGTTCGCAAGTTATTTTGGTTTTTATTGATGACCCCAGCCCTACCAGTACTAGCCAATTAGGGGCAGCCAGCCGGGTTTGGTTACAACACAGTCTACAAACTTTCCAACGCAGTTTAATACCGTTCAAACAACAATTGATTATTCGCCAAGGGCAAGCCTTAAGCGTCTTACAAGCGTTAATTCGGGAAACCGGTGCGCAGCAAGTGCTATGGAATCGAGTGTATGAACCCATTTGTTTAGCACGCGATACGCAAATTAAACAAGCCCTGCAAGCGCAATGTATGGTGAAAAGCTTTAATGCCAGTTTGTTATACGAACCTTGGCAAGTCTTAAAGCCTGATCAAACCCCGTATAAAGTGTTTACGCCGTATTGGAAAAGTGTTGTCAGCAAAGGCATTGTGCAAGCACTGCTACCACTACCTACACAAATTCCCTTACCGGACAGCTTTCCACTAAGTTTAAGTTTAGAGGCATTGCGCTTAGTGCCTAATTTGCCGTGGGCGCAGCGCATGATGGCGCATTGGCAAGTGGGAGAAATGGCTGCTTTACAACGTTTGGAAAGCTTCTTAGCACAGATGGTGCAAACGTATAGCCAACAGCGTGATTTTCCAGCGCAAGATTTTACATCGCGTTTATCACCGCATTTGCATTTTGGTGAAATCAGTCCACGGCAAATTGCTTATTATGCGCAAGCTTGCCTCGCGCACTATCCAGCGGCAGAACAAGGCGTTCAAGCATTTTTACGGGAATTGGGTTGGCGTGAATTTGCCTATGCGTTGTTGTATCACTTTCCGCAAACGGTAACTGAGCCATTAGATACACGCTTTCAGCGCTTTCAATGGAATACGGTTGAACCAAGCACCTTAGCGCGTTGGCAGCAAGGCAACACCGGCTATCCGATAATTGACGCGGGTATGCGGCAATTGTGGCAAACCGGCTGGATGCATAATCGCGTTCGTATGTTAGTGGCGTCGTTTTTGACCAAGAATTTATTGATTCCGTGGCAAATTGGCGAACAATGGTTTCGTGATACCTTGGTGGATGCTGATTTAGCGAATAATGTGCTAGGTTGGCAGTGGACAGCGGGTTGTGGCGCGGATGCTGCCCCGTATTTCCGTTTATTTAATCCCATGTTACAAAGCCAGAAGTTCGACGCGAACGGCGCTTATATAAAACAATGGTGTCCGGAATTAAGCCAACGTGCTGCGTCGCGTATTCATTTCCCCCGAGAATTAGGTGAAGCTGTAATGGATTACCCTTTACCCCTGCTTGATTTTAAGCAGAGTCGTGAATTAGCCTTAAGCCGCTTTGCACAGATTAAGGATTCGACATGAGCGAGGTTGCTAAACTTTGCTTACAGCAATCGGTGCGGACATTGCCCGGCGTAGGCGAGTCGATTGCTGAAAAGTTAGAGCGCTTAGGTTTACATCGCATTGTTGACCTGTTGTTCCATCTGCCACTGCGTTATCAAGACCGCACCCGTATTTATCCCATTGTGAGTTTAATGGCAGGGCAAGAAATCTTAGTAGAGGGCGAAATTGAAGCCACCGAAGTGGTGCAGCGGGGGCGCACGATGTTGCTATGCCAGATTAATGACGGCACAGGCATTTTAACCTTACGCTTTTTCCATTTTACCACGGCACAGAAATACAGCTTAGCTAAAGGCGCGACCATTCGCTGTTTTGGTGAAGTGCGCCAAGCTGGAATGCGCTTGGAAATGGCACATCCCGAATATCGCTTACTGAATGGCACACAGCTCCCGCCGATTGAAGACACCCTGACACCGACTTACCCCAGCACCGAAGGGCTACAACAACGCACTTTGCGGCGTTTGATTGAATTAGCCCTTGAATACGCGCCGCAATTGCCGGAATTATTGCCGGAGAGCGTGTTAAAACGGCAGCGCTTTCCCTCACAAGCTGAATGTTTGCATTTATTACACAATCCGCCGCCCGGAATGCAGATTGAAAACCTAAAACCTTTGCGGTTAGTGTTTGAAGAATTATTGGCGCATCAATTGGGCGTACAACAAGCGCGACATGAGTTAAAACAAGTGTTAGCCCATGCGATGACTGAACCCAATCATTTATGGCAGCAGTTATTGGCAGCCTTGCCGTTTAAGCCAACCAATGCGCAGCAGCGTGTGATTCAAGATATTGTGTATGATATGCAACAACGCACGCCTATGAATCGTTTGGTGCAAGGCGATGTCGGGTCTGGCAAAACGCTGGTGGCAGTGGCGGCCGCGTTACACGCGATTGCTAACGGTTTTCAAGTGGCGTTTATGGTGCCTACCGAATTATTGGCAGAACAGCATTATCAAAATTTGCAGCACTGGTTTGAACCATTGGGTTTAGAAGTGGTGTTTATTTCCGGCACGCAAACCCCACGCCAACGCCGCCGCAAAGTCGAAAATTTATTGTTGGGCATTGGCAATATTGCAGTTGGTACGCACGCATTGTTTCAGAACTCCGTGGAATTTTTACAGCTTGGTCTGATTATTATTGATGAACAACACCGCTTTGGCGTGCATCAACGCTTTGCTTTACGTGAAAAAGGCAAGCAAGGTGATAATTATCCGCATCAATTGGTGATGACTGCCACGCCGATTCCGCGCACGCTCGCCATGACCGCCTACGGTGATTTAGATTGCTCGATTATTGATGAATTACCGCCGGGTCGTAGCCCGATTGTCACGGTTGCCTTAAGCAATGAACGCCGCGATGAGGTGATCGAACGCATTTCCGCCGCTTGTTTAGAAGGGCGACAAGTCTACTGGGTGTGTACGCTAATCGACGAATCCGAAGTCCTGCAATGCGAAGCCGCCGAAAAAACCGCCGCCGTGTTACGCGAACGCTTAACCCACGTAGCGGTAGGTTTGGTACACGGTCGCCTACACCCCAGCGAAAAAGAAAACATTATGCGCCAATTCAAAAGCGGCGAACTGCAATTATTGGTGGCTACCACGGTGATTGAAGTCGGTGTAGATGTGCCAAATGCTTCGCTGATGATTATTGAAAATGCCGAACGCTTAGGCTTAGCCCAATTACACCAATTACGCGGACGGGTAGGGCGCGGCAGCGTCGCCAGTAGCTGCGTCTTGTTATATCAAGCACCGTTAAGCAAAACTGCCCGTAAACGCCTCGATGCCATGCGCAGCAGTACCGACGGCTTTGTGATTGCCGATATCGACCTCGAATTACGCGGCCCGGGCGAAGTATTAGGCACAAAACAAACCGGCGACGTGCGCCTACGCATCGCCAGCCTTGTCCGCGACCAACATTTGCTTGCGGATGTGCAAACTGCTGCGCAAGAAATCGTCGCGCATTACCCCGAACGCATTGAACTCCTCACCCAACGTTGGTTGCCCAAGATTAGCGAAGAAGATACCGCCACACGGTTTTTTCAGAGTTGAATGTAAGGAAAAAGGCTCATTGAGCCTTTTAACATTGAATATAATTTTTAATTTCTGCCAACGAATCCAGCACTATATCCGGCTGATAATTGCGGATGTCTTCACCGTGGTTATAACCGTAGGTTAAACAGGCGATTTTAAAACCCGCAGCGCGGGCAGCTTTTACATCGGATTTAGAATCGCCGATCATTAAAGCGTCGCTGGGGTCAATGCCAAAGGTTTCCGCTGCGTGTAATAAGGGCAGGGGATGCGGTTTCTTTTCCGGCAAGCTGTCGCCACTGATGACAATGGCAAAGCGGTCATAGATGCCGAGATTGGTTAATAGCGGAATCGTAAATTGCGCGGCTTTATTGGTAACACAACCAATGACTAAATCCGGGCAACTTTTCAGATAATCCAAGCCTTGCAAAACCCCGTCATATAAGCGACTGCGTTTTGAGGTATTTTCTGCGTACAGTTCTAAGAAAATCGGTAAGGCTTTGTCCAATAATTCAGGCTCAGGATAGCCGTCTAAATCATTGACCAATGCACGCTCGGTCAAGCGTTGCACGCCATTCCCGACCCATGTTCTAACCGCCGCTTCCCCGCGTAAGGGCATATTTAATGCCTGCATCATGCTATCTACGCAGTAAGTAAGGTCGGGCACGCTGTCTACTAACGTGCCGTCTAAGTCAATCAGAACTAACTTAGGTTTGAACATGCTTAAACCTTAGCGGCCGCAAGTTGCGCCCGGAATTCGGCTAAAATGCTGTTGTAATGTTGCGGGTCGCTGGCCTTGGCAGCATTGAAAATTGCTGAGCCTGCCACGAAGGTATCCGCGCCTGCTTCTTTGATTTCACGGATATTGCTGGTTTTAACACCACCGTCGATTTCTAAACGAATCTCTAAACCAGACTCATCAATCATTTTGCGGGCTTGGCGCAGTTTGTCTAAAGCGGAAGGAATAAAGCTTTGACCGCCAAAGCCGGGGTTAACGGACATGATAAGAATCATATCAACTTTATCCAGCACGTAATCTAAATAAGATAACGGGGTCGCTGGATTAAACACTAAACCCGCTTTGCAACCTTCATTGCGAATTAATTGCAAGGTACGGTCAACGTGTTCAGAGGCTTCTGGGTGAAAGGTAATATAGCTTGCGCCTGCTTTGGCAAAATCGGGAATAATGCGATCCACAGGTTTTACCATTAAATGCACATCAATTGGGGCGGTAACACCGTGTTTGCGTAAGGCTTCACACACCAATGGACCAATCGTCAGATTTGGCACATAGTGATTGTCCATAACATCAAAATGCACAATATCCGCACCGGATGTTAAAACATTAACGACTTCTTCGCCTAAGCGAGCAAAATCGGCTGATAAAATCGAAGGTGCAATAAAATCTGATTGGCGCATAACCGCTCCTTTAAAGTGTGGTGTGCAAAGCTTGCCACACTTTAACGTAAAGCGGCAGGCTTGACAGCCTTACCGTGAGAGATAGAACTTAACCGTTATAAGGTGGAGTATATGACACCAACGGAATAGGTATCCGCATCGGTTTCATAGGCGGAATCCGCGCCAATATTTAAAGTATGTTCCCATTCGCCGCGCATATATAAATTCTGATTCAATTGATATTGCGCCCCTGCGCCTAACATGGGGCTATAACCTTTATCGGTCGAATGCTGTGTATTGCCATTCAGTGTGCGGCTGCTGTCCCGTTCCCAGCGTAATACCCCAGCTTTGCCGAATAATTCTGCGCCATTCATGACCGGTACATAGGCTACCGCACTTGCCCCCAGCCCCGTTACGCTATTGCTCATATTCGCAAAACTTGCCCCAGATGCGCCATTGCGTTCCAATTTGCCCATATCTTGATAACTGGCTTCTACGCCTAACATGGGATTAAAACGTGCGCCGCCAAATACTTTCCACGCAATATCTTTTTGTTCGCAAGAGCCTTCAAAAAACGGATCATTACAACTATCACTCTGTTTCGTTACGCCTAAACCCGCACCCACATATAAGCGAGTGCCGTTTAAGTTACTAGAAGTGTCATAGGCAGGAATGCTATCTAAGCCCACTGCCCAGACATTGGGGTTTATGCAAAGTAATAGCAGTCCTATAAAAGCCTTATTATTATTCATTGGGTGAGCCTTTATAATGCTGTGTAGCTGTTAATAAGTGCTAAACACTGCCCCTACACTGAGCAAGCTAGCATCGGTTTCATTAACCGTATCTTTGCCGACTTTAAGCGCCCGTTCGTATTCACCACGTACCGCTAAATTTGGCGAAAATTTATGTTGAACGCCTACACCGACCAGCGCACTAACATCATCATTTGAAAAATTATCCGTAATGGGATTAGTGTAATCAGTTTTAACTGATGATTCTTGCGTGCCAAAAAGTGCTCCAGCCTTACCCATCACTTCTGTATTAGCACTTACTGGTAAATAACCAACGGCGGCGGCGTATATACCCGATATATTATTGTTACTTTCACGTTTGTAGTCGCCACGAGGCGGTTCTTTTCCACTCGCTTTATTTTCACCAAAATCAATATAGCCAGCTTCTAATCCAATAGCAGGTAACATATATGAACTTGCATGCTGATCGGGATCAAGACGTACGCCGCCAAATACTTTATAACCTGTATCTTTATCATCACAACTATAAAGTGGCTCTATTTCGCCATTACATGCGCCGTCGTGTGAGCTTAAGCCCGCACTTGCACCTGCATAGAATTTCATATTAGACGGTACGCCGCTGCCGCTTAGCCCACTGCCGCCCGCGTGTACGATGGATTGGCTCAATAGCAATGCACTGGCTATTGACCAATTAATATACTGTTTCATTGTTAGCCCCTTGTTGTAAACCGCTTCACCTAATGGCGAAAGCTTAATTTTTTATAATGAAGAAAATGTTACCCCTACGCTGAGTAAGTCGATGTCGCCCTTTTGGATTTTGGGTGTGCCAACGTCTTTATAGCGTTCCCATTCCGCCCGCATGCCAATATTATTACCAAGGTCATAACTTGCGCCTGCGCCCATTAAAATATCCATGCCGCTTTCATCAGCCTTGGCATTGGGTAAGTCCTGCGAGGTTTTCCAACGGGCTACACCGGCTTTGCCAAACAGTTCTAGTTCTTGATTGACGGAATAACTCATAACAGCAGCAGTAGTAAATGCAGACGCATTTTGTTCAAAGTTTCTATTCTCTGCGTCTTTAGCGGTTTGTTTGCCGAATTTGGTATAGCCCGTTTCTAGCACAATATTTTCATTGAAGCGCACGCCCATATAAGCTTTCCACGATTTGCTGGCGTCATCGCATTTGGCAAATTCGTCGCAATAACCATTGGCTTGGGTTTGTCCAATGCTTGCGCCTAAATAATTGTCCGGTTTAGCAGGGGTGGAGCTGCGCAATAAGGGATTAAAGACAGCGTTGTTGGCTTGTGACACTGTGGGTAGCAGTAAACACAGAACAGACGTTAGGCCAACTGCTTTAGAATACATCATACGTTAAGCCCCTTTTGTAATTATTATGTTTTGGGTTGTATCAAACGTTACAGACATATTATAAGAACACAATATGTCTGTAAATTGATGCCCGGCGTAGCGGTAGGGCTAACCGACGATTGGCTAATTATCCGATAAATATTTGTTTAATTTATCGACGTAATTTAGCAGCACGTTGCGGAAAGTTCGTTTCTAATACGCGTAAGCTATCGGCCGCTAAATCCGGCTTGCCCAGATTATTAGCCGCTTGCACTTTAATTTCTAACGCATCCACAATGGCAGGTGAGCCTTGATAATGCTTAATGGCGTATTCTGAACGGTTAAACGCCGCTAACCAAGCACCGCGTACCATGTAGTATTTCGCCACGTTGACTTCGCCCTCTGCCAAGCTATTACGCAAATATTGAATGCGTGCTTTGGCATCGGGGGCGTATTTGCTGTTGGGGTAACGCGTTACTAAATGCGAAAAATCTTGGAAGGATTCTTTTTGGCGTACCGTGTCTAAGTCGGCAATACTGCGAGGGAAAACCTTGTCTACAATACTGCTGCCACGATTAAAGTTGACTAAACCCCGTAGATACAAGGCATAATCCGCGCTGTCACTACTAGGATTCATGCGTAAGAAGCGATCAATCGCATCTAAAGCAGAATCAGGTTCGTCGTTTTTGTAATAGGCATAAGCCGTTTCTAATTGGGCTTGCTGGGCAAACCGACCGAGTGGGTAGCGCGCTTCTAACGACTCATACAGTTTAATGGCTCGATCATAATCACCACCGTTTAAGGATTCTTTTGCGGTGACATAGATTTTATTCGCAGACCAACCTTCCGTCATATCTTTTTCACGTTGGGAAAAGATGGAGGTCATTTGCTGCGAACAGCCAGCAAAACTGCTACTGAGTGCTAGGATAGCTGCGAGATAAGCACCCGCCTTGATTCTTGTTGCGGTTATCGACATTTGCTTAACAACACATGATGATAGAATAAGTTTGCAAGTATAGCGTATTCAACCGGATTGAGAATGCCCCAAGATCAACAGATTATTCATACCGTACCGATTGAAATGGACGGTCAACGCCTCGACCAAGTCGTCGCCAGCCTCTGCCCTCAATATTCCCGTAGCCAAATCCAAAAATGGATTAAAGCAGGGCATATTCTGGTGGATCATAAAATTTTAAAACCCAAGGAACGCTTAACCGGCGGCGAACACTTGGCAATTAATATTGTGCTTGAACCGCAAACCGAATTTGATGCGGAGGATATTCCACTCAATATTGTTTACGAAGATGATGCAATTTTAATTATTAATAAGCCCGCAGGTTTAGTGGTGCATCCCGCCGCAGGCAATTGGTCGGGTACCTTAGTGAATGCATTATTGCATTATTGCCCTGAGTTAGAACTGCTGCCGCGTGCGGGGATTGTGCATCGTTTGGATAAAGACACCACGGGTTTAATGGTGGTCGCAAAAACCTTAGAAGCGCATAACAAGTTAGTTGAACAGTTACAAGCACGCGATGTCAGCCGGGAATATTTAGCCTTAGTACACGGCAAAGTGGTTGCTGGTTCGACGATTGAAGCCAATATCGGGCGGCATCCGGTGGATCGTAAACGCCAAGCGGTGACGGAAGGCGGCAAAGAAGCCATTACGCATTATCGAGTGGAAGCACGCTTTCCACACCACACTTTATTGCGTGTCTCACTGGAAACCGGCCGTACCCATCAAATTCGTGTGCATTTAAGTTATAAGCATTTGCCGATTGTGGGTGATCAAGTATACGGCGGGCGTCCGCGTTTTCCCGCAGGTGCGAGTGAAGCACTGCGTAATACGGTGCAACAGTTTCCGCGTCAAGCTTTACATGCCACGCGCTTAGGTTTGCATCACCCGATGACAGGCGAAGCGTTAGCGTGGGAAGTACCTATGCCAGCAGATATGAGCAGTTTATTAGAAACGTTACGCCAAGCAACCGCTGTTTAAGCGGCTTGGCTTAATTTAATTGGGTTGTTGTAGGGTGGCTAAATAATTACGTCCACCCAAATAACGCATTTGTCGCAACACATAACGTTGCCGCGCTCGAATGTATTTCGAGGGCTTAACCGCGCTAAATTGGCTGGGTGCGGGTAAGACAGCCGCTAATAACGCGGCATCATTGCTATTAATACGTTCTACGGGCTTTCTAAATAAATTAGCACTAGCCGCACCGACCCCATAATCGGCTTTACTAAACTGTGCAATATTTAAGTACACTTCCAAAATACGTTCTTTCGGCCAGAAGACTTCAATCAGTCCCGCTAACCCCCATTCCAAGCCTTTACGGGCATAACTACGCCCTTGCCAGAGAAATAAGTTTTTGGCTACTTGTTGGGTTAAGGTGCTACCACCGCCAGTTTTTTGCCCGTGTAATTCTGCGGCAATTGCGGCTTTAGTCGCTTCAACATCTACGCCCCAATGCACCGGAAAGTTTTGATCCTCTGAGGCAATCACCGCAAGCCGCATGCTATACGGTATGCGTTCCATCGGTGTCCATTCATGGCGTACAAACGGCACATTACTATCAAATAAGGCATCTATATTTTGTGACAGCATAAACGCTGAGGTTGGAATCGGTAGCCAGCGGAAAATCAGCAAAAGCGCACAAACACCTAAAAACGCAAACAAGGGAATGCGCCATAACCAATTGAATTTAGGGACGGGTAGTTTCACAGAACATCCATTTAGTTTGCTAAATCATTGTCATCAGACGAAGACGCTTTCCGTTTACGCATTTTGGGTAACGCTTGAGTCGTCGGCGTCGCGTTGATTAGTTTAGCATTATTATGTGTCCAACCGGGAATCAGGGATTTACCTTTTTCTTGGCGACGGCGCATGATATAGCCACCAATCGCGCCGCCCGCTGTACCAAATACCACCAAACCCATTGTAATAAATTGCGCTAACATTAACGCGCCACCAATTGCCGCCATACCGCCGACCGCAATGCCTAAGCGTGTATTGGCTTGTGCAGACGTTTTACGAACTTCTTGCAAAGTTTCCTGTTGAACTTCTTTTACAATGCGCGTTTTAGCACGTTCCGCATTCACGCGAATTTGTTCCCGTTCTTTAGCATGGGTTTCACGCAGTTTGTACAGTTCGTCTTTATTGTGTTGATCTGCCAGCGATTTTAACCAGAATGCGGTCACTACCCCGATCATGACTAAGGGTAACAACAAGCGCCACCACCACCCGCTTAGATCAGCAGGCATGGTCAAGGCGAGTGCTACCGTAATGGCTTGCAGTAGCAAAATACCGGGTAAGAATTTCAGCAAGCTTATTTCCTTAATTTAGTGTTTGCCGGGTTCACATTATAATGCTTTCTTGTGAATTTGCGGCAAGGTTGCCCTATGTTTGTTGGGAATTTAGTAGCGTTATTTTTAAGCAATTTATCTAGTCATCTTCAGGATACGCAGCCATGTTAGCGTTAGACATTCAAAATTTAACTAAAATGTACAGCAACGGGGTTCAGGCCTTAAAAGGCATTAACTTATCGGTAGTACAGGGCGATTTTTATGCATTACTCGGCTCAAATGGCGCAGGCAAATCTACCACCATTGGTATTGTCAGCTCCTTGGTGAATAAAACTTCTGGCACAGTCAACATCTTTGGCTATGACCTTGATCGGCAACGTTCGCAAGCCAAAGCCCAAATTGGTTTAGTGCCACAGGAGTTCAATTTTAATATCTTCGAGCCTGTGCAAGAAATTATTGTGAATCAAGCGGGTTATTACGGGCTTAATGCCAAGATTGCGAATGAACGTGCTGAAATGTTATTGAATCAATTAGGTTTATGGGAAAAACGTAAAAGTCAGGCACGTACCTTGTCGGGCGGCATGAAACGTCGCCTTATGATTGCGCGTGCCTTGGTGCACGAACCGCGTTTATTGATTTTAGATGAACCCACCGCTGGCGTAGATATTGAGATTCGCCGTTCCATGTGGGATTTTTTGCGCAAACTTAATGAGCAAGGCACAACCATTATTCTAACCACGCATTATTTAGAAGAAGCTGAAAATTTATGCCGCAATATTGGCATTATTGATCGTGGTGAATTAATTGAAAACACCAGCATGAAACAATTGCTAGAGCGTTTAGACACGGAGACTTATATTTTTGATTTAGCCACACCGATTGAAACTGCCCCCGCAAGCGGTAGTAACTTGTGTCATTTTAGTTTAATAGACAGCACAACGTTAGAAGTTATGTTTCATAAAGCGCATTATAGTTTAAACCAAGTATTTATGAGTTTAGATAAAGCAGCTATTTGCGTGCGTAGTATGCGCAATAAAACCAATCGACTTGAACAATTATTTATGGACTTGGTAGAAGGCAATAAAGCATGAATGCACAACAAATTTGGATCGCTTATACCACTATTGTGGTTAAAGAAGTGCGGCGTTTTGCACGGATTTGGATTCAAACCATTGTGCCGCCTGTGATTACTACCGCTTTATATTTTGTGATCTTTGGTAATTTAATTGGCCCTAAAATCGGTGATATGGAAGGGCATCGTTATATTGACTTTATTGTGCCCGGTTTGATCATGATGAGCGTGATTACCAATTCTTATGCTAATGTTGTTTCATCATTTTATGGCTCGAAATTTCAAGGTAATGTGGCAGAAATGTTAGTATCGCCTATGTCTAATTTAGTATTGTTAGCAGGTTATATTACTGGCGGTGTTGCACGCGGATTGGCGGTAGGTTTAGCAGTAACCTTAGTTTCCTTATTCTTTAGTCATTTGCAAGTTCAACATTGGTTTATTACCTTTGCCATTGCTATTTTAACCTCTGCTTTATTTTCGTTAGCGGGTTTTATTAATGCCATTTACGCTAAAAGCTTTGACGATATTAGTATCGTTCCCACCTTTGTTTTAACACCATTAACGTATTTAGGCGGGGTTTTCTATTCTATTTCTATGTTGTCACCCTTTTGGCAAAAGGTTTCCTTATTAAATCCCGTTTTATATATGGTCAATGGCTTTCGCTATGGAATTTTAGGCATTGCTGATATGTCAATTGGCGTAAGCTATGCCGTGTTATTAGTTTTTATTATAGCACTAACTGCCTTTAGCTTATATTTGCTGAATAAAGGCGTAGGGATTAGAAGCTAATTATCAATTGGTCTGATATTAACCACATTTCATCATGGCTAATCTGATGGTTATACATATAGCATCTACAAGTAATATTAATCTTTTTTAGGAAGTTACAGAATAGATGCTGTTAGTAATAAAATTAATACGAATTTGATTGGTTTGGTCAATCAAGATAAAAAATCGGATTTTTCTATAATGGGCTTAGGAAGAAACTTAAATTTAAATTCGATTGCGCAACAACAAATAGATAAAGTTATTACGTCTAATTCTTTTAACGATACTGGGCAACAACCTGTTGCTTATCGTCAAGAAGGACAGGCGGGGCATGGTAATTTAATTATCCAAGATGGTGTAAATATTCAGGGCTATATTGCAGATATGCCGGATAATTTTAATGTGGCTGACAGTGGTGCAAATAAGCGTTGTAAATTAATTAATGAAGGATTACCCAAGGAAGCAAAGGTTTGCCTCGGTTTTGATAATCAAATTCCAGTAGAAGGCGATGTTGATTTTGTAGCTGTTAATGATAAATGGTACAAAATTCGCAACGGCACGGCTATTGTTAGCCAAGATGAAGAAGGTAATATAGCAATAGCGCCGAAAGGGGCATCGTTTAGTAGCTATGGAATTAGTCCTAATTTTGATATAGATCCAAATAGAGGTTTGAAAGATAATCTGGCTGGATCTGGCAATGTTGTGCATGAAGTGAATGATAATCCCTTGTTTTGGTCTAGTCCGCCTGATTCATTAGAGCCAGCACAATACCTGAATCGTCTGCATAATGAATCAGGAATAGGTCCTTTACCTGTAAAGCCACCAGCAGTTCCGGATACCTCTATATAATTAAATTATATGCTTTATTATTTTAATTTACTAATAATTCTATTAATGTTTTCGCTGATTGCGTTTAAGATGAAAGTTTTATCTAACTTTTATCTTAAACATTTAAGCATTATTTTAATGTTATGGATTGTAGTTTGTGCTACGGCTTTTAGCTTTTCGACAAGAAATATTAGTCCCATTAACTATTGCGACAGTCTAGCGCATTTTCATTGGGCAGATGTATGGCTATTATGCTATGTGTTAATCGCAATGATGACCATTTTTATCTTACAAGCCTACCCTCGATTTTTTTCAATTTTATATTTTATCTTGGTATTAGTGCCGCTGACCTTAGGTGCATGGTCTATCAAAGCACAGTGTAATGGCAACCTTGCCAATCATTCCTTATTAGATGGTGTACAAGCTCTAATCTTATTTGTGTCATTTCCACCCATTGCCATTATTTTATTTTGCTTACTAATAACTTTTCTATTCTATTTTGGCAAGCAACATGGAAAGTTGCTCATTATGAATAACTTTGCTTTGGTTTGTGTATTTTTGTTATTGCAACAACATGCGTTACGAGATTGGACGCGTTTTCTAATGTATTAGGGCTTAATATTTAAAATTAAGCCCATAATTCTAAAAATTTTACTCGCCGTATAAATGACGCTTAATGCCACTATTGTTTAAAATCGTAGTGGCGATTTCTTCAATAGACGTAGCGGTTGTGTCAATATATTGAATACCTAAGCGCCGATATAAACTTTCTTGCCATTGCAATTCTTTGTGACATTGCGGTAAAGAGGAATAGCGGCTATTCGGTTTGCGTTCTTGACGAATGCGTTGCAATTGTTCTGCACTAATCGTTAAGCCGAATAACTTATTGCGAAACGGTTTTAACGCAGAGGGCAATTGGTCGCTATCCATATCCTCTTCGGTTAGGGGATAATTGGCGGCGTAAATACCGTATTGCATCGCTAAATAAAGGCAAGTAGGGGTTTTACCGGAACGCGACACGCCGACTAAAATAATTTCGGCTTCATTAAAGTTTTTCGCGCTCACCCCATCATCATTGGCTTGTGCAAAATTAATGGCAGAAATACGTTTAGCATAAGAGGCATTATTATGCACACCGTGCGAACGTCCTACCGCGTGTGATGAGGCTTGCCCTAATTCTTGCTCCATTGAATCAATGAAACGCTCGAAAAAGTCGTAAATTACACAATTGGCTTGCCCAATAATTTCACGTACTTCGGGTTTAACTAAAGTACTGAATACAATCGGGCGGCAACCGTTTTTAATGGCAGCGGCGTTGATTTGCGCGGCAACTTGTTGCGCCCGCGTTGGGTTATCAAGAAACGGAATATTGATTTTATTCCATTGGATGCCGTCAAATTGGGTCAGCAAACTGTGACCCAAAGTTTCGACGGTAATCCCTGTGCGGTCGGACAGGTAAAACACTGTCCGTTGTTTGTTACAGGTTTCGTTCGCCATAAGAGGGCTTTAGCACCTCGCTATTTGTGTTCCAAACTGGCTAAATGCAGCCAAGTATCGACAACGGTATCGGGATTCAAGGAAATACTGCTAATGCCTTGTTCGTGTAACCAGACGGCAAAATCGGGATAGTCGGACGGTCCTTGACCGCAAATGCCCACGTATTTACCTTGTTTCTTACACGCGTCAATCGCCATGCTCAACAGTTTTTTCACAGCAGGATTGCGTTCATCGAACAAATGCGCAATCAAGCTGGAATCCCGATCTAACCCTAATGACAATTGCGTCATATCGTTAGAACCAATCGAGAAACCGTCAAAGTATTGTAGGAATTCTTCGGCTAATACGGCATTAGAGGGAATTTCACACATCATGATTAAGCGTAAACCGTTAACGCCGCGCTCAATACCTTGGGTTGCCAGTAGTTCTGTTACTTGTTGCGCTTCTTCTAAGGTACGGCAGAACGGAATCATAACCTCAACATTGGTTAAGCCCATTTCATTACGTACTTTGCGTAAAGCCCGACATTCTAATTCAAAGCAATCGCGGAAGTCGGCGGATAAATAACGCGAAACCCCACGATAACCGATCATTGGATTTTCTTCGTGCGGTTCATAACGCTTACCCGCTAATAAATTGGCGTATTCATTCGATTTAAAATCAGACATACGCACAATGACTTTATGCGGCGCGAACGCAGCGGCTAAAGTGGCAATGCCTTCCACCAACTTTTCGATGTAGAAATCCACAGGACTGGCATAACCGGCGATTTTCGCACCGATTTGCGTTTTTAAATCCTCCGGTAAACGCTCGAATTCTAATAAGGCTTTCGGATGAATGCCGATCATATTATTGATAATGAACTCTAAACGCGCTAAGCCAATGCCTTCATTTGGCAAACGTGAGAAGGCAAAGGCACGCGAAGGATTACCGACATTCATCATAATTTTGACCGACAAATCTGGCAGATTGCCGGTATCCGCCTTGCGGCATTCAAACGGTAATAAGCCCTCGTAAATCACGCCGGTATCGCCTTGAGCACAAGATACGGTAATTTCATCGCCTGCTTGAATGCGTTGGGTCGCATCGCCACAACCAACGACTGCCGGAATACCCATTTCTCGCGCAATAATGGCGGCGTGGCAAGTACGCCCCCCACGATTGGTAACAATCGCCGATGCGCGTTTCATGATCGGTTCCCAATCCGGGTCGGTCATATCGGTTACTAAGACATCACCCAGTTGCACTTCATCCATTTGGTCAATGCCCATAATAATGCGGGCTTTTCCTTGACCAATTTTTTGCCCAATTGCTCGACCTTCGGCTAACACTTTACCTTTAGTTTGCAATTGATAGCGTTCAATAATGGTATTGGAGGCACGGCTTTCCACGGTTTCAGGACGCGCTTGCACAATATATAATTTACCGTCACCACCATCTAATGCCCATTCAATATCCATTGGGCGCGCGTAGTGTTTTTCAATAATGAGTGCTTGTTTGGCCAGTTCTTCGACTTGGGCATCAGTTAAGCAAAAACGATTGCGGCGTGCTGCATCCACATCCCGTGTAATAGTGGCTTTATTGTGTGCACCTTCTGCGGCTTCGGCATAGACCATTTCAATGGCTTTAGCACCTAAGCGACGCGATAAAATCGCAGGACGGTTGGCAGCTAAGTTGGGTTTATAAACATAGAATTCATCTGGGTTAACCGCGCCTTGTACCACAGTTTCGCCTAAACCATAAGCGCCGGTGATGAACACTGCATCACGGAAGCCGGATTCAGTATCCAGTGTGAACATAACGCCGCTTGCGCCAATATCGCTACGTACCATTTTTTGTACGCCTGCCGATAAAAACACTTTGTCGTGCTCGAATTTTTGGTGAACGCGATAAGCAATGGCACGGTCATTATATAAAGAGGCAAATACTTCTTTAATGGCGGCAATCACATTATCTAAGCCACGTACATTTAAGAAAGTTTCTTGTTGCCCAGCAAAGGAGGCATCAGGTAAATCTTCGGCGGTGGCGGAAGAACGCACAGCAAAGGAAGCGGTATCCCCTGAACCCGCTGCTAATACTTGGTAAGCATCAGTCACGGCGGTTAATAAGGCTTGTGGTAAAGGTGCAGCCATTACCCAGCCCCGAATAGTACGTCCCGCAGAAGTTAATGCATGAATATCGTCAACATTTAAACTGCGTAGTAAACTATTAATTTTGTCAGCTAAGCCGTCTGCATTTAAGAAATCTTGGTAAGCCAAAGTAGTGGTCGCAAAGCCATTGGGTACACTCACACCCACATTGGCTAGGTTACTAATCATTTCACCCAAGGACGCGTTCTTACCGCCCACAATACCTACATCATGCATTCCCAGTTGGTTAAACCATAGAATGTAATCTGCCATGTCGAATTCTCCTCAATCCGCGATGTAATAGACAACCTTAACACTAATAATTATAAGTGGTGAGTGGATCGTTTTGTTATGAGGGTATAAAGAAAGAGGTAGGGTATTTAAAAGAGCGGCATCCCTATATTCAGATGCCGCAAGCACCACAGTTAGCATGAGAAAAACACCCAAACTTAATTTGGTCTGAATGTTTAACTGGCGCGTACAATAACCAAAAATGAACAATCAAAAAAATCAATTGTTTCAATTATTACTATTGTATTGCACAATAGTAAACAAAAGGAGGCTTAAGCACCGTGACAGTTCATTACTATAAGCAGACGCGTTATAAATTATTACGCACCTTTTGTGTGGTCGCACAAAAAGAAAATATTACCCATGCCGCCGAACAATTGCACATTAGTCAGCCAACGGTTTCCTTACAGATTCAAGCGCTGGAACGGGAAATGGGGGAAAAGTTATTGGAGCGTCGCGGCCCTAGCATTCGCCTCACCCCAGAAGGTAAAATTCTTTATCAATTAGTGCAACCCATTGCAGCAGGCATTGATGGCTTACGCGAAACCTTTGCCGCCAACTTGGGTAAAATGGAGAAGGGCGAATTAAACATTGCGGCCGGACAATCCACTTCTTTATATATTCTGCCCGAATATTTAAGACGCTTTAATGAGTTATACCCCGGCATTCGTATTAATTTACACAGTGTTACCGGGCAAAGCGGCATGAAAATGCTGTTAGAAGACCAAGTGGATTTAGCGATTGGCCCATTATTACAAATCCCCGACAGTATTATTTATCGCCCGTTTGCCTCATTTGGCTCGATTTTAATTACCCCAGAAAATCACCCACTCACTGAATTAGAAGAAGAACTGACTTTAGAAGATATTAGCCCCTACGGTTTAATTTTACCGCCGCGCAATATGAGCACTTGGCGTATGGTTGATACCGTATTTCGTCAGAAAGAAGTACCGTATACCGTGTCAATGGAAGCGGGTGGCTGGGAAATCGTTAAACGTTATGTCGAACTGGGTTTAGGCGTGTCGATTGTTACGGAAGTATGTATAACGGGTAATGAGAAAATCGCTTCTATTCCCTTACAACATTATTTCCCGCCGCGTAGTTACGGTTTGATTGTGCGTAAAGGTAAATTCTTTACCCCGCAAGCCAAACGCTTTATTGATATGTTTGATGAAAAATTCTTCGAGGATGATTTTTAAGAAGAAGTAGGGTAGATCCTACTTCTTTACCTGTGATTTATTGATAAGTCTTGCGCCGAAAAATATCGGTTTTGCGACTGACAACGCGATCTAAAAATACCAAACCGTCTAAATGGTCGATTTCGTGCTGCACCGCGCGGGCTTCAAAGCCTTCCATATCGTATTCAACCGGGTTGCCGTAGCGGTCTTGTGCTTTTAAATGGATACGACTGGCGCGTAGAACATTTCCCGTGAAATCCGGTACGGATAAACAGCCTTCGCGTGCCATTTCAAACTCGTGCCATTTGGTAATTTCAGGGTTCACCAAAATCATATAGCCGTGATTGGGAACGGGTTTACGCGTATTACTCACATCAACAATTACCACGCGTTTAAAATAACCGACTTGCGGCGCAGCGATACCCACCGCACCGGGGCCGGCTTGGCGTGTTGCTTCTAAGCTATCGACAAAGTGTTGGAATTCGTCGCCAAAATCGGTCACGACTTCAGACTCCTGTTTGAGACGCGGGTCTGGATACGTCAAAATTTCTAGCACTGGCATATTGTTATTGTGTTAACCAATCATCAATTCAAAAGTTTGCAGATGCGTTTCAATACCTGTTTGGCGTAACTCGGCTAAGGCTTGCTCCAAGGTTTCAATACCTTGGTTGGCTTGTCCTGTAATGGACATAATATAAAAGGGCTGTTCGCTTGTGCCGCCAACTTCTGAACTTAAATCGAGAATATTTAAACCTGCTTGCGCTAAGCGTTCAGTCACTTGCGCCACAATGCCAACACGATCCGCGCCGTGCACATTAATCAGTACGTCTGGTTCAATGCGGTGGTGATCGGGATTTTCCACACTGTCAATATGTAAGCGTAAACCTAATTGCTTGGCAACAGGTTGCATGAGTTCAGTCAATTGATGTTTGTTTAACTGCGTTTCTACCAACATCATAATCGTAAAATTGCCACCTAAGCGAATCATAGAGGTTTCGCCTAAGTTACAGGCATGTTCAGCTAATGCATGAGTGACACCTGCCACAATTCCGGGGGCGTCTTGACCCACTAAAGTCAGCATATACCAATGTTTACGAGTGTGAGGCATACCTAAAGCTCCTTTATAATCGTGATTTATGAATTAGGCTGTGCGGTCGGGTAAGGTAACGTTTAGCTCTAAAATATCGTAATCCGCACCGTGCTCAAATTGAACTTGTACTTTATCATCCGTGACGGGCACGTATTTACGAATGACATCTAAAATATCGCGGCGCAATTGTGGAAGGTAATCCGGTCCATTACGGTCTAAACGTTCATGTGCAATCACAATTTGCAGGCGTTCCTTTGCTTGTTTCGCACTACCCGAGGGTGGGCGGCGAAATTGGTCAAACCATCCCATAGTTAGCTCACCCAAATAGTCGTTTAAAGAATCCTTTCTTATCCGCTTCTAGAAAGCGATGCGGTACAGTTTCCCCTAAGTAACGGCGTACAAAATCTTCATAAGCTTCTCCCGCGTCGCTGGTTTTATCTAAAATAACCGGCACACCACGGTTAGAAGCTTGCAAGACGCTAGGTGATTCGGGAATCACGCCAATTAAGGGAACGGCTAAAATATCTAAAATATCTTCCATTCCTAACATTTCGCCACTGGCTACCCGATTGGGTGAATAACGCGTAATTAACAAGTGTTCCTTAACGGTTGAACCTTGTTCGGCTTTTTGGGTTTTGCTTTGCAATAAGCCTAAAATACGGTCAGAATCACGTACTGAAGATACTTCTGGGTTCGTTACTACAATGGCGTCATCTGCAAAATACATGGCCATATGTGCGCCACGTTCAATTCCCGCAGGCGAATCGCAGATAATATATTGGAAGCCGTCTTCGCGTAATTCATCCATAACACGCCCGACTTCTTCCTTGGTCAAGGCATCTTTATCACGGGTTTGCGAGGCGGGCAGAATATATAAGTTTTCGGTGTGTTTATCTTTGATTAACGCTTGTTTTAACGACGCTTCATGATTGATAACATTCACAAAGTCATATACCACGCGGCGCTCGCAGCCCATAATCAAATCGAGATTACGTAAACCTACATCGAAATCAATCACCGCTGTTTTAAAGCCACGTTGTGCCAGTCCAGTTGCAAAAGCCGCACTTGTTGTGGTTTTACCTACACCTCCTTTTCCTGAGGTGACTACAATAATTTTGCTCAACGGGATCTCCTTAATCTTTTCCAGCAAGCCGTTATAGGACGCGATTGTAAGTCATAGTAACAAAGTTTTTCGAGATTTTGCAGAACGTGTCGGTTGGGCTAAATAAGCCCTATTACATGGGCGAAATTCGTAAACGTTCACCCTCCAACCAAACCATTGCCGGTTGCCCTTTTAAATCGGTTTCAATGTCATCCAATAAGCGATAATGCCCGGCAATCGCTACCAATTCTGCATTGAGCTTTTGGCAAAAGATTCGCGCTTGGGTATCGCCGTTAATACCCGCTAACACCCGCCCCCGTAATGAGCCATACACATGCACCGAACCGCCCGCTAGAATTTCCGAGCCTGCGCTGGTATGCTGAAATAGTACAACATCGCCTTGTGGATGATAAATTTGCTGACCGGAGCGTAAGGGTTTTTCAACGATTTCTATATCGCTAATCGTGGTATTTTTACGCCGCGTGGGCTTGGTTTCTATCACAGGTGCAGATTTATGTTGCCGTAACAGCGCCCAATTGGCATCCAATGCTTGGGCTTGTTGTGCTTCAGGCCAATGACGCAACCCCACTGGAATAAACTTCAGATCCAATAACAATTGCTTAAGTTGTATTAAATCTAATTCTAGATAGTTATCATCTAATTTCTGACAATCCACGATAAGAGGACTTTGTTCAAAGGCTTGAGGTAGTCGATCACGTTGTTGGCGTAACGTTGCTTCAATGTCCGCCAAATTTGCGCTATACAAATGCAATACATTGAGTACAGACATTTCACCTTTGACTTCAATTACACATTTATTCAACCGTTTATCCTCAAAATGTTTATTTAGTTCACGAAAATATGTATATTTTTTCGGCAACATGCTTAGTTTTATTTAGATATACTTAAAAAAACCTAAATTTAAGCATGTTTATTTATTCTGAATTGAAGCGATTTCAATAAATTTAAACTCAATATTAATCCGATTTTATTTGCGTTAGGGCTAACATAATGCATGTAGGTAAACCTCATCAATGGTTGGGTATGGGCATCCCGGCTATAGTCGTTTTGAGCTGTCTAGCAATGCCTGCGGTTGCGATTAGCGCGAGTTCCATTGAACCGCGTGAAGCACCCCAACAATTTATTCTAGCAACCCAATTAATAAATCAAGCCGATAATCCTACCAGCATTCAAAAGGGCGTTAAGTGGTTAGAGCAAGCCAGCAAGCAGAATTACGCCCCTGCCTTATTTGAGTTAGCGAGTTTGTATGAGCAAGGCAACTATGTAACCGCCGATATGAGTAAAGCGTTTGATCTTTACGAACAAGCGGCTAAACAAGGTAATCGTGATGCTCAGTACAATCTCGGTATTCTCTATTTACGTAAACCCCACAATCTTAAGTTAGCACAATATTGGCTAGAACAGGCAGCGAAGCAAAAAGATTTAGAGGCAATGTATGATTTAGCCTTATTTCATGATTCCGCTGATGGTAAGTCGGCTGATCATCAAGCCGCCAATTTTTGGTATAACAAAGCCGCAGAATTGGGGTTTCGCACGGCCCAGTTTGAATTAGGCGTGCGTTATTTGCAGGGTGTGGTACTGGAAAAAAATACTAAAAAAGCCATTTACTGGTTTGAACAAGCCGCTGCCCAAGAAGACGCTGCCGCAAGTTTCAATCTCGGTTTAATGTATGACGAAGGGCAAGGGCAAGCTCCTGATTTGGATAAGGCGATTTATTGGTATACCAAAGCCGCGCAATTGGGCGAAGCCGGGGCGCAATACAATTTAGGCATTAAATATTTATTAGGGCAGGGCGTTTCCAAAGATAAACCGAAAGGCTTAGCGTGGGTACGTAAAGGCGCTGAAAACGGTAATCCGGCCGCGCAACACATGTTGGGTTATTTGTATGCGGAAGGTATGGATGTCGCCAAAGACGATAAACAAGCGGCGCATTGGTATGAGTTATCAGCGAAGCAAGGTTATGCCGACGGGCAATTTGGTTTAGCGCAGTTATTTGCAAATGGACAGGGTGTCTCGATTGATCAAACCAAAGCCTTGGAATGGTATGGTAAAGCCGCTTCGACGAATCATGCAGGTGCGCAGTACAATTTAGGTACATATTTAGCGCACGGCATTGGTACGCATAAAGATTTACCACAAGCCGCCTATTGGCTATCACTGGCGACCGAAAATCATTATCCGAATGCTCAAGCAAATCGGGATTATGTGTTAGCGCTGCTCAGCCCAGCGGAAAAACAGGCGGTTAATGTGAAATTAAAAACCGAAGTAAATCCACTTTTACCGTTTGCGGACAAACAAGCCTCTATCCATTAAACTAGCGGGCTTTAAAAATAAGTTAAGCCCCTCGCATGTCAGCACTTGTAAAACCCGTTTACCCTGCTGCTCCCAATGGTTACAGTCGTTGGGGGCAATTGTATGGCTCTGCGCTTGATTGGTTAATTGCACAAGCCGCTAAAGGCTTTGATGGTTTAACAGTACTCGTAACGCCTGATATGCAAGCGGCTTACCGCTTAGATGCCAGTTTGCAGTTTTTTGCCCCCACTTTAAGTAGACATATTTTCCCCGATTGGGAAACCTTGCCGTATGACGTGTTTTCCCCACACGAAGATATTATTTCTGAACGCTTAAAAACCTTAGCCACTTTACAAAGCTTAAAGCAGGGTGTGCTGATTGTGCCTGCTTCAACGCTGTTGCATCGCTTAGCACCTACCGCTTACGTGCACGGGCATACGTTTATATTGCGTAAGGGTATGCCGCTGGATATGGATAAATTGCGTAAGCAATTAAACGAAGCGGGGTATCGGCATGTTAGCCAAGTGATGGAACATGGCGAATACGCCTCGCGTGGCTCGATTGTCGATTTATTTCCAATGGGCAGTCAAACGCCCTACCGTATTGATTTATTCGATGATGAAATCGACACGATTCGTACCTTTAACCCGGAAAATCAGCGTACCGCCGACACGGTGGATAGCATTGAATTATTACCTGCGCGGGAATTTCCCTTAGATGAAGCTGGTATTCGGACATTTCGACAACATTACCGAGCGCGTATCGACGGTGACTTAAGCCGCAGCCGCATTTATGAAGGCGTCAGCCAAGGCAAACCTCCCGCCGGTATTGAATATTACTTGCCGTTATTTTTTGAACATACTGCCACTTTATTTGATTACCTGCCGAAACAAACGCTGTTGATGCTAACTGAAGGCGTGGAAACAGCGGTTAATAATTTCTGGCAAAATGTGGATTATCGTTATGAACAGCGCCGCCACGATATAGAACGCCCGCTATTAGCGCCGGATAAGTTGTTTTTAACCTCAGCCGGTTTACAAAGTTACTTAAGCGATTATCCACGCGTAGAATTACAGCACTTCAAATTTGAAAGTGCAGGCGTTAATTATCCGATTGCGGCGTTACCTTCCTTACTGATTCATCAACGCCAAGAGCAGCCCTTATTTTTACTCATTAACTTTCTGAAAGAGTTAAAAGGGCGAGTGTTATTTACCGCTGAATCCGCTGGGCGGCGCGAGGCGTTAATTACGCTATTGCGCGAACAGCAAATCAGCGTACAAACCGTGGATAATTGGTATGCCTTTTATCACGGTAAAGCTGATATTGCGGTGACGGTTGCGCCCTTAGACGAGGGTTTTTGGCTGCCGGAAACGCGAATTGCGGTTATTCCTGAAAACTTATTGCACGGTGTGCAGATTCAACAACGCCGTAGCCGTAAAAAAGCGACGCGTGATGCCGACGCGATTATTCGTAACCTTACCGATTTAAGCGAAGGCGCGCCCGTTGTACATGAAGAGCACGGTGTAGGGCGTTACTTGGGTTTGCAAACTGTTACTGCGGGCGGTGTGGCAGCCGAATATTTGCTGATTGAATACGCCAACAAAGACAAGCTCTATGTACCAGTGGCATCGCTGCATTTGGTGAGTCGTTATACCGGGGCTGATCCCGACCACGCGCCTTTGCATAAACTGGGTACGGATCAATGGGAAAAAGCGCGTTCTAAAGCCGCCGAAAAAGCCCGTGATGTGGCGGCGGAATTGCTGGATATTCATGCCCGCCGTGCCGCGCAACAAGGGCAAAGCTTTGCTTTTGACGAAAGCGACTACCGCTTATTTGCCGGTGCTTTTCCGTTTGAAGAAACTCCCGACCAAGCCTTAGCGATTGAAAATGTCATAAAAGATATGCGTTCTAAACAGCCAATGGATCGGGTGGTTTGTGGTGACGTGGGGTTTGGTAAAACCGAGGTCGCCATGCGTGCGGCCTTTGTCGCCGCCAATGCGGGTAAACAAGTGGCGATGGTTGCGCCTACCACCTTATTAGTACAGCAACATTTAAACAACTTCCGCGACCGTTTCGCGGACTGGCCGTTTCGCATTGAATCGTTGTCGCGCTTCAAAACCGGCAAAGAAAGCAATAAAACCTTGGATGCCTTAGCCGCCGGTAGCATTGATATTGTGATTGGCACGCACAAGCTATTGCAAGACGATGTACTGTTTAAAAATCTAGGGCTGGTGATTATTGACGAGGAACACCGCTTTGGGGTGCGTGATAAAGAGCAAATGAAAAAGCTGCGCGCCAATGTTGATATGCTGACCATGACCGCCACGCCGATTCCACGTACCTTGAATATGTCACTATCGGGCTTGCGCGATTTGTCGATTATTGCCACCCCACCGACGCAACGCCACGCGATTAAAACCTTTGTCACCGAATGGAATAAAACCACCATTCAAGAAGCTTGTGCGCGGGAATTGTCACGCGGGGGACAAGTGTACGTGCTGCATAATGAAGTTAAAACCATTGGCACTATTACCGAAGAACTGGAAGCCATGTTGCCAAATGTCGGCATTCGCTTTGCACACGGGCAAATGCGTGAACGCGAACTCGAAAGCATTATGAGCGACTTTTATCACCAGCGTTTCCAAGTGTTAGTCGCCACCACCATTATTGAGAGCGGTATCGACGTACCGACCGCCAATACCATTATTATTAATCGCGCCGACAAACTGGGTTTAGCACAACTCCACCAATTACGCGGACGGGTAGGGCGTTCGCACCATCGCGCTTATGCTTATTTAATTGCCCCTCCCAAATCCGCCTTAACGCCGGATGCAGTCAAACGCCTAGAAGCGATTGAATCCTTGGAAGATTTAGGCGTAGGCTTTACCTTAGCTACCCACGATTTAGAAATTCGTGGCGCGGGCGAATTACTGGGTGAAGGGCAGAGCGGCCAAATTCAAGAGATCGGCTTTAATTTATATAATGACTTATTAGACCGCGCGGTAAAAGCCCTTAAAGCGGGCAAAGTACCGGATTTAGACCCACGCACCCAAAGCCGCACCACGGTAGAACTCGGCGCACCCGCCTTAATTCCCGACGATTACTTACCCGATGTTCACAGCCGCTTAATTCTCTACAAACGCATTGCCAGTGCTCCTACGCAACAAGCCTTAGACGAATTGCGCGTTGAAATGATCGACCGCTTCGGCTTATTACCTGAACCCACTAAAAACTTATTCAGCGTGACGCGTGTCAAATTAATTGCGCAAAGCTTAGGCGTGCGTAAATTGGATATGAATGCAAAAGGCGGGCGTATGGTATTCGAGCAAAAACCGAATATCGACCCAATGAAAGTGATTCAACTTATTCAAAAACGCCCGTGGGTATTTAAATTGGATGGGCAAGACAAACTACGCTTTGAAATCGAATTAGCCACGCTAGAAGAACGTGAAGAATGGGTGGTGAAGTTGATGGGGGAGATTGCTGTTTAAAGGGGGTAATGTGGCTATACTAGTACTATTGTGGTCACCAATGAGACTTTATTATGTATGTTGCAGTACGTGAGTTAAAAAATCGTTTTTCAGAATATTTAAAATATGCCCAAGCAGGCGAAGAAATCATTGTGACCACCCACGGTAATCCGATAGCGCGGTTGGTCAGGCTTGCGCCTAATTTGCAACTTCGCAGTATGCAACCACTGGATAAATTAGCGTGGGTGCGACGTGGGCAAGCTGGCAAAAAACTGGGATTGCCTGCTGCGCAACGTATCCGCTTAACTGAAGGGGCTTTGTTAAGTGATTTACTGCTGGAAGACCGTGCATGAGTATTGCTCTACTCTATCTTGATACGTCCGCGTGGCTGAAATTGTATGTGGAAGAAGACGGTTCAGAAGCCGTGCATGCAGCGGTTGAGCAAGCGGAACAGACTTGCACCCACCTGATTGCCTACGCCGAATTACGCGCCGCCTTGGCAAAAGCCCAACGTATGAATCGCTTAACGGCTGAACAAAAGGCCGTTTTATTGCCCGTGATTGAACAAGATTGGGAGACACTTAATGTCATTTTACCCACTGAAATGCTGATTAAACGGGCGGGCAATTTGGCGGATCAGTTTGGCTTACGCGGTTACGACAGTATTCATCTCGCGGCGGCGGAGGCGATTAGCCTGCAAATCATGCCGCAACCCTTGGTGTTTGCCTGTTTTGACAAGCATTTGAATGAATCTGCCAAATTATTGGGAATGACAATTTTGCCAACAACCTGATTACTAGATGCGCCCGTGGGTGTTTAAGCTGGATGGGCAGCTTTGAAATCGAATTGTCCACGTTATAAGAACGTGAAAGAGGGGTGGTGAAGTTGATGGGGGAGATTGCTCTTCCCACCCTCAAACACGGCGGATTGGAGCAAGTTTAGACTTCTATTGAAGCAACTCGCCTCGCCTGTTATTCTTACTGGGTATTACTTTTGTACGAGTATTTTATGGAAGCAGTTACCTCCGTCACCAGTAAAGGGCAAGTCACCATTCCCTTGAAACTGCGTCAACAGCTTGGGATTCGGGCAGGTAGCAAAGTTATGTTCCAATGGGTGGGTGATCATTTGGAAGTACGGGTCAAAAGCAATCCACCGACTGTGCCAACCAGTGGTTTTGGTATGTTAAAAAGTAAACGCAAATCTGTACCCGTTGATTTTGACCCTGCCAGCTTGCTGAAACCATGATCGGGTTAGACACCAATATTCTCGCTCGCTATTTCATTGATGACGAAACCGATGCTGAAGCCGTTAAGCAACGGGCGGTTGCCAAACGGCTGATAGAATCCGGTAAAGCCTTGATGGTCAGCAAAACGGTTATACTGGAATTGGAATGGGTAATGCGGGGCTACTACGGTTTTACACCTGCGGAAATCGCTCCTGTTTTTGCACATTTATTGACCTTTGCCCATATTACAATTGAAGATAGAACAGCGGTAGAACAAGCCCTTGCTAGCTTTGAACAAGGGCTGGATTTTGCCGATTCACTGCATCACGCCAGCTATCAAGCGTGCGATACGATGGCAACATTTGATGACCGCAGATTTTCGCGCCGGGCGGTACGCTTAGGCTTAGTGCCACGAGTGATTGTACCGAAGTAATAAAGATAAGAAGCAAAATCACTGTCCGTTACATCTTCCCATTTGTACTTCGTCGCTTCGCCGCTGCAACTGTCACCGCTGTTGCCCCTCGGAACAGCGTTTCCACATCAGTCCGTTTTTGGTATCTGTTACCGTGCCATCGCCGTTGATGCGGTATTGACCGGAGCTGCGGAAAGAAGATTCAGTGCGGCTGGAGTGAGGTGCGTCATCTTTAGCGAAAGCAGAACTCCCTAACAACAGCAAACAAGAGAGGATTAGGGTAATGAAAGCTTTAATATTCATGGCTGGAATTCTATGACTTCATGTTAATAATCGGCAGATGACGCGATAGCTTATCGCTTCCAACTCGCCGACACAGCAAAAGGCTTGGGGTTAAACGCTTGAATTAAATTATCGTATAAACGTAGGTGTAAATAACCTAGCGGTAAAATCGTATAAGTACGGGTGGAATTGAGCAGGGCAAAAGCAATATGCGGGTGATAAATTCTCACATCATTGGCTGTAATATCTAAATAATACGGGTTTAACGCTAAGGATAGTCGCCAATCTTGTGCTTGTTTTAAGGTCAGTGGGCCGTGTTTGCCTTGTCCCAATTGTTGAATCTGTTGCTTTAAATAGTCGCTTTGTTGGAAGTATTCGGCCTCTAAGGTCAACGCTTCACCCTGACCATACACATAATGCCAAAGGATTTTGCTGGCTTCGGGGTATTGCCAGTAAGCAATGCCACAACCCAACCATAATGCGCTATGTAAGACGGTTTTATCCAGCCAGTTAAGTTGCTGGTGTTCCGCTTTTACTGTCAGATTTTCAATAGCTTGATTCAGGTTATGTTCTGTCCAAGTGCGCAATTGTTGCGAGAGGGGATCATTCAGGCTGGTAACGCTAAACGCCGATAAACTAAGGAATAATACGATAATTAACGCTAGTTTTCTTAGTATTTTCATGTGATTAACTGTATTTAAACTAACAGCCTCTCTCCAGACAGATAATGAAGAAAAGTATTCAACCTCTCTTCATCTGTTTAAATATTTAATTGCTGGGTTTCGATAATTTATCTACCCACAGTGCGGTTGCACCCGCTACACCCACGGGCATAGCCAAAAAGTTTAACACCGGAATGCTGGTCATTAACGATAGTATCCACCCGAAACCCATTGCCTCCGGTAAGTTTTTTTGTAAGGCGGCTTTTTGTTCTTTGAAGAATAAGTTGTGATTGCCCATTGGGTAATCGGCGTATTCAATAGCTAACATCCACGCGCCGAAGAGTGTCCACGCAATGGGAGCAATTAAGTTAACGACTGGAATCAGGGTGAGTATGATTAGGACAATACCCCATGTAGCTAAGTACCAGAGCTTGCTTAATTCGCTTTTAAAGGTGCGCGTGATTAAGGCAGGAATACTGCCGTAACCAGCAAATTCTGGAATGGGTAAGCCGTTTAAACGGGCTTCAATGCGTTCGGCCAAAATTGAGTTAAACGGTGCGCTGATGAGGTTGGCAATTAAGGTGAAGGTATAAAATACCACGAAAATGATTAAAATAATAAAAACGGGCATTAAGAACCATTCTAGCCATTCTAGCCAGTCGGGTAATAAGTACAGTGTCCAGTCGTTCAATTGTTTAACCAATAACCAAGTACCTGCGCCAAATAAAAGCGAATTAATTAGCAGAGGAATTGCGACAAAGCTACGAATTCCCGGTTGGGTAATGAGTGAGAAGCCTTGCCCGACGTAACTAAAGCCTTTAAACAATCCCGTGATCATAGTGGGTTTCCTGTGTTCGTATTCTGAGAGAGTGCTATATTGCAACACTTAAAAAATAATAGTGCCCCTAAGGAGCTGTTTCTATGTCTAGCTTTGCTCAAGCGATGGATTTCCGCCATGCTTGTAAAAAATTTGATGCTACACGCCAAATTCCAGATGAGCAATTTAACCAGATCTTAGAATTTGCGCGTTTATCGCCGTCTTCATTTGGGATGGAACCTTGGCGCTTTGTGGTGGTGCAAACGCCAGCATTGCGCGAGCAATTGAAAGCCTGCTGTTGGAATCAAGCCCAAGTGACGGATAGTAGTCATGTCGTGGTAATTTTGGCAAAAACTGCTGCGGTAAAAGCGGGTTCAGATTATGTAAAAGCTATTTTTAAGCGTCGTAATTTGCCAGATGATCAATATGAAGCGTATCTGACGCGTTATGGTATTCATCAGGCAACGGAAGTCGAACCCTACATGAGCCTGTATGCATGGAGCGCTAAGCAATGCTATATCGCGTTAGCCAATATGATGACGGGCGCGGCGAGTTTAGGCATTGATTCTTGCCCAATGGAAGGCTTTGTTAAACTTGATGTAGAGTCGTTATTGAATATTGATACCACTCAATATGAAGTTGCGGTGGTTGTCGCGTTTGGCTATCGCGCAGGCGAACAACCCGCGCATTTACGCCAACCCATTGAAGCGATGTTAGAATACCGCTAAGCCTAGAAATGTCTAGCCGCCGGTGGCAATGGGGCGGCTAGAGTCACGAATCCATTCACTCCATGACCCTGCATATAACTTTGTACCTGTTAAACCCGCTACTTCCATTGCTAATAAGTTGTGGCACGCTGTCACACCTGAACCACACATGTGCACGATGTTAGCGACGGACATATTGCCTAATAAGGCTTGCCATTCGGCTTTTAATTGCTCAGCACTTTTAAATTGATTGCCATCAAGATTTTCAGTCAGTGGGCGATTCCATGCGCCCGGAATATGCCCTGCAATAGGGTCAATCGGTTCAATTTCACCTCGAAACCGTTCTGCCGCCCGTGCATCCACTAATTGCCAAGTGTTAGGCTTAGTCAGTTCCTCAACCTTTACTACGCACTCAGGCTTAAGCCTTGCTTGAAACTGCCCTTGTTGAGTAACAGTTGGTACTTGCGTACTAAGCGCATAACCGGCTGTTTGCCATGCGGCTAACCCCCCGTCTAATACTGCCACCGCATCATGCCCCAACCAACGTAACAACCACCATAAACGCGCCGCCATACTGCCATTGTTATCATCATAAACCACCACTTGCGTATTGGGATTTAAGCCGATTGCCTGCAATTTAGCACTTAATTGTGCTGGACTAGGTAAGGGATGCCGTCCGGTTTGTGGGGTAATAGCTGAGGATAAATCCTCATCCAAATGCAGATAATGCGCATTAGGAATATGCCCCATTTGATATGCTTGTCGTCCATAATTCGTATCCGCCAAATTAAAGCGGCAATCGCAAATTAGCCAGTCTGGGTTGTATATATTAACCTGTAAAGTGGGTGCGGAAATTAGTGTCGTATACATTGTGGTTTGCCCTATCAAAGTTGTATTTCTAATAAGTCTAAGTGTTGAATCAAATGCCGCATACAATCGTCGCTAATTTGGTGCTCACGAACTAATTTGAAAATCGCACTGCGTTGTGCGTCCAACACTTGACGTTTAATTTGTTTGCTCAGTTTATGCACTTTTTCCAACTGCCGTTTTTCTTGTACGCTTAAGGGCTGCAAACTATGTGTTTGCTGGTAATCCTGTAGTACGGCACTTAATGCCTGTTGATACAAGGGATTGTCTCGATATTGCTCATTTAACAGCGCCAATTTCGCTAAAGCAGCTTCTTGGCTAGCTTGATTAGCTATTAAAATTTCATCAGGTAAAGTGTGTGGTTCTATATCAATACTAGGGCTACGCAACAGCCACGGAATACTGACACTTGCGATAATCAACGACAAAATAATGACGCCACCGGCTATAAAAATGGCTAAGTCGCGTGTAGGAAAGGGTGAACCGTCTGGCATAAATAGGGGTAAGGTTAGGACACCTGCTAAGGTAACTGCACCGCGCACGCCTGCCACCGACATCATTAATAAAATACGCCAATTAATTTGGCGAGCCGTTTGTTGGGTGTGGTCTACAAGCCAAGTTAAGCGAATAACCAGCCAACCCCAAATAAACCGTAAGGCGATTAGCGCTGTGGTAATAAGCAATACCGCTAATAGTAACCAAATAATATGGGAATGCCCCGCCTCATGCGTGGCGGCGGAAGCACTGGCAAATAAGGCAGGAAATTGCTCACCTAATAAAACAAAAAGCACACCATTTAAGACAAATTTAAGCATATCCCAAATCGTGCGACGTTGTAGACGGGTTAAAGCTTGCGCTCGTCCGCTGGCTTCACTATAGCTCATCGTTACGCCCGCTGCGACGACTGCTAAAATGCCAGAACTGTGTACATGTTCAGCTAATAAATAGGCGGCAAACGGAATCAGTAAACTGATTAAAATGTGCGTGCCTACGTCTTCTTCCACATAGCGCCCTAACCAAACCTTGATGCTTTCAATGCTAATGGTGGTGGCAATTCCTAAACTAATGCCCGCTAATGCCGTCCAGAGCAATGTCCATAAGGCACTACTGAAAGAAAAAACGCCGGTTAAGACAGCGGCTACCGCGAATTTAAAGCACACTAAACCAGAAGCATCATTAAATAGGGATTCACCTTCAAGAATATGCAACGCACGTTTAGGAATCGGGATACGTGCCGCTATACCCGATACTGCAACGGGGTCAGTAGGCGATAAAATAGCCGCTAGCGCAAATGCTACCCCTAAAGGCATGCTGGGAATCAGCCAATGAATGAAATAACCCAAGCCCAGTACGGTAAAAATCACCAAGCCCAGCGCGAGCTGAAAGATATAAAATTTGTTTTCTTTAAGCCCGGTTTTGGAAACTAACCACCCATCTAAAAATAATAAAGGCGGAATAAACAATAGGAAAAAGAACTCAGGTTCTAAGCTCAGCCGATTTTGGCTGAAGCTAGCGACCAATGCGCCTAAGCCAATTTGAATTAATGCAATGGGAATGGGCCAAGGCAAACTGCGGCTAAGATAGCCACTGATGACAACCATGACCAACATAATTAAGCTCTGGGTTACAACATCCACGCCTTACATCCTGTTTGCGAGCCACTGATATAGTAATTGTGTGGCGCTAGGGTAACACGCGGTTTAAGCGTATATAACTGTGCTTAACGGATTTTAAACTTTGCCCACAGGGTGAGATTGCTATTAGGGGCAATTTCAGGAATTTTAATCTGTAATTGATCTTGTTGTTTGCTCACGCGCATTTTAGGCACGATGCCGTCGTGATCAGCGATTTTCACCCATTGACCACCTTTGAACGGCATAACATGAATAGCGTCTGGAATAGGTAGTTTAACCGCCAAATCTTTTAGTATTTGCGAACTGGTATTGCTAACTTGAATTTGTTGCATAGCACATTGCCCGGGTTCTAGCGTTTGTGCTTCGGTTGAAAAGGCTTGTACGACGGTATCTTGGCAACGTTGAATTTTGGCTTGAGAATAAATCAAGGCTAAGGGTTCAGCCGCTTGAATAGAAGTAGATAGGCATAAGCTTAGTAGACCGCACGCAGTCAGAGGTAATACGTTTGACATAGATTTCACCAGCAACCTAAAAAAGACACTCAAACAGCAAATAAAAGAGATTACATCCTTGTAAACGGGCGTATATCCATTACGAGCTAGTGTAGAGAAAATGGGGTTTATTGGAAATCTTAGCGGTCAGTGATTTGATTACGTTTATCGTTATATAAAAAAAATTGAATACAAATAAACCCATTTAACCCTTTGCTGCTGATTTTCAGAACGTGCCATAATGACGCCCATTTTTTTAACCCCATAAAGAGTAGGTATGTTAAGTCGTATTCGCGAAGACATTTACTGCATCTTTGACCGTGATCCTGCCGCGCGTAATGTATTTGAAATCATTACCACCTATCCGGGTTTACATGCCGTGATCATGCATCGGCTTGCGCATTGGCTATGGCTGCAAGGCTTTAAATGGCTAGCACGCGTGCTTTCAAATGTGGCGCGTTTGTTTACGGGTATAGAAATTCACCCGGGGGCAACCATAGGACGCCGCTTTTTTATTGATCACGGAATGGGCGTTGTAATTGGCGAAACCGCCGAAATTGGCAATGATTGTACTTTGTACCACGGGGTTACCCTAGGCGGAACTAGTTGGCAAAAGGGTAAGCGCCACCCCACACTGGGAAATGATATTGTAATTGGTGCAGGGGCTAAAATTCTTGGCCCTATAACCCTAGCTGATGGTGTTCGCGTAGGTTCTAATGCCGTCGTTGTAAAAGATGTACCCGCTGGTGCAACCGTAGTTGGTATTCCGGGACGTGAAGTAACTTCAAGAAAAATAAGTGAAAAACGTCGAGAGGCCTTAGCAGAAAAATTAGGTTTTGATGCTTACGGTGCGACTCAGGATATGCCAGACCCAGTGGCGAATGTGGTCAATCATATGTTGGATCATATTCAGTTATTAGACGAGCATATGGAAAAACTCTGTGCAGAAGTGCATCGTTTGGGTGGTCATTTAGACATTAGCCCGCTGCCCACCTTGCAAGCAGCACGCTTGAGTTCGTCAGATAATGCGGATTCTTGTACTGCCAAAAGGGATACAAAAGAACCTAATACTTGACCAATTTACTAGGGTATTGTTAGCATACCTTTAGTAGTACGGAGCGTGCAATCATGAAACTGACAACTAAAGGGCGTTACGCGGTGACTGCAATGTTAGATTTAGCATTGCATATGGGTGATGAACCCGTCTCGTTGGCGGAGATTTCCGAGCGCCAAGATATTTCATTGTCTTATTTAGAACAGTTGTTCGCCAAATTGCGTAAAGCGGGTTTGGTGGTTAGTATGCGCGGTCCCGGCGGTGGCTATCAATTGAGTGCCGACCCAACGGAAATTGCTATAGCCGATATTGTGTCAGCGGTAGATGAACATGTGGATGCGACCCGTTGCGGTGGCATGGGTGACTGTCAGCAGAACAATCGTTGCTTAACCCATGATTTGTGGATGGATTTAAGCAATCAAATCCGCGTTTTTCTGACGGAAATTACCTTAGCTGATATGATGTCGCGCCTTGATACGCAGGAATTAGCGAAGCGCCAAGAACACAAACGGGTGCAAGTGATTTCCCAGTTACAAACCCATTAACATTATTTTGAGCAGGACTTGCCAATGAGTGACTCTAGAAAGCCCATTTATTTCGACTACGCCGCCACGACGCCCGTCGACCCGCGTGTTGCCGAGAAGATGATGCAATATCTAACACTCGACGGCGTATTTGGTAACCCAGCTTCACGTAGCCACCATTTTGGTTGGCAAGCTGATGAAGCTGTCGAAACAGCGCGTGAACAGGTCGCTGCCTTAATTAATGCCGATGCTAAAGAAATCGTTTGGACGAGTGGCGCAACAGAATCCGATAATCTGGCGATTAAAGGTGCTGCACATTTTAATGAACGGCGTGGCAAACACATCATTACCTGTAAAACTGAACATAAAGCAGTATTAGATACGTGTCGGCAATTAGAGCGTGAAGGCTTTGAAGTAACCTATCTTGATCCTGAAGCTAATGGCTTGATTGATTTAGATAAATTTAAAGCAGCCTTGCGCCCTGATACTACCGTGGTTTCCATTATGCATGTGAATAATGAAACGGGCGTGATTCAGGATATTGCAACCATTGGTGAATTGTGCCGGGCTAATAAGACTGTTTTTCATGTGGATGCTGCGCAAAGTGCCGGTAAAGTGCCTATTGATACAGAAGCGCTGAAAGTGGATTTAATGAGTTTTTCAGCGCATAAAATTTATGGGCCTAAAGGTATTGGTGCTTTATATGTAAGACGCAAGCCGCGCGTACGGATTGAATCACAAATGCACGGCGGTGGGCATGAACGCGGTATGCGTTCGGGAACATTGCCTACCCATCAAATCGTCGGCATGGGTGAAGCATTTCATTTAGCTAAACAGGAAATGGCAAGTGAAAACGACCGTATTTTGATGCTGCGCAATCATTTATGGAACGGTTTGCAAGATATTGAAGAAGTGTATCTAAACGGTGATTTAGAGCATCGAGTGGCCGGTATTTTGAACGTAAGCTTTAACTTTGTTGAAGGTGAAAGCTTAATGATGTCCTTAAAAGGTTTAGCAATGTCGTCCGGTTCAGCTTGTACCAGCGCTAGTTTAGAACCCAGTTATGTATTGCGTGCCTTAGGGCGTAGCGATGAGCTGGCTCATAGTTCCTTACGCTTATCAATGGGGCGTTTTACAACACTGGCAGATGTCGATTATGCAATTGAACGTATTCACGTTGCGGTAGAAAAACTGCGCGAGTTATCGCCTTTATGGGAAATGCATAAAGAAGGTATCGACTTGTCTAAAGTGGAATGGGTTTCGCATTAATCGCTTGGAGGAAAGATCATGGCTTACGGTGAAAAAGTTTTAGACCATTATGAAAATCCCCGCAATGTGGGTAGCTTTAATAAAGCCGATGTGAATATCGGTACGGGTATGGTGGGTGCGCCTGCCTGCGGTGACGTTATGAAGCTGCAAATTAAAGTGAATGAGCAAGGCATTATTGAAGATGCTAAGTTTAAAACCTACGGTTGTGGTTCGGCGATTGCGTCTTCTAGTTTGTTGACCGAATGGGTTAAAGGCAAAACCTTAGAAGAAGCTAAGCAAATTAAGAATACCGATATTGCGGCTGAACTCGAATTGCCTCCGGTAAAAATTCACTGTTCGGTATTAGCAGAAGATGCGATACGTTCGGCCATTGAAGATTATCAACGCAAGCAACAAGAAGCACAGCAATAGGCTTCATCAATCGGGAGTGAATCAATGATTACGTTAACGCAGCAAGCGGCTGAACGCGTTACTAAGTTTCTTGCCAACCGTGGCAAGGGCATTGGTTTGCGTTTAGGCGTGAAAACCACAGGCTGTTCAGGTATGGGTTATGTCATGGAATTTGTTGATGACGTGCAACCCGAAGATACCGTATTTGAAAGCCACGGCGTGAAAGTAATTGTTGACCCGAAAGCCTTGGTTTATTTGGACGGAACAGAAGTGGATTATACCCGCGAAGGCTTAAACGAGGGCTTTAAGTTTGGTAATCCCAACGAGAAAGCCCGTTGTGGCTGTGGCGAGAGCTTTACCGTCTAATGCAGTTGCAAGCGCTTACACAGGATTATTTTGCACTGTTTGGCTTGCCGCTTGACTTTGCTGTGGATATGCAAGCCTTAGCGCAGCGTTTCCGCGAATTACAAGCCCAATACCATCCTGATCGTTTTGCTTCTGGCAGCGATCAGGAGAAGCGCTTAGCGATGCAAATTACCTCACACATTAATACGGCGTATACCAGCTTAAAACAACCGCGTTTGCGAGCGCGTTATTTATTAGAGCTGGCAGGCGTGGCTATCAATGATGAACGTGATACTGCCTCCGATCCTGCATTTTTAATGCAGCAAATGGAATGGCGCGAAGCCATCGAAGACGCTGCCGATAATTTGGATGCGTTAGATGAGCTTGCGGGGCAGTTACGCCAAGCCAGTCGTACTTTAGAAAGTCAATTTGCTCAAGCATGGCAAGCTGAAGATTATGCTTTAGCGAAAACCATCATGCTAAAAATGCGCTTTTACGAGCGTTTAATCGAAGATGTTCAACAACGCCAAGCGCGTTTAGACGATAGTTTTTAGGATAATCGCATGGCTTTATTGCAAATTTCCGAGCCGGGCATGGCTACGGTTGCGCACCAACATCGTTTAGCCGCTGGCATTGATTTAGGCACAACCAATTCCCTCGTAGCTTCAGTGCGTAGCGGACAAGCGAGTACCTTACCCGACGCAGACGGTCGGCATTTATTGCCGTCAGTGGTGCGTTATATACCTAATCGTGAGCCAGTCGTAGGGCATTCTGCCAAAGCGGCGATTATTGAAGACCCGTTAAACACTATTGCTTCTGCTAAGCGTTTAATGGGGCGTGGGATTAGCGATGTAGCGCCGTTAGCCGGTCATCTACCCTACGATTTTGTAGAAACTGATTCCAAAGTACCACGTATTCAAACCGCATCAGGTAGTGTATCCGCTATCGAAGTTTCAGCAGAAATCTTAAAAAATCTCAAACAACGTGCTGAAGCAACGTTAGGTGATACGCTGGCGGGTGTGGTGATTACCGTGCCAGCGTATTTCGATGATGCACAACGTCAAGCCACGCGTGATGCGGCAAAATTAGCCGGTTTAAATGTCTATCGTTTGTTGAATGAACCGACAGCGGCAGCGGTGGCTTACGGGTTAGACCAAGCTGCTGAAGGCGTGATTGCCGTTTATGATTTAGGCGGTGGTACGTTCGATATTTCCATTTTGCGTTTGCATAACGGTGTGTTTGAAGTGTTAGCCACGGGCGGTGATTCAGCCTTAGGCGGGGACGATTTCGATCACGCGATTGCCGAATGGTTATTGCAGCAAGCGGGCTTAGGCTTTACCAATGATCAGAAAGTCTTACGCCAAGCCTTGGAAACAGCGCGTATGGCTAAAGAAGCACTAACGACTCACGAATCGGTAGTCGTTAGTTTAGGCATGTGGGAAGGGGATTTAAGCCGTGCGCAAATGAATGCATTAATTGCGCCTTTGATTAAGCAAACCTTACAAGCCTGCCGTCGTGCGTTGCGTGATGCCAACCTAGGCAAAGACGAGATTAATGATGTTGTGCTGGTCGGCGGTTCAACACGAGTGTTAGCCGTGCGTGAGCAGGTTGCTGAATTTTTTGGTAAAGCGCCGTTAACTAATATTGACCCTGATAAAGTGGTAGCGATTGGGGCAGCGATTCAAGCGGATGTGTTAGCAGGTAATAAGCCTGATTCAGACATGCTGTTATTGGATGTGATTCCATTGTCGCTGGGTTTGGAAACAATGGGTGGTTTGGTGGAGAAAATTATTCCTCGTAATACCACGATTCCCGTCGCTCGTGCCCAAGAATTTACCACTTTCAAAGACGGGCAAACCGCCATGTCGATACATGTCTTACAAGGTGAACGTGATACGGTCGAAGCCAATCGTTCGTTAGCCCGTTTTGCTTTAAAGGGCATTCCACCAATGGTGGCGGGGGCGGCACGTATTCGTGTGACCTTTCAAGTGGACGCGGATGGTTTATTGAATGTAACGGCGCAAGAGCAAACCACAGGTGTAACGGCTGGCGTGGAAGTGAAACCTTCGTATGGTCTCAGTGATACTGAAATTGAAGGTATGTTGCGCGATTCAATGGCAAATGCGCGGGAAGATATGCAAGCACGCCGCTTACGTGAGCAACAAGTTGAAGCCGCGCGTTCCTTAGAAGCGATTGACGCGGCATTAGCAGCAGATGGTGAAACGTTATTAAATGCTGTGGAACATGCATCTATTCTAAAAGCCCGTGATCACTTAGCGTCATTACAGTCCTCGACGGATTTAGCTGGCATTGAATCCGCGATTAAGGCTTTAGAAAAAGCGGCTGAAACTTATGTCGAACGCCGTATGAACGCGAGTATTCAAGCCATGATGGCGGGTCATCGCATTGACGAATTTAAAGGATAATAGCTATGCCCAAGTTAATTTTTTTACCACATGAAGACATTTGCCCAGAAGGGGCTGTGATTGAAGCACCCGCAGGTTTAAGCATTTGTGATGCAGCGTTACAAAATGGTATTGAAATTGAACATGCTTGTGAAAAATCCTGTGCTTGTACTACTTGCCATGTGTATATCCGTGAGGGGTTTGATTCCTTAGACCCCGCAACTGATCTGGAAGAAGATTATTTAGATAAAGCGTGGGGCGTTGACCCGGATTCACGTTTAAGTTGCCAAGCCAAGATTGCCGACGAAGATTTAGTCATCGAAATCCCTAAATACACCATCAATATGGTTTCTGAACATCATTAAAACAAAGGAAAAACAGTATGGAAACGCTCACTTGGAAAGATACTTTAGAAATTGCCATTCGTTTAGCGGACGAACATACGGATATTGATCCACGTTATATCCGCTTCACCGATTTGCATAAATGGGTGGTCGGTTTAGAAGGCTTTAGCGACGACCCCAATAAATCCAATGAAAAAATTCTGGAAGCTATTCAGATGGCATGGCTTGAGGAAGTGGCCTGATACAGGCACAGGCGTAAGATTTAGGGAATTAGGTCGCCTGATGCTGCCAGCAAGATGGATAAAATCAAAATGAGAACGCTACTAATAGCAAACCCTAGGTAAGTTGCTAGATTACCGGCTAATAACCACCACAAGCTCGTTGAAAAAGGTTTGTCTTTGCTGAAAAATGCGGTTATAGCCATAGCATCTAAAATCAATTGCCCCACTGCCATTATTAATAACAACACACTGAAGATATCTTCAATTTTTAGGCTTTTTAGAATTAGAACACTAATTAAACTTAACATTAGTAGCAAGCTGGTAAAGCTAATAGATTGCCAAACCGTTCGTGGATAAGTTGTACTCATTATTAATGCTAAGCACCTATAGTTCTTCAAACATGATAGATAAAAATAGCCGGTTGGGATTAAGGTGAATACCCCTACTAATATTAATGCAGATTTAAACCGCCAGAAATCGCTACAAAACACCCGCCCACAAACAGCATGTAAATCAGTCCTGTGCCAATCAGTAGCCAGATAAGGGCTTTAGAGAAAGGTTGCTGTTTATTGAAAAATAACCCTGCGGAATAAATATGGATAGCGATCTGTGCAACAATGGCAGCCGCAAGTAAACCCAAGCCGTTAGTATCAAATACTAAGAATGTGGCAAAGATTAGGGGAGGTAAAAATAAAACCCAAAGCAGCCAGAAGGTAATGGTTTCGCCTGTGCTACGGACATAAGGTGGCGTGTTATTATTGATTTGTTGCATGGTGATAAGTTCTCGTAAAGGTGTTGTAAAGCATCCAACCAGCGTACAGCATTAAGGCAAGACATAGCCATTGGAATAGATTTAAGTGGCTAGAACCGAGCGATGCATAGGGTTTGAGAAATTCCCAGAGAAATCGTTGACTGGCATAAATAAAAATAAACAGATAGAAGCCTTGGTTTTGCCAAAAAACCGTATGTTTTGGGTATGACACGAAAAAAGCTATTAAGAATAAGCTTAAAGTTAGGGTTTCATACAGTTGCACAGGATGACGTTGAACGCCATCGCCAAAATCCACCGCCCACGGTAACGTGCTAGGAATCCCGTAGGTAAAATCATCAATCCCCGAGAGAAAGCAGCCAATTCGCCCCACTGCAATTAAGGCAGCTAAGCCTGGAATAAAATATAAGCCAGTGGATTGCTGAATGTTATTGAACTTTTTAAACAGTTCGGCTGCAAAAATTGCGCCTGCAATGCCACCTAACATGCTTTTAGCGATACCCGTTTTACCGGAAAGATAGAGATTGGCTGTGCCAAATAAAAAACTGCCAAGCAGTAGACCCAACATTAAACTAAGTAAGTAGTAGTGCTGTTGCGATTCGTGTTGAATGCCATTGGGCTTGCTTAAGTGGTAATGGTGTCTAAACCAAACGCTTAGCAAAATGCTAGTAATAATGGCAATGCAGTCAAAAATTAAATGAATTAACACAGCTAAAATCAGGGGTTATTTCGTAATTGCTGTCATTAAAACATGTTCTGTCTATTGAAGGAACTTTCTGTGGCAAGCTGTACACGAAATAGTCAAGACAGCTCGCTGAAAAAAGCATGTTAAATTTGCCCTTTTATAGACACTTAGCAAGCAGTCCTTTAATATTCGCCCGATTAACTGACTGACGGTCATTTGGTATGAATAATAAGCGATCTAAATCCATAATACCTAAACTCATAATTGCGTTGCTGGTGATAGCGGGCATTGCTGCGGCATTGTATTTTTCAGGCGTAATTAAGCCAAAGACCACTGTTAAATCGCCTTTTGTTAGTACGGCTACCACACTAACCGCTGAAAAAGCGGCATTAACCGTAACCACTATTACGCCACAAATTGAGAAATGGGATACCCAAATTTCTGCGACGGGTGCATTAGCGCCTTGGCAAGAAGCCATTGTGTCTTCGGAAATTGGGGGCGTGCGGGTAACAGAACTTTTAGTAGATATCGGCAGTTATGTAAAACAAGGGCAGGTGTTAGCGCGTTTGTCTAAGGATGCTATCTTAGCGGATATTGCGCAAAGCCAAGCCGCTATTGCGCAAGCCAAGGCGAATTTAGCCGATGCTAAAAACAATGTGGCACGGGCAGACCGTTTAAAAGCCAGCGGTGCATTGCCCATGCAGCAAATCGAACAAATGTATACCAGCGCGGCGGTGGCTGAAGCAAATTTAAATGCAGCACAAGCGGGCTTGGAAAGTCAGCAAATCCGCTTAAAACATACCACTATTACCGCTGTCGATTCCGGCATTATTACCAGTCGTACTGCAACGTTAGGCGCGGTGGTGCAAACAGGTTCAGAGATGTTCCGCTTATTGCGGCAAGGTCGGGTGGAATGGTTAGCGGATGTACCGGCGCAATATTTATCGAGTTTGCAAGTGGGGCAGAGTGCCACTGTGCTGTTGCCAACGGGCGCGACGGTGAATGGCACAATCCGCAAAATTGCGCCGTCACTGAATAGTAATACGCGGACTAATACTGTGTATGTGGCATTACCTACCGATAGCCCCGCACGCCCCGGTATGTTTGCGCAAGGGCAGATCCAAATTGGTGAAGCGCAAGCTTTAACGATTCCTCAATCGGCGTTAGTGCTGCGGGATGGCAATAGTTATGTGTTTGAAGTGGGTGATAATAATATTGTGCAACAGCGTCTTGTGAAAACCGGACGGCGGCAAGATGATCGTGTCGAAATTATGGACGGCATTCAACCTAGCGCTAAATTAGTTGCTACCGGCGGTGCATTCTTAAATGAAGGCGATAAAGTGCAATTAGCTAGCGCGAACCCAACTCCACCTGCTTCGGTAACGACGACCACGACGATTGAGGCTAAGCCTTAATGAATGTTTCGTCATGGTCAATTCGTAACCCAGTGCCGGTTTTGTTGGTATTTGGCTTATTGACCATACTTGGCATTGCCAGTTTTAAAAAATTAGGGATTCAACAATTCCCTGATATTGAATTGCCGATTATTACCGTTACTGCTGCATTAGAAGGGGCATCGCCTTCACAATTAGAAACCGAAGTAGCGCGTAAAATTGAAGATCAAGTGGCGACCTTATCGGGTGTTAAACATATCTACACCAATCTAACCGATGGGGCAGCGATTATTAGCGTGGAATTCAATGTCGAGAAAGACAATGAAGTTGCACAAAATGAAGTCAGAAATGCGGTAGATAGTGTACGGGCGAATTTGCCTAGTGCGATGATGCCGCCGACCGTTTCAAAAATTAGTACGGCAGGTAGCCCGATTTTAACCTTCACGGTTGCCTCGCCTAATATGGACGAAAAGGACTTATCGTGGTTTGTCGATAATGAAGTGGCAAAGCGATTATTGGCTACCAAAGGTGTTGGCGGAGTCAGTCGTATTGGTGGGGTTAGCCGCGAGATTCATATTGATCTAGATCCGGCACTCATGGCGGGTTTAGGCGTAACCGCTAGTGATGTATCGAATCAAATTAAACGAGTCCAACAAGATGCCTCCGGTGGTCGCGGGGATATTGGTGGCGCGGTACAATCCATTCGTACGTTAGGTGCGGTTAAAGACGTCGCGGAGATTGCAGCTTTACAAATTCCACTAGGCGATGGGCGTAAAGTGCGGGTCGATGAAGTAGCAAAAGTGAGCGATACCATTGCCGAGCGTAGCGCCTATGCCTTTTTAGACGGTAAACCGGTGGTGGGTTTTCAAATTACCCGCACGAAAGGTTCAAGTGAAGTTGCCGTTGCTGAAGCAGCCCGCCAAACTATTGCCGAACTCAGCCGCGCTTATCCCTATGTTAAAATTGCCGAAGCCTTTAACACTGTACAGCCTGTGGTCGATGATTATGAAGGCTCTATGTCGCTGTTATATGAAGGGGCATTTCTGGCGATTGTGGTAGTGTTTATTTTCTTGCACGATTGGCGCGCCACGTTAGTCTCGGCTGCCGCTTTGCCGTTGTCGATTATTCCCACTTTTTTGGTGATGTACCACTTAGGCTATACCTTAAATGTCTTAACCTTATTGTCATTAGCGCTAGTGGTTGGGATTTTAGTCGATGATGCCATTGTTGAAATTGAAAATATTGTTCGACATTTGAATATGGGTAAAACCCCTTATCAGGCGGCAATGGAGGCAGCAGATGAAATCGGCATGGCGGTCATTGCGACTACCTTTACCTTAATTGCGGTCTTTCTACCAACCGCATTTATGGGCGGTATTCCCGGAAAATTCTTTGAGCCGTTTGGTATGACAGCGGCAATTGCAATCTTTTTCTCCTTGGTGGTGGCGCGTTTACTCACGCCAATGATGGCTGCTTATTTTCTTAAACCACATGCACATCCTGAAACGCAAGACGGTTGGGTGATGCGCACCTACTTATCCGTGGTTAAATGGTGTATTAAGCACCGCTTTATTACCATTTTGCTGGCGCTGATATTATTTATTGCGTCCTTAAGTGTTGTGCCTTTATTGCCCACAGGGTTTTCACCACCGAGTGATTTAGGGCAAACCGCCATTAAATTGGAATTACAACCCGGTTCAACGTTAGAAGATACACGGCTGGCGGCTGACAAAGCGCGTAGCTTAGTAGCGGACATTCCAGAAGTCACACATATTTTTACATCTGTCGGTTCATTTAGTGGCGATGGTGGGCCGTTTGCACTGGGTGCTAGCGCGGATATTCGTAAAGCCACGTTAACGGTTAATTTAACGCACCGCAGCGAACGCCAACGCAAGCAAACCGAAATTGAAACCGATATTCGCCACCGATTAGAACGTTTACCCGGCGCACGCTATACCGTGGGTTTAGGGGGCGAAAAAATGCAAATTGTCTTAACCAGCGAAGATGGCGACGCTTTGCAACAAGCAAGCAATGCTGTTATCCGTGATTTACGCACCTTACAAGGTATTGGCAATATTACCTCAAGTGCTAGTTTGCAGCGCCCTGAAATTCAGATTGTGCCGGATTATGCACAAGCCGCTGATTTAGGGATTACCGCACAAACCTTAGCCAGTTTTGTGCAATTTGCTACCAGTGGCGACTTTGCCACCCAGTTGCCCAAACTCAACTTACCCCAGCGGCAAATTCCGATTCGGGTACGTTTAGCGGAGTATGTGCGTAAGAATTTAGAGCTAATTCGTCAATTACAAATTCCCAGTGCGCGCGGTCTAATCGCCTTAGATAGCGTTGCCAATATTAATATGGGCAGTGGTCCCGCACAGATCGACCGTTTAGACCGTAAACGTAATGTGACGATTGATGTGGAGTTAAACGGGCGTAATTTGGGTGATTTGCTGGCAGAAGCTAACAACTTACCTGCGTTGAAATCACTGCCGCCTAATGTGGGCCGCCAAAACATTGGCGATGCCGAAACCATGAATGAACTGTTTAGTAGCTTCGGTACAGCCATGTTCATTGGCGTATTGTGTATTTATATTGTGCTGGTTTTGTTATTCCATGACTTTCTACAGCCTTTTACCATTTTAGCCGCATTGCCTTTATCTATTGGCGGTGCATTATTAGCGTTATTGCTCGGCAATTTTGCAATCTCTATGCCTTCGGTCATTGGCTTATTAATGCTAATGGGCGTGGTAACTAAAAACTCGATTCTACTGGTGGAATACGCTGTAGTTGCTCGCAATGAACACGGCTTAAATCGCTTTGATGCATTAGTTGATGCTTGTCATAAACGCGCCCGCCCGATTTTGATGACCACCATTGCGATGGTCGCGGGCATGATACCCACGGCTTTAGGCTTTGGTAGCGCTGATCCTAGTTTTCGTGCACCGATGGCGGCAGCGGTTATTGGCGGTTTACTGGCCTCTACCTTTTTAAGCTTATTGGTGATTCCGGCAATTTATACGCTGGTGGATGATTTGGGGCGTTTGCTTAAAAAGTCGTTTAAGATGGAAGATAAGCATAATTTAAAAACGAATGTGGTGTAGATCAATAAACTAACTGCTTTTCGTAAGGGAATGCATAGTATTTTCAAATAAATTTTGCAAAACTGGGCGAGATTTAATTATAAGCCTAACTAAGCCCCTTTATGAGTGATTTCATTCCACCTTTTCCGCATCGTCACGCTGCTCCCTTAAATCCTGTGCAAATTTTATATTTAGCACGTAAGGATTTGCTGTCTACTTGGCCAGAAGCTGCCTTCAATTATCAGTTTATGAGCCGCAAGATTTTTAACCAACATGTGTTCATTGCGAATCATCCTGATATTGTGAAGCATGTATTTGTTGATAATAACCACAATTATGAGCGTAAAAGTCCGATGATGCGTAAAGCATTAGATATGCTGTTAGGCGACGGATTGTTTATTAGCGATGGACAGACGTGGGCAATGCGCCGTAAGTTGCAAACGCCATTGTTTAGTTCACAGCATGTTCAATATTACAGTGAAGTCATGGTACAGGTTGCAGATGAGTTGGCTAAAAATTGGCAAACTCATAACGGGCAAACCCTGCATGTTTTACCAGAGATGGCTAAGCTAACCGCTGAAATTATTTGTCGTTGCTTATTTGGCAATAAATTAGGGGCAGCAAATGCAACAGAAGTAGTAGATGCGTTTACAGAGTACCAAACTGCGATAGAACAAATGGATTTAAGCACGTTTTTGGGCTTGCCTAGCTGGCTACCAATGCCGGGTATGAATATGCATAAGGCTAGGAAAGCAGCGGTACGTATTCATCGGGTCGTGGATAAAATTATCCAAAATAGTTTAGAAAAAGAAGCCGATGGTTCTTTACTTTCCTTATTACTGGAAGCAGCTAAGCATGAGCGTTACGAAAGTATTACTCAGGTGCAAATTCGTAATGAGTTGATTGTCTTATTTATGGCAGGACATGAAACTACTGCCAATACGTTGGCTTGGACTTGGTATTTAATTTCGCAAGTGCCGGAGGTTGAAGCCAAATTACACACTGAATTAGATCAAGTATTAGCCGGACGTCTGCCCAGTTATGCAGATTATGACAAACTGGTTTATACACAAGCGATACTCAATGAAAGTATGCGGCTTTATCCCCCTGTGCCTATTCTGTCGCGGCAATCTTCCCAGCCTGATGTCATTCGTAAAAAAACTATTCCACCAGACTCCATCATGTTGGTTATTCCTTGGTTATTACATCGTCATAAACAATATTGGGATAAGCCGGATCACTTTATGCCCGAACGTTTTATGCCGAATGCACCCGAAAAAATTAATAAATATGCTTATATTCCCTTTAGCTTGGGACCGCGTGTGTGCTTAGGAAAATATTTTGGGCAGGTTGAGTTGGTTATGTCATTTGCAACGTTGGCTCAGCGTTTTCGGCTTACATTGCCGCTTGGCACGAGTGTTAAACATGAATGTCGTTTAACCTTACGACCCGCATGCGGTTTGCCTATGCAAGTCCAAGCAAGGTGAGGAGAACATATTGATGAGCGATAAGGCCAGACGTAAACAATGGATACGTTATTGGGTATTTGACCCGTTGTTTGGTATGAGTGGGTTTTTTATTCATTATATTTTGCGCTGGATGCCTATATATTTGAATTCAGCCATCGGTGCTTGGCTAGGTCCACTAGCCTTTAATACCTACTTAAAATCTAAAGCACAGCGGGCGCGCCGTAATCTAACCATTTTGTATCCAACATTAAGCTCAGCGGAGGTTGATGACTTACTGCATAAAATGTGGGTAAACATTGGACAAACTATGTGTGAGTATTCCATTCTCGATAAGTTATGGGATAAAGGTAGGGTACAGGTTGATGATTCTGCTATCAAAGACTATTTAGCTACAGGTAAACCAATTATTTTTACAGGGGTACATTTGGGTAACTGGGAAGCTCAAGCTAGTTATATTCACGCTAAAAAAATACCTCTAATGGCAATGTATAAGCCTGTACGCAATCGTTTTATGCGTAGAATTTCAGCTATAGCCCGTTCACGCATGAATATTATTACTGTGCCCACCGATGTTCATGCGATGAAAAAAATGTATGAGCATTTAGCTCAGAATGGGGCAGTGTGGTTGCCGATTGATGATTTTAAAAATAACCAAGTACATACCCCTCGATTTGGACGCCCTATTGCGAGCAAAGGCACGAATGCAGCGCATATTGTACGATTAGCACAACGCTTTAATGCAGCCATTATTCCAGTGCATATTATTCGTGAATCTGAACCTAAACCTTCCTTTAAAGTAATTGCTTACCAGCCTATTTGTATTACAGATAAAACGGATACATCAATATTAAGTATATTAGAGTCTCTTGATCAAATGATGGAAAATTGGATTAAACAACGACCAGAACAATGGTTTATGTTACATGAACTAAGATTATGAAAATTTATTAAAGATAATTTAGTACGGCTCAAATAAAAATCTTTTGTGAACTTTGAACCTTTGCTGTCTGCAAGCTTACTAAGCTTATGAGGTTACTAAACAAAAATAGCTTGCTAGTTAATAAAAAAAGCTTGCTATATTTTTATAAAAGATAGGTCGTAAATATGAAATTATCAATTACATTAACAGCAGGATTAATGTTATTAACTGCTGCCTGTTCAACAGTAACGCATGTTACTTCAAATCCATCCGGTGCAGATGTTCAATTAAATGGACAGCATTTAGGAAAAACCCCTTTAACTGCAAAAGTAAATGACATTCGTGGTATGCGTAGTATTTATTCATTTACTGCAAGCAAAGCAGGTTATGGAACACAACGTAAGAATTATCAAGAGGTTTGGGGAGCTGACCCTACCGCTACCATACCTAATCAAATTAATTTTGATTTTAAGTAATTAAATCAATAGTTAGTTTAATTTAATTATAAAAAATCATTAGGTGAATCAATATGGCGCATATATTGTTCGTCACTATGGGGACATTAGGTGATTTGCATCCTTATTTATCAATTGCACAAGTTTTGATAAATAAAGGGCAAACAGTCTCAATCGCTTCGAGTGAAGAATATCGCGCTATTATTGAAACATCTGGATTTAAGTTTATTGCTATCCACCCAAGTATTCGAGACTTGGGTGGATATGAAAAATTAATTAAGAAAAGTTTTCATCCTATAAAAGGCATTCGCTATTTATCAAAGTTTGTCATATTTAGACATCTTAAGAAAATATATAGTAGTCTTAATTTAGCAGTAGCCCACGCTGATTTAATCGTAGCGCATCCATTAGCAGTAGTTGTGCCATTATTGGCAGAAATTCATCGTAAACCTTGGGTTTCAACAGTGTTAGCACCCATGAGCTTTATGTCTGTTTATGACCCACCGCAATTATCCGCTCTTCCATTCTTATATCATTTACGCTGGTTAGGCTCTTGGGTGCATCAGCTAGCCTTTGGCTTGTTTCGACAACAAACTTTACAGTGGCAACAACCTTTAGATCAATTGAGGCAAGAATTAGCATTGTCACCGCAAAATAAAGCAGTGTTATTTGAAGGGCAATTTTCACCGTTACTGACCCTAGCATTATTTGATGCACCTTTAGCAAAACCCCAAGCCGATTGGCCGCTCAAACATAAAGTGTGTGGTTGCCCTTGTTATCAAGATAATAGTTTTGACGTGTCTGTTTTAAATGAATTTTATAATTTCATTAATGCAGGTGAACCACCTTTAGTATTTGCCTTAGGTTCCTCAGCCGTTTGGATTGCCGATGATTTTTGGCACTATGCGATGCAAGCAGCTCAGCAATTAGGAATGCGTGCAGTCTTAATTACAGGACCTAAACAGCCACAGCCGTTAAACGCTAATATTAAAATCTTTAGCTATTTACCTTATCAACATGTTTTTCCTTGCGCTGCTGTAGTCATTCACCAAGGTGGCATAGGTACATTAGCGCATGCCCTACGTTCAGCTCGTCCTCAGTTGATTGTACCTGTAGGATTTGACCAGCCAGATAATGCCAATCGTGCCAAGCGTTTGAAAGTTGCCAAGATTATTGCATTTAATAAAGTAAACTTAGGCAAGATTGCTGAGAATTTGAGCGAATTATTAGACAATCCGCAGTATGCCATTAACGCCGATTATATTGCGGAACAGTTGAAACCGAATCAAGGTGCAGAGAGTGCTGCGGAGATTTTAATACAGTATAGCAATCCAGTAATACGTAGTTATTTTCAAGTAAAAATAAAGCAGGAACTAGCGCCCACTAGCGTAGTTCCTTGGTCGCTCAAGCAATTACTCGCCCAATAACGCTACTGGCGAGACAATAATGCCGTCTTCGTCTGAGTAAACGTGTTGACCCGGGGTGAAGGTTACATCGTGAAAGTGTACAGGTTCATCTTTTACGCCAAAACCACGCTTAACGCTTTTTAGCGGTAATGTACCTAGGGCTTTAACGCCGATATCCATTTTGCCAATATCAACTGAGTCGCGGATTAAGCCGTAAACAATAATGCCATTCCAACCGTTTTTAACTGCTTTCTCAGCCAGCATATCGCCTAATAAGGCACAACGCGTTGAGCCGCCACCATCAACGACTAACACTTTACCTTTGCCATCAATGGCAACCAATTCACGGACTAACGAATTGTCTTCATGAATCTTGATAGTGACGATTTCGCCTGAGAATTTGTTACGTCCACCAAAATTATGCAAGCCGGGTTGTACGACTTGTAGGGCTTTATCTTCGTTATCGTCTAATAAATCAGCGGTTTTAAAATCCATGTTTCACTCCTTGCCTAAAAGAAAAAGCCCTCCCCGCCTAGCGAGGCATGGGAGGGCTTTATATGCATTAAGGGCGATCCTTAATCCTTAGGGATTAATGGAATTGCTCTTCTTCAGTAGAACCGGTTAATGCGGTTACAGAAGAAGCACCACCTTGGATTACAGTGGTCACGTCATCGAAGTAACCCGCGCCAACTTCTTGTTGGTGAGATACGAAGGTATAACCTTTATCGCGCGCTGCAAACTCTGGCTCTTGAACCATTTCAACGTAATGTTTCATGCCTTCGCCGCCTGCATAAGCGTGAGCGAATTGGAAGGTGTTGTACCAGTTAACATGGATACCTGCTAAGGTAATGAACTGATATTTGTAACCTAATGCAGATAAGTCTTCTTGGAAAGACGCGATCTGAGAGTCAGATAGGTTTTTCTTCCAGTTGAAAGAAGGTGAACAGTTGTAAGACAGGATTTGACCTGGGCACGCTGCTTGAACCGCTTGCGCGAATTCGCGCGCGAAACCGATGTCTGGTGTACCCGTTTCACACCATACTAAGTCAGCATAAGGTGCATAAGCGATACCACGGCTAATGGCTTGCTCTAAACCGTTTTTCACGCGGTAGAAACCTTCAGCGGTACGTTCACCCGTTAAGAATGGTTTGTCATTCGCGTCGTGGTCAGACGTTAACAAGTTAGCTGCTTCTGCGTCAGTACGGGCTAATACGATAGTAGGTACGCCCATAACGTCAGCCGCGAAGCGTGCAGCGATTAATTTTTCAACTGCTTCATTGGTCGGAACTAATACTTTACCGCCCATGTGACCGCATTTTTTAACAGCCGCTAATTGGTCTTCAAAGTGAACACCGGCCGCGCCTGCGCTGATCATGTTTTTCATCAGTTCAAATGCGTTTAATACGCCACCGAAGCCCGCTTCAGCGTCTGCAACGATAGGTAAGAAGTAGTCGATGAAATTTGCGTCGCCCGGGTTAACGCCACGTGACCATTGGATTTCATCAGCACGTTGGAACGTGTTGTTGATACGACGTACCATCGTTGGTACTGAGTTATAAGCATACAGAGATTGGTCAGGGTACATGGTTTCAGACGTGTTACCGTCTGCTGCAACTTGCCAGCCTGATAAGTAAACTGCTTCTAAGCCTGCTTTGGCTTGTTGCATAGCTTGGCCCGCAGTGATCGCGCCGAATGCATTGACATAGCCTTTTTTAGCGCCACCGTTGATTTTTTCCCACAGTTTTTCAGCGCCACGTTTAGCTAAGGTGTATTCAGGTTGTAAAGAGCCGCGTAAACGTACAACGTCAGCCGCAGAGTAGCCGCGCTTAACGTTTTTCCAACGTGGATTTTCTGCCCAGTCTTTTTCCAATGCTGCAATCTGCGCTTCACGAGTTGTCATCTACTTGTCTCCTCAGACATTAAATTTAAAGTGAACTAAACCGGTAAAATTTTTAGGCAACTGCCAACGATCAACCCTGTTACAAGTGACCGTTCCCATCCTCCTCGTGTTCGCATCAATGCGAATCTGTACTTTACTTTTTCAACAACAAGATCAAAAAACTATGAATGATTTAAATGAACATTCATTCATTATTCATCTGGTTTTGCATGGTAGTCAACGATTAATGTGTCGACAATAAAATTAATTTAATTATTAGTATTGCATTGCACAATAGTTCATAAGAGATAGAAGAGCCTCGATTGAGGCTCATATTAGCAAATGCTTATTTAATTTGAAGTGTCGACAATGTATGGGCACGTACCTGTTTTAATAGTTCAGGATCTTTCACTAATGATTGACCATAAGACGGGATCATCTCTCTTAGCTTTTGTTGCCATGCTTCTGTTTGCAACTGTTGAGCAAAGCATTTTTCCAGAACTTGCAGCATAGCTGTAACTGCTACGGATGCTCCCGGTGAAGCGCCTAATAATGCGGCGAGCGAACCGTCGGACGTTGCCACCACTTCCGTACCAAATTCCAATTTGCCACCTGTTTTAGGATCTTTTTTAATGATTTGTACACGCATACCGGCTTCGGCTAATTCCCAATCATCATCTTTGGCATTAGGAAAATACTCTTGCAGGGCTTTGACTCGTGTATGGTGGCTATGCATAACTTCCGTAATCAAGTATTTGATTAAATCAAAGTTAGTCAAACCAACTTTCAGCATAGGCCAAATATTGTCCGGCTTAATGGTTTTGAATAAATCCATAAATGAGCCGAATTTTAAGAATTTGGTGGTGAAACCTGCGAAAGGACCAAACAGTAAGGCATGTTCGCCATCAATTACCCGTGTGTCTAAATGTGGCACAGACATCGGCGGCGCACCAATCGAAGCTTTACCATAAACTTTGGCAAAATGGCGTTTAACAATTTCAGGGTTTTTACAAACTAACCATTGGCCACTGACGGGAAAGCCGCCATAGCCTTTTTCTTCTGGGATTCCGGATTTTTGCAGTAAGGGTAACGCGCCCCCGCCTGCACCTAAAAATACGAAATTAGCGGTATATTGGCTTTTTGCTTTGGTGTCGCTGCGTTGTAAAGTGACTAACCAAGTACCGTCTGCTTGGCGCTCAAGATCAATCACTTCATGGCTCAGTAATAAATGGAAGTTTTCATCCTGCTGTAGGTGTTTAATTAAGCCGCGAGCCAATGCGCCAAAGTTGACGTCTGTACCATGTGCTACGCGTGTGCCCGCACATTTCTGATTGGAATCGCGCCCTTCCATTACCAGTGGCATCCATTGCGTTAAAATGGCAGGGTCTTCGCTATATTCCATTCCAGCAAATTGCGGACTATTTTTCAAAACCTCGAAGCGCTTACGCAAGTATTCGACATTTTTTTCGCCCCAGACAAAACTCATGTGTGGCGTGGGGTGGATAAAATCACGAGGCTCAGGTAGATATTTTTGATTAACTAAATAAGACCAAAGTTGTAAAGACAGCTCAAATGACGCATTAATGTCATAAGCTTTATTGGCATTAATAACCCCATCGGCTTGTTCGGGCGTGTAATTCAGTTCGCAATATGCTGCGTGCCCTGTACCGGCATTATTCCAACCGCTAGTACTTTCGGCTGCGACTGTTTCCATACGTTCAACCATTAACATGCTTAACGCGGGATTCAATTGCTTTAGCAGTGTGCCGAGTGTGGAACTCATTGCCCCCGTCCCGACTAGTAACACATCTACGTTTTTCGTAACCATAAGTACCTTCAACACCTAAGCTAATGAAAGTGCAAATGATAGAACGGGACGGACGGTAATTTCTACTCAATAAACGGGTATTTTGGCTTGGATTGTCGACAATTCGGTAAAGCAGTTATGAATCTTTTTAATATTTATTATTTAGAATCATAAGATTAGGCACTCATTAATATAGGCTTTGCTGACATAAGTTATTGATGCATAGCACAAAAAAAGCGGGGCAAGCCCCGCTACTCTCTCCTCCGAGCAATACTTTCAACTTATAGCCTAGAATTCACGGCTGTAAGCAATACCCACTGCATTTTGATCCATTTTTACACTATACGGAACCCCCTTAACTTCGTTTTCAAAGGCGTGCATATAAGTGGCAGTTAATTTTGATTTTGGGCTTAATTTAGTTTGTACACCTAACGATACATGGTCTTCTACTACACCAGGCGCTAAAACACCCAACATAGTATCTTCTGCCTGTAGGGGGGATTTGCCGTGATTGTAACCTGCCATAATAGCGGTTTTAGGTGTGGCTTGATGTTTGACACCTATTTTATATACGGTTTGATTATCCCAACCGAAGCCCATTTGATTGCTGGGAAATAAGGCGGGATCGGCGGGATTACCGATAGCATCTACGTCTTTATAGTGAATACGTTGCACATCAGCCGCTACTAGTGTTTTAGGTGTGGCTTGATAAGCGATACCTGCGGTAGTGGCGGCTGGCACGCCCATTTCTCCACGATTAGGTAATAAAGTATTGTATTTTTCTAACTTACCGGGATTTACCTTAGTTCTATACGATAAACCTGCACTAAGTTTATCCGTCACTTTACCTTGGATACCAACCGTTGCTCCCCAACCTGTGGAGGAGTCATAACCGTTATTTCCAATGCCAAAACCACTCAAACCTTCGGCTTTAAATTTGTGATAGATGAAATTGGCGGAAGCGCCTACCGCTACGCGGTCATTTAGCTTGTAACTAGCCGTTGGCGAAATATACATTTGTTGGTAATCAATTCCTGCTTTACCTACGCCAAATCCGGGGTTTACGCTATATTGCGTGTTCATACCACCATTACCGTAGACTACTACGCCTACGTCTACTTTCTCATTGAGTTTGCGCTTGTAACCCGCTTCGGGAATTAAGAAGGTTGATTTACCATCGCCATCAAAAGTAGTTGAACCGAGTTTTGCGCTACGATTGGGTTGGAAGACTTCTAAACCAACATCATAGCCATCATTAATAAATGCGGCGGCGGCGGGGTTGGTTGCCATACTCATAGTGTTGCCGGCGTTACCGGCGGCAGCACCCCCCATCGCTTTTTGTTCTTGCCCCACTCCAGTGGGGGCTAGACCATTCGTGGCATAAGCAGTAGGTGCTAGACCTACTGCCAAACCGATAGATACTGCAATGACTGATTTCCTCAAAGCGCTCTGCATCCAGATTCTCCTCAATATCCTCATGGATTTAGTTATATATTTACCCTCTCTATGTATGGATACTGTCAGAGGATTATTAATCTGTCAAATGATGATTATTGAGCATTTTAATGATTATAAGTCTATGCTTATATTCTGTTTTTCTTATAGAACTTATTCTTCAAAACCTTGCCCTATCCAAGAAGCAAATGTTTCATAAAATAATAAATCGTTTAATTCTTCTTGTAGCAATTGTTGACGTTCAGCTTCGCTTAAATGAGGCTGTTCAGCCGCTAATTGAGCCAGAATTTCCCCGCGAATGGCTGCTAGATAGTCTAATGTGTCTATAGCGTCTTCGCGTTCTAAGGGTAATAAGCCAAAGCCTAGAATGTTTTGTTGGTTAGGTAAGGCAAGCACTCGCGTGGCGATGCATACGTTTTTTGGCAAATTTTGAATATCAATGTTAACGTCAAAAATAGGCGTATCTTGACCTAATAGCTTTAATTTAGCGGTTTTGCCTTTGACATCTACTACTTCCCAAATACCCAGTTTACTGTCGGCTAGCGCTTGTAAATATTGATAGCCTTTTGGCAACTTGGCAGGGTCAACATGTTGGCGTAGGAACGCTTGTAGAACGGTTTCACCGGATTCATTTTCTTCGGTGGTAACAAAATGCTCGAAGACATGCGCATGTGCCATACGCCCTAAGGTATCTTCTTCGTCGATATAATCTAAGACTTCATCTATTGACAGATCTAAGGCATCAGCCGTGTAAGCCAATGCTTCTTCAAATACCTCAGCCATCCATTCGTCCCAAGGGGCGTGGCTAATATAACCGCTGAGTTGCTCCATAACACTGTCAACTTGTTCTTGAGCTTGCTTATCCATACTGTAATGAGCCTTTGATGCTTAGCTTAAAGACTCATCATAGCATGCAGCCTAGCAAGCTTCTGGAAATTATACCCAGCGGTCAGTTAGGTGCTAGTCAGCCAGATTTTGAACTTATTAAGCCAGATTTGCCATTTGGGTATAGGGGGTGGCGGAGGTGCTTCAGGTTTGGGTTGATACACTCGATTTTGATAACCAAAATTTTTATTAAAGTGCGTAAAATCGACTCCAAAACTTTCGCCGGGCTTATGCTCCGTCAATGCTTCAATCAACGGAAGCTCCCGCCGATTAAAAGGCACAATTTCTTTCACATAGCCTTGTATCGTCAATTCAGCTTTGCCTTTAACGACGCGCTGTTGGTGGCGCTCATCAATTAACGACCATTCGATAAAATTGCTGGTGGGTGAATCAAGGCTATATTTAATGGAATTAACCGTGAAGACTTTTTCCATAGAATTTTTATAAATAGTTATAAGTTTTTCTAAGTGTAACATAGCACCCACTAAAAGTGCGCACCTTTCAGACAAGCTTACGCACTTGTCAATATAAGCCAAACTGACTAAAACGCAGCTTTGTCTCATTGGAAACGATTATGCACCCCATTTTAACCAGCGTATTGTTATTGCTCTGTAGCAATGTATTCATGACGTTTGCTTGGTATGCACATTTAAAAGAATTAAGCGCGAAGCCTTGGATTGTGGCATCGCTAGTCAGTTGGGGCATTGCCCTATTTGAGTACTTATTACAAGTGCCTGCTAACCGTATTGGTTATACAGTCTTAAGTGTTGGGCAACTCAAGATCATGCAAGAAGTCATTTCACTGGGCATTTTTATCCCTTTTGCGATTTTCTATTTAAAAGAACCCTTAAAATTGGATTATTTGTGGGCAGGTTTATGTATGTTGGGGGCAGTTTATTTTATGTTCCGTGAAAAATTTTGAATGTCTGCGTTAATTTTGGAATTTCATAGTCTAAGTAGCTGAGGGCGTGTAATCCATAAGGGATATGCTACACTGCCTGCTAATTTTTAGAACGTTGCTAGGGAGCAGCCTTCATGAGTAGCCCAAAAATGCCGTCGCGTGTTACGGTGACGAGTTTGCGTAAGATGAAGCAAACCGGCGAAAAAATAGCGATGCTGACCGCTTATGATGCTAGTTTTGCGCGGGTTTTAGATAACCAAGGTGTTGATATTATTTTGGTGGGTGACTCACTCGGGATGGTGATTCAAGGGCATGATACCACCGTGCCTGTGACTATGGATGAAATGGTGTATCACACCCGTGCGGTTACCCAAGCTAGCCAACGCGCTTTAGTAATTGGTGATTTGCCTTTTATGAGTTATACCTCACCCGAAATGGCATTACTTAATAGTGCACGTTTAATGCAAGAAGGGCGGGCGCATATGGTCAAATTGGAAGGCGGCGCACCGCAAGTGGCAACCGTTGCCCAATTAGCTCATCACGGTGTGCCAGTGTGTGCGCATTTAGGTTTACAACCACAATCCGTGCATAAATTAGGCGGTTATCGCGTTCAGGGACGTGACGAAGCCGTGGCTAAGCAAATGTTAGCGGATGCTAAAGCATTGCAAGACGCGGGTGCTGATTTGTTGGTATTAGAATGTGTACCTGTAAATGTCGCTGCTACGATTAGCCAAGCTTTAAATATTCCTGTCATTGGCATTGGCGCAGGGCGTGAATGCGATGGGCAAGTATTAGTACTACACGATATGTTGGGCATTTCAGCCAAAGCACCAAAATTTTCACAGGATTTTATCGGTGAAGGTGCAACCATTCCGCAAGCGGTAGCGGCTTATGTGCAAGCTGTCAAAGCCAATACTTTTCCGCAAGATCAACATTGTTTCTTTTAATTATTCAATAAAGGTAAGCGAAAACATGCAGGTGCTAGCCCAGATAGCAGAGGTGCGTGCGCAAATCAAAGCTTGGCGACAAGCAGGTGAAACGATTGGTTTTGTGCCCACAATGGGAAATTTACATGCAGGGCATATGGCACTAGTCGCTCGTGCCCGCGAATTAGCCACCAAAGTCGTTGTGTCGGTTTTTGTAAACCCAACCCAATTTGATCGGGCAGAAGATTTAGCCGCATATCCGCGTACACTGGCGCAAGATTGCGAACAGTTGGCTGCGCATCATTGTGACCTCGTGTTTACCCCAAGTCCCGCTACAATGTACCCACAAGGTACATTAACCACTAAGGTCGATGTCTTAGGCATTAGTAGTCTATTGGAAGGGGCTTCACGTCCCGGTCATTTCACAGGTGTAGCAACAGTCGTCTGCAAATTATTTAATATTGTGCAGCCGGATGTTGCGGTCTTTGGTGAAAAAGATTTTCAACAACTGATGTTGATTAAACAAATGGTGCGCGATTTGGATATGGATATTCAAATTGTGGGCTTGCCAACCGTGCGCGAAGCCGCAGGCTTAGCCATGAGTTCGCGGAATGGTTATTTAACGGCTGAAGAACGTCAGCGCGCACCCGCCTTTAATCAAATCTTACGTGAATTAATGGCTGATTTGCAGCAAGGTAATACCGATTATTCTGCTTTGCAAACCAAAGCTATGCAGACATTAAGTGCGGCTGGTTTCAAACCGGATTATATTGAAATCCGCCGGGCATATGATTTGCAAACACCTACACTTAACGATAAGGAGCTTGTGATATTAGGTTCTGCGTGGTTAGGGAAAGCTCGTTTAATTGATAATATCCCGTTAGCATTGAAAAATTCACAGGAAACCTGATAATAGTATTGTTTTTTTTAAAATTGATTCATTCACAGATGGTTACGGAGGAACGGCATGGAGTTGACGCTTCTTAAATCCAAACTGCACCGTGTTACTGTCACTCACGCAGAGTTGGACTATGAAGGCTCCTGCGCGATTGACGAGAATTTGCTAAAGGCTGGCAATATTCGTGAATACGAGCAACTGCACATTTACAATGTGACCAATGGCGAGCGGTTCAGTACCTACGCGATTCGTGCAGAAGCAGGGAGTGGAATTATTTCCATTAATGGCGCAGCCGCGCATAAAGCACGGACTGGGGACTTATTAATTATTTGCACTTACGCTAATTTCAGCGTTGCAGAGGCTGAGAAGTATAAACCTCAATTGGTTTACTTTAATAAAGCCAATCAGATTACTCACACATCCCAACAGATTGCGGTACAAGCGGCGTAAAAAGTCTCCGCTAATCGGTAAATCATGTAAGAGCCGAGTATTTTTTATTATTATTCTTACTCGGCTACTTACATTAAAAGTTACGGTTATTTTTATATTCTCATCTGCCTTCTACTTCAGCTTTATTCACTGAAGTATGCATAGCCCTTAAAATTTTGCAGACGGTTGCCCATTTTATGTAACTGGTTTCTTCATAAACAAATACAAACCAGATTTGACTGTATTATTGTTATTTCCGTGCTGCCTATAATACAACAAACAACTTAATCAGTACTTAATTTTATCTTATGATATATAAGTTTATTAAATAATTGATTTTTATCAGATGTTGCAGTGCAAGATATTGTTTTTCTAATAAATTTAAATAGCATCCCCAAAGCCTGCTAGCGTATAGAGGCGCTTTGCTTCCGCTTCATCTTGTGGCACACCGTTACCTTGTTTATACATGAGTGCTAAAGTTGCTAGCGAACCTTGTAAACCTTGCTCGCCTGCTAAGCGAAACCATTGGGCTGCTTCACTGGGGTTCTTGGTGGCACATTCACCTTCTAAATACATAAATCCCAAACCATGTTGCGCAAGGGCGTAACCTTGTTGTGCAGCCGCTTGCATTAATTCAAAAGCTTTTGTTTCATTACGTACCACTCCCAAGCCGTTTTGATACATAATGGCGCATAAATGTTGAGCTGTTGCATGACCAGATTCAGCAAACGGTGACAGTAAGGGCATTGCGCGTGAAAAATGTTTAGCTTCAAATGCAGCTTTACCACTAGCGAAATCCATATTTTCATTTTCAGATTGCGACATAGTACGAACCTCATTTTAAAATTGTAAAAATACAGTTTAACATAAGCCTTTTACGGTATAAGGAAACCACCGTTACCTCTACAGGGATATTCAGAATCCTGTATACGCTTCATACACTTCTGTATCATGGAACCAGCAGCGATGACTCATTTGAATACTGATTTGAATTTAAGAATACATTTGCGCCAATGTATTCAAAAAGTAGCAACCGGCCCGGAATATAGCAAAGACTTAAATTACGATGATGCTTATTGGGCAATGCGTCATATTGCCAGTGGCGAAGCTGATCCTATTCAAATTGCGGTGTATTTCATTGGCTTGCGCATGAAGCGTGAAACCGATGATGAATATCGCGGTACATTACAAGCTTTAATTGATACAGCGAATATTCAGACGGCTGCGGTGGAGGAAGTGTTAGACATTTCTGATCCGTATGATGGCTATGCACGGGGTGTGCCTGCTTCGAGTTTTTTGCCTGCGATTATGGCAAGTTTAGGTGTGCCTTCGGTGATTCATGGCTTAGAGCAAGTCGGTCCTAAATACGGCGCGACGCATTATAAAATTTTGCAAGCGGCTGGGGTGGATGTCAACTTATCAGCAAAAGCTGCCACCGCACAGTTGAATAACATTGGTTGGACTTATATTGACCAAAGCCAATTCGCGCCGCGCTTACACGATTTAATTCCGATTCGTCAGCGTATGATTAAACGCCAAGTATTGACGACGGTTGAAACGTTATTAGCACCCATTCGCGGTCAAGTAAAAACACATTGTTTAGGCGGCTATGTGCATAAGAATTATCCGCCGATTTATACCAGTCTTGCCAAGCAAGCCGGATTTGCGAGTGGTATGTTTGTGCGCGGGGTAGAAGGTGGGGTGATCCCTTCTCTGCAACAAGCAGGTAAATTGTTTTATTACGAAGGGCAAGCCGCCGAACAACAACGGGATTTAAACCCAGCGGAATTAGGCATTGAGGCAGCAGTACGTGCTGTACCCTTACCCGAAAATTTACCACCTGCGCCCTTATTAGGCGATGAAATTGCCACGACAGTGGATAGCAATGCTTTAGCCCGTGTGGCAGCAGAGCAAGGTTTAGCGGCGCTCAAGGGTGAGCGCGGTTTGATGTATGACAGTTTAGTGTATGTGGGGGCGATTGCCTTAACACATTTACAACGTTATACCAGTTTAGTCGAGGCAGCCGATGCGGTGCGTGCAAGCTTAGATAGTGGTAAAGCGTTGGCAAGCTTTCAGGCTGCACGTTGATTGCGCCTATCTCATTTTAATTTGCTTTAGAGAGGACGAAAACCATGAATATGCAATACTACAATGCCGTAGTAGAAATGGAGAAAGCAGGCGTTGATCCTGAATTTTTACAAGGGTGGCAAGGCGGTTATTTATTAAACCCAATGCGCGAAGAGCAACGTTTAACGGAAGCTTATGAAGCGGGTTATGAAGCGGGTCGTGATAAAGACATGGACGCGTATAAAGAGTGGGTTAAAGCTTAAGTCATTGCTTAGCGCTTAAACAAATCTCGAAACGGGCTACGGCCCGTTTTTTTATTATCGAGCTTTTTAAATCGTTTATCCCTTGTTGCATCGCTAATTGCTTAAGCTGTCAGCCAGAATGAACCCACAGTGTCATTAGAGTAGTGGGTTTGCATTTTGATTACTCAGCTTATAACAAAAAGCCGGGATTTAATGGATATTATACCGGCCTGGGATCAATTAGCGCGTTCAGCGTTGGAACCCAATCCATTTTATGAGAGTTGGGCACTTATTCCAGCCGTTGAACAATTTAAAACAACTTATCCAGATGCCTTTATTTTATTAGTTTGGGCAGATACCGCACATAGTCAATTAATTGGTTTATTTCCGCTAAATTACGAGCGTACTTATCATCGTTGCCCTGCTTGCTATTGTTTAAACTGGCAACATTTACACGCACCTTTAGGCACGCCACTGATTCATAAACAGTATGTAGAGCCTGCTTTCAATGCGTTATTTACATGGTTATATCAAGAAACAGATGCCACCGTTTTTTCATTTAAAAACATTCCATTAGAGGGCGAATTTTATCGCCGCCTAGCACTATTTACGCAAAGCAAAGGTTATTGTGTAGATGCAGCGGATACATGGGAGCGGGCATTTTTGCATTCTAAATTAGCGACTCAGCAATATTTATTGAGCCATCATCGCAAAAAAAAGCGTAAAGAATTAGTACGTTTACGGCGACGTTTAATGGAACAAGGGCAAGTCAGTTTTGCCAGTTTATTACCCGGTGAAATGTCGAACATTGATCAGTGGGTGCATGATTTTTTGCAGTTAGAGCAAGCCGGTTGGAAAGGTTTAAAAGGCACAGCACTAGCTTCAAAAACCCATGAACGCCAATTTGCTGAGCAATTAATACGCGGTGCAGCGCAGAATGGGCAGTTGATGATGCTCAAAATGAGCGTGAACGATAAGCCGATTGCGATGAAATTAAACTTTTTAGCCGCCACCCAAGGAGCTTACGCTTTAAAAATTGCCTATGACGAGCAATATGCCGCTTATTCGCCCGGGGTTCTAATGGAATTAGAAAATCTGCGCCTGACTTTAGACGAAGGGCTGTTTGATTGGATGGATTCTTGCGCGATTCCCAATCACTCCATGATTAATCATTTATGGGCAGAACGCCGTCTCATGGGCAATATTCATATCAGCACCTCACACTTACTCAGTAAGCCTTTAATTCATACCATGCGCTTTATCCGTAATGCTTATCGGCATTACAAAGGAATGTAAATGTCATTATTTGCGCTATCACAGGATGTGTTTGCTCAACATTTCCCAGAATTGGGTTTTAAAATTCAACACCACTTACAACATTCACCTTTATTCAGTTTATCGCGCTTGATGAGCTTAAGTCGCACATTACCTGAAGAACATGTTGAATATAACAGCGGCACGTTAACCCCCAATCATGGTAATCAAACCGTGCCTTTTAATGGTTTAAGTATTGAAGACACGATTAAAGCGATTGAAACTTGCCAATCGTGGATGGTGTTGAAATTTGTCGAACAAGATAATGCCTATCGACAATTGTTAGATGCTTGTTTAGATGAAATTTATTTAGAAGCGGGTAAAAAATTAACGGGCTTGCATAAACGTTCTGCTTTTATTTTTATTACCTCACCGAATAGCGTAACTCCCTACCATATTGATCCAGAACATAATTTTTTACTGCAAATCCGTGGTAACAAAACGATGTATCAGTTTGATAAACACAATCCCAACTTGTTACCTGAAGCCTTATTAGAAGAAAAATATTATAAGGCGGATACCAATCGTAATTTACCGTTTCAAGCAGCTTTTCAAACACAAGCTAAGTGCTTTGATTTACAACCCGGCGAGGGCTTATTTGTGCCGATTAATGTGCCGCATTGGGTACAAAATGGCGATAATGTGTCGATTTCTTTTAGTATTACCTTTCATTCAGCACAATCGGATCGTGAAGCACGTTTGCATAAAATGAATGGTTGGTTACGCCAACACGGTTTAACCCCAAGCCCGCTGGGCAAGTGTGCATGGCGTGACCAACTGAAATATCAAAGCTTTATGTGGATGCGTAAAACGGCGCATTTATTAAAGTCTAATGAGCCGGACTGACGGGAAAGAACAGCGTAATTTTTAAGCCCGGTTGGTTATCGTTCAATTCAATTTTGGTTTCATGTAAATCTAGAATAGCTTTGACTAAGCTTAAGCCTAAACCATTACCCGGTGAGGAACGCGCATTATCTAGGCGAGTGAAGCGTTTAAATACTTGCGTATAGGCAGCGCTCGGTATACCCGGCCCAGAATCGCTGACCTCAATTTGAATTTTATCGGCTTGGCGACGGGCGGATAAATCAATTTGTCCACCAGCAGGCGTGTATTTCATGGCATTGTCTAATAAGTTTGTTAGTGCTTGTGCAATCAGTTGGCGATTGCCAAACGTAACCAAGTTCGGTTCGGTCTGAAAATGAAACGTTTGTTGCTTTTCTTCCGCTACGGCTGAATATAAATCACCTAAATCGTCGACAAGGTTAGATAAATCCACATTCGTCCAGTCGTCGCGGTCACGCTGCACGCCCGCTTCTATTTGTGCAATACTGAGTAAAGCATTGAAAGTTTTAATTAATTCGTCAATATCTTGTAAAGTATCGTGCACCACTTGCGGATAATCTGTGGTTTCCGGTTTATGCAATTGACTGGTTTCCAAGCGATTACGAATACGATTTAAAGGGGTGCGTAAATCATGCGCTAGATTATCTGTGACATTGCGCATACCCAACATTAAATGCTCAATTCGTTCCAACATTTGGTTTAGCACTAAGCTTAAACGATCAAATTCATCATTGCGTGAGGTAACGGAAATACGGTGGTGTAAGTTGCCATGAATAATCGAACGGGCAGTTTCACTAATGCTGGTTAAACGCCGTAAGACATGCCGCCCCACTAAACTACCGCCTAATACCGCAAGCGCAAAAATAATCAAACTGGCGGTGAGTAACGTGGTCAGTAAGCGATGTAGTAACGCGTGTTGTTCGTCTAGATCTGTACCTACTAACAGTTGGTAGCCCCCGGGTAGAATGGTTAATAACATACGAGCCGGGTCTTTGCGTTGGCGGGAAGGTGCAATACTGACAATTTCACCTAACGGGCGTGTGGCAAAAATTTGTGGAGGATTGCTATTAATCTGCTCACCATTAGCCAAGCTGTGTACTAAGTCTAATTCACCGCGTGAAATTAAAGCAGAAAAGAAAAAGCGCGTGCCACCGTCGCCATTGCGCAAGCGAATGGTTTGCTCTAACGCTTCTACTGCCCCGTTTTTATAACGATTCAGCAACATATCAGTTTCCAATTGCAGGCGTGCATCGGTTTGTTGCTGCAATTGGCTTTCCGCCATGTGATACACATACACCATTGCGCCCGCACAAATTAGGCTAAACAATGAGGCATAAATCAGGGAAAGACGAAACGCGGTGGTATTAAGCAGCTTGCGGATCATGCAATAAATAGCCTGCCCCTCTAACCGTGTGGAGTAGCGGCACATCAAAATCTTTGTCGATTTTACTGCGCAGGCGGCTGATGTGGACATCAATAACATTGGTTTGTGGGTCAAAATGATAATCCCAGACTTTTTCTAATAACATCGTGCGTGTAACGGCTTGCCCCGCGTGGCGCATTAAATACTCTAATAAAACAAACTCGCGGGGTTGTAGATTAATAACTGTCCCCGCCCGCGTGACCCGCCGTTTTAATAAATCCATTTCCAAGTCTCGTAGCTTCAAAATGGTTTGTTCTTGCGTGGGTTGAGCACGGCGCATTAAGGCTTGTAAACGCGCTAATAATTCGCTAAAGGCATATGGTTTAACTAGGTAATCATCGCCACCAGCGCGTAAGCCTTCGACGCGATTATCCACCTCACCCAAGGCACTCAAAATTAACACAGGTGTTTGATTACCTTGCGAACGTAAGCTTTGAATTAAGGATAAGCCATCACGCTTAGGTAACATACGATCCACAATTAACGCATCATATTGGCTATTATTGGCCAGATGTAAGCCATCCTCACCGTTATCCGCCCAATCCACCACATAACCCGTTTCGGTTAAACCTTTTTGTAAGAAATTCGCCGTTTGCCTATCGTCTTCAACGAGTAAAATATGCATTTTATCCTTCCTAGTGTTGGCATTATGCGGTAGTCAATCAGTTAAGTGTAAAAACGAATACCTAAACCTGTATAGTATACAATCCTTAAGGTTTATTAATGTGATGCTCTTGAATACTGCCGATTTACATTATCCTAGCCTCAATCAAGCTTTACGTTATTGGTTTAAATTAGGCTTTATTAGTTTTGGTGGTCCGGCGGGACAAATTGCGATGCTACATCAGGAAATGGTGGAGAAGCGCCGTTGGATTTCGGAACGACGCTTTTTACATGCCCTGAATTACTGCATGTTATTGCCAGGTCCAGAGGCTATGCAGTTAGTGGTGTACATAGGCTGGTTATTGCATGGCGTATGGGGTGGCTTGTTGGCAGGCTTAAGTTTTATTGTGCCGGGCTTTTTAATTTTATGCAGTTTAGCCGCCCTTTATTTAGCATGGGGCGATGTACCTGCGGTGCAAGCGGTATTTCACGGGATTAAACCGGCGGTGGTTGCGATTGTCTGTTATGCGGCTTGGCGTATTGGGCAACGCACCTTAAAACAAGCGTGGTTGTGGGGCATTGCTCTTGCCTCGTTTATTGCCTTAACTGTGTTCAAGATCAGTTTTGGCTGGATTGTATTAGCGGCAGGTAGCATTGGCTTATTAGTCTATAAGCTCAAGCCCGGTTTATTTAAACACGATGGGCATAATGAAGCACAAGCTGCCCATACTGAAGCCTTGATCGGTGATGATACGCCGTCGCCCGCTTATGCCCAATTTAAGCTCAAACGTCTCTTACTAACCCTTGCAGGTTTTCTAACCCTTTGGTTAGTAAGTTTAGGTTTACTGTTGGCTGCTAGCCCCTTGTTAAGCAATATGGGGTTATTTTTCACTAAAACAGCATTTCTAACCATTGGGGGCGCGTATGCGGTATTGCCTTATGTCTATCACGGTGCAGTGGAGCATTATCAATGGCTTAGTGCAGTACAAATGATGGATGGCTTAGCCTTAGGTGAAACCACGCCCGGGCCGTTAATCATGATTGTGACGTGGATTGGTTATTTAGGCGGTGTTAGTCAGCAAGTAGCGGCAAATAGCTTAGTGGCGGGTCTAATAGGCGCAAGTGTTACCACCTTCTATACCTTTTTACCTTCGTTCTTATTTATCTTTGCGGGTGCACCATTAGTTGAAGCAACTCGTTTCACCCCACAATTTACTGCTCCTTTAACTGCAATTACTGCGGCTGTTGTTGGTGTAATTGCCAACCTTGCACTATTTTTTGCATGGCATACCTTCTGGTTTGATTCCAACACGCAACCCGCGCATCAAATTGATGTATTTGCCATTGTCATGGCGATTTGCGCCTTTATCGCCTTATGGAAATACCAAGTGGATGTACTGAAAGTGATTGTGGTATGTGCGTTTGTCGGATTAATCACATTTTGGTTATAAATATGCCATGTTGATAAGGTCGTCGAAGGTTGCTTATGGCGTATTGTTGCTAGTTGCGGCTATTTGGGGTTCGGGGTTTGTCGCACAACGTGCCGGTTTAATTTATTTGCAGCCATTTAGCTTTAATGTTGCGCGTTTTGTAATTGCCGCTTTAGCGTTGCTTCCCCTATGGTTTTATCAGACGCGGGGCAGGGCTAATATCGCCCACTACCCCCGGGTATTTTGGTGGGGTAGTTTATTCGCCGGAACGGTAATGTTTCTAGGGTTTAGTTTGCAACAGGCGGGTTTGCAATACACCACCGCAGGCAACGCAGGCTTTATTACCAGTATGTATATTGTATTAGTGCCGTTGTTTGGGTTGCTGATTGGGCAGCGTACCAATTGGTATACGTGGTTGGGCATTGGTTTAGCCGTCATTGGTTTATATAAATTATCCTTAAACCAAGGTTTAAACATGAATCGCGGCGACATGCTGGAATTAATAGGGGCGGTTTTTTGGGCCATACACGTATTAGCCGTTGGTTGGTTATCCACGCGCTTAACAGATTTAGTTGGCTTTTCCATTGGGCAATTTGTGGTAGCCAGTGTGTGGGCAGCCTTGATTATGTGGTTAGTTGAACAGCCCAAGCTCTATGCTTTTCTACAAGCATGGCAAGCTTTATTATATTCTGGGGTCATTGTAAGCGGTTTGGCATTTACCTTGCAGGTAATGGCGCAACGTAGCCTAAATGCGAGTATGGCGGCGTTGATTTTATCGTTAGAAGCCGTGTTTGCGTTATTAGCCGGTTACTGGCTATTAAATGAACCGATTAGTACAGCGCAAATTCTAGGTGGTGGATTAATGCTATTAGGTATGTTGCTTAGCCAGTGGGCACAATCTAAAACAAGCAGCGTAGATTCTTAAAGCTAAGTGCCAGTAAGTGCTTAATGAGCGAGCATTTTGCCTTAAGCTTAGACAAATGTAGCGAAAAGCGAGGTGAGTAATGTTGCTGTATGATTATAAAAATAGCGATGCACAAGCGGCAGGTTTAGCAGCCTTAGTGAGCATGCAATTAAGTGATGCGATTGATAGTAAAGGTAAAGCCAGTTTAGCTGTACCGGGTGGGCGTACGCCGGGCATTTTTATGCAGCAACTGAGTCGCAAGGTATTACCGTGGGATAAAGTCTGTGTGACCTTAACGGATGAACGTCTAGTACCCGAAACCCATGAACGTTCTAATACCCGTTTACTTAAACAAGTGTTATTAAAGAATAATGCCAGCCAAGCGAAATTTGTGCCGCTTTACGACCCCGCCGTCAGTAACAATTTCGATATGAATTTAATGAACGCCAATGTTGCTTTGGAAAGAATGTATCCATTGGATATTTGCGTATTGGGTATGGGCGAAGATGGGCATATTGCTTCATTATTTCCCAAAGGCGATCAATTAGATATAGGGCTTGACCCCGAATATTCCGATTTAGTAATTGCTATGAAAGCCCCCAATGCGCCCGAACCGCGTTTGACCTTAACCGCAAGGGCCATTTTATCCGCGTCTGAAATTCATTTATTAATTCAGGGTGTGGAAAAAATGGCTGTGTTACGGGCTGCACAAATGCCGGGTAGTGCGCAAGATTTGCCAGTGCGTTTATTGTTACAACATGCCGATCACCGCTTAAATGTGCATTTTTCACCATAATCAAGCAGTCAATTGTTCTGTTCTGCGTTAAGATTAAGCCCGAATTAAATCTATAACATGGAATGACATTACTATGCTTGACCCAAAACGTTTACGTAACGACTTAGATGAAGTCGCGGCGCAATTAGCACGCCGTGGCTTTGTTTTGGATGTCGATAACATTCGGGCTTTAGAACAACGCCGCAAAACTTTACAAGTTGAAACTGAGCAATTACAAAATGAGCGTAAAGTGCGTTCCAAGGCGATTGGGCAAGCAAAGGCGAAAGGTGACAATATTGAGCCATTAATGGCAGAAGTTGCCGAAATCGGCGAGCGTGTTAAGTTAGCTGAACAAGAATTAGCAAGTTTGCAAGCCGAACTGGAAGCGATTGCCTTGGGTATTCCGAATATTTTGGAAGCTTCTGTTCCCGATGGTAAAGATGAAAATGCTAATGTGGAAATTCGCCGTTGGGGTGAGCCGACTGCCTTTGATTTTACGCCAAAAGATCATGTGGATTTAGGCTTGCCGAATGGTTGGATGGATTTTGACGCAGGTGCAAAACTAACCGGTTCTCGTTTTGTGGTATTACGCGCCGCAATGGCTCGTTTACACCGCGCCTTAATCCAATTTATGTTGGATACGCATACCCAAGTACACGGTTATAGTGAAGTGTATACGCCGTATATGGTGAATGCGGATAGTTTGCGCGGCACAGGGCAATTGCCTAAGTTTGAAGAAGATTTATTCAAACTGAACAATGAACAAGGGTATTACCTGATTCCTACGGCCGAAGTACCCGTCACCAATTTGGTGCGCGATACGATTGTAGACGCGGCCGATTTACCACTTAAATACGCCTGTCATACGCCTTGCTTCCGTTCTGAAGCCGGTTCTTATGGAAAAGATACACGCGGCTTAATTCGCCAACATCAATTTGAAAAAGTTGAAATGGTAAAAATGGTAAAACCGGAAGATTCTTGGGCAGAATTAGAAAGCTTAACTGGTAATGCGGAAGCGATTTTGCAAAAGCTTGGCTTACCGTATCGTGTGATTGTGTTATGCGCGGGTGATACGGGCTTCTCTTCTGCTAAAACGTATGACATTGAAGTTTGGTTGCCGGGTCAGCAAAAATACCGCGAAATTTCTTCTTGCTCTAACTTCCTTGATTTCCAAGCGCGGCGCATGATGGCGCGTTACCGTAACCCTGAAACAGGCAAACCGGAATTATTGCATACCTTAAACGGTTCTGGTTTAGCGGTAGGGCGTACTTTAGTAGCGGTGTTGGAAAACTATCAGGAAGCTGATGGGCGCATTCGTATTCCCGAAGTCTTAAAAGGCTATATGGGTGGCGCGGACTACCTCGGCTAATTTGCCTGATCACCCAGTTAAGCGCGTGTAGCCTTGCATTGCACGCACTTAGCATAGTGAATGGTTAAGGGCGTAATTCGCGCATAACGATTTCGGTATTAGGGCGAATATTGCGCCATAAATAATAAGCCTCAGCCGCTTGTTCCACTAACATGCCTAAACCGTCCAACGCTTTGGCGGCGTGATGCGCTTGTCCCCACTGCACAAACGCGGTGGGATTGACGCTATACATCATGTCATACGTAACGCCATTCTCGGCTAAACAGTTATCGGGTAGGGGCGGTAAATCGTTTTGTAAGCTGGCGGATGTGCCATTAATAATCACATCGTATTGCCCTTGAATTTCGGCAAAGCCCCCCCCTTGAACCGTGCCTAAATCAGCGAAATCGTAGGCTAAGGTGAGTGCTTTATCAGCCGTACGATTGGCAATAAATAAGCTGGCAGGCTTTGCTTCTAACAGCGGTTGAATCACGCCTCGTACTGCGCCACCTGCCCCTAATAACAAAATGCGTTTTCCGGCTAAGTCGACTTGCTGATTTTGTTGTAAATCACGTACTAAACCAATGCCGTCGGTATTCGCGCCTAACAACGTACCATCGGGTTGCACTTTCAAGGTGTTCACCGCTTTGGCACGTTCCGCATAAGGCGTGCGGCTATCGGCTAATTGCCAAGCTTGTTCTTTAAACGGGACGGTCACATTACAGCCTAAGCCCCCGCTGATAAAAAATAACATGACATCTTCGGCAAAATCTTCGGGTGTGGATAATTCAGCCGTGTATTGAAGAGTATCGCCTGTTTGCTTAGCAAATAGCTGGTGAATGGTGGGTGATTTGCTGTGGCTAATCGGGTTGCCAAATACTGCATAACGTTCAAGCGTGTCTGCCGTCATAGTCAGAAGTCCTTAGGAAAAGCATTCAGGTTAGGTTAATTTTTTTTCAATAAGCGTACTGTATTCGGGGTTAAACCCGCTATACTGCAAGCTAGTTTACTGTATTTCTGCGGTAAATTATGAATTGCGCAGTGTCGTTAGTGTTATTACTTCTAGGAGGCGTTCATGAAACCGTATCAGCATATTTTAGTTCCGGTTGATTTCAGCCAAGCCAGTCAGAACAGCGTACAACGCGCCGCCGATTTAGCCCAACACTATCAGGCAAAGTTATCGCTTTTGCATGTGGTGGAAGATTTATCTTTGGGTAAAGTAGCCTTTGGTGGCACGCAAACCTTACCCATGAATGCAACGGCTAAGCAAAATCAAATTGTTTTAGCTGAGGATAAACTAAAGCACTTAGCCAACGTACTAGGCTTACCTGACAGTACCGTGCTTGTGGTTTATCACGGTAAAGTCGATGAAGTGTTAAGCCAATTTATTAAGCTGAATCACGTAGATTTAACCGTATTGTGTGCCGCTGCCAAAAAAAATGCCGCAGGCAATGCCAGTCAGTCCTTAGAAAGTTTAAGCAAATTATTACAATGTGAAATTTTAGCCGTTCGCCCCAGTAACTAGTTGTTTCATTTCACAGATGCAGGGGCAGGCAAGCTGTAGTATGCTTGCGCCCTTTTCGGATCTGGCGGAAGCAGCCCCATGTCGCATATGCAATTTGATTTACTTAGCACCGATGGTAAGGCGCGTCGGGGGCGTTTAACTTTTCCACGTGGCACGATTGAAACGCCCGCATTTATGCCAGTCGGCACGTATGGCACAGTCAAAGCCATGACGCCTGAAGAATTAAAAGGCATTGGTGCGGAAATCATTCTTGGCAATACATTTCACTTAATGTTGCGACCGGGTACGGAAATAGTACGTTTACACGGTGATTTACATGAGTTTATGCATTGGGATAAACCAATTCTGACAGATTCCGGTGGCTTCCAAGTATTTTCATTAGCTGAAATGCGCAAGATTTCTGAAGAAGGCGTGCGTTTTCAGTCGCCAGTGGATGGGCGTAAGATTTTGATGACGCCCGAATCATCTATGCAAGTCCAGCGCGAACTCGGCTCAGATATTGTCATGATTTTTGACGAATGCACACCGTATCCCGCCACTTATGAACAAGCTCATGATTCCATGCAATTGTCACTACGCTGGGCAAAACGCAGCAAAGACGCCCATACGGATAATCCGTCAGCGCTGTTTGGCATTGTGCAAGGCGGCATGTATGAACAACTTCGCAAAATTTCCGCGCATGGTTTATTAGAGATTGGCTTTGATGGCTATGCGATTGGAGGCTTGTCGGTGGGTGAACCTAAAGACGAGCGTGATAAGGTATTAGAGGCAACCTTGCCCGAATTACCCAGTGATAAGCCCCGGTACTTAATGGGTGTGGGTAAGCCAGAGGATATTGTGGAAGCGGTTAAACGCGGCATTGATATGTTCGACTGTGTGATCCCTACGCGTAATGCTCGTAATGGCTTTTTATTTACGCGTTATGGCACTTTAAAAATCCGTAATAGCCAATATCAGCATGATACTCGCCCGATTGATGAACAATGCGGTTGTTATACGTGCCAGCATTATTCGCGCGCTTATTTACGCCATTTAGATAAATGTGGGGAAATTTTAGGGGCGCGTTTAAATACCATTCATAACCTTTATTATTATCAAGAATTAATGCGGGATATTCGCACCGCTATTGCTGAAAATCGCTTTGAACAATTTGTTAACGAGTTTTATGCTTTACGGTCGCAGGATTCAAAATCGGTAAAAACAGCTTCAGATTAAGCTAGGTTTTAATACCTAGCTTTTTTATCGGGATCAATTAGTGTCAGATCGTGTTGTTCTTGTTGCATTCTTTCATATTCGGCAATCGCTTGTGCGCCAAATAATAAAATAATAGCGGCAACTTCTAAAAAAACTAAGGCGACCACGGTAGTGGTTAATGAGCCATAAATAATATTGACCATTGATAGTGTTGTAAAATACCACACCATTGCGTGTCGGGTTAATTCCCAGAGAATTGCCACGCAAAAGCTACCAATCAGGGCATGGCGGAAGGGAATTTTGCCGACGGGCATGACCATGTAGAAAGATGTTAGGAGTAGCGTTAAGCCAAACAAACCAAAGAGATAGAGAATTGTGCCAGTAAATTCGTCAAGTTCTATCGACCAGAATAAGATGGTAACGACTTGCCCATGTAACATATCCAGTGCTCCACTGACAATTGCCAGAAATAAGATGCAGATGCCGGAAATTAAAATATACATATAGGGAATAATAGCAGAGATCAGAAAATGGCGGCGATGTACTTGTACACGATGAAAAAATATAACAGACATCGCATTTTCTAAAACTGTAAACGCCATTGAGCTAAAAAACACTAAAATAATTAAACCTACGCCCCCTACGGTTTGCCGATTTTCTAAGAATATATGCATTTGCTGCGCGACGCTGTGCGCTTGCGTTCCAAATAATAAACTTAAATTACTTTGTACAATATCCAATAATTCTTGTTCGTCAATAATATGGGATAAAGCTACAATAGATAAAGTTACCAGTGGAATTAACGATAATAACGTATAATAGGCAATTGCTCCGGCTAATAATAATCCTTGGTTCTGCTTAAAACTAATAAGAACGCGCTTTAGAAATTGAAAAAAATGACTTAAAAAAGACATGCTGGGGATTTGACTCCAAAACAAGCCACATAGGAATAAGTGCTATAGTAGCACTATTCAAATGTAGATTCGGTTTAATCCGCTTTAAAATAGTGTTACCAGACTATACATTCTATACAAGACGTTTAATTTTGATGCGGATTTTGCACAAAATTTGCCCATAAGTCTGCAAGAAGAGTATTTTAGCACCATGATAACCCTAAGCCCGTTGGTTATTTTAAGACGTAAACCATTCCGGGAGCAAAGTTTACTGTTAGATATATGGACGCGTGACGCTGGAAAATTTACCTGTGTCGCTAAGGTCAGTAAGCAAGCCCGTAGTAAAGCAATTTTAGAACCTTTACGTTTATTAGAAGGCGCATGGGCGGGTAAAGGTGAGGTACTAAGTTTGCATAAGGTGGAAGAACAACAACGTTTTGCTTTACCGCCTGCCAATCTAAGCCGTGCTTTATATCTCAATGAAGTGTTATTGCGTAGTTTGTGGGCGCATCAAGCCCAACCTAAATTATTTGATGCTTATTTAAATACTTTGCAACGTTTGACCCAGTTGCATGACAGCTTAGCCATGCCTTTATTTGAGTTAAACGTGTTGCACGTGAACGGCTATGTTCTAAATTTGTGGCAGGATGACGCGACAGGGCAGGACATTCAGCCGCAAATGCGCTATCGTTTTCTGCCAGATCGGGGGTTAGCGCCCGATCAAGCCGATGTGCGGGGTGTGCCGCTGTCTGGGGCATTATTGATAGGTTTGCGTACACCCACGAGTTTAACCCAAGCCTTGCAGCATGAGTTACGCCAAGTGTTAGATCGCTTATTTAGCCTATTATTACAAGGCAAAGTTTTACATGCGAGACGATTAATCAATGAAAGCAATTGAATTAGGGGTCAATATTGACCACGTGGCAACCTTACGCCAAGCGCGTGGCACGGTTTACCCAGATTTATTAGAAGCAGTGCGTTTAGTTGAAAACGCTGGTGCGCAGGCGATTACCATTCATTTGCGAGAAGATCGGCGGCATATTCAAGATGCCGATGTGTATGCCATTCGTGCTATCTGTCAAACTCGTTTAAATTTAGAATTGGCGGCAACCGATGAAATGGTAGGCATTGCTTGTGATGCGTTACCCAATGATTGCTGTATTGTGCCGGAAAAACGTGAAGAATTAACTACCGAAGGTGGCTTAGATATTATTGGGCAATTTAGCCGCATTCAGGCGGCTACCCAACGTTTAAACGCGGCTAATATTCGTGTGTCTTTATTTATTGAACCGGATATTGAACATATTCGGCGTGTGCCTGAGATTGGTGCGCCCGTGATTGAATTACATACCGGCACGTATGCCAATGCAACAGGCGAGGCGAAAGCCCGTGAATTAGCACGCTTGCAACAAGCGGCTGAATTTGCAACGCGCTTAGGTATTCAAGTGAATGCTGGGCATGGTTTGGATTATCACAATACACAAGCGATTGCTGCGATTTTGCAAATGCAGGAATTAAATATTGGGCATTCAATTGTCGCCCGTGCGGTCTTTGTGGGTTTAGAACAAGCCACTCGTGAAATGCTAACTTTAATGCAAGGAGCACGTGCAGCGGCATGCGCTTAATCGGCATTGGTACGGATATTGTCGAAATTGCCCGAATGCAGCGGCTATTAACACAAAGCCATGCGCCGCGTTTTTTGGAACGGGTTTTACATGCACAGGAATTGGCTAGATTTGCTACAGTTTCGCAGCCAGCGGCTTGGTTGGCTAAACGCTTTGCCACTAAAGAAGCCTTAGCCAAAGCGTTGGGGACGGGAATCGGGCAAGCGGTGCATTTATCAGAAATTGAGACCTGTTATACCGATTTAGGCAAGCCTTACTTGCAATTACATGGGCAAACCCTATATACCGCGCAGCAATCGCAAGTGACGCAAATTGAACTATCCGTTAGTGATGAGCGACATTACGCGGTGGCGTTTGTGGTGTTGATGAGTACATTATAAATTTTTAATGTTAGGGAATTTATTTTATAGAATAGATTCTAAGCCAACACTTAAGCTTGATTTTGAATATTTAGGCATAAAAGAGGGTAGTAATTTAGCAAGGTTGTTTATAATCTATGCATCCCTCAGGCTAGTGAGAATTAGTTATAACGTAAGGACACCTTATAACAATAGATGGTATTTCAACAAACTAAGTTGCTGACAATTTAAGGATTAATGTGGCAACTCTAAAATTTAAATTACTTTAGGAGTTCATTAGAATGAAAACTGCTTATATCGTTTCTTCTTTATTAGTGTCTTTAGCATTAGTTGCTTGTGGTGATAAACCGGCTGAAAATGCAACGGCTGCGCAAAAAGAAGTAACGGCTGAAGTGCAAGGGCAAAAAGCCGAAGTGAAAGTTGAAGAAGCTAAAGCCGCCGCTGGTGAAGCAGCCCAAGCGGCGGGCGATGCAGCGGCAGCAGCAGGTACAGCAGCGGTTAATTCTGCGGGTGCAGCCGTTGAAAACGCTAAAGAAGAAGTGAAAGACGCTGCGGCTGCTATGAAAGATGCAGCCCAAGGTGCTGCGGCTGCGACTAAAGACGCTGCTCAAGACATGAAAGACAGCGTAGCCGGTGCAGCGGCAGCCGCCGGTGTGAAAGTGGAAGAAATGAAAGCGGATGCAGCGGGTGCAGTGGCTGAAGCGGCAGCTAAAGTAGAAGATAAAGCTAATGCTGAAAAAGTAGAAGCTGAAGCAACTGCGGCGCAAAAAGCAGCGGAAGCAGCCGGTCAAGCAAAATAAGCCTATTTTAGGCTAGTGTTGTGGACTGAGAATTCGGTAGAATCGAGCGCTTCAATCATAAACTTGCAGAAGAGAATTAATTAATCAACATTAGTTAATCGCCGAAGGCGCAAATTCCGCCCGGAAACGCTCAGGCAAAAGGACTGTAAGCTCTACGGTTGGCTCTGGAGAGCAGTGGAAACACTCACCGAAGGGTTGTAACTTAACCGCTTGTTAAGTGGTTTAAGAAATCTCTCAGGTAACAGGACAGAGGGGCGGCAAGCTTAGCGGCTTGCCGCCCTTTTTTGTGCCTAAAATTTAGGAGAGATGCATGCAACGTACGGCCTTTTATGCCAGTCATTTAGCGGCTGGTGGCAAAATGGTTGATTTTGCCGGTTGGGAAATGCCGATTAATTACGGCTCACAATTACAAGAACATCATTTAGTGCGTCAGGATGCAGGCATGTTTGACGTGTCGCATATGACAGTACTGGATTTAAACGGTAAAGATGCCAAAGCGTATTTACAGCGTTTGTTAGCGAATAATGTTGATAAATTAAAAGAACGCGGTAAAGCCTTATATAGCGCCATGTTAAACCCACAAGGTGGCGTGATCGACGATCTAATTGTCTATTATTTTGCAGATGATCATTACCGTATTGTGGTGAATGCCGCGACCCGTGATAAAGATTTAGCGTGGATGCAAAGCCAATTACAAGGCTTTGAGGCGACGTTAACCGAACGTGCAGATTTATCTATGTTGGCTATACAAGGCCCAACTGCGCGTGAGCGTGTGTTAAGCGTATTGCCTGCTGAGCAAAAAGCCATTGCCGAAAAATTGGGCGTATTTTATGGCGATTATGTTGGGGGTGATTGGTTTATTGCTCGTACGGGTTATACCGGCGAAGATGGCTTTGAAATTATGTTGCCGCATGCGGACGCTGCCCAGTTTTGGGATGACTTATTAGCCGCTGGCGTTAAACCTGCGGGTTTAGGCGCGCGCGATACCTTACGGATGGAAGCAGGCATGAATTTATACGGCACGGATATGGATGAAACCACCTCGCCGTTGACTTCGGGTTTAGGTTGGACGATTGCATGGCAACCCACAGACCGTGATTTTATTGGGCGCTCCGTGATTGAGGCAGAAAAAGCCGCAGGTGTAAAACAGAAATTAGTGGGCTTAGTGTTAGAAGGTAAAGGCGTTTTACGCAGTCATATGAAAGTTAAATGCGCTGCGGGCGAAGGTGAAACCACAAGTGGCACTTTTTCGCCTACACTTGGCGTAGCCATTGCGCTTGCACGTGTACCTGTTGAATGTGGCGAGGCATGCGAGGTCGAAATTCGTGGCAAGCTATACCCGGCTAAGGTGGTCAAGCCGGTATTTGTACGTCATGGGCAATCTGTCTTAAGTTGAAATTTTAGGAGTTAGACAATGAGTAATGTTCCTTCAGATTTGAAATATACTGCGTCTCACGAATGGGTGCGCGATAACGGTGACGGTACGGTTACCGTAGGGATTACAGATCACGCACAAGAAGCTTTAGGCGATTTAGTGCATGTGGAATTACCCGAAATTGGCGCGGAATACGGCGCAGAAGACGGCTGTGCAGTAGCAGAATCTGTCAAAGCAGCTTCTGACATTTATGCACCTGTGCCGGGTGTGATCGTGGAAGTAAATGAGGCAGTGCAAGATTCACCAGAACTAATTAACTCTGACCCTTACGGTGACGGTTGGTTATTTGTGATGCGTGTGGAAGACGAAGACGCATTAGGCGAATTATTAGATGCGGATGCTTATAAAGCAGAATTAGACGACTAATTTGCACCGACGGTTAGAGCGTTGCCCGCGCTCTAACTGGGTTTAGACGTACAGGATACCACCATGACCACTTTATCCCAGCTCGAACAACGAGACGACTTTATTACGCGCCATATTGGCCCGAATGCCGCTGATAGCCAAGCGATGTTAGCTAGCGTGGGCGCAGCGTCTTTAGACGATTTAATTAGCAGTACTGTTCCCACCGCTATTTTAAGTAATGCGCCGTTAGCGTTAGCGCCTAGTAGCACCGAAGCCGAGGCTTTAAACACGCTCAAGCAATTAGCCAAACAAAATATTGTGGCAAAATCTTATATTGGTACGGGCTATTACGACACGCTTGTACCGCCTGTGATTTTACGCAATGTGTTGGAAAATCCGGGTTGGTATACCGCTTATACGCCGTATCAGCCGGAAATTTCCCAAGGGCGTTTGGAAGCTTTGTTGAATTATCAACAAATGATTACCGATTTAACCGGCATGGATATCGCCAATGCGTCGCTATTGGATGAAGCCACTGCCGCCGCCGAAGCCATGACCCTATGTAAGCGTTCCAATAAGCTTAAATCAGACAGGTTCTTTGTCGCCGACGATGTGCATCCGCAAACTATCGACGTGATTAAAACTCGCGCTGAGTACTTTGGGTTTGAATTAGTGATTGCACCTGCCGCTGAACTAGCTCAACACGAAGTGTTTGGCGCATTAGTGCAATACCCGAGCACCACTGGCGAAATCATAGATTTGGCGGCTTTCATTCAACAAGCGCATGCGCAAAAAGCCTTAGTGTGTGTGGCAAGCGATTTAATGGCGTTAGTGCAATTGACACCCCCGGGTGAATTAGGCGCAGATGTAGTGGTGGGTAATTCACAACGCTTTGGCGTACCCATGGGCTTTGGTGGGCCACATGCGGCATTCTTTGCCACGAAAGATGCTTTCAAACGCACGATGCCGGGGCGCGTGATTGGCGTGTCGATTGATAGCCACGGCAAGCCCGCCTTACGTATGGCGATGCAAACCCGTGAACAACATATTCGCCGCGAAAAAGCTACTTCTAATATTTGTACCGCCCAAGCCTTATTAGCGAATATGGCAGGTTTTTACGCGGTGTATCACGGCGCGGAAGGCTTGAAAAAAATTGCCGGACGTATTCACCGCTTAACCAACATTCTGGCTAAGGGTCTGCAAAGTAAAGGCTATACGCTGGCGCATGCTACGTGGTTTGACACCTTAACCGTGGTGGTGGGTGATAAACAGCAGGCTTTATATGAGCTTGCCTTACAAGCCAACCTGAATTTGCGCAAACTGGGCAATGACCGCTTAGGCATTAGCTTGGATGAACGTAAAACCCGGGCGGATATTGCCGAACTGTTTGATATTTTAATTGGTGATCAGCACGGCTTGGATATTGAAGCCTTAGATCAGGCGGTGATTACCGAAAATGTTTCAGGTATTCCCGCTGCTTACCAACGCCAAAGCGCGTTCTTAACGCATCCAGTGTTTAATTCGCATCATTCCGAATCAGAAATGCTGCGCTATCTGAAACGTCTAGAAAATAAGGATTTTTCCTTAACGCATGGCATGATTCCGCTGGGTTCATGCACCATGAAATTAAACGCTACTTCAGAAATGATGCCGATTACGTGGCCGGAATTTGCGGATATTCACCCATTTGCGCCGAATGCCCAAACCATTGGCTATCGTGCCATGATTCAAGAATTGGAAGATTGGCTGATTGAAGTCACGGGCTATGATGCGATTTCTATGCAGCCGAATTCGGGGGCGCAAGGCGAGTACGCAGGCTTAGTGGCGATTCGTCGTTATCAAGCCAGCATCGGGCAAGCGCATCGGGATGTATGCTTAATTCCTAGTTCTGCGCACGGTACAAATCCCGCCTCTGCTGCAATGGTTAACTTAAAAGTCGTGGTGGTGGATTGTGACGCAAACGGCAATGTGGATATTGCCGATTTACGCGCCAAAGCCGAAAAGCATCAAGCCAATCTGTCTTGTTTGATGGTGACTTACCCATCCACTCACGGCGTATTCGAGCAAGAAATCGTCGAAATCTGCAAAATCGTGCATGATTTTGGCGGGCAAGTTTACATGGACGGCGCGAATATGAACGCGCAAGTGGGTTTGTCCAAACCGGGCAAATTCGGCTCAGATGTATCACACCTCAATTTACACAAAACCTTTGCCATTCCACACGGCGGCGGTGGCCCTGGTATGGGACCCATCGGTGTAAAAGCGCATCTCACCCCGTTCTTATCCAGCAATGTGGAAAACCCACCGTTTGACGGCAAGCAAGGCAATAGCGCGATTTCTGCTGCACCGTATGGCAGTGGCGCGATTCTGCCAATCTCGTGGATGTATATCAAAATGATGGGTGGCAATGGTTTAAAACAAGCCACCGAAATGGCTATTCTCAACGCCAATTACATCATGCAACGCCTTGCTGACTACTATCCGGTGCTGTATCGCGGCAAAAATGGACGCGTTGCGCATGAATGTATTATCGACATTCGCCCGTTGAAAGCTGCGTCTGGCATTGATGAATCGGATATTGCCAAGCGTTTAATGGATTACGGTTTTCACGCGCCTACCATGTCGTTCCCTGTCGCGGGTACGCTGATGATTGAACCCACTGAATCCGAACCGAAGGAAGAATTGGATCGTTTCTGCGATGCGATGATTGCGATTCGTGAAGAAATTCAAAAGGTGCAAGATGGCGTTTGGGCAGCGGATAACAATCCATTGGTGAATGCACCGCATACCTTGGACGATTTAACCCAAACTTGGCAGCGTCCGTATTCACAAAGCGAAGCCGTGTTCCCGAAAGGCGTTATGCCTAGCGCGAAATATTGGCCCACCGTGAATCGTATTGATAACGTCTACGGCGATAGGAATTTGGTTTGTTCTTGTCCGAGCGTGGAGAGTTATCGGTAGTAATTTGAGGTAGAAGAAGGAGCTTGCGCTCCTTTTTCGATTCGGCTTTAGAAGAATTGAAGATCATGCGCTTAAGAAACTCACCTCTGGCTTTATCGGTAAAAGACACCCAAGTTGTGCTATTCTGCCCTTTAATTATAAAACCCAAGAAAGGCATAACTGCTTATGAAGTTTGATTGGATCATCCCGAATTGGGCCGCGCCTGCCAACGTGAAAGCAGTTTGTACAACACGTAGCGGCGGTGTGAGTCTAGCGCCGTTTGAGAGTTTAAATTTGGGCAATCATGTGGGTGATGACCCGTATGCGGTGGCGCGGAATCGTTTGTTAGTCGGGGATATTTTAAATCTGCCAACCGAGCCGTTGTGGTTGCAGCAAGTTCACGGTACGGATGTGTGCGGTATGGGTGCGGTTTCTTGTTATCCAACGGCGGATGCGTCGGTGGCGTTACAGAAGGCGCAGGTGTGTGTGGTGATGACGGCGGATTGTTTGCCTGTATTATTTTGTGATCAGGCGGGAACAAAAGCCGGTGCGGCGCATGCGGGTTGGCGTGGCTTACAGGCGGGCGTATTAGAACGCACGGTGCAGGCTTTGCAAACTGAACCCCGTGAGTTAATGGCGTGGTTGGGTCCTGCTATTGGGGCGACTGCGTTTGAGGTGGGTGAGGAAGTGCGCCACGCGTTTATGCAGTCTGATGCGGCAGCAGAAGCGGCATTTAAGCCATCAAGCAATGCGGGGAAATGGTTGGCGGATATTTATCTGTTGGCGCGGCAACGTTTGCAGGGATTGGGGGTTACGCAAATTAGCGGCGGGGATTATTGCACTTATTCAGATACTGAACGTTTCTTTTCTTATCGGCGTGACGGGCAAACCGGACGTATGGGGAGCTTTATTTGGTTGGAATAATTTCCCGCCAGCATTGCGCTATCATTTAAGCTACGCTTAAGTATAATCCGCGTTTTTAATCAGCCTATTAATATAAAGCTCATTGCTATGACAGACATGCAGGAACAGTACAATCACACAAGCTTAGAACCTGAAGTGCAAGCATTCTGGGAGCAGAATCGCAGCTTTGAGGTGACAGAAGACCCTGATAAGGAAAAATACTACTGCCTGTCTATGTTTCCTTACCCGAGTGGCGTGCTACACATGGGGCACGTGCGCAACTATACCATTGGTGACGTGATTGCGCGTTTCCAACGTATGCAGGGTAAAAATGTATTACAGCCAATGGGTTGGGATGCGTTTGGTTTGCCTGCTGAAAATGCCGCTATTAAAAACAATACTGCGCCCGCCAACTGGACGTATAAAAACATTGATTATATGCGTAGTCAGTTGAAATCAATGGGCTTAGGTATTGATTGGTCACGCGAAATTGCAACGTGTAAGCCGGATTATTATCGTTGGGAACAGTGGTTTTTTACCCAGTTATATGAAAAAGGCTTGGTATACCGTAAAAAATCCACCGTCAACTGGGATCCTGTTGACCAAACCGTATTAGCCAATGAGCAAGTCATTGATGGGCGTGGTTGGCGTTCGGGTGCGTTGATTGAACAGCGTGAAATTGATCAATGGTTCTTGCGCATTACGGCTTATGCCGATGAATTACTAGAAGAATTAAATAAATTACCGGGTTGGCCACAACAAGTTCGTACCATGCAGGAAAACTGGATTGGGCGTTCTGAAGGTGTGGAATTAGAATTCGGTTTATTTGGCTTAGATCAGAAATTAAGTGTCTTTACCACACGCCCTGATACTTTAATGGGTGTGACTTATGTTGCGGTCGCAGCACAACACCCGTTAGCGTTACAAGCTGCGCAAACTAACCCTGAGATTGCCGCCTTTATTGAGGAATGCAAGCAAGTCAAAGTGGCCGAAGCGGATATAGCAACCTTAGAGAAAAAAGGTATTGCCACCCCGTTTAGAGCGTTGCATCCGATTACCGGCGAATCCGTACCGGTGATGATTGCCAACTTCGTGTTAATGTCGTATGGCTCAGGTGCGGTTATGTCTGTACCTGCCCACGATCAACGCGATTGGGAATTTGCCAAAGCGTATCAATTGCCCATTAAACAAGTGATTGCACCCGCCGATGGTGCAGCCATTGATTTAAGTGAAGCAGCTTACACGGAAAAAGGTGTATTGGTAAATTCCGGCGAATTTACGGGCTTAACCTCAGCCGCTGCCTTTGAAGCGATTGCCGCTAAATTAGCCAGCTTAGGCAAAGGGCGTAAGCGGGTAAATTTCCGTTTGCGGGACTGGGGGGTATCGCGTCAGCGCTATTGGGGTTGCCCGATTCCAATTATTTATTGTGATACTTGCGGGGCTGTGCCTGTACCCGAACAAGATTTACCCGTGGTATTGCCGGAAGATGTAAGCTTTGATGAAACCGGTGGCTCACCGATTAAGCGTATGCCGGAGTTTTATCAAACTACTTGCCCGTGTTGCGGCAAACCGGCGACGCGTGAAACCGATACGTTTGATACCTTCTTTGAATCGTCATGGTATTACGCACGTTACGCTTGCCCCGATAATAGCAGCGCGATGTTAGATGAACGTGCGAATTATTGGTTACCTGTTGACCAATATATCGGCGGTATTGAACACGCGATTTTGCATTTATTGTATGCGCGTTTCTTCCATAAGTTGATGCGCGATAATGGCTTAGTGGATAGCGACGAGCCATTCACCAATTTATTAACGCAAGGTATGGTGTTAGCTGAAACCTATTACCGTGAAGATGAGAACGGTCGCCAAGATTGGTTTGCGCCGAAAAATGTAACAGTAGAACGTGACGAGAAAGGACGCGTAACCGGCGCGGCTTTAGATAGTGATGGTTTGCCGGTCTTAGTCGGTGGCACAACCAAAATGTCTAAATCCAAAAACAATGGGGTTGATCCGCAAGAAATGATCGAGAAATACGGTGCGGATACCTTACGCTTATTTTCGATGTTTGCTGCTCCACCCGATCAAAGCATGGAATGGTCAGATTCAGGGGTTGAAGGGGCGCAACGCTTCTTACGCCGCTTATGGAAGCAAGTGTTTGATCATGTTAGTGCAGGCAAAGCGGAACATTTAACGGTTACGGCCTTAAACGAGAGCCAAAAAGCCTTACGCCGTAAAGTGCATCAAACCTTGCAAAAGGTGGGTGACGATATGAGCCGCCGTTACACCTTTAATACGGTAGTGGCGGCGAATATGGAATTGTTAAACGACATTAGCCGTTTTAACGATGATAGCGCCCAAGGACAAGCGGTGCGCCAAGAAGCTTTAGAAAAAGTGATCTTAATGTTAGCGCCGATTACCCCGCATATTAGTCATATGTTATGGCAGGCGTTAGGGCATGAGACAGCAGTTATTGATACCTCTTGGCCCAATGTGGATGACAGCGCTTTAGTGCAAAATACCTTGGAATTAATCGTGCAAGTGAATGGCAAAGTGCGCGGTAAGGTACAAGTGAGTGCAAGCGCATCCGAAGATGAGATTAAGGCCGCCGCCTTAGCCAATGAGAATGTGCTGAAATTTACGGAAGGCACAAGCATTCAAAAAGTTATTGTGGTGAAAGGACGCTTAGTCAATATCGTGGTAGCCGCATGAAACGCGGACTTGCCTTGGTTAGTTTGCTGTTAGTGCTCAGTGCGTGTGGAGGCGAGCCGTTTCGCTTGCACCATAATCGCCCCATTCCCGACTTTGTAAAACAACAAGGTGTGTATATTGAAGAAGCCTTTGAACAAGACCCAGGGCGTATAAATGGTGTGGTTGAGGGCTTACGTAATGCTTTAGAAGAACGTAAAGTGCCTGTCATGAGCAGCCCACAAACCCCTAATAAAATCGTGATTACCCGCATTCGAGAAAACCGTACGGTGTCTGGCTATTCAGCCAGCCGCCAAGTGCGCGAATATAATCATACGATTGAAGTCGATTATAAACTGGTCAGTCCTTACATTAACGCGCCAATTGAGCAAACTATTCGTGCTGAACGTTCGCAAGTGTATAACAGTACTTATGTATTAGGCACAGCGGAAGAAGAAATTGCGATTAAGCAAGAGTTGCAACAAGAAGCGGTACGCTTAATGTTGTTGCGCTTGCAAGCCTTGGATTTGAAATAGGTCTAGATTACTGACCGTACACCGTGACGGTCAGTTGTCGTTGAAAACGCCCTGTGCGATGTTCATACACATATAAACCCTGCCACGTACCCAAGCCACTGCGTCCCCGTGTAATCGGTATTGTCAATTCGGTCTGGGTCAGCATACAACGTGCATGCGCACTCATATCATCCGCCCCTTCGTCTTGGTGTCGATACTCAGGATCAGCGTCCGGAGCTAAGCGTTTTAAGATTGTTTCTAAATCACGTCTTACATCAGGATCAGCATTTTCAGTAATAATCAATGACGCGCTGGTATGATGAATAAACACATGACATAAACCTGTTTGAATGCCGCTTTGTCGAATCAACTGTTCTACTTGCGGGGTAATAAGATATGTACCACATGTTTGAGTTTGAATAGTGAGGCTGTGTTGTTGAATTTGCATAACCAGTTAGCTTAATAACAAAACAAATATGATAGGCTAAGCCTTACTAAACCGCGATTTAGAATGATAACAATGCTAATACCTAAGTTTCGCTTGTTTATGTTCAGTTTAAGCTTATCAGCCTGTTCAATGACAAAGCCACCGGAATTAAAACCTATTGTCGCTTATGCACCTATTTGCCAAACCCAATTAGCCGCTATGCAGGCGGTTAAAGTTGCGCCATTACAGCCAATGGCGGGGTTTTGGCGTAATCAATATTGTATTGCGGAATTAGCTTGTCAAAATCGCCAAGCGTTTAAGCAGCCCTTGTGGTTGGATCAAGTCCTGCAAGCATTTATTCAAGCTTACACGCGACAAACGCAACGTTGGCCGCAGATTGTGCAACAATGCCAACAGCGTTCGATTTTTAACCCACTGCGGGATTGGTTATGTCAACGTGATATGGCGCAGTATCATATTTACACCGATTTAAGCGCTACTTTGCAGCAAGCCGATTGTGGCGATGCTGAGGATTGGCAACGCCTGCAAGGTTATATTTATACTTGTATTCAACAAGCGGATTATCCGCCTATGTTGACCCGCTATATTCAGAACCGAGTGGTGCATTATCGCACACAAGTTAGAAATCAGTGCTTGTCAAAACGTCGTTGATAAGCGTTGTTACCTAGAAAAAACTAAGCGAGTTGTTGGCAAGCTTGGCTTATAGCTACTCCCACCCTTGAGTTTCCGCTATCATACCCGTCTTGTTGAACTGCCCCGTTGGTTGACCCCTATGCTGATTCTTGCTGGTAGTGTTGCGTTGTCTGAATTCCGCCGTACCAAGTTACTGAATACGCTACAAGCCGCTGTGCCAAGCGTGACTGCGATCAAAGCTGAATATACCCATTTTGTGAGAGCCAATCGCGATTTAAGCGCGAATGAGCAAGCGCGTTTAACAACATTGCTGACTTATGAAGAAGTACAAGGCGACCATCAATTTAGTGGTACGTTATTTGTCGTAACCCCGCGTGCGGGCACGATTTCGCCGTGGTCGAGTAAAGCGACTGACATTGCGCATAATTGCGGCTTAAGCATGGTTGAGCGCGTTGAACGTGGTATTGCTTACGATGTACAAACAAGCCAAGCCTTAAGTGATGCTGAGCGCGATACATTAGCCGCTTTATTGCATGATCGTATGACCGAAATGGTGTTAAACGATTTGCAAGATGCAGTGGTGTTATTTTCAGAAGCTGAACCCGCGCCCTTACGTTATGTGGATATTACGGGCGATGCGAAAACCGCACTGGCACAAGCCAATAAAGATTGGGGTTTAGCTTTATCAGCCGATGAAATTGATTATTTAGCCGAAAATTATGCAGAGTTAGGGCGCAATCCCACCGATGTGGAATTAATGATGTTTGCGCAAGCCAACTCAGAACATTGCCGCCACAAAATTTTTAATGCCGATTGGGTAATTGATGGTAAAGCGCAGCCTAAATCCTTATTTGGCATGATTCGCAATACCTATCAACACGCACCCGATGGAATTTTGTCCGCCTATAAAGACAATGCGTCGGTGGTTGAAGGTCCACTAGCTACGCGCTTTTTCCCTGATACGAAAACCGGCGAATACCACTACACCAATGAGCCGGTACACTTATTAATGAAGGTGGAAACGCATAACCATCCGACCGCGATTTCGCCTTTTCCGGGGGCAGCGACCGGCTCAGGCGGTGAGATTCGTGATGAGGGTGCAACGGGAATTGGCTCTAAACCAAAAGCGGGTTTATGTGGTTTTTCCGTGTCTAACTTACGTATTCCGGGCTATGAACAGCCATGGGAACAAGATTTCGGTAAGCCGGGGCGCATTGTGTCCGCACTAGACATTATGCTCGAAGGGCCAATTGGCGCGGCGGCGTTTAATAATGAATTTGGTCGCCCAAATATTGCCGGTTATTTCCGCACATTTGAAATGCTCGTACCGGGTGCAAAAGGCACAGAATTACGCGGCTACCACAAGCCGATTATGATTGCCGGGGGGATGGGTAATATTCGCGATGGCAATATTGAGAAAAAATCCTTGCCTGAAGGCACGCCGATTGTCGTTTTAGGTGGTCCTGCCATGTTAATCGGTTTGGGTGGCGGTGCGGCATCTTCGATGGCAAGTGGTACGAGTGCCGAAAATTTAGATTTTGCTTCAGTACAACGTGGCAATCCCGAAATGGAACGCCGTTGCCAAGAAGTGATCGACCGTTGCGTTGCCTTAGGCAAAGACAATCCGATTCTGTCGATTCACGATGTGGGCGCGGGCGGTATTTCTAACGCGATTCCTGAAATTATTAATGATGCGGGGCGTGGAGGTCGCTTTGAATTGCGTACTGTACCGAATGATGAACCCGGTATGTCGCCAATGGAAATTTGGTGTAATGAAGCGCAAGAGCGTTATGTCTTAGCCATTGCGGAAGATAAGCTGGATACCTTCCGTGCGTTATGTGAACGCGAGCGTGCGGTCTATGCGGTGGTGGGGACAGCCACGGTAGAACAGCAGTTATTGGTCGGTGATTCCTTATTTGACAATAATCCGGTGAATTTACCCATGAATGTATTATTGGGTAAGCCGCCGAAAATGCTGCGTAATGTCAATCACTTAACCTTCCATAAACCGGAAGTGGATTTAAGTCATATCAACTTAGCGGACGCGGTTGAACGGGTTTTGCAATTACCTACGGTGGCTTCCAAATCCTTTTTGATTACCATCGGCGACCGTACCGTTACTGGCATGGTGGCGCGTGATCAAATGGTAGGCCCTTGGCAAGTGCCCGTCGCCGACGTGGCGGTGACCAGTACCGATTACCATACCTATTTTGGCGAAGCGATGGCAATGGGCGAACGTACTCCGATTGCCTTGGTGAATCCGGCTGCATCTGGACGCATGGCGATTGGTGAAGCTATTACCAATATTGCCGCCGCCAGTATTGATAATTTGCGCAATATTCGCTTATCCGCTAACTGGATGGCAGCGGCGGGTTATCCGGGTGAAGATGCGGCGTTATTCGATACAGTTAAAGCGGTGGGTGAAGAACTTTGCCCGCGTTTAGGGTTAGCCATTCCGGTTGGTAAAGATTCGCTGTCAATGAAAACTGTGTGGCAGCAAGGCGATGAAGCGCGTGAAATGACTGCGCCGTTATCGCTGATTATTTCCGCATTCTCTCCCGTAACCGATATTCGTAAAACCCTAACCCCACAATTACGCACGGATAAAGGCGATACCGATTTAATTTTAGTGGATTTAGGTAAAGGACGTAATCGTTTAGCAGCGTCCGCCTTAGCACAAGTCTACGGTCAAGTCGGACATCAAGCACCAGATTTAGAAAACCCTAATGCCTTAAAAGCCTTCTTTAATGCCATTCAAGACCTACGCGCCGAAGGCTTAATTTTAGCGTATCACGACCGTGCCGATGGCGGCTTGTTAGCCACGTTAGCCGAAATGAGCTTTGCCGGACATACCGGCTTAACCGTGTGTGTTGGACAATTCAGCGAGCAATTGTTACCGGCTTTATTCAATGAAGAATTGGGTGCGGTGTTACAAGTCAAACATTGCGATACTGATACCGTATTAGAAGTGTTCCGTGAAGCGGGTTTAAGCCATTGCACGCATGTAATGGGCGAGTTAAACGATAGCGACGAGCTGGTCATCACCTTTGCGCATCAAGAGGTTTATCGCGCGCCGCGTGCCAAGCTGCAACAGCTCTGGTCTGAAACCAGCTATCGTCTGCAAGCCCTACGCGATAATGCCGATTGCGCTGCCCAAGAATTTGAGCGTTTAAGCGATGCCAAAGACCCCGGCTTAAGTGTTAAAGCGAGCTTTAACCCAGATGACGACATTGCTGCACCGTATATTAAAACGGGTGTGCGCCCCGCTGTGGCGATTTTGCGCGAACAAGGCGTAAACGGTCAGGTGGAAATGGCGGCGGCGTTTGACCGTGCGGGCTTTAAAGCGGTTGACGTACACATGACCGATATTATTAGCGGCCGGGTCAGTCTCAAAGATTTCAAAGGCATGGTGGCTTGTGGTGGCTTCTCTTACGGCGACGTACTCGGTGCAGGCGGCGGCTGGGCAAAAACCATTTTAATGAATCCGCAAGCCAGCGATGAATTTGCTGCCTTCTTTGCACGTCAGGATTCGTTTGGTTTAGGCGTGTGCAACGGCTGCCAAATGTATGCGCAATTGCGCGATATGATACCGGGGGCGGCGCATTGGCCACGTTTTTATCGTAATCGCTCTGAACAATTTGAAGCGCGTTATGCCACGGTCGAAGTGTTGAAATCGCCGTCCTTATTCTTACAAGGCATGGAAGGTTCAGTGCTGCCGATTGCGATTGCCCACGGCGAAGGTCGCGCGGTATTCGATCAGGGTATAAACCCTGCGGATGTCATGGCAGAAGGCTTAGTCGGTTTACGTTACGTCGACAACTACGGTTCGGCAACGGAACATTATCCCGAAAATCCGAATGGCTCACCCTTAGGTATTACCGGCTTAAGCACGCAAGACGGGCGCTTCACCATTATGATGCCGCACCCTGAACGCTTATTCCGGGCAGTACAACACTCATGGCTACCCGAAGGCTGGGGCGACGACGGCGCGTGGTTGCGTATGTTCCGCAATGCACGGGTATGGGTGGGTTAATTTAAGATTGTTAAGAACTTAAAGCCATCAAAGTTTTGCTTTGATGGCTGAGAATTAAAACTTAGTCATATAACATAATATCGCCCATTGCCTGCGCCCATTGAGCAAAGGCAGGCACGCTAAAAATATCATCACCTACCGCGCGTAACATATCCGACACCAACATAACGCCCATTTCTTTTAAGGGAAAGGCTTTGGCGTAATCTAAAATATGCCCATAAACAACGTGAGCCTCAGAGCTGCCTTTGGCGCGAATGGCGCGACCCACTAAGGCGGAAGCGACCGCGTATTGTAAGTCGACTTCTTTGGGAGCTTTGACTTCTTCACCACGTAAAATCGCGTCTAAATCTGGCATGTGTTCGAGACTGTCGATAAAGGCTTTGAGTTCAATCCCAGCGGCTGCACCGACACAGGCTTGCAACGTACCCAATAATAAGGTCGGAGAGTTGCTAAATTTCTGTAAGGCACGATGTGCGAATTCCCATGAACGCGGAGTGGGGAAAGCAACGGGGTTATGTGCCGCGTCAAATTTGAATAATTGTTCTGGACGAAAGCGTAAGAAGCCAATAATACGTTCATCAATCTGATGCTGATACGCCCATGCTACCCAATCGTCTAAGTTTAAATCGACTTCATAATGTGAGAAGCGGTTCGCTAAGGGTGCGGGCATGGTATAGGTAACACCGCGATCCCCTTGGCGGTTGCCCGCAGCAAAAATTGCCCAGCCTTCAGGTACTTGGTATTCACCTAAGCGTCTGTCTAGAATCAATTGATAAGCAGCGGCGGACACACTGGGCACAGCCGAGGTAATTTCGTCTAAGAATAAAATACCTTGTGTACCGTGGCGTTGAGCATCAGGCAACATGGCAGGAATCGCCCATTCCACTAAGCTATTCTCACGAAAAGGAATACCGCGTAAATCGCTAGGTTCCATTTGTGACAAGCGAATATCAATCACAGGTACCTGATGTTTTTGCCCAATTTGCGCAATGATTTGTGACTTACCCACGCCCGGCGCACCCCACAACATCACGGGGGTATGATAACCCTGTAATGTACCCGCAAATTCTTTATCTAATACGTGGCTAAGTTGGGAAGGGCGCATAACAAGCCTTTTGCAAATTCAACAGACGGTATAAATAACAGGAGTAGAGAGTTCCGGGGAACTCTCCACAATAGATATAGGAATTAAAGTTGCTTACATCGCTGGTGCAGGAGTCGCCGCTGGTGCAGGAGTCGCCGCTGGTGCAGGCGCTGCTGCTGGTGCAGGCGCTGCCGCTGGTGCAGGCGCTACCGCTGGTGCAGGAGCTGCCGCTGGTGCAGGAGCTGCCGCTGGTGCAGGAGCTGCCGCTGGTGCAGGAGCTGCCGCTGGTGCAGGAGCTGCCGCTGGTGCAGGAGTAGCCGCTGGTGCAGGCGCTGCTGCTTGGGCTTTTGCTGCTTCTTCTGCGGCTTTTAGGGGATCAAACAGAGCGTAATCAGCCGGAATGGTAAAATCTTCCGCTTTAAGCGCATCTTTGCTAATACTGCTTAATTCACTACGTGGACCTTCTGGAACATTTTGAATAAAAGCCACTAAGCCTTGTTTATGTAAGCTAGCTGCACCATCGCTAGGCGCGGCCATTTCTTGCGCTTTAGCCGATTCAGCCGATAACATATCCATGAATTCATACATAGCGACTAAAGCTTGATGATCGTCTGCATTCACATTGCTAATATCGGCAATACACACATCGCGTACGCCTTTGTCATTTAATGCAATATTGCTGACTACGCATTCAATGTTTTGCACTTTTTCTTTACGTTCGGTTTTAGTCATTTTAACCGCAGGGGCAGGCGCTTTACGTGCCTCTTCAATTTTCGCTAAACGTTCTTCTGCCGCTTTACGATCTGCCTCAGGCAGTTGCGCAATTTGCTTTTGCATTTCTTCCTTGAATTGCTTATGCATGGCAACCGCTTTTTCTAAGCGAGCTTTTAGATTTTCGGCATTGGTAACTAAATACTGTTTAGTTTTAGTATTGACCGTGTTTAAGGTTTTAGTGTCGCCATCATACAAGGTATAAATGCCGCTGGTGCTATCTTCCATACGGACTTTATGCCCTTGTACTTGAATAGTCGTCGTGCGGGCTTGTGGACCAAAGCCAGTATCGTTATACACCAGTTTGGTATCGGCTTGGCTTAAGGCTGGAATGCTGAGCACTAAGGCTAAGCTAATACGTAATACAGTGGAATTGAGATGCATAGTGTGCTCCCCATGCTTACCCATGTTATTGGTTAATTCGTTATGAAAGCGGCAATAAAATGAGTAATAGTTGTTTAAAAGGTGAATGCGCAGATTCACTTAGCGATGTTATGGGTTCAATGGGGTAGCCTCTCCTCATAATAGCGACACCCGCCCCCGTACTATGTTACATAAGCTAAGATTATCCGCAATATTTTCCATCGCGTATCGCTTGAGATACAGGGCTAAGTTTAGGCAAAAATACGCACAGTGCTTTTCTGATTTTGCAGATAGCACTATCATCCGCTGGTATTGCTGAACAGCCCAATCGTGTAAAATTCGCTAGGTGCTATAGCTAACAATCACATAGCGTCAAATTTCGGGCTGAAAATGCCATTGGTAACTATAATGAGTGTCCCGCATAGGGCGTCAGCATTCGTGGGTGTGGCGCAAATGATCGCACCTCTAACAGTGAAAGCAGGATAATAGCTTGAATCAGAACACAGCTCAGGGATCAAAACAGGATGCGTGGTGGATGCTGCCTTGGCGAGGTCTACGCTTTTTCTTTAGCCTGTTTGGTCGGCTCTCTCGTATTCTTATTTTGGTGGCTTTAATTTTAGGTGGTCTAGTGTTTGTGGTGTATGCCATGCAACTAGATGAAGAAGTAACCGCACAATTTGAAGGGAAACGTTGGGCATTACCGGCTCGTGTGTTTGCACGTCCCTTAGATTTATATGAAGGGCAAGGCTTGCTGGCGGATCATTTAGAGCAAGAATTAAAGTTACTGAGTTATCGTAAATTAGACAATCCGACGGAAACCGGGCAGTACACGCGCAAAGGTGATCAATTTATGATTAATACGCGTGGCTTCCAATTTGCGGAAGACGTTGAACCGCCACGTAGTATTAAAATTAAAGTTAACAATGGCAAAGTGACATCATTGGGTTATTCAGATGGTAAAAATCCACTGAATTTAATGCGCTTAGAGCCGGTGCTAATTGGTAATTTTTATCCTAAGCATAATGAAGATCGTATTTTAGTTCGGCAAAAGGATGTACCGCCAGAATTGGTTAAAGGTTTGGTATCGGTCGAAGATAAAAAATTCTACGAGCACCAAGGCGTGAATCCAATGGCGATAGCGCGCGCGATGGTGGAAAACTTAAAAGCAGGGCATACCGTGCAAGGCGGTAGTACCTTAACCCAACAGTTGGTAAAAAACTTTTATTTAACCAATGAACGCAGTTGGCGGCGTAAAGTTAAGGAAATAATGATGGCTTCTTTATTGGAGCTGCATTACAACAAGCAAGAAATTTTAGAAGCTTATCTGAATGAAATTCATTTAGGGCAAGATGGTGATCGAGCGATTCACGGCTTTGGTTTAGCCGCACAGTTTTATTTCAATCAACCTGCCAAAGAGTTAAAACCTGAACAAATGGCTTTGTTGATTGGTTTAGCCAAAGGCGCAGGTTATTACGATCCGCGACGTTTTCCTGAACGTGCCTTAGAACGGCGTAATGTGGTGCTGTCGGTAATGCAGCAGGAAAAGGTAATTACCCCAGAACAATATCAAGTAGCTATTCAACAACCTTTAGGCGTTAGCGAACATAAACCTTCAGGGGCAAGCCCCTTTCCTGCCTATTTAGATCTCGTGCGCCAACAATTACAACGCGACTATAAAGAAGATGATGTGCGTAGCGAAGGTTTATTGATCTTTACAGCGATGGATCCCATCGTGCAATTAACTGCCGAAACTATTCTGCAAAATCGGGTTAAGCGTTTAGAAAAAGCGTATAAAATTTCGCGTGGTAAGCTGAATGGGGCAACCATGATTAGCACGGTACAAGGCGCTGAGGTTTTAGCTTTAGTCGGCGGTATGAATGTGCGTTATCCGGGCTTTAATCATATTCTAACGGCACAACGTCAAATCGGCTCTTTAGTCAAACCGGCTATTTATTTAACCGCATTGGAAAATAAGCGTAAGTATACCTTAGCCACACGTGTGAGTGATGGACCGGTAACTGTCAAAATTGGTCCTAAAAAATATTGGCAGCCTGAGAACTACGACCGTCGCAATATGGGCGTGGTAACGGTTTTGAAAGCGTTGGAAATGTCGCGTAATACGCCCGCTGTCCGCATTGGGGTGGATATGGGGGTTGATCGTGTCGTGAGTACCCTACACTTGTTGGGCATTAATGCCAAAATTCCAGAATACCCGTCGATTCTACTAGGGGCGGTTGAATTAACCCCATTTGAAGTGCAGCAGATGTATCAAACCATTGCGGCGGGTGGTTCTTATACGCCTTTAAAAGCCATTCGTAGTGTCATGAATCTTAAAGGACAAGTGTTAAGCCGTTATCCGGTGAATGTGCAGCAAGTAGCAAGCCCCGAAGCGGTGGATTTATTACAATACGGCTTAAATCAAGTAACGGAGCAGGGGACGGCAAAAGAATTGTCTAGCGTGTTACCAGCATGGAAAAAGGTGGGCGGTAAAACAGGTACAACCAATGATAAAAAAGACAGTTGGTTTGCAGGTTTTTCGGGACAACATGTGGCGACGGTTTGGGTTGGGCGCGATGACAATAAACCCATTCATATGACAGGTGGCGAAGGTGCTTTAAAAGTGTGGGCGGATTTATTCCGTGTATTACCCAGCAAAGCACTGCAAGTCCAAAATTCATCACGCTTAGTCTGGGTCGATATCGATTCTGACACAGGTTTACGTTTCAATCCGGCTTGTGGCAAAGCCGAGCGAGTGCCGTTTATTAAAGGCAGTCAACCGCAAAAAACTAACTTCTGTGCGCCGCCTGTGGACGAAACCTTACCTGAAGGTGCTGTTCCAGTAGAAGGTCAAGCGGCTCCCACAGAAGCTACTGCGCCTGTAGCTAGAGCTAATCCTACACCTGCTCCGGCACGCGCGCCTGCGGCGAGACCTGCTCCGCCAGCAGTACCCGCTGGTAATAATGCCAGTACGCCACCAGATAACTCGTGGATTGATACTTTAATGCGATAACTAAACAACTATGAAAGCAACAACCAAGGTTTTAGTTCCCGTTAGTTTGGGGTTGAGTCTGGCATTAAGTGCCTGCTCACCCAATCCTAATACGTTTAATAGTGCTGTTTACGGCAGTGTTGCACCGCCTGTAGCGATTGTACCGCGCTATGATCCGCCGTTAGAAAACCGTTATGTACCGCGTTATATTCCGCGTACAGAGGGCTACTTGCAGGCGCGTCCCTATAGTTCCGCCAGTACCTATGACGTACCCGCCAGTACCGCAGGGCGCGTGCAAACCTTGCCGTTAACTATTGAAAGGCCGCCTAGGGTAGAACGTTTAGAGCCTACTAAGGAAAGCCCGAAAATTACGCCAAGTTCTGCGCCGACTGAAAGCAATACCCAAAGCGATAATGAGACTGTGCCTAACATAGATGAACCGAAAGCACCGCGTAAGCCGCCACGGCAATATCAGACCTCGGCTGCGGTACAAGCCTTATTAAAACAGGCAGATAGCGATGTAGCACAAGGGCGAGTAGATGGGGCAATTGCTACGGTGGAACGCGCGTTACGGATTGAAGAAGACAACCCGGCGGTTTGGTTAAAACTAGCCTCACTGTATGAACGGCAAGGTAACCGCCAGCAATCACGCAATATGGCGGATAAAGCCAAGTATTATCAGGAGTTACTCAATTAATTCAGTGGACACGGTTGCACTTATAGATAGTGCAGCCTTATTGGCGGATCAGGGTGCGTTTGCGCAACTGATTCCGGGCTTTCAAGCACGCCCTCAACAACAAGCTATGTTGCAATTGGTGCAGCAAGCGCTGGCACAGCCAAGCACGGTGATTATTGAAGCCGGAACAGGCGTAGGTAAGACCTTTGCTTATCTTGTGCCTGCGTTTTTGAGTGAGCAAAAAGTATTGGTGTCAACAGGCAGCAAAACTCTACAAGATCAGCTTTTTCACAAAGATTTGCCTCTTGTTAAAAAAGCGCTGAACAGTAAAGCCAAAGTTGCCTTGCTGAAGGGCAGAGCCAATTATGTGTGTTTGCATCGCTTAGATATCACGTTAAGCGAGGGGCGTTTAGCTGATAAGCGTCAGGTGGTTTGGTTGCGCCGTATTCGGGATTGGTCAAAACTTACGGTAACGGGCGATATTGCCGAACTGAATTCTGTACCGACTGATGCGGAAATTTGGGGGCACGTAACTTCGACCCGTGATAATTGCATCGGTGTAGAATGCGATAACTACCAAGAATGCTTTATTTTACAAGCCCGCCGCGCCGCGCAAGAAGCCGATATTTTAGTAGTAAATCACCATTTATTTTTTGCTGATCTTGCCTTGAAAGAAGAGGGTTTTGCCGAATTACTGCCCACGGTAAATGCGGTTATCTTAGATGAAGCACATCAGTTGCCCGAAATTGCTTCCGGCTTTTTTAGCGATACCTTGAGCAGTCGGCAATTGTTGGATTGGAAGCGTGACACACAACTAGAAATGCTGGAAGCAGCGCGGGATATGCCCGTATTACGGCGTAATTTAGATGCCTTAGAAAAAGCAGTATTTGATTTACGGCTAGCGATGGATACGCCGGGGCAGCGTGCGCCTTGGGCGAAATTGGCACAAAAGCCTGCGATTGTTACGCAAATGCAAAACCTACAAACGGTGTTACAGGAATTATTAGGCTTATTAGAGGTGGCGGCTAGCCGCAGTAAAGGCTTACAAACCTGTTATGAACGCTTGCAAGAACAAGCTGCCCGCTTTGAGCGCTTACAAAATCCGGCGGAAGGTACAGTGCAATGGTTTGAAACCTTTATCAAAGGTTTTGCGATTACCAGCACACCCTTGGATATTGCCACCCCCTTTCAAAAAGCCACCGCCGAATTAGAGTGCAGTTGGGTATTAACCTCTGCGACATTGGCGGTAGAAAACTCCTTCGAGCATTTCAGTCAGCGTTTAGGTTTAGATGCGCCGCAAACATTGCAGTTAGATAGCCCATTCGATTATTGGCATCACGCGCTGTTATATCTCCCTGCCGATTTGCCCGAACCGCAGGATATTAGCTTTGTGAGTAGTTTGGTAGAAGCCGCGGTTCCGGTCATCAATGCCTGCGGTGGGCGTACCTTTATGTTGTTTACCAGCTATCGAGCCTTAAACGAAGCGGCTGAACTCCTTAAAGAACAAATCGAGTTTCCGTTGTTAATTCAAGGTGAAAGCTCGCAACGCGAACTGATTCAAAAATTTCGTGAATTAGGTAATGCGGTATTATTAGGTACAGCCAGCTTTTGGGAAGGCGTAGACGTGCGCGGCGAAGCTTTAAGCTGTGTGATTATTGATAAGCTGCCGTTTACCGCGCCGAATGACCCTGTAACCGAAGCGCGTATTGAAGCCATTAAACAACGCGGCGGTAACCCATTTAACGAGTACCAGATTCCGCAAGCGGTGATTACGCTGAAACAAGGTGTCGGGCGCTTGATTCGCGATTCACAAGATAAAGGCGTATTAATGTTGGGTGATACACGCTTACGCACCCGCAGTTATGGCAAAACCTTTCTGGATAGCTTGCCGCGTATGCCACGCACGCAAAAATTGGATATAGTTAAACGCTTTTTTGCCGGAACGCTGCATGAAACTACTCGCGCTTGATACCTCTACCGAAGCTTGTTCGGTCGCTTTACAACAGGATTCGGAAGTCTTTAGCGAATTTGCCTTAACGCCCCGCGAACATACCAAACTAATTTTGCCCATGTTGGAACGTGTGTTGGCACAAGCTGAAACAAGTTTGGCAGAGGTCGACGCCTTAGTCGTTGGTCGAGGTCCTGGCGCATTTACGGGGATTCGCATTGGCATTGGTGTGGCGCAAGGCATCGCAATGGCAATGGATAAGCCGATTATTCCAGTCTCTACTTTAGCGGCATTAGCCCAACAAGCTTATCAACATTGTGGCGCGACTCAGGTATTAGCCGCTTTAGATGCACGTATGGGCGAGGTGTATTGGGGGCAATACGTTTTGGTGAATGGCTTAATGCAATTGCAAGCGGAAGAATTGGTGTGTAAGCCGCAAGATGCGCCAATACCAGAAGGCAAGCACTGGTTTGCGGTTGGGCATGGCTGGTCGGCGTATACCGCAGTATTAACTGCGCGTTTTGGCTCAATTCTGCGGGAGACTAACGCTGATTGGCTACCAGCCGCTGAATTTATGTTGCCATTAGCCCAAGCCGATTGGCTGGCGGGTAAAGCAGTCACGCCAGAATTAGCGCAACCGATTTATTTACGCAATAAAATCGCCCTTACCACTCAAGAACGCGCCGCGCAAACCAAGCTATGAACTGCCCTTGTCAATCTGGTAAAACCTATAACCACTGCTGTCGTCCTTGGCACGATGGCAAAGCCGCGCCTACTGCTGAACAATTGATGCGCTCACGTTACAGTGCGTATGTGTTAAACAATGGCGCGTATTTGCATCGAACCTGGCATAGCCAAACCCGCCCCAATAAAAAAAGTCTGATGCAATTGGAAGCGACGGAGTGGCAAGGACTGCAAATCCTGCGTACCGAACAGGGTTTGGAAACAGATAACCAAGGCATTGTCGAATTTATTGCTAGCTTTCAGGTGCAAGATCAAATTCAACAGATGCAGGAAACCAGCCGTTTCCTGCGGGAAAATGGTCGGTGGGTGTATGTGGATGCGTTAAGCTAATCTTGTAGCAAGAACCAAATCGTCATACGCATTTGTGTACACGCGTTTTCATCGCCTTGTTGGCATTTCTCGCCGAAGTACCGACCCGCCTCTAAACAAGCCGTATCATGTGCCATTGAGGATTCACAAAAATACACCACGGTCGAGCAAGCATCTTCATCACCTTGTTTACAAAGTGGTGTCGCTATATCAGCAATTTGGCTATAAATTTGCTTATCGGCTTCGCTGGGACGTGGAATGGGGTTGACGGAATAAATAGCGTATAGACCTGCACAGCTTTTCATTTCCCCTGCTTGGCAATCTTTCAATAAAATTTGTTTAGCATGGTTATTATTAAACCGATTTTTGTCTGTGCCGGAAGGCAATTCAGTTTGTGTAGCCACATAACCCAAGCAACTCAGCGGGTTGTTTAAATCATCACAACCGCGTTTATACCACTTTAATACCTGTTCCGTATCAGGTTTAACCCCTTTACCTTCTTCATAAGATACCGCTAGATTAATACAGCCTTTGGCATAACCTAGCTCACAGGTTTGTTGATATAAGTCTAAGGCGCGATCCATGTTTTTGGGTGTGCCATAACCAAGTTCTAGGTAATAACCTAAGTTGAAACAGGCACGTAAATCGTTGGCTTTACAGGCTAATTCAGACAATGCCACCGCTTGCTTATGATCTTTTTTAACGGCTTCACCTTGATGGTACAGATTACCCAAACCCGCACAGCCTGCGGCATCTTGTTGTTCACAACTGCGTTGGTATAAGTGCAAGGCAGTGGCTAAATCTTTAGGTAGACCACCTTCGCCTTTTTCATATAAATAGGCTAAATGTGCGCAAGCCGTGGCTTGTCCGGCTTTACAGGGCTGCTCAAATTGTTTGACATCGTTAGTCGTGTGGGAGCGATTATAAAAATTGTCAGCCGCTACGCTGGGTAAACTGATAAAGCACAATAACAGGCTTAGTTTTTTTAGAATAGCTGAATAAGTCATTATTTTTTCCAGAAAATAAGCAGGGTCTACTATAACATGCTTTTAAATCCGTGCATTTAGCGGGCAAATCCGGTTCGGGCGGTGGAGTTCATTTACGCTTGCAGGTATGATAGCGCGCTATTTTTCAGTTATATCGTTTTGGAGATGAAATCATGGCCACGTATGGCAGCAATGATTTGAGAGTAGGTGTAAAAATTCTAATTGACAGTGATCCGTACGTTGTCGTTGAGAGTGATTTCGTCAAGCCGGGTAAAGGTCAAGCCTTCACACGGGCGCGGGTGCGTAACTTACGTACCGGACGCGTGGTTGAAAAAACGTGGAAATCCAATGAAAGCGCGGAGAGTGCGGATGTAGAAGATCGTGATTTAGAATATTTATATTCGGATGGCGAATTCTGGCATTTCATGGATAACGCCAGCTTTGAACAGTTACAAGCCAGCGAAACCGCTATGGCAGATGCGAAAAAATGGCTGAAAGGCAATGAAAAATGCATCGTTACCTTGTGGAATGGTGTGCCGTTAGTGGTAACGCCACCGAACTTTGTTGAATTGAAAATTATCCAAACTGATCCGGGTGTACGCGGTGATACCGCAACCGGTGGTACTAAACCCGCCATCTTAGAAACCAGCGCAGTGGTGAAAGTGCCCTTGTATATGGAAGAGGGTGAAGTGCTGAAAATTGATACCCGTACGGGCGAATATGTGTCTCGTGTAAAAGCGTGAATTTGACCGCCTTATGTGAACGCGCACGACTGTACCAACAGGTGCGCGTTTTTTTTGCCGAGCGCCAAGTACTAGAGGTCGAAACCCCAGCTTTATCGCAAGCGGGTAATACAGATCCGTTCATTGATAGCTTTACGGTAAATACAACAGTAGGTTTGCGTTATTTGCACACCTCGCCCGAATACCCTATGAAACGCTTATTGGTGGCAGGGTCTGGCGATATTTATCAGATTTGTAAAGTTTGGCGACGAGATGAAGCGGGTTCGCGGCATAATCCCGAATTTACTATGCTGGAATGGTATCGGGTGGGTTTTAGTTATCAGCAACTGATGCAGGAAACTGCGGATTTGTTGCATAGGCTGATGCCACAGCTTGATCAAGCACCGCGTTTTATTACGTATCGGCAAGCTTTCCTTGAAACCGTACAACTTGACCCCCATGCAGCAGAAGTAAGCGAGTTACAAGCCTGTGCTTGGGCACAAGGTATTCAGTTTACAGGTGAATTGGATAAGCAAGGTTGGTGTGACCTGTTATTAAGCCATTGCGTGGAAGCGAATTTCCCTAAAAATCAACTGACATTTCTTTATCATTATCCTGCGTCGCAATCCGCATTAGCACGGGTAATAGAGGAAAATGGCGTTTGGGTGGCGCAGCGGTTTGAGGTTTATTTAGGTGCATTAGAGTTGGGCAATGGTTATCAAGAGCAAACCGATGCTGCCCGCAACCGCGCTATATTAACGCAAGATGCCCATACGCGCGGCGATGGTATACCAGTAGATGAATATTTTCTGCAAGCCTTAGATCAAGGTATGCCGGAGTCGGCTGGTATAGCAATTGGCTTAGATCGGGTGCTGATGTGCCGGATGCAGGTCGACGATATTAAACAAGTTATCGCTTTTCCGTGGGAGCTGGCATAATAGCCAGCGGAAAAATGAGTTATTGATTCAAGGAGATTGAACATGGGTTCAAGTGCAGCGAACGCTGGTGGCGGCGGTTTAGAAATGATTCTGATGATGGCGGTATTCTTTGCCATTATGTATTTCATGATTATTCGTCCCCAACAAAAGCGTGCTAAAGAACATAAAGCGATGCTGGAAGCATTGAATAAAGGTGATGAAGTTGTAACCAACGGGGGCATTTTAGGCAAGGTTGCCAGCATGACTGAAAATTTCGTGGAATTATCCGTCGCTGATAATGTCACAGTAAAAGTGCAAAAACAGGCCATTGCGAGTGTAATGCCAAAAGGCACATTGAAAAGCGCATAAGGCTTCTCTTGCTACCTCAGGCTGGGGCGTGGGGTAGTTCTTGTTTTAGCGGAATATAATAATGAATCGTTATCCTCTCTGGAAATATATCCTTATTGGTTTGATTTTGTTGGTTGGTGTGATTTATGCCATTCCAAATTTCTTCCCGGCAGAACCCGCCGTACAAATTAGCGCTAAGGCTGATAAACCGATTGATTTAGCAGCAATGCAGCAATTTGAGGACACTTTAAAAGCTCAAGGTTTAAGTTTTCATAAGTCAGAAGTGGAAGGCTCACAAGCTTTATTTCGCTTTGATAACACCGATGTACAGTTAAAAGCGGCCGATGCTTTAAAAGCAAAATTGGGTGATCAATACACGGTTGCTTTGAATTTAGCGCCTTCTACACCCAAATTCTTACAAGCTATTCATGCCAATCCTATGTATTTAGGGTTGGATTTACGTGGTGGGGTACACTTCTTAATGGAAGTGGATATGAAAGCGGCGGTTGATAAGCAAATTGACCGTTATGATGATGAATTCCGCGACGTATTACGTGATAAGGATATTAAGTACAGCGGCATTGGTCGTGAGGGTGATAGCGTGGTAGCACGCTTTAATGACCAAGCCTCCTTGGATGCAGCATTAAAAGCGTTAAAAGCTAATTACCGCGATAATCTGCAATTTACTCAACAACCGGGTACAACCAATCTACAAGCCAGCATTACCGCAGAAGCATTAGTACGTTTGCAAAAAAGTGCTTTAGAACAAAATATTACCACTTTGCGTAAACGGGTTAATGAACTGGGGGTTGCAGAACCTGTTATTCAACAGCAAGGTTTGAATCGTATCGTGGTGCAATTACCGGGTGTACAAGATACCGCGCGTGCTAAAGATATTTTAGGTGCAACCGCCACCTTAGAATTCCGCTTAGTGGATGATGCCGGTAATGACCCCGTACAAGCGCAACAATCCGGCGCACCCCTAGGTTTACAATTATATAAAGAGCGCAATGGCGAACCTATTTTATTAAAACGTAAAGTGATTTTAACGGGTGATTCCATTGTTGATGCGTCACAAACCATTGATCAACATGGTCAACCCGCCGTTTCTATTACCTTAGATGGTTCGGGTGCTGATCGCTTTAGTAAAGTAACTGGCGAGAATGTACAAAAGCTGATGGCGGTGGTTTATATTGAAACCAAAGCTGTTACCAATATGGTAGATGGCAAGCCACAACGTACCACTACCAAATCCGAAGAAGTGATTAATGTGGCGCGTATTCAAGAGCAGTTACATAAAAACTTCCAAATTACCGGCTTAGATTCTTCAAAAGAGGCTCGCGATTTAGCCTTATTGCTGCGTGCAGGGGCATTAGCGGCGCCTTTATACATTGTTGAAGAGCGTACCATCGGGCCCAGCATGGGGGCGGAAAATATTTCCAAAGGCTTTAACTCTAACATTTGGGGTTTCTTAGCCGTCGTCGCCTTTATGGTGTTCTACTACCGCGTATTTGGCATGATTTCCAGCGTCGCCTTAGGGATTAATGGCTTCTTGCTGTTTGCATTATTATCCATGCTACAAGCTACCTTGACCTTACCCGGTATGGCGGCGATTGCCTTAACCTTAGGTATGGCGATTGATGCGAACGTTTTGATTAATGAACGGATTCGTGAAGAGCTACGCGATGGGATGTCGCCGCAAGTGGCAATCAATGCGGGTTATGAACGCGCATGGTCAACAATTTTAGACTCTAACTTAACGAACTTCATTGCTGGTTCTGCCTTATTCATTTTGGGTTCGGGCCCGATTCGCGGCTTTGCGGTGGTGTTATGTTTGGGGATTTTAACCTCTATGTTTAGTGCGGTTACTGTGTCACGTGCCATTGTGAATTTGGTGTACGGGTCTAAACCTCGCTTATCGCATATTTCAATTTAAGGGAATAAGAACAATGGTTGAGTTTTTCCACTTTAAAAAAGATATCCCTTTCATGAAATACGGGAAGCTAACGACCCTGATTTCAGCGGGGACGTTTGTGATTGCCGTATTATTTTTGTTAGTGCGCGGTTTAAATTTGGGTGTGGATTTTACCGGTGGTACGGTAATGCAAGTGCGTTATGCAAACGCCGCGCCGATTGAGCAAATCCGTGAGGGTTTAAAAGCGAGTGGTTTTCACGAGGTTTTTGTACAGAATTTTGGCACAACTCAAGATGTCATGATTCGCTTGCCAGTTAAAACAGGTTTAACAGGTACACAAGTCAGTGAACAAGTCATGCAAACACTGAAAGCTAAAGACCCGAATGTTACTTTAAGTAGCGTTGAGTTCGTTGGGCCACAAGTGGGGCAAGAGCTGTATGAAAACGGTGGTCTAGCCTTATTATTGGTGGCAGCGGGCATTATTGGCTATTTGTCATTACGCTTTGAATGGCGCTTTGCAGTGGCGGCTATGTTGGCGAACTTACACGACGTTGTAATTATTCTTGGTGTGTTTGCCATGTTCCAATGGCAGTTTGACTTAACCGTCTTGGCGGGGGTGTTAGCGATTTTGGGTTATTCCGTAAATGAATCGGTAGTTGTGTTTGACCGGGTACGGGAAAATATTCGCAAAATGCGGGACAAAGCGATTCCCGACATTATCGACAATGCGATTACTACTACGATGTCGCGGACTATTATTACGCATACCTCAACCCAAATTATGGTGTTGGCAATGTTATTTTTCGGGGGCGAAGCCTTGCATTATTTTGCTTTGGCGTTAACCATCGGCATTATGTTCGGAATTTATTCCTCTACCTTAGTAGCTGCTCCCTTGGTGTTAGCGTTTGGTTTAAAACGCGAACATTTAATCCCAAGGGAGAATAAACTGGAAGGTATGAACGCTGATGGTTCAATTGTCTAGTTTATAAACTAGACAATAACCACGCGTTGTAAGCAAGGAATCCAGCCAATAACAGGCTACCTTCCACTCGAGTTAGGTAGCCTCGTTGTTTAAAGCCGAATGCCATAATAAATAAGGCAACGGTCATACCCAACATGACTAACCAGTCACGATGTAGCACAATCGCTTCTACTGTAATAGGTTGAATTGCCGCTGCAATTCCTACTACCGCCAGCGTATTAAACAGGTTTGAACCAAGAATATTGCCCAATGCAATGTCGTGTTCGTTTTTGCGCACCGAAATAATCGACGTGGCTAGTTCAGGTAAAGACGTGCCAGCAGCGACAATGGTTAAACCAATGATTAAATCACTTACGCCTAAGCTTTGCGCAATATTCACTGCTCCCCACACTAATAAACGCGAACTTAGAATCAAAAGAAGTAAGCCAGCGCTCACCCAAAACAATGACAGTTTTAAGCTCATGGGGGATTGCTCTGCTAAATCTTCGGTAAATTCAGTGGCAAGTGCATCCCGTTTGCTGCGTAAGCCTGCATAAATAGACCAACTCATTAAACCCGCAAACACGACGAGCAAGGCTAAGGCATCGTAGCCGCTAATTACGCCGTCGAATATGAGCCAACCACTGAACAGCGTAATGGCAACTAAAATCGGTAATTCTTTATGCACGATATTAGAGCGCACGGCAATCGGGCTAAGTATGGCAGTTACACCAAGAATTAAACCAATATTAAAAATGTTAGAACCATAAGCATTACCTAAGGCTAGCGAAGAATTGCCATTTAAGGCGGCAATGGCTGAAACGACCATTTCGGGGGCAGATGTACCAAAGCCAACCACGACCATACCGATTAATAAAGGAGGCATACCCGCATATTTAGCAGTCGAGGCTGCGCCATCCACAAATTTATCAGCGCTCCAGACTAATAAGGCTAAACCGCTTAACACCGCAAGCACGTACCAAAGCATTTTATATACTCCTAATTATTGTCTTGGTGAGTAACGCTTAGATGGTAATAGATAAGCCCATAAAAAAAGCATTAAGCCTAAAACTTAATGCTTTTTAATAGCAGAATAGACAAGATGAATTACAACGGTTCTTTGGGAATTTCTTTGCGAGTGGTGACCACTTCACGGTATAAATGCCAGCTTGCATGGCTAATCCACGGCATGGTAATAATTAAGCCTAAGTCAAAGGTTAATAATCCCAAGCCTGTAATGGCAGAAATGACCACTGCCCATAATGCAAACGTAGCAGGGCTTTTCATAACTGCGCGAACACTAGTACTGGCAGCGGTTACAATGTCAACTTTGCGGTCTAATAATAATTGCGGTGTTACCACACCTGTAACATAAACCACAGCAGCGAATAAAAAACCAACGCCAAGAAAAATGAAGGCATAAAGAGGCCCTTGTGGCATATCTACCATGCTTTGCCACATACCCCAAAAAGATTCCTGCTGAACATCTACGTTATGAAAGAACAAGCCGGTAATAACTGCCGCAATTCTGACCCAAAAGACGATAATTAAACCCAGAAAGATGGCGTAAATGCCAAAACTTACCGAGTTTTTGGAAACGGCTTTCATGGATTGTACAAAGCTGATTTTACGCCCACTTTCTAATTCGCGGCTAATATCATATTCACCCGTCGCTAGAAACGGTCCCATTAATAAAAAACCTGCCGTTGCTGCCACCACAAATACAGGGTCGTTATACATAATCAAGTTAACTAAAATCCCGCCCAGTGCGAAGATTAAGCCGTAAGGTAAACTGGCTTTGGGGTTTGCCATCAAATCGTCCCAACCAAATTTTAACCAGCGGCTAATCGAGGATAAGGGAACGGTGTTTACTTCATACGCATCAAATAATTGATCAGCATGCCGTCGGGGATTTTCATTCTCGGGTTTAGGAACATAAGCTTCCATGACAGTCTCCAAAACTAACTTAGTTATCGTGAGCAGAAGTGGATGCAGGCAGGTCTATTGTCGTTTTTAGCGCACTGTATATTGGGGCAAACTATAGGCTAAGCACCTAATATTAAGCAAAAAGCATGCTTTAAGTGGGGTTTATTTAATAATATTAATGAGTTATTAAAATTAATATAATGCCCAATTATTAGTTCAATGCGGGATAACAGTTTACCGCAGCATTGTCAAACCTTATAATGAACCGCTTATTTTCAAAACTGGATTTAAGCCATCATGCGTATTCTTCAGGAAGCTCTCACTTTCGATGACGTTCTATTAATCCCTGCGCATTCGACTGTTCTCCCGGCTGACGCTAATCTGCAAGCCCCCCTTACTCGCGGCATTATGTTAAACATTCCTTTACTGTCTTCAGCAATGGATACCGTAACGGAAGCCCGTTTAGCGATTGCCTTAGCGCAAGAAGGTGGTATTGGTATTATTCACAAAAACATGAGCATTCAAGCCCAAGCGGATCAAGTGCGTCAGGTGAAAAAATACGAAAGTGGCATGATTAAAGATCCAATTACCGTGTCGCCCAATACCACGATTCGCGAAGTGTTGGAATTAACCAAAGCGCATAAAATTTCGGGTGTACCCGTGGTGGAAGGCGAAGATTTGGTAGGGATTGTGACCGGACGTGATTTGCGTTTTGAAATCAATTTTGATCAGCCCGTAAGTACGATTATGACGCCTAAAGAGCGCTTAGTAACCGTAGAAGAGGGTGCAAGCAAAGGGCGCATTCGCAAATTATTGCATACCCACCGCATTGAAAAAGTGCTGGTAGTGAATGATAAATTCCAGTTACGCGGCTTAATTACGGTTAAGGATATTCAAAAATCCACCGACTTCCCGAATGCGTGTAAAGACGATCAAGGGCGTTTATTAGTCGGTGCTGCGGTTGGTGTCGGTTACGGGACAGAAGATCGCGTGAAAGCCTTAGTCGAAGCGGGCGTAGATGTGGTGGTGGTCGATACCGCACACGGTCATTCACAAGGGGTATTGGATCGGGTGCGTTGGGTTAAACAAAGCTTTCCACAAGTGCAAGTAATTGGCGGTAATATTGCCACAGGGGCAGCCGCTTTAGCCTTAGTTGAAGCCGGTGCAGACGCGGTGAAAGTGGGTATCGGCCCGGGTTCAATTTGTACCACCCGTATTGTTGCTGGGGTCGGTGTGCCACAAATTTCTGCCATTATGAATGTGGCGGAAGCATTGAAAAATACTGGCGTACCGTTAATTGCAGACGGTGGTATTCGCTATTCGGGCGATGTGTCTAAAGCGATTGCAGCAGGCGCACATACGGTGATGTTAGGCGGTATGTTTGCCGGTACAGAAGAAGCACCGGGCGAAGTCGAGTTATATCAAGGGCGTTCGTATAAATCCTATCGGGGGATGGGGTCATTGGGTGCAATGGCGAAAGGCTCAAGCGACCGTTATTTCCAAGACGGTTCAGAAAATGCGGCGGATAAACTAGTACCCGAAGGTATTGAAGGTCGCGTACCGTACAAAGGCCCGTTAGCGCCTATCGTGCATCAATTAATGGGCGGGGTGCGTGCCAGTATGGGCTATGTCGGCTGTAAAGATTTAGATGAAATGCGTAGCAAGCCACAATTTGTGCGTATTTCCAGTGCAGGTATGCGGGAATCGCATGTGCACGATGTCACCATTACTAAAGAAGCTCCAAACTACCGGGCATAAATTTATGAGTCAAAATATTCATGCAGATCGTATCCTGATTTTGGATTTCGGTTCTCAGTACACGCAACTGATTGCGCGTCGTGTGCGCGAAGTAGGCGTTTATTGCGAAATTTATCCGTGGGATGTTGATGCCGACGCGGTAGCTGATTTCGGAGCAAAAGGCATTATTTTATCCGGCGGGCCTGAGTCCGTGACGGATAGTGAACCGCCTAAAGCGCCCGACAATGTGTTTAGCCTTGGTTTGCCAGTGTTAGGCATTTGTTACGGTATGCAAACTATGGCGGCGCAATTAGGTGGTAAGGTTGAATCCTCCAGCCATTGCGAATTTGGTTATGCACAAGTGCGAGCGCGCGGTCATACGACATTATTAAGCAATATCGAAGATCATATTTCGCCAGAAGGCTTTGGCTTGTTGGATGTGTGGATGTCACACGGCGACAAGGTTACGGAAATGCCCTCAGGCTTCAAGCTGATGGCCAGTACTGAATCCGCGCCGATTGCGGGTATGGCGGATGAAAGCCGTAAACTCTACGCGCTGCAATTTCACCCAGAAGTTACGCATACCAAACAAGGCAAACGTATTTTACAACGCTTTGTCAAAGACATTTGTGGCTGCCAAGGTTTATGGACAACCGCGAATATTATTGAAGACAGTATGCGCGTCGTTCGGGAAAAAGTCGGTAGCGATGAAGTCATTCTCGGCTTATCAGGTGGGGTGGATTCCTCTGTGGTTGCGGCGTTATTGCATAAAGCCATTGGCACTCAATTAACCTGTGTATTTGTTGATACGGGCTTATTGCGTTATCGCGAAGGCGATCAAGTCATGGCGATGTTTGCCGAACACATGGGCGTCAAAGTGATCCGCGTCGATGCGGAACAACGCTTTTTAGCCGCCCTAGACGGGGTAACCGACCCTGAAGCCAAGCGTAAAATCATCGGGCGTTTATTCATTGAAATTTTCGACGAAGAATCTGCCAAATTGACCAACGCTAAATGGTTAGCCCAAGGCACGATTTACCCGGATGTGATTGAATCAGCGGGGGCAAAAACTGGCAAAGCGCATTTAATTAAATCGCATCACAATGTAGGTGGCTTGCCTAAAGACATGAAATTGGGCTTAGTCGAACCTTTACGCGAATTGTTCAAAGACGAAGTACGCGTGATGGGGGTCGAGCTGGGTTTACCGCCGGAAATGGTGTATCGCCATCCGTTTCCAGGTCCTGGTTTAGGCGTGCGAATCTTAGGTGAAGTGAAAAAAGAATATGCGGATTTGCTGCGTTTAGCCGACCATATTTTCATTGAAGAACTGCGTAAACATGATCTATACGACAAAACCTCTCAAGCCTTTGCCGTCTTCCTACCGGTTAAATCTGTTGGAGTAACCGGCGATGGGCGGCGTTATAATTATGTAATTGCCTTGCGTGCGGTCGAAACCATTGATTTCATGACCGCCCGTTGGGCCAATTTACCTTACGATTTCTTAGATGTGGTGTCTCGCCGTATTATTAATGAAATCAAAGGTGTGTCTCGTGTGGTTTATGATATTTCTGGCAAACCACCCGCCACGATTGAGTGGGAGTAAAAGTGTTGGACGTAGCCTATGCTTAGTAGGTTAGAGTAGCTATCTTTTTGTTATAGGCTTCTCTACAGGTTGCTGTCTGGCATAAAGCCGCGCAACCTGCTACCCTTTCGCCCTTCATCTAGCGTCTCGTTAACCGCTTGCCAAGCAGGATAAACACCATGCAACCAAGAAAAATATTAGTGACCTGTGCGTTGCCCTATGCCAATGGAAATATTCATTTAGGGCATATGGTGGAACATATTCAAACGGATATTTGGGTGCGGTTTCAACGGATGCGCGGGCACGAGTGCTATTTTGTGTGTGCGGATGATGCGCATGGTACGCCAATTATGTTACGCGCTCAGCAAGAAGGTATTACGCCCGAAGCCTTGATTGCCCAAGTGTATCAAGATCACACGCGTGATTTTAAAGGCTTTAATATTAGTTTTGATAATTACTACAGCACACATTCCGACGAAAATAAGTATTTTGCTGAGTATATTTATAAAGCAGCGCGGGCTAAAGGGCATATTGCCACGCGTACAATTCGTCAAGCGTATGATGAACAAGCACAAATGTTTTTGCCCGATCGTTTTATTAAAGGCGAATGCCCACGTTGTGGCGCAGCCGATCAATACGGTGATAATTGCGAAGTTTGTGGCGCGACTTATGCACCAACTGATTTAAAAAATGCGGTTTCCGCGATTTCTGGTACCAAACCTGTTGAAAAAGAAACGCAACACTACTTTTTTAAGTTAGGGGATTTTGAAAATTTCTTACGTGACTTTTTAAAAAGTGGCGCGGTGCAAAAAGAAATTGCCAATAAACAAATAGAATGGTTTGAATCCGATCAAGGTTTAAGTGATTGGGATGTCTCCCGAGATGCGCCTTATTGGGGTTTTAAAATTCCTGATACTGATGACAAATATTTTTATGTTTGGTTAGATGCACCGATTGGCTATTTAGCTAGTTTTAAAAATTTATGTGAACGCGATGATATAGATTTTGATAGTTTTTGGAATGTCAATTCTGAAGCGGAAGTTCACCATTTTATCGGTAAAGATATCGCATATTTTCATACGTTATTCTGGCCTGCTTTATTAGAAGCCGCCGATTTTCGTAAGCCGACAGCCGTTAACTGCCACGGCTTTTTAACCGTAAATGGCGCGAAAATGTCTAAATCGCGCGGTACATTTATTCAAGCGGAAAGTTATTTAAAATATTTAAACCCTGAATATTTACGTTATTACTTTGCCAGTAAACTAAGTAATGGGGTAGACGATATTGATTTAAGTCTTGAAGACTTTGTTGCAAGGGTTAACAGCGATGTTGTCGGTAAAGTTGTTAATATTGCTGCCCGTTGCTCTGCCTTTATTAATAAGCGGTTTGATAACGCATTATCCGATTTAACTGATCCAGCTTTATATCAAGAATTTAGTGCTGCCGCCGAGCGAATTGCCGAGTTATATGAAAGTCGTCGCTATAATCAGGCTATTCGTGAAATTATGGCACTAGCTGATAAAGCGAATTTGTATATTGATGAATATAAACCTTGGGTGTTGGCAAAATCAGATGAAACTTTGCCGCAAGTACAAGCGATTTGTACGCAAGGTTTAAATATGTTTCGTGCTTTAATGGTGTATTTAAAACCTGTTATGCCTCAATTGGTAGCCGATGCTGAAGCCTTTTTAAATGCAGGGGCATTAACTTGGCAGAGTGTGGCAACGCCATTAGTGAATCATCGAGTGAATAACTTTAATCCGCTGATGACGCGGATTGACCCCAAACAAATTGAAGCCATGATTGAGGACAATAAAAAAGCCATGCCACAAACGAATACAGCGGATGCGCAACCCAAACCAGCGACTCAGTTAGAGGCAGTGCCACTTGCGCCTACGATTTCGATTGATGATTTCAGTAAACTGGATTTGCGGATTGCTAAGATTATCAAAGCGGCAGCCGTGGACGGGGCGGATAAATTAGTGCAATTAACGCTGGATATTGGCGGTGAAACGCGTAATGTATTTGCAGGTATTAAAGCCGCTTACCAACCGGAAGATTTGGAAGGGCGCTTAACTGTAATGGTTGCGAACTTAGCGCCGCGTAAAATGCGGTTTGGTGTGTCAGAAGGAATGGTATTGGCAGCAGGTTCAGCGGATGGCAAAGCGTTATTCCTTCTGAATCCCGATACTGGTGCTCAACCCGGAATGCGCGTGAAATAAGGTTAGGTTAATAGTACATGCTTGCGAGTTTTTTTAAGCCAAAATGGCAACACAAAGATCCTAAAGTCCGTATTCAAGCCATTAACACGTTGGGAGGCGAGAGCGTCGAGCTAATTAAGCTTGCGCAAACCGATCCCGATATGGAAGTGCGCATGGAGGCGATTGTGCGGCTAACGCATTTACCGACCTTGATACAATTAGGGCATAGCGCGGGTTCTTTGGGTGAACGGGCTAAACAGCGCGTGATTGGCTTGGCGGCGACGGATGCGCATCATGATGTCTTATTAGCGGATGTCTTTGTGTGGCTGAATAATCCTGCGTTAATTCGTAGCATTGCCCGCGATGCTACGCGTGGTGCGAAATTACGTAAGCACGCGCTGGAACAATTGGATGATCAAGACTTACTGTTTGATATTGCTCAAGCCGACCCGTCGAAAGATGTGCAATTTTTAGTGGCTAGCAGATTAACTGACTTAGAAAAAATTAAGCAGTTAGACAAATTACACGGTAAGGGCAACAAACGCTTACGCCAGTTTTTAAAAGATCGTTTAGATCAAGAACAAACCAAACAGCACATACAACAACAAATCGAAAACTTGTGTATGGATGCGGCAAGTTTGGGGCAGAAAGGTTCGTGGGGTCAGGAAAAAACCCGCACGCGTATCTTGCAACAAAACTGGCAAAAGCATGCAGCATCTGCCACTTCAGAACAAAGCGCTCGCTTTCAAGCTGCTTTAGACGACTTTCAACAGCGTTTAGCCAGCTTTGAAGATGTGGAAAGCCGTGTTGCCCCCATTCGGACCGCGCGTCAAGATATATTGAATGCCGCTGAACGCCAACTAAATCAACTGGATACCAATCCAGAAAGCTTTACACTAACTACGCTAGATACAGAATTAGACAGCTTAAAACGCTTGTGGGCGCAGCAAGCCGAATTGCCTGCGGCTGAACAAGCATTAATGGATAAACGTTGGGCAGAACTGCAAACGCAGCTACAACAATTACGTAATACCTTGGCGGATGATTTAAAAGCCTTGGAAAAACTCAATGCTTTAAATGAACAGGCTAATGAATTGCGGCGGCAAGATAAAGCCGTGGCGAGTAAATGGGTGTTAGGTTTGCAAAGTGATTGGGTCAATGCCAAGCGCCCGCAAAATTTACGCCGAGTGATGCCGGATTTAGAGCAAAGCTTTAATCGAGCAATGGAAGTGTTAACGGCGCGTTTAGATAAGCAAAAAGCGCAGCGTGACAGCACTTTGAAAGCCTTGCGTGATGAGTTACAAGCGTTAGAGACCAGCTTGGAAAATGAGCAATACAGCGAGGCGATTGAACAGCATCAGGCATTTATCCAACGTTTGAAAGAAACGCCGGATTTACCGCAGAGCGATTACAATTTCTTTCAACGGCGTATTCAAATGCTCACACCTTATATTCGGGAAATTCAAGATTGGAGGCGTTGGGGAACGGATCAAGTGCGTAAGCAGTTGATTGAAACTGCTGAACATTTGCGTTCAGATGATGAGATTGACCCGCAAGAACGCGCTAAACAAGTGCAAACTTTACGGCAAGAATGGCGTAAGTTATCGCAGCTTGAGCCGGGGCAACAACGCACGTTATGGAAAACCTTTGATAGCACGGTGACAGCCGCTTATGAACCCAGTAAGCAGCATTTTGCTGAGCAAGCGCAACAACGTGCGGAACATTTACAGCAGCGTACGGCGATTTGTGAGCAGTTGGAAGCGGTGAATAGCACAACCGATTGGGCGAATCCTGATTGGAAAGCTTTGCAAAATCAAGTAACTGCCATCCGCAAACAGTGGAAAGAGGCGGGTACGGTTAGCCATAAAGATTGGAAAAGCATTAACGAACGTTTTAATGCAGCGATGGATGCGTTAGAGGTTTATTTCAAAGCGGAACGCACGCGCAATTGGCAAGCCCGTCAGCAATTAGTTGAGCAAGCCCAAGCCTTAGTGGAGCTACAAGATACTGCTAAAGCAATTGATGCTGCTAAAGTTTTGCAAGGGCAATGGCAAATTAGCTTGGCGTCGCGCCCTTCAGACGAGCAACGTTTATGGAAGCAATTCCGTGAACCGATTGATACCTTATTCAATCGGTTGCGCGATGAGCGCCAACAACGCCGTGATGCAATTAATGCACAAAAAGCTGAAGTTGAACGAATTGAAGCCGAAAAACGCCAGCAAGAATTAGAACGTAAACAGCAGAAAATAGATGCATTGCAGGCGTTAAATGCACAATCCAACGCTGCTAAACAAGAAGCCTCGGATGAAGCTACGCAACACACCAACCAGACTAAAGGTGAGTTGCTTTGCTTACAATTGGAAGTGTTATTGGGTTTAGAGACTCCGCCCGACTTCCAAGCAGCCCGCATGGAATATCAAATTGCTCATTTACGTGACGCCATGAGTTCACGTAAAGGTAATGCTAATCCATTGGCACAAGCACTGCCTTTATTAAAACAATGGTATGGTTTGGGTTCAATGTCGGCTGAAGCCTTAGCCAGTCAGCAACCGCGGGTTGATGCCGCGCAAGCTGTGATTGCAGCCAGTTTTTAAGCTTACGTGTCGATTGACTATCTCTATATTGATGACAGCCTGCTAGTGATTGATAAACCTAGCGGGTTGTTATCTGTACCGGGACGCGGCGAACATAAACAAGATTGTGCATTACATCGTGTCCAACAAGATTTTCCCGAAGCATTAACGGTACATCGCTTGGATATGGATACCTCGGGGATTTTGGTTTTGGCACGGGGTAAAGCAATGGAACGTGCTTTAAGCATTTGCTTTCAGCAACGCCAAATCTATAAGCGTTATGAAGCACTGGCGACGGGGCAATTTGTGGAATTAAACGGCGAAATCAATTTACCCTTAATTGCCGATTGGCCGAATCGCCCTCGCCAAATGGTATCGTATGAATTGGGTAAGCCTTCACTGACACATTACCAAGTGCTTGAGTATCTTAGCGAGCTAAATGCCAGCCGCGTGAGTTTAGAACCTGTCACCGGTCGTTCACATCAACTGAGGGTACATTTGCAAGCACTAGGGCATGCGATTTTAGGCGATAACTTATATGCTAGCAGTGAAGTGTTAGCGCAAAGCCCGCGTTTATTGCTACATGCCAGCGCTTTAGCCTTACCGCATCCGGTTACCCAACAGCGTCTACAACTGAACTGCCCAGTACCGTTTTAAGCATTATTTTAAGAAAGCAGATAATTCGCGGATTAATTCTGAACGGGCATTATCCAGATGTTTTTCAAACGAAGGTTCAGCAATGTTGCTGGGGGTCGCTTGCTTATTTTGTTCGGAACGAATGGCGTGTGCTCGTCCTAATTTACCTGCGTACTCGTCTTGTCCTGTAACCGCTTGCAATTCCTCAATACGTTCTTTTAAACGTTGCTCAAATAAGGCTTTGCGTTGTTGGCGGGCTTGCGGGTTACGTGCTTGATTGACAATAGCAGGGTCACCGGCACGTACCAGTTCCGTAATCACGGGTATACGTATGGTTTTGTCGAGATCCTGTTTCATGTGTTTCATTGGTTTAATTGGTGATAGTTTAAAGTATAGCCGCGATCCCGATAAAATTGGTAACGTTGGCGACCAGCGAGCAATACACTCTCTTCTTGGTCTAAGACTTCAGCCAGTCGTTCAAACCGGGCGAAAAATGCGGGAATACTGTTAGATAAATTAATCAGCAAATCGCAGTGCTGCATTGGCTCAAAATCATGTCCAATCAATATTTTAGTACTCTGATCTTGGCTAGCGGCTAAGGCGTGTGGGATAAAACTGATATTATCTTGCAATGTCCAGAGATAATCGTCTAAGCGTTGGGTAGTGACAACGCTATCTGTATGAATATAAACATACATTCCACGTTGATGAGCCTTTTCAACCAGTTTACCAGCAAGGGCTAGCCTTGCTCGTAAGCTACTGGTTTGACCTACGTAAAAGTCAATACGCGTCATACAATCTGTGCACGTTGCATTAGGAGTTGGCACAGTAAAGGTACGGGACGACCCGTAGCGCCTTTCGCTGCACCACTACGCCATGCCGTGCCTGCAATGTCTAAATGTGCCCAAGCATAGGCTTCAGTGAAGCGTGCTAAGAAACAAGCAGCGGTAATTGTACCACCCGCAGGTCCGCCAATATTTGCCATATCGGCAAAGTTACTTTTAAGCTGCTCTTGGTATTTTTCACCCATCGGCAAGCGCCACGCGGCATCATTGGCTTGTGTGGCTGCGTTTAATACCTCATTGGCTAAGGCATCATTATTAGCTAACAAGCCCGAAGTATGATGGCCTAAGGCGGTAATACAAGCCCCGGTTAAGGTAGCAATATCCACTACCGCACTTGGATTAAAGCGTTCTACATAGGTTAACGCATCACATAACACTAACCGACCTTCCGCATCGGTATTGAGGATTTCGATAGTTTTGCCTGCCATTGAAGTCACAATATCCCCCGGTTTGCTGGCATGACCGCTTGGCATATTTTCAGCAGCGGCTAACACGCCAATCACATTTAAGGGTAATTGCATTTCAATACAGGCTTTTAGCGTACCTAATACAGAAGCCGCGCCACCCATATCAAACTTCATTTCATCCATAGCCGCGCCCGGTTTCAATGAAATGCCGCCGGTATCGAAGGTAATGCCTTTACCCACTAGCACAAAGGGCGCATCGCCAGCCTTGCCACCGTTATAATGCAAAATGACCATTTTACCCGGTTGGTCGCTGCCTTTTGAGACTGACATAAACGCACCCATACCCAGCGCTTGCATATCCGCTTCTTCCAGTACTTTTAATTCGCAGTTAGCACGGTTAGCCGCTAAGTCTTGGGCAGTTTGCGCTAAATAGGTAGGTGTACAGAAATTGCCCGGCATATTGGCTAAATCCCGGCAGAGATTAATGCCTTGCGCGATTGCGTTACCTTGTTGTACAGCCTGCGTAAAATCGGCGGGCGTAGTATGCGCGACTGTCCAATTGTTTAAGCTGGGAACGGGAGTTTCGTCCTTATTGCTTTTAAATTCATTAAAGGTATACAACCCATCGGCAACCGCAGTCACGGTTTGGCGCACGCCATTGGCTTGTAATTCAGGTGCTAATTCATCGCTTAAAAACGAAGCTACTTGCGTTACATTTGCGGTTTTTAGGCTATTAATTGCGGTTTGTGTTGCGCTGACTAAGGCTTCGATATTGAATTTATCCACATTCCCTAAGCCTAGCAATAACACGCGTTTCGCATTGATATTGGCAATATTATATAACCACGCTGTGCGATTTTTTTCGCCGTTAAAATCACCCAAGGCTAACTGCGCTTGAATAGCACCGGGGCTGGTATTATTCAATTCTAACGCGGCTTTACTTAACAGCCCGTCTTTATAGACGCCTACTATTAGGCAATCGGTATTTAATTGGCTAGGCGCTGTGGTGGTTTGGAATTGGTAATTCATGCTGAAGATAATCCTTTACGTTATTTTTTTAGAGTGCTAACGAGTAATCATAGTACCGACGCCTTGATCGGTGAGTAGTTCTAATAACACGGCATGCGGTACGCGACCGTCAATAATACAAGCATTTTTCGCGCCAGCGCTAATAGCATCGGTGGCACAGGCTAATTTAGGCAACATGCCGCCTTGAATCGTACCGTCAGCAATCAAATTTTGAATATCTGCTTGGCTTAACACTTCAAATAAATTGCCTTGCTTGTCTAATACGCCGGGGGTATTGGTCAGTAATAATAAGCGTTCAGCATTAAGCACTTGCGCAAGTTTGCCCGCAACTAAATCCGCATTGATATTATAGGTAGCATTATCACCTTCCTCTCCCATACCAATCGGTGCAATCACCGGAATATAACGGTCTTCTTCCAGCATTTTTACTACGCTGGCATCAATGCTAGTGACTTCACCCACAAAACCTAAATCGACTGTTTCGGTAACTTCACCTTGTGCATTTTTACGGGTTAACACCATTTTCTTGGCACGAATCATATTGCCATCTTTGCCGGTTAAACCAATCGCACGCCCACCCGCTTGGTTAATCATGCTAACGACTTCTTTATTTACTAAGCCGCCTAACACCATGACTACTGCATCCATCGTTGCCGCGTCTGTAACCCGCATACCATCAATAAAATGGCTTTCTTTACCCATTTGTTTGAGTAAATTACCAATTTGTGGACCGCCACCGTGTACCACGACCGGATTAATGCCCACTTGCTTAAGTAATACAATGTCACGTGCAAAACTTTGTTGCAGTTCCGCCTCTGCCATTGCATTACCACCGTATTTAATGACAATGGTTTTACCCGCATACTGCTGAATATACGGTAAGGCTTCCATCAAAATAGCGGCTGTTGAATTTGCGGTTTGACTCATGACTGATTGCCCTAGTAAAAAGCGGAAAACGGCGGATTATAGCGGAACTGTGTAAGCTTGCACTAATTGCACTTGCGAGAAGATTAGCCTTCAGCTTACGCCCGAAATTTGGGATAATAAACTATACCTACCTACTTGCACTAACGCTATTTACTACGCTTATTCAGTTGAATAAAAACAAGGATTTGCATGAATTACGATGGTATCGAGAGCTTGCCTTTACAGGAATATACCGAAAAAGCCTATTTAGATTATTCTATGTATGTCATTTTAGATCGGGCATTGCCGCATATTGGCGATGGGCTAAAACCCGTACAACGGCGTATTGTCTATGCTATGTCAGAATTAGGCTTATCAGCCGTGTCTAAGCATAAAAAATCAGCGCGTACTGTGGGCGATGTATTGGGTAAATACCATCCGCATAGTGATAGCGCTTGTTACGAAGCGATGGTGTTAATGGCGCAACCGTTTTCTTATCGGTACACCTTGGTCGACGGACAAGGCAACTGGGGTTCGCAAGACGACCCTAAATCATTTGCCGCCATGCGTTATACCGAATCACGTCTAACGCAATATTCTAAATTATTATTACAAGAATTAGGGCAGGGGACGGTTGAGTGGCAAGCCAACTTTGATGGCACATTAGATGAGCCAGTGGTATTGCCTGCGCGTCTGCCAAATATTCTATTAAACGGTGGCTCAGGGATTGCGGTAGGCATGGCAACCGATATTCCCCCGCATAATTTACGTGAAGTGGTGGATGCGTGTTTACAGTTGTTGGATCAACCAGATATGACTATCGCTGAATTATGCCAATTGTTACCCGCGCCAGATTTGCCGACCGAAGCTGAAATTATTACGCCTGCCAGTGATTTCATCAATTTATACAGCAAAGGCAATGGCACGTTTAAAATGCGCGCCCGCTATGAAGTGGAAGATGGCGACATTGTGATTACTGCGTTGCCTTATCAAGTGTCGGGCGCAAAAGTTTTAGAGCAAATTGCCCAGCAAATGCAGGCAAAGAAATTGCCGTTTGTGGAGGATTTACGCGATGAATCCGACCACGAACAACCTGTGCGCTTAATTATCGTGCCGCGTTCTAATCGCGTGGATATTGAACAGCTTATGTCGCATTTGTTTGCCTCAACCGATTTAGAACGCAGCTATCGCGTGAATATGAATATGATCGGTTTAAATGGGCGACCACAAGTTAAAGACTTAAAACAGATTTTAAGCGAGTGGTTGACGTTTAGACGGCAAACTATGACAAAACGTTTGCAATGGCGCTTGGATAAAGTCGAAAAACGTTTGCATTTATTAGCAGGTTTATTAATTGCGTTTCTGAATTTAGATGAAGTAATTCGCATCATTCGTACAGAAGACGATCCGAAGAAAGTGTTAATGCAACAATTTGCACTCTCAGACGTACAAACGGATTATATTCTCGATACTAAATTGCGGCAATTAGCTCGTTTAGAAGAAATGAAAATTCGTGCTGAACAAGCCGAGCTGGCAAAAGAAAGAGATAGCCTATTGGCATTATTGGGTTCTGAGAAAAAATTGACGCAATTAATGCGCAAGGAACTGAAAGAAGATGCCAAATTGTATGGCGATGCGCGTCGTTCGCCCTTGGTTGAGCGTGAAGCGGCACAGAGTTTGGATGAAACTGCGTTAAATCCAGCCGAACCGATTACCGTGATTTTGTCGAAAATGGGTTGGATTCGTGCCGCTAAAGGGCATGATATTGACGCCGAGAATTTAAGTTATAAGCAAGGTGATGCCTATTTAACAGCCGCTCGGGGGCGCTCCAATCAAAATGTGGTGTTATTGGATAGCACGGGGCGCACGTACTCCTTAGCGGCGAATACGCTGCCTTCAGCACGCGGACAAGGCGAACCTTTAACGGGAAAACTTGCTCCACCCAATGGCGCAAAATTCAATACGCTATTAATGGGTAAAGAGAGTGATGCTTACGTGTTAGCCTCGAATGAAGGCTATGGGTTTATTTGTACATTGGCAGATATGCAAAGCCGCGTTAAAGCAGGCAAAGTGACGGTCACGTTACATGAGGGCGCGAATTTATTGCCGCCTTTGCTGATTAATAATGCGGCAACTGATAGTTTATTGCTGATTTCTTCCAGCGGTTATTTGTCGATTATTAAACTGACGGATTTGCCTACTTTAAGTAAAGGTAAAGGCAATAAACTTATTAATTTGAAGAAAAGTGAGTTGGGGATTGCTGATGAACGCTTAAGTTTCATGAAAATTTTACCCGAACACTCTACAGTCAGCTTACATGTGGATAATCGGAAAAAACCGTTGGTGTTAAAACCAGAGGATTTAACGGATTATCGAGGAGAGCGGGCGCAACGGGGTAAATTATTACCGAAAGGTTTTCAACTGATTAGTGCTGTCGAAATTGATGGCTAAGCCTAGGGAAACTTGAATCCGGCGTTAACTTGCCTAAGATAACAATTATTTAAGCTTTAATAAGAGGAATGCAAAGCATGATGCGAATTATCTTGCTGGCGGTGACAAACTTTGCGGTTATGGCTGTGCTATTTGTCACGATGAATGTTTTGGCTAAGGTATTTGGACTAAATATTAGTCAAGGCAGCTTAAGCAGTATGTTGCTGATGGCATTAGTCATGGGCTTTGGCGGCTCGTTTATCAGTTTGCTGATGTCTAAATGGAGCGCTAAACGGGCAATGGGCGTACAAGTGATTGAAGTGCCACAAACTAATCAAGAGCGTTGGTTGGTGGATACCGTGCGTCGTCAAGCCGAAGCTTCAGGTATTGGCATGCCGGAAGTTGGTATTTTTTACGCACATGAACCTAATGCGTTTGCCACCGGAGCAAATAAAAATAATGCACTGGTCGCAGTCAGCCAAGGCTTGTTGGAAAGTATGACACCGGATGAAGTCGAAGCAGTTTTAGGTCATGAAATTGGGCACGTTGCCAATGGCGATATGGTCACGCAAACGCTATTACAAGGTGTGTTGAATACCTTTGTGTTCTTCTTTGCGCGTGTAATTGGCATGTTTATCGACGGTTTATTCCGGAATAATGACAATAATAGCAATAGCATGGGGGTTGGTTATTATATTGGCTCGATGATTGCGGAATTATTGCTAGGCTTTTTGGCCACTATGATTGTTATGTGGTTCTCGCGCCATCGTGAATTCAAAGCGGATATTGCGGGGGCGGATTTAGCCGGACGCCAAAAAATGATTAATGCTTTGCGTCGTTTACAAGGCGGGCATGCCACACAAGATCTACCCGGGGAAATGGCCGCTTTTGGCATTACGGGTGAAGATTTCCGCGATGGTTTGCGTAAATTATTTATGACCCACCCACCATTAGAAGAACGTATTGCCGCTTTAGAAGCCGCTCGTTAATTTTCCAATGTTAAAATTAACATAATTTTAGCATAATCCCCGCTTTCAGCCGAATCGGGGATTTCTCGTGTATCAACGCCTCCGCGACCTTCTATTCTTATTGCAACCAGAAACCGCGCACCATTTAGCCTTAACTAGCTTAAAGCGTTTTAATCAATGGGGCTTATTAACACCACCGAAACTTGCGTCAGAAGCGATTGAGGTAATGGGCTTAAGCTTTCCTAATCGAATCGGCCTAGCCGCAGGCTTGGATAAAAATGGTGAATGTATTAATGGGCTGGCGGCATTAGGTTTTGGCTTTATTGAGATTGGCACGGTTACCCCGCGTCCGCAACCCGGTAACCCTCAACCGCGTTTATTTCGTTTACCCGAAGCCAGTGCGATTATCAACCGTATGGGTTTTAATAATTACGGAATTGATTATTTAATCGAACAAGTCAAACAAGCGAATTACCAAGGCATTTTGGGGATTAATATTGGCAAAAATTTTGATACGCCCGTGGAAAATGCGGTTGATGATTATTTGATTGGTTTACGCAAAGCTTATCCCTATGCTTCTTATATTACCGTGAATATTTCGTCGCCTAATACACCGGGTTTACGTAAATTGCAATACGGTGACGATTTAAGAAATTTGATTGCGCCTTTGAAATTCGAGCAATTAAAGCTACAACAGGAATATGGGCGTTATGTGCCAGTAGCGATTAAAGTTGCCCCGGATTTAAGCGAAGCTGAAATTCGTGAAATGGCAAAGATTTTCTCTGAGGTTAAAATTGATGCCTTAATCGCTACCAATACCACATTAGATAAATCGTCGATTCAGGGAATTCGTTTTGCTGATGAGCAGGGCGGTTTAAGTGGTATGCCGTTAACCAAACATTCGACCGAAGTGATACGGCTGTTTCGGGATGCGTTGGATAAAACGATTCCGATTATTGGGGTGGGCGGTATTATGTCAGGCGAAGATGCCAAAGCAAAATTGGCAGCGGGTGCAAGTTTAGTGCAAATTTATACAGGCTTTATCTATCAAGGCCCTAGCTTAATTAAAGACTGTATTGCTCAAACAAAAAAGGCTGGATAATCCAGCCTTAAAATCTAACGCGCTTGCTAACGATTATTTCGCAGCAGCAGGTTGTTCAGTAGTAGCAGGTGCAGCGGCTGGAGCAGCAGCTTGTGCTGGTGCAGCGGCCGGAGCAGTTTGCGCTGCTTGTGCTTGAGAAGCCTGTTGTTGAGCTTGACGTTGTGCTTCCATTTGTTTCAGAACAGCGTCAGCTTGAGCACGTTGTGCTTCCATGTATTTTTGCACTTGTTCAAAGCTTGGTGCTTGAGGCATTGGATAAGCCATTGGCATACCCATTGCAGGCGCACCTTGTGGATTAGCTTGTTGAGGCATCATACCGTAAGGCATGCCGTAACCGCCCCAAGGGTTGCTATTGCTGCTATTGGTGTAGCCGTATAAGTTGTTGTAACCGTTGCCGTAGCCGTAACCGTTACCGAAGAAGTTGCTATTGCCGTCGCCGCGACCACGACCTGACATGTCAGATGCCATATCAGTTTTGCCTTTACCTTTGAAGGTAATAGAGAAGTCTACGTCACCGTCAGCGTTGCCTTTGCCACGACCCCAACCATTTACGTCGCCATTGCCAGCGCCGTAACCTTGACCGTAACCGCTAGTAGTGCCTTGACCAGAGCCAACGCCTTGACCGTTGCCTGCGCCGTTATCAAAGCCATTGAAGAACTCAGCAGAAGCTGCGCCAGATACTGCGAATAAAGCGACTAATAATGCGATTTGTGTACGTTTCATGTTATATACCTCTAGCGGAAGTGATTGCCAATGTGGCAGTTTTCTAAATCAGTTAATATTAGCAAATAATAATATTCTAATTGATAAAGCGCAAGTCCCTGTGAAGATAAACATAACAGAATTTAGGCAATAATGAGAAGACCACTAAGGTTTTTTCCAAGCGTAACGCAGATTTGAACAAAATATAATCAAATTTAAGGGTGAAAAGTATGGCATTTGGATCATTAATGCTCGATTTATTGGGTAAAGAAATAAGCAATGAAGAGCGCGAATTACTCAAACATCCCAATGTTGGCGGCTTAATTTTCTTTACAAGAAATTATGAATCATCTAGTCAAATCATAGAGTTAGTTAAGTCAATTAGAGCGGTAAAACCAGATATTTTAATTGCTGTGGATCATGAAGGTGGACGGGTGCAACGCTTTCGTAACGAGTTCACCCGCTTACCCCCGGTGGCTACCCTAGGCAAACTGTATGCAGGAAATGCAGAACGTGCTTTGGCGTCTGCAAAACAGCATGCCTGGTTGATGGCGGCAGAGCTACGGGCAGTTGGGATTGATTTCAGCTTTGCGCCAGTGTTGGATTTGGATTTTGGCGATAGCCCTGTGATTGGGGATCGCGCCTTCCATCGTCAACCGGAAGCGGTGATTGCGTTAGCGGGCGCTTATATTGCGGGTATGCGTGAAGCAGGTATGGCGGCGACGGGTAAACATTTTCCGGGTCATGGCTATGTAAATGTGGATTCACATTTGGATATTCCCCGTGATGAGCGCGAGCTAGACGCGATTATGCAAGCGGATGTATTACCGTTTCAGGCGTTAATCCAACAAGGCTTGGATGCGGTGATGCCTGCGCATGTGATTTATGAAAAAGTGGATAGCCAACCTGCGGGCTTTTCGACATTCTGGCTACAAACGGTGTTACGCCAGCAATTAGGTTTTCAAGGTGTGATCTTTAGTGACGATTTAAATATGGAAGGCGCACGGGTCGCCGGTAGTTATGCCAGTCGTGCTGAGGCAGCGTTAGCAGCCGGTTGTGATATGGCGTTGATTTGCAATAATCGGGCTGGGGCTATTGAGATTTTGGATAAGGCTAACCTTAATACCAGCGCCGAATCGAGCCAACGTTTACAACGTATGCGCGGGCAGGCCTTTATGAATCGTCATGCCTTATTAGCGGATGAATATTGGCAGCAAAGTGTTGAATCCATCACGCGTTTAGTTTGATTTACGTTACACTAAGCGGCTTTAGCACAGGCTGATGAGAAGGAATATGGGCATTAGCTTAGAACACGCCAAACAAGTATTAGCAGAGGCTGATTTATTGTATTCAGCCGATGAGATTGCTCAGCATTTAGACATTATGGCAAGTGCCATTAGCGCACAACTGGCAGATAAGAATCCACTGGTGTTATGCGTGATGAATGGTGGCGTTATTACGGCAGGGCATTTATTAACGCGCTTGGCGTTTCCGTTAGAGCAAGATTACGTGCATGCCAGCCGTTATCGTGGCAATACCAGCGGCGCAGAGACTTTAACGTGGTTACATAAACCTGCGGTTAGCTTGCAAGATCGGCATGTGTTATTGGTCGATGATATTTTGGATGAAGGCTATACCTTGCGGGAAGTTGTGCAATGGTGTCGTCAGCAAGGGGCAGCCTCTGTTTTAGTAGCTGCCTTAGCGGATAAGCAACATGCCCGTCGTGTGTCTGGCATTCAATGCGATTTTCCGGCCTTGCCCTTAGTAGATCGCTATGTATTTGGTTTTGGGATGGATTACAAAGAATATTGGCGTAATTTGAACGGCATTTACGCAGTAAAAGGAATGTAAGAATGACAATTGAATTTGCGGTAATTGGCGGCACGGGTATGACCGAAATCGAAGGTCTAGAAGTGACGCATCGTGAAGTCGTGCATACCCCGTATGGTGAGCCTTCTGGACCAGTAACCCACGGTATTATTGACGGTAAGCGCATTGCGTTCTTAGCCCGTCATGGCTATACGCACACGATTCCACCTCACAAAATTAATTATCGCGCCAATATTTGGGCGTTAAAAAGCCTTGGGGTTGAAAAGATCGTCGCTATTGCAGCGGTGGGAGGCATTACGCCAGAAATGGCCCCCACTCGTTTGGTTATTCCTGATCAAATTGTGGATTATACCTACGGGCGTGCGCATACTTTTTATGAAGATGGTTTAACCCACGTTACGCATATTGATTTTTCATGGCCGTATTGCCCGAAGGTACGCCAAGCGTTATTGGACGCAGCTAAAACGGCCGCGATTGAAGTGGTACCACGTGGTACTTATGCCGTAACACAAGGGCCGCGTTTGGAAACTGCCGCCGAAATTCGACGCTTAGAACAAGACGGTTGCGATTTAGTGGGCATGACTGCTATGCCGGAAGCCGCCTTAGCGCGTGAATTAGGCTTAAGCTATGCTGCTTGTGCTGTCGTTGCGAACTGGGCAGCAGGCAAATGCTCAGAAGAAATTAGCATGGATGAAATCCGCGATAATCTCAAAATCGGCATGGAACATGCGCGTGCATTATTACGTGCGTTAGCTTGCTAACAGATGTCAAATAAATTGCCTCCGCTACATGTACAAGCGGAGGTATCTCGCTTATTACAAGGCTTTCTACTGACTACCCATAGCCTAAGTGGTTTAATCATCTTATTTTTACCGCACACCGCAGGCTGGGTTAAAACACTCTTGTTGTTACTGGTATTAGCTTCCTTGCAGTATTACTGGCGTTTGCATATTCAACGTAAGGCGAAGCGTTCGGTATTATCCCTAAGCCTGTACGAACCAAACACAGCGCGGCTGTATACGCCACAAGGGGCACAGTTTGTCAGCTTAGACAACAGCAGTTTTATTAGCGCTTATTGCATGGTGTTAAATTGGCGCACTCAGGCAAATAAATTGCATACCCTCATCTTATTTCGCGATAGTATCGCACCTTCTTTGTGGCGTGAGTTATATATTCGCCTACGTTTTGCTTAATTCAGTAAGGTTAGGAGTGTTGGATGGAAGCCTTTTTAGTTTCCACGGGAATTGTTGCATTAGCCGAAATTGGTGACAAAACCCAATTATTATCTTTAGTGTTAGCCGCTCGTTTCCAACGCCCTTGGCCGATTATTTGGGGTATTTTAGTAGCAACCTTATTAAATCATGCAGGGGCAGGGGCTATTGGCACGTGGTTAACGGCATTAATTGGCGAACAAGCCTTACGCTGGATTTTGGGTTTATCATTTTTGGCAATGGCGGTATGGATTATGATTCCCGACAAATTGGATGACGATGATGCCAATGTGAATATGTCACCTTATGGGATTTTTGCGACTACGGTAGGGGCATTTTTTTTAGCGGAAATGGGCGATAAAACGCAAATTGCCACGATTGCTTTAGCCGCGCAATACCATAACTTAGTTGCGGTAGTAGCAGGTACAACGTTGGGCATGATGGTAGCAAATGTACCAGCAGTAGTGTTAGGTGACAAAATGGCGAATAAATTACCTTTAAGATTAGTGCATGGGATTGCTGCCGTAATTTTTGCAGTGTTGGGTGTTTTAACTCTACTCAATGTTGGTAAGAGTTAATCATCCACAAAATCGAATGTTCTAAGCGAAAAACTGTATGAAGCGACGGGCGATTCGTTGACCTGTGTCAAGCCGGTGCTTCAGCATCTGGTTAGTATGAATGCAAACTAGATTCTAAGTAAAACAGTAGGAGCATACGATGAAGTTAAAGCTTATTAGTGCGGCACTAGCAGCCGCCGGAATTGGCGTCAGTATTTGGGCAAGCGCAGTCACCGCAGAAGATGCGAAAACCGCCACAACCCCTACTGTACGTAATGAAATTATTAAACCGATTGACGCCGTTGCGCCTAAAAACCCATCAATGGTGGAGTTAGGTAAAAAACTGTATTTTGATACACGTTTATCTAAATCTGGTTTTATTTCCTGTAATTCTTGCCATAACTTGAGTATGGGCGGTACGGATAACTTAAAAACCTCCATCGGTGACCATTGGCAAGAAGGGCCTATTAACTCTCCTACTGTGTTGAATTCTAGCTTAAATGTGGCTCAGTTCTGGGATGGTCGCGCCAAGGATTTGAAAGAACAAGCGGGTGGTCCTATTGCGAATCCGGGCGAAATGGCATTTACACATGAATTAGCAGTATCGGTCTTAGAGTCTATTCCGCAATATAAAGATGAATTTAAAGCCGTCTTTTCTAAAGATAAAATTGATATTGGCATGGTAACCGACGCGATTGCCGCGTTTGAAGAAACTTTAGTTACACCGGATTCTAAGTTCGATCAATGGTTAAAAGGTGATGATAAAGCCTTAACTACAACCGAACTGAAAGGTTATGAGTTATTTAAAACCAGTGGTTGCGTGGCTTGTCATAACGGCCCTGCGGTTGGTGGCAATAGTTTCCAAAAAATGGGCGTGGTTGAACCGTACAAAACCGACAGTAAAGCTGAAGGGGTTGCGGGTTTAACCAAAAAAGATGAAGACCGTTTCAAGTTTAAAGTGCCCACCTTACGTAACGTAGAATTGACCTACCCTTACTTCCATGATGGTGCAGCGCCGACTTTAGAAAAAGCCGTTGTTACAATGGGGCAGTTACAGTTAGGCAAAAAATTTACGGATGAAGAAGTAGCGCAAATCGTTGCCTTCTTGAAAACATTAACCGGTAAGCAACCTGAATTCATGTTGCCTATTTTGCCACCGTCTTCTAACGATACCCCTCGTCCTGATCCGTTTGGGAAACAAGCACAAGATAAACCCGCTGCTGAAAAAGCTGAAACAGCGGTGAAAGAAGCTGAAAAAACCGAGGATAAAGCAGAAAAAGCTAAATCTAAGGACAAATAATCAGGCGTTTTTCAGAGAAGCGGCTTAGGCAACTAAGTCGCTTTATGCGCTGGCATGTTTAATAATATAAAATTCGCTGTATAAATCTTGTGCTTGATGCACCAAATCCGCTAAGGCTAAGCGATCTGCGCTATCCAGTTCTTGTAATTTTTTTAAATGTTTATAACCTTCTTCGACCTGCCCCAATTCTAATTCCAATGTAGCACAAGCTTTATGTGCTAATAAATAAAAGCGGGTTAAAACCATCGAAATCAAAACGCCCTGCCCAATATGTAAGCGCGTTAACTGTCGCCAATCGGTTGGCAAATAGAGGCGTTTGGCGCTGAGTTTCAAGGCTTTATTAGCCGCCATAAATGCATCTTGCCAACGTTGATGTTGTAAAAAATAGGCATATAACGCAACAATGACGTGTAAATCTTTGGAGTCAATAAAATGCGCGCGCAAGAGATATAATTCGGTTTCGGCGGCTAGCGGATTAAGCGCTGACTCGGCTAACAGCGCGTTAATTTCGGGGTCAACAGTATCATCAAAATAAAAATTATTGGCGGTAAAATCCTGAAGTTCCATAGCGGATCAGCTCCTTTGTTTTTGTACAGACCAGCATCATTGATTATTATAATAGATTGTTTTTATTGTGAAGTAAGACAGTTCGCGCCAGTTTAGAAGATTCATTGGGCGCATCCAAGTCAAGGTCTACTAGGGTAAAACCTGAGACAATCTATTCGTTGATTATTGTTGCAAAGCCTGTGCCAAAATCTAGGAAATCAAACCAATTTTTTGAATTTTCCGGCTGGCTAATTGCACCGCTTGGGTTAAGGCGGCATCCAATGGGCTACCTGTTACCAAGGCATTAATTAAGCCTGCATTAAAGGTGTCGCCTGCACCTAAAGTATCCTGTGCGGCTGCTTGTGACGGCGCGGCCGCATGCCAACATTCCCCATATTGATCAATTGCCCACGCGCCTTGCTCTGCCCAAGTGCAGGTCATCCAAAGCTTGCCATGCTGTTGTTGCTGGGCTTTTAAGAAAGCTTCGGCATTGCTAAAGCCTTGGCTTAGTGCATAAGGACGTGAAAACATAACTAAATCAGTGCGTGGAATTAAAGCTTCTAAGCCAGTACGAACTTTTTCTACTTCTAGAGAAATTGGCTGATCAATGAGATGTCGACGCGAATGCTGCAACATTAAGTCTAATTGTTCGACATTTCGCCCTTCAAAATGCAGCCAGTCATAACGCTCTACTGGAATTTGATAGAAGTGCTCTGCGCTTAATTCGGGTAAATCACGATAATGCACAATCGTGCGGCTGCCATTGCTTTGATTAAGCGTAATATAAGAACTGGGGGTGCTGCCTTCACAAATTTGACAATCTTTAAGCGTAATTGGTAATTCGCTTAATAAAGCTTGTACTTGTGCAGCGGCTAAATCTTGCGCCAATGTGCTAACAACGTCACAAACATGGTTAAAACCCCCTAATACAATAGCTGTATTGGTGGCATTGCCGCCAACCGTAATACGTTGCGAATTAGCCCTAAGCTCTTCATCTTCCTGTGGATAGTGCGCAACTGTATTAATAATATCGAGGGTAATATTTCCCGTTAGCAAAATCAGACTCATGTAGTGGCTCTATGTTTGAAGAAGTTGATAGGTATTATCCAGTTCAAGTTGTTTACGCAACAGCTTCTTAATACCTAAAGGGGCAAATTGGAATAATACAACACCCAAGCAGCCTAAGAAAAACATGCCAGTAAATAACCACGTAATAAAGGTATCCACGCCGACTAATAACCCTAAGCCGAAAGCGCTTAACAAGCTTTTCATAACGTAAAACATAATCGACGCCAATAGTAGAATGCTGGCGCTGTGCAAACAAAAACCACCAATTTTATTGATCCATTGCCATTTATCACGTTTGTGCTGAGCTAATTGGGCGTAATGTTGGGCGCGTTGTTGCAGCGTTTGCAAAATACGCTGTTCTGAGCTTAATACCATTAATTCGCTAATTTGTTGGGCGCGTTGGCTTAGCGTGACATAAGGCAAACCATCTAAAACTTCTAAATGCTGTTGGCTAATTTGTTTAAAAATTTGTTGGGCATCAATCCGATCCGGTAATGCAAATTGTGCACTTTTACTGCTTTGCCATTGTAAACGGGCTTGCTGTTGGATTTTATGCAGATGCAGATTGCGTAAATCCTGCAATAACGCGGTTACTTCGGCATTGTGTGCAAAGTCGGGTTCAGCCTGTGCTTGCACATAATACACAGGGGAGGTAATGACGATTTTGGCAAGGCGTTGGGTAGCTTGGCTATGCTCACCGGCAATTGCTAAATAACGCGCACATTCATACACTTGTTCTAAATCCGGTTGCGCTTGTTGATATAAGCCTTGTAAGGCGGTTTCGATAGCATCGCTGTAATGCCCTAAGCCGTATTGGGTGTCCGCTAAATGCCTAAGCGCAAAAACCGCAAATTGTGGGTCTGCCGTTTGCGCTTGTTGACTGGCTAACGCAAAATGGGCGCTGGCTTCGGGCAATTTACCTAATAGAAATAAATACAACCAACCCAATTCAAAATGGGCGCGATAGTCTTGCTCGTTTAAATACAATGCCTCGAATAAACACGTTTCAACCGCCTGCAACTGTTGGTCAAAGTTGATGGATTCTAGGCTGGCAGCGTGTGTAAGAGGCGGATGAGGCGTTTGTGTTAAATGCTCTAAATTGGAATGCAAATGTTGCCGCGCTTGCACTAACTGTAAGGTTTGTAAGGAAAGATGCGATGCGAGATTTTCTAATTGGGGGCGTAAGCTATGTACCACATCATCTTCACTGCCAATTTTGCGTAAATTAGTCCGAATACCTTTGGTTAAGGTTTTATAAATTCCGTCGCGGCGCATGGCTTGCAAGGGCGCAAGATATTCGACATTAATCCGGTGAAAGGTGTGCGCTTTATAGGCAGGAAACACAATAGTGTGGATGGGGTTAGCTTCCATGAATACGGGCATAGTAACAGAATCCGTTCTGGGGAAAACGTGAGGATGCTAGTTACTATAGTCAGTTTTCTGCATTCTGTGTAGGCAATTTTTATGCGATAAAATAGAATAGCCGCTTGATATTTATTATGATTTATCGAAAATTTTGCAGCGCTAATATAAACAATTAATGCAATACTAAAAGAAAAAGGCTGTCAAAACGGGACAGCCTCTAAGTTAGATTACATAGCGGCGTGACGTGTGTATCCAGCTTGAGGCGCACGCGCGGGGAACATGCGTGCAATCATACTGGCGGTTTCGCCTAAACGGTATTGTTTAGTTGGCAGCTCATGACCTTCTAATAAACTGGCTAATGTAATATTGCTTAAAAAACCATAAAATTGTTTGCTTAAGTCAAGCCACATTTTTTGTACTAAGACGCTGGCAGACTTTGAATCTTTTTTACTAGCCTTAGGTTTTTCAGGCAGAATATCATCTTCTACTGCTTGTAAAATCTCGGCTAAGTTAATGTCATCGGCAGCACGCCCTAACACATAACCCCCACCGGGACCACGCATACCTTCTACTAATTCATGTTGACGCAACTTCGCAAAAATTTGTTCCAAGTAAGATAAGGAAATACCCTGTTGTTGCGCAATATCAGTTAAGCGAGTGGCTTTATCTTCGTGGTGAGTAGCTAATGCCAGCATCGCTAAAATGGCATGTTGACCTTGAGTTGATAATTTCATTGTTATAACTCCTCTATAACTGTGTTACTAAGTCCATTTAAGGCTTGCCGTGTATCCGTGGCGTTATGAGAGGAACTATAGCGGGCTTTGATTGTCAGAAAAAGTCGAGTTTTATATGATAATTCATCGAAAAAATCTAAGTGTGTGCTTATGTTAAATTACAAACATCTTTATTATTTTCGTGAGGTTGCAACCACTGGCAGTATTGCACGAGCCAGCGAACGTTTACATTTAACCCCACAAACCATTAGCGGTCAGTTGAGCCTATTAGAAGAAAGCTTTGGCGCAGAATTATTTAAGAAAAATGGGCGCAATTTAGAGCTAACTGAAGCGGGGCAAATGGCGCTGAAATACGCTGATGAGATTTTCCAAGCAGGCGCAGAATTAGAAGATGCAATGCTGCATTATCCACTTGGACAAGCGCGTATTTTGCGTGTAGGTGTATCGGATGTCGTACCTAAAGCTATTGCTTATCGCTTATTACAGCCTGCTTTAAATAATACGGTATCAACCCGCATTGTTTGCATTGAAGGCAGCTTGCCTGATTTATTAGCGCAATTAGCCGTGCATCGCTTAGAACTGGTATTAGCGGATAGCCCCATTCCCCCCACTATGAATGTGCGTGGCTTTAGTCATGAATTGGGTTCAAGTACGGTCAGTTTTTTTGCGCATAATAGCTTGTTGCCGCGTTTACAAGGTGAATTTCCGGATTGTTTAAATCAAGCGCCGTTATTGATTCCTACCGAAGGTTCTAGCGTACGGCGTAAGTTGCGGCAATGGTTTCATGAGCAACGGATTCATCCTACAATGGTGGGTGAATTTGATGATAGTGCGTTAATGCAAGCATTTGGCGCAGCAGGAACGGGGGTATTTCCAGCGCCTTCCGCCTTAGAGCAATCTTTGACGCAAGAAGGGCAATTACAGGTATTGGGGCGGGTTGATTCCGTATCGGAACAATTTTTTGCAATTTCAGCCGAAAAGCGGATTACGCATTCGGCTGTCAAGGCCATTACGGAAAATGCCGAACAGTTTTTACAAAAGAAACATGGCAATAAATAGCGGTATTGCCCTAAATCCAGCATTTAGGGCAATGCTTAACAACGGTGTTTAACTCTGTTTCAGCATTTGTAAATTACGTTTAGCATCAGCATTGCCTTGATTGGCGGCTTGTGTGAATAGCTTGGCGGCTTTTTTACTGTCTTTAGGAACGCCATTACCCACGATATACAATACGCCTAAATTGTTTAAAGCTTCGGAAAAATCGGCTTTAGCCGCTTCAGCATACCAATAAGCCGCTCGTTTATAATCCTGCTGAACTCCACGCCCGTCTTCATATAACAAACCTAAGTTATATTGCGCTTTGGCAAAGCCTTGTTGTGCAGCTTTTTCATACCAATACGCAGCTTGGCTTTCGTCTTTGCTTAAGCCACCTAAGCCGTCTTCATATAATGTGCCCAGCAATAACTGTGCTTGTTTATCACCTTCATCGGCTGATTGCCGCACCACATCGGGTTCAATACCCGTTAAATCCACTTTGCCATTAGCTGTGTTAGCTTGATTGTCTGTTGGTGTAGCAGGCGTATTCAGGGCTTCGGCTAAGGGGGATGGGGTATTTTCTACCGCAGCAGGTTCAACAGGAGCAAAGGTTTCGACTGCCGGATTAGCCGCAACGCTTACCGGTTCTGGCGCAGCTTCCACGGCTGGAACATCCACTCCTTGCGAGAGCAGGGCTAATTTAGCCGATACATGTCCTTGGCTTGCCGCTTTTTGAAACCAGCGTTGCGCTTGGGCAGGGTCTTGTTCAACATATTGCCCGTTGGCATACAACAAGCCTAAACCGTATTGAGCTTCAGCATAGCCACTTTGTGCAGCTTTTTGTTGCCATGTGATTGAGCGTTGTAAGGCTTCAGGTGAATCACTTCCACGATATAACATGGCTAAGGCATATTGTGCTTTGGCATGCCCTTGATTCGCCGCTTTATTTAACCATTGTTCTGCTTGTGCCGCGTTGCGTGCCACACCTGCACCGCTTTGGTGAATACTGCCCAGTTCGTATTGGGCATCTGCATCGCCCTGTTGTGCGGAAGCTTGAATCACTTCAATAGCAGTATTCGGTTTAGCCGCTTGCGCTCGCCGATTGCGATACCATTTTTCCATGCTGGAATTGCCTTGGTTATTCGCTTGCGGTTCGGTTTGTCGTGCGACCGCATCCGGACGCGCTGCCCAAGGTGGCGGCGATTCTTGCACCTGTGGCGGTTCAATGGGTTGCATAGTCGTGCTGGTTTTCGCCCAGCTTGGGCTAATTGCCAAACCTAAGCTAAGCATATAAAAAATGGGTGTTAATGTGTGTTTGGCTTGTTTTGTTATCATGGTTAGCAGCCCCGATAAGGATCGGTAATAGAATAAATAGGTTATACTTAGCATTTGCCTAACCTTGACTGAATTAGCGCCTGTATGAATGATGAATTATTACTCCGTTATAGCCGCCAGATTTTATTGCCAGACGTGGATATTCAAGGGCAAACAATACTAAATCAAGCACGAGTGTTGGTATTGGGGGCGGGTGGATTAGGTGCACCCGTTTTGTTATATCTGGCTGCCGCTGGCATCGGACATATTACCGTGGTTGACCCCGATACAGTCGATTTAAGCAATTTACAACGGCAGGTGATTCATAGCACAGCGAACATAAGCCAAGCCAAAGTCGAATCGGCTAAGCAAAGCATGTTAGCCATTAATCCGCATATTCAAGTACAAGCCTTGCAAACCCGTTTAGACGAGCAGCAGCTCTTAACACAGGTGGCAGCGCATGATGTAGTGGTAGATTGTACGGATAATTTCCCCACGCGTTTCACCATTAACCAAGCCTGCTTTACTGCAAAAAAGCCGTTAGTATCCGGCGCAGTGATTCGTATGGAAGGGCAGATTAGCACGTTTGATTTTCGGCAAGCGGGGGCATGTTATCGCTGTTTATACAATGAAGAGGGTGGCGTTGAAGATACCTGTTCTACCAATGGCATATTAGCACCGGTTGCGGGGATTATCGGTAGTATGCAAGCCACCGAAGCTTTAAAAGTCTTATTAAATTTGCCTACTTTGCACGGGCGTTTATTACTATTAGATGCCAAATATATGCAATGGCGTGAACTGCGCTTACGGGCAGATGCTAATTGTCCGGTGTGTGGCGCAACTTAAAGCAGGGCAAGCGCATTATTGATTTTTCCCCTAGCCTTTTCGCTGTAAGCCTTATATAAGCTGTGGCTAATTTAATATGATTGAATGAAGGTATGACCGGATGTCCATGCAAAAGCAGTTGTTAGTGGTGTTATTGATCGCGTTGGGTTTAGTGGGGCTGTGGTTTATGAAGCAAGATTCGACTGCCAATCATTTAAATGGTGTGTTGAGAGCCGACCCTGCTATTCAAGCTTATCCTTATAACTTTCATGTGATGAAGTTTGAAAATGGTGTCGCTACGATGAGTACGCCGCGCTCGCCACAAGTATCAGTATTGCACTTTTTTACCTACGCTTTTCCAAAGTTAGATACCTCTAATCCAGATAGCCCCAGCGTGATTCAAGCACAAAAACAATTATCCGAAGTTCAGGAAAAAGCAGCGAAAATTGTCAAATCCCAGCCGAACGTTAAGGAAATTCAGTGGGAAATTGATAAAGATTGGTATAAAAGTCATGGAATTTTAGTGGATTAACGTTTTATTTAGCCGCTAAATATCGTAAAAGCGTTGTTTTCCGCTTAAACATTGGTAAGACATGCAAGGGAATGAAGCAAAATTTTGCCTGACCGTGTATCATCGCCACGGCTGCCATTTGTGTGACGAGATGGTAGCGCTCTTGTCCGAGTATCAGGACGAACTGAATTTTACAATGCAACTAGTGGATATTGATGAAGATGCCGCTTTAAAAGCACGCTTTCATGTAGATATTCCGGTGGTTGCATTCGGTGAGCAGATTTTATTCTGGCACTTCTTTAACGAAGCGAGTTTGAGGCAAGCATTACAGCATGGGTGAGGCGAATAAGAATATCCGCAATTTTTCGATTATTGCGCATATTGACCACGGTAAATCCACTTTATCCGACCGTTTTATACAATACTGCGGTGGTTTAAGCGAACGCGAAATGGAAGCACAAGTCCTAGATTCAATGGATTTGGAGCGCGAGCGGGGTATTACCATTAAAGCGCAAAGCGTCTCATTGGATTATAAAGCGCGTAATGGCGAAACCTATCACTTAAACTTTATTGATACGCCGGGGCATGTCGACTTTTCCTATGAAGTTTCGCGTTCCTTAGCCGCTTGTGATGGCGCATTGCTGGTTGTGGATGCGTCGCAAGGGGTTGAAGCACAAAGCGTTGCCAACTGTTATACCGCCATTGACCTCAATCTTGAAGTTGTACCTGTCTTAAATAAAATCGACTTGCCAGCGGCTGATCCAGACCGTGTTTGCCAAGAAATCGAAGATATTATTGGCATTGATGCCACCGATGCGGTGCATGTGAGTGCTAAAACGGGTATTGGTATTCAAGACTTGCTGGAACAGTTGGTCGAGCGTATTCCTGCGCCGGTGGGTGATCCGGATGCGCCGTTAAAGGCCTTAATTATTGACTCATGGTTTGATAATTATTTAGGCGTCGTGGTATTGGTGCGGGTAATCGACGGCGAAATTCGTAAGAAAATGAAGATTCGTTTTATGTCGACTGGGCGCGATTATCAAGTCGAGCGAGTTGGGGTCTATACGCCTAAAACCAAAGACTTGGATGTATTACGTGCGGGCGAAGTGGGCTTTATGATTTCCGGTGTGAAGGAAATTACCGCTGCCAAAGTTGGCGATACCATTACCGATGCACAACATCCGGCTGAACAGCCGTTGGTGGGTTTTAAAGAAATCCAACCCCGCGTGTTTGCAGGCTTATTCCCAATTGAGTCGGATCAGTACGAAAATCTACGCGACGCGTTATCGAAGCTCAAATTGAATGATTCCGCGCTATTTTATGAGCCAGAAACTTCACAAGCGCTAGGCTTTGGGTTTCGTTGCGGCTTCTTAGGCATGTTGCATATGGAAATTGTGCAAGAACGCTTAGAACGCGAATATAACCTTGATTTGATTTCAACTGCGCCCACTGTTATTTATGAAGTAGAGCAAACTGACGGTGAAAAAGTGTTTATTCACAGCCCGGCGGAAATGCCAGTTGTGAATAAAATCAAAGAGATTCGTGAACCGATTATTGTCGGCAATATTCTAGTGCCCCAAGATTACGTGGGAAATGTGATTACCTTGTGTGTCGAAAAACGTGGCACACAAAAGAATATGCAATACATGGGTAATCAAGTATCACTAACTTTTGAATTGCCCTTGGCGGAAGTGGTCATGGACTTCTTTGACCGTTTGAAATCGGTAAGCCGGGGTTATGCGTCGTTTGATTATCAAATGGATCGCTTTGAGGCTGCGCCAATGGTGCGTGTGGATATTCTGGTGAATGGTGAGAAAGTCGATGCGCTGGCGCTGATGATTCACCGTGACTTTGCGCAATCACGCGGACGGCAATTAGTCGAAAAGATGAAAGACTTAATTCCACGCCAAATGTATGAAGTGGCCATTCAAGCCGCGATTGGTAGCAATATTATTGCGCGTAGTACCGTTAAAGCTATGCGTAAAGACGTATTAGCCAAATGTTACGGCGGGGACGTATCACGTAAACGTAAGCTGTTAGAGAAACAAAAAGAAGGTAAAAAACGTATGAAACAAGTGGGTAGCGTAGAAATTCCACAAGAAGCGTTTTTAGCCGTGTTAAAAGTTAGTGATAAGTAAAACCATAAATATAAACCTATAGGATTAAGCTAATGGATTTCGACTTAGAATTTTGGTTATCGTTTGCCACCATTATTTCAGGACTCATTTGGCTGGGTTATTGGTTATTGCATCGTTCGAAGGCAGTGGATCATGAACCGATTGTGGTGGAATATGCCAAATCTATTTTTCCCGTCTTAGCCGCTGTTTTAGTGTTGCGCTCCTTTATCGCTGAGCCTTTCCGTATTCCCTCTGGTTCGATGTTGCCAACCTTAGAAATTGGCGATTTTATTTTGGTGAATAAGTTTTCTTACGGCATGCGTTTGCCCGTGACCCATACCAAAATTGTTCCGGTAGGTGAACCGAAACGTGGTGATGTGGTGGTATTCCGTTACCCAAAAGATACTAAAGTGGATTACATCAAACGTTTAGTCGGTGTACCGGGTGATAAAGTCGAATGGGATAATAAAGGCTTACGTATCAATGGTGTGGATTTAAGTCGTACACCGATTGGTGAATACGCAGCCTTAGACCAAAACAATACCGCATACCCTGCCTTCCGTCTAAAGGAGGATTTGTTGGGTGTGCAACATGATATTCTAATCGTACCGAATATGCGTAGCCCTACTGGCTCAATGACAGTACCACCGGGTCATTATTTTATGATGGGTGATAACCGTGATATGAGTAACGATAGTCGCTTTTGGGGGCTCGTTCCCGAAGAAAATATTGTAGGTAAAGCGACTTATGTGTGGATGCACTTTAGCTGGGGTGGCGATGGGTTTAAACCAAGCCGCATTGGTACAGCAATCGAATAGACGCTAGTCTCAGCTACTGTCCTAACTAATCATAAAAATTAAGGAGTAATTGGATGAGATCACAACGAGGTGCTACCTTTATTACGTGGGTAGCCGTAGCAGGTATTGGTATTTTTATGTTTTTGACGGGCGTAAAAATTTTGCCAATGTACCTAGAGTTTTATACGGTGCAATCCCTGATTAATGAGATTGCCCGTAACCCAGAAAGCGTCAATATGAGTAAGCAAGAAATCTTAAGCAAAGTTGATGATTTCTTGAATGTCAATGGAATTAATACCTTACAAAAAACCGATTTTTCGTATGAAGCGGCAAAGGCCAATTCGTCGACTAAAGTGTTAGGTGTAAAGTATGAAGTCAAAAAACCGTGGGTGGCTAATTTACAATTTTTAGCAACCTTCCAATATTCAGCAGAAATACGAAAGGCTAGTGCTATTTGACTAAGTTAAACAAATTATTGGGTAAAGATTTAATGGCGACGGATACCTTTGTTCGCGCCATTACCCACCGTAGTGCAGACGGTAAACACAATGAGCGAATGGAGTTTCTTGGTGATAGCGTGCTTGGGCTAATTATCACCACGGAGCTTTATAAAAAGATTCCACGTGCTAGTGAAGGCTATTTAAGCCGCTTGCGTGCTTCTTTAGTCAATGAGAACGCGCTTGCTAATATTGCCCAAGAATTAGCCTTAGGTGATTTTTTACGTTTGGGTCCCGGCGAATTAAAAAGCGGTGGCTTTCGGCGTAAATCTATTTTGGCAGATGCGTTTGAAGCCTTAATTGGTTGCATTTATTTAGAGCAAGGTTTAGAGCCTGCTTATGAATTCGTGTTAACGGCTTATGGCGAGCGCTTAAAAAATCTGCCGTCAGAAGACGATCTCAAAGACCCGAAAAGCCGCTTGCAAGAATTCCTACAATCACGCGGGTTTGAATTACCTGTCTATAATTTGTTAGATGTGCAAGGTGAAGCACATAAACAGACCTTTACGGCTGAGTGTGTAATTCCCAGTATGCAAATTCGTACACAAGGCACAGCGGGCAGTCGGCGTAAAGCGGAACAAGAAGCTGCCAGCTTAGCCATACAACAGGTAACAAACCCATGACAACACAGCACAGTGGTTATGTCGCAATTGTCGGGCGACCTAATGTTGGTAAATCCACTTTAATGAATGAGCTGATTGGCTTTAAGGTATCGGCGATTGCCAATAAACCGCAAACCACTCGGCATAATATTCGTGGCATTTTAAGCGAAGAACAACATCAGATTATCTTTGTTGATACGCCGGGTATGCATCACAGCACTAAAAGCCTATTGAATAAAACCATCAATATGGAAGCCGTGGCAGCATTAGAAGATGTAGATGCAGTGATTATGGTGGTGGAAGCCATGCGTTGGACGGATGAAGACGATTTAGTCTTAAAACGTCTTAGCCATGTGAAAAGTCCGGTGTTTTTGGTAGCGAATAAGGTCGATAAGTTAGCGCAAAAAGATAGGTTGCTGAACTGGTTGCCAATGGTATTAAACAAATACCCGTTTACCGAAGTTTTTCCCTTGTCTGCCACCAAAGGCACTAATCTGGCGGAATTAAAGCAGGCGTTAAAACGCGCTATGCCAGAACAAGCTTGGGTTTACGAAGAAGATGAAATAACGGATCAGTCTACTCGTTTTATTTGTGGTGAGTTGATTCGTGAACAATTAATGATCTATCTGCATCAAGAATTGCCGTATTCAACCGCCGTGGAAGTTGAGTCATTTGTTGAAAAATCGCCAACTTTAACCGAAATTCAAGCGGTCATTTGGGTAAGTCGTGACAGCCAGAAAGGCATTATTATTGGCAAACAGGGCGAAACCTTAAAGCGGATTGGCAGTTCAGCGCGCATTGCTTTGGAAAATTTCTTAGAAACCAAAGTGATGCTCAAGCTGTGGGTCCGTGTTGAAGAAAACTGGGAAAATAGCCCGCGCCACTTACAAAGTCTCGGAATCTCCTCCTAAGTCTTGTTTAAACTGGTAGCCCGCTTAGCTTTGGGCTACCATCCATGCTTTCTTAATTTCAAATACTATTAAGCAAGCTCATGTTACAGATTTACAACAGTCTTACCCGTCAAAAAGAAACGTTTAAACCCATTCATCCCCATCAAGTGCGGATGTATGTATGTGGCATGACGGTGTATGACTATTGTCATTTGGGGCATGCCCGCGTCATGGTGGTATTTGATACCGTATATCGTTATTTGAAAGCCAGCGGTTATGCCGTCGAATATGTGCGCAATATTACCGATATTGACGACAAAATCATTAAGCGCGCCGCCGAAAATAATGAACCGATTGAGGTATTAACCCAGCGCTTTATTGACGCCATGCATGAAGATGAAGAAGCCTTAAATGTATTACGTCCGGATGCAGAACCCCGCGCTACTGAAAATGTGCCGGAAATGTTGGCAATGATTCAAACATTGCTGGATAAGGGGTTGGCGTATCAAGGCAAAAATGGCGATGTGTATTATGATGTTTCCAAATTCGAGGGCTATGGCAAGTTATCAGGGCGCAAATTAGACGATTTACGCGCCGGTGAACGCATTGCCGTCGATGAAGATAAAGACGACCCCCTTGATTTCGTGTTATGGAAATCCGCCAAACCGGGCGAACCGGCATGGCAGGCAACAGTGGGTGCTGGGCGTCCGGGTTGGCATATTGAATGCTCGGCTATGTCGCAAAAAATTCTCGGTGATCATTTTGATATTCACGGTGGTGGCGCAGATTTGCAATTCCCGCATCATGAAAATGAAATTGCGCAAAGCGAAGGCTGTGTTGGGCATCAACATGTGAATTACTGGATGCATAATGGTTTTATTCGCGTTAATGATGAAAAAATGTCTAAATCACTCGGCAATTTCTTCACTATTCGCGAAGTCTTGCAGCAATATAAAGCAGCCGAAATTCGTTTCTTTATTTTAAGCAGCCATTACCGTAGTCAATTAAATTACAGTACTGAACAATTAGATCATGCACGCGCTTCGTTAAATCGTTTATATACCGCCTTACGCGGCTTACCGGAAGCAGGTGCAGCGCAACAAACGGCGTATGAACGGCGTTTCCGTGAGGCAATGGATGATGACTTTAATACGGCTGAAGCGTTGGCGGTATTGTTTGAGTTAGCCAGCGATATTAACCGGGTACGTAAAGAACAAAGCGATGAGGCAGCAGCGTCTTTAGGGGCATTATTGCAATTATTAGGCAGTATTTTGGGCTTACTACAAGACGAGGCGGAAAGCTGGTTTCAAGCTGCCAGCTCCGATAATGAACTAAGCGCTGTGGCAATAGAAAACCTAATTCAACAGCGTTTAGCTGCCAGACAAGCTAAAAATTGGGCGGAATCAGATCGAATCCGCGACAGTCTGAAACAACAAGGGGTGTTATTGGAAGATGCAGCAGGCGGCACAACATGGAAACGTGTTTAAGCACGGAATTTTCGCTGATTTGCTAATTATCATTTATTCCGAGTAAAACACTCGGAATAATCCCCTGACTGGCTTTAGGATGTAAACCGTATGCAAAAAGTAAGTATTATTGGCGCTGGCTTTGGCGCATTAACTGCCGTTCGTACCTTGCGTAAATTAGATGAAAATCTTGAAATTACCGTGATTGCCCCACGCGCTGAGTTTCATTATTTGCCGGGTATTATTTGGATTCCCAGCCGCCAACGCACGCGTGAAGATCTAATCGTGCCGCTCAACAATTTTTTTATTCGTAATAATGTCAAATTTCATCAAGCCAATGTGACAGGTTTACGCGACGGTGGGCGCATTGTCGAAACGGATAATGGCGAAGTGGCGAATGATGCATTAATCATTGCCTCGGGTGGGCGCTTTATTAAGAAATTACCGGGTATTGAACACGCGATTACCCCTTGTGAAGGCATTAGTGCTGCTGAAAAAATTCGAGATCGTTTAGAAGCGATGCAGGGGGGTACGATTGCGGTGGGCTTTGCGGGCAATCCGAACGAGCCTAGCGCGATGCGCGGTGGACCCATGTTTGAATTTTTATTTGGCACAGATACCTTATTACGTCAACAAGGGCGGCGCGATAAATTTAAAATGGTATTTTTTAGTCCGGCTGAGCAACCGGGCAATCGCTTAGGCCCGAAAGCTGTGCAAGGCTTGTTAACTGAGATGAAAAAGCGCGGTATTGAAACCCACCTAGGTTATAAGATGAAAGGGTTTACCGATGCCAAAGTCATGACCGAGGGCGGCGAATTTGCAGCGGATTTAATCTTATTTATGCCGGGCATGACAGGCAATGCATGGTTTGACAATACAAGCTTGCCTCGCTCTAGTGGTGGTTTGCTCAAGGCCAATCAATATTGCCAAGTAGATGGCTTTGATAAGGTTTATGTAGTCGGTGACTCAGGCAGTTTCCCGGGTCCTGATTGGATGCCTAAACAAGCACATATGGCAGATTTACAAGCTGAAGCGGCTGCTAAAAACGTGTTAGCTGAGTTAAATATGAAACCCGCAACGAACACGTTTAAAGTCGAATTAATGTGTATTGTTGATTCGGTGAATAAAGGTATGTTGGTGGCGCGTAATGAAAAACGCTCGCTGGTATTGCCTGCGTGTCGCGCCTTCCACTGGTTAAAGCGCGCCTTTGAAGTCAAATATTTGCGCCAATATCGTTAATTATCGCTATTAGCAAGCGTTTAGCTACCAGCCCCGTATTTGGACGGGGCTTGGTTTTTTATAAGACAGCTTTAATCAGCTTTAAACCCCACTACGCCATGACTGCCATCGCAAAACGGTTTATTGTGCGAAGCACCACAACGGCATAAAGCCACTTGCTCGCCTTGCCATTGCACTGTTCCTGCACTGTCTTTAATACAAAATTTTCCTTGAATAATTAATGGTCCATCTGGTGCGGGATTAATGCTTAAATTACCGTTTAAATTATCAAAGACGTGATGATTGCTTTGTACCTGTCCCGCGTCGGTAAAGGCTTGTTGTTTATGTGAGCCGTCACAAAATGGTTTATTTTGGGAAGCGCCACAACGACACAAACTTGCCCGATGTTTAATGCCATCGCTGTTGACTGTCTGTTGGGCAATACATAAATCACCGTGTGCGTCTAAAGGGCCATTTGCGATTACTTGCACGCTATTGCTGGCAGCAGTTTCACTTGAGCCGTCTTTGGCTTGGTAACTCAGTGCTCCGCTAGGGCAGCTTTCCACAATCGCTTTGACTTGAGCTGCTGGCGCAATATCGGGGTCACACCACGGGTGGCGTCCATTTTTGAACACATCGCCTTTGGCTTTTACGCAATTGCCAACATGAATACACAAGCGGCTATCCCAAGTGACATCTAATTGTTCACCTTCATAATGTTTTACAGCAGATTGGCTCATACAATTTCCTTTGTATTGGCGGAGTTAAGCGGATCAACAAGTTCAGCTTGTCGATATAATTGGGCGCTAGGTGCAAGCAAATGCCGCACTTTTGGGGGTTGTGTACCGCGATGGAAGCTATTTACCAAGGCTTGTAATTGTTCATCTTGTTTAGTAATGCGTCGATGTTGGCGTAAATGTTCAACCCAACTGCTGGCAGTAAATGATTCAATCCAGAGTTCGGGTTGTTCGCTGTCTTGAAATACGCCCCATTCAATCGCACCGTCGCGCCGCCGCTGGCAAGCCAAACGTTCAATGGCATCAATAAAAGCAGGCGCTTGGTTAGGATCAATATTATATTCAATGCTAATCAACACGGGGCCGCGATCCATAGAATCTTCTAAACGAATAACCGGATTTGGCCAATGCAAAGAGGGTGTTAAATCCAAATTTTCATTCTTGCCCAGCTTAATATGCCAAGTCAGTGGAATGAACGATAATGCACCCATTGCGGCGCTGATTAGGGCAGTGGGAATATCAAAATCATGCGCTAAACGTCCCCATATGACGCTACCGATTGCCATACTGCCGAATGCCACGGTTAAGAAAATAGCTAAGCCGCGTCCACGTACCCAATCGGGTAAGGCTGTTTGTGCAGAGGTATTCAGGCTAGACAAGACACTAATCCACGATGCACCGGCTAACATTGATGCAGCATAAGCGGCAGGCGCTTGGTGGAAAAACGCAAAAATCAGCAAAGCGCCTGCTGTGCCGATAGTACCAAGGGCTACTAACCAATCCCGCCCTAAGGTGCGGCGTAAACGCGGTAATACCATCGCCGCTGCTACAGCCCCCACGCCCACACTTGCCATTAATAAGCCGTAAACGTGCGGATCGCCTTTCAGCAATTGGCGAGCAATGACAGGCGTCATTGACCAATACGCGGAGGCAAAAATGAAAAAGGCTAAGGTGCGCCATAAGGTATTTTTGAGCGGGCGGCTATAAAACACATAACGTAAACCCGTTAACATCGCGCTGAACACAGGCTCGGCAGGTAAGGCATGCGTCACGTTGGATTTAGCTGGCTGCCAACGCGCTAATACCAATACCGTGCCCCAATAACTGACCGCATTAAACGCAAAGGGTGCGGCTAAACTGACGGCGCTAATTAATACACCCGCTAAAGCAGGTCCTAATGCCCGGCTGATATTCATGGCGATAGCGTTTAAGGCAATGGCCGCAGGCAATTCTTCGCGTGGTACTAAACTCGGCACAATGGATTGAAAGGCGGGGGCGCTAAAGGCTGCTCCTGTCCCCATCAGAAAGGTTAACGCTAATAATAAATGGGTCGTCATTTGCTCAGAATAAACCAACACTGCAAACACGGTTGCTATTAGGCTTAGCAAAATATTGACGCTTAAGAGCAATTTGCGCCGATCCACCGTGTCGGCAATAGCGCCTGCAAATAAGGCGAATAAAAAAATTGGTAAGCTGGTCGAGGCTTGCACTAATACCACAATCGCTGGGCTGGTTTCGAGCTTGGTCATTAACCAACCTGCACCTAAATCCTGCATCCACGTTCCCATACTCGAGAACAGGGTCGCACTCCACAGCAATAAATAAGTGCGGTGGTGAAACGGGGCAAAGGCGTTATTAGCCGCTGGTGTTGTTGGCGACATAGCAAGTCCTATTGGTGAGTGCGTTAAGTGTAGAAGTAAACATAGGTTGGCAGCGAATACCTAAACAAATAACCCGGAATAATCCGCTGTAATGTTGGCTTAATTGGTAAGACAGCGGGCTTAGGCTAGGCTAGTAGCACGAGACTTAAAAATTAAAATGCTTACCCACCAAAGGATAAACATCATGACTGATATCGTTTCCAGCGTTATGCAGCAAGTGCAGCGTAATGTGCAACAAAATGATGCGCGTCAGCCCAGCAATCTGGCTTGGTTGCAAACCGCGATGCACCCGTATTTCTTTAGTTTTAACCGTGATCAAACCGATGCCTTAGCCGTATTGGTAGAAGGTATTAATCGGATTGAACGTCTGCCTTTTATGCGGCTGATTGATAATCCCGAACGTTTAATGTTGGCACAATTAGCGGCGACTAATTCCATTTACAACACCTTAAAGGTATTAAAGCCACGCGATAATTTGTCTTATTCTGAAATCAATACTTCCTTAAAACCCTTGCCAGAGCGTGCGCAAGCTTTGGAGGTAATGCGCTTTGATTATGATCTCAAATCCGACGCTGAGATTGCGGCAGCAATGGCAGATCAACAGGCTGCACCTGTACCTGCCTATATTGTGGAACAAGTAGCTGCTGCCGCCGCGCAAGCTTATCCCTTAGATTATCAGCAAGTCGAATTTGAAAAATTATTACGCTTGTTATGGGTGAATAATCCGCAATATGTGCAGGTATCCCATGCGGAACGCTTGGCGCGGGTAATGTATTTATATCATCAGACCCAACAAAGCGGCGGTATTTATTTAGATATGCAAGCGTTAAGTCAACGTGAAGGCACGGAAACCGCGCGTATTATGTTTGGCGTTAGCAATCCGCCGCAACATGATTTTTTATTGCAAGTATTTGAAGTATTTAAGCGTTTAAATATTGGGGTAAAACGTGCTTATACCGTTACCATGAGTAATGGCGTATTTCCCACCTTTTTGGCTACGTTTTATGTGAATCCCCGCGATGGCGTGTTATTGGAAAAAGGCAATACGCGCTACCGTGAATTGCAAAACGAGCTGTATAACACACAGATAATGTCCTCTTCTTCGGCAAGTTTCCGCGCCTTGGTTGAAACAGGCCTAATGAGCGCGATGGATGCCAATCTGATTAAAGCGCTGATTACCTTTTGCTATACCAATTTGGCGCATAATCAGCCGGATCGTTACGATCCCGACGAAGTGCAGCGCGCTTTCCATCATCATCCCGATATTAGCCAACGCTTTGTCAACCTATTTTATGCCCGCTTTGACCCAGAACTGAGCGCTGACGAGCGTACCCAGCGTTATACTCGTGAATTAAGCGAGTTAACGCAGGAAGTTGACAATTTTAATACGGGACGCCGTTTACTGGATGAAACCCGCCGCACGATCTTCCGTTGTGCCATGAGTTTTATTAACCACTGCTTGAAAACTAACTTTTTTGTACCTGAAAAACACGCCCTCGCGTTTCGTTTAAATCCTGTTTACTTGGATGAACTGGATGTTAGTTTTACCGCTGATTTACCAAAAGATCGCCCGTTTCGTATTACTTTTTTCTCGGGACGTAGCGGTTCAGGCTATCACATTGGCTTTTCCGATATTGCACGTGGCGGTTGGCGTACCTTAATGACGCAAGGGCATGATGATTTTGTAAATAGTGCGAATACGTTATTCCGCGAAAATTATGTGTTAGCGCATACCCAGCATTTGAAAAATAAGGATATTTATGAAGGTGGCTCGAAAATGGTCACGATTTTAAATACCCGCCCCGGCACACCGAAAAATACCGTGTTGCAATATTTGTATAAGCTGCAATACGGCTTTACCCAAGCGTTTTTAGATTTATTTGTGACTGATACTAACGGTAATGCTAAAGACCCGCGAGTCGTCGATTATTACGGCGAACAAGAGCCGATTGAGTTAGGCCCAGATGAAAATATGCATGACGTAATGATTGAAATCATTGCGCAACAAGCTGTTAAGCGCGGATATATATTGGGTTCAGGCATTATGTCCAGTAAGCAGGTGGGCATTAATCATAAGGAATATGGTGTGACGTCACGCGGTGTGATGCGTTTTGCGGAAGTAACGATGCAGGAAACGCAGGGCATTAATATGCACACGGATGCCTTTAGCGTGAAAATTACCGGCGGACCCAATGGGGACGTAGCGGGTAATAGCATGAAGCTCTTGTTAGAACGTTGCCCAAACGTACAAATTCGGATGATTGTTGACGGCACGGGGGCGGTATTTGATCCCGCAGGTGTAGAACACGCCGCTTTAGCGAAAATTGTCTTAAAAGACGATTTACAAGCCTTAGACGTAAATGCCCTACATGTGGGCGGCTTTATGATTTATCGCCTGCAAAAACATAAAGACGGTATTCGGGAGCTGTATCGCAAAGTACACATGACGGAACAAGGCTTGCAAGAAAGCTGGATTTCTACCGACGAATTTTACAAAACCTTTGATAGCTTGCCGTTTACGGTACAAACCGATTTATTTATTCCGGCAGGTGGTCGTCCCGAAACCATTGCTGCGTATAACGTGGCGAACTTTTCGGATAAGCAAGGCAAGCCCAGTGCTAAAGTGGTTATTGAAGGCGCAAACTCCTTTATTACACCGGATGCGCGTTTAGTGCTTCAGCAACAAGGTGTAGTGATTATGCGCGATGCTTCTGCCAATAAATGCGGTGTGATTTCTTCATCTTATGAAATTTTAGGCAATTTGATGTTAAGCGACGCCGAGTTTTTAGCGCATAAAACCGCTTATGTTGCGGACGTGTTGCAGATTCTCAATCGCTTAGCTGAACAAGAAGCACGTCTAATTATCAAACGCCATCGGGAAGCAGGCGGCGTTGTGCCTTACACTGATTTTACCAATGTGATTAGTCGGCAAATTAATGAGCATTACGCACGGATGTTTGCTTACTTCCAAGCGAATCCGCAAAAAGTCCAAGAAGCAGCGTATCGACATGCGATTTTGCAAAATATGGCGCAATTGATTCAGACAGATTTCCCCGAGCGTATTGATCGCTTACCCGAGAAAATTAAATACGCGGTATTAGCGGTTAAATTAGCCTCATCATTAGTTTACGAAAATGACGACAATACGATGTATGGTGATTTAATTGAGGCACAAGTGCGGCGCTTGGCTTTAACTAACGTTGCTTAGTGTATCGTTATCTAGCAAAGACTTGGTATTGCCCGAGTCTTTGCGGATTATCAACAGGCGTTTGTCCAGCTTGCTACAATATGCTATTAACGAAAGCTAAGGCTTGCTAAGGATTCTAACAAGGGATAAGCATGAATATTTCGGCATGGTCAATTCGCCATCCTGTTCCGTCTATTTTGCTGTTTGCATTACTGACATTTTTGGGGATTAAGAGTTTTAAAGCGTTAGGCATTCAAGATTTCCCCGATATTGATTTGCCCACTATTACGGTCAATGCTTCATTAGAAGGTGCAGCACCCAGCCAGTTGGAAACAGAAGTTGCGCGTAAGATTGAAAACCAGGTGGCGACTTTAGATGGTATTGAACATATTCGTACCACGCTGACGAATGGTAGCGCTTCAACGCGGGTAGAATTTAATATCGACAAGGATGTGGATGTTGCCTTAAATGAAGTGCGTAATGCGGTTGATAGTATTAAAGCAGATTTGCCTGCAAGTATGACCTCACCAACGGTTTCTAAAGTGACCACGGCGGGTAGCGCAATATTAACCTTTACGGTCGATGCGCCTTCCATGACAGAAGAAGCAGTGTCGTGGATGATTGATAATGATGTCTCCAAAGCGTTACTAGCCGTCAAAGGGGTGGGCAAGGTTTCACGTATTGGGGGTGTGACGCGGGAAGTACATGTCGATCTTGATCCCATTAAAATGCAAGCCTTGGGTGTAACGGCGGCGGATATTTCCAATCAATTAAAGCTAGTGCAGCAAGATTCCTCGGGTGGGCGCTCGGATATTGGTGGCAATATTCAGTCGATTCGTACTTTAGCCGCTGCCCAAGATACCCAAGATATTGAAGCCCTAACCATTCCGTTAGGTGATGGGCGTACCGTGCGTTTAAGCGATATTGCGCAAGTCAAAGATACGGTAGCCGAACGTACTAATTACGCGTTATTAGACGGTAAAAAGGTGGTCGGCTTTGAAATTATGCGTAGTAAGGGGGCGAGTGCGGTCGCCGTGGCTGATAAGGTGCGTCATACCGTAGCTAACTTTCAAGCACAACACCCTTATTTAAAGATAACAGAAGCGGCAGATACGGTTGAACCTATTACGGATAATTTTAAAGGTTCAATGGAGTTACTGTATGAAGGCGCATTTTTAGCCATTATTGTGGTGTATTTATTCTTGCGTGATTGGCGTGCAACGTTAGTGTCGGCGGTCGCTTTGCCACTTTCGATTATTCCCACCTTTTTGGTTATGCAATATTTGGGTTATAGCTTAAATACCTTAACGCTGTTGGCATTAGCCTTGGTGGTGGGGATTTTGGTGGACGATGCCATTGTCGAAATTGAAAATATTGTGCGGCATTTGCAAATGGGTAAAACCCCGTATGAAGCGGCAATGGAAGCAGCGGATGAAATCGGTTTAGCGGTAATTGCCACGACATTTTCCTTGATTGCCGTATTTCTACCAACCGCGTTTATGCCGGGCGTACCGGGTAAGTTTTTTGAACAATTTGGTATTACCGCTTCAGTTTCGGTGTTTGCGTCCTTAATGGTGGCGCGTTTGCTAACACCAATGATGGCTGCGTATTTCTTAAAGCCACACGCTGAAGAAAAACACGGTGATAGTCCGGTGAAAGCGGCTTATCTACGCTTAGTGAACTGGTGTTTACATCATCGCATCATTACGATGGTTTTAACCCTAGCATTCTTTATTGGCTCGGTCATGCTAGTGCCTATGTTGCCTAAAGGTTTTGTGCCTGTGGCCGATAGCGGACGTACCAGCGTTAAAGTTGAGCTGCAACCCGGTTCAACCTTAGAAGAAACCTATAGTGCGGCGGAACAAGCCCGCAAAATTATTAGCCAAGTGGATGGCGTCATTCAGGTGTTCTCTAATGTAGGCACGGGGGGCGGTACAGGTGGACCCATGGGGCAAAGTGGCACGGCTGATGTACGTAAAGCCACCTTAACCGTGAAACTCATTCATCGCAATGAACGTAAGCGTAAGCAAACGGCGATTGAAGCGGAAATGCGCCAACGTCTACAAGTATTGCCGGGGGCGCGTGTTTCGGTTGGTGTCGGTGGTTCGGGCGAGATTTTACAAGTAACTTTAGCCGGTGAAAATGCAGTATTACTGCAAGAAGCCAGCCAAGCCGTTGAACGTGATTTACGTACCTTAAAAGGTATTGGTAACATTAAATCCTCTGCCAGTTTACAACGCCCAGAATTACACATTATTCCAGACTATGTGAAAGCCGGGGATTTAGGCATTACGGCGGGGGCATTATCCAACGCTATGCGCTTAGCGACCTCTGGTGATTTTGCTACCAGTTTGCCCAAATTGAATTTAGACGAACGTCAGGTCAATATTCGGGTACAGCTTGATCCGGCTTGGCGTACCAACCTTGATTTAATTCGTAATTTGGGGGTGAAAAGTATTCGCGGTGAAGTGCCATTAGCCACGGTAGCCAGTATTAAAATGGGCAGTGGTCCCGCACAAATTGACCGTTTAGATCGTAAACGCAATATTACCTTTGAGGTCGAATTAGGCTCGCGGATTATTGGCGATGTGCAAGCGGAAGTGGCTAAATTGCCTTCCTTACAAAATCTACCCGCAGGCGTTACTCAACCAAAATCCGGTGAAGCTGAGCGTATGGCGGAGTTATTCTCAAGCTTTGGCAACGCCATGCTAGTCGGCGTGTTATTGATTTACATCGTATTAGTGTTGTTATTCCACGATTTCTTGCAACCCCTAACGATTTTAGCGGCATTACCGTTATCGTTTGGTGGGGCATTTGTCGCCTTATTGATAACGCATAATAGTTTTTCCATGCCTAGCGTTATCGGTATTTTAATGTTGATGGGGATTGCGGCGAAGAACTCGATTCTGTTAGTGGATTACGCGGTCATGGCTTACAAAGAACACGGTATGCCGTTATACGATGCGGTATTGGATGCCTGTCGTAAACGGGCGCAACCTATCATTATGACAACGATTGCAATGGGTGCGGGTATGTTGCCGGTGGCTTTAGGTTTAGGCGCTGAACCTAGCTTCCGTTCGCCAATGGCAATTGTAGTAATTGGTGGCTTATTAACCTCAACTTTATTAAGTTTGTTGGTTATTCCCGTAATTTTTACTTATGTAGATGATTTTGAAAAACTCCTGAAAAAAATACTGCGGTATTTTAGACGGCATTCGGATCATCAAACGGTAAAATTATCTGCTTGATTAACTTTTTAGACTAGCTCCAATATTAATATCGGAGCTAGTAGAGGTATTTATATTTTATTAATAATATAAATATCTTTAGCGGTCAGTGTGTGTTGTTTAGTATCAGTATTGTTTTTAGTATTGGTAGCAATGGCAACATCACCTACATTTAGTTTGCCATTAAAATCACTGTCATTTACGATTAATGTATAAATAATATTAATCGGTAAGTTCATTATCTTACGAATAACGGTTTCCTGATTAGCCGTAATTTTTAATGTGGCTTTAATTGCTGCCATACTTGAGCTGGGAAATATAGCTAAGCTTAGGATTAGGGGTAATCCTAAACAAACGGTTGAACGCATCGGTTTATTCCTTTAATTAATTGTTAACCGGATTAAAAAACTATGCTTGTTTAAGGTAAGACTATAAGCGTAGTCAAAGGTTTTCGATTTAAATAATAATTCAGCTTTTATTAAAATATTAATTGAATGATCAAATTATTAGATGAAAAGCGCGCGTAGCTTAGCAAAGGCAATTTGAACTGGGGTTTAATTAAAAACCCCAACGACCATTTGAATAATTAGATTGTAAAATGCCTAATTAGCGATAAATTATAAGGGTAGGGCGTCTAATTCGCCGCTGTAACTTAATAGATTGCCGAAGAACGGTAGGGTAATAACCACATTAAAAACATATTTATTATTAGCGAAGGTTTTATACGCAGTGGTACGGGGCATTAAGCCTAAGGGTAGGGTTAAGCCAAATAAGCGAATTCGTTGCTGTTGCCAATGCCAGCCGCCATCAATGATATTCACACCTAGTTGCAGATTGATTGCACCTGTGCGCTCAACCCAATAACCGTGTGGGTAATGCCCGACGGGTTTAAAAGTCGACATAACTTTTTGTTCGCCAAAGCGCCGACCCCACAATAATAAATCGGGGGTATAGGTGATTTCTACCCCAAAGTCGCAAGTATTGGCTTGTACCGGAATACCTAATTTATAGGCCAAGCGTTTGCCTAGCCAACGTGCGACCAGATTTTCGCCAAGCTTAATTTCAGCGATACCTTGTAGCCGTCCGCCTTCTCGATGCAGGTGTTGCAACGAGGGGTGTAATTGTTTAAACGCGTCGCCAAACCAGCGCGTTACACTGTTTTCTTTCATTCGGCACTTTACAGTAGATAGATAGCGAAAGGGTGGGTATAAGTGTTTTGGCTAAGTTTAACGAGTTTTACGTTTGAACTAAATATTTCATTGCGTTAGTGCTTCAATTGCAGGATGCGCCGCTTAGTGTGCTGAGTTAAGGCAAAATAACCATCAAGTGCATAAATACAGAGACAGCCTAAGCCATACATTAGGATGTCATATCCACTAAAACTTGTGCCAACAATGGTTCGCGCCCAGCCGGTCAGTTGTAGAATATCCGCGATTTTGAAATATTGGGCAAATTCCACTAAACACGCAAACCCAAAAATGCCCAGTGCTAAGGGTTGGGGCGCAACGTTAGCCACACTTTTAACTCCTGTATACAGCAAAATGACTACCAGAAAATCACCGAAAAAGGCACGAATCCAGACAATTTCCGTGAATTGAGTGGCAATCATAAATTCAACTAGCAATAAGCCAAGGCTGATGAATAGATAATGTAAGCGCCTGTCAGTTTGTGTCATGCTTGTTCCTTAAGACTTGCCTAATGCATAACTAAGCCAAGCCGGTAATTCTCGCACTGAGGCGTAAATATCACGACGTTCAAAATAATCAGGATACGCTGCGCCCACTTGTTGAAAGCCTGCTTGCTGAAATGCCATTTTGGTACGTGATAAATGATAGAGCTGTGAAACTACAATAATGGGCTGTTCGGGGCTTGCCCATTGTAAGGCATTTTGCGCCGTGAGTTGCGTATTCGCACCCTTAGAATCCGTAACAATGGCATTAAAAGGAATGCCTTGTTGAACCAAAAAGTCCCGCATGGCTAGCGCTTCATCTTTACCTTCTTTGCCAATGCCACCGCTGACAATAATGCGTTTAACCGTACCTTGCCGATATAATTCTGCGGCTCGATTTACCCGCGCTTGTAAACGTTTCGATAATTGCCCATTGCGATACACTTGATTGCCTAAAACCACGGCATATTCAGCAGGTTGGTAGGTCGATTGGGCGCCGTCCCACCAAATGGCGGCAATGCCTAAGCCATACACCAAGGCGATGAGCGCTAAGCGTTTATACCAACGTTGTTTACGCATTAAAGTTACCTGTTATTACTTATTAGTGAGTACGCCTAGCTTAGAGCAAGCATGTGCAGAAGCTTTGCAGAACGCTTGTAAAGACGTTGCAATTCACTAAGGCAATCGCTCACACTTATCTAAACTTAGCAAAGGTTGGCTTTATGCAATTTGAAATTATGCAACAACATACCTTGTATCAGGGATTTTTTCGTCTAGAGTCTTGGACATTTCGCCATGAACTGTTTAACGGTGGTTGGACAAGCCCGTTTAAACGCGAAATATTCGAGCGTGGTAATGCGGTTGCGGTGTTATTGCATGATCCAAACGCGGATACCGTGTTATTAGTTGAGCAGTTTCGCCCGGGTTCAGCTTTACGTGAACCAGAACAAGCATGGATGTTAGAAATTGTGGCGGGAATTGTCGAAGACGGTGAAAGTACGGAGGAGGTGGCACGGCGTGAAGCACAGGAAGAAGCTGGTTGCCACGTCGATTCAGTTAAACACATTATGGATTTCTATCCCAGTGCAGGCGGATCAACCGAAGTCATTAGTTTGTATTACGCAGCGTTAGACTTATCACAAGTTAAAAGCGGGGTGTTTGGCTTGGCCGATGAGCATGAAGATATTCGTATTCAAGTGATTCCGTTTAAACAAGCATTGCAATGGTTGAAAGCGGGTAAGATTAAAGCGGCTTTGGCGATTATTGCCTTGCAATGGTTAGCCTTAACACAGTTAGGCGGGTAAGGCATGGCAGCGACACCCGCCAGTGATACGGTGTTAGCCGCTTTGGTACAGACCTTTCGCCAACACGGTTATGAAGGCGCAAGCTTATCCATGTTATCGCAAGCCAGCGGTTTGGGGCGTTCGAGCTTGTATCATTATTTTCCTAATGGCAAAGCCGATATGGCACAAGCGGCCTTGAACTGGGTGTTGGATGGCTTTCAACAGTTGGTATTAGCGCCGTTAAGCCAAACCGATTTAGCCGTGCCACAACGCCTAGAACGCTGTGCCCAAGGTTTAGCGGAATTTTACGCAGATGGTACCCGTTCTTGCTTGTTGAATTTATTCAGTGTGGGACAGGCAGAAATCTTATTTCAAGCGCAGTTACAAGCGTCCACTCAAGCTATGTTGCACTGCTTTGCTAGCCTTGCCCAAACGGTTGGGCTAGCGCCAGCCGTCGCGCAACAACGTGCCGAGCAGTTAGTGATTGCCATTCAAGGTGCATTAGTTGTCTCGCGTACCTTGGGTAACAATCAAGCCTTTTTAAATGTGTTAGATAGCTTACCTCAACAGTTATTAAATTCTGCTTAAAAAATCGCATTTTTAAGAGTTTTATGCTAATTAATATTGTACCGAACGTTCGGTATAACTGGAGAGAGGCAAGCTCATGACAACACAACCGCCTAAGCAGCCCTTAAAACTATATGATTTTCCTAAATCAGGGCATGCACATCGTGCCCGTTTAATGCTGGATTTATTGGGGCTACCTGTTGAAATTTACCCAGTTGATTTATTAGCAGGTGAACAAAATCTAGCTTGGTATCGAGACTTAAATCCGTTTGGTAATGTACCAGTATTAGATGATAACGGCGAAATTGTTTGGGATTCGACCGCGATTCTTGTGTATTTAGCGAAAAAATACGGTGATGAAACGTGGTTGCCTACTGATCCGACGGGGGCGGCATTAGTGCAGCGCTTTCTATCAATGGCATCTGGCGAAGTGTTTCGCGGCCCTTGTAGCGCCCGTTTAGTTACGGTGTTTGGGATGCCATTTGATTACGAAGCCAGTAAGCAAACCGCTGCCCAACTATTTGAAATGTTAGATAATTATTTAAAAGATCGTGATTGGTTAGCCGCTGGGCAACGTACCATAGCCGATGTAGCTTGTTATAGTTATATTGCTCATGCGCCTGAAGGCGGTGTGTCGTTAGAGCCTTATCCAAATATTCGACGTTGGTTAGCCAATGTAGAAAGCTTACCCGGTTTTGTGGCAATGCCCAGTACTCCGTAAACTTGTATGGCTTCATAGCATAACGGTTATAGGCTGATATGATGTCCGCATATCGGCTTATAAGCAGGTGCTTAGGCAAATTATACAGCTAAGGCGAATTCCCGTATTATTGCGGGTTTTCAGTTAGTGTCCATTCCTATGAGTCTGAGCGATATTCTAAAATCTTGGCCGCTGTATATTCTGCCGCATCATCTAATTTCCCGCATAGTGTTTAAATTAACCCGCATTGAATGCCCTCGGCTTGTGCCACCGGCGATTCGGCAATTTTCTAAAGTTTTTAAGGTGAATTTGTCAGAAGCGCAACACCCTGACCCTAATAGCTATAAAACCTTTAATGACTTTTTTACACGTGCGTTAAAACCTGAACTAAGACCGATTGCAGAAGGTGCAACCTTGATTACCAGCCCAGTAGACGGGCGAATTAGTCAAATGGGCAACATTAAGGAAGGGCAGATTTTTCAGGCAAAAGGGCATACCTATTCCGCTACTGATTTATTAGGCGGGGATGCCGAGCGTGCTGCGCCGTTTATGCAGGGTGAATTTATGACGATTTACTTGTCACCCCGCGATTATCACCGTATTCATATGCCACTGGATGGCGATTTAATCGAGCAAGTGTATATTCCGGGGCGCTTATTTAGCGTGGCGGGGCATACCGTGCGGACTATTCCCCATTTATTTGCACGCAATGAGCGGGTCGTGGCGCTGTTTAATACCCCATTAGGTAAGATGGCAATGGTATTGGTGGGTGCGATCAACGTGGCAGCGATTGAAACCGTTTGGAGTGGCTTGGTGACACCGCCGCCTAAAGGCGACATTAAACGCGAAACCTTTCCGAATGTGAGCTTAGAAAAAGGGCAGGAAATGGGGCGCTTTAATATGGGGTCGACAGTTATTTTATTGTTTGAACATAAGCACTTACAATGGAATAGCGCATTGGGCGCAGATGTGCCGCTGCGTTTAGGGCAAGCTTTAGCAGATTTAAAGATTGAAGTGATTTAAGGAAAAGAGGTTAACGTGCAAGCATACCAACACGCTTTTTTAGACTTTGCGATTAGCCAAGGGGTCTTGAAATTTGGCGAATTTACTCTGAAATCAGGGCGTATCAGCCCGTATTTCTTTAACGCGGGTTTATTTCAAACGGGTTCAGCCTTAAGCCAATTAGGTAAATTTTATGCCCAAGCGATTGTCGAATCTGGCGTACAGTTCGATATGCTATTTGGTCCTGCGTACAAAGGCATTCCGTTAGCTGCGGCTACTGCGATTGCGTTATACGAACAATACGGGCGCGATTACCCGTATGCCTTTAACCGTAAAGAAGCTAAAGATCATGGCGAAGGCGGCACAATTGTCGGGGCTGCGTTAACAGGACGCGTATTGGTCATTGATGATGTGATGACCGCAGGTACGGCGATTCGTGAAGCGGCGAGCATTGTGGCGAATCAGGGTGCGGAATTGGCTGGGGTGGCCATTGCCTTAGATCGTCAGGAACGTGGTACGGGCGAGCAATCCGCTGTGCAAGAAGTGCAAAGCCGCTATGGTGTACCCGTGATTAATATTGTCAGCTTGCAGGAAATTTCAACGCATATTCAACAATCAACCACAGATGCTGATTTATTAACGCGTATTCAAGCTTATCGTCAACAATACGGCGTTTAATGCTGCCAGAATGCCCAAAATAACAAGGGCAAGTTTTCGGTATCGGCTTGGCTGAAAGGCTTAGCCGGTAGCCACGCTTTCATACAACTGGCTTGTTTAATACAAGGGTCGGTTAATGTATTTAAAAACGCTAGCAAATCTTGCACTTGTGCTTCGGTATACGGTTGTTTGAGCAAATCAGTATTGCTCATGCTTAACATTTCTTGAATGGTTGGTTTTAAAGGTAAAGCCACCACATGTGGCTGGCGAATTTGGCTACTGTCGTAGTTCAGCAAACTTTGATACGGATCAAGCATATGCCGAACAATACCGCTTAATGAGCTATACGCGCCGTTATGTCCCCACGGGGCGGTTTCTGCAACGTTTAGCAAGCTAGGTGTGCGAAAGCGAAACTTGTCTAAGGTTTTTTGCGTCACAAACCAACGTCCATAATCAATTACAGGTTCAGCATCGGGTTTGGGTTGCGGATACAAAATCGGCATTAATAGGTTATGAAACTGCTCATCGGTAAAGCGTGCGCCGCTATGACATTGGACGCAATCAAAACCGCCTTCTAAGCGGCTACGATAAAACAATAAAGCCCCACGCTTAGCCGGTTCATTGATAGCTTGTTTATTACCTTGTAGATAAGCAAACCACGCATTATTTACAAAAGTTTGTGACTGCAAATAGGCAGTAAGCGCTTGCGCAGTATGTTGTTTAGTAATGAGCTTTTGTTTAGTGCTAACCGGTAAATTAAATGCCTTCGCATATAATTTACGCCAAAATTGCTGTTCAAGTTTATTGGTAATTTTTAATTCTAAACTGCTTAATTCAACCACCGCATCCAGTAATGGTTCACAGGTATGAGCCTTATTAAAACAATTATGTTCAATGTAGCCGCTTTGCAGTAAGTGCGTTTGCCATAAGTGGCTATTAAAGGTAGTAGGTGCATTACGCGGTACTACGGTTGTAAAAAACGTTAAAAAATGCGGGGATAATAAAGTTTGGGGATTTGCGGCATCCACGCCCATTGATAAGCTTAGATCGTCGCTACCTGCACTTAGCGGGTGGTGACAGGTGGCACAGCTGGCGTTGGTTTGTGTGCCCAACGCCTTGCTGAAAAATAACTGCATTCCCAATTGCGCCCGAGCTGTCGTAATATTAGGCGCAGAGGTGGGTAGCGCTTGTAATTGATGTCGCTCAATGAGTTGCTGTAACGGTGTATCGAAATCCTCAACAACCGGTGGCGGAGCAGCGATACTAACGGGAGGTGCAAGCGTTGCTAGATTAGGCGATTCACACCCTAATAAAATTAGCAACAAACTAATATTTATTAGAATATGCACGGGTGATTGCATAAGAATGGTTATTGCGCTTAGGGTACTATTAAGCTAATTATTACATTGGAATGGTAGGGATTGTGATAAGGTTCATCTGCCTAATGCTACCATTAACGCTATTGGTAAAGTGTTTACGACTAGCATAATATTCATGCAATCAGTCTATATTTAAAAAAACCGAAGGAGAAGTCGATCATGTTTCAGGCACTAGGAATTTTATTCTTAGGAATTTTATTAGGGCTATTAATCGAATGGATTTATACCGCTTTATTTGTACCCAGTAGCAAGGATAAAAATAAAAAATTAGAAGAGGCGTTGCAAACTGCGCGTAAAGAAAATGCCAGTTTGCAACGTTGGATTCAAAAGTTGCAAGGCGCTGAATCTATTCCAACCGTTAATTCTACCGATGAGACTACTGGAAAAAAGTCTGAAGAGACCGTTGCTGAATCATCGGGAGCGGTCTCTGAGTTGGTAACGTTACCCGTTGCTGAACATGTTACTTCCCCTATTATCCCTGCTGATGTTCCAGTCCAACCCGTTGAAACGGTGGTTACACCTGAAGCGAGTTCAACGGCTGCAATCGAATCTCCAGCAGTAACAGAGGTTATCGAACCTGTAGCCCCAGCCAAACTTGTAAACAGTGTTGAACCAGCACTTGAAACGGAAGCAGAAACCGCGCCGGAAGCTGTTGTTGAAGAAGCCGCCATGCCAGAAATTACGGAAGATTCAACTGTACCAAGTCTAACGGTTGCCGAAGTGGTGGCAGCGGCACAGGCTGATGTAGTTGCGCAAGAGTTGCAAGCTGAGGCTGAAGATCAAGCTATTCAAGTGGAAACGACTGATGCTGAATTAACGATTAAACCGAGTGCAGCGGAAATAGTGCAATCCACCGCCAATGCGGATGAAGTCGTCGATCCTGCCACGTTGTATTCTGTGGAAGAACCTGTACCGTTGGCAGATGAAGAACCGGATGCGGCTAAGCCTGAGCAGGCATCAGCGCCAGAAGCTTCGTTAGATACCGCAATTACGGATTCATCAACTACCAGTGACTTTACAAAAATTCATGGTATTGGTCCTAAGTTAGCTGATTTGTTTAAAGAATCGGGGGTGACATCTTATAAACACCTAGCGAATATGGATATTAATCAGATTGATAAATTATTTGCCGATAATTCAATGCTCTATAACCGCGCGGTTGCTGTAACATGGCCACAACAGGCTAAGCTGGCAGAGGCAGGTGATTGGAGTGCTTTAAGAAAGTTTAAAGCCAGCCGAAAAAAGTAAGCTTAAGTTGAGGTTGCGGTCGTTACGGTATAACGACCGCTGAAATTAGCATCCCTGATTAAAGTAAATTGTGACGCTTGAGCTTAGTCCGCAAGGTGGCGCGGTTAATACCCATACATTGTGCCGCTTTTGACTGATTACCGTGTGTGTAACGCATCATGAGCTCTAACAATGGGCGTTCTACTTCATCTAATACTAAGCGATAAATATTCATCGCTTCATGATCACCTAAGGTATCCAGATAATCTTGAAGTGTGCGCTCTACCGTTTCTGATAAAGAAGAATCTAAACCTGCACGAGAAGAAGAATTTGTCATAGTTTATGCAACCTTTTTAGTATTTATTGGCATGGCGATAAGATGTAGTAATACATCAGATTACCAGCGCCAACCGTTTGTTTATTAAGACAAGCGATTGCGAAAATCCTTTATAGCCTGCCTCCAAGTGATACCTATCCTTATACCACTCTGCGTTTCTATTGATGCGGATGCCCGTTCCGCCTAATGTAGAATTTCACTAATGCTTGCACAGTATACTGCCGACCTATATTGACCATTAACTGCACGTAAAAGTTCCAGTTAACTCCATGCTTCAATAAAAGTAGAGCACTTCATGTGTAGGCATTGCGTCACTCCACAGGGTGACATTAAGTTTGGTTTAAACCCAATTAACCAATGTTTAACCTGTTTAAAAGAATACCATAGCTATAAACATAGCCACTTGCCGATCAGACAAGCGGCTACTTTCATATGTTTAGCTGTATTGGAGGTGGGGGATTTTACCGACTATCTAAAAAAGGTAAAATTATTTCTGAAAAAAGCCTATTTAACCTGAGTTCGACGTAAGGCATAGCATTAGAGTATGGCTAACGCATTGATATTTAAGTTCAATGAGGGTTTCTTCGCTTGATAGGAATACGCAATAAGCCCGGCGATGACATGAGCGACATAATGAGGCAGTGAACGATGGCGAGAATGCTCAATTTGCGATTGATTTTTCAACTGATCGTTAATGGTTTCGATGATAAAACGCTTACGCAAGAGCAATTGATCGAAAGTAGAACGCACGACCTGTTTCATATTTTTCCGTAACGAGGTAATCCATTCAATGCCTTGCTGAGCGAGTTGTTGAGCCAATGCCTGAGAGAGATAGCCTGCATCCCCAAAGACTTTGCCAACCACGGATTTCATCAGGGTGGGAACGGGTTGGCGATCATCGACATTACCCGCACTTAAGGCAAAGGACACGATACCACCTTGATCATTCACCACGAGATGCAGCTTGAAGCCATAGAACCAGCCGGTGGATGACTTCCCTCGTCCTGCGGTATTGGCAAAGGTCTTATGACGGGGAATCCGAATATTGTCACAGACGCGTAAGGGGGTGGAGTCAATGAAGGCAATTCCGCGACTGGCTTCACAGCGGGATTGCATGAACCGCGTCAGCGGCACTAATACATCGGGAACGCGCTCAATAAACCGTTGATAACTGGGCAACTGAGGAAAAGCCGACTTCAAATAGACTTGAACATGTTTGAGGTAATACCACTTGAAGGTGTGATAGCCTGATTGATGGTAATGTACCCAAATCGTCATCACTTCACTCAGACTTAAACCACACGGACGATTCCGCTTTGGGCGGGTGGTCGGGGGTTCTAATACACTCGCTTTCCAATGCGGTAAAAAGCCTTGGCAAAAATCATCTATCTCGCAGAACAGTCGTGTTAACATCAGGGTAGCAGCCTTGCGTGGGTAATTTTAGGATGTGGTTATCCCATGAAGTATTCCACAAAAGGCTGCTACTTGCTTACATCGAACTCAGGTTATTTAATTCTTTAATTGATTAAAAAAAAGCCATGCATAATAGACCGCCAATGCTACAAAAAACGGCAGGGTTAATTCAGGTAAGCTTAAGCCAAGTAAACGCCAAGAGACTTCGCTGCATTCGGCACTGCTTCTAAACAGGGCTTCGGTCACTGAACCTTGTGGGAAATAGGCGATAATATTATCTAACGTGACTTCCAGCCCCGGGCCACAAGAGGCAGCCTCATCTGCGGGTAAATGTTGAATCCAAATATGGCGCAAGGCAATGCCAATACTGGTGAATGTGCCTAATTCCAATAAAACAGTGTAAATACGATTAGCCTTGTTGCTATGTGGATTTTGAATGAGAGCGGTTAAGGCAATTAAGCCAGTACCCATAATTGCCATGCGTTGTAAGATACACAAAGGGCAAGGTTCTAGTTCAATGACGAATTGTAAAAATAGCCCTACACCTATCATACCAAGATACATTAATGTCAATAGCAGATAACGTGTGCGATTCGTTATAGTTAGCATCTATTTTCCTACTTATATTATGTGTTTGTTATTAATGAGCGTCAGCAGCTACCTCTTGCGGAATTTGCATAGTAATGCAATGCAAGCTGCCATTCTGTGCAATTAAGGCACGACAATCAATGGGAATAATGAGGTGTTGTGGGAAGGCGCGTTGCATTTGTGCAATTGCAATAGCATCTGTGCGCGCATCGTCATAAATGGGTAATAATACCGCTTGGTTAATAATCAAAAAGTTGACATAACTGGCTGGTAAACGCCGACCGTCTTGATAGATTGCTTGCGGTAATGGAATCGGGATTAAATTGTAGGCTTGTCCATTGGCTTGGCGCAGTTGTTGTAGTTCTTGCTGCATCGCTTGTAATGCAGCGAAATGACTGTCATGCGGATCATCACAGCTCATATATACAATGGTTTGCGGGTCAGCAAAGCGGGCAAGAGTATCAATATGTGCATCTGTATCATCGCCTTCCAAGTGACCTTGAGATAGCCACAATACCCGCTCAACCCCTAAACTGCTTTTTAAGGCTTGTTCAATGTCGGCTTTGTTCAAACTTGGATTGCGATTTGGATTCAATAGACAAATTTCAGTGGTTAAGAGTGTACCTTGTCCATCGCTTTCTAAACTGCCACCTTCTAACACCAAAGTATGTGTTTCAAGCGAATTATGCGTCAGTAAAGGTTGTTTAATTAACTGTTGATTGACCGCATTATCTAATGTGGCATCAAATTTTCCGCCCCAAGCATTGAAGGTAAAATCTAATAGCAAGGGGTGTTGATTGGCAAACACCGTAATAAAGCCGAAATCACGCGCCCATGTATCGTTATAGGGTTGTTGCACCCAGACAATGCGCGCCAGTTGACAAGCGGTTTGGGCTAGTTTTGCTTGAATATGCGCTTGATGTTGAGCGTCATGGCACAACAGTAACACCTGTTCATATTGTGTAATGGCGCTGATAATTTCGCTATAACAACGTTCTGCGTCACTTAAATTATCAGCCCAATCGGTATCTGGGTGTGGCCAAGCGAGTAATACGCCCCACTGCGCATGCCATTCGGCTGGAAATTGTCTGGTTTGCATAAGGCTCAAAAGGATTCATTAACTAAAGTGGCATTATACAAACTAGGGCACACCCTGTGGTAACATTTAATCTTGTGGGTAGTTATTCGCTTGCTTTAAGGATTGGCACAAACCACCATTTGCTTTACTTCGTTTGGTACAAAACCAGACTAACACGGCTGCAAAGCTGGCAAATAACAAAGTTGGAAGTAAGACTATTAGGTTTTGCATAGTTGAAAATCCTTAACGTAATTTATGATGATTATAGAGTTTATTAAGTGTAGTTTTTATTTTGTTTATAATTTATGCAAAACAAGCCGAAATGTCTAGGTTGTTTAATAAAAATTGTTTATTTTCTAGTTTAGAAAGCCTGTAAAAAATATGGCTCTTCAAATGAGAAGAGCCAAGTGCTTTAGGGTATGTAGAGCGTTGGGGACTGTTCACTAGCGGAGGTAACAAACATCAACGTCAACAGTCTCCGAGTGCCATTAAACCCAGTTTTATAAATAACCACAATGTGCAGTACAAAGGTTTCTTGATGCATATCAAGTTCATAACAGGTTTATGTTGGGGTGCTTGCAATTAAGCAGCATTTACCGCATTTATTGTCAATTCTTGACCGGATTTCAGTTGAGGTAAGTTTGAATGAGTAGTGTTTTGTTCGATGCGCAGTTAATTCGCCGCTATGATAAAGCAGGTCCCCGTTATACTTCGTATCCAACGGCCGTTGCCTTTACTACCTTTACTGAGGACGAATACAAGGCGCATGCTTATTTAAGTAATGAAGACCCGATTCCCTTGCCTTTATCGTTATATTTTCACATTCCTTTCTGTGACACGATTTGTTTCTACTGCGCCTGCAATAAGATTGCTACTAAAGATCGTAGTCTATCTGAGCGTTATTTGCGGTATTTATTTAAAGAAATTGAAATGCAAGCCGCTTTATATGACCCAGATCGTCAAGTCGAACAATTGCATTGGGGCGGTGGCACACCCACGTTTTTAAATCATGAGGAAATGCGGGCGTTAATGACCAAGACGCGGCAACATTTCCGTTTATACGATAATGACGAAGGCGATTACTCGATTGAAATTGATCCGCGTTCCGTGACCACAGAAACTATTCAGGTCTTACGTGAAATTGGCTTTAATCGCTTTAGTTTGGGCGTGCAAGACGTTAATGAGCGAGTACAGATAGCGGTTAATCGAGTACAACCGATTGAACAAACGCAGGCGGTGATTGAAGCTTGTCGGCAGTATGGCGCAAATTCAATTAGTGTAGATTTGATCTACGGTTTGCCGTTTCAAACCGTTGAGAGTTTCCGTGAAACCTTAGACACCATTTTGGAATTATCGCCGGATCGTTTATCTATCTTTAACTATGCGCATTTGCCACATTTGTTTAAACCACAGCGCCGCATTAATGAAGACGACTTACCTTCTGCGGATACCAAGTTGCAAATTATGCAATTGGCGGTCGAGCATTTAACCGCGCAAGGTTACGTTTATATCGGTATGGATCACTTTGCAAAACCGGATGATGAATTAGCATTAGCACAAGCTAATGGGACATTGCATCGGAATTTCCAAGGCTATACCACCCATGCGGATTGTGACCTAATTGCAATGGGCGTGAGTTCGATTAGCAGTGTGGCAGAAAGTTATAGCCAAAATGCTAAAACCTTAGATGAATACTACGCGGCATTAGACAAAAACCAATTTCCGGTAATTCGTGGTATTACCTTAACCGACGATGATGTTATTCGCCGCGAAGTCATTCAACAATTAGCGTGCCATTTTCAGCTCAGTTTTGCAGATATTGAAAAGCAATTTAATTTAAAGTTTGCTGATTATTTTGCTCAAGAATTGAATGAATTAGCGGCAATGGCGCAAGATGGGTTATTAGGTTTAGATGCAGAAGGATTGGTCGTAACGCCACGCGGGCGTTTTTTGATTCGCAATATTTGTATGGTATTCGACGTTAGTTTGCGGGCGGCTAATGCACAAACTCGCTTCTCAAAAGTAATTTAATTCGTTTAATGGTAACGGCGCGTTAACTGTGCGCCGTTTGTTGTGTACACGGTATTTCATTCGGGCGGCAAGTATGATGCGCCAATTGTTTTAAGCGCTGCATATCCTGAATTTTAATCAAACGATGTTGTACGGTAATGATTTTTTCTTCTTGTAAGCGTGAAAACATACGGCTTAAGGTTTCAACCGCCATGCCTAAATAATTGGCCAAATCGTGGCGTGCCATCGGTAAGTAGAATTCACTACTTGAGAAACCCCGTTCCCGATTACGTTCTGATAAACCGGATAAGAAGGTAGCTAGTCGTTCTTCTGTGCGCATTTGCCCCAAAGTCAGCAATAGCATATGTTCGCGCTCAATTTCTAAGCCGACTTGGCGTAGCATTTGTCCGCGCATACTGGCAATTTTGCCGCATAACTCTTGGAAATGTTCCATATTGAGTTCGCAGACTAAAGAATCATCCAACGCTTGCGCATCACAGGTATGGCGATTATGGGCGAATGCATCAAACCCCAGTAAATCACCGGGTAGATAAAATCCAAGAATTTGCTCTTCGCCATCGGGTGTAGAGAGCGAGGTTTTAATCGCGCCCGATTTAACGGCATAAATCGAACTTTGTGTATCATCTCTGTGAAATAGGTAATCGCGTTTTTTGATTTTTGTTGTTTTATCAATGGTTTTCTCTAGCAACTCTAATTCATCACGTGTTAAACCACGCGGCAAACAAAGCTCACTGAGGCTGCAATTATTACAAGCAACCGCTGATTTACGAGGCGTATGCACAGGTATGTTTTTCATAAGTGCTCTGAGATTATGATAATTGTCAAGAAAGTGCAATCGTGAGTATTAAGGGTTTTTAACAATCCACGCAAGTGTTTATCCACAATTAGTCGGAAATTAATCGACGAAACCATAATTAGGTATTGGTAACTTGCCAGTTCGATTAAAGCGCTGCATAGTGCAGGCATAAATTTGCGACACACATAAAAAAGAAGGATGCATTAATGGAACAGCAAATGCCTGATGCAACGGACACTCAAACGGAGACACCCGTTGCGCCTGCAAAACCTATGTCACGCGGTATTTATCTACTGCCTAATCTGTTTACTACGGGTGCAATGTTTTGTGGTTTTTATGCCGTGGTGGCTGCCATGCAAAACAAGTTTGAAGTAGCAGCGATTGCGGTAGTTATTGCGATGGTTTTAGATAGTTTAGACGGACGGGTAGCGCGTTTAACCAATACACAAACCGCATTTGGTGCTGAATATGATAGCCTTTCTGATTTGGTGTCATTTGGCGTTGCGCCCTCGCTGATTATGTATCAATGGTCTCTCAGTTCGTTACAGTCACATGGCGTAACGTGGGGCAAAATGGGTTGGTTAGCCGCCTTTATTTATATGGCCTGTGCGGCCTTACGTTTAGCGCGGTTTAATACCCAAATTGGCAAGGTTGATAAGCGTTTCTTTGTCGGTTTACCTAGTCCGGCTGCGGCAGCGATGATGATCAGTATGGTTTGGGCGTGTCAGGATATGGGTTTAACAGGGCAACAAATGCAATTTCCAGCGCTGTTTTTGACTTTAAGCGTTGGCTTACTCATGGTAAGCAATATTAGCTACTACAGTTTCAAAGATTTTAATCCACGCAATCGTGTGCCGTTTGTAGCAATTTTGGTAGTCGTGTTGGTATTAGCACTGGTTATTTTAGACCCACCTAAAGTCTTATTCGTCGCGTTTAGTCTCTATACCTTATCAGGTCCAGCGTTATGGTTATGGCGTCGTTATCGTCGTGCCCAGCGTCGGCGTAAAGGGTTAGAGGCTTGAAATTAGCCTAAAGATACGGTAGCGTTTCGGACATGATTGTCAGAACTTGTCCTCGCTACCGTTTATATTACCTGTTTCGACTGCCCTTGTGGGCGGTATAATTTCTTGCACCCGGCGGGGTCTCTCGCGTTATGATTACTCCCCTTTTAAGATTGATAGACTGTTTGTGAGTTGGCTAACCACAAGCAGTGGTTTGGAGCACAACTCATGTCAAAACAGCGCTTAATTATTTTCGATACGACCTTACGCGATGGTGAGCAAAGCCCCGGCGCGTCTATGACGCAAGAAGAAAAAATCCGCATTGCGTTAATGCTGGAAAAAATGCAAGTCGATGTGATTGAAGCTGGTTTTCCCATTGCCAGCCCCGGTGACTTTGAATCAGTTAAAGCCATTGCACAAATTGTCAAAGACAGCACAATTTGTGGTTTAGCTCGCGCCTTAGATAAAGACATTGACCGTGCAGGTGAGGCCGTTAAATTAGCCAATGCGGGGCGTATTCATACCTTTATTGCTACTTCACCGATTCATATGCAAAACAAGTTGCGTATGACGCCGGATGAAGTTGTCGCTCAAGCGGTTTATGCGGTCAAACGGGCGCGTAATCTGATTGATGACGTTGAATTTTCTTGTGAAGATGCAGGGCGCTCTGAGTTTGATTTTTTATGTCGAATTATTGAAGCGGCGATTGATGCGGGCGCAAAAACGATTAATATTCCCGATACTGTTGGCTATCAAATACCGCATGTGTTCGGCGATATCGTGGGGCGTTTAATCCAAACTATTCCAAATGCAGATAAAGCCGTATTTTCGGTGCATTGCCATAATGACCTAGGCTTAGCCGTTGGCAACTCGTTAGCAGCGGTTATGCAAGGTGCGCGTCAGGTCGAATGTACAATTAATGGCTTAGGCGAACGGGCAGGTAATGCGTCTTTAGAAGAAATCGTGATGGCAGTACGAACTCGGGCGGATGTGTTCCCAGTGGAAACGCGCATTGATGCCACGCATATTGTGCCGACATCTCGTTTAGTCTCCAGCGTTACGGGTTTTCCTGTACAACCGAATAAAGCCATTGTCGGTGCGAATGCGTTTGCGCACGAATCTGGCATTCATCAAGATGGTGTTTTAAAACACCGTGAAACCTATGAAATCATGCGTGCGCAAGATGTGGGCTGGACTGACAATAAGATCGTATTAGGTAAGCATTCTGGGCGTAATGCCTTGAAAACCCGTTTACAAGACTTAAATATTAGCTTGAATTCAGAAGAAGAACTGAATGAAGCTTTTGCCCGTTTTAAGGATTTAGCGGATCGTAAGCACGATATTTTCGATGAAGATTTAATGATTCTGATGATGGATACCCGCGCTAGTCATATTGCGGAAGTCTATGAATTAGTCTCTTCATGGGTGTGTTCTGAAACAGGTGAGGCACCGAATGCCTCAGTCACCTTAAAAGCTAAAGGTGAAGAGAAAACCGCAACGGCAATCGGTGGTGGTCCTGTTGATGCGGTATTCAAGTGTATTGAGGCGATTGTCGGTGAATCGGCGAATTTGACTTTGTATTCAGTCAATAATATTACCAGCGGTACAGATGCGCAGGGTGAAGTGACGGTACGCCTAGAAAAAGCAGGTCGTATTATTCACGGACACGGGGCGGATACTGATATTGTGATTGCTTCTGCCAAAGCTTATGTAGATGCGTGGAATCGTTTAGTTAGCCAAAACCAACGTGAACACCCACAACATCATCAAGGGGTTTAAACCCGCGTGAATTTAGAATTACGCCAACGTTATATGCAAGCAATGGGTGTACCGGTTTGGTTGCCCAAACAGCAGTCTGTGGTATGCCCTGTGTCGACACAAACTGAGCCGGTCATGACGTTGGCGAGTTCTATGAATACCCATGCTGAAGCTTCCCTAAAAGACGCTATATCTGTATTGACAGCCACTGAGTTGCCAAAATCTGTGGTTAAACCGATTGCCGTGACCTCAGCGCCAGTCAATGTAAATGCGCCAAAGTTAGTTCACGATTTGGATTGGCAAGCCTTACAAGCAGCGGTTAAAGCCTGTGAATGTTGTACTTTAAGTAAAACGCGTACCCAAACCGTCTTTGGCGTAGGCAATCAAACAGCCGATTTATTGGTAATTGGCGAAGCACCGGGTGCGGATGAAGACCGTAAGGGTGAGCCATTTGTGGGTAAAGCAGGGCAGTTATTAAACAATATGCTGCTGAGCATTGGCTTACAGCGAGACAATATTTATATTGCCAATATTCTGAAATGTCGTCCGCCGAATAACCGTGACCCTAAACCTGATGAAGCCGCGCAGTGTCGTGCTTATTTAGAACAGCAAATTGCGCTCGTACAACCCAAATTAATTTTGGTGGTCGGGCGTATTGCTGCCCAAAATTTACTACAAACTGATTTGCCCTTAGGGCGTTTACGCAATCAACTGCACTACATGCCCAGCACGCAAATTCCGGTTTATGTGACCTATCATCCCGCGTATTTATTGCGTCAGCCTGCGGATAAACGTAAAGCTTGGCAAGACTTACTCAAAACCCAAGAGTTATTAAACCATTATGTTGGTTGATGCAGAAATCCTGAGTTTACGCCCCATGACGATGGCGGATTTATCTGTTGTGTTAAGTATTGAACAGCAAGCTTATCAATTTCCGTGGAGTTACGGCATTTTTGAAGATTGTTTAAAACACGGTTATTCCTGTTGGGTGTATGAAAACGAACGTAACATTATTGCGTATGCAGCGGTGATGTTTTCCTTGGATGAAATGCACTTACTGAATATTTGTGTGCATCCCGATTATCATGGGCAACGTTTAGGCAGTCGGCTCTTAAAAACGTTGGAGCGTATTGGCAAAGGTGTTAAAGCCGATACTTGTTTTTTAGAAGTGCGTCAGTCTAATTTTTCGGCGATTCGCTTGTATATAAACGCAGGTTTTAATGAAGTCGGCTTACGTAAAAATTATTACCAAGCGTTACACGGGCGTGAGGATGCCATTGTAATGGCAAAAACCCTATTTTAGTGTTGCAAAAAGGTTGCACTAGGGTAGGTATCAGAAAAAGCAAGTGGTATTATTGCCACTATTTCTTGCAAAGAGTCTTAGCGATACGTGATTAAAATGGAATTTGCGGGCAATGGGGAGCCACAAACGGGAGCAGAACCTATTTTGCATATTTTACCTGAGCAGCATCATATTCAAGCTGATTTAATTTGTGGGCGTGCGAAAGATGTGATTCGTCGTTTACAGCGTGCAGGTTACGAAGCCTATTTAGTGGGGGGCTGTGTACGTGATTTATTATTAGGGCGCACACCGAAAGATTTTGATATTGCCACCAGTGCACGACCGGAAGAAATTCGTAAATTATTCAATTCTTGTCGTCTGATTGGGCGGCGTTTTCGTTTAGCGCATATTTATTATGGGCGAGATTATTTAGAAGTTGCGACTTTTCGCGCCCCGCATGACGAAGCAGATGGTGGTGGGCAAGTCAGCGATGACGGGCGTATTATTCACGATAACGTTTATGGCAGTTTGCAAGAAGATGTCTGGCGGCGTGATTTAACCATTAATGCCTTATTTTATAATCCGAGCAATGGCGAATTATTAGATTTAGTTGGTGGCTTGGCAGATTTACGCGCGGGTGTGATTCGCTTATTAGGTGAGCCTGTGGTGCGTTTTCGTGAAGATCCCGTGCGTTTATTACGGGTGGTGCGCTTTGCTGCTAAATTGAAGTTTACGATTCATCCGGATACTGAAAGCCTACTCAAACCCTTAGCACCGTTATTAGCCGCCGTTTCCTCTGCGCGTTTGTTTGATGAAATTTTAAAATTATTATTAAGCGGTGACGGTTGGCAAACCTTTCAATTACTGCGTCAATATGGCTTGCTTAATTATTTATTGCCTTTAACCGCTGAAAGCTTGCGCGACGATAGCACAGGCACTGTCGCAAAAATGCTGGAAATTTCACTGCAAAATACCGATCAACGTATTCAAGACGGTAAATCGGTCATGCCTGCGTTTTTATATGCGGTGTTACTGTGGCATAAAGTGCAATTAGCAGCGCAACAATTGCAAGACAATGGCAATATGCCGGAAATGCAAGCGTTAAATTTAGCAGCCAGCGATGCGCTACGTGATCAAGTGGATTTTACGGCTGTGCCTCGGCGTTATAGCAATATTACGCGTGAGATTTGGGGACTGCAAAGCCGGTTTCGCCAGCGTGATTTACGGCGCGCCACGGCGCTGTTAGGTAATCCCCGGTTTCGTGCAGCTTTCGATTTTTTATGTTTGCGTGCACAAGCAGGTGAAGCGGTACAAGACGATTGTGAGTGGTGGACTAAATTCCAACAAGCTGCTCCCGAGGAACGTCAAGCCTTATGTAAAAATAACGGAAAGAAAACCAGTAGCTTACGCCGCAAAAAACGCCGCAAAAAACCCACCAATTCCGCGAGTTCAGTAGGCGAATGAATAGCAACTTAGCCTATATTGGATTGGGTAGTAATTTAAATAATCCTTTACAGCAAGTTCGCTCTGCTATCCAGCAATTGGCAGACGAACCTGCTGTGAACTTACACGCAGTTTCCCGTTTCTACACCAGTCAACCGATGGGACCGCAGGATCAACCAGATTATGTGAACGCGGTGATTGCGCTTAATACCTCGCTTTCTGCGCCCGATTTATTACAAGTTTTATTCAAAATTGAACGGCAGCACGGGCGCGACCGCCATCAGCAAATCCGTTGGGGCGCACGAACCCTAGATTTAGATTTGCTGTTATACGGTGATACACAATTGCATACGCCGGATTTACAGATTCCACATCCGGGTATTTGTCAACGTGCTTTTGTTTTGTTACCGCTATTGGATATTGCCCCTACATTGTCATTACCCAATGGGCAAGGTTTAACGCACTGTTTACAAGACCTCAGTCAGCAAGACGATGTAGGCTGGGTCTATCCACTACAATAATGAGGCGCGCATGTTCGTTACAGAACTCTCTTCCACATCCATTCCTTTATTTCCACTCAGTAGCCAAACGTGGGCAAGCTTTCAAACACAATTATCCAGCGCAGAATTGAATTGGTTAAATGTGCATGATTTCAAAGCGAAAGCTGGTCAAATTGGTTTAATTCCAGATAACAACGGTCAATTACAAAAAGTTTTGGTTGGCTTAGATAGCGAAGAAGCCCAACAATGGGTATTGGCGGGTTTGTCACGTAAATTGCCTAAAGCCGATTATCATGTGGTAAGCGATTGGTCAGATGAACAACAAACCTTAGCGGCTATTGGCTGGGGGTTAGGCGCATATCAATTCGATACCTATTTAAGCAAAAAAGCCGAACCAAGCGCGCGTTTATATGTACCTGCACAACTCGAACGAGTCGAGGCGTTTGTGGAGGCAATTAGTTTAGTGCGCGATTTAATTAATTTGCCCGGCAATGCCATGATGCCCGAGCATTTAGCCGCGCATACGCAGCAACTCGCGCAACAATTTAATGCAGAGTTTTATCAAATTGTCGGCGAGGATTTAATTTATGAAAATTATCCTTGTATTCATGCAGTAGGCCGCGCCAGTAAACATTCACCGCGTTTATTAGAGTTACGTTGGGGACAAGCACAACACCCTGCGATCACCTTAGTCGGCAAAGGCGTTTGTTTTGATTCGGGTGGCTTGGATATTAAGCCGTCTAGCTTTATGCGTACTATGAAAAAAGATATGGGTGGGGCAGCGCATGTATTGGGTTTAGCCAAGCTGATTATGCAATTGCGTTTACCTGTGAATTTACGCGTCTTAATGCCCGCAGTGGAAAATGCAATTGGTAGCGACGCGTTTAGACCGGGTGATATTTTAACCTCACGTTCCGGCAAAACCATTGAAGTGGATAATACCGATGCCGAAGGGCGTTTAGTTTTATGTGATGCATTAACCGAAGCGGTAAGTAAAAACCCAGAATTAATCATCGACTTTGCAACGTTAACAGGCGCTGCACGCGTTGCATTAGGCACAGAAATCCCGGTATTTTTTGCCAATAATGCCGAGCTAACCACGCAGTTACAAACCGCTTCAAACCAAGCCGAGGAACTGATCTGGAATTTGCCTTTACATAAGCCTTATTTTAAACAGCTTAATAGTGAAGTAGCTGATGTTAGCAATAGTGGCGGTTCATACGGCGGTGCAATTACGGCTGCTTTATTCTTAAATGAATTCGTACCCACTGACTTAGCTTGGGCGCATTTTGATATAATGGCTTGGAACAATCGTTCAAGAGCGGGGCGACCTATTGGCGGTGAAGCGATGGGGTTATTTGCTACGTTTAATTTTCTAGAAAAACGCTATTTATCATAATAAAAAGGTACGGCCATGAGTTATGAAGATGTATATCAACCGCCAAAAGCGCCGTTGATAGTGGAAGAGCCGCAAGATGTAAATGCAGTAGCATTTTATGTGGTCGGCAAACAAAAATTTCTTATTATGCTGATTGGCACAGTAGGTTTATACGGTCTCTATTGGTTTTATAAGCATTGGGCTATTCAAAAGACTGTGACGCGTGAAGATATTTGGCCGGTAGCCCGTAGTATTTTCAATATTTTTTTCACGCATAGTTTAGCAAATCGGATTGCGGGCACTATTCAAGATAAATCTATTCAGTATGTTTGGTCGGCTGGTAAAAATGCCACTGCCTATGTTATAGGCAGTATTTTGGGCAATATTGCAGATCGTATTTCAGCAACAGGCGGGAGTGACGCTTATTGGTTTGACTTGGTTAGTTTGATAACAATGGTCATCAGTTTTACAGCTCTGTATAACATTCAAAAAGCGGCAAATATGGCTTGTGACGATAGTGAAGGCTTAAGCAATAGCCAACTGACGGCGGCTAATATTGCATGGTTAGTGGCTGGCGGATTATTGTGGGCTTTAATTTTGTTCGGTTTATACGAAATATATGCTTAAGCAGCTTTAAACCGTCTTAAGCAGTAAGACGGTTTAAAACAGAGATTAGGCTTACTAAAACTGTATTTGCCATAGACCTAGGATGCTAATAATCACCAAGCCTGCGCCAATCCAGCGTTTGAAAAGATTATCATTTTGCATAATCAAATCGTGGGTTTTCAAGCCCAACACATGCCCAATGGCTGCCACCGGTAATAGTGCTAAGGCTAATGCCAAATGTAAATTAACAGATAAGGCAATAAAAGTAGCCATTTTAATGGATACTAAAATAAACCATAAGACGAATAATGTATCACGCAGTTTTTCTTTATTCACATTACGCATATAAACCGCCACCATTAAAGGTGCACCTGTTAATGATGTGCCCGCAATATACCCGCCAATAATCAATAAAAATTTATCGACCCACGGGTGATGGCTTTCAATGGCACGATTTAACATCCACATAAAGCCGTAGAATAAAGTGACGCTATAAATGAAGATATTTAGCCACAAGGTGGGTAAATTAATCAGACCAAATACGCCAATAATTGCGGGTGGCACGATATACCAAGCTGATTGTTTTAAATACGCCCAATCCACATTATGTAAGCGTTTGCTAAGGGTTAAGCCCGAAAAGAATAATAAATGCGTGCCAATCACAGGCAACCATAATAAAGGCTGGTCGCTAATAAACAGCATAAACGGCAAACCCAAGGCTGCGCCACCGAAGCCTAAACCCGTGCGCACAAACCCCGCCCATATAAAAACAAAGGCAGTGGCGAACCACTGCCCCATGCTAAAATCCGGTAGCATTACTTGTTAAAATAGCCGCGTAATTTTTGATACAGCTCAGACAATTCCTCGCTTAATTCGTGAACTTCTTCCACGACTTCCAACTTTACATCTTGTACTTTGGCTTCTAGTTTATGCTGCAATTCGTCTACTTCTTCGCCTAATTCGTGCAACTCTTCCTTGGCTTCTAACTGCCATTTCGTACCGGTTTCACGCAGACGCTCTTGAATAAACTCCCATTTATTTTCCGCATGTGTCCAATCATCTGCCCACTCGTGTTGCACTTGTTGGGCTTTTTCTAAGAATTCGCTACGTTCGCTATCAAGTTTTTTTAGTAATTGTTGGAGTTTCTCTTGCATGACTTAAGTCCTCATACCATATCGTTTAATAATTCTACTGTAACATAAGTCGCTTGCCCCGTATTACCCTGCAATGCTTTAAAAGCTTGATCTGGCTCACCTAAGTTGTCTAATACCGCCACCGCGTTAGGGAAGGTTTGCGTATGGGTGTACTCATTTACCGTGATTAATACAGGCAGATTCGCAGTGATTGCGGATTGATAGCCATTTTCCGAATCTTCGATGGCAATACAATCTTCAGCTTTTAAATTTAATTGTTGTAAGGCATAAAAATAAATATCTGGCGCAGGTTTTTTATGCGGCACAATATCACCCGCTGCAATACAGTCGAACCATTGTAAAGCGCTTTCGCCTAAGGTTGAACGAATAAGAGCGGTTACATTATCCGGCGTAGTGGTGGTAACAATTGCTTGTTTTAAACCCCTGTCATGAATAGCTTGAATTAAACGCTGTACACCGGGGCGTAAGGGAATGCCACCAGAACCTAACAGGCTTAAATAAAAATGAGTTTTACGCTTATGTAAATGTGCAACAAAGGCATCTAATCCTTCAGGCGGTTCTAGCAATGGGAAATACTGATCAATAAAAAAGCGAATCCGCTCTTTACCCCCCGTGACTTGCAACAAATGCCCGTATAACTCCGGCGTCCAATTCCACGGCAAATCTGCCTCTGCAAACGCTTCATTAAACGCCACCCGATGCCCGTCTAATTCGGTATCCGCCAATGTACCGTCTACATCCCACAATACTGCTTTCAAAGTCGCCATAACTGTAAATTCCTGCATAACCTAGAGTATCAGTGATTCTAAAGTAGCGAATTCATTACGCAATAAACCAAACGATAGAGACGGTTTCTATCCCTTAACTCGCTTAAATCGTGCTTATCTCTACTTAAAGCCTGCTTAAAAATCCGCATACTTCGTCCTGCATGCAGTAAACATTCCCAAGTACTTGTGGAGCATTGATGAAGTTAAGGAGAGCCAAATGCAAGTGATGTATCCGGCGGTCACTTTATCGCAAGTGCCCAAATATTTAAGAGTCGCCACTACTGAAGAGGAGTTTCGTGAAATATGGAAATTACGCCAAGCGGAGTTTGCTAGAGCTTATCCTGGTTTAACAGAGTTTAGTGATGATGTGCATGACGGCTATGCTTGCGTTTTGTATAGCCAAAATGAGAAAGGACAAATTGTTAGTACAGGGCGCATTGCCTTTGATGGCCCATTAGGTTTACCCGCAGACAAAATTATTAAATCTGAAATAGACAGATTGCGAAATAGTGGTTTAAAGGTAGCAGAGTTAAGTAAATTTGCAATTAGCCGAGCGGGTTGGGGAGTTTTACCTTACTATTTTTATACATATTATGAAATTGCAGCAGCTTATAAAATAGATTCTGTAATTTTTATTAGTAGAGATAGATATGTCGGTGTATACCAGAAAACGGCTGGGGCGAAAATTTTATTAAATGATATTGGTTACAACTACGGTACGAATTTTAAATTCTCATTATTGGAATGTCGTTTGTCTGAAATGACACCTATTTTATTATCACACTGGGGAAATAATGTATGAATATAATGAATGGTAATTTACAAAGTATTCCATATGCTGTTACTGAATGGAATAACTATGCGCGTTTATTTTCTTCGGTAACACCTTCTATGCAATTAGATGTATATAAAGAAGCTTGTTATTATTTGAATGGTAATGTAATTGATTGTGGTTGTGGAAGCGCCAAAATTGCCCCATTTCTAGTTGATAATGAAAATATTAGCTCTTATACAGGGCTAGACTATTCTTCAGAAATGGTGGAAGTCGCAAGCTGGGTAGTAAATCAGCTTGGAAAAATTAATTTTAAGATCTGTCAATGTAAAATTGAAGATTATCACAATGGAAGTTTTGATTCGGCTGTTTCGATCCAGAGTTATTACTCTTGGCCTGATCCAAATATTGTTCTAAAAAACATTTTTGACTTATTAAAGCCTAATGGAACTTTTGTTCTAGCAACTCCAAATATCAATTTGCCATTGGAAACATTGGCCAGAGATGCTTGGAAAGAATTATTGACTCATCCAGATTTTGAAGCCTATAAAGCATATAATCTGAAGCTTGCAATGAATCCTGACGCGCAGTTCATTTCCTTAGATAACTTGGTGAAACAGGTTAGCCAGATTGGATTCAAGCTGGAGGCAGCACACCAACAACATTTTCGTGGTGGACTAAATTTTCTAGTGCTTAGCAAGCGCTCTTAAACAGCAATTCAACGTACATTGGGCTTTTTAGTCGAATGTACGTCACCAGTTGAGTAATGCATGAAGAAAGTGGATCATTTTTTATTAGGTCGATATATCGCTGAATTATATGCAGCATCAACCTTGGAAACACGTTTTAAAGTATTTGAAAAATATGTTAAAGAGCTTGGGTTTGAAGGAGCTTCCTATACATTCGCACCTAGAGCACATTGGGAAGTTTTTACCCAAATGCCAGCAATCTTTTTGCATAGTGATACTTATCCACAAAATTTTTTGACTCATTATGCCGAAAATCGGTTGGATCGGCATGATTTTACGATACGTAAAGTCTTGCAGGGTGAATTTGATCCTATGGATTGGCGTGAGCATGAATTGCAAAGAACTATTACTTTGGCAGAGGCAAAGGTTATTGAGTTAGCTAGAGAAGACTACGGTATTGTCAATGCGATTACAATTCCTACGATGATGCATGAAATGGGGGCCGCAGGGGCGAGTGTGATTAGTAGTGAGAAAGACTCGACTTTTGGTTTATTAAAACAACAAAAGCTAGATACGCTGATACATTTAACCCGTTTATTTCATGATTTAAATTTTGCTAATTTTAATTTGCCGGATAAATTTATTTTGCCTTTATTCGAGACACTGAAGCCTAAGGAAATTGTTATTTTGCAGTATTTGGCTACGGGTAAACCTATGAAAAATATACAAGATTATACGGGTATTAGCCATAGTTATGCGACTAATGTTTTAGCTGAGTTAAGGCTGCGTTTAGGTGGAATAAATAATGATAAATTGATGTATCTATTTGGCTTAATGAAAGCACTAATGTTGTTTAAAAACTCTAAGTTTCCTTGGTCAATGTGAAAATTTTCACGTTGCGTCATTTTATTAAATTAAACATACTGAACTTGCTTTTTATGTAGGCACTTGTTCTTTATGCCCTATCTCAACGAATAAGTGCCTTTTTTTGATTTATAGTCTAGCTCCCCTCGTTGAGTATAGCGCCCTAATATAACATTCGATTTATTTAGGGTGCTCTCTGTTTTTAAGATAATGTTTATTATCGTTTCTTTATTAAACCCAACTGTTTGCGATTGACCAAAATAATTAGTATTTTGGAATATGCTTATCATAGTTTTTTTCCGATATATTTTCCAAACTTTATTTAGATTAAAAAATAATCAAATTTTAAATAATTTATTATTAAATCACATTTGTGTATTGATTTTATTGCAAAATTCTTAATGATCAGCTTTTATATTTAAGTGTATTTAATTTTGAAATATTGGGCTGACATTATTAAAAGGAAGTTTTTGCGTGAAGTATGCAAAGCAGCAGTCTGGGGCGAGCCAGCTTCAAGCTGCTAAGCGTGATAGAAGTGTGATTCTCGATACGTGGAAAGTTAAGAATATTGCAGAACAGTTAGGGTATAAAAATTTAGCAACATTTGAGCGTGAGTTTAATCGGTTTTCTGGGGTGCATGCGGATATCAACACGACTGCCCCGCGTAATGCGTGGTATGGGCGCAAATTAGATAAGAATAAAGCAACTGCCATTGCCGTCTTTTTGGGATTTAATTCCTATGAAGCCCTATTGCCAGAAGATTGTACTGAGTGGATATTTCCGGCGGCCTTAACTTGGGATGCGGATTATTCACCTCCGGGTGCCTTGTTAAAAGCGGAGTATAGCATTGTGCCATTTCACCAACGTGAAGCAGAAATGCAAGATTTGCTGGCATGGTGTGAGGCGGATAATAAGTTGGCAGTGCGCTTGTATACCGGCGTAGGTGGAATGGGTAAAACACGTTTAGCCATTGAGTTGTGTCGGGTAGTGCAACATAGTTTACAGTGGCAAACTGGGTTTTTACGGCAACGACAAGCCAGCTATTATGAGTTAGAGCGGTTTGCGTGTTTACAGAATAAAGCCAACCCAGTGCTAATCATTGTGGATTATGCCGAAACTCGTCGCCTTGAGCTAACCTTATTACTACAAGCCGCCTTGCATGCAGATAGTAAAATTCGCATTATTTTATTAGCACGCTCTGCCTTAGATTGGTGGGTGCAATTGCGCACCGCTAATCAAGGCGTGGGTGATTTGCTAATGAGTCGTGCGACGCAAGTGATTGCCTTACAAGCTTTGGGTACAACGGCTCAGCAGCGGGAAGAATCCTTTTTTTTAGCAGCGGATAGTTTTACTAAGCAATTAAAAGCACCACCCTTACTAAGCCTACCGCAGGATTTAGATGCGGCTTATTTTGATCGGGTGTTGCTATTGCATATGCAAGCTTTGATTAGCGTGGAAGGGAAAGCGACTACCACCGGCTTAAAAGGTATTTTAGATGTTATTTTGAATCGTGAGCGGCATTTTTGGGAGTCACACGCGAAGGCGGTTCATTTACCCGTTTCTTTATATAAAGCGATTGGGATTGCGATTGCGCGGATTACGCTGTTGGGTGGGGTTAAAAGTCGCGATGAGGTCATGGAGGTATTGGATTATATTCCTTTGTTAAAAGATAGTCGTTGGCATGAAAAACAGCTAATTATTGATTTATTACATAATTTATACCCTAGCTCTCAAACGGGTAGGAATGCCAATGCACAGACCTATTATATTGAGCCGTTACAGCCCGATTTATTGGGCGAATACCTGATTCAGCAGTATATTCAAGCCGAAATTCCCTTATGGGATAATTTTACCTAACACCAAGGAGGCTTTGCCCATGACCCCTGCGATTAAACAAGCACAAAAAGCTGGGATTTGGTTTGCTGTGCATGAGTACCAACATGATCCCAACACTGAAGCTTATGGGCTGGAAGCAGCGCAAGCCTTGGGTTTAGACCCCGCGCAGGTATTTAAAACCTTATTGGTTTGCATCGAGGGAGGTATTAAGAAAATGGCGGTAGGTATTGTGCCTGTTACGCAATTTTTGGATTTAAAGCAGATGGCAAAGGCATTGAAGGTTAAGTCAGTAGAAATGGCTAATCCTAAGGATGCTGAGCGAATTACGGGGTATATTGTGGGGGGAATTAGCCCCTTAGGTCAAAAAAAATGCTTACCCACTGTATTGGATGAAACGGCGCTAAGCTTTAGTCACATTTATGTGAGTGGGGGACGACGTGGTTTAGACATTGAACTTGCCCCACAAGATTTACTGCAATTATGTAAGGCTAATTGTTCGTCGATTGCACGAATTCGATGATTTGCTATCATGCGCCCCTAGTTATCAAAATAATGAGTGGATTATGCAAGGGATCATTTCTCGTATCGCTAGCGAATTAGCGGTTCAGGAAACACAAGTAGCGGCAGCCGTAGCGTTATTGGATGAAGGTGCAACCGTGCCCTTTATTGCGCGTTACCGTAAAGAACGGACAGGCGGCTTAGATGATACGCAACTCCGCCATTTAGAATTACGCTTAGGTAGTTTACGGGAGTTAGAAAAACGCCGTGAAACCGTGTTGGGTTCGATTAAAGAACAAGGCAAATTAACTGCAGAACTCGAACAACAGGTATTAGCAGCGCAAACTCGCACTGAATTAGAAGATATTTATTTACCGTATAAGCCTAAACGCCGCACCAAAGCGCAAATTGCGCGTGAAGCGGGGATTCAGCCGCTTGCCGATGCGTTATTAGCCAATCCAGACCTTAATCCGAATAGCGAAGCACAGGCTTATTTAAATCCAGACATGGAGTTTGCAGATAGCAAAGCAGTGTTGGAAGGCGCACGCCAAATTTTGATGGAGCAATTCGCCGAGAATGCGGAATTATCCGGGCGCTTGCGTGAATATCTTTGGGAACATGCGGTATTAACTGCGACCGTAATTGACGGCAAGCAGGAAGAGGGTCAGAAATATACGGATTACTTTGCGTACAGCGAGCCGGTTAATAAGATTCCCTCACATCGAGCGTTAGCCTTATTTCGGGGGCGTAATGAAGGCATTCTGGATTTAACATTGGATGTACCCGTCGTAGAAGGTAATACCCATCCGTGTGAACTGCAAATTGCGCAAGCCTTTAATATTCGGGATCAGGGTCGTGCTGCGGACCAATGGTTATTGGAGACGGTACGTTGGACGTGGAGAGTTAAGCTACACACTCGTTTAACCACCGATTTGAATGCTCGGCAACGCGAACAATCCGAAGAAGAAGCGATTCGCGTGTTTGCCACCAATTTAAAAGATTTGTTATTAGCCGCGCCTGCGGGTGCCCGCCCGACACTGGGCTTAGATCCGGGCTTACGTACGGGTGTTAAAGTAGCGGTTGTGGATGAAACGGGTAAGTTAGTCGATTACGCAACGATTTATCCGCATGTACCGAAAAAACAGTGGGAGCAGTCCATTAGCATTTTGGCGGACTTATGTGCAAAACATAAAGTCGAGTTAATCAGTATTGGTAACGGAACGGCTTCGCGTGAAACCGATCAGTTGGCAGCGGATTTGATTAAGCGTTATCCAGAATTGAAGTTAGCCAAAATTGTGGTTTCAGAAGCAGGAGCATCGGTCTATTCCGCGTCTGAACTAGCGGCGAAAGAGTTTCCTTTATTAGATGTTTCCTTGCGGGGTGCGGTATCAATTGCCCGCCGTTTACAAGACCCACTTGCCGAATTGGTTAAAATTGATCCCAAGTCGATTGGTGTGGGTCAATATCAACATGATGTTAATCAGAATGAATTGGCGCGTATGTTGGATACGGTGGTTGAGGATTGCGTAAACGCGGTTGGCGTGGATGTGAATATGGCATCTGCCCCGTTATTGGCGCGGGTATCAGGCTTGAATCAAGGTATTGCGGAAAATATTGTGCAATTTCGTAATGATAATGGCGCGTTTACGAATCGTAATCAGCTTAAGAAAATCTCCCGTTTTGGGGCAAAAACCTTTGAGCAAGCTGCGGGTTTCTTACGTATTCGCGACGGTGAACAGCCTTTAGATGCATCTGCTGTGCATCCGGAAACGTATACCCTAGTAGAACAAATTGCAGCGGTGAATCGCCAATCGTTGAAAGATATGGTGGGGAATAGCGAATTAGTGCGGCAATTAAAGCCAACCGATTATGTGACCGAACAATTTGGGTTGCCAACCATTCAAGATATTTTGCACGAGCTAGAAAAACCGGGACGCGATCCCCGTCCAGAATTTGTAACGGCTACCTTCCGGGAAGGCGTAACTGAAATTGCGGATTTACAACCGGGCATGATTTTAGAAGGTGTGGTAAGTAATGTGGCAGCCTTTGGTGCATTTGTGGATATCGGTGTGCATCAAGATGGCTTAGTACACATTTCGCAATTGACTGATAAATTCATTAAAGACCCACGGGAAGTAGTAAAAACCGGCGATGTGGTGAAGGTGCGGGTAGAAGAAGTTGATATTGCCCGCAAACGTATTTCCTTAACTATGCGTTTAGAACCTACTGCTCCCAAACCTGAGCGTGAAAAGAAAGCGGTTAACCCGGCTGAAAAATCGCGCCATCAACGCCAAGAACGGGTTAGTCAAGATAAACCTGAACCTAAGGCAGCAGGTCAGCACCGCCCGGAACGTAAAGATAAAAAACCGGGGCGCGAGCAATCGGCGGCTAATTCTGCGATGGGAGATGCTTTAGCTGCGGCGTTTGCGAAATTGAAGAAATAGCAATCTAACCGAAAGGGGACTTGCAGCGTTTTGCTGCAAGTCAAGATTTGATGGTGCTTTATTTATCCATTGCAATGACAACATCCACTTTAGAGTTGTCTTTGACTGTAAAAATTCGATCACGGGTAACACTATCCATTACCGCTACTGCTTTATAAGTGCCGGGGCGTAACTGCAAACTCATGGAATGCTTTTTGCTGCTTTCACCAGCAAGGCTATTATTATCAATACGATATACTTTCCAAGTTACTGGTGTCATCGCTGGGCCGTTTTTCAGTGTGGCGACGAGATTAACGTTGCTTGCTGAGTCAGAGGCGACAGCACTAGCCATGCTAATACTACTAAATACCAAGATTGATAAAACAACTTTTGCAGCTTTTATAAATTTCATGACAACCATCCTTGTATAAAACACTCTTAAACTATTTGTGGTAAGTTTTAGCACTTCACACTGTATAAGATTAGATCAAGATGGCAGGAAAATACTATAAAAATCATTCTAATAGATAAAATCTATAAGATTATAACTGAACAGATAAGTATAAATTGTGCTTGATAAATTGCAAAAAAAAGCCACACTTAATATGTGGCTTTAAAAAACTAAATGAAATTAATAGTTAAGCTTGCGTTCAGCTTTTGCCCGCTAAAGGGGCAGCGGCTTTAATCGCATCGCTAACGCCATCGGCATACGCCGCAAAATTTTGATGGAAAGCGGTTGCTAATTGAATCGCTTTATCATTGTATGCGTTTTTATCCGCCCAAGTTGAGGCTGGATCTAGTACTTCTGCGGGAACGCCCGGGCAACTTGTGGGAATTCCCAAGCCGAATATGGGGTCAACCCTAAATTCAACATTATCTAATTCACCGTTTAGTGCTGCGTTTACCATGCGCCGGGTATGATGAATATTCATACGTTTACCCACGCCATACGCGCCGCCAGTCCAGCCAGTATTCACTAGCCAGCACGATACGCCGTGTTCATTAATTTTTTCACCCAATAAACCAGCATAAACTGACGGGTGTAACGCCATGAATGGCGCACCAAAACAGGTACTGAAAGTAGCTGTAGGCTCAGTTACCCCTTTTTCTGTACCCGCTACTTTCGCTGTGTACCCTGAAATAAAGTGGTACATAGCTTGTTCAGTGCTGAGTTTAGAAATCGGCGGTAATACGCCAAATGCATCACAGGTCAGCATAATAATGTTTTTAGGATGACCCGCTTTACCCGGATACAGCGCACCCGGCATTTGGGTAATGGGGTAACTAGAACGCGTATTTTCAGTAATGCTATTGTCGTCTAAATCCAATACGCGAGTTTGTGGATTCATAGCGACGTTTTCTAACACCGTACCAAAAGTTTTGGTGGTTTTATAAATCATCGGTTCTTGTTCTTCAGACAAGTTGATGACTTTTGCGTAGCAACCGCCTTCTAAGTTGAATACGCCGTTATCACTCCAACCGTGTTCGTCATCACCGATTAAGGGACGAGTTGGGTCGGCGGATAATGTGGTTTTACCTGTACCAGATAAACCAAACAGAATGGCTACATCACCGGCTTTGCCTACGTTAGCCGACGCATGCATGGACATAATGCCGCGTTGTGGTAATAAATAGTTCAATACGGAGAAAATAGACTTCTTGATTTCGCCCGCGTAATGCGTGCCGCCAATTAAGACTAAGCCGCGTGACAGATTCAATAAAATGAATGTGCCTGAATTTGTACCGTGTACCTCTGGATTGGCTTCCATATTGGGTACATGAATGACGGTAAATTTAGGTTCGTCTACTGCTAAAGTACGACCTAAATCGTCTGGGCGAATAAACATATTGCGCGCAAACATCGCATGCCATGCATGTTGCGTAATAATACGCACAGGTAATTCGTCCGCTTCACTTGCACCGGCTAGTAAATCTTGAACGAATACTTCTTTGCCTTCTAAGAATTTCAGCGCATCTGCTAACACTTGATTAAAGTGAGCATCTGACATGGGTTTATTAACCTTGCCCCACCAAACGTTATCGTGGCTGCCTGCATCGTCCACAATAAATTTGTCGTTAGGTGCACGCCCTGTAAAAGTGCCGGTATAAGCCACAAACACGCCATCTGAGCTTACTTTGCCCTCTGCACGGTTCAGTGCAGCTTCGTATAACACAGGGGTTGACTGATTCCAGTGAATAGCTTCTAAATTTTTCAGTCCGAGCGTGCCTTCAAGGTGCTGGGCCAATGGGGCAGTTGTACTCATTGAGATCTCCGATTGTACAAGGTTATGTCGACAATGTAATTTTGTCTTGCCGTGAAAAAAGCATAATGGTAACGGAAAACGCCTCATTTTAGAATAAAAGAGCGAGTTAGTTCTTTCTTAAATATCAAATTGTCGACAACTAAATTAATTTATTATTGGCACAGATTAATATTTTATGGGTTAGCTTTTAAAAATAAGGCTGGAAACGTACTATTCCTAAAATTTTAGCAATTATGCAGTTTTGTGAGTTTTATTTGATTTAGATCTAAGATTACAGCGTCAGTGAGTATTAAGGCTTTAACGTTAAGCTATGCCCTGTTTACAATGTTCCAAATACTAATAATCCTTTGCCGAGTAAATCCAGATGCAGCCAGAAGATCACCGTTTCGTTAGCCGTTTAACCCGCGATACCTTAGCCCTTGTATTGGCAGGAGGACGTGGTTCTCGTTTATATGAATTAACTGAAACCCGAGCAAAACCAGCCGTTTATTTCGGGGGAAAGTTTCGCATTATTGACTTTCCTTTATCTAATTGTGTTAACTCTGGTATTAGACGTATTGGCGTTGTGACACAGTATAAAGCACATTCATTAATACGCCATTTAATGCACGGATGGTCTTCTTTTAGAACAGAATTAGGTGAATTTGTTGAGGTTTTACCCGCTTCTCAGCGGATTTCAGATAATTGGTATTCAGGTACAGCGGATGCGATTTATCAAAACCGAGATATTATTGAAGCCTTGCGCCCTAAATATGTCTTAATCTTATCGGGTGACCATATCTATAAAATGGATTACGGACAAATGCTGGCTAAACACGTGGATAGCGGTGCAGATATGACAGTGTCTTGTATTCCCGTGCCTTTAGAAGATGCCAAAGGCTTTGGGGTTATGAGTGTGGATGAGGATTATCGCATTGTAGAATTCCAAGAAAAGCCCGCTCATCCTCAACCCATGCCCGGTTCAAGTGACCGCGCCCTCGCTTCAATGGGCAATTATATCTTTAATACAGAATTTTTATTTCAACAGTTAACCAAAGATGCGGATATAGGGGATGACTCTAGTCACGATTTTGGTAAAGATATTATTCCCTCCATTATTCATACCCACAAAGTCATGGCTTACCCTTTTAAAGGTTTAGCTGCTGATAATGGTACAGATGATAAACCGTATTGGCGTGATGTAGGCACATTAGACGCCTTTTGGGAAGCTAATATTGATTTAGTATCTGTTGAGCCTGAATTAAATTTATATGATGAAAATTGGCCAATTCTAACATATCACCGTCAATTACCCTCCGCTAAATTCGTGTTTCAAGATCGGGACGAAGGGCGAGAAGGGAAAGCCTTAGATTCGATAGTGTCAGCAGGTTGTATTATCTCTGGGGCGACTGCTAAACGCTCCTTATTATTCTCCAATGTAAAATTACATTCTTATTCTGAAATAGATGAATGTGTTTTGTTACCAGAATCAGAAGTAGGGCGGCATTGTCGCATTAAGAAAGCTATCATTGATCGAGGCTGCAATATTCCTGCTAATACCATAATTGGTTATGATCGTGAAGAAGATAAGAAGTATTTTCGTGTGACTGACAATGGTGTAACGCTGGTAACGCCTAATATGTTAGCCGAACGCGCCAAAGCTTTAGGGTTATAAGCGCTCATTAGCTAAAACTTCAGCCAGTATTCAGCTCTATATTGAGCCGCGAAAAGTGGTATGATACAACGCTTTTTTACCTTCCAAGGTGCAGGAGAAAAGCGGCATGTTTTCCAGCCAAATGAATATTGCAGATTATGATGATGAATTATGGGGCGCGATGCAGGCTGAAGTGCGCCGCCAAGAAGAACACATTGAATTAATCGCCTCTGAAAATTATGCAAGCCCTCGCGTTATGCAAGCGCAAGGCTCTGTACTTACCAATAAATATGCCGAAGGTTACCCTGCCAAACGTTACTACGGCGGCTGTGAATACGTGGATAAGGCTGAGCAATTAGCGATTGACCGCGTAAAACAATTATTCGGCGCAGATTACGCGAATGTGCAACCGCATTCTGGTTCACAAGCCAATGCCGCTGTGTATATGGCTTTATTAAATCCGGGTGATACCGTATTAGGCATGAGCTTGGCGCATGGCGGTCACTTAACCCACGGTGCGAAAGTTAACTTCTCCGGTAAAATCTACAATGCGGTGCAGTACGGCATTACGGACGACGGTTATATTGATTATGCTGAAGTAGAGCGTTTAGCCTTAGAGCATAAGCCTAAAATGATTGTGGCAGGCTTTTCAGCGTATTCACGGGTGATTGATTGGCAGAAATTCCGTGAAATCGCCGATAAAGTGGGTGCGTATTTAATGGTGGATATGGCACACGTCGCCGGTTTAGTTGCTGCGGGTGTTTATCCAAGTCCGGTACAAATTGCGGATGTAACCACTTCTACTACCCATAAAACCTTACGTGGGCCACGCGGCGGGATTATCTTAGCCAAAGCGAATCCAGACTTAGAGAAAAAATTCAATTCTCTGGTATTCCCCGGTATTCAAGGTGGTCCTTTAATGCATGTGATTGCCGCTAAAGCGGTTGCCTTTAAAGAGGCGTTAGAGCCTGAGTTTAAAGTCTATCAGCAACAAGTAGCGAAAAATGCCAAAGTGATGGCAGAAACGCTAATGGCGCGTGGTTATAAAATTGTGTCTGGTGGTACAGATAACCATTTGATGCTGGTTGATTTAATTGACAAGGGTATTACCGGTAAAGCCGCTGATGCCGCATTAGGTGCAGCGAATATCACCGTTAATAAAAACTCTGTGCCAAATGATCCTCAATCCCCGTTTGTGACCAGCGGTATTCGGGTAGGTACGCCTGCGATTACCACCCGTGGTTTCAAAGAAGCGGAAGTTCAACAGTTGGCTAATTGGATAGCAGATGTGTTAGATAATATTGAAAACACTGCTACGATTGAGCGTGTAAAAGGTCAAGTGTTGGACATTTGTGCACGTTTCCCCGTGTACGGTAGTACCGCGCTTGGCGATTTACCTGCCTAATTTATGCGCTGCCCTTTTTGCGGTGCAGATGATACGCGAGTCGTGGATTCGCGTTTAGCAGACGAAGGCGACCAAGTGCGTCGCCGTCGTCGCTGTGTAGCGTGTGATGAACGCTTTACTACTTATGAAATTGCCGAATTAACCATGCCGCGTGTGATTAAGTCGAATGATGGGCGTGAGCCTTTCAATGACGACAAATTACGTTCGGGCATTATGCGTGCCTTGGAAAAGCGCCCTGTGGCGATTGATCGCATAGAAGCGGCTATTAGTCGTATTCGTAAAAAAATTCTGTTAGGCGGTGAACGCGAAGTGTCCTCCGCTATTATTGGCGAATTGGTGATGGATGAATTACGCCAATTAGACGAAGTGGCTTATGTGCGTTTTGCCTCGGTTTACCGTCGTTTTAATGATATTGAAGAGTTTCGCAGTATGATTGACGGTTTAGAAAGTGATACTCAAGTGTGAATTTTTCTGCTGATGATACGCGCTATATGGCGCTTGCCTTGCAACTAGCCAAACGCGGTTTATACACCACTCAGCCCAACCCTCGTGTCGGTTGTGTCATTGTAAAACAGGGGCAAATTGTGGGCGAAGGTTGGCACGAACGCGCGGGTGAACCGCATGCGGAAGTATATGCCTTACAGCAGGCGGCTGAACAAGCCCGCGATGCTGATGTCTATGTCACGTTAGAACCCTGTGCACATTTTGGACGCACGCCGCCTTGTGCGAATGCTTTAGTACAAGCAGGCGTTAAGCGTGTGGTAGTCGCCATGCTTGACCCCAATCCTTTGGTTTCGGGTAAAGGCTTAGCGATTTTGCAGCAAGCAGGCATTGAAACAGCGATTGGCTTATTAGAAACAGAAGCACGGGCATTAAATCCGGGTTTTATCTCGGTTATGCAGCGTAAACGCCCCTATATTCGCCTTAAATCCGCTATGAGTTTAGACGGACGCACGGCGATGGTTTCGGGGGAAAGTGTGTGGATTACTGGCGAAGCGGCACGACGTGATGTGCAATTTTGGCGTGCACAAGCGGGTGCTGTGCTCACGGGGATCAATACCGTGTTATTTGATGACCCCAGTTTAAACGTGCGACTAACGGCTGCCGAGTTAGGTATTCAAGGCAATGTGCGGCAACCCGTGCGGGTTATTTTGGATTCAGGCTTACGTACTCCGCTGAGCGCCAAATTATTACAGTTAGATGGGCTGGTACGCATTTATACCTGTAGCCAAGATTTAGATAAAATTGCACAACTGACAGCATTAGGCGTAAAAGTCCGCCAATTCTGCGGAGCGCAATTGGATTTGCTACAAGTGGTTAATGCCTTAGCCGAGGATGGTATTAACGAGGTGCATGTTGAAGCGGGGGCAATATTAAGTGGTGCGTTGGTGCAAGCACAATTAGTTGACGAATTTTTGTTATACATTGCACCGCATTTAATGGGATCAGAAGCCCGCCCGTTATTTGAATTACCCATTAGCCATATGGCAAATCGGCAAAATCTTAAAATTTATGAGGTTCGTGCGATAGGTCAGGATTGGAGAATCTGCGCAAGCTTGCCATAAGGCAAATATGCTAAGCATTAACTTTTAGCGGGTTTAGGTGCTTTCTCTAATAGTGCCTAATGAACTACACCACAGACACTTCCAAGTTGTGTTTTGCAATTTGGAGTAGGCAAATGTTTAGCTTTTCATAGGTAGTAACGCAGGTAAGCACAATTGCTTTAAAACAAATAACACATGAACGGCGTCCTAATAGGCATTGCTGCGATTCTTTTCCTTCCGCGCATACGGCTATGGCATTTACGGGAGCGAGTTTTATCCATAAGCGTTATGGTTTAAAGTACGCTATTCCTGCTTATGTAGCTGCAACCTATGTGGGTTATAGCCGGGTACATGTAAAAGCACATTATACAAAAGATGTGCTAGCGGGAGCTGCATTAGGCGCAGCCAGTAGTTTTTATTTCACTAAGCCTTATAAAGGGTTTAGCGTTGAGCCAACTGCCTATCGCGGTGGTGGTTTGGGTTTAAGTTTAAGCAAGACGTGGTAAGAATTGGCATGTTTACAGGCATTATTCAAGCAATTGGTACGATTCGTGATCTACAAGTGAAAGGCGGCGATTTACGCTTAAGCATTGCGACTGGCAAGCTTGATCTAGCCGATGTAGCTTTAGGCGATAGTATTGCGGTTAATGGTGTTTGTCTAACCGCGATTGCTTTGGATAATGACGGGTTTGCGGCGGATGTATCGCGTGAAACGTTAAATCTAACAAGTTTAGGGAATCTAACACGCGGGTCATCTGTTAATTTAGAAAAAGCCTTAACTCTGCAAACGCGCTTAGGTGGTCATTTGGTTAGTGGGCATGTGGACGGTTTAGGGGAGATTTTGAGCCGGAAAGAGGATGCTCGTTCTGTACGTTTTATCGTCAAAGCACCAGATGAGCTGGCACGATATATTGCGCATAAGGGTTCAATTACGGTAGATGGTACAAGTTTAACGGTGAATAAAGTCGATGGGGCGAATTTTGAGCTGAATATTGTGCCGCATACACTAGCCGAAACGATTATGGCAAGTTATCACAGTGGTATGAAAGTTAATTTAGAAGTGGATTTGATTGCCCGGTACTTAGAACGTTTGCTATTAGGTGAAAAGGCAGCACACACTAGCAAGTCTAGCATTACTGAAGCATTTTTGGCAGAACATGGGTTTTTGAAATAAGTTATAAAATATGTGCTAATAAGTTAAATGTATTTTAATAAAAATTTTTAGCATACTTTTCTGGAAAAACGGCTATAGTATACTACACAGTGTTTATATTGATTCTTAATAATTTATCAAAAGGAGAATGAGTCATGGGTTTATTCGATTTTGCGCGTAATATCGGTAAAAAATTATTTGGCAAAGAAGAAGAAGCACCTGCGGCTATTAAACAGCACATTGAAGAAGACAATCCGGGTGTTAGCAATTTACAAGTACAAGTAAAAGACGGCGTTGCGACCCTGACTGGTCAAGCTCAATCGGCAGAAGCCTTGGAAAAAGCGGTATTAATGACCGGTAATGCTTTAGGCATTGATAAAGTCCAAGCAGATCAAATGAGCATTGCAGATGGTAGTAAAGTCGGCGGTGATGATGAATTCTATGTCATCCAGAAAGGTGACACGCTGTGGAAAATTGCTGAAAAAGCCTACGGTGACGGTTCTAAATACAATCGTATTGTGGAAGTAAACCGCGAAGTTATTCGTGATCCTAACAAAATCTTCCCGGGTCAAAAAATCCGTATTCCTAAATCCCTATAACCATATAAAATATTGAGGTTTTGTTCATGGATATGATGAGCATTGTACAAATTGGTGCACAAGTCTTCCAAAGCCAGTTAGATAAAGATCGTGATGGTCAGTTAGAAATTACAGAGATTGCGTCTGCTTTGATGGGCTTATTTTCGGGTAGCAATGCACAAGGTCAAGCGCAAGCTAACAACCCACTAGGTGGTTTGTTGTCAATGGTCACTGGCATGCAACAAAGCGGTAATACTGATTTAGTGTCATTAGCAACCTCTTGGTTAGGGTCTGGCTCAAATGCCACTGTTTCAGGAACTCAAGTTACCCAAATTTTGGGCGCTGATCAAATTGCAGCGTTTGCTAAGCAATTAGGTATTAGCCCAGAACAAGCGGTATCTGGTTTGCAGGCTGCTTTACCTCAAGTCGTAGATAAAGCGTCACCTACTGGCTCTTTAGACTTAAATAGTTTATTAGATTCTGTGGGCGGGGTTTCCGGTGCAATTAATTTAGCGTCTAAGATTTTTGGTCGTTAAATTTTAATTGACGATTCTCTATAGAAAAGCCACCTAATAAAGGTGGCTTTTTTTATGGGGTATAATTGATTGTGCGCAAGGTAAAACACTCAACTTGCGGTATGATGGTTGCACATATCTTGCTTTAGAGGGGCAAGGTAAAAAGTCTTGGAGTTAATAGGTTAGGCACAATGGCGACTGAGCAAGTAATGGAAGCGAAGACGTCCGTTCAACCCAGATCGGTTGAGGGGCGTTTTCGCAATTTAAAGACGGGCATTTTGATTTTTGCGTATGCAATATTCTTTTTAATGCCGTGGATACGTTGGGAGCGAGTGATTGGCCCCGATCAGGCGGTCTTATTCGATATTCCCGGGCGTCGGTATTATATATTCGATTTAGTTATGCACGCGCAGGACATTTTCTGGTTAACAGCTTTGTTGTTCTTAGCGGCCGTTTTACTATTTTTCGTAACCACGCTATTTGGACGGGTGTTTTGCGGTTATTTCTGTTTCCAAACCTTATGGATGGATGCTTATCGCTTTATTGAACGCGCTATTCAGGGGGATCGGGTTGCGCGTATTCGTTTAGAAAAACAACCTTGGAATAGTGAAAAACTCATTAAGGTGGGTGGCACACATGCCGCTTGGATTTTACTAGCATTTTGGACGGGCATTACCTTTACGCTGTATTGGGGTGACGCGTTTCATTTAGTCAGCTCATTCTTTACGGGTGCTGCGCCTGCCGCTATGTATGGTACGGTCATTATCTTGACGATTACGACTTATGTTGCAGCAGGTTGGATTAAGCAATACGTTTGTATGCATATTTGCCCGTATTCTCGTTTCCAAAGCGTTATGTTCGATGAAGATACCTTAATTGTATCTTATGATGCGAATCGGGGCGAAGGTAAAACAGGTCGTATTAAGCCGATTAAAGAAATGAAAGTCCGCGAAGATCGCCAAGCAGCCGGGCATGGTGATTGTGTCGATTGCGGCTTATGCGTACAAGTCTGTCCGGTCGGTATTGATATTCGTAAAGGTTTACAAATTGCCTGTATTCACTGTGCGCTATGTATTGATGCTTGCGATGGTATTATGGACAAGCAAGGCTGGCCACGCGGTTTAGTGCGTTATACCTCCGAACATGAGTTAGAAGGTGGCAAAACTAAATGGTTTAAATTGCGCTCAATTGGTTATGGTGTGGCGACCTTATTAGCGGTTATCTATTTAGTATGGAGCATTGGCAGCGCTAAGCAATTAGAAGCGACAGCGGTGCAAGTACGCAGCCCCTTATTCGTCGTAATGTCTGACGGCCGTATTCAAAATAGTTACGAAGTTAAGATTAATAACAAAACGATGGAAAAGGCGCGCTACAGTTTAACCATTGAGAATTTACCGAATGCGCAATTAGATTTAGGACAATTTGCAGATATTAAGCTCGGACCTGATTCGAGCATACGTATCTTGGCAAAAGTGCGGTATACTGTACAGCCCGGTGGCGTGCAGAAGAACCGCGAGTTCCAATTCAAACTCACGCCACTGGAAGGTAAAGTGACAGAACCTGTCATTATCCCTTCACACTTTATTATACCGTGACGTTGGAATGGAAAATCAAAGTCTATTACTGACCTTAGGGACAGGGGTGCTTGCATCCTTTGTCCTGTTCTTCATCTTCTATAAAGTTTTACGTCAATCAAGCAAAATTTCTGCCTTACTGACGATCTTAATTGTACAGCTAGTGTATATTCCACTAGCTGCTACTCATTGGGATGGCTTAGATGTGTTTGCCATTCATTTTGCTTTCTTTACAATGGCGGCGGCTGGTTTAGGCATTATTACCAGTAAAAATGAAAACCAAAAAGCACAGCCGCATCAGCGTAAAAAATTACATCCTGCCCCGATGGTTATAATTGGCTTTTTTGTGGTATTAGCAATGGTGGATGCCACCATTATTACCTTAGCCAATAAAGGCGCAAGTGCTGACTTTATGCGTCAATTTTTGCCCGAACCTAAGCCTAAAAGCATAGATAAAGTTAAAGTAACCGAGGAATACAAAAAAACGCATGAACGCTATATGCGGACTTTTACTTCAGACGTTGCTCCGGCTGAACGTGAAGTGACCTCAGCTTTTCCCGGTACGGTGGCTAATGACTATCAGAAAAAATATAGTTTATATAACAACTATATAAGTCAGTTACAAAATCAGCATGAACGCGGTTGGCAGATTAAAGACGGTTGGGTTGATAAACCTGTTGAAGGTAAACCGGCTTTATTTAGAATTAATGTGCGGGATAAACAAGGTAGCCCGATTACAGGTGCACAAGTAACAATTGCATTTTTACGTCCATCTAATAAAGCGATGGATATTACTGTCCAATTGCCAGAGCAAAATTCAGGCTTGTACGGTCAAGCGGTTACGTTACCTGCCCCCGGCTTGTGGGATTTATTGATCACCATTAAAAAAGGTGACGATATTCACGAAGTCAAAGGCGACACTCAAATTCAAGCAGCCTCTTAACGCTTTATGTCAAAACCATTGGGGATGCAAGCAGATGATGCTTGCTTTCATTGTGGGCAACCCATCCCACCGGGCGCACAATACAGCATACGTTTAGAGGGACAACCCAAAGCCTTATGCTGTACAGGTTGTCAGGCTGTAGCACAGGCAATTATTGATAATAATCTGATAGATTATTATAAGTTTCGTACTGATATTGGTACGCGTCCAGAAGACCTAGTACCGGATGCGTTACGCCAATTACAAGTCTATGATTCGCCCGAATTGCAAAAATCCTTTGTGCGGCAAACCCAAGGTGAAGTACGAGAAGCTTCCTTAATTTTAGAAGGCATTGTCTGCGCGGCTTGTGTGTGGCTCAATGAAAATCACGTCAGAAAAATACAAGGTGTTTTGGATTTTCGAGTCAATTACGCCACGCATCGCGCGACTTTGCGTTGGGATAATGCGCAAATCAAATTAAGCGATATTCTCAAAGCAATTGCTGATATTGGTTATCACGCCCATCCATTTGACCCTAATCGTTTAGAATCACTGCAAAAGCAGGAAAAATCTGCTGCCTTACGTCGTATTGCAGTTGCGGGTTTGGGCATGATGCAAGTCATGATGATTGCGATAGCCATGTATATCGGTGCCGTGTCGGATATGGATACAGGCATGCGTTCGTTCTTGCGCTGGATTAGTTTGGCAATGACCGTACCTGTCGTGCTGTATTCTGCTCGGGTATTTTTTACTTCGGCATGGCGCGATTTAAGACGGGGGCGCTTGGGCATGGATGTCCCCGTGTCGATTGCGATTGCGATTACCTTTAGTGCGAGTGTCTGGGCAACTGTTACGAATAGCGGTGAGGTTTATTTCGATTCCGTTACCATGTTTACCTTCTTCTTGCTAACCGGGCGTTATTTAGAAATGACCGCACGGCATAAAGCTGGTCAGGTTGCGGAAGAATTGGTACGTCTAATGCCCGCCACGGCTACCCGGATGCGTAATGGCGAACAAGAAGTTGTGCCGGTTAGCCAGTTGATACCCGGCGATGCAGTGTTAATTAAACCGGGCGAAATTGTACCTGCCGACGGTTTTGTATTAGAAGGGCGTAGCAGCACCAATGAGTCCTTATTAACCGGCGAATCTTTGCCTTGTACCAAGCAGCAAGGCGACAAAGTAGTGGGCGGTACAGTTAATATTGAAAGCCCTTTAACCATGCAAGTGGAAAAGGTTGGCGACAATACGATATTAGCGTCGATTATTCGGTTATTAGAACGCGCCCAAGCTGAAAAACCTGAATTGGCGCATTTAGCTGAAAAGGTTGCAGCTCGGTTTGTGCCATTCATTTTGCTGATTGCGATAATTGTGTTTGCGGTTTGGTATCAATACCAACCGTCACATGCGTTTTGGATTGCCTTATCGGTTTTAGTCATTACATGTCCTTGTGCTTTTTCCTTAGCAACCCCTGCCGCGTTAACAGCAGCTACTGGCTTATTAACCTCGAAAGGGGTATTAACCACGCGCGGACATGCGTTAGAAACATTGGCACGCGTGACACATATAATTTTTGATAAAACTGGCACGCTGTCATACGGGCATTTAGAAGTGACTGACTTTGATACTTTAGGCAGTTTATCTTTGGCTGAGTGCCAGCAACTCGCGGCTGGCTTAGAAAGCGTGTCTGAACATCCCGTTGCGCGGGCTATTTTAAAAACAGGCGCAACCCCTGCTGCTTTACAAGCGATTAATATTGAATCGGGGCGTGGTGTTAAAGGTTATCTAGCTGAACAAGAGTATCGCATCGGCAATTTGGCGTTTGTGCAAGAACTGGTACAGCAAGATAGTCAGCAAGCTTATGATTCTTCTGGCGTTTCCTGCATTTATTTAGGCAGGACGCACGAATGGCTAGCTCGTATTAAATTAGCCGATGAAGTACGTCCCGAAGCGGCAAATGTCATCCAAGCGTTGCATCAATTAGGTATGCATGTATCAGTGTTAAGTGGCGATGCGGATAGCGTGGTGCAAAACGTTGCCCAGCAATTGCAAATTGATACAGCCTTAGGCGAGCAATTACCTGATGGTAAACTAGCTTATTTAAAACAATTGCAAGCCCAAGGGGCAGTCGTGGCTATGGTGGGGGATGGGGTGAATGATGCGCCCGTGTTAGCCGGTGCGCAAGTTTCCATTGCGATGGGCAGCGGCTCACAATTAGCGCAAGCCAGTGCGGATATGGTATTACTGTCTGAGAATCTGCATCAATTACCGTTTGCATTGCAAACTGCACGGCGTATGCAAGCGATCATTAAACAAAATTTTGCGTGGACTATAGGCTATAATCTAGTAGCCATTCCCTTGGCGGCTAGTGGTATTGTAGCGCCTTGGATGGCAGCGATAGGGATGTCAGCCAGTTCATTAATTGTGGTCTTAAATGCATTACGCCTGAAAAGTTGATTTAAACCCGCTATAATCGAATTTTTGTCTACGAGTGTTTAATTTATGGAAGCTTTGTACTGGTTAGTGCCTATTGCTCTGCTAGTCATGGCCGTGGTGGTAATTGCATTTGCTTATACTGTTAAAACAGGGCAATACGATGATTTAGAAGGTCCGGCGCATCGCATTCTGATGGATGATGATGATCCGCGCATTCCACATAATCAAACCAGCGCTAATGAATTAATGAGTGAAAAAACACGGGATGATGAAAAATAAGGCAATCAAGCCAATATATCGCTACCGAGTGTCCAATTATCAATCACATTGATCGGGATTACTAGCATCCTAACTATTTTGTCCTATTCTCTTATTTGAACTTTTAAATGAGTTATACAGTGAATGGGCGAAAAAAATATTAATAACCGATGGTGTTTAGTCGGTGTTTTAAGGATGCATATCCGGGAATGGATAGCCGGGAATGAAACCACGGAATATTCTCTATTTAAATTCCGCGAAATGGACAGCCGTCAAGGAGAATAGGTAATTATATGTCTGATAGAAGATTACAGGTTTTTCATGCAGTTGCGAAACTGCTAAGTTTTACCAAGGCGGCGGAAGTCCTGCATATGACGCAGCCCGCTGTAACGTTTCAAATTCGACAATTAGAAGATCAATTTGATACCCGTTTATTTGATCGTACGCATAATCGAGTTTCTTTAACGGAAGCCGGTCGAATTGTTTACGAATATTCTGAACGTATTTTCGAGCAATATAATGAAATGGAAAATGCGATTCGGGAAATGACCGATGATATTAGTGGCTCATTAACCATTGGTGCAAGTACCACTATTTCTGAGTATATGTTGCCTGCATTATTAGGCGAATTTAATGCGCATAATCCAGAAGTGCGTTTAAGGCTGCGGGTTTCTAATACAGAAGGCATTGTTTCTATGGTAGAAAACAATGTAATTGATTTAGGCGTGGTAGAAGGCACAGTTAATAATAAAAATTTAATTGTGGAAGTTTGCCGTAAAGATGAATTAGTGGTGATTGTGCCGCCTAATCATCCTTTAGCCAAAAATAGCAGTGTTAAATTAGCAGATGTAATGAGTAATCGCTTTATTTGTCGTGAAGAGGGGTCTGGCACGCGTGAAGTGATTATGGATTATTTATTTAGCTTAGGCTTGGAAAAGCCCGGTATGAATACTTGTATCGAATTAGGTAGCCCTGAGGCGGTCAAAGGTGCTGTAGAAGCTGGTATGGGGGTTTCTATTGTTTCTAGCGCCAGCATTGCCAAAGAATTGAAATTAGGTTCTTTAGTGGCTGTTCCCTTAGACCCGCCGTTAACGCGTGATTTTTCGTTTGTACGTCAGCGCCAAAAATTTAAAGTACGTGCAATGGAAGAGTTATTAGAATTTGCGCGTTCCTACTGTCAACAGCATTCTAACGATGGTAAGGTTTAAACCCCTTAATTACCGATCCGTTATGCATTGAAAATCCTAATTGAAGGCAGCGGTAGACCCCTTGTACTGTTGCACGGCTGGGGCATGAACAGCCATGTATGGACACCAATCCGGCAAGCTTTACTCGAATTAGGTCAAGTGACCTATATCGACTTGCCGGGGCATGGTGTCAATCAACACCTAACCTTGGGTTCTCTACCACAAGCCGTTGCGCAAATCAGCCCGTATATTCCTGAACAGGCAACCTTAATCGGTTGGTCATTGGGTGGATTAATTGCGCAAGCTCTAGCTCAGAAATTGCCTGAGCGTGTACAAGCCTTAAGTTTAATTGCCAGTACCCCTAAGTTTGTGAATAGCGCAGATTGGTCGTACGGATTAGCACCGGATATGTTGCAAAATTTTGCGAACAACTTGCAAACCGATTACGCCGCAACGGTTAAACGCTTTTTTGCGCTGCAATTTTTAGGCTTAAAAGTTGATAACCAGCAAGTCAATCAATTGCGTGAAACCATTATGGCTGAACCTGCTTCAAGGCAAGCGCTCGCTGATGGTTTAGACATTCTAGCCTCGAGTGATTTTACCCAACAGCCTGTTACACAGCCGACCCAATGGTTATTAGGGCGTTTGGATAAACTGATTCCAGTAACCTTAGCGAATGCCTTACCCACACTGGGTTATACGCAGATTGATGTATTAGCGAATGCTGCGCATGTGCCATTTGTGACGCAGCCCGAACTTTTCATGCAAACCTTAAGGGCTTTTTTACATGCCCATTGAATCCTCCTATTTACTAGATCGGCGTAAAACACGCCTTGGTTTTGAGCGCGCGGCAGATAGTTATGATGCCAATGCGGTGTTACAACAAGAAGTCGGCAGACGTTTAACTGAGCGTTTAGATTTTATTAAGTTGCAGCCCGCTTTGGTGTTGGATTTAGGCTGTGGCACAGGGCAAATTAGCACTGATTTATTAAAGCGTTATAAGTCTGCGCAAGTGCTGGGCATTGATTTAGCCGCCAGTATGGTGCAAAAAACTTGTCAGCGCGGTGGTTGGTTGCGTAAGCCCAAAGGCATTTGTGCGGATGTTTCGCAATTGCCGTTAAAAGACCAATGTGCGGATATGGCGTTATCCAATCTCATGCTGCAATGGTGCAATGATTTACCCAATACTTTTCGTGAAGTGGCGCGTGTCTTAAAGCCCCAAGGTTTATTCATGTTTGCCACCTTAGGCACGGATACCTTAAAAGAACTACGAGCGAGTTGGGCAAAGGTAGATGGCTTTACGCATACTAACCAATTTCAAGATATGCATGATATTGGCGATGCTTTAATGCAAGCAGGCTTTCGTGATCCGGTAGTGGATATGGAAGTGATTACCATGACCTATCGTGATGTGCGCGGCTTATTGCAGGATCTCAAAGGGATTGGCGCGAACAATGCTACGCAAGGGCGTAATCCGGCGTTAACCGGCAAAGCGCGTTTTCAAGCGTTTTATCAAGCTTATGCCGCGTATCAGCAAGCCGATGGCTTATATCCGGCGACTTATGAGGTGATTTACGGACATGCGTGGGCGCCGTTAATCCAACCTAGTCAAAAACCGGAAAAATTTATTCCTATCAAAGCTATTTAATTTAAAATCGCCGTTTTCAGGTTTAGGAAACGGCAGCGATGGCACGCGGTAAAGGTGTAAAACATAGCCCCTTGGTTCAAGCACAGATTGAATCATTAACCCTTGAAGGTTTAGGCGTAGCGCGAGTAGACGGCAAAGCCGTGTTTATCGAAGGGGCGTTACCGGGCGAAGTGGTCGAGTTTCGCTATACCTCGTATAAGCAAAAACACGATGAAGGGCGGGTTGAAAATGTGCTGCAAGCGTCGCCCGAACGGGTTGAACCAAAATGCGCACACTTTGGCATATGTGGCGCGTGTTCATGGCAACATATTGATTTAGATGCGCAGATTCAGCATAAGCAAGCTGCTATGCTCAATAACCTCAAACATATTGGCAAAGTTGAGCCAGAAAGCGTATTCGCCCCATTACGCGCGGATGGTTGGGCGTATCGGCGTAAAGCGCGTTTAGGCGTGCGTTGGGTACGGCAAAAAGGCAAGGCATTAGTCGGTTTTCGTGAAAAAGACGGGCGTTTCTTAGCCGATTTAAGTCGTTGTGAAATTCTGCATGAGTCGGTGGGGGCGCATTTAACCGATTTACAAGCGTTGGTGAGCAGTTTAGAGGCGCGTGAAACCATTCCACAAATCGAAATTGCAGTGGGTGATAATGCAACCGCGCTAGTGGTGCGCCACATGAATCCTTTATCCGACAGCGATCAAGCTAAGTTGTTGGCCTTTGCCCAAGCGGAACATTACCAACTGTATTTGCAGCCTAAAGGTCCCGATACGGTGCATTGTATTTACCCCGCACAGCCTGAACTGTATTACGAACACCCGCAATTTAATACCAAAGTCGGCTTTACACCCTTAGACTTTTTCCAAGTAAATCAAGCCTTAAATCGGAAAATGGTCGCGCGTGCCTTGGAATTGTTAGACCCACAAGCCGAGGAAACCGTATTGGATTTATTTTGCGGCTTAGGCAATTTTACCTTGCCATTAGCACGGGCGGCTAAACAAGTAATTGGTGTTGAAGGTGATTATGCGATGGTCGAACGTGCCAAAGCTGCCGCTGTTGCCAATGATATTCACAACACCGATTATTATGCCTGCAATCTTATGGCAGACGATGTAGGGCGCGAACCGTGGTTAAAACGCCATTATGATAAAATTTTGCTAGACCCACCGCGTGCGGGGGCAAAAGAAGTCATACCGCATTTGGCTAAGTTAAAGGCAAGACGCATTGTGTATGTGTCTTGTGACCCTGCAACGTTAGCGCGAGATGCGGGCGAATTAGTCAATACTTACGGCTACCGTTTACTGGGTGCGGGCGTTATGGATATGTTCCCGCATACCTCGCATGTCGAGTCGATTGCTGTGTTTGTACGCGACTAACATCATATGCAAGGTGTGATTTTTATGGGTTTACAAGCCAGTGGTAAATCCAGTTTTTACTTGCAGCAGTTTTATGATACGCATATTCGGTTAAATCTGGATATGCTTAAAACGCGGCATCGGGAACAATTGTTGTTTAGGGCTTGCTTAACGGCGAAACAACCGTTGGTAATTGATAATACTAATCCGACGCTTGAAGATCGCCAACGTTATATCCCCGCTTTACAACAACAGCAATTTGCCATTATTGGCTATTATTTCAGCGCAAACTTGCAACAAAGCTTAGCGCGTAATCAACAACGTTGCGGTAAGGCTTGTGTGCCTGAAGCCGCAATCCGTGCGACTTATGCCAAATTGCAACGTCCAAGTTATCAGGAAGGTTTTACACAGTTGTATTATGTGCAGTTAAATCAAGGGCAATTTACGGTAAGCAATTGGTGCAGCGATGAAGTTTGACGAGTTAGATAAAAAGCTACGGGTGTATGAAACTGCGCATGATTTATGCATTTTACCCGGTTTGTATATGGTGGCACGGATTGATGGTCGTAGCTTTACGCGTATTTCAACACGGTATTAACTTTAATGAATTGCCCGCATGGCAAAAGCGCGGCTCTGGTGTTTACTGGCAAACGCTGGAAAAAATCGGCTTTAACCCCAAAACAGGTGAAAACGTTAAAACCCAACGTCGCGAATTGTGGGTGAATACCGAATTACCCGTAAAAGAACTGTATGCCAATTGGCTAGCCCAGTCTTTTTTAAATTAAAATAATACGAGTCAAATTATAATTAATTATAACCTCTAATTTTATTAGAGGTTTTTTACCTAAGACTTTATTTCCTCTTCAATAAACTCCTTAAGAAATTATTAAGATAACTCAAGTAATTTTTTAAACAGTTGCCATTATATTAACAATTATTTTGAATTAATGGACTGTTCTTAAATAAGTAATTTAGGAGTAGATGATGAGAAAAATTAATAATCGGCTAATGGCTATCGTAAGCTTATGGATCGTTAGTTTAGCCAATGTTGCCTTGGCGAATCCCGCTACCGTGAATCATCCGGGGCGTGATTTAGCGTCTAATTGTTTTCAATGTCATGGTACAGATGGCTATGGTTATGAGCATTTAGCCGGTAAACGCGTCTCTAAAATTGTTGAAGAATTGCAAGAAATGTCAGATCGCCCGATTGATAAAAATATTATGAATGTACATGCCCAAGCGTATACAGCGGACGAAATTAAACTGATCGCTGACTATTTTTCTAAACAATAATAAGGAGTTGTCACATGGATCGTAGAAAATTTTTAACCGCGTTAGGTATGGGTGCATTAAGTGTTGGTTTAAGTTCTTGTTTTGCATGGGCAGATGACGATGAAGACGAAGAAGATGAACACGGTGGTCGTGCCAGTGTATTAGGGCAAGGCGGTCAGATGCCCGGCGATTTAGGCATTAAAGGTAACATCGTGGTGGTCGGTGGTGGTATGGCAGGGACAACCGTCGCTAAGTATTTAAGATTGTGGGGTGGTACTGGGGTCGATGTTACTTTGATTGAACCCAACGCGACTTATTACTCCAATATTTTTAGTAATATGGTATTAGTCGGTGAACGCAATTTAGACCAATTGGCGTTTAATTATAAAACCTTAGCGGATAAGTACGGTGTGAAAATTGTCAATCAATCGGTGATTGGCATGGATACCAAAGCCCAACAAATACAGCTTTCTGATAATAGTAAATTGCCGTATGACCGCTTAATTTTAGCAACTGGCATTGATTTTGATAATTTGCCTTTATCAGGCTCGGCAACCTCTCAAGCTAAAATTGTGCATGCGTGGCAAGCAGGTGAACAAACCGTTAGTTTGCAAAAACAAATTGTAGCAATGACTAATAAAGACACCTTTATTATTACGATTCCGCCTAAGCCTTATCGTTGCCCGCCGGGGCCGTATGAACGCGCTTGTGTCGTCGCCGATTATTTAAAACGTGTTAAAGGCGGTGGTAAAGTAGTCATTTTAGATGCCAATGCGGAAATCCAAGGGGGCGTTAAAAACTTTACCAATGCGTTTACAGGTCTTTATAAAGACACGATTACTTATGTGCCGAATTCTGTACTTGAGAGCATTGACGCGGATAAAGGCGTAGTCAAAGCCAGTACAGGTAGTTTTAGTGGACAAGTGATTAATGCCATTCCTGCACAAAAAGCCGGTCGTTTAATTACCACGCACGAAGGCTTAGCGAATCTGGATCAACGTTGGGCAGGTGTCAACGTGTTGACTTATGAATCTGTGGTTGTGCCGAAGGTGCATATTATTGGTGACTCGGCGGCGGCGGCCACACAACCCAAAGCGGGTCACGTTGCTAATGCAGAAGCCAAAGTCTGCGCTTCAGCAATTGTAAATTTGTTAAGTGGTAAAGCAGTTAATCAAATGCCAATGACCAATTCCGCTTGTTTTAGCCCCATTACGCAAGAAGATGTGGCATGGATGAGCGTGGTATTTCGTTATGATAAAACGAAAGATTCGATGCTGCCCGTTACCAAAGGCACAATCGAATCGAACTCAGCAAATCCGAAAAATTACAAAGCTATGCTGCGCTGGTTTGATAACTTAATGTCCGATACGTTTGCTTGATTAATATGCGTCGTAAGCAAGTTGTAAGTACGTTATAGCTTGCTTGTTGGCTTAATCCACTTGCACCGTAAAGGTCACTTCACCTTCTGCGCCAGCGGGTAAATACCCTGAAAATTGCCATTCAAGTGCAGTGCCATCTACCACTGCCTGACATGTGTCTAATGCGCTGGGCGTTGTGCCGCAGGTTGGCGTACCTACTAAATGCGTAAAAGCAGGTACGCTATCGTGTAGCGCAAAGTCATGCAGTTTGCCGTCGCCGCTATTCGTATAATGCAAAGTATAACGCAATATTTCCGAGGGTAGGGCAACGCTGCCTTCGGTATCGCGTGTGACGTTATACACGGCTTTGTTTAGCACTAAGTTACCCGCGCCTTGTGTATCAGCGATCACGCGCGTGATATCACGCTGCGTTTGTAATACAGGTTCGGCTATTAGGCTGCCATCCCCAAACACAAATTGGCTTTGCACTGCAAAGGTATAGGTTGCGCCACTGCTGGCATTGCTAGGGCTAAGCACTTTGACTAACACGCAAATACTTTGATTAGCATGGAGATTCAGCGCACTCGTGAGCGGTGTATCGGTTGCGTCTAATTGTTGGTTACAGTTGGCATCTCGATACAGTTGGCTTGCCCAATCTAAGTTGGGTGTGGCGACGCTATTTTGTAAACTAAATAACACCGTGCCACTGCTATAACTGCTAAAACGGTGGGCATACACCGCTACACTATCCGGTTGAATTACCAAACTGTGATTCAAACTAAGCGCAGGGCGGCGAACATCAGCAAAATTAATTTCACTAAGGGATTGCTGGTTAATCGTGACCGGGCGCTGATTGGGGCTTGAGGAGGTATATTGGTTAGGGTCGCTAGGGGTTGGCGGACAAGTGTTAGCGTCTATATCGGTTTGCGCAGCTTCATAAACGCTATAATCGCCTTGATTTAATTGGCTAAACTGATAAGCCCCTGAAGTATCAGTCCGTGTAATTTGGCAAGTTTGATCACTCAGCTTTTGCAAGACTACAGTCACTTTGCGTAAGCCGGTTTCACTATCATCCAAACCATTTACATTTTTATCCTGAAATACGCGCCCACTCAGCGTATACAGCCGTGTATTGCTTGCACCTTGGCTCATTAAACGCGTGTTATCTTGTGCCAAGCTGGGTAAATAATGCGGACAAGTGCTGCTGGCATTGCCAGACGTGCTGGTTTCCCAACAAGCGCTGCTGCTGAGTTGCCCATTCGGTGTTAGGCTGACAGATTGCCCTTTAGCAAAGTTTAGTAAGCTGGCATTGTAACTAAAATTCCAAATATCGCTGGGTACATTGGTGTTCACGGCTGTACCAGAACCCACCGACATATAATCCACCAAGCTTAATTCGCTACTGCTTTGTTCATACAGCCACATATCGTCGCCCGTATCATTTAATTTGGGCGCGTTACCTAACCATGCTTGGAAACTAGCTTGGGGCGCGTGGGTGGTGGCGCTGGCTTGCCCTACCCAAATAACCGCATAAGTGTTAGGCGGTAATAAGCTTGAGCCTGTACAGACTTGTTTGCCGCTGCAAATAAAATTGAAAGCATTACTATTGCCGGTAATATTGCCGGATGTACCATCAATTTCATTGGTAAACAAATTGCCGTCGATAAGACGTAGACGGGTTAAATCGACTGCTACCGAGCCTGCATTATACAACTCGATAAATTCATCATTTTCGGTTGCCGTATTCGCGCCGGATTGCTTAAACAACACTTCATTAATGACGATTTGCCCCCGTAAACTGGATAATGGATAGCTATTGGCATAGCCGGGTGATAGATAAATTAATAGGAGTAAAGCTATTCGCCAACTTATCCAGCTATAAAAACGCGAATAATGCCCTTGCCTATAATGTTTATTATTAAAGCGCATAGTTTTCACTTTCAGCAAACCTATGCGCTTATAACGGTTTAAATGAGTTTAACGCACAGGTAAAAGCCTTAATATAACAGCTATTTAGCAAGCAATGGCTTATAGGCGATGAATGGTTATTGGGTAATGAAACCGAGACTATCAATATTGAATAGCCTCGGATTTTAAGGAAAACTGCTGGATTACGCGGCTTTTTCTATTGCTTGCGTGGCAATATCGCTGCGATTTACCGCGCTCATTAAGGCTTTAATTGAGGCGGTTATAATGTTTTCGTCGATACCCACACCGTACACTTCGCCGCGTGTTTGTGGATTGCTTAACTCAATAAAGGCGCAGGCTTTGGCATTGCCTCCCGCTTGGCTGACACTCATCGAGCGTTCTTCATACGAGCGGACTTGCACTGCAATACCGATACTTTGCAAGGCTTGCACCGCTGCATCAATTGGGCCATTGCCCGCGCCCGTTATCCATTGGCTTTGCCCTTGCTGTTCAATCGCTATGCGAATGCCTTGGAAATTGCCGCTCTCGAATAAATGATGGGTCACATAACGCAAAGCGTTTTGGTTTTGCACATAGTTTTGCTGGAACAATTGCCAAATAGTAGCCGCGTGAATTTCACCGCCGTGTTGATCGGTGTAGTGTTGCACAATACCCGCAAATTCAATCTGTAAACGGCGTGGCATAATAATGCCGTGCTCTTGCTCCATTAAATAGGCAATGCCGCCTTTGCCGGATTGGCTATTTACCCGAATCACCGAATCGTAACTACGCCCAACATCGCGTGGGTCAATCGGCAAATACGGCACATTCCAATGGTCTGGTTGTTGCGCATGGAAGCCTTTTTTAATTGCGTCTTGATGCGAACCAGAGAACGCAGTAAACACTAAATCACCGACATAAGGGTGGCGCGGATGAATTGGTAATTGTGTGCAGGCTTCGACCGTGCGGGCAATGCCATTAATATCCGAAAAGTCCAAATTCGGGCTAATGCCTTGGGTATACAAATTCAAGGCTAAGGTAACTAAATCCACATTGCCGGTACGTTCGCCATTGCCAAACAAACAACCCTCTACTCGTTCTGCACCTGCCATCATGGCTAATTCCGCCGCCGCCACCGCTGTACCACGGTCATTATGTGGGTGTACGCTAATAATTACGCTATCGCGCCGCGCTAAATGTGTGTGCATCCATTCAATTTGATCAGCGTAAACATTGGGGGTTGCGACTTCCACGGTTGCGGGCAAATTCAAAATAACTTTATTGTCTGGGGTCGCGCCCCATGCTTCGCTCACCGCATTACACACTTCTAACGCAAAATCTAATTCCGTAGCGGTAAAGGTTTCTGGGCTATATTCTAACGTCCATTGCGTTTCTGGGTGTTGTGCGGTTAATGCTTTGATTAACTGAACCGATTTTACCGCCATATCTATAACAGCCGTTTTATCCATACCAAACACAACATCACGAAACGTTTCAGAAGTGGCGTTATACACATGCACAATCGCTTGTTTTGCACCGATTAATGATTCAATGGTACGTTGAATTAAATGCTCACGGGCTTGGGTTAAAACCTCAATACTGACATCAGCGGGAATATGCCCACCTTCGATCAATTCCCGTACAAACTCAAAATCGGTTTGTGATGCCGACGGAAACGCCACTTCAATTTGTTTAAAGCCAATGCCGCACAAGCGATGAAATAATGCCAATTTTTTCGCCTTATCCATCGGTTCAAATAAAGCTTGATTGCCATCGCGCAAATCGGTACTCATCCAAATGGGGGCTTGAGTTAACGTTTGATTCGGCCATTGGCGATTAGCGATTTTTACAGGGGCAAACGCTTGGTATTTCGTATTCGGTTGCGTCAACATGTGGTTTCAATCCTTGCTGTCATTCTGTGATCAATGTTGCTTAGTTTACGCAGTTGCACTGACAGAGGATTGCGTATAGCGGCTTAAAAACTACTATTTTTAGTAGTAAATAGCGTTAAATTAATTAAAATAAGTGATTAATTGCGTAAAACTAAAGGAGAGGATTTATGACCCAAACCCTAGATCGTTACGATTGGCATATTCTGCAAATTTTGCAAGATGACGGGCGCATTAGTAATCAAGAATTGGCAGATCGGATTGGGCTATCGCCTTCGCCTTGTTTACGACGGGTTAAAGCCTTAGAAGATAATGGTTTGATTACAGGGTATCGTGCGTTGGTCGATGCCAAAAAGCTTGGTTTAACACTCATGGCCTTAATTCATATCGCAATGGATCAGCATACGCCGGAACGCTTTGCCGCGTTTGAAGCGCAAGTGCAAATGATTCCACAAGTGTTGGAATGCTTATTGATTACCGGGCAAAAAGCCGATTATCAACTTAAAGTGATTGTTAAAGACTTGGATGCCTATCAGGAGTTATTACTAAATCGAATTACCCGTATTCCGGGGATCAGTGGCGTTCACACCAGTTTTGTATTGCGTCATGTGATTCATAAAACCGCTATGCCGCTTTAGCCTATCTCAATAGATAAAAATGAATTTTTATAGATCGAATAAATTTACATTTGTTGCTTGCGCTACTGTATTTGAAATTTTTTAATTAAATTAAAACAAGGTGTTAACGGTTTTTAGCATGAGTTGGCATAATACCTGCTATATAATAAGCGAGGCCATAAGACAGCTTCCTTCTTAATTTTAATCTGATGGTCGTCGGTTCGATTCCGACCTGTTTAGCAATAAGCAGTAGCTCAGCGGTAGAGCATCAGCACCTAGCTGTCTTAATCTCCTCAAACTTTAGGCTATGGCATAACCTCCTTCTCCTCAATTTTGATTTGAACCCGTTATGCCGCTTTCCTGAGGTTTTTGTTACTAAAGTATTGTTTTTATTTTTGAGGCCATAAGACAGCTTCCTTCTCAATGATAATCTGACGGTCGTCGGTTCGATTCCGACCTGTTTAGCAATAAACAGTAGCTCAGCGGTAGAGCATCAGCCCTAGCTGTTTTAATCTCCTCAAACTTTAGGCTATGGCATAACCTCCTTCTCCTCAATTTTGATTTGAACCCGTTATGCCGCTTTCCTGAGGTTTTTATTACTAAACTATTTTTTGTTTTATGAGGCTATAAAGCATCTTCCTTCTATAATGGGAACTGGAGAGCGTCGGTTCGATTCCGACCTGTTTAGCAATAAGCAGTGGCCAAGGGGTTAAGGCGCCAGTATAAAGATGCTTTGCTTTCCTCATTCCTTGCTTTTCATAAAAATAGATTTTTGGTTATGCTGTTGACACAGTTCTAATGTGAGTGTCAGTCCATGATAAATAGCAAATTTTCTTTAAGCATTATTTTATTATTAACTTTAGTTAGTTGTGTTTGCGTCGCAGATGATACTTTAGAACAAAGTTTAATTAATGCGATTGAACAGAATACAACAACAACTAACCGCGAAACCTTATACGGTTCAGCTATTCGGGCTTATAAAGCCCAAGCTTATATTAATCAGAAGCCTAATAAGCGTGTGGATTACACTATTAAATAAATCGGCAACCTTCATGGGGCATGATTTAAAGGTCATCGAAGAAGAATATATGAGTGCGGATATTGGTTGTTGTGTTAATGCTGGCTTGGGTTTAAGTCTAAAAATTCGCGGCTCATTAACCAGTTTGAACGCTTTTGCAGAGGAAAATGGCTGTAATGTGGAAGAAAATATCAATTTGTATCAAGAATTAACGGATCTTGGAATTAAAGTACACCCTATGTCGGGGCGTTATGTACGTTTAAGCTGTCGGGAGCGCGATTTAGCCCCCGCCAATACTGATAATACTCACTAATTTTTCGGCAATTTAAATTCATCAGTTCCGATTATTAATATGCGACGTTTGTTTGGCTTACTCAGTAAAACTTACCTACTGCTTGGAAGACAAGAGGGTAAGCCTGTGTAACGAATAAACGATACTCATTAGGCAAACAAGAAGCCCTCTGAACACATGTTTCGAGGGCTTTTTTTATGCCTGTTGCCTTTAAATTGAACAACGCTATTAAATCCTAATAGTGCGGGTAGTGTGTGGCTTTTGTTTTTATAAGTAATTGAAAAATATATTAAAATTTTTAAAAAAGCCTTGTATTTTTAAAAATAAACAACTAAGCTTTAACACATCTCAGGTCATAAAAAGCCAACGAGTTTGAATAGCTTTTTAAATGCGCAAGTAGGCGAATTGGCATAGCTAGCGGTCTTAGAAACCGCGTTTTGTGGGTTCGAGTCCCACCTTGCGTACCTTTTTTAGAGAATAATCCATAGTGGTCTATGGGCTGGTTTGCTAAACCAAGTGATTCCGTTCGGGATTGCAGTTCGATTCTGCTATTCTCTGCCTTATTTATAAAAAATAGGGGATACCTAATAAATGACAGCGCAGTTACATGAAAATATCATAATAAACGGCAAGGTATCGTCTATGGCGTTTTGTCCGTCTTTACCGAAAGACGATGCCAGAATCAGTACATTATCAGATGATGATACTCTTACGGAAATAACACAGAAACAGATTCATCGGCTGGTGCTTTCTACGGCATGCTGGCGGGAATATATTGGTACGTGGGAAATTAAAAGTGAAAAATTTTATCTTGTAAAATTAGAAGGTCGATTTAAGTTACTAACAGACCATCCCATTTTAGCCGATTGGTTTACGGGTGTTATACGCATTCCTCAAGGTAAGTTATTGCATTATGTGCATATGGGCTTTGCATCTGTGTATGAGCAGGAATTGCATTTAAAAATAGAAGCCGGAATCGTTACTGCATCAAAATTGCTGAATAATCGTGATAGGGACGTTAATACGATAGCCTTAGGTTGGCAGAATCTACCGAGTTTAGAAAATCGTTTTGACGGTGACGATCAATTATAAAATTATATGGGCTAAAGCTAGAGTCACGAGTATTGTTTTGTTATGTGAAATCGCCTACGATTTTCGGGTAGTAAGGCTATAAAGTCGCTTCCTTCTCCATTCAATAAACTCTGTGTGTCGTCGGTTCGAGTCCGACCTACTTAATCATAAGTAGTAGCTCAGTTGGAGAGAGCAACAGACTGAAATCAGCGATTTTGCTTTCCTCACTACTTCTGTTATTAAACTGCTTATTTATTACCGTAAGCAGTTTATTTCCTATGCAAACCCATATTATGTCTACTCCCGAAGCGGCTGAATATTACTTTAAAGAAGGTTGCCATATTCTAGAGCTAAGTAATTCCGTCGCTGATCCCACCGTTTCGATTGCCCGCGCCCGTGTTGTATCGGGTGTTACCACACAATGGCATTATTTGATCGACACCACCGAGCGTTATGTGATTTTACAAGGTCAAGGCGATGTCGAATTGGCTAATACGCAACGTCAAACGGTGCAAGCGGGTGATGTCGTGATCATTCCCCCTTTTTGTTGGCAACGGATTAGCAATACAGGCGTGCAAGATTTAATTTTTCTAGCGATTTGTTCGCCACGATTTTTAGCAGAAAATTACGTGTCAGCGTAATTTAAGATTTTAAATTGTATCTAAAAAGATAAAATTCATTATTTAAAAATAGATTATAAGGTAGTTGTTAAAAATCGTTATTTATTAAGTATTTGATTTGATTAAATTAAAAATAAATAAATTGAGTTGGCACAGCTCATGCAATAACACACTTACAAGGCTATACCTTATCTTCCTTCTTCCTTTCACGACGGGGATGTTTGGTTCGAGTCCAAACCCTTAACTTCGGTTACGGTAGTTCAAAGGCAGAACACCGTTTTTAGATAAGGTGCTTTCCTTGTCAGGCTATGGCGCAGCTTCCTTCTTTAAACCAGTTAAGTTGCAACCAGCTCCGCCAATTTCCTGTTTTATCTAATGATAATAATGAGGTGTCACATGGATACATTAACGCTGGCTTTGAAAAAAATGAACGCGGTGGTATGGGAAACCCCTGCTGAAAAAGCCACTGATACCAACCCAAGTTTAGTTTTAACCTTAAACGCTAATCTGATGAGTTTGGGTTATTGCTTATCGCCTACGCTATTTCATACGCTCAATTGGATGTCAGCGGCAGAAGTGGCGTTATTGGGTGAGGAAATGCTGAGCGTGTTAAACACGTTGAAAGGTAGCCATGTTAAACACCAACCCATGTATCCGAATTTTCCACAACAAGTCATTCACGCGGATGACGTTGAATTATATTTAAACGCGATTGTGCATTACTTCAGTTTGGGAACTTGGCAGCCCGATTATCAAGAATTGCCGCGTAAATTTGCGTTTGAATACACTAAGTTTCAAGCGATTGAACAAATCAGCTTAAGCGAGTTTCAACGCTTATTTACCACGTTATTAAGTTCTCGTGATTCTTTATCGGCAGCCGATAAAGCGATTGTGCAATGGTTTTTACGGGAAGCAGGGCATGAACCGCTACCTTTGCCGGATGAGATTCCGTTTCATGAAAACAAATGCCTTGTATCGGCGCATTGGTTGGGTAAAGGGATAGACATTACCCCTTTAATTAAAACCACTACTGATATTTTGCGTTTGGTTACGCATTTATCGAAAGGCGATGTGTCACTGGCAGAAAATACCAAGTTCCGTTCCTTAAAACGCGCTTGGCGTAAACGCTTAGTGTTGCAATTAGAGCGCGTGATTAATGAAGAGGATATTGGGCGGCATTTCAATAAATGGATTCGAGTGTTTCATAATCTGCATGTAGGGGATTATGCCAAGCTTGCACCTAAAACTTATGCGATTGCTAATAAAGCACGTAATGGACAAGCCTTGCATAGTTTCTATAGCGATGTGGAATTAACGCTAATGACCTATGACGTAAGCGGCGCGATTAAAGTATTGCGTGCACGTCCGGGAGAATTTGCGCGGCGTTTAGATCATTTATTACGGGTCGCACAACATTGCGATGTGCAATTAGTACGTGATCAAGCCGCTTTGCCTGCGACAGAACAACAATCAGCGTTGTATTACCAAGAGCAAGTGGTGGATAGCTTTTTGAAGGTGGTTAATGACATTCCCAGCCGCAACTTAACGCAATTGTTGGGTCATTTGAAAACACGTTTTAGCGCGGTTAAACAACGGGTAGTGTATCCAAAAGGCAGTTTACAAAAAGCGGTGTTGCTGTCTTCTGAATTGCCAGCCTTAGCCGAAACGGTGGTAAACGCCTTAATTACCGGTATTGAAAACAGTTTAAGCCAACGCTTTAGCGTATTGCCTGCGTTAGGTAAGGTGTGGATTGATCCGCTGTTACAAAAGTGCCCGTTACCAACGCAACAACGCAGCACTAGCGATGGTTTGTTTACGGTCGCCCGTGGTACCCGTATTCCATTAGCTGAGAGCCGCGACGATACCATTCGCTTATTCATTTATTGGATAGGTATGGATATTGATTTAAGCGCGACTTTTCACGCCGAAGACGGTCGCCTATTAGAGCATGTAAGTTATACCAATCTGCGTTCGGCTAAATATAACGCGTATCATAGCGGTGATATTACCCGTGCTCCCAATGGCGCGAGCGAGTTCATTGATATTGATATTCCATCAGCGGCGAAACATGCACGTTATTTGGCAATGACGGTCATGGTATTTAATGGTCCAAGTTTTGCCGATCATAAAGCCTGCTTTGTCGGTTGGATGTTGCGTAAAAAACCGAATCACAATGCGATTTATGAGCCTGCGACCGTGCAACAAAAATTGAATTTGACCCAAAATTGTCGCTCGATGATTCCGGTATTATTCGATTTGCATTTGCGCGAAGTGGTGTGGACGGATTTACCGATCCTGAAAGACGCGTATGATTATGGCAATAATGTGCGTAACAATAGCGCGAGTATTCAAGATAAATTGAATGCCATTGTGAATACGCAAAATCGCTTAAGCTTATACGATTTATTCCGTTTACATGCGTTAGGGCGCGGTGAATGGGTGGCTAGTCAAGCGGACGCTGAAACAGTATTTGCAATGAATGCGGGTATAACACCGTTTCATGTGAATGAAATTAACGCCAACTTTCTAGTTTAAACCGATTAGACAACCTAGCCATTTCGCTAGGTTGTCTGTTTGGTATTAGTCGTTTTTAGATTGATTGCCGAATTTACGATTGGCATTGACTGTACGTACCGGACAATTGCCACGGAACATATCCCATTCTTCACATTTCTTACCACTGGGTAGTAAGCAATACGTCACTTCGCCCTGCGAGGTTTTTAGCGTTTGTAGTTTACCACGTTGTTGTAGGCAATTTAATGAAGCAGGGTTTGCCATGCGAGCAGACGGTGAGTTATCTTGTGTTTTAGGCGCATCAGGCGCTGCAACCGTTGCACAAGCACTTAATAAAAAAGCAAAAGATGTGAAAATTAAGCCGGTTTTAATGGCAGTCATACCTAAACTCCAAGAAGGGGAAAGAGCTGCATTCTAGCGGAATTAAAAAATTTTTTAAAAAAATTAAAAAAAGTTCTAGCTTTTTTCCGACCATCGCATTATAGTGGCGACCTGCTTCCACAGGGCGCTCTGAAAAAGCCCTGAATCTCTTAGCCGGGGTGGTGGAATCGGTAGACACACAAGACTTAAAATCTTGCGGCGGTAACGCTGTGCGGGTTCGAGTCCCGCCCCCGGCACCACTAGTATCCCAACTATTTAATCAATTCCTAACCCAAAATTTTAGGAATTAAATGTATTTCAATCGCTAAAACTATTGGGTCGCTATGTTAGCATTTTTACAAGTGATTGGCATCCTATCCTTACTTTCTGCTATTTCAGTTTTAATTATTGGGTTGGTACGACATTTCTTTCCCAGTGTTGATGAACTGATTCCAGACAGCTTTAAAAAAGCTTTAACAGTACAAGCCTCGGTTTATTATGCTGCGATTGGCGCGGTGTTAATTATTGTTCCCTATCTATTGCAGCGTTAAGTGTGGAGCTTATGGGCTTTACACCCTTAACCGATTTAAATTTTCATCAAACATTATCCGATGTAACAGGGACGGCTTTGGTTTTAGTCGGCGCTGCGCATTGTGGGGCTTGTAAGCAGTTAAAGACCGTTTTACATCGTTATCAAAACACTGAAAACGCTTTACCTATATTTGAAGTGGATGCGGTTATGAACGGTGGCATTATTCAAGCGCTAACGATCTTTCATTTACCTGCATTATTTTTGTATGTCGATGGGCATTATCACCGGCAAATTCAGTGTGAAGCAACCTTACCTGCCTTACAAACAGCGATTCAACAAGCTTTAATGCAAGCGGCTGAGGAAGAACCGTGAATATTGATATAACGACAGGTTTACTTGCAGAAGCGCGGCAATGTCCATCCCCCAATCACGATGAAAGACCGGATGGCTGCTTAGCGGATTTAATTGTCTTGCACCATATTAGCTTGCCACCGTATGAATTTGGGGGCGCGGCAATAGATCAGTTATTTACCAATCAGCTAGACCCTAATGCACATCCGTTTTTTGCACAGATTTGCCATTTACGTGTTGCTAGTCATTTATTGATTCGGCGTAATGGTGAAATTGTTCAGTATGTGCCATTTCATAAGCGTGCTTTTCACGCGGGTGTATCCCATTATCAGGGGCGTGAACGCTGTAATGATTTTTCGATTGGGATTGAACTGGAAGGTTCGGATTTTGTGCCGTTTGCTGATATTCAATACCGACAACTCATAGAAGTTATTGAAGTTCTTTTAGCCACATACCCGCAACTAAGTCGGCAACATATTACCGGACATGAAAATATTGCCCCGGGGCGCAAGACCGATCCGGGCGTATTCTTTAATTGGCAGCGTTTAAGTAAACAGTTTGGGGTTAATTTGCCAACATGACCACAAAATTCGATTTTCTGCGTCACGGTGAACCCGTTGGCGGCGTTATGTTTCGTGGATCTGGTACGGATCATCCCTTAAGTGACTTGGGTTGGCAGCAAATGCACGCGGCCATAGCGGGTAAATCCGGTTGGGATGCCATTGTTACTTCGCCAATGCTACGGGCTTATGCGTTTGCTAAACAAGTTGCTGAGCAACATCATTTACCGCTAGAAATTGTGCATAATTTACGTGAGGCAGGTTATGGTATGTGGGAAGGCTTAACTCCAGAGGTGGTGAGAGCCAATGATCTTGCTGCTTATCAAGCTTTATATGCTGATCCCGTTAATCAACGCCCATTAGGCGCTGAACCCTTAGCTGAGTTTACCGAAAGGGTTTTACAAGCATTTGATTATTTAGGTCAGCAATATGAAAACCAACATATTTTAGTCGTATCACATGCTGGCACAATGCGCGCAATTCTTTGCCATGTGTTGGGAGCGCCGATTGCTAGTCAACAGTTAATTAGTCCACCTTATGCCTATTTTTACAACATAACGTGGACTGAGGTAAAAGGACTACAGATCAACCTTTGATCTGTTGCATAAAAGCCACAAATAAGCTTAAAAAATATTCAATCTCATAAAATTTCTATTTTTACCTATACTCAAAGTTATTGCTTAAGACAGCAATAAGGTCAGATGCAAGCAATAAGTTGATGATTGCTTTTTAAAGCAAAACTAGATGACTTTTTATACTTTGAGAGGGAGTTCATGAGCATTAATAAATCAAATCGGCTAGGTTCTAGTCGCTGGCTACACACTACATTAGTTTTTTCTATTGTTTTGATGATGTTACCGTCGATGGTAGATGCAAAAAGCAAAGCAAAAACGGAAGAAGCAACTGCTGATACTGCCGCCGCTGCGACTGTACCAGCCGGTATGTGCCCTTTAAATAGTGGTGGTCCTTCATTGCTCGGTACGAAGTGGCGTTTACAATCTGTTTATGGGCATGAAGTGCCTAACGAATTGAAAATTACAATGGCGGTAAGCGAACACACAATGGATGGTTTCTCAGGTTGTAATACCTATGCCGCTCATTTTGTGCAAGTGGGTAATCGTGGTTTTAAAGTTTCTAAAATTGACCAAACGCGTGAAGCCTGTGACGTTATTTTCCCTGAACCCGGCGCACCTAGTATTAATGTCGGTAACTGGGAAGGCAATTATTTAAGGGTCTTACGTCGCGCGGGTAGCGTGCAGCAGGAAAATGACAATACATTGCATTTCTATGATTTCAACGGTAAGCCGTCCGTGATTTTCGTAAAAGCATTTGGAGATTTAACTGCTGATACCCCTGCCGAAAAAACGGATAACAAGGTCAAGGCTAAAGATAGCAAAGACAAAGATAAAAAAGCCTCAAATGCTTCACAAAATGAAGCGTCTGATAAGGTTGTAGACAACGCTACTCAAACTGACACGACGTTAGGTGCAACTGCTGTAAAAGCAGACGAGGCATCAGAGGATTCGGCAAGTTTTGATGTTGGTACGAGCGAAAAAGCAGAATCAGCAACTGTTGCGCAAGCGAAATAAAGGATAGGTCTGGAGGGAGTACATTCCATTACCCCTCCAAAAACCTTAATGCTACTTGGTATCTGCGCGAGATAATGCTCCACATGCTATGATTACTAACAATAATGAAAGTAAGTATTAAAAGGAGTGTTACATATGCAAGGAAATTCCTTACCTGCTTCACGAGGTTGGCAATGGTATAAACAAGGTTGGAGCCTCTTTTCTAAACAGAAAGGCAATTGGGTTTTAATGACCTTGTTGGCTTCAGTCGGCTTTATTCTATTAAACGTTATTCCATTGATTGGTTCACTGGCTGCCTTGCTGATCTTTCCCGGCTTAATTGGCGGTATGTTATATAGTGCACAAGAAGTTAGTGCAGGCAAACCGATTAAGCTTGATTACTTATGGATTGTCTTCAAAGATCCTAAAAAACGATCTGAATTTTTAAAATTAGGTTTAGTTTTAATTGCAGGTATTTTTTTGGCGGGCATTTTCATGGGTGATAAAGTCGAAGGCTTAAACCCTAATGCTAATTTAGATGTTGGTTTTGGCACATTAGCCTTCTTATTCCTGCTAGGTTTAATTGGCTTTATTATCTTCGGTTATGCCTCGGCTTTGATCTTATTCCGCAGTTCGTCAATGACAAATGCCCTAAAAGAAAGTATTTCATTAGGCACGAATCAGTTATTGCCAATTGCGACCTTATATTTGCTATATACCCTATTTAGCATCATAGCCGCGATTCCCTTTGGTTTAGGTTTCCTGATTCTATGGCCTGTTACGATTGGCGCAATCTATGTAAGCTATCAGGAATTAGACGATTACTTATAAACTCATGCCAATTTCACAAGTTTTATATACGGGGTTAATGTATTTATTAACCCCGCTTTTTTTATTACGTTTGTATTGGAAAGGGCGGCTGAATCCTGCTTATCGCCAGCGGATTCGTGAACGCTTGGGTTGGGTAACGCCCAGTAATCAAGCTAGTATTTGGGTACATGCGGTGTCCGTGGGCGAAACAATGGCGGCAAAGCCTTTGGTTGATGCCTTATTAATGCATTATCCGGATAAAACCGTGTGGCTCACTAGTACTACACCCACTGGGTCGGCAACCGTACAACGCTTGTGGGGCGAGCGCGTTAGACATAGCTATTGCCCTTATGATTTGCCAGATGCCTTACAACGTTTTATTAAACGTAGCCAACCACAGCTTTGTATTATTTTAGAAACGGAAATCTGGCCGAATTTATTTTATGCCTGTCAACACCATCAAATTCCGCTACTCATGGCGAATGCCTGTTTATCCGAGCGCTCATTAATAGGTTATCGGAAAGTGCATCGGCTCATTAAAACCACTTTAAACCGCGCTACAAAAATAATGACGCGTAGTGCGGTCGATGCTACACGTTTGACAAGTTTAGGCGTATTGCCAGAAAAGTTAAAAGTCTGTGGCAATCTTAAATTTGAACTAACAATTCCAGAATCGCTAGATGCTCAAACACAAGCGCTTAGAGCCAGTTTGCAAGGGCGTAGAATTTGGGTAGCGGCCAGTACGCATAGCGGCGAAGATGATATTATTTTGGATGCTTTCCAAGGTTTATACGCACAATATCCCGACGTTTTATTGATTTTAGTACCGCGTCACCCAGAACGTTTTGCCAGCGTCGCCCAGTTATGTGAGCAAAGCGGTTTAACTTGGCAACGTCGTAGTCAGCACACAGCAATTACAGCACAGACTGCAATTTTATTAGGCGATACTATGGGGGAATTATTACTGTGGTACGCCATTGCAGATTTAGCCTTGATTGGTAATAGCTTGCTCGCGCCCGGTGGCGGACATAATCCGTTAGAGGCAGCCGCTTTTGCTGTACCGATTTTAACGGGTCGTTATACGCAGAACTTTGTTGATATGTATCCGGCGTTAGTGGCACAAAACGCCGCTCTAGTTGTGTCTGATAAAGAGGCGCTATTAACCTGTTTACACGAGTGGATGCGCGAGCCACTTGCCTATTATCAAAAAGGACAAGCCGCTAGGCGATTTTTTGAGCAAAATCAAGGCGCATTAGCTTGTATACTCGTTGAAATTAATCAGGTTTTAGCAGCGAGGTAGCAACAATATGTTAGGTCGACAACTGCGTCTTTCTATCGTGGGATTAGGGCTAATCAGTCTATTAGCAGCTTGTGGTGATAAAACCGAAACCCAACCGTTACCGCTGAATAATGCGGCTACTGCGCCTAAAGCTGCACCAATGGCGGCTGATTCCGTACCCAGTGGCGCTGCGTTAAATCAAGCAGTTGCCCCTAATTCTCCGCCTTCTGCTGAAGTAACGCCTGCGCCCGCCAATGCACTAGATGCTAATCTAGTTGCAGGTAAAGCTTTGCATGATGCCAAATGTATTAGCTGCCATGATACGCAAATTTATACGCGCCCCGACCATAAAATTACCAGTCTGCCGGAATTACAAGCGCAAGTTAAACAGTGTGATGCCAATTTAACGGATCACATGTCTGATGCAGATATTCAGCAAGTTGTGCAATACTTAAACGCCAGTTTCTATAAGTTTAAGTAAGGTCGCATGAGTTATACCGTTACGATTTTAAATACTGAATATCGCTTTCAGGTTGAGGCGGGTGAAACCGTATTACAAGCTGCATTACGCCAGAATATACCCTTAGCGTGGGGCTGTGCGGCAGGTATTTGCGGTATGTGTTTATCGAAAGTCGTGCAAGGCGAAATGTGCTATCCCGAGGGTGAACCGTTGGCTTTATTTGAAGAAGATAAAGCAGAGGGTAAAGGCTTGTTTTGTGTGGGTGTGCCTTGTTCAGATTTAATTTTGGACGTAGCTGAACTGGATCAATAGCACCAAGCTATTGACCCATTGATATTGTTTTAGATTATTTTGCTTTTTTATCCGCTTTGGGTTTTTCCTCAAGTTGCGGTTCTTTGCCAGCTTTTAAATCCTCTTGTAAGGTTTGCAATTGCTTTAAGGTTTCTTTGGTTTCCGCAGGCACATCGTCGCTTTCTTCAATAAGCTGCATGACTTCTGGGGTTAAACCTTGTTCTTGCATTTTTTTCATTAAATCATCTGGCAAACCCATATCTTCGCCGCCTAATGCACTGCTATCTGGCATAGTGGCACTGGGCGCACCCATGTTAGGCGCAACTTGTGCTAAGAACTCGTTTACCGTCATTTCTTTGCCATTTAAATTAACCTTATCACCCTCGGTTTTTAAATCTAATTTAAATTGATTGGGTTCATCTTTTAATAAACCCTGTCCGGTTAATGCACCTGTAAACATCATGGCAGCTTCGGGTAACGCCGCTTTATCCGCTTGAATTGCCACATTTGCTTTCATTAATTGTGCCCAATCGTTTGGAGTAAAACTGGCAATTTCCGCTAATTTTGGGGCTTGTTTGCCTGTGTATGTGACATTTACATCGGCATTGATTTTGCCTTTTTGATTGACCAGATTTAACGCTTGATGCACTTGAGTTTTATCAGACTGCAATACTTTAGCAAAAATGGTATTCAGCAATTTTTCAGAAATTTGCCCCATTTGCGCTATGATTTCTTGCTGTTTTTTCTGACCGTCGGGGGTTTCCATTGCCTCTGCATTCCAATCAATTTGGCTTTGTAGATTTTGCAATTCACCTTGGATTTTACCAATTTCTTCCAAACCCGCTACGTTCAAGCCCTGCATATCCACGGTATAGCTAGCGCTTGTTAAACTATTGGGCAAACCTTTGATATTAATATTGTCAGCTTTTAAGGCAAGTTTGCTATTAACATCATTGTTTTGTTGTTGAGTATCGGTTTGTATGCTGGCATCAAACGTAGCCGGTTCAGGTAACCCCGCTGTTTGTATAGCCACCTGCGGCGCTTTAATGTCAACCGTTCCTAACATTTGTGTAGCGATCATACCCTTAACATCAGCTTTTGCATCCAATGCGGGAATGGTCAAGTTTTCTGCGGCCGAACCCGCGACTAATTTACCCATTTGTAAATGCATTGTGCCGGTAAAGTCTTGGGTATCGCTGACACCTTCCGCTGTGACACCTGCCACACTTAGCACGGTTTCGCCATTTTCTTTAACAATTGCAGGATTAACGTTAATCACATAACTGGCGGTATTGCCAAAACCCACGATAGTACTGGCTTCAAAGGGCGGACGAGCCTCGAAGATTTCTTTAATTTTTTGTTGGGTTTCAGCCGGTAAGACTTGGGTATCTAAAGTGGTTCTCCAGCGTGATAAGCCCGTGCTAATACCTGAGCCACCGCCGAAGAAAATAGGGCCATTTTGAATTTCATTGACGATTTGTAAATCGCCAAATGATTCTGCCAACATAGGATTGTCGAATTTAATTTTGGTAATTGCTTTGCTGCCGGTTAAGCCTTTTTCATAGCTTACCAATTCTTGTTTAACGCCGCTTTTGGCTAGTAATTCATTGCTTTTTGCCATTTGGTCTTTGACCAAGGTTTCGGTTTGTTGACCGATGTACCAACTTGCACCGCCCCAAACCACTGCCAGTACCACTGGAATGGATAATAATGTGACGATTTTTTTCATGAGAGGGCGCTCCAGATTTATTAATAATTAAATGTCATTAGGGTTAGGGGTTGAAACTAGCAGTGTAGCAAAAAATTTTTCTATTCCCTGTTTAGACCTGCCTAAACGGTCGCAGTAACTGAATTAAGGCTGAAACCTGAGTTAAGTCTAGCGTATAAATGCTACCGATGAGGAAAGCCAAACAGCATGTTATGCTTACCTAAAACTCAATATTAGGAAGCATAAACGGTGAGTATATTAGAAAATATTGCAGATTATATGCAGCAACTTGGCAAACAAGCGCGGCAAGCGTCGCGCATATTGGCGAATACTGATACCCAACAAAAGAATCAAGCGCTGTTATATATTGCTGAGGCCTTAGAAGCGAATGCCGCTACCTTAAAAGCGGAAAATGCTAAGGATTTAGCCGCCGGTCGTGATAAGGGTTTAGACGATGCTATGTTAGACCGCTTAACGGTTAGTGATAAAACCATTGCCAGTATGGCGGAAGGTGTGCGTCAGGTAGCGAGTTTAGCCGATCCGATTGGTACGATTAGCGATATGAATTATCGTCCGTCTGGCATTCAAATTGGTAAAATGCGCGTACCGTTAGGTGTGGTGGGTATTATTTACGAATCACGCCCGAATGTAACCGTCGATGCAGCCGCTTTATGTTTAAAATCCGGTAATGCCACGATTTTACGCGGTGGCTCAGAAGCCATTCATTCTAATCGAGCGGTTGCTGAATGTGTGAAACAAGGCTTAGCCAAAGCCGGTTTACCCAGTGCTGCCGTGCAAGTGATTGAAACCACGGATAGGGCTGCGGTAGGCGAATTGCTCAGAATGCAAGATTATGTGGATGTGATTGTACCGCGAGGTGGCAAAAGCTTAATCGAGCGCGTCAGTCGCGAATCGAAAATTCCGGTGATTAAGCACTTAGATGGCATTTGCCATGTGTATATTGATGATCAAGCCGAGCAAACCAAAGCGATTAAAGTGGCTATGAATGCTAAGACTCATCGCTATGGGGTGTGCAATGCGATGGAAACTTTATTAGTGGCAGAAGCCATTGCGCCAGAGATATTGCCACCCTTAGCCGATCAGTTATTGGCAAAAGGTGTGGAGTTAAGGGGTTGTGAACAAACCCGTGCGCTACTGCCTAATATTAACGCAGCCAGCGAAGCCGATTGGAGCACCGAATATTTAGCGCCAATTTTGTCAATTAAAATCGTACCCGATATGGCGGCAGCGATTGAGCATATTAACCATTATGGTTCACACCATACCGATGCGATTATTACCGAAAACTTTACCCGTGCGCGCCAATTCTTACGTGAAGTGGATTCCAGTTCGGTTATGGTGAATGCTTCAACGCGCTTTGCCGATGGCTTTGAATATGGTTTTGGCGCAGAAATTGGCATTAGTACCGATAAAATTCATGCACGAGGACCGGTAGGTTTGGAAGGGCTAACCAGCCAAAAATATATTGTGTTAGGTGATGGGCATATTCGCCAATAAGTTTACTTAGTCTTAAGGCTATTGCGCGTTAGTTCTGGTAAACATGGGCAGAGTCGCTGTGAATACATCCTTGTACGCTCCAGCGCCGCATCCCTGCGGCACAGGCTCTGCCCACATTTTCCAGAACCGCGTAACAACTTTTAAATGCAACTATAAACAAACGCTATTAATCAGATAACAAACCGATAGTAGGTTTATGGCGCAAACGCGCGTACATTGTGTTCGCTTCTAAGCTAGAACAGAAGCATATATGTCTGAATTTTGGTCGATATTTAGCTTTTCCTTATCTGTAACAGGGCCCATTCTCCTAGTGTTAGCGGCTGGTATTTGGTTACGCCAGCGCCAATTTATTACCGATGAGTTTGTGCATATTGGTTCACGCCTTGTGTTTACGATTGCCTTACCGATGCTACTGTTTATTAGCATTGTGAAGACACATATTAGTCAAGCCGCGAATATTTCCCTTGTGGCGTTTGGCGCAGTAACCACTATTTTGATTTTCATTTTATTGGAGATTGTTGCGCAATTTTGGGTAAAACCAGCAGAAGATCGCGGTGTAGTCGTACAGGGTGGTTTCCGCTCGAATTTGGGCATTATTGGCTTGGCTTATGGCGTGAACGCTTATGGTACGAGTGTATTAGCCGCTGCTTCTTTGTACTTAGGCTTGATTACCATTCTACTGAATATTCTTTCGGTGATTACGCTTAGCCGCTCTTTACATAAAGAAAAAGGCATTAAAAATATTTTGCTAGGAATTTTTAAAAATCCACTGATTTTAGCAATATTAATTGCTTTGCCGATCTCATTGGCAGAAATTACCTTGCCAAAAATCATACTGCAAACCGGTGAATACTTTGCGCAACTTACCTTGCCGTTAGCTTTGTTGTGTACGGGCGCGTCCTTAGATTTTCATAGTTTGCGCCAAGCGTTACTCAATACCTTAGGGGCAGCTTTCAGTAAGTTGATTTTTGTGCCAACCGTGTTTGTGTTAGGCGCAATGGCTTTTGGGTTTAAAGGCATGGATATGGGTATTTTGTTATTAATGTCATCCGCACCAACGGCTGCTGCGAGTTATGTGATGACCAAAGCAATGGGCGGCAATGCTACTTTAGCGGCGAATATTATTGCGTTAACTACCTTAGGTTCATTATTTACCACCAGCCTTGGCATTATGTGGGTTAAGGGCATGGGTTTAATGTAGCAAGTTTAGCTACAATGGCGCTTTTATCGTTGAATTAACAAGTCAGATGATAGCGAATTTACGCCAACAAGTTTTACATTCGCCAGTATTATGGCTGGCGTTTGGTTTTGGTAGCGGTTTATCACCCAAAGCCCCCGGCACAATGGGAACATTAGCTGCGATTCCACTGTATTTGCCTTTAGCAAAATTGCCATTAATGGGCTATGCATTGGTTGTACTGGTTAGTTTTATTATTGGCTGTTGGCTATGCGGTGAAGCGGCTAAGCGTTTAGGCGTACATGATTTTGGCGGCATTGTCTGGGATGAGTTCGTAGGGTATTGGATTACCATGTTTGCTGCCCCTGCCGGTTGGTTATGGATTGCTGTGGGTTTTGTGTTATTTCGCGTGTTTGATATTTGGAAACCGTGGCCGATTCGCGTTGCTGATCAGCAAGTGCATGGCGGTTTAGGTATTATGTTAGACGATGTGTTGGCAGGTATTTACGCCGGTTTAGCTTTACAAGCCTTAGCGTACTTTGTACCGTAGCGCGCTTATCTAAAAGTAAAAAGCCTTCCCACGAATGAGAAGGCTTTAAGTGACTGAAGCTTGTTATTAGTATTGGGCGCTTCAGTTTGGAATAAAAACAGGGGTTTAGTCCCCTTTATTATTATTCTTACCCCTTTAGCCCTGAAACTGCTGCCCATTATAGACAGAGGCACTGAATTAAAACTGAATAATCTGTATAGTTTTTATTCATATTTTATTCAGCTTAATTGCAATGCTTTTCTTCAATTATTGAATTTAACAGTGGAAAAACATGACCGTTAGAACACGCTTTGCCCCAAGCCCCACGGGGTATTTGCATATTGGTGGCGCACGTACTGCTTTATTTTCTTGGTTATATGCGCGTAAAAACGCTGGCACTTTCATTCTGCGCATTGAAGATACAGATCGTGAACGTTCTACCCAAGCTTCAGTTGACGCGATTTTAGAGGGAATGGCATGGCTAGAATTGAACTATGATGAAGGTCCTTTCTATCAAACTCAGCGTTTTCACCGTTATGCTGAAGTGATTCAACAATTGTTGGATAGCGGTCACGCCTATCGTTGTTATTGCTCGAAAGACGAATTAGAACAGATGCGTGAACAACAAATGGCGCGTAAAGAAAAGCCGCGTTATGACGGTTATTGGCGTGAGCGTCAGCATAAAACGCCACCAGCAGGGGTTGAACCGGTTATTCGTTTTAAAAATCCGCAAGCGGGTGTAGTTGAATTTGATGATATGGTTCGCGGTAAAATTACGGTAAGTAATGCGGAGCTGGATGATTTAATTATTGCGCGTTCAGACGGTACACCCACGTATAACTTTACGGTCGTGGTAGATGATATTGATATGAATGTGACGCATGTTATTCGTGGCGACGATCATATTAATAATACGCCTCGGCAAATCAATATTATGCAAGCATTAGGCTTTACACCGCCGCGTTATGCGCATGTGCCGATGATCTTAGGGGCAGATGGGCAACGCTTATCTAAACGTCATGGGGCGGTAAGTGTTATGCAGTATCGGGATGAGGGTTATTTACCTGAAGCCCTGTTAAATTATTTAGTGCGTTTAGGTTGGTCGCACGGTGATCAAGAAATCTTCTCGCGTGCGGAAATGGTCGAATATTTTAATTTAGAATCCATAAACCGCGCCCCTGCTGCGTTTAGCCCTGAAAAATTGTTATGGTTAAATCAGCATTATTTAAAAACCTTACCTGTAGAAGCCATTGAACAGCAATTAACTTGGCATTTGCAACAACAGCAATTGGATATTACGAACGGTCCAGCCATTGCAGACGTGATTAACGCGCAACGTGAGCGGGCAAAGACCTTAGTAGAGATGGTAGCGATTAGCCGTTATTTCTATGAAGACGTTAACCACTACGATGAAGCCGCAGTGCAAAAGCAGTTTAAGGCGGATACTGCCGAAACATTGCGCGTGGTTAAAGATCAATTAGCAACGATTGACGATTGGCAAGGCACGGCAATTCACCATGCGATTAATCAAGCGTGTGAACAATTGGGAGTAAAACTAGGTAAAGTAGGACCTGCGCTGCGGATAGCAGTAACAGGTGGTACATCGTCACCCTCTTTGGATGTCACGTTGGAACTGATTGGTAAAGCACGTAGTTTACAGCGTATTGAACGCGCCATTGAATTTATTCAGGCTACGTTTAAATAAATTGAATAAGGGGCTTGACAGTAGCGCGTTATCTCTAGATAATGCGCCTCTCTTTCGCCGTGGGGCTATAGCTCAGCTGGGAGAGCGCTACAATGGCATTGTAGAGGTCATCGGTTCGATCCCGATTAGCTCCACCAAAAATTTATGATGCGTAAAGGTAAATCATGGCTCGATTTGGGCAGTATACTTTAATAGTAGGATTAATCTTAACCATCATCAGTCTTATTTTGGGTTTTTGGTTTATGTTTGACCACCAAGATGACTGGGCGAAGTTATTTTTTATGGTAGTACCAGTAGGTTTCTTATTAACCTTCGCGGGGCTATCAACAGTAGTGTTATACTCTCCAAGAGGCAACACTAAGTAAAGTTAATGTCAGCGACCCTATCGTCTAGAGGCCTAGGACACGACCCTTTCACGGTTGTAACCGGGGTTCGAATCCCCGTAGGGTCGCCACTTTTAAACTTTACAATTTGGTTTTTTCAGCGACCCTATCGTCTAGAGGCCTAGGACACGACCCTTTCACGGTTGTAACCGGGGTTCGAATCCCCGTAGGGTCGCCACTTTTAAATTTCACAATTTAGTTTTCCCAGCGACCCTATCGTCTAGAGGCCTAGGACACGACCCTTTCACGGTTGTAACCGGGGTTCGAATCCCCGTAGGGTCGCCACTTTATCTCTAGTTTCCCACCGTTTGTTATTCCCTCTAAAAGTTATTAAACTTTTTCAAGTTAGATGTATCTATACTTATAATCCAGAGCTTGCGAATTCTTGCTAACCCACTAGAGGAATAAGAACAATGATTAGGCTACGCTATCCATACTGGGTAGGGTTGTTATTCTTGTGTTTAACCGCGTTTTCCTTGCTATCAGCAGCCGAAACCGATACAACCGCTAATAATGCGCCTGCTATCCCAACGACTTTGCCTAGCTTTTCTAATGAAGCTTTATTAAATCAAATGCTGGTAACCGATATTAATGAGCGCAGCTTAGACGGTCTGCCCGCGATTGCCATTACCTTTTCCCAAAAACTAAAAGCCGATAGTAATTTTAATAATTTTATTACGCTGACTTCTGACGGGAAAATGGTACAAGGTAGTTGGATTCTAGCCTCAGATCCACGCCGCCTTTATTTTACCAATATTACGCCGCAAACCGATTACCGCGTGCAAATTCGCCCCGGTATTAGTGCTGAGAATGGGCTGCCATTACAAAAACCGATTGATTTCGCTATAAAAACTCGGGATGTACAGCCTAGTTTTGATTTTGCATCGCGTGGCATGATTTTACCGACTAAATTAGCCAGTGGTTTACCGATTCGGGTGGTAAATGTACCGGAATTAGAAATAGAATTCTTAAGAGTTACCCCCGATAAATTACCCGACATGCTGAAAAGTATTAGTTTAGGGGAACGGGTTCGCCAATATCAATTAGAAGAAATTCATGCAGTTACGCAAAGCGTGTATACCGGGCGTTATACGACGGATGCTAAACCCAATGCACGCACCAGTTTAAATATTCCCGTCGGCAATATTGAGCCTTTAAAAGTTCCGGGTTTGTATTTTGCGGTCATGCATCAACCGGGGCGTTTTGGAGATGACGCGTATAAGATTAGCCCATTTTTTGTTACCAATATTGGTTTGCATGTGCGGGTTTATAAAAATGCGGTGGAAGTATTTGCGAATAGTTTAGATGCGGGTAAACCCCTGAGTGGTATAAATTTAAAATTAAGTGGTGAAAAAGAAAGCCTTGAAGCGACCAGCAATGAACAAGGTCAAGCCAGTTTCAAAACGCGTCCAACCGGCAACTTATTGTTAATTGCTAATGCGGGCGAGCAATTTGCATTCTTGGATATGCGTGATCCCGCGTTGGATTTATCCGAATACTCGGTTTCCGGTTTAAATGACCAAGCGATTGCCCCGTTTATTTACAGTACCCGCGATTTATACCGCCCGGGTGAAACCGTCGATTTGGCAATTTTATTGCGTGACCGTGACGGTAAAACTGTTGATATTAAAAATATTAACCTAAAAATTATTCGCCCCGATTCTAAACCCTTGTTGGAACAGAATTTAGTGGTAGCGAATCAAGCGTTGGGTTATTTCAATCAAAAATTAGCCTTGCCAAGTGATGCAGCAACCGGCTCTTGGAAAGCAGAAGTGCGCTTAAATGCGAAAGATGAAAATGCTATTGCCAGCTTCGATTTCCATGTTGAAGAGTTCATGCCAGAACGTATGAAACTGGCACTGAGTTCAGCGACCCCTATTTTAAAGCCAAATGAAAAATTAGTGCTGAAAGCTCAGGGTGATTATCTATACGGTGCGCCTGCCAGCGGTAACAAGGTTAGTTTAGTGCGTACCATTGATATTGATCGGCATCCATTAAAACAATGGGAAACGTATTATTTTGGTAATCCAGCCGATGACAAGCTGATCAAGCGTGAAGATTTACCCGAGATCAATTTGGATGAGAAAGGCGCAGGTTTAATAGAAAGTGAAGCGTTGGATGGCAAATTGAATTCGCCTTTAACCATTAGTTTAATTGCAACCTTACATGAAACTGGCGGGCGTGGTGTTACCCGTAAGTTTGACCAAGCGTTTTGGCCTGCCAATAGTTTGGTGGGTATTCAACCTAGTTTCAACAATGATACTGCTTTGAATAACAGTGACGCGCAATTTAATTTGGTACGGGTGAATAGCCAAGGTCTGAGTGCGCCGAGTAATCAGTCCTTAGCCGTGACCCTAGTGCGCGAAGAAAAAGAATATTTCTGGGAATATAACGACTCGGAAGGTTGGCAACGTAAGGATATTGCCAGTGAATATCCACTGACTTTGCAAAAGGTGCAATTGGATAGCAAAGGGCAGGCTAAGGTTAGTTTCCCAGTGACGACGGGATTTTATCGTTTAGAAGTCGAAGACCCTGAAACTAAGTTAAAAACTGCCTATGCCTTTCATGCGGGTTGGGATTGGGAGCAATCTGAAAATAATGCGGCACGTCCTGATCAAATTGAATTAGCATTAGATAAACCAGCGTATAAAGCAGGTGATACTGTTAATTTAAAAATTACGCCACCGTCCGCCGGGGAAGCGATTGTCGCCGTTGAAGGTAGTGATTTATTGTGGTCGCAGCCTATTAGTTTACCTGCTACGGGTGCGAGTGTGGCGATTCCAGTAGATGCGAATTGGGCGCGGCATGATTTATATATCACAGTAACGAACTTCCGTCCTGCCAGTGTTGAACAGAAGATTGCGCCGAATCGAGCCTTAGGCATTATTTACTTGCCATTGGATCGCGCCGACCGCAAGCTCAATCTAGCTATTGATGCGCCTGTTAAAATTCAGCCAGAAAGTAAAGTCAGCGTGACGGTTAGTGCTGATAATTTGCAAGGACAATCGGCGTTTGTCACGTTGGCAGCGGTAGATGTAGGCGTATTAAATATTACCGATTTCAAAACACCCGATCCATTTAAGTATTATTTCTCACAACATGCCTATAGCCCGGCTATGTACGATGCTTATGGCAAAATCATTGAAAGCGTGGATGGCGCAATGTTACGCCAACGTTTTGGTGGGGATGGTATTAGAAGTAAAGGCGGTGCGTATGCACGACCGGATTTGAAAATTGTGTCATTGTTCAGCGGCGCAGTAGCATTTAATGCTGACGGTAAAGCCACGATTGAATTAAATATTCCGGGCTTTGATGGCACAGTACGCTTAATGGCATTAGCCGCTACCAGCGATAAATTAGGTAGTGCTGAAAAAGATATGCAAGTGGCATCTCCTGTTGTGGCAAGTTTAGCCGCACCTCGTTTTCTTGCAGCGGGTGATAGTGCATTTGTGACGGTGGATTTAAATAACACCACGCAAGAAACCTTGTCTGTTAGCTTAAAAGTTAGTGCTGATCCGATCTTGGGTTTAAACCCACTCAATCAAAACTTAACGATTGCCGCCGGTAAACGGCAAGCCTTGCGTTTACCCGTAACAGCGCAACAAGCTTTTGGTTTGGGTAATGTACAACTGGAATTAAGTGGTAAAGGCTTTACCGCTCATCGGCAATTAGCGGTTTCGGTGCGTCCCGCTTATCCAGCGAAACAATTGGCGATTTATAAGGAAATTCCACCGGGGCAAAATGTGAAGTTGGATAGCAGTATTTTGCAAGGTTTATTACCTGCCGGTGCAACAGCCAGCTTAACCCTAGCCGCCAGTTCGCCGTTACCCTTACAAAATGCCTTACAAGATTTATTGCAATATCCTTATGGTTGCTTAGAACAAACTACCAGTAGCGCTTGGCCGTATTTGTATCTTGAGCCGGATGTAGCTGAGAAATTGGGGCTAAAATCAATGGATATGCAAGAACGTAGCAATCGTGTGAATAGCGCGTTGTTACGCTTAGCGGGTATGCAGTTATCGGATGGTGGTTTTAGTACTTGGGAAGACGAAAGCGAGGTTAATTATTGGTTAACGCCGTATGTCACCGACTTCTTGTTAGATGCCAAAGAACGCGGTTTTGCTGTACCCGAGTGGATGTTGCAACGTGCCTTAAAAAATCTGCAAGAACACTTACAGGAAGGTGAGCGTTATATTGATAGTCGTTATGAGTTTTCGGATTCGCCTGCACATTTAGATTTGGCTACCCGTGCGTATGCGGCTTACGTGTTGTCGCGTGTGAAACAAGCGCCGTTAGGTACGATTCGCGTGATTTACGACCAAGAAGCCAACAATGCTAAATCGGGCTTGCCTTTGGTGCATTTAGGTTTAGCGTTAAGTGCACAAGGTGATAAACAACGCGCGGATGCTTCTATGAAACGCGGTTTAGAAACGGTACGGGATGACAAGCTGTATTTAGGCGATTATGGCAGTACCTTACGCGATCAAGCCGCGATTTTGTATTTAATGCTGCGTTATAAAACCAACATTGGCAATGTATCAGAACAAACCAAAAAACTGAGCACTCTGTTGCACGCGAATAATTACCTAAGCACGCAAGAACAGTTATTTACCTTCTTAGCGGGTAAGGAAATTCTGGCACGGGCTAAAGACGGTTGGAAAGCTAAGCTTAGTATTGGCGGCAATCCTGTGGACTTATCGGGTACAGCGCCGTTATATCGCAGCATTAGCATGGACGAGTTACAAAAAGGCATTGAAATTAGCAGTAGCAGCGGTAAGTTGTTGTATGTTGGTTTTAATATGGAAGCTTATCCAGCAGCAGCACCGGAAGCGAAAACTGATCATATTCAAGTCACACGGCAATGGTATAACTTGCAAGGTAAAAAGTTGAATGCGGCTGATTTGAAGCCGGGCATGTTGTTGCTAACTTATCTGAATGTGAGCAGTAATGATAGTTTACGCGATGCTTTAGTGGTGGATTTAGTACCGGCTGGTTTGGAAGTAGAAAACACGAATCTGGCAAATAATGAATCGCTGGAAGGCTTGCAACTGGAAGGCACGGATAAACCTCTAACCGAGCTAGTGGATAGTACAACGCTGAAACATCAAGAATTCCGCGATGATCGTTATGTTGCTGCATTAGCATTAGAGCCAAAAACCCGTTATCACCTGTTCTATTTAGCGCGGGTGGTGTCTAGCGGTAAATTTGCTGTACCACCCCCCACGGTGTTGGATATGTATCGCCCTGAATTTAGCGGGATTGGTGCAGCGCCTAGTGGTTTGGCAATTCCATAAACGTCTTAACGGGCATGTCGTAAAGCGCGTCTGTTTCGTGTTAATCGGTAGCGGGCTATTCAGCCTGCTACTGTTTTTGGCGGCGGATAAACTCTGGCCTTTGCCAGACCCCAACCGAGTGCGCAGTGTATTAATTCTGTCGGAGAATCGTACTCCCTTACGAGCCTTTGCGGATGAAGCCGGTGTTTGGCGCTATCCGGTACGTGTTGATGAAGTTTCGCCGCTGTATATTCAAGCCTTACTCGAATACGAAGATCGCTGGTTTTATAAACACCCCGGCATTAACCCTTATGCCTTAATACGAGCGGCATGGCAGCGTGTTACGCAAGGTAAAGTTATTTCGGGCGGTTCAACCCTAAGCATGCAAGTGGCGCGTATTTTAGACCCGCATAGCAAAACATTGGCGGGCAAAGGTTGGCAAATGTTTCGGGCTTTGCAATTAGAATGGCATTACAGCAAAGACGATATTCTCAGTTTCTATTTAAATCTTGCACCGTTTGGCGGGCCCATTGAAGGTGTACAAACGGCGAGTTATGCATGGCTACATAAATCAGCAGCTAATTTAAGCCATGCCGAAGCCGCTTTATTAGCTGTCTTGCCGCAAGCCCCTTCACGTTTACGTCCTGACCGTAATCCTGAATTAGCCCAGCGTTATCGTGATAAAGTCTTACAGCGTATGGCAAGCCAAGGTATTTGGTCGTCTAGTGTCGTGGCGGATGCCATGATTGAACCCGTGGTTAAAGCGTATTTTCAGCAACCCATGCTTGCACCTTTATTTGCGCAGCGTATGAAGCCATTAGCCTTTGCGCAAAATGTGGCGCGTTTACCCACCAGTTTAAATGCTAACACCCAATGGGCTGTGGAAAATATTTTACGGACTCGCGTTAATATTTTGCCGGATAAAGCCTCGTTAGCGGTGTTAGTCATGGAAAATAAAACCGGCTTAGTGCGAGCGTATGCAGGCTCAGCCGATTTTTTCGATCAGGAACGCTTTGGGCAAGTCGATATGGTGCAAGCCTTACGTTCACCCGGCTCAACCTTAAAACCGTTTTTATACGGTATGGCGTTGGATGATGGTTTGATTCATTCCGCAAGCTTATTAAGCGATGTGCCGGTTAAACTCGAACAATATGCTCCGCAAAATTTCTTTAAAAACTTTTCAGGGCCGATTAGTGCCACGCAAGCCTTGCAACAATCCTTAAATGTACCCGCTGTAAGCTTATTACAACGGCTTAGCCCCGCAGTGTTTGTAGCGCGTTTAAAAACTGGGGGAGTAGATATTGTATTTCCCAATAAAACGCCTGCTAATTTAAGCGTAATTTTGGGCGGTGCAGGAACGCGTTTAGAAGATTTAGTGCATGGCTTTAGCGCTTTAGCCCGAGGCGGTTTAAGCATTGCCCCGCGTTATTTACAAACAGACCCTGTCGTAGAACGGCGTTTATTGTCGGCAGGCAGTGCGTGGATTATTCGCGATATATTGCGTGGGGTAACACCCCCAGAAGGCGCAAGTAATAGCGCACGAATTGCGTGGAAAACGGGTACTAGTTACGGTTATCGTGATGCTTGGGCCATTGGGGTAACCGATGCCTATACCGTTGGTGTTTGGGCAGGGCGACCGGATGGCACACCCATGCCGGGGCAATTTGGCGCACATACTGCCGCGCCGATTTTGTTCGAGGTATTCCGCGCATTACCGAAGAATACGCCTAGTATGGCTACTCAACGTCCAGAATCCGTAAGTAAGGTGGATATATGTTGGCCTTTAGGCGAAGCGGCCGCGCAAACTGCCCCTGAGCATTGTCATCAACGTTTACGAGCGCTGGTATTGAATCAGCATATTCCGCCTACCTTGCCTAATGTCGATAAAGCTTCATGGTCAGCCGCGTTGCAAACCTATTGGATTAACCCGGCAACGGGTTTACGGGTATTAGCCGATTGTAACGTACCCCAACGCGAGCAACGGCAATATGCTCAATGGCCGTTAGAACTTAATGCGTGGTTAAGTAATGCAACCTTGCAACGTATGCAACTGCCCGCGTTTGATCCGGCGTGTTCGGCACAGGTACAACAATACGCAGGACGCGAATTAGCCATACGCCAATTAGACGATACCACGCGGGTATCACTGGCGAAGCAAGCGGATACTAATGCTGTTACGCTGAATTTGCAGGCAGAAGGCGGGCAGGGTGCGTATACGTGGTTAGTCAATGACATGCCGATTGGGCGCGATGTTACCCAACAAGGGTTACGCTATACCTTTACCCAAGCGGGTGACTTTAGTTTAACGGTGTTTGATGAGGCGGGCGCTGTCGACCGGGTGACGATTCGTGTACTAGCGCCGCCTAATTAAGGGGTATGCCTTAATTCGTGGCATTATCAGCATTTAAATTTGGTAAAGGCACTTCGACCAAACCCGGGACATGCGCCGTTGCATTGTCTGGGATTTCCTCCGTACTGCTTTCTGTATTATGTGTTTCCGGCTTATCTTGTTCATTATTGAGCATTGCGGCAGGCGCGACGGCTACCTCTGCTTCAGGGGCTTTAATGGAGGCAGGGGTTTCAATCACAAAAGTAGCGACTTCGGGTTCTGAATTATCTGTTTCAGCCGGAGATGGTTCTTCAACTACTTCCGTGGTTTCTATGATTTCTTTTTCATTGGCTTGTGTTTCAGTTACTGCGGGGTCATTTGCTAAGTTGGGGTCATACGTAACCACTGGTACGGGAATCGTTGGAATTGCCGCTGCGGGGGGCGTAACAACTACAGTACGGCTAGGCGGTGCAGCATTAGCTATAGTTTTAGGTGCAGTTTCTTTGCTTTCAGGTTTAGCGGCGGTTTTGCTTGCTTTATCATCCTTATCGGCATTAGGCGTTTTGTCTTTATCTTTATTCACAGCCGCGCTAGCAATAGGACGTGCTTCCGGTGTTCGAGGCGTATTACTAGCAGTATTAGTAGTGGGGTATACACCCATAATTTCCGTTTCACGATAACGCTTTTCCAAGCTTAATTGCGTTTCGACCAGCTTATCTAAATTATACTTGCCAATTAAGTTCTGACTGGCATCTAACGCGCTCCGTGCCTTATCCGTATTGCCTTTGCGTAACGCTGCTTGTGCGTTATCTTGTTGTAGTTGAGCGACTTGAGCTAATAATTTTGTGCCTTCGCTATGGTTGGGGTATTCACTCAACAAGGTTTCTAAATACTGCGTAGCACTTTCGCTACGGTCATCACCTTCGGTTAAATTGCCGTAATCAATGGCGCGTTTAGCACGTTCAATATAATGCTGCGCTTTATTATTTTCGCCGCTGTCTTTATTGTTAAGCTCTGCCTCCATACGTACTTGTTCAGGCAAACTGTCGATTAAATTAAAGCTGGTAATTAATTCATCGGTTTCTTTTAAAATATCGCCTGCTTCACTTTGTTGCCCTTTGCCTAATAATACTTCAGCTTTGGCTTGTTGATCTTTAACCAACTGATTTAACAATTGTTGGGCTGTCTCATTATTGGCATCCAACTTAATCACTTTGCGCAAATAATAAGTGGCGGTTGGCTCTTCGGTATTATTGCTGAGGATTTTGCCTTGCTTAACTGCATTATCCGCGTCTTTTAACCAAGTGCTAATTTGCGTCTGTTCTTCTGCACTTAATAGCGGTGCTTCAATGCTTAATGTATTGCTGGGCGGCAAAGGTGCAGTCATAGCGGCACTGCTGGTACTGCCCTCTAAGGTCGTCAACGGTTCTTGCGGTTTGCTTTCATTGCTTAATGCCTGCATTTGATTTGCCGTTTCTTGGTCTTTTGCCTCTGCTGGAGCAGTTTCATTCACCAAACTAGGCGTGCTTAACGGTTCAGTCGGTGCAGTATTCGTCTCGCTGGTTGTGTTCGCGGTTGTGCTTAAAGGTGTCACCTCAACTTTATTACTCGCTGTCGTAATAGGTTCAGGCGATGGGGTAACTTGTGATAACAAATGATAACTGGCGTAGGCTGTTACGCTAGCCGCTACTAATGCCGCCGCAGGCAACCACATTTTTTTCTGCTGCTTTTTATGCAAGCTACTTAATAATACCGGCGGCGAAATTGGTCGTTCTTCCCGTTTGAATTTCAAAGCTTGCTGTAATACCGCCCATGCTTCTGGGCGTAATTTGCGTACATTTGCGGGACTAATATTCTTAACTGCGGCTTCCAAACTGGTGTATTGATGGAACGGCAACTGAGCTTGTAATAACTCATATAAAATACAGGCAATCGAGAACGTATCATCCGCGCTAATCGGTTTATCGCCTAACGCCGCTTCTGGGCTTAAATAACTAGAATGGAATGCATTGCGTTGCGTACCTGCATTTGTTTGCTGGTTTTGGCATAGGCGTAACGCGGCAACGACGGGCGCATTTAATAACACATCATGCCCTTGTTCTTGCCAAATAATGCCCGGTTCAATAAACCCCGAAACGCCGTCTGGACGTTGATTGCCTACCGCTTGCGCCAATTGATCTGCTATTGCCAAGGCATCCTCAACCGTCAAACCGCGCTCGTCTAAATCATGCATACGTTCGGAGAGCAAGCTACCGTTGCTGGCTTGCATCGCTAACCACAATAAACCATCCGCTTCTTTACCGTGATCTAATACCTGCGGTTGATAACGCAGCGGTTCATTAAAGGTCGGCGCTACTTGACGCAAGGCGCGTTCAAAAGTGGAGTGTAGGGCTAATTCCGGCTGCACCGTGAAGATGATTAACGGCGTATTCTGCGCTTGATTATCCAACGCCCAATACACCTTACCTAATGCGGTTTCCGCCATACAGTGTTTTAAAACGTAGCGATTTTGCAAGGTAAGGGTTTGAACGCTTAAGGTGCTATTAGCTGGGTCACGAGGGGTTGAGAAGGGCATGCGGCAAACTCCTGCACAAGACGCTTGGAATAATCAATAGATACCTTCGATTGTAAATAATTTCTTAGGATTTCGCAGGGCAAATCACTATCACTGGGGTTAATATTAGCTAATCGTATAATTTTTCTAGATATAGGGGAGTCATTAATATGTTTAAAACGCTTTTCAGTACGTTCATTTTGCTTGTTTGTGTCTTGAATGTGTCAGTTGTTAAAGCCGAAAACAATGCTGAAGGCTTGGCGAAACTGCAAGGCATTTGGGGCGGCATTGGCATTCAAGACCGTGAGGCATGGTCGATTAAACTTGACCTCAGCGATAAGCATCAGCCTTTAATTACATACCCCTCTATTCCATGTGCGGGCAAACTGGTTTTCTTAAAGCAAGTGCAGGAAACTTATATTTTTAGAGAGGAAATTACCGAACATACGGATAACTGCATTAACCAAGGCACATTAGAAATTACACCGATAGACCCTAATACACTGCAATGGACTTGGTATAAACCCAATGAACTACGCGTCATGAGTTATTTAAACAAGTTTGCCAATGAACAAGCCTATAACGCTTATGTCAGCCAGCTATTAGCCAGTTACCAAACTAAAACATGGGAGTATTGAGTGTAGGTTGCCTGAAGAGATTATGCATAAAGTTCACTCAAGGGTATGTGAATATCCAGTGTGACAAGATTTAACACATCACTCAACTGGCTATAAACCCGCAGCAACCATTCATTTTGTTTCAGACGATGATAATGCTCGATTAATACAGATTCGGGATCAATCAATACATAGTCTTGCAGACTAACAATTGAACGGTAATGGGCGAATTTGCTGCTGCGGTCATAGTTGCGAGTGCTGGGTGATAACACTTCAACCAACAAAATGGGGTTGAGCAAGGTTGTTTGATTGTCGCTTAGCTCCGGTGCATGACAATACACGGATACATCGGGATAGGTATCTAAACCCGAAGGCGTATGCACCCGTAAATCACTATTTATGGGTTGGCAGGGTTTAGTGCGTAAATGCTGCCGCAAACTTGCAAAAAAATTACCCGAAATGCGGGCATGATTAAATGTACCGCCCGCCATTGCATACATCTGCCCGTTTAGAAATTCATATTTCAATCCGGTTTGCTGTTCCTGTTGTAAGTATGCTTCGCGGCTTAACAATACTTGTGCCAGTGACATAAAGGCTTCCCTTTAATACGTTTATTGTTAGATTTTACAAGCTATTCAAGCCAATAGCTTAGCGATTTTTACCGTTTGAATTGATAGGCATTAGGTTTCAGAAATTTAAAGCACTACTGTTTTTGTAAAACTTGACTGAGGCGTACGTTTTACTAACTTTTGGTCGAATGTGGCAAAAGTTTTACAAGGTTGGCTAAGTGCCAAATGCCAAGCATCGGCGAAATCCATGCCTGCTTGAAACCATTCTAAAGCTTGTTGCACGGCTAATTGATCTCTGACGAAGACATTTTCCAACCCTAAAATTTGGCTTAAGCCTAAATGTATCTCTTGCACGTTTATCTTATAGGCAAAGCGCAATACCCATTCGGTTTCTAAAATTACAGTATCCGCAATAAAAATTTTGTGTTGGCTAAATAATTGTTCGACTTTTGCGGCTTGTTGTACGTCGTCTTGTATGAGTAGACGCACTAATAAATTGGTATCAACAGCAATCATTGCCAACTTTCCTGTATGCCTTGAGCGATGGCTTCATCCATCTCTTCAAGGGTTTTGGCTTTACCGTGATAGTGTTGTTTTAAACAGCCAGCTACTTGTGACAAGCTGGTTTTAGGGAGTGTTAGGGGTTTGTACGGGCGTAACAATAGCCCTTGTTCAGTTTCTTCAACTATAAATTCTTGCCCATTTGCCCAACCGTGTAAGGCACGAATGGCTTTGGGGATGATAATTTGTCCTTTGCTGGAAAGACGTGTGATTTGGATGGATTGCATGGGAAACCAAAAAGTAAGATTTAGGTAAGATGAATATCTAATAATTAAGTGGTATTGTCAAAATAGGTTTTTGTAATGAAATAAGTGAATTGTCGTTTTCATTGATTCAAGGCTATTAACTATAAGTTAACTTTTTGATAAAGTTTTATATTTTATTTTATGGAATAACATAAAGATGGATATAGCTAATGGCTTCGTAATCAACGGAAAAAGTCGAGGAAAACTAAAACATTGGAGTGGTTTATTACATGAGTGGTCATCAAATATTGAGCGTTATATGAAATATACTAATGGGGATATTCCTTATTGGTATAAAGAACGCGCTAATGTCAGTATTTTAGCGGGTGCAGCATGGCGTAGTGGCTTTATTGCCCTACAAGAGTTTGAGGCTGACAAGCAAATTTCTGTAGATGAAACAACTATTTCAGAGCTTTATTCGTGGAAAGGGCGTTGTGATCTTTATATTGGTTCTTCTACAAACCAACATGATTTAATAGAAGCGAAATATAAGTGGCTATCATTAAAGTCTGATGATTTTAATAAATATGCCACTAACCTTGTCAATAAGGCACTAGCTGATGCTAAAGCATCCCAATGCGGGGGAGATATTTCAGCCGTTGGTGTGGCTTTTATTCCTGTGTATTTACATGCCAAATATATGGAAAATATTGATGACATAATTAAAAATACGATTGCTCAAATAAAAGAGATGGAACTGGATGCGTATGCTTGGTGTTTTCCAAACACTATGAGACAACGCATTCTTGATAATAACCATCTTAATCCCGGTATTTTTTTATTTGCAAAATCATCAAAGTATGAAGCCTAAGCTTCATACCCCAACACAGGTGCTAACCATTTCTCGGCTTCTTCCACGCTAATGCCTTTACGTTTGGCGTAATCTTCTACTTGATCGCGTGCCACGCGCCCAATGCCGAAATAGCGGGAATCGGGGTGACTAAAATACCAACCGGAAACCGACGCAGCCGGATACATGGCGTAGGATTCGGTAAGGGTAATGCCGGTGTTGGCTTCCACGTCTAATAGTTGCCACAGTGTGCCTTTTTCCGTGTGTTCAGGGCAGGCGGGGTAGCCGGGGGCGGGGCGGATACCTTGGTATTGTTCAGCAACAAGCTGATCGTTGGTTAAGGTTTCATCGCTGGCGTAACCCCAGAATTCTTTACGTACCCGTTCGTGCATACGCTCAGCTAAGGCTTCGGCTAAGCGGTCGACTAAGGCTTCCAGCATAATCGCGCTATAGTCGTCGTTTTGCGCACGGAAGGCTTGTAAATGCGCTTCAATGCCAAAGCTGGTACTCACTGCAAACGCGCCCAACCAATCTGCTTGCTGGGTATGCTTCGGTGCAATAAAGTCACTTAAACAGTAGTTCGGTTGTTGCCCATTGCGTTCCATTTGCATACGCAAGTGGTGCAATTTGTGTTGTACTTGGCCACGGCTGTTGTCGCTGTACAATTCAATATCATCGCCTACGCTATTCGCTGGGAATAAGCCGATCACGGCTTTGGCTTGCACCCAATTTTCTGCGACAATTTTTTGCAACATGGCTTGCGCGTCGGCGTAGAGTTTACGGCATTCTTCGCCTACGATTTCATCCGTTAAAATATCGGGGAAGCGTCCGGCGAGTTCCCAACTGCGGAAGAACGGTGTCCAGTCAATGCGTTCGACTAACTCGGCTAAGGGGTAATTCTCGAACACTAGGCTTTGATTGCCATTGATCTTGGGTTGTGGCGGGGCGTAAGTTGCCCAATCTGCTTTAAAGCCATTCGCCCGCGCATCGGCAATCGCAATGAGTTTGCGTTCGCTTTGATTTGCTGCCCGTTTTGCCCGAATTTGCGCGTATTCTTCACGAATAGCCGCGACATACGCCGGTTTTTGCTCTTTTGATAGCAATGCGCTGGCAACGCCCACGGCACGGGAAGCATCTGGCACATACACCACAATGTCATTTTGATATTGCGGTTCGATTTTTACCGCCGTATGAATTTTAGACGTGGTTGCCCCGCCGATTAATAACGGCACATGGAAATCTTGGCGTTGCATTTCCTTGGCAACATTCACCATTTCATCTAAGGACGGCGTAATCAAACCTGACAAGCCAATAATATCCACGTTTTGCTCGCGGGCGGTTTGCAGGATTTTATCCGTCGCCACCATGACACCCATGTCGATGACTTCGTAGTTATTACATTGCAGCACCACGCCCACAATGTTTTTACCAATATCGTGCACGTCGCCTTTCACGGTCGCCATCAGGATTTTGCCATTGGCTTGAATATCCGTTCCGGCTTTTTCCGCTGCCATAAATGGGTCGAGATAAGCCACGGCTTTTTTCATGACGCGAGCCGATTTAACCACTTGCGGCAGGAACATTTTACCCGCACCGAACAAGTCACCGACCACATTCATGCCCTCCATCAACGGCCCTTCAATCACCAATAAAGGTCGACCTAATTTAACGCGGGCTTCTTCAGTATCTTGTTCGACGTAAGCATCAATGCCTTTTACCAAGGCGTGTTCTAAGCGTTTTTCCACCGGCCAGGTGCGCCATTCGAGATTTTCTTTTTTCTCTTCGGTTTTGCCGTCGCCTTTGTACTTTGGTGCGATTTCCAACAAGCGTTCGGTCGCGCCTGCATCGCGGTTAAGAATCACGTCTTCCACCGCATTGCGCAATTCTAAAGGAATATCGTCATACACCATCATTTGCGAGGCGTTGACAATTCCCATATCCATCCCCGCTTGAATCGCGTGATACAGGAATACGCTGTGAATCGCTTCGCGCACCGGATTATTACCCCGGAAGGAGAACGAAACATTCGACACCCCGCCGGAAATATGCGCGTGTGGCAAGTTTTGCCGAATCCATTGGGTGGCTTCAATAAAGTCCACCGCGTAATTGTTGTGTTCATCAATGCCGGTGGCGACCGCAAAAATATTCGGGTCAAAAATGATATCTTGCGGTGGGAAACCGACTTGTTCGGTTAGAATTTTATAGGCACGGCTGCAAATCTCGATTTTACGCGCTTTGGTATCCGCCTGACCTTGTTCATCAAACGCCATGACAATTACCGCCGCGCCATAACGCCGCACTAATTTAGCTTGTTCAATAAACTTGGCTTCGCCTTCCTTCATGGAAATCGAGTTAACAATGCCTTTGCCTTGAATACATTTTAAACCGGCTTCGATGACATCCCATTTGGATGAATCCACCATTACGGGTACACGCGCAATATCCGGTTCGGAAGCAATCAAATTCAGGAAACGGGTCATTTCTTTTTCGGCATCCAACAAGCCTTCGTCCATATTTACGTCAATGACTTGTGCGCCGCCTTCAACTTGCTCTAACGCCACTGCTAAGGCTTCAGTATATTGCCCGTCTTTGATTAAGCGTTTGAATTTAGCCGAGCCAGTAACATTGGTACGTTCGCCCACATTGACGAATAAACTGTCTTTAGTGACATTAAAGGCTTGGTCACCGGATAAACGTAACGCAGGTTCAATAGCGGGCAGTTGACGCGGGGCAATGTTCTTGACGGCCTCGGCAATGGCTTTAATATGCGCAGGGGTTGAACCACAACAGCCACCGACAATATTTAAAAAGCCTTTTTCTGCCCATTCTTTAATATGCGCCGCCATTTGGCTGGGCGACATATCATAACCATCAATGGTCGGTAAACCTGCATTGGGATGCGCCGACACATACGCACTGCATACCCGTGACATTTCTTCCACATATTGGCGTAATTTGTCAGGACCTAGCGCGCAGTTCAGCCCAAACGATAAGGCATCGGCATGTGCCAGCGAGTTATAAAATGCTTCGGTGGTTTGCCCGGTTAGGGTACGGCCGGATTCATCGGTAATCGTGCCGGAAATCATAATCGGCAATTGAATGCCATCTTCGGCAAACACTTGTTTAACCGCAAATACTGCCGCTTTCGCGTTTAAGGTATCGAAAATGGTTTCGATCATAATAATGTCGACCCCACCCTCGATTAAACCGCGTGTAGAGGCTTTGTAATCGTCGACCAACACATCAAAGCTAATATTACGGAAACCCGGATCATCCACTTTCGGTGAAATATTCGCAGTACGGTTAGTCGGACCTAATACACCCGCCACATAACGCGGCTTATCTGGCGTGCTGTATTGCTGTGCAATAGATTTAGCTAACTTTGCCGCTGCCACATTAATTTCATAAGCAAATGCCTCCATATCATAATCGTGCATGGAGGTGCGATTGGCATTAAAGGTACAGGTTTCCAGAATGTCCACACCCGCTTGTAGATACTGGCTATGAATTTCGGCAATCACTTCAGGCTTAGTTAACACCAGTAAGTCATTGTTACCCTTTACATCTTTATGCCAATCCTTGAAACGCTCACCGCGATAATCGCTTTCTTGTAAGTTATAAGGTTGGATCATCGTACCCATCGCACCATCCAGAATTAAGATGCGTTGTTGTAGGGCGGTTTGCAGTGCGTGAGCCATAAAAGACAGTATCCGAAAGCCAAAAGAAGCTATTGTTGCCAGAAAAGCTCAAAAAATCAATTTTGGGCAGAGTTATAAGCACTAGATTGTATGCAGAGTTTATATTGTTTTTAGTTTAGTATGCAGCAGTTAGTTTAATCAAACTCAAAATATTTTATATAATCTTCTAGGAAATTAGACTCAAAACTTAACTGACATGATTCAATCATAGGAAATATTCTAAATCCTTTGATTTTGTGCCATTTCGTTAATTGATTTTTACCAAAAGGATGTAAAGCGATTACAGAATATATTTGGGTGGATGTAAAAGATTTATTTTCCTCATTAAAAACTGCTAAATTAGTAAAGTATTTTTTGTAAAGTTTATCCAATACATTGAACCTTGCTAAAGTGCTAATGTCACTATACTTTGCGTCAAAAATAAAATAGCGAACTTCTTTTTTTAAGTCTTTTACTTTTATAATGAAATCAGGTGTGTAATATCTGTAATTGGATTTTTTATTATGATCTAGATATACAAGCTCATTGTTTTTAGTTTCTTTTGAAAAGGGATATATTGTTTTATCATATAGGAGTTTTAATGAATAGTGATTTTTCTGGAATTCTATTTCACTAGGAATGAAGTTTTTAAAAAAATCATGTTCCTTTTGTCTAGTTACCACCCACCCATTTGTATATAGTAAATCTATAAATTTATACAAGCAATAAATTTCATATATTTTTGATGCAGACCTGATTTTTATTAAGTTTTCATTTGCTCCTAAAGATGGTTCACCTAAATTATACCAATAAAAGAATTTTTCAAATATATGTTTATAAAAGCTAGAGTTTTTAACATGCAAAGAGTTATTTGGATATAAGAAACCAGTAAATTTTATGAAAAGTTTTTTCTTTAGATCAAATAATAATATTTCTATAGAGCTTAGTAAATAATCTATTCTTTTAATCATTCCATTCGTTGTTACATATAAATACAAGTCTTCAATAGAGTATTCGCTATGAAATCCCCTGAAATCTGAGTATTCTTTTTCATAAGATATATATTCTAAGTTTTTGTCCTGAGTAATTTTTGAATTAATATCAATAAGGATATTTTTTATTGATATTAAGCCACCCAATATAACTCGATTTTCTTCAACATCATAAGATTCAATATAGTTGTTTCTTTTTATATTATTCAATGAATAACTTTTGCCCTTGATTTTTAAGGAGTCTTCATCTCTATTATAATAGAGGTTATCAATGTTATTTATGATTTCATATGGATCTATGTTTGATAAGTTGAATTCATTTTTTTCTTCTTTATGCAACATAAGACGTTTTCTTAAAATGCTCTTGAAATGAAGGCTTTTTATTTGTAAAAATTCGATAATTTCCTCTGCGGTAGATATTACTGTCTCAAATGTCGCCGCCCCAGTATGTTGGATGCCTAATTTATATTTGGTTCGTGATAGACATATGTCTAACACTCGATCATTATTTTTAAGAAGAAATAAAACCATATTGGTAATATGATTAAATTTTTCCATATTAGTTTTAATTTTGAATGCAAAATCTTTATATATTTCTCCATTTATAAAAACTCTTAAATTTGAGTAGCCAAAACTTTCTCTAAAAATTCTATCTTCTTTTGTATAAAATAGTTTTTTAGTAGTTGAATATATTAAAGGTAGCTTGTAATCCTCAAGATAAACTTCGATGTCTAAATCTTCCTCACAAGTTATTTCTAAGTTAAGAAAATCTCGATCCGATATCTCTATGAGAGTTCCAGTAACATAGCTTATTTCTTCAGAATTTTTATAGAGATTAATAATAGACATAATTTACCAGCAAAAAAAGTCAAAAGTGTATAAGTCATGAGCGCCATTTTTTATTATATTATCTAACCACTCTGAAGATCTATCTAACTCATATTTATTCAAAATATCTGAAAGCTTATTTAGTCGAGTTCCAAACTTTTTACCATTTCCTCGAATCTGAGGTAATATAAGTTGTAGTATTGCATAGTCAATTGCTAGTAAATCATCATCATCAGAATAAGTTCTCATCAGAGGTCTTGCTTTTGAACAATATTGCCGGATTGCTATTTCTTTTCGATTACTAATTTTGAGCGATTTGCCTAGTTCTATATCTTTATCCTCTAATAAATTTCTGATTTCTGTTATTATTCTCTGTTCTTTCTGGGTAAAGTCTGGAATTTCAGTCGTCAAACCGAAAAAGTTATTCATTATTTTATATGAAATCGGCATGTCAATACTAGATTTGTCACTTTGCTCTAATAATTCATTAGGATTAATTAGTTCGTTATTGTCAAGTATAATAACTGGTGCTCTATCTAGAATACGATGTGATAAAAATTCTGTTGTATTATCATAATTTATAGTTGCAATAAATCTTAGATTATCAGGAACAATAAGTTTATCCTCACCAAGTCTAATATCTTTAGTGTCTTTGATGTCACTTATACCCATAAAAGATGACCAATAATGTTCTATAGGGCTTAAATTGGCTTCATCCAATAAAATATAAGATAAGGTTTTTTCTCCCTCTATAATTGAATCTTGATGAAGAGCGTTCAAAAAATCATACATTCCTGTATTAGATGATTGAAATTTGTTAGAAATAGGATTGAAATAGCCAATTAAGTCTTTCTGTCCACTCCATCCTCTTGCGACAGGAATTTCTAAAAATCTTTTTGACCTGATGCCTGCAACATCAGCTAATAGTCTAACTAAAGTTGTTTTGCCGCCACCAGGTAGACCCGCTAAAAAACATAAGAATGATTGTTGAATAGTAATTGTTAAGTTTATTATTTCAATATGAGATAAACTCCGTCCTTTTTCTTTTAATAACTCTTCTAGTTTATTTATAATAGAATCCGAATTATTTATGTTTTTATTATTAGGTTGTAATTCGACACTGATACTATGATTTTGCCTATTTGAGGCAATGTTGCCATTAATTGCTTCAACAAATGGTTTTAGTTCAAAAAGTTTTTGTCGTAAATTTTCCTCATCTTGTCTGTATAAGTTACTTAGTTTTTTAGTTTCATTTTTGATTTCTATTTGTTTGCTCATTTCATATTTATATTTATTTTGAGCATCTTCAAGGTCTTTTAGAATTTGATCGTAACTTTTAAGTTTCAGATGCTTGTTGCTTAAAGTGTTATACTCTGAATTTAATTCTTTTAATTCTAATTTAGCAAGTGCGATTTCAGTTTCTAAGTCTGAATATTTTTTAGAGTTGTCTAAAATAACAGTGTCGTATTTCAAATTATTACGGTCTTCAATTTCTTTGCCTAGCTCTATTAATTCTTTCTTATTTGTTTCTATTTTGTCTTGGAGTTCTAATAATTCATTTTTTTTATCCTTTAAATCAATTTCTATTTCTCTCTGATGATTTTCTTTTATTTCTTTTAAATATTCATTTTTATGCGTAGAAATATAACTAGCTATGACTCTATCTCCCATAGGAGATTTTAAGAACTTTTCAAACCCGTCTAATATTTCATCTTTGAAGTTATAATTTTGATTTGCTATATCTTTAAATTTTTGGAATTTTTCCAAAATTGTTTTCTGATTGAATTTGGAGTTCTTTTTAATCTGACTTTCCAGGTAATGAAAATCTATTTTTTTGTTTACATTATTGTAATGTAATTCTTTTGCTATTTTACTAAATAAGTTGATTAGATCAATATCTGAAGAAAAATCTATAGATGCTAAGCTAGCATTGTTATGAAGTGCAGTTAAATCAGTGAAAAAAAACTTATGCCCTTCAGGTAAAGAACAAGATAGTTTATGTTCTGTCAATTGGTTTAATATTCCACTAAAAATGCTTCCAATATTTAAGCTTCTTCCCGGCAAAGGTGTATCTATTTTCTTTAATAATAATTTGCTGCAATCTTCTTGAAAATCCCATTTAAAAGGACCAAAACACTCTTTTTTATTATATAGGTAAATATAATCTGTACTTGGCAATCTTTCATAATCTACTATTGGTTCGTTAGGATTTGGTAAATCTCCTGCTATTAACTCAACAAATTCGCGTGGTTTTAGTGGTATATGCTTAGATCCTCGAGAGACGTATTTGCAGTTTTTATCACTTGGTAGTTCTAAATTATTTATCTGCGATTCTGAAATCGTAATTTTAAATAATTGACCATTACGATAATTGTCATCAATTTTATCATAATCGCTAGTAACAAATACTTTTCCTGTAATACAAAAATTTTCACTATTTAATGCTATATATTGTTTTCCATTACTTTCTGCAACAGCTCTTAGATAACCTCTGCCAGAATTATTTTGAGGATATAATTTGTATACTATAATTTCTCTATTTATATTTTCCATAAAAACCTTCTTAAAATAACGTGTAAAAATTACTATTTATTAAATATCAATTTAAATGAGATTTGATAAATAGTTAAAATATAGTTTGCTACGCTAGATCGTATAGGGGATTGTTAGAATTGATTAATTATAAAGCAATTCTAGTTGACTACAACTTTATTTTATATTTAGGCAACTCATGAATTCTGTATGTTTATGTTTTTTAATAAATTATTTTTATATAGATTCGATACTCTAGGTAAAAAGTATTTAGATGGAGTTGAAGTATGATAATTTGGACTCCGATTTATATCTAATTATGTAAGAGTGCACGACTTAGTTATCTAAATCACTTAGTGCTAACAGTTGCGAATATGGGTACGACGATTGATTTTTATACGCGTGTATTAGACATGACTGTGGTTACCATTAATCGTGTAATGCGCCTAGCTTTAGCTATGGGGATATAAGCGTCTTATACAAAATGTTGGTGTTATATGGTTCATGGCTATATAATGTCAAACATGGAAAAAAATTGTAACATAGCCTTTAACTGCAAATATCATGTTGTATGGTGTACCAAATACCGACGCAAGGTTTTAACAGCGGAAGTTGAAGCCGCTTTGAAACAAGTGGTCTCTGACGTGTGCGAGGATCGCAACGCGACGATCATTGACATGAAGACCGATCTAGACCACTTCCATATTGTAGTTTCGTGCGATCCTCAGTATGGGATACACAGACTAGTAAAGCAGATGAAGGGCAGAAGTTCTTTTGTGCTAAGGAATAACTTTCTACACCTAAAAAGCAGGCTGCCAACTTTGTGGACTAATAGCTACTTTGTGGTAACTGTTGGCGATGCGCCGCTATCCGTAATCAAGCAATATATCGAATCGCAGAAGGATAGGTAAGCGTGGAAGCCGCCCCTCTGAAAACACTCAAAGTCCGCATCAAGGACAAACATGCACCGCTACTAAAGCAGTGGGCGTTTGGGTGTAATCAGGTATGGAATGAGGCTAACGTAATCACCGCTAACTTTAGCTATGTTCCCGTGCCAGAAGTCGGTTTCATCAGAAATTACTTTTCAGCTTTTGACCTGCAAAAAAGCCTTAAAGGTCTTAACCGTGAACGAGGTTTCGGTCTGCACTCGCAAACCATTCAGGAAGTGATTGCGGTACATGCTAGGGCACGTAAACAATTCAAGAAAGATAAGTTGCGTTGGCGTGTTTCTGGCGGTAGTCGTAAATCGTTGGGGTGGATTCCCTTTAAATCCGGTACAGCCGTCTGGAAGCACGGGCAAGTCCGATATAATGGGCATTTCTTCAAAGTATGGGATAGCTACGGATTATCTCAATACGCCTTTCGGTCGGGCTCATTCACCGAAGACTCAAGAGGTCGATGGTACTTTAATGTAGTGGTTCAAGTGCAAGCCACTGAAGTATCAGGCAAGGGCGCGGTAGGCATTGATTTAGGCTTAAAAGATACCGCTACTTGCAGCAATGGTTTAAGGCTTGAGGCTAAGCAATTCTATCGCAAAGCAGAAAGACAATTAGCGGTTGCTCAACGTGCCAACAAGAAAAAGCGCGTAAGCGCTATTCATGCCAAGGTTAAAAACCGTCGTTTAGATCATATTCATAAATTCACGACTCAATTAGTGCGTGAACACTCATTCATTGTCATTGGCAACGTCAGCAGTTCAGGTCTTGCTAAAACTAAAATGGCTAAGTCCGTTTTAGATGCAGGCTGGTTCATGCTGAAAACACAGCTTGATTATAAATCGAAAGCGATGCAAGGCGTGTTTCTAGAAGTCAATGAAGCGTACAGTACCCAAGCTTGTTCGTGTTGCGGGAGTGTTTCCGTCAATAGTCCGAAAGGTAGAGCAGGACTTGGAATAAGAGAATGGACTTGCCCTGACTGTGGGGCGCTGCATGATCGAGATGTCAATGCAGCACGGAACATTCTCGCGGCAGGGCATTGCCGCCTCGCGGGAGGAATTCCCGTTCTTTAGGACGGGGGGGATGTCAATTTCGCTCTAGTTTTTTGCGTTGCTTAATACATAGCAAGCGCTGTGCCTCTCTATTCTGGCATACGGGCAGCTTGTTGAGTTTGTGTTATGTTGGCGGCGGGTATACCTAGGAAGGAAGTAGATAATGTCGGCAGAATATCCAATAGTGGCAATTACCGGGGCATTGGAATCGGGTTCAGTGGCGATTATTCAAGCTTTGAATCGTATTTTTTACCGTGAACAGGTCAAAGCCGCGTATATAGATGGCAGTGCGTTTCGTCGTTATGATCGGGAGGGCATGAAAGCCGCTACTGCACAAGCGAAAGCAGCAGGGCGTAGCATTAGTCACTTTAGCCCCGAATCAAACCATTTAGATAAGCTAGAAACCTTGTTTTTCCAATATGGCGCGACCGGCACGGGTATGTATCGGCATTATTTGCATAATGCAGAGCAAGCGCGGAAATATAATCAGGTGGCGGGTACGTTTACGCCTTGGCAACCGATGATTAGCAATAGCGATTTACTGTTATATCGTGGCTTACACGGGGCGGCGATTACCGGCGATGTGGATTTATCCCAATACCCTGATTTATCCATTGGGATTGCGCCGAATGCCAATTTAGAATGGATGAATAAGATTCACCATGATGTGCGTAATCGCCATGTAAAACGCGAAGATGCGCAAGCCTCTATCTTAAAAAATCTAGATGATTATGTGCGGCACATTACCCCGCAATTCATGCGCACGCATATCAATTTCCAACTGATTCCATTGGTGGATACCGCCAACCCGTTTACGGGCGAGGCCGTGCCATCCGATGATGAATGTTATTTGATTATTCATGTACTAAAAAAATACTGGCCGAACTTCGTACCCTTATTGGCGGATTTACAGGGTTCGTTTATGTCGCGGCGTAATACCATCGTGATTCCCAGTAGCAAAATGCTAACCGCCATTGAGTTATTTTTAATTCCGATTATTCAGGATTTGGTTAAAACCAGCCGTGAATTACGGGGGATTACTGAGATTCCCAGCGACCGTTCCGCTGGTATTATTGGGATGTTGGATTAAATGACACTTTGGGCTGTCCACAATATAAGACCTATTGCGGACAGCTAGTTGGACTTAATTGCCTAACGCGGCTTGCCCGAACATACTGGGATTACGCCATGCTTCATCCCGCGTATCACGCCATGTTAACTTGGCATCGCGTTGATTACCGTCATCATCATCATCCAAATGCACATCCAAACCAATGCGCATGCCAGCCTGCGGTTGTACTTGCAAGCTTGCCCACGGGATTTGCATTTCCAATAGATAACCTTTGGCATCGCGCACGCTACGGCTTTGAATGCTGCTAGGGTTTATTGCGGGCGAATTACGCCCTAAACCGACTTTGCCATCTTGCGCTCGGAAAATCAGATGAAAATCATTGCTTTGATCGTATTGGTTTAAACCTGAACCGTCCGCGTCAATAAACAGTTCTAACGCGTCATCTTCCCACGGTGCGCTGGAATCATTGATTAAACGCTCATCTGCCACGGAAATGCGTAGGTATAAATTGCGGCTGTCCCATGCCGCTTGCCAAACAGCCGCTAAATCCCGCATATCGCTAACATTCCCCGCCACTAAACGGCGTAAGCTATAAGGCTTGGCGGTTTGCAGTGGATTGCGTGGATTTTTAGCCTGTACGATCAAGGCTGTATCGCCTGCAACAAAACTTTCGCTATTTGGATCATGTTGCACCGGATCAAGCCGTTTAGCTGAATTGGCGGCTACTGCTAAACTAGGAGTGGTTTCTTCTTCTAATGGCTGCTCACTTTGCGGTGCAGTGGCATCCAACGCCTCGGATTGTGCTTTCAAGATTTCCATCGTGGCGGCGGGTTTGGTATGTCGTACTAGCGTATTACCAGAACAACCCGCCCACCAACAGTTATTCGAGCGCATAAAATTCAGCATGGCTTTATGTTTAGGGGCTTGTGCATCAGGTTGCGTAATAAACTCTTTCGCGCCAAAACTGCCGTATTTCTGATAAATACGCGGACTAGTGTAATGTACGAATAATTTACCGCCCGCTGCTTTCCAGCCCTCTAGCAAACGTTGATAGATAACCCCCATTTGCGGATGCCGATTGGCTGCATAGAATAAAGGGTTAGGGTGTTGATCATTGGCTTTGGTTTGCCAATCAACCAAATGTTGCCCCCCTTCATACGCAATTAAATCCACGCCAAAACTTTTAGTAACGCTGGCTTGGCGTTGAATGGATTCAATTTCTTTAGGCAGCGAATGCGCGTATTTTGGATCTGTCATAATTCGGAAAATATCATTTACTGAACGCGCCGCCCGTAACGCAGCGGTATCGCCGTACACATAAGGCGCAACCGCATACGCATCGGTATGTTTATACGCGCCATTGTGATTCAGAATAGCTTTCGTCATTTGTGTACTGCCGACTAACCCCGCCATGACGCGTACTAAACGCTCTTTGCCTAACACGCTTTCCCATGTTTTAAACACTTCGACCGAGCGTTGTGAATAATATTTATAAGCGGCTTGATTCGGATCAGCATCTAAATTCAGGCGTTGCCCTTGCTGTTTCATATAGGCGTGTTGGTTGAAAATGCCGTTCCACGCTTCATTGGTGTATTCCACATAGACTTTTAAGGTGGGGTCTAAATGTTCAGCGACGTATTCTGCCCAGCGTTGAATAAAGTCATTACTGGCAGCGTGTGGCATGGAAAACCACGGGTCAGCATGTAAGCGATTAGCCAGTTCCACCATAACTTCCATCGGTGCACCGCGAATTCCTTCCGCCCCGCCCCATGTAGCTTGGTCAATACTGGCGCGATCTTCCCACGCATATACCGGATTACGCGTAATGCCGCTCATATTCATAAAGCGAATTACACGGAAATCGCGCATGTATTTTAAATAGTCTGGATTAAAAATGATTTTGCTGGAATGCTGTTCAAACGCCAAATAATCGCCTTTGCATTGCCCCGCGCCCGCCACACGTAAAAACGGATTGCTAGCACAAATACCGCCTTGCGGCAGAATGCGAATATTACGAATATAGTTTTGCGGATTGGTGGTTTTAATATACAGCGTCGCGCTTAACTCATTATCTTTGCCCGGATCAATCAAGATAATATCACGCCCTTCGGTGTGCTCGGTTAAGGTCGCATCATTGCCGTATTCAATTGTACCTTGCCCATCGTATAACACGGTGTAAAAACCGCGTGGAATTGTGCCAGCCGGTAGTTTGTTTAAAAAGCGCGTGCCTGCTTTGCCACCCGTGGGAATAGAGACTGGCCAACCGTAACGGTCGTATTTAACATCGCCTTGTGTGAGCGGTCTTGCTTCCCGAAACGGTACGGACATTTTGAATAAATCGACAAAAGGTGCGCTGGAATCATCTTCCATAATTTCATTGGTATTCGTACCCATCGCTGATTGGCTATTGTAAAACGCCCATGCATTGCTCAATAGCATAGCTGGTAGTAACCATAAACCCACGAGCCAACGTAGGCTTATCCCCCTGATGATGTGCTGCATTGTTATCAAGCCCCTATTTACATTGTTGACGTGGCTACCTCGCGTAACGCACGTTTTTCTTGTATGCAGTTAGATTGAGAATAAGTTATTTAGTTCATTGGATTTATATTATTTATAAGAAAGGCAGGGGTCAAACACTGAATCAAATCAGCGGAAAATTAATGCAGGTTTGGCTAAGGAGCAAACTCGTTAAAGTTGTCCGCCCACACCCTTAAATTTCTCTACAAACGCCGCAATTTTCTGAAAAACACTCTGCTTTTTAGTTTTATAGTGCGGATTCAGCGGACTCATTTTAGGCAATGTTTCATTCAACTCAGTGCCGTTTTCGCTGGCGTATTCCCGTTTAAGTGAAGCACTGATATAACGCTTGGCGGCTTCAACATTCAAATTTTCTGCACGAATGAGTTCTTCCACTTCACGGCCTTGTTCGGTTTGGGCAAATTGGAAAAACGCATCAATAATACTGGCTTTATCCAGCATGGCATCCAGATTGCTTTGATTAATAAAATCAACCAACAAACCCTCTTTCGCCCGATTGCCTAGACTTGCCCGAATCAAACGGCGTACTTCTTCAATCAATTCAGCTTTAGTTTTATTCTGCTTATTGTGTTCAAAAATGAGTTCCAGAATGTAATCAAGATTGATCTCCTGCGATTTCAGCAAGTCAACCTCAAACACCACATCATCCCAGTCGATACTGGATGTTGCTTTTTCGGTAGCGGATTTTTCACGGCGTAGCCAATCCCGAATATCGTTGTAGGTAGAACGGTAATCCTGAATACTACGTTCAGTCGGCATCTGGACGGTTTGTAAGGCGGCTAATTGCTCATCACTTAAATAATGCTCGGCTTTAAAGGTTTCAACGGCGGTTGCATCGCTTAGATCAAGATTTTGCAAAGCTTTTAAACTCGCAAACTCATCGTAGTTTTGCAGCACATGCTCTACCTTCAAATACTCGCCAAACAGTTTCACAAAAGCTTTTTTATCAGCTTCGGTCACAATCTCATCGGGGTTAGGAAAGCGTTGTGCTAATTCCTCACTGACCTCGATAAAACCGCGTCGTGCTTCACCGCTTGCCCCATCGGTAAAGCCTTGCATGTATTCTTGATAACTTTTTTCGAGCACCACGTTTTTGGTGTTTTTATCGCCGAACAAGGTAATTGCATCAATCGTCGCTTGTTCTAAATCCCGAAAGGTCACGATATTGCCAAAGGTTTTGGTGGCATCATAAATACGATTGGTGCGGGAATAGGCTTGGATTAAACCGTGATAGCGCAAGTTCTTATCCACAAACAAGGTGTTGAGCGTGGGCGCATCAAACCCTGTTAGGAACATCCCCACCACAATCAGCAAGTCGATTTCTTGATTTTTGACTCGTAGCGCAAGGTCGCGGTAGTAGTTCTGAAAGCCATTGCTCTCCACACCAAAATTGGTTTTAAAGTAAGTGTTGTAATCCGCAATAGCGGCACTCAAAAACTCTTTAGCACTGCTATTCATAGCCGAAACATCAAAGCTTTCATCCTGAATATCGCCTACCGCATCTTGTTCTTCATTGGCGGCAAATGAAAAGATGGTGGCGATTTTCAGTGGCTTAGGGCTGTCTTTTTGCAGTTGTTTGTAGGTTTCGTAATACAGCTTGGCAGCGTCCACACTACTCACTGCCAACATGGCATTAAAGCCTTTGCCGCCTGCTTGCAAGCGATGCGTTTTCTGGCGGAAGTTGTGCAAAATATACTGCGCTATTTCTCGAATCCGCTCAGGGTGCAATAACGCTTGCTTGGTTTCGGCTGCATTGAGTTTTTGTTCGTCCTGCTCGGTTTCGGCTGCTTTAAACTGCGGACGCACATCGTTGTAATCCACCTTGAACTTCAACACCTTTTCATCGCGAATCGCATCCGTGATCACATAGGCATGCAGTTCACGCCCAAATACGCTGGCCGTGGTTTCTGCACCCAAAGCGTTTTGTGGGAAAATCGGCGTGCCGGTAAAACCAAACTGATAGAACTTTTTAAACTTCTTCTTCAGGTTTTTTTGCGCTTCACCAAACTGGCTGCGGTGGCATTCATCAAAAATAAACACCACTTGCTGGTTATAAATCGGCAAGTCGCCTTCACTTTTGATCAGGTTATTGAGCTTCTGAATGGTGGTGACAATGATCTTATTATCGTCTTTTTCCAGATTGCGCTTTAAACCAGCAGTACTATCCGAACCATTAACGCTATCGGGTGAAAAGCGTTGGTATTCCTTCATGGTCTGATAATCAAGGTCTTTGCGATCCACCACAAAAAACACTTTGTCGATAAAATCCAGCTCTGTGGCTAAACGTGCCGCTTTAAAACTGGTTAGGGTTTTACCCGACCCTGTGGTATGCCAAATATAACCGCCGCTTTCAATTTTGCTCCAGTGTTTCGCTTGGTAGCTGCTGTTGATCTTCCACAAAATGCGTTCGGTGGCCGCGATTTGATACGGACGCATCACCAGTAAAGTATTGCTAACATCAAACACCGAATAATGCAGCAATACATTGAGTAGCGTGTTTTTCTGAAAGAAAGTCGCGGTAAAGTCTTTTAAATCTCGAATCAGGCTATTGTCGGCTCGCGCCCAATTCATGGTGAAATCAAAGCTATTTTTATTGCGTTGGGTGGTATTGGCAAAATAGCGCGTATCCGTGCCATTGCTAATTACAAATAATTGCAAATACTTAAATAACGAATGCTCGGTATTAAAACTCTCTTTGCTATAGCGGTGTACTTGATTAAACGCTTCACGAATGGCAACCCCGCGTTTTTTTAGCTCGACTTGTACCAGCGGTAAACCATTCACCAAAATGGTCACATCATAACGATTAGCTTGTGTGCCTTTTTGTTCAAACTGTTTGATAACCTGCACTTTATTACGCGCAATGTTTTTTTTATCAAGCAAGTAGATGTTCTGAATATGCCCATCATCAAACACAAAATCGTGAATATAGTCATCATGAATTTTGCGTGTTTTATCAAGCATGCCCTCACTAGGCTTGTCCAAATAAGCCTCGACAAAACGCCGCCATTCACCCTCGGCAAATTGCATGGAATTCAAGGTTTGCAACTGTTCGCGCACATTGGCCAGCATCGCTTCGGGGTTATTAAGCTTGGGTAGGTAGTCGTAACCTTGTTGTTGTAAATCGTCGATGAACTCGCGCTCTAAATCATATTCGCTTTGATAAGTCTCACTGACTTGTAAACACTTGGCGTATTTATCCAGCACGATAAAGTTATTGGATTCGGCAATGGTTTTGTAGTCGTTCATGTTATTCAGTATCTAAGTTGTTAGTTATTAATCCAATTTTGTGTTTAATCTCTCGTTGAATAGCGTCAATATCTTGTATTACATCCTTGTTTTTGAATCGAAGTGTTATAATGCCTAATGCCAACATAAACTGATCTCGAATATTATCATTGGCTCGTCCTTCCTTACTGAAGTGACTCTCTCCATCCACTTCTATAACGAGTTTTAGCTCAGGACAATAAAAGTCAACAATGTAATGCCCTATACCATGTTGCCGACGAAACTTTACTCCCATCTGTTGATTACGCAATACTTGCCATAAGTACTTTTCAGGCTCACTCATCTGATGGCGTAATGCCTGCCGACGTATTTTGTATTGAGATTGATTAAAAATTTTATTGCTAAATTCTTCCATATTTTCCAAACCTTTTACCCCACCCTAACCCTCCCCTTAATAAGGGGAGGGCATGAATGAAAACATAGTTGAATCAAAGTTTTTAACCCCACCCTAACCCTCCCCTTAATAAGGGGAGGGCATGAAAGCCACCCTCTTTAACCTACTCCTCCCCCTGTTAAGGGGGAGGTTGGGTGGGGGTTATGTTTCGGAAAGCTCAACAACAAATCACGGTAATATGCGTATTGCTGTTGGCGCAAGGCGATTTCACGCGGTAAACCCTCGGTAAGGGAGTTTGTGAGTGCGTCGAATTTGTCGAGAATGGACGCAACATAAGTTTGTTTATCAATAGAAGGAACTGGAATTTTTAAAGTATGAAGCTTTCCGACTGTTAAACCTGGTTGAGCCGATTGTGAAGCATATTGATTGAGATTCATCAATGTTAAAAAGTGAAACGCCCAGTCAATATTTATATCAGGATTTGCAGTTACAACAACGGCATGCTCGGTAGCATAAAACTGACCTTTTATCCGTTGAATATTTCCACAGAGAGCACCTTGTCTACCGATAAGTAAATACTCCCCTTCATGGCTTCTTTCTTGAACATAGCCACGAATACCATTTCCACCAAAACAGGGGTATATATACTCATTAGTTGCCTTTTCCATGATTTTGCTTGCTGAAATATGTTGACCAGCACGCATATGGAATATATTGCCCAACGTCTTCCACTCTATTTCCCCTTCTTCAAAACTTAATAACTGATTTCGATAATAGTTGTATTGTTTTTTGCGTGCGTTAAGCTCGTTGGTTAGCTCGTTGGTTAGCTCGGTGAATGCGTCTAAAATACGGACGATTTCGGCTTGGATATGTAGCGGAGGAATGGGGATTTTTAAACCTTCAATTTTTCCAACAGATAATCCAGGTTGAGCAGATTGTGAGGCATACTGATTTAGATTCATTAGCGTCAACAAATGAAATGCAAAATCAATATTTATGTAATCACTTGGAGTAACAACTACCGCATGTTCCGTCGCATAAAACTTTCCATTCGTTCGTCGTACATTTCCACATAGTGCGCCCTGCCGACCAATTAGCAAATGTTTACCATTATGACTATTGTTTGCTACAAATCCACGAATTCCATTTCCACCGAAACATGGGTAACGATGCTCTTTGCTGGATTTCTCCATGATATTACTTGCTGAAATGTACTGACCAGCACGCATGTGGACGACATCCCCCAACGCCTTCCATTCCACTTCAACCCCATCCAACAACTGTTCCATAAAGCGCGAATTACTCATGGCTATAGCTCCTCGGTTTTAAATTCGCTATAGCCTTCGTAGTAATAGCTCACATCAATGCCTTTCATAAACAAAGCACGGTCGTGGATTTGATCGGTGAGGGCTTGTTTGAGCAGGTGCTTGATTTCAAGGTCTTTTACGGGGCTGCGTTGCATGGCTGAAAGGTATTCTTCCTTGTCCACTTGATTCCAATCCACTACCTGTTGAATTTGCGATTTAAGCATTAAATCAAGCCAAATACGGGTAGCGCGACCATTTCCCTCCCGAAACGGATGGGCAATATTCATTTCCACGTATTTTTCAATAATTTCATCAAAATGACGGTGTGGCATTGCATCAATATGAGTGAGCGATGTTTCCAAATACATAAGGGGGGCGAAACGAAAATTGCCCTTAGCAATATTGACCTCACGAATTGCGCCCGCAAATTCATAAATATCCGCAAATAAATACGCATGGATAAAACGAAGCCCCGCAAAAGTGCCGATTTCTGCTGCCTGAATATCGCCAGAGTCATACAGTTGTTTTGCTTTTTGTTTGCTGATTCTTTCTTCAGCCTTGGCTAAGGCAATCTGATCACTGATATTGAGTTTATTAGCGAGTACCATGTTAAACCCCCTCTATCGCTGCCACAATCGCATCAATATCAGCTCGTAGTTGAGTGATTTTAGCAACGGTGGTTTTAAGTTCGGCATTGAGCTTTTGAATATTGATCACCTCGCGGGTGTCTTCAGCTTCTACATAACTGCTGACTGACAAGTTGTAATCATTCGCGGCGATGTCTGTAAAGCTGACCGATTTAGCAAAGTGTTGAATATCCTGTTTGCTATCAAATGCCTGCATGATTTGTTCGATGTGAGCATCGGTGAGAATATTGTTATTGGTTTCTTTTTTAAATAAACCGCTGGCATCCATAAACTGGGTATGGGTATCGGTTTTGTGTTTCGACAACACCAAAATATTTACCGCAATGGTCGTGCCGAAAAATAAATTGGGCGCGAGCGAAATCACCGTTTCCACATAGTTGTTATCCACCAAATATTGACGGATTTTTTGCTCCGCACCACCACGATAAAAAATACCGGGAAAGCAGACAATCGCGGCACGGCCTTTGCTGGATAAGTAACTCAACGCGTGTAACACAAAAGCGAAATCGGCTTTGGATTTGGGAGCAAGCACACCCGCAGGCGCGAAGCGTTCGTCATTAATCAAGGTGGGGTCATCTGCACCAATCCATTTCACCGAGTAAGGCGGATTCGAGACAATGGCATCAAAGGGTTTGTCATCGCCAAAATGCGGATCGGTTAAGGTATTGCCCAACTGAACATTGAACTTGTCGTAGTTGATATTGTGCAAGAACATATTCATACGCGCGAGGTTGTAGGTGGTATGGTTGATTTCTTGTCCCCAAAACCCATCTTGAATGATATGCGCGTCAAAGTGTTTTTTCGCTTGCAACAGCAACGAACCCGAGCCACAGGCAGGGTCATAAATTTTATTAACGCTGGTTTGCTTGTGCATAGCCAGTTGTGCAATCAAGCGGGAAACGTGCTGCGGCGTGAAAAATTCGCCACCCGACTTACCCGCATTGGCGGCATAGTTAGAAATCAAAAATTCGTAAGCATCACCGAACAAATCAATATGGCTGCCTTCAAAATCGCCAAAATCTAGCCCTGCCACGCCTTTAAGTACCGCGGCCAAACGCAGGTTTTTATCTTTAACGGTATTGCCTAAGCGGTTGCTGGTAGTATCAAAATCGGCAAATAAACCTTTAATATCATGCTCAGACGGATAACCATTGGCAGAATTTTCAATATCTTGAAAGATTTTGGCTAGATCAGTATTCAAATGCTCATTGCTATGCGCCGTTTTGACAATATTGACAAACAACTGACTGGGGTAAATAAAGTAGCCCTTGGTTTTGATGGCATCGTCTTTTATATCTTCAGTAATAATGTCGTCGCCCAGCGCGGCATAATTAATGCTATCGTCGCCACCCTCAAGGTAATTCGCAAAGTTCTCGCTGATAAAGCGATAGAACAGCGTGCCCAGTACATATTGTTTAAAATCCCAGCCATCTACAGAGCCACGTACATCATTGGCAATTTGCCAGATTTGGCGTTGTAAGGCGGCGCGTTGTTGTGTACTGGTCATTGAGTTTGTCCTGATTCCATGCGTTTTATATGCAGTTATAAACAAAAAAACCCTAGTAGAAAATGGCTCTACTAGGGTTATCTTTATAGCAGTTTAGCGGAAATAGCTTAAAACGGAATATCGTCGTCGAAGTCTTCAAAATTACGGCTAGCCGCTGCGCCACCGCCTGCCATACCTGCGCCAGCCATACCGCCGCCCATTGCGGGATTCGGATTCGGGGCGTTATACGCGCCTGCATTATTGGCTTTAGCGGGCATCATGGGTTCATCATAACTACCTGCACCCATACCACTATTGTTACGGCTACCGAGCATTTGCATATCGCTGGCAATAATTTCGGTGGTGTAACGGTCTTGCCCGTCTTGTCCTTGCCATTTACGCGTGCGTAAGCTGCCTTCAATGTAAACTTGCTGACCTTTGCGTAAATATTCACCGGCGATTTCAGCCAATTTATTGAAAAATACCACGCGATGCCATTCGGTGATTTCTTTCTTTTCACCGCTTTGTTTATCTTTCCACGATTCGCTGGTGGCGAGGCTGACATTGGTTACCGCGCCGCCACTTGGCATATATTTCACTTCTGGGTCACGCCCTAACGTTCCGACTAAAATTACCTTATTTACTCCACGTGACATACTGATCCTTCCTTACAATTGTCATAGTTATTTTACGGTTTTCTATGCCGTTAAACAAATAGCATGTGCGGGCTGGGGCTGTTTTTTTCCAGTCCCAAAACGCAATCCGATAGGCGGCGTGCTTTTGTTCGTTTCTAGCACAAAAGTCATTGGCAGTAGGGGTGAGATTGATTATGATGCATGTTGCATTGCACAAAATACGCTAGGCTGATTTAGGCGAAAACAAAAAAACAAAGTGCATCTAATATTCTGCACAAGGGGATGTTTGTGTTTCATAGTGTTTATATCGTAGGCGCTGAGCCTCATTGCGGTAAATCTATCATCGTTCTCGGTATGATGGAAATGCTAACCGCACTTACACCAAAAGTCGGTTTCTTTCGCCCGATTATTGTTGAGAATAATGGGCGTGATCCGTTAATTCACTTAGTTTCTAAGCGTTATGATTTGAACGTGCAAGGGTCAGAGTTATATGGCTGTACCCTAGATGTGGCGCGTAAAATGATCGCGGACGGCAAGCAAGAAGAACTCACCAAATTAGTATTAGCCAAGTATCGCGCGGTTCAAGATAAAAATGACATCGTGGTTTGTGTCGGTACGGATTATGTCGGTGCCAATAGTGCGTTAGAACTGGATTTGAATGCGCATTTTGCCAATCACTTCGGTTGTTTATTTCTACCGATTATTAAAGGCTATCAACGCACGGCGGGTGAAATTGCGGATACTGTGCGGATGTTTGAAGAACATTTAGCCGGACAAGGCTGCGATTTATTGGCGGTGTTTGCCAACCGTGTACCGCGTAGTGAAATGGAAAATTTAGATGCCATTCTGACAGGTTCGCGTTTTCCTTATTATATTTTGCCTGAGAACTATTCATTAGAGCGCCCGACAGTGGGTGAAATTGCGCGTGAATTGCATTTAGATTGCTTATATGGCACTAAACAATCCATGACGCATGAAGTGTCTCAGTACAAAATTGCAGCCATGCAAGTACAGGATTTTTTAGGGCATTTAGACAACTGTACCTTAGTCATTACGCCCGGTGACCGTGCCGATATTATTGCCGCCAGTCTTGCTGCCGATACGTCAAGCACTTATCCCATGATTGCGGGTATTGTGTTAAGCGGTGACCAAAAACCCGCGCCGGAAGTTGCCAAGTTATTAGAAGGTATTAATCGTTTACGCATTCCCATTTTGTATTCGCCTTGGGACACGTTTACTACGGCCGTCAAAGTCAATTCTGTACAAGCCAGCATTTTACCGTCAGATGAACGCAAAATTGCCACCGCATTAGGTTTAATGGAATCCCATGTGGATATGCAGCAATTGCGGCAATTAATCGTACAAAATGATGGTCAACGTGTGACGCCGTTGATGTTTGAATACGAATTAATTCAACGTGCTAAGTCGCAACGTAAGCATATTGTGTTACCTGAAAGTGCTGATGAGCGTGTATTACGCGCGGCTGAAATTTTATCGTTACGCGATGTGGTCAGTCTGACATTATTAGGGGTTGAATCTGAAGTGCGCTTACGCGCTGCGCACTTAGGTTTGAAGTTAAAAGGTGTCAAAATCGTTGACCCGCGTACTTCGCCTTTGCGCCGCGAATTTGCCCAAACTTATCACGAGCTGCGTAAACATAAAAATGTGACGCTAGAAGCGGCTTGTGATGTGATGGTCGATGTTAGTTATTTCGGCACGATGATGGTTCATTTGGGTTATGCAGACGGCATGGTATCCGGCGCAATTCACACCACGCAACACACGATTCGCCCTGCCTTTGAAATTATCAAAACCAAGCCAGACTGTTCGTTGGTGTCCAGTGTGTTCTTTATGTGCTTGGAAGATAAGGTTTTGGTATACGGCGATTGTGCAGTAAACCCGAATCCTAATGCTGAACAGCTATCCGACATTGCCACCACTGCCGCCGATACAGCACGTATGTTTGGCGTAGAGCCACGCGTTGCTATGTTGTCCTATTCTACCGGTGAATCTGGCAAGGGTGATGATGTGGAAATGGTGCGGGCAGCAGTCAAAATCGCTAAAGCTAAACGCCCAGAATTAAAATTAGATGGCCCTATTCAATACGATGCCGCTGTTGACCCTGAAGTGGCGAGCACCAAAATGCCGAATAGTTTGGTGGCAGGCAAAGCCAATGTGTTGATTTTCCCTGACTTAAACACAGGCAATAACACCTATAAAGCAGTACAGCGTTCAGCCAACGCCATTGCGATTGGTCCAGTATTGCAAGGTTTGAATAAACCGGTGAATGATTTAAGTCGCGGTTGTTTAGTGGCGGATATTGTGAATACGGTGGTTATTACGGCAATTCAAGCGCAAGAAGCTAGCGTACAAGCTAATCCAGTGGTGCATGAAATAACGCCAACTGTTGCGCCTAAAGTTGTAGTGGAGGCTGCCGCATGAGAATTTTAGTCTTAAATGCCGGAAGCTCCTCGATCAAGTACCAGTTATTCGATATGGTGCAAATGCCTGAACAGGTATTAACCGCCGGAGTGATTGATCGCATTGGTGAAACGGGCAGTGAAATTAGCTCACATTTACATGCGTTAGAATTCATTATCCAACATTTACAACGCGAAGGTGTGCATGAAATTGATGCCATTGGGCATCGTACCGTACACGGCGGCGAACAGTTTCAAGCGCCGGTGTTGATTAATGATGAAGTCATGCAAGCCATTCAAAGCATGATTCCATTAGCACCGCTGCATAATCCGGCAAATTTGTTGGGAATTGAGGTGGCAAGAAAGCTATTTCCCGACCTACCACAAGTAGCGGTGTTTGACACTGCGTTTCATCAAACGATGCCGCCGGTGGCGTTTCGCTATGCCTTACCTGCTGAGTTTTATCATCAGCATAAAGTACGGCGTTATGGTTTTCATGGCACATCACATCAGTATGTGGCACAACGTGCCGCCGACTATTTGCAACGTGATTTAAGTGAACTGAATTTAATTACCTTGCATTTGGGTAACGGTTGCAGTGCAACAGCGATTGCGAAAGGCAAGAGTGTTGATACCTCAATGGGGATGACGCCGTTAGAAGGCTTGGTGATGGGCACGCGTTGCGGCGATATAGACCCTGCGTTGCATTTTTATTTACAGCATGAACTCAAAATGCCCTTTGCTGAATTAGAGCGCTTATTAAATAAACAAAGTGGGTTGAAAGGCTTATGTGGCGTGTCCGATATGCGTGAGGTGCAACAACGCGCGCAAGCCGGTGATACTGATGCACAATTAGCCGAAGCTATGTTTGTCTATCGGATTAAAAAATATATAGGCGCTTATTTTGCAGTTTTGGGCGAGGTTAATTCCATAGTATTTACTGGGGGAATTGGCGAAAATGCTGCGAGAATTCGTGAGCTAATTTGCCACAATATGCAAGGTTTAGGCCTAGCGCTAGATATTGTTAAAAATAAACAAGTTAACAAAGGGATGCGAGAGATTAGTACCGCGCAATCTAGGGTGAAAATTATGGAAATTTCCACAAATGAGGAGTTGGCAATCGCGCGTGCTACAATCGGTCTCTTATAAAATGCAGAAATACGAGGGTTATGTTCAATTTGGATAAATTGAATCGGGTAGGCGTCGGACACTTGCCCGATCATCTGGGTATCGTGTTAACACACGCTGCCAACGGAGGAGTGCGGGCGATGTTAGCAAAACAACCTACTGAATTTCCCCAAGTTTGGGATGCGCCGCTTAGACAACCTGTTACCGATAAAACCTTAGCTTTATTCCGTTATACCCAGATGATTTTATACCCCCAAGCATGAAAAAACGCGTGAGCCTCTTTATTGATGTGCAAAACATCTATTACACCACGCGGCATGTTCATGGATGCAGTTTTGATTACAATACCTTTTGGGCGCAAGCAACTGCCAATCGGAATGTGATTCATGCATATGCTTATGCCACTGAGCGTGGGGACGAAAAACAAAAGCAATTTCAAAATATTCTGCGAGCCATTGGCTTCCAAGTCAAACTTAAACCCTATATTCAACGTAGCGATGGCTCATCCAAAGGTGACTGGGATGTTGGTATAACATTAGACGTTATAGAAGCCGCTGCCGATACCGATATCGTGGTCTTAGGTTCAGGGGATGGGGATTTTGATCAGTTATTAAAGCGTGTGCATTTACGTTATCCACATGTTGAAACAGAAGTGTACGGTGTGCCGGGTTTAACGGCTCATGCATTGATCAACAGTGCAACCCGTTATATTCCCATTGAAGGCTCTTTATTATTAAATCCCAAACCTAAATTATCCAACGATCACCGCTAACTGTTGGGGTGCAGGTGCAGGCATTGTAGTACTGCACCCTATAACTTATTTATTGAATGGTTACGGCTGTGCCACTAATCGTGACCATAAGCATTGCGCCACCATTGCCCGATGTAATATTTTCATAATCCAAGTCAATGCCCACAATGGCATTTGCACCTAGTTCGCGCGCTTGTTCTTCCATTTCTTGTGTAGCAATCTCGCGAGCTTTGCGTAATTCACGTTCATATGCGCCAGAACGCCCGCCAATAATATCGCGAATACCTGCAAAGAAGTCTTTAAAGATATTTGCACCTAAAATTGCTTCGCCAGTGACAACGCCGTGATATTGCGTAATGCGTTTGCCATCAATGCTAGGGGTGGTAGTTTTGAGCATAAAAATCCTTGGTTTTATTAAGCTTGAACACAAGCCCATTTAAACACATTTGCCTAAACTAAAAAAAATAGAATTTTTTAAAAAAACGCTTGCCAAGTTATAAAAGCCTCTATAGAATGCGCGTCTTCAAAGCCGGTATAGCTCAGTTGGTAGAGCAACTGACTTGTAATCAGTAGGTCCTCAGTTCGAATCCGAGTGCCGGCACCAAATTAAAAGCCTTGTAAGTGAATAGCTTACAGGGCTTTTTTTATTTTTAAGATACTGTGGCATATGCAAATCCACAGAACCTTATTTATAACCTAATGTATATGAGCGGTGGTGCGTTGTGTCGTCATTTGTCCAACTACTATATTTACTAAATCCATCAAATAACTAATTCTTTGTTTGGGGGCTAGGTGTTCATTTAATTTTAAAAAAGCAGTCAGTAACGCAATAGATAATTGCATTTGGTCATCAGATGTTTTGAGCTTTGTAAGATCAGCGCCAATTAATGCACCTGACTCACCCTCATTTAAACCAAGTGAAATAATAATTTCTTTATCATGTACTTGCTGCATTATCCATCTAACGTCATCGTCTGTATAATGTTCATTATAAATAATCGTGTTGGTCATGGTCTTTCCTTCATTATTCTTAAATAAAAAAAGCATAAAATGACATTTATGCTAAATTTTTAATATAAATTTAGTTAGTTGAGCTATTTTAAGAGCATAGCAAGTAATTTTAAAAATGCTCAAATTTTAAGCCATTTACTGAAGCATTTTACGATAGAAGGTGAGCTGAGGGAGATAACCTGTGTGAAAACAGGCAGTTGTTAGCTTGTTTTTGTCTATTGTTGGTGCCTTAGCTATTGGGTTTTGCGCCGGGAAACCACTCAATGTGTTGTGAACCGTCACGACCCCAATAAGTAACGTGTTTGCCCCGTAAAAAGGCAATATAACCTTGTACACCCGCTTGCATCGCACGATAGCTAAAATTGTAATAACTTTGGTGATTGAGTTGGCTGTCTCTAATAGCAGCCAGCAATGTTACTTGATCTAGGGTTTCCGCTATGTCTGGCAAATTTTGATAGGTGATGGCGGTTTCTTGCCATTGTCCTTGACTTGTATAAAAGGTTTTGCGATGGATTACATAGTCTACATGGTAATATTCAACTCCTTGTTCAATGAGCTTGCCCACAATTTCGGGGAAGGGCATGCTGCCATCCAGAGTAGCAGTTGATAATGCTTGGATAATCGTCGGATTCATAGACGCCTCTTAAGTATTGCTTAGTAAAATTACGTACTAATAAAACCATAAAAAAAGGCTGCATGGCAGCCCTTTTTAATTAAGATCAGTAGTAGTTTTAACGGCTAGCTTTTTTTATTAAGCCTAAAGGAGCACCTAAGGGTAATACGACACGCCCAAAATAGCTGTTTAAAAATACTGCACCGGCTGCATAGAAACCTAATAAGGAAATACCTAATTCAGAATAGGCGGCTAGGTGATGGAACAATTCGGGATTAATGCCCAAAATAGATAAAGCCAATGATGGCAACAGGATGTTGATGAGTACTAGGATAGCGGCAAATACTTTATTGGCTTCAAAGGCAGCTATCATAATAAAAATGGAGAATAAGAAGTAACCAATACAGGCATAAGCGAATTGACGAGGGTCTGCTTTTTCGCCGATGTTACCCAACCAGCCTAATGACATTGCCCAGTGTAAGGCGACTGCAATCCAAAATAAACCATACGCACCTAACACAATAGCGCCGAAGTAGTTATTCTTTTTGAAGTCGACAGTTGAAGCCCAAATTTGGGCGGCTGACCCTAGAAAGAGCGCCCAAGGAATAATATACGTGACACCGGTAGTCCAGCCCATTTTAGCGGAAGCGGCGACAAAGGTGACCATAGCCAGCCCAAATACGCCTAGGGCAGTTGGGTCAGACATTACAATCTTAGTTTCCGTAACCGATTGTTGTTGCATGGAAGTTTCCTTGCTTTGAGTGATAAAAACACGCGTAGTCTTGGCTAAAAGACTATTGCTATGGTGCGGTTTTATCTTTTTGTGTGTGGTCTCAGTGGGAGCACTCTACGTGGTTGTAGAGAGAAGAAGTGTGAGATAAAGGCTGCTAGAAAACACACTTGCATTCGAGGTCTGAGCCGTAACCCTAAAAAAATAAGGTTACATAGGCATCATAAAATAAAGCTTATGATTTGAACAGTCTTGACTTAACGTTAATGTGAGTCTGTTAACGTTAATTAGGTATTTTACTTTTATCGGTGTTTCACTGCCTTAAATGAAGCTTAATCCGGAAATTTGCTAAAAGCTGTCGATAATCCTATATATCAATAGGATATGTATGACAATGAAACGCTGGAACTTATTTTTATTACTAAGCTTAAGTAGTAATACACTCTGGGCAGCTTGTGATGCGCCCGACACACTGGATAAGCAAACTGTTTGCAAACTAGATAAGCCGTCAATGACGCTAACTAAAAAGCATGCTAGCAAAATTAAGGCTGATCCTGATCTTGATATCAAAATTGAAAATGCACAAACTGCTTTAAAAGCTAAAGTTGTTGAATTAGGGCAAACTAATCCTAAATTAGCGATTATGTATTTTCATTTGGGTGACTTATATCAGGCTAAACATGATTATAATCAAGCTTTGTTAATGTATAAATATGCTTTAACATTATATAAAAAAAACTATGCCGCAAATATCGTTGTATTGAACTCGCTTTATAATCATCTCGGTAATATTTATTCGGCTAAACAGGAAAATGAGCTAGCTGAGGATAATTATAAACAAAGCTTGTCGTTATTAGATACGGATAAGCATCCCTATGTTATGGAACGTTTTACTTCGTTTAATAACTTAGCAGAGCACTTCCGCACAAATCAGCAAAATAATAAAGCGTTGCTTTATTATAAAATGAGCGAAAAGTTGGTTAATCAATTCTTTAAAAAAGGTAAAGATATTAATTATGCCTTATTTAAAAATAATTTTGCTTTGTTTTATAATGATCAAAACAAATTAGAAGAATCTGAAAAATTATTTAAAGAAGCCTTAAGCTGTATTGAGCAAGTTCAAGGTAAAGATAGTGTAATGGCAGCGTTGACATTAGATAATATGGGTGATTTAGCTATTAAGCAGGCGCAACCTGAGCAAGCGCGTTTGTATTATGAAAAATCGCTGCGTATTTTTAACAAAAATAAAGAGGCAGATGAAAATTCAACACGGGTATTAACCAAATTAGCCAGTTTAGGCGAGCGCAAAGTTTATTAAGGATTAGCAACGGGGCGGGTATCATGCTGCTGTATTCGGCCAATCCGTGTAGAATCAAACACTAGCCCGTATAGGATAATCACAATGAACCGCCACCCTGCTTATGCCTTAGGTATTTTGCTAATTTTAGTTGCAAATCCAGCTTGGGCAATTCCGCCGCCGGATGTGTTGTTATCTGTTTGGCAGTCATTATTGCAAGTGCTAGGCGCAGTACTGGCTTTTACTGCGGGTGCGTTTTTTTCTTTACGTCAGTGGTTTAATCTGCATGTCGGTTCAACAAAACCGCTGGTAATTTTAATCGGGCTAGGTGTTTTATTAATAACGACGGTATTGGGTTTTTATTTTTATCCTGAAGTTGCTGCACGCTTAAAACCAAAAACTATGGTGGTGTATCATTTACCGCAAGCCGAGTTATTGCCGATAGAACAAGTTATTCAGCGCGAATTAGATGATTATATACGGCATTGGAAACAGCAAACCTTGCAAGAAATGCAAACTCAGGTTACAGAGGCACGTAAAGCGCGCCAACTGACTATGCCAGCCTTTAGTACAATTGCCTCATTCACTCCTTATGCCTTACAACAAGTTCGCCAAACTCAAGCTCAGCAATTATATTTGGTGGATACCCGAGAGGCTTATGAGCGCTCTCAATTTAATATGGGTTATGATCGTGCACTACGTTATGCCGATTTAATTTATGGCGCAATTCCGACAGATTTGCCGAAAGATAAACTGATCGTGTTATTGTGCCATTCAGGTTTACGGGGTTATTTGGCGGCACAGTTTTTGAAAAATGCAGGTTACACCAATGTTGCATTTTTGCAAGGTGGTTTAGGCGCATGGGCTGTGGCTAAACTACCTTATACCGGCGATGAAAATTATAGTTATGCGCCCTCTAGTCTTAAATTATTTACCCAAAAAGAATTAATGCATTTAAACGCTGCGTTTATTCAACTGGATTTGGAAAATAAACCGATTATCGGTTTAAAACAGGTTCAACGCTTGCCGTTAGAATTAGCATCCAGTGTGGATATTCAGCAAACCTTATTAGCCACGCAATCACAACCTTTGGTGATTGTTTGTCAGACCTATGCGGGTTGTTTTCATGCTGCCAATTTTGCAGAAATTGCTCAGCAAGCCGGACGCAAGGTGTTAGGTGCATATGATCCCACAGGAACATTTTTAAAATGAATGCAGTTTCTACTAAATATGCTTATTTAGCCCAAGCACAGGCAGCGGGTTTACGTGTACCGCAAACTTTATATTTAGAACAATTGCCCCAAGCCGCTACGCTTGCCCAATTTATTCAGCAGGTTGGAGAGGATAGTTTATTTATTGTGCGTAGTGCCACGGCGCTTGAGGATACGCAACACCAGTCTTTAGCAGGGCATTTTTGGAGTTCGCCAGCGGTAACAGCGCAAGCCTTAGATAAAACACTGGCTCAGGCATGGCAAGAGAATCAGCAAATTTTGCAACAACTGGGTAGGGCGGAGCGTCAACCGCGTTTGATGTTACAAGTCTATATTCAACATGCGGTGGGCGGCGTATTGTTTAGTCCTTGGGGCTTTTTTAGCGATTATTTCCAATTAGATTACGCCGAAATGGGCGTAAAGGCAGTAGTCGAGGGGCAGTCACAACCTGCGGTTTTAGCGTTAAATGCGGGGGAGTCTGCGCCATTAGCTTTGCCGCCGCATTTGCTGTATTTAGAAGCTTTATTACAACAGTTAGCACAGCAATTACGATCATTATTTGCATTTGCCGTGGATGCGGAATGGGTATTTGACCCGCAAGTGCAACAAATTGTGTTATTGCAAGTACGCCCACAAACCAGTTTATCGGGGGCGGTGCAGACTTTAACGCCCAATATCTTGAAACAACATGCCTTGCCAGCAGGCGAGTGGGCGTATACTGCGTTATCGGAAAGCTTGGGTAAATTATCGCCCTTATCATTTAGTTTGTTGCAACAGTTATATGCCGATAGCCGCGCCAGTCTGCAAGCTTTGGGTTATGCAGCACAACAAGTCGATTTTATGCAGCATTGTGCGGACGGTACGGTCTTGGTTGATACGGCTAAAGAACGCCAATTTTACCAACTCAAGGGTTTTGGCGGTTTTTGGCAAGGTTTACGCTTGCCCAAAAGCAAACAGCACGCGCAACAAGTGATTAGCAGTTACGTGGCAACCGCACCTTTTGATTATGCGCAACTTAGCCGCTTATTTAATGTATGGTTAATTAGTAATTTGCAAGCGTCCGCCGCCAACCGGGCAGTAGTGCAACCCTTGCATATTTACGAACTGACTTGGGTAAGCGTTGTGCCTGAACCGATTACTAACCTTAAGCTTGATACTTGGGATGCGCTGAATGGGCAATTGCGCCAATGTGTTTGGTTTGAATTAAACAAGGTAAAGCAAACACTGGCGATTCAAGCTTTATCCCAACCGCTGGCTTTTGCGACATGGGTGGATTATCAAACTCAACACTTATGCCAAGCGCAACACTATCAGCGGCAATTAGCTTCTTTGGCTATTTATGATTGGGCTATGCTGCCACAAGCACAGGCGAGTAATGCTTGGCAAAATCTATCGGTGAATAAAACGATTAGAGGTCAAGCATTTGTTATTACGCAACCTACCCAATTTAAAGGTGCACTGCCTACGCAAAGTATTGTGTTTGCCCCTTATTTTGATCCGCGTTGGGTGGCGCAAATTCCGACTTTAGCGGCGATTGTTGTGCAACAAGGGGGGCGTTTATCGCACGCTGCCTTGGTAGCGCGTGAGGCGGCTGTGCCATTTTGTGTGGTAAAGGCGGAAGTGGTGGCAGGCATAAAAACGGGCATGCTGTTGTACTTAAATCCTAGCCAGCAGTTAATTAAACAGTCAGATTAATGGTAATTGTATTCGGAAATGGTTGAATTAGACTGTGTTAACCCGTTTCACAACCCCAGCGAAGAGAGTCAGGCTATGGCACAAATCATTATTCAATATAAATTAAAGCCAACCGTAAGCGCCGAAGAATACGAAAATTGGACATTAAATCGGGATTATCCGACGATGCGTGGCTTAAAACGTGTACAACGTTTTGTCAATTATCGGGTTGAACGCAATTTATTATCAGATGCTAAGCCTTCTGTTAATTATATTGAATTTTTTGAGATTCCAGATTTACAAGGCTTTATTAGTGACGATATGGCCGGTTTAACGGTGCAAACCATTATGGGTGAATTTCTACAGTATGTGGAAAATCCTGAATTTTTAGTGGCTACAGAAGTAGCTTAACTGCTCTAGCCTTCCTTATTAATATAAGGAAGGTACGTTTGCCGTATTGAGTTCAGCGTTGTAAGACGTCAATGCCTGCTGTGCGTAACATGCTGTTTAAGCGAATCAGCGGCAAGCCCATTAATGCCGTGGGGTCGTCGCCCTGCATCGCAGCAAACAAACTAATACCTAAGCCTTCTGATTTAAAGCTGCCTGCACAGCTATACGGCTGTTCTAAACGTAAATAGCAGTCGATTTCTGCATCGGTTAAGCTGCGAAAGCTTACATCAAAAGGTACGACATCCAGTTGATAGCTTTGCGCTTGGCTATTGTATAAACATAATCCGGTTAAAAAGCGTAATGTTTTACCAGACGCATGACGCAATTGTTGCATGGCGTTTTCATGCGTATGCGGCTTACCGATAACGTTTTCACCTAACACGGCGCATTGATCCGAACCAATAATCAAGCTCTGGGGATGGCGGGCAGCTACTGCTTGTGCTTTTTGTAAGGATAAGCGAGCCACCATAGCATAGGCGCTTTCGTTAGTATGGCGGGTTTCATCAATAGCCGGTGCGTCAATCTGATAAGGAATTTGTAGGCGGTTTAAGAGTTCGCGGCGAGCGGCAGAAGTTGAACCTAAGATTAAGGGTAATGCGCTCATGGGTAGCCTTAGCCTCTTTTGTGAAAAAACCGTACATAATACGCAAGATGTAGTACTGGCTAAAGTAAAAATGCTAGAAATTTCTTTACACTACCTAGGAGGGATTCTTATAATCGCGCGCTTATGTTGAATAGGTTACCCGTAGAAGTTAATCCATTTCGTTTAGTGGAACAACGCAAGTTGTTGTCCGGCATATTGCCGCTTAAACATATGGAACGTTTAAAAGAACTCACCGTCGCAGACAGTGATGATTTACAGGTGAATTTAGAATTTACCCGTACTCATTCCGGTTTGTCATTGGTCATAGGTTCGGTTAAAGGCAAGTTAATGCTGGAATGTCAGCGTTGCTTACAACCTATGGAATATGTGGTGGATCAACCCATACAAGTAGCTTTAACAGCATCACAGTCGGATCAACGCCCTGAACAAGAAGGTTTTGAAGCTTGGTTAGTGGAAGATGAGCGATTGTTTTTACAGGATTTCGTTGAAGATGAAATTCTTCTCGCTTTACCTTTTGCGGTAAAGCATCCGCAGTGTGAACCTGCTCGTGCTTTGATTGAAGCCTTGCCGACAGACCTCGCTGCAACAACGATTGGTGGGCAAGAGGATGATGCAGAAGTAGAGCCTGCAACGAAGAAAAATCCTTTTGCTGTCTTAAAAGATTGGAAAAAAACGGAGTCATAAACTATGGCAGTCGGTCAAGCGCGTACTACACGCTCACGTCGCGGTATGCGTCGTTCACATGATGCATTAAAAGCACCTACCCTTTCTGTAGATGCAGTATCTGGCGAAACTCATTTGCGTCATCATATGACAGCAGACGGTTTCTACCGTGGTCGCCAAATCATTAAAGCTGCGGTTGATGTTGAAGATAACGCAGAATAAGCGGTAATTTATTGCACGTTTGCATAAAAAAATCGTATAAAATCGCGGGCTTGTCCCGCGATTTTTTTTCAGGAGTAGGGTATATATGAGTGAAGCATATCGCATTGCCTTAGATGCGATGGGGGGCGATCACGGTCTATCAGTGGTAGTACCAGCAGCATTGGCCGCTATGAAGCAATATCCTGATATTTCGATTATTTTGGTTGGAGATGAAGGGCAAATCCAAGCCGCATTAAGTGACAATAAAGCCCAAACTAATGAGCGTTTAACGATTCATCATGCCTCGCAAGTCGTGCAAATGGATGAAGCACCGGCGGCGGCATTAAAAAGCAAAAAAGATTCATCCATGCGGGTTGCCATAAATTTAGTTAAGGCGGGCGAAGCCGATGCAATGGTCAGTGCAGGCAATACGGGCGCATTAATGGCGACGGGGCGCTTTGTACTAAAAACCTTGCCGGGAATTGATCGCCCTGCAATTTGCACCATTTTGCCTAAAACGAATGGGCATGTGCATATGCTGGATTTGGGTGCAAATGTCGATTCTGAAGCAGAGCATTTATATCAGTTTGCCTTAATGGGGTCGGAACTGACCAAAGCGTTGGATAATAATGCTAACCCGAAAGTAGGATTGCTAAATATTGGGCAAGAAGCTATTAAGGGTAATGAACAAGTCAAAGCGGCGAATCTGTTATTAAAAGATAGCCCTTTGAATTATATTGGGTATGTTGAGGGCGATGATATTTACCACGGCAATGTTGATGTTGTGGTGTGTGATGGTTTCGTGGGCAATGTTGCCTTAAAAACCAGCGAAGGCTTAGCCAAAATGGTATCAAACCAACTGAAAAAAGAATATTCAGCGAATATTTTTACCAAATTAGCCGCCTTAATGTCTTATCCAGTTTTGAAATCCTTTCGGCATAAATTTGACCCGCGCCGTTATAATGGCGCAAGCTTCCTAGGCTTACAGGGTATTGTCGTGAAAAGTCACGGTGGTGCAGACAGTGTCGCATATGCGAATGCGATTGGTATTGCCCGTACGGAGATTATAAAACAAGTTCCCCAACGCATTCACAAACAACTTGAACAGTGGCTCGCACAAAGGCAGAAGGCATGATTTATTCACGAATTACCGGAACTGGCGGTTATTTGCCAGAAAAAGTGCTCAGCAACAAAGACTTAGAAAGTCTAGTTGATACTACCGACGAATGGATTGTAGAGCGAACCGGAATTCGTCAACGCCACGTAGTAGAAGGGCAATCAGCTTGCGATTTAGCTGAAATTGCCGCGCGGCGTGCCTTAGAAATGGCAGGCAAATCCCCAGAAGATGTTGATTTAATTGTGTTGGGAACGTCTACGCCCGACTTAATTTTTCCTAGTACAGCATCTTTATTGCAAGGGCGTTTGGGTATTAAAAACGGGGGCGCTGCGTTTGATGTGCAGGCAGCCTGTTCTGGCTTTATTTTTGCGCTGAGTGTTGCGGATAAATATGTGAAGTCGGGCGCTGCAAAATGCGCCTTGGTCGTGGGTGCGGAAACCATGTCGCGCTTAATGGACTGGACAGATCGCGGTACTTGTATTTTATTCGGCGACGGTGCAGGTGCAATGGTGTTAGAAGCCAGTGATGAGGCTGGTATTTTATCCACGCATTTGCACACGGATGGCAGTTACGAACACTTATTAAATGTTGCAGGTGGTGTTTCACGTCATCCAGAAAAATTACGCGAAGGCACTGCCTTTTTACAGATGAAAGGCAATGAAGTGTTTCGTGTAGCGGTGAATACCTTGGGTAAGATTGTCGATGAGACATTAGAAGCCAATCAAATGACGAAAGCGGATGTTGATTGGTTAGTACCGCACCAAGCCAATATTCGGATTATCCAAGCCACTGCGAAAAAGTTAGATATGCCGATGGAGCGCGTAGTGGTAACGGTGGGCGAACAAGGCAACACTTCCGCCGCTTCGATTCCGTTAGCCTTGGACACTGCGGTGCGAGACGGGCGTATTAAACGCGGCGAAATTATTTTGCTAGAAGCATTCGGCGGTGGCTTTACATGGGGTTCTGCTTTGGTACGGTTTTAATTAATGGCAACTGAAATTGAACGTAAATTTTTATTGCTGTCTAATGAGTGGCGTAACCTAGTTACGCGCTCAGAGCAATTTCGCCAAGGTTATTTAAGTAATAATAAACACGCTTCTGTGCGGGTGCGTATTGCCGACGATCAAGCCACCTTAAATGTCAAAGGCATGACGATTGGTTTGCAACGCTTAGAATATGAGTATGAGATTCCCTTAAGCGATGCGGCTGAATTACTGGATCAATTGTGCGAACGACCGTTAATTGAAAAGATTCGCCATATTGTCGAATTCGACGGTAAGATTTGGGAAATTGATGAATTTCAAGGTGATAATGCGGGCTTAATTGTTGCCGAAGTTGAACTTGAATCTGCTGATGAAGCGATTCAGCTACCCACTTGGGTGGGACAAGATGTGTCACATATCGAACGTTATTACAACGTTTGCCTAACAAAATATCCTTATTGCCAATGGACGGCTGAGGAACGAGGTTAAATTCTTAATGTCATTTACTGAACTCGGTCTTGCCGAGCCTATTTTGCGGGCGATTGCTGAGCAAGGCTACGCCACGCCCACCCCTATTCAACAACAAGCGATTCCCGTGGTATTAAACGGGCGCGATTTAATGGCTGCCGCGCAAACGGGTACGGGCAAAACCGCTGGTTTTACTCTGCCGATGTTGCAACGTTTACAAAACGGTAAACGGGTTAATAGCAATAGTGTGCGGGCTTTAGTGTTAACACCCACGCGTGAATTAGCCGCACAAGTCGGCGAAAGTGTGCGTGATTATGGTAAATATTTATCGCTCAGCTCGTTAATCGTGTTTGGCGGCGTGAGCATTAACCCGCAAATGATGGGGTTACGCCGGGGTGTGGATATTTTAGTAGCGACGCCCGGTCGCCTATTGGACTTATATTCACAAAATGCGATCAAGTTTAATCAGGTAGAAATGCTGGTATTAGACGAAGCGGATCGTATGTTGGATATGGGCTTCATCCGCGATATTCGCAAAATTCTCGATTTATTGCCTAAACAACGCCAAAACTTGTTATTTTCGGCGACATTTTCCGATGATATTACTGCATTAGCTAAAGGCATCTTGTATAAACCGGAGCAGATTGCAGTGAGTCCGCGCAATACGGCGGCCGAAACTGTACAACAGTCGGTTTATAAATTAGACAAAACGCAAAAAATTCCACTACTCAGCCATTTAATTCGTAGCCAAGATTGGCAACAAGTTTTGGTATTTACACGTACCAAACACGGCGCTAATCGCTTAGCTGAAAAATTGGAACGGGATGGGATTAGTGCTGCTGCGATTCATGGTAATAAAAGCCAAGGCGCACGTACCAAAGCGTTAAGCGATTTTAAACACAATGCGGTGCGCGTGTTGGTGGCTACCGATATTGCAGCGCGGGGTTTGGATATTGAACAACTGCCTTATGTCGTGAATTTTGAGTTACCAAATGTGCCTGCTGATTATGTGCACCGTATTGGACGTACTGGACGTGCAGGGGCGAATGGACAAGCTATTTCATTGGTAGACCCTGAAGAACTTAACTTCTTACAAGCCATTGAAAAATTATTGAAGCAAAAATTGCCGTGTGAAGCCTTACCTGCTTTACCTAAAATCAGTGTTAACCCCAAAGCAGAGAAGCCTGCTTCTAACGCTAGAACAACGGAAGACAAGGCTAAAGCCGCCCAACACCGCCCGAAAAAACGCCGTACTAAATCGCAAAAAACCGAAGCACGGGTTGCAGCGGGGTTACAAACTGCCAAAGCGCCTAAATTGGGCGTAACTGCCAGCAAACCGCAACGCCGACCTGCACGTAAACCAGCGGCTTAATTTATGTAAAACGCTGCGACTTTGCTTAAAATCGCAGTATGATTAGCCGTTTCCATTACCTACTAGGGAAGACCGTATCATTATGCGTCAAATTTATAATTTTAGTGCAGGCCCTGGCATGTTACCCAAATCTGTGTTGCAACAGGCACAAGCTGAAATGCTGGATTGGCAGGGTAGCGGTATGTCGGTAATGGAAATGAGCCATCGCGGCGCGGAGTTTATGTCGATTGCGGCGGAAGCCGAGGCAGATTTACGTGATATTATGGCGATTCCGACGAATTATAAAGTGCTGTTTTTACAAGGTGGCGCGAGTACACAATTCTCCATGATCCCGCAAAACTTGTTAGGCACAAAAACCAGCGCGGATTATTTAGATACAGGTGATTGGTCGCTTCGTGCGATTGACGAAATGCGTAAGTTCGGTGAAGTTAATGTGGTGGCATCTGCTAAGGATAGCCATTACACCACCGTTCCCGCATTCGATACGTGGCAACTTAATAAGCAAGCCGCTTATTTGCATATCACACCGAATGAGACGATTCGCGGGGTTGAGTTCACGGATTTACCCGATGTGGGTGATATGCCGATTATTGCGGATTTGTCGTCTACAATTTTGTCACGTCCTTTGGATGTGAGTCGTTACGCGATGATTTATGCGGGAGCGCAGAAAAATATTGGGCCTGCGGGCTTGACGATTGTAATTATGCGGGAAGATTTAATTGGGCATGCGCCTGCCTCTGTGCCCACTATGCTGAATTATCAGACGCATAGCCAAAATGATTCTATGTATAACACACCACCCACCTATGCTTGGTATATTGCGGGTTTAGTGTTTAAGTGGTTGAAAACCCAAGGCGGCTTGGCGGGGATGGCAGAACTCAATCAGCGTAAAGCAAGCAAGTTGTATGCCGCGATTGATGGCTCGAATGGCTTTTATCGTAGCCCAGTAGATGTCAATTACCGTTCTTGGATGAATATTCCCTTTACCCTAGCAGATAGCCGTTTGGATAAAACCTTTTTGCTGGAAGCGGAACAGGTGGGTTTGAAAACCTTAAAAGGTCACCGAGTGGTCGGCGGCATGCGCGCCAGTTTGTATAATGCCGTGCCCGAAACAGGTGTTGATGCCTTAGTCGATTTTATGCAAGCCTTTGCTGCACAATACGCTTAAGTCGATAGGGAACTGCTAATGACTAAACCAACCACTGATTTAAGCGCGATTCGTCAACAAATTGATGCATTAGATAGCCAAATTTTGCAGTTATTAAATGCGCGTGCGCAATGTGCCGAACAGGTAGCGCATGTAAAGTTGGCTGAAGACCCCAATGCGAAATTTTATCGCCCTGAACGTGAAGCACAGATTTTGCAACGCATGCAAGCGGATAATGCAGGACCGTTACGTAATGAGCAAGTGACGCGCATTTTTCGGGAAATTATTGCTTCCTGTTTGGCATTAGAAGAATCATTAGGGATCGCTTATTTAGGTCCTGCAGGAACGTTTAGTCAGGAAGCGACGTTTAAGCATTTTGGTCAAGGGGTGGCAACGTTGCCCGTTGAGTCGATTCCGCAAATTTTTCAGGCAGTTGAGTCGGGTAAAGTGCGTTACGGAGTTGTACCTGTCGAAAATACAACGGAAGGTGTCATTGCGCAAACCTTAGATACTTTTGTCACGTCGCCTTTGAAAATCTGTGGTGAGATTTCCTTGCGCATTCATCAAAATTTAATGTGTGCGCATCAAGATTGGCAAGCGGTGCAAACCGTGTATTCACATGCGCAATCCTTAGCGCAATGTCGGCATTGGTTGGATAAGCATTTACCACAGGCTGAACGTATTCCCGTTAGCAGCAATGCAGAAGCCGCGCGTTTAGCCTCGCTTGAGCCAGAAGCTGCCGCGATTGGCAGTATACAAGCAGCAGGGATTTACCAATTGCAGGTAGTACACGAGTCGATTGAAGATAATCCTAATAATACGACTCGCTTTTGGATTATTGCGGATCAAGACGTGGGCATGAGCGGTAAAGACCGTACTTCGATTATTGTTTCGGCTAAGAATCAACCGGGTTCGTTATATCATATGCTGAAACCCTTAGCCGAAAATGGCGTGGATATGAGCCGTATAGAATCACGTCCCTCCAAAACCACTAATTGGGAATATTTATTTTTCCTCGATATTATTGGGCATCAGCAGGATGCGAGTGTGCAACAAGCGCTACAAGCTTTACACCAAGAAGCCAATATGGTGAAAGTATTGGGTTCTTACCCAATGGGAATTGCTTAGATTAGCTTAATAATAGGGATACCAGTAAGGCATCCCTGATTACGCTTTGATCCTTACAGTATATTCAACGCGGGAGCGCGTTTCGCACGTTGTATAAGCACAATGCCAACAATAATAAACGGTATGCTTAACCATTGCCCAACACTAATGAAATTACCTGCTTCATAGGCTGCTTGCGGCGTTTTGAAGAATTCCAGAATAAAGCGCACACTAAATACGCTGGTTAAGAACATGCCGGTTAACAAGCCATAAGGCGTGTTTTTGCCATAGCGTAAATACACTTTGACTAGCCACGCAAAAATAACAACATATGCAAATGATTCATAAAGTTGCACGGGATGCCGGGGTAATTCGTCGACTTTTTCAAAAATGACACCCCAGTTACTGTGTGTAGGATTACCGACAATTTCTGAATTGAGGAAGTTGGCTAAACGTACCATTGCCCCGCCTAACGCTGAGGGAATCGCAATTCGGTCGGTAAGCCATAAAAAAGGCACATCATAGCGTTTGGCGTAGAAATAAAGCGCAAGAATTAAGCCAACTGCGCCGCCGTGACTGGCTAAACCGCCCTCCCAGATTTTGAAAATATCTAATGGGTGGGATAAATAATAAGTGGGATCATAAAATAAGCAGTGTGCTAGTCGCGCCCCAACAATTGTACCGCCCATGATGTAATACAAGAGCGTATCTAAGTCCAGATCAGTCCGACCTTCAGCTTTGGTAATGCGTTGCATGATATGGTAGCCCGCAATAAAAGCGAGCGCGAATAACAAACCATACCAATGAATACTGAAACTGCCAATGGAGAGAAGTATGGGGTCAAAGTCCCAATGGACAATTAAGGTATCAGACATGTAGCTTATGAATCCACAAATGCATAAATGGCATAAGCTTAGCCTAAATAACGCTTAAAGTCGCTGTTAATGGTCTAAGCTCATTTTAAAAGCAAACGTTTAGCCGCTAATAAACCCACACTAAACAGACCGGGTAGTAAGGATTTTCCTTCACCACTATTACTAATAGCTTTTTGCGCGACGTAACCTGCGGTAATCGCTAAAGCCAAAGACGACATAGGATGATTTTTAACGGGTGCTAATATATCTAATTGCGAACTAGCATCACGCAGATTTTGTTTCGCTTGATCTACTGTTTGTGATTGATCCGCTGTGTAATCCATATTAACCCTCCGGTTATTGCTAAACAAATTAAACTCATGGCAAATAAAACTAAAGGCAATGGCCAGTATAAAAGCAAGAACTGATATATAGAGGCGAGTAAAAAACCAAAGGCTAATATTACGAATAATAATGCTACCATCATTAAACCAATGCTGGACACAACTTGTAATATTTTCTGTTTTAATAAACGCCCTTCAGCTTCAATTAAATCAACGAAGCTAATAAACGTTTCAGTTAATGCTTTCATACTTAAGCCATTCCTATCGCATCTTAATCTTTGCTGCTGCCGCTGCCATTGCCTAACATGCGAGAAATCACATAACCCGCACTGAATGCTAACGCGAGGCTTAGTACTGGAGATTGACGGATTTGGTCATTGATTTTAGCTAAATTCATATTATCTGAATTGCTGCTATTATCTGTTAAATTGTCCATTACATTGCTGGTTTTTTCTTGAATACGACCTACTTCGTTGCCGGTTTTATAAACAGCTTTAGTTGCAGCAATCGCACCTTGTTTTTTCAATGAATCAAATAAATCACTTACTTGATTCTTGAAGCTATCAAATTCAGCGCGAAAATCTACGCCATTATTATTAGAATTATCTGTATCAGATTTGTTTGCAGACATCATATGATCCCTCATATCTGTTAATAAATTAATCATAAATCCCTTAAGACAAACTAAAGCGACTCAAAGTTTGTAATAATAAAATAGAAACGAATCGCAAAATCGTCAAAATACATTAGAAAATTTGCAGTTTCTGGCTAATTTAGCAAACGCGAAAAGCGCAATTAATTTTTCAACCAATTGCGCTTATTTAAAAACCTTAAATTAAGTGTGATTAATTAGACAAAATCTGCATTATTTTGAAAGAATTTTATTTAGTTTCGATTTTTAGATGATAGCTTTTTGCTAAGCGCCCATCGGCTTCTAGTGAATGTAAATGCACATCATAACCCCACAGTTGATGCACATGCCGTAACATCTCATTAACATCCTGATTTAAAAGGCGACGATTATGCAAAGTATGCTGCAAGGTGATTGAGCGATCTCCACGCACATTGACCTTGGCTACTTGAATATCCGGTTCTTGATAGCTGATATTGTATTGCTGCGACAAAGTTTCTCGCACTTTACGATAGCCTTCATCATTGTGAATAGCAGTAACGCTTATGGTGGTTTTGCGGTCATCATCTTCTAAAGCGAACAGGTGAAAATCACGAATCACCTTCGGCGATAAAAATTGCATGATAAAACTTTCATCGCGGTAATTGCGCATCACATAATCGAGGGTTTTGATCCAATCGCTACCCGCAATGTCTGGAAACCACCGCTGATCTTCTTCGGTCGGTTGTTCACAAATACGCCGAATGTCCTTCATCATGGCAAAACCCAAGGCATAGGGGTTGAGTCCACTGTAATAAGGGCTATCAAAGCTAGGTTGCATGACTACATTGGTATGTGAAGTTAAAAACTCCATCATGAAGCCTTCGTTGACTAAGCCTTCGTCATACATTTCATGCAAAATGGTGTAATGCCAGAACGTTGCCCATCCCTCATTCATGACTTGGGTTTGGCGTTGTGGGTAAAAATATTGCGCGACTTTACGCACAATGCGAATAATTTCACGTTGCCAAGTGGCTAAGGCTGGCGAATTCTTCTCAATGAAATACAGTAAATTTTCCTGTGGCTCTTCAGGAAATTTCGATTCCGCTTGTTGTTCTTCGTCGGCGAAGCGTTGTCGATGGGGTAGCGTGCGCCATAAATCATTAATGTGCTGTTGAATATAGTGCTCGCGCTCTTGTTGCCTTGCTTTTTCCTCAGCAGCGGAAATCGGCGAGGGGCGTTTATAGCGATCCACACCGTAATTCATTAAAGCATGACAGGAATCTAATAATAGCTCGACCGCCGCCACGCCATAGCGTTCTTCACATTGCCGAATATAATTTTTAGCAAACAGCAAATAATCAATAATGGCTTCGGCATCTGTCCACGTACGGAATAGGTAATTGCCCTTAAAGAATGAGTTATGCCCAAAACAGGCGTGCGCAATGACTAACGCTTGCATAGTCAGCGTATTTTCTTCCATCAAATACGCAATGCAGGGATTAGAATTAATGACGATTTCATAAGCTAAGCCCATGCGTCCACGCGTGTAATTTTGCTCGACTGAGACAAAATGTTTGCCGTATGACCAATGGTTATAATAGACCGGCATGCCTACCGAGGCATACGCATCCATCATTTGATCAGAACGAATAATCTCAATCTGATTGGGGTAGGTATCAAGCTTAAATTTATCCTTGGCAATGCGGGCGATTTCGCGGTGATAGCGTTCAATCGTCTCGAATGTCCATTCGGAGCTAGTGGAAATATAGCGCGCTTCACGCTGGGTTTCGTTACTCATTAAGCCTCCGCGCCCGCATGTTTATGGAATAATTCGCGGAAGACCGGATAGATTTCCGCATTATTGCGCACTCGTTGAATGGCAAAGCGATCAAAAAAATCACCCTGTAGATGCTCATATAAATGCCATAAACCTTGAGGTTCACGGTCGCCAATTTCGATATAGGTGTAATACTGTACAAAGGGCAACACTGCCGAGCTTAAAATACTGCGGCAGCGTTCATTATCCTCGTGCCAGTTATCGCCATCCGAGGCTTGCGCCACGTACACATTCCATTCATTCGCGTTGTAGCGGTCTTCAATAATATCTGCCATTAAATGCAAAGCACTGGAAACCACTGTACCGCCCGTTTCACGGGCATAGAAAAAGGTTTCTTCATCCACTTCTTGCGCTTGGGTGTGGTGGCGAATAAACACCACTTCGATGGTTTCGTAATTTTTCTTTAAGAACAGATACAGCAAGAAAAAGAAACGCTTAGCGGTATCTTTAATATCTTGGGTCATTGAACCGGACACATCCATCACGCAAAACATAACTGCTTTAGGCGAAGGACGTGGCACTTTGACCTTCAGATTATATTTCAAGTCAAAATCGTCTAACCACGGAATGGTATGCATGCGAATATTGAGCTTAGACAATTCCGCTTCTAGTTCGGCGCGTTTAGCGGCTTGCTCCTCGCTGGGTAGCTGCGTATCTAGTTCGGCCAATTCCGCCAACACTTCGCGTTTACGCCGCCGTTCTTTACCGCGTAAGGCAATGCGCCGAGCTTGGGCGCTACGCATGGAACGCACAATATTAATTTGTGCCGGATTGCCGACTTCACTGACACCCGCCCGATGATAATCAAACGAATCCATACTGAGTAACTGGCGTTTGACCATATTCGGTAAGGCTAAGTCTTCAAACAAGTATTCGAGAAATTCTTGTTGGGAGATTTGAAAGATAAAATCGTCTTCGCCGTCACCATCCGCCGAAGCTTGCCCCGAACCTTTGCTGCCCGCGCCGCCTTGGGGACGAGGCAATTTATCGCCCGTCACAAACTCTTTATTACCCGGATGCACGATTTCGCGTTGTCCGCCTTGCCCGTGCCGAAACACCGGCTCGGAAATATCACGCTTGGGGATTGTAATACTTTCCCCTTGCTCCATATCGGTAATATTGCGCCGACTTACCGCATCCGACACAGCCTTACGAATCTGATTTTGATAGCGTTTCAAAAAACGTTCGCGGTTGACTAAGCTTTTGTTTTTGCTATTTAAGCGACGGTCTACAATGTAAGTCATGCGCCACTCCTTACTTACTGTGATTTACGCACACGCAAATACCATTCGGCTAATAAACGCACTTGTTTTTCGGTATAACCGCGTTTCATCATGCGTTCGACGAAATTATCGTGCTTGCGTTGTTCATCCGCAGAGGATTTCGCGCCGTAAGAAATCACGGGCAATAAATCTTCGGTGCTAGAGAACATTTTCATCTCAATCACTCGGCGTAATTTCTCGTAACTTGTCCATGAAGGATTGCGACCGCTGTTATTAGCACGAGCGCGTAACACAAAGTTGACGATTTCATTACGGAAGTCTTTCGGATTGCTAATGCCAGCCGGTTTTTCGATTTTCTCTAAATCGGCATTTAAAGAGGCACGATTTAACAATTCGCCAGTTTCGGGGTCGCGGAATTCTTGGTCTTGAATCCAGAAATCCGCATAGGTCACATAACGGTCGAATAAGTTCTGCCCGTATTCAGAATAAGATTCAAGGTAAGCGGTTTGAATTTCTTTGCCAATAAAATCAATATAACGCGGGGCAAGGTATTCTTTAATAAAGCGAATATAGCGATCTTGAATTTCGCGTGGGAATTGCTCTTTTTCGATTTGCTTTTCTAGCACATACATTAAATGCACTGGATCAGCCGCCACTTCGGTCGCATCGTAGTTAAACACTTTAGACAAAATCTTGAAGGCAAAGCGAGTGGATAAACCGCTCATCCCTTCGTCAACCCCCGCCGCGTCTTGGTATTCTTGAATGGTTTTGGCTTTTGGGTCGATGTCTTTTAAGTTTTCACCGTCATAAATCCGCATTTTAGAGAACAGATTGGAGTTTTCGGGTTCTTTTAAACGCGATAATACGATGAATTGCGCTAACAATTTTAGGGTATCAGGGGCGCAAGACGCATGCGCTAAGGAACTATGATCTAACAGTTTTTCATAGATTTTGATTTCTTCGGTCACACGTAAGCAATACGGCACTTTGACAATCGACACCCGGTCAATAAACGCTTCATTATTGCGATTATTTTTAAAGGTTTGCCATTCGGATTCGTTCGAGTGCGCCAAAATTACGCCATTAAAAGGAATCGCGCCAATGCTTTCTGTACCGTTGTAATTGCCTTCTTGTGTAGCGGTTAATAGCGGATGTAGCACTTTAATCGGTGCTTTAAACATCTCGACGAATTCCATTAAGCCTTGGTTCGATAAACACAAACCACCTGAATAGCTATACGCATCCGCATCATTTTGCGGGAAGTCTTCTAGTTTGCGAATATCGACTTTGCCGACTAAAGCGGAAATATCTTGGTTATTTTCATCACCCGGTTCGGTTTTAGAAACCGCAATCTGGTTTAACCGAGACGGGTAGCGTTTAACCACACGGAACTTCGTAATATCGCCACCAAACTCACGTAAGCGTTTGACTGCCCACGGTGACATAATGCTTTTTAGATAACGGCGTGGAATACCGTAGTCTTCTTCTAAAATCGCACCATCTTCATCTGGATTAAATAAACCTAAGGGGGATTCATTGACAGGTGAGCCTTTAATGCAATAAATCGGCTGCTTTTCGATTAAGGCTTTTAAGCGTTCCGCCAAGGAGGATTTACCGCCACCGACTGGACCTAACAGATATAACACCTGTTTGCTTTCTTCTAAGCCTTGCGCCGCGTGGCGGAAGAAGGAAACGATTTGCTCAATCGCATCTTCCATACCGTAAAATTCGGCAAATGCGGGATAACGGCGAATCACTTTATTCGAGAAAATGCGGCTCATGCGTGTATCGCGTGAGGTGTCAATAATTTCAGGCTCGCCAATCGCGTTCAGCATACGCTCGGCGGCACTAGCATACGCCAATGGCTCGCGTTTGCACAGATCGAGGTATTCTTGTAGCGAAAATTCTTCTTCTTGTAAGGCTTCATAGCGGGACTGATAGTGACTGAATATGCTCATCCTTAACCCCTTTACGTGGTGTGCTTGGAATAATGGGAATACCTGCCGGTTTACTTAAAACTTTAGACTACGAATTTTCAGAATAGTTAATAAGAATTAGCAGCCCTTGTTATACAGCCAGTTAAGTAACTGACTAATCTTTTAGCTAAGCATAGATGCACGCATCTAAACCGCTGATGAATGGTGATTTGCTGCCGCCAATCCCCGATTTAAGCTACACTTCCGCCCTTGATATTTTTTCGGATGCTTGGCATGTCAGCGCTTAAATCCCCTAACTTTTCTTGGTTTTTCGCTTGTCCGCAGTTTGTAGAACCGTTGCTTAGTGAAGAACTAAGCAATTTAAATGCCGAATCGGTGAAAATCGGGCATGCAGGCGTACAAGCGGTCGGGGATTTAGCGTTTGGGTATCGTGCTTTATTGTGGAGTCGCCTAGCGTCGCGGGTGACCTTGCAATTAGCACAGGGTTACGGCAAAACCTTAGCAGAATTGCAAGCCTTAATGCAGTCGATAGCATGGGATCAGCATTTACGCGCCGAGGGCAGCTTAAAAGTACGTTTTTTTGGGCGTAATGATGAGATTAATAATACCCAATTTGGGGCACAGTGGATTAAAGACCAAATTGCCGATCAGATGCGGGCTAAATACGGGCTACGTCCCAGTGTAAGCAATAATCCCGATTTGGTGATTGTGGTGAGTGTGCACAAAGGTTTGGCGGAAATTGGCATTGAATTAAACCGCCGTAGCTTGCATCAGCGCGGCTATTTAGATACGGATGCACCGAAAACGATTCGTGAAAATCTGGCTGCGGCGATTTTAGTGCGAGCAGGTTGGGCAGAGTTGCTGAAAGCCCAGCCGGAATCGTTAGCGTTGATGGCCCCTATGTGTGGTGACGGAAGCTTGCTGATTGAAGGCGCGTTAATGGCTTACGATATTGCGCCCGGCTTATTAGGCGAACCTATTATAAATAATCGCTGGTTGGGGCATGACAGCGTTTTATGGCAAGCCTTAGTCGCACAAGCCGACGAGCGTAAAGCACGCGGTTTGCAACGCCGCTTAGCCGTGTGGGGCAATGATAACGATATTGGCTTATTACGCATGGCTAAAGCTGCTTGGCGCGCGTTGCAACTACCGGAGGCTACGTGGACATCCGCCAATTTAGCCGCGCTGCCAAGCCAGCCTGCGCAACACAGCGGTTTAATCGTGAGCCATTTACCGTTTGCGCAACAACCGGCCGTGAGTTTACGCCCTTTATATCAGCAAGTAGGCGCGTGGATGGCAAGCCAACCGCCGTTTTATCAAGGCGCGTTATTTGCCGATGCTACCGCTCCGTTTGCTTTAACCGATCTGTTTTATAGCAAGGAGTATCGCTTATTAAACGCGGACGTTGAAAGCAAGCTGTATACCTTGAACCCGATTAAACAAAAAGAACGCCCCAGCGTTTGGATTTCTGAAGATTTAGCCAATCGTTTGCATAAAAACTTACGCAAACTAAAAGGTTTCATTAAAAGCGGTGTGACGGATGCCTATCGTGTGTATGACGCGGATATTCCCGAATATGCGATTGCGGTGGATCGTTATGCCGATTGGTTGCATGTGCAAGAATACGCACCGCCTAAATCCATCGACGAAAAGGCGGCACAACAACGCTTAGAACAAGCTTTAATGACATTACCAGAAATATTAGGCATACCTGCTAATCACATTGTATTAAAGCAACGTAAACAACAAAAAGGCAGTGAACAATACGAGCGCCACGCCAAAACCACGCAAAGCTTAGTGGTGCACGAGCATGGGGTAAAATTCAAAATCAATTTAAGCGATTATTTGGATACTGGCTTATTCCTAGACCATCGCCCCATGCGTTATTGGATGCAGCAACACGCCAATGATAAAACCGTATTAAATCTATTTTGCTATACCGGCGCTGTGAGCGTACACGCGGCTGTCGGTGGTGCGAAGCGGGTGGATAGCGTGGATATGTCCGCCACTTATTTAGCGTGGGCAGAAGACAACTTTGCGTTAAACGGTTTTAAACCTGAGCCTTATAAATACCGTTTTATGCAAGCGAATGCAGTGGAATGGTTGCAGCGTTGTAAAGCGGAATACGATTTAATTTTTCTTGACCCCCCGACCTTTAGTAACTCCAAACGGATGCAGGATGTATTCGATGTGCAACGTGATCATGTGGAATTAATTAATCACTGTATGCGTATTTTATCAACAAATGGTACGCTAATTTTCTCAAATAATTTCCGCAAATTTAAACTCGATCCTAGTATCGAAACCGCCTATCGCGTGCAAGATTACCGCTCGCCGTCTATTCCAGAAGACTTTCAGCGCGACCCCAAAATTCACGGTTGCTGGTTAATTACTAAAATTTAACGTTTTTATCGTCTTTTGCGGCTGATTCTGCTAGTTTCACGCATTAGGAGAGGGTAGTTGGTTACAATAAATTTGCAGAGGAGATCAGGAGATGCAACCTAAGTTTTTATGGCTCAGTATCATGTTGGCAGCAAGCTCCGCCAATGTCTACGCCGCAGGTTTCGGTTTGATTGACAATTCTGTGGCGAATATGGGCAATGCTTATGCAGGAGCAGCCGCTAGCGCAGAAGATGCTTCAACCGTCTGGTTTAATCCCGCTGGTATGGCAGAGTTAGACGATGGTACACATGTCAGCGCGGGCGTGCATATTGTTAAACCTACCGCAGAATTTACGAATAATGGTTCAATTAAAAGTGATAGCACTCCTTTAACAGGTAATGGTATTAGTGAAAAAACCGCCTATATTCCCAATGCATATGCAGTAAAGCCAATTAACGATAAAGTCAAAGTGGGTCTTGGTGTAAATGCGCCCTATGGCCTAGAAACAAATTACGATGCTAACTGGGCGGGGCGTTATAACGCGATTAAATCGGCGATGAAAAGCGTGAATGTGAATCCATCGCTGTCCTATAAAGTCAATGATAAAGTGGCATTAGGCGCAGGTTTGAATGCGCAATACATTGATGCGGAATTAACCAGTGCGGTTGATTTAAGTGCAGTAGGCGGCGCGGATGGCAAAGCTACGATCAAAGGTGATGATTGGTCGTATGGTTATAATGTGGGGGCATTATTGAAACCCAGTGCTAAGACTAAAGTGGGTGTTAGTTATCGCTCTAAAATGGATCATACGCTTAAAGGCTCAGCCACTTATGACTATACATTACCAGTCGGCTTACCACCGCCCGTGGTAACTTTGTTAAATGCACGATTGGCTGATAAAAATGCACAGGCGGCTGCTAATTTACCAGCGTCTTTATCGGTATCAGTGGCGCATAAGGTCAACGATAAGGTTGAAGTATTGGGCGACATTACGCGCACCAATTGGAGTTCATTTCAGGAATTGAAAGTAGTTAATTCGGCTGATGGCAGCCCGATTGCGTTAACTACCGAAGATTGGAAAGATGTGAACCGTTATTCGTTGGGGATGAACTATAAATATAATGACCGTCTAAAATTAAGAACAGGGGTTGCCTTAGATAAAGAACCGATTCCGAATGCCAATCGTCGTACGCCCCGTATTCCGGGCAATGATCGTAAATGGGTATCCGTTGGTGCGAATTATAAGCTAAATAAAGGTATGTCGGTCGATGTAGGCTATAGTCATTTATTCGTGAAAAATACTGATATTAATAATACAGATGAGGGAGTTGCTCCTGCTCATACTGTAAAAGGCACGTATAAAGCCGACGTTGATATTGTAGGAGCGCAATTGAACTGGCGTTTCTAAGCTAAATAGAAATAGGTAAGTCCTGTGTCATTAACAAAAATTGCTTATGTAGGTTTGTGTGGTTTAGCGGGAATGGGTTTAACTGTTTCGGTGTGGGCGAGTACTACACTGAATCAAGTCAATGTTCCGCTAAGTTTGCAACCTATTACCTTGCCTGCTAATACGCTTGCGCATATACCGGCGCAAAATGTAGAACAGGTGATTGCAAATTTGGATGGCACGGGACTTACTACTCCCCTTTTAATTCAAGCCCAACAAACGCTGAGTGCGGATTCCATCGTGTTAGGCAAGAATCTACAAGTCTTTGCGTTAGGTGAGACGATTCGGGAAGTCGCGCAGCAGTATTGGCGCTTGCAAGTTACAAAAACACAAATTCAGTTAATACCAACGCAACCGTTGCCCGAAAATACGCGCTATTTAATTGTCTTGAAAGCGGATATACGCAGTAAGCACGGTGTATTACCGTCGCTTCAAACCCAAGCTCGGCTAGGTCAACCTAAATTTATTAGTGATTTGGCTCTAATTAATCAGCAGTTAAGCACTTATAACTTAGATGCCACTGATGTGTTTGCGATGGCGGAATTTAAAACGCAGTCGGTGAGTCATTGGTTGAATACGCTTGAAGTGCAAGCTCGTGCACAGCCTTTTAGTTTAGCATCACAATATCAGCGCACAGATGAACTCAATCCTAATTTAAAGGGGGCGGCTGATATTCGCGTGGCTAAGTTAGCCTTGCCTTATTATTTAGCAACTGAGCCTAATCCCAATGTGAGTGCTAATTTTGCCGCCAGTACGGCCGCTAGTGTGCATGCGATTCCCGTATTGCTGAGTATACCGAACGCGAAATCCTTAGCAGGTGCAATTCCACCCGCGCAAGGTTGGCCGGTAGTCATCTTTCAACATAGCTTTGGGCGCAATCGTGAAGATTTGTTGTTTATAGCAGATCAATTAGCCGATGCAGGTATCGTCGGGATTGCGATTGATTTGCCTTTACATGGTGTAACCTCGCCGTTTGATCCGTTTAAAGCCGAAAATAATTTAAGTTTTTTGGATGACGCCGAACGCACTTTAAATTGGGATCGGCAGAAAAATTATGCGGGCGTATTAGAGCCAGACAATGAAACTGACCCATCGGGTGCAAATTTTATTGATTACACTAATTTATTAGGTACACGCGACGCTTTACAACAAGCTGTATTGGATTTATTGGTGCTGCGTAAAAGCCTTGCCAATGTTGAGCGGACTAGCTTGCCGCTGGATTTAGAAAAAGTGGGCTTTATTGGACACGGTTTGGGGGCAATGGTGGGCTTAGGCTATTTAGCCGCCGAAACTAAACCGACCCCGAGTAGTTTAATGAATGTGGGTGGCGGTTTAGCGCAGTTGTTTAATAGCTCAGCTAAGCTCAATGTGTTAATTCAAGCACAATTTGCCAAATTGGGTATTCCGACTAGCGGTGATGCCTATCAGCAGTATTTGCAACAAGCCCAGTTAGTCTGGGATACGGTTGACCCTTTAGTATTAGCTGGGCAGGTGGGGGCGCAACACCCTTTACAATTGATTAATTTAGCCAATCCAACCAAAGCAGACGAGGCGGGCGACGTTTATATCAAAAGTAGTTTGCCGGATTACCCCTTAGTCGGCGCAGAAGTGTTAGCCAAACGCCTTAAAGCGCAACCGCTTAAGGACAGTGTGCAACAACCTAAGCGCACGGTGGCGACGTTTGCCGAGGGTGAGCATTTTTCGTGGTTAAATCCAACCGCAAATCCAGCCGTTACGAGCGAAATTCAACAAGAATTAATCAGTTTTCAGCAAAGCCAAGGGCAAAGCATTACAGTCCAGAATAGTACGCTGTTACAATAATCGCGTTTTTATTAATAGAGCTAAGAGATGTCATTACAGTTATCGGCTGATTATTTAGCAAGCCAAGGGATTCAATTACACACAACCCCCAATAATTTAGCATTACTGCGTATTGAAAATAGCGTAATGCAAGCAGAGTTAAGTTTGTATGGGGCACAGGTATTAAGCTTTAAACCGCTAGCAACCGATACTGATATTTTATATTTAAGCCCACAGGCGCTATTTCAGCAAGGTAAGGCAATTCGTGGTGGGATTCCGCTTTGCTGGCCTTGGTTTGGTGCGGATTCTGAGGGGTTAGGACGTCCCGCGCATGGTTTTGCTCGTACTAGTCTCTGGCAGTTAGTCAGTGCTGAACGCTTATCGGCTGGGGTTACGCAAGTAGTATTGCAGTTAAGCGATTCTGCCGAAACCCGAGCGATTTGGGATTATGCATTTAAAGTAGCGTTAACGCTTACTTTCGCAGAAGAGTTAACCTTAGCGCTGACGACCACGAATTTAGACAGCCAATCATTTAATCTAACGCAAGCCTTACATACTTATTTCCGTGTGGGTGAGATTAATCAAAGCCATATTCAGGGGTTGGCGGGCGTGGCGTATGAAGATAAAGCCAAACAGGCAACCCGCGTACATAATACACAACAAGGCGCAATTCACATTCAAGGCGAAGTGGATCGCGTGTATACCGCTTGCCCAGACGTGCTTTATTTAACCGATAGCAACTTATTGCGGGAAATTCGCATTCACGGCACGGGCAGTCAAAGCACGGTGGTCTGGAATCCGTGGCAGGAAATTAGTCAGCAAATGGCGGACTTGCCAGACGATGCCTATCAACACTTTGTGTGTATTGAAACCTGTAATGCGGGGCAGGATGTGATTAGCCTTGCGCCACAAGCCAATCATACCTTAAGCGCTAGCTACCGCTTGGTACAGTTATAATGTTAGGCATCTTAGGTGGTACGTTTGATCCCATTCATTTTGGACATTTGCGTACTGCCTTAGAGGTAGCCGAGCATTTTAATTTAAGTGATATGCGCTTAATTCCGGGTAAAGTGCCACCGCATCGCGCCCAACCGCAAGCTAATCCAGAGCAGCGCCTTGAAATGCTGCAACTGGCATTAGCCGCAGAACCCCGTTTACACGCAGACGCCCGCGAATTAGCCCGAGACGGCTACTCCTTTACGATTGATACCGTATTGTCCTTACGTGAAGAATTAGGTAATGATGCCCCCATTTTGCTAACGCTGGGCGTAGATGCTTTCTTAAATTTTCAAACTTGGCATCGTTGGCAAGCAATTCTGGCGCAAGTGCATCTGGTAGTTGTGCAGCGACCCGGGTATAGTCTGCCTCCGGCTGGTTGGTATACCCCCCATTTAACCCAACAAGTGGCAGAAGTAAGTCAGCAGCGTGCCGGTTATATTTACCCGCTAACCGTAACACCCTTAGATATTTCGGCAACCGCAATTCGCAAACTATTGAAAAACGGACAAAGCCCCCGATATTTGTTACCTGATACGGTTATAGATTATATTCGCCATAAGCAACTATATTGTGGAACTGCATGGAACTAGAGCAACTGCAACAACTGGTCATTGAAAAATTAGACGATATGAAAGCGCAAGATATTAAAGTGATTGATGTGCGCGGCAAATCGTCTATTACTGACTTAATGATTATTGCCACGGGTAATTCCACTCGGCATGTAAAATCACTGGCACAAACGGTCGAATTGGCTGCGAAAGAAGCAGGCGTGAAACCCTTGGGTATGGAAGGTGAACAGCAAGGCGATTGGGTACTGTTGGATTTAAATGACGTCATTTTGCATGTGATGTTAGCCAATGTCCGCGATTTCTATAATTTGGAAAAATTATGGGAAGCGGGTCAATCTTTACCCCAAGCACGGGTCGGAGCGGCCTAAGTGCGCCTTCACTTATTAGCGATTGGTACAAAAATGCCTGCGTGGGTCAATACTGGCACGCAGGAGTACGCCAATCGCTTGCCGCCTCAATGTCAATTATTGATTAAAGAAATTACTGCCGAAAAGCGCACTAAAAATAGTGATTTACAACGTATTTGCCAAACGGAAGGCGAGAAGTTATTAGCCGCTATTCCTGATGGGAGCTTGGTTCTTACCTTGGATGTGAAAGGCAAGGCATGGACGACCGAACAGTTAGCCACACAATTGGATAGCTGGATGATGGGCGGGCGTGATGTAGCATTATTGGTCGGAGGTCCTGAAGGCTTATCCGCCGCTTGCCAACAACGTGCTGAACAAAGTTGGTCACTGTCGCCTTTAACGTTTCCCCATCCGTTAGTGCGTATTATTGTTGCTGAGCAATTGTTTCGAGCGTGGAGCATTCTTAGCAATCATCCTTATCATCGCGGAGATTAAATGAGCACAGCGCAATTAATATTAGCCTCCGCTTCACCTCGGCGGCGCGAACTGCTTGAGCAAATTGGGCTGCATTATGTGGTACAAGTTGCTGATATTGATGAAAGTCCGCTGCCACATGAAACCGCAACTGCTTTGGTTAAACGGCTCGCGTTGGAAAAAGCCCAAGCAGTATGGAACTTATCGGATAAACGCTTGCCTGTATTGGGGGCGGATACCTTGGGTTTATTGGCGGATGAATTATTAGTCAAACCTAAAGATTTTGCGGATGCGCAACGTATGCTAAGGCAGATGTCGAATCAGTGGCATGATATTTATACCGCCGTTGCCTTAGTGGATCAGCACCGACAACAGGTGCTACTCAATCACAGTCGTGTTAAATTGCGCAACATTGCGGACGATGAAATTCTGGCATACTGGCAAAGCGGTGAACCACAGGACAAAGCCGGTGCGTATGCTATTCAAGGGCGTGCGGCTATCTTTGTGGAACGCTTGGAAGGTTCGTATTCGGCTGTCATGGGCTTGCCCTTGTTTGAAACAGCACAATTATTGCAGGCGGCCGGAATTCACCCATTACATAACAATTAAATTAGAAAGGCAGAACATGAGCGCAGAACTCCTGATTAATATTACCCCGCAAGAGTCACGCGTGGCTTTATTAGAAAATGGTGTTTTGCAAGAAGTCATGATTGAAAGGACTTCCAAACGCGGCATTGTGGGCAATATTTATAAAGGTAAAGTCAGCCGGGTATTGCCGGGTATGGAAGCGGCTTTTATTGATATTGGTTTAGAAAAAGCCGCGTTTTTACATGCCTCTGATTTAGGGCATCCCTCTTTAGAAGAGTTTCTAGATTCTCCCGTACCGCCTAAACCCTCCGTGCCCATTGGCGAATTACTGTATGAAGGTAAGAAGCTATTAGTTCAGGTGATTAAAGATCCACTCGGGACGAAAGGCGCACGTTTAACCACGCATATTACGATTCCGTCGCGTTATTTGGTGTTAATGCCGGATACTAATAATTTAGGCGTTTCTAGCAAGATTGATCAAACAGCAGAACGCGACCGTTTACGTAAAGCCGTTGAAAATTTGCGTACAGAGTTTAATGATAGTTACGGCTATATTGTACGCACCGCAGCGGACGGCATTAGCGAAGAAGAGTTACGCCAAGATATGTGTTTCTTGCGTAAACTCTGGCAGCAAATTGCTAAAACTGCCTCTGAATCGCCCGCACCCACTCAAGTTTATTCTGATTTACCGTTAGTGTTGCGTGTTTTGCGTGACATGGTGGGTGAAAAAATTGAGCGCGTGTTGATTGATTCTAAAGAAACGGCGCAAAAAGTTATTGAATTTAGTCAGTTATATATTCCTGACCTAGCCAATGTGATCGAGGCCTATTCCGGGGAGCGTCCGATTTTCGATTTGCATGGGGTTGAGGAAGAAATTCAGAAGGCTTTGCAGCGTAAAGTGCCGTTGAAGTCTGGCGGTTATTTGATTATTGATCAAACCGAAGCCATGACTACTATTGACGTGAATACTGGCGGTTTTGTGGGTTCACGTAATTTAGAAGAAACCATTTTCCGCACGAATTTGGAAGCGGCGCAAGCCATTGCCCGCCAATTACGCCTGCGCAATCTCGGTGGCATTATTATTATTGATTTCATTGATATGTTGCAGCACGATCACCGCCAACAAGTGCTGAAATTGCTAGAAAAAACCTTAGAGCGGGATTATGCCAAAACTTATGTGTGTGATGTTTCACCCTTAGGTCTAGTGGAAATGACCCGTAAGCGTACCCGCGAAAGTTTAGAACATATCTTGTGTCAGCCTTGCCCAAGTTGTCATGGCAATGGCTTTATTAAAACCGCTGAAACCGTGTGTTATGAGGTGTTTCGCGAGATTTTGCGTGCCGTTCGACAATTTGATGCGCGTGAATTGTTGGTGTTGGCTTCGCAGGAAGTGGTGGATTTAATGTTGGATGAAGAATCCGACAGTTTAGCCGAGTTGCAACAATTCGTGGGGATACCGATTCGCTTACAAGTCGAAGCGTTGTATACCCAAGAGCATTTCGACGTTGTTCTTTTGTAGAAAACGGCATGGGTTTTGGTTAAGTTTAACCCATGAAATTCTTGCCTTAGTTTTTAATACCTTTGTTCTATTAATTGCCATTATTGGCTTGTTGCTATATTGGCTACCCGCGATTGATGATTATAAGTGGCTGATTGAACGTGAAGTTTCATCTTATGTTGGCAATCAGGTCAAAATTGACAAAATTCGCGTGAATCACGGTGACGGTGCGCCTACTTGGTCATTAGAAGGCGTGCATTTAATTGAAGCTAATGGTGATAGCCCAATTCATATTAAAAAATTAACGCTGGACTTTGATTGGCAAGAAAGCTTGCGGACTTTGCAGCCGCAGCCCAGTTTAGTCAGCGTTGAGGGTGTTGAATTAGTTTTACGCCAAGGCAAAGATATTCCTGATGTGAAAGGGCTAGAATTTCCGCTGCCCGGTCAGCAAAAATCGTTGATTAATACCACGCGGCAAAGCCCGATTCGTGTGCAAGTCAAAAACGGAATAGTGCATTGGCAAGGTGCAAAAGGGCATGAACTTACCTTAGATAATACGCATTTCATGGGCGAATTCAGTGATAACACTGTGTTATTGCAAGCCCAAACAGATTTCCCCGCTGATATTGGCAAGCAGTTAATTATTGATGCGAATTTGCGACAACAAGCGGGTGAATGGCAAGGGCAGATTCATGCGGCTGCCACAATTCAACATTTAGAAGCGCTGCCGCATCCGCGCTTAGCTCAATTAGGTTTTAAGCGTGGCGGTTTAATATTCGATGCACATATTCAACTTGAACCACAACGCACGCCACAATTTAATGCCGAAGGCAGTTTAACCCATGCGGTATTCAGTGGCACAAAAAGCTTACCAGCAATTGCCCCCTTAACGTTAGAGTTTAAAGCCAGTAATGACGCGGGCGAAGTTAAAGCTTTAATACAACAAGGTGCTGTTAATTATCCGCAATGGTTTGAAAAGCCGATTCAATTGGATAAATTGCAAGCTTTGTTAAATTGGCAGCGTACCCCGCAAGGTTGGCAAGTCAATTTAAAGGATTTACAGCTAAGTAATCGAGATGCACGGGCGCAAGGTACAGGGCAGTATTTAATTAAAGATAACCAAAAACCTTATATTGATTTAGCCATGCAATTTGCTACCAATCGTACAGTGGATAATGTGCGGCAATATATTCCTTCGATTATTATTGATGGTACAGAAGCATGGTTAAAAACGGCGATTGTGCAGGGTTATGTACCACGCGGTGAATTTATTTTACAAGGTGACCCTAGTGATTTTCCTTTCACGCATAAGCCCGGCGTGTTTGATATTCGCTTTGATGTGGAACAGGGGATTTTAGCTTATCAACCGGATTGGCCGGTTGCTAAACAAGTTAAAGGCGAATTACGCTTTCATAATGCGGGTATGAGCGGCAAAGTTACCAGTGCGAAAATTATGGAATTGGATGTCACTTCCGGCACGGTGGATATTCCCGATATGTTGGGGGAAAGTCATCTATTGCTAGATTTAAATACTAAAGGCAGTTTAAAAGGGCATCTGGACTATTTACAAGCCGCACCCATTGGTAAGCATTTACGAGATTTTATGCAAATTGCCCAATTTAAGGGGAATTCAGTCTTAACTATTAAAATAGAGGTGCCGTTAGATAAGCCCGTGTTTGTTAAAAAAGGTGTAAGTGTTTTAGGTCAGTTAACCTTAAATAAAGATGCTTTTAGTTTGCCCGAATATAATCAAAGTTTTAGTGATTTATCGGGCTTAGTTAAGTTTGATCAAATTGGTGTGACAGCAGAGAATATAACCGGTCGTTATCGTGGACAAGCTATCCAACTAAATGCGCAGACTGATAAAGCTCGTAAAAAAATTCAAATTGCTTTAACACAACAAAATACAGTTATCGCTTATTTGCCGGAAGCCTTGCAATTTTTAGAACCCTATTTCACAGGGCAGACTGGTGTAAAGGTTTATATTAATTTACCTAGTTTTAATACCAATGAAAGCAAACAAAACGCTAATTTAGCGATTCATGCAGTCAGTGATTTGCAAGGTGTTGCCATTGATTTACCAGCACCATTGGCTAAAGCCGCCAAAACTAGTCAATTGTTTAATCTAGATTTACAGATTCCATTTGCCGCCAATAAAGCTTGGCAACTACAGGCTAATTTAAATCAGTGGTTAGCTATACAGGCTTTAATTCCCAGACAAAGCACGCAACGGGCAGCGATTAGCGTGGGCTTGAATGAAACCGTCGCTTTGCCGAATGAAGGTTTATTGATTAAAGGGCAATTAGCTGAGCTTAATATTTTAAATCTATTGGGTTTTAAATTTGCGTCACAAGTCAAGCAGCCAACCACGTTTGACTTACCCGTTTGGATAGACGTGGCTATTCAGCATTTACAACTAGCCAATCAAGATTTAGGTCAAGCGCAGTTAACGGTGAGCAGTGATAAAACCCTACAAGCCAGTTTAATCAACCACTCGATTAAAGCGTCTGTAAGTGGCGCATGGCAAGCGATGGGGGCAGGTTTGCTAAAACTAGATTTACAGGGTATTAATTTTAATAAGCTGTTGGCGCAAGTTAAAATACCTAACGATAAATTTGATAGGTCTGTGGATTTAGCTCAAATTCCCGCATTGCAAATTTATTGTCGTGACTGTCAATATACAGATTTGAAGTTTAAGCAACTGATTTTAGAAATCACTAAACAAGCTAAACAGCTTAATTTAAAAAGGCTGATAGCATTAACCGATTCTTGGCAGTTTAGCAGTCAGCAAGGTAGTTGGCAGGTTGGCAAACAAACTTTTACTCGTTTAAGCGGTGACTTACAAGTCAATGAACTAGCCAGTATTATGGATAAACCTGCTCCAATTCAAGGTGCATTAAAAGCGCATGTAAATTTACAATGGTTAGCCAATCCTTGGGAGTTTGCCTTAGATAAGTTAGCAGGTAACGCGCATATAACAGTGGCAAATGGCAAGCTAACGGCGAGTAGTTTAAATAAAGTACGTTGGTTGGGTTTATTAGACTGGTCACACTTACCTAGTCAGTTAAAAACCGGCTTTGCAGATTATAAGACGCAAGGTTTACGTTTCGATGAAATTCAAGCTGATTTGACGCTGCAACAAGGTAAGGTGAATACGCAAAATTTATATATAAAAACTGCGGCATTATTAGTAAGTTTGCAAGGCGAATTGGATTTGGTTAAACAAATGTTAGATGCAAAACTGGCAATATTGCCCGATTGGCGTTTAGCTTTACCTTTATTAGGCGGGGCATTGGGTGGGGTAGGCGGTGGTGGGGTAGGATTGGCAGCCAGTCAAATCGCCAAGCCCAATTTACAAGCCAAGTTACACAGCCCTGTGCGCGTAAACTTACAGGTTTCGGGCGCATTATCTAGCCCAGTAGTTCGCTTATTTCCGCTGAATTCCCAAACGACCACTAGCGACTTTTGTAGCGATTTGGATTCACAATTATACGCGCCGCAGTGTATGCATATGCTCAATGGCTTGCCGAAGCGCTGAAAAAACAGCTTATATTGTCCGGACTGGGTTGATGTTTTTAACGTCGCGGTCAACAATGCAACTGTGCTTTATAAGGAGAGTGAAGGAGAATTATGAGCGCATTACCCAAAATTGCTGCCCTACAAATGGCATCTGGCCCGCAATTACAAGCGAATTTAATGGAAGCAGGGCGTTTAATTAAAGAAGCAGCGGCACAAGGCGCGGAGATGGTGGTATTGCCGGAAACCTTTGTGCTAATGGGTAAACAAGAGCAAGAACGCCTAGCCATTGCCGAAACCGCAGGGGATGGACCCATTCAGCAATTCTTACAGCAGCAAGCCCAGAAATATAAAGTCTGGATTGTCGCGGGGACAATTCCGATTCGTTCTGATGATCCAGATCATGCCTACGCGACTTCATTCTTGTACAATGCGCAGGGTGAAGTGGTTGCTCGCTATGACAAAATTCACCTATTCGATGCAATGGTTGGCGAGAACCGTGATACCTACACCGAAAGCGCTGCCACTAAACCGGGTACACAGCCAGTGGTGGTGGATACACCATTTGGGCGTTTAGGCATGTCTGTATGTTATGACTTACGTTTTCCCGAACTCTACCGGCGTTTATCTGAAGCAGGCGCACAAATTCTTGTTGTACCTTCCGCCTTTACCGAAATTACGGGTAAGGCGCATTGGGAGGTATTATTACGGGCGCGTGCCATTGAAAATTTATGTTATGTCGTGGCGGCCGCGCAAGGTGGTTATCATGTGAACGGTCGTACCACGTATGGTCATAGTATGGTGGTAGATTACTGGGGCAATATCTTAAATATGCGAGAAAAAGGCGCGGGTATTGTGACCGCCAGCCTTGATTTAGCCGGTCTTGAACAGCAACGTAAAACGTTTCCGGTGTTATCACATCGTTGTTCACCTGAACGCATGCGTGGGTAAACACAAGTAAAATTGACCACCACCTTAATTTAGGGATGTATATGAATCAATTTATGGATTTAGCGCAGGCAACATTCCTGCAAACCAATCATTTGACACTAGAACAATTACAACAAGTCATGGGTGTTTTGGTGAATTCGGACACCACCTTAGCCGATTTGTATTTTCAATCGGTGCGCTTTGAGGGTTGGGGTTTAGAAGAGGGTATTATTAAAAGCGGCTCGTATAGCATTGAACAAGGTGTGGGTGTACGGGCAGTGGCGGGTGAGCAAACCGGCTTTGCGTATAGCGGTGAAATTAGCTTGAATGCCTTAATGGCATCAGCGAAAGCCGCCAGTGCGATTAGTAAATCTGGTAAATCCGGTAGCGTACAAGCTTGGCAAGTAAACGAACCAAAACGTCGGTTATATCAAGCGGTTGACCCGCTAGTTTCCTTATCTGAGCAAGACAAAATTGCATTTTTGCATGATATGGATCGAATTGCGCGTGCCGCTAGCCCTTATGTACAGCAAGTCATGGCAAATATGGTAGCGGTGCATGAAATCATTCTAATTATGGATGAATCTGGGCGCATGACTGCAGATATACGCCCATTGGTGCGTACTAATATTTCCGTGATTGTGGAACGTAATGGGCAAATGGAAAGCGCCAGCGCGGGCGGTGGTGGTCGTTTTGCTTTAGATCATTTCTTGCAACACAACCAAGCCGCTGAATATGCTGAGGAAGCGGTGCGCAAAGCCTTAATTAACTTAGACGCTGAGCCTGCACCGGCTGGTAGCACTACTGTGGTATTAGGCAATGGTTGGCCGGGTGTATTGCTACATGAAGCGATTGGTCACGGTTTAGAAGGTGACTTTAACCGTAAAGGTACATCGGCATTTGCCGGACGCATGGGCGAACAGGTCGCAGCCAAAGGTATTACGGTAGTAGATGACGGTACATTAGACAATCGTCGCGGTTCATTATCGGTAGATGATGAAGGCGTGCAAACGCAATGCACTACGTTAATTGAAGACGGTATTTTGAAAGGCTATATCTTTGATCGGCAAAATGCGGCATTAATGGGGGTCGCGTCTACCGGCAACGGTCGCCGTCAATCCTATGCGCATTTACCCATGCCGCGTATGACCAACACGTATATGCAAGCGGGTGAACATAAGCCCGAAGACATTATTGCTTCGGTGGAAAAGGGCATTTATGCCGTGAATTTCTCCGGCGGGCAAGTGGATATTACCTCCGGTAAGTTTGTGTTTTCAGCGTCTGAAGCCTATCACATTGAAAATGGTAAATTAGGCAAACCTATAAAAAATGCTACGTTAATCGGCAATGGCCCGGATGTATTAACCCGTGTCAGTATGGTCGGCAATGACCTGCAATTGGATACGGGCGTGGGCGTATGCGGTAAAGACGGGCAAAGCGTTCCCGTAGGCGTAGGGCAACCTACCTTACGCGTAGACGGTTTAACCGTTGGCGGCACAACCACAGGCTAGATTATTTTAACGATTAGGAATTACTAGCATGATCGCATTAGATAATCGCATTGACCTTGCGACTGAATACCAAGGTATTGCGGAACATTTGTTAGAATTGGCACAAGCCAAAGGCGCAAGTAGCGCAGAAGTAGACATTGATAAAGGCACAGGTTTATCGGTCGAAGTGCGTATGGGGGCGGTGGATAAACTGCAACACCATAATGACCAAACTTTAAATATTACCGTATTTTTTGGGCATCGTAAGGGTGTGGCTTCGACAGGTGATTTTTCCAAAAAAGCCTTGGAAGATGCGTTAGAAGCCGCTTGCCAAATTGCACGCCATACATCCGAAGATGAATTTAATGGCTTAGCCGATGCTGCGGATATGGCGAAAGAATTCCCTAAATTGGATTTATATCATCCTTGGGAATTAGATGCCGAATACGCGATTGAAATGGCATTACAAGCGGAAAATACCGCACGGGAGCATGATAAGCGTATTACCAATAGCGAAGGCACAGGTGTAGATAGCTTTGCGGGGTTGCATTTATACGCTAATACGCATGACTTTATGGGCATTCGCCACAGTACCCGCCATTCCATGAGCTGTGCGGTGATTGCGCAAGATGGCGATTCCATGCAGCGCGATTATTGGTATACCGTGTCGCGCGTGCCTAGCTTATTGGATTCACCGGATACGGTGGGTGCAGAAGCTGCCCAACGCGCAGTACGGCGCTTAAATGCGCGGTCATTATCCACCCGAGAAGCGCCTGTATTGTTCGTGCCACGCATGGCGCGGGGTTTGATTGAGCAATTACTAGGTGCACTAAGCGGCGGTGCACAATACCGTAAAGCCACTTTCTTATTGAATTCATTAGGGCAACAAGTCTTCCCTGATTTTGTACGGATTCACGAAGATCCCTTCATTCGCCAAGCCTTAGCCAGCCGTTCTTATGACTCTGAAGGAGTTGCACCGCGTCAACGTGACATCGTGAAAGACGGTGTAGTGCAAGAGTACTTTTTGGGCAGCTACAGCGCGCGCAAATTGGGCATGAAAACCACCGGCAGCGCCAGCGGTGCAAGCAATATTTTAGTGGCGGATACCGGCGTGAGTTTCGTCGATTTAATCCAACAAATGCACACGGGGCTAATGGTGACCGAGCTGTTTGGCTCTGGCGTTAATACCATGACGGGTGATTACTCGCGCGGTGCAGTAGGTTACTGGATTGAAGATGGTTTAATTCAACACCCAGTCGAAGAAGTTACCATTGCAGGCAATTTAAAAGACATGTTCAAAGGTATTGTTGGCATTGCCGACGATATTGATGAACGGGGTACTGTTCGCAGTGGATCAATTCTGATTGATAAAATGACCATTGCTGGTCAAGCGTAACAACAAAGGGATATGTATGAGTCAATTTGATAATGTCAGCGTGGTTAAAACCGCTAATGTGTATTTTGATGGCAAATGTGTCAGTCATACCGTAATTTTAGCGGATGGCACACGTAAAAGCGTTGGCGTGATTTTACCCTCAACCCTGACATTCAATACCGGCGCGCCTGAAATTATGGAGTTATTGCAAGGGCGTTGCCGTGTACGTTTAGCCGGACAAGATCAATGGCAGGACTACGCAGGCGGTGAATCCTTCAATGTCGCGGCGAATTCATCATTTGATATTGAAACGCTGGAAAATCTGCATTACGTCTGCCATTTTGGTTAAGACGTTATGAACAAAAAATCCCTGTGTGCGCCACGGGGATTTTTTTATGAGTCTTTGTATGGTTAAGTCTCTATTTACTTATTGCATCTATTTAATATTGCTGGATAGTAGCAAAGTTCTATATAAGTTTGTTTTATTTTTAAATTTTCTAAGGTAAATAATGAATTTAGAGCAACATCTTGAAGATATTCAAGCAAGATTAAAAAATAATCAATACCCTAACGAACAATCAATTTCTCAAGGTATTATTTTGAGAATTCTTCAAGCTATTCATTGGCCAATATACGATACACAGTTAGTTATGCCTGAATATAGTATTGGTGGGCGAAGAGTAGACTTTGCGTTATGTGGAATATCTAATAAACCCACTATTTTTATTGAAGTTAAACAGCCGGGAAAGATTATTGGTGCAGATAAGCAACTCTTTGAATATGCTTTTCATGCAGGGATACAATTTGCGATTGTAACTGATGGGATAGAGTGGCATTTTTATTTACCTGGAGAAGTTGGAAGTTATGAGGAAAGAAGAGTATATAAATTAGATTTAATTGAACGTGAAATTAATGAATCTTCTTTCAGGTTTCAACGCTATTTAGGATTTCAATCCGTTTCAAAGGGTGAAGCATTAGAGAGTGCAAGAAAAGACTACAAAAATATATCAAAACAACGACAAACTAAAGCTAATTTACCAATAGCATGGGAGAAGTTAATTGAAGAAAAAGATGATATGCTGATTGAACTTCTTGCAGAAAAAGTTGAGAGTTTATGTGGTTATAGAGCATCAGGAGATCAAATTATTCAATTCTTATATACACTTTCTAGTCGGGAGCAAGCTATTAATGTCACTCATAATTCTGAATTAATAACCAGTCATATAATTGGTGTTGAAGAAAGTAAATCGAAATTAGTAAATGAACAAAAGAACATTGCTAACCGTATAGCTGAAAATTCAAAAAAAACTATTATTAAAGTCACATTTAAGAGTGGTGAGCAGATCTGTTGCCCGAAGGCTGCTGATACCATGATAGAGGTTATACGTCGTATCGGTTACGATAAGGTTAAAAACCTTGGTATTGAAATGTATGGCTGCCCTATTGTGTCAAATAAAAAAATGCGTGCAGATCAATATACTTGGTCACAAGCAGAACCAAATATTTATATATTTACCCATTCTAATACGGATAAGAAAATTAGCCAATTGCACGAAATTAGTGATGCATTATCATTAGGACTTAGAATAGAAAAAATATAATTGGATAAGAAGAACTGCCCCTACAGGGCAGCCTTTTTTCAGTTAAGCATTCAAGCGTTGGCAAACCGGCGAGTCATCGGGTTGTTCAACACTTCGGACAATGGTTTCTAAAAACGCATTAAATTCGTCCATATTTAATACGCTTAGAATGCGGTTGACGGTATCGGGGTCAACTTGCGCAACGGTTTGCCGCCCGTCCATTAGTTGGAGGTAAATACCCGCTGTACTGCGCGCACCTTCGTCTTCTGTGCCATCTTCTAATAAAGCTTGGTCTTGGGCAGAGAGTTGATCGTATAACTCATCTAATTCATCCCACAATGCTTGGTCAATCCCTTCATCTACTTGAAAAACAATCGCTTCTTGTACCGATTCATTCAGTTCTTGATAATCCAGCTTATGCTGTTGTAAAACCTTGGCAAATTCATCTGCCATTGCGCGGGTGAAAAATAAATATTCGATAACGTCATTTGCCATTGTAACTTCTCCTCAGCGTTTAACCATTTGGCACTTTTAATAATACCTTGTCTAATAAGCGTGTGGGTAATAGGCGGCGTAAACTCCAGAATAAATGCGCAGGGAAGGTGACACGATAACGCGGTTTAGGCTTGGCACTTTCAAGGGCATGTATCACTTTTTGCAGAACGGCTTCCGACGGTAAGGTAAACGGGGCAGCGGGGCCGGGTTTACTCAGGCGGCGAATGGTGGCTTGGTATTTATCCCGATGTGGGCTTTTCTCAATATCCACATTATCTTGCAAGCTTTGTAACGCATTGGCGCGAAAGCGGCTTTCAATCGGCCCCGGTTCAATCAGCGACAGCTTAATATCTGTATCAGCCAGTTCTAAGCGTAAGGTATCGGCTAAGCCTTCAATCGCGTATTTGCTGGCATTATAAGCACCGCGAAACGGTAGCGCGACGTAACCTAACAGCGAGCTATTGTAAATAATGCGACCTTCATTACGTTGGCGCATTAAAGGCAACAGCATATTAGTCAGTTGATGCCAGCCGAACACATTCGTTGCAAACTGTTTTTCTAAGGTTGCGCGTGTAATATCTTCTAGCGCGCCAGCTTGCCCATACGCGCCATTATGAAACACTGCATATAATTCGCTATTAGTCCGCAGCATTAATTCATACACCGCGTCTTGCACACTTTCAGGGTCAGCTAAATCTAGTAATAAGGTTTTGAAACCCTCTGCTTCTAAGCGCGCCACATCTTCCGCCTTACGCGCAGAAGCAAATACATTATAGCCGCGGGCTTTTAACCCTTTGGCGACACAATAGCCAATTCCGCTCGAACAACCCGTTATTAACACATTTCGCATGTCATTCTCCTCACTGTTTGCGCTGCAATGTAACGCGATTCATTGAATTCAGGCAATTGCAGCCCTATCATTGCAATCAAGTTTCATTATATAGGAGATAGAGCAATGCCTATTTATGCGTATCAATGCAGCGCTTGTGGTCACAGCATGGAAGCCTTACAGAAAATGGCAGATGCCCCGTTAACGGATTGTCCCGCTTGTGGCGCGGCTGCTTTGGAAAAGAAAGTGACGGCGGCGGCTTTTCGTTTAAGTGGCGGCGGTTGGTATGAAACCGATTTCAAAAAAGACAATAAGAAAAATTTAGCGTCTAGCGAAGCACCGTCACCGGCTTGTGGTACGGGCGCTTGCCCTGCTTGCCAATAAGCATTTAGGTTGAGGGCGTGGCAAAGACTGATTTCCACGCTCTGTTGTGTTACAGCGAACGAGCGACTCTAAACCCATCAAACATATAGCGCCCAGATGAGAAATTCTGCACCCGATACGCCGAACGTAAATAACGCGGGCGATCATTCCAAGAACCACCCCTTAACACGCGCTGATCATTATTAGCAGATTCCCAAGCGCGACTGTGCATCGGTGCGCCAAAATAATTGTCATGCCAGCTATCTTGTACCCATTCCCAAACATTACCGTTCATATCATACAAGCCCCACGCATTGGCGGGATAATGCCAGACCGGGGTCGTCATGCCGATTTTACTGGCGTAATTTGCGTGGTAATCGTGTAATTCCATTCCCCATGGATAAGCACTTGTTGCACCTGCGCGATTGGCATATTCCCATTCGGCTTCTGAGGGTAAGCGATAAATTTGCCCGGTAAGGCTGGATAACCATTGACAATAATGTTGCGCATCATGCCAGCTTACATTAATTACCGGACGCGCCTCCCGACCCCAACCTTGATCATCGGGCATTAATGTGCCGGTGGTGTGGCAATAATAATCGTATTCGGCAAAGGTAATCGGATATTTACTGAGTTCAAACGCAGGCACATACACTTCATGTGCGGGTTTCTCACTATCTAAACAACCGCCTTCTACCCCATCGCGTTCCTGTAACGCACCCATCGTAAAGCGTCCGGTGGGTATTGACACCATTTTAGGAAAAGGGGCACAACGGGCGCTGTCTTCTTTATAAAGTTTTTCGCGCCATTCCAGCGCAGAGGGTGGAATTAAGTCGGGAGCAGCAGATAAAGCCATAATTAACCTAACTGACAGTTGCAACTAATTTTTATAATACTGTCAGTATAATAAGCCTCTGCGGGCAACGCTTAGCTTAAACGACAAAAGGGCAATCTGTTGACAAATTGCCCAAACTTCTATGAATTTGTGAGTACTGTTTTAAACAGAGTAATTTGCTATTAACGGCAAGCACGGTATTGTAAGTGATACACTAAACCAGCGTGTGCCACATCAACTGAGTCCACAGTAGCATCGCCTTTACCCGACGCTGCCATGCCGGTATTCACCCGCATATTGACGCTTTCGCCACATTTTGACCAAACGTTTTTCATAGTAGCAATCGTGTCGCGTTCAGAGTAATTGCTTTCGCCTTTGATTACTCGGGTTAAGGGCGTGCTGCGTTGACCCGCAAAAAAGTAATCTGTGGTTAAACGTCCCGTGGTTTTAGGTGCAATATAACCGCGATAATCCATTGTATAAATTGACACTTGGAAACCATTAGGCACTTTGACCGGAATACTTAAGGCACAACCCTTACGCCCGTTTTTTGCCACAAATTTATCAAATACAATGGATAATTCTTGCCCGTCTGGGCTAACCATAGCTGACGCAGAACCCGCAGGACAACCTGTACCACCATAGCTAGGTTGACCTAAGGTAACGGTAGCTGCATAAGATTGGCTGCTGGCTAATAATAAGGTGCTTAAAGCAACTGTAGTGAAAAGTTTCATGGTATCTCTCCTTCGTCGTAACGATTTATAGTTGTATTGATAAGTTAATCAATATTAGCGCTGACAAGCGCGATAGCTAACTAAAGACAGCGGCGGCTGATTATCAAATTCCAGCGTATTAAGGCTAGCTTCACCTGTGCCTTGTGCGATCAGTGCAACATTCAGGCGTAAATTCACACTGTCGCCACATGTTGACCAATGACTGGCATTAGAGCTGGTATTAAAGGCTTCAGCAAAATTGCCATTTCCTTGAATGTTGCGAGTAACCGCTGTAGTGCTTTGTCCTGCAAAGAAAGTATCAATGCTTAATCGAGCTTGGGTATTAGCCGCTACATGACCTTTGAGCGTGAGTTCAGGAATTGCAACTTGATAACCCGCTGCCACTTTTAATGGAATGGTTATCGCGCAGTTTTTGCGCTCATTGCGCACCGTAAAGTTGTCAAATAACAGGCCGATAGCAGCATTTTTGTCATTTGTGGTATGACTGACGTTCGCTGTTCCGCCGGGGCAACCTGTTCCCGCATAGTCGACTGTGCCGCTTTCAACGGGGGCAGTTTGTGCGTGTGCAATTGCAGTCATGCCCAGCGCGCATCCTGCGGCTAAAATTAAAGGTAAAATCCGTTTCATGTACCTGCTCCAAGTATTCAAGCTCTATGGGTTAAAGTATAAAAAAGCGTTAGTGGGTTTAATAGATGACAATTTTTGACCCCTGTAAAATTTAACCGGTCAGTGATTTAGCTTTAAATTCAAAATAATAGACGCAAAAAAGGCAGTTTGTTGCCAAACTGCCTAAATCTTACTTACATGAAAATTGAAAAGTGGGTGCAGCTAAATTAAATAATCAGCGGCAAGCACGGTATTTTAAATAGTAAACCAAGCCTGCATGTGCTACGTCAACAGAGTCAACCGTGGCATCACCTTTACCAGAAGCCGCCATTGCTGCATTAACCCGCATATTGACGCTATCACCACATTTTGACCAAACGTTTGCCATTGTCGCAACAGTGTCACGTTCTGAATAATTTTTCTCACCTGTGATAACGCGTGTAATTGGGCTAGTACGCTGACCGGCGAAGAAATAATCCGTGGTTAAACGCCCTGTGGTTTTAGGTGCAACGTAACCGCGATAGTCCATAGTGTAGATAGACACTTGGAAACCATTAGGTACTTTTACCGGAATGGTTAACGCACAGTTTTTACGACCATTGTTAGCCACAAATTTATCAAAGATAACGGATAATTCTTGACCATCTGGGCTAACGGTAGCGGAAGCAGAACCGGTTGGACAACCTGAACCACCGTAGCTAGGCAAACCTAAAGTAACGGTTTCAGCAAAAGAGGCAGTACTTGCTAGCAATAAAGCGCTAGTGGCTAAAGTTGCAAATAATTTCATAAAGTCTACTCCTACGTTGTTCTTTGGGGCGTACACCTAACTCTACGATTAGGTTGGCTATTCTAAACACACCTTTGTATGCTCTCAAACGGTATGTTTACTTACACTGTGATAACAACCGATGTTTATTTTATTTGCAAGTCACAACATCGCGCTGTATGGCTTGCAGTATAGGAATACCAGCTTAAAGTTGGGTAGATAGCAAGTTTTGACCCCTGTAAATTTTAACCGGGGTGGGAACTAGTCTCCGCTGTCAACCTTCTAATGCTTTACCACGTTGAATGAATTATGGGAAAACTATAAACGGATGGAGGTATACACCAATGGATTGCAGTGAACCGCTGCTACAGAACTTGATCGCTGATTTACAGCGGCAAGCTCGTTGGGCAGGCATCATCCCGTTTTTGGAAGCAAACTCAGCGGATGTCATCGCACATAAGCGTCAGTCTCCGGCAACCTACGCCAAAAATAAGCGATGGTTAATTAACACGGAACGTTTAACGATTGTGCAAGTATTGGTACTACGGGAGTTAGCCGGAACTGCACCTATGTCACAAGGCGAATTTATACGCTTATTGGGGGGCGATCCTCACAGGGAGGGGATTTCGCCTGAAGAACAAAGGGAAATTGTGGCATTAGGTCAATATTGGGCGAACCAAATCCGAAATAATATTCGGCCGATTCTAGCGGATTATTTCGGATTAATGGTGGTGCAGTGGGAAGGGAATAATAAACCCGGTATGGGGGAATATTCCATTCGTGCAAGCAACCTGCTGGTACGTTTCTTTCAAGAATATTTATATGCTGTTTAACGTGTTGAAAGTAGGGAACTACCATGAAACTGATAAAAAATCCTTTTGTAGGTGGCTTAGCTCTCTGTGTCTGTTTAGTGCAATCTAGCTGGGCAGTAGACTCTGAGGCATTAGCAGATGAATTACGCAAACTTAAAAAATCGCCTACTGCCGGGCAAACGCAGCCGCCGCGCAATTTGCAAGCCAGTGAACAGCCGATAGCTGTACCACCCAAGCTTAAAGCGCAAAAAGCCGGTTATAATCCCTTGCTCAATCCAGCCCCTATCGTGAAAAAACTTTAGGCAAAAGTCGGGCGGTGTGCGGGTATCTTAACGTTTAGGCGTTATACTGTGGCTATTGTTAATAGTTTATGGATGGTTATGTACACTCAGCCCGTTCCTGTCATTACTTTAGACGGCCCTGCTGGCGTAGGCAAAGGCACTATTGCGGGCTTATTGGCCCAACGTTTACACTGGCATTTATTAGATAGTGGCGCTATTTACCGGGTGGCAGCGTTAGCCGCGCTACAAAATAACCTTGCTTTAGATGATGAAACTGCGTTAACTGAATTAATTAAATCATTAAAAATTGAGTTTAAAGACGAGCATGCAATTTTAAATGGACAAGATGTAAGCGCAGCTATTCGTAATGAAGCTTGCGCCAGCGCAACCTCCCAGATTGCGGCTTTACCCAGCGTGCGCGCTACTTTATTAGCCTTGCAACGGCAATTTCAACAAGCGCCCGGTTTAATTGCAGACGGACGCGATATGGGAACAGTGGTATTTCCTGATTCCGCGCATAAATTCTATCTAACCGCCAGCGCAGAAATTCGTGCAGAACGCCGTTTGAAACAATTGAATGAACAAGGGCTTAGTGCTAACATCTGCGACCTTATTCAAGACATAAATGCCCGCGATGAACGTGATAGTAATCGTCCTGTTGCGCCACTTAAGCCTGCAACCGATGCTATCCTGATTGATACTAGCTTCTTAGACCAAGAGGGTGTCTTTAACGAAGTCTGGCAACACATTCAAGCAAGCATTTGAATTGAATACCTAAATTCAGGTAGCCCTGACAAGGATGTCTGGGCTTTTTGCGTTTTACCCGTTATCGCAGGACGCGAAACGATAAATTTGATTATTTAATAGGTATTATTTTACATGACTGAAAGTTTTGCCGAACTGTTTGAAGAGAGCCTGTCTTATACCCAAATGCAACCGGGCGCTCTGTTAAACGCAACAGTTCTAGAAGTGCGCCCTGATTTCGTTATTGTAAGTGCTGGTTTGAAATCGGAAGGCGTTATTCCTGCCGAGCAATTCAAAAATGAACGTGGTGAAATCACTGTACGCGTCGGTGATTTAGTTGAAGTGGCGCTGGATACCGTAGAAGACGGTTTCGGTGAAACTCGTTTATCACGTGAAAAAGCACGTCGCTTACGTGCATGGGAAATTTTAGAAGAAGCCTTCAATAACGACGAAATCGTAACCGGTATTATTACAGGTAAAGTGAAAGGCGGCTTCGTGGTTGAACTCAGTGACATCCGCGCTTTCTTACCGGGTTCTTTAGTCGATGTACGTCCAGTGCGTGATACTGCGTACTTAGAAAATAAAGAACTTGAGTTCAAACTGATTAAATTAGACCAAAAACGTAATAACGTTGTGGTTTCTCGTCGCGCTGTGGTTGAAGAAGAATACAGTGCAGAACGTGAAGCGCTCATGGAAAATCTGCAAGAAGGTCAAGTGGTTAAAGGTGTGGTTAAAAACCTCACTGACTACGGTGCGTTCTTGGATCTGGGCGGCATTGACGGCTTGTTACACATTACTGATATGGCTTGGAAACGGGTTAAACATCCGTCTGAAGTGGTTAGCATCGGTGATGAAATCGAAGTTAAGGTACTTAAATTCGACCGCGATAAAAACCGCGTATCTCTGGGCTTGAAACAATTGGGTGAAGACCCGTGGCAAGATCTGGTACGTCGTTACCCAGCGGGCACTCGTATTTTCGGTAAAGTAAGCAACTTAACGGATTACGGCTGCTTTGTGGAAATCGAAGATGGCGTTGAAGGTTTAGTACACGTTTCTGAAATGGATTGGACTAACAAAAACGTTAATCCAGCTAAGGTTGTTACCTTAGGGGATGAAGTTGAAGTTATGATCCTCGACATTGATGCAGATCGCCGTCGTATCTCATTAGGCATGAAACAATGTCAGCCTAACCCATGGGATGAGTTCGCGAATTCGCATAACAAAGGCGACCGCGTTTCTGGCAAAATCAAATCTATTACTGACTTCGGTATCTTTATCGGCTTAGATGGCGGTATTGATGGCTTAGTTCATTTGTCAGATATTTCTTGGAATGTACCGGGCGAAGAAGCCGTTCGTTCTTATAAGAAAGGTGATGAAGTTGACGCAGTCGTATTAGCGGTTGATCCAGAGCGTGAACGTATCTCTTTAGGTATTAAACAGTTAGAACAAGATCCGTTCTCTAACTTTGTTGCTTCACATAGTAAAGGCAGCGTCGTTAAAGGGACTGTGGTTGAAGTAACTGCGAAATCAGCCAAAATTGATTTAGGCGATGGTATCGAAGGTATCTTACGCGCTTCTGAATTATCACGCGACCGCGTTGAAGATGCGCGTAGTCTGTTAAAAGAAGGCGATGCCATTGAAGCTAAATTCATGGGTGTTGACCGCAAAACTCGCTCTATCAACTTGTCGATCAAAGCGAAAGACGATGATGATGAAGCACGTGTTATGCGTGAGTACACCGGTCGCTCAAACGGTGCATCTACTTCATTAGGTGACATCTTCAAAGAGCAAATGGGCGAATAAGCGTTTCTCAATTAAAAACGCCAGACAGGGGAAGTTTCGGCTTCCCTTGTTCTTTTAAATACCTGTTGCATCTTCAGGAGTGTAAAGGATGACCAAATCTGAAATCATTGATATCTTATCCCGGAAACAAAGTCATTTAAGCAGTCGGGATGTTGAACTCTCTGTCAAGATGTTATTGGACAAGATGAGCGAAACACTGTCAGATGGTGGGCGTATTGAAATTCGTGGGTTTGGTAGCTTTTCGTTGCATCATCGTGCTGCACGCAAAGGGCGTAATCCCAAAACTGGCGATCAAGTGGCCTTACCACCGAAGCATGTACCGCATTTTAAACCGGGGAAAGAACTGCGCGAACGCGTTAATGAATCACGGGCTACCCATCCCATTCAAGATTAAACGTTTGCTCAGTTATTATAATAAGATTAAGAAAGGGAGGGTTAACCTCCCTTTTTACTGGGGTTCATATGCTAGAAATATTATTTCTATTATTACCGCTAGCCTTTTATTCAGGTTGGCGCGCCGCGACTAAGCCAAGCAAAACTAAGCAGGCGTCAGAGCAACCAAGTAGCGTGAATGAACGTTTTGTGCAAGGTATCAATTACTTATTAAACGAAGAGCCGGACAAAGCCTTAGACGTTTTTTTAAAATATCCGGATGTCGATGAACAGACAGCCAACACGTTTTTATTATTAGGCAATTCGTTTCGCAATCGCGGCGAAGTGAATCGTGCTTTACGTGTGCATCAAAATTTAATTGCACGTCCAACAATTAGCAAAGCGCAGCGTGTGAATGCTATGTTAGCGTTGGGTGAAGATTTTTTTGCTGCGGGTTTATTAGACCGTGCGGAAAGTGTATTTACCGAAATTCTCAAAGACGACCCTAAACAAATTGCAGCCTGCGAACCCTTACGCGAAATTTATGAAAAATTACACGAATGGGATAAAGCCATTGAGATTACCCAATGTGTACAACAACAAGGGCAAACCGATCATAGCCGTTTAATTGCGCATTATTATTGTGAATTGGCTACTCAAGCTTTAAATAATAACAACTTATTTGAAGCGGATGCTAATTTAAAAGCTGCTGAAAAGATTTATCCGCAATCGTCACGCGTTAAAGTATTAAAAGCCGATTTAGCTTATAGCCAAGGGCAGACCGAGACCGCTTTAGCTTTATACGAACAAGCGATTCGTCAAGATTCGCGTTTATTGGGTATGTTATTCAAACAATTATTAAATCAATACCCAGAATTAACGCAACGCCAAGCTTTATTTGAATTTACCCAAGCTTTATATCAGCAAAACCGTGAGCCCCGCGTGTTTATGTATTTATTGCAGTTGGCGCAGTTGGTTGGGCAAGTGCCTACGATTCAACCGCTAGTTACGGAGCATTTACAAAAAGGGCAAATGACGCTGAACACTGCGGCGTATTCGTCGGATATTTTGGCAAATCATTGGCAACAGGCTCAGGTTTGCGATATTGCAGATTTACAGATGGGTCTGCATCGACTGGCAAAAAGCCAACCTGAATTTCAATGTACGCATTGTGGGTATAAAATGCAGGACTATTTGTGGCGGTGTCCGGCTTGCCATCGTTGGGATACTGTCTCTGCTGTGTAATTGTGAAGGAAAAAATAAATGTCCAGTCGCCTGATTATTGCGCTTGATTTTGCCACGGCTGAGCAAGCCTTAACGTTTGTCAAAGACTTGCAACCTAGCCAGTGTAAATTAAAAGTCGGTTTTGAATTATTTGTTGCGGCTGGACCTGAATTTGTACGACATTTGGTACAGCGCGGCTTTGCTGTCTTTTTGGACTTAAAATTCCACGATATTCCGAATACGGTGGCGTCTGCTTGTAAAGCTGCCGCACAATTAGGCGTGTGGATGCTTAATGTGCATGCATCTGGTGGCGTAACGATGATGCAAGCGGCAAAAGCCGCCTTGGCGGACTTGCCAAATCCACCCAAATTAATTGCGGTAACCGTGTTAACGTCGATGGATAAAGCACAATTAGCCAGCACAGGTATTCAGCTTGAGCCGTTTGAGCAAGTGCAATATCTTGCAAAATTGGCACAAGATAGCGGGTTAGATGGCGTAGTATGCTCGGCACAAGAAGCCGCTTTGCTACGTGCACAATTAGGCGACGAATTCTTATTAGTTACCCCCGGTATTCGCCCAGAAGGTAGTGACAAAGGCGATCAATCGCGGGTAATGACTCCTCGGCAAGCCAAACAAGCAGGCGTAAGTTACGTGGTGGTTGGGCGACCCATTACACAAGCGGCTGAGCCACAAGCGGTTATTGCGCAAATTAACGCGGATCTTGCTTAAGTAATCTGAACAATCGTTATAGCATGCGGTTGTAGTCACAGCCGCACTATTCACCTAAATCGGCAAAAATACCCGTACCTGCTTTTACACTCAGTTTTTGATTGCGTGCATAGGCTTTGCCAGCACTGGCGCGAATTAAGGCACGGTTTTGGTCTTTTAACCAACTTTCAGTGGCTGCTTCGACAATAAATGCACCGGGATACATAAATTGGGTGGTAAGTAATAGCGGGTTTGCGCCTAATGCTTGCAGGCGTGGTTTAAAATAAGCTTCGCTTTTACAAGCCAAGACCATTGCATCGCTGGGTTTACTGGTATCAGTAGGTGCAGCAGGGATGGCTAAGCGGAAATCCATTAAGCCATTGTGCCCCACATAAATCGCTAAATCGTATTGATGCTCACGTAATGCCTGTTCAAAATCTTGGGTAGCTTGTTGAATTGCTGCGCCTTGATAGGCTTTGGCAATCAGTTTTGCTGGGTAGGTTTTATGCTGATAGGTACGGGTACGTAACACAACTCCATTGGCAGTATCTTGTTGCTCAACTAATCGCCAAACCCGACTCTTGTCAAACACACCTTTAATGCCTTCTGCCGTTCCCCAATACAAATTACGTTCCGGGTCATTGCCATTGCCAATCGTTTTAGGCACGGGAATAATGCCCTGATGTTGGTTATCTGCCAACGCGACAAACACGCCAATCGTTTTTTCTTGTGCTAACAGGGTGGTACTGAAACCTAAACACAAACCCAGTATTAACAGTATACGCGTCATAATTTTAGCTCTATTTTTAGGGTATTTACCAAGCATTAGGCGTTAGGGATGTGCAGATAACGTTGATACAACGTGGATAATTGGTGCAGCATTTGTTCTAGGCTAAAGCGTTGGCAATAACGCGCTCGGCTGGCTTGCCCTAAACGCTGGCGTACTTGCGGGTCTTGTAATTGCTCTAACTTGGCTTGTAAGTAAGCCGGGTCTTTGGGCGGTAGCAAATAGCCATTAACTCCCTCTTCTACTAATTCATTCACGCCACCCACATCGCTTGCCAGAATGGGCAAGCCTGCACACATTGCTTCAATAATCGCCAAGGGTAAGCCTTCATAATGTGTAGTTAATACCAAACAACCGGCTTGCCTAAAATACTTCGGCACATTGGTTTGTATGCCTAATGCTTGAATTGCATGATGTTTGTCGGTTGCCCATTGCCTGAGTTGCTGTTGAAATTCTGGACTATTTGTACCTTCACCAATTAAGGTTAACTGCTGATAACTAGATTGAGCAAAGGCTTGTACCAAGGTCGTGTGATCTTTTTGATAAGCAACGCGTGCCACCATTAGTGGGGTATTATGCTCTGCTACCTCAGCGCGTATGCCATGGTCTGCCATACCATTATGAATCACTTGCCCTTTATCAGCGGCGATTTGTAAGCTGCGCTGCGCTTGTTTAGCGTCTGCGTGCGACACGTACACAAAATAAGCGGGGGCAATCCGTGCCAATATCCATTCCACACTGTGTAGAATCAGGCTTTGCATACGTGGGCGACCTAAACCAAACCCCCAACCATGTACTGTATAAATACACGGCAATTGACGCCAACGCGCTACCAAACGCGCCACCATACCCGCTTTCGCGCTATGCGCATGTATAAGTCTAGGTTGGATTTGTTGACATAAACGATTTAAGGCTTGCATGGCTTGCCAATCGCGTAAGGGTTGAATCGCGCTTTTCAAGGGAATAATGGTTATGGGCACATTTAACGCAGCAATGCGCTGTGTAATCTCGCCTTGTTCACCAAATACACAATGAAAATTAAACTGCGTATGCAAGGCTTGCACTAATGTCCAAACATGCAACGGCGCACCCGCTGTATCGGCATTGGTACAGACCAATAAAATTAAGGGCTTAGACATACAGTAGCCTTGTGACTGGCATTCAGTGTTTGTTGGAATAAGTTTAAATACTGCGTGCTGCTCTGTTGCAGGCTGAAATTTTGGGTAATACGCGTGCGTGCGGCTTGCCCCAATAATGCTCGTTGCTCATTTGGTAGCTTTAAAATAGTTAACGCCGCTTCAGCAATCTCAGCGGCTTGATTTGTGTGGGTAGTTAAACCAGTGTCTGCGATCAAATACGCATTATCGCCCACTGCATTTGCCACACAAGGCACAGCGCAACTCATTGCTTCGCCAATGACTAGCGGGAATGCCTCTGAGCTTGAGTTACAAACGAATAAGTCAAAGCCAGCCATAAAGGGCGCGGTATTGCGTTGTAAACCTAACAAATGCACTACGCCTTGCAAGCCTAATTCAGCAATTGCTTGGTTTAGCGCTGTTGTAGTGTTATCTACCTCTGCACCCAACATGACAAACTGCACATGGTCTAACTGTTGGGTCATTAATTTAGCAGCTTGTAAAAATCCCAACTGATTTTTACGGGTACTAAAACGCCCAATATGCCCCACGATTAACGTATTAGGGCTTAGCTTTAATTGTTGGCGTAATTGCTGATAAGCGTTTGAGTCGGGCTTAAAACGTTGTGTATCAAAACCATTGGCAATAAACGTTAAACGTTGCGCCGGATAACCAATCCGCGCACATTCTTGTTGTGTACTTTGCGCACAACAAACAATTGCGTTCGGTAAACTCTTAAATAAATGAATACATAACCAAGCGGATAAACGACTGCTAAACGAATGCTGTTTGCTCAAAATATGCGTGGCATGAACTCCCCAAATCAGCGGGACATGGAGTAATTTTGCGTAAATTGAACCTATAACATCCGCATGCGGTAACCACGTTGAAATTAAGTCCGGTTTATATTGTTTTAAGTGTTGGTATAACGCTAGTAGGTTTTTGAATTTATGTTTGCCTTTTAAATCAAGGCAAATAACGGTTATACCTAATTGCTGAAAGCGCGCGACTAATTCGCCTCGTCCAATTAAACCAATCACTAAACTATTTTGTAAACAAGGTTGCTGGGCAATTAATTGGTAAAGCATTAATTCCGCCCCACCCGTGGTTAAACCTGTTATAAAAAATGCAACACGCATAGGGTTGAGTATCCAAGACGATTTCGCTTATCTGACATTGTGTAAAGGATTAAAGCTTTATTACCAGTAATCGCGGATAAATGGCAGGGTATTGTGTCTTAATCGTTTTAGCTTTCCATTCGTCTAAAAAAGTCTAACGATTGCTGGCTTGCATTTTGCACTTACAGATTCATCCTTGGAGTATGCGGGTTAATACAAATAACTTTTCAAGTAGAAAAGCCATGTTTATAACCAATTCTGCTAAATTACCATTAGTCGTTAATAACGAGCCTTTAATACTTAACGCTGCCCTGCCATTATTGCAGGATAATCGTATGCAAAGCGCTAGTTTAGCGGAAGTATGGCAAAAACTCTGGCGCAATAAATGGTGGGTGATTTTAACCTTTTTAGGTATGGTGTTATTAACCGCTTATATCACTTTTAATATCCAGCCGACTTATCGAGCGGCAGCGACCTTGCAAATCGAGAAAGAAGGCGCAAAAGTCGTTAATTATGGCAATGTTACGCCGATTAGTACGGATATGGGCGAACAAGATCCTTTTTTTCGTACCCAGTACGAACAGTTAAAAAGTCGTAAATTAGCTGAAAAAGTAATTAACGATTTGGATTTGAAAACTCGCTTATTTGATCGTCCGCCACCCAAAACTTTAGGGCATTCTGTCGTAACGGCAATTAAACAGTTATTAAGTAAGTTTTTGAATTTATTTAAATCTAAAGAAGTGCATCAAGCGCCTGAACAACCTCAAGATGATGTAACAAAATTTTTAAAGAATTTATATGTGGAACCGATTGAAAGAACACATTTAGTAAAAGTGTTTTATGAATCCCCTGACCCAGTATTATCCGCACAAATTCTTAATACTTTGATTGATACCTTTATTAAACAAAATCTAAGTACACAAACTGAAACGGATACTTATGCTAAAGATTTTTTAGAAGATGAAATGGAAAAAGCGCGGGATCGTTTAACCATGCAAGAAGCTAAATTAGTCGAATATGCTAAACAAAATGGGATTTTAGAGGTTAACAATAGCCAAGCCACGCAAGAGCGTAAATTGGGTGAATTGTATACCTCATTAGGGGAAGCAGAACGCAACCGCATTCAAGCAGAAAGTCAATATATTCAAGCCCAACGCGGTAATGTGCGAGAGGTTTTGAATAATTCAGTCGTGGCGAGTTTAAAGCAAAATTTAGCGACCTTAGAAGCGGAATACCGGGAAAAATCTCAACTGTTTAAACCGGCTTATCCCGATATGATACGCTTACAAGAGCAAATTCAAGCGTTGCGTGGGCAATTAAGTGCCGAACAAGGTAATGTGCATCAATCATTAGAAGCCGATTTTAAAGCTGCCAAGAAATTGGAAGATGATTTAAAACGTGAAGTAGCGGCTTATAAAGGGGAGTTGGTTAATCTACGTGATAAAAGTATTGAATATAATGCGTTAAAACGAGAAGTTGAAACCAGCCGTAATTTATATGATGGCTTATTACAACGTTTAAAAGAAGTCAATGTGGCTTCAAATGCTAATACCAGTAATATTAAAGTGGTGGATACTGCGGTTGCACCTACGACTATTTTTAAACCTAATAAAGCTTTGAATTTAGTATTAGGCAGTCTATTAGGTTTAATGTTAGGCACAGCTTTAGCCTTATTACGTGATAGTTTTAATCAAAATATTAATAATGTGGCTGAATTGCAGCAATTAAGTGGTTTACCTGTATTAGGGACAATTCCGGCTGCTCACGGTATGTCTGAACGGAAATTAGCAACCGTGGCGGCTAATGATTTAGGTTCATCGTTGGCGGAAGCTTATCGTGTGACCGCTGCGAATTTACGTTTTGTATTACCGGAGGGCGTGCCAAAAGTTACCTTAGTCACTAGCGTGAATCCGGCAGAAGGAAAATCCACCACGGCGGTGAATATTGCCCTCAGCCAAGCGCAAATGGGCATGAAGGTATTATTAATTGATGCAGATTTACGCCGTCCAACCTTACATGGCAAATTAGGGTTGAGTAATCAAAAAGGTTTAAGCAACTTTTTGGTGGGGCAAATGGAAATTACGCAAGTCACGCAAGCCGTGCGTGAAGCTAAAGGATTATATGTGATTACGGCGGGAAATTTAGCGGTTGATCCTGTGCGCATGTTATCCAGTGAGGCAATGGCACGTATGTTGAAATTAGCAGAACAACATTTTGATTCGGTCATTATTGACGCGCCGCCGGTTACGGGTTTTGCAGAAACCTTATATATTGCTTCGTTAGCAGAAGCTACGGTATTAGTGACCGATGAAAATCGTATGCACCGCAAACGTACTTTAAAAGCGATTGAACAATTGCGCCGTATTAAACAAAACTTGGTCGGTTTTATTATGGTACGCTCAGAACAAGAAGCATTAGATGAACGTTATTATCAACGCTATCGTAAACCGCGTTCTATGCCTAATGTTAATGCAAACCCTGATAATGATTTATTTCAACACGGCGTGCGTGTTAAACGTAAAGGTTTAAACTTGGCTTCGGCGGCTTAATATCACATTACTTGTTAAGCATGTTTTGCGATAAAAGCCGATAACTTACTACCAACCGTGCTAAGCCACTGGTTGGTAGATAAGTCTTGCTCAATTTGCGTTTATTTTAGGTCAGAAACGGGTAATCAATATAACCCTGAGCATTGCCGCCAAAGAACGTATTACGATCTGCTACGTTTAGGGGCGCATTGAGTTTCAGGCGTTCTACAAAATCAGGATTCGCCAATACCATTTGCCCGTAGGCTTCCAAATCAGCCAAACCAGACGCAATATCGCTACCAATTTGCTCCCGTGGTCTACTAGGGCGATTTAGAATAAAAGTGCTTTGCCAAATTTTGCGTAAATCGGTGACTAATTGCTCGTTACCTTGGTGCAAAATATGCAAATAGCCCAGTTTTAATTTATTAAGTTCTTTGACCAAGTAGTGATAGAGCTCGACGCTATCAGCACCTTCATCAATGCCCCATAATTTAGTTTGAGGTGAAAGGCGTATACCTGTCTTATCAGCGCCAATTTCATCAGCAATCGCGCTGGCTACCTCAATCGCAAACAATGCCCGATTTTCAATTGAGCCACCGTATTGATCGGTACGAGTATTGGCACTTGGCGCTAGAAATTGTTGAATGAGATAAGCATTTGCCCCATGAATTTCGACACCATCCGCGCCTGCCTCTATTGCAAAACGTGCTGCATGTCGAAAATCAGCAATGGTTTGTTGTATATCATCCAAACTCATAGCGCGCGGGGTGGGAATTTCTTGCATGCCTGTGGGTGTAAACATGGGAGCATTAGGCGCAATGGCAGAAGGGGCAAGTGCTTGATGATGATGCGGTGTATTATCAGGATGCGACATACGCCCCGCGTGCATTAATTGAATAAACAAGTGTGACCCTTTGGCATGCACGGCGTCACTAATTTTTTTCCACGCGGCAATATGCGCATCGGTATAAATACCCGGCGTGCTTAAATAGCCTTGACCCTCATCAGAGGGTTGTGTTCCCTCGCTAATAATCAAACCAATACTAGCGCGTTGTGCATAGTATTTGGTCATCATATCGGTTGGACTACCATCATAAGCAGCTCGTGAACGGGTCATCGGTGCCATAACCAAACGGTTGCTTAGCTGATAGAAACCCATAGCGGTGGGTGCAAATAACTGGTTCATATTCATTATTTCCAAAAATGTGTTTGAAGATAGTATTGACTAAACTCTGGTTGAAATAAATCAGTTAAAATGCAAATCATTGCTGCATAAATGGGATAATCGGCGTGGAATGGCTAAATGACATAGCATTATTTGTGGAAGTAGGCAAAACGTTGAGTTTTCGACGCGCGACCGAAACGTTGAATCTTTCTATGTTGCTTATGCTTTGACTGCTACTGATTAACCCTGCTAAAGCATGTTGTTTTATAGACTTTTTACGGGCACAGATACCAGCGCTAAATGGCTAAATCTATGGCAAAATTATTAAGTCGAGATGAATTTAAGCAAGCGGTATTTGCCCGCGATCGTCAACGTTGTATTTTTTGCAATTTTCCCGCAGTCGATGCGCACCACATTATCGAGCGGCGCTTATGGTCAGACGGCGGCTATTATTTAGCGAATGGCGCATCGGTTTGTAGTGAGCATCATCGGCAATGTGAAACCACGGAAATTAGTACGACTCAAATTTATCAAGCTTGTGGCATTAGTGAGCGTTTGTTACCTACACACTTATATGCTGATCAGGTTTACGATAAGTGGGGTAATCCGGTTTTAAAGAATGGTAAACGTCTACGCGGTGAACTGTTTTATCAGGAAAATGTGCAAAAAGTACTGGCTCAAGCTCAACAATTAGGGCATTTTTTACCGTGGGTATAGTATCCCCAATCTTTAACGCTTCATTTAACGGATGCCTGTCCTTTATTTAAAGCTACGCTTATAACGGTGCAACCTGTTTGGCAACAAGAGGTAATTAGCGTGTACGCTAATTATTGTCACGCGCATCGGGTTGAACAAGAACTGGATGCACAGGTTTATTTAGGTTCAGCAGCTACGCTGATTCAACAGGCATTACCCGATGCATGGCGCATTTGCGGGGTGATGCAACATAATCGCTTTCATCTATTAACGATTTGGAATGAGCTAAATATTTGCTTAAGCTGGGCTGACACACAAATTTGGGCTGGCTTATTCGATTTGCCATTGTGGACGGTGCTCGCAGAACCCCATGATCTCTCAATCTTACCTATAGCAGCCGCCAACGGCTACTTTCTTCGTCCCAGTGCCGAGTTATCCATGTTGGATTTTGTAAAACAAACGGCTTATCTCAATATATGATTGAAACAAATAGACTTATTTTGCGCAATTGGTGTGACGAAGACTATTCCGCCTTTGCCCGCTTGAATGCTGATCCACGCGTAATGCGCTATTTTCCTGCATGTCTAAGTACGACTGAAAGTGATGCCTTGGCAGAACGTTTGCGTAGCTTAATTACTCAACAAGATTGGGGCATTTGGGCAGTTGTGTTAAAACAATCGAATGAATTTATTGGCTTTACTGGACTATATGGACCTACTACTGATTTCACGATAGAGCCTAGTATAGAAGTGGCATGGCGATTTGCTACCCAATATTGGGGTAAAGGTTATGCAACAGAAGCCGCCAGTGCTGTGATAGCCTTTGGATTTGAGCAAATAAACTTAGCAGAAATTATTGCCTTTACTGCTGTAGTAAATCAACGTTCGCAAGCTGTTATGCAACGATTAGGGATGCAGTACCAATATGATTTTGCACACCCTGATTTGGCTGTCCATCACCCATTAAGTCAGCATTGTCTGTATAAAATAAAGGCAGCTTAAACACTGCCTTTTAGTTCTAAGCTTTAAACGTCAACCACGGTTTGAACTTCGCTACTACTTGAATTAAACCAGCTTGTTCTTGTGATTCAATCACTGCACCAATCGGTTTATAAGCACTAGGTGCTTCTTCAATGCGACGTTCTTCTTTCAACATGACGCAATGCCATTCGGTGCTAGTGGTCAAAGTTTTGCTAGCACGCATAGCTTGACGACGCACACTACGTCCCGCGCCATGACTGCAACTATGTAACCAATCAGCATTACCCAAACCTTTGACAAGATAAGAATAATCACCCATCGAACCCGGAATCAAAGCTAATTGCTCGGCATGCGCAGATGTTGCGCCTTTGCGATGAATGTTTAAACCATTTTCCTGCAACACCACATTATGTGGCACATCGACGACTAATTGACTATTGCCCAATAAACCCAATAGGTTGAATTGTTCGCGTAACATTTCCGCCAATACCACACGATTCAACCACGCATACCGCGCCGCCGCGCTTATAGCTTGCAGGTACTCATCCGCTAATGCACCTGTTAAACCATACAGTTCATGTGTTGGCTGTTTTAAACCTATGCCCCACGCAGCTTTAGCTTTATCCATCCATTGCCGCCCAACATAAAAGCCTAAATCACGACTGCCCGAATGAATCATGGCAACTAAATCACCCTGTTTAATCCCAGCATGATAAGCGGCTTTACTGTCTAAAATTTCAATTACTTGCTGTAATTCCACAAAGTGATTACCGCTGCCCACTGTACCCAAACAGGGATCACGATAAATCGTATTGGATTTAGCCAAATACGCATCAGGTAAGTGTTTGGCTTGAGCGTTTTTGAGTTGATGCAAACCAATACACTGGTCGAGTTCATGCAGTAAACGGCTTTGATTGACACTATGCCATAAGCCAGCGTCAAAACGATTTTCTGCGAAAAAGGCGTGAGGGTTTTGTGTCAATAACGCCTCAAATGCTTTGCTGTGTACCGGAATATTACGCCCGTTTTGCAATAAGACATGCGTCAACGCTTGCGTAATGCGTTCACGTTGCGCTTCGGCTTGTTGCGCGCTTAGCCCCAAGGTGAGCAAACGCATACCACAATTAATATCCGTACCAATCGCGGCAGGAATTACAAAATCGTGTGGTGTCGCCACTATCGTACCTACTGGCGCAATAGAGCCGGGGTGAAAATCCGGAGTTGCACAAGCTTTACATACAGAATGATGTGAGTCTGGACTATGTACACTGGCAAAGTTTAATAGTTGGCTAACTGCCTTTTCTTCCAGTGGCAAACTCGCTGGCAATAAAATGCTGGCTTGTGCCGCTTCATTGCGGACTTGTACCACATCACCGGAACGTGCTAGCTGGATACCGTTTTTTAAAAAGGCTTTTTGTAAGCGAGAGAGTGAGGGAGTGCTCATAACAACTGCTTCTTATTTGGAATAGCTATGTGCGATGAGTTTTTGAGGTCATCGCAATCAATTCCTTCAATCAGCAGCGAAGGGAAGGTGGCGCAATGTTAGCGAAATTTAGTATGGCTTGCCAATACTGCACGGAAAAAAAGCTAATAAAACGAATAACTAGTTTGCTTTTAGAGCAGTGGCGTTAAACTTAACCAGTGCTGTACACGACAATTTCCCTAATCAGCAGTTTTTAGCAACAAGGAGACATTGCTATTGCCCCCTTGTGTCCTAAATTATTTGACCAGAATAAACCTACTAAAGCTTATTATTCATTTCACTACGATTTTTATAGAGTTTTAAAATCGAATCGGATGCGGTATCTAAAAGTACTTGTCCTACATGCTTGGCATACCAATTAAAATTAGTACTGACTCTGAAATGAGTGGTTACGATTAAACGTGTGCCATTATTTTCAGGTGTTAATTGGTAACTGGTATCTAATAAGTCAAAGTATTTACCACCAATTATCACATGATCATCTAAAGCGCCTTTCGGGAATGAATCGGGCTTAAATTCATAAACCCATTTTAAATAGCTGTTTTCATTCCATTGCGTAATTCTTTCATTAAAACTAACATCTTTTTGCCAGCGTGATTTGCGAACACGTGAGCCATCAGGTTGGATAGTAGTAATACCTTCAAGCGGATAGGGCACACCGATTTGATAAGCTATTGATTTACCTATTTCCTCGGGTTTGATATTACTAATATTATTAATATTTTGCCAAACCCGTGCAGGGGGTGCAGCTATCCAAATAGTTTTAGTACTTTCGGCAATAGTTTGCGGCAAGGGGAGTTGCATTTCTAAAGGCGCTAATACTAAAGGTAAAAGTAGCAGTGAATGCATAGTGCTAGGCTTAAACGTTATATACCTTAATACGAAAAACGCAATAATCCCACCAATAGATGATGCCAAGAAAAATAGTGGCAAGGCCATAGCAATGCAAATACTGCCCTCAATTAAAATAACGGCAGTGCCCAGCGTAAATAATAGTGTTGGAATCCAAGGAGCAAATAACACAGTTAACCACGATGATTGCTTATCCTTATTTTGATAAACTGTATAAAAACCAATTAAGCAGGGTACTAAAAAGGCAAAAACAAAGAGCATGGCTCCATTGGCATTGCTATTAATGTAAAAATGGTAGTGCTCCATTAGTCCAAATAATACTCGCATGATTACACCATACAGCGCACCTGCGAAAAAAACTTTCCAATTATTCAAGTGATTTAAGCCTTAGTGATTTAAACGGTTTTTATTTATAGAGGTTGTTTAGTCATTTCAAGCCACTTTTACACATCTACAACTGAAATACTTCCACTTTGATAAAATAGGAGTATCTTATTTGCAGTTAATGCAATAACAGTTTGGTTCAGCAGAATAATGGCAGGCAGCTTGTAATTAATTGGTTAGCTGCGCCTGTTTGTATTACTGTGGTTTATAGGGGTCAAGTGCTAGAAAAAAACACTATAAATCATTCTGACTGCCAAGAAAGTTAATAGCCATTTTAACCATTTTTTGAAATCAGCTTCGGGAATTAAATGCCTTAAGCGAGTGCCAACCCAAGAACCGGCAATGACTGCAAGGCTCATGCTTAGCATTACCTGCCAATATTGCATGAAAGAAAAGCCAATAAACCCAAAAAAGATTATTTTGAGTAAATGGCTAATACCGACAAATAAAGCAGATGTTGTAACGTTTTGATCACGGCTTAAGCCTTTACGTACCAATGTAGATTGCCCCATTGGTCCAGTTGCACCGACTAACATACCTAAGCCGGTTTGCAATAAGCCAATGGTAAAAAATTCGCCCTTGGGATTGGTTTTAAACTGAATGCCGCCGCCCCACACATTCCACAAGATGTAAGCTGCGATCATCAAGGGCAAGTAGTGCGTGTTAATGGAATTGGCAATTTGTGCGGTGATAAAGCCGCCTATGAGTGAACCGACTAAGAAACTAGGCACAAATTCCCATCGAATAGCATGCCAACCAAATAAGGTGCGACTGCTATTGGATACTAGTTGAGTTGCTGCATGCACCGGCACAATCGCGGCGGGTGCGATTAGACCGGGCATGAGCGCAATTAAAATCATGCCACCACCTAAACCCATAATAGCGGTTAGGGTAGAGGTAGCAAAGGCTATGGCAGCCAGTACTAGATCATTCAACATAGGGGTATTTAGACAGTTAGAGGGTGGTGAATTATATAGGGATGTGGGGCTAAGAGCATTGCTATCTGTGAGCAAAGGTTTCATACTAATTCACATGAATAACCAGTTTCTCAACTTTCAACTTCAAGCTATGACCTTGCGACGTCGTGCAAGAGTCATGCCTGTGGGTGAAAGGGAGGATCTTGCGGATTAATTCATAAGTTTTGTGACCCGCTCTTGGGTCGACTTCCAAAGCCACAGGCTCACGCTTGTGGCTTTTTTTTTTGCCTAAAGGAAAGCAACTATGCAATCGTCGGTTACGAGTATTATGCCGGTAATTCCACGCCCGGAACTTATTTTTACACAAGGGCAAGGTGCGTATTTGTGGGACAACCACGGCAAGCGTTATTTAGATTTTATACAAGGCTGGGCAGTGAATACCTTGGGGCATTGCCCAAGCGCGATTAGCCAAGCCTTATGTACACAAGCTAAGCAATTGCTGAATCCCAGCCCAGCGTTTTATAACCAGCCGATGCTGACCTGTGCGGATCTACTGACGCAGAATTCCGTGTTTGACCAAGTATTTTTCGCCAACAGTGGCGCAGAGGCAAATGAGGGCGCGATTAAATTAGCGCGTAAATGGGGAGCGGTTAAGAAACACGGTGCTTATAAAATTATTACGTTTCATAACGGCTTTCACGGGCGTACCTTAACCACTATGGCCGCCAGTGGCAAAGCCGCTTTCGAGTCTTTATTTGAACCGAAAACGCCTGGATTTACTAAGGTCGCTTATAATAACACCGCTGCCGTAGAACAGGCGATTGATACACAAACCGTAGCGATTATGCTGGAACTGATACAAGGTGAAGCCGGTGTGATTGCTGCGCAACTTGAGTTTGTGCAGCAATTACGCCAATTAGCAGATCAGCATCAACTGTTATTAATCGTGGATGAAGTGCAAACGGGAGTAGGGCGTATAGGAAATCTGTTTGCTTATCAAGCGTATGGCATTGAGCCGGATATTATGACGCTGGGTAAAGGCTTAGGTGGCGGCGTGCCAATTTCCGCACTATTAGCTAAACAGCATTGTTGTGTATTTCAAGCGGGCGATCAAGGTGGCACGTATAACGGTAATCCCCTAATGACTGCGGTGGCGTCAGCTGTGCTCAGCGAGATATTAAAGCCCGCATTTCTTCCGCAAGTGCAAGTCAATGGCGTCTATTTACGGCAGACCCTACAGACTTTATCTGCGCAGTTTGGTTTAGGCGAAGTACGTGGGCAAGGGTTATTGTTGGCATTGGACACAGGGGTGTTAGATGCCCATGCCATTGTGCAACATAGCTTAGTTTTGGGTTTACTTATTAATGCACCACGCCCGCATACTTTACGTTTTATGCCTGCTTTAAATGTAAGTCGCGCCGAAATTCAAGCAATGTCAGCCCTATTAGTACAAGCGCTAGCTGCTGTTTTGCAATCAGTGGGGAATTAATTCCCCGCTTTATCTGCTTCGTCTGGAGCTTGAATATAAGTTTTGTAGTTATCGCGGAAGTCGCGCAAATTGCCGCCAAGCATGTGCCGAAATTGCTTGGTGAGGTATTCCATGACCTCATCCATATCTTGGGCATATTGTTCTTTATCCACGGATGAAACTGCCACTGCAAATACATTAAAGCGACTGGCTGCGTATAACATAGCCGCGCCAATTTTGCCTAAATCCACTTCATCTTGCCCTAATTGATTGGCTAAGCCAATGAATTGGTCGGTTAAATCCCAGAATTGTTCATCATTGTCGTTTTGACTAATGGGGTCGTTTTTTTTGCTCATATTCTGCCTGTCCAATAATTACATTTTAGATTGACCTGATTCCCGAATAGTTTTTGCAGAGACGCTGTGAATACATCCCTGTACGCTCCAGCGCCGCATCCCTGCGACACAGGCTCTGCTCCAAACTAACCGGGAATAGGTCGTTCACTATTGTGCTATTGCTCAAAAAATTAATGTCGCCCTGAGTGACCAAAGCCACCTTCGCCACGTTGAGTTTGCTGGAAATCGTTAACAGGCTGAAGTTGTACCTGCACGACTGGCACAAATACCAGTTGGGCGATGCGTTCGCCGGGTTGAATGGTAAAAGCACTTTGCCCACGGTTCCAAACCGAGATCATAAGTTGCCCTTGGTAATCCGAGTCAATTAAGCCGACTAGATTGCCTAACACAATACCGTGTTTATGCCCTAAACCGGAGCGTGGCAAAATGACAGCCGCCAGATTAGGGTCGCCAATATGAATGGCTAAGCCCGTGGGAATTAAGCAGGTATCACCGGGGGCGAGTTCAATGGCTTGATCTAAACAAGCGCGTAAATCCATACCGGCTGAACCGCTAGTGGCGTAGGCGGGTAGCGGAAATTCATGACCAATGCGCGGGTCGAGAATTTTATATTCGATTGTGTGCATATAATGATTGGGGCTATTATTCCAAAGGAGGACGAGAGTATACCGAAAACCGCAAGAGAGGAGAGCGTTGTATGTTTAAACTAATGAGTAGTGCCGTATTATTTGCTTTAGGTTTAGTCAGTTCGCAGGGGAGTATGGCAGACGATAAATCGATCCATCAGGCGTTGTTAAAGGACTTCAAGCCGCAAGCAGTGAGTGAGCATGTGTATATGATTCAAGGGCCTATTGGTTATCCGAATAAAGATAATCAAGGCTTTATGAATAATCCGGGCTTTATTATTACTGATAAAGAAATAGCAGTGATTGATCCGGGTTCAAGTGCGGCGATTGGGCGTGCGGTATTGGCGCATATTCGTAAAATTAGCGATAAACCGATTAACAAAGTGTTTACGACGCATGTGCATGGCGATCATTGGTTGGCTAATCAGGCCTTTAAAGAAGCGAATCCCGACGTAAAGTTTTATGCGCATCCCACTATGATTGAGGAAGCGAAAAATGGCGCGGCGCAAACTTGGCTCGAAAATATGGATACGTTGACCGGCGATGCGACCAAGGGCACAGAAGCGATTATTCCGAGCGAAGCGTTGAGTCATGGGCAGGAAATTGCAGTCGGCGATTTAAAGTTAAAAGCCCATATCATTGAAGGCAAGGCGCATTCTGCTACGGATGTGATGTATGAAGTGCTGGGCGAAAAAGTGTTATTCACCGGTGACAATATTAATAATAAGCGCATTGTCCGTATGGATGACGGCAGTTTTGTCGGTAGTATTAAAGCCGCCGAGCATGCCTTAACCTTGGATATAGACAAGGTAATTCCGGGGCATGGTGGCTTGGGTTCTAAAAACACGATTGGCTATTATCGGGATTATTTAAGCAAGGTGTATAACTCGGTTAAGGATTTGCGCGAGTCTATGGCAGCGCATGAAATGAAGCCGCAAGTTGAAGCGAAGCTCGCCGATTTTAAAGATTGGCAAGGTTATAAAGAGGAATTAGGCAAGCATATTAGTTTGTCTATACAAGAAGCCGAACAAGCCGATTTTTAAATGCTTTAAGGCAAGCGCTTACCCGCTTTAGCGGCAGGTAAGCGTGATTTCCGCCGTGTCTCGGGTTTAAAACTGGACAACCCCCCCGCTAGATAGTCTAATTCCCGCTTGGAAATAACACACAAGAAAGTAGCGAGTATGAGCGACATTGGCAGACCCCTGAATTTTATTGAGCGCATTGTCGAAGATGATTTAAGTAACGGCAAAGTTAGCAGCATCAAAACCCGTTTTCCGCCTGAACCGAATGGCTATCTGCATATTGGTCATGCCAAGTCCATTTGGTTGAATTTTGGTTTAGCGCAGCGTTACGGCGGCACTTGTAATCTGCGGATGGACGACACTAATCCGGTTAAAGAAGATGAAGAATACGTCGAATCCATTAAGCAAGATGTACAGTGGCTAGGTTATAACTGGGACGGTGCGGTACGTTATGCTTCGGATTATTTCGATCAGCTATACGCGTGGGCAGTGTATTTAATTCAGCAGGATAAAGCCTTTGTTTGTGATTTAAATGCCGAACAAATGCGCGAATATCGCGGCACATTAACGGAAGCGGGTAAAGAAAGCCCGTATCGTAGCCGTTCAATTGCTGAAAATTTAGATTTATTTGAGCGTATGCGCGCGGGTGAGTTTGCGGATGGTAGCCGTACCTTGCGGGCGAAAATTGATATGGCTGCCTCGAATATTAATCTACGCGATCCGGTGTTATATCGCATTAAAAAAGCCACGCATCATCAAACGGGTGATAAATGGTGTATTTACCCTTCTTACGATTATGCACACGGGCAAAGTGACGCATTGGAGGGCGTAACGCACTCTATTTGTACCTTAGAATTTGAAGATCACCGTCCATTATACGAGTGGTTTATTGCCAATTTGCCGGTACAAGCGCAACCGCATCAATATGAATTTTCACGCTTAAATGTCAATTACACCATTACCAGTAAGCGGCGCTTAAAACAGTTGGTGGATGAAAAACATGTGGACGGTTGGGATGACCCGCGTATGCCGACCATCGCGGGTATGCGTCGCCGTGGCATTACGCCGAAAGCGTTACGGGCTTTTTGTGAAATGGCAGGCGTCACGAAGGTTGACGGCATCGTGGATATTTCCATGTTGGAATTTGCGATTCGGGAAGACTTAAACGAAAACAGCCCACGCGCTATGTGTGTCTTGCATCCGTTGAAAGTCACTTTAACGAATTATCCTGAAGATAAAACCGAAATGATGAGCGCACCTGTGCATCCCTTGCGTGCAGAAATGGGGGCGCGTGAATTGCCGTTTACGCGGGAAATTTACATTGACCAAGCCGATTTCCGTGAAGAAGCCAATAAACAATACAAACGTTTGGTATTAGGTAAGCGTGTGCGCTTGCGTAATGCTTATGTCATCCAAGCCGATGAAGTGGTTAAAGATGCAACTGGCACTATTATTGAAATCAAAGCCAGTTACATCGAAGGCACTCACGGCGCAGATCCAGCGGATGGTGTGAAACCGAAAGGCGTAATTCACTGGGTATCAGCGCGTGAAAATATAGAGTGCGAAGTGCGTTTATTCGACCGTTTATTTACCGACGCTGCACCGGATGCAGGTGGTAAAAACTTTCTTGAGTCGATTAACCCGAATAGCTTGCAGATCTTACAAGGCTGTAAAGGTGAAATCGGTTTAAAAAATGCTAGTTTAGATGACCGTTATCAGTTCGAGCGCGAAGGCTACTTTATTCTAGACTCTAAATACTCTCAGCCGAATAAGCCGGTATTTAACCAAATTATTGGCTTAAAAGATGCATGGGAGAAAGCCCAAACAAAATAGTGAATCAAACGGAGTTTGCCTGTGAATACGGTAGTCAATGTCGCTTGTCAATTAGATTATAATGTGACCACCCCTACGAGTTTTATGTTTAGTATTGTGCCCGCTCATACGGATTATCAAACCGTACAACAGGAAGCATTAGTACTAAATCCTTATATTCCGGTGGAATGGTTGCAGGTTGATAACTACGGTAGCCGTTTAGTGCGGTTTCAGGCACAACCCTGCGCATTGAGTGTGAGTTATAACGCCACCGTACAATTAATGCCGATAGTTGACCAACAACCCCCACAATTGGATGAGGTTAATTACGGTGCATTGCCGGTGGAGATCTTGCCGTATTTGAACCCCAGTCGTTATTGTGAGTCTGATCGTTTAGCAGGTTTTGCGTATAAAGAATTTGGCAATTTGCCAATGGGTTATACGCGAGTCGAAGCAGTGCGCGATTGGGTGTATCACAATATTGATTATGTGTCGGGTAGTACAGATGCCTTCTCAACAGCAGTGGATGTCTTGGTGCAACGCGCGGGTGTTTGTCGGGATTTTGCTCATTTAAGCATTAGTTTTTGCCGCGCTTTAGGTATTCCAGCACGTTATGTAGCAGGTTATGCACCCGAATTGCAGCCACCGGATTTTCACGGCTTTTTTGAAGCTTATTTAGACGGGCGTTGGTATTTATTCGATGCTACCAAATTAGCCCCTGTGAATGGTTTTGTCAGAATTGGTACGGGACGCGATGCAGCGGACGCTTCATTTGCAACCCTAGTAGGCGCTGCCACGATGCAGAATATGATGGTGTCTGCCGTTACTGCTTCGGGGGAAGCATTGAATGATACAGGTATAGCGGTCTCAACTTCTTGAAGCAAAAACTACTTAAGATTTTACTGATTCTGGTTGCTTTATTGGTGGCGTTACAGTTTGCGCTGTACGCCTACCGTATGTGGTGGTCGAAGCCTAACATTGTTATAACACAACCTCAGCAAACCCAAACATCAAGCACGCCTAATACTACTCCCACGCAAGCTGCTCCCGCTTTAGCTGCTGCTACGCGAGCACCTTTACCGCCACAAGTTAAGATTCCCACGCTTTATAAGGATTCGCCTTTAGGCATGAATGCCAATGAAATCCATTATGAAGATGCCAGTATTCCGTTTATAGACTTGTTTCGTGTTTCCAGTCCGTTTGCAGAAAATGTGTTAAACCTACCGGCCGCCGAGATTGAATATGATAAAAATGGCTGGCCGACTCATTTGCAGGGCGGTGAAGCGGGTACAAAATTTTTAGGCAAATTACCGCCGGATATTCTGCCACAAGGTCAATACACCGTGTTATATGACGGTGAAGGCAAGCTGCGTTATGGGCATGATGTTAAGGTCATCAGCCAGTCTGCGGGGCGCGATATTATTACGTTTAATGCAGGCGATGATAATCAACTGGATGCCAGCATCGTCATTAGCCAAAGCAACCCGCAAAATTATTTGCGTAATATTCGGATTCTACCGCCCGGTGGCATTTGTCAGAATCAACCGACGCGCTGGGTGATGCAAGCCAATGAATGCGATAAGGCAGCGGGGCACTATTTAAGTTTTGTCGACTATTACCCTAGCATTGTTTTTAATCCCGATTATTTAAATTTCATGCAAAATTTTCGGGCGATTCGCTTTATGGGGATGTCGGGTATTACGCGTAACCCGGTAGAACATTGGGCAGATCGCCCGCATATTGAAGAAGCTAATTGGGGCGGTACGTATGGTGCGCGTGGTGTGCCGGTGGAAGTGATGGTCGAATTGGCGAATCGTTTACATAAAGATGCGTGGTTTAATTTGCCACATGCCGCTGATGACGATTACATGCGCCAATTTGCGACGTATGTGCGGGATCATTTAGCACCCGATTTAAAGATTTATATCGAATACACCAATGAAGCGTGGAATACCACCTTCTCACATAGCGAATACACGCAAAAACAAGGCATTAAATTAGGTTTAGGCAATAATGCAGTAGAAGCAGGCTATCAATATTACACCATTCGCGCTCGGCAAATGTTCAAGCTTTGGGAAGACGTATTTGGCAGTCGCGAGCGTTTTATACGGGTAATAGGCAGTTGGGATTCACGCCCCGATATTACAAAAAAACTATTAGCGTATGATAATACTTATCAAGCCGTGGATGCAGTGGCTATTGCTCCGTATTTTGGCGGCAATACCAAAGGCTTTCGGGAATCAACGACGGTTGATGATATTTTCCGTTTAACCACTGAACCCGATTCTTATCGCTCGTTGCCCGAAGTCTTAAACCATGTCAAAACCCAAGCCGACTTAGCCAAGCAATTTGGTGTGCAATTATTGGGGTATGAAGGCGGGCAGGGCTTGGTTGATTGGGTAACGCGTGAACCGACGCAACATCCAAATCCTTTATTTTTTGCCGCGAATCGCGACCCGCGTATGGGGCAGCTTTATACGGAGTTTCTAAACGGTTGGCAGCAATCGGGGGCGCAATTAATGATGCTATTTACCGCACCGCGTACGTGTCAGTGGTATGGCTGTTGGGGTTTAAAAGAGCATATTCGTCAACCAACAGAGCAAGCCCCTAAATACAATGCAGTCATGAATTATATCAATTCGCACCAAATTTGGTGGCAAACAGAGATTGTGACTGCCAAGCCTGCTGCTAGTCCGATTGCCGCCAGCAAACCCTTGAATCCTAACGAGCCTGTGATTGTCTGGCGACCTGCGGATGATCCCGAACGCTTATATTTCTTAGACAATCCCCGTACCTTTGATACCTTATTGGAAACGGATGATTGGGCTAAAAAGGATTCATTTGGTAAATGGCAAGGCAAATGGGATGCGGACTATCTGTATTTAACGGTGCGCGTCTATGACGAAACGGTAGTCAGTGATTCGGCTGATCCACGCGATGATGATTCGATTGAGTTATTTATAGACGCAGATAATAGCCGTAACACCAAACCAGACGGGGTAAATGACTTTCATCTGGTATTTACTTGTAATCGGGAACATCCCGAGCTTGCCGCGAATTCTGCACCGATTTCGGCAGCCAAGCTCAATGCGATTGATATGGATATGCGTCGCCGTGCCGACGGTTATGTATTAGAAGCGCGTATTCCGTGGTCGACGTTTAATATGCAACCTAAAGTCAGTAATCGCATTGGGGTAGAATTGGAAATTAATGATGATGATGATGGTGGCAAACGCGATAAAAAAATTGCTTGGCATGCCACCCAAAATAATGCAGAAAATGATCCCAGTTTATGGGCAGTGGTATTATTTAGCGGGCGCTAATGGTAGTGCTGCAAGTCGATTAAACTCGACTTGCCATCGGCATAAAATGTGCTTGAAAACTTGGCAACCCCTGAATTCGTAAAATAACAGGTTGATAATCCGATGAGGTTATATTACGAGCTGACCAGACATTAATCAGGCGTAAACTGCCAATTAAACCGACAAACCCGCATAAAATTGCGCCAATTTCCGGCATTAAATGTAAAGCAGTGAATAATTCTTTACCTAAAGCAGCAAAAATAATTAAGCTAACTAAGGGTAATAAATAAGCGAGTACGGAGTACAAAATTAAAGCTTCACTGCGTACGCCGATAACCACTTGATCACCTTGACGTGCATGTAAAGGATTTAAAACCCGCATTTTTGCTTGATTTTTGTTATTTTTAGGGGTGGAAGTGTCAGAAATACAGGTTTTATTAGAAACACACTTACCACAACTGTTGCTGGATTTCGTTGGAATAACCCAAGCGTACCCTGCTTCAACACTGGCAACCAGTGCTGTTTGTTCAATCATATTTGCTGCCCCGCGCAATACTATCTGTGCCTCATTATACGGGGGGTCGCTTGCCTTAAACTTAATCAAATTTTGAGCAGACTCACTGCTCATACTGCATACCTTCGCTGATTTGCTTCAAAGTGCGTACCGGTACTTCACCGACAAATGTGATATTGAAATCGTTGATTTTTGAAGTAAAAATGTTCATTGCACCGGAATTGTATGCCTGCCCAACTTTAGTATCATCGTCTTGAGTGATAAAGACTGATACGGAGGTAACACCATCAGATAGAATGATATGCTGTATAGCGGCTTTACCTTCTTTCGGTGCTTTTTCTAAGCGTTCAACTTGCTCAAAACCATTGGGTAAGGTTTTAAACTTCCAGCGACTATTAGCAGTTGCACTCGGAGTAACGTTGTCAGTTACTGTCTTTAAGGCGACAGGTGTTAAAGTTGCTGTTTTTGTTGTATTGGTGCTGGGCGCATCCATTTTAATATCAGTAAAAACGAGCTGTTCAACGGTATCATGATGTTGATCTATCATGGAGTATTTCAACATCATGCCATTTGTTTTATCAATACAATAGCGTTGTAAATAACGCATACGGTCGCGGGGGCGCGCTACCACAATTTGACATTGCCGACCTGCAATCGTGTCTTCACCACCCAAATCCAACGAATACGCTTTCTGCATATTCGGTTGGACTTGTTGAAACTTTGCTAGCGAAAAGCTTTCCATTTCACTGGTAGGCTTGCCTTCACCCTGCGATAAACGTGTTACATTGCCTTTTTCTGCACCATTTTGCAGGGTATGGCTGATTTGGTAGGTTGCTAAATCCGTACCTTGCGCATACACCACTGTGCCAGAATAGCTAGCCGTTTGTAAGGCAGCGCGCATTTTTTGAAGTAAATCCAAGGCTTCATCAGCATAAGCGGGGGCGCTGGGCAGCAATACTCCCGCTAATAGCAAGCTAGTTAAGACCGTTTCAATTTTCATTCGCATAAGTTACCGCACGTAGAGAAGGTGCAATGCCTGTAGAAGCATAGCGTGCATGTTGGGTTACATACTGTTTCAGTACATCGCGTGTATGAGAATCCACTTGACCTAATTGACGAATGCGCGCATCAGTTGCCGCTAATTGTTCAGCCGTGTTAGCCGCAGGCAAACTTGCAACTGCCAAGGGCGCGACAGTGGTGGTAACTTGCGCTTGTAGCGCAGGCTGATGGAACTGAGGCTGTTGTAGCCATAACAAGCCACCCATTGCTACTGTTGCCACGGTTGCCGCCATACCCATACCTGCGTAATAACGACGTTGGCTTACCATTTTAACGGTCTTAGTCGCTGCTGGGATCGTTGTGCTGACTGTTGCATGTCCATAGGTCGGTTCATCTTCTAATGCCAATTGCATACGGCTTAAAAAAGCATTAGCCGCTATCACAGGCGTTGCTTGTGGTTTGCGCATTAATTCACCCATTAATGCGTAACGGCTCATGGTTTGAGCCAATGCCTCGTCCTTATGAAGCTCATCCACGATGCGACGTTGTTCAAATGTACCAGTCTCGTCGTCTAGCCAAGCCGACAAGAATTCATGTTTACTTGTATTCATTTCATTTCACCTACACCTTAAGACACTACTCATAAGGCGGTTTAACTGAGTAATGGTCTCAGTACCTTATCAATTGACTCACGTGCGCGAAAAATACGCGAACGCACAGTCCCAATTGGACATTCCATTGTCACTGCAATTTCTTCATAGCTCATACCCTCTAGTTCACGCAAGATAATTGCAGTACGTAGATCTTCGGGTAATGCATCGATTGCTTGTGTTACGGCTGCCTGAATTTCGTCCTTTAACATTTCATGCTCAGGTGATGCATATTCCTTTAGAGCTGATTCCCCCCCGATTTGTTCCGCTTCTTCTGCATCTATATCACTATCCGGCAGGCGGCGATTTTGTGACACTAAATAGTTTTTCGCACTATTAATAGCAATACGGTATAACCACGTATAAAACGCGCTCTCACCGCGAAAGTTTTTTAAGCCGCGATACGCTTTAATAAACGCTTCTTGCGCGACATCCATTGCTGTATCAGGGTCGTGAACATAACGCGTTATAAGACCAATCACCTTATGCTGATATTTTAATACTAAAATATCGAACGATTTCTTATCCCCTGATTGAACACGCTGCACTAATTCTAAGTCTGTTAAGCTTGCGCCCATTAGGGCCTTACTCCTTAATACATTTTAATTAGCTTTGTTTGGAATTTTTGCTAAATCGTGCAGAGTTTGCTATTCGACCATTTAATGCAAAAAAGTTCCCGAAAAGCACTGAAGTGCAAGGATTATATGCTATTGCAGCGCTGTCAATATTAGAATGTTTATTAACTGTAGCGCATTCTAAAAATAGTAGAGAGAGGTAGAGATGTACGATGTCTTAATTATTGGCAGTGGCGCAGCGGGTTTAACGCTGGCGTTAAGTCTGCCAGATACGTGTAAAGTGGCGGTGCTCAGCAAGGACGTAGTGACAGAAGGCAGTACGGTTTATGCGCAAGGCGGCGTATCTGCTGTGTTGGACGCGACCGATAGCGTGGATTCGCATGTCGCTGATACCCTAAACGCGGGCGCGGGCTTATGCGATGAACAAATTGTGCGGTTTACGGCTGAAAATGGCGCAAAGTCGATTAATTGGCTATTAGATGCCGGTGTACCGTTTACTCGCGATGAAGAGCACCCTGAGCGTTTGCATTTAACCCGCGAAGGTGGGCACAGTCACCGCCGGATTGCGCATGCGGCGGATGCCAGTGGCGCGGCGATTGAATACACCTTGGTCGAGCAAGTGCAACAGCGCCCCAATATTACGATTCTAGAATTTCATATTGCGATTGATTTGATTACCAGTCGTAAGCTGGGGCATAGCTCGAACCGCTGTATTGGGGCGTATGTGTATAATCGCAAAGATAAAAGTATTCGCACCGTGAAAGCCCGTTTTACCGCGATTGCCACTGGCGGGGCGAGTAAAGTTTATCTTTATACCAGTAATCCAGACGGCGCAAGCGGTGATGGCATTGCAATGGCGTGGCGAGCGGGCTGTCGGGTAGCCAATATGGAATTTATGCAATTCCATCCGACTTGTTTATATCATCCCCATGCCAAATCGAATTTGATTACCGAAGCCGTGCGCGGTGAAGGCGGTTTATTATTATTACCGGACGGCACGCGTTTTATGCCGAAATTTGACCCCCGCGCCGAATTAGCGCCACGGGATATTGTCGCGCGAGCGATTGACCACGAAATGAAGCGCTTAGGTCTTGATTGTGTGTATTTAGATATTAGCCACAAGCCTAAAGACTTTATTGTCAGCCATTTCCCGAATGTCTACGCCATGTGCTTAGAATTTGGCTTTGATATGAGCAAGCACCCCGTGCCTGTTGTGCCCGCCGCGCATTACACATCCGGTGGTGTTATGGTAGACATACACGGGCGTACTGATGTCGACGCCTTATATTGCGTGGGTGAAGCGTCATATACAGGTTTACACGGCGCAAATCGTATGGCGAGCAATTCGCTCTTGGAATGTATTGTTTACGGGCAAGCGGCGGGCGAAGATATTAAACAGCGTTTAGACGAAATACCCTTAGACATTGAAATTCCCGCATGGGATGAAAGCCGCGTGACCGATTCGGATGAAAAAGTTGTGATTAATCACAACTGGGATGAAATTCGCCGCTTTATGTGGGATTACGTCGGTATTGTTCGCACCACCAAACGCCTACAACGGGCGCGTAATCGCATTGAATTATTATTACGGGAAATAGACGAATATTACGCTAATTTTAAAATCACTAGCGATTTGGTGGAATTGCGTAATTTAGCTTTAGTGGCGCGTTTAATTATTCGTTCGGCATTATTGCGTAAAGAAAGTCGGGGTTTGCATTATACCTTGGATTATCCCGAAGCTGATCCAAAAATGGAGGGTATACCGACTGTTTTAGATCCTATTACCCTGTATCACCCGTATTAAATCGGATTTGGGTAGAGTTTAAACTCTACCCAATTAGCGGTTTATAAATACACTGCCTCATTATTAGGTTTAGAGGGTGTCGTTTGGGGTATATTAGGCGTTTGTAAGGGCGGTGCAGGGTTAATGCTTAGAGGGGGGCTAATATTAAAGCGCGGCATATTCTGCATAAACTCTTGAAAGAATTTATCGTCAAAAGGATTTTGCTTAAAGAACGAATCATCAAATGGGTCTTTGCCATTAAAACCTGCAAACGGTTGCATTTTAAACCCCGGCATATTGCCAAAGCTAAAATTCATTTGCCCGTCTAGCGCATTTAATAACGCAGTTTTTTGTGCGTCGTCTAAACCTTTAGCCGCTTGCATTTGTTGTTTAATTTCGTCTTTGCTACCTTCAAAACTAAATTTCTTATTATTATTTTGTGCATCTTGAACATTAATTTCGGCATGATAACGCCCGTTTGGCAAACTATACACCTTCATCGCTTGCGATTGACTCCAGCTTTGCATTGTCGGGGAATTAGGGGTGGGACTATTCGGGGCAAGCGTTGATATATCCGCCCAACTAAAACTACTCGCAAAAAAGGCTGTAAAAGCCAAGGGGGCGAGTTTTTTTGTTAACATCATTAAAACTCCACTTGTATTTACAGTAAATTACTAATCAGTGTAATCCGTTTGATGATTCGCTTCCATTAAGCGTTGGTAACATCCTTCTTTAGTCGTGGTGTGCATTTGTCCTTGATTTGGATTTTGAAGATAGGGCGCTTTGCATTCATATATAGGTTTTAGTTTATACGATGAAAGGCGTTCTATAAAAATTACTAATTTAAAACAAAAAAGTGTTTTTGGTCATTTGCCAAAGTTGGTGTCAACTAAAAGATCGGGTGCTAATATACAACAGTGAGTGCTTACAGTTAAATATGAACAACCAGAGATAGCTTACAGGATAATATTATGGCAAGAGAACGATATGAGGTTTCAATAGAATGTCCTCAATGTGGTCAAACTGGAACACTAAAAGTCTCAGAAAACGATTACCCATTTATGAGAAAATTGAACAGAGCCGTCGATTGCAAAGAGGGAGAATTTGATGTGAATATGATTAATGATTCTGATGCTAATATTACGTGTAAAAAATGTAACCACAATTTCAAATGGTGAGCCTTTAGTAGTGATAAGGAGCTGTTGATTCGTTAAGTATTTCTAAATAGTACGCCAACAAGTGTGTCGACGACAGACGCGGTAACAGCTCGCGCCTCCGCTCAATTTACTTCCCATCTCCCCTATAACCGACTGGCTAGCTTTCGTGATCCACAGTGCTAATTAATTGTTGTGAGTCGGTCAAACGTTCGGGGAATAACACGCCTTCTAGATGATCGTATTCGTGTTGAACAATTCGCGCGACAAATCCGCTGTAATGGCGTTCTTGATGTTGCCCTTGTCGGTCTTGATAACGCACGGTTAACGCTTGCGCCCGATTCACTGGGGCACGCCAACCCGCCACGCTTAAGCAGCCTTCCCAACCTTCACAATTTTCCGCCGATTGCCAAATAATTTCCGGGTTAAACATAATTTCCGGTGTCATGTCGGGTGCGTCGGGATAACGTGGGTTAGGTTTGGAGGCAATAATGATAATACGCAGTGACATATAAACCTGAGGCGCTGCAATCCCCACACCATTAGCCGTTTGCATGGTTGCCAACATATTATCGACAAATTGTTGAATAAAGGGGTCGTGAATATTGCTCACAGGTTTGGCACGTTGTTGCAAAATAGCTTCGCCCCGCTGGGCAATCGGTAATAAATGGCTCACGTTAATTGTCCTTGCTGAGCGGCTAATGAATAAAACAGTGCTACTATACTGCACAAATAGCAGCGTAAAGATAATAATGATGCAAGCGTTAGAACCACGTTTAAATGCACAGGCGGATCAAAGTATTCGAGTACGTGCACTGTTAATCGGCAGTCGTATTGATGCCAAAGCCTTTCGGGCTGATGAAAGTCTCGCCATTAATCCCTTAGTTATTGCCATTCCGGGGGGCGGTTGTACCGTCTTATTCCGTTATGGCGTTGTGGTATTTATTGGCTTAAGTGCCGAGCAGGAAACCGAATTTTTAGAACGCTTAAAGCCTTTAACCAGTGAAGTACGCACTTGGCCGGAAGTCGAGCAATTAAGCTTACGCATTGATACTAACGCACGGGAAGGCTTTGATTCCCAAGGTGGTTTATGGTTGCACGATAGCCATATTCAACGCTTACAGTTATTAGCCGAGATGTTGGCGCGTAGTACGGTGTTATCGGATGATGAAGCCCGCGTAGCGAAAACCTTTGAACAAATTGAACCTTTAGCGCAAAACTTAAGTAAAAAAGGGCGAGGTGGGCGGCGTTCTAAGGAATTATTGCAATATATTGGTGATTCTTTATTAAGCCAACATCGCATGGTAGGGCGTGCGGAGGTGGCGGATAAACCGGATATTTTATGGGAGCGTCCGGATTTACAAGGCTTATATTTGCAGTTAGAAGATGAATTTGAATTGCAAGAACGGCATGTGGCGTTAGAGCGTAAATTGCAAGTTATTTCTAATACCGCCGAAACCTTGCTCGATTTATTACAGACCCAACAAAGTCAGCGGGTTGAATGGTATATCGTTATTTTAATTGTGGTGGAAATTGCGCTAACGTTATATGAATTATTTGTCAGTGGTCGTCATTAAACCGTTAGCCTTCATAAAAATTAAGAGCAAACAACATGAAAATAATTGGCATTGATTTAGGTACAACCAATAGTGCGGTGGGGATTTGGCAAAATGGACAGGTCGAATTAATTCCCAATCGTTTAAATGAGTATTTAACGCCGTCTGTGGTGCATATCGGAGCGGACGGTAAAGTTTTAGTTGGTAAAACAGCACAAGAACGTTTAATGACGCATCCTGATTCCACCGCCGCTGTCTTTAAGCGTTATATGGGCACGAATCGTCAAATGCGGTTAGCAAAAAAGTCGTATACCGCGCCCGAATTATCCGCCTTTGTTTTAAAAAGCTTAAAAGAAGATGCTGAAGCTTATTTAGGGGAAACAGTTACAGAGGCGGTGATTAGTGTACCTGCTTATTTTAATAATATGCAGCGCAAAGCCACTATTTTAGCCGGGGAATTAGCTGGGTTAAAAGTCGAGCGTGTCATTAATGAACCGACTGCCGCTGCGATTGCTTATGGTTTGCATGAAAAACCTGAGCATACGCAATTTATGGTAGTCGATTTAGGCGGTGGCACATTTGACGTGTCGATTATGGAATATTTTGATGGCGTATTAGAAGTTCACGCTTCAGCAGGCGATAATTTCTTAGGCGGGGAAGATTTTCGAGAGCTATTAGTTAATAAGTTCTTAACGAGTTTAAATCTAACTAAACAAAGTATTTCAGCGCAAGATTTGCAAAAAGTCTATGCACAAATGGAACAGGTCAAACGCCAGTTAAATAATGTAGATATTGTGCATGTTGAGCCATTTTTTGCAGCACAAACTAAAATTATTTCACTATATAAAGAAGATTTTATTCAATTAGCTGAACCTTTATTGCAACGCATTCAACGCCCAATCGAAACCGCTTTACGTGATGCCAAATTAAAACCTTCTGAGATGGATGAAGTGATTTTAGTCGGCGGTGCAACCCGTATGCAGTTTTTTCGTTCGATGATTGCTAAAATGTTTAGACGCTTGCCTGCGGCTAATTTAGATCCTGATTTAGTGGTGGCAATGGGGGCGGCGATTCAGGCAGGTTTGAAAGCGCGTGATGCCGCATTAGATGATGTGGTGTTAACCGACGTTTGCCCCTATTCATTGGGCGTAGGTACGCATAATGAAAGTGATTTATTCGGCACACAAGGCAGTTTATTTAGCCCGATTATTGAGCGTAATACGGTGATTCCGGCAAGTCGGGTTAGCGTTTATTCTACGATTAATGATAACCAAACCAATATCAAATTTGAGATTTTTCAGGGTGAAAATCGCTTAGTTAAAAACAATATTAATTTGGGTGAATTAACGGTTGCTGTGCCCAAAAATAAAAAAGGGGAAGAAAGTGCAGCGGTGCGCTTTAGTTATGATGTGAATGGCGTATTGGAAGTTGATATTGAAGTGATTTCAACTAAAGAAAAATATAATAAGCTGATTGTGAATGCACCGGGCGAATTAAGCGCTGCCGATATTCAGGCAAGCAAGGCTAAATTAGCGACAATGAAGTTTCATCCGCGTGAAGATGAAATTAATATTAATTTAATTGCTAGAGCCGAACGCTTGTTTGAAGGGCGTTTAGGCGAACAGCGCGATAGGATTTTAGAGGGTTTAAAGGCGTTTGAAGCAATATTAGAGACGCAAAATAGGGAAATGGTAGCGCAAGCTCAAGCGGATTTTACGGTATTTTTAGATAGCTTTGAACAGGATCGGTTATTTTAATGACATGCTGGGAAATTTTAGGTATTACGCCAGATGCGGATAAAAAAGCAATTAAATTAGCCTATGCCAAGCGTTTAAAGCAAACCCGCCCTGAAGATGACCCCGAAGGCTTTAAGCGCTTATATGAAGCTTATCAGCAAGCGTTAGATTGGCAAGACAATGGTTATTATATTGCCTATGACGATGAGCAGATGGCAAATGAACCCGACGATAGCCAACCGCCTGCCATTGCAGAACCTAATGAACCCTCACACATAGTGGTTGTAAGCAACACGCCCTTGCTTAATGAAATTCCACCCGAAACCAAGCCGATATTAACCGAATTGCATTTAACGCCGCCGTTGCTTCAAACAGCAGCGGAATGGCAGCCAGAACCGCCTACTACCGAATATTATTTAAACCAGCCCGTCGCGCCTGCCTTACCCGAACCCACCTTGTTTAACGATGATTTAAAATTCGATGAAGATTGGCAGTTTTTCTTAAAAGGTTGTTCAACCGCATTACACACAGAAGCAGCCCGTAACGATCCACGTTATTGGAATTTTCTGAATAATATACCGTCCTTAACAAATCTAGAGTTTAAGGAAAAAGTCAGTTTAAAGCTTTTTCCCCATATTGCGGATGCAAACTTGATTGCTTTAGAGCAAAAAACGCTTTATATAAAGCCCGCTGTCTTAAATTATTTGAATGAAGTTTTTGATTGGGAAAACCAAGCGAGTTACCTAACGCAGCATTTTAGTTTAACCAAAGCTGATGCAGTACTAACGTATATTGATAGTCAGTTAGCCGCTATGAATCTTGAGCTAGTGCAGAAGCGGATTTATCCACAAGCTAACCAAGAATTATTATTGTGGCGTAGATTGGGGGCGTTTTTTTTGGATTTTTTGGCGGCTTTCACAGGTATGGTTATTATTATAATGCTACTGTCTGCTACTAAAACGCTTGGTATCAGCGAAGTTGTAGAAAGTGAACTCATGAGTTGGCCGGGTAAATTATTTGTTGTTTACGTATTATTGGTATTTCCGCTATTAGAGGCGTTTTATCAAGCTTCGCCCGGTAAAAAGCTATTAGGTTTGCAAGTTGTTAATCAATATGGCGGAAAAATAAAATGGTATAATGCCATTTGGCGGCATTGGATTGTTATTATAGAACTTATGTTTCATATGTTGTGGATTGCCAATTTGATTATGATGTGGCGGCGTAATTTATTTTTACATGATTATTTTTCACGTTCTTATGTAGTACATTGCCAATCAGCGGATTTTGTAAATTAATTTATTTTCTAATTGTTCACCCGATAATAAAACTTGTTGGGTAACTTTGCCTTGTTGTAAATAGACTAAGGCAATATTCGGGCGACTGGTTAACCAATAGTGATTTTTGATTAAACTAAATTTGCCGCGTTTAAAGCGGATTAAGCGCCAGAATAATGGCAATTGCCACCCTGTTAATGCTCGGTCTTGCAAACTGTGTCCGGCAACGCCTTCAATTCTTAGTTTCCAAGTGTCATAGCGGAATAAACGCCAAACGTGCCAGCGTTCCCACCACGGTAATAATTCGGGGGCACTGTGTCCGTGTTTATGTTTAATTACCCAATTGGCAAAAAAGCTTTCTAAATAGCGGCGTTTATCGGGGGTATTGCGTAACGCTGAACTGGTGAGTTGCAGGCATTCTAAACTAGGTGATTGTTGCCATGAATTATGGGCGGATTGCGCTTGGCATAAATTGCTACGATTGCTGTAAATAGCCCGATTCACAAATGAATAATGTACATCGCCGGATAAGAATGTGGCGCTGCGTAACCCTAATTTAAACAGTAAGGTATCCAGAAAATTGGAGAAACCTCGGCGGTTGGCAATCCAGCCTTCCACATCTAAGCCACTGGCACTAAAGGGCAGCCAAATATTGCCGAGTATAACGCCAAGGTGATACAGCATGAATTGCAGCCATTCAATCGTCGAAAAGCCAAAGACCGGTGTACCTGTAATGAAAATCGGTGTCACCGTTTGGCTATCTTGTATAGCTAAGCTTTGTTTAAGCTGCATCCATTCAGCCCGTAAACCATCTAGGGCATAGCGATCCATTAATTGTGGCGGTTGATTGTTTACCCCGAAATCGCGTTGCGTGCGAGTATCCAGCACCATAATCGGCGGCTGGGTGGCTAAACTAAATGCCCAACGCCGAAATTTCCAGGTATGAAAGTCGTAGCGTTGCGCTTTATCGGGGTGCAGCGGGTCGCTTAAGTGTTCGCTGATGATGTTTATAAATTTTTCGGGCGTATTGTGCGGTTCATTACCCCACGCTTGGAATGCCCATGCTGCCGTGAGTGCATGTGCAATGACCCGCGTACCACTAACGCTACTGCGTACCCGGTCATACCAACTACGGTTTAAATTCCAATCGTCGGTAATGTCGTGATCGTCAAAACTCATATACGTGGGCATATTCGCTAGTACTTTGCGTATATCGGCTTGGCTATCGAGAAAACCTTGCAAACTGACCTCATCGGCATTGGTTAAATCCGGTTCAAACGTAAAGCCCACCCGATTTCCCAACGCAATTAAATATAGAATCGCGTATTCACCAAAACTTAAAACATGCGCGTTTTTAGCAATGGTAGTAAAGCCTAACTGACTGGCAATTTGTTTACGCCGCGTTAATGCAAGTCGGCTTAAGTCATCGTTGGCAAATTCGGCATCGGGTAAAATCGACACATAATCAATTAATTGGGCGGCGGCTTGTTGGATATAACACATCAGGGGCGCTAACACATCATCCGCGTAAATTTGATCCCCGATTAAAAATAAATGGCTGGGGCGTTGGCGAAAATCCCGTGGACATTGTGTTAACTGTTGCGCGAGTAAGGCTAAAGAATCCGTATTTTGGGGGATGCCTTCATCGCTTATGGATAAGCCATGTGCTTTACGACACGAGCCGTAGGCAATGACCTTTAAGGTGCTGGGAATATAAAAACTGGGTAGGTTAAAGTCGCCTAAGGCGAGTGGGCTTAAGTCGAACTCAGCTTGATAACTGAAATCATACAAACGATAGAAGAGTAATGTGTCTAAGGGAAAGGTTTGCCCGATACAGCTTGGTTGTGCTTCTAATAAATGAATAAACAGTGACTTGCCTAATAATACGGTTTGTTGCCGTGCGAGTGTCGCGTTTACAGGTTGCGCAATAGGAGAATCACAGGGTTGTGAGCTGCCAACTTGTATGCCGTTTTCATCTTCAATACGCAATTCCAAATGCAAAGGCTCAGAACTGGCTAACCAAACAAGCACACGTTCAGGCTCGACTCGCCGCAAAATAGGGCCTGCCAAAACGCGTGGAAAATGAATGGTTTGAGCGGTCATACCTTTTACCGGAGAAAGCTTGAGAGGCTTTAAGCATAGTTCGGATAATACGCTTTGAGTGTCTTTCAACCCCAAAATAATAAAAAAGCGAGGGAAACCTATGCTGAAACTACCCGCCTATTGGCTAGGTGTTTTAGGGGCGTTACTGTGTTATGCGCCACCAATTTCTGCTTATTACAATCTAGATGCCGCGTTGGGCATGAATACCAATGAAGTCATGGAAAGCGATTCTAGCGTGCCGTTTATTGATTTATTTCGGGCTGCTTTGCCGTTTGACGATGCCCGCCCTTGGTTAACTAAAGGCGATATTGTGTACGACATTGACGGTTGGCCACAGGATTTGCGCGGCGGGCAGGCTGGCTCACGCTTTCTCTCTAATTTACCCGCCAATACCATACCCGATGGTTTATATACTGTGCTGTATGACGGCGAAGGTGAAATACGTTATGCCAATGATGCCAGTTTGCTGAAGCGTGAAGCAGGGCGCGATACTATTCAAATTACTGCCGGGGCGGATAAACAACTTAATGCGACTTTATTAATTGTCAAAAGTACCCCCAACAATTATTTACGCAATATTCGGATTTTACCGCCGGGTGGCATTTGTGCCGATAATCCATTTAAGCGTGTAGAAAACGAAAGTGAATGTAGCGCGAATACCTACCGTGCGTTTAACGAGTATTACACCAAAATTTTATTTAATCCCGATTATTTAAACTTTATGAAATCATTTAAAGCCATTCGCTTTATGAATATGAGCGGGATTACGCAAAATAATATGACTTCATGGCAACAACGCCCGCGTTTAAGCCAAGCGACTTGGGGCGGTAAAGAAGGCAAGCGCGGTGTCCCTTTAGAAATCATGGTGGAATTAGCCAATCGCTTAAATGCAAATCCGTGGTTTTGTATGCCACACGCGGCGGATGATGATTTTGTTAAACAATACGCCCGTTATGTTAAACAACATTTACACAATGATTTAATACCTTATATTGAATACAGTAATGAAACATGGAATACCTTATTTCTACAAGGTAACTATGTGCGGGAACAAGGCTTAAAACTAGGCTTAGATACGAATGCTAATCGCGCAGGTTACCGTTATTATGCACAACGTTCGGTGGAGATTTTTAATAATTGGCAAAGTGTGTTTGGCAATAAAAACCGAATTAAGCGGATTCTAGCGGGTTGGACGGTTGCCCCACAAATTAGCGAAATTATTTTAAGTCAAGATGAGGCGTATAAATCGGCAGATGCATTTGCGATTGGCCCTTATTTTTTTGGTGGACATAATGAAGTACGTGGCGTTAAAACCTTAGATGAAGTGTTTAATCTATTAACCGATAGCCAATATCGTTATTCCTTGCCTAAAGTATTAGATTATATTAAAGCGCAAAAAGTGATTGCTGATAAATACGGCGTACAACTAATGGCATATGAAGGCGGGCAAGGGTTAGTGGATTTTAAAACCACGAGTAATGAACAAATGCCGAATCCTTTATTATACGTAGCGAATCGAGACGCACGTATGGCGGAATTATACGCTGAGTTCTTAAATGGCTGGAAACAAGCAGGGGGCGGGTTATTTATGCATTACACCTCACCACGCACTTATCAAAAATACGGATCATGGGGTACTAAAGAATACGTAACCCAACCGTTAGCAGACGCGCCTAAATACCAAGCGATTTTAAACTTTATGCAAGGTAACTCGTGTTGGTGGGAACATTGCAGCAGTGATTCTTACGTGGATTACAATGATTTTTGGAAGCATTGAATGACGATTTAAGCCGATTTCGCTAGTATGGGCGGTCTTCTGATAGCAGGGCATTGCATCGCCATGAATTTAAAAAAACTTAGCGCCACGCTTATGTTAATCAGCATAAGCGCCGCTTGTAGTAGTGTTTCCAATGTGGTTGAGCCACCGAAAGTAGTGGTTCAACAAGTGACTTTACAGCATTTATCCTTACGTGAAACTACCGGCTTAGTCACTTTAAACGTTACCAATCCCAACGCCTTTACCTTACCGCTGCAAGGTGTGAGTTATCATTTACGCTTAAATGGTGTCGCGGTGGCAAGTGGCGAACAAGCACAGAATATGAGCTTGCCTTCTCAACGCCCAGTGTTAGTCGAGATTCCAGTACGCTTACAAGTCGGCGAAATCTTAAGACTCGCGCCTATGCTCTGGCGTGATCGACAAGCGAATTATCAATTAGACGGGGCGGTACGTTTGCCCATGTTAAGCGTGCCGTTTCAACGACAAGGTGCTATTGGAGTACAGCAATGAGTATAAAATCCGACCATTGGATTCGCCGTATGGCAGAACAACACGGCATGATTGAACCGTTTGAAGCGGGGCAAGTGCGCTATATGAATGGCGAAAAAATTGTATCTTATGGCACATCCAGTTATGGCTACGATGTACGTTGTGCGAATGAATTTAAAATTTTTACTAATATCAACAGCACCATTGTTGACCCGAAAAATTTTGATGAGAAAAGTTTTGTTGATTTTAAAGGCGACGTTTGCATTATTCCACCGAACTCATTTGCACTTGCCCGTACTGTGGAATATTTCAAAATTCCCCGCTCTACCTTGGTCGTGTGTTTAGGTAAATCGACCTACGCCCGTTGTTTTCGCGGTGATACGCAAGTCGCCTTAGTCGATGGTACATCAGCTAGTTTAGAAGACATGGCAAGACGCGCTGAACAAGGCGAATTATTTTGGGGATATAGCATTGGGGAAAACGGTCGCCTAATTGTAACTCAACTGGATGCTCCCCGATATGTGGGACGCGATAACCTAGTTGAAGTCAGTTTAGATAATGGCAAGCGCATTTTTGCGACGCCCGATCACCTATTTATGTTGCGTGATGGGCGTTGGTGTGCTGCTGCGGAACTGACACCGGGCGCGTCTTTGATGCCACTGTATCGCCAATTACATCGCGGCTATGAAATGGTTTATCAACCCCTAAATGGGCATTTATACCCGACACATCGCTTAGCTGACGAATGGAATTTACGCAATGATATTTACGGCGAGGCCGCGTATACGCATCGTCATCATGTGGATTTTGATCGTTTAAATAATAATCCGTGGAATATTGTGCGTATGGATGCATCAGAACATATCCGAATGCACAATGCCGAAACATATAGTGACGATTTTGATCCAAATGAACACAGTGCATCCATTCGCGTAGGTTTAGAACGGCGTATGCAAAATCCTGAATGGGCAGAACGCTATGCTAGTATCCAAAGTGAACGCGCTAGTCGTTTTTGGCATGATGATGAATATGCACAGAAACGCGCTGAATTATTAGCCGCACGCCAAAATGTGTCCGATGTAACGCGGCAGCGTTTACGAGAAGCAACCTTAGCACGTTATCAAGATCAGGCTGAACGCTTACGCCATGCTGACCGAATGCGGGTTGCATGGGAAAACTCGCCTACAGAACGGCGACATAAGCAAGCCGCCCATGCCCGTCAATTGCGTTTGCGGGGTGAAATTAATGAATGTGTGGTATGGGATGCTTTAAATCAAACGGGTTCAATTCGTGGCGCAGCACGCGCATTAGACTGTGATCGCACTGTGTTTAGGCGCTTTCCAGATTTATTAGAAAAATTCCGTGGCTTGCAAGGTGAAAATCGGCGTAATCACAAAGTAACGACCGTGCGCTCCGTGGGTGGTGAACATGATGTTTACTGTTTAACAGTACCTGAAGCCGGAAACTTTGCCTTAGAAAACGGTGTATTCGTGCACAACTGCGGTATTATTGTCAACGTAACGCCTTTAGAACCGGAATGGGAAGGGCATGTAACCTTAGAATTTTCCAATACCACGCCGTTACCTGCAAAAATTTACGCCAATGAAGGCGTAGCACAAATGCTGTTTTTTGAATCGGATGAAGTTTGCGCGACTTCCTATAAAGACCGTGGCGGCAAGTATCAGGGGCAAACCGGCGTAACATTGCCGAAGACGTAACAAGGCTTATTATTAAGACATAAGACTGAGTTTCTTTTCTACTGAATCAGCAAAGAAATTCAGTCTTTATGATTTTGTAAGGCAATTCACCGGCAAGTATTAGCCGTTATAAATTTCTTGTGCTTCAATCGTTAATCCCATACCTACACTATTAAAATAATCACCTTCCATTTTCTGAGCGTGGCTAAATAAGCGCATAATGTGCTGTTGGATTGCGTCAATTTTGCTTGAGCCGCCGGTAAAAAAAACGGTGTTAATCGCTTCTGATTTAACACCGGCATTATTTAATAAGTTTTGAATCGTTTGTTCAAGTTTGAGTAAATCGTTTTGCAATAAATCAGCAAATTCGGTTTTACTCGCTGGAATAAATAAGGCTTCGTCAATAAAACTTAAATCAATATCCGTTTGATTTTGCGTTGAGAATTGGATTTTACAAGCTTCAACGTGTTCAGCAATTTGATGCCCATAGCGGTATTTAATTACATCAACTAGCCGCGCCAGTTTGCTTTTATCGTAGGCTTGTGTGTAAATTTGTTGAATATCAATGAGGGTTTGTTTGCCGTACAAGAAATTGATTTTGTGCCAAGTGGCTAAGTCGTGATACCAATAGCTAGGGATTTCTAAATCACTGCCATTTAAAGCACGCATTAACGTACCGCGCCCTAAATGCGGCGAGACTTTTTCATAATTTAACAGTTTATCGAAATCATTGCCGCCAATATGAATACCGTCAGCCGCAATAATATCGTCTAAGCTGGCGGGATTATGCGGATTCATGCGAATTAAACAAAAATCGGACGTACCACCACCCAAATCAATAATTAATACTAACTGTTCTTGGCGTATTTGTTTTTTATAAAAAGCAGAAGCGGCAATTGGTTCAAATTGAAATTTAATATGTTTAAAACCGACCGACCTTAAAATAGTTTCTAACGTATCTTGCGCAAGTTTATCTAATTCTGGGTTGCCATCTTTAAAATAGACCGGACGCCCACACACCACGCTGTCAATTTCGCTTTGTTTGAACTGTTCAGCTTGGTTTTTAAGGTATTGAATAAAATGTCCGAGAATAGCGGTAAACGGCTGCATTTGATTGAGTACACGGGTTTTTTCCTGCATCAGCGACGAACCTAACACGCTTTTTAAGGACATCAGCAAACGTCCTTCCATACCGTCGGTATAATGGCTCATGGCGTCGCGCCCAAAGTTCATGCACTGTTCTTCGTCATTAATAAAAATTGCAGAGCGCAGCGTGGTTTTGTCGGCATCTAAAGGTACCATGCGAATCTGTTGCTGTTGTGCCACGCCAATAGTGGAATTACTCGTGCCAAAATCTAAGCCGCAAAAACTCATCAGAAATCTCTCTATTAAGCGATAGCCCATTGATTGCGTTTGGGGAAAACGCGGTATGCAAAAGCGACTTAGTGTAACGAGTCTATAAGACTAGGGTCAATCTTGCCTAAAAAATCGTTTCAAGACCTTGTTAATTATTGAGTTAATTTATTAATTATTTGGATAGAAATGTAAAATAATTATAAATAATGAATTTCATAACTAATTGATTTTGAATTCTATTATAAGTTGGTATGCCAAGTGCAATGTGTTCAGTATTCAAGAAAAAGGGGCAAGACAATGACGGCTGACACGCATTCCATACAAGCTATTGAAACCCGCCGCGCCGACCACGGTTATCATGCTTTTTTACAACAGGTGCAAGCGCAATTTGCACAATCTGCCCAACATGCGCATTGGTTTACCACCGATATCAGCGACGTTTGGGATTTATATTTACAACTTGGATCGTTGGGATTAAGACGAAAATAGGTGGGCAGCCTTAGGTTGAATCGCTAAGGCTGCTAACCGTACCGTTTAAAACTTCGGTAAATGCGCTAAAGAGGCTTGAATGGCTGCATCAGGGTATTCGTAGTCGTTTAATTCGCCGCGCATATAACAGGCTCTGGAAATCTTAATCGAGGCGTGTGAAAGGCGTTTTGATGCCATTACAGGTTGTTCGATCCTATTAAAATTGTAAATTTTGGTTGTATTCACTTCTATGTATATTCGTATAATCATATATAATGCAACAAGCTGCTGACACTTTAGGAGGCGACCGATGCAGGCTATCCAACAATTACGACGCTTTCCCGCGCAACAACCGTTGCTGTTCTTGCTGCTGGCTGTGGCGGTATGGTTTTTGCTGTATCGCTTGCTGATTCCGGCTTCGGAAGCATTGGTTGCCGCACTGCCTGTTGAGCGTGACAGCCACCTTGGTGGGGCATTGCAGTTCTTTTTCTACGACACTCCGAAAGTATTGCTGTTGCTGACGGGTATCGTGTTCGTGATGGGCATTATCCACACCTTCATCTCGCCGGAACGTACCCGTGCGATATTGTCCGGTAAACGTTTAGGTGTGGGCAATGCGATGGCAGCGACCTTAGGGATCGTTACCCCGTTTTGCTCCTGTTCCGCCGTGCCACTGTTCATTGGTTTTTTGCAAGCGGGCGTACCGTTGGGTGTGACGTTTTCCTTCCTGATTGCTGCGCCGATGGTGAATGAAGTTGCGCTGATTTTGCTATTTGGCTTGTTTGGCTGGAAAGTTGCCGCGCTGTATCTGGTAATGGGCTTGGTGATTGCAATTGTCGCCGGGATGTTGATTGGCAAACTGGGCATGGAAAATCACCTCGAAGACTGGGTACGCAAGCTGCAAAACACTCAATCCGCTGGCAATGTTGGCGCAAGTGCGATGCAGTGGGCGGAACGTATCCAGCACGGTTTTCAGCATGTGCGTGAAATTGTCGGCAAGGTGTGGCCTTATATCGTGACTGGCGTGGGTTTGGGTGCGCTGATCCACGGCTTTGTGCCAGAAGATTTTATGGCATCTTTCATGGGTAAAGATGTGTGGTGGGCAGTGCCTGCGGCGGTGTTGTTGGGTGTGCCGATGTACACCAATGCTGCCGGAGTCATTCCAATCGTGCAGGCATTGCTGGCGAAAGGTGCTGCACTCGGTACGGTGCTGGCATTCATGATGAGTGTGATTGCGCTGTCTGCACCGGAAATGATTATTCTGCGCAAGGTTCTGAAGCCACGTTTGATTGCCACCTTTATTGGTGTAGTGGCAACAGGCATTTTACTGGTCGGGTATATTTTTAATCTCGTTTTGTAATTGACGAAATCAAGGAGTATTTCATGCAAATCAAAGTCCTCGGCACGGGTTGTGCTAACTGCAAAACCACCTTCAAACTGATTGAAGATGTGGCTAAAGCAAACAGTGTCGCAGTGGAAATAGAAAAGGTCGAAGACCTGCCTTCCATCATGGGCTACGGTGTCATGTCTACCCCCGGCGTGGTGGTGGATGGCAAGGTGGTTCATGCAGGTGGCATTCCTTCCAAAGCCGCGATTGAAGGCTGGTTGGCAGGTGCAACGGTCGCAGCATCGGCAGCGGGTGGCTGTTGCAGTGGCGGTAAGTGCTGCTAAGGGGAATAACCATGCACAGGCAGGGCGGTTTGTTCCACTGGCCACGCATGACGTGGGTGCTGGTGGCATTTTTCGTGGCAGTCGTGGGTTTTGGGGCAATGCAACTGTCCACCGAAGTCCATGCCATTGAGGGTGACATCGTACAACAAGTATTGCAGCAAGGCAAACCGACCATTGCCGAGTTTGGTTCGGATACCTGTGCGACTTGCCAGCAAATGGCAAAAGTGTTGCAGCAACTGGAGCAGGACTACGGCACGCAACTTGCGATTGCCCACGTCAATATCGTCAAACAGCCCGAATACACCACGAACTACCGCATTATGCTGATGCCGACCCAAGTGTTTTACGATGCCAACGGTACTGAAACCGGACGGCACATGGGCGCGTTGACCCAGCAGGAAATTCTGGATGCACTCGGCATCAAGGCTGGTAAATCCTGATGGTGGGTTGGGAAGGCATACTGGCAGCCTTGCTGGGCGGTATCCTGACTTCTGCATCACCGTGTGCATTAGCGGCGATTCCGGTGGCGGTTGGCTATGTTGGCAGCCGTGCGGATAACCCGCGCCGTGCGTGGTGGCTGTCGTCGGCGTTTGTGTTCGGAATGAATATAACGTTGCTGGGCATTGGCTTGCTGGCGGCACGGATGGGGCTATTGTTTGGCAATGTTTCCGGTACTTGGTCTATCGCGGTTGGCTTGCTGGTGGTGGCGGCGGGTGCGTGGTTGTGGCTGCGTCCGGCTTCATCCTGCGGTATCAGCCTGCCAAGTGGGGTGCAGCAACGCTTTGCCAACTCCGGTACGTGGGGGGCTATTGTGTTGGGTGGGCTGATCGGCACGGTGCTTAGCCCGTGTGCGACTCCGGCACTGGCGGCGGTGTTGACATTGGTTAGTACTGGCTCGTGGCTAGGTGCATCGTTGTGGTGGGGAATGTTATTGCTGCTGGTTTACGGCATTGGGCATAGCATCCTGCTGCTGGTGGCGGGGGCAATGCCTGCGGTTGCCAATACCCTGATCCGCCACATTGCGCATTATGACCGTTGGTTGCCGGGGCGGCATACCTTTGCGGTGATTCTGGTGATGACTGGCACATGGTGGGTCTGGCAAGGTTTCAACATGCTTTAAGGCAACTGCCTATAGCTCGCACTTTTTGCCGATTTTGGAGATAGATCTAGTGTAAGCGCACCTTTGCCGCGCAGGAAACAGTAGCGACCTGTCATAGCATTTTCCAAAATTATAGCCCAACCTGCACTTGGCGAAAAGGCGGTTGTTCATTTTAAAGTTGTTCGATTTTAACCCTCATTAGAAGTTGCATGAAGTGTATTGCATCGTTGATGGGTAGCTAGCTTTGCAGCTTTAAACCTCGCGTCTAAAGCTGCATAACCCGTACCGTTTAAAACTTCGGCAAATGCGCTAAAGAGGCTTGAATGGCTGCATCAGGGTATTCGTAGTCGTTTAATTCGCCGCGCATATAGCGTTCAAACGAGACCATATCGAAGTGACCGTGACCGGATAAGTTAAACAATAAGGTTTTGCTTTCGCCGGTTTGTGCACAGTTTTTCGCTTCACGTACTACCGCCGCAATCGCATGGCAGGATTCGGGGGCGGGTACAATGCCTTCGCTTTTGGCGAATAATGCGCCTGCGGCAAAGGTTTCCAGTTGTGGCACAGCCACCGCTTCTAAAAAGCCTTCGTTATACAATTGGCTAATTAATGCGGACGCGCCGTGATAGCGTAAGCCACCCGCATGAATGCCCGGTGGCATAAAGTCATGACCCAAGGTATACATTTTCATCAATGGGGTTAAGCCTGCGGTATCGCCGTAATCGTAAGCGTAAATGCCTTTGGTTAAGGTAGGGCAGGAAGTGGGTTCAACAGCGACTAACCGCACATTTTTCCCCGCAGCTTTATCCGCAAAGAACGGGAATGCAATGCCGCCAAAGTTTGAACCGCCACCACAAGGCGCGAAAATCATATCAGGATAATCGCCGACCATCGCCAATTGCTTACGTGCTTCTTGCCCAATAATGGTTTGATGCAATAACACATGGTTTAACACTGAACCTAAGGCGTAATTGGTGTCCGCTCGGCTGGCGGCTTCTTCCACCGCTTCAGAAATCGCTAAACCCAGTGAACCGTTGGTGTCTGGCATCGCGGCTAAGGCAGCACGTCCGGCTTCGGTCATATTGGTCGGGCTGGGGTAAACTTCTGCACCCCACGTTTCCATTAAAGCGCGACGGTAAGGCTTTTGCTGATAGCTGATTTTTACCATGTAAATGCGCACATCAATGCCAAACATTTGTCCGGCTAATGCCAATGAGCTGCCCCACTGACCCGCGCCGGTTTCCGTGGTTAAACGGCGGATACCCGCTTCACGGTTATAATAAGCTTGTGGCACGGCGCTATTCGGTTTATGCGAACCTGCTGGGCTAACTGCTTCGTTTTTATAATAAATTTTCGCAGGTGTATTCAGCATCTTTTCCAAACGATGCGCCCGATATAAAGGCGAAGGTCGCCACATGGTTAAGGCTTCGCGCACGGGTTCTGGAATCGGAATCCAGCGTTCGGTGCTCATTTCCTGTTGTAAAATGCTTTCTGGGAAAATCGCTAACATGGCTTCGGGAGGAACAGGTTTACCATCCGGACCTACATACGGATCTGGCGGATTTGGCATATCGGCAATAATGTTATACCAATGGGTCGGCATTTCCGCTTCGGGCAAGTATATTTTTGTGGTTTGCATGTAGACCGTGCTCCCTTGAATGTTAAGCTTGAATGGTTATCTTCCCATTTGCCTTATTCTGGTGCAATGCTGATTAACGCCGATACAGCGTATCTTGCCAAACTAAGCCGACACCCACGCGTGAATCGGCTTTGTCTAAGGTGTGATCCCGTGTATAGCTAACCCGCCAAGCCCATTGAGGCGTTGCCTGCCACTTAAATTGTAATGTTTGGCGTTTCGGATTTTTACTGCTGATTAAATTAGCATCTTGTGCTAACACTTGTGCCGCTGCCCCACTTAAATGGTTATCTAACACCAACTCTTCATGCCGATAACTGACCGTACCGCGCCCTTGGCTTAATTGCGGGGTTAGGGTATAGCCCACATAATTATTTTGATAGTTGGCGGTACGAGCAGGCGAGGCTTCAGTTAATACCCCATCTGCTTTAGATTGCACGATTTCATATTGTAGATTAGGTTGTAATTTGCCTAGTTTAGGCGTGTTAACATTTAACCAAACACCGCTTAAATCCGTACGTCCACTAAAGCGTACATCTTTCGGCTGCGCCAGCAATGAACCGGAATGCACATGCCCGCCATTATAACGAGCATCGCCGCGCTGCTGGGCATCTGCGCGCATTGCCCACGCACCGGCTTGTACTTGCCAGTCGCCGCGTGGTTCTGGCGTAAATTTTAGATAAAGGTCTCGCGCACTTTTATCTTGTGTGGCAGGAAAGAAATCCCCTTGCCATGCTTCGATACCCATTTCTGTTTGCTTGTTGGGTTTAGCACTCAGTCGCACACCTTTATCATGAATACTGCGACCCCATAAAGTGTCTTCTACTAACGGTGCTTCGGCAAAGGTAGACGTACTGGCATGGCTAGCAGCAGAGGGAGAGAAATTAGCCTCTAGCTTGCCAATACTGCCAGTGATTGCGTGTTTATCCGTAAATTGATGGCGAATATAAGCGTTTTCCACATTAATGCCATTATGATGTGAACTTGTTCCACCGGCTTGTGTACCCAGCTTGCCATGTAGCGAAGTCCGCGGTGTAATGCGATAACGACCCCACAATAGTGCATCGTTTAACGTGGTATCTTTATTCGCAGGTTCAGCATCACCGCCCATGAGTGCGCCGGGGATACGCCAATCCCCATTGGCATCTGCTGCACCTTGATTATTCCACATTAAACTACCAGACGCGCCAATGGCTAAGGGGTGGGAATCTTCATGCGTTTCCAGTCCGTGTGCTAACACGATACCAGACGTGCACAATAAAGCAAAACTGACTAAATAACGCATGATTATTCCCATGGGTTGGCAAAGCGGGGATTGGTAATAAAATCTTGGTCGGTTAAGGTATTGAGAAACTCTAATAAATCCTGCTTTTCTTGCGCTGTTAGACTAAAAGGGCGCACAAAGCTGCTTTTATACGGATTAGCCCGTCCGTCGCCTGCATTGATGCCACTGCTAATCAAACGCCCACCCGCCGCATAGTGATCAATTACTTCCGAAAGTGTGGCAATACTGCCGTCATGCATATAGGGTGCGGTTAACGCAATATTGCGTAAGGTAGGCGGACGAAAACGCCCCATATCGCTGGCTTTGCCGGTAATTTCAAAAATGCCTTGGCCGCCTTCGGGATAACCGCCTTTGCCATCAATGTTGTATAAACCATTATTGAAAAACACTACATCCGCATAACTTTGTGTGCGGTCATAAGTGGATTGGCTGAAATTCAGACCACCGTGACAATGGAAGCATTCGGTGTGTTCGTCGAAAAAGAGATTCATACCGCGTTTGGCTGAGGCGGAAATAGCATTGCCATCACCCGCTTGGTATTGGTCGAATGGGCTCTTAAAGCTATTTAAACCTCGCCCAAAGCTTGCCAATGCTTTGATAATATTGTCTAAATGAATCGGGTTGCTTTCACCCGGAAAAGCTTTAGTAAATAGCGTTTGATAAGTACTGTCTGCTTTAAAACGATTCAATACGGCTGTTTTATTTGAATCATTAATGCCTAACTCAACCGGAAATTCACCAAGTAAAGGCACAGGAGCTTGTTGTTCCAAGGTAACGGTTGTCGGATTGCCCCAATTCATAGAGGCATTCAAGCTTACATTAACCAAGGCTTGCGAACTGCGTGGGTGTAGCTCGCCAGTTGAGCCGATACCGTGGGCTAAACCATCCGTGAACGCCAGTGCTTGTAAATGGCAAGAAGAACATGAAGCTGTGCCATTACCGGATAGACGTTTGTCATAAAACAAATGGCGTCCTAATTGGAATTTCTCCTCTGTAATGGGGTTATCGGCGGGTACAACCGGCAATGGGTAATTACTCGGAATATTCCATGTAAACGTTTCGGGGGGACTACCCGTATCAATAGTGGTACTACCCGAACCCCCACATGCCACCAATAAACCAAGGCTGGCGCTAAGCACCAGCGGAGATAAGCCGAATTTCAATGCGTTCACGAAGGCAAGCCTATGCGGTTTTAATTACTGGTATTGCTAACACTGAAAACTTGTTGTGTACCGGGGGCAGGAATAGTACCCAAAGGTAAATTGAGTTGCTCAAAGAACCCCGGACATTCTGGGTCAGTTGCCCCAGACATACAGCCGACGGCGCCGCCGGTTTCTAGATTTAGGTTGATATTTTCAATCAAGCTTGCGTAATTTAAGACGATAGCGCTGGTTTTATTCGCACTATCCACGCTGAAACCGTTGGTTAAACTAATAACAGGACGATTAGGTGCAGTACAGCTAACCACTTGCCCGGTTACCGGATCACCTGAACAACCCGTAGAACCTAAGTGAAAGTTAAAGGTAGCGGTTTTTGTGCCGTCCGCCTTGGTAACTTGTTGAGTCGGTTTGACATCAAGGCGCATAAATTTATGTCCCGATTGCCATGACCAAGCAAGACCAGAGCGGTTATAGGGTGAACGCGAGGTGCTGGCATTGTGATGATTTGCGGTAGCAGGTACACCCACGCTAAAGCTAATGCCGTTGACTTTACTGGGGTCAACGGTGGCTTTTAGAGTGACTTGTTTATTCGTAGGTTTGTCTAAACCAGCACAGCTATCGGCCTTATTTTGGAAGTCTAATAACGCTACGCCGTATTGTGGATCTTGGAAGGTATTGTCCTCTAACGTAGTGGTAATCGTTTTACCGTCTGTGGTACTAAATTTAATATCATGTACATAAAATGCAAAATCGCTGATTTTGCCACCGTCAGCCGTTGTACCTAATAAGCTTAAGTTGGCGGCACAGTCGATTGCCGTTGTACCCGCGACCGCTTGAAATGGAATAGTGAGTTTTTGTTCGGTGGGCGTAGGGTCAACAGGGGTTGTATTGCTACTACTGCTGCCACCCCCACACGCTGTCATAATTAAACTGGCACTGGCTATTAAACTTAAATGTGTCGTTAAGCGCATAAAAAAATCCTGACTTGCCTAGATTGATAAATATCAAACGATAGAAAGCCAATTGCAAAGCCTATGCCATATTAAAAATGTTTTTTAAAACAAATGATTATTAAAAATAATTAAGGTTTGCCTGTGTGAAATAACACAATGTTTGTGTGATAAAACTCAAGGTAAAAAATAAAAAGGCTAATAGCGGTTCACTATTAGCCTTGAAGCACTTCTCGAGGTTTAGTCGTTCATTATCATTTTTAGATGGAAACGTACTGAAAACTATCTCCACATATTTTTCAGTCTTGCTACGGTATAGCAAAGCTCGTGCCAAACGCTAACTATTTGATAATGCGAGCCTGCCTATTTTAGGCATGCGCTAATTGTGTGAAATGCCGAAGGAATGTGTGGCTTATCACACAGTGTTATAAAAACCATTCCACGGGTAATTTGGATAAGGCTTCGACAATCGCGCGTTGCCAGAGTTTGGTTTCTGGTTCGTGATGATAGGTTTCGGTAGAGCCGTCGGCATTATGACTGAGCCATTGTAAGGCGTTTTGCTCGTTTAACGTTACTTCATAGGCGTGGCGTACTAAACGCGCTTGTGCCACCTTAACCACTTGTTCGGCGTAGGCGGGGTTATCAAAATACACGCCCATTTCGGTATTATGTAAGGCGGAGCGTGGGTCTAAATTAAATGAGCCAACAAAGGCCGTGTTACGATCAATTACAAAGCTTTTAGCGTGTAAACTGGCACGTTTAGAGCCAAATAATGACCAGTCTTCCTTTTCAGCATCATTATTCAGCGACTTTAATTCATATAACTTAACACCCATTGCTAATAAGGCTTTACGATAGTTTTTATAGCCTGCGTGTACCGCTGGCACATCATTCGCCACTAGGGAATTGGTTAAGATGGTGATATTAACGCCACGCTCGCGTAAAGCTTGAAAAATTTCCATACCCGGTTTACCCGGAATGAAATACGCCGACATAATGAATAATTCTTGTTGGGCTTGTTCCATAAGCTTTTTAATATTCGGCAGAATTTGGTGATTAGGCCCGACATAAGGCGTAATGACTTTATTCGGCGGGTCACATAATACATTAATCGGCGCGTTATAGGTTGCTTGCTTACTTTTCTCTAGTAGTTCATGCAAGGTATTTTGTTGGTGGTTGACTTCTGTGCGATATGCTGTTAAGTCTTGCTGTAAACGTGCTAACCACTTTTGATACGAGCGCTCAGAAGCAGGTTTGCCTAGGCGTTCTAAAGGAAAGGCTAAGCCACTGTGCCAATAAGCCGCAAAATCTTCGGTAATGCGTTGCCCCACTTGACCCGCAACTAATAAATCTAAATCTGCAAAAGCTACGTCCGCGAATACGTCAAAATATTCATTGCCAATATTACGCCCACCCACCACGCTGGCAATTTGATCCGCCGTGTACGATTTATTATGCATGCGCCGCGTGACTTGTGGAAAACGGGCGGCAAATTCGAGGTAACGTTTATAGCCGCGTAACCAACAAGGGTTAAAAATGCGCAGTTGAATATTGGGGTTATCCGCTATAAAGCGCAGCAAGTGCGGTTCGCGATACAAGGTATCCATTTCATCCATCAGTAAGCGGACTTTAACGCCGCGTTGTGCTGCTTCTGCTAATGCGCCTAATAAGGCACGCCCGGCTTGGTCATCGTGGAATAAATAGTATTGTGCATCAATACTGTGCGTTGCCATATCGGCGAGGCGAATACGGGTTAACAATGCTAAGCGAGGATTGTCTAAGGGATAAAATAGCGAATCATCAGCACTGGCTTGCGTTACGCTGGCTAAGCCTTGATTCACAAGGGTGGCTAAAGGGCTATCACTGGGTACAGCTTGTACTTCTACTTCGCTTGGCTTAATCGGTAATTGATGGCTAGCGTAAGCGCGTAAGCCTAATAAACCACCACTTACTGCACCCGCTGCACTAATCCAAGTCATCATGCCCTAAATTCCTGCGTTTTTGATTGCCTTAAGTATAAGCAAAATTAAATTTCACAACCGATTGCAGGGTTTTATGGGTTGTATCAGGGTTTATTTATGATTTATATCAATGGATTGTTAAAATTTAAACAATCTGCTGGCTATTGGTATTGAGCTTGCATAATGATTATGAAAACAGTCTTTTAGATAGTGTTCTGGCTGGAAGTAGGAGTAAGTTTATGCATACTTTGTTACACGAATTACACAAAGACCATATTAATTTGGCGAGCTTACTAAATATTTTAACGGCACAAGTAGATCGGTTAGAGGCGGGGGAAGATGCCGATTTATGGCTAATGGCGGATATTGCCGATTACATTGGGCGTTATGCCGATGTGGTACATCATCCGCGTGAAGATCAGATTTATCATGTCTTGGCGCGTTATGATACCGCAAACGAAAGTTTAAAGGTGTTATTAGCCCAACATCATGTATTACCTAGCATTACTACCGATTTCAAAAACTTATTGAAACAAGTTCTAAACGATACGGCGATTCTTAGTCTGGCTGAATTAGCCACGAACATTCGTGATTTTATTGCTATTCAAAAATCTCATATTGATTTAGAAGAAGCCACCATTTTCCCATTGATTCACAAAACCTTAAGTGCCAAGGATTGGTTGGAAATCGAACAATCTTTGCAAGCGTCAATCGACCCACTTTTTGGTATAAAAGCATTAGGGCGTTACGATAATATTTATAATGTTTTATATGTAAAAGCAGCCGCTTAAAATTAAAAATTCACCATGTTGGGTTATAATTCAAAGACCTAAAGTAACAACTACTTTGGGTCTTTTTTATTAAAATTGCTTAATTCTTATCTTAAATTTTGTACCGTTAGGGCTATTTGCTTTTGGTTCTAGATTCTTTGGCGCACTACAGTCAGGCTGTGTATAAAATGAAAATAGGAGTTTGCAACATGGATGGCATTTTTAGCTATTACGTGCCAAATCGTAGTATAAATACCGGTATTAGTAGCAATACTAGAACGAATACTTATCAAAACACTAACACAGGTACTCAATCTAGTTTTGGTTTACAAAATAATGAACGCGCTAATATTCGCCAGTTATTTGGCCTGAATGATAATGTGCGTAATTTAGTACAACAGTTATTACATGGTTTTGGCAATCAAGCCTCACAAGGGCTGGGGGGCGCAAATCAACGCCCACCGACTGATGTTACGACCTTAGCGATAGGTGAGGAAGATGGTGGTATTGGTAATCAACCGCCACAAATTACCACGTACGCAATGGGTGAAGAAGACGGCGGTATGGGTGTAGGCGATTCAAATCAACGTCCACCGACTGATGTTACGACCTTAGCGATAGGCGAAGAAGACGGTGGTATTGGCAACCAACCACCACAAGTCACAACTCATGCAATGGGTGAGGAAGACGGTGGTTTTTGTGGTGGCTCAAATCAACGCCCACCGACTGATGTTACGACCTTAGCGATGGGTGAGGAAGACGGTGGTATTGGTAATCAACCGCCTCAAATCACCACGCTAGCGATGGGTGAAGAAGACGGTGGCGCTACTTGCTAAGTAAGCATTGTGCTAAACGCGGGGAGTATGTTATGCATACTCTCCCATTTTTTTGAATGGTCATTATGTATAACAATAAACGTATCCTAGTGGTGGGTTGGCAACAGCAGACGCAAACCGCTCATCAAATTCAGTATTTACGTCAACAGGGCGCGGAAATAGTGGTGCTTGAACCTTATACCGCACAAAAACCTTATCCGCATTTAAATTGGCAAGCAGAACAGGTTAGTTGGCAAGGCATTGATATTAGCCCCTCGCAGATTGCAGCGGTGTTAGTCAGTGCGCAAACGCCTGATATTCCAGTAGAAGCTGCCTTTAAAACACAAGCTGATGAGCGCCTCGATTGGCCGCAGTGGTTCCAGCAATACGGTTTACAACGGGATCGTAGCGACACCTTATTAAGCTTATTGCTGATGTATGAAGCGCTGGAAATTCCAATGTTTAATCCCGTCGGGCGTAGTTTAATTTCACGGCGCAAGCCTTACCAATTGCGTTTATTGCAGACGGTAGGTTGTGCGATTCCGCCTACATTGATTAGTAATGATGCCATCAGCGTTCAGCAATTTATTGAGCAATATGGCAATTGTATTATGAAACCCGCTGCGGGTGGTTCGCTTACTTTATCTGCTAATGAATTGTTAGCCAGTGGGACGCTGAATAAGTTAGAGGCTGCGCCCGCAATTTTACAACAGCGGATTTATGGCGAAGATTTGCGTGTTATGTTGGTCGATGGGGTCGTTGTTTCGTGTGCTTCCGTTGGCGTGCCAGAGGGTTTATTGGATTTCCGAGCAGATAATACTTATCAACGTGGCGGTATTCATTATCGAAATGTCGAGTTGCCTTTAGAAATACAACTGCAATGCAGCAAAGCAGCGCACGCTTTGGGTTTACGTTTTGCGGGTATTGATCTGAAACTAACCGCAGAAGGTGAGTTTTATATGTTGGAGTGCAATTCAAGCCCCATTTATTTGGATGTCGAACATAAATTGCAACACCCTATTACCCAACGTTTAGGCAATGCTATCTTATCAGCGGCTCAACGTGCTAATCCACTCGCCGCCTATGCGCCGTTTTAAATCAATATTGCTGGCGGGCAAATAAACGTTGTAAGCGTTGATGCCAAGCTTGGCGCTGTTGCAAGGAAAGGGGTAGGGCGTGATTGCCGCAATGTGTTTTAGGAAACATTAAACTAATTTGGGCATTGCTGGGTTTAGATAAACCCATAAATTGTGGTAACTGCAAGCTCATGGTGCGTACTCCTGCACTTCTTGTTAAATCATAAGGATAAATATCAATTTACCCTTATGAGCTTACTGTGCAGTTGTGCAGATTTTGCGTAGAGCAGATGAAAGGTTATTGCAATTTTAAGCTTGAGTGCCGTTATTGCGTTGGGCACGGCTTTCTAAACTGCGGATATCTAATGCCAGCTTATCCAAAACGCCATTGACGAACTTATGCGCTTGTTCTGCACCAAATTTTTTCGCTAAGTTGATGTACTCATTTACCACAACTTTGTAAGGTGTTTCAATGTGATACAGCAGTTCACACGTCGCTACGCGTAACACCGCATGTTCGATGGGATCAACTTGATTAAGTTTACGGTCTAAATGCGGCGTAATGCGGTTTTCTAGCTCTTCCGTATTTTCGATAGCAGAACGTAATAAACGATGAAAAAAGGCAGTATCCGATTTGCGGAATTCAGCGGCTAATTCAAGATCTTCTTGGAAATATAAATAAATTTCCTGAAAACTATTGCCTGTCATAATCCATTGATACGTGCCTTGCATAGCCAGTCGACGAGCAACGCGCCGCCGAGCAATTAACTGCTGGTGCGTATTATCTCCAGCCGGTCTTCGCGGTTTAGCTGACATAATTATTTCCTGATCTTGCGCAATAAAGACACCATTTCTAAGGCAGACAGCGCCGCTTCTGCGCCTTTATTGCCTGCTTTCGTACCTGCGCGTTCAATGGCTTGTTCAATCGTATCGGTGGTTAATACGCCAAAAATAATGGGTAATTCATGGCTTAAACCGACATTGGCTAAACCTTTGCTGGCTTCACCTGCGACGTAATCAAAATGCGGCGTGCTTCCACGAATGACAGCACCTAGGGCAATAATGGCATCATAATCCCCGTTGGCAGCCATTGCTTGGGCGGCTAATGGCAATTCATAAGCGCCCGGTACGCGCACCACATCAATATCCTCTTCTTTGACTGCACCATGCCGTTTCAGTGCATCAATAGCACCGGCTAATAAGCTTTCTACAATAAAGCTGTTAAAGCGTGCGACTACAATCCCATATTTTGCTTCTTGCGGGGCAAAATCGCCTTCAATTACATTGACGCCCATGTGCCAAACTTCCCATCTATTGTCAAAGAACTCTCAGGATTGCTTAATCCTGTACATAATCCACGATTGCTAAACCAAAACCAGCGATACCTTGAAAACGCTTTGGTGCACTCATAACCCGCATTTGTTTAATGCCAAGATCGGCTAATATTTGCGCACCAATACCGTAGGTTTTTAATTCGGCTGGTGAGGAAGGCTTATTGTCCGCAAGATTGCCATGAGATTCAAACTCTTTTGCAGTTTGTTTTAAACGTTGTACTAAATCTTGGGCAGGAATAGCGTCACGCAGAATCACAATTACGCCGCTTGCCTCTTGTTGGATACGTTGCATTGCACTCCGTAAGGGCCAACCGCAAACCGGGGCAGCTAACGCTAATAAATCGCACATTTCATTTTCCAAATGTACCCGCACTAATGGCGCATCATTGTGCTGTAGATCGCCTTTGATTAGCGCTAAGTGAACCTTTTGTTGGGCAAGCTCTTGATAAGCCACCAACTGAAATTCACCAAATTCTGTGTTAATGGCTTGTTCGTGTACGCGCTCTACAGTTTTTTCATTGTGTACACGATAACGAATCAAATCTTCAATCGTGCCCATTTTCAAATGATGTTTTTGCGCAAATAATTCTAAATCGGCGCGACGTGCCATTGTGCCGTCTTCATTCATAATTTCGACAATCACGGCAGCAGGTTCAAACCCCGCTAAACGGGCTAAGTCACAACCGGCTTCGGTATGTCCCGCTCGCGTTAATACGCCGCCCGGTTGAGCCATAATCGGGAAAATATGCCCCGGTTGTTCAATATCAGCGGGTTTAGCGTTGGGCGCGACTGCGGTACGAATGGTATGCGCTCGATCATAAGCCGAGATGCCAGTGGTAACACCTTCAGCCGCTTCAATTGAGAGGGTGAAATTGGTACGGTGCGCTTCGTCTGTGGCGGCGTTCATTAGCGGTAAGTTAAGCTGCTTACAGCGTTCGCGTGTCAAGGTTAAACACACTAAACCCCGACCTTCTTTTACCATGAAATTAATATCTTCGGGGCGCGTTAATGACGCCACCATTAACAAATCACCTTCATTCTCACGGTCTTCGTCATCCACAATAATGACCATTTTGCCTTGAGCCAGATCCTCAAGAATTTCTTCAGTGCTGTTAAATTGCATACGATACCTAATCGGCACTCGGGGTTAAATTAAAGGGCTGCCATGATACGCCAAACCTAAGCCAAAAGAGAAATTCCTTAGAAGAGATAGCAAATGCGGTTTAATGGGCTATAACCGTGAATATGTTAAACTTAGTACCTTCTATAAGCTAAGAGACCGCTATGCACTATCCCACTATTGAAGCATTTATTGGTAATACACCCTTAGTTCGTTTGCAGCGTTTGCCCGGCGCTAGCAGTAATACCTTGTTAGTTAAGTTGGAAGGTAATAATCCTGCCGGTTCGGTCAAGGATCGTCCCGCCTTGTCTATGATTCAACATGCTGAACAACGGGGCGCGATTCAACCCGGTGATACGCTGATTGAAGCTACCAGCGGCAATACCGGTATAGCCTTGGCAATGGTAGCGGCGATTAAAGGCTATAAAATGGTCTTAATTATGCCGGAAACCATGAGTGCAGAACGGCGAGCTTCTATGAAAGCTTATGGCGCGGAATTAATTTTAGTTAGCAAGGCGCAGGGTATGGAAGGCTCACGCGATTTAGCATTACAGATGCAAGCGGAAGGCAAAGGCAAAGTATTAAATCAATTTGCTAACCCTGATAATCCTTTAGCGCATTTTACCGGCACTGGCCCAGAAATTTGGCGAGATACACAAGGGCAGGTGACGCATTTCGTGAGTAGTATGGGCACAACCGGCACGATTATGGGTACAGGTAGCTTTTTAAAATTACAGAATCCTGCGATTCAAGTGGTGGGTGTGCAGCCCGCGACAGCGAATGATCAAATTCCGGGCATTCGACGCTGGACACCGGAATATTTGCCTGAAATTTTTAAGCCGGAACAAATTGATCGCTTTATGGATGTAAGCCAAGCGGAAGCAGAAACCACCATGCGCCGTTTAGCGGCTGAGGAAGGGATTTTCTGTGGCGTTTCGTCGGGTGGCGCAGTGGCGGCTGCTTTACGTTTAGCCCAAGAAGTGGAACATGCCACGATTGTCTCGATTATTTGTGATCGCGGTGACCGTTACATTTCAACGGGCGTATTTCCAGCTGAATAAATAAGCATGCTTATAAAGTTAAGCTAAATACGGCAAAGCAAATACCAAAAAAGCAACTAAAGCTGGCAGCGCTCATTAAACGCCATTTGCGTTGTGCTTGATCCCGATAATAATGCTCGATAGCGGTAATATTATCGGGGTCAATCGTATGTTGGTTTGGAATCAGGCTGACTAAAGCGAAACCTAAGGTTAATAACCAAGCAACAAACGCCACCCATAATAACGGTGATTGTAATAATGACACATTAGGGTTTAGGGTAAGTCTTAAAACTGCTGCATATAAACCGGGAATAGCAATACTTAAACCAATCAGCATTTTAGCGAGATTATCAAAGCGGTTAGTTTGCGCTGTAATATCATGGGCAAAACTGTTTAATAAGGCTTTGTCAAATTCGCCTAATGGGGTAATTTCGCCGTCAATAATGACTGGGCGTGAAACCGTGTTTGCATCTGTCATGACCGCTCCAAACTAGCATTATCGCTAATGTACTGTAGAGCAGCTTGCTAAAAACTCAAAGTAAATGTTAGTAAATCGTGGAAAAGTAAGCTGCCAACATGACAGCTTACTTAATAATTGACGATCTATTGTTTAATTACCGCCCATTTTTTTGATATAGGCCTCATGTAATTTGTAATAGCGATTACACGCTTCCTGATCAACTGGGCTGCCATCGCTGGGTTTGCATTTGGCTTGTTCTGCCCGCATTTCAGCCGCTAAATCACTTGCGCCTGTGGTATCGCTGGAACCACCGCTAGTACTGACCATTGGCACATTGCTAATAGGACCGCCACCAAAAGGTCCACTGCCATAACTGTCGTCGCTTGTGGGTGGCGCACTGGGGGTTGCTGGAGTGGGGGGCGCTTTCGCAATTTCCGTCCATTTACCGTCATCATAGTTATAATGACCTTTGCCACCGTTCATATACCAATTTTTTAATTCATCTAAATCTTCCAAGGAATAACCGGCAGGTGTATCGGCTAAGCCTTGCGAACCCGCTTTAAACCACTTTTCTTTAATAGGTTCACCAGATTCTAATGGATAACTTTGATAAGAGGCATCGGGCAAGGTGTATTTAACCCATGTTTTGCCACTGGCTTCGTCAACTGAGATAGTCGGCATAATCATACGCCAACCATCTACTGTTAATTCACTAGAAGAAGCCTTAATTTCGGCCGCCGATAAACTGTTTAAGCTGAGGCAAGTTAAACTTAAGGCAATGATACGTAACGCTTTATGTGATAACTTAGACATACATTAATCCCTCGCTGGTTTTATTGTTATGACGTAGGATTAGTTTGCGCGTTTCCACATTTTTTGAAAGTTCTATTCAGCAAAAGTTTAGTTTATATCAATTGCCTGCTTAAAATTCGTAAGCCACTTGCAAGGTTAAACTTTTGCTTTTCACCTTGTCATAGTCTTTGTTTTGCATCAGTTCCACACCACCATTTAATTTCTTAAATAATGGTTGTTGATAAGCAATGCCATAGGCTTGTTTGGGCAAATCTAAGGCGGTCGCTTGTTGAGTACGATTCCAAGCCAGCGCTAAACTACGATCTTTATTTAAATCGACACTGGCTTCTATATGGGTTGCGCTGGGTTTAGCTTTGCTTGTTAAGCCCCCATCACCCTCATTATCCAAATCGCCGACTTGTAAGGATTTTAGGGCGCTTAGATGTTCAGCCGATACTGTAACCTTATTAATTTGCTTAGCCGCATGTAACGCTACGCCCGGAATCTTCCGCGCTGTATTCAGTTCGTGGGCTTCGCCTATATTGGAAATATAGTCAATACCGGCTTGGGTGTTGGCCTGTTCATAACGTAGGCTTGCGCCATAACCGTGTTTATGTTCAGCATTGCCAGTTAATTTAGGCGCTTTGCCTTTGAATAAATAGGCAGCAGTAGTGATATTGCCTTGTTTATGATTGACTTGTAGGGCAGCATTGCTGCGAGTTTCACCCAATTCTAAGGTAAGTGGATCAGAAACCATTTTGCTTTCAAAGCGCCCAAACGGCAGATATTTCTTACCAAGCATTAGGTCTAATTTATCGTTAGGTTGTGCGTGCCATGTGCCATAAGCTTCATCTACTTCTAATTTTGTTGCAACGCCCGCAATATCTTCTTCATACAGTAATGAGCCATTAAATTCTAATTTTTCATTTGGCTTAAAGGTTGTTCCCAACGCAGCGGTGCTTAAATAGCCTCCTTTTTCTGTTTTACCTTGGCTGCGGTTGACTTGGTATTCCGCCTCTAATGTACCCGTTACGCTCCATTGTTCATTAAGTTCTACGCCCTGTGCAACTGAACTAAACAAAACTAACGTTAGTGGCAAATTTAGATAACGCATTGTCGAACTCCTCACAAAAAGTGAGCTTAGTATAAAAAGCTTCAAATGAAAATGAAAGTGTTTCTCATTTTATTTTAGAAGCTGAGCTTAGTGATTAAGCTCAGCTCGGGCAATGCTGCTTAATGTTTTAGGACTACTCGATAACGCGCTTTACCACTGGCTAAGCGTTCAATGGCTGCATTTATATCTTTAAAATCATAAAATTCGACAATGGGTTGAATCTCATGCTGCTTAGCAAAATCTAACATTTGTTTAATGGTCGCTGGGCTACCTACCGGCGAACCTGATACAGAGCGTTGTGCGGTAATCAGCGAAAAAGCGCTAATATTCAAGGGTTCTAGGGTTGCACCGACAAAATGTAAGCGACCTTTAGGCTTCAAGGTGTTCATATACGACGGCCAATCTAATTTCACATTAACCGTCGAAATAATGAAATCAAACCGACCTGCGGCTGCCGTTAATTCATCAGGGTTGCGAGAGTCGAGGGTATGATCTGCGCCTAAGTCTAAAGCTTCTTGAATTTTACTAGCGCTAGAGGTGAAGGCGGTTACCTCACAGCCCCAAGCGTGTAAAAATTGCACCGCTAAATGCCCTAAACCACCGATACCAATCACAGCAACTTTATCAGTGGGTTTAACATCAAATTGTTTTAGCGGATTAAAAACGGTAATGCCGCCACAAAATAACGGTCCTGCGCTGGCAATATCCATGCCCTCGGGTAAAGGAATCACGGCACTGGCATCGGCCCGGACTTTATCAGCGAAGCCACCGTGTCGACCAACAATCGTACCTTGTGCAGTGGCGCATAAATTCTGGTCGCCTGATAAGCAAGACATACAATGGTGGCAGTAATTAGAATGCCAGCCCAAGCCTACAACTTGTCCAACGCTTAAATGGGTAACGGCTTCGCCAACCGCGTCAATAGTACCGACAATTTCATGACCCGGCACAAAAGGATATTGGGTCATACCCCATTCATTATTCAGCATGCTTAAGTCGGAGTGACAAATACCACAATGACTGACTTTGATTTCGACTTCATGGGCTTTTAATGCGCCCGGGTCGTACTGGAAGGGTTCTAAGGGTTGGTTAGCTGCAAGTGCTGCATAAGCGTTAATCATAGGATTCATCCTTCAGTTAAGTATTAAATTTTATTCAAGAGGGAACTGCTGCTTATACACTTATTCTAAAATTAAGTGGCTTTAATCTAAAAATTCCTTACTTTTTTTTTCACGCTAGCGTGTACTATAAGGCTAGCAATACTTTGCTAATTCACCTTTAATCCCCTTGGTATGTGAGCTTGCTATGAATAGTGCAGATGAACAACAAAGCACCACTGTCCCTACTGGACGCTTAGCCCGTCTTGCCCGTTTAGGTTCATTAGCGACCGGTGTAGCAGGCAATATGCTAGCCGAAGGTGCGCGGCAAATTGCGCAAGGGCAGCGCCCCAATGTCAGCAATTTATTGTTAACCCCCGCCAATGCTAAGCGTGTGGCAGATGAATTAGCCAATTTGCGTGGGGCTGCCATGAAAGTCGGACAATTATTATCGATGGACGTGGGCGACTTTTTACCGGCTGATTTAACCGAAATTCTATCGCGTTTACGAGCGGATGCTAAACCCATGCCACTGGCGCAATTAGCCAAGGTGTTGGACGATAACTGGGGTAAAGGCTGGGAACCCAAGTTTATTCAGTTCTCATTTCAGCCCTTAGCCGCTGCATCCATTGGGCAAGTGCATTCAGTTAATACCAAGGACGGGCGACATTTAGCGTTGAAAATTCAATACCCCGGCATTCGTGAAAGTATTGAAAATGACGTGGATAATGTGGCGTCAATCTTACGTTGGTCGGGCTTATTACCCAAAGATATGGATTTTCAACCCTTATTTGATGAAGCCAAACGCCAACTGAGTCAAGAAGCTGATTATCGACAAGAAGCAGCTTTCATGCGCCGTTATAAGTTTTTATTAGCGGATCGTCCAGAATACACGTTAGCGGATGTGCATGATGATTTAAGCAATGAAAATATTCTGGCTATGACCTATATGGGCGGTGTGCCGATTGAGTCCTTAACCCATGCGCCGCAAGCAGAACGGGATGAAGTGATGCGTTTGCTGATGGAATTATTATTCCGGGAAATTTTTGAATTTCATTTGGTGCAAACGGACCCTAATTTTGCTAATTACCGTTATGACCGTCAGCATAAACAAGTCATTTTGTTAGATTTTGGCGCAACCCGCGATTATTCCGTGGCTATTGCGCAAGGCTATCGGCAATTAATGCAAGGGGCATTGCAATATAACCGTGAATTAATGGATCAAGGCGCGGCGCAAATTGGTTTCTTCCAAGAGAAAATCCGCCCTGAACAACGTCAAGCGGTATTGGATTTATTCGCCCAGGCCTGTGAGCCTTTACGTTTCAAAGGAGCATACGATTTTGGTAATACCAGCCTCGCCTCACGGATTCGTGATATGGGTATGGCATTAAGCATGGAGCAGGGCTATTGGCATACACCCCCCGCCGATGCCTTATTCTTTCACCGTAAATTAGGCGGCTTGTATTTATTGGCGGCAAAATTACGGGCAAAAGTGGATGTGCAAAGCCTGTTTACAGCTTATTTGCAATAAGCGGCTTCTCCCATAATGTAAGTGGCGGAAACCACTCGGTTATCCGCCAACATCATCAACGCAAACAACTGTTCATGTAAGCTAGTGGTATGCTGTAAACGGCGTTGCATTAATGGGGTTGCCGTCAAATCTAACACCACAAAATCCGCTTCTTTACCTGCGCTAAAGTTGCCCACTTTATCTTCCATATATAACGCTTGAGCCGCGCCTAAGGTAGCTAAGTATAAGCCTTGGAACGCTGAGATATTCTGTTCAAGCAGTTGCGTGACTTTGTAAGCATCTTGATACGTTTGCAGTAAATTAAAGCTAGTACCCGCCCCAACATCTGTGCCTAAACCCACTCGAATGCCAGCGCTTTTAGCAGCGTGTAAATCAAACAAACCGCTGCCCATAAACAAATTGGACGAAGGACAGAATGCAATAGACGCGCCTTTTTGTGCCATAAGCTGTTTATCTGGCTGATCCAGATAAATGCAATGTGCAAAAATAGAGCGAGGCTTAACGAATTGATAATGCTCGTAAACGGCTAAATAACTGCGTGCTTGCGGGAATAAACTGTGTACCCACGCGACTTCTTGTTTATTTTCAGCCAAATGGGTTTGTAGGTAAACCTCGGGATATTCGCTTAATAAGCGTTGAGCTTGCTGTAATTGCGCATCGCTGGAAGTGGGCGCAAACCGTGGGGTCACTGCATAAGCCAACCGTCCTTTACCTTGCCATTTTTCAATAAGCTCTTTGCTTTGCTCATAGCTGGATTCGGGAGTGTCTTGTAAGTAAGGTGGGCAATAGCAATCCATCATGACCTTACCCGCAATCAGCCGTAAATTGCGTTGATAAGCTTGTTCAAACAAAACATCGACCGACTGCGGATGCACTGTGCCGTAGACGACCGCGCTGGTTGTACCATTGCGTAGCAATTCATCTAAGAAAAACTGTGTAACCGCTTGGGCGTGTTGTGTATCCGCAAATTCACGTTCAGTCGGAAACGTATATTGTTCGAGCCAAGGCAACAATTGTTCACCGTAGGCAGTAATCATATCGGTTTGTGGATAATGAATATGTAGATCAATTAAGCCGGGAATAATTAAATGCTGTGGGTACTCGATTAGTTCGCATTCGTGCGGTAATTGTGCTAACAACGTGGCGGCATCCCCCACTTGTTGCACATAACCGTTTTCTATAATTAAAATCCCGTCTGCAAAGTATTCAATATTGCGGGCGGGCAGGGTTAAACCGGGGTCATCTAAACAATGCAGAATAGCGGCACGGTAAGCTTTTAAAGTCATAGACTATTCCTTGTGTCAGGGAAATAAGCACAGTGCAATAGTTTCATCCCAAAGGCGCTTCCAGTATGCTTCGCCCGTCAAAATTTCTTATGACAGGGATTAATTATGAAGCAGTTAGAGCGTGGTTTTGAGCACGTCCTCTTTAGTAGCCGTTGGATTCTAGCGCCGGTTTATTTAGGTTTGATTGTGGCGCTTGGCATTATGCTAGTGAAGTTCAGTAAACAACTCTGGACGTTATTAGTCAATTTACCCGATGCGAGCGAGGCTAATATTATTATTGGCGTTTTATCCTTAGTGGATGTGTCGCTCATTATGAACCTTATGGTTATTATTATTTTTAGCGGCTATGAAAACTTTGTTTCCAAAATGGAAGATTTGCATGATCACGATGATCGACCTGAATGGATGGGGCATATTGGCTTTACCGATTTAAAGATTAAATTAATTGGCTCTATTGTCGCTATTTCGGGGGTCGAATTACTGAAAGCCTTTATGAAAGTGGACGATGTGAGTGATCGCCATTTAGGTTGGATGGTGGGTATCCATCTAACATTTGTGTTATCTGGTGTGTTATACGCTATTATGGATAAATTAAATCATCATGTTACGCCAAGTGATGATAAGCACGCTGAACATTAATCAATGTTGTTTTAAATAGCGCTTTATCTCTTATAAGGTGATATCACACATATCACCTTGTATTGAATTAATTTACCTTCTTCAATAATTGCGCCATATTCCATAAACTGGGTACGTAAGCCGCTGCTGCTCGAATAGAACGATCATTCGGATTTTTTTGATAGAGCTTATACAAACTCTGATAAAAGTTAGCAAAATTAGGTGTTTGCCCTTGTTTTTTTAATTCCGCTAATAAACGTTTAACGTTGCCTGCGCCCCAATTATACGATACCAACGTGAATAACCACGCATCACTTTCAGAATATTTAGCTACCTTTGCAAAATAAAAATAATAACGGCGTAAGTGAATTTGAGCGGCATAAGTGCTTAATTGGGGGTGTTCCCGAATTTGATTGATATTATGTTTATTAAAACTTGCGGGTATATAGTCTAGTGTTTTGATTTCATTTAATACCTCTGGCACTAATTGCCAATAACCATAATCGCCTTTGGGGTCACCCTTATTGGCTTGCCATTGTGATTCCATATAAGGGATCAGCATAATAATAGAAGGCATGCCCTTTAAATCATAATGTTGTATAAATTTAAATGAGCGGCGAAAGGCATCGTTATAAGCATTAGTATTCTGCGCATCTAGCCATTGAATATTGCGTTTAACTTGTTTGCTCATTTGGTAAAAGTCGAGTTTGCCTTGTCCGGTTAAGGATTTTTCCAGAAATTTGGCAAATAAATCGTAGTTCGTCTGTGCAAACGCGCTGGGTGTAGTAGTGGTGGTTGCATAATGCTCAAGGGTTGGCGACGTATGCTTAATTTTTTTAGGTGCTGCATCCACTTGCATATATAAACTGCACAATAAAAGCCCGATTAAGGGGTATGTTTTCATATAAAATATCCTGAAGCCCGATTGATAGGGTTACGTTGTGTAACCGTTTATATCTTAAATTCTGACATGATTTTTCTTAGAAAACTGAGTTTTCTTTTTTGCTATTTCGACGAAATTTTAAGTTTAATGCTAGGCTTTAGTAGCAGAACTAATCAGTGTTACGTTGCTCTAAGGCAGGTAGCCAGTCCCCTTATTTGTCAATTGTAGGAGTTTTATATGGTTTTGAAAATGCCACGTATTTTAATAGCCTGTGTTATCAGTAGTTTACTGCTTGGTTTAACAGCCTGCGGAGAAGACAAACAAACAGAAACAACTACCACAGTTGTGACTACCGAAACGACTACTACCGCTGCCCCGCAAGCACAAGCTACTACACCAGCACCTACTGGAATGGCTGATCCGTTTACTTACTGTGCGACGGTAGGGACAATGGATAAACCTGATAATCGCTACACAGGTCAGGCGTTGCCAGATAACTTGATTAAAGCGATGGTGGGGCAGCAAATGGTGGCTGAAGACTTACCACAATTACGTGAGCCCGGCTTCGTGAGCTGGCGTTGTATGAATAAAAAAGTCTATGCTTGTGTGGTGGGTGCAAATTTGCCTTGTGAAGAGAAAGCGGATACTAGCACGGAACCGAATGCAGGTATGGTCGATTTTTGTAAATCCGAGCCTGATTCTGACATTATTCCAGCCGCAGCGGCGGGGCGTGTTACGATTTACGACTGGTCTTGTAAAGCGGGTAAACCTGTAAAAGGTGAGCAAGTCACGAGTGTAGATGAGCAAGGTTATCCGGCTGATTTCTGGGAAGAAGTACAGCCCGCTCAATAAGTTAAGCTATAAAAACGGGGCAATCCTTGCCCCGTCAGGTAATGAACTTAATAGACGTTTTACTTCTTGTCTTTAATTTCATCTACCTTTTGTTGCACATCCTTTGTGACTTCGTGCGCTTTGGCTTGCGCTTGTCTAACGGCTGCTTCCATTTTATCACCTGCCTCTTCGGCAGCGATTTGTGCCTTAACACCCAACTCTAATGACTTTTCTTGCGTTTCAGTTTCGAGCTTGTCAGCCTTATCACCCGCAGCATCTAAAGCTGTTTGGGTTTTGGTTTTAATACTCTGAGCGGTATCTGCGGCTTTGGCTTTTAACTCGGTCGCTTTATCTTGTGCTGTTTCACTCCATTCACTCGCTTTATCTTTCAAGTTATGGACTGTTTCTTTAGCGGCATCCATCACAGTTTCAGCACCCTCTTTAATACCATCGGCTAATTCATGCACTTTAGCTTTTTCTAACTTGACATCCTCCCCGCCCTAAAGAACGGGGATTCCTCCCGCGAGACGGCAATGTCCTGCCGCGAGAATGTTCCGTGCTGCATTGACATCTCGATCATGCAGCGCCCCACAGTCAGGGCAAGTCCATTCTCTTATTCCAAGTCCTGCTCTACCTTTCGGACTGTTGACAGAAACACTCCTGCAACACGAACACGCTTGGGTACTGTACGCTTCATTGACCTCTAAAAACACACCTTGCATCGCTTTCGATTTATAATCAAGCTGTGTTTTCAGCATGAACCAGCCCGCATCTAAAACGGATTTAGCCATTTTAGTTTTGGCAAGACCTGAACTGCTGACGTTGCCAACGACAATGAATGAATGTTCACGCACTAATTGAGTCGTGAATTTATGAATATGATCTAAACGACGGTTTTTAACCTTGGCATGAATGGCTTTAATCCGCTTTTTCTTGTTGGCACGTTGGGCAATCGCTAATTGTTTTTCTGCTTTGCGATAGAACTGCTTAGCCTCAAGCCTTAAACCATTGCTGCAAGTAGCAGTATCTTTTAAGCCTAAATCAATGCCGACTGTACCCTTACCTGATACGTCAGTAGCTTGAACTTGAACCACTACATTGAAGTACCAGCGACCCCGTGCATCTTCAGTGAATGAGCCAGAACGAAAAGTGTATTGCGCTAATCCGTAGCTATCCCATACCTTGAGGAAATGACCGTTATACCGGACTTGTCCATTTTTCCAAACGGCTGCACCGGATTTAAAGGGAATCCACCCAAGGGAACGGCGACTACCGCCAGAAACACGCCAACGTAGCTTATCTTTCTTGAATTGCTTACGTGCCTTGGCGTGTGCTTCTGTAACTTCTTGAACAGTTTGCGAGTGAATAGTGAATCCACGGGCTTTTCTAAAAGCGGCTTGGCTTTTAGCCAAATCAAAGGCTGAAAAGTGGTTTCTAATAAAACCCACTTCTGGCACAGGGACATAGCTGTATTCTGACGTGACAGCGTTGGCAGCATTCCATACCTGATTACACTCGAACGCCCACTGTTTTAGTAGGGGTGCGTGCTTGTCCTTGATACGGACTTTGAGCGTTTTCAGGATAAAGCTTGCTGCATTCATTTAATAGATTCTAGATCAAATAACGAGAAATACTATATAAAAGTACTAATTGCGCAGCCGTTTGAGTTAAGAAAGAAACCTACTGTGGGCTAAAAAAAGCGAAGAAATCCCATTTGCGCGATTGATCAGCAACAGCGTACAGCCGTGTAGAAAAAGGGAATAAATTTACGGGGTTTTACTGAAAATAATTAATGAAAATTAATTGATGCTAGGATTTTAAAAGTCAATAGAGGCATTGTATGGTGTAAATATCTATGCACATCATAAGAAAAGATGAATATTCAATAGGAACTATACAGCTCTTTTGTGAGATTGATAGCGCGAATGCTATGTAATTGAATTCTAAGTGATTATTAATTAATTGCGAATTATACAAAATCATATATATCAATTACTTATGTTGAATTTAAGCAATTGTATTGGGATCGTTGATAATATAATTGTCAATTGCTAATTTTATGTTATTATCGGAGAAACAGTAATAACAATCTGCCTTGATACTAAAGCAATTAATAAAAATAACATAGGTAGTTAGACTATATATGGCTCTACAACTATTTAATAAATTTAAAATCCTAACTTTCTATCATCATTTAAATATTAAATGGTTTTCTGAAAGATATATCGCAAGTTTAATATGGCTGGTAATGCTGCTTAGCGTGCCCTTGAGTGCTTCTGCTGCACAAGTCAGTGTTTTAGCCTCAACTAGTCAAATCGCAACGGGTGCTGGCTTAACGGGTACGCCAAGTCTCAACAACTTTACAATTCCTGCTGGTAAAAATAGACAAGTGCTAGTTATAGCAGGTTTTGAGAGAGATCATTGTGATCAAGCCAGTGATGTTTGTAATCTGACTTATGTTGCGGGGACTGGCGGTTTAAGTGATAACTTTGCAAGACCGGTTTCCAGTGTCTATCAAATTACTGCTAGAATCTCAGGCAGTGGGGGAACAATTGATAAGAAAAATGCTTTAACAATTGGCGGAACACCTAGTGGAGATTTACGTTTCAGTTTCCAAGAAAATAATTTGGTAGACGCAAATGCTGTACAAATTCCAAATTCCACACTTTTTAGCACAGAAAGCTATCATATTGCGTTAAATGAAACAGAAATTAATACCTTATTAGGAGGTAGTCCATCTGGTACAGTATCTATTTCCTTACCAGATGTATTACAACCCAAGAGCGCTGGGGATGATGCTATTCTAATGGCATTTGTATTTAGTAATGTTGAGCAAACTGATAGTGGAATTGTACGTTCTGCTGTTCCCCAATTAACAAAATCCACTACAACAATACCCGGTAATTACACACTAACAGCTTCTGCATTTGATCCCGGACAAGCACCAAATGATATTAATGATGGTCTCTTAGTTGTGGGTTTTTCCACCATAGGTCAACCTAGTAGTTTAGGTGGTTTTTTGACCATGTCGGGATACACACAGCTACAATCAACGGTAACAAATAATAGTAACGGAATTTATGATAATTCTGAACCTCAGTGGACAACGGTTGAACCTGATGGTTTGAGTATGTCTGCTCAATTTCGTAATGGTGTTGCCAGTGCTTTCACCCTCCAATCAAATGCGGATAGTTCACTCTCTGCATGGGGTGGATGGGCTCCGGCTTTTACTATTTCGTCAGATAACGCAGATACTTCTGATGCACCTGCCTCCTATGGCACGTCAACACACACTATTAGTGGCATTCGCTTAGGCGCAACGGTAGATGCTGATGCAACCTTATTGAGTAGTAGTAATGCAACTGGTGATGATTCCAGCGGGGGGGATGATGAGGACGGTGTTACATTACCATCATCTTTAACAGTATCATCTTCTAACACTATTTCTGTGAATATACAAAACGCATCTGGTTATCTGAGTGCTTGGTTTGACTGGAACCAAGACGGCGATTTTTTGGATAGTGGCGAAAAAGTTATAAGTGATCAATCTGTTGTGGTGGGTAATCAGAGTTTTAGTATTAATGTACCTTCAACGACTAATAGTGGACTAACCTTTGCTCGTTTCAGAGTATGTTCTAGTACTGATCAGTGTAATGTTCCTAGTAGTGTCGTCAGTACTGGGGAAGTAGAAGATTATGTGGTTACAGTTAAAGGCAATCAGTCCTTATCTGGAGTGGTTTTTGAAGATATTAACTATGGTGGCGGCAATGGTCGGAATTTAGGGGTATCCGCTGGTAAAGGCACAAATGGCACAAAAGTTGAGTTATACAATAGCAGCGGTTCTTTAGTCGGCACAACCACTACTGCCAACGATGGCTTAAATGATGGTGCTTATTTATTTACGGGGTTAGCAGCGGGTAACTACTATGTGCGGGTGGTAAATAGTACTGTAAAATCAACGCGTACAGGTTCTAATGGTACAGAGCGCGGCGTGCAAACCTACCGTACTGATGGCACAACCGATGTGACCAATGAAATTGGTGGGCGTGCGCCTAATCTTGCCGATGCGGGGGCGAATACGGGTTCTGAAACCTTAAATACCTCAACTTTTAGTTTATCAAGTAGTGGCACAGTACAGTCTGTCCAGCCAGTGACTGTGACTAATTTGAATATTAGTGGCGTCATGTTTGGCTTCAACTTCGATACGATTGTGAATACGAATGACAGCGGACAAGGCTCGTTACGCCAGTTCATTCTCAATAGTAATTTATTAGGCAATGCTGGCTTAGCGCAAAGCGGTTTAACGGCTGGCTTAGAAACCTCGATTTTCCAAATTCCGGGGACAGGGCCTTTTACCATTAGCCCCAGTTCCGCATTACCCGCCATTACCGATAGCTATACCGCTATTAATGGCAGCACACAAAGTGGTAGTTCCTGTGCAGCTAGTGCTCGCACTTTAATGATTGCCTTAAGTGGTACAAATGCTGGTGCAACGGTTTCCGGTTTAACGGTTAATGCTGCGAATGCATTAATTAAAGGATTAGCTATTGGTAACTTTACTGATGCTGGGGTGAGCGCCAATAGCGCGGGTAGCAATCTTACCGTGAAATGTAGCAATATTGGCTTGAATACCGATGGTACAACCGCGATGCAAAACGGTACATTTGGTATCTATGACAACGCCGGTGGCAATCTCACGATTGGCGGCACATCCGTTGATGATCGCAATATTATTTCCAATAACTTCAAAGACGGCATCAAACTCAATAGTGTTGTCACTGCTCTGATTCAGAATAACTATGTCGGTATGAGTGCCGATGGTTTAACGGCTAAATCCAATAACCAAGAAGCGGCTGACCAAGCGGGTATCTTGCTAACGGGTACTAGTGCCGTACCGAGTAAAACTATCACTGTGACAGGTAACGTAATTGCGGGTAACAACAAAGCCAATACTGCCGTGAATGCTAATAATACGACTAAAGGTATTCGGCTTTCCTATGCCAATTTTGTGACGATTACTAATAATAAGATTGGTACAACCCCTGATGGAATGACGGCCTTGGCGAATACCGGTTATGGGATTTACACCATTAACTCTACGGATATTACGATTGGCGGCACAACAGCAGCGGATCGTAATATTATTTCTGGCAATGGTCAGGATGGTATTAACACTCGCTCTGGCACGAATCGCATTAGTATTCTTGGCAACTACATTGGTTTAGGCAGTGATGGCGTAAAAGCGCTTGGCAACGCCAATAATGGTATTTTCTTAGCCGATACCAGTAATGCCACCATCGGTAATAGTAGTGCCAGTGGGCGTAATATTATTGGTAGTAACAGTTACAGCGGGATTCGGAATAGCACCAGTACGGGCACAAAAATTACTGATAACTATGTGGGTACGGATGTCTCTGGCACATTGGATCGCGGCAACACCTTACACGGTGTGTACGTAAATAATGCAAACGATGTAGTGGTTGGCGGTAGTAATGCCGCCGATGGCAATCTTGTTGTCTACAACAAGGTTATTGGTGTGTTTACTGATAAAACCGCAACCAATAACACCAATACCTTAATTGAAAATAACTATGTTGGGATGCTCAAAGACGGTGAAACCATTGCGGGTAATACGCAAGCAGGGGTTGAAACCAAAAATAACGTCGGCGTTACCATTCGTAATAACCTTATATCAGGTAATAAAACCCGAGGTATTCACCTAGTCAACAGCCCTAGTACGACGATTACGAATAACCGCATTGGGACGAATGCCAATGGCACAAGTGACAAAGGTAACCTCAACCACGGGATTGATGTCGAAACGGCTGCGGCTACCTTATTAGTTAATAATAACGTCATTTCCGGTAACGACCAATCCGGTATACGCCTGATTAACGGCGATGCTACTGGAACAATTATTACCAATAACCGCATTGGAACGAACCAAGATGGCAGTAGCGCCATTGCTAATACCTTAGACGGAATTACCATAGACAATGTACCTAATTTTACCATTGGTAGCACCACTACAACGGGCAACACCATTTCAGGCAACAACCGCCACGGTATTGTGATTGCTAATGCCAGTACTAAAAATCTAACGGTAGTTGGCAACCTGATTGGCTTAAACAGCGCTGGCACTGCCGCCTTAGCCAATGCCAACCAAGGGATCATGGTACAAAACGGTGCGACCGCCATTAAGATTGGTGACGGCAGTGCTGCGGGTAGCAACAAAATTGCTTACAACGGTGATAATGGCATTATCTTATCTGGCACTAGTACCAACGATGTCAGCATTAGTCAAAATAGCATTTATGCGAATACTACTTTAGGCATCGACATCAACCTCGACAAAGTGACGATCAACGACGCGAACGATAGTGATACCGGACCTAACGCTGTTCTTAACTTCCCACTGATTAAAAGTGCCAATCTTAACAGTGGCAACTTGACCTTAAGCGGCTGTGCACCCACTGGCGCAATTCTTGAATTCTTCGAGGCGGATGTTTCACCCACTTCAAGTTCAGGAGTAAGTGCGGGTGCAAATAAAACTACTCTGACGCAAGATTACGGTGAAGGCGAACAATTTATTGCCCGCTTTACCGAAGGCGTGGGAGAAGATACGCAAAGCCCGCCGCTTGATTGTGCTAGCTTAGTCGGCGCAGACGGCAACAGTGCGGTGGGGATGAGTCCGTTCCAATGGACAATAACCACACCTAGCACGCTTGTCAGTGGCGATAAAGTAACCGCGACGGCTACTGTTACAGGTACGGGGACATCAGAATTTTCGGGGGTTGCGTCAGCCCTGAATCCTATTGATTATGCCGATGCGCCCGCTAGTTATGGCACACCCAGTCATAATATTGTGAGTGGCGTACAATTAGGGCTAAATATTGATGCTGATTCGGGGGCATTCGCTACCACAGATGCGACCGGGGATGACCTTGATAGCAGCGACGATGAAGACGCTATTATTACCATGCCTAGCTTTATGCAAGGTTCTACTGCTAGTGTGACCGTGAAAGCGACAGGCGCAGGTGGCTATTTACAAGGCTGGATTGACTGGGACGGTAGTGGCACGTTTGAGGCAAATGAACAAGTTGCACCTAATTTACAGGATAATGGTGCAGGTGATTTAGATAGCACAACCGGTACAATTCAATTCTCGGTAAGTGTGCCTAGTTATGCCGTAACGACTAAGACTTATGCGCGCTTCCGCTGGTCGACTGTTGCAAACTTAGATGCCACCAGTGCCGCCTCCAATGGTGAAGTGGAAGATTATGCTCTGACTATTGCAAGATCGGCTTTGTGTTCAACTATAGAAGATAAAGAAGCTCTATTCTTGCATGATGATAATGGCAAACGAATCTTCCGTATTGATAATGTGGCAACTACTCCTGTTCTTGATTCGACACCTGTTATGTCAACAGTTGCTGGTTCAGCCGGATTAACTATTTCTCATAATTTAAATGGAGGTACACCGTCACCAACCTTCTATGTGGTAGCAGGCGGTCGGTATTACTGGTTCAATGATAGTACTTGGGTAAATACCAGTCATTCAGTTACATCGTATGACGTAGCCCCTAATCCGGGCGGTGGAGTTAACTATATCTTTAGTTATAACGGTACTGATGTATGGCGTTATGACGGAACATCTACCCCATCTACACCATTAGTCACCGGAATTAATGCTTCAATGGCTTCTTACTACGATGTAGCAACAGATGCACAAGATAACTTTTACATTGTGAAATCAACGGCAGGAAAAATTTTGAAGTACTCTAAGGATGGCGCGCTGCTGGCTACTTATACAGCTATTGGAATACCCACAGGTCTACAACCGGGGTATGCTATGATTGGCAACGATATGTATGTCTTTGCTAACGGAGGAGGGATTTACCGGGGTGTTCAAAATAATGATGTTGTTAATTTTAGTAAAATTGCAACAATATCTATTTCTGGTGTAACTATTAATGATATAGCGGCATGTCCTAGTGCTTCTATAGGTTTTCAGACACCAAAATATAATTTGTCTGGTGTCGTATTTGAAGATATTAACTATGGTGGTGGTGCAGGGCGCGACTTTACAACCGCAGCCGGTAAAGGCGTAAACGGTGCAACGGTTGAGTTATATAAAGCTGATGGCACGTATGTTGGAAATACGACCACTGCTAATGATGGGACTCAAGACGGGGTTTATACCTTTAACCAAGTACTAGATGGCAATTACTACGTGCGGGTGGTGAATGACACGGTTAACTCCACGCGTGTAGGCTCGAATGGTACAGAGTTGGGTGTGCAAACCTTCCGAACCGACGGCACAACGGCTGTTACCAATGAAGTGGGTGGGCATAATCCTAGTTTGGCAGATGGTGCGGCGAATACTGGTACGGAAACCCTAAATACTACGACCTATCAATTATCAGGCGGCGCAAACGTACAAAGTTTGCAAGCGGTAACGCTGGCGGGTGCTGATCTCAGTGGTATTGAGTTTGGCTTCAACTTCGATACCATCGTAAACACAAAAGCCAATGGACAAGGCTCTTTTGCACAGTTCCTAGCCAATAGTAACTTACTGAAAAATGATAACTTAGATCAAGCAGATACCTTGATTGCAATTCCTGCGGGACAAGAAACCACGATCTTTATGATTCCAACCACTGATACTGGTTTTGTAAACAGTCCAGACGGTGGTACGGGTAAAGCGTGGCTGATTGCAACGGGTACACAGTATCTGACTATGACCGATGCGAATACTGCGGTTGATGGTAGTACACAAACCGCCAGTATGGGTAACACGAATGCAGCGGTATCCGATATAACCCTCGGTTCTGAAATTATTATTAGCAATAGTGGCACGCCTAATAACTCCAATTACGGCGCGTTAACGATTCGTGATACGGTGGGTTTTGTACGCAATATTGGCATTACCACTAGTTCTAATATCGCCGGTGTTACGGTCTATCAAACGGATATGACTAAAACGTTAACTAGCGGTTCTGAGATTACCCAAATTACCTCGTTCAACGTAGGCAATTCTGGCATTACCTTAGAGGGTGCAAAAGGCGTTAAAGTTGAAAATAATATTTCGCGGGCAGCAGGTAAAGTAAATACTATCTCCGATGGTTTAATCTTCGTGAATGGTGCTAATCAAAATACCGTTCGCAATAATATTTTCCATAGCAATAGTTCATGCGGTATTGATTTAATTCCCAGTATTAAAAACAGCAATAACTTAATAGAGTCAAACCAAATTTATAACAATGGTTATGGCTCTACGTCTTCGCAAGAAGCAGGTATCTGCATTCGTTCTGGTGATAGCAATACCATTCGCAACAATACTATCTATAAAAATAAAAATGATGGTATTACGGTCATGAGCGGTAACCAAAGCAATGTGTTTACACAAAATGCCATTTACCAAAACGGCAATATCGGTATTGATTTAGGGACAGGTAGCAATAGTTTAGGTGATGGTATTACGGTAAATGATGCGAATGATGCTGATACTGGCGGTAATAACTTATTGAATTTCGCCATGATTAAACAAGCTCTAAGCGTGAATGGTAAATTGGTGATTCAAGGTTGTGCGCCCAGCGGTTCAACCATTGAGTTATACGAAGCGGATGTATCGCCTACCAGTGTGTCACAAGTTGCGGCAGGTAGTAATAAGTTTGGCAAAACCCAAGACTATGGTGAAGGCGAGCGTTATCTAACAACCTTCGTTGAAGGGGCTGGCGAAGATACGGTGACCACTCCAGTGGATTGTGCCACTTTAACCGATGCGGATGGGAATAGTGCAGTTGGCATGAGTCCGTTCCAGTGGACACTTACTATGCCAAGTAATGTGTTAATTGATGATAAGTTAACGGTTACGGCTACGAATGCCAGCAATACCTCCGAGTTTTCACCCGTTGTTAGTTTACAGCTCTATCAAGATCGTGGGGACGCATCTGCTAGTTATGGTGATGCGGCGCATACGATTAATGCCGCTGTTTACTTAGGTACAACTCTGCCAGATATGGATGCAAGCTCGGTTGCCAGTACAGGTGCAGATGGTGATGATATTAGCGGCATAGATGACGAAGACAGTGTAAGCATATTACCGAGCTTATATACCAGTTCCACAGGCACTAGTGTAAACGTTAAAGTGCTGAACTCGACGGGTAATAAAGCGTGGTTAGTGGGCTGGATTGACTTTAATAAAAACGGCGTATTCGATAGCAATGAAGCCGCTACCATTCCTGTCAGTAGTGCTGCACAAGTTAAAACGGTTGGCTTAACGTGGGCGAATCTCAGCGGATTAACCGCAGGCGATACACACATGCGCTTACGCGTAACTACCGATCCGCTGATTGCGACAGGTGTTGCCAGTACCAGTCTAGCCACGGGTACAGCAACCGATGGTGAGGTTGAGGATTATGTGGTTACGATTCAGCAAGATGGTGCGGTCTTAACTGGCAAAGTCTTCAATGATGCGAATGTCAATGGCATTAATGATACTGAAGCGGGCATAGATAACGTTACAGTGGTGTTAAAAGACGATAGTGCTAATACTTGTCGCAGTGTGCAAACACAAGCGGATGGTAGCTATCAATTTGCGGGCTTAGCAGCGGGTAGTTATACCGTTTATGAAGCCGCAAACGCCAATGTACCTGTGCCAGATACTTGCCCACCTGTAACCGCTGATCCGACGGGTTATAGCTCAAGTACGGCCAATAGCAAAACCTTGAGCATTGCCGCGAATGCAACGGTACAGCAAGACTTTGGCGATGTGGCAAGCCCTAGCTTCACTTTGGATAACAGTCTAGTCACTCAACCCAATACGACGGTCGTACACCCGCATATTTTCCGTACGGAAGTTAACGGTGAAGTTAGCTTAAGCTTGATTGAAGAAAACCTCGACCCCAGCAATTTACTGTGGGAAAGCCAACTGTTACGCGATGCCAATTGCGACAGTAAGCTCAATGCGGGCGATACGGTGATCACAGGTGCTATTAGCCTTAATGCCGGTGACAAACTGTGCATCTTGACGAAAGTATTGACGCCTGCGAACGCTAGCAGTGGTGCAACTCAAACCTTAACGTTACAAAGCGAATTTACTTACGGTGATGGCTCTGTGCTAACAGCGACCAATAAGCAAACGCGCACGGATACGACCAAGGTTAATGCTGCCAGCAGCGATACGGCAGTCAGTGGTGCAGGCAAATTAGATCTGAAAAAGTTTGTGTGGAATGTTACGCGCAATCAAAGTGGCGAAACAGCCTTACCGGGTGAAACGCTACGTTACACCATTCAATATGAGAATATTGGCGATGGCGTATTAGACGAACTCGTTGTGCATGATGCCTTACCCAGCTTCACAGATTTGGTAGCCGGTAGCCCAACTTGTGTACAAACGCCTACGGAATTGAGCTTGTGTACGCCGCATGTAGTCGATAATGCCATTGATTGGTCATTCGTTGGCAAATTGCAAGCCGGTAATCACGGTAGTGTTAGTTACGAAGTCGTGATTCATTAATTGCTTATTCAATAAGCACTTTCCTAACAACTGCGCAAGTTAAGCTTGCGCAGTTGCATTTACAGTTCAAAGACAAAGACCCACAAGTTATATTTGAGCGGGTGCGTGATCATGTCTTTCCCTTCATTAAAATCTTGGGTAATCAGCAAAAATCTAAGTTTGCCAAGCACATGAAAGACGCGATTTTTATGATTTCGCGCGGATATTCTGAATCAAGTTATGAAACGGTGGATTATGATGCGCCTGCGGTGATTTGGAGTCGTATTAAAGCTTTGCAAACGAGTACTGGTGAGAGGATTCAGGAGTTAGAAGGGACGCTCTAAGGCTTTGGTGTTTCTGCTCTAGTTTGCTATCAATTTTTAAAAGTGCAGGCATTGCGTGCATATGCTATCATTTTAACAATATAAGAATTATGGAAGGTGTATCATGGGAAACTTAAGTATTCGCCGTTTAGATGACGCTACTTTGCAAGGATTGCGGATACGTGCTGCACGGCACAATGTGTCAATGGAAGAGGAGGCGCGTCGTATTCTGCGTCAAGCCGTGAGCAGTTCCGTGCGTTTGGGTGATTTGGCTTGTCAGTTATTTGGCAAAGAGTCAGGAGTTGAATTGGAGCTACCTAAACATAGCACGCATGTGCCTTTGAGCTTTTAGAATGATTTTACTAGACACTAATATTGTTTCTGAATTGATGCGTCCCGAGCCACAAACCAAGGTTATTGAATGGCTAAATGCCCAAGAACCCTTGGATATCTATATTTCGGTTATTACGATAGCTGAAATTAAATATGGTTTATTGGTATTGCCAGAAGGACAAAAGCGGCGTCTATTGCAGCAAAAATTTGATTGGTTTATTGCACAAGGTTTTGCTGAGCGTGTTTTAGATTTTACAACAGAAGCCGCGCATCATTATGCGGATATTATGGCGTATCGACGTAGTGTGGGGGTGCCGATGAGTGTACCTGATGGACAAATCGCAGCGATTGCTCGATTCAATCGTTTCACTTTGGCAACCCGTAATAGTAAAGATTTTGAGAATTGTGGGTTAATGTTGGTTAATCCGTTTTTTGCCATTTAGCCAACAAGGGTGTTGGAAAACCCGAATCTGATCATCCTGATATACCGCGTCGATGGCAAACAGCTCTTTGCCAATTCGTTATCCACCAACTGACGTAGCGCATATTCAAACGTACTAGGTAGGATTTACTGGTAGTCCAGTGCCAACAGTTTCAAGCCTTGAAGCATCGGTTTGTAGCGTGCGACGCCTGCCTACTCGTTCGGGTGCTTGCGATGCCTGATTATCCCACAAAATGGCGGTTCGGAGGGTTTTTCTACAGCCTCAACGACCAAGCTCACCGGCGGGCAAAAGTGGAGCGATTTGGAGAGTAGCGGAAAATCGCGTAGCTTTTGGCTGTCCGGTGGAGCGCCTTGTTATGTTTTCTGTATGTCTGCAAATTTTTCTACCAAAACCTTGAAATCATCTCGAATTTTTTCAAAATCACCGATTAAGTACAATTCATTCTTAGGTCGACTTAACATTACATAAAGCGCATTTCTATTATTGGCGCTACTCAAATTATACTCATCCAAATAAAGCGCTATCAGATGATCGAATTCGAGTCCTTTTATGTTTCTTGGTGTAGTAACATGGGCAATATATTTTTTTGAAAGATCAATTGTATTTGAATATCGACATTCTCTGTGCTGCCTTTCTCTGAGATGTGGCTTCAATTTTTCTATCGTTTCTTTTGCTCGATCAATAGACGGAACAACAATAACGACAGACTCCTTTCTATTTATAATTGAAATGATTTTGTAGGCCTGTCTTAGTTGATTAATGCTGCCAGCCTCATGAAATGCACTTAGGTTCTCATTTCTTATATAGTCTCCAGTATTAATCAATACATCATCAATATATTTATTTCTAAACGCAGAACTCAACGCATTAATGGTAGGAACATGTTGTTGGCGAATATTTTCTGTTAACTCTTGTTTTTTTGCACCTTGCCATGTTTGGCTAGGAAAGCTAACTGTTATGTCAGACTCTATTCTATAAAGGCATTGAGCCGCGTCACCAACAGCAGTTACTGAGTTGTATTTTGGATCTGCTAATAGTGAAAGTAAAAAAATCTGTATTTCTGAAAAATCTTGCACCTCGTCGATAAACACTGACGACCTATAAGGCGTTGGCTTTATTTGAATTCCACTAATAAATGGCGAGTCCTTATTCATTCCTCTGGTTATTGACGCCATAAAAGCTATCAACAAATCAATGTCACTTTCTGAAAGCTTATTGCCACTTATCTGTTGTTGTTTATTTTTCAGCAATAATGCATATTCATCATGATGCTTTTCAACCAGGTAATGAATTGTTTTCGAAAATAAGTCGGCAGGAATTATATTTAGAGATTTTTGTATATTCGCCAACACGCGATTACGAACTTTTGTCCGCCATTCCCGAGTATTTTTCTCTGCACCTTCACTATGTTCATTACTTGCGACAATTCTAGGCATGTGCGCAAGCCAAAGTTTTCGCGTTCGTACTGTTTGCGTTCTTTCCCCAATACCTTCATAAAACCGTAAAGAGCCATCCTTAGCATATTGTACGAGTTCAGCATCAGAGGCTAGAATCACTTTAACATCAATAGTATTTCCATCTGCCAGTGAAAAACTAATGTAGTCAGGGACTTTATTACCTGCTTGCGGTGGTCGAGTTGTGCCATCAGGAATCCATTTCTCCCAATTATCTATTTTTGCTTTAGGAATGATAATTTGGACATTCCTAGCACTAACAAATAAACACAAGACTTTCTCTTTGTTTGACAGGTGAGCAGCTATATTGTGATGCTTTTCATTCAGCCATACGATATTATCATTACCTCTTGGGATGCCAATCCATGCTGTTTGACTGAATAACTTATCAAAACTCTTTTTAATAGAATCTTCTACCCTCAATAGAAAGCCTAATGGGTCTGTGCTTTTCAGCGACTGTGCTATATCGGCAGACAGAATTTCATTTATCTTAATAAAGATATCACCATCTATGCTCGAAACACTCCGTGGTATATTGTTTATCAACCTTACAGCCTGCTGTGAAAATACTTCTAACATTTTTTCACTAATAAAATGAAACCATTTGGCTCTCGTCTCGATATCACTATTGTTATTCTTTTGGGCTAAAAAATACTTTGGTCCCTTATTGTTATGTTTTGATTGCTCTATGTCCCAGTGTGCTTTTAGTTCTTCGTGTATCTCCCTGTATTCAACAACAGGTAGTCTATGCAGCGAGAGCATATTGCATGTATTTTTTAAGTAAGAAATAAGCTCGCCAGTTCTTACAATTCCAATTTGTGTTTCTTCTGGGAAATCTTGGTTATACAGCCGATCATCTTTTGGCAGTTGGCCAAGTTGCGCAAGTGATTTGGATCTTCCAAGTGCAACAGAAGTTTTTCCCGAGCCTGCGACTCCAAAAACAAATACTAATCCATTTGCCCCAGAATGGGCAGCGTCATACTGATGAGCACTTAAGTTGACATAAAATCCGGTAGGCAAACTGATGCCCTTTTGTTCTTCAGTTTCCTCCACGATTTCAATAGGTTCTTCTTCTTCTTCGTCTTCGCTACTTTCAAATGTGACTTCATCCCATAGCGAAGTGGCATCTGCCCCTCTTTCATCTTCTTCCATTGTGATAGAAGATCGTTTTCCATAATTCTTCAGCCAATCCAGCAAATTATCTATTGAAAAGACGTTTGAACCTTTAGATGTCATTTTCTTGAAGTTCTTCAAATTTTCTAAATACTCATTAGCAACAAATCTTTCGAAGTACCACACATCTTCTATGCTGTATTCACCCAAAATAGAGCTTTCATATATATCGCCGGCTCTAGCTATGTTAACTAAGCGCCCGATTGGTGATTGTGGTGTGGCAATATCAAGACCCGGTATAATTGCGGCCGCTTGGGATAGCCTATAAACAACCTCTCCTTTTCTTTCTGTTTTAATTCTAATGGCTTTCCCCCATGCCACCCGCAAAAATTCTTTGTATGCACTCTGCTGGCCGGCGTGAATTTTTAATAAGCTATCTATAATTGATGGGTCGTGGAATTGGTAGTTACGATTTACAGAATTATCGTCCGCATAATCGATAGCCCTGTCCAATGCTGATAATTCAGCTTCCACAATCTGCTTTATATTGTTCATTTTGTTCATTAACATGGTTCCCTAATGCTTCGGATGGCACACATGATCTCTTCAGAAACATAACGTTAAAGCATTTTATGCCGTGTGCGGCAGCACTGGGCATAAATGTCTTGTTGGACGAAACCGCGTGTCACGGAGTTCCACCCTTTATCTATAAGGGGATTGCTTTTCCTGCCCATTGCCACGCTAGCCCATACTGCCCGATTATTTAATACCGACTGCCACTTTTCCATTGCCTTTTCACCGCCTGCCCCCCTGATGATGCTCAAACATAGCACAGGGTCAGGGGCGTTTCGAGCCTTTTGTCCAGCAGCCGCAACGGCTGTGGGTGGCAGTCCGGGGCTGCCTGTTTTTCCTTGCCCAAAGCTAAACTCACGAGCCTATTGTGCCGTCAACCATACTCCAACCGTTGGGGCGGCAGTGGGTAACGCACCTGCATTATGCCAGTTTTGCAGCAAGGGCAAGGGATACCGTCGAAGCGGACAATGGCCTCCGGCGGCTTGTCTGCCACCATTGGCAGCGTGAGTGCGTAACGGGCAATGGTCTCGCGCACTTGTGGCAAGCGGGTTTTGCGACAGGCATTCGTCAACCAACCGTAATGGCGGATGCGCATGAAGCCCGCTGGCAATATGTGTTGCAGGAAGCGGCGCAGGAACCAAATCATAGAGGCTATACGGATTTTATTTTCACTTGCTTTAAAATCCACTTGGGCTAGTGTGTACTGATGCCATGTCAATCAGGTGGCGAAATTAGCTTAAGCCTTAATCTGCACTCAAGCACGCTGCGTTATACGGGTCAATTACCGTTTTAGCGAAGCTTAAATATTTCTGCACAGCGGGGCGGCCAAAGCTTTTAATCGTGCGTAATGCGTCGGGAATTTCAATTTGCTGAGTGCTAAGGCGTTCTATAACTTCGCCTGCTCGCCGATTCAATAAGGTTTGGGTGATGGGTGTACCGGGGGCGACGGCTAATATAAATTTAACAAACGTATGAATGCCGATTGCACCGCGTCCCGCTGGACTAATATCAAAATCACGCAAGGCCTCGATTAATTCCGGCACAATGGCAATTTGCTGCGTACTGGGTGAAAAATCCACGCCATTGGCATCGAGTTGAATGCACTTATACGATTTAATGGTTTCGTAGTCTTGATGCCCTAAAATTAAACGGAAAAATTCGTCTTCGTCGATATGTTCCCACGGTGGAGTGCGAAAATATTGGGTATAAACCAGACGGGCGTAAATAGCACGGGTATCTTTAAACGTAAAGGCATCACCAAATAAACGCTTAATGGTGGCGTTTAAGGTGACTGAGGCTACTTTATTTACTTCCGAGCGTGCTTCCCGTTCCGTGTTAGCGTTGTGGATACGTTCGCGTAATTTAGCCAATTCAGGTGTATGACGAATGCTATGAACCGCTTTGAGGATTAAATCGGCTTCGGCTAATATCGGAATACGCAAGGTAATATTTTGATCTGTTCCGGCGCGTTTTTTAGCTTGTCCAGTGAATGCCAGCAGATGCGCATCTAATTTGGTAAATTGCCCGGTATATAACACCTCAACCGCCCGCCGCCCGGTTGCCAACGCTACCGCAATGGCTAAGCGGCTATACGAATAAGTGGGGGAATAACTGGGTTCGTGTAACAAGCTATGCAGCAAGGCAAAAATGCCGTCCGGTTTAATTTTAATGGTATGGGTTTTGCGATACGCCAACGATTCTGCTTGTTCTTGTTCCAGCGTAATTTTTTCCATATGCCCCACAAATAAATACCGGGTGGCTTCATGGTCGGTTTTAAGCTTGGTAAACGCAGCATAGGCTAGCGGGTCTTCTTGTTGGCGTGCCGCTTCGAGCAATTGCATACGTTTATAACCCGCTAAATGTGCATCGGCTGCTAATAATTCATCGAGTAAGCTTTGATAGGCTGGAAATTGCTTGTGATAACGTTGTACCAGTTTCGGCAACGAATGGTGGCGTAAATTCAAATCGCGCATTTTATTGCGTAATTCCGTGACATAGCGCCGATAAGTAGAAATCGCCAGTCGAGGCTCACTCAACAGTTGCAACTCATGAAAGGCAGTTTGCGCGGCTTCATCTTGTTGCTGTAACGCCGCATCAATCAGGTTTTGCAAGGCTTGGTCTAAGTCTGCAATCGTTGCTGCCGCTATCAGCGCTTGGAGTTCGGTGGCATACGAGGCAAAGCGTTTTAGCAGTTTGTGGCTGGCTTGTTGGCTTAGTCGTAAGCGGCGGGCATCGCCAAATTTACGCTTATCGTAAAATAATGCAGTACGGACTTTATTAGCTGCGCCACGAAAGCGCCGGGTTTTTTCTTTTTGCGGCAAGTCTGCCTGTTCAATCGCATGTACGGCTTGCAAAAATTCTTCATAAATAGCGTGCCGATTAACTTTCTGAATATTAGCCATACCTGCGAGTCTCGTATTAATACACCCCTTAGATTACAAGATCAAAAAATACCTGTAAACGTTTTATTATGCGGCTTGAATAGGGCGTTTTTGCCACTATATTGCTTTTTATTCTGCCACCTAAGCCTATTTTAATTATTTCAATCAAGGTGGTTTTTTCCTCAAGGAGCGTATCAGCATGCAGTGGATTCAACCCCCTATTCAATATATTGAACCTTTATTTCGTCCACCCAGTGAAGCCAATTCATTGATTTTGCAAGTTACTAATGGTTGTAGCTGGAATAAGTGTAGCTTTTGCGAGATGTATACTGCGCCGCAGAAAAAATTTAAACCTAAAGCCGAAGATCAAGTTTTAGCTGAAATTCAGCGTTGTGGTGAGTTGTATCAAGGTGTAAAGCAAGTATTTTTAGCCGATGGGGATGCATTAGCGTTGTCGTTTCGCCGTTTAGAAAGCATTTTATCTGCTATTCGTGAGCATTTACCCAGCGTTGAGCGTGTATCAGCGTATTGTTTACCGCAAAATCTACGCAACAAAAGCCTAGAAGAATTACAACGTTTGCATGAGCTGGGTTTAAGTTTGGTGTATGTGGGAGCGGAAAGCGGTTCTAATACGATTTTACGTAAGGTAAATAAAAGCGAAACGTTCGATAGTACCTTAGAAGCCTTACTAAAACTCAAAGCAGCGGGTATTCAAACCTCGGTGATGATTATTAGCGGCTTGGGTGGCAAAGTGTATAGCCAAGAACATGCTTTAGAATCGGCACGTTTAATTAATGCGGCACAACCGGAATATTTGGCAACGTTGACATTATTTTTCCGCAATGGACCTGAACGTTTTAAGCAAGCTTTTGGTGATGATTATATTCCAGCCGATGCAGTGGATGTATTTCGCGAACTGCATTTGTTTATCTCACAATTGGAGTTAACCAATACCGTATTTCGCAGCGATCATGTGTCAAATCACTTGATTTTAAAAGGCACATTAAATCGTGATAGATTGAAAATGCTCAAACAGACTGAGCAGGCGATTCGTTTGGCAGAAAGTGGCGAGGTTGAATTTGATGCGTATGAACCAACACCTCATGCCTAAGTCTAACGAACTGTATTGAATAAATAAGTGAGAAGCAGTATGTATCAGGCGTTATTAAAAAAATTAGGAATCGCTGTGGGTTTAGGTCTGTGTCTAACCCACGCTACGTTAGCAGCGTCTGATACGACTGAACAGACGGGAGCAAAAGCCTATCATGACTTTCCCGCTAAACTCGAAATAGCGCCCGGTTTGCCCATCAGTATTCAGGCGGATCAAGCGTATCGGCAATTTACCGTAAAACTGCCTAATAAAAGCCAGCAAGTGTTAGCGGGGCTTGATTCAGAATTGGCAGGTTCTGAGACATCTGATCCGCTTACGGTGGTGGATTATAACTTTGATGGCTATCAAGATATTGCGACCTATGGCGGTATGAGCGGCATGGTGAATGCGCAATTTAATTTGTATTTATGGAATGCCAAACAACAACGTTTTAGTTTGTTTAAAGGCGATACCACGAATTTAGCATTAGATAGTAAACATCAATTAATTAAAACCAGTAGCCGTTCAGGGCCGCGTTGGTATGAAACGTATTATGCCAGTGAGCAAGGTAAATTATACAAAGCGATTGAAACCGCAATGGTAACGGCGGGCACACAGGAAGTGGGTTTGTTAAGCTTTAAAAATAAAGCGGGTGCAGTGACGAAAACCCTCGTCACAGATCTTGATATGGCGATAGACAATAGCCCTAGCGTGAGCGCTAAGGTACAAGCAGACAAAGCCTATTTATACCATCAAGCGAATGAAGCCAGTAAAACCGCGATGTATGTGCTTAAGGATGATAGTGTGACTTTGAAAAACTTAGCCGGTATTGAAAACGATATTGCCCAGTGGTGTTTGGTAGAATACAAAGGTAAGAAAACCATCACAAAGTGGTTAAAATGTGAAAATTTATAGATATTTATAGCGCTTTCTATTATAAAACTGAGGTGTTTTATCTAAAAAGCGCTGTTATGTTACAACAATTTCCCGCTATTCCAGAGCTGAACCAAGCCGATGCTAAGCAAGCATTAATCAATCAAATTCAAAAACGTGCGACGCATCCTTGGTTAAAAGCCTTGATTGCAGGGGCAATGACTTTAGCAGCTTTGAGTAGTGGTATTACCGGTTGGAAGTGGTATAAAACTGAACAAGCTCGTGCGCAAACTGCCGAATTAAACCAGCAATTATTAGTCGAAAATCTTGCCAAACAATCTAAAATTGCCATAAATCTGCATTCCCAACTTAATGGGTCGCCCGAACAAGGTTTATTGCTTGCAGCACTGAGTTATCAGCTTGATAGCCATTCATCGGTTAGCCACGGTGCGTTAAAGGATGCCTTACAGGATTTTGGCTGGCTCGGTCAAATCGTCGATACGCAGGCAACCTCTGAAAAGCCCTTGGCTTTTAGTCTAGATAGCAAGCTGTTTTTAAGCATTAATGATGATAAACAGGTGCAGCTTTGGGATGCGCAGACCGGTAAAGCCGTGGCTAAACCGTGGCAAGCGCATGATACGCATATTACTGCGGCGGCGTTAAATGCAGACGGTTCACAAGCAGTGATTGCGGGTGAAGATAAAACCTTACAACTTTGGGATACCAAAACACAGACAAAAGTGGGGGCGGTTTGGAAATTAACCGATGCCGAATCGAAACCGATGCGAGCGGTCGTTTTTAGTCCCGATGGGCAGCGCATCGTTAGCTTGAGTGACGACCATATGTATCGTTTATGGGAGGTGAAAACCGGCAAAATTCTGGGGCGACCGTGGAAATCAGCGGGTTCTGCGCCGCTTTATCCCTCAATGGCGTTGAATCGAGATAACTCAGAATTAGTGACACTGGGCGGCGATGATAACCACTTAGACGTGTGGACTATTGCCAACCCAAGTGAGCCTAAATTAATCAGCGCCGCTTGGCACAATGTACCAAGTCAGTTGCAAGCGGTCGGTTTTTCAGGCTTAGGTGATTATAGCGTGTTATCACGCCAGCAAGCCTTGCAGCACTTAACTTTATTGGGTGATCGCTTAGCCCCTTATACCAATCAGACTGTACCGTTATATAGCAATTCGCGTTTTACTAGCATTGCTTTAAATGAGACGCAGGGGCATATCGTTACCGCCGATCAGCAGCATCAGCTTAAACATTGGGATACTTCACCCCTTACGACCTTTGGTCATTTATTGTCAAACAATCAAGAAGATGTCATAAAAGTCGCCTTTAGCCCAGACGGTAAACAGTTATACAGTGCGGATTATCAAGGCGCGATTAAGTCATGGAATACGCAAAAGCTAGATGAATCAAGCACATTCAGTATGCATAAACAAGGCGAGCCTATGTTGGGTTATAGTGCGTTTGCGTTTAGTGCAGATGGTAAATACGTGGCAAGTGCGCAAGCTGACGGTATGCTGCAAGTCTGGGATTTAGCCAAACAACAAGACTTGGGGGCAGCTTGGAAAAATCATGCAGCGGAATTTAAAACCGACACGATGGTACATCTTAATGATATGCAATTTAGCCCAGATGGGAACAAGCTCTTAACCGCAACTAGCGATAAGTTGCTGCGCTTGTGGGATATCAAAGGGCAATTAATTGGCGAACCTTGGCAAGGGCATGCAGCAGCGGTACGACGGATTGCCTTTAGCCCAGATGGTAAACAAGTGGCGAGTGCCGATGAACAAGGTTACGTGCGGTTATGGGACGTGGCAACGGGTAAACCCAGTGGCGAGGCATGGCAAGCGCATAAAGATCTGATTAATAGTCTTGCCTTTAGCCCCGATAGTAGCAAGCTGTTAACCAGTAGCGGTGATAAAACCCTGCAATTATGGAATATGCTGACTAAACAAGCTATTGGACAAGCTTGGCAAGCGGATAGCGTGGTATTGGCAACTGCCTTTAGCCCTGATGGCTTGTTAGTAGCCAGTGGCGATACGGATAATCAAGTTAGTTTGTGGGATGTGGCAACTGGGCAACGTATCGGGCAGCCGTGGCAATGGCATGATAAAGACGTGAATACACTCGCTTTCAGCCCTGATAATAAACAACTGGCGGCGGGTAGTCTGGATAACTTGGTATCGCTGAGCACTGTCGAGCCTGCACAATGGGCGAAAGTGATTTGTACGCGAGTGAATCGCAATTTGACCGAAGCCGAATGGCAACAGTTTGTTGGTAAACAAGCGCCCTATACTAAGGCTTGCCCTGAGTTAGCCGCACCCGAAATCAGTTTAACCAAAGCCGCCGCCGCGCTGTAAGCTGTGCAACCGCGCTAAGTCTGCTAAACTTTTCGGTTACAACACCTTGCAGTGTCAAGCTGCAAGGAAAATCTTGCCTTGATTGCGAGTCCTAATGTTATGTCAGAACCTGAACAACCACGTAAGACACTAAGTCTTAAACGCCCGACTGCTCCTGTTGAAGCAGATGCCAACCCAAGCAATTCTGCCAGTCCGGTTAGCCGTCGTCCCGCGAAACGTATTATTCGCCGCGAAGATTTAAGCGGTGTGCAAAAAGCCGGGACGATTAAAGCCCCCAGTCCTAAACCTAAAGCTAAAAAACCGCCGAAACCGCGCCGTCCAACGCGCCCCGCCAAGCCAGCGCCCAGTCAATTACGCTTAGAAAATATCAATGCTAGCCTCAATGCTTATCCGGTATGGCTGCATTTTAAGCCCTTAGCTTTAGGGATTGAACGGCAAATTTTTCAGCATATTGCCAAGCATTCGCTGAGTGCTAGTAAACGCGTGGTGCAAAAATTGTTATTTGCGCATACTCGAGATGCCCGTTATCAACAGCAACTGGCGCAAGGTATCACGCGGGTTAATTTAGACGGCAGTGAGGCGTTATAAGGCGGTGTTCATGAAACCCTATCAAGTTTATGTGTGGTTAGGCTTGTGTAGCCTAACCTTTAGTGTCAGTCCGACGCTTGCCTTAGCCGTAGATGAAACGCTGAATCGCCCCAGTGAATGGGCAAGCCCTTTACAAGCTGAGGGGGTGCATAATTTCTATAAAGTCAGTGAGCATTTATATCGTGCAGCGCAGCCTAAAGAAACAGGTTATGAAGCCTTAGCACAATTGGGGGTAGGCACGGTATTAAACTTGCGCCAATATCATTTAGACCATCCCCCTGTTGAACCGGAGGTGCAAGCCATGCAATTTAAGCATGTGTCTATGAATGCGGGTAATTTTACTGAACAACAAGTGTTGGAAGCGCTTACGGTAATTGCTGAATCGCCAAAGCCCGTGTTAGTGCATTGCTTACACGGTTCAGATCGCACGGGTACGATTGTCGCTATGTATCGCATGGTATGCCAAGGCTGGAACAAGCAACAAGCCTTAGACGAGTTAATGACGGGTGGTTATGGTTATCATCGTTTCTTTTCTAATATTCCTGAATTCATTGAAAACGTGGATGTACCTGCCATTCGCGCACAAATCAATGGCGTAGGTTGTCCGGCAACTTAGCTTACTGAATTATCGTAAACACGCCTTTATAACTAAACAATTCGCCGAACCAAGGATGCGTAAGGCGAAAATCCATTTTAAATTGCTGATCGTTCAATGCTTCTTCCACAATGGTGGTATGTCCCAATACCAACCATTCCGGCAGTTTAAAATGCAACCTACCTAGTTTGAGTAAGAAATATTGCCCCTCATAATGCAATTTGTGGTCGATAACACGGACTGCCATACATAAGGCTTGTGAAGCATTAGTATATTCCAACAGTTGATTGCTGCCGATATAGCTTAAACGGCTGTTAAAACGCAATATTTTAACATCAGTAAAACTTAAAACCCGTTGCCAGTGTTCTTGTTGATTAGCTAAATGCCGTGTCACTTGGGTAGGAATGTCAGTACCCCGCCGATTAATTAATGCTCCCATCCAAAACAACAAGGTTAAATAAGGCTGCATCCAGCGCGGATAATCAATAGTTAACGTACCCTGTTCAATATGCACCTGTGCTGCATCGTTTACCGCATAATGGCGCTGTAAACCGCCGGGCAATTGCTGCCACTGTGTACCCAAGGCTTGCTGCATTAACGATTGCATGGACTAACCTCCGAAACTGGGTTTAAACACCATTAAAAATACCACTGCCAGCATGGCAATAAAGGCGGGCACCCCCAACCAAAACCAAAACCGTGCATACTGCCAATATAACGCGGGTAAGCGGGTTTGTTGGGTTAAGGCCTGATTGGCTAGTTCACGCATGCGAATTTGTAACCAAACCACCGGCAACCAACAAGCCCCCGCCAAGCTGTATAACAGTAAACTAAGCCAAATCCACGGCGTGCTTAAGGGCAGTTGTAATAAATGCACCATCCATAAGCCCGTCAACGGTTGGATAATCACGGTGGGCGTGGTGAATAGCCAATCGGCTAACACTACCATGCGATTGGTAACGGCAATATGCGCTAGGTTGCCGCTGCGGTCTGCCATCCATTTGTAAAACGCCGAACCTAAACCCGTGCCAAATAGTAGAACCATGCTCAAAATGTGCAGGTATTTAAAGCCAAAATACATCATGGCATTTGCTCCACACTTAACGGTAAACGTCCTAAAAATTCAGCTAACGCTTGCACATCTGCCGTATTACCCGCTTGTAACATGCGTAAATTATCGGGGTGGAATAAGGGCAATAGTGGGTGTAAGAGTTGTGCGATGCCCTTAATCAGCGGGTAAGGCACAGGTACATAAACCGCATTGGCTTTGCCCATGGCTTCGCGTAACTGCTGTAACCATTGCTTAAGTGTGACGGGATAAGCGCCTACCACCTCGATATAACGTTGCGTTGGGGTCGCGTGTAAAGCCTGCATTATCGTGGCAACAACATCGCTAATATGCACAGGCTGAATGTGCTGCTGCCCCTGATCGAGTAGTGGAATCAGCGGTAAACTGGCTACACGTTTAAAAAATGCCGCACTACTGCCACCTTCGCCGTAGACTAATGACGGGCGTAAAATAAACCAATCTAAATCGAGTGTGAGTAATACATCGTCGGCTGCTTTTTTGCTTAAATGATAGGGGCTAACTGCTTGTGCATCTGCGCCTAAGGCTGAAATTTGAATAACTCGCTTTACCCCTATTTGTTGTGCCGCCTGAAATAACGCAATGGGGGCGCGCGTATGTAACTTTGCAAAAGTTTGAGCTTGGGTTTCAGTGATAATGCCAACGCTATTAATCACTACATCAACCTTGGCTAAATACGCTAACCAAGCGTCTGGCGTGAGTAGCTGATTCATATCCACCCCTGCCCGCCGTGCAATCGGTATAACGTGATGACCGGCGGCTACTAAAGCCGTGTGTAGATGTCGACCAATAAAACCGGAACTACCGGTTAATAAAATTCGCATTGTCTGATAAGCCGAAACTAACAATATGCATGTTATAAGTCTTGTGAACGCTTAAAACCTCCGACATGATCGAAGTGGAAGCTGCAAAACCTAATTCAGTTCCAATATGATGAAAGCGGCATGTCTTAATTTTTATACTATTTTTATACACGTCTAGGCACACTAGCACCTCACTATCGCTCAGGATGGAGTGTCCCCGCGTGAACCGTCAATTCTGGCAACAATGGCTGTTGACAGATTTCTTACCCAACAACAATCTTTGGCAACGTTACTTAATCAGCTTACTGATTATCGTCGTAACTTTATGGCTAGCGCATCCCTTACGCCATGTGGTAGACGCGGCAAATATTGCCATGTTGTGCTTATTAGTAGTGGTGATTGTTGCAATTAAATTAGGGCGACGACCGGCTGTGTTAGTGTCGCTTGTAAGCGTTATGGGCTTAGACTTTTTCTTTGTGTCACCACACGGTTCGTTTGCTGTATTACATACCCAATATATTTTTACGTTATTGGTGATGTTAATTGTGGCTTTGATCATTACGTATTTAGCCAGCGATTTACGCCATCAATTAGTTGAAGCCAACCAACGTGAACAGCATTTAGCCGAGTTATACGAATTAACCAAAGCAGCGCAAGAAAGCAAAATGCAAGTGGCGTCTGAACGCTTGCGTAACTCCATTTTATCCGCACTGTCACATGATATTCGCACGCCCTTAACCGCCTTACACAGCCTTGCAGAAACCTTGGTGTTATCAACTCCCGACTTATCGGATGAAAATCGAAAAATTGCCTTAGCCATGCGCGCGCAAACCTTAAGCTTGCATAATATGGTGAGTAACTTGTTGGAAATGGCGCGGTTGCAAACCAATCCTGTGAAGTTACGTAAAGAATGGCAATTATTGGATGAAGTGATTGGCGCGAGTATTCAATGGCTAAAACTGCCATTACAACAGCACAAAATCGTCGTGCATCTGCCGCCACAATTGCCCTTAGTTGAATTTGATGCGCATTTATTGCAGCGTGTTTTTTGTAATTTACTCGAAAATGCCGCGAAATATTCGCCCTTGCATTCCACCATTGAAATTCAAGTGTCTTTAACGCCCAGCGAAGTCTGTGTGGCAATTTATAACGCCGGTGACGGTTTTCCTACCGACAAAATCCAAAATTTATTTAATTTGTTTGAGCGCGGCTTGCAAGAATCCACGATTCCGGGCTTTGGCTTGGGTTTAAGCATTTGTCGCGTGATTATTGAAGCCCATCAAGGACGAATTTGGGCATTTAATCCAGAAAGCGGCGGCAGTTGCGTGAGTTTTGCCTTAGCCTGCGGCACGCCGCCCTTAGTGGAAACCGAATGGATGCCACCCACAGGAATGATATGTTGAATACTGCACCGCAAATTTTGGTTATTGAAGACGAACACCATATTCGTGGTTTTATTCGCCGTGCATTGGAAAGCGAAAATTATCAAGTGCACGAAGCCGCTACTTATGCACACGGTTGGCAACAATTACAACAACAAAGCTGGAACTTAGTGATTTTAGATTTAGGGTTGCCCGATAAAGACGGTGCATCGCTAATTGGTTTATTACGCGCTTGGTCAACCTTACCGATTTTAGTGTTATCCGCCCGTAGTGCCGATCAAGACAAGATTAACGCGCTGGATCACGGTGCTGATGATTATTTAACAAAACCTTTTTCAACAGGGGAACTACTCGCACGTGTGCGCGCTTTACTGCGTCGCAGTCAATTTAAAGGGCAAGCTGAACAGACAATCATCCGCTTTGGGGAATTTGAAATAAATATTAAAGACCGCCGTATGACGCGCGGTTCACAACTCATTCACCTCACACCGATTGAGTTTCAGCTCTTAAGGGTGTTGGTGCTCAATGCTGGTCGCGTTTTAACGCATCGCCAGCTACTCAGCGAAGTATGGGGCAATGCCTACATTGAAAGTAATCACTATTTGCGTGTCTATATTGGACACCTGCGTCAAAAATTGGAGTTGGATCCCAGCCAACCCCAGCATCTATTGACCGAAACCGGTATTGGCTACCGTTTTCAACTCTAAATAGTTTCTCAGGAGTGTTGATATGACAACCACCGCCCCAACGCAGGAAAAGTTGGGTCCCCTCATGTTGGCTGCACTGGGTGTCGTGTATGGCGACATCGGTACTAGCCCCTTATATGCCTTTAAAGAGGCGTTTGCCGAAGGTCACGGTTTGACCCCTACGCCTGAAAATGTCATTGCTGCGTTGTCAGCGTTTCTTTGGTCGATAGCCTTAATTATCTCGGTAAAATACGTATGGATTGTATTGCGCTTTGATAATAAAGGTGAAGGTGGCGTGTTAGCCTTACAAGCCTTAGCGCAACGCCATGCCCGTCGCACTATGCCGCAATGGATTCGACCGATTACGTTGATTGGCGTATTTGCAGCAGCTTTGTTCTACGGCGATGCGATTTTAACGCCTGCGATTTCGGTATTATCAGCCGTGGAAGGCATTAGCGTGGCTACGCCACAGTTTGAACACTGGATTTTGCCGATTACCTTAGGCATTTTGCTCAGCCTGTTTTTAATGCAAAAGCAAGGCACAGCAAAAGTTGGGCAAATTTTTGGTCCTATTACCGTGGTTTGGTTTGGCACGTTGGCGTGTTTAGGGCTGATCAGTATTCTACAAACGCCCGAAGTCTTGAAAGCACTTAGCCCTTGGTTTGCTTTAAAGTTTACCGTGCAACATCCCATTGCCGCCTTCCTATTATTATCTGCTGTGTTTTTGGCGATGACCGGGGGCGAGGCGTTATACGCCGATATGGGGCATTTTGGAGCAAAACCGATTCGTTATGCGTGGTATGGCTTGGTTTGGCCAGCCTTAACCCTGAATTACTTAGGGCAGGGGGCGTTAGTGATTCGGGATAGCAGTGCCGCGTTAAATCCGTTTTATCTACTGTCGCCGGATATGCTCATGATTCCTTTAGTCATATTGGCGACAATGGCTACTGTGATTGCCTCACAAGCGACTATTTCCGGCGCATATTCCTTGACCTTCCAAGCTATTCGTTTGGGGTACTTACCGCGCATTCGCATTGAACACACCTCCGATACGTCGGCTGGGCAAATCTACATTGCCAGCGTAAATTGGTTGTTGCTGATTGGGGTCGTATTATTGGTTATTGCGTTTCAATCCTCTAGCAATTTGGCCGCCGCCTATGGTATTGCCGTCTCTGGTACAATGGTCATCACCACTATTCTGGTTATCATCGTGGCGCAAGCACGCACGAATCAACGTTTACGCCAGCCTATTATTGTGATTATGAGCATATGTGGTGGCTTCGAAATCATGTTTCTAGCCTCCAATCTAATGAAAATAGGACATGGTGGTTGGTTGCCGTTACTGATCGGTGTGATTATTTTTACAATTCTGACGACATGGAAAAAGGGCAGTGAATTAGTCTACGAGCAGCGCCGTAAAATGAACCGCCCGATTCGTAAGTTCATTAGCCAAGACTATCCCAATGTTCAGAAAGTGAAAGGCACAGCTATCTATCTGAATTCCAATCCGAATTTAGTACCCAGTGGCTTATTCTATAATTTAAAACACTATAAAGCCCTGCATTCCACCTTAATTTTCTTGCATGTGGTGAATGAAGAAGTGCCGTATGTGCCTGATGCAGAGCGTTTAACGGTAGTAGGTTTGTCACCTGAGGTTTACACCATTGGGGCGCGGTTTGGTTTCCGTGAACAGCCTGATTTGACCCAAGCGTTAAAGTCGATTGATAACTATCAGTTAGCGATTGATTTCCCACAAACCACATTTTTTATTACCCGTTCGGTGGTGGTAAGTTGTGGGGATGCTATGGCGAAATGGCGTTGTAATTTGTACGCGTGGATGGTGAAGCAATCCGAAAGTAGCGGAACCTATTTTAATTTACCCGCCGATCAAGTTGTCGAAATTGGCACGCAAATAAAATTATAAGTTCACTCAATTGAGCGACTTGGTACGTGTACTAAGTCGCTTGCTCAAAGATAATTTCAACGATTAAGCCGCTATTATTAATTCGATTCCGAATGCTCAAACTTGCCTGATGAATATGCGCAATACGTTGCACAATGGATAAACCCAAGCCGCTACCGGAAGCCTGTGTGCCTAATGCGCGGTAAAAACGCTGGGTGATTTTGGCTAAGTCGGTTTCTGCTAAACCTTGCCCATTATCCGCCACTTGCCAAATTACTTGCTGCTGCTGTTGCAGCACACAGACTTGAATAGTGCTATTGGCAGGCGTGTAACGTATGGCATTGTCCAGTAAGTTGCGTAGTAATACTTGTAAGAGCGTGGGTAAGCCTTGCACATAAATTGGGTTATTAAGTTCACACAATTCAAGCTGATGTTGTTGGCTATAAGCTTGAGTCGCCAGTTCAGCTAAGGTTTGTTGAGAAAGGCTGACCAAATCACACATAACCCATTGCGCTTGGCTATAACTTTCTAAACGCGCCAATGTCAGTAATTGGCTGATTAAATGTGTAGCGCGTTGGCAGCCTTGTAACGCATTACTTAAGGCATTTTGCCGTTCAGGGGCTTGTTGCGCGGCTTGGGCAACTTGTACTTGCGCTTGAATACCGGCAATGGGGGTACGTAATTCATGCGCTGCGTCGGCGGTAAAGCGGCGTTCTTGCTCGATTAAATCGCTAATGCGGGTAAATAATTGATTCAGCCGTGAGATTAACGGCGCAACTTCTGGGGGTGCTTGTAAGGTAATCGGGCTTAGATTATTGGCAGAACGCCGCGTTAAAGCTTGAGTTAAGCGCAGTAAAGGGCTAAGACTTTTGCCAATTAACCACCATAATAAAACGGCTAGAATCGGCAGGGTCAACGCCAACGGTAGCAACAGGCGTTCGGTAATATCTTTGGCCAAATGTTGGCGCATATCCATGCGTTCCGCGACATGAATTAATACATCGTGTTCATTATTCCACATGCTAAACACGCGCCACGTCACCCCATCAATCACCTGCGTGCTAAAGCCTTGTTCGGTATCGGTAAGTGGTTGCGCGGGTGCGTTGACCGAATGAAAACGTAATTGCTGATGTTTATCCCACAATTGAAAGGCAATATCGCGGGAATATTCGTGTAATAAGGGGGCGTGTTCCGCTTTTATATCGTCTAATTCTTCAGCCGATTGCGCAATTAATAGCGTAGAGGCTTGCGCTAAGTGTGCGTCTAATAATTCGTCTAATTCATGGCGGGCATCTAGGTAAGTAATAAAGGCAGCACCCAACCACGCCAAGCTAACCGCCGTTAATACCACGGCTAATAAGCGTTGTTTTAACGACATGTTTAAGCCTCTTTAGGGCGTGGAATCCAATAACCCACACCGCGCACCGTTTCAATTAGGCTGGGGTAAAGCTTGCGGCGTAAATGGTGGATATGCACTTCCACCGCATTACTTTCCACTTCATTACCCCAGGCATAGAGTTTGTCTTCCAATTGCGCCCGTGACAGTACGCGCCCCACATTCAGCATCAATGCGTGTAAGACGGTAAATTCACGCGAAGATAATTCCACTAATTGCCCTTGATATGTCACGACATGTGCCGCAGGGTCTAAACTGACTTCAGCCACGCTTAACTGAGGGGAAGAATGCCCACTGGCGCGGCGAATTAAGGCACGCAAGCGCGCACTGAGTTCACCCATATCAAACGGTTTGACCATGTAATCATCTGCGCCTAAATCTAAGCCTTGAATGCGATCATCCACCGTATCCCGCGCAGTTAGAATCAACACGGGTAGAGTAGAATGTTGGCTGCGCAATTGGCTTAACACGTCAAGCCCGGATAATTTGGGTAAACCTAAATCCAATACCAGCGCGTTATAAGGCGTGGTGGCTAATGCGTGTTGTGCTTGCAGCCCATCAGTTACCCAATCCACCGCATAACCCACTTGGGTTAAACCGACACTGAGGGCATCGCCCAATAAACGATCATCTTCCACCACTAATATGCGCATTGTGTTATCTCAAATAAAAGATTAGAAAACCAACAACTGCCGCCAATAACATCAAACCCAATACCCCATAAGGGCGTACTGCGGGTATCGGGGTTTCGGTTTGTTTATAACCTGTGAGCATGGCGCGAACTAAGTTTTCTTGGTGTAGAAAGGAACTCGCAAACACGCCTGCAATATGTACTAGTACCACGGCTAACATGCCATTGGCTGCAATTTCGTGTAACTCTTCAAAAGCTTCTTCGCCGCCTACTTCCCAATACAACAAAATCCCACTGACGCCAATCATTAAACCTAAGGCTAATAGCAAATAAATGGCAACTGAGCCTGCTGGATTATGCCCGACATAATGCGTGGGCTGTTTTGCCAATAAGGATTTAACGTAAGCGCTCACTTCACTTGGCTTAAAGCTAAAATTGCCAAAACGAGCATAATAAGAGCCTGTAAACCCCCAGATAATGCGGAATAGAATTAAGCCTAAAAATACATAGCCTAAGCCCACATGAACATCGCGATAACGCTCGGTTTCAGAGGTTAGATATGCACCGGCAAAACTTAATGCCAGCGACCAATGGAATACGCGAGTCGGCACATCCCACACTAAACTACGTTGTGACATAACCCCTCCTATTTCGGTAATTGCACCGCATGTTCATCAAAATTGCCTTGATCGGCTTTAGTATGACAAGCCAAACAATTCGACGGGCTTTTCAGTTTTTTCCACGTAATGGCTGGCACTTCGTCATGTTCATGCTTAAACCACGCGGTTTCCGTAATACGTAAATTCGGTGTAGTGCTTGCCGTTTTGCTTGATTCGGATGCGGCATTTTTCTCTAGAAAATCTAAAATTTCAGCCGTTTGTTTTGCATCTAAGCTGGCATCGGTATCAAAGTGTTTATCCAATGAACCCATTAAGCTTTTCCACGAAGATGCTGGTAATAAACCGGGGGGATACGCAATATGGCAGGCGCTACATTCGGCTTTCCACGTTGCATTGGTAGCGGTTAGGCGCATGCCTTCTGCACCTTCGTGTTCTTCGCCTTCCTCTTCGCGTTCTCTGCCTTCACCTTTATAGCCACGGTTTTCGCTACTTTTATAGCCGTGATCATCATCATCTGCCATTGCTTGATAAACCGCGCCTAAGCCAATGATTAGCCCAAGGGTTAAGACCGCTTGCGCGATAAGATTACGTTTATTGTGCATGTTATTGTCCTTGTTAATTATTTAACGCTCAATAAATAGGTCAACACATCGCCTTTTTCTAAGGCATTGCATTCCCGATCTAACACATCTTTGCAATTGCGTTTAAACCATTTCTCAACCTTAGCGCTATCAGTGAAACGGCTGGCATTTGCATTGGGCGATAACGGCTCAATGGTTTTGCTAGTACGTGCATGTTTACCCATTTGCGCTGGATTGCTGGTATGGCAAGTCGAACAACTCCAATCGTTTGCGTGCTTATTATTGAAAAATAATTGACCGCGCTGGGCATCAAAGCCTTTGAACTGCGCGTTTTCGGTCTTTGCTTGTTGGTTATAGGTGTTTAACAAGCTTTGAGGGGTGTCTGCTGCTTGCGCTGCGGTAACAATAAGTAAACTACTGAACACTAATATTTTAATAAAATGCTGCATGGCTATGCCTCTGGTGTTGATTTGAGGCATAGTCTGCAAGGACAATCTTAAAAATTGCTTAAGACTAGCAATAGCTCAGCCAAGCGAAAATAGAACTATACCCATGCGCTTACTAGCGTTTGTAAATGCTGCATAGCTGTGTTCCAGCTTTTTTCTAATAAACTCAAACTCAGGCCATCATTGGGTAGCGCTAATAAAATAAACAGCCACATAATGACATTAGCGCCGGGTAAAAATAGCCAGCAGAATGTCCAGCCCACTTGTTTGAGATCGGTTTGTTGATGGTGAGTTTCGCGCCATGTGCTTTGTAAGTGGTAAACAATACTCGCGCCTAATAAGCCAAGTAGCAAAGGGCTATAGCTGGTTTTGGCTAACCAGATTAAGCCTAAAATGAGTAGGCTAAGTGTGGGCACGAAATACGGGGAAATGGTAATCAACCAGTTGGGATAACCTTGATATGACATGTTACCGCCTGCGTGACTGGTGACATTTAAACCCGTTACGCGATTCAAACTGAGCACAGCGAATAAGGCATGAGTCAGTTCGTGCTCTAAAGTGCTAAACCATGCGCCCATGCGACTTTTGCTGAGTATAAACCACGATGCAAGGAGATAAGCCAATGCGCCGTAAGTGATAGGGCGATATTGGTTATCATGTTGAAACATATATAAAATAACTTTCTTAAATTGCTCAAGGCTGGGTAATAGCATCAGCAACATTAGTAAAGCTATTGGCCATTTGCTTAGATTGATTAATTGATTCAGTAAGCGAGCCATATTGTAAAGACATCCCTGAAAATATGGCTCATTTATATACCATGCTTATCGTGCTGTCATGCCTTTACGGTACAGCAGGCGGTTCGGGTTTATTGCTGAACCGTAACATCCAATGTCAAGGTAGTAGAGGCATTCGCGCCTAAACTGGGGATTTCCCACAAACCATTGTTAAACGTACCCAATACTGGCGTGGCTTTAACTAGGCTTAAACCATTGGGCAAGGCATCTTTAACCTGAATTGCGGTAGCCGTCGTGGCGGAGTTATTGGTCAGCGTTAGGGTATAGCTAAAGGTTTCGCCTAATACGACGTTGGGTTGACTGACGCTTTTGCTTAGTTCCAAATCAATAGGGATGAGGGCTTTGAAACCAAAATCCACGCTATGATTATTACTATCGCTACTGGTTGTAACTTGGCTAATTGCCTGATTCGTTAATAAGCTGGCATCGGAATCGCGTTCGGTATCTGTACCTTGTTTTGCTGAAGTTAATACTAACGATTTTAAGGGCGCTTGTTGGCTTGCACCTTCTGCCTGACGAATCACTACTTGGTAATTTGTGTTTGTTTGTAACGCACTTAAACCAAATTTTTGACTATTACTGCTAGCTCGTCCGCCTTGAATATCCGCTGTATCAAAGCCACCGTTGGCCCCACTGATATCATTAGGCGCACTATTGCCGGTTGCTGGATAGCCACGCATATCATTAGAGAATAAGTAATAACCTTGTGCATCCGTAATGGCGGTGGCTAACGGGGTAGCCGTATCGAGGTCGATCTTTTCGGCGAATAATTCGACTTTTACGCCTGCAATCGGTGCTTCACCTGCATCTTGTACGCCATTGCTATTCGTGTCTTGCCAGACGCGGTTGCCAATTTCCACAGGGGGCGCATCGCACAGCACTTCTAAATCGCCTAATGCGCCATTTTTGCCATTGATTGGGCGATTATCTACTGTAGAACCCCGCCCGAAATATAGGGAGTAAGCGCGGTTACGTTGTCCGGCAGTTGCCAAATCGCCTAGCCCCATATCCAACCACGCTACACCGGCTGTATAGACCTGAAATGGGTCTACAACTGTGTAAGCAGACTCTAAAAACCCCGGAATCTGGGCAAGCCCCCCAAAACTGGCTTGGTGATAACCCGCTCCTTGGTCTGCTGGCCATTCTTGGAAGAAATAGTCGCCTCCATTCGGTCCTTGAGCGCTGTCTTTGCCTGCGGTTGTGATAGAGCCACAATTACCATTATTTTCCATGCTCCAAGTATGCGTGATCGCATCTTGCAAACAAGCACGGCGCACAACACCATAGTGGTCATTAGTTTCACCGTTATCAGCGCTAAAAGCACGGTAGGCTAATGTCATATTACCCATAAAATCAAAAGTTATATCTGTAAGTTGCATTTTAAAGATGGAATACACATCTTTTGTAGATAAATAGCTTAGATTGGGTGCTGTATCAAATTGCTGAGTTTTGGTAGAAAAGCGAAATACTGAAAATTGCGGTTGTGCCCAGCCTGTATCACAGCGCGTACCCACATAAATATCCCCCTGATATTCACCTAACCCAAATGCGCCGGGAGGGAACATACCATCATTTATTTTACAATTGGAAGCCACAGGAATAGGGTAACTCTTAATAAAAGATGCATCTGCTGGGCTTAAACTGGTATTTTTAAGGGGCAAAATGTATAGCTGTTGGTTGGCAAGATTAATGACAAAAATAGATTTACCATCACTGGATACATCTAAATCGCCAAAGGCTGTTTTACTTACAGCATTACCAATTTGTCCCATCTGATTATCACGCTCAGTATCACCCGACGTGATATAAGCACCTTTTGTTTTTGTGCTATCACTGCCATCAGCAATTTGCACATAACCCGGATTAGCAGGTGAAAAAATGCCTGTTAGATAAGGGTCTGCGCCTGTGATAGGTGGAGTAGCAGGGAAAATAGCATTTAAATCCGCATACAGACTGGTAGTGGGGTTGCTCGCATCCGTCATATCAACACGGTAGATCGCCCCTGTACCCGATGGACCAAAACCTGTCCAAGCTTTCATATAAGCTGCTGCGAATAAGCTTTTAGATGCGCCATGCCAGCCTAGTCCAAATATACTACCGACTTGCTGCGCTAGGGCTAAGTTCTGAATAGCGGGATCTTGATTATCCAACTGTGGTTCGTTCCAGCCTGCGGGTTGTGTTTGTGGTTGCCCCTTCGCTCCACTGTTATAGGGAAACGCAAAAATATTCGGCACATCATTATTGCCTGCATAAGGTGGATTTGGTGTTTGTTGCCCATGTGCAAAACGGCTGGTCGCTAGGTCAGGATTATTTTGGCAGTAGCTTAAGGTTTGTTTGACCGCAAATTGCACATTACTAGCATTGGGGCTAACAAATTGCGTGAGTACATTCGCATCGCTGGTACTTTGTGAGCCGACACTGTAGCCCTCGGGTAAGCTGCTCAACTTGAGTAAGCAGTTCTGACTACCTTCCACTGTATTGGGCGTCGCAATGGTAAATACGCCTTGCGCATCCGTGACAGCACTAAAATTAGTTGAACCGCTGCTTGTCACACAGCTTGCTTGCACACTTACCCCGCTTAAGCCTTGGTCGAGCGCTGTGTTGATAGACATGTTTTTTGCAAAGTTTTGGATACTGCCTGTGCTGTCTAATACCCCATTTAAGTTGAAGTCAGTAAACACTTTTCCCGAAATATCGGCATAAGCCAGCCCTTGTTGGAGCAGCAGTAGGTAGGTGCAGCCCCGTAATAATTTTATTTTATGCATGGATGGTTAGCGCAGTACTTAAAATGCAGTAGTGTGCAAAATTAAAACCAAACAGGAACTGAAAGTTCTATAATTATAGGTGTATTTTAAATTTTTAATTTTCAAATAAATAAAGCTGCTTAAAATATATACCACGATTGCATTGCGGATATATGCAAAAATGCCAATAACTACCTATGCTGTTAGCTATGTATTATTTGAAGCCTTTTGCCGTTAATTTTATAGATGATGTATATATCTTATTTAATGAAGGCGTATACATCGACTAAGCCTGTTTAAAATGAGTATCTAAGGTTTATTTGGTTTCATGGGCGCACTAAGTAGCCTTAGGTCTCATTCTATAATTGCCATAAATTAAAAGGTTGGCTTAAATAAGCTATAAAATGCTTTGAATGAAATAAGGGTAGCTTGCGCCCTCGTAAATAAGCATGTTTAAAGTCTGTTATATGTTCAGGGTAAAGCAATATACCCGCAATGCTGGCTAAAAAATTAGTTGCTGTGTAACGCCCATTACCTAATAAGCAAAATACCAATTTTAATTCATCTAGCACGTTGATGTCGTAATTTAAAATGACATGAAAAATGTCATGGTTTTCACATTTATCGTATAACTCAAATTGATGTTGACTGAGAAACAGACCCAGCGCATAACCCAAACTATTAGTTGGGTAGGTTAATAAGGTGTGTGAATCTAATTGCCAACTGCTTTGGTTTTTTCTAAATAAAGCATAAAGCGGATAATAAGCAGCGACTCCATTGCGTAATAGTCTTTCGCGCCACTCTTGTTTAACGCTCGTATGAATTGCGGCTGTGCCTTTCATAAGAAAACCTTATTATTGTAGGTGTAAGCACAGTGTAAGCGGGAGTTGAGGACTAGTTATGTAGGTTTTGGGGAAAAGTAGTGTAAGTTAAGTGCAGAGGGTCTGCATATTGTGCAGGGTTTGTTTGCTGATTAGATAACACAGTTGTTTGGGTAGTACGCTAAATCTGAATGGATCGCGATTGCCTAGACAACAGTGCCGCTTTAAGTGTAAGCCTTAGATTTGCGATTGCAAGTAATTTTGTAAACCAATCAAATCAATTAAACGTAATTGTTTTTCCAACCAATACGCATGATCTTCTTCAGTATCAGATAATTGAGTGCGTAACATTTCACGCGTGATATAATCTTGTTCTTGTTCACAAAGCTGCATAGCGGCTTTTAACGCTTTAGACACATGGTATTCCAAGGCTAGATCGTTTTTCAGCATACTTACCACATCATGCCCTACATTCAGTTGATCTTGTTGATTTAGATCGGGCACACCGCCTAAGAATAAGATGCGTTGGATAATGGCATTGGCATGTTGCCCTTCTTCTTGGCGTTCGTGGTCATAATGTGCTGCCAGTTTGCTTAAACCCCAATCTTCACACATCCGCGAGTGGCTAAAGTATTGATCGCGGGCGGCTAATTCACCAGCTAATAGTTTTTGTAGTTCTGCAATTACCTTTGGGCTGCCTTGCATAATAAGCTCCTTATTCTGTCATCATGGTTTGTAAATAATTGGCTAAACCGATATTGTCAATCAGCCATTGCTGGCTTTCTAACCAGTCGATTTGCTCTTCTTCTTCCTCTAATAAATCCTCGACTAAATCACGAGACACATAATCTTGGGCTTGTTCACAAGCGGCGATGCTACTGCGCAATTGGCTAACCACTTCATGAGCTAAACGTAAATCATTGCTTAACAACTCAGGTACGTCTTCACCAATGTATAATTTGCCCAAATCTTGTAAATTCGGTAAGCCTTCTAAAAATAAAATGCGTTCGATTAATTTATCCGCTTGCTTCATCGCTTTGATTGAGCGTTTGTACTCACTGTGGTTAAGCTTGCCTAAACCCCAATTGCCACAAATACGTGCGTGTAGAAAATATTGATTAATAGCGGTTAATTGATTGCGTAAGGCTTGATTTAATGCCTGTCGGATCGCGGGATCGCCCTGCATAGCTGCTCTCCTAATCGTTAATTTTTCAGATAAAATTGAGCCACCGCCTTTGTTTGCTACCGGCTAATGTTAGTAAAAACTATACAAAGGTTAAGTGGCTGCGCAAATTATAGTAGCAGCGGCGGGGTTTTGGTAAATTTTTGGCACATTGCCAAGCCCGCGCGGCGCTGGCACACCGGGGCTGGCTTAAACAAGGCGAGGGCGGGATGGGTAAACGGGATTTATTGCCAACCGGCTTTATCCATCAACATTACCGCTTGCGCATTATTTTTACCCAATACGCTTAAATTGACGGGATCGCGTTTGAAATTGCCCCAGCTTTGTAATTCAGGGCTGGCTGTAATCCCCGGTTTCACAGGAAATTCGCCATTCGTGCTGGAATACCAGCGTTGGGCATCATCCAATACCATGTATTCCAATAACTTAATGGCATTTTCTTTATTCTTAGCGGCGGTGGTGACACCCGCGCCGCTGATATTGATATGTGTGCCACGGTTGTTTTGGTTCGGCCAGAATAAGCCCACTTTGCTAGCTGCCGCTTTTTGTGCCGCATCTTTGCCGTATAACATTTGCGCGTAGTAATAGGTATTCGCCAGTGCGACATCGCATTGCCCAGCGGCGACTGCTTTAATTTGGTCACGATCACCGCCAGCGGGGGCGCGTGCAAAGTTGTTAACCAGCCCTTTTGCCCAGTTTTCTGCTTGGGCTGCCCCATCTGCTTGAATCATGGATGCTAATAAAGATTGGTTATAAATACTATTAGAGGAGCGCACACACACCCGCCCCTGCCATTGAGGATCGGCTAACGCTTCATAGGTGGATAATTCATTAGGTTTTACCTTGTCTTTATTGTAAAAGATCACACGGGCGCGATAGGTTAAACCAAACCAGCGATTCTCAGGGTCACGTAAATTCGCAGGCACGGCTTGATTGAGTTTAGCCGATTGGATGGCTTGTAAGCTGCCGTTTTGAGTTGCTCGATATAAACGTCCGGCATCGGCTGTAATTAATACATCGGCGGGTGAGTTTGCCCCTTCACGTTTCAGACGTTCTAACAAAGGATCATCATCACCCGTGACGAGATTCACTTTAATACCTGTATCTTTGCTAAACGCATCCAATAAAGGCTTAATCAATTGTTCTTCACGCGCCGAATACACATTGACTTCTTCGGCTAAAACATTCGCACTCGCCAATAAGGCTAAACCGGCGACAACATAAGTTTTTAACATAGACAGTCCTTTAAATGTCCGCCCAACGACGGATTAGATTGTGATAAATCCCCGATAAACGCAGTACTTCGGCATGCCCAATGCCATGAACGGCTGCGAGGGTTTGAATGCTTTGGTCTAAATCGTATAACAGGCTGCGTTCGCCCTCGTCGCGCACCATACTTTGCAACCAAAAGAAGGCGCAGAGGCGTTCACCTTGGGTAACAGGTTTTACTTGGTGTAAGCTGGTAGATGGATATAACACCATATCGCCCGCGTTGAGTTTGACTTCTTGCGCGCCGTAGGTGGTTTCAATAGTCAGTTCGCCACCGCTATATGTATCAGGTTCGCAGAGGAACAAGGTGGCGGATAAATCCGTGCGTAAACGTAAATAAGAATGCGGTGCGGTCATAATCGAGTTATCGGTATGAATGCCAAAATAGCCGCCGTCCCGATAGCAATTGAACAAGGGTGGAAAGATTTTGCTAGGCAAGGCTGCCGCAATAAAACGGGGTAGATTGCTTAAGGTGCGCGTAATCATTTCACCTAACTGTTTCGCAATCGGTGAATTCTGTTCGACTTGTTGATTGGCTTTGACCGTGGCAGATTGCACGCCGGTGGTGACTTTGCCATCCACCCATTCCGCTTGTGCTAATTGTTCACGGCAAAACTGCACTTGTTCTTGAGTGAGAACATTGGGTATACAAATTAGCATTGCCTGATGATCCTCATAAAGATTACCCCCTAAAAGCCACCCTGCGGCTCATAAAACAGGGTGACAACCAGGACAGAAAGGAAAGGGAATTAGAAATCGTAATTTAAACTTAAACTGGTAGTACGACCGGGTGCGACATAACTAAACCCACCGCGATAAACCGCTTCATAGATAGTTTTGTCGGTGGCGTTTTTGACATTAAGTTGCGTACTTAGCTTTTTATTCAGCTTATATTCCGCCATTAAATCTAAGCGATTGCTGCTGGGTAATTCGCGGGTGGCATCGCCTGCGAATGAACCCCCTTGAATTTTGCCGGTATGTACCACCGTCCCGCCCAACGCTAATTTAGGCGTGGTTTGATACTTAGCTTGAATACTGGCACTTTTCTCCGCCACATTAGCCAGCTTCTTACCAATATTAGTTGGATCTCCTGAATTGGTAATCTCTGTGTTCATGTGTACTGCACCACCCGCTAGGCTTAGCTTAGGCGTAACATTACCGGATACGCCAACTTCTGCGCCTTTAACCCGTACTGCGCCCGTTTGATAAAGTAAGGCACTACTACCAGCACCTACTGCCTCGACCTTATTTTTCTTATCCGTTTGGAAAATAGCGGCATTAAGCGCTAAATTATCATTGGCAAGATTCCACTTTGTACCCAGTTCAAAGCTTTTGTTCTTTTCTGGTTTAGCGGCTTGGGTTGAAGCATTAATACCGCCGTAATCTGCACCGCCGGAATCATAGGCTTCACCCGGAATATTAGAGGATGTACTGATAGAGCCGTAAATGCTGGCGTTTTCTCGTGGTTTATACACCACGCCCACGTGCCCATTAAGGAAGTTAGTTTTGGCTTTGGGATCGCTATCCGGTTCGTAGTTACTGGCACGGGCGCGTTTCTCAATATCGAAGGTGTCATGCCGTAAGCCGCCGAATACTTGCCAATTTTGATTCAATTTGGCGGTATCCATCACATAAACTGAGGCAACCTTGGCTTCTGTTAAAGAAGTATCGCGTCGTCCGGTAATCGCTGGCGCGGGTGTATTATTATTCGGGTGATATAGGTCTATGGCATTTGCGGCAGTGCTAGGCGCAAAGGTATACGGGGTATTGGTAACTTTTTCGTGACTGAGTTCTACCCCCGCCGCAACATGGTGTTCAACATTGCCAATATGGCGTTCGTGGGTAATTTGCGTATTATTGCCTACAAATTTATTGCTAAAGTCCGCCGAACTCGCGCTTGGATTGACGCGACTCAGCACGACACCCGTACTACGATCTAAAGCACTGCCAAGATGCGACACAATATAATTATTAGTGGTTTCACCGACGCGAGTCTTGGAACTGATCGAAGTATTGTTGGATAACTTAACGTCTACCGTGCCTGTTAACACATCTGCGCCAGTATCCCAAAAGTCTCGGTTTTTGTAGCCATAGAAATTATCCCGATCAATTTTGACCTGTCCGGTTACGGCTTGATAGGGATGTCCCCGATCCGGCATGGCTTCATTGCGTAAGTGGTAATAATCCACTAACACGTCGACCTTATCACCGGCTTGGTAGTCGGCGGCTAATGATACCCCGTGTCCTTTTTTGAAGACATTATTACGCCCTGCAATGTCAGAATCTTCTACCATGACATTGGCCCGAACTTTTAATTTGTCATTGACTACCCGGTTAGCATCAAGGCTGGCGCGTTTTGTATCACCTACCGTCACAGAGCCTTTAGCAAAATTGTTAGCCTGTGGTTTCTTAGAGACGCTATTTACTGCGCCGCCTGTTGTACCGCGTCCGCCAAAAGTAGAGCTGGGGCCTTTGCTAATTTCGACTTGTTCAGTGGCAAAGATTTCCCGCGTTGTCATACCCGGATCACGTAATCCGTCAACAAACATATCGCCGCGTGCGTCGAAGCCCCGAATAATAAAACGGTCACCATCCGCATTACCGTTTTCACCCGTGCCTAAGGTAATACCCGGCTGAGTACGCATTAAATCTTTCAGTGCGGTTGCCCCAGAATCTTTGATTTGTTCTTTGCCCACCACATTGATGGTTTTAGAAACATTGAGCAATGGTTCAGTAAACTTATTATTACCTGATTTATCCACCTTGTAGGGGGCTTCGGGGTCAGCATTGGGGTTAGAACCGGCTGGGGCTTTTTTGGCAGTTGCAGTAACCCCTTCTAATTGCGTTACGCTGTCTTCATCTTGCGCGTTATTGGTTTTCGGCGCGGCGTAGCTGGGTAAACTTAAACTGGCAACTACCAGAAAAGTAGCAGAGGCTAGTGTGATAGAGGGCAGGTCGGTTGACGGGTTAATGGTACGTAAATTAGTCGGTGACTTTTGACAGCTCACGGGAAACTCCTTAACACAAAGCAATATCGTTGTTTGTGCATCCGTGGCTATCAATTGGCTATCCGATGCAGGGCGTTGTGGTGCAGATGATAATCATTATTATTTTCTTGTCAAGTCTACTATTAAAAATAATAATTGTTTCTATTCTTAGCGTTTGAGTGTTAAAGCATGTTTCCATTGACCCGTATTCCCAGTGATATTGTTGCTGTTTCAGACTATGCCGCCTATGCGCGAACGCGTTTAAATGATAATGCGTGGGTGTATTTAAACAGTGGGGCGGGTGATGAATTAACGCTAAAAGGCAATCGGCAAGCCTTGGATGCCTTGCAACTTCGTAGTCGGGTATTGGTCGATATGCAGGGCGCGAATACTCAATGCGAGCTATGGGGTAAGCGTTATGCCTACCCTATGTGGATCGCGCCCTTAGCTTATCAGCACTTATTTCATGCCGAGGGGGAATCCGCCACCTTGCAAGCTGCCGCTGCCATGAATACGCCGATGATTGTGAGTACCTTAGCTAGTACATCGTTGGAGAGCTTAGCCCAACAAGCTGAAACACCGTTATGGTTTCAACTGTATATGCAAGCGGATCGAGCCTTTACGGGGGCGTTAATTCAACGTGCCGAACAAGCCGGTTATGAAGCATTGGTGATTACCGTGGATGCGCCCTTAGCGGGATTACGTAATCAAGAACAACGGGCGGGCTTTAAATTACCCGATGAGGTGCGAGCGGTTAATTTGCAAGGTATGCGAGTGGCACATTATGAGTTGGAGGCCACGCAAAGTCTGATGTTAAACGGCATTATGGCGCACGCACCCACTTGGCAAGATATTGAATATATTAAACAACACACTAAATTGCCGCTGGTGCTAAAAGGCATTACTCATCCAGCAGATGCACTGAAAGCCAAAGCCATCGGCATAGATGCGGTTATTGTTTCCAATCATGGCGGACGGACGTTAGATACGCTAGCCCCTAGCATTCAGCTATTAACACCGATTGCGGATTGCCTACAAGGTGATTTGCCCATTTTATGGGATAGCGGCATTCGGCGCGGCACGGATATTGTTAAAGCCTTAGCATTGGGGGCGACCGCCGTGTTAATTGGTCGACCCGTGTTATATGGCTTGGCGACCGCAGGCGCGTTAGGCGTGGCACATGTCTTAAAAATTCTGCAAGAAGAGCTGGAATTAAGCATGGCATTAAGCGGTTGCCGTCATTTGGCGGAGATCAGTCGAGATTTATTAGTCGATAGCCAAGGCTTGCCAATGTAAATAATAGTAATTATCATTAAAATAGATTGGCCTAGCCACACGTTTGATAGACGTCCAGCCACGGTTATAACCCCTTCCTTCTGATTTGATAAGGCTTTGTTAACCCAATGGACTTCTTGAAAGCAAACTTAGATTATATGGTTCTAGGCACTCTAGGCTTTATGAGCGTGATTATGTTGGCGTTTGTGATTGAACGCTATTTTTACTATTCACGCTTAAAATTAACGCAATTCTCGCATATTGAGAATCTTAAAGTGGCGTTAACGCGCAATCTCACCACTATTTCCAGCGTAGGTTCAAACGCGCCTTATATTGGTTTATTGGGTACAGTATTAGGCATTTTGGTAACGTTCCATGAAATGGGGCAGGGCAGCAAAATTGATGTGAATCACATTATGTTAGGCTTGGCAATGGCACTAAAAGCCACCGCCGCCGGTTTATTTGTCGCCATTCCTGCCATTGCTTTTTATAACGCCTTAATGCGTAAAGTGGACGTGCTGATTTCCAATTGGACGGCCTTACAGGATGCGTCAGCATGAAGCGTTTTGACCAAATTAATATGATTCCGTTTATTGATATCATGTTGGTTTTATTAGCCATTGTGTTAACCACGGCTAGCTTTATTTCTCAAGGCTTGATTGAGGTTGACTTACCGAAAGCTGAGCAAGTGAGTGCTGCGCCAGACGATAAAGAGCCTCTGGAAATTGCAATTAATGCCGAAAATAAGCTGTTTTTTAAGGGTGAAGCGTTGGAATTCGATGAACTTGCGCCACGCTTAGAAACAGTAGCACCCGATACGTTTATTGTCTTGCGTATTGATAAATCGGCAGTGTTTCAACACTTTGTGCGCTTGATTGATTTATTAAAAGCCAAACAATTGAATAATTTGTCTATTCAGGCGCAGCAAGACTCATGAGTACGCGACCTTATCATGTAACAGGTTTTAGCTTGTCGGTGCTGATTCATGCTGGTTTAGCCTTGTTATTAATGCCGCTGTTGTTTGCGGCCGACCAAAAACCGCTAGAGCCGGAAAAGCCGATAGAGTTGCCGTTGGAGTTGGCAATGTTTGAGCCAAAAGCCCCTGAGCCAGACCCTGTGCCAACGCCTGCGGTTGCACCCCAACCGCCGCCACCGGTTGCAAAGACGCTGGTTAAACCTAAGCCAGAGCCGAAACCTGAGCCTAAAAAGCCAGAAAAAAAGCCAGAACCGAAGCAAGCAAAGCCTGTTGAGAAAAAAATCGAACCGAAAAAAGTGCTAGAAAAGCGCGTTGAGCCACCCGTGAAGTTGCCACCCAAGCCAGTGGAAAAAGCGTTACCGAAGCCTGATCCTGCTGTATTAGAGCGGCGTTTGGCTCAGCAGCGTCAACAAGCATTAGCCCAACAACGAGCAGCCGAACAAGCTGAATTACAGCAGCAACGGGAACAGGCGGCTGCACAGGCTGAGTTACAGCACCAACGTCAATTGCAAGCACAAGCGGCGGCAGATGCACGGCGTTTAGCTCAACAACGAGCGCAACAGGAAGCAGCCGCACGCGCAGCACAACAGGCAGCGAATGCTACGCCTGTTATGAGTAGTCCACGTTTTCGGCAACGTCCTCGGCAACCGGATTACCCGCGTGCTGCAATGGAAGCAGGCGTTGAGGGTACAGCGATTGTTCGAGTGACTTTAAGTTCTGGCGGTAGTATCACCGCGATTAGTTTGCACCGTTCAACCGGGCATGCGGCGTTGGATGCAGCAGCGGTAAAAGCAGTACGCGGTTGGTCATTCATGCCAGCAGTACGCAACGGTCAGGCGATTGCCTCCATCGTGCAAGTGCCTGTTAATTTTCGTTTAAGTGATTAGGCACAGTTGTGTTCAATAACGTATTGCCCAAGCTTGGGCTAAGTCTAGCCATTGGCATTGCTTTAGTGTTGGCACTGCCGATTTTAGTGATAGCGGCTTATTTAGCCTTGCCCACGGATGAGATTTGGCAACACTTAGCCGATACTGTGTTAAGTGATTATTTGCGCAATACCGTCATACTGGTATTGGGAGTAGGTATGGGTGTTTTGCTGTTAGGCTTGCCCACGGCTTGGCTGAGCAGTATGTGTGAATTTCCCGGTAGAACATGGTTTGAATGGGCATTATTACTACCCTTAGCTATGCCTGCCTACATTATTGCTTATACCTATACCGGGATGTTGGATTTTTCCGGTGTGGTACAAAGCAGTTTACGCGCTTGGTTTGGTTGGCAAGCACAGGATTATAGGTTTCCCGAAATCCGCTCACTGGGCGGTGCAATCAGCATGTTGTCACTGGTATTGTTTCCCTATGTGTACTTATTAGCACGGGCAGCTTTTCTCACACAATCGGCCAGTGCTTTAGAAGCCAGCCGCACATTAGGTGCAAGTTTAGGGCAAACGGTTTGGCGGGTCAGCTTACCCTTGGCTCGTCCGGCGATTATTACCGGGTTATCCTTAGCCTTAATGGAAACACTAGCGGATTTCGGTACGGTACAATATTTTGGTGTGAATACCTTTACAACGGGTATTTTTCGGACATGGTTTGGTTTAGGCAATCAAGCCGCCGCCGCCCAACTGGCCGCTATTTTATTAGTCGCCGTGTTTATATTAGTGCTCTTAGAACGCTGGTCACGGTGGCAAGCGCGTTATCATCCCAGCGGACATAAACAAGTCGCGTTGCCACGTTATAGCTTGCGCGGCTATCGGGCGGGTTTGGCGGTATTGCTGTGTAGCGTGCCGTTACTTTTGGGGTTTATATTACCCGTGGGGCAATTGTTATTTTGGGTACTGACCAGTGCGCAAAGCAGTTTAAATGCCGAATTTATTGAACTGATATTCAATAGTTTAAGTTTAGCAAGCCTAGCCGCCGTGATAGCCTTAGCCTTGGCTTTAGGGTTGGCTTATAGCAAGCGCGTTTATAACAGTCGTTACTTACAACTGAGCGCGCGGATTGCGGCAATGGGCTATGCCATTCCCGGTACAGTTATTGCGGTAGGGGTCTTGATTCCGTTCACTTGGTTAGACACCCAATTCAATCATTGGGATAATGCGCTAGGGTTAATGTTGAGTGGCTCACTGTTTACGGTGTTATTTGCCTATCAAGTGCGTTTTTTAGCCGTTTCCTTACAAACGGTTGAAGCCGGTTTAGGCACGATAACACCCAGTTTAGACCAAGCAGGGCGTTCATTAGGTTTAAGCAGTTTGGGGGTATTGCGCCGGATTCACTTACCCTTATTGCGCAGTAGTTTACTCACCGCTGTCTTATTGGTGTTTGTCGATGTATTAAAAGAATTGCCTGCCACCTTGATCCTGCGCCCCTTTAATTTTAATACTTTAGCGGTGCGTGCGTATGAATTAGCCTCGGATGAACGCCTAGCCGACGCAGGGTTAAGCGCTTTAATGATTGTGTGTGTTGGGCTGATTCCCGTTTTATTATTGAGTCGTGCGATTAGCCAAGGGCGCACAGGAACAATGACATGAATACTTATTTAGAATTACAGCAAGTCGCCATTGCGTATCAACATAATACGATTGTTCAGGATTTTTCGCTCAGTTTGGCGCAAGGGCAATTGGGTTGTTTATTAGGTCCTAGTGGTTGTGGCAAAACTACTTTATTACGAGCGATTGCTGGATTTGAACCGCTAACGCAAGGGCAAATTAAATTACAAGATACGGTACTCAGCAAACCTACATATACCCAAGCGCCCGAACAGCGGCAAATTGGGGTAGTCTTTCAGGATTATGCCTTATTTCCACATTTAAGCGTGGCACAAAATATTGCTTTTGGTATTCGCCAGCAAAGCAAAGCACAACAGCAAGCCCGTGTACAAGCCTTGCTGGATCTAGTGAGTTTGCCAGCCTTTGCGAAGCGTTATCCGCATGAATTATCCGGCGGTCAACAGCAGCGCATTGCCTTAGCTCGCGCCCTTGCTCCCAACCCCCGCCTATTATTATTGGATGAACCCTTTGCCAGTCAGGATATTAGTTTGCGGGAAAGTTTAGCGCAGGAAGTTCGCGCTATCTTAAAACAAACCCAAACCACTGCCTTATTGGTAACTCATGACCAGCACGAAGCCTTTGCAATGGCGGATAAAATCGCCGTGATGCAAGCGGGGCGTTTGCAGCAATGGGAAAGTGCTCAAGTGTTATATGAACAACCCAGTAATCGGTTTGTGGCGGATTTTATTGGGCAAGGTTCGTTGATTAAAGCCGAAATCGTAGATGAAACACAGATAAAAACCGCTTTGGGTACAGTGACCCATCCGCAGGCGATACACTTTCAACGCGGGGATACGGCGCATTTATTAATTCGTCCACAGCAGGTACACATAACACCAACCGGAAATTATCAGGCAGGTGTTGTAAGTTGTGTGTTTCGGGGGGAGAACTATTTATTAACGCTGCAATTGCCTGATACAGAACGTATTCATGCTTATGCCGTGCAACCTGTGTTGCAGAATAACCCTGTGCAGTTTCAGTTAGAACTGCACCAAGGGTTATTGCTTAAATAACAATGACAGCCTAATCCTTGTCGCTCTGAGGATTAGGCACATCGGCGGCAGCGGTTAAAATTAAGTTGCCTTTGCGGGTAATTGTCAGAAAATAAGGGCGCGTGCCATGTTTTAACATGATTTTTTTGAAGCCCTGCATCCAATCATCTAAGTTAATACAGGGAAGCTCTGCCGGTTCAGCCGCTTTTGCTTTCATGCGAAAGCCTCTTGCCCTAATAAGTCCAGGGAGAAAAATTTAGGTTTCAACGCTTCCTCGATAACTTCTTGTGCATGTGGTTTGCAACGACCACAGCAAGTACCAACTTTTAACTCGCATTGGATGGCTTCCAAGGTATCATGACCTTGGCGCACGCATTTTTTAATCGCTTTATCTGTCACTGAATGGCAAATACAAACGTACATAACCCTACCTAAACGATAATATTTCTCAAGTAAGCTAATAATAGGGGTATTACCCATTAAATACAAGTGATTCTCATTTAATTTTTTGCGAAATAACGCTTGCTTTCTTTTATGATAATGATTATCATTTAATAAATAACGCTTAGCTAACTTCAAGAATAGCCAAAGCCAGATATTGTAGATGAAGGAGCTTAAAACCATGACGTTTTATGTGAATGCTTGGCTAAATCGCCCTGAACCTTTTGTAAGTTTGCACAATAAGCAAACCGGTGAAAGAATTGCATTTTTTGACAAAAATAGTGTGCAGGCTTGTTTAGATCAAGGTGATTTTTGTCTACAAGATTTATGCAGTAATGAACCTCATGCGTTACAAGATTTAGTGAAGTGTTTGCTTCTAAAACATTGCTCACAACAACTGTATGACCAAGTGTCGCAGTGGGTGACGAGTAAAAAAGGAGCATCACTACCGTCTCGACTTACGGCTAAAATTCTACCCTTTCAAGTTTGTTTATAGTTCTATATGTGTGCAACTTAATCGAACTTAGTATTACTAAAATGTTAATCAATTCGATCCTATCCTATCTCCTCTGTTAGGTATTTTGAGTCAATAAAGGAATCTTCGGATTCCTTTTTTTATGGTTTTACAAACGTTAGCCAGCTTGAACACACCTAAACAGACTGCTCTAATAGCAGCCCTATTTAACTAGTCAGTGAGAGTAAGGTGCTGCAACTTAAACTAGCTATTGCTCTGTTATTAGGCTTAGCTTATGCCGCACAGGCTGACGACAGGGGGCAAGCCAACACGGTTTTCGGGTTGGCAGGTGGTGCGACCACGGTAAACGACCAGACTAGCCATGCTTTTTCCTTACCTGCGCCCAATATGCGTGTTGCCAAGCGTGAGGCTTTTCTGGTGGGTAATGCCTTTTTTCAACAGCCTTGGGTTGCTGCACCGTCCACAACACCTGCACGCGAGGGTTTAGGCCCTTTATTTAATACCAATACTTGCCAAGGTTGCCATGTGAAAGGGGGTAAGGGGCAATTGCCATTAAGTGATAAAGATGCGTCGGTTTCTTTATTAATTCGCCTGAGCATTCCGGCAAAAAGCAAAGCGGATGCAGATTTAGTGACTAAGTTTGGGGTTGTGCCTGAACCGCATTATGGTAATCAATTACAACCTTCTGCGATCCCCGGTTTGCAAGGCGAAGCCACACCACGTTTTACTTATACGGAATTGAAAGGACAGTTTAAGGATGGGGAAACCTATACCTTAATGAAACCCCACTTGCATCTGGATAAGCCGCAATACGGGGATTTTCACCCAGAACTGCAAACTTCAATCCGTGTTGCGCCTGTTATGATTGGCTTAGGTTTATTAGAGGCTATACCCGAAGCGGCTATTTTGGCAAATGTTGATGCTGAGGATCAGAATAAAGACGGTATTTCGGGGCGTGCCAATCAAGTCTGGGATGTAAAACAGCAAAAAACGGTATTAGGCCGCTTTGGTTGGAAAGCCAATCAGCCGACGGTCGAACAGCAATCCGCAGGCGCATTTCAAGGCGATATTGGGATTACTTCCTCCCTGTTTCCTGAGCAAAATTGCAGTGCTACACAAGCCGATTGCCTCAAAGCCCCTGACGGTGGCAAACCGGAAATTAGTGATGAGATTTTGGCAAAGGTGGTGTTTTACGCCTCTTTGTTAGCTGTGCCTGCCCGCCGTGACTTAAACGAGCCGCAGGTCGTGCAAGGGCAGTTGTTGTTCAATAAAGCGGGGTGTATTAGTTGCCATATAGCCAGTTTTAAAACCGGCAAAAAAGACGGTTTTCCCGAATTAGAACAACAAAGCATTCAACCTTATACAGATTTATTGTTACACGATATGGGAGAAGGCTTAAGCGATCAACGCCCCGACTTTTTAGCGACAGGTAGCGAATGGCGTACCGCGCCGTTATGGGGAATCGGTTTAATCGAAACCGTCAATGGACACACACGTTATTTGCACGATGGCCGTGCGCGTAATTTATTAGAAGCTATTTTGTGGCACGGGGGTGAGGCAGAACCCGCGAAACAAAACGTGTTGGCAATGTCTAAAACCGAGCGCACTGCCTTAATTCGTTTTTTACAATCCTTATAAGTTTGTTTAAGCCCGCTGTCTAAATATGAATTAACAGCGGGCGCTTAGCCTAGCTAACTATGCGATTAAATGATTAGGGTCAACCGAGGTAATGCTATTGTCAACGCTGGGCATGGCTGCACTGAGGGAAATATTGCTATCAGCATTCGGTGCACTTGCTTGTGAAGGAGCAACGCTCATGGCAAGCGTGTGACTGGGGTTGATTGAAACAGGGGTATCACTATTTGCGCTAGGGCTTGCCATACTTAGCGCCGCGCTGCTAGCACCGGCTTGGTTTTCCGCTGCCGTGCCCTGTGCTGCTAAATGAATCGGGTTTACCGAATGCAGTTGCTCACTGGGATTAGGATTGGTTACAGCGCTTAAACGGGTATTGTCCGTATTATCCGCTTGCGCAGCGTGTGTTTGATGGGATGCCGCACTGGATTTAGTTGCAGGGTTTGGATTAGTGCCAACTGTGTTTGCAATCAACGTATTTATCATATTACTTAAAATAGTAGTAACTTGCTGAAATAGTTGGTTTGCGTTAGGTAAATTCTCGAATAAATTATTAGTATTATTGGAGGTATTCATACCTTGGTTTTCAGGCGTACCTGAAGACGGCATATTATTAGTTTGATATGCATTAATGGAACATGACATAAGAGCACCTATTGATTATTAAAATTAATAAATAAATCAACTGTTTTTATTTAACTGAGTTAATTTAAATCGCCCTTTCACTTAAATAAATTCAGCAGCGCATTACCTCAAAAAAGCGATAAGCGTTATGAGAAGGGTTATAATTGGATCATCTATGAATTCTAATATAGGCATTAATAAAAAATATCATGAAGTCTTAAACTTAAGGCGCAAACCGTGGGTCCCAATCCGTCACAAATCCCTCATCTAAATTATCCAAGGCTTGCATATCAGCGGGGCTTAAGCGGATATTAATTGACTCCAAATTGGCTTGTTGACGGGCTTTATGTGAGGATTTTGGCAGTACTACCAACCCGTGTTGTAAGCCCCAAGCCAGCATGACTTGCGCGGCTTGAATCTTATGCTCATGTGCAATGCGTTGAATCACGGGATGCTTTAAACGCTCTGCTTTGGCTAACGGGCTATAGGCTTCGACCACAATGTTATGTTTCTGGCAAAATGCCCGTACTTCACGTTGTTGAAAGAAAGGGTGCACTTCAATTTGATTCACGGCGGGCATAATCGTGGCATGGGCAAATAACTCTTGCAAATGCGGAATCATAAAATTACTTACCCCAATAGCGCGTACTTTGCCTTCTTGGTACAAGGTTTCTAAGGCTTGCCACGAAGCAAGGCGTAAACGCGGCACAGGCCAATGTAATAAATACAAATCCACTACATCCAAGCCCAATAACCGCCGACTTTGTTCAAACGCTCTGAGCGTTTTATCGTAGCCTTGATCTTGATTCCATAATTTAGTGGTTACCACGATTTCAGCGCGGGGAATATAACTTTGCCTAACCGCTTGCCCCACGCCTGCTTCATTGCCATATAACGTCGCGGTATCAATGTGTCGATAGCCCATATCAATAGCTTGCGTAACCGCTTGTTGGGTAGCGTTGGCTGGGATTTGATACACACCTAATCCGATGCGGGGTAAAAACATGCCATTATTTAACTGAACAACGGTGCTTTGCATCATGAGCCTATGCCTCGGGTTTTGATAATTTTTAAGCGTAGTCAGAGCAGGCGCACTCTGCCAAAAACACATAGGCTTATTGTTGGAATGTGCATCAGCATGGCATGAAAACCGCTTAAGTGATGAAAAACAATCGACCCCGCAAACCCAAGGGCGCTACTTTGCTTAAACCGTAGCCGCTTCGCGCATGCTATCGCTGGGTGCATAATTCAACGTCACCACTTGCGGACAACGTTGACAACCGGCGACACCTTCTTGCTGCCACCAACGACAAGTGCTACGAATCGCACAGGGCGCTAATTTATTAACCGCAATGGGTACGAGTTGGACGACTTTTGCCGCGAGTTGACAGCGGGCTTGTTCACCATTGAAATGCTGACACCCCGTTTTTGCACAGGGTGCAGCAAAGCGAAATACTTCCGTCGGGTCAACTGAACCCGCCATTGCTAAAATTTCATCAGTAATGGCTTGGGTTTCATCCAAATAAGCAACTTCGGGGCGTTCGGCTGTGCCGCCAACGACAGCAAATAATACAGCGTCGGGTTCTTTATGATTAGCACTGGGACAAAGTATATTGGCTTCAGTGGACATAACAACAGTCCTTAGCAAGTTGGCGTATTAACAGGCGGTTGCGGTGCGACCATACCTGCCAGTACAGGCGGTTCAATCGATTTAGGTGGCGGTGGCATCATACCGCTAAGAATGGGTGGATTAACTGGCTTACCTCCCGCAATGACAGGTTCTTGGGGGCGTACAGGTTTACCACCGGCTAACACGGGGTCTGGTTGGGTGGCTGTTTGCCGACCTGCTACTACTGAATTTGCCAAGCGTTCCGCTAAATTACTAATAGCAGGTTTATTATTTTCTAAATTGCCGTTCGCAAAATTTCTAGCATTGAGGGCGCGAGTTTGCCCCTGTTGGGCTAACTGGCGTATATCCTGCGCCGTGATACAAGTCGGTTTATTTTGTATTGTATTACTCATTTTAATGTCTCTGCTTTGGGGTATTAGTGGTTTTATTCCAGAAAAATTGTAATCAGCGCAGAGCAGACTTGCGTTAGGCTTACGACAAAGCTGTTTATTTTAAGGATATGGGGTCTAGGTCACGCAGACCTCCACTAAGTTTTAGATTCTGCCCAAAATAAGCGGTCGTCAGGGTATCGTCTCGTAGTGCAGGGGCGCACTCAATAACGGCAAATAGTCAGGGTTATAATTGCCTTGTGGATAAGGACGGCTAGCCTCAATCAAGGTCGCGCTATTGCCAGCCCGATAAGTCAAACTGCTTGGATCGTCATTTTCAATCGGGCGTTCTGTAATCACTTCCCCTGTTTGATACGGTGTTCCATCTAACTTAGATAGAGCTTCACTGGGCAAACGATAATGCCGATAGCTAAGGGGTGTTTCGGCAAACACATCTTTGCCTAAATGATAACGCTGTGTAACCACCACTTGCCGATAACGTGCGGCGGCGGCTAATGCGGCTTGTTGGGGCGGGTATAATAATTCGCCTTGTACCCAGCCTTGCGCGCTTAAATAAGCTTTTTTGGCGGTCAATTCGCGCAATAAGCGTTGGCGCACGGCTTGCGACTGTTGAAAGCTTGCCGGTGTTTGGCGATTAATGGCAACCCAGTCCGCCGTATAACCACTGGCTTGGCGAATGGTACGCGTTAACCAATCCTCAATCGAGGCGGGCATATCGCCGTATAAACTCACGCCTACCACCGTTTCCAAGAAATAGGCTAATTCACCTTTGCCTAATTGGCGGTTATGTGCATCACCTTGCCCTGCTTGACCGGGGGTTGTGTTGGGGCTGGCGTGGGGATTGGCTTGATACGCTAGATAATTCATTTCTTGCCAACCAAGTTGACCGTCGAATTTACGCGGAAACGCCCAAGTGCTATCAATGGTATTGCCTGTGCCAGAAGTAAAGGTCGGGAATTCGGTGCGTTGAATCCCTGAGTGACAACCAATACATTGCGTCATTTCTTCGCGGGTTTGTGGGCGTAACGCGCCATTTTTGTCTTCGATAAAGCCCGCCAACAACCAACCCGCGCCATTATCCACCCAGCCTTGGCTGTCATTGCCATAAATACCCGTGCCTTCAGTTTTTTCGCTGGGGCGATGTTGTTCGGGAAACCAATCTTGGGCTTTATACATATAACGCACTTCTTTAACGCGGCGGCTACGGGTGCCCGGAAAGGGGCTAATACTTGTATCACGCCCATCGGCTTGTACATCCACATAATGCAAGGGGTGTGCAAATTCTGTCCCCAAGGGATATAAACCTTGTTGGACAGCGACCGTTTGCGCTTTACCTACGTAATGCGTAGGATCCGTTGCCAATAAACGCCCTTGAATCGCCCGTTCTAATAAATCTAAGTTTTGCGCATACAGGTTTAAATCAAAGCTACCGTCCTCGCGCTGCATAAAGGGTTGCGGTAAGCGTATATAAATGCCGGAGACTGAGCCTGTCATGGGGGTGAAAATGCCATAAGGCATAAAATTAATCGCCCGCCAGCCGGTGATCCAAGTTTGTTCATCTTGGAAAATGCCATTTTTAGCCTGCACGCTGCGTACAAAACCATCGGACTTGGCGGGTAAATCAGCAGGGTCTAAGCCGGGGAATAAACGCCACTCAGACGGTAAACCGGCATCCCACGTAGTCGGGCTAGCAGGGCGTTGTTGAAAGGCGGCTTGCCAGTTGTCTTGCCGAATATAAGTCTGCATATCCCAGTGTGTACTGTCGATGCCTAAACTAAGCACGGCCTGGCGTAACGCTTCGGGTTGTAGTGTGTTCTGCCAATGATTAATCGTGGCTAAGGGGGCAGTGTTGTCATACGGTGCAAAGGCGTATTCCAATTGCAAATTACCAATGCGTGCTTCCAAACCGGCTTGTGGATTGTTATTGCCTAAACCTGCCTGATAAGGCGCGTTGGTGTGGCAATATTGACAGGCGTTTTGTGTGCCGTGTGAGGTTTCGATATAGCATTGCGCGGGAATTTGCGGATAAGGATTGCGAAATAACACAGGGTTCGCCCGACTGCCTATTAAGCCTCTGCCCGGTTCGGGCGTTGACGGCGGCGGATTAGTAGAGCTGGCGTTATCCGTGCCACAGGCGGTTAACAGCAAGTGACAGATCAAGCTTAGGGCTAATTTGCGGCGCATGGTTATTCATCCAAAAAATGAGGTCGATAAGCTAGCTTACCGACCCGGAGAGGAACACACTCAACTATTACAGGTAGGTTTTTTTATGATTATTTAATCGCAGGAAGACCGCCGATATAACCCACATTGGCATCGAATTTATCAATGGCGGCTAAGGCAGTATCCACTTCTGCATTTTTGCCCATTGACCAGTCGCCGTGATGTTGGCTATTGCTCATGATATAAGCGTGACCGTTTAAATCCTCTAAAACTTGTAAGCCAGTATTTTCTGCCCCCGCCACTGCACTTAAAATCCGAGTTAATTGCTTAGTATCGACGTTATACGCCCATACAAAGTTATTCACATGCATACCGGAATCTTCACCAATGAATAAGGTACGCATTTTTTCAGAGAAGAAAATATTATCGGTATTGGCAATTTTATCAGGGTTAGCCGTATTGCCTAACACATCGGCGGTTATATCTTCACCCAATAAAGCAGGTTCGACATACATTTTGCTAGCAACATAATCGGAAGGCATCGCCGCGCCACTGCTATCAGTTTGACCACTGCTTAAATCGGCGGTATAGGTTGCACCGGATGACAACTTGCTGAGTTTAATATCATCGGCAGGTTCGCCCGCACTGCTGGTCATGCTGTCACGAATCGACGACATCGCCACATATAGGCGTTTATCTTTGGCATTGACTGCCACGCCTTCCATTTTGGTGAATTCAGTGGTCGCGCCTTTCAATGCAGCATAACGACGGGTTTCTAAGAACGCAGCAGCTTTTTCACGACCCGCACGTACTTTTAAACATTCATCAGCCGTTGAACCAGCACGCACCCGCGTATAACCTGCTGTACATTGACCATTTACAGGGGCAACTGCATCAAAGATATTATTGAAAGTAGCTGTATCGGCTAAGGCTTTGATTTCAGCATCGGTGCCCTGACCTAATTTTACCCATTTCAGATTGGCTTGACCGCCGTTGTCTGCGCTGGTTTGTGTCCATTTGGCGGCGTAAATCGTGCCAGCCGATAAGTCAGATGCTTTATCCGCAATATACATCAGCATAACGCCGTGTGTGCCGTCATCGCCGGAATAGACGGTTTTGTTATCCGGCATGATTTTGGCCATTTCGCGGGTAATCCGCCCCATTGAATAGTGTTTAACCACCGTGGTGCTGCCGTCCGCTTTTACCGTTACCTCTGGCACAAAGCCATAATGATAAGGGTTAGCGGTTACCTGATTAGCGTAATACACCTCGTTTAACGCCTTTAAGCCCGCGCTAGTCGTGCTATAGCTACTGGTTAACGGGTTGTATTGTAAGTCGTAATCTTCTTCAGAACCTAAGTGCGTATTCCACGGTGTTTGTGAACCAAAGCAAGGAATCCACAAACCATTAACCCCTGCAAAATCAATCGGTTTTTGTGATTTAACGCTGAGCGTGCCGTTGCTGGCTTGATTTAAACCCGTTACGGTCATGGACATCGGCATGCGGGTGTACCAACCGGGTACTTTATACGCATCTGCGCCGTCGGATAACAACCAATCGTATTCATAATGCGTGACTAAGAATAAATTGCCGTCGACTTTTAATAAGCTATTCGAGTCCGGCGTTTCGGCAATCACGGGCATACCGTAAGGGTCATTAATCGGCGACATACTGTAGTCATATAACTGTCCCGCCGCGTTGGGATTGCCGCCGACTTTATCCTTAACACCAAATAATTTCTGATAGCTTAACGGAAAGCTCTTAGTGGTATTGTCGCTATACGTAACAGTGGCAACAGAACTACTGTGTGTGACTTGCATTTTGTCCGCTGTGCTGGGCGCGGGGGTTGCGCTAAAGCTAACACTTTTCACGCTAGGGCTAGGCGTAACGCTGCTGGTATTATCGTCACCATTTGAACAAGCGCTTAGCGCTACCATAACCGCCGCTGTGATTAAGGACGTTTTAAATACGTGCATGAGCTATCTCCAACTAGACAATGCCCGCACTGTAGCCTTGTCTTATGGCATTTCTGTGACGCAATTATGGCAATTCGGTTAAAACTAACTATTTAGTAATGTTGCCGTACACACCTTTGCTGTCTCGCATGGCTGGCGAAAAAAATTCAATAGGTATCAATCTGTGCGCTCACCGTCACACAATTGAAATATCATGATGTTTTAATCTGCGCGTCAAATAAAATTCACATAGGTTTAACCATGCGAACTATTTTAATCGTGGAAGATGAACAGCCTATTCGTACCCTTGTGGGTATAGCCTTGAATAGAGCGGGCTTTAACTTGCTGGAAGCAGGTGACGCATATCAAGCCAAAACCCAGCTTGCCTTAGACCTGCCGCAGTTAATTTTAATGGACTGGATGCTGCCGGATATGAGCGGTTTAGAACTGGTGCAACTGTTAAAACGTAACCCCCAATTTCAGCCGATTCCGGTGATTATGTTAACAGCAAAAGCTGAAGAAGCCGATAAAGTGCAATGCTTTAAAGCGGGCGTGGATGATTATTTAACAAAGCCGTTTTATCCCTCAGAACTGATTGCACGGATTGAAGCCGTATTACGCCGCACGCATGCCCCACTGCCAAGCTCGCAAGCGATTAGCTTTGACGGCCTGCAATTAGACCCCATCAGTCACCGAGCGACTGCAAATCAAGTGTTATTGGATTTAGGGCCAACTGAATTCCGTTTATTGAAGTTTTTCATGCAGCATCCTGAACGTGTTTATTCACGCGAGGCTTTATTAGCCTATGTTTGGGAACGCGGTTTATACGTGGAAGAACGCACTGTCGACGTGCATATTCTGCGGTTGCGTAAAGCCTTAATGCCATTTGGCTATGACCATTATGTGCAAACGGTGCGCGGGGTAGGGTATCGGTTTTCGCCTTATCCGCAATTAATGTTGCAGCAGTCAGAGAGTATGTAAGGGAGTTTTAACTCCCTATTTATCTGCGGGCGATTTTATGCCACTTTTAATAAATCATGGTATGTTTGCTGTTGCATAAAATGTTGGTGATAACGCTGATTTAAGTTTTGTAAATCCAACAAAATAAAAAAGTCAGCGACTTTAAAATCGGGATCAAAACAGGCTTCTCCCGCGACCCATGCGCCTAATTTTAAATAGGCTTTTAATAAAGGCGGCATGCTTAATTTATGTGATTTTTCTACACTTATTGGCAATAAAGGCACAATCGGCGTGACGCGTAAGGCATCTGGCGCTAAATAACGCTCCCGGACGGTTTGCATAATCAAACTAGCTTGTTGCCCTTGATCCTGCATACTGACGCTGGCACAACCAAATAAATAATTGACCTGATGTAAACGCATAAATTGCGCTAACCCTACCCACAACATGCCAATACCTGCGCCATTACGATAATGCGGGTGAATACAGGTACGCCCAATTTCAATAGCGTTGCCTTTTAATTCGTTAAATAAGCCATTAAATTTGAATTCATGGCTTGAATAAAACCCACCCGCTTGTGCGGCTTGCGCTTGCGTTAAAATGCGGGTTGAACCCACCACTTCCTGCGTCTGGGTATTGCGTACTAATAAGTGATAACAAAAGTTATCATAATAATCACAGTCAATCCCTAAAGCAGCACTGCTTAAAACTGCGCCTTGTTCTTCGGCAAAAATTTGATAACGCAGGCGTTGCGAGGCATAAATAGATGCAGTATCACGGGCTAATTCAACTGTTAAATGGGGTGTGGTTGAATGTTTTGCCGTTTGTGGATCATAGTAGCTATTTAAGTTCATTATTAATTATCTCTGCAAGCAAATTTCACTAGATCGAAGTTAAGCTTACGGTATAACAATGCGGTGACATTTATTTAAAAAAGAGATGAAGAAATAATGACAATTTAATGAATCGTAAAATTATGGCTAAATGTCATTTAATTGTCATATTGCCCTACTAAATTGTTAGTATGATTTACTAATAAGTTTAAACGATGTCATTAAACGCGAATGCTTTAAAATCTGCTGTTCAGCAAAATCAAACGGATGCATTATTAAGCTTTCAGCAACGCTTGTTTAGTTTATGGTTTAATAGTTTTATCTATAATCAAATTTGGGAAGACCCAGCGGTTGATTTAAAAGCATTAGCCTTAAATTTCGAAAGTCGACTTTTAACCATCGCCTCAGGCGGTTGTAATGTTTTGAATTATTTGGTTGAACAACCCGCACATATTACTGCTATTGACCTAAACCCTTATCATTTAGCCTTAACACGTTTAAAAATAGCAGCGTTTAAACATTTGCCCGATCATCAGTATTTTTATGATTTTTTTGGGTATGCGGATAAAAAAACTAATTTGGAGCATTATAAAAACTATGTGCAACCGCATTTAACGCCCGATTTGCTGGACTTTTGGCAAGGACGTAATATTTGGGGGCGCAAACGTATTAGTATGTTTCAAGAAGGTTTATATCGTCATACGCGATTCGGTTATTTTATGCGGTTTTTGCATTGGATTGCCCGCCAGACAAACTATCAACCGAATAAAATTCTAACTGCGCATAGTTTATATGAACAGCAAGCCATTTTTAAACAGCATATTAAGCCATTTTTTGATAATAGATTAGTAAAGTTATTAGGTAAATTGCCGATATCTGTTTTTAGCTTGGGTATTCCACCACAACAATATCAAGCGATGCGGACAGAGGGTAATTTAATTCAACAATATTGTGAGCGTGTTGAGCGCTTAGCTTGCCAATTTCCCATCAAAGATAATTATTTTGCATGGCAAGCCTTTAGTCATAGCTATGACCATGAAAAACGCCAAGCTATACCTGCTTATTTAAAAGCAGAACATTATAATACTATTAAGCAACAATTGGCGAAAGTGGATACGCAGTTTGGCTCAATTATAGATTTTCTAAAACAGCAGCCAAATCATAGCTATGACCGTTTTATTTTTTTGGATGCGCAAGATTGGATGAATGATGCGACCTTGACAAGTTTATGGACAGAGCTTGCACGGGTAGCTAAACCGAATTCACGCATTATTTTTAGAACAGCCGCTGCTGAATCGCCATTAAGTCAAGCACTACCACCTGCTTTACAAGCCTCGTTCAAGTATGAAGCGGAACAGTCTTTAGCCTTATTTAAACAAGATCGCTCAGCGATTTACGGCGGTTTTCATTTATATATTAAGGAAAATTAAAATGAATGCTGCACAATTAATGGATGAGCAATATCGTTATCAACGTTATGTGTATGATTGGTCGCGTAAGTATTATTTGCTAGGGCGTGATAGTTTATTAAAAGAAATTAAAATGGGGTTTAATGATAATTTATTAGAAATAGGTTGTGGTACAGCCCGTAATTTACGTAAATTAGCTTATTATTACCCTAATAATCAGTTTTATGGTGTAGATGCTTCTGCCTTAATGTTGGAAAGTGCGCGTAAACAATTGGCTGGCAGTTTATATGAGTCGCAAATTCATTTACAACAAGGCTTAGCTGAACAACTTAGCCTAAATCATGCGCCGAATGCACAAGGCTTTGATCATATTTTGTTGTCTTATGTATTATCAATGTTGCCGCAAGCGGCACCAACCTTGCAACATATTATAGGGTTGGTAAAACCGGGCGGTTATTTGCATATTGTGGATTTTGCTGACCAAGCCGACTTGCCTAATTGGTTTCAAGGTTTACTTAAACAATGGTTGACTTGGTTTAATGTGCATCCCCAATTAAGTATTATGCAGCCTTTAGAACAATCGGCATTACAGCAAACGGGCGTTTTACAGAAACGTTATATTGCAGGGCGTTATGCTGTGTTAATTCATTATCAAAAATTATAATTTTAACTGGTTAATATAGTGTTATTGTGAAGCAGAAAGTTCAACCCATTCGATTGTCAATCATAACCGAAACGTATCCGCCCGATATTAATGGCGTTGCGCACACGATTCACCAATTAGTTAAAGGTTTAAGGCAATTACCGCATTATCAATTGCAATTAATTCGTCTAGCACAACCGCATGAATCTATAAAAGAGCTGAATAGTTGCCAGAATTTTACTGAAATTGCGTTAACCGGTTTTAGCTTGCCTTTTTATAAAGAGGTGCGCGTGGGTTTGCCGCATTATTTTTATTTACTAACACTATGGCGGCAACAGCGACCGACTATTGTGCAAATTGTTACCGAGGGTTTATTAGGTTGGGCGGCCTTAAAAGCGGCACGTTATTTAAAAATTCCGGTGATTAGCGATTTTCATACGCACTTTGCCCAATACAGCCAGCATTATCGCTTAGGCTTTGCGTTTAAATGGGCAAATTCTTATCTACGCGCCTTGCATAATCAAACCTTATTAACTTTAGTGCCGACGTTGGAATTAAAACAACAATTAAGCCAACAAGGTTATCGAAATTTAGCCTTATTAAGTCGCGGCATAGACACTGAATTATTTAATCCCCAACAGCGGCAGCCCAGTTTACGCGCCCAATGGCAGCTACAACCCGCTCAATTATTGGTGGTCTTAGTCACACGCTTGGCGGTTGAGAAAAATCTTGAGTTAGCGTTTCAGGCTTTTCGAGCCATTCAAACCCAAGTGCCCGACGCTAAGTTTCTGATTGTAGGCGATGGCCCTGAACGCACGCGTTTGCAAGCGTTATACCCCGATTGTTTATTTGTCGGGATGCAGCGTGGCATAGCCTTGGCGCAACATTATGCCAGCGCGGATTTATTCTTGTATCCCAGCACCAGCGAAACCTATGGCAATGTAATTGTTGAGGCAATGGCAAGCGGTTTGCCTGTGTTGAGTTTTGATTATGCAGCGGCACATCAGCATATTCGTCAGGGTGAAAACGGTTGGGTTGTGCCTTTTGCGGATCATACGGGCTTTATCCAAGCCAGCGTCGAACTAGCCTTGCAACCGGCTTTATGTCAACGCTTAGGGCAGCAAGCCGCCGTGACGGCGCGTCAATTAAGTTGGAGTAAGGTTGTGGCGCAATTAGATCAGCAGATTCAAAGCATTGTGAGCACCTATTCTGCGGGCTGACATAAAAAATTCATTGATTTGTCATGGGTTTGCAGTCAATTTTGCGCAGACTTAGTAGTACCGATAAAACCCAATGAGGTACTAATAATGTATCTACTACAACAACTCAATGCCCGTGAAATTCCACTGTGTTTGCTGTTTAACCGTATGAACCATTTGCGCCCGATTAGCCGTTTTTTCGCGCTGATTAGTCGCTTGGGTAATGGGGTGTTTTGGTATTGCCTAATACTGGCATTGCCGTTATTGCACGGTAGCTTAGGTATACAGGCCGCGTTACACATGCTACTGGTCGGCGGGGTCGGGGTACTGATTTATAAACTCTTGAAAAGCAAAACTCACCGCGTGCGCCCTTATCATTATCACAGCTCGATTTTGCAAAATGTGGCGGCACTCGATCAATTTAGCTTTCCTTCTGGCCACACCCTACACGCTGTCAGTTTTACGTGGATTGCCCTGCATTATTTTCCGCAATACGCCTTAGTGTTAATACCCTTTGCGGGTTTGGTGGCGTTATCGCGGGTGATTTTAGGGCTGCATTACCCCAGTGATGTGTTGATGGGGGCGTTATTAGGCGCGGGTTTAGCCCAAGCCAGTTTGCAATGGATGCTGTAAGGAGTTCGTGATGAGCTATCGTTTTTCCCGTAGCTTATGTGGTTTAAAGATTCGGTTAGAACCCTTAAGTCTGAAGCACATGCCCGATTTATTGATTGCCGCCCGCGATGAAAGCTTATGGCGTTATATGTTCTACGGTAATCTAGCTGAACCGCGCCACATGCAAGCCTTTATTCACAATGCGCTACAACTCAAGGCAGCGGGCAGTGACGTGCCGTTTGCTGTGATTGAGCAGTGTAGCGGTCAAGCGATTGGCAGTACACGGCTGCGCGATATGTGTATGAAACACTTGAAATTAGAAATCGGTGGCACATGGTACGCACCGGATTATCACCGTTCTGGGGTGAATCTGGAATGTAAGTATTTATTGCTGCGTTATGCCTTTGAAACTTTGGGTATGTTGCGCGTGCAATTTAAAACCGATATTCGCAATCAAGCCTCGCGTACCTCCTTAGAGAAATTGGGGGCGAGTTTAGAAGGCGTGTTACGCCGTAGCGCGATTATGCCGGACGGTGTGATTCGGGATACCGCGATTTATAGCATTCTGGATACAGAATGGGGCGTGGTAAAACTAAGCCTAGAACAACGCCTGCAACGCAGCAAAACCTCAGCTCCCGCCTGTTTATTAAGTGCATCCAGCCCTAGCCATTATTATCTGAATTAATGGCTGAGATGTTTGCAGTCTTTAACCATAACGCCCATCGACGCGAGCTTTGATCAACATGGGCGCGTAAATCCATAAGAACAAACTGAACGCGGCAATCCAAAGCACTTGTGCCAGCACGATCCAGACGGTATGTGCTTGCGGCCATAATGCCACGCAGAACACGCGTACCACCGCGCCTAACATGATTAACGCAAATAACGGATTTAATGCAGGTGGGGGCTCGAATACATTGCGTCCGGTATGCCCCAGAATTACGCGTGCCATCATACCAATGGTCATTAAGCTTAAGCCGCCATAGGCAAAAGCGTGTACCGCTAACCAAGGTGATAAGGCTAACCACATGCTTAAGCCTTTCAAGGCGAAACCTAGGATTAGCCAGCCATAAGCCGCGTATAACACCCATAATAAGGGTTTGCGCCAAATCGCCGGATGATACCAACCCGCTAGGCGTAAAATATGCAAGGGAGTTTGTAGCAAGGCGAGGGCGCTAACTAGTGTGGCTAACGGCGCGTAACCGCTGGCGATATAGCTCAATTCGGCTAGCATAAAGCTTAAAAATAAGCCTAAACTGGTATAATCCAGCCAACGATAATTACGGGCGGTAAAGGCAACCCCTACGCCTTTTTCAATAAAAAACGGCATAACCCGCCGTGCCATTGTTAAGGTTAAGGCAATGAATAAATAAAACGCCATATATAAGCCTAAGGTGCTACCCACTGGCCAAATGCCTAATAAACCTAAGTAAAATAAGCTATTGGCTATTAGCATAAACAGCAGCTTGCCAATAATGGCGAATTGTTGCCATTGGCGCGCGTGTATAATCGGTTGCATTAGGGCGAGGCTTAAGATCAGTTGAAAGCTTAAATCGGCAGCGGCGGTATAGATTAAAGGCAAGCCTGTAAACGGCAATAACCGCGCTAATAACCAAACGGCGGCTAATGCCATTAAAGGGGTTTGGTGTAAGGTTTGTTGCCCCGTCCAATTTTTAACCGCTGTTAATAAAAAGCCTGCGACCACTGCTAATAAATAGCCAAAAATCATTTCATGCGCGTGCCATGTCTGGCTGGGGTATTGTGCGGGTAAACCTTGCCACGCAAAGCTATACAACGCCAGCCACAACACCATACTCACCACTGCAAAGCCACCGGCTAATAGAAAGAACGGGCGAAAACCTAAGTGGGTGAGGGCATAACGATGGCTTGACGGACGCTGAAATTCAATGGTGATCATGGTTTACTAAACAAAATGGGCAAGGTTTAAGTACAACAAAAAGCGCGAGGCTTGCGCCTTGATGTAGATCAAGGGCTATTGTTGGCTTGCCGCCACGCTTAAGGCTTGTTAGCGTGTGGTTTCGGACAGTAGAGCGGATTGTGTGTGAAAATTAGTGACGAAATGCTGGCGCTGATACGCCAAAATCCTTTATTACACGCGTTGGATGAGACGCAATTAAGCACGTTATTAAGCCATGCCCGCGTTTATCACTTAGCAGAAGCGCAAAGCTTATTTCATCAAGGGCAAGCATTTAATGAATGGTTTATTTGTGCGCAAGGCTATATCAAGTTATTGCGTTTAACCGCGCAAGGTGATGAAAAGATTGTCGAAATTATTGCGGCGGGGCATAGCTTTGCTGAAGCCGTGTTATTTATGCGAGAACGGCATTATCCGGTACACGCGGTGGCGTTGAAAGCCTCGGTAGTGGTGGGCATTCCCGCCGCACCTTATGCCGCGTTATTAAGCAATTCGCCCGATACTTGCTTTCAGTTATTAGCCGGTTTAAGTAAGCGTGTGCACGGTTTGCTGAATGAAGTGGAGCGTTTAAGCTTGCGCGATGCGACCTTTCGCTTGGTGCATTGGTTATTGGCAACTCAGCAACAAACCCAATGCAATCCTATTCAGTTGGATATTCCTAAACACGTCTTAGCTTCGCGCTTATCCATTACCCCGGAAACTCTTTCGCGTATTTTGAAACGTCTCAGTGAACAAGAGATTATTCAAGTTCAAGAACACAGCATTTTATTGCTGAATTTGCCTGCATTGCGCTTATTGAGCCGTGTTTAAGGCAAGTCGTTGCGTGGGCAATATTAATAACAAGGCAATTAAGGGCCATTCTAACCACGCATGGATACCCGCTGCGACCGCATATAATTGGCGAGCTTGTGTGAAATCGTAGATGAAATAAAGGCTTAATAATAAAGAAGCAGCGAGTGCCCAATAATGCCATGCAAACCCCGCGAATGTTAAATGGGTTTGGTTATTTAAGGTGCTGGGCATCAGCCGCAACACGCTATAGTAATGCAGGCATTGCGCCAAAATAACCGCAGACAATAGACCGTTTGCCCATTGCGGCGCGTGTTGTTGCAACCATTTGGCTTCGCTGGGCATCCATAAATCGCTGGGTGCTGTAGGTAAGGGTAGCAGTAAGCTTAAGCCAATGATGCATAAGGGCAAGCTAAACAAGCCCAGCAAGACGCGGCGTGACGGCAATTGTGCAAAACGTTGTTGAGTAGGTACGAGTAAAACTGGCGTGAAGTTATGCGCAATCGCTAATAACACTAAGACCGCCACCAACTGACCCGTTGACAAGGCTGCGATTAATGCTAAACCGATGGTCAGCAATAGGCTTAAGCGCAAGACGGGTAAACGTGTTTGCGCCCGTATTACACTGAACACAACGACGCTGAATAAAGCGAATAAGCTGATAATATCCGCGTATAAGCTTAAGTCGGCATTCAGCCAACCCAACCAAACGGCGAAGCGTACGCTGGCTTGTAAGCCTAGAATAATGCCCCAACTCCACCAAAGATTAGACGGAAATTGAGCGCCATAAGTTTGTCTGACCCAGTTAAATTCCCATAAGACATGCGGTAAGCCAAACAGCATAAGGGCGAACACATATAAGGTAAGCGGCATCCAACTGGCTAGCAAACTTAAGCCTAAGCCAACCAACAACAATTCGGTTATAAACATAGCCCAAACCCCGCCGAGTGGGCATTGGCGACAGCAGAAATGTATAAACCCTTTGCCCAAGATAAGCGTAAACCTTTGCTTAAAATAACGCTTTCCACCAACCAAACCGTGCCTTCTGTAATCGCAAACCAAATCCAACGATGCGGCGAAAAGACAATGACATTCATAAACCAAGTAAACCACCACGCTAACGGATGCGTCAACGTGGAGGCTAGTACAGCAAACCCTAAGCTACGTTGCCACTTAACATGGTAATAATGCGCCATTAACATAATTAGCGGCACTTCAATAAGTTGGGTTAAGGCAAAGGCTTGTGCTTGGCTTAAACTCATTGCTTAAAAATTCAAGAGCTTTTTTACGGCGCTAACAGGTTTATACACACGCGCAGGCGTAGGTTTGAGCGGTTCACAACTCAACACTTCACGTACTTCTGGGCGCAACCGATAGCCACGTTCTTCACGTTGCTGCTTACAAATGCCTTTGTATTGTTCGGATTTATCATTATGCAACAGCGTTACGGTACAGGCTGAACCTGCTGTTAACTTGGCGCAAAATTGATCTTTTACCTGTGGGAATGGCGGCGTTTGGCTAAAAGTATCCGGCAGTTTACGGTCAAGCATGACGGACTCAGTGCGTTTACACACTAAAGCAATTTTCAAGTCCAGCAATTCCCGTTCACACTTGCCCTTGCCACCGCCTTCAAATACCGTGCCGCTAATCTCACAAGCCGCGTTAATCTTTTTGCTCTCGCAATATTGGTCGGTTTGATCAAATAAACTAGGGTTATCATGAAAGCGTTTTTGCGCGTCGGCGACTTCTGGCAAAATAAGATCAGCGTGAGCGGAAAATAGGCTGAAGCCTAATACGCAAGCGATAAAACTTAATAGGTGGCGCTGTAACATACAATAATAACTCCTCATTGTTATATAAGCAGATTATAGCGAAAGGCGATTTAAGCCAAGCAGTAAAATCTATAAGCGTTACCGTGGAAAGTAGGCTTTTCTCAGATGTTAACCTTCCTGTATTGCCCCTTATAGAAATTCGTAATCGTAGTCGTCGGTGACCAGTTCCATGTCGTCAGCGCCTCATAACCCCTTATAGGGATTCGTAACTTGCAGGTTGGGAGTTTGCGTTTAATGCAAAGCAATCTCATAACCCCTTATAGGGATTCGTAACCTAGCTGCTCAACAGCGTGCAGCCGAATTGGTAGACTCATAACCCCTTATAGGGATTCGTAACATATGCTCATAAAGCAAACTGCAATCCCCTTTTTCTCTCATAACCCCTTATAGGGATTCGTAACACCGTTATATAAGCCCAGAGGCTTCTGCAAATTATCTCATAACCCCTTATAGGGATTCGTAACCTTACCCCGCTTTTGCAGCGATGCGCCCCATAAATGTCTCATAACCCCTTATAGGGATTCGTAACGGTCGTTTAATCCGTTACAAAACGCGGTAAAACTGGCTCATAACCCCTTATAGGGATTCGTAACTGATTTATTAATTAGAGGCAGTTAAATAGATTGAGACTCATAACCCCTTATAGGGATTCGTAACCATGGAGCAAGCGGAATGAAAACACTGATGCAGTGTCTCATAACCCCTTATAGGGATTCGTAACTTACTGGTTTGTTAAGTTGTTGTGCTGTTTGTGGGCTCATAACCCCTTATAGGGATTCGTAACTTACTGGTTTGTTAAGTTGTTGTGCTGTTTGTGGGCTCATAACCCCTTATAGGGATTCGTAACTTCCCGTCTCTAGCGCGATTTAAATCAATTCTGGCTACTCATAACCCCTTATAGGGATTCGTAACGTAAAGCCTTTAGGCTTGCGCTACGGTGTCGGGCGATCTCATAACCCCTTATAGGGATTCGTAACACGCCTTCTTACTAGCCTCCTTGAGGTCATCAATCACTCATAACCCCTTATAGGGATTCGTAACAAGGCGACATTGCCAACGCTAACCGCCAACCTGACGCTCATAACCCCTTATAGGGATTCGTAACTCTGATATACATGCGGCTATTCGCACTGTATATGACCTCATAACCCCTTATAGGGATTCGTAACGCTGATTGAGGTTTACGGGCAGGGTAGCAAGAACGGTCTCATAACCCCTTATAGGGATTCGTAACATCGTATTGTGCATTTTCAGCGTTAAAATCAAGCCCCTCATAACCCCTTATAGGGATTCGTAACACTTTAGTGCTCTAGCTGAGTTGCCTGCTTTTACAACTCATAACCCCTTATAGGGATTCGTAACAAGGAGGCAATCCATGAGCCAAGCTGAGCGGAAACCTCATAACCCCTTATAGGGATTCGTAACGTTTTCTAGGCGTGTAACCAGACCCTCAGCCTCCAACTCATAACCCCTTATAGGGATTCGTAACGTTGCTCGTAAGGGGTTGCGGGTTTGCGTTGAGTGGCTCATAACCCCTTATAGGGATTCGTAACTTTTGCAATGATTCCCAGCCGCAGCGCACCACTACACTCATAACCCCTTATAGGGATTCGTAACGCCGTTTCTAGATAACCTACCCACCAATAAACGCACCTCATAACCCCTTATAGGGATTCGTAACGTGCCAGGGGTTTATTATCGAGTTGGGCAATTTCGTCTCATAACCCCTTATAGGGATTCGTAACGAGTTTAAAAAGTTTGCGATGAATCAGCTTGTGTTTCTCATAACCCCTTATAGGGATTCGTAACATGCACGGCAATGACTCATGCCATTGGAACGGGCAGTCTCATAACCCCTTATAGGGATTCGTAACCTAGCAAAGGCGGCGCTAGCAGATATGCTAAACACTCTCATAACCCCTTATAGGGATTCGTAACTTGAGCTAAGCGTTATCGAGTATTTGCAGCGAATACTCATAACCCCTTATAGGGATTCGTAACATCGCACACCCGATCTTTCAATGGCAGGAATCCAAATCTCATAACCCCTTATAGGGATTCGTAACGAAGAAGTAGGGCGAGTATATGAATGAGCTGTATACCTCATAACCCCTTATAGGGATTCGTAACTGCGGGTTTTCGTGACTGTCATATAGAGCCTGACTGCTCATAACCCCTTATAGGGATTCGTAACTGTCCTTTGACTTGTTCTAAACGTACTAATTAGTGCCTCATAACCCCTTATAGGGATTCGTAACGTAAGCTTTTATCCGAGTTGACAAATTCAGTCTAAGCTCATAACCCCTTATAGGGATTCGTAACTTGCTGACTGTAGCTAAGGCAGTCAAGAAAGGAACTACTCATAACCCCTTATAGGGATTCGTAACATCTGTTCTGGTGTTAGGTATTTCTGCTGATTAGTACTCATAACCCCTTATAGGGATTCGTAACCCCTTTTAAGTGATCTAGTCGAAGATGGGGAGGAATCTCATAACCCCTTATAGGGATTCGTAACGTAAATGTTAGATACACAATGCCATTAGTAGTGGCCTCATAACCCCTTATAGGGATTCGTAACTTGAGCGCTGCCTTGGTTTAGTCTTCTCTAATCGCCTCATAACCCCTTATAGGGATTCGTAACAAACCATAGCACCGGCTGATCTGCCAGTGTTTGATATCTCATAACCCCTTATAGGGATTCGTAACCACTTGGATGTCAAGCGCCCCGTATGCTTTCACATTCTCATAACCCCTTATAGGGATTCGTAACGCGCTTTACTGTTTCTGCTAAGCCGCTATTTAACGCCTCATAACCCCTTATAGGGATTCGTAACGTGCGGCGTCAATATCCGCACGACTGTTGTAAATACTCATAACCCCTTATAGGGATTCGTAACACGCATGACGGTTGGGAACAACTATAGCACTAATAACTCATAACCCCTTATAGGGATTCGTAACGAAGCACTTGAAAAGCAAAGAATTGCTATCCAATTACTCATAACCCCTTATAGGGATTCGTAACCAAGCCAGTCGCAAACGCAGTGCATGTAAGTACTCTCTCATAACCCCTTATAGGGATTCGTAACACGGTTATCAGATCATCAATAAGTCCTATGAGGCTACCTCATAACCCCTTATAGGGATTCGTAACATTGTCAATAAAAATGTGGAAGCACATTGAAGCAGCGCTCATAACCCCTTATAGGGATTCGTAACGCGGGTGTAGGCAAAAGCAAGGCTCTGGAGGCATTACTCATAACCCCTTATAGGGATTCGTAACAGTATCCAACTGTGGACACCACTAGGCATTTTTGAGCTCATAACCCCTTATAGGGATTCGTAACTTACTGGCAGAAACACCCGAGAACGCGGGCGGCTTTCTCATAACCCCTTATAGGGATTCGTAACTTGCAGAGATATTTACTACAAACTAAAAGAGATTAACTCATAACCCCTTATAGGGATTCGTAACAAACGGCTTCGCTCAGCGTGCGGAAATCAGCAGCAGCTCATAACCCCTTATAGGGATTCGTAACAAAACTGCGTAGAAATGCGCTAATAAATTTAATGAACTCATAACCCCTTATAGGGATTCGTAACACGTCAACTGAGACAGTAGACACTATTAACAGGCTCCTCATAACCCCTTATAGGGATTCGTAACCGGTTGGCTTTGCACTGTACCTAACCATAGCAGTGGCTCATAACCCCTTATAGGGATTCGTAACCAGTCGCACATTTGGCACAGCTCCGTGCACGGCAACACTCATAACCCCTTATAGGGATTCGTAACGAGTGGGCTAGATATTGGGATGCGAACAAAGACACCCTCATAACCCCTTATAGGGATTCGTAACACATTATTAAGCTGGGCGACTGTTGATACTGCTGAGCTCATAACCCCTTATAGGGATTCGTAACGTCAAAAAACACTTGTCCGGCTTCCATTGTTGACGCCTCATAACCCCTTATAGGGATTCGTAACGCTATTCGGAATGTTTTTGTAATTGCGCTTAGCGCGTCTCATAACCCCTTATAGGGATTCGTAACCTTCAGCTAGATCCATCCCATCGGCTGGAGATTATTCTCATAACCCCTTATAGGGATTCGTAACCATACGATATTATTAAACACATCAAGCAGCGAAACACTCATAACCCCTTATAGGGATTCGTAACCTGGTGTAAATGTCTGATCGTAATGCTTTGATGCGATCTCATAACCCCTTATAGGGATTCGTAACCAGGTGGGAATGTATTCATCCCTGAATCGGCGCAATGCTCATAACCCCTTATAGGGATTCGTAACATTGATGACGTTGTAACCCGTGCCATGATTAAAGCACTCATAACCCCTTATAGGGATTCGTAACAAGCCAAAAGCAAAATAAACGGACAGTCGATTTACTACTCATAACCCCTTATAGGGATTCGTAACGATAAGTTTCCCCACTAGCGATTGTAAACGTTACGCCTCATAACCCCTTATAGGGATTCGTAACCGAGTTTATGCTTAATGCACTTTTGCTTGTGTTGATCTCATAACCCCTTATAGGGATTCGTAACATCTTGATCGCTCATAGCAAATTGCCCACTCGTCAACTCATAACCCCTTATAGGGATTCGTAACGTGCCGACTACTATCACCTTGTACATAACACATCTAACTCATAACCCCTTATAGGGATTCGTAACTGAGCGCGAACTGCGGCAATCGCGTTTCGGAATGAACTCATAACCCCTTATAGGGATTCGTAACGTGTGTTATTGATCTGTTCGACTTCTGATTCTGCGGCCTCATAACCCCTTATAGGGATTCGTAACTTATTCAATGCGACAAGCGAAAACGCTTTTTCAAATTCTCATAACCCCTTATAGGGATTCGTAACTTTAATAGATGCATTTGCCATTTTGAGAGTTAGAGCCTCATAACCCCTTATAGGGATTCGTAACCCGGTGCGGATCTGGGTCGCCTTACATTTTCGACGGCTCATAACCCCTTATAGGGATTCGTAACGCGTTACCAACATAACCTTAGATGTGTTATGTACAACTCATAACCCCTTATAGGGATTCGTAACTAGTTGTTTGTTTTTGATGCGATTACCCCGCATCTACTCATAACCCCTTATAGGGATTCGTAACGACCTTAAAGTAGGGACTCCAATAGGAAAGATAGAACTCATAACCCCTTATAGGGATTCGTAACTGTTTTAACCGCGCTAGGCGACGCCTGCCCTATACGCTCATAACCCCTTATAGGGATTCGTAACTTTTCTGGTTACATCATCAACGCTTATCACTGTCTTCTCATAACCCCTTATAGGGATTCGTAACCAACATCAGCACGATTGCTGGACTGCAAAAAGGCGGCTCATAACCCCTTATAGGGATTCGTAACGCATCTATTGCATGTGGCTCTAACGGCTTTCTCTGTCTCATAACCCCTTATAGGGATTCGTAACATGTTTAAACAAGCCAAGCAACAAGCCAAGCACGCACTCATAACCCCTTATAGGGATTCGTAACTGTCTGCCTGCATTTCGTCGATCTTTGCTTTCACAACTCATAACCCCTTATAGGGATTCGTAACTTAACAGCGCTGCCTCAATTCGAGGAAGTTGCTACATGCTCATAACCCCTTATAGGGATTCGTAACCCGTGAGCAATTAAATCGGAGTAATCCCCTATGTTCCTCATAACCCCTTATAGGGATTCGTAACGTCAATTTTTCCTTGTTGTAAGTATCTTGATACTTTCTCATAACCCCTTATAGGGATTCGTAACCAGCGGCTTTACTCTCTTGACACAACATCACAATCTCATAACCCCTTATAGGGATTCGTAACATAGCGATACCCGCCATCATTTCATTGATTTGCTCACTCATAACCCCTTATAGGGATTCGTAACTTGCTCAAACAACCGCAAGCCACGGCGTGAGGATGGTCTCATAACCCCTTATAGGGATTCGTAACGCGCCACAACCTTGACTCGATCAAATCAAAATCCGACTCATAACCCCTTATAGGGATTCGTAACCTGGCACGATACTCAGACCCGAAGACGCTGGCGATCTCTCATAACCCCTTATAGGGATTCGTAACGTGGCATATCACAGTGCCCATGTACCATGTGCCAGCCTCATAACCCCTTATAGGGATTCGTAACCATTCGCGCTCGACACTTACACCCGATAGCCTGCCCCCTCATAACCCCTTATAGGGATTCGTAACTTTTCAAAAATTATTTCTATTTTCACACAATAACTAACTCATAACCCCTTATAGGGATTCGTAACGACCTCTTTTACAGAAACGCAAAAAGGACACCTTGGCTCATAACCCCTTATAGGGATTCGTAACCTGAGTCACGTACGAAGCAGGATATTAAATAGGGAACTCATAACCCCTTATAGGGATTCGTAACCCCAACTCTGTGGGGTCAAATTAAAAACAAGTATGACTCATAACCCCTTATAGGGATTCGTAACAATTTACCAATCGACGGTATGACATATACCCTCGCTCTCATAACCCCTTATAGGGATTCGTAACTAACATCAAGTTTGCACCTATCGCAGACATCCGTGGCTCATAACCCCTTATAGGGATTCGTAACATTGTATTTACCAGCAGAGATAACAGTAACTACACAACTCATAACCCCTTATAGGGATTCGTAACGCCCTTGGCTTCACGTGCCATATGGCACTCAAGTCTCTCATAACCCCTTATAGGGATTCGTAACCCAGTAGCCATAATCCTGTTCGGCGGCAACTATATGCTCATAACCCCTTATAGGGATTCGTAACCTGCATCTGCGTCATCCAGTAGCGTCCGTGCAAACGCCTCATAACCCCTTATAGGGATTCGTAACCGGAATCTGCTTTTAGCGTCATGCCGTCCGCGTTCACCTCATAACCCCTTATAGGGATTCGTAACCCGACCCTGACTTAATGAAATCGTTAAAAGAGTACCTCATAACCCCTTATAGGGATTCGTAACGGACGCTGGACACCCATGAGAACGTTACGTTCTCGTCTCATAACCCCTTATAGGGATTCGTAACTTTGTAAAAAACTTCGTTGACGTTGCGCGGGTGAGTCTCATAACCCCTTATAGGGATTCGTAACCGCAAAAAGGACACCTTGGGGGTGTCCTATGTAAGTCTCATAACCCCTTATAGGGATTCGTAACGACAACTCACGGGAGTAACCCGGGGTACACAGAGCACTCATAACCCCTTATAGGGATTCGTAACTCAACTGTGGCCACAGTAAGATATTTAAGTGAAAGCCTCATAACCCCTTATAGGGATTCGTAACTCGGCATAACGCCGTTGTACGAACGCATATGCGAAACTCATAACCCCTTATAGGGATTCGTAACGAACTCGTGTTCGGAAGATCATGGGATAAGCTAAAACTCATAACCCCTTATAGGGATTCGTAACCCGTTATCTGTAGCCAATGTGAGTGCTAACAGTATTAACGAGTGTTTCAAAGTTAGCATGAAATGGTTTAAAAAGTACATCAAGGTTAAGCATATAAAGCTTCATAGGCGGTCGAAGTTATTATAAAACCGTAAAGTCACGGCGATGATCGTTTAATGGGCTGCGTTTGAGTTCACCTTTGCCGGATTCGTGTTTGCTGAGATGATTTACTTCAATATTATGCCGATTGGCGCAGCTAATTTCAGTGACTTTATCATCGGGTATCATTAATTGACTCAATTCACGGCGTAATTTAATCGCTTGGGCGTCGGTAATGTCGCCCGCAAAAACGGAGAATTGGTCGTGATTCAAATAGCGGCGTAAGAGTTTTTTAAACTTATTAGTGCGTTTGGCTTCAACATCATAGGTGATGAGCATAAACATTTAGACTCTCCTTTTAAAGGATTCATATTCACTCATGTCCAATACTTCACGTTCTAGTATGAGGGCTTCTCGGTAAATCCAATAACGGAACGTATGGTCTTGATACTGTTCTTCTAGACGTTGTGAAAATTGCTCAGCCACATGACGCCGTCCCGTTTCGCTGAGTAGGCAAACATTTTCTTGTTGTTCAAACCAACTGCTGTCCAACATACGGCGTTGTACCATGCGGAAAATCAACATATCGGTTAATAAGGGTTTAAACGGTTCGGCTAAATCTAAGCTTAAAGAAGCGCGTCCATAACCGGGAGCATGTAAAACGCTAAAAGTTTCTTCTAAATGAGTTTTGCTAATTTCATGCCGCACAACCGTATAAACCAATTGATTTAAAAAAGAAATTAAGCAGTTAATCGGGTTATTAGGTGGTCGACGTACCCGTTTGCCAAAGGCAAGTTCGGGGTGGATATGTTGCCATGCCGCGTAGTATTCCTGATGCAGATTTCCTTCAATTCCCATTAAACAACTGGTATCTAAGGCGGTACTGAGTTTGCTCATGTGCGCTTGCATACTTTGAATAATCGGCTTAAGCGCTTCATTGCCACGATATTGGTAATATTTTAAATTGGCTATACGATTATGTGCTGCACCCCGTAATATTTCACGCGCCACACTTAAGCGTTGTGGATCATTCAATAATAAAGCCGCTTGTTTCAGCTTAACTTTACCCGCTGGATTATGATCACACGGCTCGAATGCGCCTTTAAAATAACCGTAATAATCAAACACCGATAAGCGCACGCCGTGTTTACCACACAGCCCTAGCAGCCTAGAATTCAGACGGCTTTCGGCTAATAAAACAATATGACTAACCTTTTCAATCGGTAATGAGCGGACTTTTTCGCCCAATTTGACTTGTAAGGTATTTTCATGTTGTTTAAGTTGAGCCTCTCGCGCAATAAATAAAGTTTCCATGCGCTTGCTCCTTAATCGTAGCCACAAAAAATTGCCAATGAACAACTCGCGCATAATGGAATTTTTGCAACCTGCGGCACATCCGCTTGCTGACTAAGTTGTTCCAAACGTAAGGAAGCATCCCACAGTTTGCTTAAACGCGCGGCATCTAACACCACTTCACGCTTACGTTTGGAACTCAATACATGCGTATACGCTTGCCAGACTTGCCCCGTACTGATTGCTAACAGCAAAGCATAAAAAGCGGTTTGATTACTGGATGCCTCTACCGCGCCCGCTGTACCTTTATTTTCATACACAATATGTTGCTCCCAATCAATGCGATCCGGTGCTAAGCCCATTAAACCGCGTACGGAATGATCCCGCTGATAACTGGTTTCATGTAAAGCTGTGCCACTTTGCACACGGGAATACCACTGTGCGAAATTGATCTTGTGCAAATACATCCACGCCCGCCGTTCACAAAGCTCGATATGCTGAAAATGCAAACCGTGTAAATTCAGCCGTTCAACTCGCTCCAGAAAGGCAGTAGCATATGACCAGTGGAAAATACTCATTACGACCACACAAGATCAATGGTGGCGGGGCTTAATTCGGTATCAGTACTCGGCACTAAACCGCTGAGGCTTACTAATTGTTCGGCAGCTTGCATAGCATTAGGATAATCTTCCCATGCCGCTTCAGTATCTTCATCTCGTTGATTCGTTAGAATTTTACGCCAATCGCTAATAAAACTGCTGTTATAGTCCAGTTCTTGAAAGCGTTTAGTATGGGGAAAATACACATTCAAGCGGCGGGTAGCTCGGTTTTTGGTCTCTAATAAATAATCGTCTAATTCACCATCTAATTGAAAATAAGGGTTGTCCTTTGCATCGTATTGCGGGTTATGCTTTTGAATGATATCGGTTTCACGCTCTAACCAGACTCTATCCACTTGTAACTTGCGCCCATCCCCTTCAATTACGATGACCCGTTTACCAATATTCCTTAATTGCGCCGCCTGCATAAACAATAAGGTTTGCCACTGTTTAGCCGCTTTAGCGTAAAGCGAATCTTGCAAAAGTGGTTCTAGCTGTTTGAGCTGACTATAAGCCCACTTACTGCTATTTGGTTGATGTTGCCTTAAGTGGGTTTGCCGATGTTTACTAGTACTGGGATGGCGCATTAGCAGTTGCCAATATAAGCCACTGGTATAAATAGCCTGTTGTGGTAATGAACCAAAATACAAAGCTGAACTAGTAGAGTCTGCTGTTTGAAACTGCTGTTGCGCTTCCAAACTCAGTACTTGGCTTAACGCTACAATAGAAACGCTCTGATTCTCGTGTGCGCTTACCCAATCTGCTAAAGCTCTAAGCCAAGGCTGGCGTTCTAATAACGCCTGATCGAGCCGCAATACCACTAACCCATCTGCCCCGCGTCGGGCGGCACGCCCATAGCGTTGTAGGAAATTCATGGGCGCAAAGCCTGATTCCATCAGCATGAGATTGGCGGCGCGAAAGGTAATCCCCATTTCCACGCTAGCAGTCGCAATCAAAACACTGAATTGATCAGGGTCTTGTTTACGCCCTGATTGATAACCCGCTCGTGCTTGATGTTGATTGGCGCTATCGTCAATGCTATTAATCACCAGCACTTGTTCAGCAGCAATGCCAACCGAGGTAAATTGTTGGATTAACTGCGGTAAATCGCGCCGTAAATCTGCCAATGCATTATAAATCAGCACAACTTGTTGCTGTTGTTCAACGGCTTGTTGAATAGCGTCTAAATAGGTGGCGACTACCATAGGCATGGATGCACTATTTTCCAGAACCAAACGCACATTGCCATGTAAGGCGCGATCATTAGATTGATCCGTTAAAACTTCTTTAATTTCTGCTATTTCACTGTTAGGCACCCCCAAGGCTTGCAAGGTAGGCTTGATATTTAAAGGCGTTGCCGACAGTAAACTGATTTTGGCGCGGCCATAGCCGATGGTATTGAATTCAGTCGTGACGCTGGCGAGTTTGGCGAACAATGCCGCTAAACCAAACCCACGCGCTTCAATAGTATGGAATTCGTCAAACACAATATGATCGAAGTATTCCAACACATCCAACACACTAAACCCCGCTTGCCCCTTATCTAAGCCGGTTTGTGGTCGTTCTACGTTGCCGCGTAATAATAACTGGCTAAGCACTTCAGGCACTGCGACAATCATTTCGCTTTCACCCTGTAGGCGTGGGCTTAATTGTTGAATTTGTCGCACTCGTAAACCGCGTATATGCTCAACACCTTGTTCCCGTAAAATAGCGGTTTGATCGGAACTCCAAACGGCTAATTTTTGTTCGGCTAAGGTCGCTGACCAACCGGCTTTAATTAAATCGTGAATAACACTGGCGGCAATGTTTTGCGCTAAACGTCTTGTGGGAACAATAAATAAGATACGACTACCTTGTAGCAACGCTTTTTGAAATGCATAGGTTTTACCCGCGCCGGTGGGTGCATCAACAATACGTACTTTGCGCGGTTCATCTAATAACTGTTGTTGTAAGGGTGATAAGCCATTGGCTAACACGGCAACACAATGGCGTTTAACCGTTAATTCCATTGCTGTACCTCTGCTAAAGCATCATGGCTATTCATGCGCGGGCTAAGCTGAATGCCATACAGCAGATAACGTTCCACACTTAATTCACGCCCAAATAAATGCGCGGTTGCGGCATTTAGTTGCACGTGCTCTACCTTAGCGGGTGTAAGACGCAGCATTCCGTTACGATGTAAACCTATTCTAAGAACTAATTCCTGACACCCTGTTGCCTCAAAGGGGTCAAAGCCAAACACAGCACCGTGATAAGTGATACCTGCTGGTACTTCTTGCGTGGAAAAATAGGTTTTAAAATTGCCTTTACTAGTTACGTCATAGTGACGTTTTCTAAAACCTGCTTCTTCTTCCAGATTTAAACGTCGTGTTAAGGGAGCAAGTAGTTTTGGGGTTTGCGTGGTAAAAACGGAAGCGCGCCACGGCATTGCCTGTAAATCCCGTCGATAACCTTTGGGGGTGGAGGGCAGACAAACCGAAGCGTGCATCATGCCTAAAGTGGCGGCTAAGCCAAACATAATGGCTTGGTCGCTAATCAATTCTGGCAGGGTAGAACTTCCCCCTTGCACCATCAAAGAATGATAGGCAAAGGGGCTTAAGGTTTCTGCCTGAATGCCAGTAATAATGGCTTTCATGGCAAACTCCTAACTAAACCATTGATCAAACAAGGTTGCTACTTTGGGTTGAGCCGTTTTGTACTCCTGTTCTAGCTCGCTTCCCGTTTGCTCAAATGCCTTAATCAAGCTTTGTTGCCATGCTTGTGCAGTATCGCCTTGAATTGCCACACTATGTTGGGCTTGTAAGGCTGTATGTAAGGCTGCTTTGATACTGTCTAAATCCGCATCCGCTTGGTCGGCAAGCACTTTTAATAACTCATACGGCGAGCTAATCGCTTGCTCAAACGAATCCGCATAGATACCTACAATGTGTGTTTTTATATTGATGCCCGTTACGGAAGTTTGTCCGCCATAACTGCCCGCTAAGCCCACACTTAATAATAAATGTTTTAAACCGATTTCCGGTAAAACTTGCCCGCGCGTACTTAAGGTTTGCACCATTAACGTTCCGGGTTTAATAAAGTGGCGGGTGAATAGGTGCTCACTATTTTTGCTATCTTCGGCATCAAATAGCGTTCCATCTTCCATTGCTCGATTATGAAAAGTAGATTCCACACATGCTGCTTTAGTTTTGACGCTTAGCGCATCAGAGTAATTTACAGCAGCCCGTACAGGAAGAACCTTCTTCTTACTATTATCTTTGATAGTTGTAGAGTCACCGAAGACCAAAGTATTTAAATCAAATGCTTCTGATATTTTTTGCCCTTTATGAAGAATTGTCTTGTTTTGGGCTTGGCTGCCACCTAATTTCAAAGCACGTAGGATCTGTAAACCGCGTCCACGTTCAATATATTTAAACTTATTAGGTACAGCTCGTACATAGAGTTCCTCCTGCCATTCAATGTCAGTAATTTCTGGTTCGGCATTGCGAAATATGACAGGTGCAATCGCTTCACGAATAAGAACTATGCTGACGCAACCCAAGTTTTTCAATTGAGGATGAATATAAGGCTTCTTATCTTCATCTAGGCTTGTTTTGGTTAAGTTTTCAATATTGGCTAAATAAGGTTTAAGTGCTTGCATGTTATTCATCCTTTAAACAGATTCAGTGGTTGTTTCAGCAGTGGCATCATTGGCGTTATTGCGAAAGCTTTGTAAGAAAGCCATACGGTAGACACTGCCTAAGAGACGACGACTTTTTTGTGCGGGCGGTTTGCCTTGTAATACGCCCAGCCAAATATCATGCACAAATTGTGCGGCAAAATTCATGCAAGCCATTTCTAAGGATTGGCCGTCGCGGAATTTGCTAGCTGACATTTTGTCTTTGCGCCCTAAATTGGTTTCCAGTTCTCCCGCAATACCATGAATCAGAGACGCACTATCGGTTTGATGAATGGCGCGTAAGCCCATTGCTGTATCAAGGCATAAATTGAACACCAGCATTTCCTCATTGGTTGAAGCTACACCTTGCGGGCGGCGTTGGATTTGATTGGCAGCTTGTCCTAAGCGGACTAACGCACTGTCAGAAGTCGACATCGCTTGAATCTCCTGTAATAAATAAAATTCTTGATACATCCATGCGCCTAACTGATGCAGTGCTCCGGCTTTTTGGGGATTGGCATTTTTTAAACAATCTTGTACGTGACACCAAACCAGACACACCGCGCTAAAGCGAGTCCGTGGATAGGCATAAAGATTGAGTACGTCATAACCTAAACCATTGGTTTCGATTAGCGTTTGCGCTATTTGCAGTTGCTCTAAGGCGCGTGGAATTTGCTCAAGCCGTAACTCGTTAAACCCTAATAAGGCTTTAAGTACATTCGGCATGGCATCAAAGTAGAAAAAGGCTTTTTGTGGAGTAGGTAAACCGCGAAAAATGTGGATAGGGCGACCAATGCGTAAGCAGGCTTTGAGCATTCTTTGCAAAGTATCTATCTGCCCAGGTTTTTTATCACTGTAATATAGTTTTTCAGGAATCATTTCCAATCGTGCTAAACGGCAGCGATTTTTATAAGCTTCTAAACCACGATAATAAGCCTTAACCTTATCTTTACTGGCTAATTGAAAGGTAGATATGGCTTGAATATCTTTATCGTCATTCAGAATTAAAGCGCCGAATAAACCAGTGGTAATAGGTGACGAAACCAGAGTTGGCACACCATCGGTTTTACCGCCTTGGCGTTTAAATGCCATATGTCTCAGCTTATGTTCTACCACTGAAATCGGGCTAATAGGCGTTTGACCATTCGCGGGGGCGCTTAATGAATCGGGTTTGCCTTCACGACCTGTAAAAGCAGAGGCATTAATCGCATGCATTTCAGGATTTTCATTGACCATGCTGCTGCTAGGAAAATCGGTAAATAAACAGCGCCCCTCTACTGATTCATCGAGCGGGTGTAATCGTTGTTTGGACAGCAATTGTTGCAAGTGTAATTCCACAGCCATAGCTATCGGTTCGTGATCCAGTTGAAAATAATCACGGAAACCCACGTTCTGCTCTGTGCCTTCTAACCATTGGGTTAATAAGCCTGCTTCACCCCAAATGCTGGCTTGTAAGTCAGGATTTTGGGCAGATAGTGCAGTAACCCATAAACTCAATAACACACGCCGCGATTCCGCAAACTCAATGTTGCTAAGCCATTCAGGTAAAGGTTCATTGGCTAAGATATTTAACGCTTGTTCACGCTCGTCAGGGCTTAGCACTTTTACTTTTTTCGGCGTGGTGACTTTCAAATTAAGCAACAGCGCTAAGATCGCTGCTTGTAAAAAGTATTCCTTAGCGATTGTGTTTAACTTATGTGGGTCAGTATAAATTTTACGAGTTTTTTTACCTGTATCTTTGCTCCATTGAGGAGCTAAGCCTATGGCTGTTAATAGCGTATCTAGTACTGGTGTTAAATGAGTTAGAGTATTTTTAATCGTGAAAAAATCACCTAACAAACTTAAATTTTCCGTTTGCGCAATGAATTCGTCTTGTAATTCTGTATAAGTCGGGCGTGCATTGCGTATTTCAAAAATTTCAGGTGTGCCAGTATTGGGAGCACGTACCGTCAGCGGAAAAGGTAGCTTTTTTAGCATAGCGGCAATCGCTTTGCTTTTAATTGTTTCCGCCTGAGCTTTGGGTATTAAAACAAATAAACGCCCATCCTGATGGGTTTCAAGCAGTGGAGGAACATCAGCCACTCGTTGACAAGCAAAAGATAAACGGCGTTGTAATTCATCCAATAAAAACGGATGGTGCGGGTCATAAATATCAATTGCTTCCCATTGCGCCAGTAAACGTGTGGCAAGACTTTGATCTTGATTTAAGCGCTCAATGATTTTTTCTAAACCACCTTGGCTACTGTGGGCTTGCCAAAGTCCGTCTAACTTATCGGCAAGTTTAACATAGCGTTCCACGGCGGTGAGGTAAGGGCGCGGAATCGGTGTGCTGCTTAAATGCCGATGCCGTTGGGTTTCTTCTGCTTGTTCAATAAGAACGCGGATTTGCTCGCTATTAAGTTTAATGTCGCCCAAGTACTCAGTAATACCATAGCGTTTCAGACCTTGTTCAATATGCGCTAAGGTCAGTTCAGCATCACGCGGCAGTTTTAACAATTTGTCCAGATCGTGCAAAAAGGCAATGGCGGCAACCACCGCTAAGGTATTACGTAATGCTTGTTCGTCTGCGGCCTCTAAATTATCTGTACCTAAACTCGTGGCTGTATCTAACGCACATAACACAATCGCCCCACGCGCAACCGATAGTAAGTGATCAAGTAGGGTAATATTTTGATTTTTTAAATAACGCTCACGTTTTTGGCTATCATTATCCCAACCGCCCTTGCCGCTAATACTCATTAAATAAAGCTGGCGAGTGTCATTAAACGTAGTGGATTTTTTTTCTTTTTCGTTTAATTCGTGCCCGATTCGCTCGGCTAGGACATGACGTTCAATCACCTGTTCCATGAAATTTTCATAAACAGTGGCAGCAATTGCACTGGCTTGACGCATCAAGAGTGAGTTCATGAGTGAACTCCTTGTTCCGCTAAGCCTAAACAGCCAAAGCCATTACGCGTTTTCTCACCAATTCCGGCATACCATGCAAAGCGTAAATCGTCTTCCGCACCTTCTAAAATCAAGGGGGCTTGCATGCCAATCACAAAACTTTTACTACCGTTCTGATGTTGTTTTAAATTGACTAAAACAGAGTGTTCAGGCTTCGCTCTTAAATACAGTGCGTCTGGCGTCACCTGTAATTGAATATCACGCCCTGCTTGTTTGGATAATTTACGACTGATGATTTCACTGAGCGGCAATGACCTTAAATCTTTATGCCAATATTTTTTTGAACTTGTCTGTGTATAGTCTTGTAAGACTAAGGGTGAAAGTAATAAACAATCTAAGCGGGTTTGGTTAGGGAAGAGGGGATCAAATTCGAGACTTTTAATAGCGCCAGAAAAATTGATACTTTCGCCATTCCAACGGCGTTGCACAATTTGTTCTGGCTGAAGGCGGGTTAATGCGCGTGCTATGTTGGGGTCAGCGCTACTAATGATCAGACTGCGTACAAACCCTTGATGGGCTTGATGCCAACCTAACGCTGCAAAAGTCCAAGGCTTGGCATAACGCCCTACCATGTCTGCTGAATTTACGCCTGCTTGATCAAGCGCATGAATAATGGCGTCATGAATAAGATCCTGATGGGTATAGCTTTGGGCGGCTAAGGGTTGGGGTAAGTGGAGTTTGAGCCGTAGCATAGGGCTTGTTCTCTTGCTGATTTACTATACAATTCAGTATGGATTTAAATTAAAACCAAAGCAAGAAGAGACCTATGATGAAACGCCGTGATTCAGAAAGGTTTGCCTATATTGAGACCTGTCTATATTGGAGTGGGGGCGTAACTGCGCCGCAATTAGCCGAGGCATTCGGCATTGATCGACGCAATGCACAAACGGTTATTGCCCAATACCGCGAAAAATATCCCCAGCAACTTATTTATAATGAATCTACTAAAAAGCATGAACCGAGTGAATCTTTTCAACCGTATTTTATTAAAACTGACCCACATTTATATTTAGATTATTTACGAGGTAGTTATTTAGTTGGCAAATTTATTGACTATAGTACGTGGACAGATTTAAGCGTTGTTAATGTGGATGATTCATTTAGAACAGCTATTGATAATCAGATGGTTAAAAGCATTATTAATGCTGTTCAGCTTAAACAAGCGCTTATCATTGAATATCATGCTAAAGCCAAATGGCATTATTTAACTCTTTCACCGCACCGTTTAGTGTATGCCAGTCGCCGTTATCATGTGCGAGCGTATGTACATGAATGGAATAACTATATTGATGTGGTGTTATCGCGTATTTATTCGGTAAAACCAACTGAACAGTTTTGGGTTTCCGATGAGGGGGATGAACAATGGCAAACGTTTATTGAGTTAAAGTTTCAGCCAAATCCTGCGTTACCCGAGCAATTCATTAACACCTTGAAGATAGATTATTATGATTTTTCAATGGATAAATCTTTATTAGACAAAGGTCTGCTGATTATTAAAACGCGTAAAGCCTTGGAAGGCTATATTTTAAGAGAAATGGAGCGGGCGGACTGGCGTTATAAAATGCCATTGTGGATTATCAAAGAAAACCATTAGCAATTTCCACATGACGCTTGAACAGCGTTGGTTTACTGTTATGGTTTGTTTCTTTTCTTGTTAAACCAACGCTATGTCATTAAGCAGCTTAAGCGGGCAAATTAGCATTCAGTTAATATGTCAGCGACAAACCGAATATGAGGTAACAGCGGTCGAGCTTCAGTCGGATCGCTTGCGCTTAACACCGAATTTACTGCGGCATAAACCCCTTGAGCTTGCCCCCAAAGTATTGGGTAGTTTATTTAGTTTGTGTGGTACAGCCCAAACGGTTGCCGCATTGCAAGCCTGTGAAGCGGTGGCGGAGCAGGCATTAGCGGCGAGTTCTTTATTAGAACGTCAACGAGCTATTCAAATCGAAACCGTTTTTGAACATAGTTTGCGGTTGGCGCAAGATTGGGCGCAGGCTTTATCTATACCGCCCTTAGCGCCCGAAAATTTACGGCAACTGTTCCAGATAAAGCGTGAGTTAAACAAGGGTTTAACCCCGTCGCTGTTAGCACATTTACAGCAGGCTTTAGAACAACAGCTATTGGGTTTAGAGTTGCACAAGTGGTTGTCATTATGTGAGCAAGGCGATTTAGCTCAATTAATGCAATACGGTTTTGTGGGGCAATTATTAAGCCAGTTGCAGCAACAACATTGGTTAGCCTTGGGACATTCTGACGTGCAAGCCTTGCCTGCCGCGTTAGCACAAGCAGGTGAGTGGTGGCTACAACAGTTAACACAAACCCGTGCTGAGGATTTTTGTGCCTTTCCTACATTTAATGGGTCTGCTTGTGAAACCTCTAGTTTCACTCGACAATGTTCTCATCCAGCGTTACAAGTATGGCAACAAGCCTACGGTTCAGGTTTGGCGACGCGTTTACTGGCGCGAGTGCTGGATTTAATTACACATTTGCAAGGCTTGCAGCAAACCGAAACCAGCGGTTTGATTAGCACAGTTGCAGGGGTGAATACTGGTTTAGCAAGTGTGGAGACGGCTCGAGGTTTATTAGTACATCGAGTGTATGCCGATGCAGCAGGTATTCAGATGTATCAAATTGTTGCGCCCACAGAGTGGAATTTTCACCCGCAAGGCAGTTTAGTCCGTATGTTACAGCGCTTACGAGCGGATAACATGCTACTACTAAGGCAACAAGCGCAGGCACTGATTACCGCTTTAGACCCCTGTGTCAGTTACCAATTGGAGATTAAGTTAGATGCATGAAATGTCCCTGTGTGAAGGCATTATTCAGGTGTTAGAAACTGAAGCAAAACGGCAGAATTTCCAAAAGGTTAAGCAGGTTTGGTTAGAAATTGGGGCATTAGCAGGCGTGGAAGTGGAAGCCATGCGGTTTGGGTTTGAGGTGGTTTGCCGTCATACTTTAGCCGAACAAGCTAGGCTGACGATTATTCAGCTACCCGCACAAGCATGGTGTTTGAATTGTGCTCAAACTGTTGAAATACAACAGCGTTATGATGCCTGCCCGTGCTGTGGCACTTATCAATTGCAAGTCACGCAAGGCGATGAAATGCGTATTAAAGAATTGGAGGTTGAGTAAATGTGTACCGTTTGTGGTTGTAGTGAAGGCGAGGCTAAAGTAGAGGGGCAAGCCATTCGCCCTTATCAAGCCCATAGCCATGCTTTAATTCAAGGTAAGTTTCCGCATACACACGCGGCGCATGAACATACGCATACCCATAGCGAACAAGACACGCATGATTATGGGCAAGGGGCAGCGCGGGCACATGCGCCGGGTATGACACAAGCGCGTATGGTGCAGATTGAGCAGGATATTCTGGGTAAAAATAACCAATACGCCCAGCAAAACCGCCAATATTTTGCAAGCAAAGCGATTTTGGCGCTGAATCTGGTATCCAGTCCGGGTTCAGGCAAAACCACCTTACTAACCGAAACGTTACAACGCTTACACGGTAAATTGCCGTTAGCTGTGATTGAAGGCGATCAACAAACCAATCATGATGCTGAACGTATTCGAGCAACGGGTGTACCTGCGTTGCAGATTAATACGGGCAAAGGTTGCCATTTAGATGCACATATGGTGGGGCATGCGTTAGAAAGCTTAAGCCTTGCCAATGGTGGTTTATTGTTTATTGAAAATGTAGGTAATTTGGTGTGTCCGGCTGCCTTTGATTTAGGCGAAGCGCATAAGGTGGTGATTTTATCGGTAACCGAAGGCGAGGATAAACCGTTGAAATACCCCGATATGTTCCACGCTGCCGATATTATGTTATTAAACAAAGTGGATTTGCTGCCTTATTTAAAATTCGATGTGCAGCAATGCGAAGATTATGCGCGGCGGGTGAACCCAAATATTAAAATTTTGCATGTGTCAGCCACCAGTGGTGAGGGTATGGAAACTTGGTTAGCGTGGCTAATGCAGCAGCGTAGCGGCTTAGTGGCCCAGCATTTGAACGCGCTAGAACAACAAGTACAGGCATTGCGTAACAGCTTGCAGCTATGAGCCAAGCGTTGCCAGCGGTACTATTGCTCGATGATGAAATTCGCTCTGTGGAAAGCATGGCGCGAATTTTAAGCGAAGAATTTGAAGTTTTTATTGCCACACAGGCTGAACAAGCCCTGCACATTCTGCAAGAACAGCATATTCAAGTGATTCTAGCGGATCAGCGTATGCCGACCCTGACAGGTGTTGAGTTTCTGATTCAGGTACGCCAACGTTACCCTGATATTGTGCGTATGATTATTTCAGGTTACACCGATCCCGAAGATATTATTGAAGGTATTAATGCGGCTGGCATTTATCAATATATTTCTAAGCCTTGGCATCCAGACAGTTTATTATTAACTGTACGAAATGCGGCACGTTTATTTCAGTTGCAGCGTGATAATGAAATCCTATCTTTAGAATTAAAACTCAGTGAACAGCATTTATTAGAGCGTACCCGAGTTCAGCGTAAGCGCCTTAAAGCCAGTTTTCATTTAGATAATATTGTACGCGCGCCAGATAGTGGTTTAAATCAAGCCTTAGCCCTAGTTGAACGCGTAGCGCCTTATGATATTGCGGTATTAATTACGGGAGAATCCGGTACGGGCAAAGAATTATTTGCACGCGCCGTGCATTATAATAGTTCGCGAGCGGATAAACCGTTTATTGTGGAAAATTGCGGGGCATTACCAGATACTTTATTAGAAAGTGAATTATTTGGGCATAAGCGCGGGGCTTTTACGGGGGCGATTGCAGATCACATTGGCTTATTTGAACAAGCGCATAATGGTACGTTATTTTTAGATGAAATAGGGGAAACCAGCCCCGCTTTTCAAGTGAAATTATTACGTGTTTTACAGGATGGTAGTTTTCGCCCTGTCGGTAGTAATCAGCGGCGTTATGCAAATGTGCGTATTATTGCCGCCACTAATCGCAATTTATTAGAAATGGTGAGGGCTGGGCGCTTTCGAGAAGATTTATATTATCGCTTAGCCGGTTTAGTCATTGAGTTACCGCCTTTAAGAGCGCGGCGCATGGATATTGAACCGCTACTGCATTATTTATTAAAACGTATTTGCCAGCAATTACAAAAACCTATACCCACCATTGACTCTGCGTTATTACAATGTTTACAAGTGTATGATTGGCCCGGCAATGTGCGTGAATTGCAAAATGAAATACAGCGTTTAGTGGTATTAACCGCGACGGGTAATTTAAGCGTAGATGCTTTAAGTGCGCCTATTCAGCACGCCTTGCAATTAAGTCAGGCTTTGCCATGTGACAATCCGCTTATGCATGATAATGAGGGTCTGGATTTAAAAACCACGGTAGAACTACTGGAAAGTCAAATTGTGCAGGCAGCTTTGCAAAAACATAAGGGTAATAAAAGTCGAGCGGCGGAAGCATTAGGGCTTTCACGGGTAGGGTTACGCAATAAATTAGAGCGTTATGGTTTAGACTCAAAACCAGCCTCTAATCTGCAACTGAGTAAAGGAATTGAGACATGAAACAATTGACCTCATTTAATGATGCGCCTATTTTATTGCAACCTAAGCAACCTGCGCGTGCTGAACTGGCACAATTACAAACTCAATTAAACCAAGCAAATAGCAGTTTCAAAGTAGCCAGTGGTTTAAAAGCTAGCCAATCCAACGCATGCCGCTCTCGTCATTAACTTCGATGTCTTCATCTGAGCTTACTTTGAGTCAAGCGCAAGAAGACGAGTGGATTGAAGTTATCCGTAAAATGGATCAAACCTATACGGATTTATTGCATTATCAAGTCGAATTAGAGCGTAAGAATGCTGAATTAGAAGCCGCCCAACAGTTTATTAGTAGCATTGAGGCGGCTATGACTGATGTCTTAATCGTGTGTGATTTCCAAGGGCGTATTCAGCGTGTCAATGCGGCGTTAGAGCGTATTACTGGGAAATCCGCAAAGGATTTATTAAATCAGCCCTTCCAAATTTTATTTACGTCTGAATGTCAGCCTTTAGTGAATAGCTTTCAGCAACATATTCGTGAGGCTGCAATCCATGATTGCGAAATTATCCTACAAGGTACGAGCGAAAATATTCCTCTAGCCATGAATTGTACCCCTCGATTGGATACGCGGGGGCGCTTAGAAGGCATGGTCTTAATAGGACGACCGGTTGGCGAATTACGTAAGGCGTTTAGTGCCTTGCATCAAGCGCATCAAGAATTACAACTAGCCCAGCAACAATTGATTAGTTCTGAAAAAATGGCCGCGCTGGGGCGTTTAGTGGCGGGGGTTGCGCACGAATTAAATAACCCGATTAGTTTTGTCTACGCGAATATGCATGCCATGCAGCGTTATGCCACACGGCTACGCGAGTATTTGCATAGTATTCATACACAGCAAGACACGGATTATATTGAATCATTGCGTCGCCAATTGCGTATTGATTATATCTTGCAAGATATGGATTCATTGGTTAGCGGTACAGTAGAAGGTGCTGAACGGGTAAGCGATATTGTGCGCGATTTACGGCGTTTTTCCTCGAATCAGACAGATCAAAGTGTGCGTTTTGATTTATTACATGTATTAGAAACGTCAGTGCGTTGGGTCGTGAAAGGCAGTCGTTTGGATACCCAAATTCATTATAGCCTACCGAAAGCAGTCTGGTTGCAGGGTAATCCCGGGCAAATCCAACAAGTGATTATTAACTTGGTACAAAATGCGTTAGATGCTATGGCGCAAGCACCGAATCCACAATTGTTTATTCTGATTGAGCAAACACCGACGGAAGCTATTTTAAAAATTCGGGATACGGGTATTGGCATTGCTGCTGAGAATTTAGTGCGGGTCTTTGATCCATTTTTTACCACTAAACCTATTGGGCAAGGTACAGGGTTAGGGTTATCTATCAGTTATGGCATTGCTAAAGATCACGGCGGTAAATTATTGGTCGCTAATCACGCACAAGGCGGTGCTGAGTTTAGTTTAGTGCTGCCTAAACCACAGGAGCAAAGCCTCGTATGAATATCTTATGGTTACAATCCGGTGGCTGTGGTGGCTGTACTATGTCGTTGTTATGTGCGGAACAACCGCATGCGTTACAACAGCTTAGCGAAGCAGGCTTTACGTGGCTATGGCATCCGTCTTTAAGTGAGCTAAGCAATCAAGCGGTCATTGAGTTATTAACCGCTATTTTGCACGATCAGCAAAAGCTTGATGTGTTATGCGTGGAAGGCGCAATTTTACGCGGGCCTAATGGTACAGGCGCTTTTCATAAACTGGCTGGTACTCAACAGTCAATGTGGCATTGGGTGCAGCAATTAGCGGCTAAAGCACACTACACCTTGGCGATTGGTACATGCGCGGCGTTTGGTGGGATGAGTGCTGCCGGTAATAATCCGACCGATGCATGTGGGTTGCAATATGACGGGCATTTGAACGGCGGTGCATTAGGCAAAGATTACCGCTCTTTAGCTGATTTGCCGGTGATTAATGTGGCGGGTTGTCCTACACATCCCGCTTGGGTGTTGGATACGCTTAAGCTGATGGCGTGGCAAGGCATTACCGCCGCTGACTTAGACAAACTAGCGCGACCGCGTTTTTATACAGAGCATTTAGTGCATCACGGTTGCTCACGTAATGAATATTATGAATACAAAGCCAGCGCGGAAAAGCCCAGTGATTTAGGCTGTATGATGGAATATATGGGGTGTTTAGGTACGCAAGCCCATGCGGATTGCAATTTGCATACTTGGAATGGGCAAGGTTCTTGTACGCGTGCCGGTTATGCTTGCATTAATTGCACCAGCCCAGAATTTGAAGAACCCGGTCATAGCTTTTTACATACACCTAATATAGCTGGTATTCCCATTGGATTACCAACTGATATGCCTAAAGCGTGGTTTGTGGCGTTAGCTTCACTTTCCAAAGCGGCGACCCCTAAACGGGTGAAAACCAATGCGGTGTCCGACCATATTGTCATAGAACCGGGGAATAAATAAGCCGCATGAGCCGTATGCTATTAGGTCCTTTCAATCGGGTAGAAGGCGACTTAGAAATCGAATTAGAGCGCAGTGCTACGCAAGTAACACAGGCTTGGGTACGTGTGCCCATGTATCGCGGTTTTGAGCAAATGTTAGTAGGTAAAACGCCGGAAGATGCGTTAGTGATTACCCCGCGCATTTGTGGAATTTGTTCAGTCGCGCAATCCGTAGCAGCGACTTATGCACTAGCCGACTTAGCGGAAACTACTCCCCCCGCGAATGCGCAATATGCCTTAAATATTTTGCTGGCTTGCGAGAATTTGGCGGATTTATTGACACATTTTTATGTATTTTTCATGCCAGATTTTGCACGTCCAGTTTATGCCTCGCAGCCTTGGTATCAGGTGATTGCTGAACGGTTTACTGCCATGAAAGGTTCTGCGACCCAACAGGTATTACCTGCGCGAGCGGCTTTTATGCAAATTATGGGCATTATTGGCGGGCATTGGCCGCATACTTTAAGTTTGCAAGTGGGCGGATTGAGTAAAGCGTTAAGCCCGCGCGAGTTAATCCAGTTAATGGGGCTGGTACAACAGTTTCGCTTATTTTTAGAGACGGTGGTGTTTGGCGATACTTTGGAAACAATAGCAAGTTTAGATTCGTTAACGGCATTAGAAACGTGGTGGGATAAACAGCAAGCCAAGCCTTCCGATTTTGCATTATGGCTAACAGTGGCAAAAGGGCTAGACTTAGCGCAATTAGGGCGAGCAACGGATCGGTTTTTGAGTTATGGCGCGTATCGCCAGCCAGATAATCAGGCATTTTTCTGGCAGCAAGGCGTTTGGCAAGCGCAACAGGTGCAAGCTGTGCCATTTGCCGCTATCACTGAAGATTTGCAAGCCGCTTGGTTAAGAGGTAATCCACTGCCTTTGCATCCCAACCAAGGCGTGACCCTACCGTATTATCCAAAACCACAGGCTTATAGTTGGAGTAAAGCGCCACGCTTAGCAGGTGCGGTGATCGAAACCGGCGCATTAGCGCGGCAGTTGGTCAATGGGCATCCCCTGATACAAGCTCTCGTACAGCAATCAGGTGGCAATGTGCAAAACCGCATGATAGCGCGTCTATTGGAATTAGCATTAATTGTGCCGCAAATGGAGCACTGGCTTAAGCAAATTCGACCGCAAGCCGCTTTTTATTGGGCGGTGAAATTACCCAGCGATGGCAATGGCGTTGGCTTGCTGGAAGCCGCTCGGGGTAGTTTAGGGCATTGGCTGAGCGTGCGTAATAAACATATTTTGAATTACCAGATCATTGCGCCAACAACATGGAATTTTTCGCCACGAGATCAACAAGGGCAAGCCGGTGCGTTAGAACAAGCGTTAGTTAATGCGCCGATTCAAACCGGCGAAACCGACCCGATTAGCGTGCAACACATTGTGCGTTCATTTGATCCTTGTATGGTATGTACCGCGCATTAAGTGGAAATTTACTTTTCAACTTTTTTGTTTTTTGTCTATTAAGTTTGCATTCTTACAATATCAATATTCAATAAAGCTTAATAAATCAGTCGATTAGCTACATGGCATAGCTCTTGCAATCTACTTCTAATATTTTCGCGGCTTACATTGCCGAGTTGGAGGAGCAGTATGCCAGCATTAGAAACCTTTTATGACGTTATGCGGCGTCAGGGGATTACACGCCGAAGCTTTCTGAAATTTTGTAGCTTAACTACCGCTGCATTGGGGCTAAGCCCTAGTTTAATGCCGAAAGTGGCGGAAGCAATGGAAACGAAGCCACGCACGCCAGTGATTTGGTTACACGGTTTAGAGTGTACTTGTTGTTCAGAGTCGTTTATTCGTTCCGCGCATCCCTTGGCGAAAGACGTTATTTTGTCAATGTTGTCTTTAGATTATGACGATACCTTAATGGCAGCAGCGGGTTTTCAAGCTGAAGCAATTTTGGATGAAGTCATTGAAAAATATAAAGGCAATTATATTTTAGCGGTGGAAGGCAATCCACCCCTAAATGAAGATGGTATGTTCTGCATTCAATCCGGCAAACCGTTTGTGGATAAGCTGCGCCGCGTTGCCAAGGATTGTAAAGCCATTATTGCATGGGGTGCATGTGCTTCATGGGGCTGTGTGCAAGCGGCCGCGCCCAATCCAACCCGGGCTACCCCTGTGCATAAGGTCATTACTGATAAGCCGATTATTAAAGTGCCCGGTTGCCCGCCAATTGCGGAAGTTATGACGGGTGTTATTACTTATATGCTGACCTTTGACCGTATTCCAGAATTGGATCGTCAAGGGCGTCCCAAAATGTTTTATGGGCAACGCATTCACGATAAATGTTATCGCCGACCGCATTTTGACGCCGGTCAGTTTGTCGAAAGTTGGGATGATGAATCCGCTCGCAAAGGCTACTGCTTATACAAAATGGGTTGTAAAGGTCCGACGACTTATAACGCCTGCTCTACTGTGCGCTGGAATAATGGTGTGTCCTTCCCGATTCAATCCGGTCATGGTTGTATTGGTTGTTCCGAAGATGGGTTCTGGGATAAGGGCAGTTTCTATGACCGCTTAACTAATATTCATCAGTTTGGCGTAGAAGCCAATGCCGACCAAATCGGTGGCACAGCCGCCGGTATTGTGGGCGCGGCTATTGCGGTACACGCTGCCGTTAGCGCCATTAGACACACCACACAGCGCAGCAAAGGAGGTGAATAAGCATGAGTATTTTGAATACACCTAATGGCTTTAATCTGGATAATAGCGGACGGCGGGTTGTCGTCGATCCGGTTACGCGGATTGAAGGGCATATGCGTTGTGAAGTGAATCTGGATGAAAATAATACCATTCGTAATGCCGTTTCAACGGGGACGATGTGGCGTGGTTTAGAAGTTATTTTACGGGGGCGCGACCCACGGGATGCTTGGGCATTTACTGAGCGGATTTGCGGCGTTTGTACGGGTACACATGCGTTAACCTCTTGTCGCGCTGTAGAAGATGCGTTAGGCATTCAAATTCCCGAAAATGCTAATTCCATTCGCAATATCATGCAGTTATGTTTACAAGTGCATGATCATGTGGTGCATTTTTATCATTTACATGCCTTAGACTGGGTAGATGTGGTATCAGCGTTAAATGCTGACCCGAAAAAAACCTCTGAGTTGGCACAAAGTCTTTCCGATTGGCCGCGTTCCTCTGCGGGTTATTTTCGCGATATTCAAAATCGGGTGAAAAAGTTTGTAGAGTCTGGGCAACTTGGCCCTTTTGCCAATGGTTATTGGGGTAATCCGGCGTATAAATTGCCACCTGAAGCAAATTTAATGGCGTTAACCCATTATTTAGAAGCTTTAGATTTTCAAAAAGAAATCGTTAAAATTCATACGATTTTTGGCGGTAAAAACCCGCATCCCAACTGGTTAGTCGGCGGTATGCCTTGTGCTATCAATGTACATGAGACCGGTGCGGTGGGCGCAATTAATATGGAGCGCTTGAATTACGTTTCACGCGTAATTGATGAATGCATTGAGTTCATGGATAAGGTGTATATCCCTGATGTGATTGCAATTGGCTCGTTCTATAAAGATTGGCTATATGGCGGCGGCTTGTCCTCTAAGTCGGTGATGTCCTATGGCGATATTCCCGATCATGCAAATGATTACAGCGCGAGCAATTTGTTGTTGCCACGTGGTGCAATCATTAACGGTAATTTTAAAGAAATTCACGAAATCGACTTGCGTGATCCAAACCAGATTCAAGAGTTTGTTACCCATTCTTGGTACAAATACCCGGATAATAACAAAGGCTTGCATCCGTGGGCGGGTATTACCGAGCCGAATTATGAATTAGGTAAAAATACCAAGGGCACACGCACGGCAATTGAGTCTTTAGATGAAGCTGCCAAATATTCGTGGATTAAAGCGCCCCGTTGGAAGGGTCATGCAATGGAAGTTGGACCTTTAGCCCGTTATATCATTGGTTATGCCCAAAACAATGCTGAATTTAAAGAACCCGTCGACAGATTATTAAGTACCTTAGGTCTACCGTTTGATGCGTTATTTTCCACGTTAGGTCGTACTGCGGCTCGTGCTTTAGAGTCTTCTTGGGCAGCACATAAAATGCGTTATTTCTATGACAAGATGATTGCCAATATTAAAGCAGGTGACAGTTCGACCGCGAATATCGAGAAATGGGAGCCGCATACTTGGCCCGCGAAAGCGCAAGGGGTGGGCTTTACTGAAGCACCGCGGGGCGCTTTAGGTCACTGGATTGTCATTGAAAATACCAAGATTAAAAACTACCAATGTGTTGTACCCACCACGTGGAACGGCTCACCCCGTGATCCAGAGGGTAACATTGGCGCGTTTGAAGCGGCACTGATGAATACTAAAGTTGCCGTGCCAGATCAACCTTTAGAAATATTGCGAACCTTGCATAGTTTTGACCCTTGTCTTGCTTGTTCTACTCATGTTATGAGTCCAGATGGTCAGGAAATGACTAGTGTTACAGTCCGTTAAAAATCAAGATAAGAGGTCGCTATTATGAATACGCAAAAAAAATTATTGATCGCCAGTTCACTGTTACTTGCCACACCGGTGATGGCACATACTGGACACGGTGTACAGGGCTTTGAAAGTGGTTTTAGTCACCCTTTTATGGGAATAGATCACTTAATAGCGATGTTAACGGTAGGGGTGTGGTCAGCCTTAGCCTTAAACAATCAGCGTTGGCTAGGCCCAGCTACTTTTGTGGGGGGTATGAGTTTAGGCGCAATTTTGGGCTTAAACGGGGTGGCTTTACCTTTCTTAGAACCGAGTATTGCCTTATCCGTGGTCGTGATGGGCTTATTACTCTTAGCCTTTAGCCGTGTAACCACCCAAGCCAGCCTTGGTTTAATTGGTCTATTTGCCTTATTTCACGGGAATGCACACGGTTTAGAAGCGCCATTAGGTGGCACAGTCGCTATGTATATGGCGGGCTTTTTACTCAGTACCAGCTTATTACATGTTGCCGGTTTAGGTTTCGGTAGTGTGTTACGTACCCAAGTTCAACGTTGGTTAGTGCCTGCGTTGGGTGGTGGTATTAGTCTAGTCGGTATGTGGTTACTACTTGCTCAATAAACCCGTAGGAGGGTGAGGTTATGCGTTTTCCACCTCAAGCCCAAGAAGCAATTTATGTTTATGAAATGCCAGTGCGGATTTGGCACTGGGTGAATGCCACGGCAATTATTGTCTTAATGGTGACTGGTTATTTGATTGCTAAACCATTGCCGACTATGCCCGGCGAGGCGAGTGACCACTTCTTAATGGGGTATATTCGTTTCACACATTTTGCCGCTGCCTATATTTTTGCAATTGGTTTTCTAGCACGTCTGTATTGGGCATGGTGGGGTAATCATCATGCTCGACAGCTATTTACCTTGCCGATATTGCGTAAAAATTTCTGGTCAGAAGCCTTATTTGAACTGCGTTGGTATCTCTTTTTAGAACCTGAACCCCGTAAATACGCTGGGCATAATCCATTAGCACAAATGGTCATGTTCACCGTACTGGTGTTCAATACCATCTTTATGATTGTGACCGGCTTTGCCTTATACAGCGAAGGCGAGGGTAAGGGCGGTTGGGCAGATACCTTATTTGGTTGGGTCATTCCTATGATGGGACAAAGCCAAGATGTGCATACTTGGCATCATTTGGGGATGTGGGTCATGGTGTTATTTATGATGACACATATTTATGTCGCGATTCGTGAAGACATTATGTCTCGCCAAAGTTTAATCAGTACCATGATTAGTGGTTGGCGTATGTTTAAGGATAATCGCCCATGACGCTTTCAGCCCCCAATGTCTTAATGCTTGGCATCGGTAATTTACTTTGGGCGGATGAAGGTTTTGGTGTGCGTGTATTAGAGCAGTTACACGCGCAATACCAATTTCCCGACAATGTGGAATTACTGGATGGCGGTACACAGGGTATTTACCTCGTTCAATATGTCGAAAGGGCCGATATATTGATCGTATTTGATGCAGTGGATTATGGCTTAGCACCCGGTACACTAAAACGAGTTGAGAACGACGCTGTACCGCAGTTTATGGGCGCTAAAAAGATGAGTCTGCATCAAACGGGCTTTCAGGAAGTGCTTGCAATGGCAGCGTTATTGGGTCGCTACCCGCAGCATTTACTATTGCTAGGTGTACAGCCAGTTGAGTTAGAGGACTTTGGGGGCAGTTTACGTCCCGCTGTAAAAGCACAAATTGAACCTGTGATTCAAATCACCGTGGACTATTTAAAAGGCTTTGGGATTGAAGCAACGCCCCGCGTGACTACTGAGATTCCGCCCCTCGCCCCGCATGCTTTAAATCTGCAAGCTTATGAAAATCAGCGTCCTAGCGAAGCGGAGGCTTGCCGCCTAGGCGATGAGCGTTTTTTAACGAGGTTAAACCCTTAATGTGTATTGGCATACCCATGCAGGTGATTGAAACCCAAGCGTATAGTGCGTTATGTCAGCGTGAAACCCATACGGAATGGGTAGACTTAAGTCTAGTGGGCGACGTGAAACCACACGATTGGTTATTGGTTTATAAAGGCGCAGCACGGGAGTTAATTTCGCAAGCACGGGCGCAGCAAATTGGTTTAGCCTTGCAAGCGCTAAATGCTGTACAAAATGGCGATGACTTTGAACATTTTTTTGCAGATTTAATTGAGCGTGAACCCGAATTACCGGCGCATTTACGGAGTAAAGCAGAATGAGTCTAATCGAACGTTTAAACACAGATTTAGCCTATCCCTTACTGAGTAATGCCGAGCAACGGGCGGCGTTTGCGCAACCGCTGGCGAATGCTGTGATTTTTCTACCGAATAACCCACAACATTATCCCGAAACGCTGGATGTGGCGATTGTGCTGCCGGAATTGGTAAAAATATTTCAAGGGCAACTCAAACCCGCTGTGGCAGATTGGGATTATGCAAAAGTCTTAGCGGCTGAATATGCTATTACGGAATGGCCCGCCTTATTATTTTTACGTCACGGCGAGTATTTAGGCAGTATTACGCGGGTGCGTGACTGGTCAGTGTATTTAAGTAAGATTAAAACATTATTAGCAGCCGAGCCTAGTAAAAAACCGGGGATCGGTGTAGCGGTTGTGAGTGCGAATACAGCTTGTCAGTAATGGAGTACAGTATGGATATTATGCAATTTCGTGGTATTCCTTTGGTGGGTGTGGGTTCGCAACCGGAAGAAGATGAAACCCTCGACTATATGAGTATGCCAAAGGAAATGGCAACTTATCAGCCGGTTTTACTGCCAGAGCAAGAAGCATTAGCTGATCATCCGTTTGTGCTGCAATTATTGGCGCAGTTACAAACGTTATTACAAGCAGGGCAGGGTAGCTTAGATTTGTCGCAAGTGAATGCAGCGGATAAACGCTTGTTAGGGCAAATTCTGAGTGAAGGTGAAGTCAGTATTTTATTTGATGCGGATACACAGGGTCACTTAGAAATTCAAGAAACTAGCTTGCCGGGTGTTTGGTGGCATCGGCGTTTGGATGCGAATAAAGTTTGCTGCGATGAGAGCTTAGAAGTAGGCGAAATTCCAAGCCTTATTCAGCAACAAACTTTTGCAAAGGCTACGTCGAGTTTCGAGTTGCCGTTAGCGACTGACGAGCAAGTGATTAATGCGCCGGGCTTATTAAGCGAATTACAAGCCGCCTTAACGCAAGCTAACCATACTTTAAATCTAAGTCTGTTACCCCTAAGTGAAGCCGATTTAGCCTTGGTTAGTGCTTGCTTAGGTATCGGGAAAACTGCGATTTTATCACGGGGCTATGGTAACTGTCGGATTACGGCAACGGCGATTCAGCGCGTATGGTGGGTGCAGTATTACAACTCGACTGATACGCTGATCTTAAATACGCTGGAAGTGGCAGACGTACCTTTGGTTGCTTGCGCCTCAGCCGATGATATTGCAGACAGTGCCCAGCGTTTAAATGAAATTCGCGAGGCGTTGCAATGAGTTTACATACCTTTGAAGGCTCTTACTTAGGCCACGCTGAACGGATTGCCGATCAGGCGCGTATGGAATGTAAAATCTGTTGGTACGTGTACGATCCCGCACAAGGTGATAGTTAACCTGAGTTCGACGTAAGGCATAGCATTAGAGTATGGCTAACGCATTGATATTTAAGTTCAATGAGGGTTTCTTCGCTTGATAGGAATACGCAATAAGCCCGGCGATGACATGAGCGACATAATGAGGCAGTGAACGATGGCGAGAATGCTCAATTTGCGATTGATTTTTCAACTGATCGTTAATGGTTTCGATGATAAAACGCTTACGCAAGAGCAATTGATCGAAAGTAGAACGCACGACCTGTTTCATATTTTTCCGTAACGAGGTAATCCATTCAATGCCTTGCTGAGCGAGTTGTTGAGCCAATGCCTGAGAGAGATAGCCTGCATCCCCAAAGACTTTGCCAACCACGGATTTCATCAGGGTGGGAACGGGTTGGCGATCATCGACATTACCCGCACTTAAGGCAAAGGACACGATACCACCTTGATCATTCACCACGAGATGCAGCTTGAAGCCATAGAACCAGCCGGTGGATGACTTCCCTCGTCCTGCGGTATTGGCAAAGGTCTTATGACGGGGAATCCGAATATTGTCACAGACGCGTAAGGGGGTGGAGTCAATGAAGGCAATTCCGCGACTGGCTTCACAGCGGGATTGCATGAACCGCGTCAGCGGCACTAATACATCGGGAACGCGCTCAATAAACCGTTGATAACTGGGCAACTGAGGAAAAGCCGACTTCAAATAGACTTGAACATGTTTGAGGTAATACCACTTGAAGGTGTGATAGCCTGATTGATGGTAATGTACCCAAATCGTCATCACTTCACTCAGACTTAAACCACACGGACGATTCCGCTTTGGGCGGGTGGTCGGGGGTTCTAATACACTCGCTTTCCAATGCGGTAAAAAGCCTTGGCAAAAATCATCTATCTCGCAGAACAGTCGTGTTAACATCAGGGTAGCAGCCTTGCGTGGGTAATTTTAGGATGTGGTTATCCCATGAAGTATTCCACAAAAGGCTGCTACTTGCTTACATCGAACTCAGGTTAGTTATTGGCAAATCGCAGCGGGTACACCGTTTACCCAACTGCCAGAGCATTGGCGTTGTCCGGAATGTGACGGTGATAAAAACCAGTTTATGTTATTGCCCGATGCCCAATGAGCCACGCGTTGCCTTATTAGTGGACTATTTTCAGCGAATTGCTGAAACGCAAATGCGCGATGTACCGATTTTAAATCCGCAATTACACGTACAAGCGATTGATTTTCAGCCGCTTGCGGATCAAACATGGTTGGGGGTTCTATTAACCCCGTGGTTTATGAACTTGATTTGGTTAACACAAGTTCAGGAAGCCTTTCAATTAGGTGAAAGCCGTGATTTACAACTGGATTCGGGTACTTATAGTTTGCAATTAAATTACGCCGACGGTATCGGCAGTTTTTACAGTGCTTCTTTATTTTCCCCCGTTTTACAATTTACTGATCAAGCGACGGCTGTCTTAGTCGGCGAACAAGTGTTACAACAACTACTAACGCCGTCTCATAACAGCGCAGCGCAGACGTCAGCCGCAAAATCCGCTAAGCTTTCTCGACGTGATTTTTTACGCGGTCAGTTCTCATAAGGATTTAAATAGCATGTGTCTAGGCATTCCCGGGCAAATTATCGCCATTGTTGATGAAACCAATCTGATAGCTAAGGTAGAGGTAGGGGGCGTAAAGCGCGACGTTAATATTGCTTGTATAGTGGATGAAGGGCAGCCCTTAGAACATTACATGGGTGCTTGGGTGTTAGTGCATGTGGGGTTTGCGATGAGCTTATTGGATGAAGCGGAAGCCGCACGCACGCTGGCTTTATTGGCAGAGTTAGGCGATATGCAAGCTGAATTAGATGCAATGCAAGTGATGGACGCTACCACATGAAATACGTGGATGAGTTTCGAGATCCCACTAAAGCTAAAGCGTTAGTTAAAGCTATTCAACAATTAGCTGCCACGTTGCGCACCGAGACTCCGTTACAGTTCATGGAATTTTGCGGTGGGCATACCCATACTTTGTTTAAATACGGCATTGAAGCCATGTTGCCGGATAACATAGAAATGGTGCATGGTCCCGGTTGCCCGGTGTGTGTCTTGCCAATGGCGCGAGTGGATGATTGCGTGAGCATTGCCGAACAACCTAATGTTATTTTTACTACTTTTGGCGATGCCATGCGTGTACCCGGCACACGTAAAAGCTTATTACAAGCCAAAGCAGACGGTTGTGATGTGCGCATGGTGTATTCGCCAATGGATGCGCTGAATTTGGCACGCCAACAGCCGACGCGTGAAGTGGTATTTTTTGCATTAGGCTTTGAAACCACGATGCCCAGTACGGCGCTGACTTTATTGCAAGCTGCGCGTGAAGGGTTAAATAATTTCTCTTTATTTTGTAATCACATTACCACCCCAGCGACCATGCGGGCGATTCTGACTGACCCTGATTTGACCTTAGACGGTTTTCTTGCACCGGGGCATGTCAGTATGGTGATTGGTACACAACCCTATGACTTTGTTGTGCATGATTATCATAAGCCGGTTGTGATTACGGGCTTTGAGCCATTGGATATTCTACAAGCCCTTTGGCTACTGCTAAAACAAGTTAGTGAACAACGCGCTGCCGTTGAAAATCAATATGCACGAATTGTGCCGATACAAGGCAATAATGCGGGTTTAGCCGCTATTCAACAAGTTTATGAAGTTAGAGCGCATAGCGAGTTTCGCGGGCTAGGTAATATCGGCGATGCAGGCATTAAAATTCGTGCGAATTATGCGGCTTTTGATGCTGAGCAAAAATTTCCATTAGCTAAGGCCATATCCGCACCTGCGACAGAAACGCTGAAATGTGCGGAGGTATTGCGCGGCGTGCTAAAACCTTGGCAATGCCCCGCATTTGCTAGCACTTGTAACCCACAAACTCCGTTAGGTGCATTAATGGTATCGCCGGAAGGCTCGTGTGCCGCGTATTATGCCTATGGCAAACTGGGTAAAGGAACACATCAATAATGTCACAAAGCTCCATTACATTAGCGCATGGCAGCGGTGGGCGAGCTATGCATGAATTAGTTGACCAATTAATTCGGCAAGTATTCAGTAATCCTTTGCTGGATCAAGGCGAAGATCAAGCGCGTATTCCGTTAGCCGAGTTAAATGCCTTAGGCAATCGCCTTGCGTTTACCACCGATTCTTATGTGGTGACTCCGCTGGAATTTCCGGGGGGCAATATTGGCACATTAGCCATCAACGGTACGGTCAACGATTTAGCAGTTGGGGGCGCAACCCCTTTATATCTCAGTTGTGGTTTTATTATTGAAGAAGGCTTAGCGCTTGAGACGTTTAAACGTATTTTAGCGGCTATGCGCTCTGCGGCAGATGCGGCGGGTGTCGCGATTGTCACTGGTGATACTAAAGTGGTGCAACGCGGGGGCGCGGATCAGCTCTTTATTAATACCGCTGGCGTAGGTGTGATTGCCGAGGGGTTTAATCCGTCTGCCAGTGGCGCACAAGTTGGCGATGTGGTGATTGTGAACGGTTATTTAGGTGATCACGGCGCGGCTATTCTGAATGCGCGTGGCGATTTAGCGTTAGATGCGGATATTGCCAGCGATTGTGCGCCTTTGAATCGCCTAGTTGCGGCTATGTTTGCGGCTTGCCCAGCTATTCATTGTTTACGGGATGCAACGCGCGGCGGTTTAGCCACGGTATTAAATGAATTTGCCGAGCGCTCCCAAGTCAATATTGTGTTAGACGAAGCTCAATTACCTATTCGCCAACCCGTGCGCGGTATGTGCGAAATTTTAGGGTTAGATCCGCTCTATTTAGCTAACGAAGGTAAACTGGTGGCGGTTGTTTCCGCATCTTCCGCTGAGGCTGTATTAATTGCTATGCGCCAGATACCCGAAGGACAAGATGCTTGTGTGGTCGGGCAGGTAACCGCTGGTAAAGGGCATGTCATTTTACAAACAGGATTCGGTGGCGAACGTATTGTGGATATGTTACCGGGCGAGCAATTACCCAGAATTTGCTAATGACTTCCAGCGATTTGTTGGCAAGCGATAGCGATTTGCCCGAGTGCTAAGCCGCCATCATTGCTAGGGAATTGGCTAGGGCTGAGTACCTGAAAGTTCTGTTGTTTTAAACGTGTGCTGAGATGGCTTAGGATTAAGCGATTTTGCAAAACACCACCCGACAAGACAATGGCTTGAATTTCTGGGTATTGTTGTTTGAGATAAAGCGTTGTGTCTAGCAAGCTATTGATTAATCCTTGATGAAATTGGGCGGCAATCGTGCCTCTATCATAGCCTTGTTGCAAATCTTGTAATAAGGCTAACCACATTGGGGTAGCCTCTAGCACAACGGGCTGGGTTTGCGTATTTAATTGAAAGGGATAGCCTGCGACATAATCCAATAAAATAGGCGGTGTGATGGCTTCTAGTTCAATGGCGGCTTGTCCCTCATAACTAATCTGGCTACGACTACAATTTAACGCTGCCGCGACGGCATCAAATAAACGCCCACACGAACTGCTTAACGGTGAATTTACTTGTCGTTTCAGCATTTGCGCTAAGGTGCTCAGCGGCTGCTGCTTAAGGAATTGGATAATATCCAAGTCTTTAAACATATCTGCCACAAAATCCCAACCTAGTTCCTGTAAATACGCCCAAGTATTACGCCAAGGCTGCAAAATGGCTTGTGTACCGCCGGGCATGGGTAAAGCCTGTAAATGCCCCACGCGTGTATAGCTTTGATAATCGGCTAATAAGAATTCACCGCCCCACAACGTACCGTCTGCGCCATAGCCTAAGCCATCCAAAATAATACCTAACACCTTACCTTGCTGAGGTTGCCACGCATGTTCGATTAAACAAGCCGCCAAATGGGCATGATGATGTTGCACCTCAATCAGGGGAATTTGTTGAGACAGTGCCCATTGTTTACCTAACTGACTGGAACGGTAATACGGATGAGCGTCGATTACAATGGCAGCGGCTTGATGTTGCCACAATGTTTGATAGAGTTTGAGACTATGTTCATAAGCTTGCCACGCTTTCGCATTCTCCAAGTCGCCTACATGTTGGGATACGACGACCTGCCCCGCATTCAATAAAGCAAACGTGCTTTTTAACTCAGCGCCCATTGCCAGCAAGGTTAAATCTGCTTTGGCGAAGCCTTTCGGTAACAAAAAGGGACTAGGTGCATAGCCGCGTGCACGTCGCAACATACGCGGTTTATGTTGCACTGCACGTAAGACAGAATCATCCAGCCGATTAATAATAGGGCGATTGTGTAATACTAAATAATCGGCAATACCCTGTAAGCGTTGGCGTGTATCATCGAGGCTAATACATTGCGGCTCATCGCTGACATTGGCACTAGTCATGACTAAAGGCGTTGCCCACTCTTGCATTAACAATAAATGTAAAGGGGTATACGGCAACATAAAGCCTAACGTATTTTGCTGCGGCGCAATTTCGGCAGCAAGGGGTAGACTTTCTGATTTTCGCTCTAATAACACAATCGGTGCAGCCGTGCTTTGTAATAAAGCCAGACGGGCATCATCGGTGTAACAATAGTGTTCTACAATCGCGATATCACGTGCCATTAACGCTAAGGGTTTAGCATAGCGTCGCTTACGAGCGCGTAATTGGCTAACGGCGGTCTCATTGCAGGCATCACAAACCAAATGCACGCCACCTAAACCCATTAAAGCCACAATCGCACCTTGTTTTAGAAAACGATTAGCAGCATCAAGCGCATCACGTTCACCCGCCTGTAAGCTAATCGGTTCACCCGTTATGCTTTCTAACCAAAGCGTTGGTCCACAAGTTGGGCAAGCATTCGGTTGTGCGTGAAAGCGTCGATCCGCTGGATTTTCATATTCTGCCAAACAAGCCGGGCATTGGCTAAACGTTGCCATACTGGTTTGCGCCCGATCATACGGAATACCCTGAATAATGCTTAAGCGTGGACCGCAATGAGTACAATTGCTTGTCGCGCTGAATTATTTGAACCAACTAATCGGCGTTATCGTTATCCGTTTATCAATTGTACTCATTGCGGTCCACGCTTAAGCATTATTCAGGGTATTCCGTATGATCGGGCGCAAACCAGTATGGCAACGTTTAGCCAATGCCCGGCTTGTTTGGCAGAATATGAAAATCCAGCGGATCGACGCTTTCACGCACAACCGAATGCTTGCCCAACTTGTGGACCAACGCTTTGGTTAGAAAGCATAACGGGTGAACCGATTAGCTTACAGGCGGGTGAACGTGATGCGCTTGATGCTGCTAATCGTTTTCTAAAACAAGGTGCGATTGTGGCTTTAATGGGTTTAGGTGGCGTGCATTTGGTTTGTGATGCCTGCAATGAGACCGCCGTTAGCCAATTACGCGCTCGTAAGCGACGCTATGCTAAACCCTTAGCGTTAATGGCACGTGATATCGCGATTGTAGAACACTATTGTTACACCGATGATGCCCGTCTGGCTTTATTACAAAGCACGGCTGCACCGATTGTGTTATTAGAGCGAAAATCAGAAAGTCTACCCCTTGCTGCCGAAATTGCGCCGCAGCAAAATACGTTAGGCTTTATGTTGCCGTATACCCCTTTACATTTATTGTTAATGCAAGAGTGGGCAACGCCTTTAGTCATGACTAGTGCCAATGTCAGCGATGAGCCGCAATGTATTAGCCTCGATGATACACGCCAACGCTTACAGGGTATTGCCGATTATTTAGTATTACACAATCGCCCTATTATTAATCGGCTGGATGATTCTGTCTTACGTGCAGTGCAACATAAACCGCGTATGTTGCGACGTGCACGCGGCTATGCACCTAGTCCCTTTTTGTTACCGAAAGGCTTCGCCAAAGCAGATTTAACCTTGCTGGCAATGGGCGCTGAGTTAAAAAGCACGTTTGCTTTATTGAATGCGGGGCAGGTCGTCGTATCCCAACATGTAGGCGACTTGGAGAATGCGAAAGCGTGGCAAGCTTATGAACATAGTCTCAAACTCTATCAAACATTGTGGCAACATCAAGCCGCTGCCATTGTAATCGACGCTCATCCGTATTACCGTTCCAGTCAGTTAGGTAAACAATGGGCACTGTCTCAACAAATTCCCCTGATTGAGGTGCAACATCATCATGCCCATTTGGCGGCTTGTTTAATCGAACATGCGTGGCAACCTCAGCAAGGTAAGGTGTTAGGTATTATTTTGGATGGCTTAGGCTATGGCGCAGACGGTACGTTGTGGGGCGGTGAATTCTTATTAGCCGATTATCAAAGCTATACACGCGTGGGGCATTTACAGGCTTTACCCATGCCCGGCGGTACACAAGCCATTTTGCAGCCTTGGCGTAATACTTGGGCGTATTTACAGGAACTAGGTTGGGATTTTGTGGCAGATATGTTTAAAGACTTGGATATTATCCAATTCCTTAAGCAGCAGCCGCTGAGCACCTTAGCGCAAATGCTGAAACGACAAGTAAATTCACCGTTAAGCAGTTCGTGTGGGCGTTTATTTGATGCCGTCGCGGCAGCGTTAAATTGTAGTCGTAGCCAGATTAGTTATGAGGGACAAGCCGCCATTGAACTAGAAGCCATCACACCGCCTATTTTATTGGATTATGTCGCAGGCTATCCCTTTCAATTAAATACGCAAACCCAGCCCGTTGTGCTAGAGGCTACCCCAATGTGGTTAGCCTTATTACAAGATTTGCAACAAGGCTATGATAGAGGCACGATTGCCGCCCAATTTCATCAAGGGTTCATCAATAGCCTGATCGACACGACGCTTTATCTCAAACAGCAACACCCAGAAATCCAAGCCATTGTCTTGTCGGGTGGTGTTTTGCAAAATCGCTTAATCCTAAGCCATCTCACCACACGTTTAATGCAACATAACTTTCAGGTTCTCAGCCCTAGCCAATTCCCTAGCAATGATGGCGGTTTAGCACTCGGGCAAATCGCTATCGCTTGCCAACAAATCGCTTGAGGTGTAAGAACATGGTTTTTATACAAATACCTGCATTCGTTTCCAGTCGTATTTATCACCCAACACAATAAATGGTTCATCCCGCTTAGGCTCAAAACGCATTTTAAAATTTAACTTCTTGCCCCACCAATACATAGGAATAGCAATCAGTAACCCAATAATGGTTAAACCTGCAATAATCATAATCAACCATTGTTCAAAACTATGATAATAATGTTTTTCTAATAAAGAAATCGCATGCATGTCTTGCGGTAATTTATAGGACTTCACCACCATTAAGCGGGCATGAATTTGTAATAAAGATTCACTGGGCAGAAAAGTAACTTCACTACCCAGATTATCGCCTTCAATAATTCTCATTTAGTTTACCCCAGTTATAATTTAATAAAGGGCAAGGCTAACATAAGTAATTTACTACATAGAAGGCTCTAACTTAACTATTTAACGAATTCAAGAACAGTTCATGCCCCAGTCGCACCTGTAGCACCCATTGCCCCAGTCACACCTGTAGCACCCATTGCCCCAGTCGCACCTGTAGCACCCGTTGCCCCAGACCCCTCTGGTGTAGTCGTAGAACCGGTCGGACTTGAGAATAAGCTACTTAAAATACCATTAATCAAGTTAGTAAGATTACTGAGCAACTGTGGGTTATTGAGAATCGCATTGAAAAGATTGTTTAAATTATTCGCATTATTCAAATTGTTATAATTATTATTAGGTTGAGGACGCGAAGGTCTCACGGGATTAATACCAAAAGGCATAAAAAACTCCTTAATTTAGTTAAAATTGCTCCATCTTTTCGTCATTTTCTTAACTAAAGATTACAAACAGCAAACGCCCTTACTTAACCGAATTACTGAATTAATTGCTGCAAAAAACACGATAAACGATATTAAATTAATTATAATTGGTTATGATTTAGACATCATCTCGTAAGCTTCATTAATATAAGAATGTTTACGAGCTTATCCAATTAAAGCGCTAAAATCACTAGACCAAACGGTTAGGTATTGCTAAATACTGTAATCTTGCCTCAGCAGTTTTAGGATATTTGCGTAATGAAAGTGGCGACCTTTAATCTATTTCAATATGCCGCACCGGGTACGTATTGGTATGAACGCGATGAGCGTAATACTTATACCTTAAGCGAATGGCAGCAGAAAAATACGTGGATTCGCCAACAGTTAAGCACATTAGATGCAGACATTATTGGTTTTCAAGAAGTTTTTAGCCATCACGAATTACAAGATTTGTGTCAATCATTGGGCTATCATTTTTTTGCCATCGTCGATTTGCCCGGTGTGTCACCCGAAGATTTATCGGTGTTTACGCGCCCCATTGTGGCGTTAACATCACGTATGCCCTTACTACAAATTCGCACGCCTAAAATTGATAAAGATGTGCAATTAGAACTAGGTTTAACCGAGGAATTTGGCTTTAGCCGCTTGCCAGTGTGTGTTGATATTAATGTGCCTGATATTGGGACAGTTACGATCTATGTACTGCATTTAAAATCGAAACGCGCCTCTATTCTGGAGGTCACCTATTTAGAAAACGTTAGTTGGCAAGAACGTAGTCGTGATACCTTATTACGCTTATCTCGGGGTAATATTACATCCCTCTTACAACGCGGGGCAGAATCGACCTTGGTTTATCATAGCGTCAGTGCCGAATTAGCACCGGATGCGCATAAACCTATCATCGTGTTAGGTGATTTAAATGATGATCCGCAATCAACCACTTTAGCAGCCCTCACGATGCAAGAGCGTGTGTTTAGTATTGGCGGCATTGATAGCGCTTTCTGGCCAGAAGGCACGGGGCAATACCTGCATGATTATCGTTTAGCCGATACGTTTCGCTTAGCCCCCAATATGCGGCAAAGTGTGCGCCCTTATACGCATTTGCATCGGGGTACCGCCATTTGCCTAGATCATATCTTAGTCTCTAATGCGCTTAATTCTTTTAATGCCAATGCACTAGCTGAAGTCATGGATTATAAAGTATTAAATGCGCATTTAGGCGAAGATGGTATCAATAATAAACTACAATCCGATCATGGCATTGTCGTAATTACCTTAATTCCCACCCGTGACCAACAACATGCACCTCATACCGGACAACCCATTCCCTACGCCTCTCACCCCAATCAGTTAACGACCCGTCAAGATTTTATTGATTTAGCCGGGGGTATTTACCAATCCAGCAAACACTACGAACAATGGACGAGCCAAGACAAATGGGATAATTTCTGGTCATTCTTTTTTGACAAAGCCTATGGCTGGATTCCCACCATTTACGGTTCAGTACCGGTTAGCGAGCTCTATCAGAAACAACGACACAGCATTGAACACATTGTACCCTTAGATTTTCTAGACCGTTATCTCACGCTAAAACAACAACCGCGCCAAATTCGTTATGGTGCAAGTACCAACCCCTTAAACTTTGCGCCATCTGAACGCGGTTTAAATGCCAAGCGTTCTAACTTTGCCTTTGATTTTGAGGGTGATCGCATCGTGCGCCCTTTTAACTTGGATTTAAATCCCGAATTATTTGAACGCACTGGCTTCGATGCTGATAATGAATGGGTAATTCCCTCGCGCAATCGCGGGGACGTAGCACGCGCCATTTTATATATGCTATTGGTATATGGCATTGACGAGCTTTACCAACGCCATATCGACACATTAGTACATTGGGCTAAAGTTGATAGCCCCAGCGCGTGGGAACTGGCATATAATCAATGGGTTTATGATCGTTTAGGCATTCGTAACCCTTTAATTGATACTCCGGATAAATGTTTGCCTTTATTAAATAATCGCCATTTAATGCACGCCATGCTGCTTAAGACGGATATTTAAAATGCTGCTAAACGGATACACCACTTAGCGGAAAGACCTATTAAGTCAAGCTGTATTCAGTCTATAAACCTAAGATAACCACGAGAGCTAATGCCGCAAATTTGCGTATTCTCATGGAAAAATTGCTACATTAGCGTAAATCAGACTTCCCTTATGTTAGGGTTAGAGCTAACGTAAGCCCCTTTTAGACGAAATAGGCTTAAGCTTAAGGACACAGTTACATGATTGAAGCACTTCCCCCCCCTAGTATTGTGCCATTGGATCATATTTTACCCGATGAACCTTTACTCATGATGGGTGCGGGACCCGTTCCTATTCCACAACGTGTAGCGGCAGCGAATTCTTTGGTAATTAATCACTTAGGTGAAACCATGAATCGCGTCATTACCCAAGTCAAAGACATGACGCGCTATGTGTTTCAAACCAGCTCTAGCCATGTCATGGCGGTTAGTGGCCCAGGTTCGGCAGCTATGGAAATGGCCATTGCTAATCTAGTAACGCCCGGCTCACATGTACTTAGCATTACTAACGGCTATTTCAGCCAACGCTTAGCTGAAATGGCGCGGCGGGTACGCGCGGAAGTTACTTTATTAGAATCACCGCCGAATCAAAGTGCAGATTTGGAAGCCGTCGAACGCGCACTACAACAAGGTAAATACGACGTAGTGACCTTAGTACAAGGCGAAACCTCTAATACCGTCTGCAATAAAAACCTCGAGCAAATTGCTAAATTAGCCAAACGTTATGGCTGTTTAGTCATTGTAGATGCGGTATGTACGCTTAGCACCATGCCATTAGAAATGGATAATTGGCAAGTAGACGCTATTATTACTGGTGGGCAAAAAGGCTTATCCTCCATACCTGGTGTATCTCTATTGGCTTTTTCCGAAGAAGCTTGGGCGAAAAAAATTGCGCCGCGCCAAGAACTACCATTTCACTGGTGTTTAGATGCACAATTGGCGGACAAGTTTTGGAATCAAAAGTCCTACCATTACACCGCCCCTGTTTCTGGCATTTTAGCAATTCATGAAGCGTTGCATTTAGTTTGTGAAGAAACGTTACCGCAGCGCTTTAAACGCCACTTACGTTGCTCGAATGCCTTACAAGCGGGTATTGAAGCAATGGGGTTACAATTATTAATCGAAAAAGATTACCGCCTAAATTCGGTAGTTGGTATTGTAGTACCGGAACACGTTTCAGCGGACGCGGTACGTACTTATATGTCTAAAGTGCATAAAGTCGAGATTTCAGGCGCGTTTGGTCTGAATATTTTACGGATTGGGCAAATGGGCGAACAAAGTCGTGCACATAACCTATTCCGTACCTTGCATTCATTGGGGGCAAGTATGCGTGCCGCTGGTGCGGAACTTGACTTACCCGCTGGTATGGCTGAATTAGAGCGGACGTTATCTGCTACTTAAACTGTGGGGACTGATGTCTTGCATGACATCAGTCCTGCACACGCTATCATCAAACCTTAAACACCCAATGCCATTAAATCGGTAGACTCATTTAATAGAATTGCACGTCGTAAAGCAGCCGGATCTTTGCTTAATTCATTAGGCAACGGTCTAGCATAATTTTTTAAGTGACTGCCAATCGGTTTATCCGCTAACAAATTTTTTAAATCATTAGACATAAACTCTAAACCAATGCCTTTTAAATCATGCAATAAGTTTTCTTCCCATTGTTCATAACATTCGGGCATAGTAGCCATAAAAAAATGCTTAGGCCAAAGCGGGCGTGTCTCCCACTTAAAACTTGGCTGTTTCAATAAGTATTTATAATCAGCTAAGGCTGCTTTAATCGTACCGGCTTTAACATTCGGACACGACATATTAATAGTAGCATTCGCATAACTTGCCGTATCCGCCGCAAATGAACTTGCCACCGTAGCTTTATCGGCTGAATTATACATCGCGGTATAAGCCGCATACGCCACCGCATAACCAATATCATGTGTCGCAAAACCTTCAAAATTGGCGGCATTTGCAGCAGCTAATTTAGCTTTATCTGCGACTTCACGACTTATAAACTCTGCCCCCTGACTCAATAAAAAACAAACACGTAACGTATAATAAGTATATTGCACCGTAAATTTGGGCCACATGGTGCGCAATGGAATACGTCCCAACACTGGAACGACGCGTAGTGCATTACGCCAAGCATACCAAGTAATCGCATCACTGCCTTGCTGAATGTAAACTTCTGCTAGTTGAGGCTTAGTAGGAAACTCGACCATAATTTTTATTTATTTCGTATAGAAGTTTAACATTCTAACAACTTAATAATTTTTTAACAGATTTCAATGAACGAATTTATAACCTCTTGTCATATAATTCATAAACTTATTTAAACGAAAATTACATAAATACATCGCGGGTAAAATTGTTATACCAACTATAGGCATATTGCGCGTCAATTAAATGATCTTCATCACTGCCACCTAAGGCAGATGTACCGCCAGAATTGGGTATTGCCTCAATACTTAAACGATCCGCTGCTAAACGATAAATCGCTACAATAGAAATGGCGTAGTTATCACCAACCACACTATAGCAACCGTTATTAAAAGAGGTACGCCCGGGTTCGCGCCCATTGAGTAAAGCGGCAATCGCTAGGGCACAGGCTTTGGCTTCAGAATTGGCAGCAAAACCCGATTTAGGTAAGGGGTTGGCGGTACACGCGTCACCAATCACATGAATATTGGGTTTTAGGGTAGACTCAAAACTATCTAATTCTACTGGACACCAACCTGAGTCATCAGTTAAGCCAGCAGTAAAGGCTAATACACCGGCTTTTTGCGCTGGAATAATATTTAATACTGCCGCACTAAAATTCTGCCCACCACTAGTGGTTACCCGTTTTTGGGCAGCATCCAGGCTTAGCACCGTTTTATCTGCTCCCGATACCCATTCGATTAATGCATTAGCACTGCCGTAACTGTACAGTTTCATCCATGCTTCTTCAAATAAGGCTTGCTTAGTGAAGGTCAGTTTTGGATCAACAATCAACACTTTGCTATTGGGTTTATACTTTTTAAAGTAATTTGCCACTTGGCTAGCCCGTTCATACGGGGCGGGCGGGCAACGGTAAGGATTCGGTGGCGCAACTAAAACAAATGTTCCACCATTTGGCATGGCTTGCAATTGGGCACGCAATAAACTGGTTTGTGTGCCAGCCTTCCATGCGTGTGGAATGCTTTCTTCTGCTAAGGTCGCGTTATAACCGGCAATGCTATCATAACGGTAATCAATACCCGGCGATACCACGCAACGGTCATAATTAAAATTACCCGCACTGGTTTGCACCACGCGAGCGTTTGCATCAATGCCGGTTACTTCGGCAATGACCACATTCACCCCACGCTTTTTTAAACCTTCATAATCAAATTTGAGTGAGTCTAATTGCCGATCACCGCTTAACACCTCATTGCTCATGTAACAGGTGTAGTAATACGGATTTTTCTCAATCAAGGTCACATTAATAGTAGGGTCAGCAATTTTTAAATACTTTGCAACGGTTGCGCCGCCCGTACCGCCACCCACTACTACCACATTCGCCGCTGCACCCCAACTACGCGCTGGAATACCCGACATTAAAACCAAGCCACCCGCTGTTAAGGCTTTAAGAAAATCACGGCGCTTTAATGTTGTCATAGTTAATATCCCGCTAAACCGTAATACCGCTGGCAACGGCTGAATTGAAGAGTGGCAACGCTTCGGCTTTTAAATCATAACGTTGGGCTAAGGGGTGATTACTAATACCTAGTAATTCGCGTAACGCGGCATGTAAATGCTTGGTTTGCAGATAAATGCCATTGGTATCATCCCGTTTTAAGGTACTGGGGTTAATTTTAACTTGTTCATGATTTGCCCCACTTACCCCTACAATACGATTACCCCAAGGTGCGTTCTTAGCCATTAAGAAATCAGCACCAATCGACCAATGATCTTTACCATTAGTCGCGTTATAACTCGGCGTGCGCCCTACATCTGAAGTCACATGCACAATTAGACGCTCTGCCAAGCCCATGCTCTCGGCTTTTGTCCAAGTGTAATCCAACAAGCGGGTTAAATCGGTTAGGGTATTCGCATGGGCAGTATCATGATTGCCATGTGAATCCCAACCACCTGTACCAAAGCTACCCGTAGCGGTTAAACCCGCCGCAGCTAAGACTAAGAACATATGCAGTTCCCGAATACCATTACGCTTTGTCCCCTGCAAATCAAGCGTATCTAAGCTAGACGGCAATACTGAACTTAAGGCTTGCATATCGGCTGTCCCTGCCCGCGCCCGCTGTAACTCTTCTAACTTACGTTGCCAACGTGGCAAATTATCTGGCTGTGAAGCCAAGCCATTTAAACGCTCTGTCGCATATTTATGCACTAAATCCATGTGCCCGCTGGAATAATAGGTTTTAGTGCCAGAATTGAAATTGGGGTTGGCTAAGGTACGCAGCAAGGTTTCATCCGGTAATGCTGTAAACGGCATAATACCAACTGAACCGTCATAACCACCTTGGCGCACAAACGGCATGGGTAACTGTGCCCCTACTGCCGCCGCATACAGTTCATTCGTCGAAGGCAAACCTTCTAGTAAACTGCCCGTATTACGGGTACGTGCAGCCACATCATGCCCATTGGTAAACATGACAATGCCATTGACCGGCATGATATAACGGTAATACTTATTGAAAAATGCGGTATTTTCCCCAACAGGGGCAAAGCGTAAATTCCCAGCCCCCCCAGCGCTCTGACTAGCAGCCCATTTATTAATAAGCACATTGGCGCGGGGATCCGCAAATGAACTGTGATCCCAACCCCCACCCAAATGGATAGTCAATAATACTTTACCCGTATGCAAACTACCCGCTTGTGCGCTGGATAGACTGCCCAAACCTGTGCTGGCTAAACCTGCACCGCCTAGGAGTTTTAAAAAATCACGACGATTCATACTCTAACCTCCTAAGCTTATTCGTATAAGAAACGTGCATCTGTCATGAGATACAACATCACTGTACCCCAAGCGCGTTTGGTATAGGTCGGGTCTTCCCAACTGGAATACAAGCGACAAGATGTATCGGCGGTATTGCTACGATCTGCCCACGCATCACTAAATAAAGCGAAGCTGCGGGTAATTTCAGGATCATCAATCGCTAAGTTTTCATTCAGGAATTGCTTATGCAAGAACTGTAAATTCGCCCGAATACGTTTTTCACCCGCTGGCATATAAGCACTTTGTGCCGTCACTACCCGCATAAAGGTATCATCGACAAACGAGTCGTTATTCGTATTGCTACTGGTATCAATACGCTTACCTTGCATATAGAAGCGAATACTGCGCGTTTTAGCAGGCATCGGCGCATACGCCATTTGGGTTTGCCAATAACCTTCTTTACCGCTTAATACTTGGCTTTGCCCTAACTCATTATCACTGGCATCCCGGAAACTGATATACACGCTGGCTTCGTCATTATTTACGCTCCAGCCCCGCAAGGCTGCACCAAATAAGACTTTCGCTTCGCCACTATCAATGCTTTCGTCCCAAGCCGTTACATCTGCGGTTTGATACAAGCGACTTAAAGGAGTGGTATTGACGCACATGCTACCCGGGTTAAATTGGGCTTTACCGCTTTTAACCGGCGGACCCCCTTCACAACTCCACGCAGCCCCAGCTAACGCCCGTGCTGTGCCTAATTCAAGCGTCCAACCGTCTAAACCCGCCTCAGCGCCCGGATTCACCAATAAGTTTAAGGTACTGGTATCTACTTCTTCGTAAACGGGCGTATCTGTTGCTTCCACAAAGGGGAATAACTTGCGTGAACCAGCCGCTAAACGGAAATCATCCGCTACTGCATTACAACTTAATTCAACTGCCATACGTTCTGGCACAGTCGCCATTAAGCTATTCATTTCAGTGTTCGGCTTAGCTTGAATACGTCCACCATCAAAGCCACCGTAGAACAAGCCCATGCTTGAACCCCAAGCATTTTCTGGACGGAACGAATACCAATCGCTGCCCATAATCGCTTTGGTTTTGGCATACAGTTCTTCAGGGGTTAACAAGCGTGCCAAACCGGTATCGCTTAAGGTACGTTGTTGTTCAGTGCTTAGTTGTCCTGCTGTCGCACGGAATAAGGGGCTTGCTACCATATCAATTAGCAAATCCTTCACATTCCAAACACCATGTCCTTGGTTATACGCAAAACGATTGGCTAACTGTGTTAGAATTTCGTCTTGTGCATTATAAGCCGTCATTTGTTGGGCATAATCTTCAACATTTTGATCAACCGGCGCTTTAATAGGGTCGCGTTTGAATAGCGGTTTGAACCAGAAATACACACCGCCTTTAGCAAAGCGTGGGTCTTGTACTAACTGACTGCCTAACCATTGCAAGGTATCTTGTTTACCCGTGACATTCAGTACATTGCTATCCGGCGTACGTAACAGTAGATACAAATCTTCTACATAAGCATCAATATATTTATCTGCCCATGTTTGAGTTGAGCGTAAGCCTTGCAGCGTAAAGCGTAATTTTCGTGTACCCACAGGTACTTTGGCAGTAGCGGTTTTATTCGCCCAGTTCCAAGAAATTTGATCGGTTAATATCGTAGATTTACCTAAACTTGCGCCCGCTTTATCTAAATATTCCACCCAAATCGAGGCTTTGTCTTGTGAATACAATGCAGAGAAATAAGCACCGTAATCAATTTCGGCTTTACCTTTATCTACATTAGTCGCCTGCGCACTAATATCAATATCTTGCCAAGCCAAGCTTTCATTCAGTGCGGTATTGCATGAACCCACTTGATAGAAAGCTTTACCATTTTTAGGATCACGCGGCGCAGGTGCACGCGCACAGCTAGTTTTATTGACAGACTCGATTAAGCCTTTATTGACTATCCAGCCCGTATTACCCGACTCGGCAGAAGAATTCTTCAGCAGATTATTAGAAGTAGTCCATGTCACGCCGCTATAAGCCCCATAACCACCGGGTGCGGTACGGTTATTAAAGCCAGTGGGGAACATATCGCGATACCATGTATCCCCCATGTGATACCAAGGCTGACCGTTTTTATCCAGTAGATAACTGCTGCTTTTATATACCCAAGCTAACGAATCTTTATCACCTTTGCTGCCATCAAAGTTCTGTAAATAACGGCTATTATTACCCCAATCGCGGAATGCACCAGCAACCGGTTCCATGACTGTATGGCAAACCATACAGTTAGGATTTTCCATCGTTGGCACTAAGTAATTGCCGTTTTTACTGTCATCCAACGGGCGTTGCGCTAAAGCTTCAATATCCACGCCTAAGAATTGTTTATACACCTTCGCAGCCCGATGACGATTGCGGTTGGTATCCGTGGTTGGGAAACGAGATAACCATGAATTAGTACTGAGAACGCCTGCATGCGCAAAGGCTTTTCCCGGATAGCGCGCCGATACTTGTGGAATACGCACGGGTTTAAACTCTTTGGCATTTGTAGCATCGGTAAACGCGCCGCTCACGGGGGTTGCGCCTGTCGCCTTCGCTAATTGTGGATTCATTACCGTATAATTCGCCGTTAACGCTTCTGTCCACGGTTTATCATTACCCACCAAATATTGCAGTAAATACACCGGCTCGCGTCTTACTGCATCATTAGCTGCCGCTTTTTCAGCATCCGTTAGTGTATTAAGCGCTGGGAAATCTGCACTTGATAACCCTCTTGTGTTACCAATCCATTCAGCGCCACCACTTAAGAAACTTTCATGACCCGCTCGATAGACAAATTGATCTAACGCGCCTTTGCTATCTAACATCGTGCGCAAGGTACTACGGAAGGTTTCTTCGGTTTTAGCCACATTCAATTCCGCTGGAGTGGGCAAACGATTCAGCAATATCAAAGCCGCCTTACGTAAGGTATCTGGATAACTCAGCAATTGCACACCATTAGGCGTACTTTCCTCTGCACTTAATACCGCACTGGATTCATTGCTCACCACTGAACGATTACCAAAGGTATCTACAGCAACCACGGTATAGCGATAATTCCCCGCTTTTAAACCTAAATCGGTATACGTATTGAAGCGGGTGCGACCAATCCAAACGCCATCCCGATAAATATCGTAATACAACACACCCCAATCATCGTCTGAATCCATCCACGTCAAGGTAACGCTGGTTGGTGAGTGTGATTCTGCGACTAATTCGCTGGGTGGCGTTGGCGCATTGGTATCCGTGGATTGGCTAGCGTAATACTCGGTTAGTGCACTTAAACCATTTTTACCTTGTAATTGGTAAACCGTTTTAATCGCCTGTGCCATTTCTGCATTGGTTTGGCTGCGATTCAGCGCGTAATCCAATAAGGTACGTTGCATATAAGGCTTCCATTGCCCTGCTAAACGTGAACCTGTACGGCTCACATCTTTTCCACCACTAGTATGGCAACTGGCGCAATATTGGTTATGTAGCGTATGACCTTGCGTCACTTGCGCACTATCGGTGGTTTGTTGACCGGCACTAAAGGGTTGTTGCGCAAAGAAGTCAGCAATACGCGTAATTTCATCGGCAGTATAACCCTTAGCAATCCGATCCATAACACTAGACGCACGTTTACCTGTTTGATAATCAGTTAAAACCTGCGTCAAATAGGCTTTGCTTAAACCACCCAAACTTGGAGTTGCGGGACCAGTACTTGCACCATTACTCCCGTGACAGCTCATACAGTTAGCAACTAATGATTGGGTCAATAACGGCTCATTTGCATCCACCACATCCGTGCATTGTCCGGGTGTTTTTAATTGATCCAGTAACTTAGCAAACGCCGCATACTCGCCAGAGGTTTTACTAATAACAGTGCCACCACCGTGCGTTAATGTACCGGATGCTTTATCTAAGAAAATTTGCTTACCTAACAACTGGTTAAGATTGCTGATTGCACCTAGATTACGCAAACTACTCTCTGGTGCATTAGATAAGATAAAGCGGCTATTTTGCCCCATCCCCCCTGCAATATGGCAGGTCGCACAGGTGTTCATCGTGCCTTCAACGCTTTGCTTGTAATACAGTTGTGTGGTTTCACAAATACCCGTAGGCGTAATGCTAATCGCATTACTATCTAACGATGCATTATTCGCCGCATCAACCGCTTTCACAACATAGGTGTAAGTTTGTCCCACTTTGGCAGCAGTATCGGTATAAGCCAAAAATGCGGTAATCGCTAATAAACGTCCATCCCGTATAATCCGATATTGGCTCACACCTTTGTTATCAATCGCTGCTGACCAAGTTAATTTCACTTGCTGATTAGGTGTAATGCTAGCAGCTAAATCCGTCGGTGCACTGGGAGCAGTCGCATCTCCACTAATGGTCTGCACCGCTAAGGAAGGCGCAGAAACATTGCCCGCCGCATCCGCTGCCCGAACTTGATAACTGTATTGGGTGTTTTCTTTAACCGTTTTATCAGTAAAGCTGGTTTGTTTACTAATACCAATTTGCGTGCCATTCCGCACAATTCGATATTGTGCAACCCCTACATTATCGGTTGCACTGTCCCATGTTAAGGCAATTTGTGTAGGATTAAGTACAGCAGCTTGTAAACCGGTGGGTACAGTTGGCCCAATGCCATCTTTGGTAGTGACACTTAACCCTGCAGAAGCTAGCGACACATTATTTGAGGTATCGACCGCTTTCACGCTATACAAGTATTTTCCCGTGCTGCTTAAGGTATTATCGACAAAACCTGCATCACTGGTTTCGGCAATTTGTACGCCATCCCGCCACACTTGATAGTTTTTAATCGCAATATTATCGCTTGCGCCCGTCCAGACTAAGGTAACCGAGGTCGGTGCTATCGCTTGTACACTCAGCTTAGTTGGAGGTTTAGGCGCTTGAGTATCGGGCACTGTCACGCTTAAAACAGCCGGACGTGATTCACGCCCATTCGGCCATACCGCTGTAACCGTATAGTTATAAGTCTGAGTAGCACTAACTTGTAAATCGGTAATTGTATTGCTACTCACTTGGCTTAGCAGCTTACCCGCTTTATATACCTTATATTGACTTACAATGGGTTGCGCATCCCAAGTTAGTACGACTTTATCTTGCACTAAGCTAGCTGTGCGCAAATTGCTAGGGATTTGCGGTTCGCTTAATTGCTCAGATTTCCAATTTAATTGAGCAACCGCTAAACCGCCTGCATCGTAATATTCGGCTTTTAAGGTATGTAAACCGCCGCTTAAGAAGATACGTTTGCTGTAAAGTGTTGCGGCTTGCGGCTTCCATGAATCGATCACCACATTACCGTCTACCCATAATCTAAAGCCATCGTCGACCTTGGTACTAAAGGTATACTCGCCTTCCGCAAAATCCATTTTACCTTGCCAACGTGCCGAGAAATCAGTATTCACGCCGTCTTGTGGGGCTGCACTCGCCCAGTCAAAATTGATTTTGTCATCGTAGCGATTATCCGCTACTTCACCGCTTAAATCTTTGGAATTAAAGAAGCTTCCGCAGAACTTCCCGGTTGGGATTTCCGTCTTACAATCAGGTACACCCTCCCAAGCTAATTTAGCCTTAGCATTACCCCATTCTTCACGGTATTCGACTTTAATCGTATGCAAACCCGCACTTAATTGTTTTAAACGACGTTGTTTAGCATACCAAGGCCATTGCGGATTCCACGCATCAATCAATACTTCGTCATCAACCCAAACTTTAATAGCATTATCTGCATCAGTTACAAAGCGATACAAACCCGCGTCAAATTGGAATTTACCCACCCAACGAACCGAAAAATTGTCTTTAGGTACAAAGTTACTCGGTGCATTGCCTGTCCAATCAAAATCAATTTTATCGGCTAATTGAATATTGGCTAAATCACCGGTTAAATCCTTAGTTGCATAATATTCTGCGCAGAATTGATTTTCAGGGGCTGTACTACAATCGGGTAACTGCTCCCAAGTTAATTTAGCTTTAGCCGTTGACCATGAATCGAAGGTTTCCATTTTAAGCGTATGCCAACCTTCGTTGAGTTTTATAATTTTTTGCTGCTTATTATTTTGTTGTGTCCATTGGTCAATAACTTTTTGACCGTCAATATACAACACCACGCCTTGATCTGTATCCGTCACAAAACGATAGGTCCCTGCCGTAAACTGATATTTACCTGTCCAACGTGCTGCAAAATTGTCTTTATTCACTAAGGGATCAGGCTGATTTTCACCCCAATCTACATTAATACTATCAACTGGCTGTAATTGGCGAATAAAGCCCGAAAAATCTTTATTATTATATAACTCTAAACAAAACCGATTTTCCGGTGTGCTGGCACAGCCTTGTACCTCCTGCCAATTTAACTTTAATTTAGCCGAGCTATAATTTTCCAAATATTCCACTTTCACCATATGTTTACCCTGTGGAATATAAGGCACAGCTTGTACTTTACCTTGCCATTGCCAATCCAGTGCCCAATGGTCAATGACTAATACATCATCTACCCAAACTTTAATGCCATCGTCCGCTTCACCCGTAAAACGATAATAACCGGCATTAAAATCAAATTTACCCTGCCAACGCGCTGTAAACTTATCCGCTTTTAAACCTTGCATCGGTCGTTTATCTGCCCAATCAAAATCAATGGCAGCGGCGGCTTGAGTACGAATTACCGCACCCCCTAATTTATCGCTATCGAAAAACTCGCCACAAAAACTATTATCGGGAATACCGCTACATTCGCGCATTTGTTCCCAATTCACACGAGCGGATGCCCAACCGTATTCCTCTTTATATTCAACTTTAACTAAATGTTTGCCTGCGGTTAGCACAATATCAGCGGTATATTCTTGGTTAGCTTTGCCTGCCCATTGATCAATGACTAACTGGTTATCGACCCAAACCCGAACACCGTCATCGACTTGCGCAATAAAACGATATTTATCAGCATTAAAATCGAAATTCCCTTGCCAACGAATTGAGAATTTATCCGCTGGACTTTCAGTAATAGGCGCAGTGTCTTGCCATGCAAAATCAATTTTATCGGTATTAGCCACTTTTAAAGGTTCATCTGCAAATGCCGTATTTGCATAATATTCTGCACAATATTGATTATCCGGAATACTGATACAACCATCGCCGACTTTTTTCCAAGCTAATTTAGCCAAAGCCCCATTGGTATTATCGTAATACTCCATTTTAATACGATGCTTACCCGCCGCGAGTTTAATCCCTTGTTTATTGACTGCATTCCATTGATCTTTCCACGCATCAATCACAATTTGTTCATCAACCCAAACTCTGACCCCATCATCACTGGTAGTAGTGAAAGTATAATTACCGGCGGCAAACTCAAAATCGCCTAACCAACGCACTGAAAACTTATCAGTTGGGAAATTATTACCGGACATAGGTGCATTACTGCCCCAATCGAAATCAATAGCAGGGCTTGCCTGAAAACGTTTTGCAGGTGGTGTTAAATTCGGATTATCAAAGAATTCGGCACAGAATGAGCCTTGTGGAACAACGCTACAGTTGTTTAAGGCTAATAACCAATTAATATTTAAATAACTACCCGGCACGGCTTTTAGTTCAACACGAATTTGATGCGCACCCACGGTTAAATTCTGCAAAGCTTGTGTCAGAATATTGGCACTATAACCGTTATTATTATAAAGCAATTGCCCATCAATCCAGATATTTAATGCACCTAAACCGTGTTTAATTTCAAATGCATAATTACCTGCTTTTTTAATATCAATTACCCCATCCCAACGCATCAATAAACCTTTTTCAGTATTAACATTGCTTGGGAAGCTAAACTTATTAAAATCGAAGTTCAGTGAATTACTGGTTTGTATTAAAGGCAATTCCGTAATAAGTGTATTACCGCTTTTATCAATATACGTTAAGCAGGTTTTGGTGGTACTGGTACTACAAGTCAGGCGTTTAAACGATAAATCGACCGCTGCGGCAGCACTAATATCAGTATATTGCAAACGAATATTATGTGAACCCGGCGTTAAATTAAGCTCTTTACTTAGGGTACGTGCATTAATAGCGGTATTAGTTGAGCCGTCTAATACCAGTTGATCATCAATCCAAACTTGCGCAGAATCATCAGCTCTCAGTGTAAAATTATAATTGCCACCTAGCAGGTTTAAATTGGCTTGATAAACCACCGAAAAACCATCTGTTTTTGCACTAATATCCGCGCCGCCGTAACCCCAATTCTTCACAAATAAGGGAGATAATGTACCCGTATCATTAAAGACAGCCGGTTGTTCAGCTATTAAAGCCGCTTGCTGTGTTAAATCGCTTGAAGGGTAATAGGTAGTACAGGTCTGATTTACCGACGGTGCAGCACATTTTATAATATTGCTACTAACTTCTTCTTTTAACCAAAATCCTTGACTAGAAATCGGTTTCGCCAAAGTTTGAACTTTGGCGTTAGGAATTGTTAGTTTTAAACCATTATTTAAAGCAAACTGGGCTGGATAAGCATTGAGTAAAGTTGCACTCAAGGTTTTATTAGCCGTTAGCTCGGGCGTAAAACGCCATACTTTGCTTGTACCACTTAAAGCAGCAGTTAAAATATACGGTTGATCCCAATCTGCTCCGTTATCTGCTAAACGGGTTAATACTGTGCTTGTGCCAACCTGTTGATCGAATTCAGTTAAGGCATTATTTAATAACGCATCATCCGTGCTGGCAGTTTGCGTATTTAAATAAATATATTTGCGTGAGCCTGTTAGCGCCGCATGCAGGAGCATTTCTTGGTAAAGATCATTATTTGCTAATAAAGTGGTATAACCCGTACTAGCAGGTATTTTTGTTTTACTAAAAACGGTCGGATAAATCGGTTTATTTACAGCAATAGCTGAACTGCGTACCCGATTCACTTCATAACGTAAGGCATTAAAAGGCGTGGCTGCGTAGGTTTTATTATTCACCACAATGCCCGTGCTTGGCAGAATACCCGTTAATTGTTTATTTTGCCCTGTACCGACCATTGTGCTGGCTTTGGTATTTTCGCCCGGGATGGCACTGGGAAAAGCATTAGAATAATAAGCTTGCTCACGCTCAGAAACTTGCACATTACGGAAATGAGTTTGCAAGGGCGTATAAAACGCTTGATGTAAATAAGTGGCAACCCGTGCTTGCATTACTGCATTCCACGTTTGTTGACGTTGCAAGGCTTGCACATCGCCTGCATACATCGTACTGAGATCGCTAAAACCTAAATTGTTCTGAATACTTGCAAAACGACTATCCGCTTGAATCGCCTGTAAGTAACTGCTTAAATTGCCGGACGCTTCTCCGGCGGCTTTTATGTCATTAGCGGTTAATGCCAAGCCTCGATAATCAAGGCTTACGAAGTCAACCATTCCGCCCGCCGCTTTGTATTGTCTGAAAAATTCAGCTACTCGCGCCGCAACTACCGTCACCGCTTTATCTAACCAAATGCCATGATCTGGCAAGGTGCTGTTATCAACGGTATTTACCACTAACGGCTTGCCTTGGGCATCGGTATATAAGCTAGTGCTTTGGGCAATTTGTAGAAAATCCAAGTCGAGATTGAGTAAGGCTTTATGCCCGGTTGGCATACTACGCGTAGCCGCTAAGGCTTCGTTAACAGCTTGGGTATAAGCAGCTTGCGTCGTTAGGTCTTGCAGTGAAATACGCTGTAAAGGACTGATTCTGTCGAGCGTACTAGCCGTCGGATATAAGGCATACGCGTGGCTAGAGAAATCCTCTGCGGATACTTGTGCGGATACACAAGTCATAAATAAAAATAGTGAAAACAAGCTATTAAGCACTATTTTTCGCCAACTTGTTTGTATAGCCATGACTCCCTCGACACTGGTTTGGCTTTTTCTAATTAATACAGCTTATAATTTAGCGCAACTATTTACCATAGCAATTGTGTAAATTTCCATAAAATCAGATCAACTGATCAGATAAAGTCAACCGTTCAGAAAGATACCCCTAGCAACCCTCAAAAATTCTTTTGCATTAATTTTAAAATTTGCTGCATTTTTGATTGAAAGTTTTGATGCCTATGATTACACTTTTGTAATAAATATGGATTATGCGAAGCCATATTAGTAGCGAGGGACTTATATGATAAGCATGTTACCGCATGGCTTAGCTTGTGCATTGGCAAAGCGTTCTTATATACAATTTCTAATATATGCATTGTTAAGCATTGGCTTAGCATCATTCCACACGGAAGCAATGGCGGCTAACAGTTGTAAAGTTAGCTATAGCATCGCTAGTCAATGGAATAATGGTTTCACTGCGAATGTCACTCTCACCAATACTGGCGACCCGTGGAGCAGTTGGCAAGCCACATGGACTATGCCGAATCAGCAGCAAATTACCGGTTTGTGGAATGGCGCACATAGCCAAACTGCAAACGCTGTCACCGTCAAAAATCTAAGCTGGAACGCTAGCGTTAGCAAAAATGCGAATGTGCAATTTGGTTTTAATGGTTCTCATACGGGCGTCAATGCGCTTCCCAGCAATGTTAGCGTGAATGGCGTATTATGCGAAGGTAATGCCCCCGCACCTAAGCCAGCCGTGGTCGCATGTGATGTCAGCTACAGCGTTACTAATACTTGGGATACTGGCTTTACGGCGGATGTCAAAATCAAAAATACTGGCGATGCCTTGAGTAACTGGACGGTTACTTGGGATATGCCAAATGAACAAAAAATCACAGGTTTTTGGAACGGACAATATCAACAAACCAATAATAAAATTACTGTCGCCCCCGCCGATTGGAATCGTACCATTGCCGCTGCTAGCCAATTACAATTTGGCTTTAATGCTTCGCATATCGGTTTAAATAATGCCCCGGGCAATATTAGCGTTAATGGCGTTAAATGCACGGGACAAGTAGACCCACCGCCACCGCCGCCACCAGCTTGCAGTGTTAAATATCTCATTCAAAATCAGTGGGATAACGGTTTCACTGGCACTGTCGAAATTAAAAATACAGGGGCAGCGTGGAATGGTTGGCAAACCACTTGGACTATGCCGACTGAACAAAAAGTTACCCAAGGTTGGAACGGTCAATTTACCCAAACCGATGACAAAGTGTTGGTTAAAAACCTTGATTACAACAAAATTATCGCTTTAAACGGTAGCATTGCCTTTGGTTTTAATGCCTCACACACTGGTTTAAATCTGATTCCGATTGATGTTGCAGTGAATGGCACACGCTGTACGGGTCAAGCCGAGAGTTTAGTCTACCCACCTAAAGCTCCCAGCAATTTGGTACTCAAATTAGTTGATAATACGTATGTGGATTTGACATGGACAGATAACAGCAAAAATGAAACTAAGTTCGTGTTAGAACGACGTGCTAATAATGGTAGTTGGCTAAACTTAGCAAATCTTGATAGCAATAGCACAACGTATCGTGATAGCAGTTTAGTAATTGCGACGGCTTACGATTATCGGCTCAAAGCCATTAATGACGCTGGTGCTTCTGCCTATACCGAAATTGTTTCCGGCAAACGCCAAGATCGCACAGATATTCGAGCGGCTATGTTGGTAAACAACTGCGCGACTTGCCACGGTACGGATGGTTATAGTTCGGGTTCCAGTATTCCTAGTATTGCGGGTTTAAATAAAACCTATCTGGTGCGTACGATGCAGGCTTATCGCAGTGGTACACGCGCATCTAGTGTCATGGCACGTATTGCAAAAGGTTATACCGATACGCAAATAGAACGTATGGCGGATTACCTAGCCAAATTACCCTATAAAGCCGCTACACAGAGCACCATTCCGGCTTTAGTTGCGCGTGGCAAAGCAGTGCATGAAACCAATTGCGCATTCTGTCATACCGGCACAGGCAATGACGCAACCTTGACACGTACCTTATTAGACGGTCAATGGGCCACTTACTTACACGCAACCTTAGAAGATTATTACCTTGGGCGTAGTAGCAATGTTCCCACCGAAATGGCACATCAGTTAACGGATTTAAAAGCACAACAAGGCGAAGATATTTTATGGGCATTGGCACAGTACTACGCCGCAGATGCAACGGCTAAAGCAGGCGGCACATCCAACAACGGTGGGAATAATAATTCTGGCAATATCATTGACGGAAATACCAACACTAATGTTAGCCCGAGCGCGCCCTCGAATTTCAGCGCTACAGTGGTGGACAACAGTAAGGTCAATTTAAACTGGCAAGACAATAGTGCGAATGAAACGGGCTTTAAAGTAGAACGCCGCCTCAGTAATAGCAGTGATGCAGATTGGAGTTTGTTAGCCGAGGTAGCAAGTAATCTTAAAACCTACACGGATAGCAGTGTAGCAATGGGGCAGAGTTATGATTATCGCGTCAGTGCCTTTAATGCAGCAGGTACAAGCACCAGTAGTTCTGCTAGCGCTAGTTTACAAACGACATTAATTTACGGTCAGAGCCAATATCAGCGACAAGGTTGTGCAAGCTGTCACGGTGCAGACGGTAAAGGTGGCTTCACCAATCTACCGTTAACAAAATACAGCAGCAGTCAATTAGCCGAATTAAGTAAGTTGATTCATGACACGATGCCACCGGGCAATCTGGGAGCTTGTTCTAATAGTTGTGCGACTGCTATTGCCCAATACATTATTGATAATCTTGTACCTAATGCTAATGGTGCTAACAATAATACGAATCAAACTTGTGCAGATATGCCCCCCGCTGCTACCCGTAGCCTGCGGTTGCTCACCCGTCAGGAATATCAAAATACGGTTAACGATTTGTTAGGGTTGCAACTGGATTTATTACACAAGTTGCCAGAAGAAAATCGCGTAGATGGTTTTGACAATAACGTAGAGCAAAACCAGATTACTAGCTTACGTTTAGAAGCTTATATGACGCAAGCCGAGCAATTAGCTTCACAAGCTGTGTTACAAAGCTGGGAAAAAATCTTACCTTGTACCCAACAAGATGCCGCTTGTGGTCGCCAATTTGTACAAAGCTTTGGCAAACGTGCCTTTAGACGTCCATTAACCACGACTGAAGTCGACCAGTACGCCAGTGCATTCAGTGGCACAACTGCCGGTGTAACCTTCAAAGATGCAGTCGAAACCGCCGTAATGCGCTTCTTAATGTCGCCTAACTTCTTATATCGTTCTGAATTGGGTGAGTTACAAGCCGATGGTACGTATAAGCTAAGCCCTTATGAGGTTGCTAGTAGCCTGTCCTATTTATTCTGGGGCAGTATGCCAGACGATGCCTTATTCCAAGCAGCGGCACAAAACGCATTGGATACGCCGCAACAACGCATTACTCAAGCTTCACGCTTATTAGCCGCTGCCCGTAGCCGTCAACAAGTGGGTAACTTCGTTGGGCAATGGTTATTGAAAACCAACCCTTACTTCTTACCGGCTAAAGATAGCAGCGTCTACCCGGCTTATACCGATGCGGTACGCATGGCAATGTCGCAAGAGTTAATCAACTTCTTTAACTTTGTCGCCTTTGACTCAACGCAAGGTTTCCGCGAGTTATATGCCGCCGATTATGTGTTAGCGAATAAAACCCTAGCAGATTTCTATAACATTAGTGGCGTTATGGATAATAACTTTGTGAAAGCGCCTGTCACCGATGGCTCACGGCACGGTGTCTTAACCTTAGGTGCAGTGTTAGCGCGTTATGCCAATAGTAATGAATCGCATCCGTTTAAACGCGGTCGCTTCTTCTTTGAACGTGTGTTGTGTCATGACTTGCCCGAACCCGCCAATATGGGGGTGGTGCAAGCGCCCGATCCAGACCCCAATATGACGACGCGTGAACGCTTTGTATTCCATAGCAATTCCGGCACAAGCTGCTTTAGCTGCCACCAATATTTAGACGGGCCTGGCTTTAACTTTGAGAACTACGACGGTTCTGGTCAATTCCGCCTAACTGAAAACGGTAGCTTGATTGATGCGGCGGGTATCTTACGCGGACTGGAAACTTATACGCCGAGTGAACAGCAACCGGTTAGTAATTTAAGCCAATTAAGCAATATTGTGGCAGATAGCCCTACAGCGGCTCGTTGTTTAGGTAAACAGTATTATCGGTATGCAACAGGGCGGCGCGAGACAACGGCAGATAGTTGTGCATTGAATAGCTATTTGGATACCTACGAAGCCAGCGGCTATAACCTGCAAACCTTATTACTTAGCATTGTGAATACCCCTAACTTTACCTTGCGCCGGGCGCAATAAGCGGAGGATGCCATGACGATCATGCAACAACGGCGTCAGTTCTTAAAATGGCTAGCAGCCGCAGGTCTTGGTAGCGCGGTATTACCTTATGCCAGTATGGCTTATGCAGGTGAAAGCCCACGCCGCGCTATTTTTGTCTACTTTCCAGACGGCATGCGCCCTGAAAACTGGCATGCACAAGGCACAGGTACTAATTTTACCTTGCCACCCATGACTGCCCCTTTAGAAGCCGTGCGGCAACACTGTGTATTTTTAAGTGGGGTGGATATGTTGGGCGCAGGCTCAACCCATGAAGGTGGTGTGTTAAAGCTCTTAACCGGCGCAGATGGGCGAGCCAGTGATAAAGCCGTTAGCCTTGATTATTATTTGGGGCAAGCCTTTAAAACCCAAACCATTCGCCCCCACCTCAATTTAAATATTGTGCCAGTGTGGGATAGTGCTGGCATTACCTTTGATAATAATGGGTTACGGGTTGCGCCTGAACCCAATCCTTTAGCAGCATTTGCCTCGTTATTTGGCGCGAATGCCAGTAATAATTTCCTAGCACAACGCCGTGCTAGTGTGTTGGATAGCTCTTTAGCTGAATTAAACGCCTTACGCACCAAGTTAGGCAGTGTTGAAAAAGCCAAGTTGGATACACACGTAGAATCAGTACGTGAGTTGGAACAAAAGCTCAATGCCAACACCGGTGCGTGCGCCGCGTGGAACTTTAACCCCACGGGTTTTCAAGTCACGCGTACCGGCTTCTGGAGCAATCCCGAATATCGCGATGCCAGTAAAATGGGCATCATTAGCGGTTTACAAATGGATATAGCCGTACACGCCTTGGCTTGCGATTTAACCCGAGTAGTAACGCTGACATGGGGACACGCGGTTAATGAAGCGATTATTAGCGAATCGGGTAGCGGTCAAACCTGCCATCAAGCCTCGCATTCAGGCGGTGAAGACTTTATTAAAATTAAAGCTTGGTATACCGCGCAATTGGCTAAATTGATTCAACAATTGGCAAGTGTACCGGAAGGCAATGGCACGCTATTAGATAATACCGTTATTTTTGTGGGCAGCGATTTAGCCAATGGTGGTTGGCATAATCATGCGGATATGCCGTTTATTATTGCAGGTGGGCATAATGCCGGTATTAGTGGCGGGCGCAGTTTACGTTTTAATGGCACAGCGCATAATAAAATACTGGTATCCATTGCGCAGTTTATGGGCTTACCCATTAACCGCTTTGGCACACAAGACAGCAATCCTGGGCCACTGCCCGGTTTAATCGGTTAAGAGGGCAGTATATGCACACGATAAATCGTAGACGCTTTTTAAAAACATTGCTCGCAGGCACGGCCTTAAGCAGTGTTGGCTTTCCCGCCATTGTCGGCGCTGCCGGACAACGCGTCGTGGTGATTGGCGGTGGTACAGGTGGCGCAACCCTTGCGAAATACTTACGGCGTTTAGACAGCCTATTGGATATAACGCTGATTGAAAAAAATGCCATTTACACCACCTGTTATATGAGCAATGAGGTGTTAATTGGTGAGCGCACCTTGGAATCCCTGCAATTCAATTACGATGCGTTGAAAAAACAAGGGATTAATGTTGTCATTGATGAAGTTACCGCCGTTAATTACGACAGCCAATTAGTCATTACTAAAAGCGGCAGCAGCTACCCCTATGATCGCTGCGTTGTCTCACCCGGTGTGGATTTTCATTACGAACGTATTACAGGTTATAGCGAAGCAGCTATTGAAAGCGTGCCACACGCATGGAAAGCGGGTTCGCAAACCACCTTATTGCGCAATCAATTACAAGCAATGCCCAATGGTGGCACAGTGGTAGTAGCTGCACCGCCGAATCCTTATCGCTGCCCACCGGCACCGTATGAACGTGCTAGCCAAATTGCGTACTACTTAAAGCAACATAAACCTAATTCTAAGGTTATCGTACTTGACCCCAAACCCAGCTTTACTAAACAAGCCTTGTTTGAACAAGCGTGGACAGAGCTCTATGGCTATAAAACCAATAATGCGTTATTAGAATGGCATTCTGGCGAACAAGCTTCGGGGGTTGTGGAGGTAGATGTTGCTTCTAAAACCGTTACCACAGAATTTGGTGATCAAATCCAAGCGGCGGTTTTAAATATTATTCCGCCACAAAAAGCAGGTAAGCTAGCGTTTGATGCAGATTTAGTGGATAGCACGGGCTGGTGTCCTGTCAATAAATTGACGTTTGAATCTACCCGTCACGCGAAAGTGCATGTGATTGGGGATGCTTGCATGGCGGATTCCTTACCTAAATCCGGATTCGCTGCCAACTCCGAAGCCAAAGTCTGCGCCGCCGCTATTTATGCTTTATTAAAAGGACAAGAAGTTGAAAGCCCTGCTTTCTCCAATGGCTGTTACAGTTTGGTCGGTAAAGATTATGCCATTTCAGTCGTGGGGGTCTATCGCTTATCCGATGACGGCAAAATCGTTGAAGGTATCGCAGGCAGTGGCGGTAACTCTTCACTAACTGCAACCGCTCAAGATCGCTTATTTGATGCCAGCTATGCTTACAGTTGGTACAACAATTTCACCAAAGACGTGTTTCAATAATTAACCACGCCCCAAGCTAACCGGCGCTTTGCTAAGCAGAGTGCTGGTTTTTTTATGGTTATCAACTAGCAAAGCACCGAATTTCGCGTATAGTAATGCCCACTATGCAAACACTGACACGACACAGTACTTCAATTCGTTGGCTAAAGCGCTTATTACCTAAGCGTTGCGGCTAGTTTTGGTTTGTTTAATTAGCTGCGGGAAAACCGTTAGCTAATGTCTTGATTCCCGCAGTATATGTTTGGAGAAAACTATGCGGGATACCATCTTAGCTTCCACACCAACGGTACAACCGTTTAAAATGGGCTTTTTATTAGCCGCAGGCGGCACAAGTTTATTTGCCCTAAAATCTATTTTTGTAAAGCTGGCGTATACACAAGGCGTTGACACTGCCACCTTATTACTATTGCGTATGTTATTCGCTGCCCCTTTTTATCTCTTTATTTTAATTTGGTTATGGGCTAAACCGGAGTGTGTTAAACCTAGCAAAATCGAATACCAGCGCATTATTGCCTTAGGCTTTCTTGGCTATTATTTATCGTCATGGTTGGATTTAGAGGGCTTAAATTATATTTCTGCCCAATTAGAACGCATGACTTTATACACTTACCCGATTATGACTACCTTATTAGGCGCGCTATTACTAAAAGAAAAAATTAGTAAACAAATTGTGATCGCCTTAGCACTAACTTATAGCGGTGTCATAGTGTTGTATGCTCATGAAGCAAAAGTAAATAGTCACAACGCCAGTTTAGGCATTAGTTTAGTGGTGTTATCTGCCTTATTATTTGCATTCTATGTGGTATACAGCAAAGCGTTAATTAATCGCTTGGGTAGTCGCTTATTCACTAGCATTGCTATGTTAAGCTCAACCGTGTTTGTAATTCTGCATTTTGTCTTAACCCACAATATTAATGGGTTACATGTTAACAACGCGGCGCTTCTTTACGCTTTATTATTGGCAATCTTTAGCACCGTATTGCCCAGTTTTATGATGACAGAAGCCATTGCACGGATTGGCGCGGCACGTACCAGCATTATGGGTACATTAGGACCGATTATTACCATTAGTTTAGCCATTATTTGGCTAGATGAACCGTTTGGCTTATATCATTTATTAGGCATTGCCTTAGTAATGCTGGGTATCGGCTTTTTAAGCAAACCCTAATAAATAGGGGCTAAACCGCATCTAGCCCCTCTAAATAGCTTAGTTAAAGCTTTAAAGACGAACGCCAATACTCACACTGCCGCCAGAATGTCTATGATGATGACGTGGGACCCCCCGATAACCGTAGAACCCATAATCCACACGGTTGTTCATGCTATTCATAGCATTATTGCGTTGTTCTTGGCGGGATTGACAGATTCTAAAGCCATCATCCCACCCCATTTTATACTCAGCATTATTTGCCACACGAGTATCTTTAGCATAAGCAAAGCGTGTATCCCCGGCTGCCGATAAACCACTTTGGCAACCGTCCCCATAACCATTGGTAAACATCGGCGATTTGCCCGCCACACCCACCATTTCGTGCTGTAAGGCGGCTTGTGGCGGCACTTCTGCACAACCGACCAGAGTTGCCAACAAAGCTATTGTGCTAATCAATTGCGTTTTCATCAGTCTTGCGCGAGAAACCCCGTCCTTTAGGTCGGGGAGGGATAGCGCGTCGGCGTTAGCCGACCCTGTTCTCGCGGTCTCCTATAGGTTGGCTATCTTTTGTTGTTGAGCTTCACATGCGTCTACTTCATCATGTAAAACATGAAAGTTAAACGCGCCTACCAATTCCGGTTCTATCCTGACCCGCAGCAAGAAACGCTGTTGGCTCAGACATTCGGATGCGTGCGTTTTGTCTATAACAGCATCTTGCGTTACCGCACCGATGCCTACTATCAGGCACAAACCAAGGTCAACTATATTGGCGCAAACGCCAAGCTGACCGAGATCAAGCAGTTGCCCGAGCTTGCCTTTCTGAACGACGTTTCCAGTGTTCCGCTGCAACAATGCTTGCGAAACCAGCAAACCGCGTTCAAGAACTTCTTTGAAGGACGGGCAAAATACCCCACCTTTAAATCCAAGAAACACCGCCAGTCGGCTGAGTTCACTTACCGCGCTTTTACCTTTAAAAACGGCGAACTGAAACTGGCGAAGTGTGATATGCCGCTGAACGTTCGTTGGAGCAGAGAGCTTCCCTCTGAGCCCACGACCGTCACCGTTTCCAAAGACCCAGCAGGACGCTACTTCGTGTCTTGCCTGTGTGAGTTTGAGCCTACGCTGTTGCCGATCACTGACAAAAAGATCGGCATTGACGTGGGTATCAAGGATTTGTTCGTCACTTCTGACGGTTTTAAGTCCGGCAATCCCCGCCATACCGCCAACTATGCAGCTAAACTTGCGAAGTACCAGCGTAGTCTTGCTAAAAAGAAACTTGGTAGCAAGAATCGGTTGAAAGCCAAGCACAAGGTAGCCCGTATTCACGCGAAAATTGCCGATTGCCGTTCGGATAACTTGCACAAGTTGTCCCGCAGATTAGTTAACGAGAACCAAGTGATCTGTGCTGAAAACCTTGCTGTGAAGAACATGATTAAGAACCCGAAACTAGCCAAGCACATCGCGGATGCAAGCTGGGGTGAGTTCACCCGACAGCTTGAATATAAGTCTGGTTGGGATGGTAGGACATACGTTGAAATTGGACGGTTCTTCCCCTCCAGCAAACGCTGTTCCTGTTGTGGGTTCGTTAAAGACAAATTACCGCTGGACGTGCGGTCGTGGGAATGTCCTGAATGTGGTACAACCCATGACCGTGACGTTAATGCAGCGCGTAACATTTTAGCCGTGGGACTCACGGTGTTAGCCTTTGGAGACAATGTTAGTGATAACGGCATTTCGGTGTCTTTATCCAGTTGTCGATGAATTAGGAATCCCCTTCCTAAGGGAAGGGGAGGAAGTCAAAAGACTGATCCTGTTTAATACACTCAAGGTCTATAGTTTTAGACTAACGCAATTAGACGCATAATTTAATTTAATGTTCAGTAAGCTAATGCTGAAAATTGATGCACAGCGGTTTAATAAAATTGCATATATTGATTAGTTACCTAATAAACTAGGGTTCATCTGCCATACCACTAAATTTAGTGCGCCTGCATAAGTAAGCCACAGCAAATAAGGCATTAATAACACGCCTGCGCTGCGATTGATTTTCCAAAATTGATACAGCGTGGCAGTGACCAATAACCATAAAAACACAATTACCATGAAAGAAAAGCTGCCTTGATGCCATGCAAAGAAAGTCCACGACCATAAAGCATTAAAAATCAACTGCATAATGTATAAGGTTAACGCAGTGCGGGCATTATTAAAGCCTGCTTGTCGCCAAACTAACCACGCGGCAATGCCCATCATTAAATAAAGAAGCGTCCAAACGGGTGCAAACACAGAACTGGCAGGTGCCCAACTGGGCAGATTCAGTGCTTGATAAAAGCTAGGCGCATCAACCGTGGCTGCCGCCCCCACTGCTGCTGCGATAAAGGTAATACCGAGCCAGCCAATCAAACCCCAAATCTGCTGTTTAGTTGAAAAATGCATTCAATGACTCCTTGTATTAGGCATTAATAAACACAATGTTAATAGCGCAAGCTGCTCTATTTGTCTCAATTCCTTAGCCAAAACACTTAATTTTGTTCAAAAATTTAGCTGAGTTTTTTAGGTGAAATTGTTTGTGTGGCGCAAACCCTCTATAAACAGCGGCTGTTCCAACTCTAGTAATTATTTTAAGGCGATACCTATGTCATTTTTTGATATGTTGAAACAAAAAGCTAACGAAACCAGAAACTTATTAGCGGGTGAAGTTAGCAAATATCGTAACCGTGAATTCATGGAAAGCTGTGTCGCTGGCTGCGTATTAGTTGCAGCAGCAGATGGTGAAATTGAGAGTGCTGAAAAACAAAAAATGATGCGCTTTATCCAACAATCCGAAGAATTGAAAATCTTCACAACTCAAGATGTGATTGATTATTTCAACAAAGTGGCGGGCAACTTCGACTTTGATGCGGAAATTGGTAAAGCAGAAGCCTTTAAAGCGGTTGGCAAATTACGCGCTAACCCAGAAGCAGCACGCTTAATGGTACGTGTTTGTATGGCAATCGGTAGCTCAGACGGTGAATTCGACGACAACGAAAAGCAAGTAGTACGCGAGTTATGTGGTGAATTAGGTCTGAATCCAGCAGATTTCGGACTATAAGCTTAGCCAAGCACTTCAAACCAACGCCCGCTTAAAAACGGGCGTTTTTTATTGCTCAAGCGTAGGCTCTCAACTTAAGTCATTGTCGCTAATGCTTGATTGAAGGTTTCGCTTGGACGCATGACCGCGCTGGTTTTGGCAGGGTCAACCGCATAATAGCCGCCTAAATCCACAGGCTTGCCTTGTACACCGTTTAATTCCGCAACGATTTTCGCTTCATTATCTGCCAAGTTTTTCGCCAAACTCATGAATTTTGAGGCTAATTCATCATCTTCAATTTGTTCAGCTAAGGCTTGTGCCCAATACATCGCTAAATAGAAGTGACTGCCGCGATTATCCAACTGTCCAACTTTACGCGCAGGCGATTTATTGTTTTCTAACAATTTTTCAGTTGCACGATCCAAAGTGTCCGCCAGAATTTGCGCTTTTAAATTACCCGTTTTCTGAGCAACGTCTTCAATCGACACGGTTAGCGCCAAGAACTCACCTAATGAATCCCAGCGCAGGTAGTTTTCAGCCACCAACTGTTGTACGTGTTTCGGTGCAGAACCACCCGCCCCCGTTTCAAATAAGCCGCCGCCTGCCATTAAGGGCACAATCGACAGCATTTTTGCACTCGTGCCTAATTCTAAAATGGGGAATAAGTCGGTTAAGTAATCACGCAAAATATTACCTGTGACCGAAATTGTATCAAATCCACGAAATGCCCGTTCTAAGGTAAAACGCATGGCACGCAATTGCGACATAATATGAATTTCAATGCCCGTTAAATCGTAATCTTCTAAATAACGATTTACCTTTTTAATCAATTCATTTTCGTGTGGGCGATAAGGGTCTAACCAGAATACCGCTGGCGTTTTCGATAAACGAGCGCGGGTCACTGCCAATTTTACCCAGTCTTTTACCGCTGCGTCTTTGGTTTGACACATACGCCAAATGTCGCCAGCCTCCACATTTTGCACCATCAGCACATTGCCTTGGTCGTCAACAATACGCGCTTCACCGGCTTCAGGAATTTCAAAAGTTTTATCGTGTGAACCGTATTCTTCCGCTTGTTGCGCCATTAAGCCAACATTCGGCACAGTTCCCATGGTACGTGGGTCAAACGAGCCATTGGTTTTACAGAAGTTAATCACTTCTTGATAAATACGCGCAAACGTACTTTCAGGCTGTACCGCTTTAGTATCGTGTAGTTTGCCGTCCGCCCCCCACATTTTACCGCCATCACGAATCATAGCGGGCATCGACGCATCTACAATGACATCATTCGGTGCATGTAAATTGGTAATACCTTTGTCAGAATCCACCATGGCCAAGCGTGGGCGTTTGGCTTCTTCGGCTTTAATAGCCGCCAGAATTTCGTCTTGTTGCGCTTGCGGTAAGGTCTTGATTTTATCGTAAACGCTACTCATGCCGTTATTGGGCTTAACGCCAATTTCCTTGAATAGCTCACCGTATTTCGCAAATAGTTCTTTATAAAAGGTTTTAACCGCATGCCCAAATACAATGGGATGCGATACCTTCATCATGGTTGCTTTGACGTGTAATGAGAACAGAATATCGCTGTCTTTCGCGTCCTGAATTTCTTCCTCATAGAAATCACACAACGCCTGTTTGCTCATATACATGCTGTCGATAATCTCACCTTCTAATAAGTGAGTTTTCTCTTTCAGTACAATCACGCGTCCGTCTTTGGTCACTAAATCCATTTTCACATCGCATTCACGCGGCATTGTCATGGATTTTTCGCCGTGATAGAAATCGCCATGTGTCATATGCGAAACGTGAGTACGCGAGGCATGACTCCACTTACCCATTTTATGTGGGTTATTCCGTGCATAACGCTTTACCGCAGCAGGCGCACGACGGTCGGAATTGCCTTCACGTAGCACCGGATTTACTGCACTGCCTAATGCTTTGGAATAACGTTTAACCAGCGCTTTTTCTTCATCTGTTTGGGGATTTTCAGGGTATTCCGGCACCATAAACCCTTTAGAACGCAATTCTTTAATCGCTGCATTCAATTGAGGCAATGAAGCACTGATATTCGGCAATTTAATAATATTAGTACTGGGTTCTTGGGTTAACTTCCCCAATTCTGCCAAGTTATTGGGGACGCGCTGCGCTTCGGTTAAGTAATCAGGAAATTCAGCCAAAATACGCGCTGCGACTGAAATATCCGAGGTGACAACCTCAATACCCGCCGCTTTTGCAAAGGTTTGAATAATTGGTAAAAATGAATAAGTCGCTAATAAAGGCGCTTCATCTGTCAATGTATAGATGATTTTCGCAGATTCGGAAGTCATGTTTACCCTTGATGGTTAGGATTAATTATGGCGTGGTTGCAGCTTGCCTACAGCCCCTCGTTGAGGGGGATATCTTACTATATTCCCATAGGGATAGACAAAATTGACACAATGCTTAATTATCTCAAATACCTCACAACAACATTTTAGATAAGGTTTACGATGAGCACGAGCACACGACATAAGAATTTAGGGGGTTGTCGCGTTGGACGCGTTCCACCTCAAGCTAAGCGTCGCCAAGTTAAAGCCGCTCAACATTTACCACAACAAGTGGATTTACGCCCACATTTAACCAAAATTGAAGAACAAGTCGGCATGAGTTGCGTGGCTAACACTTGTGCGGGTGCATATGAATACTTAGCTAAACGGCATCTTGGCAAATCCGCCGATGTTAGCCGCCTCTTCATCTATTATAACGCTCGCTTAGAAGACGGTAATGAAGGCGTAGACGATGGCACGACTATGCAATCCGCTATTGAGGGACTAAAAAAGTACGGCGCATGTAAAGAAGACTTATGGCCAAACGATGAAGATTATATTAATGAAGAACCGAATAGCGAATCATATGAACACGGCGCTTATTTTAAAATTGCCGAAGCTGAGTATGTCGAAACTGATTTAACACTCTGGCAACAAACCCTAGCCTCTGGTTATCCCATTGCATTTTGTTTAAATACGTTTAGTTCATTTGATGATGCAACCGAGAATAAAGGGCGCGTGCCGATTCCCAAAAAAAATGAACAAGAACGTGAAGAACACGGCTGGCATGCCATGTTATGCGTAGGCTATTTAGCCAAAGACCAGATGTTTATTGTGCGCAACTCTTGGGGAACAGCTTGGGGCGATAAAGGCTATTGTTATATTCCGTATAAATATGTCATACATGATGAATTAAATGGGCATGATTCATGGATTATAAAAGCCCTAGATGATTTAGATTTTAGTAGCGATATTAGTTCTGAAGAAGATAACTCGTATTTTGCCTCGGAAGATTCCATTCAATTATTCGATTTCTATCTTGCTACCGATGACGTTGAAGGCTTCGCAACCGCATTAGAAAGTTTATGTGAAGAATATTGCAGTGAAGAATCGTTTTATTTCGATTATGAAGAAACCGAAGAAGACGGTATCACTTATGCGGAAATTACTAACTTTGATTTAAGCTTAGCAAATTCTGATCCTGACAGTTTTATTGAAGCCTTAGACAGTTTATGCCAAGAATGGGCAGAAGACGAAAACTATGATTATACCGTAAGCGGTAACGAAGATACGGAAACAGAAAGCGAAGAAACCGACAGTGAAGCCGATGAGGGCACATTAACCCTAACCGGCTTTTATATTTACACTGATGAAGCTGAAGCTGTGATCGAAAAGCTCGAAAAGCTTTTAATTAAACACAGCAAGCAAAGTGATTATTACGAATACGAATGGCAAGAAGAGGAAGACGATACGGGAACATATATTGACTTTACCAGCTTCGCTATTACACCCGATAATTATGACGCGTTTTTAAGCGCTTTAGAAAGCTTCTGTGAAAAGCAGAGTAATGACAATGGCTATAATTGGGATGAACCTGAGGCTTAATAAACTATAAATATAACAACTTTATTAGAAAACTTGCTATACTCACCTAGCCTTGTATCACACAAGGCTAACTTTTAACCCAATATTAATTAATCCAAATTATGCTAAAACGACGATAGGTAACCGTATGTCCGAATATCACAAAATCCAATCTATTTTCAAACGCGATTTAAGCCTAAAACATAAACCACTCATTGACGGTGCTTATACATTACCCGAATTTGAGTATTTAGCGCAAAATCAGTGGATGTTTACGGAAAAAGTAGATGGCACCAATATTCGGATTATGATTGATAACGGCACTCTTACATTTGGCGGGCGCACTGATTCGGCACAAATTCCCGCACAATTGTTAAATCGCCTTAATGAAAAATTTCTACCCTTAAAAGAACAGCTCTTAGCACAATTTCCAGATGGGGGAATTTTATATGGCGAAGGTTACGGTAATAAAATCCAAAAGGTAGGGCATTATTACCGTGATGACCAAGATTTTGTGTTATTTGACGTTAAAGTAGGCAACTGGTGGTTACAACGGGCAGATATTGAAGCGGTCGCCACTAGCTTAACGCTGGATATTGTGCCGATTATAGGCACAGGTACTTTAATCCAAGCCGTAGAATGGGCAAAAGCAGGCATTAAATCCACTTGGGGGGATTTTGAAGCCGAAGGTATTGTCGCACGTAATCCGTTAGAGTTAACCACGCGGGCGGGTAAACGTCTTATCACCAAAATCAAATGCTGCGATTTTAAAAAGCTTGCTTAAACTATAAACTCACAGGGGATAAAGCGGCGGCTTTGTTCCCTTATTCACCGGCTATAAATGCTAAAACCCGATCAGGGTAATCCGAGAACACACCGTCCACGCCTAATTGATACATACGTTTAATATCCTCAGGATGATTAACCGTATAAATAAACACTTTTAAACCACGTTGATGCGCATCTTCCACAAACAAGCGGTCGATAAATTCAATAGACATATTAACCGAATAGACACCCATACATTCAGCAAATGCTGCATTATCTATCGGTAAACCACACAATAAAGCGCCTATTTTTATATTGGGCAATAACTGCCTAAATAAAGCCAATTCACGATGATTAAAAGAAGATACTAAGAATAAATCGGCTGATCTGCCTTTTACTAAATAGTGTTGGATAAGTTTAGCCACGGGTATAGCGGTATTTTCGCCTTTTAATTCAATATTTAAGCCTGCCTGTTGATTAATACAATCGACTACTTCGCTTAATAGTGGGATTTGTTCGCCCTTACCTGCATCCAAACTACGCAAGTAAGCCAGATTTTGTTGTTCAACATAACCTTTACCATTGGTAGTCCGCTCTAAACGTGCATCGTGTATCACCAGCAACTCATGTTCGACCGCATATACGTCAACCTCAATCCACGACACCCCCAAAGCTAGCGCTTTACGGATTGAACGTAGGGTATTTTCTGGCTCGTATCCCTTTGCGCCTCGATGCCCAATACATAACCAATCAGCTTGTTTTATAGACATACTTTTGTTCTCCATTAGTTATTTCAACGCATGACTTAACTGTTTATGCGATATATTCCTTTAGCGTTATACACTTGTGTATATAACGCCGCCTATGCCACAATCTTGAACTATAGCAGCCTTGTGCTGCTTTCTTTTGTGGTCTCGTTATATCAATTTAGACATAACAAACTGTTTAAGCCATTTTTTACCCTTAGGCAAATGCCATGAACGTTATATCTCGTTGCTTAATCGGATTGGGTTTAGCGATTAGCATCAACGCAGTTTACGCGGACGATGTGCAAGTAGCAGTAGCCTCCAATTTTTCAAAACCCTTAGCCGAAATTGCTACAAAATTTAAAGCCGCTAGCGGACACGAATTAAAAATCTCTAGCGGGGCCACTGGCAAATTGTATGCACAAGTGGAAAACGGTGCGCCGTTTGAGGTGTTTATTTCTGCCGATAGCAAAACGCCTAAAAAATTGGTAGACGCCAATTTGGCGCAAGCCGATAGCCAATTTACCTACGCGTTTGGCAATTTAGTGTTATGGAGCAGTCAGGCGAATGTGGTAGATGCGCAAGGTGACATCTTAAAAACGGATAAATTTAAACATATTGCAATTGCTAACCCCAAAACTGCGCCTTATGGTACAGCAGCAATGGAAGTACTCACCCATCTCAACTTGCAAGACACATTAGCGCCCAAAATGGTACAAGGTGAAAATATCACACAAACTTATGATTTTGTTTCAACCGGCAATGCAGAATTAGGCTTTATCGCCTTATCGCAAGTACAAAAAGACGGCAAATTAAAATCAGGTTCAGCGTGGATTGTGCCGCAAGACTTATATCAACCGCTGGCACAAGATGCGGTGTTATTAAACAAAGGCAAAGATAATGCGGCTGCCAAAGCCTTGTTAGACTACTTAAAACAAGCAGACGCTCAAGCTATTATGCAAATTTACGGCTATACCTTACCGCAACTATCAACACCCACTGCAAAATGACATTATCCGCCAGTGATTGGGCGGCTATCTGGCTAACCGTCAAGCTAGCCAGTTTAACCACCTTAATTTTATTAATGATCGGCATTCCGCTGGCTTGGCATTTGACCAATACGCAGCGTTGGTGGAAAACGCCGCTCAGCGCACTTGTCGCATTACCGATTGTCTTACCGCCTACTGTCATCGGCTTTTATCTTTTAGTGTTATTAGGACCACACGGTGCGGTAGGCAAACTCACCAGCGCTTTAGGCTTAGGCACATTACCTTTTACGTTTACGGGCTTAGTCATTGCCTCGGTGTTTTATTCCCTGCCCTTTGTCGTACAGCCGATTCAAAACGCTTTTGAAGGGATTAATCCACGCTTATTAGAAGCTGCCAGCACCTTAAACGCTACGCCCTTGCAAGTATTTCGCTATATTGTGTTGCCACTGGCGCGCCCCGGTATTTTAACCGCCAGTATTTTAGGTTTTGCGCACACCGTTGGCGAATTTGGCGTGGTATTAATGATTGGTGGCAATATTCCAGACAAAACTCGTGTAGTCTCGGTGCAAATTTATGACCATGTGGAGGCAATGGAATACACAGAAACGCATTGGTTGGCAGGTGGCATGCTCATCTTTTCCTTTATAGTCTTGTGGCTGATGTATACTTTAAATCCCTCAACCGCTCGCAAACGTACCTTAGTTTAAGCCATGACAACACTGCAACTTAAAATCCCTCCGCCTGTTTATTTTTTATTATTCGCGGGTGGTATGTGGTTGTTAGCGCAACACGTCCCACTCTTAAACCTAATTCCTAAACCGTGGAATTACAGTGGCATACTCATTGCCATCTTAACCTTGTTAGCTGATTTGACTTCACTATGGGCATTTTTCAAGGCACGGACTACGGTTAATCCCTTACGTCCCCAACGCACACAGCATTTAGTTACCTCAGGCTTATATCGCTATACCCGCAATCCGATGTATTTAGGTTTGCTAGTCATTTTACTGGGTTGGACCATTTATTTAGGCGCATTGACCCCGTTTTTATTATTACCCGCGTTTGTCTGGGTGATTACCCGCATGCAAATCCTGCCAGAAGAAGCCATGTTACAGGCAAAATTTGGGAAAACTTATAGCGATTACCAACAACGGGTGCCGCGTTGGTTGTAAAGCTAAATTTATGATATTGGGTAGCGTGTTGCGATATATTGAAAATAAAGCGTACATCAACATCTGATCGGAAAAATTCGGTTTTTAATATTAAGCACTTTAAAGTTAAAGCATTTAATAATCTTAAAAATGAGAAAATTTTATGCGCCCTTCATGGAAAAGAACCGCGTTTTTAACAATTAGTGGTTTGGTTCTGACCAGCAGTGCATTTTTTTATTGGTTTGGACTTGACGAACCTTTAGACCCTATAGCGCAACAGCTTATTAACCAAGCGACTCCCACCACACAAACCAGCAATGCTTACTTGTATTTATTAGGAATTAATGCAGCGGCAGATGAAGACCCCTTAACGGTTGGCAAGCAAATTTTTGCATCTATTCAACAAGGCGAAAAACTATATTTTCAAGGTAAACAAGCATTTACTTATCAAGCTTATCCTGCTAATAAAGCCTTACCGTTGCCAAATGGTGATTTATTCTGTTCGATAGCTAAACAAGCCAATTGTTTGGCTTCTTTATTTGCCGCTGATGTAAATACCATCAAAGCAACACTCACGCAACATGCTACTTTACTCCAGCGTTATAAATTTTTTATTAAGCAAGACGATTATCAGACGTTGTCTCAATCACAAAGCAATGAACCTAGCAATAATTTAGTATATTTAACAAAAGCAGAAAGCTTATTAATTTTAGAAAGCATTTTATATAGTAAACAAGGTGAAACAACTAAGGCTTTAGCTCTATTAAAATCTAGTTTAGATCTGAATCGTCAACGTTTAAAACAAAGTGATAATTTAATTCAAAAAATCATTTATAAAACTTATATCAGTAACTTAATAGACAGTATTTACTTAACTTTAAAGATCGATAACAAATTAAATTTTATTATTGAGCCTTTGACCGTAGAAGAACTTTCGCTTGAAAAACCGATAGCAAGAGAATTTGCATTTTTAGCAACTTCAATTAAATATATGACTTCTGAAATGAAGTTGCAAGCATTAGACAATAAAGATACTAATCAATATCGCGTTATAAGCGGAATGTACTTACTTTACAAATCCAACATAACTATAAATGCAAATATATTATTCTATCAACCTATACAGCAAATAAATAAGGTAAAACCAGAAAATTTAGCGAGTTATAAAGCTTCCCAAAATCGAGCGGCTTATAAGGCACTTAATAAAATAAAAGTGCAAAATTTGGTAGGTACAATTCTAAATAAGCTTGAAAAGCCAGACTTTTATAGCTATGCAGAACGCCTGTTTGATACCAATGCAAAAATTCAATTATTTAATCAACTTCAAAATCCAACAACTGACTTAAATACGATCATTAGCCAACCTGCTAATTTTTATAATAAAATCGACAAATGGCAATTATCTGATGACAAAAAACGCATCTGTTTAAGATCGCCGATTCAAAACAAAATAGATGTTAACTGCCTTCCACTCACCGTTGATTAAGTTTTTTGCTGTCAGTGGTTCAAACAATTATGTTAGGGTTTTATCTACATTAGCGAATTTAGCATGGTCTATCATACGCTTATATGCAAAAAAACGCCGTTTAAGGATGTAAAATGTAGTAAACACGGTATGCTGCTCAACTTACACTACTTTTTTTAGATGTATTACCATAAGGGTAGCATTATGCGACGGTTTCGCTTCAGTGTATTTGTTATTACAGCCTACTTTATATTGAGTTCATTAACGATTAGCCACGCTAATCCCACTCACAATGCTATGCCGCCGTTAGCCATTGGACTGGCGCAAATTGAGCTTCCTAAAACGCCCATTACACAAGCCTTTTTAACCTCACAATTACAAGAAGCCGTTAAAACCGAAAATGATACATGGGCGCGACAATTATTAAGCCAAGGGGCTGATCCGGGTGTTCCGGGTAAGTGGGATGCACATAGTGCGTTAAGTTTGGCATTAGCCATGCAACAAATGGCATTAGCACGAGATATGCTGCCCTATTTGCGAAAAGCGAGCTTCGCTGGTGCACAACGCTGCCTTTTTTATGCCGCACGCCAAGGCGATTTAACGATAGTCAATGCCTTACTCAGTTTTACGGATGCCGAACAAACACCGCTAGAACCTTACTCTCAAGGCACAGCCTGTGAAATCGTGCAAGCAGTGGAATACGGGCATCAAGCTATTGTGCAACGTTTATATGCCTTACGCCCTAACTGTCAAACAGCCGCTTTATTGAGTAGTTTAAGCAGCGGACAGCCTGAAATTTTTAATTGGTTATATTCCCGCGCAGACGCGGAAACTAAAAACAAACTAAGCTCACAAGAAGCCATGCAAGCTGCTGTAAAAGGCGGTAAATCGACGTTAGTACAACAGTTAATAAAAAGCGGCAATAAAAACACTAATAATATTGCAGGATTTGCTATTCAATATCATCAAATGCCGATTTTGAAACACTATTTAGATAGCCTTACTCAAACACAACTTAAAGAGCAAATGCTTTATTTAGTGAATACGGCGGCTGAATATAATCAGGTCGATATATTGGATTATCTAAATAGCCTGCATATTGCAATTAAAACAGATGCAGAACAGTGTCAATTGGCTACGCATATTGCGGCTGAAAAAGGTGCTATCGAAGCTCTACAATGGTTAATTCAACACAAAGCACCGATTGATGATGTTTGTACTGGTAACACTTTATTACATAAAGCCAGTTATCAAGATGATAGTCGGACACTCAATTGGCTATTAAGTAATAAAAATGCACCCAAAATTGCCATTGATGCACAAAATCATGAGGGTAAAACAGCTTTACACATTGCTAGTGATTTTATGAATGTGAATTCTGTCAATTTATTATTAACTTATAACGCTAGTAGAAGTGTGCAAGATCAAGAAGGCAATACGGCACTGCATTTAGTCACCCATTCTTACTTAGATAATAAGAACCGTGCTTTAATTTATACTTTATTAGACAATCCTATACAAGAAAGCGGCATTAATATCCAAAATAAAGCAGGTTATACGCCTTTAAGTCTGAGCTTAACTACACCCGACGAAAACACCATTCGAACATTATTAACCGCTGGCACAAAAGCTCAATTAACAAATAATGAAGGCTTAAGCCCTTTACATCAATTGGCGAAAGCCAACATTGTTATTCACGATAGTATTGATTTACTGTTAGCAAATGGCGCAACTATTAACCAACAAGATTATCAAGGTAAAACCGCCTTGCATTATGCCATTCAAAATGCACCCCACCCCGTTAGTGAGCAGAATAATGATGAATTAGAAGCAGATGATCCAGAATCTGTAAAGCCCAGTTTTCTAGCACAATTAATGCCGTATCAGCCCGATATTAATATAGCGGATAAACAAGGTATTACGCCTTTGATGCTGGCTATTAAAAACCATGCCTTGGACACAGCACTCACACTTATTCAACAAGGTGCGAATATTAAGGCGGTCGATCAAAAAGGCAATAGTGCTTTACATTATGCGGCAGCCGTTACAGATAGCCAAGCGCTCATAAAAGCCTTAGTCGCTAAAGGCGCTAAAGTTAATTTACTTAATAAACAAGGCGATTCGGCTGTTTTTCAAGCGGCAAGCCCACAAAATTTAGAATTGCTTAAAAGCTTAGGCGCAGACTTAAATATCATCAATAATAATAAAGAATCTATTATTAGTGTTTTTTCAGCAAAACAAGATAAAAAAACCGGCTTGGCGCTGGTTATGAGTGCATTAAGTTTAGGCATTAATGCCAACCAATTAGACAATTACCAACAAAACGCTTTACATCGTTCGATTCGGTTTAATGCGCCAGATCTCAGTTTAGCGTTAGTCAAAGCCAATATTAATTTGAATCAAATGGATCAAGACGGTAATACACCCTTGATGTTGGCTGTTCGCAGCCGTTCTTTATATCATGTTGATTTATTAATTAAACATCATGCCAATGTTAATCTAGCCAATCGCTTTGGTAAAACCCCTCTACAGCAAAGTATTGAGTTAGGCGAACCCGAGCTATTTAATTTATTACTAACCGCCAAAGCCGATATTAATACTAAAGATAGCGATCAGCGTTCACCTTTATTAACGGCTATTAGCAATGGGCAAACGGATATTGCAGCTAAGTTAATTGCGCTGGGTGCAGATGTAAATATTCGCAGTAAAGGTGAATGGACAGCGCTGCATTATGCCGCACAGTTAGGCAATGTGGATTTAGTAAAAAGCTTATTAGCAGCAGGTGCAGTCAATGGCATTAAAACGTGGGGAAATCAAACGGCATTAGATTTGGCTGCCAATACACCAGCACTCGCTGACTTATTGAAAACACAAGGTGACACCGGCTATTTTCAAAAAACTGACGCATTGGGTAATACAGCTTTGCATTGGGCTGTACGCATACAAGATATGCCACAAATAACAAAACTATTACAACAAGGTGCGGATGTAAATGCCGTTAATCATTATACAGAAACACCTTTAGTATTAGCACTCAAGGGTATGACGCATAATCCAGAAGCCGCTACGCAAATAACAAAAATGCTGATCAATGCACAAGCTGATACGCAAAGTGTTGATCAATACGGTAATGCTGCTTTTTATTATGCACTACAAAATACTGCACCACTTGAAATTATAGATTTACTATTGGCAAAACAAGCTAATTTAAATGCAGTCAATCGTTATAATGAAACTTTAATTAAATGGTTGCCTCGCCAATCATTTGCCGTATTAAAACGTTTATATACACTACAACCTCAATGGTTAAATACCACTTATCATTCAGAATTTTTATGGTCATGGGTTGTACAACATCCCGAACGCTTAGCTTTAACTGAATGGTTATTACAACAAAACGTTAATCCAAATGTAGCAGGCACAAATGAACCGATTGCAATGGTTTTAGCTTTAAATGCGCAAGCTGATGAATTGTTAGAGCCGTTGAGACGAGCAGGCGGCAAGTTGCAATTAAATGCGCAAGATAATAGTGCCTTAGATTGGTTATTGGCTAATAATAATTGGGATGCAAGTTTAATTTTATTAAATCAAGCCGACTTTAAAGTTGACTTAACAGTCAATCCAAAAATAACGATGACTCGATTTAAAACAATTACTCAACAAGCAGCCAATACAGGGGCAGGCTTAGTTAAACGTTTATTTGAACTTGGCGTTACGTTAGATAATCAAAATAATGAACTTATGCAAGCGGCAGTACAAGCTGATGCAGATTTATTAGTACGTTTATATCAGCAAGCAGGTTTAACGACTCATGATCTCATGCATACAGCTGCTAGCCATAGCGCTCTACGCTGCTTAGATTATTTAAAAACTCAAGGCATTTCAGTTAATGAATTAAATAGCTATCAGTCTCCGCCCCTATTTACAGCGATAAGCAACCGTCAATTAGCGGCGGTTGAATGGTTAGTGGCGAACGGCGCTGATACTCATCTAAAAAATGAACAAAATGAAACCGCAATAGAACAGCTCTCTGCCTATGAAAGTTCCTTTTTATTAGGGAATGAATCCCAACAAGCTTATGTTAAGGCACTAAAAAGACTATTACCAGACGCACATATTAGTTACAAATTAATGTATGAATTAATGGTTAGGCGACTGTTAGACCCTACTACACTCACGGTTTTAGAGGAATGGCCGGATGCGTTAACTGCTGTTGAACAAGAACGCTTAATGCAAATAGAACGACATGAATACCCCTCTGACAGTTTAATTGAGACTTTATTAGTTGAATATAAACCTGATAAACATGATTATGCATTAACGCTACTAAAACGCTTGTATAGTTCCGCAAATGACTGGCAATTTATTCATGAAAACCCTAGCCGAATTGACGGCAATGTTGCCTACCCTGAATTATTAAAAACATTATATACCTTGGGTCATCATTATACAGATAAGAACGAAGTTAATACCCTAATTGAAGCAATTTTTAAGAGTGATCAGCCGAGCAGCTTAGAAAGCTTTACATGGTTATTAGCACAACCTGATACCTATATTGAAACAGATATTTTAAACTTACTGATCAAACCTAATGACTTTGACAAGAATTCGGTTTTAGCAAAAAACACATCCTATCTTTATGAAAGTTTAATTAAGCGTTTATACTCTAATCAGCTGGCAAAAAAACTCAACGCTAATTATGTTTATAGTATGTTGGAACAGGCAAATTTCACGCACGATCATTTGGGTATTGTATTACAGCAACTAAGCATATCCGATATTCCTGTAGATTTTTTCAAAAAGCAAGATAATGGTACTTACGCAAATCTACCCGGCTTGGCTGAAGCGGAATTACGGCAAGCGTTATTAAACTACCCTCCACTTACAAAGCAGCTTCAGCAAGATGGTGTTTTCATTTTAGGCTCTCAATATAAAGACTTAAGCAGTCTAAAAGCCAATATCGCCTATTTAAAAACACTCAATGCGGATATCAATCAGCAATCAACTATACAAGGTAGCATTGCCAGCCTTTGGTTAGATAATACCCTACCGCAACTGGCTAATGAGCTAGACCCATTGTCATTAAATACTATTTTTGAAGGTTTAGACTATTTAGCAACGCAAGGCTATACATGGCAAACCAGCAATAATTTATTAAATCATGTCTTAACTGACCAATTGAATAGCCTTAAACCTGCTGAACTATTGCCATTAATCAATAAGTTATTGGCATTAAACCCAGTATGGAGCACACAAGCTAATAAGGACGATCAGCAAGCCTTACATTTGATTGCAAAAAGCACCAATATTAATTTAGATTGGCAACGCCGTTTAATGCAGCGTTTACTGCGAGCTAATGCCAATCTAAATGCGCAAGATAATCAGCAAAATACTCCATTATTAACTGCCCTTAAAACCGGTAATCTTGGTATCGCGGATTGGCTAGTTGAACAAGGCGCAGATATTAATCTCAAAAACAAGGCTGGTGAAACAGCACTGTCAATTAGCCTCGCACAATTAACACAATTTGATGATGAGACTCATAAAAATTCGGAAATAGAGAACAATGATCAGCGTATTTTGATGAGCTTAAATGCGGGTATTCCTATTAACAAACAAGCTTACCTAAAAACTTATTTACCCGTATTAGTAGAACGGTTATTAAAGCAAGGGGCAGATATTCATAATACAGACACACAGGGTAATACACCTTTGCATAATGTAGCACTGCAACCTTGTGCTATCGACACGCCCGACTTATGCCAAATGCAGGTTAGATTCGCCCAAGCCTTATTAAAAGCTAAGGCTGATATTAATAAACAAAACCTAGATGGTGATACGCCACTAGCCTTAAGCGCGTATGGCGGTAATACAGAATTAGCCGAGTTATTGGTAAACGCAAATGCCAGCTTTGATACGGTCAATCAACTGGATAATTCACCCACTTTAACCGCACTATTGACACAACATGCGGCGATTGCGGATTTATTAATTCATGCGGGCGCAGACGTCTATAAAGCTAATAGTTGGCATATTAATGTTTTGCAATATGTGCAACAGCAACAAGCGGCGGGCGTTGCTGCGGTTATTAAGCAAAAACAAACCAACTTGGTGTGGGATGAAACCCTAAATAATATCCAGCAAACACCTACCTATATTTATGATTTATTAGCCAATCATCGTTTAATTGCATTACAAGCTTCACCTATTTGGCAAAGCGATGATAATAATACGGTTGATATTTATCATGATGCTAAAACGGGTAATAGCTTATTACATTTAGCCGCCCAAGCTAATGCAAATTCTTATATTCAATATTTACTGAGTGCAAATCACCCAATAGATATTCTTAATCAAAACTGCGAAACACCTTTGCATTTCGCAATTAAGGCAAATGCGCAAGCAGCCATCACTTTATTAATGGCACAAGGTGCAAATCCAAATTTACAAAATTTACAACAGCAAGATGCATTGATGTTGGCTGTTAAAACGAATAATAGCCTAACCGTTGATACATTATTACAAGCAGCCAGCAAAGCACACTTGCCATTGTCTATTAATCAACAAGATAAAACTGGCAAAAGTTTATTACATTATGCATTAGAGCAACATAATAATAACTTAGTTAAACTATTATTAGACAAGGGAATTAACACTGAATTAGTCGATCAATATCAGCATACTCCGTTATTATATGCCGTGCAGCAAGCTTATTTACCCACTATTAAACTCTTAGTTGAGCATAAAGCCAGTTTAAAAGCACAGGATAAGCGTGGACGTACTCCGTTATTATATACCACTTGGTTTTATGTGCATAAAAGCGATGATCCCTTTAAACAACAACTCAATGAACGCTTAGCAGTGATAGATTATTTAATTGCACAAGGTGCTGATATAAACGCGGTTGATAAATCAGGCAATACGCTTTTACACTTAGGCATTCCAATCTATGAAATGGGGCAACACGTTATAAGCAAGGGCGTTGATATTCGGAAAACCAATAAAGAAGGGGAAACGGCTTTATTCCAAGTAGTACGGGCTGACTATCCAGAGCGTAATGTTACAGAATATCTACAAACTTTCTTAGATAAAGGCTTAGATATTAATGCGCGTAATAACTACGGCGAAACCATTTTAAACACCTCAGTACGCCACAATAAATTTAAAGTGCTGCTATACCTATTAGAAAAGGGAGCTGAACCTAATGTTTTAAAAACATCTGGCACGAATCAAGCAGGTTTTAGTTTGCCTATGTATATAGTAGATAATCAAGCTATTGCCTACTCTGATAAAATCAAAATTTTAACCGCTTTAAAAAATAAAGGTGCAGATTTAAATGCTTTAAATGATAATGGCGAAAATGTTCTATTTTTAGCAGTGCGCAAAATCCAAGATAATTACGACTTAATAGATTGGCTACTGGCACAGGGGGTACAAGCTAATATTTTAAATAAAAAACAACAATCCCTAATTCATTTATTAGTAGAAGGTAATGCTACGGTGGTAACTGACCAAGCAAATCTACAAACTACCCGTCAAACATTAATCGAAAAATTGCAGCAACATCAAGTGGCAATTAATGCACGCGACATGAATGGTAGAACGCCACTGCATTACAGCTTATATCAAAATAATACAAACCTAGACTGGGTGCTACCTTTATTAAAATCAGGTATTAACCCCAATACTCAAGATAATATTGACACCAATGCGCTGGCTATCGTTATCAATAAAACAGATTATGATTTAGCCGATTTAGAGGTCGTTAAAACACTCTTGGCCTATAACGCTAACCCTAATTTAAGAGATAGCTTGGGCGAAACCGTACTATTTAACGCTTATCGTAAACATGACCAAACCTTAGTCGATTTATTAATAGCAAAGGGTGCAAATCCTAATATTAAGAATTACTATGGCAAACTTGCGTCTAGCAATGAGTAAATTATGCAAGTTATATTCTTAGGCACATCCTCTGGCACACCTACGCGGGATCGTAATGTTTCAGGCATTGCGATAGGTTCAACGCAGGATAAAGCGTGGTGTTTGGTGGATTGTGGTGAAGGCACGCAGCATCAATTATTAAAAACGCCGTTGTCCTTGTTAAATCTACAAGCGATTTGTATTACGCATGTGCACGGCGATCATTGTTATGGCCTGCCGGGTTTATTGGCGAGTGCCGCCTTGGCGGGGCGAACTGCCCCTTTATATTTGCTTGCGCCGCGTGCGATTCAAACATTTATTGCCACTATGCAAGCCACTACGCAACTGTGGTTGAGTTATGAACTTCAGTTTGTGGCGATTGACGAGCCGCATGCATTACCCGATTTGTTATTTGATTTAAGTATTACCGAACTTTCGCATCGTGTGCCCTCGTTTGCGTTTACCTTTACCGAAAAAGCGGTGGAACATAAATTAGATACCGCTAAATTAAAGCAAGCAGGTATCGCGCCGGGTGCGATTTGGGGGCAGCTACAGCAAGGGCAAACGGTCAACTTGCCAGATGGGCGTGTGCTAATCGCAGCGGATTATTTACAAGCGCCGCGTAAAGCACGGCGAATTATCATTGCAGGCGATAATGACACGCCGCGTTTATTAGCGGATGTGGCGCATTCGGCAGAGGTTTTAATTCACGAGGCAACTTATACCGAAGATATTGCAGCAAAAGTAGGCACACACCCGCAGCATTGCACCGCACAACGAGTGGCTGAATTTGCGCAAACGCTGAGCTTACCGCATTTAATTTTAACGCATTTCAGTGCGCGTTATCGCGGTGATAAGGACGAATCGCCATCGTTGTGGGATTTGCAACGCGAAGCGCAAGCGGTGTATGTCGGTAATGTGCAAATGGCGCGGGATTTTTCGGTATTTGTCTTACAAAAAAATGGGCAACTTACCCGCAGTGAATTGCCCGCGTAAGACTTGGCTTATAATCCGCCAATATTTAAATATTTGATTTCTAAATATTCTTCAATGCCATATTTAGACCCTTCGCGCCCTAAACCTGAGTGTTTTACCCCACCGAAGGGCGCGACTTCGGTGGAAATCAAGCCATTATTAATACCGATCATGCCGTATTCCAATGCTTCTGCCACCCGCCACACGCGCCCAATATCCCGCGAATAAAAATAAGCGGCTAAACCGTATTCCGTATCATTCGCCATTTGGATGGCATCGGCTTCCGTTTCAAATTTAAATAAGGGGGCAACCGGGCCAAAGATTTCTTCCTTGGCGACCCGCATCTCCGGTAACACATGGGTTAAGACGGTGGGTGTATAGAACGTGCCGCCTAATGTGCTACGTTCCCCCCCACCGACAACCGTTGCCCCTTTACTTACCGCATCCGCCACTAATGCTTCCACTTTGCATAATGCAGCTTCATCAATCAACGGGCCTTGCGTAACGCCTGTGTCTACGCCATTGCCTACTTTCAGTTGCGCCACCGCTTGGCTTAAACGCTGGGCAAATTCATCATAAATACCACTTTGCACTAAGAAACGATTGGTACACACGCAGGTTTGTCCGGCATTGCGATATTTAGACGCCACTGCCCCCGCCACCGCTGCCTCCAAATCAGCATCATCAAACACAATAAACGGCGCATTGCCGCCCAATTCTAAAGACAGCTTTTTCAAGGTCGGTGCACATTGCTGCATGAGTAAACGCCCGACTTCGGTTGAACCTGTAAAGCTTAACTTACGCACTTTATCGCTAGCGGTTAACACGCCCCCGATTTCCTTGGCCTCACCAACAATCACACTAAAAATCCCCGCAGGCACGCCCGCTTGCTCCGCTAAATAAGCTAAGGCTAAGGCGGATAAAGGCGTTTGTTCGGCTGGCTTCACACTCATGGCACAGCCCACCGCTAAAGCAGGCGCAGCTTTACGCGTAATCATGGCTGCTGGAAAATTCCAAGGCGTAATCGCAGCGCATACCCCAACCGGCTCTTTAATGACCACGATGCGGCTATTGGCGCTGGGCGACGGAATCACATCGCCATATACGCGCTTGCCTTCCTCCGCAAACCACTGAATAAACGCCGCCGCATACGCAATTTCGCCACGTGCTTCGGCTAAAGGCTTACCTTGTTCGGCGGTCATAATCTGCGCTAAGTCGTCTTGGTTCGCCATGATCAACTGATACCAAGCTTGCAGGATTTTGCTACGCTCCGCCGCTGTACGCTTACGCCACGCTGCTTGTGCCAATACCGCGCCGTCAATCGCCAATGCGGTTTGTGTTGCTGAACAATGCGCGACCTTAGTAATCACCTCGCCGGTCGCAGGGTTTGTTACTGGCAAAGTCTGCCCAGCATCCGAATCCACCCAAACGCCATTTAAATAACACTGCTGGCGTAACAGATTGGGGTTAGCCAAATGCAACATCGTAAACTTCCTTAGCGTAAATAGCGTTAGTTTAAATCGTCCATGGCCACAAGTCCTGCTTTGGTTAGAAAAGGTTTAAGTACTGTCTTGGGGACGATTACCGTATTATTAGACGGTTTACATATATCACTGTAGGACATATCAAACGCTAGCCCTTTTGTGGTCAAATAAGGCGGACTAAAATTACTAAATTCAGAGCGACAACTACCTACTGAGTCTGTATTTGATTTAGGTTCAAACCGACGAGTCACTTCAATTAAGGGTTTCAGGGTGTCTTTATTGTGAAAAAATGGTTCTTTTTGCCAACCATTTAACCACTGATAGGTTTTAACCATTTTGCCAGTCTGATAATTAAAGGTAATTTTTTCATCCATGATTTGACTATAACTTGAACCTGCACAATTAAAAATACTCGATTGATGGCGTAAGACTAACCATTGTTTCGACCAATAAATGGGCTTTAATGAAAAACTAATTTCTTGAGCACAATCATGCTGAATACGAAAACTATCGTCAAAGACTTGTTTGCTATAGCGATTAATTGCTTGTTGTGCTTTTGAATAATTGTTACTTAACTGAAAACCAGTTACATTCTCCGCATGAATTGCTTGATACGATTGTTTATTAAATAGTTGCGGTTTTAGTTTAATGTTGAGATTTTTGGTTAAAAAACTGTAATAGCTATTATTCTTACAACCATCTGAATTATAATAAAGCAGTGGTGCGCTCTCCCCTTTAGACAACAAGCTTAAGTTAATAGTTTGACTGTTTTCATGCTTAGCATCTTGCCAAATGCCTTTTAACTGAGTAGAAGTTTGTGAATTAATTTGCCAATAACCATAAATAGGTTCGCTATTAAATAAGGGCGTTTCTTGCAAGGTATTACTATCCGCCACATTCATTAAACTAATGGATGTTTGATAGGTTTGGTAGAAATATTGCCTAGGTTGGTTGTCTACCATACAAACTACAATGGCTTTATTGCCAATAGTGCCAACCCATGTTTCATCTGCCCACCCATTTAAACCCCAGCCATACAAACTTATTAAACAGAGCCAAATCATTTTCATTAGGTTATTTTCTCTATTAAATAAAGCTTAACTAGTTAAGCCTTCTGCTAAAAAATCCAGCCATAGCCTTAAGCGTTGCGGTAGTAAACGCGTGGTAGTTAACGCATAGGCGGGAACTAAGGGTAATTGCCAGTCACTTAAGACGGGTACGAGTTGCCCACGTTGGACTTCTGGTGCAGCAACTTGCTTGCCCAATAAACAAATACCTAAGCCCATGCAAGCCAGTTGTTGCGCCATGCCCATATTGTTTAAGCGAATCGCGGCATTAACACTAAATTCATAGTGTTGCTGACGTTGGCTTAAATGCCAAACACTTTTGCCATCGTTAGTTTTAAAGTCAATGCATTGATGGTGCTGTAAGTCGTCGGGTTGTTGGGGTGTGCCGTATTGGGCTAAATAAGCGGGGGCTGCGTATAAACCTAACGGCACATGCGCAATTAAACGTGCATAAAGGCTGGAATCGGCTAACTCGCCCATGCGAATAGCCATATCCACAGGCTCGCTTAGTAAATCGGCACGCCGTGCTGACAAATCCAGATCAAACCGAATTAAAGGGTAGCGTTGGGTAAAAGCTGCGACTAAGGGCGCGATATAATACATACCAAAATCCACCGCCAACGATAAACGAATCAAGCCCGATGGTGACTTATTCAAACGCATAATATCTTCTTGCGCGGCTTGGGCTTCACTTACAATCCATTGACCACGCTCATAATATTGTTGCCCTGCTTCGGTTAGCTCAAGACTGCGTGTACTGCGATTTAATAGCCGTAAGCCCAAATGTTGCTCTAATTGACTAATGCGCCGTGACAACGTGGAGGTGGGCATTGCTAAATTATTTGCGGCTTTGGTAAAGCTGCGAGTCTTAGCAACTTCTACAAATAACGCCATATCACTTAACCATTGCATGCGGTTTGCCTCTCTGCCAATTATTCCATTTTTGCAAAAGTCTTTTCTAACTAAGCAGCTTAATCACCATTTTTAAAACAATTATACTTCATTCATACAAAATAACCGGGAGATTCAAACCATGTCTCAGTCATTTAAAACGTTACAACGCATGCCGCCCGTTATCAGTCAGCATTGGGTTGGCGACGGTTTTCCCGTGCGTACCTTATTGGCTTATGGCACGGGTAGCGATTTAATGCAAAGCCCCTTTCTGTTATTGGATTATGCAGGTCCGCATCACTTTGCGCCCACCGAGCGCCAGTTAGGTGTGGGTGAACATCCTCATCGTGGCTTTGAAACCGTAACGATTGTGTATAGCGGCGAGGTCACACATCGTGATTCTTCAGGTGCTGGCGGCACGATTGGCGCGGGCGATGTGCAATGGATGACAGCCGGAAGTGGCGTCGTGCATGAAGAGTTTCATTCACGTAACTTTGCGCAAAACGGCGGTGTATTTGAAGTGGTGCAACTGTGGGTCAATTTACCAGCAAAAGCCAAAATGACTGCACCGCGCTATCAAGCCTTAACCGCTGACAGCATCGCCAACGTCAGCCTCGCTAATGAGCAAGGTACAGTACGCGTGATTGCGGGCGAGTTCCAAGGTGCGCACGGCGCAGCGTTAACTCATACGTGGATGCAGGTGTGGGATGTGCGTTTAAACCAAGGTGCGGATTGGCAGGTACAAGTGCCCAACGGTGATTCGTTTATTGTGTTGGTATTAGCCGGTGAAGTTCAGGTGGATGACCAGTCTATTTTACGCAGTGCACAGACGGGTATTTTTAGTTTAGCAGGCGAGCAAGTACGCTTACGTAGTTTAAGTGATAGCAAACTGTTGATTTTAAGCGGTCAGCCGATTAATGAACCGATTGTGGGACACGGCCCGTTTGTTATGAATACTAGCAGTGAAATCCAACAGGCGATTCAAGATTACCGCCAAGGTAAAATGGGCAAATTAGCCTAAACCACACACAAATAAGAGAGATAAGCTATGAGCACGATTCGAGTCTTGGGCATTAGCGGCAGTTTACGCGCTAAATCAACTAACACTGGTTTACTGCGTTATGCGCAAGCCCATGCCCCGCAAGGGATGAGCATTGAAATTGCGGATTTATCGCAAATCCCGTTTTTTAACCAAGATTTAACGGAGAAACCCGAAGCGGTTAAAACTTTGCTTCAACAAATCGCACAAGCCGATGCCTTATTGCTAGCTTGCCCCGAATACAACTATTCGATAGCCCCCGCGTTGAAAAATGCCTTGGACTGGGCATCACGTGAACCGAATAATGCGGCATTGGCAGGCAAAGCCACGGCTATTCTCGGCGCTGGTGGCGGTATGGGTACATCTCGCGCTCAATATCATTTACGCCAAGTTTGTGTGTATGTGGATTTGCGCCCCCTGAATAAACCGGAAGTCTTCTGCAATGCATTTGCTAATACATTTGATGCCGATAGCAATGTAGTGGATAGCCACGTACAAGGTTTAATTCGCGAACAACTCAGCGCTTTAAAACTATGGACTGAACAATTACGTAAATAAACGAATACCTTAGGCTTTGCTCACCGAGTTAAAGCCTAAGGTCACGGTTCGCTGGCTACTTTATTAGGTTTAGGTTGTTCAGCAACTGATTCTGGGTTAAGCCTAATTGCTATTACGTATTTAGCCTGATTTTATGCTATTACTTGCAGCTCGATGACTAACCCCAAATAACTATGGCATTGCTCCAATCCCCCGCATTTATTTACTTCTTATTTGGTATTGCAAGCGGTTTAGGTTTAAAACTAAGAAAACGCCTTGAACAACGTGGCTGTATGCTGGCCGCGCTGTATAACTATTTTTTCGTTATTGGCTTAGTCATGGTGTTGATTTTTCACTTTATTTTTAAGCCATTTCACTTTGCTTGGTTAATGATGGGCATTTTTGCCGTCTATTCTTTAGAAATTTATGATTTTATTGCAGCCGTGTTTCAGTATATACGCCAAGTCATTCAAAATATTCATTATTATATGCTGTTAAGAAGCAATAACAGCTTCTCGCAATACGAGCATAAAACCAAAAATCAAGGCAACGAACGTACAAAAACGCATAAAGAATATGATTGGCAGGATTATAAGCAACAGCAAAGTACCACAGGGCAAAGTGATAGCCGCACACATGAACAAAAGAAACAGCAACAATCTAAACAACAGTCGCACTCACAGCAGGAACAAGCCAATAGCCAGCAAACCGAAATGCAAGGTGAACGGCGGTTGCGGTTGCAATACCAACATTTATTAAATCTATCTGGTGATCATTGGACAGCGTTAGCTCTAGAAAAAGCGTGGAAGAAAAAACGCAGTGAATTACACCCCGACCGCCATCAAAGCAAACCTGCGGCAGTCATTGCGCAAAAAACCTTAGAATTTCAGAAATGCCAAGAAGCCTATGCTTATTTAAAGCTACATATTCCCAGTCGCTAATGGTTACGGTTTAAACAGCACCTTACCATTACGATTAGGTGCATTTTGCGCGGCCATAGCTTGCGGAATGTGCTCTAGCGAAAAGATCGCATCTACCGGCAATTGTAAATCGCCCGTACTGGCCAAATGCAGCAGCTCATTCAACATAGCTTTTTTAGTCGAAGCGTCAATTTCCTTACTAACCTGCGCCCCCCAAAAGCCTTTTAAGCTAATCCGGCGAAAAATCAAATCGTCAGCTAAAACCGGAATAGGCTCGCGCTTTGCTGCGCCAAACGACACAAATACCGCGCCAATACTTAATAAATCCAGCAAATCCCGCGCAGCTTGTCCGCTGATTGAATCGATTGCTCGTACAATCGGTTGCCCATCGGTTAGGGCTTTTACTTGACTTTGCCAACCGGGTTGGGTCATTGCTACCACGTTTTCAATGCCCAACTCGCTTAATTCAGGTATGACCTCTTCACGCCGCACTAAATTTACAGTATTCACGCCATGCGCTTTAGCCAACATTGCCAAGGTTTTACCTACTGCGCCATTCGCGGCATTCTGTACAATCCAGTCGCCTGCTTTGACATCTAGAAATTGCAATAACATACGGGTACTTAAGGGCATAGCAATCAATTGCGCGCCTACTTCGTCTGGAATGCTATTTGGTAAGGGCACAACTTGAGCCGCTGGGGCAATAAAATAATCAGCCCATGTGCCTTGAATACCAGACGCCACCACGCGCTGCCCCACTTGCAAATGCCCCACCTTTTCGCCGATTTCCTCAATAATGCCTAAGCCTTCCGAACCTGCTAATGAGGGCAACGGCGGCTTATAACCGTAAGAGCCGCAAATCGTCCACAAATCATGATTATGAATCGGCGCATAACGCATACGTACCCGCACCTCATGCGGATTGGGTACAGGCACGGGCAATTCAATCGTGTGTAACACATGAGCGGGATCACCGAACTCCGCATAACTAATGGCTTTCATCATGGCATTATCCTTTGCACACTCTACTGCTTCGCTACTTCCTAACACTATAGAAGAAACGCCTCTAGCCTGTAGATTAAGCCGATTGTCACTAATGGAATTGTGTGGTTAACTAGTAACGCTCGCTATTTATATTTATGCGAAAACTTCAAATTATCGCCATGCCACGTTTTAATATCTTTATCCACGGTCGCGTATAAATACAACGAACGCCCATCATCTAAACGCAAACGTATCTTCCGGAAAGCATAGTTTTCACCTTTAAAGGTTTCCATTACCGAACCGCCGCTGGATTGAATAAAGCCGCGCACCCGCCCGCCCTCGCTTTGATAATCCTCCCATTCAAGATACATAGACGCTGGAATGCCCTCCCATGTCCCTTGATAGACATGCGTGCGTCGAGAAGCCCGTACTTTTTCCACTAATGAGTTGCCTAAATCATGCACCGAACTACTGTCCGCACGCGCGGGTTCAAACGCCAATTCAGCACCGTGAATCAAGCCCGTTGCACCGCATACATCCGTAACATAATAAGCCCCGTCTTGCCCAATAATGGAAATAGTCTGAGCTTTACTAATACGGCATAACACCGCACCCTGTGGACTCTCCAATACTTTAGCGGGTGGATGCGCAACCCAAGCTTCACGCGCCTGCGCAGGTATTACTAAACACAGTGCCATTAGAACTGTAAAGCGTAAAACTGTCGTAACCATAATAATACTCCCATCGTTATAATTAAGATTATATAAAAGCAACTATCATTATCTGACTGTTTTTTATGAATCGGATGATATTAATCAATAACCCAACGCTGTTTAATAAGCAACAAAATATTAATATAACAAACAAGGTTTTTATTAAACAAAATTAGCAATAAATAACCAACCGTTTATTAAACAAAATTAGACTTGCTTACAATGTCCAGCGTATAGTATTAGTAAAGCGAGGGAATCCTATGAAAACTAAAACCTTATATTCTGCCCTATTGATAGCAGGTGCGCTGACTTGGCTAAACCCCAGTTATGCGGATGATGTCACCGATGCAATCGACAAAGCCTTGAGCGCTTACAAAGACGGACAAAGCCAACAAGCGATTTCACAACTAGAATTAGCCACACAATTGGTACGTCAGCAACGCGCCACAGCAATGGAAGGCGTCCTACCCGCACCGTTGAAAGGTTGGACCGCAGATGCACCCGAATCCTCCAGTGTCGGCTCGGCTATGTTCGGCGGTGGTTCGACGATTAAACGTAATTACCACAAAGATGGGCAAACCTTAAGCATTGAAATTGTATCAGACTCGCCCATGCTACAAAGCGTTATGGGTTTATTAACCAACCCAATGTTTGGTGCAGCTTCCCAAGGTGGCAAAATCCAAATGATCAACGGGCAACAAGCTATTATTAAAAAAGATAGTGTTATGCTGGTTGTTGATAAAACATTTCTAATTACTATCACGGGTTCAGAAAGTTTAAGTAAAGATATGCTAGCGTATGCTCAAGCGATTAACTTAAAAAAATTGGCCACTTTTAAATAGATAGTACGCAACTAACTATTCTTACCTGTTAAAAATTAACGTTTTAACAGGTTTCGTTTTTTATTGCCTTATATCAGCGCTTGCTTGACTTAGTTAGCTATTAACCTAAGAATAATTTAATTAATTTTAATAAAATACTAAGCTAATATGCGTTATTTATTATTTTTCATCACTTTATGGCTTATGCCATTTTGTTACGCGGCGGACAACACAGGTCTTATTCACTTAAGCAGTGATGCAAATGAGACACTCATTAATGGCAAAACGCTTGATTTAACAGCCGATTTAAGTAGCTCCATTACCCCCACAAAAATTACTATTAAAAGTGGCTATCAACGCTTTGAATTTATATCACCTAATGGGCAAAATTTTACAAACAAAGCCTACTTAAACGCGCAACGCACTGATTATAAAACTCCTTATCAAGCCGATATGTTTATTAGTTATGATTATAGAACCTGCTCTAAAATCGTGGGGGAATTTTATATTTATGAATTAGATACCCAAACGATACCCGCCCAGCTTGCATTAGACTTCAAACAACGTTGTGCTGATAAAACCGAATGGTTATACGGTCAAATTAGAATAAATTCGGACTTAAGCTATCCAAGCACTTTACCTACCCCAATTATCACAACAGATAAAATGTTTTATAAAGAAGGTGAAACGTTAAAGTTAGATCTGAGCAAATCTTTTTGCAACCAAGGCACTATTAATCAGTATAAACTAGAACAACTAACGGGTAGTCATTTGCTGATGACTAACGATTTACAACAAACGATTCAACTACCTAAAAATTTAAGGCTAGGCGGTGAAGATATTAGCTTTAAGTTGACAATTACAGATACACAAGGCTTTAGTAATAACACTATACATAGCATTCATGTTCAAAGTAAAAGTGACCCTGAAAACTATTTAATAATTCCTTTAACAGAAGGCGAAGTTATCAGCCAAGCAGTCGATTGGCAATTAAATGCTGATAATAGCCTGTTCAGTTTAGATAATCTTTATGGCAATAACCGATATATTCGGACTAAAATCACTCACACTAATAAATGGTATCTCAATTTTACTTCAGCAGATGACAATAAACTGCAAGTCGGCAACTATCAAAAAGTGGCTATTAATGCCGATATTACCACAAAGACAGCAGGGTTAAATATTTCAACCAGCAACAAATTCTGTTCTCAAACCTACGGTAACTTTGAAATAAAAAGTATTAAGTACGAAAATAATAAGCCTGTCAGTTTACGCGCTGCCTTTGAACAATATTGTGATAGTCCAACGGCTGTGCCGTTAAAAGGCGAATTAGCTATTAATGCGCTGCCATTACAAGTACCTAGCGCCAATGCGGGTACAGATATACAAATTTATGAAGGGCAAGTCATTAATTTAGATGGATCAAATTCATTTGATAGCGATGGCACAATTAACAGTTACAATTGGTCGAGCACTGATAGCACATTAGCGATACAAAATGCGAATAAGAGCCGTGCTAATTTAACTGCTCCATTATTAAAAGATCGGGAAAACAGTCGAACTTTTACAGTCGATTTATTAGTCGTAGATAATGAAGGCTATCAAGCTAAAGACAGTGTTAACGTTACCGTATTATCTGCGAATAAAGCACCACTGGCACAGGCTGATAACGTTATTGCCGATAAAAATCAAACCATTGAACTCAAGCCCTTAGACAATGACAGCGATACAGATGGCTCATTGAATCTAGATTCCATCACTATTTTAGAGCCACCGAAAAAAGGTACTGTTATCATTCAAACCAATGGCTTATTAATTTATACACCAAGCCTTACTAGCTATCCCTTACAAGATAGTTTTAGTTATACAGTTAAAGATAATGATGGTGCAGTCTCTAATCCCGTACTCGTTAATATTTTGCTTAAAGATCCTTTACAACGTGCCTTACCGATTAAAGTTTTATTACAAGGCGCATTCGATAATACAACCGGTTTAATGACCGACAAGTTACGCAGTAAAAATTTAATACCGCTGTTGCAGCCTTATAAAATCTTGGGTTATAACCAAAATATACAAACCAATAGTACCGTATTAGCTATTAAAGATAGCAATGCACCGGTAGATTGGGTACTTGTGGAGTTTTATAGTGCTGATTCACATCAACTTGTCATGCAACAAGCGGCTTTATTACAACGCGATGGGGATATTGCCAATGCAAACGATAATAGCGTGCCTTTATTAATTAATAATTTAAACAAAGGCAGTTATTTTATTAAAATAAAACATCGTAATCATTTAGCTATAGAAACCCAGCAAGCCGTGCCAGTGAATGATGACGGTAAACTTTTAGATTTCACCGCTGCAAATCTTGCAACTCACGCTAGTAATGACCGCTTTATAGGCGACAATCAAACCTTATTAATGTGGGCAGGCGATATTGACCATTCTAACACTATTATTGGCACAGGACCGAGCAATGACGTGTTAAATATACTCAGCGATATTGTCAGTAATAAAAATAACAGTTTGAGTCTAACCAATTTTATTGTGGGCGGTTATTTAGATACCGATCTCAACTTAGATGGCTCAACTATTTTTGCAGGCACTAATAACGATGTAAACCTACTGTTGGGTAATATTTTATTACACCCAGCTAATCAACAAACAGCCGCAAACTTTATCATTAATAATTAACTATGCAATCAATACATAAATCATAAAACCATTCTGAGTCATTTGGTTTATACTTCAAGCAACACCCGTTGCTTGAGGGAAAAATCAATGTCGCCATCACTTAGCTGGAAGGCTTTTACACTGCTTGTTTTTATCATAATTGGGGTACGCTTTTATTTTTTAATTCATGAAGAACCATCGAATACTCCCTCTACTGCCCTTAATGTGGATAGTTCTGGGCAATTATTCAATGAGTTGTATAAAGCAGGTCAGATCAATATTTCATCTGATGGTATTATTCACCTACCCAGTATGGATAAAGCCTTAGCTGTGCAGCAAACCAGCGGGGATTTACCCAGTTATAGCAAGCTTATTGATGATTTATATAATAAAGTGCAAGGGGAGCGGGTTCGTAAACAGGTCGAGTTATGGAACTTGGGGCATCAGTTCGCTGCCATTCGTGATGATCGCCCACAAACCAATGAACAAAATGAGTGGAAAGTAAGCGATGCTAATAACCAACGGGCATTAACCTCGGTAGCCTTAGTCCCTGCCGAGTTTATTTATGTAAGCGGTAATAATCTCAAGCCTAGTTTTCATGATTGGCGGGCGGGGCGAGCAGAGACTAATCATCCGCTATTATTTCAAACCGAATTTACTTTAAAAGCACAGCCTAGCAAGGTGCATATCCAAATTATTGGGCAAATTGACCCTAATACATTACAAACGGCACTGCAAACTTATAACCCTAAGCTAGAGGCTCGCCCTAACCCCAATTCTTGTCAGCAAAATGATAATCAAGCGTGGGAATTAACCTTGACGTTACCTGCGGGTAAAACACCTCTTAGCCTTAGTATTCCAGTAACAATGGTAAAAACTGAACAATTACGTTTAGACGGTGTTGCGGTTTGTGCAATTCCCAAAGATGCTATTCTGCCTGCGCAAGGTGATGCTTGTTTAGCGCGTAAACCGCAAGAGCCGTTAACCGATTCGGCTAGTTTGACCCAATCTGCTAATGCCGAAGTAGTGGAGTTAGATTCGTATAACGCACAAACGCCAAGTCCAACACCGACAAATACCCCAGCCGAAGCCATTGAAACGCATACTTGCCAAGGCCTTGATTTTCAGCACTATAAAATACATTGGGCAAGCCAACGCTTATATGTTCCCTCGGCGGCACGTTGGAATCATCAACGCAATGCCAGCTATAGCGTGTATACCTTTGACCAGCTACAAGACGGCAAACCACAAGGGGCAGCCCTTACCGTACCCGTTGATACCGCTAAACCGAATGAGTTTAGGGGCGAGGCTTCCGCATTAAGTGAAAAACTGGGGCTATTGCCATTAGTCGGGCAAGACAAAAACGACCGTTATACCTTGAATGGCTTATTAAACCAGTCTAATTTACCAGCCAATAGCCATACTGATTTTTATCTAACCATCAACAGCCAGCTACAGCAAGCCGCGCAAGATACCCTAAGCAAACATGTAAAACGGCAACAACACGCTGAAGCGGCTGGCGCATTAGTCGTCTTAAATCCGCAAACTGGCGCGATTTTAGCAGCGGCTAATGTCTCGCCGCGTCCTTTAATACGAGGTGTGCATCCTTGGGATCGAATGGCGTATGCAGAAATTTATCCGCAGCAAGACCCTAGTCAATTTAGACCTTGGCAAGGTGACACGGGGTTTAATGCGCCGGGCTCTAGTTTCAAAGTAGTAACCGCCTTAGCCAGCCTACAAGCTATTAAAGAGGGTACACCCAACAGCCAACAAATTGAAAGCATGTTAAAGGGTGTGAGTCGCGCACAATTTAAGGCGGTGACGGGCTTATCACCCGATTCAACCAATTTTTCGCATCTCAAACTGAGCCAGCCGATTGCCAATTATCATAGCATTCCCATCAGTCAATCCTTTAAACCACAGGATCAAGTCGGTTTAACGGAAGCCTTGCGCGACTCCGTGAATAACTGGTTTATTCAATTGAGTTTTCTCAGCGATTACAATACCTTGCCCGATGGCAATAAAACTCAATTAAGCCAGATGGCACATCAACTAGGCTTTGAGCCTTACTTTAGCCTTGTGCCTGAAAGTCTTAAGTTGCAGCGTATACCGGCTAGACATGGCGGACGGGGTGATGTGTTAAATGCCTTTGCGGGGAAATTGAGTGTGCAAAATGCACAAGCTCAAGCAAATCAATTAGCGTTTAATAGTATCGGGCAAGATATGGTGGTTAGCCCGCTACAAATGGCCAAAGTGGCGGCAGCGATTGCCACAGGGCAAATTAAACAACCGTATTTAATAGCGTGGCGCGATACAGAAGATTTAAGTGCCTCCTCGCAAACCTCTGTTGAACTAGACGTAGCGCATCTAGCGTGGTTGCAAACCGCAATGCAAGCTGTGGTCAAAAGCGGAACAGCGCGAGGGCATTTTGGCAAGCTAACCCCTTATGTATACGGTAAAACAGGCACAGCCCAAGCCAAACCTAAAGGCGAAGCCTTACAAGATACCGCATGGTTTGTTGGCTTTTATAGTAAAACAAAACCCAGTGAGGCGAGCTTAGCTTTTGCCTGTCAAATTACGCGGGCAGATGGTGGCGGCGGTAAAATCTGCGCTCCTGTGGTGGCTGAATTTTTGCAAACCTTAGACAAAGCCAACTTATTAGAGGTGCAACATGCAAAACCTTAAATCCATGTCGGCTTTGCTCAGTCTCTTATTATTGGCAGGTTTGAGTTTGTTGGGCTGGCAACTGTTTAAACAAATGCCAACATGGTCTTATCAGCCACAACTTAACCTAGCCGCAACCCCTAATAAAACGGTGTCGATTGGTTATGTCGAATTAGGGCAACATGCCAACGCCAATGCGGCGGATCATCAACATTTACAATTACGCTACGATACACAGCCCGACACACCTGCCGGTGGTTGGCAACTGGCGAATATCTCTGCTACGAAATCGGTACTGTATAAATATAAAGATGAAAGTGCGGATAGCCCGCATCATCGTTTACGCCATTGGGTATTGGCACAAGGCGATACGCTGCAAATAGATCAAACCACCTTAACCGTAACGGCGTTAGATAACTCACACATTAGCCTAGGTAATGCAAGCGCAGGGCAAACATTACAATGGCAACATAGCTGGTGGGGTAATCACTTAAGCGCGAATGACAAAGAAAATGCCAATATTTGCCAAGATAAGCTTCAAGGCTTCTATTTAGGCGGCAGTGTGCAATGTAACACGCGTTGGCGTTTATTGAATGCTGAAAAAGAACCTGCGTTAAGCAGTAAAGCCGCTAAGATTGCCTTCAATGGCAGCGAATTTAGTTTTATCCCGTTAGCCACTCAGAGTGCGTTTCGTGTGACACGGGGTAATGAATCCATTGATCTACTGAAAATGGAAATTCCATTGCTTAGCGAACAGCACACTGTACGCGAAATCATTGTAGGTAAAACGCCCTACGCCGTTAGTATTGATCCAGACGACCAGCATTTAACCTTAACCCCTAGCCGTAATATTCCCTTGTTCAGTGCGAATGACACTGCCAGCCAACGACTAAAAGCAGCCCACTTGTGGCAACCCAGCAGCAGTGATTATTGGATAGGTTGGACTTGGTTAAGTCTCTTGCTAGTAATGTTATTGTTCTCACTATTGGTTGCCTTAACAGCCGCCGTCTCGCAGCAAGAACAACGCCAACCGCCCCGTTTTTGGCTAAATTTACTCGTCATTGCCCTGCCGTTAATCGGGCTTTACGTTATCCTCATAGCGAACCAACAGTTAGCGATTGCCAGTCTCGTATTAGTTGCAATCACCGCGTTTTTAAGCGTATGGCTAGGGCATCAGCAAAAACTAAGCGGCGCGACCACCACGCTTTGGTTAGGGTTTATCGGTTTAGCTGGCATGGGCTTATTGGTGCAAATGCAATTAGCGGTTGGGGCAGACAATAGCAGTTGGTATCGTTATCCCCGCTTACAAGCTATTAGCCTCGCCATTATTTTATGGGGAGTTGCCCTATTAGCCGTCTTTCCTAAAACCGCGTTCGCTAAGCGTTGGCAAGTAGCCATTATTCAGCGTAATCATTTTCGTCCTTGGTTGATTATTGTGCCGATTGGCTTAGTGCTATTGGGCTTGATGTGGTTAAAACTATCCGGTAGCGAAGCTGGCGTGAGCGGCTTTCAACCCGCCGAATTTGCTAAATTAGTGTTAGTGATTTTAATAGCTATTGCCTTGAGCGCATGGTCCGATTTACAGCATAATTTTTGGCAAACCCAACGTAATTTGCATCAATACCAAGCACATCACTGGTGGCAATCACCACGGCTATGGATCGGCTTACGTTTAGGCGTTTGGGTGAGTTTGGTTTTGTTACTGGCCACCTTAGTCTTGGGCAGTGTGCGTGACTTTTCACCGATTCTCATTCTGCTCTTATTACTGTTTGGCTATCTGTGGGCTATTCGTCCCAAACTGCCCAAAGCTTGGCAACGCGTTATTTTAATACTCCCTTTAATCTTTGCCGCCGTATTAGGGAGCATTTGGCATTACCCAGAAACATTCGCTACTTTATTCGCTAATTATCAAGGTGAACGTCTGTTAGTCTGGGTTTATCCTTGGTTAGACCCGGATATGGGTTTACAAGCGCAACGCTCACTAAGTGCCATTCACCAAGCAGGTTGGTTAGAAACGCAATGGTTTGGCGCGAATGGTGAATTGATGTCGATTCCAGCCGTACAAAACGATTTCATCTTGGCATTTGTATTAGCCCATACTGGCGCGTTAGGCGGCTTGCTCTTATTAGCCTTGCAACTAAGTTGGTTAGGTCTGCTTTTTGCGTTATCCGAAACCTTACGCCACGCCCCTAAACAATCATCAGAACAATGGTTATCGATACAATTTTTAGCATGGGTCTTATACGGTCTGGCTTGGTTACAACTAACCCACTGGCTTATATCTTGGTGTAATGTGTTAGGGTTATTGCCTATTATGGGACAACCGATGACATGGTTATCCAGTGGCAACAGCCATTTACTAGCCTTAGGCTTACCCACCGTTTTATTGGCTTTAATCGCAACATGGTTATTGCCTAGCAACCCAATTCATCATGCCGCATCATAGGCTTGCTTAACGAGGAATGTTTAACAGCAATGTTTACGAATCATCAAAGCATTAAGCTTATCCAACATACTTACCGTATTGAGCAACGTCTAGGCGCAGGCGGTCAGGTGCAAGTTTGGCAAGTCGAGAATCAAAGCGATGGGCAAGCTTATGCCTTACGCGTGGTTAGTCTTTACGATCAACGCACGGGGCGACAAATAAGACGTAATTCCGAGGTGCTTAAAGAACTGAATGAACGCCTCCAAGCCGAAGTTGATTTTTTAAGTCAATTGCCGGATGCGTTAAGTCAGCATATTTTGCCGTGTTTAGATGCCGGTAAAATCCTAGTACACGGTATTGAATTAAATGCCATGATCTTGCCATTGATGCAGGACGAATTAAGCAATTACTGCCCCAATCTAACCTTTCAACCTAAAGAGTTTACCCCCACGCAGTTTTTCAAGTGGATGATACAGTTAAGTCAAGCCTTAGCTTATATTCATCAACATGATACCGCCGCCACACCTCACGTTCATCGTGATTTAAAACCTAGCAATGTCTTATTAGATCAAAATGACAATGCTTTTTTAACCGATTTTGGTATTTTAAAAGCGGCTCAACATACAGGCACAACCTCTATTGCGTTTTCTAAAGATTGTTGCGCACCAGAACAACGCTTACCGCTCTATTTAGAGCAAGCCCCCGGAACGCATAAAGGAAAACGACAGTACTTGATCACGCCACAATTGGATATTTATGCGTTGGGTATGCTGATGCATAACTTATTAATCGGTAGTACTAAAGCGCAAGATGATTTGCATGAAGAAAGTACGGTCGATAGTCATATTAAAAGCTTAACTACCTTAAGTGCTGCACCTTTACAAATTCAACCGATGGGTGAATTGGGTCGATTAGGCGGCTTATTAGTAACAGAACAAAAAGCCTTAAGTGATAAGCTAAAAAAATGGTTGCCGCCCTTATTTAGTCGCATGGGAACGATGATCGGTCATGCTGCCTTAGCAGAAACCAATCTACCCAACTACGCTTGGTTGGCAGATAATATTACGCAATTTATTAACCAAATGTTAAAACCGTGGCCGGAGCATCGCCCCACTGCATTACAAGTTAAGCACGCGGTTGAATTCTGGCAAGCGTACTACACCATAGAACTGACGGAATTTAATTTAAGCCATGCTAGCCAAGCTGATAACGCTCAAATAGGTGAATTTTATTTAAACTATTTCGGCAATATCGGTTTACTGGAATATCCCTTGCTCGATTGGCTGCGATTTCAGTTAGACGGTCAGGCTATTTCTCCCACTATTGAAAAAGTGCTGAATCCCGATCAGAAACCACAACTGAAAATAAGATTAGAAAATACACTTACCGCTGGAAAGCACCAATTACAAGCGATTAGCTATCTGCATAATCATGAATACAGCACTCGCTTGACGTTTGAAATTCACTTATCCGCTGAACAGTTATGGCAACAACAAGAGTATACCGCCGCTTTAGCCAAGGAATTACGTCCTGAGTGGTTACAATTTTTATTAGCTCAATGCCATGATACTAAAACACGTTTTGAGTATATGCAGTTATTGGAACAGCTCAAACAACAGCATCCACAAGCCTTAACTTTATTAGACGATTTTTATGAACAGGCTAATCGGGTTGATTCCCCTCAATCGACTCAATCTAAGACATCGTTTAGTTTTAAACCTTATCTGCCGGTGATTAGTATTGCGGGTTTAGGGTTAGTCAGTATGCTTGGCTGGCAAGTTTACCAGCATCGAGTACCTCAACCCGCACCTGATCCTATTGATACTGCAAGTTTATTAAAACAGTTACAAACTAATAAGGCGACCGATGAAACCTATGAACAATTAGCCCAATTGGCTAATGAAGCTGAAAATATGAACGCGCAACAATGGGTAGGCTATCGTTATTTGGTGGGAAATGGCGTAAAACCCGATTTGCAACAAGCCAAACAATGGTATCAGAAGGCAGCAGCGGCGGGTTCTGTATCGGCGCAAACGCAATTAAAGGTGATTGACGACGCTCTGGCAAATCAGCGATAAGCGAAGGAATAATATGTTTGCTACAAATTGGCTGGCAAAATTGATCAGGCATTTACAGGTAGAATCAAGCAATGGTTTTGTGAGCAATCATTCGCCGCAAATTTATACTTTACGTTTGCAACACGTCGATGATCCGTTTAATGCGGAATTATTATGGCAACATCATACCGCACTGGGCGATCAAATACAGGGCGAAGATCAAGGGCAATGGCAACGCGATTGGCGTTTATATGCCGCATTGCAACGCTATGCCGCCCCCGATGCCAATAGTAAAGATAATAAAACCGGGCGTATTCTAACGAAAAAACAATACTTTACGGATGTGATTATTTGGATTCCGCAAAGCTTATGGAAGACGCGGGTACAGGAAGAACGCGGTCAGCCGTGTGAGCGCTTAATTGAAAATCTTGAACAGTTTCATTATGACGCCTTTAAGCAAACCTTATGGAAAGGACGCCGCCCGCGTTATTGTGTCATGCCTGCGGACGATTTAGGGGTTGGTGAGGTGGTTTGCCAATTTGGCACCGATATTTTTTTACCAAGTGCAGATGATGAGCCTATCCGTTATCTGGCGATTTATGATGACTTAGGCAACGAATATACGCTACCACCGTTATTATTTTATCAGGACGGCCGTTTAAAACAGCGGGCGGCCGCTTGGTATCAAGAACAACATGCCTTACAACTGTCAGCAAATCCGCATCTAACCCGCCCCCCATTACCTTGTTGGTTGCCAGAGCACGCTGAACACAGCATCCGCTTACGCCCCGCGCAGACAGAAGCACCAACAACAGCAATAGAGGCTTTGCACTTAGAAGCGACACTAGCGGGGCTGAGTCCTAACAATATGCTGCGACGCGGTGAGCAAGAGTTGACCTTTACGGTGGCGAACAAAACCTTACGTATTGTTATACAGCCCGTTAGCCTTGAAAAAACCAAACCTAGCGAACCGATGGTCGCTAATCAAGGCACGATTTTCCCGATTTTTGCGACCCCTACCTTAGTGGTTCAAGGCATTGTCTTAGGTGCATTGACAGACGCTATCACTCGACTACCACAAGCGGCGGGTTGGCAGTTATTCTTGGATGAACACGGTCATATTGCAGGACAAGCCACGCAGGCGCTGGAGGCTCGCTTATCTCAAACCCCTGATGACAAGTTAGTGTATTGGCAAGCTGCTGAGCAAGTGCTGCCTTTAGTCGATAGCACTCAAACGCACACACTGGGCAGCAGTGTGTATCACTTTGAAGATTTCAGTTTAGTCAGCGGACGGGCGCAAGATTGGGTTTTGGAATTGCCTAACCCTGAAATTATTCCCTTGTCTGCGTCCACAGCGGATCAGCCGCAAATTTATCGAATCGGTCGCGCTCCGCAAGCCAATAGTCAACACGGGGAAGCGGCTATTGCGTTAACGCTGTTAGATTTGGCAGGTAGTATTTTTCGTTGGCAGGGGCAAACGCCTGTGCCGTATCCCAATCTAAGCTTGGGACAAACCTTATCCGCTGAGCAAGCGGAATTAATGCTTGAAGACGGCAAATTATGGGTCAGTCAATTAAGCCGTAATATACCCACCGTGTTATTGGATCAAAATGGCCAGATTAAAAAACACCTTGCAGCAGGTACACGGGCGAAGGGCGTGTTAGAAGCGGGTGAATTCTTATGGATCGGCCCGTATGTGCTACGTTTTGACGATCCTAAGGCAAGCGCATGAACAGTTTAAAACGTCTTTGGTATAAGCTTTCCCCCTTGAACATCCAATGCAAAGCCAAAAGCTATGTTGGGCAACGTCAAGAAAATCAAGACAATTATTTAATTATCGAACCGGATGGACAAGCGCGTTATTTAAAAGCAGGTGAACGTGAATTTACCCAAGTGACTGATTGGCCTGATTTTATGTATCGCATTGCGCTTGCCGATGGCATGGGCGGGCATTTATTTGGCAGGGAAATCGCTGAAGCCTTAATGGATTTATTATTAGCATTACCGGCGCAAACCACATTTGACCCTGCCCTGTTACGCGAGGCGATTTATACCCTACACCAGCAGTTATTAAACCGTTATCAAAGCGTTGAATCTGCTCGCAAACCGGGTTCGACCTTGGTCATGGCGGATATTGATATACGCGATGGCAGAACCCTATTGGTGCATGTGGGCGATAGCCGTGCTTACTTACAAGCGGCTAACACCGATAGCCTGCAAAAAATAACGTGGGATCATCACACCGCCGAATTTGACTGGCGCGAAGCCAGTAGCCAAGCAGCGGCGTTAGCACCGATTGATGAGCAAATTCCCTATAAATTAGCGCAAGCAATGGGCTTTGGTTCATACGGTTTAATCCAACAAGCGGGGCAGCGCTTACGCCAACTTAGCCCGCATTTACGCTTAGATTTATCTAATGAATTGCCCCCCAACGCGCAAAGTCATGCGGATATTCAATGTTTTTATTTAAAACGCGGCGATTTACTGTTATTGGCGAGCGATGGGCTATGGAGTGGCGAACCTGCGCGTGCTATCCCCGCTTATACACATAATGACTTAAATGATTATGCAATGCAGTTAGTAGCCCATGCGCAACAAACCAATAGCCAAGATAATATTAGCTTTGTGACTTTTTTGTTGAGTTAAAAAGGTTCTACACAACCAAGCGAATCTCCCGCCCATTTTTTGTCATAAAAACTACAATTTGACTTACGCTGTAACCGCCCCGATTCTCGAATCAAATCCAATTGCCGTTCATGCAAAGCATCTTGTTGTTGGCGGTTATAAAGCTGAGTTAGTTTATCCGCCTCACTATTATAATTTGACATTGGCACACTGGGTAATGACTGCTGATTTGTTATAGAAGGCACAGAATTAGTATAAGCAGGCACTTTTGGAACTGAGTCCACCTGAAATAGCCCCTGTTTAAATATACCAGACAGGGCATAATCATTACCCTCGTATTTCAAAAGTATTGAACCTGCACCATTGATTACCCCCTTATCAAAAAACCCAGATTGTCCTACAAACCAACCCTTATCATGAGTACCGACCATCGGTGTTGGCGTTGCAAACATTAGCACCCCGAAACCGGAAGGTATTCCATTTTCAAACTGTCCTTCATAATAATCATTGTTAGCCAGTTGCATTTTACCTAAACCATGAGGTTTACCGTGTAACATACTGCCCGAGTAAAGCTCTTTATTCGCACTGCTTACTACACCTTGTCCTTCTGCTATCCCCTCTACACATTTTCCTGACCATGAAGCTATACCTATGGCTAGTACTGTTGTTTTGCATTCGTGGCTGGTTAGAGAATGATAAAATTTGGGTATGTACTGATAACCTGTATAAAGTAATACTACACTCAGACCGTATATCAGATAATTACTACTAGCCATAAAAGCTGCCTCATCATTTACGCTTTTTAAGAACTTTCAGACGCTGCAACGCATCTTTATCTCCTTGCGCCGCCGCTTTTTGATACCACTCTACCGCTTTGACCGTATCTTTCGTGACACCTTTACCCTCGGCATACATCAAACCTAAATTAAATTGAGCATTCGCATAACCTTGCTCCGCCGCTTTTTGATACCACGCTACCGCTTTGACCGTATCTTTCGTGACACCTTTACCCTTTTCATACATCCAACCTAAATTAAGTTGAGCATCCGCATCTCCTTGCGCCGCCGCTTTTTGATACCACGCTACCGCTTTGACCGTATCTTTCGTGACACCTTTACCCTCGGCATACATCAAACCTAAATTAAATTGAGCATTCGCATAACCTTGCGCCGCCGCTTTTTGATACCACTCTACCGCTTTGACCGCATCTTTCGTGACACCTTCACCGTACTGATACATCAAACCTAAATTAGTTTGAGCCCCCGCATCCCCTTGATCCGCCGCTTTTTGATACCACGCTACCGCTTTGACCGTATCTTTCGTGACACCTTTACCGTACTGATACATCCAACCTAAATTAGATTGAGCCTTCGCATTCCCTTGATCCGCTGCTTTTTGATACCACTCTACCGCTTTGACCGCATCTTTCGTGACACCTTTACCCTTTTCATACATCCAACCTAAATTAAGTTGAGCATCCGCATCTCCTTGCGCCGCCGCTTTTTGATACCACGCTACCGCTTTGACCGCATCTTTCGTGACACCTTTACCCTTTACATACATCCAACCTAAATTAGTTTGAGCCCCCGCATACCCTTGATCCGCCGCTTTTTGAAACCACGCTACCGCTTTGATGTCATCCTCTGCTACACCTTCACCATTGTCATACATCACACCTAAATTATTTTGAGCCTTCGCATCCCCTTGATCCGCCGCTTTTTGATACCACGCTACCGCTTTGATGTCATCCTCTGCTACACCTTCACCATTGTCATACATCACACCTAAATTATACTGAGCAGCCGCATCTCCTTGCGCCGCCGCTTTCAATTGCTTATCAAATTCTGTTTCAGGACTGGGTGTGTGCCAAAGGGGAGGCGGTTCAGCTAAATCCGGTAGAGTACTTACAGGTTCGGCTAATCCCTGAGTAGGAAAATAAAAACATAAGGCTGATATCAGCGTGATATACAGCCCCTTGTAAAAAAAGGGGTGGTTGACACTCATACGCTTCATCCGAGGCTGATTAAAGACAATGATCCAGAATTTCTTTTTGCTTTTGCTCAAATACTGCTTTTTCTAAGCTTGCTTTATAGCTATTTAATGCCTCCAGTTTTTCCTTACAACTACCTTTAGCGGTTTTACTAGGCTGGCTTTTAACAGGGTCTGGAATCTTGATACTGCGCCCAGCGGGAATAATATTGGGATATTGAATCACTTCTCGATTCGCTCGATAAATCTTAACCCATTGGCTGGCATCCGTATAAAACGCTTTAGCAATACTACTTAAGGTGTCGCCCGGTTTAATATGATACGTTTCCGTGTTGCCGCTAGTCATTTGCGTGTCTAAATTTAAACTACTGGTCGCATAGCGCGTTAAGATTTTGTCTAATCCGCCAGATTGTTTGAAAGTTTTCAACCAAGCATTGATATACAGCAACAGTTCTTTATCCTGTTGATTCAAACCTATCGCGTATTGATTCGGGTCAATCGGGTCTTCCTTAACGACGAGCACATTTGCATGTTGGGCAGCGTAATAATCTAACATGGGCTTATCATAGACAATGGCATCGACTTGCTTAGCATCTAATAAAGGATAAGCCTCATTCAGGCTTTCTACAGAGGTTAATTTAATTTTGTCACCGAAAATACTACGTAGCGTCGTTTCACTCACACTGTTTTTAACCACAGCGACCGCTTGATTGGCTAAATCCTTATAGCTTTTAATCAGGTTGGCTTGTTGCTTACGAATTAATAATGCTGAACCACTGTCTAAATAAGAATCTGAGAAACTTACGACACTTAAGCGTTCTTCAGTAATGGAATAACTGGAAATCACCACATCCACGGTTTTGTTAATCAACAAAGTTTCCCGTTCTTTAATATTGCTAAACGGATACCATTTGACTTTAACCCCTAAGGCTTGTGCTAACTGATTGGCTAATGCAATATCAATACCTGTCAGTGCATTGTCTTGCAGAAAAGACATCGGCGGTAAATTAGTGCGACTGGCCACGATTAACTCACCGCTTTGTTTAATAGCATCGGGAGAGCGTGCCGCCGTTTCTAATGCAGTGAGAATCAACCCTAACGCTAGCGTGAATTGCAGTAAATATTTCACATTATTCCCCTTTATAAAGTTTTGGCTAACCGAAAGCCTAGCAATCCCTGCCTAGCCGATTTTTTAACGGGTTTGCGGCTGAGCGTCCGTACATCCGCCGCTTTTAAGACATAAGCACCACCGCGTACAACCCCCTGATCGTCCGCATCACAACCAGCAGTCCAAGCACTGGCTTGTTTGGGCGCGTATTCATAATTCGCATGCCAGCAATCCGCTACCCATTCCCACGCATTGCCTACTGTGCCTGCGACACCCCACGCATTCGCGGGATAAGCATCCACGGCGGCTAAGGTCGTATGTTGACAAGCATCGCGGTCATAATGGGCTTGTTCACAGCTTAACGCATTCCCCAAAGGGTAAGCAGCTTCCACCTTAGCACGGGCGGCATATTCCCATTCCGCTTCAGAGGGCAAACGATATACTTGTCCGGTTTTAGCATTTAACCACGCAATATAACGCTGTATATCCTCAAAACTGACTCCCGTAATCGGTAAACGCTGATTTTGCTCCGTCGTTATTATAGTCGGGCAAGCGGCTTCGGTAACACATTGCTGCCACTCTTGAATACTGACTTCATAGCGACCTATTGCAAACGTCTTTACCTTAACGACACGAGCAGGCAAGGTAACTCCGGGACAAGGCACGGTTTGCGCATCTCGATTAGGCACACAGCCCATACTAAATTCACCCGCAGGTAGAAATACTAAATCGACTAAGGTGGACGAGGGCAAGCGCCATAAAGGTGGGGGAGCGGCTAAATCCTCAGCATAAGCTTTGGAAAAGAGAATAAAAATCAAGCAACTATAAGCGATTGGATACATGACGATAACAAGACGTTCAACACAGTCTTATCATAAAGGATTTAAGTCCCCTGTCATTACCCTATTATGCTAGCTCAATATTCTTGAGCGGCTAAACTCGCAAAAAAATCGGCTAATTGCTGACCGGGTTGGCTTACAAATTGGCGTTCTAACAAGATAAAGGTGTGCACGCGGTCTAAACGAAAGTTACGAAATTCGTTACGCAACTCGCACCAAGCGGCTAGTGTCCAATTCGCGCCCCAAAAGAATAACCCCAGCGGGTAAACACAGCGCTGACTGCTTTGTCCATCCGCCCGTTGATAATGCAATTCTAGCACCTGTTGTTGGGCTATGGCTTTGCGGCATTGGTCTAAGATCTGGTCTATTGCGCCGGTTTTGAGATAAGTTGGCACAAACAATTTAGTTTGCAGCAAATGCTGTTGTAATTCAGCGGGAATCACCGCCTGTACTTTATCTAAGACGGATTTCGCCCCCGACCGTAGTTCTGCCCCACCCCAAACTTTTAACATGCGTGCACCCAGAACGAGGGCTTCAATCTCTGCTTCGGTAAACATCAGAGGCGGAATATCCAGCGAATAACGCAGGTGATAACCCACGCCCGGTTCGCCTTCAATCGGTACACCGGATAGGCTTAAATCCTGAATATCGCGGTAGACAGTGCGTTCGGACACTTCCAAACGTTGCGCTAACTCCCGCGCCGTCACCAATCGCTTATTTCTTAGAATTTGTACGATTTGAAATAAGCGATCAGCGCGACGCATGGGCTTTCCTAATTGAAGTTATTGCATAGAATGCAAACCGATCATATTGCCTTCAGTATCTTTGATTAAAGCAATATAACCGTGTTCGCCGATTGACAATTTTGCCTTATATAAACTACCACCCAATTGCGTACTGCGGGCAGCTTCTACCGCACAATCTTGACAATGAAAATACACCACCGTGCGATCTCCGCCACTGGCATCATGCTTAGGCATTCTCACCAACGCACCACTTGCACCATAATGTTCGGTATCCATCGCAAAAAACGCCATTTCCATGTCTGGAAAAGCGGAATTCGGCGGCGCATTCTCTAATTTGACTTGAAATACTGCTTCATAAAACGCCTTGGCTCGCGGCATATCTTGCACATAAATTTCAAACCAACCCACTACATTGTGATTCATCATCAGTCTCCCGACTTCTTATTAATGAGCAGACAGTTTGAGGCAGCGCTACTGACAGCCTTGTGTCAGTAGGCTGGAAAAAAGTTACGGTGTGTTGTTAGGCGGCGTTTCGGACTTGAGTGAAAGATGATTATTCGTCAGGTCATACCAATCTAAATGCCGTGTGGCTAACATTAAGCCCGCTAAAATTGCAAAGATTAACAAGCTACCCATCAATAAAGCGTTATCTTCAGTTTGTAAAATCATATATAACAAGCCATATAATACGCTTAAACCACCCCCTAATAATAAGCCTAAACGTCGATTTTTTAGAATGGCGCTAAAATATAAGGTTAATAATCCAGTGCTGGCTAAAGTTGCAATCAAATAAGCTGTTTTAAAATCTAAATGTTCAGATAGTGAAATCAGTAGCAAATAAAACACGATTAAGGCTAAGCCGACAAAAGTGTATTGTACGGGGTGAATACGTAGCTTTTTAATTAATTCAAATAAAATTAATACCGTAAAAGTTAGCACAATAAACAAGAAAGCATATTTAACACTACGTTCAGATTGTTGATACACATCAACAGGTTGCAATAATTCAACGCCAACCGCATGATTTAATAGCTCTTCATGTTGTCCGTTTTGCGCAGCATTTATCGAATTTTGCACATTATAAGAAAAGGCAGAGGTATGCCAAACCGCTTTGAAGCCTTTATCATTAATTTCCCGTGTTTCGGGTAATAGCTCACCCGTAAATTTAGGGTGTGACCAATTGGATTGCATTGTTAAATTGCTATTTTCAGATAATAAGGCAAATGCCATACTCGCCATCCCGCGCAATTCCAAATCAAAATCAAACGGTAAAGATGCATTTGCTACTTTATTCATGTCTGGCAAGTTTACGTGCATACCGGCTGCATTATTCAAATTCGCGCTGGGTTTAAACGCTAATTTAGTGTTTTGCCAGTTTAAAGTTGGTGTTGACGCAATGCCGCGCTGGTCATTAACCAATACTGTTAAAAACGCTTGTTCAAATTGCACTTTTTTATTTTTAAAACTTGCGAAAAAATCGACTAACGCTTGGGTTTCAAACTGTCCCTTTACCTTAATTTGATTGCTATAGATCGGTACTTGGTAAATCCCCCGATAACGAATACTGCTGGTCAGTTGGCTATCGACCGCTAACTGCTTGGGAATCAGGTAAAAATATTCTTGGGTTTTAACCAGCTTTGTGAATTTTTTCTCTTTATCCTGTGCATCTTTCACGGTTTCAGTTACCACTTGCTCATAACTATATGGCACTACCACAACCGGCCCGGCTAAGGTTTGCCCACCCGGCCAACTTTGACCAATGCTTTCATAAGCTGTCGTCCGCCACCCCACCCGTTCACCAATAACACCCATCAACATGGCTTGCGGCAATAACAGCAAAATAATAATGCCAACGATTAATAATAATTTGAATAACAAACGAAAACGCTGCATGACACTATCCTTATTATAACGATAGCTTACTATGTCAAGACCACGTGCAAATTTAAGAAACAAGCTGCGCAGAATTACCGATTTTTCGTGCAGAAAATGTGGAGAAGCATACAAGGCAGTATTTTCTAAAAAATACCCATTACTAGCCAAATCCAAAAAGCAAATAAAACTATATAACTAGCCATAAAAGCATTACGACGCATTCTAAGCTTATTATTTGTTAAATGGATATAAGTGTGCATCATACGGCTTAATACATAAGCCCAAGCTAATAAAACACCTAACATTGTTACAGTATGGCTATTATAAGCTACTAGGCAGCCCACATAAAAAAGTATTGGCATTTCAAATAAATTGACATAATGCTGTTCTGCTTGCTGCAAAAAAGCCGGAATTTTAGTTCCCCCATTAAAAACAAAATAACTGGGATTGAGTCCCTGTTTTACAGCAACTATACGGCATTTTAATAACCACAATGCTACCGCAAATGTCATAAATGCCAAGATAAAGACGGGGGCAAGAATCCATTTTTCGCTCATTATATGCTCCGAAATAAACTTACTTATGGTTCAAGCCTAGATTAATGTGTGGCAAAATATGTTCAACAACATATTTTGGATGCCATATGCCCTATTCCTCTGAACATAAACCGCGCACCCGTGAGCGCATTCTTACCAGTGCGGCCAAACTGTTTAGTCATGCTGGCTTTGAAAAGGTATCCATTGATCAAATCATGGCAGATGCAGGCTTAACACGTGGTGCTTTTTATAGCCACTTCGCCGACAAAAGCACACTTTATGCAGAAGCTATTCAACATGCATCTCAATATCGCTTTAAACGCTATACTCAAACCTTTGACCCCGAGCAAATCACGCCTTTTATTGAGGCTTACTTAAGTCTCACGCATTTAGAAACGGATATTCCTTGTGCACTCGGCTTTCTGATAACGGATATTAGTCAACGTGATGAGCAAGTTCGGGCAACCTACACCCAAATGTATGAACGTTTATTAAAAAATTTAGCGGCTTTAGGTCAGGATAAAACGCGTACTAAACATCAGTATTTAGCTGCGTCGGTCTTATTAATTGGTGGTGTTGCACTTGCTAGGGCATTAAATAATGAAGTACTTGTTCAAGAAATATTAACTGCTTGTAAGCGGGTTAGCCACGATTTATTAAACTCATAGACTATAGTTTTTACGTAAAATGCACTTTTATAATTAAATTTATACTTTATTAAAGCAATATAAAATCATGAATTTAAATACTCAACTACAGTTATTAGCCGAATACAATCAATGGCAGAATCAACAGTTATATAAAGCTGCAAATGAATTACTGTATACAGATTTTCAAAAATAATGAGTTATTTAAAATGTTACAACCCTATTTAGCTGAGAGCTTGTATATTGATTGGCAACAGCCTGCCATATTAAAGCAAGCTCAATTATTAGCAGCAAATAAATCAAACACATTAGATATTGCACGCGTTTGTTTTGAATTTGTGCGTGACGAAATTAAACACAGTGCTGATTATCGATTAAATCCAGTCACTTGCAAGGCTTCAGATGTTTTAAAGTATCAGACAGGTTATTGCTATGCCAAAAGCCATTTATTAGCGGCGCTTTTGCGTGCTAATCACATTCCAGCCGGTTTATGTTATCAACGCTTATTAATTGATGATAGCGCTGAATCGGGTTATTGCTTACACGGTTTAAATGCTATTTATTTAGAAAATTACGGTTGGTATCGGGTCGATGCACGCGGCAATAAAATAGGGGTTAATGCGCAATTTTGTCCGCCACACGAACAATTAGCTTTTGCCCTTAATCATCCACAAGAACAAGATATTACGGGTATTTGGGCTGAGCCTTTAGCCGATGTTATACACACACTAACCACTTACTCGAGTTACGATTTGGTATTAGCGCATTTGCCAGATTGGCGAGAAAATGCGTCGTAAAATTTGTGCAAATAACCATTGGGTAGACTAAAACACTATACACCCTTTATCAGTATGCTAAAGGGCGACTGCGCTAGGCAGGATGTTGAAAAAAGTAAAAAGATAAATTAAGGATTATTATGAAATTGTATAGTGACCCGATTTCGGGCAATAGTTATAAAGTTCGTTTATTTTTAAGTATGTTAGGCTTAAATTATGAAACAATCCCAGTTAGTTTAAGAAAGGGTGAGCACCTCAGCGAAGATTTCAAATTATTAAACCCGCGCGGGCAAATTCCAGTATTAGTGGATGACGGAACAGCTATTTGGGATTCAATCGCTATTTTGGTGTATCTAGCGCGGCAGTATGGCAAAGGTCGTTGGTTGCCTAGCGATGCAGTGGGTGAAGCGAAGGTTATGCAATGGTTAGCCGTGTCGGAAAATGAACTGCAATACGGTTTAGCGCGAGCACGGGCGGTATTAAAATGGCAAAAGCCTTATGATTTAACGCAGTGTCAAGCAGAAGCCTATGCTGGCTTAACGGTGATGAATCAGCAGTTAGCACAAAATGAATGGTTAGCCAGCAATCAACCTTCTATCGCAGACATCGCTTGTTATCCACATATTGCGTTGGCTTCTGAAGCACAAGTTTGTTTAGAAACTTACCCGAATGTACAACGCTGGCTCAAGCAAGTGGAATCTTTACCCGGTTATGTGCCAATGTCATAGAGCATTCATTACAGCTATTGCATCTGACTTCGTTCTGAAATAAGCCAAACAACCCAGATGTTTAGTCTGGGTTATTACGCATTTATTCGCGTATATTTATCGGAAAGTTTCAACAAGCCTTAAATTAATTAAGGCAAACAATAACAGCCCCATAGCGCTAAACCTGTGTTTGCCAAAACGACCCACTTAACCAATTGCGTTAATAATGGATTAATTTAACTATTAATTTAAAATTAATTAAAATAAAAAAATTGCTTAATATTGGATATTTTTTAATTAAAACTTAGACAATGATTAAATTAAAATTATTTTATCAAATTGACTAATCTCATAAATTCCAATTAGTTAGCTTCAGAATTAATATCAGTCAGGCACGGTTCAGTTATGACTGATATAATTTTAGTCACATCAATAATAATTTTATTGGTGGTATCTAAAAACTAGAGTTAATTCTAATAAATATCAAACAATCACGCTCAACGTGAATCAACTACTATTAGAACGTTCACTTTAACTCTAATGCATTAAAAATAAACAAAATCAGGGCTACTTAAATGAATCTCAAAAAGAATCGTTGGACACTGCCAGCCATTGCGTTGGGTATGTCTGCACTTATGCTGGTGATTACGCATTTTATGCAACCGGCGCAGCCAACCACTAACCTAACGGCCGCAACGCCGAGCAGCGCACAACTTCCGACTCAATAACCTGCAATTACTCTCCTATACCTTCTGTGTAGGAGAGCTTTTTTTCTCATTCTGCAAACGGATAATCTGTATAACCTTTGGCTTTATCTTCAAGCCCGACCCCATAAAAAGTCGTATAATCCGGTTCATTTAAAGGTAAATGTTGTTTAAAGCGCTGTGCTAAATCGGGGTTAGCAATATAAGCTTGACCAAACGCCACCGCATCAGCTTGCCCGGCTGCAACCACTTGCTCAGCGGTTTGCTGGGTAAAACCTTCATTGGCTATATAAAAACCACCAAAGGCTTGTTTTAATTGAGCGCTAATACTGTCTGCACCTAAAGCTTCACGCGTGCAAATAAAGGCAATCTTGCGTTTACCCAATGCTTGCGCTACATAACTAAAGGTAGCTAGCGGATTGGAATCACCCATACTGTGGGCATCACCCCGCGGGGCTAAATGCACGCCGACTTTGCCTGCACCCCAAACAGAAATTGCCGCATCTGTCACTTCTAATAATAAACGAGCACGATTTTCAATCGAACCACCATAACGGTCGCTGCGTTTATTACTGCTGTCTTGCAAGAATTGGTCGATCAAATAACCGTTGGCTGCGTGAATTTCCACCCCATCAAACCCGGCTTGTTGCGCATTTTTCGTCCCTAAACGATAGGCTTCTACAATCGCAGGAATCTCATCGGTTTCTAAGGCGCGGGGGGTGACATAATCCTGCATAGGTCGTAATAAACTCACATGCCCTTCCGGTGCAATAGCGGAGGCGGACACGGGCAATTCGCCATTGAGATAAACGGGATGGGAAATACGCCCCACATGCCACAACTGCATGACAATTAAACCGCCCACGTTATGCACCGCATCCGTTACCAAACGCCAGCCCTGTACTTGCTCATCTGTCCAGATGCCCGGCGTATCGGGATAACCCACGCCTTGCGGTGAAACCGCCGTGGCTTCCGAAATAATCAAACCAGCACCTGCGCGTTGCTGATAATACTGTGCCATTAATGCCGTCGGTACACGGTTATCAGTGGCACGACAGCGTGTTAACGGCGCCATCACGATGCGATTACGTAAATGCAAATCCCCAGCTTGAGCGGCATCAAATAAGTTTGGCATTTAATTCCCCCTTATTGAATTGATTCATTACGCCAACAGTCATAACAGATTTACTATAACAAGCGACTCGCCTTTACACTATAAAAGCGAGTCGCGCAGGCAAGCCATTAATAGATGGCATTCATGCGTATTACTGTTTATTTTTCTGTAACAAAACTGCATCCAACGTCATTTTCAAGCTGTCATATTCCACACCTTGATTATAACGTACCCCGTTAATGAATAAGGTTGGTGTACCGTTAACACCACTGCGCACGCCGCCGTTAAAATCTTCTAATACACGCGGTTCATCCGTGCGATTTTCCAGCGCTTGCATTAACTCTTGCTCATTAAAACCAAACTGTTTTGCAATCTGCATATATAAAGGCAAACCTAAATAATTTTGGTTTTCAAATAACATATCATGCACTGGCCAGAATTGATTATGGCGCGCTGCAAATTCCGCAACTAATGCCGCACTTAATGCATGCTCATGAAGTTGGCTTAAAGGGAAATTACGGAAAATAAAACATAATTGGTCGGCAAATTCATTTTGAATATCTTTCAAAACTAAATAAGCACTCCCACAATAAGGGCATTGATAATCACCGTATTCAACCAATTGAATGGGTGCAGTCAATTTACCTTGATAATGATCACGTTCAGTCACAGGTACTTTTAATGAAGGCATAAAACACTCCTTGTATTAAGCTTGGTTTTTCAAATTATCCAACGCTTGTAAAATGCCATCTGCCCCCGGATTGACACCCATAGGTGACAGATAACTCCATGCAATCACACCCTTATTATCAATCACGAATAACGCACGTTCATCCACACCTAATTGTGAATTATAAACGCCATATTGCTTAGCAACTTCACCTTTCGGTTCAAAATCGGCTAATAAATCAAATTGAATTTTGCGGGCTTCTTTAAACGCTTGATGACACCACATGCTGTCTACTGAAATTCCATAAATACTGGCGTTGTATTGCTGAAATAATGGCAGCACTTGGCTATACAACACCATTTGATCACCACAGACCGAACTCCAATCTGCCGGATAAAATGCCAAAATGACAGGATGCCCGCGTTCTGCACTGAGTGTCATAGAGGTTTTAAAGCCGGAAGCCAGCGTAAAGTCAGGGGCAGGTTGCCCTGCGGTTAATATAGCAGTGGGATAGATTGTATTTGTCATTGCGTTATCCTTTATTAAATCAAACACTATTTGAAAAGACCTTGATAAATATAGTGTTTAATCGTGATTGACTAAAGACTTAGTGATAATCGCAGTATAGTACAGAGCATTTTATTCACAGAGTTATAGTAGAAAAAATCCGGTCTTTAGGGATTCAAGTCAGCAATCTATAAACTACGCAATGCATCATTTAATATTTTTATCATTAAAGCTGTCTAATATTAGCCGCCGCTAATTGTTGTTGGCAAGTTTCTACCAGCTCATTTAAATCACTGATAAAATCCTGTGAATAAGGTTGTTTTAAATAAGGCAAGGCTAACTCTAATACTTTTCTAGGGCGTTTTAATTGAAAATAAGCTAAGCATTTATAATATAGCACACTGGCTTTAAACCAATAAGAATTCCTAAAATAACGTTTATGCTTTATCGCTCTTAGCCATTGTAATGCTTTAATGGGGCGCATTTTTATAAAGAATTCCATAATATCGGTTTGAATAAAATCATGTTGCTCGATGGTCAATTGTAATTCTTGTACCACCCAAGCCTGCGCTAATTCCCACAATTTTTCTTTATCTACCACTGGGTTATTTAAAAATTGGCGATAATAAGGCGTAAAATGTGCATTGTTACAAATCGCCTGCTGTTTAGCGTGATAGGCTAAATTAAAAGCTACATCCACATGCTCTAACGCAATAGCCACATCAATCGCTTGTAATACATCAATAACACGTAAGGCTTGCGGGGCAAATTGTGTTTGTAAACAATCCCAAACTTCATGAATAGCTAAGGGCTTTTGTGTTAATAAACGCTGAAACTGGCTGCCTTGCGCTAATACCGGCGTAGTCTGCATTAAAGTTGCAATGCCGTCGTTATACCAACGCTTCGCCACTAAGGTACTAATTTGCCCGGTTTTGGCGCGATGAGTGCCTAAACGTTGCTCTAATATTGTCAAAACCTGTTCAATCGCTTGCTCAAATACCCCTTGCTGTAAATGCGAATAAGGGTGAAAGTGCAGTAAATGACCGTTATCCGAAATCACAAACAAACAGCGCCCCACAACTTCGCCTTGTGCGTTGTAAGCAAAGAGCACACGCTTATTAATATCCGCCGCATTCGTTAGAGTTGAAAAGAAATTGCAACCATCATGGCTTAAACACGTATTAAAGTGGTCGCCCATTTGCAAAATAGCCATCACCTTTTCAGCAAAGCGACATTGCAAATGCAGCTTGCTATCCGCATTTGACACCGTAATATCCAACGCAAAATGTTGTAACCAAGCGTTGGTATTCACGCCCATCGCTTGCATAGCCTCTAACCATTTGCGATTCGCAGGCTCATGAATTAAGGGATAATTCCCCTGCAATTCTGCTTGTAATAAACGAACGGCTAACTTGCGTTCCAAGACTGACAGCCGTGTTAAACCACTTAAGGTCGTTAAGGCTTTGGTGTCTTCCAACCAAGCAGGCGCAAGCTGTTGAATACCTAACGTATGAGTTAAATGCTGGACGAGTTGTTGCTGACATTGCGCTTGCCATTGCGTTAATACACTGTTTAAGGCGGCATAATCCAGCTTTGTTGCTAAATGCTGCAAGCGTTGCGCCGACACTGGCAACGGTTGCTGTAAACGGGCGCGTAAATTGGCTAAGCGTTGTTGCAAGTGGCTGGCGGGATTGTGCGCGACCTTATTTACTAAGACGGCAATTTCTTGCTCAATTTGCGCCGTTTCGGGAAATTGCGCTTGCAAAATACGCTTAGCCACATTTTCCGCTGCTGGATGATAACGCGCTAGGCGCTGCAAACTGGAGTGTAATGCAAGCGGATAAGCTTGTATAAAGCGCACATCGCTCGTTGAACAAATTAAAGGGCTGGGCAAGGTTTGCTCTTGTAGCGTTAAAAATTGCTGTTGTTCACTGAGTTTCTGCACCGTATCCCACGCAAACGCCGGTTTTAATAACTCCACCAAATCAGTGTAACCATAATGTTGCAACCAACTGGCAATATTCAGCGCTTGCAACTGCTTGGTTTCTGGAAACGCTTGCTGCTCTCTTGCCAACTGCCATGTTTCAATCAATTGCACAAACTGTTCGGGGCTACGCTCATTGCCTAATAATCGCGCTAATACCGTAGCGTCCGTAACCTCGGTATTTAAATGCAGATGTTGGCGCTTTAATGCCAAAAAATAGTCCAATTGCGGCCAAGTCGTGGGGGTTGCCACATAAAAGTCATAGAATACGGCTACTTGCTCCGCCATTAAATCTGAAGCGCGTTCCGCTAACTGTGCTAACTGCTGGAAAAATAAGGCACTGTCAACCGTATCATAATTATAAATTAGCTCAGCTTCCGGACTTTTATACGCCCGCCAGTGATGATATTCCGCCGCAAACGCCATTAAACCCAACCACGGCTGCAAGCGAATGCTTAACTGTTCGGTGGTACAGGCGCTTTGTAAATAATTTAACCACTGCGACAAGGTTTGACGCACATACGCATCACTGTTGGAATCTGTCTCAGCCAATTTCTGCCAATGCCACAAAAACACTAACGGGGTAGCGGAATCCCGTAAGGCATGTGAATTGGGTAAACGGGCTAATTGCTTGCTCAAACGGGCTAAGCATTCCGCAAAAAACGGCTGGGCATGCAGGCTATTCATTAAACTAAAGAGCTGCTGCATATTTAAAAATAAACTGGGCGTATTAAAAATTAAATCCGGACTCCAAGCTCGTATATAATCTAACAATTCAGCCTTTGCCTCAGCATATTTAGCTTTATCCAGCGGACAACTTTTATTTTGCCATAATGCCATTTTAATTAAGCTTTGGCGTTTACGCTCATAGGTCTTCACAAACTCACGGCTTAACTCATGCCAAGCCTGCCAATCGGCTAATAATGCCGGGGTTAATAACTCAGTAACCGCATCTATTTCCAGTTTGCGCTGTTTTGGTGTTTTTAATAATAAAGCGACTAACCATTGTTGCCAACGATTTAAAGCCGTCACTGTTTTATGCGTATCTTCAATATTAATTTCACGTAGCTCTGAATTCGTATTAACTTTTTGCAAATACGTAAAATATTGTTGGAAGGTATTTTTATAATAGGTTATATCGTCTGCTTGCCAAATCGGATTTAGCATAATCAACAATAAGCGTTGAACTTTAGCTTTTGGCGTCTTTTGTGTTAAGGCAAATAAATGGAAAGCCGTATCTGTAGCATAATCGCTAATCTGCATCAGCGTTGTTAGGTTAGCAGCTTCAGTTTCTATCCAGTCTACTGCCGCGTAAACAGCGGTTAAATCTAAGGACAGCCACCACATAAATTGCTCAAGCAATAGGCGCAAGTCGGGATATTGCTGGGTTAAATGCTGCACATGGCGTAATAAACGCTGATGTTGCGCAGGTACTAATAAAGCCGACCACGGTTCAACGGCTTGCCCTGCCAACAATTGCCGAATCGCTTTAAGTTTAAGGCTGACTTGCTCTCGCCATACCGCTACATCGCCTACTACTTCAGGTAAAGCTTTGGGAAAATTAGCAATTAAACGACTATAGGCATACGCAGCTTGAGCTAAATCTTGTTCGCTTGGCGTAAAATTCTGCTGTTCCCACGGCTGCGGATAATACCAAGCTTGCCAAGACCATTGCGGGGTTTTGTATTGGGGATAACCCCACAACCAACCTAAACGCGCCCGTAAAAACAGCTTAGCTCGTGGAATCGAAATTTTGGGTTTTTTGTTAGGCTTATCAAATAAATCATCCATGTGCATTCACTCGGTGCTGGCTGCTTTAAACCTTAATTATTCTAGGGTAAATACGGCGTAGTTCAGCTTAACAACTTTGCATAATTTACCTGATAAAAGCTGGTTATTTTGCATATTTCTCTGTTTTTTATCTTAATGAAAAAGTTTATAGAGGTAAATTATTCATTTAAAAGCGCAGTATAATAAGGAACAGTTTATGAGCATTAATATCATTAGTTATCCGACCGCTGATGAAAGTTTGGGTGAACATTTAGGCGAAAATGAAGCTGAAACTGCGCAACAAATTGCTGAGTTAATTAATCAACATGCAGCTAATACCTATAAACCCGGCGGTTTTCGCCGCCCCGTGCATACAAAAGCACATGGCTGTGTTAAAGCTGAATTTAGAGTATTGCCTAACTTACCTGCTGAATTAGCACGGGGTATTTTTCAACCCGGTGCTGTGTATCCGGCGACAATTCGTTATTCTAATGCGTCGAGTAATCCTGATCAGGCGGATAATCGCTCTGATGCGCGGGGTATGGCGATTAAATTATTTAATATTCAGCAACCGAGCTTATTAGAATCGTGGCAAGATTTACATACTCAGGATTTTATTCTGTTTAACCATCCTTTCTTTATGGTAAATACGGCGCAACAGTATTTAGAACTGATTAAAGATGTAAACGGTATTAGCCTCTTAGACAAAATGAGTTTACCGTTTGATTTAGGCTTACGTGGCATGGTAAATACCTTCAAAATTAGCCACGGTAAAATTGCTAATCCGTTACATGTGCAATACTATTCGGCCGTACCTTATCAATTGGGCGCAGATGCTCCTAAATTAGTAGTAAAATATAGCGTTAAACCTGCCGAATATATTAACCCCGAAAATATTCCCGAACATCCAGACCCTAATTATTTGCGTGAAGTTATGCAAACAACACTCATGCAAGAAGCAGTTGATTTGAAATTTATGCTGCAATTAAGAAAAGACGGAATGGATGTTGAAAACGCGCAAGTTGCGTGGAGTGAAGATAGCTCGCCGTTTATTGAGGTTGCGGTCATTCATATTCCTAAACAAGAATTTAATACCGCCGCGCAAAACTTAGAATGCGAAAATCTTTCGTTTAACCCTTGGCATTGTACTGCCGATCACCGCCCGCTCGGTGCAATCAATCGTATTCGTAAAGTGGTTTATACCCAAGCCAGCCAGTTCAGACATGCGGAAAACAATCCGCTTTAAGACCGAAGCGAATGAGTAAATGCCGTGCAAGTGCATTTACTCATTGCAAGCAAAATTTAATAGAAGTATTTGCTTTGGGGTTTAGGTTTAAACAGTGCGACTAAGGCTAATAAACCCAAAAACACAAACAATAATAATGTCCAAATTTCATACGGTACGCCGAATAAATCAGCGGCAGCATCCACACAAGTGGCTTGTGGTTCAAAGACCGCAGGTATAGACACGTCTAACCCCGTCCAAGTCATTACCTTGTCCGCAATCGACAACGCACAACTGTCTTGTGCTAACACTGCTTGACGTTGCGCGACGGCTGCTGATACACCGACAATAGACCAACCTACCACCAATAAAGCACTTATGGCTTGCATAGGGCGATTCGTAAAAATAACGCCGATCAATGCGGAAAACGCAATTAAGATACAGACTAAGCGTTGGAATACACACCAAACACAAGGTTGCATACCCAATACGTGTTGCGTGGTTAAGGCGATGCCCACCGCTACCACCGCTAAAATGGCAATCAGCGAGAAAATCTGCCGATTCGTGGTTGATGCTATTATTCTAGAATACATTTTCTACTGCCTATCTATTGAATTATCTAACTATTTTTAAAGCAAGTTGCTAGGAATTATGTTTAAGACGCACACTCAAACTGCTTAAAGTATAAGCCAAGAAATCCAGAAAAATAATTATTGTGTCTAAAACATTGGTAATGCAGGCTTATGTCTAGGCATTTGTTATGCTGTAAACACTTCAGCACTTACCCAATCCATTTATAATATTAAGTAGGCTATGACGCTATACCATCAAATTGCCAACCAATTAGGCAGGCAGATTCAGCAAGGTTTATATCCAGCACATGCGCGTTTGCCGGGGGTGCGGCGCTTAAGCGTACAATTTGGGGTTAGTATTGCTACAATTGTGCAAGCGCAACAAGTCTTAGAAACGCAGGGCGTGATTGAAGCGCGCCCCCGCTCTGGGTATTACATTAAACCGCAACCCTTGTCTTCGGTAAACTTACCTAAGCCATCGAAACCCGATCTAAAACCAATGCCAGTCACGGGTCAGGAACTGGTATTACAACTGGCGCAAAATACTCAATATCATAATGTGGTGCAGTTAGGCGCAGCCGTGCCTTCTGTGGATTTTATGCCAATGCGGGCTTTTCAACGCAGTTTAGCCAAAACAGTACGGCAATATGGGCATTTAGCTGCTAAATATGCATTTCCACCGGGTATCGAGAGCTTACAAACGCAAATTGCCAAACGCATGTATTACAGCGGAGTGGTCATACCGCCTGAACCTATTTTAATTACCAATGGTTGCCAAGAAGCCTTATTCATCGCCTTACGCACTATTGCCAAAGCGGGGGATATTATCGCGTTGGAATCGCCCACTTTTTACGGGCTGCTGCAAGTAATTGATGCGTTAGGCATGAAAGCCTTGGAAATTCCGTCTGACCCACGCACGGGTATTAGCTTAGCTGCTTTAGAATTAGCTTTAGAACAGTGGCCAATAGCCGCTTGTGTGTTAACCGTTAATTTTTCCAATCCCTTAGGTTCGGTAATGCCTTATGCGCAACGCCAACACCTGCTACAACTCGCCCAACGCTATCAACTGTGTTTGATTGAAGACGATATTTACGGAGATTTGGGGTTTAATGGCGAACGGCCACGTAGCCTTTTAAGCTTTGAGGATAACCCGTTACAAGGGCAAACGTTATATTGCTCGTCCTTTTCTAAAACTGTCGCGCAAGGTACACGTATTGGCTGGTTAATCGTGCCTGAACGCTATCAACAACGTGCCACTTATTTAAAATATGTTAGCAACTTAGCCGCGCCTACTCTGCCACAATTAGCCTTAGCCGATTTTTTAGAACACGGCGGCTATGAACGTTATTTACGCCAAGTACGCGGCCGTTATGCACAACAAGTACAAATATATACGCAAGCAATTCTACGCTATTTTCCCAGCGACACGCGAGTTAGCCAACCACAAGGCGGTTTTGTGTTATGGGTAGAATTAAATAATAAAATTAATACTTTAGAACTGGTACAACAAGCCTTAACCCAAGGCATTAGTGTTGCACCGGGGCAGATATTTTCGGCTAGCCAAAAATATCAACATTGCTTACGCATTAGTTGCGCCCAATGCCTTACCTCGACAGTGGAACAAGCGCTGCAAACATTGGGGCAGCTGTGTGACAGGTTTATACGCTAGCAAGTAACAATGTTTTGCAACATGTCTTTGCTGATTTCAATCGCAAATTCATCGTCTGCAATACGACCACCTAATTGATTTAAGGTATCTTGATCGAGTTTTTTACCAATAATCACATAAGAATGATTGTCTGACTCAAACACGGCAGGACAACCGCAGCCGCATTTATTACATTGCAATTCGCTAGGGGTGATTTCAGTTAATTTCATATGATTAGCCTCATGGGATTTATTAGGGTTTAATGAGCAATTGGTTAAAAAGCAAGCACCATGCCAAGTGTTAACTGCTTGTTTTGCTAAATTATAATGTTGTTGATTCGCGGTTTAGGCGTGTTAAATCACACAGCAACCGCGTGAAATTACACAGTTGTTTTTTTCTATAAACACACAAATTTTCGCACTGTGTTGTAAATACAAAATTTTACGAATTGGTATAAGATTTGCTTTGCGTGCTTTTGATAATGCTTAGAGGGTGTAAACACAAGTGATGGATTTTTTACAAGCCAATCTGGATTATTTGGTCTTAGGAACGCTTGGTTTCATGAGTTTTCTTATGTTGGCGCTGGTGATTGAGCGTTATTTATATTTAAAGCGTGTCAACCTGCGGCAATTTTCACATATTGAGCTGCTGAAAATCGCGTTAACGCGCAATCTCACCACTATTTCTAGTATTGGTTCTAATGCGCCTTATGTGGGTTTATTAGGCACAGTATTAGGCATTTTGGTAACCTTTTATGCAATGGGCAAAGGCGGCAAAATCGAAGTCCATACCATTATGTTAGGTTTAGCAATGGCATTAAAAGCCACGGCTGCGGGTTTATTGGTCGCTATTCCTGCTATTTTATTTTACAACGCCTTATTACGCCGCGTGGATGTGTTAGTCGCACAATGGCAAGCTTGGCGCGATGAGGCTCAAGCATGAAGCGCTTTGACCAAATCAATATGATTCCCTTCATTGATATTATGTTGGTTTTGCTGGCGATTGTACTGACCACCGCATCCTTTATTTCGCAAGGCATGATTCCGGTGGACTTACCTAAAGCTGAACAAACGCAAGCGCCCAGTGATAGCGATGAAAAAGCTTTAGAGATTGCAATTAATGCCCAAAACCAATGGTTTGTGGATGGGCAAGCAATTAAAGCTGAGGAATTAGCGTCAATATTGACCAATAAACCCAATACCACCCCGGTGTTGTTACGGGTGGATAAAGCGGCGGCGTTTGAATACTTCATTCAAGCTTTGGATGTCTTAAAAGCTAAGCAATTTAATAATTTGTCGATTCAAACCGAGCAAGCCCAGTGAAGCGTCATTTAACCGGCTTTAGTCTATCTGCCTTGCTACATGTGGGAGTGGCGCTTGCGCTTGTACCGTTGTTGGTCACGTCTTTGCCTAAGCCGCCGCCAACCCCAAGCGCGATGAAATTAAGCCTAAGCCAGTTTAAACCCACACCTGAACCTGTAGTAGAAACTGCACCGCCCAACCCTGCCCCGCCACCTTTAGAGCCGATTAAACCGATTACGCCAGTCAAACCCACACCGCCTAAAATTACTAAAGTACAGGCAAAGCCTGAGCCAGTGCTTAAACCCAAACCCGTGGAAAAACCTAAGCCTGAACCTAAAAAACAGCCTGAAAAACCGAAAGTTGAGCCGAAAAAACTCGTCGAAAAAGCGCCGACCCCATCTAAACCAACGCCTAAAAAAGCGGTAGAACGTACTGTCAATCGCATGCCAGCGCCTATACGTGACGTTATACCGCGTCGACAAGCCGAATCTGCCCCCATTGAACCCGTTGTGAGCACCGCCCCCGTGCAACCCCATCCCCAACCCACGCCGGTGAATCGCCCAACACCATCACAGTCAGTAGCTGCACCTGTGAATCGTCCTACGCCGCCACGCCCGGTAGCCGCGCCTGTGAATCGCCCACCGCCGCCGCGCCCTGCGCCTGTTCCCGTTACGCGACCTGCAACAGTTGCCAGCAATCCCGGCGCAGAAGCTGCCTACCGTAGCCGTTTACAAGCCTTAATTGCTGCGCGTAAACAATACCCACGTATGGCGGAAAAGGAAGAAGCAGAAGGCGTGGTGTCAGTGGCATTTGTGGTATTACCCAATGGCACGATTACCGGCGCACGCATTGCACGTAGCGCAGGCAATCAATGGTTAGATCAGGCAGCCTTACAAGCGGTACGTGCTGCTTCGGGCGCATTACCCTTTCCAGCAGATATTCATAAAAGACAATGGTCGTTTACTATTAATGTGAACTTTGCTTTGGAATAAAGCGTTACGGGTTTATGTCCATTGCCACATTCGCTTTAATCAGGCGTGTACTGTGTGCCGTGCCTTGGCTCATCCACAAACTGCTATGCGCCTTTTTACCACTGATCAAAATCTCGTCATACAACGGGCTAACATTCAAATACAAGGTATTGCCCTGCACCTGTGCTATATCCACGGTTTGTTGCGAATTAAATTGCTTGAGTAAAACGGGTTGGGTTTGCCCATCCGCCAAATACCACAAAGCAGGCGCTCGATAATCAGTCAAGATATATAAGCCATGACGCGCCGCTTTTATTCGGCTTTGCGCCCCAAGCCTAGGTAGATTCGTCAACGGCACTAAGCGTTTTTGTGCAAAATCCAGCCGACTCACTTGATAGGTTTGCGTCTCATCTTTGTTCAAATCAAACGGCAGTTCTTGCAAGGTATACACATGCATAGCGGTTTTTTGTAAAGCTTGCTCTGCTAGATTACCCAGATTAAATTGCGCATTAATCAATTGCGGCGCAGTGGTAGCCGTCGGCTGCCACCATAATTCGCTAAACCCCTGCGGCTGTTGCGGGTTATAGGCTGGCTGTAATAAGCAAATTAATCCCTGTGGCGTATCCAATAGACTAATAAAACCTTTACTATCTTGCCCTGTTTCCTTGATTTCGGCACTTAACTGATTGTGTTGCCAATGTTGAACACGGTAACCCTGTGCCACATTATGCATGACATAAAAGCCTTTTTGAGCAGGAAATAGCCATACAAAACCGCTCTTGTAAGTACTGACCCGTTGGGCAACGCCAGCCTGTGCACGCCATACACTGAAAGTGTCGGCCTTTTGTGTCAAAAAATAAAACGCATCGTCTGCTACCACCACTGGGTAGAGGTTATATTGCTCAACTGCTTCATCGTCAGGAATACCCGTAACAACTTGTGCAGCGGCGTTTACCTCTGGTTTAAACCAGAGTTGCTTACCCACAATAAAATACCAAGCATTGCCTAGCGCATTGACTGCTGCCACTTTGCTATCAGCGGGTGCTTGATTAATATCTTTGAGTAATTGGCTAAACGGCGCTTGCGTACTCAACAACCAAGGCTCTGCACCCACTTTCGTATCGGTATTATTCATAAGCCATTGCGCTTGCGGTGTTTCAAATGCCAATAATTGCTGCTCAGATGCACCCGACCAAGGCTCAGGTTGCCACTGCAAGCGGGTAGGTTCTGCGCCTAACACGCGTGTTCCGGCAGCAGTACCATCGGTTTGCCAACGCTGCTTTGCACTAATAAATTGCAGGGTATGGGCTTGGCTATGCACAGGCGGGCGTAATAATAGGGGGTCGGCAAATTCACCCAGTGATTGCGGCTTCTCCGGGTCACTACTCGCTAAACTCCAGAGTTGTGAATACTCACGCCCTCGCGCTGCAAAGGTTGTAAACACAATCCGCTCACCCAATTGCACATAACTACTCGGCGTATCTGACCAACCATTTCCTGTATCACCTGCATACTGCCCATCCTGTACTTGCAATAGCTTACGTGTACCGTTGCGCGTGCCATCACTTAGCCATAATTGGGCGGGACGTACGCCGTCTTTGGTAAAACAATAAAAATACTGGGCAAAGCTGAAACATTCTGGCGGGGTTTTAAATTCGCCATTCGGATAAGGGACTTGCAATAAACGCTGTGTGCCTTGCGCACTTAAATCGCTACGCCACCAAGCGATAGTATTGTTTGCGTTCTGCTGCTCCATCCACCAATGCAACTGTCCCTTAAACCAATACGCCTGCCCAATACCATAATCATTGCTGGAATCCGGCAAGCTTTGAATTTTCTGAGCTTGCTGATTGGCTAACGCTAATTTCCATAATTCCCAAGCAGTTTGCGAGCCTACCTGCTTTAGAAAAACTAGCTGCTGTGCATCCGCCGCTAATAAGCTTACAGTTTCATTAGGTTTAAACGTATATACAGGTTTTGCGGTATGCGCCGTAATCTGCCACAAGTTTTGAGGACTGGCATTCACCGCTGTTTCACGTTGTTGCGGACTCATAAAATACAAGGCTTGCGGCGTTTCTAATAGATTGGGTGCATACGCATAAGCCCCTGATGTTTCTTGGGTTGCGTCTATGACTAATTCGGCAGTTTTGCCATTACTACGCCATAATTCAAGACCGTGTTGCCCATCATTTACCCAGAAATAAACCTGTTGGGCAAACAGCGTCAATGTAGGGTTCGAGTCATTAATTTGCTGATCCGGCTTGACCGGAAAACTAGCAATGGTTTGCGTGCCTTGGGCTGTACCATCGCTACGCATTAGCTGTAATTCGGATGAGCGCCGACTCCAAAATAACAAGTGCTCATTTAACGCAATACCGCGCACCTGCGTGTTCTCTAAACCGCTGTCTGCACCTTGCCATAAATCTTTAACTAACTGTGTACCTTGGCTACTGCCATCCGTGCGCCATAATTCGCGCCCGGTTTCCGGCTTAAAAGCAGAAAACAACACTAGTTTACCGATTACCCCCAAGGGTTTAGGCGCTGAATCAGCGGTTGGTAGGGGTAGCAAATACTCATTAATGTTTGTGCCTGCGCTCGTGTTATCGGTTTGCCACAATTGCGTGCCATAAGCGCGACTGTCCCCGCTAAATAATTGTATGGGTTTTTGTTGTGGCACTGGCACTTGGCAAGCACTCAATAACACACTGAACCAACCTAACCAACCTAACCAGCAAACTAAGTAACGCATACCTATCACTCAATGAATGAATAAAAATAAAGCCGCTGGGCAGCGGCTTTATCTCAATCTTATTTTTTAGTTTTACCTTTTTCCGGTTCTTCCTTAGCTTTGCTTTCATCAGGATTGGCTTCTTGTGAACCGTAAGCCTTACTAAATTCCTGATAACCATCACGCAAAATATAGGCTTTATCAAACCCAACATGACGCAGCGCTGTCCCAATTGCACTTGCCCGCGTTCCTGATTTACAAATCACAATCAGGGTTTTATCTGTGGGTAAACGGTTAAGATTCTCTGGTTTAAACACTTGATCCACAGGAATATTTAAACTATTTGGCAAAGTCATGCCAAACACCGCTGTTTCAGCAGGCGTTCTCACATCTAAAAAAACTAAATCTTCTTTAGCTAGAATTTTTTTAATAACCGCATCGGCTTTAATGTAGTGCAGTTCTGAATCTGTTTTTGCACCTACCGCTGGTGCAAACATTTTTTCATAACTTTTGGCGCTTTCCGCGTCATAAGCATAACTGCTTGTTGCATAACAAACTGAAAAAAAAGCAGAAAAAACTAAAGGTGCTAGTTTCATTACCGTTCCTTGTCATCGTTAATTATCGAATTAGCAAGATCATTATTTACACAATTGGCATTAGCTAATCGTTATTAATCATAGTAGATCGCTTACAAAATTCAGGGAAATTATGCAAAATAATGCTGATTATTTCCCTAACTCTATAATTTTTAGGTTATTTAAAGAATAAAAAACGATCAATGGTTCAGGCAAATTATTCCACAATCCATTAGATTTATAATAAACTAAAGCTGAATTTATAAAAATAATCGTATATTAGTTTATTTAAGGACAAACCCCATGTCTAACAAACGCTTGCGCCTAAGCCCTCAGTTGTGGCTTGTATTCTTAGGCCTCGCCCCCTTACAGTTACAGGCGGCTGGCTCGGTCAGCGCTAACGTCAAACCAACCATTGCAGGCACGCCCCTTACAAAAATCAATGTGGGTAGCTTTTATCGGTTTGCGCCCACTGCTTATGACTATAACCAAGACACCTTGTTATTTAGCATTGCCAATAAGCCGGATTGGGCAAACTTTGATCCCAATACAGGCGTGTTAAGCGGCACACCTAGCAGTGCTGCGGCAGGCATTAGCAAAAGCATTGTGATTGGTGTGACTGACAATCAGTCAGAAGTGGTAAATTTGCGGGCGTTTGATTTAACCGTTATTCAACCCAATCGTTTACCGGAAATTAGCGGTGCACCGTTAACCAGTGTCGCCCTTGATAATTATTATGCTTTTAAACCGTATGCTAAAGATGCCGATAATGATACTTTGCGGTTTAGTATTATAAACAAACCCATCTGGGCATTATTCGATACTAAAACCGGCACATTATCAGGCATTCCTAGAAAAAGTCATATTGGCACAAACAGCAATATTAAAATCTCGGTTACCGATGGCAAATCCGGCGCTGTTTATTTAAATAATTTTAACATTGAAGTCACTAAAAAAAATACCATACCCTATATTAGTGGCATTCCTGTTAAACAAGTTGTAGCAGGCAAAAATTACTTCTTCAAACCAAATGCCAACGATCTCGATGGCGATACGTTAAGTTTTAGTATTCTCAATAAACCAAGTTGGGCTAATTTCGATGAAAAAACTGGGCAGTTAAGCGGCAGTCCGGCTGACTGGGATGTAGGCAGTTTCAATGACATCACAATTGCAGTCAGCGATAATAAGTCCACGCCGGTTAAACTGGCGGCTTTCACGATCACTGTTAGCAAATCGCCAACTTCTGCTACCTCAGCACTTGAAATTGCGTTAAAAACGGGTAATGCCAAAAATATTTCAGCGACTGAATTATTAGACGCGGGCATTAATACTGCACGTAATGAATTAGATAGTTGTAAGGCAACGCTAAAAAACTTGTACCCCAATGGCATTGAAAGCAGTGCGTTTCCAATTCGTTCAGCTTATTATAACTCAACAAGTTCAGCCAATATCCCTTTGCATATTAACTTGAATGGCACAAGCGCCAAAGTTTATTCATGGATTGGTACAAAAGAAACAGGCAATCGCTATGCTGTATTAGGTACAAACGTATTTAGTTTCACAGGTGTTAATACTGATTTAAAAAATAGCACGCTGAACTTATTCAAATGGTTACTTAAAAATGAAAGCAGCACCGACATATTAAATCAGAAATTGACTATTTTAGTCCCAAATAACAGTGATAAAGCGGCTTTTAATGACTGGCTAAAAATCAATGGACTCAGCTCGCAATGGGTCTTAAGCACAGATACTACTCTATTAAACACAAGCAATTTTGATTTATATTTAGCAGACATTACCCGTTCTACTACTGAAATTAAAACTGCTTTAGCCAGCAAAAAACCTATTTTAGTCTTTAATAACTGGTATCAACCTGCTGATTTAACCTTAGCGGAATTTGATCTTACTTGGAATTGGTATGGTGCAAATACTATCGGCAATGTTGCTGATATTAATGAGCAATGCGAAAAAACCAGCGCCACCAGCAAAATTTTAAGTTTATTTAGTCATTTAAAAAACGGCTTGCCTAACTTTTTATATAACGATGTCAACTGTGTTGATAATGTCGGGCGTATAGATTGTGATACCAGCAAAGTCATGGATAGTGCGGGTAATAGTGTAGATAGCACTTTTATGCAAGGTGCGAATACCATTCGAGATTACTTAAAAGCCTTGGATAAGAAAGGCGCAAATGTTTTCAGCTTAGCTGATAAAGAACGCTTATATAAAATTGCGGTGCTATTAGGTGACAAATACCGTGAAACTGTCAGTTTCCCAATGGATAAAATTAACACGGAAGACAATGCTTTTTATAGATCGCTTTTTGCCGATTATAGCGTGCATTACGCCCGCGCTAATAATCCCTATCAAGCCGACATAGGTGATTTCAGCAGCACGCAACTGGCTTTAAATTCCGCATTAACGCAAAGTGCAACTCGCAGCTATACGCCGACTGCTTATGATGATTGGACAAGCACAGGTTTATATGTGCCGCCCGGTAAAACCATTACAATAAAACGCAGCGATAATAGCGCCGCTAGCGTTAAAGTAAAATTTAATTATCAACGTGAAACCACTTGGCTTTGGAATAAAAATAAGTATAGTCGTCCACGTTATATAGCAAGTCCAGAAATTAATTTAAACGCGGGTCAAACTTATACATTTTCTAGCCCCTATGGTGGTCCTATTTATATCGGCTGGGCAGCAACCGTAACAGATGCCAAACCCTTTAAACTAGAATTTAGTAATATTTTAGAAAATCCTTTACTAGAAGATTTTGGAACCGCCGCCATTGATAAATTCTCTGCGCAAGTTAAAGACAGCAAAAGCAATTGGATTGATATTAAAACGCCTTATGCAGAAGTTCACACATTAAAAGCTAATATGCTGAATGCATTAGATCGACAAGATGGACAAGTCGGCAATGGTTATACGAGTAAAGATGTGCAAGATTATATTGGCGATTTAAATAATTATTTAATTGCAGGCAATTACGCTTATGCGGGTTTTACTGGTGCAGATTTACCCGTGTTGACTGATGAAACTCAAAAATTTTGCCAAAGCTTTGGTTTGACAGATGTTAATTATGACGGCTTGGTTAAAAACCTTTGCACTGATGCAGTTATTCATGCAAAACCGCGCATTCAACATATTAACTCGGATATTAATGCTGCCTGTGGTGGGTTATGTTCTGGTAATCCATTTGATTCTAGCAGTAGTATTCGTGCCTTAGATTGGGGTGAAAATCACGAAATGGGACACAATTTACAACGTGCTCGCCTAAAAATTTATAATGGGCGTAGTACAGAAGTTTCCAATAATATTTTTCCGCTACATACCCAATGGAAATGGACAGTTACCAGTGATTTAAATAAACACCCTAGCCAAACTCGCCCAGCTAATTCAGCCGCGTTTAATATTTTGCAAGCGGCCATTAAAGCAGGCAAAGCAGCGGATGCGAATCATCCATTATGGGTGGGTAATGGTACTTATGATAATGCTTTTGAACGTCTAAGCTTTTATATGCAATTAGCCTATACCCAGCAGTCTTGGGAAGTTTATACTAAATTTTATATTATGGATCGGATTTTAAGTGACGCTGTTAAAGATACCACGGATATAAAGTGGAAAGCCGTTAAGGATAAATTGGGTTTAAGCAATTATTCACGCAACGACGCAAATAACCTCAATGGCAATGATTTTATGTATCTAGCGGCATCTAATATTGCTGGAAAAGACTATAGTCGTTATTTCCAAGCGTGGGGTATTGAAGTCAGCGCGGCGGCTAAAGCACAAATCGCCGCTAATAATATAACCGAATCAGTGCCTGCCGTATTTTATTATGTGAATAATGAATTACCTGCCGATATGCCAAGTTTAGCGGACGCTATTCCCTTAGACGGCACAAGCGCTTGGTTAGACCCTACACCTTAATAAATCTGCCCGTTATTTAAAGTAAGAGGCTATTTAATATAGCCTCTTACTAAGCTGCCTATGCGGCAGTGAACGAAGGTTAACGACCTATTCGATCACTCAAAAATTTCTAAGCTGCCTATGCGGCAGTGAACGGATTATGACTTCCAAGAAAAGTTTTCCGTCTTTTCTAAGCTGCCTATGCGGCAGTGAACCGTCATGAGGAATAAAGCCAAACCCTCGGGCATTTCTAAGCTGCCTATGCGGCAGTGAACATACGTACAACCCCTTGGCACATTGCCCTAAATTTCTAAGCTGCCTATGCGGCAGTGAAAATAAACCCCGTCCGGTGCCCAGTGCCAAAAATTTTCTAAGCTGCCTATGCGGCAGTGAACCCCTTCGCGTGCCGCGAGTCGTTCAATATGGTTTTCTAAGCTGCCTATGCGGCAGTGAACTGAAGATCAATTCCTCACAAAAGCCCGTGAAGTTTCTAAGCTGCCTATGCGGCAGTGAACTTTCCGTACCGGTTGAGTTTGGGGGCTAACATTTTCTAAGCTGCCTATGCGGCAGTGAACTGACCGCAAACGCGACTGATATGCTGATGAATTTTCTAAGCTGCCTATGCGGCAGTGAACGATATGGCAAAAGCAAAAGCAATTTTTGGATATTTCTAAGCTGCCTATGCGGCAGTGAACGTGGCGAATTGCTGCATCCGGCTTTGCGTGATGTTTCTAAGCTGCCTATGCGGCAGTGAACAACAACACGCCGAGACTGCCATGCAACATTATTTTCTAAGCTGCCTATGCGGCAGTGAACGAACATATAAAGGCTTTATGTATCGAGTCAATTTTCTAAGCTGCCTATGCGGCAGTGAACTTCAAACTCAATTTTCTGGCAAACATCGCAAATTTCTAAGCTGCCTATGCGGCAGTGAACGTTGAAAAGGGCGCAAGCTGATTGATTTTCGATTTCTAAGCTGCCTATGCGGCAGTGAACAGCCGAATTGTGCCAGTGCGTCGCCTACCATTTTTCTAAGCTGCCTATGCGGCAGTGAACACGTTAAACGAGCAAATGACTGCGCGTCAGTTTTTCTAAGCTGCCTATGCGGCAGTGAACAATATCCATGTCCTGCAAGGAGGTTTTCTTGTTTTCTAAGCTGCCTATGCGGCAGTGAACGTCAGGCGCGAAAATGACAGCGCCTGTCAAATTTTCTAAGCTGCCTATGCGGCAGTGAACACAATCAAATAATGGAAGAATCTAAAGGGCTATTTCTAAGCTGCCTATGCGGCAGTGAACGTTTCCGCGCTGGATTGCTGCAATGCCGCGATTTTCTAAGCTGCCTATGCGGCAGTGAACGGTGTGGAGGATGTTGGCAATCGACTGTTTTATTTCTAAGCTGCCTATGCGGCAGTGAACTTGAGCCGATTGCGATGGTGGAAAAGATTGCGTTTCTAAGCTGCCTATGCGGCAGTGAACTAAAGGATGCAGGGGATTATGCTCAGGTCTTGTTTCTAAGCTGCCTATGCGGCAGTGAACCCACAGGGTTTTGAAGCATTTACCTTTGGTGATTTCTAAGCTGCCTATGCGGCAGTGAACTATTCAATGCCGCTGGTGTATATCCGCCGTAATTTCTAAGCTGCCTATGCGGCAGTGAACGTTTAAACTGTAACAATCCTAAACGCTGATTAATTTCTAAGCTGCCTATGCGGCAGTGAACTCTTGTAGCTTACCCCACTTATTTTTATCAATTTTCTAAGCTGCCTATGCGGCAGTGAACTGTGGAATTAAATCAAGATATTCCCGTGATTTTTTCTAAGCTGCCTATGCGGCAGTGAACTCTTGCCGGGTGTGATTCAGTTGTAAGGTAGCTTTCTAAGCTGCCTATGCGGCAGTGAACAACTACACCATAATAAAATCCATTTCTATATATTTCTAAGCTGCCTATGCGGCAGTGAACTAGAGTCGTAGAATTAAAAAATTCAGATGGATTTTCTAAGCTGCCTATGCGGCAGTGAACCTTAAAGACCAATCAGATAAATTAAAAGACAATTTCTAAGCTGCCTATGCGGCAGTGAACCTTTACTAGTCCAATTCATGCCATCAATAGCATTTCTAAGCTGCCTATGCGGCAGTGAACTCTAAAATCTGATTACGAACGACAACACCACTTTTCTAAGCTGCCTATGCGGCAGTGAACGTGCCAGTCGAAACTATGCGTGACCCAGAGGCTTTCTAAGCTGCCTATGCGGCAGTGAACCGCTAGCGAAGGTAACGCCAGCTACACCGGAGTTTCTAAGCTGCCTATGCGGCAGTGAACAAAAAGGGGCGTAATGCTCCTTTTTTGTGTTTTTTCTAAGCTGCCTATGCGGCAGTGAACAAAATAGCAAAAACAATTATTATGCGAGGGTTTTTCTAAGCTGCCTATGCGGCAGTGAACGTATTCGTCCACAGGTTGGCGGTGGTAAGCGTTTTCTAAGCTGCCTATGCGGCAGTGAACTCCCGGCTCAGTATTGCCATATTTACGCGCAATTTCTAAGCTGCCTATGCGGCAGTGAACACCAGTTAGAGCCGGATCATCAACCCATGATATTTCTAAGCTGCCTATGCGGCAGTGAACGATTGATTTAAAAACCAAGACGAGTACCCATATTTCTAAGCTGCCTATGCGGCAGTGAACTAGCCCTCCACGCCTAGTTTTAAGCGCTCATATTTCTAAGCTGCCTATGCGGCAGTGAACAGTTAGCGGCTATCAGGGCGGTCAATAAAGTATTTCTAAGCTGCCTATGCGGCAGTGAACGCCTTGCTTCGTTTGAAGCAACGAACTTTTTCTTTCTAAGCTGCCTATGCGGCAGTGAACTCAAGCATATCCCGTTTGGAAATGGCGCAAGTTTTCTAAGCTGCCTATGCGGCAGTGAACGAGCAAAACGTAATCGGCGGCTTGCTTGTATTTTTCTAAGCTGCCTATGCGGCAGTGAACACTTGTTGAAAAGCTTGTGACTGGATTGAATCTTTCTAAGCTGCCTATGCGGCAGTGAACGTGAAGAATCGCCCGCCGCACAAACATCCTTATTTCTAAGCTGCCTATGCGGCAGTGAACCATGCGCGTGCGACCGCATCAATGCCGCCAGATTTCTAAGCTGCCTATGCGGCAGTGAACAGGACGTTAGAAAGGTTCTTGTTGGTGCTGTTTTTCTAAGCTGCCTATGCGGCAGTGAACTGCACCAACAATAACTATGCGGGGATTAGACATTTCTAAGCTGCCTATGCGGCAGTGAACTATTTCGGTTGAAAACCCACGCCCTTTAATATTTTCTAAGCTGCCTATGCGGCAGTGAACAAAAAGTAGGTGCTCGTATAGGTGCTCGTATATTTCTAAGCTGCCTATGCGGCAGTGAACATTCAAAAAAATCTTTGATTTTTTTCCCGTAGTTTCTAAGCTGCCTATGCGGCAGTGAACCAATAGCCGACTTATGGCAATCATGCGCATAATTTCTAAGCTGCCTATGCGGCAGTGAACTGCCGCCCATCTTACAAGATCATCCTGAGTTATTTCTAAGCTGCCTATGCGGCAGTGAACTCAGACATATCACGGGATAACAGAGGGATAATTTTCTAAGCTGCCTATGCGGCAGTGAACCAATAGCCGACTTATGGCAATCATGCGCATAATTTCTAAGCTGCCTATGCGGCAGTGAACACAGAGCCGACCTATCAAAAAATAGACTTGCATTTCTAAGCTGCCTATGCGGCAGTGAACACCTGCGGGGGTTTAGCGACGTTTTAGTCAACTTTCTAAGCTGCCTATGCGGCAGTGAACGTGTACAAATCCAATAGCGTTTGCAGTTCAGCTTTCTAAGCTGCCTATGCGGCAGTGAACGATTGATACCAGTCTCTAGGCATGGCTTTAAGCTTTCTAAGCTGCCTATGCGGCAGTGAACATGGTCTGAAAGCGTCCGGTCAATTTGTTGAATTTCTAAGCTGCCTATGCGGCAGTGAACATAAACCCCATCCGGTGACCAATGCCAGAAATTTTCTAAGCTGCCTATGCGGCAGTGAACCTTTCCTGTAGTTCAACATAATCGTTACTTAGTTTCTAAGCTGCCTATGCGGCAGTGAACTACTGCGGGGGATACTGTTTACTGGTCGAGTCTTTCTAAGCTGCCTATGCGGCAGTGAACACAGAGCCGCTACCAAAGCCATTTTCCAGTATTTTCTAAGCTGCCTATGCGGCAGTGAACGAGCCCACGCTTTTAGCGCCTCTTTTGCCTCTTTTCTAAGCTGCCTATGCGGCAGTGAACCTTTCCTGTAGTTCAACATAATCGTTACTTAGTTTCTAAGCTGCCTATGCGGCAGTGAACTACTGCGGGGGATACTGTTTACTGGTCGAGTCTTTCTAAGCTGCCTATGCGGCAGTGAACATGTTTTTGATCTTTACCAAAGCACAATTACATTTCTAAGCTGCCTATGCGGCAGTGAACGAGCCCACGCTTTTAGCGCCTCTTTTGCCTCTTTTCTAAGCTGCCTATGCGGCAGTGAACACAGAGCCGCTACCAAAGCCATTTTCCAGTATTTTCTAAGCTGCCTATGCGGCAGTGAACGTTTCTTGCTTTTTCTTGACTTATCTTTTGCATTTCTAAGCTGCCTATGCGGCAGTGAACGTTTCTGAAAATCGGTTTGGTGTCACGCGTGGGTTTCTAAGCTGCCTATGCGGCAGTGAACGTACTGGTGGCGGCGGTACAACTCCCGGTACTTTTCTAAGCTGCCTATGCGGCAGTGAACTATCATTTATTACTGCGGCTTTTATTGTTATATTTCTAAGCTGCCTATGCGGCAGTGAACGCTTGTTTTGGGACGTTGCCCCAAACCCCATAATTTCTAAGCTGCCTATGCGGCAGTGAACTTCGCTATCGGCTTCGATTTGGATATGGCGTTTTTCTAAGCTGCCTATGCGGCAGTGAACAAATACACCATCCTGCGGCACTGATCGCGGTCATTTCTAAGCTGCCTATGCGGCAGTGAACCTGCGACAACCCACATTAGCAATGCGACCTAATTTCTAAGCTGCCTATGCGGCAGTGAACTCTTGCTCTTGTCGCCACTCTGCCAACCGCAATTTCTAAGCTGCCTATGCGGCAGTGAACACAATATTTTTTAAAAAAGTGTTGACTCTTTGTTTCTAAGCTGCCTATGCGGCAGTGAACTTTTAATGGTGAAGATGATTCACCTGTAATTATTTCTAAGCTGCCTATGCGGCAGTGAACGAAACATGCCTGATCTATGGGGCGCTTTTAATTTTCTAAGCTGCCTATGCGGCAGTGAACAATCCGGGGATGAATTATGTAAACTGGCATCATTTCTAAGCTGCCTATGCGGCAGTGAACGGTGCACAGTCTGATAAACAAGACTGGGTGCATTTCTAAGCTGCCTATGCGGCAGTGAACGTACTCACACCCATAATTATGTACCACTGCAATTTCTAAGCTGCCTATGCGGCAGTGAACATGTGTATTTAAGGCGCGTGGCTGGCTCGGATTTTCTAAGCTGCCTATGCGGCAGTGAACTACCGCGCCGTTGTAATTTAGATTTGGTATTTTTTCTAAGCTGCCTATGCGGCAGTGAATGTAGGTAGCTACCATCGAAAGTTGGCGCATCCTTTCTAAGCTGCCTATGCGGCAGTGAACGTTTATAGAGTTAGAGCGGTTTGATTATGTTTTTTCTAAGCTGCCTATGCGGCAGTGAACCAACCCAGCGGGCAACCGCACTTTTCCAAAGTTTTCTAAGCTGCCTATGCGGCAGTGAACCAAGGGTCGCTTAGTACCTCGTACCGGTATGGTTTCTAAGCTGCCTATGCGGCAGTGAACTTGAGCCAAGAACAAGCGCAAATCGGCGAAATTTTCTAAGCTGCCTATGCGGCAGTGAACATGTGGGGAACAAATCCTAACTAATATAGTTGTTTCTAAGCTGCCTATGCGGCAGTGAACTCTATTAACGTGATTAATCCCGCTCTCTAGTATTTCTAAGCTGCCTATGCGGCAGTGAACTTGATTTAGTGCGGTTTTTAATTGTACTGATGTTTCTAAGCTGCCTATGCAGCAGTGAACTTTCTAAAACACCGTTGCCCGCATTTTTATCATTTCTAAGCTGCCTATGCGGCAGTGAACGTACTGGTGGCGGCGGTACAACTCCCGGTACTTTTCTAAGCTGCCTATGCGGCAGTGAACAAAAAGCTTATGGAGTGGAGCGGGTTAAATCATTTCTAAGCTGCCTATGCGGCAGTGAACATCGTGCGTATCTCCTTGAGTTGTTACGCCTTTTTCTAAGCTGCCTATGCGGCAGTGAACCAAAGAAAATGGGCATTCAGTCACGCGCCAATTTTCTAAGCTGCCTATGCGGCAGTGAACGTGATGATTCGGTATAGCTCACGTTCGCGCTTTTTCTAAGCTGCCTATGCGGCAGTGAACGCTTTTCTGATGCTGATCATAAACATGCTAAATTTCTAAGCTGCCTATGCGGCAGTGAACCATTTTGTTTCACTCTACTTTTGCTGCTGTCTTTTCTAAGCTGCCTATGCGGCAGTGAACAATGCTGACCAATCACATTGCTCACGCTGCATTTTCTAAGCTGCCTATGCGGCAGTGAACTACCCTCTAAATCCGTTACAGGCATTCGTACATTTCTAAGCTGCCTATGCGGCAGTGAACTGAGGTTCAGCGCAATATGATTACGCCACCAATTTCTAAGCTGCCTATGCGGCAGTGAACACCTCATACACCTAAGAATATAAAGTTAAATAATTTCTAAGCTGCCTATGCGGCAGTGAACGCAAAATCAGCCACGCGGCGGGTTTTTAGTGATTTCTAAGCTGCCTATGCGGCAGTGAACTTTTGGCAACATTGCAAAGTGTGCGACCGGACTTTCTAAGCTGCCTATGCGGCAGTGAACAAGCTGTTTAAACGCGGTAAAACCCTGCAAGATTTCTAAGCTGCCTATGCGGCAGTGAACCAGAGAGATGAGTTTTATATGACACACCATGATTTCTAAGCTGCCTATGCGGCAGTGAACATGTTGGGTCGGTCATCGTAGTGTTCTTTTATTTTCTAAGCTGCCTATGCGGCAGTGAACGTACGGGCGATGGTACGGGCGGCGGCTCTGGTTTTCTAAGCTGCCTATGCGGCAGTGAACGAGCAGTTGGAACATATTCACCAATAGAATAATTTCTAAGCTGCCTATGCGGCAGTGAACACATCTTGACTTGAAAGTTTATATTTCAGTTTTTTCTAAGCTGCCTATGCGGCAGTGAACTCGTTATAATGTAGCGTCCGGCTAGTACAGCGTTTCTAAGCTGCCTATGCGGCAGTGAACGCGGCTCTGGTGGTGGTACGGGCGGCGGCGGTTTTCTAAGCTGCCTATGCGGCAGTGAACTGCCCGACAGTATCTAAGCTATAGCGCCGTTGTTTCTAAGCTGCCTATGCGGCAGTGAACCCCCCACAGGACGAGTAGTATCACCCCCCACATTTCTAAGCTGCCTATGCGGCAGTGAACCGAAGGGATAATTTATGCCTGCTATAGCATTGTTTCTAAGCTGCCTATGCGGCAGTGAACCCCTTTTTGCCGAGGTCTCTTTGTCTTGATGGTTTCTAAGCTGCCTATGCGGCAGTGAACGGGTGCTGGCGAGAATTACTTCTTCAACAGCATTTCTAAGCTGCCTATGCGGCAGTGAACGAGAGTGTGCAGCCGTGAGCAATAACACATATTTTCTAAGCTGCCTATGCGGCAGTGAACGCTGGCTAAATACCCTAAATCGACACCATATCTTTCTAAGCTGCCTATGCGGCAGTGAACGTAACGCATTTTTCGGCATTTTCCACGTCATCTTTCTAAGCTGCCTATGCGGCAGTGAACACCAAACTGCTTAGCTCTGCGCGGCTTTTGTATTTCTAAGCTGCCTATGCGGCAGTGAACAGCCTGCTTAAAAACAAGCGCGGGCTGTATTTTTTCTAAGCTGCCTATGCGGCAGTGAACCTGCGAGACGCTGCGCATAATCCGCTTTTACTTTTCTAAGCTGCCTATGCGGCAGTGAACACTTCCCAACAATACACTTTTTTGCGCAAAAATTTCTAAGCTGCCTATGCGGCAGTGAACTCTTTTGCAGCCTCTACAGTTTTTGCGTTGTTTTTCTAAGCTGCCTATGCGGCAGTGAACACTAAAGCAACTGGCTTTGAGAATCACAAAAGTTTCTAAGCTGCCTATGCGGCAGTGAACAATAATTCCGGTGGCGGAAGTGGTAGGTTTATTTTCTAAGCTGCCTATGCGGCAGTGAACCCGGTGCAGCAGACAAAGCTGCTTTTACGCGATTTCTAAGCTGCCTATGCGGCAGTGAACAATATCCGGATACAGCAGCGGATTTGTCTTATTTTCTAAGCTGCCTATGCGGCAGTGAACCGTTAAAATGATTATCTCATCAATCCACTCATTTTCTAAGCTGCCTATGCGGCAGTGAACATGGGTTAAATGCGGTTTTAAATGACAATTCCTTTCTAAGCTGCCTATGCGGCAGTGAACTAAAGTAGATCGTTGCTGAATTGCTGGGGGCATTTCTAAGCTGCCTATGCGGCAGTGAACTGTTGGAGAAAATAGATGATTTTATGGCAAATTTTCTAAGCTGCCTATGCGGCAGTGAACATAAAACTCGTATAACACGGGATAAACCGCACTTTCTAAGCTGCCTATGCGGCAGTGAACTATGAGAAAATGGGAGATAAAAAAGATTTTGATTTCTAAGCTGCCTATGCGGCAGTGAACGGTAAACAATGGTTAATACCGCTATTTCATTCTTTCTAAGCTGCCTATGCGGCAGTGAACTATCGAACGTAAAAAAACTAGTAATAGAGGCATTTCTAAGCTGCCTATGCGGCAGTGAACGAATATAAAAAAACCCGCGAAGTCTCGGGTATTTTCTAAGCTGCCTATGCGGCAGTGAACCTTATTGAAAACACAGATATGCGAGCCTCTCATTTCTAAGCTGCCTATGCGGCAGTGAACAAATACAAAAAATCAGTATTGCCATAATCTACTTTCTAAGCTGCCTATGCGGCAGTGAACAAATTGCTCGTATCGCTTAGGAAAGTACCCAATTTCTAAGCTGCCTATGCGGCAGTGAACAACAATAGCAAACATTAGAAAGCTGCCCATAATTTCTAAGCTGCCTATGCGGCAGTGAACGAAAAGGTCGCGGCTGCAATTACAAGACATCGTTTCTAAGCTGCCTATGCGGCAGTGAACAAAAAGCGCACTAGCCGGGAGAGAGTGAATGATTTCTAAGCTGCCTATGCGGCAGTGAACGCCGAGCAATGGTTGTGAGGGTGATTGTTTTATTTCTAAGCTGCCTATGCGGCAGTGAACAGCTACCACTGCTCTTTTAGCTAGTGCAGCTATTTCTAAGCTGCCTATGCGGCAGTGAACCAAGCAACAAACAACGAAAGCGATTTAAACGCTTTCTAAGCTGCCTATGCGGCAGTGAACGTCATAGCACGCGCGCAGTATGATTACCCAAATTTCTAAGCTGCCTATGCGGCAGTGAACGAACAAGCCAGACATGAAGCCGATCAAGAGTATTTCTAAGCTGCCTATGCGGCAGTGAACTGGAGTGTGATTACGCACCGGATAGCATTAATTTTCTAAGCTGCCTATGCGGCAGTGAACTTGCTAATTTCTTTTTGTTTTCCGAGCCAGTTTTTCTAAGCTGCCTATGCGGCAGTGAACTTGTAAGAATCGCCCGATTGAATAACTTTCTTTTTCTAAGCTGCCTATGCGGCAGTGAACCTTGCACTAGCGTGTGGTCGTCGCTTTATCGATTTCTAAGCTGCCTATGCGGCAGTGAACGCGTGCGATAAGCGTTATCCACGAAAAAACAATTTCTAAGCTGCCTATGCGGCAGTGAACATCGGTTTCTCTGGTTCATAAATTCCGTTTAGTTTCTAAGCTGCCTATGCGGCAGTGAACTATTGATTTTCACGATACTAAATTGCGCTTTTTTTCTAAGCTGCCTATGCGGCAGTGAACAATTTTGGAGTAGCGAGCTCGACCGCGAAGTCTTTCTAAGCTGCCTATGCGGCAGTGAACACAGTTCTTTAGCCTCTTCCACATCCTTAACTTTTCTAAGCTGCCTATGCGGCAGTGAACGCCAAGGCTGCTGTTTTAGAAGACTTTGAGTTTTTCTAAGCTGCCTATGCGGCAGTGAACAGTTAAACTCCTCCACCTCTTGCTTAAGGTCATTTCTAAGCTGCCTATGCGGCAGTGAACGCCAAGAGTTTAGTCGTGTCAATCAAGCGCTTTTTCTAAGCTGCCTATGCGGCAGTGAACTGCATACCAGTTCTAATTTATCCGCATCACTATTTCTAAGCTGCCTATGCGGCAGTGAACAATACTCTGAAGTAGTCGTGGTAGATTATTTGTTTCTAAGCTGCCTATGCGGCAGTGAACTCTCCGGTGTGCAGCTTGATCGTGAACTGGATTTTCTAAGCTGCCTATGCGGCAGTGAACGTTTTACGGATTAGCCGTATATAAACATGGGTTTTCTAAGCTGCCTATGCGGCAGTGAACCTATAAAAGAACTACAACAAAAAACCGGACTCTTTCTAAGCTGCCTATGCGGCAGTGAACTCTTGTCTGAGATAGCCCTTCTCTTTCAAAAATTTCTAAGCTGCCTATGCGGCAGTGAACTACTAAACAAGCACAGCGTGCGCGGCGCGGTATTTCTAAGCTGCCTATGCGGCAGTGAACTCTGAAGATAGGATAAGTGCGTTTCAGGGTTTTTTCTAAGCTGCCTATGCGGCAGTGAACGGTCAAAGAATGGCGCTACGGTTCGTGTGTGCTTTCTAAGCTGCCTATGCGGCAGTGAACGCGTGCGAAAAATCCAGCCTGACACTGGCAATTTTCTAAGCTGCCTATGCGGCAGTGAACACAACTGACAAGCTGGTAAAAAATCGGTTATTTTTCTAAGCTGCCTATGCGGCAGTGAACGAGCATCATACCGAAGTAAGTGCTGGTTTTACTAGTAAAAAGGGGAAACTTTTTAGGTTTACCCCTTTTTTTCAGAGCTTCTCTAAGTATTTGATTGTTAAAGAGCGATTTCGCACCAATAAAATTTGGGTTGAATTAGCTGTTTGGCACGCCAACGGAGTTACTTAAGCCATAGCTACTAAATTTCCATTCGGTTGGGGCTTGTGCTGTTTGCTTCTCAATAAATAAGCGAAAAGCTTGGGCGCTGCTTTGGCTGTGCAAATGCACAAATGGCAGATCTAAGCTAACAGCCTTCTGTCCTTTAGCAGTCAGAAGCGTTAAAGTTTCGGGTAGTGTTTGTTGCAAATGCTGAGCTTTACGACGAGCAACACGTACAACCGACGATTTAACTTGTTTACGTTTAAAACACACAAAACCAAATTTAGCCGCATCCTCTCGAATCGCTCGTAAATGCACATAATCCTCGAAACGACTGAATTGTTGCTTGAGGTTTAACGCTTCTAAATGGGCTTCGGTTTGCGCATATAAACGGATTTTTGTACCCAAACTAGCTTTAGCCGTACCTTTAGCCTCGGGGTCATAGCAGTATTCTGGAAACGCTAAACCCACGGGGTTATACCCAATTTCTTTTTGCAAATTAACAAAGCATAAATGCAACACATTCATTACTTTGCCCATTACAAAGCCTCTTGACACACTATCATCCGGTAGCAGACTCATTTCAATGAAGTAGTACATTGTCGCCCCCTATTTTGAGGACTGACCAAACACACCACCCCGTACCAACATCGCCATCACATAATGTTCTTGATTTTCTTCGGCTTTTTCACCTAATGCAAACTTATCAAATAAGGTATAAAAATCTTGCTTATCGGTTGGTTTACGATACGCAGTGCCTTGATTTGTCACAGAACCATAAACTTCTACGGCAATCGGACGCGCATCCGATGCATACCATGTATCAATCGTGCGTAAGGCATTGCCGACTTTTTGTGAGTGCAAGGCCGCAATTCCATCAGTTTCATACAAAATTTTGCTTTTATTGCCTTTTTCTGTGACTAACTCCTCACTCGGATAGACTTCCTGCCCTTCGCCCAATTGGCTATAAGCTTCAATATCCAATAACGCAAACTCAGTATTGCCACTCAAACTATCGGCTATCACCTGCGCTAAACCTTGCACGGCCTTAGCATCAAATGCTTGTAAACCAATCGTTTTGGCATCAAACATCCACACAGTCGGTTTATCAGTGCTGCTATTAATGTGTTTCACTACGACTTGAATCTGTTCAGCTCCCACACGGTTACGCCATAAAAAACGAGCATTCGCAATATTCGTAGCATAACGTTGCGCTAATTCCTTGAACTGCGTCTTCGCAATATACGCTTGTACAGCTTGCGCATAAGTCTTTTGAAAGTCCTGCCCATTACAAGCCGAAGGCGTTTGTACACCGCTCAACACTTTCAAAGTGAAACGCACTTTCAAGGTGTCTTTGTCATTCGGCAACGCGCAATAATCCACGGTTTGAATATTCGCATTTTCAATCGACGCATCTAATTTAGCTGGGTCTGCTTCCTTCGCCGTTTTCAAACGATTGGAAATCGTACCGCGTACCGATTTCTCCTGTAACTTCAAACCCTGTGGCGCATTGCGATTTTCCCAACTCACCGCAAACAATTGTGCATCCGACGGCACTAATTTCTTTTCAAACGCCAAAACTGAAGGAATGCTAGGTTTATCTGTTTTCGCCATAAAAAATACTCCTTAAACTGAATCCGTTTGTGAGGCTTGAGTACAAAGATATAAATCACCCTGTTGCTGATAACGCCACATTAAATCCTTAAAACCATTGGGAAAGCGCGTAGGTAACGGCATTTTAAACTCACCCAAGGTCAGCACGCTTTCTGCAAAACGGTGTGGAGTGGTTGCATCGCGTTGATTCTCAGCCAACGCCGCAGGTGTCAACGCATTAAAACCCGTCGCAATCGGCACAATCCAACCCTCCTGTTCACGGCGCGATTGCCACGTTACTTGACCTTGTGTGTCTTGATAGCATTGATGTTTCACCACTAACGCATCATATAAAGCATCCAGTGCATCTTGTCCGGTCTGCATAGATTGAATCATCAGATCACGCCGTTCTATTAAGGCATAACCCGGTATCAATTGGCGGAAATTAGCGGCTATATCCTGAATTAAACGTATATTATCTTTTTCTGTATCAGGACGATAAAGCATATCGCCACCCGCTAATTTCAAATGACTAGCCAGTAATGTTCTAATTTTTTGCAAAAATTTATCATTAGAACTAGGCAAGTTTTCAATTTCTAATAATAACGAAACGGTTAAATGACAACGCCCTTCTTCAATAAATGAAGGTCGATTACCGTCTTTATCTAAAGGATTCGCCGTAATTTTCAAACAACGATTATAACCTTCTTGATAATCCTGCATCGCAAACTGGTGGCTAATAATTCCCACACCCGTACATAGAAAATCATCCGGGTTATTATCTGGATTAAATTCACGTTGAATACGATGTGCAAACCCCATAAAAGCGGTTACGGCAGGAAAACCAAATGTAAAAGGGCTAGATAAGGCATTAGCATTTTGCACACGAAGTTTTTTTAATAATAAATACTGACTCATTACAAAAAATCCTGATGTTCACGCATATAATCCAACAATTCATTTTCAAAGGCTTTTGCTTCGGTTGTACCTAACTGCTCTGCATCCTGTTTAGTTTTTCGTGAACGTCCATAAGCCACTAACAACCATGAAGCAATATCCTTGGCAATTTTTTCACGCCACAACGTTTCAGTGTCACGCTGCTCATTCAATAAACTATCCAGCCAAATTTGTTGTTCTTCAGGTAATTCAAAACCTTGTGCCTGTGACCAACCGGCTGGCTGCATTTGTAAACGAGCCGCACGTTCTAACACCCATTCAAACAAATAAGTCAGCACACGCTTGCGCCCATCCCGAATATCAACGTTGTTATAATCCAAGATTAAAAATTGATGCAGGGATTTCAATAAATCAGTAAGGTGTTTATCCCAGTGCATCGCTTTAAAGAAATTAACCTTAGGCAAAGCCACATATTGCGCTTGTAAGCTTGGTGGAATGGAAGGTAACAGCCAAACCTCACCGCCATTATTGCTATTTAACTTACTGATATTTTGTGGTTTTGTGCCACCAAAATGTTGTGTAAGCAAACCGAAAATTTCATTAAAACCTTGTTCGTGAAACTCATTTTTCTTTTTAGCTTCACGCGCTTGTTTAGTATTTTCTGAGAACTTTAAAGTACGCAACCGTTCACGATGCTCGGTCATTAAACCAGAAGGATACAAAATCGAAAGCAATTCATAGCCTTGCCCAATAGGAAAATAAACCTGTTTGACTTGTGCATAGGTTTTATTCTGACTAGTGCTTTGCTTAATTGCTAAAAATTGTTTACGCCAGATTTGAAAAGTTTCTTCATCAGTCTTGAGTAAACCTTTTAATAAATCGCTTTGCTGCTCGAAATGCGTTAATACGCTATTTTCATCTAAGGTTAATGATAAAAACGCATAAACATCCAAAGCCGCCGCATTACCTACAACATCCTCATGGGCAATAGGTACATTACCCGAACGTAAATAACCATCCGGTTTAAACTCACCTGTAAAGAGTACGGGCGTGGTTTTTGCGTCAGGGTGACTAAATTTAGCTGGATGTGACACTAAACTTAATTGTGAAGCTCGATTTGCCGCATTGGCAACCCAAACTAAAATGGAATAGTCACTTTCAATCTCAGCCGCAGGCTTTTTACCTTCTTTCAAAGGTTTCTGCTTACGACCCTCTAAAAAATCATAAATAGGATTGCTCATAGTAAGCGAGTTCCAAGAAAAAATAAGCTGCTTGCTCAGCAGTAAAAAATATGTACACTAATTATACATTACTTATTTAAGTATGCGTAAAAAGCCTAAATAACTATTAAAGTCAAAATTTTGCTCACCCTCTCGATCTGGCAAGCTAAACGTGCCTAAGTACTCACATATTCCGCGTAAACTACGCCCCAATAACTCGCGTTTCTCGTCCAGCAAACTGGCATAATCCAAACTTAACCACAAACGTTGCTTTAAAGAAGGCTCTAATTCGGTGAGATGAACATGTGCAACCACTTTGCCCAGTTGTTTCTCTTTCAAACTCCGATCTGGTGCAAATCGAATCACTAATTCTTCATCCTCCACATACAACACAAAATCAGTTTCTGGTTCAGAAGCACGAAACGGGCTTTGTTGTTGTGCAAAGCGAGTAAAATAAAACGCGCTGTGTAACCAACCTTGCACCGCCTTGGGACTAAAATCGGCTTTTAATAAAATATCGTGCAAGGCTTGATGTTCTAAATCGGCTAAGCATTGAGTGGCTTGTAAAGGATTTGCCGCCTGAATGCGTGCTGAGGCATCCACTTTTTTGGCTAATGCAGACTCATCGACTAGGTCTTTTAAACAATGGCTCACCAATGGATACGTTTTGCTTTCAAAGCCCGGATGACGGAAAACCGCTAGATTCGGATTGGTTTGGGTAAAACCTTTCAGATTGTAAGCTAGCAAATGAATATTCGGGCTTGCTAATGCACTGACAGGTCGATGTCGTCGCACCCGTCCCGCCATTTGAATCATCGAACGCATGGAAGAAGGCTCAATCACCGCCCAATCTAAGCAGAAATCGCGCCCAACTTCAGTCACAGGGGTTGCCACTAGAATAAAAATTAGTTGCGTTTTTTTAGATTGTAGTAAGTGTTGCCGAATAATCGAATTATTTTGTGGCTGGCGTCCGTCCTTACGATTTAACACTGTATCTAAGTGTTTTTCTTGCTCAGAACGTAGCAATAACACTTGGCGACTGTGATAAGGCATGACGCGAATATCAATATCATCGGGCAAATCACAGGCCAATAAATAGCGGGTCAATTGAATACAAGGATCAACATTCGCGACACGCACCACACCCATTGAAAAATGCTTGCTACTGGTTTCATCCCATTCAGCATGGGCTTGATGCAACGTTAAGACGCTTTGCAAGACTTGCCCAAACCAGACTTGTTCTAACTCAGTTTTATCCACGTTAGAACGTTGCATAATGGGAATAAATGCCTTGCGTTGGGCAACTTGTTCAGCCAAGCGTTTTAAACGCTGCTGAATAAAGTGTTGATGTTGTGAGTCAAAAGCTTGCGTCTCGCTGATGAAATTTATTTGGGTATTAAATTCATCGACCCAAAATACCGCCACGCTACTTTGTTGACGCCGACTTTTGGCGAATAATTGCCAACCAGCTTGATACGCTTGCAATAAGCCTTCTGCAATCGCCGGTGGAATGGTAGCGGAAGAAATCATAACCTTGCGCCCCAACATACCCGCCAAATGCACCAAACGCGCAATGGCTGGCATATCCTCCCGATTGAAATCATCTACTTCATCAATTACCAAATCAGCAGACATTAAACGCAGGGTTGGCAAGATATGTTTGCCGCCCGCAACACTTTCCGTTGCTGGCATCAGATGATCAATGGTGCAAACCACGACAGGGGCATACAGTAATTGGCGAGCTTTGGGAGCGTTTTTTAATACCGTGCTAAACTTATCATCGACCGCTTCACCCAAGGCAATATCAATATCGAAACTAGTCTCTAACTCAGCCGCTGATGCAGAACCGGATTGCTCCTCCAATTCCTCATTCAATTCAAGCTGCACTTGTTTTTCAATATGGGACTGCTCGTGTAAGAAACGTACCGCTGATGAACCCACTAATACCGCCATTTGCGTATTATCTAACTGCAACTTACTGCGGTATTCATCGCCTGTTTGCAAGGTCAAGGTGCGCAAACCAAGTGCAAGGTTATAGCGTAAACTTTGATTAGCGCTCAACGCCCCCATGATCTTGGCATTAGCAAAAGTCTTGCCATAGCCTGTACTGGCCATGTTAATGGCAAAAAAACCGTTTTGTTCTAAGGGATGATTGTTACGCCAGTCGCTTAAGGCTTCGACGGCTTTGTTCTGCCATGCAAACTTGCCTTTAGCCGGTTTCCGTAAAGCGCGTAATTCACTGACTTGCGGCAAACCTGTTTCTAAATACGGCAATAAATGCGTCGCTTTAAGCGCGGACTCCATAACACCGACTAGATGCTCATCGAGTTTTTGTTTTGGAATAGATTGACCCGTAACTTTGTCTTTGTGTGTATTGGCATCTAACAATAAATCGGTTTTCCACCGAGGATTGGCATCTTTTGAAGAATAATGATGATCGCCCACCATTAAACCTAAACGCGCCAAGCTCAGCATTAAACGTTCATGCGAGGCTTTTTCAGCAATACTGGCTAAATTACCTTGTGCTTTACGCGCCCAACGAGCCGCTTCTTTGCACCAAGCATCAGACAATAAAGGTAAATGTTGACTAAACTTCCAAGTCGGCTCAACGCTTTGTTTCACGTAGCCCATTGTACGAGTAATCGTTTCTAATACCGCTGCCTGTGAAGCCGGTTTTTTAATTTGGCTAAAGGCAGGTATATCACCGTATTTTAAGCGTTCACCCGGCAATTTATGATGCGTTACAATCAACCAAGCAACCCAAGTAGCAAAGGTTGATAAGCCTTTTTCAAAGGGATAATCCTCAGCTTCCTTGACTGGCTTTGCGCTCTTAATCAATTGCTTGGCAAATTTCTCACGCTGTGCAACAGTTTGCTCGTTTAAAGCTGCCAATTCTTCCAACCACTGTTCATCTGTTTTGCCTTGTACCCATGCCTTAAACAATAAAAGCGAAATCCATTCGTGGCGTATCGGGTCTTTTTTCTTAGCGTCTTTCAACATGTTTTGGAAGTGATCCCATGACTTGCCAAAGTCATGAAATAAAGCTGAAAGCGCAACCAGAACTTTAATCAGTTCTAAATCATGCCAGTCGTTTTCATCCTGCACTTTCATCAAATCGCGGCTAGTACGATGCACGGGCACATTCCCAGCCGCATCGAATTCGCGTTTATTGCCAACGATCCATAGCAATTCACTGCGGCTTGTACCGTGTATTCGATGACAGGCAACGGCGGTACTTTTACGAGCAGTTTTTGCTAAACGGGTTTTAACGGCAATTAAGCCTTCTTGAGTCATAACGGTTTGCCATGTGCGTTCCCCTATACGGTTGGCGTAACTATCTAAGATTCTTCGGGTTATCTTTAGTGAATTTTTATGGCATTGGGAGACAAAGATCAGCATCATAAATTTGCTCCTTGCAACGCGGCTTCTTTTACACAATCAAACATAAAATCTAAGGCTTCATGCTGCGTAAAGGCTTGCAAACAACGTTGTCTAAATTCCTGTTCCTTATCACCTTCGTGGGCAGCGATAAAGGCAGTCGGCAGCACAATCGCATCCTTAATGAGATCAGCTACATCAAAGACTAATGCACCGCGTCGTGTCTTACCGTGCATAACAGCAAAACCGTGTGGAATACCCAAGACCCATAAACAAGTAGCAGCTAAACCATAGGCAAGATAGTTGCCGTGATTAAGAAATTGATTGGCGATATCGGTTTCTTTAGGTTCATGCTCTCGCGTAAAACCTACTTGCTTGGTGCGATTTGCCGCAAAAGCATACAAAGTTGTCGTGAGACGGGCTTCCAGTAATAACAGCTTATTCACATCTGGCTGGATAACAAATTCGGTTCGATACTGCTTCAATGCCCGCTCTAAGCTCATATCATCCAGCGCGAAGTCATAGCTTTTAAAGGTTTTATCTTTATGCCAAACCGTTTCTAAATAAGCCAAGCGTTTTTCTTGAAAGAATTTGGCAATCTTTAAACGTTTTTGCTCATCAAACCAAAAGCTTAACCATTGTTGTATATACTCAGTGGGACGGTATTCGCTTTGCGGCGATAACCACTCAATATCAGTCGGCTTTTTAGTCTCTGTACCGGCTAATAAAGGTGTGCCACCACCGCCAGAAAAGCCGAACATTACACCAGCATCGCATAAAGAGCGCACTGCCGCTTGTGTAATGGATGTACCATTGCCCAGCAAAATCACCGTAGTATTAGCAATCGGAATATTCCAATACAGATTTTCCTCACCGCCCTTTTTAGCAGCCGCATAAAACACGACGCGACCGTCTTTTTCCATTACCCGACAGTGTTCGAGGTAATACAGATTGGCACGTTTGGAATGCATGATGGCTTTATATTCACGCTCATGTTTATGAGACATAACCGACTTCCTTAAAAGTGAATGGACTTAGCATAAGGATTGTTTAAAGGAAATTCTAACGTCCACTTGCCACGAAACTCGCCTTTATATTCTTAAAACGAATATACAAATAATTTTATATTGTTTTTATAGATAAGCATGCCTCCGTATGATGCGTTTCATCAGATAACAGCACAGTAAAGAGGTTTGAACATGCAAGTGAACGCAATTCGCAGAGCCATTTTAATCGGCGCTTTGGGTTTAGGTTTAAGCGGTTTGGTATCAACAGCACAGGCGGCTGATTTGAAGTTACGTAATGTGTCTTATGACCCAACTCGCGAACTGTATACAGAATTTAATGCAGCCTTCGCTAAACATTGGAAAGAGGCAAAAGGCGATACAGTAAGCATTGAGCAATCCCACGGGGGTTCTGGCAAACAAGCACGGGCTTTGTTAGATGGCTTAGACGGTGATGTGGCAACCTTAGCATTAGGTTATGACATTGATACCTTAGCCAAAGAAGGCAAGTTATTACCGGATAACTGGCAAACTTTATTACCCGATAACTCCACGCCTTACACCTCTACTATTGTGTTTTTAGTGCGTAAAGGTAACCCCAAAGGTATTAAAGACTGGTCAGATTTGGCAAAAGAAGGCATTGAGGTCGTCACCCCAAACCCAAAAACATCGGGCGGTGCGCGCTGGAATTACCTAGCAGCCTGGGGTTACGCCTTAAAACAACCCGGTGGTACTGACGAAACGGCTAAAGCTTTTGTGAAGAAAATTTTCGATAACGTTAAGGTCTTAGATACAGGCGCACGCGGCTCAACCACTACCTTTACCCAACGCGAAGTGGGTGATGTGTTAATCACTTGGGAAAATGAAGCGCATTTAGTGCTGAATGAATTAGGTAAAGATAAATACGACATCGTAACTCCATCGTTATCAATCTTGGCAGAACCGCCGGTAGCGGTCGTTGAGAAATACGCAAAACAACACGGTACTGAAGCTTTAGCTAAAGCCTACTTAGATTATCTGTATACGCCAGAAGGTCAGGATATTATTGGCAAGCATTATTTCCGTCCCCGCGACAAAGCAGCTTTTGAAAAACATAAAGCCAATTTCGGCGATGTTAAATTGTTCACATTAAAAGACGTATTCGGTAATTGGCAAAAAGCCCAAACCACGCATTTTGCAGACGGCGGTACGTTCGACCAAATCAAAGCCAAATAATTGAACGAGTTGCTTATGCAAAAACTGCATAAGCAATGCATGTTTTATTATTTCTTTGCATATCACAGTGTGTTTCATACTGTCTCCCTTTAACAGGTAGGGCGCAAACCCTACCTGCTTTTTCATTCGCTTATTATCGACTCTGGAATACAGCTAATGGCACTCGTTAAAAGCTTTAGGGTATTACCCGGTTTTGGCCTTTCATTGGGCTATACCTTAATTTACTTATCCTTGATTGTGCTGATTCCCCTGTCAGCCGTGTTTATTAAAACGGCTAGTTTAGGCTGGGGCGATTTCTGGCATACCGTTACCGCGCCGGATGTGCTGTCCTCGTATCGCGTGTCATTTTTAACTTCACTCGCGGCCGCAGGAATTAACGTCATTTTTGGGCTGTTATTAGCCTGGTCATTAGTGCGGTATGAATTTTTTGGCAAACGCTTTGTTGACGCTTTAATTGATTTACCGTTTGCCTTACCAACCGCTGTTGCGGGCATTACGTTATCCGCCTTGTATGCCAAAAACGGCTGGATTGGCAGTTTACTTGCACCCTTTGATATTAAAATTGCCTTTACCCCGTTAGGTATTCTAGTCGCCTTAATTTTCATTGGCTTACCGTTTGTGGTGCGCACCATTCAACCTGTTTTACAAGAGCTAAGCGTGGAATTTGAAGAAGCAGCCGCTACGTTGGGTGCAAGCCGTTGGCAAACCTTTCGGCAAGTCATTTTCCCAGCATTACTACCCACTATTTTAACCGGCTTTGCCTTGGCATTTGCACGGGCGGTGGGTGAATACGGCTCGGTTATTTTTATTGCGGGGAATGTACCTATGGTGTCAGAAATTACGCCCTTATTAATCATTACCCGTTTAGAGCAATTTGACGTAGCGGGTGCAACAGCAATTGCCTCCGTTATGTTAGTCGTGTCGTTCGTATTATTGCTACTCATCAATGTGTTGCAACACTGGTCAAGTAATCAACGTAAAGCCTTACAAGCGGGAGATAGCGTATGAGTGCCGCCGTTAGCCATTTAAATGCACCCGTGGGGCAAAGTTACTATGAATACAATCCCGCTACCCGCGAGCCAAATTGGGTAAAGTGGAGCATTTTAATACTGTCTTTAGCGTTTTTCGGCTTGTTTCTATTGCTACCGCTGGTATCAGTCTTCACAGAAGCATTACGTAAAGGCTTCGCGGTATATCTGCAAGCTATTACGCAACCGGATACTTTATCCGCCATGCGCTTAACCTTATTAGCCGCAGCGATTGCGATTCCCTTAAATGTGGTATTCGGTGTGGCGGCAGCATGGGCGATTGCTAAATTTGAGTTTCGCGGCAAGCAATTACTCACCACGTTAATCGACCTGCCATTTTCCGTTTCGCCCGTGGTAGTGGGTTTGATGTATGTATTGGTATTTGGCGTTAACGGTTGGTTTGGCCCGTGGTTAGTCGCACACGATTTAAAAGTCATTTTCGCAGTGCCCGGCATTATCTTAGCAACGGTGTTTGTTACCTTCCCGTTTATTGCCCGTGAGTTAATTCCCTTAATGCAAGCACAAGGCTCTGATGCCGAAGAAGCCGCAGTTTCATTGGGTGCATCCGGTTGGCAAACCTTCTGGTATGTCACGCTACCGAACATTAAATGGGGTTTGTTATACGGTGTGATTCTTTGCAATGCGCGTGCAATGGGTGAATTTGGCGCGGTCTCGGTGGTTTCCGGTCACTTACGCAGTCAAACCACTACCTTACCGCTACAAGTCGAGATTTTATACAACGAATATCAATTCTCAGCGGCGTTTGCAGTCGCGTCTTTGCTGGCATTACTCGCCTTACTAACGCTGGTCATTAAATTATATGTGGAATGGAGAGCCAAACATGAACAAGCCGCTGCCTAATCCGCTCGACAAAGCTGTGCGATATGAACATGAGTGGCTCTATGTGAAGGCTAAACCCCAGAAACCTACACAGCCTACTCGTATTTCGGGTTATTTAAGCCGTTTTTTCAAAATTATAGGCCGTGGTTTGCAATGCCAATGGCTGAATCCCTAACTCAGTCTGGAGAACCTTTATGAGCATTCAAGTCAAGCATATCACGAAGCAATTCGCGAACTTCCAAGCCCTAGATAATGTTTCGCTAGAATTTCCTACAGGTAAATTAGTAGCGCTTTTAGGCCCTTCTGGCTGTGGTAAAACCACCTTACTGCGTATTATTGCAGGCTTAGAACAAGCCGACAGTGGACAAGTCATTCTAGAAGGCGAAGACGCGTCCAATACGCATGTACGTGATCGGCAAATCGGCTTTATGTTTCAGCATTATGCGCTATTCCAACACATGACTGTATTTGACAATATTGCGTTTGGTTTACGCGTTAAGCCCAAAACCGAACGCCCCAGTGAAAGCTTTATTCAACAACGCGTCAGCGAATTATTAAGCTTAGTGCAATTGGGGCATTTAGCTACACGTTACCCGTCACAATTATCCGGTGGACAACGCCAACGGATTGCCTTAGCGCGTGCCTTAGCTGTTAACCCTCGCGTGCTATTGTTGGATGAACCATTTGGTGCATTAGATGCGAAAGTGCGTAAAGAATTGCGCCGTTGGTTACGCCAATTGCATGATGAATTGCATATTACGTCTATTTTCGTCACACATGACCAAGAAGAAGCGTTAGAAATCGCGGATGAGATCGTCTTAATGAATAAAGGCAAAATTGAGCAAGTGGGTAGCCCCTTAGACGTATTTCATGCCCCCGCGACTCCATTTGCTTATAACTTCTTGGGTACGGTCAACCGTTTTGAAGGCAAATGGGCACAAGGTGAATTACAAGTACATGATGATCGCTTACCACTCACGGATACGCCTGCCAATGTCAGCGAAGGCGCGAATGTAATTGCCTTTGCACGCCCCCACGAGTTACGGATTCTGCCGGATCAACCGGGGGTAGTCGGTATTCAAGCCAAAATTAACCGTATCTTAGCGTTTGGTTCAACCGCACGCGTCGAACTTAACCATAGCCAACAAGCCGATACCTATTACGAGGTTGATGTGCCTGTGCCGCATATTCAAACATTACAATTGCAAACCGGGCAACAAGTCCGACTTTATCCGACGCAATTGCGCGTATTTGCCGCTGGCTAGGAGTAAACTTCATGAATTTTCAACAATTACGCATTATTCGCGAAACCGTCAAACGTAATTACAATTTAACCGAAGTCGCCAATGCGCTCTTTACTTCGCAATCAGGTGTCAGCAAACACATTAAAGACCTTGAAGACGAATTGGGTATTACCTTATTCGTACGCAAAGGTAAGCGTTTTTTGGGCTTAACCGAACCGGGCAAAGAATTAGTTGCGATTGTTGAACGCATGCTATTAGATGCGCGGAATATCAAGCAATTAGCTGAGCAGTTTAGCAATAGCGAACAAGGCTCACTCACCATTGCGACCACCCATACACAAGCGCGTTATATTTTGCCACCGGTTGTGTCTGAGTTTAAAAAGTTATTCCCGAATGTGCATTTGGTGTTAATGCAAGCACGCCCAACGGAAATTGTGCAATTGTTACAAGACGGTCAAGCGGATATTGGCATTGCAACCGAAGCGTTAGGCGAAGCCGCCAATTTAGCGCATTTTCCATTTTACGAATGGAGTCATGCGGTCATTGTGCCGAAAGGACATGCCTTAGAACAAAAGCCGTTTGTCACGTTAGAAGATTTAGCCGAGCACCCATTGATTACCTATTACCAAGGGATTACAGGGCGGCAACGGATTGATAATGCCTTTGCTGAAGCGGGTATTGTGCCGAATATTGTCTTGTCGGCTTTAGACTCAGATGTGATTAAAACCTATGTCGAACTGGGTTTAGGCATTGGTATTTTGGCATCTATGTCATTTAGCCCACAGCGCGACCAGAATTTAACACTGATTGATGCCGCACGTTTATTTGAAGTCAATACTGCGCAAATTGCGATTCGTTACGGGCATTATTTGCGTAGTTATGCTTACCGCTTTATTGAATTGTGTTCGCCTAAACTGAAAGCTGATTATGTTAAAGCGATTCTTAATACAGATTTAGCATAAATGCCTGCCTGAACTTATGCTGGTAGATTTGCTACCAGCATCTATCTTTCACAGCTTATTTGTTATTGAACTGTCACTTCATAACTGACTTTACCGTTAGCACCCGCAGGTAACTTACCCACATAAGACCAGTCAATGGCGGTATCTGTTACATGCGGCGTACACAAACTCAATTCCGTAGGCGTTTGTACACAAGTTGGGCTACCGGTTACCAAATCTGTAAAATTGGGTAAGGCATCATGCACAACCAGTTCATCTAACATGCCATTGCCAATATTTTCATATTGAATGGTGTAACGTAGCGTTTCACCCGGTAAGGCTGTTTCGCCACTTTGATTGCGCGTCACATTCCACACCGATTTTTTCAGATCTAACTTACCTGCGCCATTCACGACCACGTCACTATTACCGCCATTGACCTTAGTAATATCCGTGCGGGTTTGCTTATTGGTCGTTGTTACCACAGAGCCGTCACCGTAAGTAAATTCGCTTTGTAGCGTTAAGGTTTGGGTTGCCCCGCTGCTAGCATTCGCAGGCGTCAATACTTTCGTCAAGACACACAGCTTATCACCAGCATTAAGGCTAATTGCACCGTTAATAACCGTATCGCCTTTATTCAATTTGCCATCACAGTTGTTATCACGCAGTAGTTGCGTTTTCCAGAGTACGTCGCTGGGGTCGAGGTTTTCCTCAAGCAGGCTTAAGGTAACGTTACCGTCAACTTCGGTACGGAAAATATGCGGATGCGCTACCGTGGTATTCGCTTGGGTCACTAGACTGTTATCTAAGGTGAAGCTAGGGTTTGCCATATCACCAAAGTCTTGGTTGCTGATATCTGCATCATTAATCGTAACGGCATAACTATTAGCGGTGCTGGATTGATACCCCGTTGGATCAGCCGCAACGGGCGGGCACGTCTCGGGGGCAGGTACAGTTTCGGGCGCAGCTTCATAAACCACATAGTCACCGTTAGCCAAACCGCTAAATTGATAATGACCTTTGGCGTTCGTTTTCACACTACGGCAAGTATTGGTAGCTTTCTCTTCTAAGACGATGCTCACTTTGCCGATACCCGTCTCCGCATCATTGCTACCATTGGCATTGCGGTCTTTAAACACAGTACCACTTAAGGCTTGCCCTGCGACTTTAATCGTCAGTTTATAGTCTTCTACTTCACCATCTAACGCGGCGGCTGTAGCATCACGCACGGCAGCAGAAGCGACGCTGGGGTCAGTCGTAAGGCGTAAACGCAGGTAAGTATTACCAGCGACTAAGCCATTCAAATTCGACCAAGTTAAGCCTAAAGTTTTATGTTGGTTGCCCGCAGATACCGCTATGCTTGCCGCTTCATTGCTATCAAATGTGCCATTGCGATTGAAGTCAATCCAACCGACCAACCAAGCTTCTTTGCCTAACTGATTAGTGAGCATGACATTAGTGCTATAGGTTTGAGTCACTGTTGTCAGCGTCGCCAGTGTGCTAACACCATCTTCATCTGCACCATCGCCGTCAGCACCAGCGCTATATAGCGCGGTATCGTCACGATCAGGCAATTGCATACCCAGATATAAACCGTCTGTAATCGTATGCGTTGGGTCACCATAACTGGCTAAGGCATCGCCACGATCTTGATATAGATGCAAAGCGGATAGCGGCGAGAATTCGGATGTACCAGAGCCGCTCACGGTAGCGGTTGCAGTCAATTTATCCCCGACTACAAACTCAGTGGGCATCGTTAATATCCATTGGAACGGACTCATACCGACTGCACTATTCGCATCACTATCGGTTAAAGTGGCACAGTCTATAGGGGTCGTTACTGTATCTTCGCCAACCCCTTCGACTAAGCTTATGAGATAGCGCTCACCTTCGCCGTAGTCTTGGGTTTTATTCAGCTTATTGCTACCCACCGTAACACCAGAGGCAGAAGTAGCTGAAACGTCAGCTTCATACAATTCCAGCTTCGCCCCAGCAGGCGCACAGCCTTTAATCACTAACTGCCCGTTTACATTCAGAACTTCTTTAAACAAAGGGAAGTTCAGTAGATTATTAACACCCGTATCACTGTCGTTAGCATCATTCAGGGTGACGCCATTAGAACCTAAATCAATGCCTAAGGTATGGTTCGCATAAATACTATTCTGCGTAATCGTGCCACTTGCCACGCTAACGTTGTTGGCAATCGCTTCCACCCCACTGCCTGCAATTGAGCCAGTGATAATATTTTTACTAATAATGCTGTTCACACTATTCGTTAATAGGCGTACAGCACTACGTTGCGCTCCCTTGAAGGTATTATTGCTGGCAGTCGTTAAGCCTAAGACTTCTAAATATGAGCCACCGGAGGCATCATAAGCGCCTTGCATATCGTGGAATAAGTTACCGACCACAGTTGCAGGGCTTTGAATGGAAATGCCATCACCATCTTGGCGATTGTTACCATAAGCCGAACCTAAATGAGCAAACTCGTTATTGCGAATCTCGGCAGCGGTAGAGGACGTGGTTAAAATGCCATAAGGGGAATAAGCAAATAGGTTATTCGTAATCGTACTGGCAGCATTGATCCGCAAACTAATGTAATCGTTTTGTTCGCTATTATCTGGTGCGCTGCCATCCGCTAATGCCCCGATTAAGTTGCCGTCTACCACACTCGTTTTATTCAAGACCATGTAATTAGCGGAGGCAAGTGATGCGCCATAACCCGCAATACCGCGTAACACGCCATTATTGCCGTTGAAATTCAAGGCAACGCCCCCGCTGGCCTTTACCACCACTTCAGGGCGTTCTATTTTATCCAGCGTTAAGCCATCGACTCCCACTTTGCCGCCAGTACCTAACTGTCCCGCATTGGTATTACCGATATTGGCGGTTTGGGTACGGGCATCAATCGCGGTATTGTCCGCCGTACTGCTGATAGGGCTGGTAATGGTAATCACGGCTGCCCCTTGATTTGCACCACTATTCGCTAGTTGTGCAGTAGGAATCATAAAGATCGAGGTTTCAACCCCTGCCGCCGGATCAAACAGGCTATTGGCAACTTGGTCTAAATTGGTGTTATCTAATAAGTTTGCATTCAGCACAAATTGGCGAAGTGAACCTTGCCCACTGTCATTCGTATTCACAATCGTATCGAAGTTAAAGCCAAACTCTACCCCGCTTAAATCAGCACCCGCCATTGTGATCGCTTGCAGGCTTTGCACCGCCGCGCCACCCGATAACTTATAGTTCGTACTATCTAAGGTTTCTGCGCCGGTATTGGCTGCACCGTCGGCAATACTAGGCTTATGCCCACCGACTTCATTGGCAACAGCCGTTGTACCATCGGTCCGGAAGGTTTGTACGCCTAACTCTGTACCATCCGAGCCTACACGCGTCGAGTTAACCGTGTCATTCACCACCCGCACGTAATAACTGCCATCTAGTACTTGGTTAAAGGTATAAACCCCGTCTTGAGTCCCATCATTAGCAGTGGTCGTATTTCCAACATACGTACCATCAGCTTTATATAACTCAACCGTTGCCCCATTTACTCCTTTACCGGCTGCGGTTGTAAAGTTACGCCCTACACCACCGCCGTAGTTCACATCTTCAAATACACGACCAACTAAGTTATGACCATTCGTAATAGGGGTAATGGCTGAAAATTCAGAAGTTAAGATGGTGGTATTAAGTGTTACCTCACTAGTACCAGAACTGCCACTGCCATAACTTATGGTACTAGTCGTGGTAATTAAGTCGCTTACACTTAAACCTGTGGGTGTCGGAATAGTCCATTGGAACGGACTCATGCCAATTGCACTGTTGCCATCCGCATCGGTTAAGGTAGAACAATCTACGGGGGTCGTAACTGTGTCCTCACCCACGCCTTCGACAAAGCTGGTTAGGTAGCGTTCGCCTTCACCGTAGTCTTGGGTTTTGCCAAACTTATTACTGCCTTGCGCTACACCAGAACTGCTCGTTGGGGAAACATCCGCCTCATACAATTCAAGAGTAGCACCAGCAGGCGCACACCCTCTTAAGGTTAAATTTGCACCTGCAATATTGGCCGTCGCAACCATCGGATAATTTAGTAATGTATTGCCGCCACTATCTGCGTCATTGGCATCATTTAAGCTAACACTATCCCCAAAGCCAATGTCATTGGATTGAACTAAATCAATACCTAAGCCATTATTCCAAAAGCTATTCTGTGTCATAAGCGCGGTTGATGTACCGTGAATAAGCACGGCGGAATTACCATTGTCATGCAGTTGGTTGCGTTCAATTTTTATGCCTGTGGAATCATTGCCCGCGATAATGGCGCTGGCGCGCATACCTGTAATGGTATTGTTTTTAATGAGCGTATTATCGGTGTTGTACCAAATTTCGATGCCTTTGCCACCGGATGCACTGCTACCTGTGCCACCGCTTTCCATATTGTGAATTAAGTTACCTTGGAATGTTACATCATGCCCATAAATAGCAATGGCATCCGCATAATAGATTGACTGAATTAAATGATAGAACTCGTTGTTTTCAACCAATGAGTTTTCAACACTATCCGGTAAGTCTACCGAACCTTCTAGACCACCGCCAATCACAGCATGATAACGACGATTATAAGCAAAGTAGTTATGACGCACGGTACTTTGCCCAAACATGGACATCCCCTGCGCATCGGCTAAATCATCATCACTAGGGCGTGAACCGTCTGCATAAGCGCCAATAATATTGTGTTCAACAAACGTACCATTTGCGCCATTATCTGATTCAATACAACCGTTATAATCATTCACTACACAATCATAAAGCGTTAAACCCCGCACCGCACCTTGACCCGCTGCAAAGTGTAATTGGGCAAGCTCTTGCATATCCAAGCTTACTTCAGGACGGTTTACCTTGCTCAACGCAAGTTTATCCGTGCCGACTGTGCCACCTGTTCCCACCTGCCCAGCATTACTGTCTTCAATATTAGCGGTTTGAGTACGCCCGTCGATTTTGGTCGCACTGTCAGTAATTAAAGGTAAAGCCGAAGCAAACTGAATAAAGGCTGTATTGGCATTACCCCCGGTACCGTTTAGCTTGGCTTTGGGAATCATGAAGATTGAAACTTCGTCGCCACTGACATAACCACTTACACTTGTAGGTAAAGCCTGTGCTAAACCACTATTCCCTAACAGATTACTATTCAGAATAAATTGACGGAATGAACCTTGCCCACTGTCATTGGTATTAACAATCGTATCGAAGTTAAACCCAAAATCGACTCCGCTAAGATTCGCACCCGCTAGTGTAATGGGTTGCAAGGTTTGCACGATTGCGCCACCAGATAACTTATAATTAGTGATATCTAAGGTTTCTGTGCCTGCGTTAGCAACGCCATCCGCGAGACTGGGATTATGCCCTCCCACCTCATTGGTAACGGCGGTTGTGCCATTAGTGCGGAAGGTTTGCACGCCTAACTCTGTACCATCTGAACCTACACGCGTGGAGTTAACCGTATCATTCACCACTCGCACGTAGTAACTACCATCTAATACTTGGTTAAAGGTATAAACCCCGTCTTGACTGCCATTATTCGCAGTCGTCGTAGTTCCAACATACGTGCCATCAGTTTTATATAACTCAACCGTTGCCCCGTTTACGCCTTTACCGGCTGCGGTTGTAAAGTCGCGCCCTGCACCGCCACCGTAGTTCATATCTTCAAATACGCGCCCGCTTAATTTATTAGCTGATGTAATAGGAATACTATAATCCTCTACCTCACCCGTTAAGTTACCAATTTGTGTAGAACGCTCGTCAACCGTGGTAACGACTACATCATCGGCCAAGGTTGTAGAGGTATAACGCAAACGTGCGTAAGTTGAACCGGTTGCAGTTACGTTTATACTCGTCCAATTTAAACCAGCATTAATGACGCCATTATTGACAGTAGTACTGGTATATTCTGACGTGCCAAACATGCCGTCTTTATTAAAATCAATCCAAGCATGCATCGTACCTGTACCTGTTGCGGTTAAATTAGCAACGGGAATGCTATAGCTGCTTGCACCATTCACTAGTACGGGCCAGGCACTAATGCCGTCTTCATCATCTATTCCATTTGTATCGTCACCGTCCGCGCCGGTACTGGGTTGTGCATCGACTTCTTTATCGGTGGTTGCGCCAAGCTGTAAATTGGCTAGCAAACTATGTTGAACTTTACCGTAACTTGCGGGTGCATCTGACCAGTCACAATCATAAATAGGCGATAGATGCACACGATCTACGTAAAAATCCATCGTTTTGCCTAATTTTTTAACGTAGTTATCAAAGGTCATGGCTAGATTATAAGTACCCGTGGGTACTTCAGCAGTAAAGGTAGTATTGAAACTCTGCCAAGTTGTTTTAATGTTAGGGATATTCGGATTATCCGCACTTTTGGTTAATTCTGCTGCTGAACCGGGGATGGTTTGCGCAATAGCGCCGGTCGATGAATTCAATAATACCCACGTAATTTTTGCCCCATAAAGTGCACCGTTGAATATTTCTTGAGCATCAAAATTAAAATTATAAGTCTGCCCGCTAACTAAATTAAGCGTGGTAGTATTTTTTAAATTAACGGGCACAACGCCGCCCACATTACCATCATTGTCGACATAAGAACGAAATACCCCGCCCGCATTCACATAATCCGGTGAGCTAGTTAGGGTAGAATTCACGCCTAACAAACCAATGGTAGCAGCACCCGAAGCGGAATTCGCATCATGAGACTCCACCCAATTTGCTGTGCCTAGGGAAAAGTCACCATTGGCAATCAGGTTAGGTCCTGCGCAAGCCCCAACAGGAACAGCCACAGGCTCTACATAAGGCTGAATTGTAACGTTATAATCTTCAACTTCACCGTCTGGTGCTGTACCCGAACTGGCTGCTAAATCTTTAGTCGTGCTATAACGAAAACGCGCATAAGTTGGCGTTAAGACAGCATTACTGGGGGGACTGATTAAAAACTGAATTTGCCCATCAGAATCTACACCATCATAACCTAAGCCATCATCTTGCAGATTCAACGCCACTTGTTCATCTGCATCGGCAAAATCACCATCACCGTTCCAGTCAATCCACGCATTTAAATAGCCTTTCCAACTGCCCGATAACATAGCCGTCACTAGACTAGGATCATTCTGCATTAAACTGCCCAGCACAATACCATCGTCGCTACTGTCATCCGCATCCTGTACAGAGCTTGTTTCGGCAGTTAGCTTTGTGCCTAGCTTTTCTTGACCCACTATTAAATGGTTAACCACACCATAACTGGCAGGTGCATCGCTATAATCAGATGGCAGCACTTCAACCGTCGTTACGCTGGAAAACTCTGATGTCCCTGTGCCTATCAGAGTAGCCGTCGCCGTTACTTTATCGCCAATCGCTATATTACTGGGGGTCGGCATTGTCCATTGAAACGGACTCATACCCTGCGTACTGTTACTGTCAGTATCCGTTAAAGTGGAACAATCTATTGGGGTTGCAACACTATCCTCACCTGAGCCTTCCACGAATGTGGTTAAATAATGCTCGCCCTCACCATAATCTTGGGTTTTACCAAATTGATTATCCCCTGCTACTGCTCCAGAACTGGCAGTAGGTGATACATCAGCTTCATAAAATTCGATGCTCGCCCCAGCGGGAGCACAGCCTTGAAGAATTAAATGACTGCCCGAAATAATGCCTTTAAACACAGGAAAATTCAGTAGGCTATTGTCGCCGGTATCTGCATCACTTGCGTCATTTAAGGTTACATTGTCATCTTGTAAATCAATAGCCAAGCCATCATTTTTGTATAGGCTATTGCGCTGTACCTGAATATTCGTATTGTTATTTTTAATTAAAATACCGGCTTTTTTATTAAAGGCAATAATATTAGCTTCATCTGCATTTGTTCCACCAACGATAACATTACTTACACTATCGAGTACTGCAATCCCATAGCCTTGATTAGGCACGGCTTGACCGCTGCTAGTTAAGCCAATGCGATTGCCTTTGACGGTTAAATCATGCGCATTATAGGCTAGCATCAGACCGTTATTGAGATTGCCTGCAATCACGTTATTGAACATATGCACATTCGTAATGTAATCGCTGACGACTAAACCCGTGTCGTTATTGCCCACGGCAGCCGTGCCTGTTTGGTTTAAACCAATGCTGTTATTTTTAATAGTAATATTGGTAGGATCACCATACAGTTTAATCCCGTAAGAAGCATTGCCCGAAATAATATTTCCGTCACTGGCTTGCTCACCACCAATCGTTATATTACTGCTAGTTCCCCAGATATAAAGCCCCATGCCATTATTGGCGAAGGCTTGCGTACCAGCGGCATTTAAACCGATCAGATTACCCGCCAGTTGCGTGGCAACAGCCGCCTGACCTACTTGATAAAGTTCAATACCATGTGAATTATTATTGGCAATCACATTATTCGTAATGGCATACGCCGCCGAGGTGCTGGCAATACTAATACCTAGTCCTTGGTTAGCTAAAGCGAGATCACCGTCTTTATTGAGACCAATGTAATTGTGGTCAATCCGAAAATCGGTTGCGGGCTGCGTATGGCTGCCTCCTTGAATCAAAATTCCTGCACCGATATTGCCCGAAATAATATTACGGGCGCTAACACTACCACCCACCGTTTGGTTAATAGCATTGTGTAAATTTAAACCTGAACCGTTATTCGGAATACTGCTTTGCCCTGTCGCATCCACCCCAATATGGTTACCGATAATCTGACTTTCATCGGTCGTGTTCCCCGCATCTAAGGTATAAATTCCCCCGCTGTTATTACCGGCAATAATATTATCTTGAATTAAGGCAGACGCCGTACTAAACCAACGCGAAATACCATAATTATCATTAGCTATTGCAGCATCACCATTAATATTCACCCCGATATAGTTATTAATAATCTTTAAATCGGCACTCGCGACATCATTGACTAAGCCTTCGGTACCGATACCTTCGCTACCATTGCCCGAAATAATATTACGTTCGGCTAAGCTGCTGCCGCCGACCGTAATATTAGTGCCATCATTAAAATGCACGCCTTGTCTACCATTACCCAAATCAACTAAGCCAGTTTTATCCACGCCAACTTTATTACCGATAATGCTGACGTTAGAGGTGATATAGGTATCAATGCCTGTGCCTAAGTTGGCAGAAATAATATTATTTTTAACTGTCAGGTTACGATCATTGACAATACTTAAACCGTGCCCATGATTGCCTAGTGCTTGTAGACCCGTTTTGTTAACGCCAATGTGGTTGTTTTCAACGCTGATATTGCTATTACCGTATTGCCATGCTCCATTAATACCATCACCCTTATTGCCTGAAATAATATTACGATCTGCCTCATTACTTGTGCCAATCGTAATATCATTGCCAAAGAACCAAATCCCATGTAGCGCATTTGGAATCGCTTGAGTGCCCGTATTATCTGTGCCGATATAGTTGCCATAAATACCAATTTGATTAGAACCAACACCAATGGTAATGCCGTTCATATCTTGGTTGGTGTCGACTAAATCACCATTGCCCGCAATTACATTATTGCGTACTTCATTATTCGATGAATTTTCAAACCAAATACCCGCATAACGATTGCGTAAGGCGCTTGCACCTGTGCGGTCTACTCCAATGAAGTTGCCTTCAATATGGTGACCACCTTTATCAAATAGTCGTAAACCAAAATTGGATCGTGCGTCTTGGGTATTATTGCCGGACACGATATTGCGGTTGGCAGCTTGCGAACCACCAATGGTCAAATTGGATGTATAGGCTTCCACCCCGTGCATATTGCGACCTGCCGTTAACCCATCGGGCAATACGCCAATAAAGTTACCTTGAATTGCAATATCATCGGCGCTGTTTTTGACCACAATAGCCGAGCCTTCCCAATTGACAATGGCTAAACCCTCGACACTAGAGCCTTGGCTACCGCTATCAAAACGTATCCCATTAATATTGGTGGTGGTGCTCGTGCCGTCTAACTGAATTGCTAATTTAGTATTTAATGCAGAAGGGAACGCCGCTGTGTTGTAACTAGAACCCGGTTGTGTGTAACCACTGATTTTGACGACATCGGTAAAATCTGTAATCCCTGTACTGGGATTAAGCTTCCAAACACCCGCACTGTGCTTAACATCCGTGTTAGGTATCTCAAAGATCGAGGTCTCAACACCCGCCGGTTTAACCACGGCATTACGCCCCGCCGGTGCATCCTCTTGATCTAAGCCGGTATTACCCAGTAAGTTACTGTTGAGTTGAAATTGACGGAATGAGCCTTGACCGCTGTCATTGGTATTCACAATCGTGTCGAAGTTAAAGCCAAAGTCTACGCCATTAATATCGACGCTACTCACGGTAACGGCTTGTAAACTTTGTACAATCGTGCCGTCTGCTAATTTATAACCCGTAACATTTAGCGTTTGAGGATTAGCAGTATCATTGGCAATACCATCTTCTAATGCAGGCGCATGCCCCCCTACTTCATTGGTAACCGCCGTTACCCCATTAGTACGGAACGTTTGCACACCAATTAAATCGGTACTGGCATTCGGGCGGGTAGAGTTCACTGATTTATTAACAACGCGAACATAATATTGCCCTGCTGTTATATTACTGAAAGTATAAGTACCTGCTTGACTATTAACCGTTGCTGTGGTGGTGCTAGCAACAAAACTCCCATCGGCTTTATATAACTCAACCGTAGCGCCATCAACGCCGATACCGCTAGCGGTTGTTCTGTCACGACCTGCACCGCCCCCATAATTCACATCTTCAAACACCACGCCACTGATTTTAGGTGCACCGACACTTAAGGTTGCGGTAGCCGCTGGCGCAAGATTGGCTGCTGTATCCAGTGCACTAGTTGTATTTACATACTCACCATCTACAGATGCCGTTACATTCATTGAAATCGTACAAGTGGATGAAGCGACAAGATAGCCATTTTTAATCACAATGCCCGTATCACCCGCCGCTGCGGTGCGTGTATTACTGGGATCCATAATCGAAATATTACTACTACAACCTGCTGATTTTTGAATATTAGGCGTGGCGGCTAACACCATTTGCCCCGGGCTGGATGGGAATAAGTCCGTTAGTGAAGTTGTCCCCATTAAATTTACGGTCGTTGCATTTGGATTCGTAATAGTTAGGCTTAGAACCGATGTACCCCCTGCCAAAATCTGTTTAGGGTTAAAAGTTTTGGTTAAGGTTGTGGGTTGGTAAGTGTATAAGTTTGCTTTTGCCACAGCACTGGGGGTGGCATTCTGATCAGAGGTTACACCACTTGCTTCATTGGGTAATGTACCAACCCTACTTGCGGTTACTGGAATCGAGATAGTACAACTACCAGAAGGGCTAAGACGTAAGTTACTGACCGTAAAGCTTGTACCATCCACGACTGCATTACTTTTATAACCGGTACATGTTCCCGATACAGATAACGGTGAGGCGATTTTCATATCAACTAAATTATCGGTAAACGTAATACCCGTTAATCCAGTTGGTAAAGTGGTTGAATTATTGGGATTGCTTATTGTAAATGTTAAGTTAGTCGTTGCCCCCGGTTTAATATAAGCCGGTGAGAAGTATTTAGTAATGGTAGGTTTAGTAACAACCTTTAAGTCAGCACTCACTGCATCGGGGTTAGTTGCCCCAGATACAGTATTTAAATCATTAGCCGCTATCGTATTCGTAAATGTACCGATAGCAGTAGTTTTAACAGTCGCGCTAATCCGACATGCACCTTCTGCCGGAAATTTCCCACCCGACAATTGCAAATAATGTTTACCGCTAGCATTGACCCCTGTGCTAACCGTACCGCCTTCACAAGTAGTGGTCGGCGTTCCCACAATTTGTACACCGCTTGGCATTTCATCTACTAACGCACTACTAGTACCGATTTCATCATTCGGTTGCGTATTGGTATTAAAGAAATCTAACAACAAGGTTGAGGTTTCACCCAAACTAATCACGTTAGGATAAAAACCTTTACCCACATTAACTTGCCGCCCAACAGTTAGCGTTGCTGCAACATCTGCTGGGTTGGTAACGCCTTCAAACGTTACTAAATCACCAGCAGCAATCGTATTAATATGATTACCGCCTTTATGCGCAGTTATATTAAATTCAAAATAACAGGTGCTATTAGCATCAATTTCTGCATTCGCTAAGGTGATTGAAGTGCCGCCCGGTTCACCCGCAAATGTTCCCCCTCGACAACCTGATGAATTGGTTTGGTTACTGGTATTAGTAAAGGTAGGATTAATATCCGTAAATAAGCGCATATCCGTATTGCTAAAGCTATCGGTTAACGTCACTTTAGTTAAATTAACCTGAGTTCGATGTAAGCAAGTAGCAGCCTTTTGTGGAATACTTCATGGGATAACCACATCCTAAAATTACCCACGCAAGGCTGCTACCCTGATGTTAACACGACTGTTCTGCGAGATAGATGATTTTTGCCAAGGCTTTTTACCGCATTGGAAAGCGAGTGTATTAGAACCCCCGACCACCCGCCCAAAGCGGAATCGTCCGTGTGGTTTAAGTCTGAGTGAAGTGATGACGATTTGGGTACATTACCATCAATCAGGCTATCACACCTTCAAGTGGTATTACCTCAAACATGTTCAAGTCTATTTGAAGTCGGCTTTTCCTCAGTTGCCCAGTTATCAACGGTTTATTGAGCGCGTTCCCGATGTATTAGTGCCGCTGACGCGGTTCATGCAATCCCGCTGTGAAGCCAGTCGCGGAATTGCCTTCATTGACTCCACCCCCTTACGCGTCTGTGACAATATTCGGATTCCCCGTCATAAGACCTTTGCCAATACCGCAGGACGAGGGAAGTCATCCACCGGCTGGTTCTATGGCTTCAAGCTGCATCTCGTGGTGAATGATCAAGGTGGTATCGTGTCCTTTGCCTTAAGTGCGGGTAATGTCGATGATCGCCAACCCGTTCCCACCCTGATGAAATCCGTGGTTGGCAAAGTCTTTGGGGATGCAGGCTATCTCTCTCAGGCATTGGCTCAACAACTCGCTCAGCAAGGCATTGAATGGATTACCTCGTTACGGAAAAATATGAAACAGGTCGTGCGTTCTACTTTCGATCAATTGCTCTTGCGTAAGCGTTTTATCATCGAAACCATTAACGATCAGTTGAAAAATCAATCGCAAATTGAGCATTCTCGCCATCGTTCACTGCCTCATTATGTCGCTCATGTCATCGCCGGGCTTATTGCGTATTCCTATCAAGCGAAGAAACCCTCATTGAACTTAAATATCAATGCGTTAGCCATACTCTAATGCTATGCCTTACGTCGAACTCAGGTTAAATTAATCAAAGTCGGCTCTGTATTAGCAAACACAATCCGCACCCGCGATTTGCCACCCCCGTTAATAGAAACGGGGGAGAACTCTTTATTAACTGAAACAGAAGTAGCGCGGCGGGTTAAAGGCGCAGAATACGAAGAATAATTTTCTAATACATTATAAGGTGCGGATTGGCTATCATCAGTGGCTGAAAAAAAGGTTTGCGCACCGTGTGCTTGTCCGGATGCTCTGAAACTATCGGTTTCACTGGTATTAGGGGGGGTTAATGCAGGCGCTTTAATATTGAAGCTTATAGTACAACTGGATGCATAAGCAGAGGTCGCTGTATAAGACGCTCCGTTGGCGGCAGGCAAAGCAGCACCACTTAGTGTTATCGTAGAAGTTCCAGGTATGGCAGTGACAGTTCCACCACAACCATTAACTAGCTCAACATCATCTGCAAATACATGCCCCGCTGGTAAAGGATACTCGAATCTAATATTGCTGGTTGCATTCGGGTCATACATCGTACGTGTTAGGGTCATGCCTGCCCGTGATTGTCCCATTGGCGCAACAGTCCTAGGGGCAAACGGTTTAATAGAAATCCCTATTGATGCATAAACGGTTACTTTGCCTGTGACATCAATCGGATAGATTAAGCCAGTTTGAGTCGGTGTATCATAAGTAATATCGCCAACGGGAATCGTATTGGTACGCACAGAAGTATTGCCGCCATAAGGATAACTATCTGCTGAGGCTTTAATACCAAACGATACTTTACAAGTTTGTCCTGCCGCTATCGTCGCATCTCTTAATTCAAACACCGTAGCATCTGCGGGCGCAATAACTGTACCGCCACAAGTGTTGCTAATCGTTCCCCCACCCCAAATACGCATACCTGCATTGGGACAAGTAGCTCCCACACACATGCTGTTCAAATCATCTTTTAAATCAATATTAGTAACTGAAAAATCCGTTGCATAATTTGTCAATGTTAGGGTAACGGTGTTGGTATCACCTTGATACATATAGGCTCGGGTCAGTGCCTTATTTATTTCTAATAAACGATCCGACACCACTATATTGGCTGTCGCGGAAGCATATTGATACGTATTCAAATCACTGGCTGGAATGGTATTGATATATGTTCCAGCTTTATCATAAGAAACCGTCGCTGAAATAATACAACGGGCAGGCGTACTGCCTGTAGCACTAGCCGCATCTAATACGCCGTTAGTAATCGTTAAACTAGTCGCATCATGTGACGCTGTGCCACCACAGGTATTACCCGTAATAGACTTTACCGTCATTGTGCCATCACCTGCACTCGAGGTTGGCATAACATCTGTAAAGTTAAAATTATCAATAGCCTGCGTATTATCACTTTCAATGGTGATCGTTAGGGTTGTGGTGGGATCTTTATAAAGATTGACGGATGATGATCCAAAGGCTTTTCTGACAGTTACCCCCGAACGACTAAGTACGGCAGAAGTAGCAGAATTTGAGTTGGTTGCACCTTCATTGGTGGTAACTTTATTCGCGCTAATTGGATTTGAACTGTAATAAAAATTATAAGGTAGTTTGGGATCACGTCGATTTTCGACTTTAACCTGTACTGTACAACTACCATTTGCCGGTACGCTGCCACCCGTAATATTAAAGTTAGTAACATCCGTGGACGTACCCTTAGTTAGACTCACCGTGCCACCACACGTATTAGTGCCTGAACCATCATCGACAAACCGAATACTATTAGGATCAGAATATAAGCTTTGACTAAGTGTTAAATTGGTTACAGCTACCGGATTAGGATTAGTAAAGGTATATCGAATAAAATCGGTTTCATACCCATGCAAATATAGATCACCGCTTGCGTTACTAAGTGTGAGGGTTAAATCTTGCAGTAAAACAACCAATGTACCTTTAGAATCTTGGGTATTGCTTTGTGCCCCCGTGCTGCTGATGCCAGTTACTTCACCCGTTGCAATGGTATGAACATAAGTGCCTTTTTTACTGACGGTAACATCCGCAGATAACAGACAAACACCCGCGTTTTTGCCATCACTTGCCGGAATCGTGCCGCCCGATAATGTTATTTGCCCATTCGCTATATTGAATGTTCCGCCACAATCGCTACTAATATTCGGTGTTGTGGCTAATTGCACATTAGCGGGTAAACTATTGGTTAGCGCTACATCAGTAACTGGTTCTAACGACGAGTTTAATAAACGAATCTGAAGATTAGAGGTTTGGCTGGGATAGATTGTTGCAGGCGAAAAACTATTATTAACGTCTATCGCAGCTTGTGCAGGTACGGCGAAGACTAAACCTATCAACAAAATCCACAGCAGACTTAGCTGTTTCATCAGGCAACCTACATTATATTTCATAAATAAAATTATTATTTTTGTATTACTAACAGAATACAGTGGGTGGTAAAACCGTCTCTGAGTCCCTTAGTGGGCAGCCCCAGATTTCCACCCGTAATGATAAAATTAATTTATTAATTATTGCAACTTTTATGTATTAATTGGTATGCACAACTATTATCTAGATTGCAAATAATTTAAATATTTCGATTAAATTCATAAACTTATGCAATATTTTTAATCAATATTACAGCTAGTTTTCAAAAATAATTTTTATTTTAGCTTACATGCCTTAGCTGGCGCTTGATCAGCCAACTGCCGCGCAATTTCATTGGCTTTGGGTTGTGGCTTAACAATATCCGTAATACAAACCAGCTTGTCCGTTACTTTGGTCACCACCAAATAAGACGTCACTTTTGCGGGATCGGCTGCATCCTCATTAGCGTTATAACGCAAAATTAAAGCGACAGGTTGTTTATTCGCCGCTATGCGCCATTCAGCTTTCTTACCCACCGTGGAAAAGTGCAGTGACACATTATTAATCAAATCTAAAGGAAAACTTTTACCTTTAGGCGTTATAACATCAATCGACTGACGAATATCGGCTTCGGTTAAAATCAACTTATAACCGTTGATCCCCTGACATTGCCCTTTATACCAGCCTGATCCCGAACTATCCGACTCCAAGGTTTTACAGGCTTTATCCGTTAAATCTGTATAAACACTTGTTAAGGTTGCCGCCTGACTTATAGATATCCCGCTAACTAAGCCAAAGGCTAAAATTTTTACTAATCGTTGCATATGCTTTCCTCACTTAACACAAGCAAGGTTTTAACCAATTCTCCAGCATTCAGCAAGCGCGATTTGCACGAAGCTATGTATGGTTTTTTTGCGTTTAATCAAAAACGATGGTAGCGTTTATCTTGCTTAACAATGACGCAATAACAGGCAAACAACGCATGCAAAACTACCTACATTTTGGTGAAACGGTGGCAGGTTATTCAGTTCCAGTACTCAATGAACGCGAAGCGCGAGCCGGTGCGGGTATTTTATTCGTGTTTGCGCTGTTAAGCTTTCTGTATGCGTATAACAACATGGATTTTCGCTACACTCAGATTTTCGTCACCTTCTTCATGCTCGATTTTTTTATCCGTGTGGTCATTAACCCCGCCTACGCCCCCAGTTTGATTGCAGGACGTTTCTTCGTCAGCACACAAACACCTGAGTACGTAGGCGCGGCGCAAAAACGCTTTGCGTGGAGTATTGGGCTAATCCTCTCCATTGTGATGTTCACCCTAATCGTCATCTTAGAAATGATGACACCCATTAAAATCTGGATTTGTCTCGCTTGCCTGATTTTATTATTCAGCGAAACCGCCTTCGGTATTTGTATTGGTTGTGTACTGTATAACCGACTATTTCCCAACAAAGCCGCTTACTGCCCCGGTGATATGTGTGTAGCCAAGATTAAGCAACCGATTCAACGTATCAATTGGCTACAAGCCCTATTAGCGGTTACGGCGTTTGGGGTAGCGGGTTGGTTGGCGGTGCAGGCGAGTTAATCTTCAATGTAGCCGCAAGCAATCCGTGCGTAAAGGATAGTGTTGCTGAATGGCTTCAAAATCTCGGTCATTATGTAATAAACAACATTGATAATGCAGAGCGGTAGCGGCAATTACGCAATCATTGGTTTTACGAATAGTCAGCCCGCGTTTACGCAAATTACGGTATAAATCGGCGGCTAATAACCATACTGTTTCATGAATATCCAAGCGAATTAGCGGCGCAAAATAGGTTTGTACTTGTGCATGTTGTCTATCGTTGGCAATCCCCTGCAACACTTCGGTTAAAATAACCCCACAAATACATAAATCCGCATCGGCTTGAATCAATTGCTCCAAGGTTTGCACCTGTGGCACATCGCGCCCAGCAAAGAAATCAATCCATACGCTAGTATCCACTAAAATCATTCGGTTTCTCGCATAGCGTCCAAGTCACCTTCCCACTGAACCTTACCTTTTAGGCTTAACAACTTGCGCTGTTGTTTATGTCTGACTAACTCGCGTAAGGCATATTCGATTAATTGGCGGCGGGTTTTGATGCCTGTCACTTGCAAAGCGGTGTCTAGGAGCGATTTATCTAATACGATATTGGTGCGAATACTGGCATTATTCATACAACAATCCTCTGATGATGGTCTAATTCAGTATACACCATTATCGAAAAAATAAGTGTATAGCTCGCTGCCTTGTTTATTGTGGAAATGCGCAAGGTGAACAGCACGCCCACCTTGCTATTCGGTGTTACGCCCTTCTCAAATCCAGCGTATACGGGTAATCCGCATTCACTTCTTCGAGAGCCGGGCTATGGGTTTTGGGAATGCCATTGCTATACGCAGCTTCATTCACCAGCGGTTCGTTGGCTAATTCGCCGGTGCTATGTGTCGCACGGAAGCGGGAGTAGCGGCGACCTTCGGCTTCATACGCATTCACGGGGAAGGTATCGTAGCTACGTCCACCCGGATGCACCACATGATACGTACAGCCGCCGATCGAACGCCCTGACCAAGTGTCGATAATGTCAAAGGTTAAAGGCGCGTGAATGCCAATGGTCGGATGCAAGGCGGAAGGCGGTTGCCATGCGCGATAACGCACGCCAGCTACATATTCGCCTTTGACTTCAGTAGCATTCAGTGGCACGCGCCGACCGTTACACGTCACCACATAACGCGAGTCGGTTAAGCCGTTAATTTTAACTTGTAAGCGTTCGACAGAAGAATCCACATAACGCGCTGTGCCTTGGCTAGATAGCTCTTCACCCAACACATTCCACGGTTCTAATGCCGCCCGCAGTTCTAATTGAATGCCACGGTATTGCACGCGCCCATAAACTGGGAAGCGGAATTCATGGAACGGCGCAAGCCATTCGAGTTGGAATGGATAACCCGCTGCTTGTAAGTCTTCACACACGTCTTTCATATCTTCCCACACGTAATACGGTAGCATGAATTTATCGTGCAATTCCGTGCCCCAACGTACTAAGCGATGTTGATACGGCTTATTCCAGAAACGCGCTACCAACGTCCGCAGCAAGAGCATTTGCACGACTGACATTTGCGCGTGGGGTGGCATTTCAAACGCACGGAATTCTAATAGCCCTTGGCGACCACTATACGAATCCGGCGAATACAGCTTATCAATACAGAATTCAGCACGGTGCGTATTACCCGTCACATCAATCAGTAGGTTACGCAGTAAACGGTCGACTAACCACGGTTGCGTGGTTTCGCCTTGCGGCATTTGTTGGAAAGCAATTTCCAATTCATACAAGCTTTCGTCACGCGCTTCATCCACACGCGGCGCTTGGCTGGTTGCCCCAATAAACATACCGGAGAATAGATAGGAAAGCCCCGGATGATGTTGCCAATAGGTTAATAGACTGCGTAATAAATCCGGGCGACGTAAAAACGGACTATCGCTAGGTTTAGCCGCGCCTAAGGTCACATGATTGCCGCCACCCGTACCCGTATGGCGACCGTCTAACATAAATTTTTCTGTGCCTAAACGCGCTTGCCGTGCTTCTTCGTACAGAATTTCCGTGTTATTCACCAAATCCCGCCACGCGCTGGCGGGGTGAATATTCACTTCAATCACACCCGGATCTGGCGTCACTTTAAACGATTTTAAACGCGGATCAGACGGTGGTTCATAGCCTTCGATCAATACCGGAATCTGCAATTCTGCCGACGTCTTTTCAATTGAGGTAATTAAATCCAGATAATGTTCCAGATAATGCAACGGCGGTAAGAACACATGAATGCGCCCTTCGCGTGCTTCTACACACAACGCGGTATGCGGAATTGCCCGCTGCGATTGAATGGCTTGCGCGGGTACATCATCCGCATATGCTATGCTCGGTTCGGGTGCAGCAATCAAACTACGATACCGCCATTCCACTTCACCGTGAAAATCTGGCAAATTCGGGCGATCTTCAAATGGGCAAGGTTGTGCTTCAATGTCACGCTCAGCTTCACTCGTCCAAGGTATTGAATCCAAAGGCATACGGAAGCCCATCGGTGAATTACCCGGCAGCAAATACATTTCTTCGCGGCGAAATTGCCATTTCGCACTTTCCCAAGTGTTCGCCTCCTCATCCCATTTGATAGGTAAGGCATAACCGGTGGGGGTATCTAACCCACGTTGTAACGCCAATACCAAATCATTACGGTTTTTGGTATTGCGTAAATTCAGCGTTACCCATGAAACATTGCTGGGTTGTGAAGCTTCTTTCCATAAATAGTACAAACGGTCTTCATAACCGGGTACTAAATAGTCAGGATTTAAGCCCAAATGTTGGCAAAGCTTATCTGCGAATAACTTAGCTTCAGCGTCTTGGTAATGGTAGTTCTTCTGGTCATTGGCAATGAGATCGGGATTATGCCAAATCGCTTTGCCATCTGTACGCCAGAAACAAGCCAATGCCCAGCGCGGGAACGGTTCGCCCGGATACCATTTGCCTTGCCCAAATTGCAAAACACTACCCGGCGCGAATACCTTTTGTAAGCGTTTTAGCAATACGCCTGCCCGTTCACGCTTATGCTCGCCTAAGGCGGCTGAGTTCCACTCTGCCCCCTCCATATCGTCGATAGAAACAAAGGTCGGTTCACCGCCCATTGTCAGCCGGACATCATGCGCCATTAAGTCATCTTCAACCTGATTACCCAAAGCCAATACATGCGCCCATTGTGCTTCGGAATAAGGCTTAGTAACGCGTGGGTCTTCATGAATCCGGCGCACGGTATTACTGAAATCGAATTCGACTTCGCATTTATCCGTATAACCTGTAATCGGTGCAGCACTGCCCGGATTCGGGGTGCAAGCCAGAGGAATATGCCCTTCGCCTGCAAATAAACCGGATGTCGGGTCTAAGCCAACCCAACCCGCCCCCGGAATATACACCTCTGTCCATGCGTGCAAATCGGTGAAATCCGCTTCCGGACCACTAGGGCCATCTAAGGCTTTTTGGTCAGCAGTTAATTGCACTAAATAACCAGATACAAACCGCGCGGCTAAACCTAAATGCCGTAAAATTTGCACCAATAACCAAGCGGTATCACGGCATGAACCCGTACGCTTAGTTAGGGTTTCTTCACAGCTTTGAATACCCGGCTCAAGGCGAATGTTATAACCAATATGCTGTTGTAAGCGTTGGTTAATCGTTACCAAGAACATGACGGTATTGGGTTGCGTGAAATCCACGCCCTTTAACCATTCCTGTAATAATGCGCCGTCTTCTTTCACTTCTAAATACGGCGCAAGTTCTGCTTTTAAGCTAGGCTGATAATCAAACGGAAATTTTTGCGCATACTCTTCTACGAAAAAGTCGAAGGGATTGATCGTAACCATATCCGCAATGAGATCGACTTCTACGCTAAATTCAGTCACCTTTTCAGGAAACACTAAACGCGCTAACCAGTTGCCAAACGGGTCTTGTTGCCAGTTTAGAAAATGGTTTTCAGGTAAGACTTTTAAGGTATACGCCAAAATCGGCGTGCGCGAATGGGCAGCCGGGCGTAAGCGCACCACATGCGGGGATAAATTTACCGGACGATCAAACTTATACGCCGTGCGGTGGTTCAAGGCGACATGAATACTCATTGAAATCCTTTAACTTTTATAGCGATTGTGATTGGGATTGCGTTTGACCTTCCCACTTCGGATAAAACCAAGTGTTGGCAATCACATCATGCAATTTGCCAAATTCACCTTGTAAATGATCCATAACGGTATGTATCTGCTCGGCTGGAATCGCCTTGAAATCTTGGGCTAATACATAATCACGCACTTGATTGACCATTTGCGTCGGCTGACTTGGGTCTGGCAAATATTTCATACGCCGCCCAATCGCTGCTAGGGAATAACCGATTGAACCGGGGAAATGCTCATCCGCTAATAAGAACTGCATCACCCGTTGACCGTCTACCCGTGAATGAATATGTTGTAAATACATCTGCCGCGCACTTAACGCTTGCAATAAATTCGTCCATAAAATGCCATCGTATTTACGCACCAAATCGCTACGCCCTTCCGACAATAACAGCGAGGTCACTTCTAAAATCCGGCTGCTCATATCGGCACGTTCAAGGTGTTTACCAATCTGATTGAAATCGAAGCTATGGTCGCGGCTCATATGGCTATCCAACGCACCCCTAATACATTGGCAATGCTTGGTTACTTCCCGTAAGAAACCTTGGCGCTGATGACGGTCGGCAATACGGGGCAAACTTTGATTCACCAACATATGAATTTGATTGGCTTGCTCCCAAATTTCCTCGGGTAACACATCTAACGAAGTACGTACATTTTCCCGTACATTCGCTAAAGAAGAAGCCAAGGAAGCTGGATTTTCACGATCCGCAATTAAAAATTGAGTAACATTAGCTTCTGTACCTCGCTCATAGGTCTCTTGGAATAATTTATCGCTATTAAACAAACGGATGAGCGTATACCAGTTAATTTCCATACGACCTGGCAAATCCATTAATAAGGTCGTATGCACATTGATTAAGCGTGCGGTTTTTTCAGCGCGTTCTAAATAACGTGCCATCCAATAAACGCGTTCTGCAACCCGTGATAACATTACACCGCCTCCCCTTCGTTTAATTCTTCTAAATGATCGCCGACAATCCACGTATCTTTACTACCGCCGCCTTGAGAGGAATTCACCACCAATGAACCTTCCACCAAAGCAACTCGTGTTAAACCGCCGGGCGTTACAAAAATATCTTTGCCACTGAGAATGAAGGGGCGTAAATCTACATGGCGCGGCTCGACTTTTATCTCACCGTCTTTTTCGCAAGAAGTTGGTGTCACAGATAAACTTAAAGTCGGTTGCGCAATATAGTTATTTGGGTTCTCTTGAATCAGTTTACGGAATTCTTCCACTTTCTCGTTGCTAGAATGCGGGCCGACTAACATGCCATAACCGCCGGATTCATTCGCCGGTTTCACCACTAATTCGGCTAAATGTTCTAACACATAGTCCCGATCTTCCTGACGGCGACACACCCACGTGGGCACATTCGGCAAACTGGCTTTTTCGCCTAAGTAATACTCGATCATGTCAGGTACATAGGCGTAAATCACCTTGTCATCGGCTACCCCACAACCCGGTGCATTAGCAATCGCTACCTTACCCTCTTTCCAAGCTCGCATAATGCCCGGAATCCCTAACATCGAATCAGGGCGGAACACTTCGGGGTCTAAGAAATCGTCATCAATCCGCCGATAGATCACATCAACACGCTCTAAACCATTGATGGTTTTCATATAAACATAACCATCTTTACCGACGGTTAAATCCGCACCCTCCAACAAGACTAAACCCGCCTGACGCGCTAAAAATGCATGTTCAAAATACGCCGAGTTATAGATACCGGGTGTCATTAATGCGATAGTTGGGTCAGATAAGTCTGGTCGTAAAGATGCCAGCATTTCGTATAAATGCGCCGGATAGTCGCTAACGGGGCGAATCGGTAGGGTATTAAAAATTTCCGGTAGCACGCGCTTGGTAATAGTACGATTTTCCAACATATACGCCACACCAGACGGCACGCGCAAATTGTCTTCCAATACATAAATCACGCCGTCATTGTGACGCACCAAATCAGAGCCACAAATATTCGCCCAAACACCATGCGGCGGCGTCATGCCCAAACATGCTTCACGATAACCCTTAGATTGCAACACCACATCTTCAGGAATGACGCCATCTTTAATAATCTTCGCGCCATTGTAGATGTCTTGAATGAACATATTTAGCGCACGAATCCGTTGTTTCAGCCCTAATTCGGTGCGATCCCATTCGGTGGCGGGAATAATGCGCGGAATAATGTCATACGGCCACGCACGGTCAATATTGCCTGCATCGCTATATACCGTAAACGTGATGCCCATTTCACGAATAACGGCTTCCGATTCCTGCACACATTGGCGGAAGCGCTCAGGGGTTAAATGTCTTAAATATTCAACCAGTTTAAAACTCGATTCACGCGGCTGTGACTTCGCCGCAATCAGCTCATCATAGAAGTTGGCGGGATCGTAGTGATTCCATTCTTTTTTCATATTACTTTTTCCGAACGAAGAGTCGAAGTTATCAATGAAGGTTAAATAACCTGCAAACCTTATTGTTATTACTGTCTAAGCAAGTTTCATGCCCATGTAAGAAGCTTTATAGTGCAAACGCTACAAGAAAAGGCACTGTTTTCACGAATTGTAGTATAAATAACCACACAGATTCTGAACGAATCTGAACGAAACAGAAAACATTGGAAAAAGTATTAGCGATTAAGATTGACTCTATGCAAGTGAGTCATTTTGGGTGGCGTTTATAGATGAAAAGTGTGTAGATAGTCGTCTAGAAACAATAAAGCCCATGACAGTCAACATGGGCTTTATTGGTAACTAGAATAGTTAACGATGGATTATTGAATCACAGAAACTTTTTTAATCACGATGGGTTCAACCGGTACATCTTGATGCATGCCTTTGTTGGACGTTTTGACACCTACAATCGCATCAACCACATCCATACCGTCCGTTACTTTACCAAACACGGTATAACCCCACCCTTGTGGCGTTTTAGAACGGAAGTTTAGAAAATCGTTGTTATTTACATTAATAAAAAACTGTGAAGATGCAGAATGTGGATCCATGGTACGCGCCATTGCTAATGTACCACGGTCATTTTTCAAACCGTTATCCGCTTCATTTTGCACAGGTGGGCGTTTGTCGGTTTTGTCTTTCATGTCAGCCGTCATACCGCCGCCTTGAATCATAAAACCCGGAATCACACGGTGAAACACGGTATCGGTATAAAAACCGTCATTAACATAAGCCAGAATATTCTCAACGGTTTTAGGCGCGGCTTTCGCGTCTAATTCTGCTGTGATATTACCTTTGCTAGTTTCGATTAAAATTTTAGGATTTGTGGACATTGTGCCTCCAGATGTAGCGGGGTTGGTATTGCTCTCTGCTGCATAAGCAGATGACCCCAATACGCCCAACATACAAGCTAATAAAATTGCAAAAAAACGTTTCATACAACTTACACCCCTATTTTGTTTATAAAATTCAGCGCGGCATCATAGCCTAAGTCACAAAACTTAAGCAATTAAGCCTAGCCAACTCCGTAAAACCGCCTAAACCTGTAAGGCCTGCATGAGCGTTTCACGGATTAGCGTTTGTTGTGTATCTTCAATAATCATTTGGCCATTTTGTAGCGTAATATAGAAAATATCCTGCGCTTGTTCGCCTAAAGTATTAATGCGTGCATTATGCACTCGCACACCCAAACCATCTAAAGCCTCACCTACGCGTGATAATAAACCCGGCATATCGCCAGTATTAACTTCCATTTGGGTCTGACCGCGTTCTAATTGCTGCGTGAAATTAATGCGGGTTGGCACATTAAAATTCCGCAAAATACGTGGTTTCCGATGCATCGGGCGACGTGGCTTTTCGCGTTCTAAATTCTCACTCAAGGTATCGACAATTTGCTGTAAATCTTCAGGTTCACTGAGAATTTGCCCCTCAGATCCCAGAATATGCAAGGTGTAAAGATCGAACCCATCCACCGTAGAAACAATGCGGGCTTGTCCGATATTTAGATTCAATTGCTCCATCGAGGCTACAATTCGTGTGAACAAGTCATCGCGATGTTGGGTATACACAAACACCACATTGCTAGTACCCGATAAAGTACGCCTTACCTGAATCAAAGTCGTGTTTTCGCTACGCTGGCGCAAAATATGCCGCGTATGCCACACCACTGTTTCCACAGAATGTTGCAAGTGGTAATCATTGCCAAACTGTTCCCACAGTCCTAACGCCGCTTTACTTTGAAAGCCTTCTTGCTGCAACTGTTCTAAGGCAGCTTGACGTTTTTCCTCAATCAATAAGGTGCTTTCCCGCGAATCGGAAGTATAACGATTGCGTAAATAATGCCGCGTAGCATTGTATAACTCTTGTAAGAGTGATTGCCGCCAACCGTTCCACAGTTTGGGATTGGTACTGCGAATATCCGCCACGGTTAACAAAAATAGATTATCTAAACGAGTTTGCGATACGACTAATTCCGCAAACTCCCGAATCACGGTCGGATCACTAATATCCTTGCGTTGAGCCGTCATACTCATTAATAAGTGATTGCGCACTAACCAACTGACCAAAGACGCATCGTGCAAATTCAAATTGTGTTCACGAGCAAAAACAAAGACATCTTGCGAACCTAAAACTGAATGATCACCTTTACGTCCTTTGGCAATATCATGAAATAAACCTGCTAAATATAATAATTCGGGATTACGCAAGGTTTTGAAAACTTCGGAGCATAAAGGTAATTCTTGTGCACCTTCTGGCGTACTATAACGGCGTAGGTTACGCACGACTAATAAGGTATGTTCATCCACTGTATACATGTGAAATAAGTCATACTGCATACGCCCCCGAATATTAGCGAATGCTGGGATATAACGCGCTAAAATACCGTAACGATTCATAAAGCGCATGACCATCGTCACGCCACGCGGCTGCCGAAGAATTTGTAAGAAGATTTCCCGATGCCGCAATTGCTGACGAAAACCCGCATCAATCCGATGTAAATTATGTCGAATTAAGCGAATCGTGCGCGGGGTTAAGCCTTTTACCCCCGGCGTCATTTGCAGTAATAAGAAGATTTCTAATAAGGCGGTGGGATACAACACAAAGACATCCGGTGAATTAACCGCAATCAGGTTGCCTTCTTTAACATACCATTCGCCTAACATTTCGGCTTGTGGCGGTTGTGTGGTAAAAATTTTCTCGCGGAAAATCCCCATCAACAATTCATTCAAACGCTCTAATTCGGAAATAGTGCGATGATAATGCTGCATAAACTCTTCCACTGCACCATTATCAGTATCGTCCGTATGCCCAAAAATACGCGCAAGGGTTTTCTGATAATCAAACAGTAAGCGGTCTTCTTTACGCCCAGCTAATTCATGCAATGCAAAGCGAATTTTCCATAGGAGTTGGCGACCCGCCCGTAAGGTTTCAAACTCATCACGTTCTAACAAACGGTTTTCATACAATTCTTGTAAAGAAAACGTGCCGTATTCACGCTGCATAACCCAATTAATCGTATGAATATCGCGTAAACCACCACGACCTTCTTTTAAATTGGGTTCAACCCGATGCGAGGTATCACCAAACTTCAAATGACGCTTAGACTGTTCCTCCAATTTGGCTAAATAGAAATCCGCACTACTCCACATTTTATCTGGGGCAATGGCTTCACGCATTTGTAGAAACAGATTTTCACTACCACTTAAAAAACGTGCTTCGATTAAGTTAGTAATCACTGTTAAGTCATTACGCGCTTCATCCATACATTGGGCTAAAGTACGCACGCTATGCCCAATATCTAAACCAATATCCCACAACGATTGCAAAAATTGACCAATTCGCTCCTGACATTGTGGGCTAACCTCTGCTTCCAATAGAATCGACAAATCAATATCAGAAGCCAAATGCAGCTCACGCCGCCCATAACCACCCACCGCAACCAATGACATTTTCACAGGCTCAAGGCGATTAAACCCTTCTCGCTGCCACAAGTGATCTAATAAACGATCAATGAAGAAACTGTGATCTTCTAAAACAACCTTAATATCAATCCCAGCATGGAATTCAGCGCTCAATAATTTTCTTGCTTCCGTTAAGGCTTGCTTATAGTCCGTCAGCGTAGGGCGCGTTGACTGATTGACCAGTCGATAATAAACATCCATCAAGGGATTGGTATGAATCATAGCGTAGCTTCCCAATTCGCTTCCTCAGGTCGTAAAGTTAGGACTTCAAAGCCCGTTTCGGTCACTAAAATGGTGTGTTCATATTGTGCGGATAAAGAATGATCTTTAGTTACCACTGTCCACTTATCTGGCAACTGCTTAATATGCCGTTTACCTAAATTAATCATTGGCTCGATCGTAAACGTCATACCTGGCTGCATGATGACTTCATCACTATCCCGACTGTAATAATGCAAAATCTGCGGGTCTTCATGGAATTTTACGCCAATCCCATGCCCACAATATTCCTCAACCACTGAGCAACGCTGGCTATGAGCATAATTCTGAATAGCACGCCCAATATTGCCTAAAGGTGCACCCGGTTTAACTTCTTGCATACCCAAATATAAACAGCGTTGCGTAACCTCACATAAACGCTTACCCGGCACAGTAGGCTGCCCTACAATAAACATTTTACTGGTATCGCCATGATAGCCATCTTTTATGACCGTTATATCAATATTGATAATATCGCCTTTTTTCAATGTTTTATCGCTGGGGATGCCATGACAAATTTGATGATTCACTGAAGTGCAAATGGATTTGGGAAAGCCATGATAATTTAAAGGGGCTGGAATAGCTTGTTGCACATTCACAATATAATCGTGACAAATACGATCTAATTCATTGGTACTGACCCCTGCTTTGACATAAAGGGCAATCATATCTAAGACATCGGCGGCTAAACGTCCCGCCACCCGCATTTTTTCTATTTCATCTGGCGTTTTAATTGTAATTTCACGTGTTCTTCTGCTCATTACCCGTCTTCTTGGTAGCACTTAAAAGCGTTTCATGGTATAAAGCCGCCGCGCTAAGCGCAAATTGTTTTATTGATTAATTTTAATACACACATACATCGTCACATCCCACAGGGTGCTGTTTTTATAGACTAAATCAGTTGTGTTGGATGGGATGTATGGAGGCATAACCCTATAGGAGATTATCATGCCTAAAGTTACTATGCGCCAAATGTTGGAAGCAGGCGTTCACTTCGGTCACCAAACCCGTTACTGGAACCCTAAAATGGGTCAATACATCTTTGGTGAGCGCAACAAAATCCACATTATTAACTTGGAACAAACCTTACCCATGTTCAACGATTCGTTGAATTTCATCGGTAAAATGGCATCCAAAGGCGGCAAAATCCTATTCGTCGGCACTAAACGTTCTGCACGTGAAGCGGTACAAGAAGCGGCGATTTCTTGCAAAATGCCATACGTTAACCATCGTTGGTTAGGTGGTATGTTGACCAACTTCAAAACGGTTAAACAATCTATTCGCCGTTTGAAAGAATTGGAAAAAATGTCAGAAGATGGCACTTTCCAAAAAATTGGTAAAAAAGAAGTATTAATGCTGAGCCGTGAGCGTGAAAAATTAGAACGCAGTCTCGGCGGTATTAAAGATATGAAAGGCTTACCTGATGCGATTTTCGTTATCGACGTAGGCTATGAAAAAATCGCAGTCCAAGAAGCCAACAAACTGGGTATTCCAGTCATCGGTGTAGTCGATACCAATAACTCATTAGAAGGTATTGATTATGTAATTCCGGGCAACGATGACGCGATTCGTGCTATTCAATTATATGTATCTGCGGCAGCAGACGCGGTGAACGAAGGTCACACCAGCGCTGCTATTACGCCTCCAGAATTTGTAGCAGACGCAGCGGCTGAAGAAGTAGAAGAAACTGCACCTGAAGCTGAACAAGCGGCTGAAGCGGGCGAATAATTCTAGATACATAACGATTCAGATTAAGGAGTTAACCTGATGTCAATTACTGCCTCTATGGTAAAAGAACTGCGCGAGCGTACTGGCGCAGGGATGATGGAATGTAAAAAAGCATTGGCTGAAACCAATGGCGATATGGAAGCAGCCATTGATTTAATGCGCAAATCAGGCGCGGCCAAAGCGGATAAAAAAGCCGGTCGTGTTGCTGCTGAAGGTCGCGTAGTCATTGCTATTTCACCTGATGCGAAAAAAGCCGCTATTGTTGAAATCAACAGCGAAACTGACTTTGTTGCTAACGACGCTAACTTTGTTGCCTTTGCTAATGAAGTGGGCCAAGCTGCTTTAGCAGCACAACCGGCTTCTGTCGACGCTTTATCTGCCACAACCTTAGGTAACGGTCAAAGCGTTGAAGAGAACCGTGCCGCCTTGATTGCTAAAATTGGCGAAAACATTCAAGTACGTCGTTGCCAACTAGTGGATGCAGGTGAAGGTCAAATTTCATCTTATCAACACGGCTCACGTATTGGTGTTGTGGTTTGCATGGTCGGCGGTGACGCTGAACTAGGCAAACACGTTGCCATGCATATTGCAGCTAGCCGTCCTGTTTGTATTGATGAAAAGGGTGTTCCGGCTGACGTAATTGAACGTGAGCGTAACATTCAAATTGATATTGCGATGCAAAGCGGCAAACCACGTGAAATTGCTGAGAAAATGGTCGTAGGTCGTATGAACAAATTCTTAGGCGAAATTACCTTAGTAGGTCAACCTTTCGTCATGAACCCAGACCAAACCGTGGGCGATTTACTGAAATCTAAAGGTGCAACCGTAACTGAGTTTGTACGTTTAGAAGTCGGTGAAGGCATCGAAAAGAAACAAGAAAACTTTGCAGATGAAGTAGCAGCACAAGCGGCTGCCGCTGCTAAAAACTAATTATTAGTTTTTACACCTAATAAAAAAGGGGCAATTTGCCCCTTTTTTTATGTCTAGTCTAACCTAAACACTTTGATTAAAGTTTAATCGGAAAAACTGGGGCATACCCCTACAAGGCTTCCAAGTTCACTAGGCAACCATGCATAGGCTAATTCAACAAAGACTTTTATAATACGCCTGTGTTTGTGGTGGAGAGTGCGTGAAAACGCAAACGCTAGGAGGACACAAACACACCCTACTATTAGTAGGTCACTTATTTCAAATAAAAAATCTAATGTTGTAGAAAAGGCTATTAAAGTGGGTCGGAAATCTGACCCTTTTTCTTTTCTAGCGTAGCTTTTGATACAATAGCGCCCTATAAAATCATTACCTAAACCTCACTCTGCCGTTAGGATAAACTCATGGCGTTAAACGCTGATACCTCAAATTCGCCTCCAAAGAACAATCATGCTTATATTATTGTAGGTATTGGTGCATCCGCAGGCGGCTTGGAAGCTTTACGTCAATTAGTCCCTAGCCTGCCAATTGATGAACGTGTTATGTATGTGCTGGCGCAGCATTTAGACCCTAAACACAGCAGTATGTTAGTGCCTATTTTAGCGCGTGAAACTACGTTAACTGTCACCGAAGCACAACACGGGCAAAAGCTAGAAGCCAAACATTTATACGTTATTCCACCCGCTATGGACGCGTATTATCACAACGGCAAACTGCACTTAGAAAAGGCTACAGGTCTAGGACCGAAGCCTTCTGTCGACCGCTTATTGGCTTCTTTAGCTGAAAATCATGGTGAACGTTCGATTGGCATTATCTTATCGGGCACAGGTATGGATGGTGCACATGGTATCCGAGCAGTTAAAGCCGAAGGCGGTATTACCATTGCGCAATTAGAATCAACTGCCCGTTTTGACAGTATGCCACATGCAGCCATTAACACTGGACATGTCGATCTTGTCTTACCACCTGAAGAAATGGGACAGCATTTACAAGATTTTTTAGCCCAGCCCGATTCACCCTTTCTGTTTTCGAGTAAAAATGAATTATCTGAAGATGAAATTCAAGATATTTTAAGAGCCTTATTTGAACAAACGGGAACAGACTTTCGTAATTACAAGCGCAATACTTTATTACGCAGAATTGAACGGCGTATGACGGTACATAAATTTAAAGATTTAACGGAATACCGCATATTCCTAAAACAAAAGCCAGAAGAATTATATGAATTACATAATGATATTCTAATCTCAGTTACCAGTTTCTTTCGCGATACTGATGCATTTCAGGCGTTACACCGTGCAATGGAACATATTATTCCAAAACATGGCAATGATATTCGGGTTTGGGTCGCAGGTTGTGCCACGGGTGAAGAAGCTTATTCCATTGCCATTGCGCTATCTGAATATTTGGGTAATCGTATTAATCGTTATAAAGTACAGATTTTTGGTACAGATTTATATGACCATGTTTTATCTATTGCACGCCAAGCGCGTTATCCCAAAACTGCTGTGGTTGGGATAGAAGAGCATTTATTAGATAAATACTTTGTGCAGAAAGATGGTAATTACCAATTAACGCAAAACATCCGTAATATGGTATTATTCGCCAAGCATGATTTAATTAGAGACCCACCGTTTTCGCATTTAAATCTAGTTTCTTGTCGCAATGTCATGATTTATTTCAAACAAAATTTACAAAAAAATGTATTAGAAAGTTTTCATTATGCGCTTGAGCCAAACGGTATTTTATTTTTAGGTAAATCTGAAACCATTGGCAATAATGAGCGTTTATATACCACCATTGATCGTAAAGCACGCATTTATCGTAAACGTGAAGACGTTAAAAGTCACCTCCCACACTTAATTAATGCTCGCCATCAACGTGATAATTCTAAACAGAGTTTAGGTTCTAACTTATCCCGCGAGAAGGGGCGTCTCAAGCTACAAGAAATCGTTGAAAAAATCTTATTAACTATTTATCAACCTGATTGTATTTTGCTAGATGATCGTCAAGAATTAATCTATGTGCGTGGCAATGTAGATTCCTATATTAGTTTTAATGAGGGTCGAGCCGGACTCAATATCTTAGAATTGATTCGTCCAGAATTAAGACAAGATTTACGTGGTTTATTATACAAAGCCAGACGCACAGATGACGTTAATCCAATTAACAGCCGCCGCATTCATTTAAAATTAAATAATGGTCAATTAGTACGTTTAGTCATGCGCATTAAGCATTTTGCGCCCGGCAAATTCTCTGACTCTGAATTAAGTTTACTAATCTTTGAATATGTAGCATTCACAGACGAACAACAAACCGAACACGATACGCAACAATTTACCGATACGGTACGCTTGCGCGAATTGGAAGAAGAATTAAAAGAAACGCGGGAAAGTTTACAAACTACCATTGAAGAATTGGAAACCTCTAACGAAGAATTACAATCGACTTATGAAGAGGCTCAATCGACGAATGAAGAGCTTTATACCTCTACAGAAGAATTGCAAACCTCTAATGAAGAATTGCAATCTACTAATGAAGAATTACGCACCGTTAATCAAGAACTGAATGTTAAAACCAGTGAACTAGAAGCGACAAACCAACAATTAAAACACATTAATGAACGTTTGACGTCAGAAATAGAAGAACGCAAACAAGTTGAAGCCAACTTACAAATTGAGCGTACTAAATTAAATACGTTCTTTAATAGCCAACCCAATTGGATCAATATTTCCACTAAAGAAGGCATTATTCAGGAAGTTAATCCGGCTGCATTAATATTAATGGAAACAGACAATATTAATGATCTAGTGAATCATTCTATTAAAGATTTTATTCTGCCCGAATATATTCCGGAAATAGAAACTTACTTAAATAATGTTAGTGCCCAACCGGGAATGCATAAGCGTGAAATTCAAATTAAAACATTACGCAATAATATCCGCTGGATTGAATTACGCTCGGTATTAATTCAGTTAGCTGATACTAGTCCTCGTATTATGTCGATTATTGTTGATCACTCTGAACGCAAACATGCGCAAGAATTATTAGCAGAACGCCAACAAGAGTTAACGCATATTATGCGCTTGAACACCTTGGGAGAAATGGCATCTGGTATTGCACACGAGTTAAACCAACCGCTAGCCGCTATTGCTAACTATATTCGTGGTTGTGAACGGCGTATGCATGAAAATGCTTGCACTATTGATGAAATTACTGAAGTGATGCAACGTGTCAATATACAAGTTAGACGGGCTGGTGATATTTTGCGTTATGCAAAAGATTTTACGCGTAAAGATCAAAATCTAGAACGGCATGCACAAGATATTAATTTAATTGTACAAGATACCTTATCTTTATTAGAAACACTTGAACATTTTAAAGAAATCAAGTTAATTAACCTGAGTTCGATGTAAGCAAGTAGCAGCCTTTTGTGGAATACTTCATGGGATAACCACATCCTAAAATTACCCACGCAAGGCTGCTACCCTGATGTTAACACGACTGTTCTGCGAGATAGATGATTTTTGCCAAGGCTTTTTACCGCATTGGAAAGCGAGTGTATTAGAACCCCCGACCACCCGCCCAAAGCGGAATCGTCCGTGTGGTTTAAGTCTGAGTGAAGTGATGACGATTTGGGTACATTACCATCAATCAGGCTATCACACCTTCAAGTGGTATTACCTCAAACATGTTCAAGTCTATTTGAAGTCGGCTTTTCCTCAGTTGCCCAGTTATCAACGGTTTATTGAGCGCGTTCCCGATGTATTAGTGCCGCTGACGCGGTTCATGCAATCCCGCTGTGAAGCCAGTCGCGGAATTGCCTTCATTGACTCCACCCCCTTACGCGTCTGTGACAATATTCGGATTCCCCGTCATAAGACCTTTGCCAATACCGCAGGACGAGGGAAGTCATCCACCGGCTGGTTCTATGGCTTCAAGCTGCATCTCGTGGTGAATGATCAAGGTGGTATCGTGTCCTTTGCCTTAAGTGCGGGTAATGTCGATGATCGCCAACCCGTTCCCACCCTGATGAAATCCGTGGTTGGCAAAGTCTTTGGGGATGCAGGCTATCTCTCTCAGGCATTGGCTCAACAACTCGCTCAGCAAGGCATTGAATGGATTACCTCGTTACGGAAAAATATGAAACAGGTCGTGCGTTCTACTTTCGATCAATTGCTCTTGCGTAAGCGTTTTATCATCGAAACCATTAACGATCAGTTGAAAAATCAATCGCAAATTGAGCATTCTCGCCATCGTTCACTGCCTCATTATGTCGCTCATGTCATCGCCGGGCTTATTGCGTATTCCTATCAAGCGAAGAAACCCTCATTGAACTTAAATATCAATGCGTTAGCCATACTCTAATGCTATGCCTTACGTCGAACTCAGGTTAATTACAGAATTAGATCACAATCTGAATTTGGTTAATGTTAATAAAATTCAGATTGAGCAAGTCTTAATTAATATGTTGCAAAACGCAATGGATGCTATGCAAGAAGCTGGTACATTAAATACTGGTACATTGCGCGTTCGTACCCAAGCCGAATTTAATCATTCATTACGCGTGTTAGTGGTCGATGAAGGCACGGGGTTAGCTCCCGATTTTGCCAATAATATTTTTCGCCCATTTTATACAAGTAAACAAAATGGTATGGGTATGGGATTATCAATTAGTCGTTCTATTATTGAAGCGCATGGTGGTAAATTAGAAGCGTTTAATAATCGTCATAAAGGAGCGACCTTTAGTTTTACTTTGCCATTAGAAGGATCAGCCTTACTATGAGTTATCATCCTACTATGAATTATGCGCCAACAGTGTTTATTGTTGATGATGACCCTGCGGTACGGGATTCTTTGCGTTGGCTATTAGAATCTATGCGTCTCAAGGTCATTACCTTTGATTCAGCCGAAGCCTTTTTAAAGTTTTATAATATTCACATGATTGGCTGTTTGGTGTTAGATGTACGTATGCCGGGTATGAGCGGTTTACAACTGCAACAGTATTTAACCAAACAAAAATATTGTTTACCGATTATTTTTATCACAGGTCATGGTGATATACCGATGGCCGTGCGGGCTATGCAATCAGGTGCATTATTCTTCTTAGAAAAACCATTTGAAGACCAAATCTTATTAGATTATGTCAACGAAGCTTTGGTATTAGATAAAAATAATCAACAAGCTCGCATTCGCTTAACCACCACGCAAGCGCGCATTGCGAATTTGACAGAACGCGAACGTGAAGTATTAGATCTAGTGACCAACAATCATTCTAATAAAGAGATTGCGGAAAAGTTGGGCGTGAGTATTAAAACGGTTGAGTTTCACCGTTCACATATGATGGAAAAAATGCACGCACAATCCTTAATCGACTTAGTGAATATGCTGCGTGAAGTGGAATTAGCCGGTAAATGGGGCGATGCGCCTTCGTATTAACGCTTATTTAATCCGCGACCATTGCCCATTAATATAACCTTCAATGGGCTGGAAGCGGATTTTGTAACTCATTTTTTGGCTTTGCTCAATCCAATACCCCGGATACACATAAGGCAAGCCCAACTGTTGGGCATACGCAATTTGCGTCAAAATAGCAAACGTGCCTAAACCTCGTTGATTGGCTAATATCGGGTCATAAAAGGTATAAACTAACGACAAGCCTGTGGACAGCTCATCTGTAGTTGCAACCCCTACCAATGAGTCTTTTAACCAAAATTCAATAAAAGTTGTTGAACACCAACCTGCCACTAAAAAATTCTTAAAGGCATCCGATTCATCGGTATCCATGCCACCGCCACAATGCCGCGTATGCACATAACGGCGGTACAAAGGTTCATATTCTGGCTTAAAGCCATCGCGGTTATAACGAACCTCAATATCTTGATTTTGTTTTAGATTACGCTTCTGCGAACGACTCGCTTGAAATTCAGTAACTGGAATACGCGTTGACACACACGCATTACACAGTTTGCAATGTGGCCGATACACATCCCCGCCACTACGCCGAAATCCATTGTCTAACAAATGTGCATATAAATGCGCCCGCATAGGATAGGCAGGATCAACTAATAAATTAACTGCTAATTGATCCTCAATATAAGAACAAGCATGGGCAACCGTAATATAAAGTGTCATATTTTTATCGGTTATAAAGCCCATGATTTAACAACTACCATTAGAACAAGCTGCTTTACGCAAAGCTGCCACATCGCAAATTTGAATAGCACCGCGCTGTTCAGTAATAAAACCTTGTCGCTTCCATTCTGATAAAAAGCGGCTAACGGTTTCAATCGTTAAGCCTAATAGCTCACCCATTTCACCGCGTGATAAAGGCAATTCAATCCAAGTATTGGTCGCGTTACTACTGGTACACCAACGAATCAAAAATGACGCCAAACGTTCCGCCGCTTTTTTTGCGCCTAATTCCACCATCATATCTTCCGCCTCGCGCAAATGCTGCACCCAGCGCTTCATCATGGCATTTTCAATTTCAGGATTTTGTCGCTTCAAATCCAATAACTCGGCTAATGGCAAGCGACACACTTCAATTTCGGTTAAAGGAATCGCCGTATGGTTATAAGTATCGCCTGCAAAACCATCAAAGCCAAATAATTCGCCCTCACGAATCACACGCACAATTTGGGTACGCCCATTAGGCAAAACTTTCAATAACTTAACTAAGCCTTTACGCAAGGTATAGGCGGTTGATGCATTAGCGCCTTGGTGATAAATCGTTTCCGTGGGGTCGTAACCCATCACTAACGGCTGAAAACTTTGAATATCGATTAATTTTTGTTCGGGTAATTGTGCAAAAATGCTTAAATGCCGAATATGACAGGAACGACACTGCCCCTTGCCTCGCACATTAGACATAAGCGCTCCTTATTAATTGATTAACTAACCCATACATCGTAGCTTGTCTGCTTAGCATTCACTAAATCCAATTCTTCTTAAAATGAGGATACAATGCTGATTTTCAAGCATTAATATCCCATGCTGCTTCAAAAGCGAGCAAATGCGGTTTGCCAGATTGTTTTAAAGCAGTTCTGACCAACTCGCTCTCCGTTTGATATTTTTCAATAGTAATATGCCCACGCATTAATTGAAAACGCAAATAGACTAACCATGTATTAAGAACATCCGTTTCACAGTAATGCCGAATGTCTTGAATCTGACCCGCTTGATAGGCATCCCACACTTTTGCCCCGCTCATACCCATTTTCCCCGGAAACCCATACAAGCTGGCTAACTCATCCAAAGGCGCACTGGCTTTACCCGAATAGAGAGCTAACAAGTCCATTAGATCGGTATGGCGGGTATGGTAACGGCTAATGTAATTATTCCATTTAAAGCTTTGATCTTCTTCGCCCATATCCCAATAACGGGCGGCGCTTAACTTATGCAACATAGCGCGGTAGTGAATCACAGGCAAATCAAAGCCACTGCCATTCCAAGAGACTAGGGTCGGTGTATAGCGTTCGATCCCATCAAAAAACCGTTGCAGAATTTCTTTTTCATCCGACTTTTCATCGCCTAAACTCCAGACCTTAAATTCATCGCCGCGACCGCGAAATGTGACTGAAATTGCAACAATGCGCTGTAAATAATGCGCTAAGAATTCTGTACCTGTCTTTTGATAACGCAAATGAAACATGGCTTTTGCCACACCATCAGCATCTAAATCCCCTAAATCATATAATTTTCTACCACCTTCAATATCGGGAATCGTTTCAATATCAAAGACTAATGTATTCACGCTAACCAACCTATCTGTTTTAAGTACTTAAGATAGAATGTTATACCAAATTCAAACGCAAACTAGAAAGCCCTTAAATTATTGATACATGCTTGGTCGAGTTAGGTTAGCTAAACAAATGCCCTAAGTATTTATAACGTGGTAGATAATGTGCCATCATTATTCTTAATTTTTGCCTAGCCTGCGCAATATTAAATAAGTAAACCAAAAATCCATAGCATAATGCCCCCAACACAATTTTTATTAGCATATTTACAACAGGCATAAACTCTATAGAAAACATTTGCAAGATTAGATACATTAAAGTACTCGCCAACAGTATTTTCAGAATGTCTATTAACGGTAAGGGTAAAGGAAAATAGCGAGTCCCAATCATATAGCCACCGATTAAACAGAGAACATAAGCCAAACTATTAGCAATGAAGACTCCTTCAATATTAAAACTTGGAATTAACCCTATATTTGCCACTAAACTTAAAAGAGCAGCGGCAGCAACGAGACCTAAAGAGGGCTTAATGGATTTAGCTAATTGAAAAGCTAACGATACATAAAAAACGTATAAAATAAATAAAAAAACTGTCAGGTTAGCTAAGGGTAACAATTCTAAACTTATCGTTACAAATTCTTTTCCCATTAATAGCGGATATAAATCAACAGCAATGACTTGTAAACCTAATAGGGCTGGCAGCAACACTGCCAATAATAAAATTAAGTAATTTTCTAATTTTTGCTTAGCCGCAAACTCGCCTTGTGTTTCTAATATTTTAATAATACTGGGATAAGCTGCTAAATTAATAGAACTGGCTAAAATCATTAAAATTTGGTTCGGCAGATTATAAGCAATGGCAAACTGCCCGACGGCTTTCAGATCTAGTAATTCAGCAAGCAATAAACGATCAATCACAGGAATTGTTTCTAAAAAAATCAAACTAAAACTTAATGGCAAACCATAGTGTAATATTTTGCTTAGCAATATTTTATCAAATAACAAGCCGAATTTTAGTTGGTTCAAAAAGAACTTTTGCTGCCATAAAACCAATAAGTTTGATAGAAAAATCGCAAATAATGCGCCTTGCCAACTATAGTTCAGAGCAATAAACGCCAAGCCTAATAGCACTAATAAAATCGTGCGCCTAATTTCAGCCTGCAAATACAGTTGAGAATGACTTTCCATCGCATTGATTCGTTGAAAGGCTTCATAACAAGCTGCACTCGCAAATAGTAAGCCACAATATACAGCGATATAAATCTGCTGACTCATAAAAGCCCACAACCCTAAACAAATTAACACCAGTAGAATTATAATAAGCAACACACTATTAACTAACGCTTTTAACTTTATCTCATTTAAACTATTATCGCTCCAAAAACGCATCAAGCCTACATAAAACCAACTAAACATAAAACCACTAATACTATAAGCAATCGCCTGTATAGTAGTAAATAAGCCGTAATCTTCTACGGTTAAAAACCGCGTATAAACCGCTAGCAAGATAAAACTTGCAAGTAATGGTGTTAATTTAGCGAATAAATAAAAGAAACCATGTTTTAACATGTCATTACGCTATTAAGCAGCCAACCATTCATCAGCAATCAATTGAATATGATTAGCACTAACCGAAGCAAGTGCATTATTCCTTAATTGATTCAATAAAACTTTATCGTAATAAAGCTGATCCATTGCTTGCGTTAAAGCCTCCGAAGTTAGTTCGACTAATAAACCGTTTAGATAAGGTTGAATAATTTCGCGTGGCCCCGTTGGACAATCGGTGGAAATAATAGGACAGCCTAAAGATAAAGCCTCAATTAAAACCAATGGATAACCTTCGTAATCACTGCTCATGACCTGAAATTGAGCTTTTGCCATATATTTATATGGATTATCATCAAAACCTATTAAAAGAATTTTATCGTCTAAACCCAATTCTTGAATTTGTTTCCGTAAATGATTAGCTTGACTACCAGAACCTACCAGAATTAAATCACATTCTTGTTTTAGGCGGGTATTGGCATAAGCTGTAACTAAGCGATCAAAGCGTTTTTGCAATTCTAAACGACCTACTCCTAAAATGAATTTTCTTGTAATAGACATGATTGGCATGGTAGCTTTTTGTTGAATCAATTGAATATCAATTGGATTATAAATACATTTAACATTATTTAATTTAGCACGTTGCTCTAAGCTAACTCGCATTTGTTGAGAAACCGCAACAACCCGCTTAGCGCGTGGATATAATAAAGTCATAGCTAACCATATTTTGCGCGTCATGGTATTGGGATCTAAATGCACTGATAATACCGACTTAGAACTGGCAATGGCGCAGGGAATATTGGCTGCTTCTAAAAATGAAAAGATATGATCAAATTTTTCTTTGTGAAAAATACGCCAAAAACACCAAGCACGTAATAACAATAAATGCATTTGTACCCATACCCCCCCTTGGCGATTGGGGATATTTAAATGTTTATCTTCACCTTGAACTTCATAAGCCGTTTCACTCGGATCAAGTTTATCAAAACGAATGACTGTTACTGCATAATTGCGACGATTAAATTCCTGCATCAAATCAAACGCTACTTTTTCTGCCCCACCGGGTCTAGCCAGTTCAGGAATAATAATAGCAATTTTTTTCATACTGTCGTTAACCTTGCTGAGTTATGTTGTTGTAATAACCACGAATAAGAATTGGGCACAGAGTTATTTACATAAAAAACTAAAACTGACCATGTATAAATAAACCAAATATATAAGCGATCCTGTAATGTCATTGACATTTGCCCTAAAATAACAATACCTAAAAGTAAACTAAGTAGTGTTTTTAGCGCACTTGGCAAGCGTATAACATATTGTGCAATAACCAATAAAACAGCCAAATAAAATAATAAACCAATAATACCTTGTTCTACTGCAATTCCAATAAAACTATTATGCGCTGTCAAATTGACATTATACTCATTAATAATGCGTCTAAATGAACCGATACCTTGTCCAACAATAGGATGCTGCTGCCAAACTTCAAACGCATATTGCCATATGATACTACGCTCATTTAAAGTTCCCTCAGACAACTCTGAACCTGTTGACAATAAACGCTCGACCGCTGCTGGTGAAACAAAACTTGCAATCATAATTAAACTAGTGATAGCTAAAATTAACATAATACTTTTTGCCCAAACCCCCAAGCGCTGCGGCAAAACCCAAAAACTTAACAAACCTAACACCAGAACAATTGCACCTGTGCGCGATGCCGTAATTAAAATGCTAAAAATGGCAAAAGGTACAAAAAACCAACCAATAATCCAATAAAACTTTGCCTGTGCATTTATCATAAGATAAATCATTAAGGGTAAAGCCAATGCTACTTTAACACTGAGTTCATTTGGATCATGCCCCTTTATATCCACCCGCTCGACTGTTATACCTGTTTGATAACTTGTGATAGCTAAATAAATTAGCCATGCTGCACCTAATACATAAGCGAACGCAGACCATTTTAAATCTGTTTCAGTTTCAATAATCTGCAATAATAACCAACTAACTAATAGAATATAAAAATTATTATTAATCGCTTGAATTGGATCTACGGCTTGATTCGTGTCATAACTGCCCGGCATTACTGCCCAGACGTAAGAAAATATTACCCAACTAATATAAAGCAATGAGGCAACGTTAAAATCAGTAACAAAGCGAATTGGACTACCTAAAAGTATTAAAATTATGCTAAACCCTAACGCAATAGGCGCAGTTATTTTAACTAGCGACATTCCCGCAATTTCTAAGCCACCCTCTCCGCTTAGATTAGGTAGTGCTAATATTAATAAAAATGTAAAAAACTTGGTTGCATTTAAAACTGCATTCATGGTTTAGAGCCTGACGTTATTATCGTTGCTAGGCGTGAACCTAATTGCTCTCGCACTTGCATTAATAACGCAGGGTCATTCTGCCAATCTGCAAAATTCCGGGCAATGCGCTGAATCTGCTGACGAGCGAAGTCTGCTTGCTCATGTTGATATAAAAGTTCTATATAAATGTAGTCCTCGACGGCTTCTCTTAGCCATTTAAGCCGCAAGGAAGGTACAGGCGCATCTAAACCATAATCATCAGCAAACCCCGGATATATTAATAGCCCATCGCCATTAAAAACTAACTCACGATCTTGTTCTTGCACAATGAAACTAGCAGGATTATGCCAAATGTCCGCAGCATCTTGTTTGCCTGTTTGTAATGTATCGTAATATAACCACCCGGTTACACCATATTGATGAAATAACCAAGTCGGCAACCGATAATTAATAGCTGGGTAATCTAATTGCCAAATAAAAGGATAGTTACCCAATAATATATCCGCTTTAGGATTTAATTGTTGAAATTTGGCAAAATCTATTGGTAAAGTTAAAGCAGTATACGCCCATAATTGATCCCCTTTCGTTAATTGTTGGCGACTAATGCCTATTTTTTTGTAATCTACATCTTGCCACAAATCGTAAAATTTAGGTGTCCACGTATCGACTATACCTCTTATATCACCCAAACTTTTAGAATTCGCCAAAGGCGGCTCGGTTATTAAAAAATCAATATTTTTTCGAGTTTGCTTGGGTAATTCAGCAAAAAAATCACCCCATTTTTTAATATATGCATAATCTTCGGCAGTCTCTGGTTCATCCATTAATGCGGGATTAGTATAACACTTTGCATTCAATGCATACTGTTGACACCAAGCTGCATAACTTTTCAAAAAACGTTGTGCTTTTAATTTATCTTTACCGAAAGTATCGGCAAATGGGAAAGTATCTGCGAATGTATAAATATAAGCGTTTAAGTTTCGCTGTTGCAAATAATATTGTAAATTCTGCGTAACTGTACCTAAACCTGCTATTTTCTCATTAATATTAGGTAGATCATTGCTGGCTCTCTCTGGCACAGCATCCCAATAGTCAACCGGTGCTAAATGATGGTCTATTAATAAATCATAGTAAGAACGAATTAAGAGATTTTGTTTAGCTTGTGTACGATCACGCTTAAAACCGTAAACCTCCGCAATTCGATAACTAGCAGTACCAAAGCTACTTGCTAATGGAATTTGTTTAGGCAAAGTAAAATCCCAAACAGTTAATTTAATTGGCAATTGTGCTTGAGTCTCACCATTCACTAATACACTTAAGGTTGCAGAATAATCACCCGCTATTGCATTGGCTGGTACATAAATATCCACCCATATTGGTAAATTCTCACCTGCCGTTAAATCATATGGAAATGCTTGATAACTAGGTTTTACCTGTTTAGTTTTATTAATATCTTTCTCTAATAATATATCAGGCCAAGCTTGCGCTGCATAAGGGGAGTCTGGGGTTGGTGTATTAACATTAATATATCGCTCACGATAAATTTTTATATCGCTTAAACGCTGCCCTTGTTGGTTTATTAATGGAGATAAGCTGACATCAATTTGCCGCGTAGTTTGATTAGCTTTAATAATTGCCTGAAAGCCTTCATATTCGTTTTTAGCTGCTTTAATATGAATAGCCGCTTGCCCCTTAACTTTTTCAAACGGTGCAAAACGTTGTAAATTGCCAATCGCCTGAATAGTAATAGAATGCAAATTTAAGTTATTATCAGAAGTATCCAAACAAGCTGTTAATGATAAAATAAATACAATAAGACTAACTTTAGTTATAAGTCTAACCACTGTTGTGCAACTCGTTCAATATTTAAATGTTGCACGGAACTCGCGGCATTTTGCGCCAATTTTTCATATAAAGTTTCATTGAAAGCCAATTGATCTATAGCTTGAGTTAGTGCAATGCTATCGCCGGGGGGAACTAATAAACCATTGTGATTATGTTGAATAATTTCACGAGGCCCTGTTTCACAATCGGTAGCAATTACCGGACGATGCAAGCCTAATGCCTCCACCAATACTAATGGAAAACCTTCATGCCAACTTGCTAACACCAAGGCATGTGCTTTTGCTATATAAGGATAGGGGTTGGATACAAATCCATACAAATGAACCTTATGACTTAAGCCTAATGTTTGAATTAAGCTTTGTAATTCTGCTCGTAATATACCTTCGCCTAAAATAATTAATTGATAGTCGGCTAAAGCTTTAGTTTGAGAAAAAGCTTTAACCAAACCTGCAAAATTTTTTTCAGGCTGCAAGCGTCCAACTGCAACAAAGTAAGTTTGTTCAGGATAATGCTGTACAGTTTGCAAGCTCAAATTTTGAATATATGAAAAACTGACTGGATTAAATAAACAAATTGTATTTTTTAGATGCAAATGCTGTTTAAAAATCATTTCGCCTTGTTTAGAGACCGTCACAATCTTTTTAGCTCGCGGGTAAAGCCATTGTGCAAATAGCCAATCAAATTTAGAAAAATTTCGCTCTGGATTACAATGGTTAGCGGCAATGGTAGCCTTATTTGCTAGAATTGCCGGAAATGCTGCATGTTCCATAATAGCAATTATTTGTTTATATTGATGCTTAGTAAATAATTTTTTTAATTTATAAGCTCGATACAGAAAATTAACAAAACGCCTAATAGTACTGCCTTGAATAGCAGGCAGGTTTAAATCAACCAATTGTCCCGCATAATGATATTTAATTAGTTTACTATCAAATAAAATTAAATCAACTTGGTGATTTTTAGCAAATTCTAAGGATAAATCAGCCGCAACTTTTTCTGCGCCACCTGATTGTAATGAGTAAATAATAATAGCAATTTTCATAATCAAGTTATATTAGCAGTCATAACGTACTTGTCGATATAATTTATCACTTACAGCAATATGCCCATATTTATTCCAAGTATGCGTACCTAACGTATTAGCATCTAATGTTGTTGAATATTGATCTATTAATATTTCTTCATACTCCAAAGGACTAAGTTTACAGACTTTATTAATATTAATTGCTTTCCCATAACTTCCTGCACAATTTTGCGAAGGGCGATATAATTGATTATCTTGCCAAAAAAACTGCCCCGCAGGACGGGCAAATGCAGCATTAACTATCACTGGATTTTGCTGGTGTGCTTGCCAATGCTGACTTAGTGGCGATTCAGCATAAAAAATATATAAACTATCATGACTTGAACAAGCAACATGTGGTTTCATCGTCACAAATAAATACCACAAGCCTTGATACTCAATGAGGGTTGGATCATAAGCCTTAATATCTTGCATAATATAATGTACACGCTGCCAACGATATGGAAAGTCAACAGCCTGATATAATTCTAATGTATTATTATCAGCAGTTTCTGGCAGCAAATAATGATGACCTGCAAATAAAAAAACATTAGGATAGGATAAATGATAGCTTTGCTCAAGAATTATCTTTTCATTAGTAACTTTGAAATCTTTACTTAGCTCTGCAACCTTTAACTTTCCTTTATTTTCCTTAAAAAAAAGCTCTTCAAAAAATATATAAAGCTTATTATTAAAATCAACAATAAATGGGTCAGCCCAAAATCTGTCACTTGCTATACGGATATCGTATACTTGTTTTGTATTCAAACAAATAATTGCTAAACGCCATTGTTCATAATATTTTTTTTGGTAACTGATTAATTTACGCAGAATAAAAAATAAATAGATCCGAAAAATAAAAATACTTTTAAAGTTGTAAAAATAGCCACTATTAATTAATAATAAACCTTTTTTAACCAACCAAGATTTTCGATCAAATAAAAACACATCGAATTTTTCAACTAATAGGTACGTTAAGCGCCATAAATAACTATTATTGGTTCGATTAATCGAATAACCTTCTTGGCTAATACTGGCAATTTTTTGCTGTGCATAACACTTGTGCTGATAGCAATTAAGATAAACATCAATTAATGATTGTTTACTGAACAAGCTTTGATAAGCTACACTCAAACAATCTTTATTGTCATTGTTATAACTTAATTGCCAAATACCAAACTTTAAAGAATTACTGTCAAATTCATGAAGAGCAAGCTTGCCTGTTAAGTCCCAAACCAAATCTACTTCATTAGCTTGCAACCATGTCAAGGTAAAAAAGTTTAATTTCAAATGTTGTTTTTGCAAAGCATCAATGGGGGTTCTAAACAATAGAGCATCAATAGTTTGTAAAAAATAATATCCATAATACTGAACTGTATTCAAGCCAGTAGAATTATTTAAATTTATCAGAAAGATACTAATATTTTCTTTTTGACTTAACAGCTCGATTAAAGTTTTTTGCCATTTATAAACCTGCACCGAATCTACAACCACCGCTATTTTAGTGGGCTGATTTATCATAAAACTAGCTGACTGCTTGCAATTCGGTAACTGAGCCACTTAAATAAGCTATACCTGCATGCTTCAAAAATCTCAAAGCTTTAGTATCATTTACTTCTGATACAATAAGTTGTGTATTATTATCCAATTGCTTTAACCATATTTGAAACTGTTGCGCACTTTTAGCTTGTTTTCTAATTTTTGCTAAAGTATCAGTTTCCAACCGAATATAGCTTGGTTTGACAGCACTAATAAGTTTAGTAGCATTATTATCTAGCACTAGTTGGTCTAAAGCGATTTGCACTTGTGTTTGTTTTAATAATTTTAATAAGCGTGTTATGAATTGCATATAGCGTATACAAAAAGGAGTTGCCAAACCTAATACTAAATAAGGTGTATAATCTTTTTGTTTAATTAAAAAATTAATCAACTGAATTAATAAGGTTTCATTCGTAAAAACCGCCTCACCTAAAGAAACAAAACAAACGATATTTTCACCTTTATGCCTAGCTTGTTTTAATCTAGCAAGTGCTTGCGCAATATTCCAATAATCCAGACGAAACCGCCCTAAACTGGTACTGAGTTTATTGGTTAAGGTGAGGTAATCTGCTTTCAAGCCGCCCCCAGATTGAAAAATGGGTTCAGCTAAATATAAATCTGGCAAATTAGGCTTTAATTTAGTTAATAGATTAAAATGTGCTTTAATGCCTGCAATCGGCAAATGCACTTCTGGGCTAACGTCTAATGTACTTGTAGCACTGGTATTTTTGGGCAAATTAACCAATGATTCCAGTTTAGTCGTAGTTTGATTAGGTAATTGATCCCAAGGAGTTTTGCCACTTAATAATACTGGGCTTAAATTGGTTTTCACCTGTTCAACCGGCCGCACATGCAATTGAATACAACGCCGTCCTTTCAAAACCGCTGGAATAAAGCGAACATCTGCCCGTAAAGCTTGCCCATCTAAGGTAACTAAAGTCGTTAATAAACGATTAGAAGGCTCATTTACGGTCATAGCCAAATTACTAAGTGTACTAAATGCAGCTTGTTCCTCTTCATCAATAATTTTTTCTAAAGCAATCGTTTGTGCATGTTTAACAGAATTAAAGCCTAATAAACTTAAATAAGCGTAATTTGCGTATAAATGCATACCTTTCGCAATATAAGCAATCGGCTCCCACGAATAATCCACTAGCCAATGACAACGTACTTCTGATATATGCAGCAACTTTTTACATTGCCGAAAATCGGACTTAATGCTGGCATAGCGAATTAAAAAATCCACATAATTACGAAAATAATCAATGTCATTGGTAGGCAAAATACAGAACTCTACGCCTAGTAACCAATGCGTTAAGCCCTGCCACTGATCGTCGTGTAACCAAACTAAGACGGTATCGAGTGAATACTTTTGTAAAACTTCAATAAACTTCCGATTACTATGTTCGTTACGAATATAAGGACAAAACAAGATATGCGGTTTAAGATCTTTCAATAACCCTACCATTTGCGGCAAGGTAACAGCGGAATGTAATTGCAAAGGTCGTTTAATCGAACGCACAGCAGCATCTAAAAACGCTGTCATTTCGGCATTACGGTCAACAATAACACAATGTATCTTCTGCTTATTCATGAGCAGAAGATACGGTTTGCGTTTAACTTACTCTAGGCACAGACCGATTACCGCTAAGCGCACGGTGATAAACTGCGTTCTGCTATAAAGCTGCCCAAATTGCATTGAAATCTTCGTATTCGTCTTCCACCATCTTGGTCGCTAACACCTTATCAAAACGGAAGTGGGCAAATGCACCTAAACATTCGTCTAATAACAACAACCTAACTTGTTCAGTACGTTCGGCAAATTTGAGGGTAATTTCGTCTTCTTCGCGAAAAATATAAGCAGGCAAGATTAAAGAAGCATCAGGGCGAACCCCTTCAATACTGGGCAACATTAAACCATCCATTGGTAAGGCTTGCTGTAATTTACGTCCCCGCACACTTAACACGGTTAAGGGCATGGCTTTAGTGGACAATAATTCAATCCCGCAGCATAAGCCTTTGCTGCCAACAAATTCCATCCATTTAATCACCCCAACCATCCAAGTGGCGCTGTCATTACTTAAATCACGTAAGCCTACAATTTCGCCAACCCGTGCGCCGGATTCTTCTTTATCTTCCCAACACAAGCCATAACCACCCAGGCTACTATTCAAAATCCGCCACGATTGAATACGCGCACCTTCTTCGTGTTCCGTTTTAAAAGCCACTTGCCGCGTTTGCTCGCTATCATTTGCTGTTTCATTATAAGCAAACACATTGAATAATACGTCTTCTTCAATAGCTGCTTTAGAATTTTTGCCACTGTCTAAGACTACATCCAAAACATCTTTTAATTGCGTCACCATACCTACTTTTTCGTTTTTCGGGAAACGATTAAAGTTACGATTACGCACACTGCTTAAATGGTAAATCACGCGCTTAGCCAAATTACGGCTTAAACCATTTTGCTGCATAAGCATAGGCGGGACACCGCTGGTTTCTAAATCACGAATATGTTTATCCAATAAAGTCAGTAAATTATGTAAATTTAACACGCGCACGGTGGGTGAATGCGGTAAGTCACTAATGGGAATTAACGCAGCGGGTTCATCACTATTTAAAATAACGGCATAAACATAAGCACTGGTCTGATTTTCGGGTTCACGACTTAAACTAGTTAGTGCCGTATTTTGCATATAATATTGCGCTAAACGTGTCACTTCACCTTGCCGCAAACTATAAGGTTTACTTAATGCTAATAAATTAGCTTGAATATAACGGGCTTCAATACTCGGTGCGCCGATATTATGTTCTTTTAATTTAACTTGATCGACACCATTTTCAACGGCTAATAAATATAAGTGATGAATATCATGCCATAAGGTTTCACGGGTGCGAATATAAACAGAATAGTTTAATAATAGCACTTGCGTCATATAATCTAATGCACGGTATAGAGCTACGCTTAATAATTTTTTATTACCTTCTTTTTTAGTAATAATATCTAACGCCGCAACTTGATAAAGTCCGGCAAATTCCAAAGTCAAGGATTGCGCTAGTTCAAAAATTTTCTGCGTTTTCGCCGTCAAGGGGAAGGCTCGCGCCACCAAATGCCGTTGTAAGGCTTCTAATGCCACGCCCATTGCAGGAATTAACATTTCACCAATCGCAATGCGTGTTGCTACTGGCAAGGCACGGCGATTTAAATCCACTAAGCCATAAAACAGACGTTTTGTGGTTTCACCCGGATTGGTAATGGGCAAGTTAGCCACCCACACTTTGGCTTTAGCTTCAGTATGTGGAATCAATTGTGGGGCTTGTTCAGACACTTCAGCGGTCACCATAATTTGTAATCCAATGTTATTTTTAGTATTAGCTACCCCAGAGTGTAGCAGGCTCTGGGGCAAAGGACGACGCTCAGGCGATAATCGCAACTATCCGCTTTTTAATAAACTCATAGGCAAGACTTGTAATAACGGTTTCAGGTTTAAATACCCTGCTATGCCTACCAAACTGCTGCCTAATATCCCGCCCAATAACAAGGGCCAAATACTAATCTGCCAGTCTAAATCAAATAGAAAATAGCCAAATAATGTACCCGCCAAGCTGGCGACTAATCCGGCTAATAAACCTGCGACCGCCCCTAACAAGCTAAACTCTGCCCAAATGCGGCGTTTTAATAAGCGCTGACTTGCCCCTAAGGTTTTTAGAATCGCAATTTCACGCTGGCGCTCGGTTTTTTGTGATTGCAAAGCAGCAATTAACACGACTAAGCCTGCAAATAAGGTAAACACAAAAATACCTTGTACCGCTAAACTGGCTTGTTCGATTAAGGCACGAATTTGCGCCAAGATTTTGCCGACATCAATCGCGGTCACACTCGGAAACTGTTTAACCAAATCACGCAACAGCGTTTTGTCCGCGCCAACATGAATACTGGTAATAAAAGTTTGCGGAAAATCTAACATGCTATTGGGAGCAGCAATCACAAAGAAATTGGGTTGCATACTGTCCCAACGCACTTCGCGTACACTGGTAACGGTTTGCGTAATGCTTTGCCCAGCAACGTCAAAGGTTAATTGATCGCCTAGACCAAAATGCAAGCGTTTGCCAATATCCTGTTCAATGGAAAAACCTTGGGTTTGCGCATTAAACCACTGTCCTTGTAACACCACATTACTCTTGGGTAACTCGGCAAAAGAAGACAAATTAAATTCACGTTCGACTAAACGCCGATCTTGTTCATTTTGATAATCTGCACTTTGCACAGGTTTTTGATTAATCGCCACTAAACGCCCGCGAATCATGGGGTAAAACGTGGCTTTAAGCTGATGTTGTTGCAAGAATTGCTGTAAAGGTGCGACTTCTTGCGGTTGAATATTAATCAGAAATTGATCCGGCGCATCCGCAGGTAAACTGGCTTGCCAACGATTAATTAAATCGGTACGCACAGTGGTTAATAACAATAAGGCAAATAAGCCAGTCGCAAACACCACCACCAATAATACAGCGCGTTGCGAGCGCCCGCCTAACCCTAACCAACCCAAACCATAGCGCTTACTTAAGGCTTGTAAACTGGCTAACCCCGCTTTTGCTAATAACGCAAATAAAGCAATCGCGCTTAGTAAACCCAGCATTACGAACAAGGCGAGTTTTAAATCGTGCGCTTGCCACCACAGCAACATAAACACGGCTAACAATACCGAGCCAATCACCCACCACGTTACACTATTCGGTCTTTGCAATGCGCCTTGAAAAATTTGCATCGGCGAGGTATCGACTAAGCGCAATAATTGTGGCAAAGCAAAGCCCAACAAGAGCAAAAAGCTGGTAAACAAACCGGCAAACACCGGCGTTAGACTTGGCGCGGGTAAATGTTTGTCAATTAAATCACCCAACCAATACGCCAATACATATTGCAACACAAAGCCTAAGGCAATACCCAGCACTGAACCGATGAGCGCGGTAACGCCTAAACTACTGAGATAATCGCTTAGAATCCGCCGCCGCGATAAGCCCATCGATTTTAATACCGCCACGCTCGATAACTCACGTTGCATCAGGCTATTGGCAGTTAATACCACTGCCACACCTGCTAATACCACGCTTAATAAGGCAGCTAAATTTAAGAAACGCCCCGAACGTTGTAAGGCTTGTTGCACAGAACTTAAATCTTCCTGCAAGGTACGAATGCGTTCGGTCGGTTTTAACTGGGTTTCGACCGTCTGTTTAAAACGTTTAATCGCCTGACTGTCACCGGCAAAGAGTTGGCTAAACGTAGCGCGGCTGGCGGGCGTTAACAGTTTGGTCGCGGGTAAATCCTGCGCATTCATGATTAATACGGGCGCAAACTGAAATAAATTCGTGCCACGATCCGGTTCTTGGGTTAATACGCGACTGAGTTTAAAAGTTTGTTGCCCTAGTTTAATGTCGGCATTCGTGGCTATCCCCAATGCTGTAAATAAACGCGCTTCTGCCCAAACTTCACCCCGCGCTGGAATTTGCCCATTGCTGAGCACTTCCTCACCGCTTAGTTGGCTAGCGGTTTTTAATTCACCACGTAAAGGGTAACCTTGGCTGATGGCTTTTAACTGGCTTAGTTGCAGCTTGTCGCCCGCACTTGCCACGCTAGGAAAGCTAATCGTCGCAGTGGTTTGCAAGCCCGCTTGTTGGGCTTGTTGTAAGCGCGCATTGTCTTGTGGACGCGCCGCCGTAATCACCAAATCGCCGCCTAATAATTGCTGGGCTTGTGCCTGCATGGCGTTTTCCACGCGGCTACTAAAAAACCCCACGGCGGTAATGACGGTCACCGAAATAATCAACGCTAACATAAGTAAGCGTAATTCTGGCAAGCGCCAACGTTGCCGCCAGTGACGAATCGCTGAGTTCATACCAATACTCCATTCGCCATGCGATAATGGCTCTGGCAACGGGCGGCTAAGCTTTCATCATGCGTTACCAACACTAATGTGGTTTGCCATTGGTTTTGCAGATTAAATAATAATTGGGTAATTTCTAAGCCTGTGGCTTTGTCTAAATTGCCGGTGGGCTCGTCGGCAAATAGGATTTTCGGTTGTGTAACAAACGCCCGTGCTAAAGCCACGCGTTGCTGTTCGCCCCCCGACAATTGGGTAGGATAATGATTTAAACGCTGCCCTAAACCCACTTGTTGTAAAGCTTGTACCGCACGCGCTTTAAATTCCGCATTAGCCGCCCCCAATTCCAGCGGTAGTAATACATTTTCCAGCGCGGTTAAGTTATCCAACAAGTGAAAAGATTGGAACACAAAGCCAACCTTACCTAAGCGTACAGCAGCGCGTTGGTCTTCATTCATTGGGGTTAAGTCTTGCCCAAATAACGCAATACTGCCGCTTGTGGGTAAATCTAAACCCGCTAATAAGCCCAATAAGGTACTTTTGCCCGAACCGGATGTGCCCGTAATCGCGACCGATTCCCCTTGGGCAATATCCAGATTAATTCCGCGTAAGATTTGCAAATCATGTCCGCTTTGCGGGATAGTTTTAACCAAGTCACGAGTCTGAATAACGCTTGTGTTCATCATTTTATTTTAAGGACGTTTAATTAATGTTACGCACACTTTACCTGATATTCGCTTGTTGCGCGGTATTACTAGTTGCCCCTAAGGTTATGGCGGCGGAGGCGAATCCCAAAACTATCTTGGTGTGGGGTGATAGTTTAAGCGCGGCTTACGGCATTCCGCTTGAAAAAGGCTGGGTTAGTTTATTACAAACTCAATTAGGCTCTAGTTATCAAATCAGCAACGGCAGCATTAGCGGCGAGACGACAGCGGGCGGCTTAAGCCGTTTCCCAAAAGCTTTAAGCGATACTAAACCGGATTACGTGCTATTTGAATTAGGCGCAAATGACGGTTTACGTGGTATTGATCCGGCGGTAACACGGCAGAACTTAACGCAAATGATTCAATTGGCACAAGCCAGCCATGCCAAGGTGGTATTAATCGGCATTAAAGTGCCCCCCAATTATGGCGCAGCATTTACCGAAAAATTTGAAGCGGTATTTAGCGATTTAGCCAAGCAATACAGCCTGCCCTTTGTGCCATTTTTATTGGAAGGCGTGGCGGATAATTGGGATTTAGTCCAAGCCGATGGCTTACATCCAACGGCTGAAGCACAACCCAAATTATTAGCCAATGTATGGCCAGTTTTAGAGACGGTATTAACACCTTCGGCTAAAACCCACTAGACTCTGTTAGCAATTAAACTTTGCTAATAAGAGAGATAATAATGTTGCGTATTGTTCGACCACGTTTAGTCACGGCAATCTGTATTACAACGCTTCTAACCGCAAGTGGCTGCGTCTCTATTCAACGTGATGCGCCAGCACCTGCTCCCCATAATTATGCTCAAGCGCAGATTCAAGGTTTTGAACATATACGCTTTTGGGGGGATGAAACGCCCCCTTATTTAAATGAAATGATTGCGCATCAACAACGGGCTTTAGCGGCTAACCCTGCCTTTAATGAACGCATTGATGTGCTGGCTTTATCCGGTGGTGGAGCAGATGGGGCGTATGGGGCGGGCTTTATGAAAGGCTGGACGGATCGGGGAGATCGACCCGAATTCTTTATGGTCACAGGCATTTCTACCGGCGCTTTAATGGCACCTTTTGTATTTTTAGGTTCAGATTATGATGATGTGCTAAGGCGCTTCTATACACAAACTCAAACTCGGCAAATTGCCACCCCCCGTATTTTTAAAGGTATTTTTGGTGGTGATGCATTTGCCAGCACCGTGCCGTTAGAGCACTTATTAAATGAAGTGGTTACCCCAGAAGTAGTGGCACGCATTGCGGCCGAAAGCCGTAAAGGGCGTTTACTATTTATTGGTACAACCAATATTGACGCACAACGCCCTATGATTTGGGATATTGGGCGCATTGCTGAAAGCGGAAATCCGTATTCGGCACAATTAATTCAGCATATTATGTTGGCATCGGCATCTGTACCGGGTGGTTTCCCCCCCGCTCGCTTTACGGTCACTATTGATGGCAAAACCGCACAAGAAGCACACGTTGATGGCGGCATTACCCAGCAAATCTTTGTCTATCCGCCCGGCTTGCATTTAAGCGATTTAGTAGAACACATTGGCAGCGTGCCACAGAAAAACTTTTGGTTAGTGCGCAATACCAAATTAAACCCCGAATATGAAGCGGTCAAACTCACGGTACCGGCAATTGGAACGCGCTCTGTACAAACTTTAATTAAATATCAAGGCTTAGCCAATTTGTATACGATTGAAGGCGTAGCACGTCGGGATGATTTCAAGATTCACTTAACCACTGTACCCGCTTCTTTTAATATGCGCTCTAAAAAAGTATTTGATCCAAAATATATGTCAGCTTTATATAATTTAGGTTATAAAACAGTCTTAAGCGACAGTCAGTGGCATAGCGATAACCCACAGACCGAATTAACCTTACATTCTTTATACAGATAAGCACTCATGCAACACCCACACAAAATTCAAATTGGTATTAGCAGTTGTCTTATTGGGCGCGAAGTGCGTTTCGATGGCAGCCATAAGCGCGATGGATGGATTGTGCAAAGCTTAGGCGAATACTTTGAATTTTTACCCTTTTGCCCCGAAGTGGGCATTGGGTTGGGTGTTCCCCGACCACCGATTCATTTAATTCGTAATGGGCAAAGCTTGGCAGCGGTGAATATTAAAGACCACAGCCTTGACCACACGCTAAGTCTGCAACAATACGCGCAATCGGTGGTATTACCATTACAAAACGTTTCAGGGTTTATCTTAAAGAAAAATTCACCCAGTTGTGGCATGGAACGCGTTAAAGTTTACAACAGCAACAAACCGAATTTGCCGCCCGAACGTAATGGTATTGGTATTTTTGCCCAACAATTACAACAATTATTGCCGTTGCTACCGTTAGAAGAAGAAGGGCGTTTATGTGACCCGATATTGCGCGAAAATTTTATCGGGCGAGTCTATGTGTATCATCGCTGGCAAACCCTCAATACAATTCAATTAACCCCCGCCCGTTTGGTTAACTTTCATGCCGATCATAAATATATTTTCATGGCACATGACCAGCATCAAGCCAAAATTTTGGGAAATCTAGTGGCACAAGCGGGAGTAAGTGAAAATTTAACCGTGCTGGCACAAGACTACATTCGGATTGTCATGCAAATGTTGGCAAAACCCGTGAGCCGGGGACAACATAGCAATGTGCTGTATCATTTATTGGGTTATTTACGAAATCATTTAGATGCTCAAGATCGGCAAGAAATGGTGGAATTAATTGAACAATATCAGACTGGCCTAGTGCCGTTAATTGTGCCAATTACCTTGCTGAAACATCATTTTAAACACCACCCACAGCCGTATATTGAACGTCAACATTATTTAAATCCGCACCCGGGCGAATTAATGTTACGCAATTTATTGTAGTAATAAATAAATTAGGATTAGGGTATTTAGCAAGGGTGGTACAAAACTATGCAGTTTTACATATTGATAAAGTTGCATAGCATTGTCTTTCACAAAATCCTCAATATGCGCAAAATCACCTAGACAAAAAATACTAGGATGGTGCTTAGAAAAAGTAGGTATTAATACTAATTGCCCGTCTTTACGCACTAATTTACCCAATAACACCACCTGATTGTGTCGTTCAGCACTATATTCGCTAACCTCATACTTTTTATAAGCATGTATCTTACCTAAGACCGTAATAGGAAAAACGGGTTCAGCAAATTCTAATTTAGTAGAGTGCATTAACAGCAAGGCATTGGGTAAGAAATTTTGCGGCTCTAGGCTGATAATGCCATGAGAGGTTTTAATGAGCAAAGGTTCTGAAGACACTAAAGTCGCTAAATTCTTCTTGGCGGTTTCATAGCCTTTTTGCGGTTTCTTAAGCTTAGCTTGCCATAAACCCCATTGTTGCGTAAAAAACATATTGCACGCTTTATGTGTTAAAGGGGTTTGAAGGTTGTTTTCATTTACTAATATCCCCATACATTTAACATAACAGTCTAACCTTTCTACACTTGCGGTAGGCGTATTGTACAAATAAGGTAAGATTTTTTGGGCTTGTTGATAACGTTTATAATACTGCCTAGCGCGATAACTACTGTATATTAAGGTAATGATTACTGCTGCTATTATAAAAATACCCAAATTATCTGCATAAACTAAACCAACACCTCCTACAATAAGTGTCCATACCCATACATTAGCCATTATTATTTCCGTTATTATTATTGTTGTTATTGGTAGAACTACCACCTTTCGCTATAGCGGAACGCTGTTGCAACTCATGCTCGATCCCCACACTGTGCGATTGATAACCTAAATAATAATCCGGATCGAGTCGACTAATACGTTGCCCATCAAAGCGTACATAATCCAACTCGCTATAATGGGTGTTAACAGCCGCTATTTCTGGTGTGCTGGTATCATCTGCAAAAAAATACAAACTATTATTTCTAAATAACACATATGCAGATGGAGTTTGCGCTTGTAGAAACGTCTGAATTTTATCGGACATTAGCGCGTGATCGGCTTGATATTCAATATAGCTTAAAAACTGTGTTATTTTTTGAGAATCTATTTGCATAATCAGACCTCCTGCCAAAAAAATTCAAAATTAGGAAAGGGTAAGTTAATGGCTTGAATATGATAAAATGCATTTTTACGCTGTTTCGTATAATGATACTCGCGTAAAGCTTTCGTGCTAATAAATAAATTATTTTTCACTTTAGCTAAGAATAATGGGCTATGTAAGCGTAAAATAGGTGAAATATCATAGCGATAATAGCCTTGTTGCTCACTGGCTTGGGTTATCAAGGAAGGGCTATACAACGCGTAATCCATAATATGTTCTTGTTTATAACGCGCCTCATCCCCATAGGTTACTGTTGTATTACGCAATAGCATTAATAAGACATAATTATTTACGGTTTCATCGGTAGCTAAAGCAAAACTATCTTGCTGAATACCTAAAATAACTTGGCTATGCTGATTTAAAAAAGCGATTGAGTGTTCGTTGCTTAATATCGGTGAACATAAATCATAACGCACTTGATCCACTTCAATATAAAACAAGGGCTTTACATAAATGGCTTGTAATAATTCATCCTTTGCTATTAAAGCTTGCAAGCTGTTTTCAGGTACAGCTAATTCTGGTGTAATAAAACGCTGACGTTGTGGGGTTTTGTCAACAATCTTATGCAAATGATTATGAAATAAAATTGTTTTAGTGTAAGTTGGAATTTGTGCTTTATTTAAAGGTGGGTAGCGTGCTGGATCCGCTTGGTACAAAATTTTTTGTAAGTCACAAGTATAACTTTTAGATGTACTTGTTTCGGTTCTAACAAAGGTACAACCCGAATGGCAATATTGTATGTATTCGCAAGTTATACAATCATCCGCAACGGTGGTTTTATTCTCATTACGTTCAATCACCTGCCAACCATTATTCACAATTTCTTCAATCGGTTGCTGAAACACATTGCCATAATAATAATCTTCAGAGGATTGGCCACGCGGGCAGGAATAAACCGAGCCGTCGTATTGCAACAAAAAGAATTTATCACCACAATTAACCGCCGAACAGCAATAATCCGGCGTAAATTCACAAAACCATTCGTGTTTAAAACCTGTTTCTAGTTCTGTGCCTTTAAATGCTTGTTGCAAAGCTTGATAAAAGGCAACTTGCTCAGTACCGGATAACATAACAAGACTATTATCACGATTTTGGTATTTTTGCGCATTCTGTTGTGAATCAAAACTAAACATAATATTAAATCGGTTCATATCTAAACCGATTTCTCGATGCAAGTACCAAATATCCGCAATAAACTGTTCTATTTGGCTTAAATGTGCTTTCGTAACTACGCAGGAAATTTTTTTACGATGTGGGTATTGTGCCAATAAACGTAAATTTGTCTGCATACGACTTAAAGTGCTCTGCCCTTTTTTATCCACCCGATAACGTGCATGTAAATTCAGCGGTAAATCAATACTGGCACTAATTGACACCGCAAATTCATCTAATAATGCATAGTGTTTGGGGAAATTCAACAAGTTGGTTTTAATATGCACAGGATTTAATTTAAATCCCTGCTGCTTAATCACGTCACCATAAGTTTGATAATGTTGTTGCGCAATCATTAATAATTGACGCAGTGTCTGACTGGGTAAGGTGGTCACTTCGCCACCATGAAACGATAAATTAAAGGGCAAATAACCCGCGTTTAATAACTTTTCTAAACTAAATTTTAGTGTATCAATAGATTGCGTATTATCAGTGCGGTTTTCAGTCAAATCGCCTAAGTAGCAGTACTCACAGCCCATATTGCAGAAAATAGTCGGCACATAAAGTAAATGAATGAGCTTTTTAAACGGATGTGGCTGCATAACGGTCTCTTTTGCTTGCATTATTGTCATTTTTATTGACCTGATTCTACTCTAACTGCACATTATGACAATTTAGTTAAAGGTGGCTGAACGTGTTAAATTTGCAGGAAGATTGCTAGACGCTACTACTCCCTTTACAATTGCGCCCGAATTCAGATTCAACCTCCCCTATTTTATAATTTTTGGAGACACTTACGTGGCTATTGAGCAAACTATTTCCATTATTAAACCCGATGCAGTGGCTAAAAATGTAATCGGTAAAATCTACAGCCGTTTTGAAGACGCTGGCTTAAAAATCGTAGCGGCGAAAATGGTACACTTAAGCCAAGCGGATGCAGAAGGCTTCTATGCCGTACACAAAGAGCGCCCTTTCTTTGGTGATTTGGTTAGCTTCATGACGTCTGGTCCTGTCATGGTACAAGTATTAGAAGGCGAAAATGCGGTTGCGAAAAACCGTGAATTAATGGGCGCAACTAACCCTAAAAACGCTGAACCCGGTACTATCCGCGCTGATTTCGCTGACTCTATCGACGAAAATGCAGTACACGGTTCTGATAGCTTAGAAAATGCGGCTATTGAAATCGCTTACTTCTTCGGTAAAGATGGTGTGTGCCCTCGCACTCGCTAATTAAATGAGTATGTCATCTGTGTCCGACGCGAACCCAAAAGTTAACTTATTAAACTTCAGCCATGAAGGTATGAAAACCTATTTTGCCTCTATCGGTGAAAAGCCATTTCGTGCCACCCAAGTGATTAAATGGCTGCATCAGATGAATGTGGATAGCGTTGATCAGATGACCAACTTAAGCAAATCACTGCGTGCGGTCTTAGCTGAAACCGCAGTGATTCGCGCTCCCGAAATTGTGATTGATCAAAAATCCAGTGACGGCACGCATAAATGGTTATTACGTTTAGAAGACGGCAATGCGATTGAAACCGTGTTTATTCCTGAAGATGAACGCGGCACTTTATGTATTTCCTCGCAAGTTGGCTGTGCCTTGGATTGCACGTTTTGCTCAACCGCTCGCCAAGGTTTTAACCGAAATCTAAGCGTGGCAGAAATTATCGGACAATTATGGATTGCTAAGCGCACCTTACAAGCCGATCCTAAAGCCAATCGTGTGATTACCAATGTGGTCATGATGGGCATGGGCGAACCGTTGCTAAATTTTGACAATGTACTAGAAGCCTTACGCTTAATGCTGGATGATAACGCCTATGGTTTAAGCAAACGGCGCGTAACGGTAAGTACCTCGGGTGTTGTGCCTGCCTTAGATCGTTTAGGCGACGTGATTGATGTGTCTTTAGCGGTATCGTTACATGCCAGCAATGATGCGGTACGTGATCAGCTAGTGCCGGTTAATCGCAAATATCCGATTCATGAATTATTAGCCGCTTGTCGACGCTTTGTGGATAAAAAGACCACCGAACGCAACCACATTACATGGGAATATGTGATGCTGGAGGGTATTAATGATAAGGATGAGCATGCCCATGAATTAGCCGCATTGCTCAAGGGCATTCCTTCTAAAATCAACCTTATACCCTTTAATCCGTTTCCTGAGACACGCTACAAACGTTCGAGTAATAATCGTATCTATCGTTTCCGTGAGATTTTGCAACAAGCGGGCTATACCACTACCACCCGTAAAACACGCGGCGACGATATTGATGCCGCCTGCGGTCAGCTCGCAGGTAAAGTAAATGATAAAAGTCGGAGGGCAGTGCATTTTGCCCGCATTGAACAAAGGTAATAAGAATGACAATAAATCAACCGTTACTGGCTTGCGTAGTCAGTGCTATGTTATTGACTGCTTGCGCTACTACTAGCAGCGTTGGCAATAGCTCCGATAGTAGCCAAGATTATTACACACAATTAGGGGTGGGTTACTTACAGAAAGGGCGTTTGGATTTAGCCCAACAAAACTTAGATAAAGCCCTAGATAAAGACCCAAACTCCAGTGATGCACATCACTATTATGCCTTATTGCAAGAAGCCTTAGGCGATGACGGCAAAGCTAATCAACATTTTCGCAAAGCCTTAAAGCTCAATAATAAAAACCCTGAACTACTAAATAACTACGGTTCATTTTTATGTCGCACGGGGCAAGTTGCATTGGCAGACAAAGCTTTTATGGCAGCAGTACACGACCCGTTTTACAAAACCCCAGAATATGCCTTTACCAACGCTGGGATTTGTGCGGCAAAAGGTGGAAATTTAAGTGCTGCGGAAGATTACTTCAAACAATCGCAGCAAGTGAACGCAAATTATCCAGAAACCTTATATCAATTAGCTAAGCTCAATTATCAAAAAGGTGATAATGCCAAGGCACAAGCTTATCTTTATCGTTATAATGCGCAAGTGCCCGTAACGGCTGATAGCTTGGCTTTATGCTATAAAATTGAATCAGTCTTAAACGAAAGCGAAAAAGCTGAGGCATGTGCCGTACAATTAAGGGCGAAATTTCCGGACAGTAAAGCTGCTAGTCAGCTCAATTGATGATCTAATAATCGGAGGATAATGTGACGGATACCACAAATGCAAAGGACGAAACGAGCGCTGCTATTCAACCCGGAGATCTAAAAGCTCGCTTAGTAGCTTGTCGCGATAAAGCGGGGTTAAATTTAGAACAAGCTGCCGAAGAAATGCATTTGTCCCAACACATTGTGCGCGCGTTAGAAGCAGAAGATTTTGCCCATTTACCCGAACCGCCGTATGTACGGGGTTATCTGCGTAGTTACGCAAAATTGGGCGAAATTGATCCACAAGTATTAATTCGTTTATACGATACGTTGCGTGGCGCAAAGCCTGATGATAATAAAGTCGGGGGACAGCGACATCTTGTTAAAACGAAAGTACGTGAAAAGCCACCGCTTTCACCGATGGCTTTGAAATTGGCAGGTTCAGCCTTAATTATCATGATCGTCGGCTTAATTTCCTTAATTCCTAGCGTGCGTTCTTGGGCAAGTGACTTGTGGGCGTCTTTTTCGGCACAAACTAATCCGCAAGTGGTCGTACGCCCTGCACCGGCAATTGAAACATTTGCCGCTAAACGTGCCTCCGAATTAGCTGCTGAAGAAGCCATTACGCCGCCCGTAACTACCTTAGCTAATGCAGCGCAAGCCACTTCGAGCGAAGATGTTCCAAGTACACCAACGACGATTGGTAGTATTTTAAGCGCGAATACCGATAATGCGACGGCAAACCCAACCCCGCCTGCCAACAATACAACGGGCACAGCTAATGCTGAAAAACCGGCAACCCCTGAACCCCCAGAAAATACGGCAAAGCCTGCGGATAAACCAAATACTGAAGCCGTAGATAAAGCAAAAGCGGAAGCCGCAAAACCGACGACGACCGCAACCTCAACTAACGATAAACCAACTGATACTAATAGCGTTGTTGTGCCGCCAGTAGAAGCTAAACCTGTGAGCAGCACGCCGCCGACGCCTGCGGCAACGCCAACTCCGCCTAGTACAACCGTAGCAGCTGTTACGGTTGATCCTAATGCGATTGCTGCTACAAGCTCGCAACCCGTGGTTGCCCCCGGAACAATTACCGGCGAAGTAAATATTAAGCTGGAGTTTACGGATGAAGTTTGGATGCAAATTAAGGATGTTAAAAAGAAAACCTTATTTGAATCCTTAAACTCGGCTGGCACGACGCAAGAATTAAAGGCTACTACCCCTTTAAGCTTTAAAATTGGCAATGCACGCGGCGTGAAAGTGTATTTAAACGGTCAATTGTATGATCAAGCGCCTTATACCAAAGGCAGCGTCGCACGCTTCAAATTAGATTAAACGGATTTACAACATGGCAACCCATACGCTTCAGTCCATTCGTGGTATGCACGATATATTGCCGGATAGCATTGCGACATGGCAGCACTTTGAACAAGTAGTCCGCCAATTATTAAAACGCTATGGCTATCAAGAAATCCGCATGCCGTTGGTAGAGCAAACTGCCTTATTTAAGCGGGCGGTTGGCGAAGTCACCGATATTGTTGAAAAAGAAATGTATACCTTTGAAGACCGCCAAGATGTTGAAGAAGGTAAAGCCCCAACCAGTTTGGCATTACGCCCAGAAGGGACGGCTAGTTGTGTACGCGCTGGCATTCAAAGTGGCTTAATCTTCAATCAACAACAGCGTTTGTGGTACATGGGCCCCATGTTCCGAGGCGAACGACCACAAAAAGGACGTTATCGTCAATTTACACAAATTGGGGTGGAAACGTTTGGTATCACAGGTCCAGATATTGACGCTGAACTGATTGCGATGGGTGCGCGGCTTTGGCAGGAACTGGGCTTAAAAAACATTCGCTTAGAATTAAATTCTTTAGGGACGCTGGACGCACGCTTGGCTTATCGCCAATTATTAGTCGACTACTTCAGCGCCCATTTAGATCAATTGGACGAAGATTCAAAGCGGCGTTTGCAAACCAATCCATTACGCATTTTGGATAGTAAAAATCCGGCAATGCGTGCCTTAATTGCGGCAGCGCCGAATTTACACGATCATTTAGATAGCGAATCAGCACAACACTTTGCCCAATTACAAGGCTTATTAGATGCAATGGGTATTCCGTATAGCATCAATCCGCGCTTGGTACGAGGTTTAGATTATTATTCGCGTACGGTTTTTGAATGGGTTACCGACGAACTAGGTTCACAAGGTACAGTTTGCGCGGGTGGGCGTTATGATGGTTTGGTAGAACAACTGGGTGGACGTGCAACACCAGCTTGTGGTTTCGCAATGGGTGTGGAGCGCCTAATCTTATTGCTAGAAGCGCAACAATTAGTGCCAGCCAAAACCCAACCTGATATTTATTTTATTGCCGCAGGCGACAATGCTTTAACCGCCAGTTTAAAAATTGCGGAAGGCTTGCGAAATCAATATCCTGAACTACAGTTAATAACCAACTGTGGTGGTGGTGGTTTCAAACCGCAAATGAAACGCGCTGATAAATCCCAAGCCCGTTATGCTTTGATTTTGGGTGAAGATGAATTAGCAAGGGGTGAAATTGCTTTAAAACCCTTGCGTGACGCTGGCGAGCAGATTAATCTGCCAATAGCGCAATTAAATGAAAGACTTGCGGCTTATTTATAAGTACAGGTTTATTTTTTAACTATAAACAAGCTAGATAATTTAAGTGGGGCTAATAAATGAGTGATTATCAAACCGATGATGAAAAGGTCGAAGAACTAAAAGCGTGGTGGAAAGAAAACGGCGTTTCCGTCATGGTCGGCATTGGCTTGGCTGTGGTAGCTTTATTCGGCTGGGAATACTGGAAAAAAGCGCAGATTGAAAATGCGGTACAAGCCTCGGCTTTATATAACGAAGTGCATAAAAACGCAGATAAAAGCTGGGATATTGCTTCAAGCCATATCATTAAATTGCAAGATGATTATAAGTCCACGCCTTATGCAGCGGTGGCTAGCTTAAAAACAGCAGATGTTTATGCCCAAAAAGGTGAATATGAACCTGCCGTTAAAGCGTTAAATTGGGTGATTGATAATAGTTCGGAAGATGCTTATAAAGATTTAGCGCGTGTACGTTTAGCTCGTGTATTCACGGCACAAAATAAATTAGCCGACGCTGAAAAATTAGCAAATGCCACTTATCCAAAAGCGTATGAATCTATTGTCGAAGAAATTAAAGGCGATATTTTCGTAGCGCAAAAGAAATTAGCCGATGCGCGTACTGCTTATGATAAAGCGATTGTTACCAGTAAAGGTGACACGGAATTATTAAAGATGAAGCGCGCTAACCTTGGTGAAGGAGTATAAAACGCTTATGAAACCCATCTTTGCGGCGGTATTAGCTGCCTTACTTATCAGCGGTTGTAGCACATTTCAACAGGTTTTACCCGCGAAGGATATGAATCCCCCCAAAGCGTTAAAAGAGTTTAAACCGACCGTTGGTGTCAAAACCTTATGGCAAGTGAGCACAGGTAGTAGCGCAGGTAAAGATTATGTGCGTATTAATCCGTATATTGATGAAAACACAGTCATCGTCGCGGGTGGGCGCTCTGTCAGTGCTTGGAACAAAAACAATGGCGCTAAGCTCTGGCAAGTGGGATTAGATGAAGAATTAAGCGGGGGGGTCAGCGGGACAGGCTCACTGATTTTAGTCGGTAGCAATAATGGCGGTGCATTCGCCTTAGATCGTCAGTCCGGCAAAGTTGTGTGGAAACAACGTTTAACCAGTGAAGTTGTCGCAATCTCTCCACCCGCAAATGGTATTGCCGCTTTCCGTACCAGCGATGGGCGCTTATCCGGCTTAAATCTGCAATCTGGCGAAGTGTTATGGCAACAAGTGCGCCAAGGTTCGCCATTATCCTTACGGGGGGCTAGTACGCCCGTAACTGTTGGCGGCATGGTTATTGCCGGTTTTGATAGCGGTGTCGTTACAGCTTTCGATATGCAAAGCGGACGTGCTTTATGGGAAGCCACCTTATCTGTACCACGCGGTCAAGGTGACTTGGATAGCGTTACCGACGTTGACGGTAAAATGAAAGCGGTTGGTGAAGCTTTATTTGCTGCCAGCTACAACGGTTTAATCATGGGCATTAATATGCGCGATGGTAAACCCGCTTGGTCCGCACCTTACTCTAGCTACAGCGGTTTAGACGCCGATGCAAACGGTGTGTATACCACTAGTATTTCTGGCTTATTCTGGAAACTTGACCCGCAAACGGGCAAACCTGTATGGAAAATGGACGACTTAGAACGCCGTCAATTAACCGCACCCACCATTGTGGGTAATTATGTGGTCGTGGGTGACTATAAAGGTGTGCTGCATTGGATTAATACCAGCACGGGGTTATTGGCTGCGCGTGTTCAAGGTGATCCGGCGGGCTATACAGTTGCACCTGTATTAGACGGCAATGTCATTTATACCCTAGGTCGTAGCGGTGTGTTATCTGCGGTTGCTTTGCAATAAGTGCCTAATCATTCATCTTTTGCTTTGGTAGACTGCCGCCCCGCTGCGGCTTTCTATCAAGGGCATCATCGCGACGCCATTAATATTCCTGCTGCTGAACTCAGCCAACGTTTACACGAACTTCCCAAACGTAATCAAGCACTACAACTTTGCGGCGATCCTGCCAGTTTAGTGCAAGCGCACACGACCTTAAGCAGCAAAGGCTACGAAATTCAGCACAGTATAGGATGGAATAGCGCGTATGCTGATCAGTTACTGCGTCAAGGTCTATTACAATTCGGCATCAGCCAAGTACGCTTGTGGAATGCAGGAGGTTTAGTTCAGCGTTTTGTGCAAGCTATTGCAACACAATACGCTATTGAGCCGGGTAAAGGCTTGGATTTAGCCTGTGGTGCGGGGCGTGATACGGTGTATTTAGCGCTACACGGCTGGCAAATGACTGGAGTAGATTATCTGCCCGGTGCAATTCAGCGTACCCAGCAATTAGCCCAGCAACAGCAAGTAGAGGTAAACACGTTATTATTAGATTTAGAAAACAGTGCCAATCCCTTTACACATTGCGGCTTAGCCAAGCAAAGTTTTGATTTGATCTGTGTAGCACGTTATTTACACCGACCCTTATTGCCGCTATTGCCGTCTTTGTTAGCACCGGGTGGCGTATTGTTATACCAAACCTTTATGCAAGGTTCTGAACAATTTGGCAGCCCACGCAATCCTAATTATTTGTTACGCCCTCACGAATTGGCACAAACCTTTGCGGGGCTTACGATTTTGCTAGACGAAGTTGAATATTTAGAAGACGGTCGCCCGTTATCCGCTTTTATAGCGCGTCGTCCGCTTTAGTTTGCTCGAATTGCTGTTTCAATTGCGCATAATGTTTGGCAAATACACGTTCTAACTCATCAATAATATCCACCGCCGTCCGCCCTTGTATCACATGCGCACTCATTAACGCTGAGGTTTCATTTAATAATAAATCGCGGGCAATCATGGGATACGTGGCGGTCAAACGTTTAATTGCCTTAACTACACTTTCTTGCGCGGGGCGCTCAATAGCTTCAGGAGCTGGAAATTCGCTTAATAGGGGTTGCGTAGGCACTGTACGACTGGCTAGGAATTCTGCGAAACTCAACAAGCTTTGCTGGTCAACCGCAGATAATTGTTTAAATAATTGACGTAATTGCTTCTCGCTGCTGGAACTCGAAGCTACTGGCTGTGGCATTAACATAGACACTCTTTAATAAGCTGTTTGAGCAGGTGTTTGTTTTACCAGATCGCCCAATACATCTTCAATAAATTGTTTCACTTTATGCCGATGTTCGCCCGTAAACTGCAAACCAATACCCGGTTCAGTTTGGCGCTGCCCTTGACTGGGTGCAAGCCATACTACGCGCCCCGGAATCGTCAGACGCTTGCCTAATTCTGCCAAGCGCATTTGCAGAATAATTTCTTGATGCAAACTAAACGGTTCAGTTGTGGGTACAAATAAACCGGCATCTTTTAAAAACGGCATATAGTGCGCATGCAATTCATGCCGATCAGATAACGAAAGCCCTAAAGAAGGAATGCCTTCTACAGGCGATTTCACAAGCTGTGCAATGGTCATTGTTATATATTCTCGCGAAACTAGGCTAAGCAGCCCATGCCATTAACTGGGCTTCGATAAATGCACGAGAATTTAAAGGATGATTTACACGTTTTTTCAACTCTAATAAATCCTCGTAGATACGCCAAATTTTGGTCGGATTTATAAGCGGATGCAATGTTTGCCCGCTTAAGGGTGCAGCAGCTTGATACGATTGTTTAAGCTGGTTTAATAAGTAATCAAATTGCCAATCCAGCAGGCTATTTTTATCGTATTTTTCCCAATAAGCCGATATTTCAACAATATTTCCCTGCCCTTGCGCAATTTGCTGCAAATGCGTTAACCATTGTTGACGCTTGTTTAAGCTATCACCATTAGCTAAGGCTAAGGCGGCTAATGGTCGCCCATGTGCCAACGCCAATAATTCATCTAACGGTTGACTAAGTGATTGGGTTTGTAAAAAAGTCAGCGCTTGCTCAGTACTGGGCAATGGCAAACGTAATACTTGGCAGCGACTCCGAATCGTGGGTAGTAAACTAGCTGGATTTGCAGTTAATAATAACAAGTGCGTATTCGCCGAAGGTTCTTCTAGCGACTTCAATAAGCTATTTGCCGCATTGCTATTCATTCGCTCAGCAGGGTATAGGCTCACCACGCGACGAGGGCTATAACTGCGACTTAAACTTAGGAAATAAATCAGCTCACGAATCTGTTCAATCACAATCGCTTGGCGTTCATCTTGCAAACCAATCGCCATAAAATCGGGATGGGATTGCGCTTTGTATACCTGACAACTGCGACATTGCCCACAGGCAAAGCCTTCTACGCTGGGCGTTAAACATAATAAGCTTTGTGCAAGGCTTTGTAGAAAGACCTCATGTCCGCAACCCGTTTCCCCCGTTAATAATAAGGCATGTGGCAAATGCTCGGTTTGTAATGCCTGTTGCACACTGTGCCATACGCTCGTTTGCCACGGGTAAATCATACCTGTGTTGCCAAAATCTGCGCCAACTGTGCCTGCAACTGGGCTTGCACTTGCGCTAAGGGTTGTTGGGCTTGAATAATCGGATAACGTTCTGGAAATTGCGCAGCACGCATTAGAAAGCCTTGACGCACCTTTTCAAAAAACGCCAATTGCTCTTGTTCAAAACGATCCGCCACGCTACGCGCTTTCGCACGTGCCATGCCTATTTCTACCGGCAAATCAAACACAAACACATAATCCGGACGAATATCGCCTTGCGCCCATTGCTCTAATTGTGCAATACGCTGTAAATCGACGCCACGTGCATAGCCTTGATAGGCATAGCTAGAATCGGTAAAGCGGTCACAAATCACCCATGTGCCTTGAGCTAAAGCGGGCAGAATTTTTTGCTGTAAATGTTCATGGCGCGCAGCAAACATCAATAGCAACTCTGTTTCCATTGTCATGGCGGGCAAACTGGCATCCAATAAAACACTGCGAATTGCTTCTGCTACTGGCGTACCGCCCGGTTCACGCGTCAGTAAGACTTGCTTACCTTGCGCCCGCAAATAATCCGCCATGAAACTCGCACTGGTGCTTTTGCCTGCACCTTCGCCGCCCTCTAAAGTAATGAATAGACCTTGCTTCATGGCTGAGCTGCCGCTGGATTAGCAGCGGGTGCTGCTACGGGCGTAACAGGGGTAGCGGCTTTATTACGATTTAAAATATATTGCTGCACCGCTCTATTATGCTCATCCAAAGTTTCAGAAAACTTAGATGCGCCCCCGGGCGTGGTTGCCACAAAATAGATTACTTTACTATTAGAAGGATGTAGCACCGCATCAATTGCCGCCTTACTTGGGGTAGCAATCGGTGTAGGGGTTAAGCCCTTGCGGGTATAGGTATTATACGGGGTATCCGTTTGCAAATCAGTTTTGCGAATATTGCCGGTATATTTATCACCCATGCCATAAATAACGCTAGGATCGGTTTGTAATAACATGCCGCGTTCCAAGCGATTCAAAAATACCCGAGCTACTAACGGGCGTTCCTCCGGTAAGCCTGTTTCCTTTTCCACAATAGATGCCAAAATCAGAGCATCGTAAGGGGTGCGCAAAACCGTAGTTGGTTCGCGCTTTTCCCAAGCCTTTTGTAAATAGGTTTGCATAGCTTTATAACTACGCTGCAAAAATTCTAAGTCGGTCGTATTACGAGGAAAGTTGTACGTATCTGGTAAAAACCAACCTTCGGGCGACATACCCGCCGCGCCACCTACTTTTGCCATAATATTAGCATAATCGGCATCGGTTAAGGTTTGCTTTAATTGCGGATGTTGTTTAACCGCCGCCACAATATCCTTATAGGTTTTACCTTCTAAAATTGTTAACTGATATTGAATAGTTTGCCCAGACGTTAATTTACTTAATAAGGCATCCGGCAAAACACCATTTTCTAACTTATATTCACCGGCTTTTAATTGATGGGCTTTACCGGATACTCGCCCGTATAATTCAAACCAACGACTGTCTTGGATAATGCCTTTGCTTTCCAATTGGGTGGCTACTTGCGCTAAATTACTGCCGGGTTTAACTGAAAAAATACTATTATCCGCTGTAACCACAATCGGCTGCTTTAGAAAGGTATTATATTGAAAATAGGCATAGGTTAGGACAGCCGCTAAACCTAAAAATACAATGCCAACTATATTAATAATCTTTTTCTTCATGTGACGTATTTAACTATCTGTTGTAACTGTTTTACGATAGGTGGAATATTATAAATATTAGTATTAAAGCGTTGAACCGGCCAAATACCTATAAGGGAATTACAAAAAAATAAAGCTTGTGCCTGTTGGATATCGCTTAATTGTAAGGTTTTAATCTCACACTCAATTGCCTGTTCCACAAAGTATTGCAACAGATAACGGCGCATAATGCCCGCAATCCCACAAGCACTTAAATCGGGCGTTGCCCATCTTCCATTGGCTTGCAACACAAAAATATTGCTAATTGTTCCCTCAATAACCGCTTGATTATAATCTAAAACCAAGCCTTCTTGTGAATCTTGGTTTAATTCTGAGCGAGCTAATACCTGTTCTAAGCGATTTAAATGCTTAAAACCGGCTAACAAGGGTTGATAAGCCAAGCGCGTTTGACATAATTGTAGACTAATACCTTGTTTAGCATAGGTGCTGGGGTAAACAGGCAAGGCAGTAATTTGCAATAACCGTGTATACGTAGCCCTGCTAGGAATGGCATAACCGCGCTGCCCTTGTCCTCGGGTAATTATAATTTTCAGCACACCCGCTTCCACCCCTTGGCAAATGCGCTGAATTTCCGTTTCTAATAAATGCTGTTCGTTAAAATGAAACGATAATTTTGCTAAGCCGCTATATAAACGCTCTAAATGCCACGTTAATAACTGCACTTGACCGTTGCGCACGACCAATGTTTCCCATACACCATCGCCGTATAACAAACCGCGATCATTTAAAATAGCGTTATGACTGACTTCCCCATTAAGCAGCATCATAACCTAAAGCTCTTAATAGACCACGGGCTTTATGTCGGGTTTCGCGCAATTCGTTCTCGGCTATCGAATCAATTACAATCCCCGCTCCCGTGCGAAAATTCAACTGCTGCCCTTGTAAACTCATGGTGCGAATTAAAATATTGAAATCCATGTCACCATTATGATTGATATATCCCACTGAACCCGTATAAGCCTCGCGTCTAACCTGTTCGAGTTCGGCAATAATCTCCATACAACGCACTTTGGGACAGCCGGTAATCGTACCCCCCGGAAATACCGCACGAATCACTTGCCCCGGCGTCATACCTGCTTTTAAATGCCCGCGCACATTAGAAACGATATGGTGTACATGCTGATAACTTTCAATTACCATTAATTCGTCGACTTTGACGCTGCCATATTCACACACTCGCCCCAAATCATTACGCTCTAAATCAATCAGCATAATATGCTCGGCGCGTTCTTTGGGATGCGAAATTAGTTCTTGCAATAAGGCTTGGTCATTGGCGGCATCTTGCCCACGCGGGCGTGTCCCTGCAATCGGACGGGTTTCTATAACATTTTTTTCAACCCGCACTAAGCGTTCAGGCGAGGAACTAATGATGGAAAACGCAGGAAATTGCGCTAAACAGGCAAAAGGCGCGGGATTCGCTTGACGTAAGCGTTGGTATAAATCCACCGCTGAATGCGTCGATTGCAGTTCACCTTGCCAAGCCCGTGACAAGTTCACCTGAAATACATCACCCGCCGCAATATACTCGCGAATTTGTTGCACACCGTTTAAGAATAGCTCTGGTGAATCTTCCTGCAAGTTTAAACGTAAGGCTTGGGAGTTGAGTGATAAATGGGGTAAGGCTTGGCTATCTGCCCACATTATTGGCAAATAATCCGCAAAATCAGCTTCGGCTATGAAGGTGGTAGTCTTGGCTTGATGATCCACTATAATCGCGGCAGGTATGCGCACCGCGACCGCAATCGGTAAGGCCTTGCTGGACGGCGGCAGTTGTAAACTGGGTTCAAGTTGCCCTGCCAATTCATAACCCAAGTAAACAAACCAACCCCCTCGAAAAGGCAAATGCTGCTGTGCCTTATCGTCAACGCCAGCTTGTTGCCAATACTGGTCGAATTGTTGCACAAAGCTAGGTTCAGTTAGGTGGTTAAGGGATAGCGTTTGCTGGGGAAAAGCGAATAGCAGGCTGTAATGATTCTGCGAAGACTTCGCTACGCTTTCAAGTAAGAAGGGATAGCGTGTTGGCTGGGCTTGATGCAGGACGAGTAAATCTAACTCGCCCTTTAATAGTTTCGACTGCAATCTTAAATTTTCTTGAAGATCAACGTACCATTTGTACCGCCAAACCCAAAGGAATTGCTCATCGCTACTTCAACTTTTGTTTCGCGTGCTACATTCGGCACATAATCCAAATCACAAGCGGGATCTGGGGTATGCAGGTTAATGGTCGGTGGCAATACTTGGTCACGAATTGCCAGTACGCTAAACACCGCTTCAATACCACCCGCTGCACCTAATAAATGCCCTGTCATGGATTTGGTGGAACTGACTGCCACTTTATAAGCATGTTCACCTAAGGCACGTTTAACTGCTAAGGTTTCGGCTTTATCACCCGCTGGGGTTGAAGTGCCATGTGCGTTAACGTAGCTAATATCTTGCGCATTTAAGCCCGCATCCCGCATCGCATTTACCATACAGCGCGCCGCACCTTCACCACCTTCGGAAGGTGAGGTCATGTGATAAGCGTCGCTGCTCATGCCATAGCCGACTAACTCACAATAAATACGAGCGCCGCGTTTTTTAGCAAATTCGTATTCTTCTAAAACCAGCACACCTGCACCGTCGCCTAATACAAAACCGTCACGATCTTTATCCCACGGGCGGCTTGCCGCTTCTGGATCATCGTTTCGGGTAGATAAGGCACGCGCTGCTGCAAAACCGCCAATACCGAGGGGGGTTGACCCCATTTCTGCGCCGCCCGCGACCATAACATCGGCATCGCCATAAACGATCATACGCGCCGCATCCCCAATACTATGGGTAGCAGTTGCACAAGCGGACACAATCGACATATTTGGCCCTTTTAGGCCATACATGATGGATAGGTTACCCGCCACCATGTTGATAATACTTGCAGGGACAAAGAAGGGAGAAACCTTACGCGGACCACCATTTAGATAAGCGTTATAGTTACGTTCAATCGTATCTAAACCGCCAATACCAGACCCCATTAATACCCCAATGCGCTCTGCATTTTCTTCGGTCACTTCTAAGCCAGCATCCCGAATTGCTTCTACACCCGCGCCGATCCCGTAATGGATAAAGGTATCCATTTTTTTCTGATCTTTAGGCTTGATGTAATCATCCGCATTGAAATCTTTAACATTACCCGCGATTTGTACACTGAATGCACTTGCATCAAACAAATCTGGACTGATACGGTTAATACCGCTACGACCGGCCTTAATATTATTCCAAGCTGTTTCCAGTTTAGAACCCACGGGCGATACGATCCCCAGACCTGTCACTACTACACGACGCTTAGACAAATTGATGCCCCTACTATTTGCATGGTGATACACAAAACCGCAGTCTAACCCAGACTGCGGCTTACATGCAGAGATTTAGCCTTGTTGCGCTTTGATATAATCAATCGCTGCTTGAACAGTGGTAATTTTTTCTGCGTCTTCGTCTGGAATTTCTGCACCGAATTCTTCTTCCAGTGCCATAACCAATTCAACGGTATCCAATGAATCCGCGCCCAGATCGTCAATGAAAGAAGATTCATTTTTTACAGCGTCTTCTTCAACGCCTAATTGTTCAACAACGATCTTCTTTACGCGCGCTTCGATATCGCTCATGTTTTCTTATTCCTCATTAATAAAAAGTAATCAACAGCCTTAGGCTATTGTATTTAAAACCAAGACATCATACCAGCAGGATTACGCCATATACATCCCACCATTGACATGGATAGTTTCGCCTGTGACATAGCCACCCATAGATGATGCTAAAAATAACACCGCATTGGCAATATCTGTAGATTGCCCTAAACGACCTAAGGGAATATTTTGCAGCAAGTGGCCGCGTTGCTCTTCAGATAACTCCCGCGTCATATCGGTATCAATAAAACCGGGTGCGACCACATTCACAGTAATATTACGTGAACCAATTTCGCGTGCTAAGGATTTACTGAATCCGACCACACCCGCTTTTGCTGCCGCATAGTTCGTTTGCCCCGGATTGCCGGTTGCACCGACCACGGATGAAATGGAAATAATGCGCCCTTTTTTCGCTTTGGTCATGCCACGCATACAGGCTTTCGACATACGATAGATTGAGGTCAAATTGGTGGCGATAATATCGTCCCACTCGTCGTCTTTCATACGCATTAACAAATTATCGCGGGTAATACCGGCATTATTCACCAGTACACTAATCGTACCGAACTCGTCCGTTACCGCTTTTACCACCGTATCAATCGAGGCTTTATCCGCCACATTCAACAGCATACCTTTGCCTTGAATGCCAGCCTCTGCCATATACGCTGAAATATTATCCGCGCCTTTTTCGCTGGTAGCCGTGCCAATAACGATAGCGCCCGCTTGCCCTAACATCTCAGCAATGGCACGACCAATACCGCGACTTGCGCCCGTCACTAAAGCTACTTCGCCTTGCAAACTAATCGAAATGCTCATACCCCTTCCTCGCATAATTTTAGGGCTTCTGCCAAGGTTGCGCTGTCATAAATACACACCGCAGGCATACGCCGTTCTATCCGTTTATTTAAACCTGCTAACACTTTGCCTGGACCAAATTCAATAATCGCTTCAGCATTATAAGTCGTTTTTAATTGCTGAATGGTCTCTACCCAACGCACTGGGCGATAAAGCTGTTGTTCTAATGCTGTTACCGTGTCTGCTGTCGTTTGACGCGCTTGTGCATCCACATTATGTAACACCGGCGTTGCATTTGTTTGCCATTGAGCAGCACTTAATTGCGGTGCTAATTGGCTTGCGGCAGGTTGCATAAGGGCACAATGTGAAGGCACGCTCACCGATAATTTTATTGCTTTTTTCGCCCCCATTGTATTCGCAACTGCAATAGCGCGATCCACAGCAGCGGCTTGCCCCGCAATGACCACTTGCGCGGGTGAATTAAAGTTAACAGCTTCAACAACTTCACCCTGCGCGGCTTCTCGACAAGCCGCAATAATCTGCTCATCGTCTAAACCCAAAATCGCGGCCATTGCGCCTTCGCCTTCCGCCACCGCACTTTGCATTAAACGCGCACGTTCCGCGACTAAGCGTACTGCATCTGTAAAGGCTAATGCACCTGCTGCGACCAATGCAGAATATTCACCTAAGCTATGCCCTGCCAACGCAACCGGTTGACAACCGCCCTGTGCCAACCAAACGCGCCATACCGCAACCCCTGCTGCCAACATTAACGGCTGAGTATTTTCTGTGCTATTTAAGGCAGCCTCAGGCCCTGTTTGCGCCAATGCCCATAAATCACGCCCTAATGCCGCGGATGCTTCAGCAAACGTAGCTTGCACTTGTGGAAATTGGCTAGCTAATTCCGCCAACATACCTAATGACTGGGAACCTTGCCCCGGAAATACCCCTGCAATGCGCATAAATCCTCTCCACCTGACTAAAGCCTTATCAGCCTAGCCTAAAAACCGGCTATCCTAATCAAAAGCGCCTCATAAGAAAACTGGCAAACCTACAAAATCCCTGAATTATTGAAGCGCCTGCTGTTGATACACGTTATAGTGTTGTTTAAGCCAACCTTCAATCGTTTCGGCAGATTGTGCAGCCAACCATGCTTGAAAATCCACAAATTCTTGATTCGCTTGTGCTTTCAACCACTGCATAAAACGACCCAAGGCTTGCTCGCTTAACCCTGTTGCTTTACTTACTATCCGCCCGTTGAAGTTCTGGCGTGCAGCTTGCCATTGCTTAAATTGCGCTTGAATCTGCGCATATTGCGGCTGCAACTCAGGAAAGTACGTAAACGCACGTTCTAAAAACTCAGTTTGATGGCGGCGACCGCCTTGTTCGCGCACACTTTGCCAAGGATAAGCAGGTAAGTTTTCTTGGGTTTCTAACCACTTTAATAAGGCATTATAGGTTGGGCGTTTTTTATCCCGAATGCGTGAAGCATGATTACGATTATCTAATAAATAAATATCTCGATTAAAAAACTGTGAAGACGCTGCAAAGCTAAAAATAGCTTCTAACGTATCAAACCCCTGCAAAAAGCGCTGACTATCTAAACCTGCAAATGCTAAAATTTTTTCAATATCTTTAGAGAAACATAATTCATCATATTGATAATTATCGTCTTTAAAAATTAAGCTTAAACCATTATGTCCGTATTTAAAGCCCATTTTATGATATAGACGTCCAATAATATTTCCCAAGTCATTCCATGCGAAATAATGATAAGAAATATCAAAATCTTCACTGGGCGAACCAATTAAATCAATTTGAAACTGTTTATAATCAAATGAAATAACATGGCTATTTTTATAAAATTCATTCGGTTTAAACGTTTGCTTGATATAATCAAGCAAATTCATATCGGACTTGGGGGTTTCAAACAAAATATCCAAATCACCGAATGATTGTTTAGTCCGGTAAGCTTGAATAGCAGCGATTTTGCGCGCTGGAAAATCTTGTTTAAGAATATCTAAAACTTCATCACGCAATTGCATATATTCTTGCTGAGCATATCGTCGAGTTATTGTATTTTTTAAGGCTTGACCACCCATAACACACTCTTTTTAAAAATTTTTTGGTATAGTGAAGCTATTGAGTGAAAACTGCAAGCTTCGTAACCACAGAACACGCCACTAGGCTAATGACCATGAATGATTTCAGTATTTTATTAAACACTAACTTTTTGAAGAACCCCGAAAATTTATTCGGCAATCTAATTAAAAATGTAGACTGGGATGAGCGTATTCGCACTCGCAAAACGGCTAGCTTTGGCGCTCCATATAATTATTCGCAAATAACCTACCCGGCAACACCATTACCTACCGAATTGGCGCAAATTGCTCAGCAGCTACACCTAACTTTAGGCTTTTTACCTAATAATTGCCTATTGAATTACTACGCAGATGGCAACGCTAGCATGGGGTTTCACTCGGACAATCATGCAGAACTCGCAAAACATACCGGCGTCGCCATTATTTCACTTGGTAGTACCCGCACGATTGTTTATCAACATAAACATAATCGGCAAATCGAATATCGTTATGAACTGCCAAGCGGCTCACTGCTTTATATGTCTGCTGAATTACAACAAAATTGGTTACACGCGATTCCGAAAATGCCCAATACCGGAGCAAGAATCAGCCTGACGTTTCGTTTGCTGAACAATACATAAACGCCTTAAGCAATTTTACGTATATTATGTTTTTGGGTAAAAAATTATAATTAACAATATCATTATTACTCAAAAGCAGATTTACCGTGAATATTTTTGAAATAATTCTATTTATTATTATGATGGTTTTTTTAGCCTACACTTGGACACCTCGCATCTGTCCACGCTGCAAAAAATTTAAATCTTTCTATGAAACAGGCGTTCGCACTAAAAACGGCTTAGCCCAATATCGCTGCCGTGCGTGTCAGCATGAAACCTATAGTAGACCCGGCAGAAAATGGGATCATGAAGGCGGCTAATCAATATCACCCTTGCATTGTCCCAAAATTGTCACAAATTGCGGACATAAAAAAGGGCTTGCTAATCGCAAACCCTTGATATATATGGCGGAGAGCGAGGGATTCGAACCCCCGGAAGGTCACCCTTCAACGGTTTTCAAGTACGCCATTTGTACAAGGCTGTCAATCGTCCGTATACTAGACCCTAAATTTACCCCAATTTTGCGGCGGCAAAATTCGCCCTTTAACAATCAAACACTTACAAACACCCCAAAAAAAAGGGTCTAAACGTGTTAATTGCCAAAATTGACTAGACAATGAAGCACTTAAACGTATATGCTTCACCTTCACTGCCGCACAGGCAGCTTATGAAAGTATCATCCGCCTTGAACGGCCATACCTTCCCTTCACTGCCGCACAGGCAGCTTATGAAACTTTTATTCCGGTCATTAGAGTTTGGTTATTCTTCACTGCCGCACAGGCAGCTTATGAAATGCGCTTGAGCCGCAAAATATTGAACTTGTCCTTCACTGCCGCACAGGCAGCTTATGAAATACCCAGAAGCTTTCCCTACCCCGATTCTGTCTTCACTGCCGTACAGGCAGCTTATGAATACGTTCTGGATTGCCTTGGTATCCAGCATTACTTCACTGCCGTACAGGCAGCTTATGAAAATGGCAGACCGCCATAATCACTCCGCAGTTACTTCACTGCCGTACAGGCAGCTTATGAAAGTGGTCTGAGGTCTGTTACTTGAGTACCTGTCTTCACTGCCGTACAGGCAGCTTATGAATTTAAGTCATCTTGGTTAGGACGGAATGAGTTCTTCACTGCCGCACAGGCAGCTTATGAAAAAGGGTTGTCTTGAATACCGCTTAACTAAAGCTTCACTGCCGCACAGGCAGCTTATGAAAATGTGGAGGGCACATACAAAAGCAATCTAATCTTCACTGCCGCACAGGCAGCTTATGAAACTCCTGTTCGTCGTACAAGTCCTCTATCGGGCTTCACTGCCGCACAGGCAGCTTATGAATTTTCCTGTTCTTGCCTCCATTCTGCGAGTCTCTTCACTGCCGTACAGGCAGCTTATGAATTTAGAGGGTCTATTCTACTTACAGGTGAATCCTTCACTGCCGTACAGGCAGCTTATGAACAGCGCAATCAACCAACCTGACAGCGTACTGACTTCACTGCCGTACAGGCAGCTTATGAAATTCGCCCTAATTCGTCAGGCGGTAGGTTTCGCTTCACTGCCGTACAGGCAGCTTATGAATACCGTGCCACTTCTTGACAGCCAAATACGAACTTCACTGCCGCACAGGCAGCTTATGAATCATCAAACTCTGTTTGAGAGTACCCCGTGGGCTTCACTGCCGCACAGGCAGCTTATGAAGCGTAAAAGCGATGACGTAAGGGCGCAATACACTTCACTGCCGTACAGGCAGCTTATGAAACGGCAACTCTAAATGTTTGACTACCCATTTGCTTCACTGCCGCATAGGCAATAGAAAAGCCCCGACTAGCGGGGCTTTTTTAACGTATTCAAACGATTAGGTTTAAGGCGTAGGCATAACCAGCGTCGCTTGGTATTCCTCTAACCGCGCCCCGTGTTCACGCATTAAATCGGCGGTTAACTCCTGTCCGCGTAAACTCGCAGGCAGTTCTAAGGTTAAATGAAAGTACCGCGCTCCGCGTGCATTCACCTGCGCAATCAAATTCACCGGCAACGTTCCTAATATTTGATCGCCCGCTTGAATTTGTTCAACATCCAAATGCTGCAATTGTTGATCAACGTGAAACCCTTCGGATTCAGCCCATGCAATCGCCCCGGCATGACGGGAAATGAAATAAGTGGTCATGGTTTAATGCCTAATTTATTGAATAATTCTCTTAATGTTTTTGTAAATATATCTGAATCTTTCATAGCACGTCCTATCGCCGAATTGGGTTCAGTGCCATGTGCTAATGCATTACGAATACGACTGAGATACTCATAATCATTTAATAAGTTTCTATCACCACGATCTGAATTTGGATTGTCTTTATAATCCAGAGCTGCTTGCTTCCTAATAGAAAAATTCTGTTGTTGGTCTATCTCATTAGGTTTCAATAAAGAAGTATTAAAAGCTTCTAACGCAAAAATGCAAGCCCGTACATAATCACCATTATTTAGATAAAATTGAGCTAATTTACACTGATGTTTATATAATGTATTAGATTTTGCCCACGCCACTCGATCTTTTAAAGGTTTTGTAAATAATTTACCCGCGCCTGGTAAATCATTTGTAAGTTGTAAATTGAATGTTGATAATTGTTGTTTAGCTTGGGAAACATTAAAAATTCTTTCAAAATAAGCTGCTTTTTTTAAAGAATTAATACCTGTCGATGAAAAACCATCTAGTGCTAATGGTTCAGAAAATACACTATAATCACCATCTTTATCAAATTGAGATAAAGCAAACACCCAATTATTTAATTGCAGCATTCCTTGTAAATCATAAACTTCACCAATCTTCAAATCAGGATCATACATACCATAATAAATACCCTGAATTTTAGCATTTTTTAAACGCTGTAAATATTGCGCACTGATTAACCCTAACATGGGTAAATGTCGGAAACCATGCGTTACATCCAAAACTACATTATCTTCTTCAGACACAAACTGAGCAATTATTTCCATAATTTGGATTTGCTCATTCATATCTTTTCCATACGGTATAATAACTAATTCACAAGCAATACCTAGCTTTTCAATAAAGCGTTGTTGCAATTGACCTAAAAATTCTTGTGAAACAGATTTATTATCTACTAATGCTAATAGCTCAAGATGTAAATCTTCATCCAAGGAACATTCAATTGAATCAAATAAATGATCCCACATACTACCTTCTGTTCCCAGAATAACCATGCTTTCAGGCTTTAGGCGTTCAATCAAAGGCCAGCCTATATAAGAAACAGGCTGACTTTTACTACCATCTGTAAACTCATAAGTTGTTTGCCGATAACCCGCTGTATCTTTAGGTGCTCTACCTAAAAAACTAATCAACTTCATTATTTAATATATCCTTCTAAGGTTGGCTTGATTTTTTTAGCCAATTACCAACTGAATAATTTCCTTATTCATTACATAAGCTTTGACTTTTACGCCTTCACCTTTGGCAATCTTTTGCTGATTTAAATTATCCAATTGGTTCAATATCTCAGTAACTTTGTCCTGATTCGTTAAAGTTGCAATGGGTTTTCTTTGATGCTCAAGCAATAAGGATTTGTTTTTCAAATTGCGTTTTAAATAAGCTTCGACTATTTCAGCATCTTGTAAAGTCGCTTGTTGTTTCATCGTTTCAAGCGCGGCTAGACTTTGCATTTGCCCATAGCCGGTTGCGGTTTTCGCGCCTGCGCCTGCGTATTGCAAGGCTTGCTCTAACACATAAGCCACATCGTCCAACTTGATGGCGGCTTTATCTTGAGGCGGTGCAGTGGGACGTAAGGCAAAACTAAATAGCAAGGTAATCTCTTTAGCTACCAAAAAAGTTACAGGAACGGGGTCGTGCCAATCCGCAGGCACAGCGTCTGGTGTCCCGACCTTTTGCGCTTTCGCACCATCGGCATACCAATCTCCCATGTGCGGGGTCATAATATCCACGCCTAAGGTCACAGGTTGGGTAGGAAGGGCATCGAAAAAGATTAATGTGCCACCTTGTGCTTGGTAATCTTTATCGTTTGGCTGTTTGCTAGTGCTACCAAACCAGTTCAATAACAGTTCTTTTTTGCTTTTATCATCGGCATCTAGGTGATTTTCAATATAAGCTCGAATCAAACCCTTAACCGCTGCCCCCGTTAAATAAGGCACACCTAACGTCGGATGCCATGCAAAACCGTTTTCAACCGGATGCGGGTTGCCCATGCCAGTGACGAAATGACCATTAGCCTTAAAACTCAACGCTTTGCCACATAACGCTTGGCTAAGTTTGCTTTGTGCTTGTGCCTGCTGGTCTAACGCTTGTTTATCACCCACAGTTTTATGATGAAAGGCTTTTAACCAATTGGATTTTTCAGCACTGTCTGCAAATTCCCAATTGTGCGGACTATATTGATTAAAAAAGCGTTCAAACCATAAACCATAATGCCCTTGACACTGAGCGGGCATATTCAAACCTTGATATAAAGGGGCTGCCATTAGTTAGTCCTCATCGCCGGTCATATAAGCCTTAGCAAACTTTTTCACCCAGTCCATCAGCATTTGCGCTTCAGCTTGGGCAAGGCGATAGTGGTGTAAGTCCTTAGTGGTAATCCCCTCTAATAAATCTTTACACCCCTGATAGGGCTGTTGGTCTTTACATAACCATTCGGATAACACTTTATAAAGTTCTAAATGCGTTCCCTTTTTGGCACGGAAAAAGGCAGCAGCTTGCCCTAAACCATTGGTGTGAATCATGGCGGGCAACTGGGACGCATAACTTTTGTATTCTTTCTGATTGATAGTGGGGTTCGTGCTGGCAGTCTTTACCTTGTTTAACGCATAAGCTGCACGCTGTTGTTGCATGGTTTGTTGCATGGTTATGCTCCTTTTAAGATGGAAACAGCACACCAACCCATACCCACCGTTTCATTACCACCGATTTGCAGCCAAGGTTTATCCGTAAATAAGTTGATTACGGTTGTTAAAACTTTTTCAGGTGTATTTAAATCTGAATCTTGCTTACGGGCTTGATAAGCCGCCAATCCTACATACAACAAGGTTTCAGGGGGTAAGGTTTCTTCATACCATAATGCACCGCCTTTCACGGTTTTGGTGGCGGATTCAATTGCAATATGCGCATTCACCGGGGTGGTATGTTGCGCCAAATGCGAAAACATATCGTCACTCACGACCACCAACTGTTGTTTTAACTGTTCTTCTACGCCTGTTTTGCGCATTAACTGTGCTAACACTTTAATGACACCACTCAGTTCTTGTGCTTGAGTTTTAAAACGATATTCTTCCAAAAACAGAGCATCCGCTTGTTTTTCAGCCGTCCATGCAAGCTCGTCGCTAAGTTTTATAGACGGTAACTGAAAACCAATACCCGTGTTAAAGCGCTGTAAATCATCGGCTAAGCGTTGTAAGGCATAAGGTGACGTTACCCATTTAAATTGTGAAGTAAGTGAGCGCACAGGCAATAAAACCAAGCGTGCATCACCGACCATTAATGCCCCTGCGTGTAAGGTTTCCGCTGCATGATCCGCACCGAATACCGCTGCAATCGTCGGATGTGTGCTGGGCTTATTACTATCCTGTTGGATGCTTGATGGATAATCCTGTTCGGCACGTACCCGTAACGCGCCTTTCATGGATGAGCCAAAGACACAAGGGTAGTTGCTGTGGGCTTCACGTTGAATGGGTAGGTCAATAACGCCGGTATTCGAGCCAGTACCTGCATGAATCGAGGTTTGTGCTAATAAACCTAAAATAGCCGTTGCTGATTGAGTCATAGTGAATTCCTTATTGATCGTTCCAAACGCCTACAGCCAGTTGCCCATAGCCATATTGCTGCATGTAACCATGCTGTTTTAAATGCAGTTCTTTCAAATCGTCTACGTTGACGCCTTCTGCTAATTCGCAGAAAAACACGCTACCCGCAGGTGTTAGATTGACGACTTCACGCGGCTCATGTTTTGCCATATCCCAACCCCCTTCCCGTTGCATTTTGCCGCTAACTGCCCCCAGTAGTTTTAAGCTCACACCGTTAATTTCGCCTTGCCAATAAGTTAAGTTGGCGGCGGTTTGTTGGGTAAAACCGGGTAAGGGCTGGTTAGCGGGTGTGTTTTCCCGGTATAACGGGGTCAGCAGATATAAGGCGAACTTACGCCCTTTGATAGGGGGCTGCTTTAAGTTTGAGGTTGGCTTGGGTTGGCACTCCACCGAAGCAGTGCGCCCTTCTGCCCCTAAACGAATGATGGTTTGTGTCGGAAAATCAGTAGGCAAACCTTTAACATCTAGGGCAACGGCTGTATTTGAGTTAGGGCGGATATGCCGTGTTTGGTATAAAGCCCCTTTTTTTACTGCGCGGGTCTGATAATGATTGGCAATGCCTAGCCGTGATTCCTGCACAAATAAGTCTTTAGTTCGCTTTAATTGGTCTGTCTGAGGCGGTTCGCCATTTAATAGGTTTTGCATGGCTGCTTGTGGTAACCATGTATTTTCCAGCGAAGCTGCCCCGCGATCTTTATCCGCTAATCGTGTTAAGCGAACGTGCTCACCTAAATCACAGTGGGTTGTTTCAATGTCTAGCTTTAATTGAATAAAAGCATTGTCTTTTTCCATCAAGTGTAAGGGAGTGGGATAAAGCCGTTCAGACTGGTACATCAACCATGCACCTTGCAGACTTAACAGCCCCAAATCATCACCAATACCAATAACTTGGCGTAGTTTTTGGCAAGTAGGATCAGTGGATTTTTCCTTAAATAAATGCCACTTAACACCCATTTGCTCACCAATCACACTACGCACAGCGCCCGCAAGGGTACGCACGGGCGGAGGAAACACACTTTGTAATTCATTATTCGCTTCCATTGGGCGTGATTCTCGAAAAAACCACGTATCAGTTGGTTTAAATACTAAGGTTTTCATCGAGTTTCGACTCCTTTTTGCGCGAGAAAACGCACCAACAAAGCTGCATCGGCTTTAAAACAAGTACTGTATTCCCACTCTTTTTGTTCTTTATCGGCAATGCGTTTAACTGGAATACATTGTGTCAGTAAAGGCTCAACCGCTTCTTTTGCCTTTTGCATGCGCTCTTGCGCATTTTTGATCTTACTAATCTGGGTTTTACCAGAGTTAATGTAATCCACCACTAATAAGCTGACAGCCATATCTCTTTTAGCTTCGATCTCTTTATCTGCCCGCTTAAGCAATTGACAATGCTGATCATTTAAAGGATTTAATAAGGTAAAGTGTTCACGAATTCTGTAGAGAAATTTGTTCGAAAATTGATCATCTTCACCTGTGTTTATCTCAGCAAAGGTTTGCGTTAATTGTTCAATATAAGTTAAACCTTGTTTTTCGATTAAAGCCACTTCCCAAGGTTGTGCCCATTCCAATTGCAAGCCACCTCGTTTCCAGACCCTTACCGCTAATGCATCCCGCCCTGCACCGTCTTTAGCCACTTTGTCTAACAAATCATGGGCATCTTTTAATACTTGTGTGAGCGGCGTGTTCATGTGAATAAATTCAATTGCTGCGGAAATTGTGCTGTTGACCCCTGACCCTTCAAAGCACTTTAGATAATGTGTGCGTAAGACAGTGGCGCAGGTTATCGCATATTCCAACGGTAGAATCGCTAATACATCATCTCCCCCGGCATACACCAGAAAGCCATTGTGTTCCTCAACCAGTGTTTTTACGCTTTTACGCTTTTGATTTGATTCACCATTAATAAACTTGTCTAAACTTTGGGTAATAGCGGGTTGCTTTTCAAGCTGACTCATTTGTTTGCCGAGTGAGTCGCCATCCATAAGTAACAAGGCACAGAATGGGCTTGCTTCCTTCAGGTTGGCACTCGCCATTGCAAGCTTTAATGCCCGTTGTGTGGGTTGCGTGTTGGTATTGGGAAATAAATCTTCATTTTCTAATAAGTTAGGAAAAAACACATTGCCATCACTGGATAGTAACTTATTAAACTCAATCGCTTTTTGACCTAACCTTTTTTGGCTTAGCAAGGGTAAAGTAGTAGCGCGTTCATCCTGTTCGGTGATTGAGCTAACAGCAGTCTGTAATGCCTTTAAAGCAGCGTCATCGGCCTGTGTGACTAATTGGTATAACCAAGGGGCAGCCGCAATATAGCTAATGGAGGGAACATTGCTGGATACTTTCCAACCGTGGATTTTCCAATGTTTCTGTTTCTGATAGCCATCTTTTTCGGCAAATGAGGCTTTTACTACATGAAAATACCGACTAAAACGCCGTTTCACAAAAGCAATGGCACAGAGGGTTTCATTTTTGGCAAGATCATTTTTCATACCAAGCTTGCCGTTTTCGATTACCCGCTTCCAAAAACGATCAAGGTCTTGTCGATTCGGTGATGACTCACCGGATAACTCTTGCCACCCTTCCATCATGGTACACTTAACCCCACCTTCATTAGAGGCGGCATAAGTACGCCAATTTTTACGACGATCTAGGGCTGAACTGTCTGCTTCATTCTCAACAAGCACCCAACTCATATCCCAAAAAGCAGGAATTTGCCGATTCCATATTTTACGTGCTTTAGAGTCTTCGCCTAAAAAGCTTAAATCCTCCTGCCAAATCACATCTGCTAAAGCTTTCCATGCAGCTTGCACGGCTTGCGTGACTAAGGTAGGTTTAAAATTAATATTCGCAGGAATCAAGGCTTTAAAACGGTTGGGAATACTGCCTTGAGTTGGCGTTGCGCCAGTGCCGTTGCCTTCAAGCCATTGCATGAAATTGTCGTCAGGGGCAGGAAACTGGATTATTCCCCCTTGTGCAGTCGTTGATTTCATTGCCACAGCCGCTAACCACGACAAAATAAACGAGCCTGCCCAGAAATCACGGGTACGCCGCGCTTGCGCCACAAAACCTTGCACAGGGCCAAGGGTGAAGTGGAAGTATTGTTCGCTCATGCCTTACTATTTCCTACCATAGTGATTTGTTTAGGAAAGTATTTTTTTCCATTCTTGTCATGACCATCTAAAAAATCAGTAATGACATTCCATTCAATTTTTTGTGGCACAAGCTTGCCATTCGCACTAATTTTTTTAGTAGCAGGCAAAAAAGTAGCAGGGAGGTAAATACTAATACCTAGATAATTCTTGTCATTTAAGCGATGTACATGAAACCAAAGGGGACTGGCTCGACGACCTTCGCCTTTTGCATCTTTCGCTGGTTCAGGGAAAACATGGTGAGATTCTTTGTGATAATTATGGGGTAGACCAAATACAACACGGCGTGGATGAAAGTCTGTCGGAGCTTTTATTCTAAACCAATCGTGATCTTCTCTAAATTTTCTATCCAGCTTTTCCTTAGAATTAGAATCTGATGATCTACCCCAACTGCGATAAATCAACATTTTTTCAGAAAAAGCATCTAGCACCTTGTAGGATGATTCGGCTTGAACTAATTCATCAATACGTGATAACCCGCTAAAAGCAGTATAGGGCGGCAAAGAATTAGAGTAGGTGTTAGCAAATAATGTAGCAATGGCTTGACGATAAGCCTGTGGTGTATTCGGACTATCAAACAGGGTTGTTATTGCTTTGTCTGGGCTAATACGTGTTATTTTTTCCAGACTAACGCTACCGATACCATGGCGTGCTCTTGCGCCTAACGCACCTAATAGACCAAAGGCTTTTAAAGCATCAAGAATGCTAGGCTCAGGTTCAGCTTTAAAAACAAGTTGAACAGTAAAAAATTGATTCTCATTAAGACAATTCCTACTAAGCTGACCAGCATCACGGTTGTGCTTATTATTTCTAAACGGCTCCATTAATCCATACGCAAGATAGCGGGCTGTTTTACAGTTCTTAAAATCTTGATGAACTTTATTTTTATCTGTTGTGTTCTGTTTTGCATTAGTTGGTTGTTGCACCGATAGTAAAAAAGCGCCTTGCCCGTTAGCTTGCTTTTCTTTAGCTCGCTGCTCGTCCATCGCAATACCAAACAGCTTGGCTTCTTGTTCGTGCAATTCGCGTAATGCTTTTTCATCCGTATTAAACTGATCTTGGCTACGAATTTCCCCCCACATCAAGGCACGCCACCAAAAGCGTAGTGCGCCTTTGACAGATTGCGGGGCTATGCCAGTAGCATTTTGCTCAGCATCGCCAATAAACATCGGGGTAACGATGCGGTAGGTGGCTTGTATGACCGTAGGGCGTTTTAGCTGGTGGCGAATGTCAATCATAAGGGGTTTCACTTTGGGGTTAGCCAGTTATGTCGGATTATTGAGCGTGGTTGGTTAACTTGTCATGCATGACAAGCTTGTGATGTTATCGGGTGGGTGTTTGAGGTGAATGGCTTGAGCTTCGAGGTTGAGGCAACAGGTGGTGTGTGGGCGGTGGCCGTGGTTGTGGAGTAGATACGGTTGGGCGGTGGTGTCGCCGAGGGCTTGGCGTAGGGCTTTGTTGGTTTTGGATTTGCGTTCGTCGAACCATTCGCGGGTCATGCCATTGGCGAGTAAGGTGGCGATTTGGGCGTATTTGCCGCGTTTGCCGTGTAGCGCGAGGTAGTGGTGTTGGTATTGTTCGGCGAGGCTGGGGGTTTCGGTGCTGCGCCAGTAGATCGACGGTTGTTGGTGGAGTTGGCGCTGGGTGAACCATGCGTAAAAGCTGAGTTCAGCGGGGGACATTTTCACCGGTATGCCGTGGCAACTGAGGGTGGCTTGGCGGTAATCCAGCGTTAAATTCAGGGGGGCAAAGCGTTGTTGAGCGGCGTGGATGGTGTCACTGAAGCTGGCGTTGCCTTGTAGTAAGTCGGTGGGTAAGCCTGCGCGTAGGCGTACAAAGGGAATATCGGCGAGATAGACGGTGACTTTGGAGGCATCAAAGCCGCTCTCGTCCTTGCGTATGACCCAGAGCGGTTTAGGTGGTGGGTAGTAAAATTCTTCGTTAAACAGATAATCCACGTCTACCACGACGTGGCTAAGCCGGTCTTGATCGCGCCCAAAAAGGGAGAGTGCGTAACCAATGTAGTAGGTCATGGTGCGCCGTCCACCGCTGAGTGAGACGTGTAAGCTGGTGTTGGGGTCTTGGGTAAAGTGGCGCACGAGTTGCGTAATGCTATTGGCAGTGGCGTAGTTGTCAGGTTCGTTGAGAATGTCGTTTAGCGGTTGCCCCTTGGCATCCCGAATGAGGTGAATATGGTGGCTGGCAAACTGTGGGCAGGGAAAACCATAGTCGCGGCTGAGTTGGTGAAACTTGTTGTGTGCGGGATCATCGCCGAAAGCGGCTTTGATGTAATCTTGCCCGTACAAAGTGGTAATAAGATGAACTTCGGTGGCTAACCACGGCGGGTCGGTGAGTTGCGCCAGTGCGTAAAGCGTTTCTGTGACAATTTGAGGCGATTTAGCCGCCAATGCCAGCAGAATACGGCGCGGGTATTGGTGAGGAGCAAGGGGCGTTGGTTCACTCATGCAAAATAAAAACGGGGTCAATTAAAAAAATGGGTTGGGTATGAGGGTAGATTATAGCGGATTTGGGGCGTTTTGGCGGGATTTTGTACGGTTTAACAAGCTAATTTTTGCAGCATGCCATTAGGCAAGCGGTGCAAAGCGTGTATAGAATACCGACTTTTGCTCATACAAGCGGCGTGTCAGCGCGTGGGCGGGAGTGCGTATGTACCACTATATGGAATTAACTTTATTACCCGATCAACAGGTGGCTGGTGCTGAGATTATGGCGCGGGTTATGGATGTGTTGCATTTGGGCTTGGTGAATGTGTCTCACGCATACGGGTATAATCCGCTGGGGTTGGCATTCCCCGATTATCGTTATGAGCCACCCCGTAAACGCAGCTTGGGGCGTAAAATTCGCGTGTATAGCCAAACGCTTGAGCCGTTGGCAGCGTTGGATTTACGCACACAATTACAGCGGTTTGAGGATTATGTGCATGTGCGCGGGATTAAAAGTGTGGCGGCGCAGGGGTTGAGCTTCGCTTGCTTTAAACGGGTGCAAGTTCAAACCTCTAGTGAACGCTTGGCGCGGCGACGGGCGCAGTTTACGGGGGAATCCTTGGCACAAGCGCGGGCGCGTTATGTCGAGTTTGTACCTGAGCAATCGGATTTGCCGTCCGTGGCGTTGCATAGCCATAGTAACCAGCATTTGTTCCGCTTGTTTATTGCTAAACAACCTACGGTTGCGCCCACCGAATGGCGGTTTAATACCTATGGGTTAAGCGATACGGTAGGCGTGCCGGATATTCGTTAAAATTAACGGGGTCATCCCGTTAATTTTCCACTCATCTTTTTAGTAAGATTCGTTAAATTGCTTGAAAACCCAGTCATTAGGAACTTTATACGACCAAGAACGTGGGTCAAAAGGAATTTCATATTGCTTATTGATAGGCTTGCCTTTTATCGAACCGCTCACGTTGGCTTGTAAGGGGTAAAAGCTGTCGGTTTTTGAGGGTACTAACATCAATGAGGCGGTTACAGAGCTAGAAATAGCGTTGCATTCTTTTGGGTCGGTGCGGGTACAACTTGCCTCGTTTGAATAAGACTCGTCAACCTTACAGATGTTTTTCATAGCATTTTTATGCTGGGCTATAATATCACACGTATCTGTTACTATCCCCATTTGCATATAATGGGTTGTCGAGCGCCATCCCCATGCATCACTATTATTTAATTTTACAAGCTGCCAATTTTGGGGCGGTTTTCCATAAGAACCCACCTCGATCATTTTATTTTGCGCAATGGGCGTAACGGTATTATTACTCTTTTCATCAAAAATAAAAGCTGCCACAGCCCCTTGGAGTATAGAGCCACTTTCTTCTACTCCATTTACAAAAGCATTAGACGCTAACAGCACATGAATTTGAGTTTTTCCATCTTGGGTTGTGATTTTTTTCTGAGAGACAATGGAATAACAATAATCAGCATGATTACCTTTCCCAGAATATAACCAACAACCTTTATCTTTGTCAGTTTTAAAAATAGAAGCTAAATACATTTCTGGGCTGGAAAAACTATTGGCTGCAAATGCATTAGAAGAAATAACAGCCGTCGCTAATAAAAAAGCAATAGATTTCATCATTTTGTTGGGGTTTGAGTTAAAAAGTAAAATTTGAGCAATCTCACCCTATAAGTCAACACATTCTTTGCTTAAATCCACACGTCGTCGGTGTAGGCGCTTTCGGGGCTGGATTCAGCTTTGGCAAGGCTCATACCTTTGGCGATGATGAGGGCGACGGCGGGGTCTATTTTTTCTTTGCTGAGTTTTTTGTCGGGTTTGACATTGAGCGCGGGGTCTAAGGTGACAATCACGTTGTGCATTGCCCACGCTAATAGTTCATCGCCGTTGTGTTGCAGTGTGCCACCAAGGTAGTCGTGTTCAAGGGCTTTCATGGCGGGGGACATGGATTGATAGCCCATGCCGTAACCCATGACGGGTAAGCCAAATTCAATGAGTTTGTTAATCATCCAACCGGCGTTCCAGCGGTCGATGCCTAAGGCGTTGAGGGTGGGGAGTGCGTAGAGTATGCCTTGTTCGTTGATTTGCCCTTGTTGCCATGCTGTGCCCAGCAAGTCCGCTAGAATAAATTCGTAGTCGGTGACGTTGCCGGGGGTGGCGATGAGCCAGCCTTGTTTAATCCAGTGGTCGTAAGGGACGCGGCGGGTTTGTATCGCGGCTTGTACTTGGGCTTGCGGGACGTAGGAGCGTTGCCAGACGCGTTGTGTGCCGTCGGGCATTTCAGCATACAGCGCAAAGCTGCAAAGGTCGCTGACGCTGGCTAGGTCTAAACCGGCGTAGAGTTTGCTAGCGTGGCGCAGCTCGTCTAGGTTAAAGCAGCGTTGGCAGGCGCGCCATGCGTCAGGATTGAGCCATGCAATGCTGGAGGATAGCCAGATATTAAAGTTTTTGGTGAGCACCCCTACCCTTGCGACCGGCGAGTTTTGGGCTTTGGTAACTTGCCCTTGTAGGTAGTCGCGCTTGACTGAGCCGCGCATAAGGGGTTGCTGGTCGGCGGTCGTGCCTGCCGGGTATTCTAGGTTGGGGTTGGCTTTGATCCAGTTTTGCGGGTCTTGCCATTCGTATTCCCAGTCGTCGAGCGTGTAGATTATGCCGAAATGTTCGTCGTCTTCGATTTGTTGCTCGAGCACGCGAATGGTGTAATCGCGTTGTTCTAGGCAAATAGAACCTTCTTGGTTTTGGGTGAAACCTGCGGTGGTGATTTCCCACAATAAGGGTTGTGCGCGTGCGCCCTGCCCTGATACCAATACATCGTGGATTTCGCGGGTTTTATGCGCGTGCAGTTCGTCGACTAAGGCAAAGTGTGGGTTTGCGCCGTCGATGGTTTCTGATTCGCGGGATAAGGGAATGAATAGACCGTCGTTGCGGGGGCTTTCGATGCTGTTTTCAGAGTCTCTAAATTTTAATAGTTTATTAAGGTGCTTGGCATAACCTAGCATTTTGCGGGCGTCTTTCCATAAGCGTTTGGCTTGGTCGCGGGTGGTGGCGGCGGCGTAGATTTCCGGTGCGCCTTCGTGGTCGAGCAATAAACCATAGCCACCAATGCCCGCCAGTTTGATGGTTTTGCCGTTTTTACGCGCCACTTCTTCATACACTTGGCGGTAACGCCGCTTACCGTTGGCACGTTTCCAGCCGAATACCACGGAAATAATCCAGCATTGCCACGGTTCAAGCTCCACCGGTTTGCCACGCCATTCGCCTTTATAATGACTAAGGTAACTCATGAACACTAAAACGCGGGCGGCGGCGTATTCGTCAAACTGTAAACCACGGGTGTGGGCTTGGGCGCGGTCGCGTTCGTCCCGCTCGACGGCTAATTTCACCCAACGGCAGGCGATAATATCACCCGTTAACACGCCGTGGGCATACGCGCGCGCGGCGGCTAAGCCTTGTTGGGCAAGGTTTAATTGTTGGGGAGTCATGTGTTGCCTTTAGTAAAAAAAAGCCCCGACGGGCGGGGCTGATATGAATATGCAAGTGTCTGGTTTTAGAATAATTCAGACGAACAGGTCTTCTCTGCTTTGGGCAACGCGTCACACGCTTTAATGGTTTTGACTTCTTTTAAATCATAAATCATATTGCCGCGAATGGTATAAGGCATGTCTTTATAATTGCCTTCAAAATCATCAGATGGCAATGTTTGTGTTCCATAACTTTTAATTTTCACCTTACCTTGAGGACTGATAATAATAGTCTGACCTGTGCCAGTTCCCCCAAAAAAGTTAAAACCTTTAATGCCAACGAAGGGATAATCTGATTTAAAATTCGCCGGAAATTTGTTGGCAGCATCCAATTTACTTTGCATTTTTTTGTAGACTTCTTCGACACATATTAAGTTTTCACAAGGTTGAAACTCGGATTTATTCCATGTTTTCAGTTGTTCACGCATTTTTTGGATGTCTTCGGCGTTATGCAAAACTTGATAATTATCCCACGCATCATCTAAGGCAATCGCCGTTCTTGCGCCTGCTTCGTCTTGGCAAATGATGATTTCAGCCTTAGATTTGGCTTTTTTACACCAATTTGGTTGTAAGTGATCGGCTGTTTCCGTGGTTGTTTTGGGCGAATCGTTGGTTTTACTGGTCGAGTTATTTGTGAGTTTCAGGTCGGGTCGATATTGGTTGGCATTAAAATCAGAAACATCGAACTCAAAGTACGGTGTCCCCTCTTGATAAACCGTTGCGGCAATTCTGACGCGTTTAGCGGTTAATAAACGGGTAATAAAGTCAGGGGCAGAGTGAATAAATAAAACAGTGCTTTCGTGTGAACTGGATTCACCCGCCGATAACGTGACAGGTTCATCTTCGTCAAATCTCACCATTACGGCACAACCGTCAATCCCACAAAGAAATTGTCCTTTGACAATGGATAACATCACTTCAGGCACACCATTTTTATGCCGCAGCATTAAAGTGCCGTGTTGTTCGCCATTGTAGGGAAAACTAAAATTAACCGTGTTGGTGCTTTGCTTAGAGGCATAATAGTTTTTATTTCCTGTCATGGGGTCTTCTTGTTGCGAATAATCCCAACTGCTTGCGAATACTGAATTTGTAAAAAAAAGGGCTACTAAAATGCCCATTATCGAAAAACGAAAAACTGAATTTTTCATAAGTTTGGCGCTAGTGAAGGGTTAAATAATCGTATTATTAATTTAGCATTCAGGTTATGCAATGTTTTTATAACAGCTTATTTCCATAAAAAAGCCCCAAAGGTTGGGGCCGTTTTATAGAAAACCGTGCTGTTTGCCAATCGTTGATAAGCTTCGCTTAAGAATTGCGGCTTAGACTGCAAGGCTCTCGTAGTTCTCGTTTCAACCATCCTTCTCCTGTGCCACTTTGAAGGATGGTTGACCCTTTCTAGCCGTTTACGTTAAGCCTTGCCGTGCTGTTGCAGCCCGTACAAGGCGATGCGTTGCCGTAAGGTCGAGCGGTGTAACCCCAACTGTTTGGCGGTTTTGCATTGGTTGCCTTGGTTATGTTCCAACGCAGCTTTGAGGATGCCTAATTCAGCAAAGCCGATTAAGGATGACCACAAGAAGCTAAACGGCTGGTTACTATTTTGACAAATAAACGTAGTTAGGTCATGAGCAGCGGTTTCAATGGGCGTTTGGTAGTCGCTCATTCGTCGTCCCCCATGACTTGTAACGCGATTTGTTTCCAGTTCAAGGGTTTAGGGAGCAATGTGCCTTTTTTCAGTCTCCATTGTTTGCGGATTTCGGCGGTTAACGGTACACCCGTGCATAAATGTTCATGGATAAATTGGGCTTCCATTTCACGCATAAACACGTAAATATTGTCGAAATAGTGTTCGACCATGCCGTTTAACAAGGCAAGGGCTTGCTCGAATTTTGCGGCGGGGATTTGGTGCGAATTTTCGACACCCATTTCGATGCGTAATTTATTCCAAATCGCGTTGGCGGTGGAACTGCTGCGTAAGGCGCGGTTGGCGATGCGGTCGATTAGGCGGCGTAACTCTTGATATTGCGCATCAGTAATGGTTTCCGGTTCGACGTAAGGCGTGTTCAAAATCATATTTAACGCATCGCGCATTTTCTCGAATGCTGCCATATACGCCAGCTTAAATTGCATCGCCTTCGCGCCGGTGTAGCCCATTGCTAGTAAGGTGAAGCCCTGTTCGCTGAGGTAATACATGGGTTTTTTGACCTTCGCACCAATGCCCGAAACAAACTCATATTCGCTCTTTTTGAATAGATTTTCATTAAGCCCAGATTTGGACTTAATGGAAGTTTCAATAACTTGCGTGATTATTGTTTCAATATCGCGCAATACATGCTTGTGTTCTTTCTCAAAATGGTGGGCAACTTGAAGGCTGGTGCAGTAGGCTTTGCCGTCGATCATGCACAGGTCAGGTAACAGGTTTTGATTGTCGTTTTGTACGGACAAAGTGAGGGTGTAGTTTGACATGGTAGTTGTCTCGATAGTTAAGTTTAACTACCCGACTTCCGGTCTCAATCAGAAGGTGCGGGAGCTGTACGAGGTTGAGACTACCGGCTATCGAGAACCGGCCAGCCCGAAGGCTGCCCCGTACAGTCCCACATTGAAGCTTTTTTATGCGCGTGCATATACGCAAGGCACAAAAAAACCACTTAAGCGTGGTTGTGTACGCTCGATAATCAACGGGGTCTCAATCCCGGTGCTAGTTTTTTGCTAGCACGGGTTTAAAGTACGCCATTTGTACAAGGCTGTCAATCGTCGGTTATAATGCGGATGAAACTTACCCCAATTTTGTAACCGCAAAATTCGCCCTTTAACAATCAAACACTTAGCAACACCCCAAAAAAAAGGGTCTAAACGCGAAATGAGCCGAAATTGACTCGACAATGAAGCACTTAAGCGTTTATGATGCTGGTTCACTGCCGTATAGGCAGCTTATGAATCTAACAGCGCATTTAGCGATGGTTTTGCATCGTTCACTGCCGTATAGGCAGCTTATGAATGAGTGTCACGTAAATCCAAGTGAGTCAACTGGTTCACTGCCGTATAGGCAGCTTATGAAAAATGCCAGCAAGCACCCCCCGGCGCTTCAGAGTTCACTGCCGTATAGGCAGCTTATGAAAAACTGATGGTCACTCTATTAAGCGGGATGTTGTTCACTGCCGTATAGGCAGCTTATGAATCATCAAGACAAAGAGACCTCGGCAAAAAAGAGTTCACTGCCGTATAGGCAGCTTATGAATTATACACTCATTAAAATAGATGCGGAGTTTTCTTCACTGCCGTACAGGCAGCTTATGAATAAGATTTGGGTTCGCGGGATAGGATGTGCTACTTCACTGCCGTACAGGCAGCTTATGAAATCGTCGGTAACAACCGTATCTATATCAATATCTTCACTGCCGTACAGGCAGCTTATGAATTGAGTTGTTACGCCTTGGTGAAGTCCTACCTCTTCACTGCCGTACAGGCAGCTTATGAAATCAAGAATACTGGTTTCACAACGCAGAACCCCTTCACTGCCGTACAGGCAGCTTATGAACAGAATTGATCAATTACCCGAATGAGTTAAATCTTCACTGCCGTACAGGCAGCTTATGAAATTCCGTCGGATGATAGCTTTATCGGCAATGCCTTCACTGCCGTACAGGCAGCTTATGAAAGCAACTCTTGTTTAGCTTTTGCGTTGAAAAACTTCACTGCCGTACAGGCAGCTTATGAAATAGTAATCAAAGTAATCTTTAAGAACTGGTACTTCACTGCCGTACAGGCAGCTTATGAAAATCGCATCCATCAACTGTTTTATATAATCGCCTTCACTGCCGTACAGGCAGCTTATGAATAAAAGAGTTTTTCCGGTATAGGAGATATAAACTTCACTGCCGTACAGGCAGCTTATGAATTCCGCTGTGCTTTTATAGGAATTTGCTTCGACTTCACTGCCGTACAGGCAGCTTATGAATCTGATAACATAGACATTGCTAAATCGTATAGCTTCACTGCCGTACAGGCAGCTTATGAATACTCTGTTTGATAAGGGTAGCCAGATAATTGCTTCACTGCCGTATAGGCAGCTTATGAAACATATTCAGATTTTGTCAGGAAGCCGTGTTTTCTTCACTGCCGTACAGGCAGCTTATGAAGTTGTCAGGGTAGGCAGGAATGGCTTTAGATACTTCACTGCCGTACAGGCAGCTTATGAAAAGTTGAAGGCACATAAACGCCGATAGAATCACTTCACTGCCGCATAGGCAGCTTATGAATCCATCGCCCCGTTAATATCAGATTCGGATATCTTCACTGCCGTACAGGCAGCTTATGAAAGTGACAAGCAGGGGCTTGTGCGAATGCTACTCTTCACTGCCGCATAGGCAGCTTATGAATTCACTAGGAAGTCTAAGCCAATAGGACTTCCCTTCACTGCCGCATAGGCAGCTTATGAAAGTTTAAGCCAACAGCTAGGTCATCGCGTAGCCTTCACTGCCGTATAGGCAGCTTATGAAATTATGATTATAAAAACAGGTCGGTTTGCTCTGGGTCAGTCAGGCGCAGGGCGACCCGTGCGGGCGGGGTTAAGCCGAGTTGTTTGGCGTAGGCCATAATCGGTTTGAGTAGCTTGTTCCATGCGGTGAAGGTGCCGGTTTCTGCTTCGTAGCCAGTGCTGGTGACTTGTACCATGCCGGTTTGTTCGAGGCGTTCGTCTAGTTCGATAAAGCGGGCAAAGGTGCTGCAATACACGGCCAGTAGGTCTTGGTCGAGTTCATTGATAATGTTGTGTTTGTTTAAAGAGGCGGCGATTTCTGCCCAATGCCGTCGGGCTAACGGGCTTAGCCATGCGGGAGGTTCTAAGGGCGCTTGCGTTGGTATGGCGGTGTGCGTGCTGTAGCCGCTGTGCAGCGGGATAACCGCCGCACTGTGGGGGGTGTCTTGCATTTAGGTCTCCTGTCGGGGGTTGCCAAAGCCACCGTCATGGCTCGCCGTTTTGCGGGAGTGGCAGCGGTGACAAAGGGCTTGCCAGTTGTCGCTATCCCAAAAACGCGCTGCCTCGCCGTGGTGCGGTTGAATGTGATCGACCACAGTGGCGGCGCGGGTGATACCTTGCTGGGCGCAGTGGGTGCATAAGGGGTGTTGTTGTAAAAAGCCGATACGGGCGCGTTGCCATGCCCGACCATAGCCGCGTCGGTGGGCTGTGGGTCGGGGATTAGGGTTGGCAAGGCGACGTAAGGCAGCGGGGCGAACGGTGGGCGCACCTTGTGCCATTAGAGCAGTACCTTTTTTAGAAACTCAGATAAACCCATGTTTTCCAGCATAAAAAATCCGGTCGCACCACTAATAATCCATTGCCCACGGCTGATGGTGGCGTTGAGGGTATCCAACCGTTCGGCAATGCCTTGCATGTCGTGGTGTTGCGCGTCTTGTCGGGTTTTTAAGTGGTTGAGTTCATCGTGATAACGTTCCATTGCGCCTTCTAGACGCAGCAGACGGGGCAATAAATTTTCATCGTGGCGGTGTAAGCTCATGCAATAAGATTCCCCGTTGGCTTAAAGTCGGATCGGTTTTTTGGTGAAAAACAGGCGGAAGACGGTATTTAAGGTGAAGCCAGCGGCGGCTATGCTGGTAACCACGCTGGTGATTTGGTCAGCGGGTAAATTTAGCCCGAAATACGTTAGCAAAATCGAAACCAGACTGGCGACGGAATTTAAAACGATCTTAGATTGCCAACCGGGCTTGCTATCAGCGTTTAGGCGTTGCTGGGCTTGCCAGCGTTGAAATTCGCGCAGTTCGTCGGGGTTGCAGGGGTTTAAGACGTCGGTTATCGGGGTGGGCGCAGCGGCAACCACAGGGGCTTGTACAGGGGTGTCGGGTGCGGTTTGTAACCCCAGTTGCAGGGCTTTGTGAAATTGGCGAAAAATCGCGGCAATTTCCTCGGCATGGTCCGTACCATTGACTACACGGCGGGCGTTAATGGGGTCTAAATTGCCCGCTAAATCGGTGTAATCGCTTAGGGCGCGTCCGGTAAAATCGCCGTCTAACATGCCACCGATCAGCACGGCGGTGGAAATCGCTATGTCATAAATGAGTTCAGGTTGGCTTTCCAGCGGTAAGTTGAGCTTACGCCCTTGAATACGGAAGTTGCGCCGCCCGGTAAGCTGTACTTTGCCACCGGTGTATTTGGCACCGTCGCCGGGTTGTAGATTGCCTAATTCGCGTGCCTTAGCCGGACGGTCGCCTTGGATGTCATACATACGGGTCAGGTACGCTTTACCGCCACGCTCGGCTATCGGTTGCATGGTTTGCTGCGTTTCCCAGTAGTCCGTCGCTAAGATATAGGCAAGATGCTGCGGGTTGCCATCCGCATGGTGGTTTTGCCAATAATCCAAGTCGGCATTAATGCCATCGACTTGGTGCTGGTTTAAAACACCCGAAAATAGCGTACCCCGAATATGCTTGAAAAAAATGTCTCGATTCAACATCAGACTGATCCCCTAAACATGGACAAAAAAAAGCCCATCGCAATCAAAATCACGACGGGCTTACGGTTTTTTGGGCAAAAAAAACGCCTAATGTAGGGTTTTACTGCATTAGGCGGACTTTCGCGGAATTATAGAAAAATAGTATGCAAAAACTGCTTAGGTATCAACATACCCCCCCCCTAAAAATGCGTTTTCGTGAAAATTGCATTAGGGGCACGGTCTTTAGGGGGCAGCCCATTTGAGATGCTAACCCCCCCTACCCTTTAAGCCGCTAACCTTTTGCTTAAATTGAATTTTAACTGCTGGCGGACTTGCTCCAAGGCCTGCGCAATCACCGAATGGCACACCGGCAACATCACCCCCAAGCGTTCCCATTTGACGCGTGAGACTTGCGCGGAGCGGGCAAAGTAATAACTGGTTTTGGTTTGTAAGCCTGTGCCTGCACAATGCGGGCAAAGCCGCGTGCCCCTATAGCCACCCTCACAATGTGGGCAACTCGCCTTTACCCCAAACACATCGCGGCAGACTTCCCGCCACACCACCTTAAAATCTGTGACGGGAAAGCCCGACATCAACGCTTGGTTCAGTTTAAATGCCAATACAAAGGCATTGAGATAAGAACGGCTTGCCACTTCATCCGCTGCCAATGTACCGGTTCTACCCGAAACCATAAGCTCGGCAAACGCACTCACTCCGGCTAAGGAAGCCAACACCTCCTCACGGGTAATGCTCGGTAAACCGCCCACACTGGCTTGCAATACGCAATGAGGATTCAGTAAGGATAAATAATCCAACCAATCGAATTCTTGATTCATGCTATTACCGCTGTTATATCGTTATAAAAATCAATCAGGCAAGCGTTAGACTAATCCAATAGTTGCCTTAAGCTTTTCGGCATCGGTGCAGCCACTGATTCAGTCGCAGCAGGCGAAACCTGCCCTTGCACCGCAGGCACAAACGCTGGGCTAGGTATCTGCTTAGGTTCAGGCAAGGCACGCTTCACCGTTACACCGGGTAAGGCAAAGCCAGCCGATTGCACCGGACGATTAACGCAACGTTGCACCTTCACAATCAGCTTACGGTCTAAGGCTTCTTGCACACGGGATGCCAGCTTTAACACCCGTGCAAACTGGTCTAAATCCATCGGGTGTGTTGCACCGGTCAATTGCCCTGTGGTCGGGTCAAATGCTCCACCGGCTTCCAACCATGCCACACTAAACCCATCAATACCGGGATAGCGTTTAATCCAATCCATGGCAACCTCAATCCCCTGTTTACGAATACCGGTTGCACTGGCATAACACGCACCAAAGCCTGAACTACTGGGTTTATCTAACATCCCACTGCCCTCCGCTCCTGTGCTTGTGACTGCTGCTCGATAAGGGTACGCAAGGCAGCGCGATACTGTTCCACACTTTCCCCCATCTTAGCCGCTCTAAAACCGTTTTTAAGCGCCCAACGTTGTAACTCCGAAGCATCATAGGTGTTAGGCACGCTAACGCGCTTCAACGGCACTACCTTGGCTTTATCAGGGTTTGTCTGCGGCGTGACCGTCTTACTGCTCATCCCCAATTGCGGGTTACGGATATAGCCCAAAATGTTTTGCAACAGCTTATGTTCCCACTGCGCTTGCGTTAACCATGACAAATCATTCGCCGAACGGAAGGAAATAAATTCCCCAATCCAACCCTTAAACACCTGCTCACGTTGCAAGCCTGCCATAGCGACCCGTTGCCAAAACAGTTCACTCGGTTGCCAATCCAGTGACATCTGAATTTTTTGGCTCAAGGGCTGAGTAGTAGAAGTAGTAGTAGTAGTAATAATTGTCGGGACTTCGCTCGTCACCTCGTCGGCACTTACAGCAGGTTTAGCACCGTAAGTAGCTTGATTTACAATGGTTTTAGGCTCGTGACATTGTACCAACTTGTTCGGTACATGGTTCGGGACTTCGTTTTGGATATAAGAATGCGAGTCAGCGATAAAGGCAGAAAATTTGATACGCAAGGTTTGACGATCAGACAGACGTTCAATTAACCCAGCGCGTTCCAGACGGAACAACGAAACATCTATATCATTCGGCGTAAAGGTAATCAAGCGATTTCGTTTGCCCTGCCCGCCTTTTTCAGACAGGTCTAAGGCAATACGAGCGCGGGATACCCGTTGCGTTGTGCCTGCAATCCCATCGGCATCCATCCGGTTAAATAAATAAAAATACAGCTTGGCATCAAGGTTGTGATTCCCCAATGCCATCAGTTCGGTTTCGACCCGCGCAAAATGCGCGGTATACAGGTTATGACAGGGCATCATGTTCGATTCCACCCTTGTTGATAATGATCGGCTAAATTCTCAAAGCGTTGGTATGAGCCTTGAAAGGCTAAACGTACCGTGTCCTGCATCCCTGAGCGGTTCTTGGCAATAATGACTTCCGCCACACCTTTATCGGGTGAATCCTCGTTATAAAGCTCATCCCGATACAAGAACATCACCACATTGGCATCTTGTTCTAATGCGCCAGAATCGCGTAAATCGGATAAGACAGGGCGTTTATTCGGGCGTTTCTCACACTCCCGGTTTAACTGCGCCAATAACAGAATGGGGCATTCAAATTCCGTCTTAAGGCTCATTAACTCGCGGCTAATCGCCGCGATGGTTTCATTCTCAGACGCAAAGTTTTTATTCGCGGACGGTCGCATCAAGGACACATAATCAATCACGATTAAGCCCAGCTTGTCATGCTTATGCTCCACCAATAAACGACGACAACGCGAACGCACATCAGCCGGGGAAATATTCGTACTTTCATCCACATAGAACGGCACATTGCTCATTTTCTTAACAGCGGTTGCCACCTTAACCCATTGCTCTTCGGTCAAATGCGCTGAGCGTACCGCTGCAAAATCCACGCGCCCTTGCGACGCAAGAATCTTCTCGCCTAAATTGAGTTCTGACATTTCCTGCGAGAAGAACGCCACCGGCTTACCATTTAACGCAAAGTTTTCTGCAATGGTCATGGCTAACGTGGTTTTACCCACGCGTGGACGAGCGGCCACGATATACAGCTTGTTATCCTCAAACCCCGATAACGCTTTATCGAGTTCTGTTAAACCACTTTGCTCACCAATAATCGGATTATCCGAGGCAGAACGTTCTTCCAAGATCGGCAATAACTTGCGCAAAATCGCCTTCAATGGCGTAAAGCTTTTTAAGCCACGTGTGCCTTTCGTCTCTAAGGTAAAAAACGACTGAACCGCCCGCTCCACCAAAGTTTTAGAATCCGCCGCTTTGCTATACACCGCATCGCTTAACTCAGCGCAAGTCTGCAAAACCGCCCGTAACATGGCTTTCTCATGCACGATTTCTGCATAAGCGCGGATATTCGCGGCACTAGGGGTTTCTCTAACCAGCGTTACCAAATACGCAAAGCCACCCGCATTCTCCAACTCGTTATGCGTCGCTAACCAGTTCTGAATTACCAAAATATCAAGCGGATGGTTCTGGCTGGCTAAGGTCGCAATGGCGCGGAAAATCAAGCGATGATCTTGGCGGTAAAAATCCTCCTCGATCAGCAAACCGGATGCCACAGCCCACGCACTCGAATCATTAGCGCGACCGGAAATTAATAAACCACCCAACACCGCCTGTTCGGCTTCGAGGCTATAAGGCGGCACACGTAAATCATCAAATAAAGGCGCGTTCATGCCGCAACCTCCAACGCTTCGTTAGCGCGTAAGGTTGTCAGCAACAACTCAAAGGTTTCCACCTGAGTGGCAGGCATAGACAGGAATTTTTTCAGATAAAGACAAGCCGACGCATCCAACCAAACCTCGTTGGTTTCTGCATCTTCCAGCAACGCATTAAAATAAAGACTGGCAATCGCGGGGCTTTGGTTAAACACCCGATACAACGCATCATAGAACGCATCTTCGCTTTGAAAACCAAAAATCGCACTCAAAGAGCGATAAGACACAAAAGTTTTATGCTCTATTCTATTTAAAGTTACAAATTTTTTAGTCATACTATCACCTTACGTTTTAAGTATTGCCGATGCCTAGGTTGCAGCCTACATCGGCATTTTTTTTATTCCGCGTATTCATGTCATTACATCCGTAAGCATTGAATCACGCGAAACAACAACACACCTTGTAGCAACAAGGCACAAAGCCAAAGCAGCCCTAACACTGTGTTAGAAGTTGCTATGACGGTATCCATCCAAAGCGACAGCAAAATCGTCAGTAAACTCGTCAACGTAATAAAAATACTTGCTTCCAATGTGGTGTACTGGTTGGTACTCATCGGGTACTTGTTCCTATTCACAACGGAAGCCTTATCAAACGACCCCATTACCAGATACACCATCGCCAAAATGGTATTTCTCGGCTCAGCCACCATTTTGTGGATCGTGCTACGAATCTTCACCAAACGACTGCAAGCACTCCAAGCCGCGTTTCCCAAATCAGATTGATCTTTTTCCTGCTTCATCCCCTGCACCTAAACCGCAAAAATCGTTAGTTGTTGTCCTTTTATTCAGCTATTAGCGTTCCTTGCCGTATTGACCTCACTTTATATTCATAAGTCTTTTTCAATTCCCCTTGCATAGCCTCTTGATTTACATTGCTGTTGAATAACAAATAATCACTTAACTTACTCATGACGGAACGCGTGGGATTAGTAGCGCGACCATCCCTAAGTTTCGCAATAGTGGACTCACAAATTCCTAATTCGTGGGCAATACGGGCACGCTCCAAGCTGGAGGAGTAAGGCTGTAATGCTGCAACGATAAAATAGAACTGCTGGTCAATAATATTCATACATAAAGCATAGGATTTAATTCCTTATAAAGTCAAGAACTATTCTGAACAAAGTTAGGGATAATTTCAGAAATGTACCAAAAGCAAATTGACATTATCCGCACTAACATCCGCCAGCTAATGGCGCGTGATTCAGTGCCAAGTGAAAATGCCCTAGCAAAAAAAGCGGGGGTAGATCAGAAAACTATCAATAATTTATTGGCTGTCGATACATTGCCAAACCCAACCTTGAAAGTATTAGATTCGATAGCTGAGGCATTTGAGGTTGCAACATGGATGTTATGGGTAGATGGCTTTGATTTTACCGTCGTAGGTAAAACTCCATTGATGCGCATGACAGCTCAGGGCTATCAACTTTTTAACGCTTTTGAAAACATTTCGGATGAGAAACGAAAATCTATTTTAGATTTCGTCTTATTTCATATTGCTGAAAGTGACCCCGTTCAGGCTGAAAAGATACGCAATGCCAGAAAAGATCGTTAGAAACTAAAACTATTTTATAAACATAAGGTTATGAAAGAATTATTAATTGTAATAGAACCAGATGTAGGAGGCAGTACTCGACCTCCTCAAATGCCTATACGCCCTACTACTCCACCGCCACCACCCAAAAAATAAGGAAATTTATGTCAAATCGAGATGATTACACAGCACGCCCACCACAACGCACTAATATCCCGTCAACACCTCCCCCTAAACCTAAGGTTTATCTAAATTAATGTACCGAGTTTCAATACGAATAATTTCTGAAACTGGAATATAAACTAGTAGATCACCCCATTGTTCCATACTTATATTTTCAATGGGTGTCCAAACGTCATTCTTCCACTCGTGGGTAACAAACAACGCAATGTTTCCAGCCGTATCGTAACGCATGGGTGCATCAATGGCAGAATGTTGAAAGGCTTGCATATTTTCGCAAAACAATTTCTCACCACTTTTCAAATACACTGTAATTTGTGTCGGACAAAGTGAAGTATTTTGCGTTAAATAATCAAGAACATAGCCTTGACCGTCCTCATTACTGATACGTCGTTTATGGGCAAAACTAACCCACAATTCAGCTAATGCAACACGCCACCATATAGCAAAAATCACACAAAATATAAAAGAGACGCTTGCTGCAAGTGGAATATTCTGGGTAATGTCTAAGGTCAAAAACCATGCAGGTAAGGCAGGTAAACCAAAAATAATTGCGCCAAATAATTGATCCGCCATTTGCTCATTACGTCGGAATCCTTGCCGAGCAATCACATAACCTAAATAGCCACAAGCTAACATTACTTGAAAATATATTGGCAATGTTGCCAATTTATCAATGCCCATAATAAAACTCTTATCGTGGTTTTAGTTAAGTATATCGCACACTTCATCAATTCCAACTCTGGAAATGAAGTAAGTTTCTTTAGCGTTCTTTAGCATAATAATCCTATAAGAAGGAAAAAAATCCTTGATTTTACACTTAATAAGGACTAAATTCCTTAAAAACAAATCAAAGTTCATCAGGAACTTTCCTTCTTTAACAATTTGGTAAACGGGGTGTGTATACCGTGCCCCGTAGCAGAAACAACGGAAGTAGCTGCCTTAAGGTAGTGAAAGAAAGCCCTTTCCCTGCTTGCAGTTGAAAGGGCTTAAAATTCCTCAAAAACTATTTATTCACAAAACATATTCATATAAATTATTGATAATAAATATTTTTATATTAATCTTGGAATATATACAATTTTCAAGTATAGACAAAATCAAACAAAAGTCCTAGTATTGCTCTTGTTCATGTTAATAATTTCAACCACAATAGCGGTTCAAATTATTAACATAAGGTTCTGTTAATGAGTACCAAACATAATATTAACCTGAGTTCGACGTAAGGCATAGCATTAGAGTATGGCTAACGCATTGATATTTAAGTTCAATGAGGGTTTCTTCGCTTGATAGGAATACGCAATAAGCCCGGCGATGACATGAGCGACATAATGAGGCAGTGAACGATGGCGAGAATGCTCAATTTGCGATTGATTTTTCAACTGATCGTTAATGGTTTCGATGATAAAACGCTTACGCAAGAGCAATTGATCGAAAGTAGAACGCACGACCTGTTTCATATTTTTCCGTAACGAGGTAATCCATTCAATGCCTTGCTGAGCGAGTTGTTGAGCCAATGCCTGAGAGAGATAGCCTGCATCCCCAAAGACTTTGCCAACCACGGATTTCATCAGGGTGGGAACGGGTTGGCGATCATCGACATTACCCGCACTTAAGGCAAAGGACACGATACCACCTTGATCATTCACCACGAGATGCAGCTTGAAGCCATAGAACCAGCCGGTGGATGACTTCCCTCGTCCTGCGGTATTGGCAAAGGTCTTATGACGGGGAATCCGAATATTGTCACAGACGCGTAAGGGGGTGGAGTCAATGAAGGCAATTCCGCGACTGGCTTCACAGCGGGATTGCATGAACCGCGTCAGCGGCACTAATACATCGGGAACGCGCTCAATAAACCGTTGATAACTGGGCAACTGAGGAAAAGCCGACTTCAAATAGACTTGAACATGTTTGAGGTAATACCACTTGAAGGTGTGATAGCCTGATTGATGGTAATGTACCCAAATCGTCATCACTTCACTCAGACTTAAACCACACGGACGATTCCGCTTTGGGCGGGTGGTCGGGGGTTCTAATACACTCGCTTTCCAATGCGGTAAAAAGCCTTGGCAAAAATCATCTATCTCGCAGAACAGTCGTGTTAACATCAGGGTAGCAGCCTTGCGTGGGTAATTTTAGGATGTGGTTATCCCATGAAGTATTCCACAAAAGGCTGCTACTTGCTTACATCGAACTCAGGTTAATATTAGTATTAGTGGTTTGCTGAATACTGTAGTAGATACAGACAAAGTTCCTAAACGACTTTTGGAATTAAATTTAAACTTAACTGATCTACTTGAAGTTATACATATGACCCTATATGCACGTAATACTATTACGGATTTTGACGTACCCGGCTCTCGGGGAGATGCGATATATAGAAAGGGAAACCTATTTCTGAGAGAAAAATTTGTAGGGCATGGTGGTTGGGAATTAGCTACTGATAATCATCTAGCAGGCATTATTCATCCAGAACTTGGCATAAGAATTTTAGTTCAAAACGTGGTTAAAGCTTGCGATGAATTTGTCATCCCACAACCTATCAGCGAAAAAGGCACTAGTTCCACCTACATCGCAGAAGGTAATTTAAAAGAATATCAATGCACCCATCTTAGTTTTGATTTTTATAATAATGCTGAAGCGATAGAACAAGTCAAAAAAGCTAATGGATTAGATGAACAAACAGTAAAACTTTATTATTTGATGATTGATGCTCAAAACAATGTAGAACTTTCCCGCCCTATTATTGTAAATGGAAAGTTTAAAGACTGCATAGAGCGTTTATTTATTTATAAAGCCAATACTGATTTTGATGTAACTCATCCACAAACTGATGATTCTAATCAAGATGTTGATGATTGTCTAGATTTTCATATTACGCCGAAAACACAATGAGATTATGAATTACTTTAACCCTAAACGCCTTGAGCTTGCGAGAAAGAGACGAAAATTAACAGGTAAACTATTAGCTGAAAAAGTGGGTATATCTGAGGTTACTATTTCTCGTTTAGAAAGTGCTTACAATGAACCTAGTCCTGAAACGGTTCAGAAAATAGCAGACGTTTTAGGGTATCCCGTTAAATTCTTTTATGATCCAAATCACGAAGAAATTGCTAGAGAAACGGTTAGCTTTCGTAGCTTGAAACGTATGACCGCAGCTGTTCGTGATGCTGCATTAGGCGGAGGTGACATAGGCCTCATTTTAGCAAATTGGGCAGATAAGCATTATAACCTACCCAAGGTTGATTTACTGGACTTAAGCAATGAAACAGATCCAGAAGCAGCCGCTATTCTTCTTAGACAACATTGGGGTTTGGGTGAAAAACCGATTCCCCATTTAATTAAGTTATTAGAAGCAAAAGGCGTTCGGGTCATGTCATTTAGTGAAGATACCGAAGTGGTGGATGCGTTCTCATTCTGGAAAGGTAATATACCATTTATTACACTTAGTTATGTTAAAACCGCAGAACACAGTCGCTTCGATGCGGCGCATGAATTGGGGCATTTAGTGTTACATAAACACGGTACTCGATTTAATAAAATTCCATGCTCTACAACCATACCTAAAGACTTGAGCAATGAAAAACCCGGTGATCGAGATTTAGAAAGAGAAGCTGATCGGTTTGCTTCTGCTTTTCTGATGCCACAACACGATGTTCTAGCCAATATACCCTATACTATTTCAGCGGATAATATCATACGAGCAAAAGCACGTTGGAAAGTATCCGCAATGGCATTAACTTATCGCTTACATACTTTAAAACGTATAACGGATTGGCAGTATCGTTCTTTAATCATCGAATTAGGTAAACGTGGTTATCGTAAAGGTGAACCCGAAGGTATTGAACGTGAAACATCAATTGTTTGGAAACAAATTTTTAATCATTTATGGCAAAATAAACAAACTAAAGAGTATGTAAAAGAACAAACAAATTTACCATTAGATGAAATTGAATACCTAATGTATGGCTTATTAGGTCAACCACTTGACAGTCGAGACATTAATAATAAGAATAATAATTCTACACCCCTCACTGTTGTAAGTAGTTCTAAACCTTGATTAAAAAGAAAAGCTGTCGAAAAAACCCAAATTGGGGCGGGGCGCGAAAAGGCTCAGGGCGGCATAAAAAGCCACCAAGTGATTCAATTCGGATACCCACCACCCTCAAAAGTATTGTTGAAAAAATGAAAACAAGGGAAATTTGCTTATATGAAATTCCCCTTGTGTTAGGTAAGGTTTCAGCCGGTACTGGTTATATACCTACTGATTACATTGATAAGTACCTGACTTTTGATAGCAATTTAATCAAAAATCCAGAGGCAACATTTTGCGTAAAAGTTATTGGAGACTCCATGAAGGATGCTTCAATTTTTGACGGCGATCAGCTACTGGTTGATACATCAATTGAAGTGACTTCTGGAAAAATTGTAATTGCTCGCTTAGAAGACAAATTTCTAGTAAAAAAATTGAGCTTAGAAAAAGACAGCATACAACTGCTTTCATTTAACGAAAATTTTCCAGTTATCGTTATTAATACGACTGACTTTGAAATCATCGGGGTCGTTATTACGATCATTCGCAATCTGTAATTTTTTACCAAACTGACTTTTCAAAAGCTGCTCTCCCAAAGCGGCTTTTTTTATACCTGTACTTTTCATTCACCCCCACCCCGCCTGAAGGACACCTCAGGTTAACCAAGCAAGGAGCAACTATGTTAGAAGACTTAACCAGCCTAGCCACACGCGCTGGTATTAAACAGGAAATCCTGTGTTGCGAGAACATCATCGTCTTAGGCATCAATCAAAGCGAAACGGAGGCAAAATTAGGCGCGGATTTGACCACCTTAGACCTTGAAACCCAAGCGCAATTAAGCCATGCCTTACTGACGGCTTATATGAAGCTCAACGAAGACTTAACCCCACTCGAACGCTTTAGAAGCCTCATGCAAGACGTTAAAACAGTGTTATACCAAGAGCTAAGCTTGCTTACCCCGTCGTTCTGCGAACCGACGAATCAAACGCTTCACTAGCGCAAGCTACACAATCCCACGACAAGCGGGGAATTATATCCAACTGGCTAAAAAAATTTATTTTTTGGCTAGTTGATATAGAATCAAAGGTAGCCAGCCTCAAAGGCAGTGCCAGCAGTTTTCAACGGGGTAAGAAAGGTTCATGATCCCTAAGCTAAAATTTGATGATTTTATTGTAAGAATCAATCAATACTTACAGCAGCCGAATGAATTTCAATTACGTGCTATTGAACGTGATGCAAAAGCCCTGAAGCAATTTGATTTGGCAGGCGCTTATTTAATCTTTGGTATATTGGCCGCTATTCAGGGTGATTTAAAGGCTGCAATTCTCAATCATGAGCACAACTTAAGCCTTGCTAATACCTTTGAAAATCGCTTTAACTACTTAACTTCGTTAGAACGCTTAGGTCAATTGAATAAAGCCTTAGAACAAGTTGATCTATTACTGTTCACGCCCAGACCAGAAGTATTAATGACGGGTATGCAATTATCTATTAGAGCTGCACAGCCTAATCGGGCAAAAGCTTATTATTATAAGTTGTTAAAATTACTGCCTGAATTGGCTGATGACAAACAAATCGAAACAGACTTGAGTAATACCCTGCAACTATTTAGAGCAACCGGATTGTCAGATATGGAGTTATCGGAACTCAATACAATAGCACAAACGGTTATTGCAGACTTTGGTGCAACAGTGAGTTATACGTCCACGCTAATGAATCAATGGGAAGCGCCCTACTTTGTCACGACAGAATTTAAGGTTCAAGGCGCTGATCCGGTTGATATGTTATTTGAATTAGCCGAACGGCTTGCGGAAAAAAACCCACCTGCGCTTCAAAAAGGCGGGTATCATGTTACATTTTCCGCCGCTAGCGCTTAAGTGATGAGCATAATTCCCGATGATTTTTTAACGCTAGCTCAAGAGCTACAGCATCATGATAATGAAGTTCACCACCGCACTGCGGCAAACCGTGCTTATTATTGTGCCTATCATGCGTGTATCACCTTATTTCAAATCAATCTCCCACGAGAACATCAAAAAGGTGGAATGCATAATAACTTTTTACAGTCATTAGAACGGAGTAGCGATAAAAACGATAGACGTATTGGTATTATTCTGCGAGATATCTACAACCGCCGTTTATTAGCAGATTACGATTTAGAAACACCGTTTCCTGCATCCAATAGCGCACAAGCTATAAAACAAACCCAACGCTTACTAGAACAACTTAAAACTGTTAGCAATCCATGAGTTAAACCCAGCTAAGCGCGTTCTCCTTTTTAATTCTCATAGAAGCTGCTCTCCAAGCAGCTTTTTTTATGTTCATTCAAACTGTTTTATTAATCTAAGGAGTCAACATTCATGAACAATGAAATTGAAAATGTAATGCAAGCCATTGAAGAAATGGAAGCTAAGTTAAAGCAAATCGTTCCACAGAACATTGATGAAGCCAACTTATTGAGCGACCTCACGTCTGAAGCAGTTTTCTTAAAAGAAAGCAAGCCTGAAGCCAACAGTTAATAAAAAAGCCGCTCTTGCAAGCGGCTTTTCTTCCAACCCTAACCCACCTGAATTGAGCCTCTTGTGGGTTAGTTCATCTTAGGAGCTAACAATGCTAAAGCAACTCAACCCCAAAACACAACCCACCCCGCCTTGCCAATACTGCCCCCACAAGGGCAATAACGGGTATGTCATTGTTTGCAAGAAAAAAGGAAAGTGTCAGCAATGAAACAGACCTTTTTAATCGGCATATTATTCGGCACGGTCTTAGGCTTTTGGCTGGCGGCACAGGTACGCGTGTTGAATTTCCCTACCCTACACCTGCCTAAAAACGTCACGCTGAACTATCACACCATCGTGGATCTAGCCTTTGTGCTGTTGGGTTTGGCAGTGTTGTATGTCTTAGGTCAACGGCGCGGAAGCAAAGGCGGTCGCAAATGATCACAAATCCCCATACTCGCTTAGCGTTACAAGTCACCGCATGGGGTGGCACGGTGTTAACCGGTTATTACGGCGTAGCCTCATGGTACGAAGTGAATCCCGGTTTAAATGGTTTAGCCGTGGCGGTGTTAATGTTTGTCATGTTTGCCGGTGCAACCATTGGGCTGTCGGCGGTGCTGTTTAATCGGCAGCATAGTGGTTTATTACGCCTCATGGCTGCCGTGCTGTTGGTGGCGTTGTTTGGGGTGGATATGTGGGCAAGTTCCAACCACTTACAAACCGCTGTGCTGACCTCTGTCGTCAATGCCAATGAATACGACAGCAGTAAAGCCACGCAACAAGCCACCTTAAACAGCTTGAAAGCGCAATTGGCCGCGTGTAACCCCGCACACGTTAGCAAGTGCGTGAAACCATTAACCGAGAAAATCACCCGTACGCAAACCGAGTTAAACCAACTAAGCAACAACAGCCAACAACTCAGCGATAAGGTCATTTCCGAAAAATGGCAAGTGATCGTGGAGTTCATGAATTTGGGTAAACGTGAAGGCGAACAGCTTAGCAAAGTGGAAGCGATTACCCATTTCTTCATGCTGATTGGCGCATTGATTTATATTTTGGTGATTGTGGCACACGGTTTATTGGGTTCAGGAACATGGGTTGCAACCGCCTTACAGCCCTCGCCGACTCCCCCATTGAACCCCACAGGCACAGATGACGATCACACCCACCCGGATTATCACCATAGCCGAATTGGTTATAACGCGCCTGTCACTGCACACCGTAACGGCAGTACGCCCCGCGCACACGTCAATACGCAAGCAGTTAGTCCGTCGCCGTATCCTCCCACGCCTGCCAATGATAGTGCACCGAAAAACCTGTTAACCCCGTCTGCTGCTGTCCAACAACGCTGGGGTATGCAAGGCAATACCGCCCTTCAGCTTGACCCCGAACTGATGGTGGTAAACCGTCCCAGCCCTCGTCCGGACGCGGGTTCGGACGCTTTCACCAAGGGTTCGGACACCCGTCCGGACGCCCAAACAGCGGTCGATAAACTCAATGATCCCAACAATTTTTCCTTGCTGCACAAATACGTCACCCATCCCAAATTTGCCGACGTGTTTTTAGGTGTGGTAACCGCTAAGATAAACTGTAGCCAGAAACAAATAATGAAAAGTTATGGCATTGGTGGCGATATGCCTTATTGGGTCATGGTGATTCTGGAAGCCTTTGAACTGGTTTCTGAACCCAGTCATACCAACAGCACCCGCCACCTCTTAAAACCCCTGAGTGTCAAGGAAGCCCAGCAGGAACTCCAACAAATCCAGCAAGCTATTCTCGGAGTGCTTCACCATGCTTGAACCCCTCTTACAAGAAATCAACCTAGTCTTAGCTAAATACGGTTATCACATTACCAAAATTCAAACCCGTTCCGAACCCCTAACCCCGCGTCCGGACGCGGGTTCGGACGCTTTCACCAACCGTCCGGACGGGTGTCCGAACCCCTCAACCCCCTTAAGCGATTTAGACCGTAAACGCCAAAAATTGCTGCAACTGATTGCCAGAGGACGACCCCAAGTCTAAAAATCCATGTTAAAAAAGGAGTGAATCCCCATGTCCCCCACCTTAATGTATACACAACAACTAGCCGAAAAGCTGGGCAAAACCACTGAAGCGGTGCGCATGTTACGTTGCCGTGATCCCCAAAGTCTCCCACCACCCAATGGCCGTATTGGTCGTCGGGATTACTGGCTAAGCGACTCGGTAGACGACTGGTTACGTAACGGCGGCAAGCGTGCCTATAAACGACGGGGCAGACCCCGCCTTGTACCTGAACATATCAATGTTACCAGCGTCTGACACAGGAGTAGCCACGGATGGCAACCATCATCAAACGCGGTAATGGCTGGCGTGCCCAAGTGCGCAGACGTGGCTATAAGACGGTATCCTTAACCTTCGATACCAAACGTGACGCTGAAATATGGGCGGCAGAAGTAGAAGCCAAAATGCACCGAGGCAAATGGCAAGATGCGGACGAATCCACCACCACCAAACTATCTGAAGCCCTTCAGCGTTACTTACTCGAAGTAACCCCCACCAAAAAAGGCGCGAAACAAGAAGCCAATCGAATCAAAGCCATGATGAAGTTGCCATTAGCAGAGTGGTACTTAGCCGAAATACGCGGTAAACAAATGGCAGAATACCGCGATGCTCGCTTAACCGCTGGGAAATCACCCAGCACTATCCGCAACGAACTCACCATTATTAGCCAAGTTTACGCCACGGCGGCCAAAGAGTGGGGAATGTACGAACTCAGAAACCCAGTCGACAATGTAAAACGCCCCAAGCAAAAACGCGCGCGTGAACGTCGACTAAAACACAATGAAGAAGAAAAGCTCATACAGGAGCTTGCACCACCTTACAGTGACGCGGTTTTATTGCTACTCGAAACAGCCTTACGCCGCAGTGAACTCTGCCGTCTGCAATGGCAAGACCTTAACTTGCATAAACGAACGGCTCTAATTCGAGATACTAAAAATGGCGAGGACCGCATCATCCCACTCTCACCACTGGCGGCACAAATCTTAGCGCGTCAACCCCAAACCCACGATAATGTCTTTAAGTTCTCACCCGACATGCTCACCCAAGCCTTTCGCGCAGCAACCCGACAAGCGGGCATTCGCAATTTGCGCTTACATGACCTCAGAAAAGAAGCCACCAGCCGCTTAGTTGAATCAAAATGTTTTGAACTACCCGAAATTATGCGGATGACAGGACACAAAACATTAACAGCATTTAATGTTTATATGCACATAAAAGCTGAAGAATTAGCCCATCGCATGGCGAATATGTCTGAAAACTAACCGGGAATTGCACCAAAAGTGCACCAAAATACCTAAAAATAAAAAAGGGTTGTAATGTTAAAACACTACAACCCTTTGATATATATGGCGGAGAGCGAGGGATTCGAACCCCCGGAAGGTCACCCTTCAACGGTTTTCAAGACCGCCGCTTTCGACCGCTCAGCCAGCTCTCCGAAGGACGCAAATATTACTGAAAAGTTTTGGCAATTGCCAGTGCTTTCTAAAAAATTTTGTAACTTTCTTTCTGTGCGCTGTTAGCCGCCTATGCTACACTGCGCGTTTCTTTTTCGTCTGCAATAGAAACAGGCTGCATGAACGCAAACAAACCCTCTTTGACTTATCGTGACGCTGGCGTTGATATTGATGCTGGCAATAGTTTAGTAGAACGTATTAAACCTTTAGCACAACGTACCAAACGCCCCGAGTTAATGGGCGGTTTAGGTGGTTTTGGCGCGTTGATGTCGATTCCTGCGCATTACAAACACCCCGTGCTCGTTTCAGGAACAGACGGGGTTGGAACAAAATTAAAGTTAGCTATTGATAGCAAACATTACGATACCATCGGCATAGATTTAGTCGCAATGTGTGTCAATGATATTGTAGTCAGCGGTGCTGAGCCCTTATTTTTCCTAGATTACTACGCCACCGGCAAACTGGAAGTTGAAGTCGCAACCAAAGTCATCAGCGGCATTGCAGAAGGCTGTTTACAAGCTGGCGCAGCTTTGGCAGGTGGTGAAACGGCAGAAATGCCGGGTATGTATCAAGGCGATGACTTTGATTTAGCCGGGTTCTGCGTGGGTGTGGTGGAACGTGATAAAATCGTAGATCACTCCCGCGTTAGTCGTAACGATGTATTAATCGGTTTAGCCTCAAGTGGCCCGCATTCAAATGGTTATTCACTGATTCGCAAAATTTTAGAAGTGAACCAAACGCCATTAGACACCCCCCTTGAAGGCAAAACTTTAGGGCAAGCCTTATTAGAACCCACCATCATCTATGTGAAGTTGGTACTCAATTTAATGCGGCGCTATGACTTACACGCCATTGCGCATATTACCGGCGGTGGGATTACCGAAAATCTACCACGCGTATTGCCACCGCGTACACAAGCCAAAATTAATTTGAAAGCGTGGCCACGTCCGGCAATTTTCCAATGGTTACAAGCCAATGGCAATGTGCCTGAAGATGAAATGCTGCGTACTTTTAACTGCGGTATTGGTATGGTGTTAGCTGTGCCTGCCGACCAAGCGGAACATATTATCAATGATTGTCGCTTAGAAAATATTAATGCATGGCAAATTGGCACGTTAGCCGCTGCCGACAGCGAAGCGCCATTCGTTAGCTATGTCGAATGATGCAGAACCTGCACTACCACGCCGGGTGGTAGTATTAATCTCTGGTAGTGGTAGCAATCTACAAGCTTTAATCGACGCATGTGCGCGGGGTAATATTGCGGGCGAAGTGGTAGCGGTGATTAGCAATAAAGCCAATGCTTATGGTTTACAACGCGCCCACGCCGCTGGTATTCCCAGTGAGATTTTAGAACATAGCTATTTTCCAGATCGGCAAAGTTTTGATACCGCACTCATGCAGCATATTGAACGTTACCAACCCGATTTAGTGGTATTGGCGGGCTTTATGCGCATTCTGACCCCAGAATTTGTGCAGTATTATCAAGGGCGCTTGCTTAATATTCACCCGTCACTATTGCCCTTATATAAAGGTGTGCGAACGCATGAACGGGCGCTAGAAGACGGGGCAAAAGAACACGGGACAAGCGTACACTTTGTCACGCCCGAATTAGACGGTGGACCTGTCATTATGCAAGCGCGAGTGCCTGTGTTGCCGAGCGATAACCCCGAATCGTTAGCGCAACGGGTATTATCCCAAGAGCATATTATCTATCCCCGCGTGGTGAAATGGTTTGTAGACGGTCGCCTACGTCTCCAAAACAATCAGGTATATTTGGATAACAGACCGTTATATCAGCCCGCTATCCATTTAGGTTATTAAACTGAAGCAGTAGCGTAATGAGCTTGCGCTGCTGCAACGGCTTTGCCGCTGTTAATCGGTGCATGCATTTCGCTTAAAACCGCATCCAACGCCCCCAAACAGGTCAACACGTTTTTACGATTACTGCCAAATCCCATTAAGCCAATCCGCCAGATTTTACCGGCTAGTGCGCCTAAACCCGCGCCGATTTCCATGCTGTAATTATTTAACAAGGCTGTACGTACCGCAGCTTCATCAACACCTGCTGGAATGGTAACCGCGTTCAATTGCGGTAAGCGATGCGCTTCATCCACCACAAATTGCAGCCCCATTGCTTCAACACCTGCTTTTAACGCTTGATGATGCAAGGCATGTCGTTGCCAAGCGGTTTCTAAACCCTCTTCTTGCAACATAACTAACGATTCGTGTAAGGCATATAAGGTATTAATCGGTGCAGTATGGTGATAAGCCCGCTTCACCCCACCGCCCCAATACCCCATCACCAAATTCATATCTAAAAACCAGCTTTGTACTTTGGTTTTACGTTGTTTAATTTTCTCAACTGCGCGCTCACCAAAGCTCACCGGCGATAAACCGGGAACACATGACAAACATTTTTGTGAACCGGAATAAATGGCATCAATTTGCCAGTCATCAACCTTTAAGGGCGTACCTGCCAAGGATGTAACAGCATCCACAATGGTTAAACAACCGTAATCATGTGCTAATTTAACTAAGGTCTGAGCGTCAGATTGTGCGCCCGTCGAAGTTTCAGCGTGCACAAAAGCAACGATTTTTGCGGCGGGATTGGCTTTTAATGCATCTTCTAATTTTTGTGGATCAACTGCCTTGCCCCACTCGTCTTGCACCATTACTGCCGTGCCGCCACAACGCTGCACATTTTCTTGCATACGCCCGCCAAATACCCCATTTTGGCAAACAATGACCTTATCACCCGGTTCGACCAAGTTAACAAAACAGGCTTCCATCCCAGCAGAACCCGGTGCAGAAATCGGCATGGTTAATTCGTTACGGGTTTGCAAGGCGTATTGCAACATCTGTTTAACTTCATCCATCATGCCGACGAATAAAGGGTCAAGATGCCCAATTGTCGGGCGTGCCATCGCTTGCAATACACGTGGACTCACATCAGATGGACCTGGACCTAATAAACTGCGAATCGGCGGATTAAAACTACTAACTGGCATATGACGCTCCTCTATTTTGTTCTTAATCAGTGTGAAGGCGCATCATACTATGATTTCTTCACATTCCGTATTGCCCATAAAAAAACCCACAACTGTTGCCAGTCGTGGGTAGGTACTAACCCCAAGAGAGCTGCTATGAAATGAAAAGGTGAGGCAAAAAATTAGAACCAGCTATTACCGTCGTCTAGGCGTTTTTGCATTTCTGCACGACGCTCTTCCATGCGTTTTTGGCGTTCTTCCTGCATTTTTTGATAAGTAGTGGTTTGTTCTGGTGTCAATAAAGCCGCAATGCGTTTTTCACTTTCATCACGATTGGCTTTCATCTGCTCTTGCATTTGCTTACGCAGTTCATCCATTTTGCTGCGCTGCTCTTGCATAATTTTTTCAACTTCCGTAACTTGTTGATCTGTTAAAGTTAATTTATCTTTTAACATCTCAACCCGCATGCCGGGGCCGCCTTTACCGCCATGCCCACGATGATGACCGCCACCGCAATCTTTATCACCGGGACCTGCAAATGCTACTGACGCGCCTAATAAACCGATTAATGCAGATGCTATTAATGCTTTTTTCATGTAAGTAATCCTCAAATTATTTATTTAGGGTTGAGCCGCTCTACTCTTTCCATGAAGTGAAGATTACACGCAGAATGCGTAATAAATTTGCCGCAATTATGCAAACAATATGGAACTGAAATAGACGCTTATACCGCTTGGTAGATACGCAGCCCTAAGCCATTAGTGCTAGAGTGCAAGGTTAATCACTGAACTAGCAAGAGTGTAAACCCATGTATGCAAGCCAATTTATGGATGATTTAAAAGCGCGGGTAATGGCGCACCCTTTTCTTAACCATCCATTCTTACAACGATTTGTCGCAAAGCCGCTGACCCGCGAACAAGCCCAACGTTTTGCTTTGCTGTATTACCCACATATTCTACGCACGCGGCTTTATCAAGCCTGTGCTTTGGGTGTAACGCCAGACGAGCAAATCCAATTCGTGCTCGCGCAAATTCTGCATGATGAATACGGCAATGGCGACCCCAGTCGTTCACACATGGCGGTTTATCGCAAATGCTTGTACGCATTAGATATTCCTCAAACGCAAATCGACAATCCACCGATTATTCCTGAAGTTCAAGGCTATATCGACACCATGATGCGCTTGTCCCAAGGCAGCGATTGGTTAGCAGCGGTCGCCGCCGTGGGCATTGCCGGTGAATGGCCGATTCCACCGTATTACGAAATATTGTTACGCGGTTTAAGCACTGTACCGGGTATTAGTGCCGATGATTTAGAGTTGTTTAGTTCACATATTACGTTGGATATTGAACACTCAAAAATGACCGAAGATGCGTTATTGCCGTATGTACAAACCGAAGCCGGACAAGCCGCCATTTGGCGGGGCATTGAATTGAATCTTAATGCCCGTTTAGTCAAATTAAACGGTCTACAGCGCGAAGTGTTTGGTATATAAAAAAAGGGAGCATTTGCTCCCTCTTTCAATTAACTAACCAGCCGAGTTATTCAACCGCTGCTTCATTCTCATCTTCTAAACAAGCGTCACCGTTTTCACTCAAAATTGGCGCAAGTTGCACTAATTTTTCACCATCATTCAAGCGAATTAACGTCACGCCTTGCGTATTGCGCCCCACTATCGACACATCTGCAACAGGGGTTCGCACCAATGTGCCACCATTGGTAATCAACATAATTTGGCTAGTATCTAAGACTTGTACCGCGCCAATCGCATTGCCATTACGTTCAGAAGTTTGAATGGCAATCACACCTTGCCCACCGCGCCCTTGGGCTGAAAACTCATCGACACGAGTCCGTTTGCCGTAACCGTTTTCGGTAGCAATCAATAACTCACCTTCTCCGACAATAATCAGTGCATTAACTTCATGCCCTTCTTCTAAACGCATACCACGCACCCCTTGCGCAGAACGCCCGACCACGGTTACATCGCCTTCATGGAAACGAATCGCTTTCCCCGTGGTACTAAACAACATGACATCATTGTCACCGTTCGTTAACGCCACATCCACCAACTTATCGCCATCGCGTAAGTTAATCGCTTTAATGCCTTTATTTTTTAAATTAGCAAATTCAACCAAAGCGGTTTTCTTAACCGTGCCTTGTGAGGTTGCCATTAAGATATATTTATCTTCGGCGTATTCACGAATTGGCAGCACTGCATTAATGCGCTCGCCTTCTTCTAAAGGCAGTAAATTCACCATGGGTTTACCGCGTGACGCACGTCCTGCCATCGGTAACTGATAAACTTTCAGCTTATAAATCAAACCGCGGCTTGAAAAGCACAATAAGGTATCGTGCATACTGGCAATAAAAAGCTTTTCAATGAAGTCTTCTTCCTTCATATTGGTCGCCGCTTTGCCACGCCCCCCGCGTTTTTGCGCCCGATAAGTATCCAAGGTTTGCGCCTTGGCATAGCCTTCGTGAGAGAGTGTCACCATCACTTCTTCGTCGGCAATTAAGTCTTCCATACTTAAATCTTCGCCAACCACATTGATTTCGGTGCGACGGGCATCGCCGTAAGTGTCTTTGATCAACATTAACTCATCGCGAATCACCTGCAATAAACGATCCGGGTTTGCCAAAATTTCTAATAAATCAGCAATTCGCTCTAACAGTTCACGATATTCATTTATGATTTTATCTTTTTCTAAACCGGTTAGGCGATGTAAACGCAGCTCTAAAATAGCTTGCGCTTGTGCTTCTGATAACCAATACCCCCCATCACGTAACCCAAACTGTTCGGCTAAATCATCCGGACGACACGTATCCGCACCTGCACGCGCTAACATTTCGCTAACGATACCCGGTTGCCATTCGCGCCCGATTAAACCTGCTTTCGCTTCACTGGGGTTTGCCGCTGCTTTAATCAATGCAATTACTTCATCAATATTCGATAAAGCCACTGCCAAGCCTTCTAAAATATGCGCCCGCTCACGCGCTTTACGCACCTCAAAAATGGTACGGCGAGTCACCACTTCGCGCCGGTGACGTAAGAAAGCTTCTAGAATTTCTTTTAAGTTGAGTAATTTAGGCTGACCGTCTAGCAATGCCACCATATTGATACCGAACACGCTCTGCATTTGCGTTTGCTTATACAGATTATTCAATACCACTTCGCCAGATTCACCACGCTTGAGTTCAATCACCATACGCATGCCGTCTTTATCGGACTCATCACGCAGCTCTGAAATACCCTCAAGCTTTTTCTCTTTGACTAATTCGGCAATCTTTTCCAGCAAGCGAGCCTTATTCACCTGATACGGTAATTCGGTCACAATAATGGTTTCGCGCCCTGTGCGTTCGTCGACCTCTACCTCGGCACGCGCCCGTACATAAATACGCCCTTTGCCTGTACGATAAGCCTCACGAATACCCCGCGCCCCGTTAATTAAACCGGCGGTCGGAAAATCGGGACCGGGCAAATACTCCATTAAATCATTAATGTCGAGTTCCGGATCGAGCAATAAGGCTAAACAGGCATTAATGGTTTCGGCTAGATTATGCGGTGGAATATTGGTCGCCATACCAACCGCAATACCGGATGAACCATTAATTAATAAATTCGGAATTCGAGTGGGAAAAACGGCGGGTTCGCGTTCATTGCCATCATAGTTGGGAACAAAATCGACCGTTTCTTTGTCAATATCTAACTGAAGTTCATGGGCTAATTTGGACATGCGTACTTCGGTGTAGCGCATGGCAGCGGCCGCATCGCCATCGACTGAGCCAAAGTTACCTTGCCCATCAACTAACATATAACGCAAGGAAAAAGATTGAGCCATACGCACAATCGTATCGTATGCTGCTACATCACTGTGAGGATGGTATTTACCGATAACGTCACCGACGACGCGGGCGGATTTTTTATAGGGTTTATTCCAATCATTCCCTAATTCGCTCATCGCATATAACACACGTCGGTGTACAGGTTTCATACCATCGCGCACATCGGGTAAAGCACGCCCGACGATGACACTCATGGCGTAGTCCAAATAAGACTGACGCATTTCATCTTCGAGGTTAACTGGGAGAATTTCCTTGGCGAAATTGGCCGTCATTATTGTTAGATCACATCAAAGGGAAAGGGAGAATTATAACAGATTTCTACTATAGCGACTATTAGACTTCACTTGAAACCGCATAGAGTATGCTGCTATATTATTAATCACATGTTCAAATTATACCATTTAAGTCAACAAATCCTTGATAGCGCCTGTCATAAGCTTGATTTTTTTATCAAGGCTTACATAATGAAAATGCGATTTAGTGTTTAGCGAAGTTTCATCATTCTTGATGTAGGAGTAAGAATGAGAATCAATTATATAGGGATGGCTCCTCACCCAGCCAATGGGAACAATCACGGATTATCTGGCGACATTACCACGCAGTCTTCAGCCAACCCAATCACGCCAATCAAGCGTGGGCGAGGAAGACCTAAAGGTGCTGTTTCGGGTAGTTTGAGTGCAGTTCGACAACAAGCCGCAGAAGAGAAGCGTAAATTGCGGGAAGAATTAACTAGTAAAGTAGAAACTTTACGACAGCAACTGGAGCATTTAGAGCAAAAATACCAAGAAGATGTGCAAGACTTACAAGAAGCCTTGCGCTTAAGTGAGCAACGTGAAAGCTTTTACCGTACTGCCTTGGAAGATAGGTTGCGCCTTGTGGCGGAACATATTCACAAAAGTTTAACAGACTGGGCCGATGCAGAATTAACGGAAGGGCAAATCACCCAACGCAAGCGTGGGCGACCGCGTAAAACGTTTAAATAAACATCTTTTTGCTTCCTTACATTTGAGGAAGCAGTAATCGCTCAAGTATCTTTTCATAAATAACAGTGAGTGCGTCTAAATCTTCGATTGAGACGCACTCATTTACCTTGTGAATCGTCTTATTCACAGGGCCTAATTCCATCACCTGCGCACCGGTAGGCGCAATAAAACGCCCATCAGATGTACCGCCCGAAGTGGATAATTCAGTGTTTAATCCATTGACAGCTTGAATTGCCTGTACTCCAGCATCCACTAATGCGCCACGTTCAGTTAAAAACGGGTGACCGGATAAGCTCCATTGCAAATCATACTGAAAGCCGTATTGATTAAAAATGGCTTCCACTTGTGTGCGTAAACCAGCTTCAGTTTGCTCGGTCGAAAAGCGAAAATTAAACTCCACCCGCATGCTGCCCGGAATAACATTATTCGCCCCCGTACCCGCTTTAATATTAGAAATTTGAAAGCTAGTCGGTGGAAAGAATTCGTTACCCTTATCCCATTCAATACTGACTAATTCAGCTAAAGCGGGCGCGGCACGATGAATCGGATTATCAGCCAATTGTGGATAAGCCACATGCCCTTGCTGCCCAATCACGGTTAATATGCCATTGAGTGAACCGCGCCGTCCGTTTTTGACAACATCACCGACGCAACAGGAGCTGGAAGGTTCACCAACTAAACACCAATCAATTTTCTCTTGGCGTTGTTCTAACACTTCCACAACCTTGACTGTACCATTAATCGACGGGCCTTCCTCATCGCTGGTAATCAAGTAAGCAATTGAACCCTGATGTTGTGGGTGTTTCTGCAAAAAATTCTCACACGCCACTGTAAAAGCAGCAATGCTACCTTTCATATCCGCCGCACCGCGCCCGTATAATAAGCCATCGCGGATTTCCGGTTGAAACGGTGGGCTTGTCCACGCGTCTAACGGCCCAGTGGGTACAACGTCGGTATGCCCTGCAAAGCAAAATACCGGCGCACTTGTGCCTTTACGCAACCAGAGATTATCCACATCGTCAAAGCGTAAATGCTCGGCTTTAAAACCTAAAGGCGCTAAACGCTCAGCCAATAGCCTTTGGCAACCTTCATCTTTAGGCGTAACAGAAGGGCGTGAAATTAATTCAATCGCTAAATCCAGCGTGGCAGACATGCAGAATCCTTAATGTTGGAATAATTGGCGGTAACTATCCGGATCAAAGCCCACTAGACGACGCTGACCATTATCTAAAATCGGACGTTTAATAAGACTAGATTGATCTTCCATCACGGCTAACGCCAGCGTTGCATCCATTGCTTGCCGCGTTTCTTCCGGCAGTTTACGCCATGTTGTTCCCTTGCGATTCACCAATGTTTCCCAACCAAATTCATCCAACCAAGCGCGTAATTGCACCGGGTTCACACCTTGCTTACGAAAATCGTGAAACTGATACTCGATACCCCGTTCTGTTAACCAAGCTCGTGCTTTTTTAACCGTATCGCAATTGGCAATGCCGTACAGAATAACCATGCTTATTAATCGTACCGTTTATGATAAGAGCGCCGTTTACCCGCCCGTTGCGTAATGACACCTTCAATCTGTTCAATGCCGCTAATCACTAACGGCGGGTAGTGGGCATTAAGGGCGGTGAGGATATAGCGCCCGTTTTCAATACGCAACTGCCGAAAAATATATTCAGCCTTATTATCCACCGCAAACACATACGCACCATCACGCACCACGCCGGTGGGGTCAATAATGATAATACAGCCCCGCTCAAACTCTGGTTCCATGCTGTCATCAATCACTTGCAGCGCAAATGGCTCAGCTTCAGAACAACTGCTACCTTCCGTCATATTTTGTTTAAAATCGGGCTGTAAACTCTGTTTAAAGCTTTCTAAGCTAATACGCGTCTCTGCCATTGTTTATCCCTCCACTGGCAAATTACGACTAAATTCACTGGCAATCACATGCCGCTGCGGTTCATACCAATGCAATTTGTCATGCAATTGCACCACTTCACCTACAATAGTTAAGGTTGGGGCGCGAACGCCGCTTGATTTCACCAACTCTGGTAAGCTTGCCACCGTGCCAATATGCACCCGCTGATTGCGCGTCGTACCTTGTTCGACTAAAGCGGCTGGTGTATCGCCTGAACGTCCAAATGCTTGCAGCTTTTGGCTAATAACCTCAATGCCGGTTAAGCCCATATAAAACACCACGGTTTGATTCGGCTGGGCTAATTGCGTCCAATTCAAATCAATCGTACCGTCTTTTAAATGCCCTGTGGCAAAGGTACAAGATTGCGCATAATCCCGATGGGTTAAGGGAATGCCCGCATACGACGCACAACCCGACGCTGCGGTAACACCGGGCACAACTTGGAACGGCACACCATTCTCAGCTAAGGTTTCAATTTCTTCGCCGCCCCGCCCAAAGATAAACGGATCACCACCTTTCAAACGCAATACCCGCTTACCCTGCTTGGCTAATTCCACTAATAAATCATTGATTTTATCTTGCGGTACAGCGTGATTAGATTTTTCCTTACCCACATAAATGCGCTCGGCTTTTTGATTCGCCATATCCAAAATCGACTTGGCAACTAAGCGGTCATACACCATCACATCCGCTTGTTGCATTAAACGTAAAGCTTTAAACGTTAGTAAGTCAGGGTCACCCGGCCCAGCTCCTACCAAATACACTTCACCCATCGTTTGACCGTCAGGATATGTGGCTAACATTTCCTCTAAATAACGCCGCGCATCTTGCACATTACCTGCATACACCAATTCCGCAAACGGACCTTTTAGGGCTTGTTCCCAAAAACTTTTACGCAACGGCTCGGCTAAACGCTGCTTCACAATATCGCGGTATTCTTCGGTAATTCCGGCTAATTCACCGCATTGCGAGGAAATCATCGTTTCCAGCCGCATACGTAACTGCCGCGCCAATACAGGGGAAGCACCACCTGTAGAAACCGCTACCATAACCGGCGAACGATCCACAATCGACGGCACAATAAAACTGCCTAAGCTTTGGTCATCCACCACATTCACTGGAATATTGACTTGATTCGCCAATGCCGCCACATGCGCATTCACCTTGGCATTGTTGGTTGCCGCAATAATCAAAAATTGCCCTTGAATATCGTCATCCGCAAATTCACGTGCTTGATAATTAACCGAGTAAGTTGTAAGTAACTGTTGTAATTCCGGTGTTAGTTCAGGCGCAACCAAGCTTAATTTAGCGCCAGCGGCTAATAAATTTTCCACCTTACGCTCGGCAACTTTACCGCCCCCCACCACTAAACAAGCCCGTCCGGTTAAATCTAAAAAAATCGGAAAACGATCCATACTGACCTTTATATTGTTAAGGGTTACGGGGAGTACGCGTCGGGCGTACTTGATAATGCACCACCCCTTTTACCAACTCACCGTAGGGTAATTGGTCTAGGGTAGAAAACTCTGCCAAAGCTTGCCTCAATAAAGCGGCAATATTCTGCACTTGCTGCATCTCCGGCACTTGTGGCTGTAACAGCGTTTGTAACATTAGCGTGCCACCGGCTTGCACTTTCAATTCTTTATTATGCGGTAACACACCGTCGATAAACGTTTCTCGTAAGGCAAAACGCGACTTATCTCGCAACATAGTTAAAAAATCGGTGCAAACTTGCAAACTAGCCGCATTCGCGCAACCAATACCTTCACGCGTTGCTAATAAAAAACGCTGCTTAGACTGGCAATCACAACGCCGATTGGTAATCGCCTTTTCAAATACACAACGTTGCGCATTGATTTCGTGGTAAACCGCGCGAAATTGTTCTTCATCCATGCGGTAAAATAGCCTACTTTTCCCACTCCATTAAAATCGGCTTCTCACGATGCTCTTGCAAATGTTCCTCAGCCTCCAATTGATTAGCGGCAAAAACCAATTTATAAGTGGCTTTATCATCCGCTGCTTGCTGCGCTCGTAACTCACGCGTTAATTCACGCGCTGCTTTGTAATTCTCAAAGGCTTGTTGAAAATCGAGATTTTTTATCAATTGGGTCGGTTGCGTAATCCGAAACACATAATATGGCATGGGGCTTACCTCACATTAAGATTAGACAGGGCAGAACGCCCCAGTGTAGCGCTCAAGAATATAGAGACGCAAAACACAATGCCAATATAGCCAAAGAGAGAGATTTGCCAATTGCTTTGTATTTAATCACAACCTGTCATTCGCTCAGTAACCGTTTGCTCTGCTGTAAAATAGGCTCAATCAAGGGCTTTAATTGATTACGCATCACCGAACCTACTGCGTCACTACCACTAAAATAGGTAATTAACGAATCTTCGCCTAACTGTGCTAGTACTAACATGGCTTGATAGAGGTTTAATTGACTGGGTGTTAAAGTGGTAACTAAGGCATTATTCGCATGACAGCCCTGTGCTTTTACATAGATCTCTGCCCGTTGTAGCGCAGTCTGTAGTTCACGTACGCCCCGTGCTTCGGCAAATGGCAAGGCAAAAAAGCGCTGAATCGCCATAAATAACGAAATCACTACATCTTGATCCACTGGCTTTTCTAAGGCGAATTGTAAGGTACGCAGCCAATTTTGCCCCTCTGCACTCAGCGTTTTTACAAAGGCTTGGGCAAAGGGGTTATCCGCAAAATCGGGGCTGGTGAGCTGACTTAAACTTGACAGTTCTTTATGTGGCTTTGGTGCTAAGGGAATTAAAGCGGCATCTGCATGTAAAAACCCCACATAAAACGGATTTTTACGTTTGGTGCGATTCCATAACTTATCGCGCTCCTCGGCGCTGATTAATTGGGCTTGTAGACACAAACGCACGCTATCCACTGCATCTAATGCCAGTTCTTCAAATGGCAAAAACTCCAGTAAATAAGCAGCCAATTCTTTGCCTAACTCACCCGCTACCACCTCAGGCTTTTCCAATAAACGTCGAGCATTCTCAGCAGTAGGGCTTGCCCACCACGCTCGCCGCCCAACTTCATGGCTTAAACTAGGCGCATGCACCACGGCCGCAACAGCCTCTGGCTCGCCTAATAATAACATCTGTTCTAAGTTATTACGGGTATGCCCCATGCGCGTCCAACGCTTTAAGAAAACCGGATAACCGCCCGGCGAACCCGTCACCTTTAACGACAATAATTCGCGCACCCAACGCAAGTACTGCTCATCACGTACCGTTGGATTCAGCTTAATTTTCGCTTCGCCTTTAGCCGTTAATGCATACAGCGTCATCGTGGCTTCATTAATACGAATGGCGTGCGGCGCTTGAGCTAATAGCACATTCAATCGCAGATTATCTTCATTAGACAGTTGCAAGGGCTTCTCTTAAGACAAAGGAAACAAGCAAGGATTCTGGAAAAATACGCCAGACAAACCAATATAGCGTATTAGATAGAGGGCAATTTAGGCATCACAAACCGCCCGTTTACGTTGTTCCAATAAACGTAAATCTTGTGCATAGGCTTTTTGTAGTTTTAAACGAAATGCAGCCGTTTGTAACTGTTCATGGGGAGCTTCAGTAATTTTTAGTAAATAAGATGACACGGCTTCCATACCCAATAATTTACTAAGCGAACCCAATTTATGGGCAGTTTTGCTAGCCGCCGCCCAGTCACCCTGCTCTAGCGACTGATCTAACAACTGATACTCTTGTTGCAACTCAGGTATAGCTTTTTGCAGAAAATGTCCTAACTGCTGAGGATTTAACTGCTCCGCTAAGCCTTCCAGCCAATAGTTAGTATTAGGCATCTGAATTTTATACCAATTATTCATTTTAATGTGTGGGTAAACAAGGTATAGCTCAGTTCAAAATCAAACCCCGTTGTCGCGCATAATCAATAGCCTCTACTCGGTTATTGACCGACATAATTTTATACATATTGTATACGTGACGTTTAATTGTGCTTTCGCTAACCCCAAGTTGTTGGGCAATTTGTTTATTGCTTTTACCTAATGCCAATAAATTTAACACTTGTTTCTGACGTTCGGTTACTAAAATTTGACCATTAGTTTTCTCAGAAATTCCCCAAACCGAACTTGGCATATAGACTTGCCCTGCTAACACCTTGTGTAAGGCCGTTTTAACCTCCTGTAAATCACTTATTTTTGAGAAATAACCCCGCACACCCAACTGAAAACTCAATTGCATATCTCGTGCTGAGGTTGAAGAGGTTACCACACAAATATTCAAGATTTGTTTAGTTGTGCCTTGTTGTATTACACATAATTGTTCTAATTCTACATCCCAACGTTGATCGCTGGGCATACATAAATCAAGAATAATTAAATCCCACACTTGTTGTTGAGCTGCTACACGTAAAGTTTGCCAACTTGCTACTTGTTCAATCACCTGTATTTGTGGAAACAGTGTTTGAATGACCAAAGCAAAACCTTCACGAAATAGATCATGATCATCCGCTAATAAAATGCGCATTAAGCGTATGCTCCTCGCCAGCTATACATTGCATTATTTATACAATAAATATAACGCAATGTATGAAATGAAATCACATACGTTACTTGGTTAAACATATGCCCCATAGTCAACCTTGAATTCACTTCTTTGATTTAATACAGCTTTATATTCTTAATTTCATGTTACACTGTATTGAATTTGTATAAAAATAAACCTTTACATAATTGTATATAAAGCTTTAACTCCATTTATATAAAGTTAAATTTATAGATCCATTATTATTAAATATCACTCCCTCTTGCATAAGTAAATAACGCTGGTTTAGACCAAACGCTTCATCTAGACGCTGTAAACTAATCACGCCTTGCGCATTCACTACCCGATGCCACGGAATATCCGTATCAGCAGGCAAAGCATGTAAGGCATACCCCACTAAACGTGCATGCTTAGGTAAACCTGCGCGCTTGGCTATCTCACCGTAAGTGCTGACTTTGCCATAAGGAATTTGCCTAACAATGGCATAAATGGCGTGATAATGACTTTGCGACTTCGCACTCATTTACCAGCGATAAGTTGCGCCCGCATACGTACCCCATACCACATCCCGCGCAATAATAGGACTATCAGTAATTTCCTTACTATAAGTAGTACCATCCAAACCTGCATTTAAGGTAATGCGTTGGGTTAGAGGGCGCTCATATTTTAAGCCTGCTTTTAATGCAAACGCATTACCTGCCTCATAAGAAGGACGTCCCGCTTTGGCTTCATCCGCATTCACACCCACGTAATAATCCGCCATTTTGCTGGACAGCCATTGTCCTTCAACGTAAGGGCGTAACTGAGCCTCATAAGGTTCTGGATTATACGTAAAGCGAACTTTAGCCTGCTGCCCTTTGTGCGCTCGTACATCTTGCCCAATTTCTAAATTAGTCACGCCTTTAGGCTGTTTCCAAGTCGCCCCCAAGCGGACATTAGCCGCTTGTTTAAGATCGTGCATATCTTTCAATTGTGCAGAATCACCCCGTTTATGATCCCATTCATCTAACGCCGCCCCTAAATAAATCTCACGTTTAGGTTGCTTACTAAATGACCATGACACACCCGGAATATCAAAACCATCTGCCGCGCGCGCAATCGGGCGCGCACTTACGACCATATCACCGCCAACATAAGGGGTTTGGGTAGCCGTTGCGACTAGACCAATATCCCACTGCTTATTACGCAAATAGCTTATAGGCGACTTAAATAAATTTGCCGCTGGTACAGCTTTTGTAACCGTGCTTGTCTTAGTACTCAGTGTTTTGCTTATTGAAGTCTGTTTAACCAGCGTTTTGCTAGTTTTAACGGTGCTAGTTTCTGCATAAGCGCTAATGGAAAGACAGCTCACCAGCATTATTGAAATAAATTGTAATTTCACGCCTACCGCCTCGAGTCAAAATTTCCGAGAATCTTAGCATTGGAATAAAAAAAAACGTACCTTATGTGCAAGGTACGTTCAATTTTTGAGGGTTTAAAACTTATATTTATAATTTACGGGTCTATTATTTTGCTTTCTGTGCGGTTTTTGCCTGTTCCAAAGCAATCTCTTTCATAGCCGCAAAAGAACTGGCATTAGCACTGCCTTCTAAGGCTTTTACCGCTAAATCTTGAGCTTGTTGTAAAGTAGTATTCAACTGTTTAGCCAAACTTTGAATTTGTGCACTCTGTTTAGTAATCGTATTTTCTAAAGCAGTCACGCGTAATTCATACACACGTTGCTTACCTTCATAATCCTTTTTCAATAAATCGGCTTGGGTTTTCACTTGCGCTCGGGCAATACCCGCGCCCTCTTCCTCTGCCCGTTTTAAGGCTTTTTCCAATTCTTTATCCGCGCCATCCGCCTTTTCGAGTAATTCAGCCTGTTCTTTTTCTTGCTTAGCTAAGAGTTCTTCCGTTACTTGCCAAGCGACATGTGCTTGCTCTTCTAAGGCTTTTAACGCATCAGCTTGCGCTTTTTGTTGCTGAGTAAATTGGTTTTCAGCCTGTTTACGCGTCAAATCAAACGCATATTCATATTCTTCTTTCTCACGTTCACGTTGCTTTTTTAAGGCTTTTTCCGCCTCTTGCTGGCTTTGTATATGCTCCTTCTGGGTTTTATCCCACGCTTGGCGCAAACTCGCCAACTGTTCACTTAAGATCTTTTTTTGTGTCGCTAATTCAAGCTGTTGCTGTTCTGCGCTGCTCTCATATTGCATTAACACGTTAGGCAACGCTTGGTCATTGACTGTAATTTGATGCAGCGTGCTTAAATTATCGGTATAAGCTGCTACTTGCTTATGTAAGCTTTGCAAGCTCAACGCTTCTTGAGTCAAATTCTGCTGTAATACCGAAGCCGACTCCGCAAACTGGCTTTGTAAAGCATTTAGTTGCGCAATAATCCCATCCACTGTGGTTAATGCTTTCGCAGGCTGCGCCGATACTTCCTTAGCACTGGTGCTATTAACTGGTGCAGGCGTATTTTTCATGTCTTTTTTAGCTTGGGTTAATTCTTTTTTCACTTGGTTTAACTCGCCGACAGCCGTTTCATAAGCCTCTAAAATTTCTTGTTTAGTACTTTTTAAACTAGGATTCGCCATGATTCATACTCCGCTTACTTATTTCCGCTGACTGCGTTAGCTGCCAAACTTTGGACGCGTTCTAATGCCGCATTTAATTGCGCCATTAACTCGCCAATTTGCGTGTTATTCTCTTGAATACTGCTTTCTAAGGTTGTGATTTTTAGTTCATATACCTCAATATTCGCGGCTTGCTCTTTCTCCCATAATGCCGCATCGAGTTTGGCGTCTTTTAAAACGTTTTCAATGGCTTTTTCACGGGCTTTTTGGCTTTCCTGTTTAATTTTTTCTTCTAAACCATTTACTTTTTCACGAGCTTTTTCTAACTGCGGGGCTTGCTTAGCTTGTAACTGACGACGGTTTTCCCAATCTTTTTCTTTAGCAAGCGCTTGCTCTTTCAATTTGTATTCCAACGCCGCTTGGCTATTGGCAAATGCATCCGCTGCCAATTGCAATTTACGCGTTTGGCTATACTGATATTCTTCCTCACGCTGCGTTTTAGCTTTAGCACTGGCTTGATTAAACGCCTCTTGTTCTTCTAACGCAGTCTGGGCTTGTTTGCCCCATTGCATTTGGGTTTGCGTTTGTTCTTGTTCTAAACTGTTTTGTGCTTGTTGATGCGAGTTTTGTAATTCTGTCAGGGCTTGCGCGTGCTCATGTTTTAAGATTTCAAAGGCTTCAGCGGCAACTTTTAATTCTTGCAACTCGCTTAGCGTGTGGGATTCCACCTTAATCGCTTGTTTTAAATCCTGTAAACGTTGGGTTTCTTGGCGTAACTGACCGGATAAATCACCTAATACCGTGCTGAATCGGAGTTGTAATTCCGCCATACCAGTCACAATACCCGGTACAGTGGTTTGTAACGCGCTTTCAACCAAGGCTTGTTCTTGTTGTTTTTCGGCTTCAGCGGATTTCGTCAATATGAGGGTTTTATCTTTCTTATATTGTTGCCATAGCGGCGCAAATTGCTTCTGAATTTCTTCTTTTGTGTAAGTTTCAATGAGCACTGACATAAAACCCTCATACATTTATTTAAAAAATAATGGCTTTCCATGTAGAGGCTAACCAAACATAGAGAAGCCATTAAACCGAGTAGTGTGCGTTGTATGAGGTTTATTATAGGTAAAGTTTTTTTACCAGTCAAATTTATTTACTATTATAATAGGCAAAATTCAGGTAATAACTGCGGCAAGCGCATAAATTCCCGAACAAAATACGCATTCCTAGATAATATGATCTATAAATCTCCTGTGGGCAGGGTCTACATAAATAGCGAATAGTAGGTGAGTAGGTAAGTCGTCAAGGTTGTGAACTCAAAAACGCTTAATTTGACCGCGCAAGGTGCTTAACCATAAGATTTTTTAACCTATTTGTTGAATAGCTTAGCAGCAAGCATATTAAAGCACCCACAAAGAATTATATAATTCTGTCCGACGATTGCTGGTAAGCGAGGTACTGGCAATCATAGGTTTAATTAATTGAAGCAGGAACGAATGAGCAACGATTCTAATATGCAGTGGGGCATTGAGCGCCGCTTGGAATTTATTGATTATTTATTGTACTGGGATGGCAAAGTTAATCGTCGGGATATTATTGAAACGTTTGGGGTGTCTACACCACAAGCGTCTGCCGATATTAAACGGTATCAAGAACTAGCCCCCCACAATCTCGAATATGACAAAAGCAAAAAGTATTATTTTGCACCGGCAAGCTTTAGCCCAAAGTTTATGAAGCCGGATGCTGAGCAATATTTAAGCCAATTACTAAATGCCCAACAAAACCCCGAAAGCTTAATTATTGAAGCGCCTGCTTATGCCACTTTACCGAATATTCGCCGCACAATTGATACGGGTATTCTGAAGCATATTGTGCGAGCAATTCGGGATAAGCAAGCGATTGAAATCAAATACCAATCTTTTAGCAAACCGAATCCGAGTTGGCGTTGGATTTCGCCACATGCGTTAGGCTTTGCTGATAAGCGTTGGCATTGCCGTGCTTATTGCGATAACAATCAGGATTTTCGGGATTTTGTGTTGTCACGTATTTTAGAAGTGCGCCATAAAAAACCCGCATTTTTGAATCCACAAGATGATAAAGAATGGCAAACCGAGGTTACCCTTGAACTAAGTCCAAACCCAAATCTGAGTGAAGAGCAACAAAAAGCCATTGCGCGTGACTACGGAATGCAAAATGCGCGTTTACAAATTTCCACTAAGGTCGCGTTAGTCCATTACTTCTTGTATGAGTATGGTTTAGAAACGGATCAAATCGGCGAGAAACAAGAAATTGTGTTATTGAACCGTGTTGAAATCCAAGCCATGCAACAACAACTGCGTCCAACGCCTTAAAATGACGATAACAAGAGCATAGTCCTGCACTATGCTCTGTGCTTTAGTTGTATGCCCTATTCCCATGCCAAATCGTTATCAAAACATTCCTTTCATCTTGCGTTATTGGCTAGTCCGCCCCCGCTTATTAAGCGCCCTGTTATTAGGCTGCCTTACTTATGCATTGCTTCCATTAGTTTCGGAAATGCAAGCCACAACGCGAATATTAATTAGTTGGAATATCGGTATTATCTGGTATCTGATCTTAAGCTTTCACATGATGCAAGTCTCTTCTAAAACCGATATTCATGATCGGGCGCGTGTACAGTGTGAAAGTCGATGGACAGAATTAGCACTTATCAATCTCACCACGATTGCTATCTTAGCCGCGATTACCGGCGAGTTAATGGCAGCCAAAGATTTACCCATTGAGTTGCGTTATGGGCATGTAGCCTTAGCCGCACTAACTATTATTACGGCATGGTTGTTTATTCAAGTTATGTTTACCTTGCATTACGCGCACCATTACTACACCGCAATGGAATTAGGACATAAACCCGGCATTGATTTTCCCGGGAATGACATTCCCAACTATAGCGATTTTTTCTATTGCGCTTGTATTATTGGCACGTCGGGGCAAACAGCAGATGTGAGTTTCTCCACGACTAATACGCGACACATTGCCTTAGTGCATAGCGTGTTGGCATTCTTTTTTAATACCACCTTACTGGCATTAACCATTAATATTGCCTCTAGCTTATTTTAACCACCGTTTGTTTAGGAAAATTTATGTTAAAAATCGGTCAATTCAATCTATTACGTGTGGTTAAAACAGCGCCTATGGGCGTATTTTTAGACGGCGCTAATTACGGCACGATTTTATTACCCAAACGCTATGTGCCGAATGATTGTCAAATCGGTAGTTGGGTTAAAGTGTTCATTTATTTGGATTCAGAAGACCGTTTAATTGCCACCACTGAAACACCTAAAGTTAAAGTGGGTGAATGTGCTGCCTTGAAAGCCGTCTCCGTTAGCGGTTTTGGCGCGTTTTTAGATTGGGGTTTACCCAAAGATTTGCTCGTGCCGCGTCGTGAACAAGCGTATCTCATGCAACAAGATCGCACTTATGTGGTTTATGTGTATGTGGATGAAAAGACCGAAAGCATTGTCGGCTCATCGCGCTTAGAACTGTTTTTAAATGAATTTGGTGCAGGCTTCACGCCGAGAGAAGCAGTCGATTTATTGATCTACGACCAGACCGATATTGGTTTCAAAGCTGTGATTAATGGTACGCACCTCGGCTTATTATATAAAAATGAAGTATTCCAGCCGCTGCACGTAGGACAACAACTCAAAGGTTATATTAAAGCGATTCGCCCTGATAAGAAAATCGACCTCATGCTGCAATTACCTAGTAGTGTGGCGCATGACGAAGTGACCCAAAAAATTCTGACGTACTTGCAAGCACATGACGGCAAAGCAGCATTAAGTGATAAAAGTTCACCTGAATTAATTTATGAAACCTTCCAAGTGAGCAAAGCACATTTTAAGCGGGCGATTGGGCAGTTGTATAAAACTAAGCAAATCGTGATTGAAGACGGCGGCATTCGCTTAGTGTGAAGGGCTTAACAGCACTTCAAAATTCTGTTCAACCCGATTGCCCAACTCATCCACCACGGCTAATTGGTGTTTACCTGCACTCGGTTGGGCGGCTAATTGATGAAAGGTTTGGGTTGAACCCAAAAACTGATTATCCAAATGCCAGTATAAAACGGTATCAGGGCGTTGTGGCACAGCTTGCAACACCACCTGCCCTAATTTGCCGTCTAAATCACGCGGTAAATACACTTGGGTATTGGCTTGTGGGTAGACCAAACTAATCGCATCTTGTTGATTATTCACTCGCGCCACACAATCCGCACGCCAAGGCGGTAACGGCTGATAATCCGCGTGATATTGCTGGTAGTAATGCGCTTGATCGGGGGGCAACACGAACCAATCCCGCGTTTGCATAGTCCCCACCGCTTCACAATCGCTATGCACCCGCCATTTCCCCGTTGCATCCAAATGTACACGCTGATGATACGGTGATAAGCGCGTAAACCGACTGGGATTTGGTAAATCACTCAGTTGGGTCTGACACTGCCCATTGCTTAAATAGCCATCATCTTGGCAAAGCGTAACGGGGGTTAATTGCCAAGCGGGGCGCGTAAACCACTTACCCGTGCTAGGCAATAAATTAAAGGTGTTAAACAAAATCGGCGCGGCACTTTGTGTACCGGTTAAACCTGCGCGCCCTTGCCCGTCAGCATTACCGACCCACACGCCTACCGTATAATCCGGCGTTGTGCCAATCGCCCAAGCGTCGCGCTGCCCATAACTCGTGCCGGTTTTCCAAGCTACTTTGCGACTGCTGCTAAACTTCTCCCAATAATTTTCATCACCCGGACGCGCCACAGCCAATAACGCATCCAATGTTAACCAAGCACTCGCCGTGGATAAGGTCGCCATTCGCTGGGTTTGCGGGCTGGCATTGTTTAATAAAGTGGGTTGTAACCAAGTCGAACGTTGTTGCTGAAAAGATTGTTGTGCACGGTTGGCTAAATTGGCATAAGCCGCCGTTAATTCCCACAAGTTGGCTTCTGCCCCACCCAATACCAAACTTAAGCCATAATGTTGGGCAGAACGTGGCATATGTTGAAAACCCAGTTGCCGCAATTGCATTAAAAACGGTTCAACCCCGCGCACACTTAACAAATTCACAAAAGGAATATTTAAAGAACGCGCTAAGGCTTCTCTCGCGCTGACTGCACCATTGTAGTTACGGTTAAAATTCTGCGGCGTAAAGCCGGTATAGTTCACGGGCACATCCGCTACGAGCGAATCCGGCGTGATTAAACCCTGTTCTAACATATCCGCAAACAGTAAGGGCTTTAACGTGCTGCCGGTACTGCGTGGGCGTTGAATCATATCAATCGCATGCCCTTGATCGCTGGCAATACTGGCTAAGGGACGGTTGCCAATATAGGCTTTTACTGCAAAGCTATGATTATCCAGCACTAATATCGCCAGATTTTGTACGCCCTCCAATGCCAACTGTTCGCCAACCCGCTGCGCAAGCGTCACCAATTGCTGCTGTAAATTGGCATCTAAGGTCACATGAAAACGCTGTTGCGTTGGATATTGCTGCATCAGCGTATCTAATAAATGTGGAGCTAACCTTGGTAAAGCGTGCGGTGCTTCGGGCAAAGGTTCAGCCAGTGCTAATTCATAATCCAGCTTACTCAGCGCTTGCACTGCATAAAGGCGTGTTAATAAACGATTGCGCTTGGCTAATAGTTGTGGGCGGTTGCGGTTTAAATGAATTAAAGCAGGATTATTGGGCAACACAGCTAACATAGCGGTTTCTGCCCACGATAATTGTGTCGGATCACGCCCAAAATAACGCCAAGCAGCCGCTTCCAAGCCCACTACATTACCGCCAAACGGGGCATGGCTGGCATATAAGGTTAAAATGTCTGGCTTACTATAGCGACTTTCTAAACGCCACGCCCGCAATAATTCCACTATCTTTTCGGCAAAGGTACGCGGCGGATTGGCGCGGGATAAGCGAATGACTTGCATACTGAGCGTACTTGCGCCACTAACAACATGCCTTGCTTTAAGATTATCCAACGTCGCCCGCCCTAAGGCGATAAAGTCGACGCCAGCATGTTCATTAAAACGGCGATCTTCAAATTGCACAATCGCTTGTGCAAATTTAGGTGGTACTTGGCTTAATTCGGGAAATCGCCATTGCCCATCGTTGGCAATATGCGCACTGAGTAAGCGTTCATGTTGATCTAATAACACCGCTGAATGCACGGCTACAAACAAGCGCTCTGGCAAACTATACGCATACCACCAGAGCAAAACGCCGCTGATTAGCCCCAAGGCTAACCAACGGCTGAGGTTACGCCAACTTACCTGCAACACTGTGTTAGTGAGTCAATGCAGGTTCAGAGTTAGTCGTATTCGGTTTAACAATTTGTACAGGTAAACCCGCAGTACGCGCACGAATACTGGGGCGATACATCACTTCGGTGCTAATCGCTGGGAAGTAATAATCACCTAAGAATGCCGCATTCATACGCACTTTAACGGTTTTACTCTCTTTCGGTGCTAGATCAAAGTAGCTCAATACCCGATCATCCCGTACATCTTGATACGTTAAACCCGCATTATCCGCTGCTTTACTCGCTGTATTAGCATTGGCTGCCTCCGTTGCTGTAGCAGCACTAGCCGCATTACTGTTAGCCGTCGCGTTGCTATTCTCACCATCCCCTTCGCTTTCGGCTTCGTTGCTGCTGGCATCGGTGGCTTTTGCCTCAGGTTTTGGCGCTTCTACAGGAGGTGTATTGTCTGCCACCACAATTTCTACACCAGAGGGCACTAGAGTGGATAAGGCTAAGCGTTTCAGCGGTTGTTCGGTGGTATTGGTCACCACAACATCTAATGTGTAATCCTGTCCTTGTTGTAGCGTTAAACCGGCATTACCTGATTCAGCATTCCATACTTCAGTACCCGCTTTATCTAACAGACTGGCGGCTAAGCTTAAACCATTGCTTTCAGTTTGTTCATCGCCTGCCTTGGCAATCCCACGCTGATTCACACTGGCATACAATTTATGCGTTCCTTTATTATTAACGGTTAAATTAAAGGCTTGATCTGCATTAGAAATTAACTGGCTTAATAAAGGTTTCGCACTATTCAGCGCTAAGGCTGTGCCTTGGTCAATTGTGTAATCTGCACTGACGGCTTGTTGTCCATTGCTTAGATAATGTGCAACCGATAACAATGCCCAGCTAATATCGTGGGTATTGGGTGTAGTGGCGCTATTGCCTAATTCTTGGCTAATTTGCTGCACCAATAAATCCGCATCCTGTGGTTTTTGTAAAGCCAATAAGCTTTCCAATTGCAAACCTAATTGCCCTAATTTTTGGCTAAAGGTTTGTTCAGATTCAGGTGCATTCACATTAGTGGCCACTAAACCTTGTACCGTTTGTTGTGCCGCATCGGGTTGCCCCGCTTGTTGGTAAGCTGCTGCCAATAACCAACGCGCTTGTTCATTGGCTTTACCCGATTCACGCAAGCGGTTCATTGCACCTAACTGAGGCTTACCCGCAATCGCCAATACATATAAACGATACGCTTGGGTAGAAGAACTGTCTTCACCGTTGGCATTTGTCCAATCTTGCGCTTGCTTCACTTGATAGGCTTGCCACGCGCTCATTAACCCCAAAGGCACGTTATAACCTTGCTTTTGCGCTTCGGTTAAGAAATGTCCCGCATAAATACTCGCCCAATCATTCGCTTCACTTGAACCCGGCCAATACATCAGATTGCCATTGCTGGCTTGGAAGTTACCTAAACGACTAATCGCACGTTTAATATTGCTTTCCACTTTTTGCTGACGGGTAGGTTCAAGTGCTAATAATTTCGGTAAATACAATTGTGGGAAGGCTGCCGAAGTGGTTTGCTCTAAACAACCGTGAGGATAATTCACCAAATAATCCAAATGCTGTTCCAGATTCAAGTTCGGCACAGAGGACAATTCTAAACTAGTTTGATTAGTACCCGCTAAACCAAACGGTTTCACGCTGGTTTGCCATGCTTTACCGGCTTCAATCGCTTCGGTTTGCGTACGAATACTGGGCACATTCGGCGCTTGAATCTCAATATCCACTGAATGGCTACTGCTTTGTGCGCCACTACTAGCGGTAAAGCGTAGTTTACCCATCATAGGTTTATTGCCCGCTTTAATCTGGACGGTTGCTACCTTTTCACCCACTTGATTGAACGGCACACTCACCACCGTACCAACGCTACTAAACGCATCCGTGCCTTCAGCTTTAATATCCACCGATTTAATGGCGGGATCAGACACAAATAAGGTTAACGGCACTTGTAACGTCTCACCTGTTTTTAAAGTACGCGGTAAGGAGGACAACATCATTAACGGCTGGCGCACATAAACCGACTGTTCAGCTTTGCCATAAGCATTATTGCTATCTGCCGCTACCACCATCACGCGCACTGCACCTAAATAAGAGGGCAGTGTTACGCTATGTTCACGGCTTTGCCCAGCCTCTAAATGGAATGCACCTAAGAATTGCACGACGGGTGGGAAGCGTTTCGGTTTATTTGCCGCATCATCGATTTGCGCTTCATCACTCCCACCAATCGCCAACATACGCTCTAAATTGCCGCTGTACGCACCAATCACGCTATCGAATAAATCCCAAGTTTTAATGCCCAACGCTTCTTTACGATAAAACACTTTGTGCAAATCCGGGGATTCATAACGGGTTAAACCCAGTAAACCTTCATCCACTACGGCGACGGTATAATCCATAGCTCGCCCGTTTTGCTCCGTTACGCTAAAACTTTGCGTGCTTTCGGGCTTCCACTCTTCGGCGGCTTTAATGGTTGGCGTTAATTGTGTATTAGGGTCATCCACCACAATCGGCAAAATGCCATATAAGCGCAAGGGTCGATCATTTTGTTTACCCTGATGCGCTTGCAATAAGCTAATGCTGACATAAGCATTGGGTGACATGGCAGCGGTAATCGGTAAACTGATTTGCGTGCGTTGACCGTTAAATTCTAACCAGCGTTGTTCCAAAATTTGGCTACTGGTCTCAACCGTCAATAAAGCACGCCCTGCTTGTGATTCTGGCAATTGAATCTGCGCGGTTTCCCCTACTTTATAGCTGGTTTTATCACTATTGAAGCGCAACATCGCCGCTGCGCCTGCACCGTCTTCTTGCGCACGTCCCGCCCAACCCGGCCAGTCGATATACACCGGTTTAGAAGCACAATGCTTACCTTCTAAATCACAAGCGCGTACTAAATAACGCCCCCAATCCGGGTATTTCACTTGGAATTTCCATTCACCCTTACCGTTAGCGGTACTAATCACCGATTGTTGCAACTTAGTGCTTTTGCTAGCATCGGTATAATCCGCCGCCGAATCAGCCGTTTTATCCCACCACCATTTCCACTCGATTTTATACAGCGTCACTTCCACTTTAGGTAAAGCCACCGCTTGTCCATCTGCATTCAGGCTGGCAATTTCTACCGTATGCTCAGTGTCGGTTAATAGCATGTTGCGTTCGGCATCACCCTTCGGCAATTTGATACCCACATAATGCGCATAAGGGTAATAATCCATGTCTTGCTTACTAATGCTAAAACCGCCGCCTTCTTCAAACACACGGCTGGTAAAGTTAGCACTTAATAAACCAGAAGCAGGCTGTTCGGGTTGGAAATTTTTACTAAAGCTTAATTTACCTTGTTCGTCTAAGCGTCCTTCCAGCAATTGTTGGTCTTTACTATCCAATTTGCGTGAAGGGTCATCAAACGTATAATCCGCAAAGCGCGTAAAGCTGGTGGTTTTCTCTTTTAAACGCACCGTAACGTCTGCTTTTAAATTGCTGGCTGTGCCACCATGTAACCATTGCGCGAATAAGGTTGCTTCGGGTAAAGGCTCATACCCTTTTAAAGCAGGTACACCGTAATCCAGCTCTACTTTTAAGCGATTCGGACGCACGGTTTCGATTTTGATCGACTTGTCAAACGTACTGCTACCTAACACCGCTTTCACCAACCAATCACCGGTTGGGTCTTTTTCATCGGTTTTTAACGTAAAGGTGTATAACGCCCCCGTCGGTTGTTTATTGGTAACACTTTGTTTTAATTTACCCGTGGGATCAAATAATTGCAGTGTCACTGGATGATTCGCTGGCAAGGTTTTCGCTTTATCCTGTAACACAAAGGTTAAGTGAATATCATCACCCGGCCGCCATACCCCGCGTTCACCGTAAATATAGCCTTTTAAGCCTTTTTTAACCGTCTCACCGCCTACATCAAAATGGCTGGTTTCTAATGCAGTATTCGCATTTACTTTTAAATAGGCTTTATCTGCACCTTGTTGAGCAACCAATAAAAACGGGGTGTTGGGTGTGTCTAAATCAGCGAAACCCTCACCATTGGTTTTGCCCGACGCCAAAGTTTGTCCTTGGAAATTACGCAAATTCAATTCGACATCTGCGGCGGGTTTAGCAGAACGTAAATCCGTCGCGATTACATGTACTTTGCCATTACCATCCTGTTTGGCAATTAAACCTAAATTACTGGCAATAAAATTATGGCTGGCTTTGGTTTGTTCACTGTCATGGTAATAAGTTTCATCGCAAGGGTCGTCACGCTTTTCCCAGTTGTATTCAAAATTCTCATCTTCTCCCGCGACATAATTTTCAATGCCATCCCAACCACTGGTCTCGGTACTGTCTTGATCTTCATGGTTTTTTAAGGGTTCATCTGCACTATTGGCGGGTGTAGTACTGGCTGCGCAAGGGTAAGTAGAATGCTGACGTTTCACAGCCAATTCTAAACGATACATCGTGCCGGGTTTGGTTTTGACCAATTGGCTGGCATCAATGCTATAACGATTCCACTGATTCGGATTGGCGGCGGTTAAAGGAATCGTTTTACGCCAAATATAACGCCCAACGCGTTCGACTTGCTCATCGCCATTTAAACCATTCACTTGTAAAAACTGGGCGATGTTATCGGGATAAATCTCCATTGCAGTAATTTGCACCGCATTCACGCCACGCGCTTCAATGGGAATTTCCATCGTTTGGTTATCGGGCAGAATACTGCCTTTACCCACAAAGCGTACCGCTGGTTTAGGCGGTTCGAGCGTAAGGTTCTGCTCAACGCGCTCGGTTAATTTACCTAAACTGGCATTCGCTGCCCGAATTCCCGGATTAAGCAATAATTTATGTTCACCGGCTGGAATACTGTCTTTCGGATACACCATTAAACGGTTACCCAAAATGGCGACCGGCTCACGTAAGTCCACGCCACTCAATTGCACCAAGCCGGTTAAATCTTGTGTGCTATCCAAGGGATCAGAAAATGTTACATTAATGTAGGCTTTGCCCTCGCCGTCATCGCTTATCGGTTCAATACGGGTAATGCTAAAGGTTTGTTGGCTGGGTATGGGAATTTCTTTGTTACCTACCGCATTTGCGCCTTGAATACCTGCCGCCTTACCATCCCAACTAATGACTAAATCCGTGCCAAAGCTTTCACGCGGAATCGCATTCACCGTAAAACGGTGATCCGTACCATTCGCATTATGTTCCCAACTAATACCCAAGGGCTTTTTCTGTGCGCTGGCTTGCAACACTTTCTCAATTTGCTCAGCTTGAATGTAATCCGAAGTAAAAATACGCCCGATTAACTGCATTTGTTGGGGTTGATTCGTAACTGGCTCTAACCCACCCGTTTGTACTGACATATCTAAAGGCATGGTTTTAAAATTGAAAACCAACTCACCCGCATCTTTAGAAATATTGGCTAAGCCCTCCGGCTTTACGCTTAAGCTATACGCTTGCCCGGCGGCTAATGGCTCATTGGGCACAAAAATCACTTGGGTGGTACTTGCGAACTGCGCCTTACCCGCCACGGCTGGCTGAAAACTTAGATACGCATCCGCACTACTCCCCACCTTATCCGCATTAATGACAGGTTGGCGAAAACTAAAGCTAATGGGTTGATTACGCGCTTGCGTGGCAGGGGGGCGTTGGCTAAACATTTCTAAAGTGGTTTTAGAAGTTGGCGGTAGTGCTTGGGTTTGCGTGCTTTTCTCGTCTGAACCGCAACCAGTTAAGTTTAAGACCAGACTTATTAGCAAACTCAAGCTTAAAAAACGTAAAACGGAATAAGAGTTTTTCATTATAAAACTTCCGCAGGTGGTATTAAGCAGATAGACAAAACGCATCGCCATTCTACAAGCGCTTACCCTGATTTGACGATGCTTACTATAAAAGATTCTAGAATAAGGGCACTAAAAACTGGTTAAGCGGTCATTAATTATTTGAAATAATTTATTTTTTAAGCAACTGTTATTTAATCACGGGGGGCTTGCTGTTTTTTGGGAATATTGATCACCCCGGCCCCCTGTATTAACCATTTATTCTTGATATTTTTGGGCAATACCGCAACTTGCATAGTGCTAGCGCTGCCGTTCCATTTACCACTAACCCAGATAACCCCCGTTTTCGCATTGCAATTGGTAATATCGGTAAATTTATCGACGTAATCTTGCGCATCCAAAATTGGATCAAAACCTAAACCTAATTCTGGGTCTGTCTTACGCGCATCCGTCACCAACTTTTTGTAAGCTGCTTTAAATTCAGGCGTTAATTGTTGATTAGTTGCCACCCACTGTTCGCTATCAGCGGCATCTTTGTTTAAATAGCCGATATAGCTGTTAACAAATTTTAAAGCGGCGGCTTCGCTAGCAGGTGAACAATCCGCTAATGCTGTAGTGGAGAGACTGATCAGGGTTAAACTTAACACGGTGCTTATTAACTTCATTGTGGTGTCCTCTGAATTTAAAAAAACCGTTATTAAACGGCGGTACTATTAAGCGTTTTCAAGGCTTCGTTAGCCTGCTTGATCCAAGCTTGCTCTTTACGTTTATAATACAATGGCATGTGGTAAAACGCCTATTATGATGATTATTAAGCGCTACATTATATAATGTCTGGCTCGTTTTGCAGGAAAAATCCGCTAATGCCGCATACAGAATATCTTTTCTTAGCTTTATCCCTCTTCTTACTGCTTAGCTATCATTTTATATTACGCTGGATGATTAGACATAAACCCATGCATACTGAAATTGGCGTGAATAGTTGTGTACGCCGTGCTTGGGTTAAACACATGATGCAGCGCCCAACTGGGGATGTTTTGGCTGTGCAAACCTTACGCAATACCTTAATGTCTGCCAGCTTCTTTGCATCCTCCGCCATTTTACTCGTGGCAGGCTTACTCAGTTTTACCGTCACGGAAAAGAATTTAGAAAGCTTTAATCACGTCTTAAATCTGTTTGGATACCATGAGTTTCACATGGTGTTAACTCGTTTATTAGTACTCATCAGCTTATTCTTTTTCGCCTTCTTCAACTTTCTACTGACTATGCGTTATTACAATAACCTCGGCTTTATGTTGAATGCGCTAGGGCAAGTTGATCGACGCGTGTTATCAGAACAATTAGTCAGCAATGCCATGCAACGCGGGGCATTACACTTTACCTTAGGTATCCGCACACTCATGTTAGTATTGCCGTTTGGTTTATGGTTATTGGGTGCAGTGTGGTTATTAGTGGGCACGGTCATTTTGTTAATCATGTTATACCACATCGACTACCCGCATTATTTGCGGCATACACATACAGAATGTCACGCGCAAAGCCTATCAACAGTAGAAACCAAGGCTTAAATGCCGGATGATAGCGCCCTTTAGCCGCTTGTGTCCGTTTGACTATGAATTTTGAACACGCTGAATTATCCACGATTAAAGATTATATACGCTGGGGCGCAAGCCGCTTCACCGAAGCCAAGCTAAGTTTTGGGCATGGTATGGCTTCCAGTATTGATGAAGCCGCTTATTTGGTATTGCATACATTGCATATGCCAGTCGATACGCCAAGCCTGTATTTTGAGAGCCACTTAACCCAAAGTGAGCGCCAAGCGGTTGCTGCCATCATCCAAAAACGTATCGAAACCCGTAAGCCCGCTGCGTATTTAACCCAAGAAGGTTGGTTCTGTGGTTTATCGTTTTATGTGGACGAACGCGTACTTGTACCCCGCTCACCGATTGCCGAATACGTAGAAAAGCAATTTGCGCCCTTCATTGAAGCCAATCAAGTGCATAATATTTTAGACTTATGCACCGGAAGCGGCTGTATTGGCATTGCCTGCGCTTACGCTTTCCCACATGCGCAAGTCGACTTAAGCGATATTTCAGCGGATGCCTTAGCGGTGGCGCAAATCAATGTCGAACGCCATCAACTCGGGCAGCAAGTTGAGCTAATTCAATCGGATTTATTTAATAATCTACAAGGACGGCAATACGACCTAATCGTTAGCAATCCGCCGTATGTAGATGCGGACGACATGGCTGCTTTAAGCCAAGAATTCCGCCATGAACCTGAATTAGGCTTAGCATCAGGCATAGACGGTTTAGATCATACCCGCCGTATTATTAAACAAGCGGCTGCGCATTTAAGCGAACATGGCGTATTAGTAGTGGAAGTCGGTAATAGCCAATTTGCCCTACAAGCAGCCTTCCCCGACGTGGAATTTTATTGGTTAGAATTCGAGCGAGGCGGCGATGGTGTGTTTGCCTTAAGTGCGCAACAAGTGTTTGCCCTTGCCGACTATTTATAAAGCGTTGAACTTGGGGGTAAGGTTAAGCTTACCCCAAGCATTGCATAACCTAATAACGTGGCATATCAAAGAAATCCACGTAGCCCGTTTCTAGCGAATATTCCGCCCCCACGACCATGAGTTGATCGTTGTAGATCATATCCTCCAAAATCTCAGAGCCATGACGTAAATGACTGGCGGCCGCGCGAATATTGGCGCGTACCGCATGGCGCATCAGCACTTCCGGTTGCTGCCTTAAATCGGTTTCCATCAACTCGGCTACGGCGGGGGCAATACGTTCAGCAATCGAACGCTGATGACTGGAAGGGCTTTGTGAATTAGCTTTTAATTCGGCTAAAGTTGCTTTGACCGCTCCACAATCCGTATGCCCTAACACCACGACTAAACGCGTATGAAACTGCATAGCGGCAAATTCCACACTGCCAATTTGCGATGGAGCAACAATATTACCGGCTACCCGAATCACAAACAGCGAACCAAATCCCTGCCCAAAAATCAATTCCGCTGGCACACGTGAATCCGAGCAACCCAAAATAATCGCATAAGGCGCTTGCCCCGCAATAAATTCTTCACGCTGGCTATGACATAAAATATTCTCAAGACTGCGAATATTAGTCATAAACCGATGATTGCCTTCACGCAGACGTTCAAGCGCCGCTTGCGCACTTAAATTTTTATTAGGCATGTCTATTCCTTCGGTGGTATTTACTTAGTTATTACACTCCTTAAATAACCGAATTGTACAAGTTTTGCATCTTTCCTTATCTAATTTTTGGTAAATTGCATGAATCGCAGCAGCTTTAGATTGGAAGACATTACGCGCCCCTTCTGCTTCAAAACAGCCGCAAGCTTCTAAGGCTTCCCACAACCCATCCTTCACATTAATCAAATAGACATTACCGCCTAATTTACGCCTAATATGGGCTTCTTTGTGTAACACATGACTGCCTTGTAAATCGGCAAAGTTGATACCGTCACACACAATCCCTAAATGTACTTGCGCGGGTGATTGTGCGCGTAGTTTGGCAAAGGTTTCTTCTAAGTGACTCACTGAACCAAAGAATAATGAACCATCAATCCGAATGAAGCTTAATTGCGGGCATTGTGGTAAATCCGGCTCGCTGGAAAATGCATGATTCGGTAAGTTTTTATCGGGCGTGCGAATCAATACACGGGGTTTAGCCACTTTTTCGAGGTATAACACCAATGATAAAAATACCCCAGCAAAGATAGCAAATTCTAAGTCGAGGAAAATAGCGCCCAAGAATGTGACTAAAAATACTGCTGATTCGCGTACTGAAAATTTAAAAATAGCGCGGATTTCATGCCAATCAATCAATCCCCAAGCTACTAAAAATAAAATGCCCGCCATTGCGGCTTTCGGCAAATACGCGGCTAACGGCGCAACCAATACCACCACGAACATCAGTAATAAACCGGCAAACACGGCGGCTAACGGTGTTTTTGCGCCAGCTTCCACATTTACGCCAGTGCGGTTAAATGAACCCGTAGACACATAACCTGAAAAGAATGCACCTGCCAGATTGGATAAACCTTGTCCAATAAACTCTTGATTACCGTTTAAACTATAACCGCCGCGCGCTGCCATTGAACGCCCAATCGACACCGCTTCAGTTAAAGCAAATAAGGTTACGGCAAAGCTAGCAGGGGCTAACATTTTAATGTTTTCCAGCGTTAAACTCGGTGCAGATAACGGTGGAAACGAGTCGGGCAATGCCCCGACTAACGCAATATGCGTCACATTAACGCCTAAATAATAATTTAATGCCACGCTCAGTAATGTGCCAACCAACAACGCTACAATCATATACGGTACTTGTTTTAACCAACGCTTAGCAATCAAGCCAGCTACCAAGGTCACTACTGCTACTAACGTTGCATAAGGGTTAATGCCCTCTAAGTGCTGGAAAAAACGCGCCACGATTTCTGTCAAATGCCCATTGCTATCCATATCCACGCCAAAGAAATGTTTAAGTTGCTTAGCGGCAATTAATAACGCAGCCCCAGCCGTAAACCCTACAACCACAGAATGCGAAATAAAATTAACCAAAGAACCCATACGTGCTAAGCCTAAGGCTAATTCAAACACCCCGACCATAAAGGTTAAGGTTAAGGCTAATACCACATAATCCGCGCTACCCGGCGTAGCATGTATCGACAGTGCCGAAAATAACACGACTGAAGCGGCGGTCGTTGGTCCGGAAACCAATTGACGCGAAGAACCGAACAAGGCAGCAACAATTGCCGGAATCATACCGGCATATAAACCGTATTGTGGCGGCATGCCCGCAATCGTCGCAAAGGCCACACCTTGTGGTAACACCACAATCGCTCCGGTCAAACCGGCAATAAAATCCGCGCGTAAATCGCGTTTAGTAACCTTCGGCAACCATTGTAAAAACGGAAATAACCAAGTCAGAACATGCGTTTGTGTCATGGTTTAAATACCGCCGGTTTTAACGTTAGCGGTTTTGCTTGACTAGGATCTTGTGTAACTTCCGCTTTTCGCTCTTGTTCGATTTGCGCTAACACTTTTTGTAAGTTGGCTTTTTTATCATCACCACTTAAATAATCAGCCTGATATTGCATGGCTAAGCCATTTAGAATGTGTTTCAACACATCGGATAAGAAGTGCATAAATCCGCTCAATTGCTAGTAAATGGCTTAAGTGTTAGCAAATGGCTTGCCAACTATTTATAATTAATAAAATCAGTAACTTATTTTTTAGATTCAAACTAAGAGATGTTGCAAATTGCAATAATCCCGTAGTTTTACCGTAAAAACATCAGCCAATTAAAACCCTTAAAACCAACGTTGCAATTTGCAATAGCTATTACAAGTTGTAACAAAGCTATTATGGCTCTCTCTTTTGGAGCAATACTTGAAATAAGCCTGCTTTGTTAGCCTGCGCGTTTTCAGCAACACCACATGGAATCGCAATATGATGTTTAAAACTCGTTTATTAATCGGTTTATTAGCTAGTACGCTATGTTTCACAATGAGTTATGCAGAAATGCCTACCCCCAGCAATAGTCATATCAGCACTAGCAACAACCAAGCGATTAGCCAAACTGAAATTGAACAAGCACAACAGGCGTGGGGTGAAGCAATTGTGGCAATTGGCAAAGCCTATCAAGACAAAGCGGATTATAAACAAGTAGCTAGCGAAGCGATTGCCAAGTTGTACGGCTACGATGAAGGTAAAGTGTTATTTAAACCGACTAAAGCCGCCGAGGTGGAATTCCGCGATTCTAAAGATGAAGCCTTATCGTATTTTGTGGGAGGCATTGATAAAGAAGATCATGGCTTTGCCTTACAACCTTGGTCAAAAGTCCGCTTTCAAAATGACCAAGTTATTATCAACGCTGACACAGCGGAAGCAATGGGGCTGTATTTCTTCACAGATGCTAACCACAATACCGAAACCAAAGTAGAATACAGTTTCGGCTATAAACGCGCTAAAGACGGGCATTTAGTCATTTTCTTACATCATTCCTCATTGCCTTATAACCCGCCTAAAGCTGAGCATTCCTAAGATAGCGCTTGCGAAACGCTTGACAGCCTTGCCAACATTAGCAAGGCTAAGTACATGAGTAGTTTATCGCGCAAAATCAGCTTAACCTTTAGCCTATTGGCTGCCCTTACCCTCAGTTTAACCAGCTTAGCCTTTCTCGATTTATGGCTATTAGAACAGCGTGTTGAACAAGGTATGTTAGTGGTACAAGTAGAAACCACTGTGCAAGATATGCGGCGCGCTGAAAAAAACTTTCTGCTCTATCAAGACAGTCGGGAACAAACCCAAGCCTTAAAGTTAGCACATAGTACCACGCAACTTCTGCAACAAATCCAACAAACTGCCAGCTTAAAACTCCCCGAAGCACAAGCCACACAGTTGTTTAACTTATTGCAAACTTATATACAACAATTAACGCATTATCAGGCACAAGCCACTAATGCGCAGGCGTTAGAGGTTGAGTTACGCAATAGTGGGCATCATTTAACCCAACGCATTAGCGCGTTATTTGGTGCTGAACGCCAAGCCTTGCAACAGGCGCTCAGTCGGGCGCGTTGGGCACAGGTTATAGGTTTATTGGTGTTTATTTTATTGTTAGTCGGCTTAGGCTATTGGTTACGTAATGTTGTGCTAAAACCGCTGAAACGATTAATTGCCGAGTTTAACCCGATTATAGAGGGGCGCTTTACCCGCTTATCTACACAGTCGCCTAATAGCGAAATGGTAACCTTGCGTAATGCGGTGAATCGCTTGTTGGATGAATTAGAACAACGCCAGAAACATTTAATGCAATCCGAAAAATTGGCCGCGTTAGGTACATTGGTAACGGGGGTCGCGCATGAATTAAATAATCCCTTAGCCAATATTTCCAGTTCCTGCCAATTATTATTGGAAGAATTAGACAGTGCTGAACGCGAACAATTAAAGCATTGGGCGCAAAGCATTGACCAAGAAACCGAACGCGCCACGCAAATCGTATCTGCTTTATTAAACTTTGGTCGCCGCCGCGAATTAACGCAACAACGCCTAAATGTTGATGCGTTATTACAGCAAACCCTACCCTTACTGCAAGGCTATTTACGCCAACACCATGTACAAATTGAACTGAATATTGCACCCAATTTAACACTACAAGGCGATGCGCAACGCCTTCAACAAGTCTTAATTAATTTATTGCACAATGCCGTCAACGCGCAGGCAAGCCTCATTCAAATTCAAGCCTGTTACTTAAGCGATGCAGAATTATGCCAAAGTCCGCAATGGTTGGTGTTGGGTGATTGTAAACTGCTGAAAACACCCGCTTTACATATTAGCATTCAGGATAATGGACAAGGCATTGCCCCAGAGGTTTTACCGCATGTATTTGAACCGTTTTTTAGCACGCAAGCGCCCAGAAATGGCATGGGTTTAGGCTTGTATATTGTGCATAGCATTATGCAAGAACACGCTGGTTGCATTGCCATTAGCTCACAACCCAAACAAGGCACAACGGTTAGCCTGCAATTTCCTTTAAGCGGAGAGATGCCATGAGCAATCCGATACTGATTATTGATGATGAACCGATTGCTGTAAAAAACTTAGCTTACACCTTAAGCAAATGCGGCTATCAGGTCAGTACCGCAGACAGTGGCTTAGCCGGAATTCAAGCCTTAAACCAGCAAGGCTTTGATGTGGTGTTAACCGATTTACGTATGGCGCAAGTCGACGGTATGGGCATTTTACAACACGCTTTACAACGTGACCCTGATTGTGCGGTTATTCTCTTAACGGCCCACGCCAGCTTAGATTCTGCCGTGGAAGCGATGAAGGCAGGAGCGTTTCATTATTTGGCAAAGCCTTATCGCTTAGATGAAGTACGCAGTGTAGTTGCCAACGCTTTAAAACTGGTGCAACTCAAGCGCGAAAATCGCCAATTACGCCTACAAATGCCCAGCAATTTGCACATGGATACCGGCTTAATTACGCAAAATCCAGCCATGCAGCAATTACTGACAACCACAAGGCAAATCGCCACCACCGATTCGACCGTCTTAATTAGTGGCGATAGCGGTACAGGTAAAGAATTATTAGCGCGTTATATTCATGCACATAGCAAGCGTGGACAAGCCCCGTTTATTGCCATTAATTGTGGTGCATTAAGCGAAGAACTATTAGCCAATGAATTATTTGGACATGTGAAAGGCGCTTATACAGGCGCTAATGAACATCGGGCAGGCTTAATTGAAGCCGCACAAGGCGGCACGCTTTTTTTAGATGAAATCGGCGAAATGTCCTTAAATATGCAAGTTAAATTATTGCGCGTGATTCAAGAGCGCGAAGTACAGCGCTTGGGTGCAACCTCCGCCATTGCTGTGGATATTCGCTTAATTACCGCCACTCACCGCGATTTGCCAATGGCCGTTGAAAGCGGGCAGTTTCGCCAAGATTTATTTTTTCGCTTAAATGTGATTGGCTTACACTTACCGCCGCTCGCCCAACGCCGCGAAGATATTCCGTTACTCGCCTATTATTTTCTACGCAAACACTCGTTACGTATGGGGCGCAATCTGGATAGCATCGCCACCCAAGCGATTACCGCATTAATGGAATATGCCTATCCCGGCAATGTGCGCGAATTGGAAAATATCATTGAACGCGGGGTAGCGCTGGCGCAAAGCCATGAATTAACCCTGCAAGACTTGCCGAATAGTTTACAAAAACCGCTTAATATTGCCGACGCAGCAGATAACCCCACTTTACAGACTTTGGCTGAACGCGAAGAACATTATGTCAAACAGGTATTAGCTCTCAGCGAAGGCAATCGCAGCAAAGCCGCAAATATTTTGGGCATTGATCGTGTGTCGCTATGGCGCAAATTGAAGAAATACGGGTTAACTGAAGATTAATGTAGCAAAACTAAGTTTTTTGCCCTGCTTTAGATAAAATAAGCCCATGCTTATTTTAGAAAACCAAGCCGCTATGCAAGACCTCATTGCCTGCCCCGATTGCGGGCAGTTGCATCATTATCAAACTTTAGACAAAGGTAAAGAAGCAACTTGTCAGCGTTGCGGCACGATTCTTTATCATACTCGCGACCAAAATCAGGATACCGTGCTGGCAATTACCGTAGCGGCATTGGTGTTGTATATATTTAGCAATATATTGCCATTATTGGGTTTACGCTTTCAGGGCAATGAGATCGAAATGCATCTGGCGGGAGCAAGTGCCGCCTTTTGGCAACAAGGCTACCCCATTATTGCGGTATTAATTGTATTAAATATCATCATCTTTCCGCTATTTGAGTTAAGTGCGATTTTAGTCGTCTTACTAACCATTCGTTTTAATTGGTCAACCACGCTTGCCATACGTATTTACCGTTGGATGCGGGAATTGAAGCCTTGGGGCATGTTAGAAGTCTTCATGCTTAGTTTATTGGTAGCTATTGTTAAGCTAGGCGATATGGCAAGCCCCATTCTAGGCGGCGCGTTTTGGTCGTTTATCGGCTTAATCATTCTCATGGCGGCAGCCAATAGCTTATTAGATCCCATGTGGGCTTGGCAGGCGTTAGGCGGCAAATGCCCAATACCTGCCCATACTGATCCACAAAGCTTAGTTCAATGCCCCGTGTGTCATTGTTTGCAAGTGCAAAATGAACAAGGGCGTTGCCAACGTTGTCAAACCAACATTAAACCGAAAGATGCGGCGCGTAGTGTTGAAATTGCCTTTGCGTTGGTGATTGCGGCCGCAATTTTATATATTCCAGCGAATTTAATGCCGGTTATGAGCTTTTACTTTCTACATGATGGGCAACCGGATACGATTCTAAGTGGGGTGTTTCGTTTAATTGCGAATGGGCAATGGCCGCTGGCTTTAATTGTTTTCATTGCCAGTATTGTGGTGCCATTGCTAAAACTGATTACTTTAAGTTTTCTATTATTTACAATCCACCGCAAATCCAGTTGGCGTCCACGCGACCGTATGTGGTTGTACAAAGTAACGGAATATATTGGGCGCTGGTCGATGGTGGATATTTTTGTCATTGCGATCTTGGTGGGATTAGTCCAATTTGGCAATGTCGCCCGAGTGGAGGCTAATGTGGGCACATTCTCCTTTGCGGCGGTAGTTGTATTAACCATGTTTGCAGCTCGCGCCTTAGATAGCCATTTAATTTGGGATAGTTCCCACACAGCTAGGTCAGTTCATGGTAGATGATACGTTTGCAAGCTTACCCAGCGTGGCAGTACGCAAGCGCCGTTGGCCGTCGCCGATTTGGTTATTGCCCTTAATCGCGCTCTTAATTGGCTTATGGTTGTTATATCAAAACTGGTATAAAACCGGACCAACGATTGTGGTGCAATTCACCAATGCTGAAGGGATTGAACCCGGCAAAACCGAAGTGCGTTATAAAGCGGTAGCCGTGGGTAAACTTAAATCCTTACGAGTCAGCGATGATCTAAAGTATGTTGACGCGGAAATCATACTCAGCCGCGATATGGGTAAACATTTAGGCAGCGATGCGCGGTTTTGGATTGTTAGCCCCCGCATTACCCGTTCCGGTATTTCCGGTTTGAGCACCTTCTTTTCCGGTACGTATATTGGCATGAGTCCGGGCACAAATAGCGATGATCAAACCTATTATATGGGTGAAGATCGCCCGCCTGTGATTGCGCCCACCGAAGCCGGACGGCGCTTTTATTTACTAGCCGATTCGTTAGGTTCAATTGATATTGGTGCGCCTATTTTTTATAAGCAGTTGCAAGTCGGCGAAGTCATTGACTTTAAATTGTTGGATAAAAACGCGGGCGTACAATTAGAAGTGTTTATTCGTGACCCTTACTATGAATTGGTGCGTAACAATAGTCGGTTTTGGAATGCCAGTGGTGCTGAATTTAAATTTGGTGCAAATGGCGCAACCTTCCGTATGGAGTCGTTAACCTCTTTAATTTCCGGCGGAATTGCCTTTGAAACCCCCAAAGCATTTGACGAAAGCCCAGCAAGCCCCGCACAGCAAACCTTTGTCTTATATAAGAATTATGACAACACGCAAGAAAAGCAATACGCGCAACGCTTGTATTATGTCATGCACTTTCAAGGCAATGTACGCGGTTTAGCTGTGGGAAATCCGGTTGAATTTCAAGGCGTACCAGTAGGACAGGTGGAAAATATTGATATTCGCTTAGATAAAACGAGCCAACAACTTAAAGTGCCGGTGTTAGTTTCAATTCAACCGCAGCAATTTGATGAATCGTTAACACCTAATACAGCGGATATGGCTATGCGGCAACTGGTAGACCGTGGGTTACGCGCTAAATTGGATACCAGTAGTCTATTAACCGGACAAAAAGTTATTACGCTAACAATGGAAAAATCGCCAAAATCCGCCGATATTGTCAAAATTGGTGGTTATAGCGAATTCCCCACGATTAGCGCGGCGTTAGACGATTTACCAGCAATGGCAGCGGATGTCATGAGCAGTTTGCAAGAAACCCTCGACGGCGTTAAGCGCATTGTTAATAGTGGCAAACTGGATAAAACCATTGATAGCGCGAATTCTATGCTAAAAGAAGTAGAAAAAGCCGTCAAAGAAGCGCAAAAAGTCATTAAACAAGTCGACCAGCAAACCCTGCCGGGTGTTACCAAAAATCTAGAGCGAGTAACCGGTAATGTGGATCAAGTCAGCCAAGAATTCAATCGCTCGCTGCAACAATTACAAGGCTCGCTGGAACAAATCGACCGCTTAACTGCTCGCAATTCGCCCACACAATACCAGTTAGATGAAATGATGGAAGAAGTCACCAATGCGGCGCGTTCGGTGCGAACCTTATCTGAAACCTTGGAACGTAAGCCCAATTCCTTATTACGCGGCAAACCCAATGAGGCATTAGAATGAAGCATTTAGCGGCATTAACCCTGAGCGCCCTGAGTTTAGTGGCTTGTTCTAACAGTAATACCTCCACCCATTACTACAGCCTGCAAACACCGCATATTGTGGCAACACCGCATATTGTGGCATACCATAGCTTAGGCGTAGGACCAATTAAACTGCCGAGTTTATTAGATCGCGAAGGCGTGGTTATGCGTACTAATGCGCATAGCTTGCACATTTCGGATAAGTATTTGTGGGGCGGGCAATTAGAAGATGAATTTTTACGCGCTTTGAGTCGGCAATTACAAGCTCGCTTGCCAAATACCTTAATTCAAATGTTGCCTTGGGAAGTGCAACAAAGCCCACAAGCGCAAATTGCTGTTCAAGTAGACCAATTCGATGGGCAGTTAGGACAACAAGCCGTGTTAAGCGGACATTGGGAATTGCAGCAACCGCGTGACGGCAAAATTTTGGGAACACAAAACTTTAATTTAGTCATAACGCTAGCGGATAAAAAGGTGGATACCCTGATTAATGCACAAGCGCAGCTAGTCTCACAATTAGCCGCACAAATTGCCGCTAGCTTATAAGACTTAAATCAGTTTGGTCATAATATGTGATTGCGTGTGAAAGCCTTGTTTAGCATATAAAGCAATGGCAGGCTCATTAAAATCAAATACTTCTAAACGTACTTCGGCGGCACGTTGTTGCTTTGCCCAGCGCTCCACCGCTTGTACTAAACTCGCGCCAATGCCTTGACGTTGCGCTTGGCTATCCACCACCACTGTACTGATATGACACAGTAAACGATTGCGCAAAAAGCTTAAACCGGCAGGCAATAAGCGGGCAAAGCAAAAGCCTAATACTTGCTGTTGTTGTTCTGCTACCCAAAAACACGCATATTGCGCTTGAATTAAACTTAACCAAAACTCGCGGTCACGTTCAATACCCGGTAGGGGTGCAAATACCTGCGGCGCGTGTTGATAATGTAAACGCAGGGACTGTTCAGCCAATTCACAAATGGCGGTTAAATCCTCAACCGTGGCAAGGCGAATATTCACATTCATAGACAGTATTTAATCTCGATTTACTAAGCGGCAAGTAAAGCTTAGTTAACGGCTTGTTAACGAATTTTCCACGATAAAAGGTAGCAAAGCGGCTGCCACCTGTTATCTCAGCGCCCCTCGCGTTTATCCGTTTGGCACTCGTCTTTCATGGCAGCTTCGCTTATGAAAAGTGGACGGACGTAACATCCATTTCCCCCAAATTAACCTACAACGGAGATTAAACTATGGATAGTTTAAGCATTAATAGCAACCGTACAGGTAGCAATACCAACAGCACCACGTTGCCCAATAATAATGTTAATACGCCAAACTTAAATCTGAATAATGGGTTTGCGAATGCTAACTGGACGAATCTGCTGAATATTCTGCAACAACTTTTACAACAATTTAGCAATCAATACAAACCACCCGCGTCATTAACGTTAAACGACAATCAAAATAGAAACTTACGTAGCTTATTCAATTTACAAGACAGCAGCCCCTTCACAGTGAGCGTGTTAGATAAAAACGGCAATGGCAAACTTAATGCGGGCGATGTAGCCGTCATGTACGGCGGCATTACGGGCGGTGAAGTATCTAGACGCGTGTTAACCGCAGCCGATATTAAAGCGATTAACAACACAAATAATACCCAAAATGCGAACTTAACCACGCTCAATACGAATGAAGCCAAATGGAAAGCCGCCACGGCTAATGGCAACTATGACTACACCGTACAATTTGGTGGATTTACTGCGCCAGAATACCGTCGTCCGATTACGGTTTCGGTCAATAATGGACAAGTCAGTGGTATGACTTACGCGGACACGGGCGAAACGGTTCCTGCTGATCGTCAAGCCTCAGTGCCAAGCATGAGTGATTTATTCCAAGAATTACGGGATGCTTATAAGAATAATGCTGCACAAATTAATGTTACGTATGACCCTACTTACGGTTACCCCAGTTCTTTGTATATTGATCGCAGTGCCATGATTGCAGATGAAGAAGTGAGTTATAGCGTATCCAATGTGCGAGTGCGCTAATTTGCACAGCTACAGCGGGGTAGCACTCGCTGTAGGTTAACTTATAGGCGAATTTTCAAATCATAACGTTGAATCATCGCTAACAAGGCTTCGGCATTGCCTTTAGCATCATTCACCGGATTGTGATCGTGTTTCGTCTGGCGTAAATGTTTGAAATTTGAAAACATATCTGCTTCTAAACCCTTATATAACGAACCTAAATTGCTGGAACTAAAACCAAACGGATTCACACCAATAAAATGGTGGAAATACCAGTTAATAAACTGCCAATCGAACCCATTATTGTCGGCAATAAAACGCGGCTGATCTTTACTTACTTTGCGTATCCACTCGGCAAAACGGCGCATAACCGACGCAGGCTCATCAAAGGTCAATGTCTGTTCACGCGAGTGCCCACTCACCGCTAAGGCTTCAGGAATCCACTTTGCAGAAATGGGTTTTAACTTGCCATAGAAGGTTTGATGCAAGCCTTGATTGACCACCACCGCACCAAAACTAATCATGGAATAATCACCCGGAATCGGGCCATCGGCTTCCACATCGACCATAATATAAGCCATACTTTAACCTATTGTTATTTAATAAGTTAAAAGCTTAGCAAACTTGCCCATAGCGTAACAGTCAATAATGATAACAGGGTCGATAAGACGATTAATTGTGAACTGGACTGTTCAAAGGCGTTATAGCGCATCGCAATAACATGCACTAACGCGCCGGTCGGCAAGGCACACAATAACAAGGTTGCCTTTAACCAAATGACATCACTTACGCCGATTAACACAAATGCCAACCATGTTAAGGCGGGGTGTGCAATCAGCTTTACACTAATCAAGGTAGCAATTTCGGCTACAGAGGTTTGCGTGCGTTTAAACTGCAAACTCGCGCCTAAACAAAATAAAGCAACGGGAATCGCAGCCGGGGCAAGCATCTCTAAGGTGCTATTCATTACTTTGGGCAAGGGCAGTTGTAAACCAGAGGCGATTAAGCCTAAAACAGTTGAAACAAAAATCGGGCTACGTAATAAGGATTTGTCTAAAATGCGCCAAACTTGTAACCAACTAAATTGCGATTGGCGGCTAATTTCTATTAATAATTGCGCCCCGCCGATCACAAGCAAATTACCCGCCAAAATAATACTAATAGTTGCCGCATGGGTGGCTTCACCCAATAAACCAAAGGTTAGCGGAATCCCCATATAAGCGTAATTGGCAAAGGTGGTATTGAGCATACGCATGACCAAACCCTCAGCATCACGGCAGGCAAACACCCAACGGCTTAGCGCATAGGTTAACACCCCCGTCAACACCACACCTAGGCTAAACGCAGCCAAGGCAGGCAGATTGAATAAGCTATCCAGCGATTGTTTACGTGCCGCATTAAACAACAAGGCAGGCACAGCAAAGTAATACACAAATTGATTCAAAGCGGGCAACATACGCACATCCAACAGCGTATGACGCGCCACATAACCCAAACCAATTAACGTAAACAGCGGAATAATTGCTAGTAAACTGTCAAGCACGGCAAACCCTTTAGCCTCAGCCGAAAGCGCGTTACTATACCGAAGATGGAGAAACACAATGCAACAAAAATTCCACTAGTTTTACTACCGGGTTTAGACGGTACAGGCGTGCTATTCGCGCCCTTCTTGGCACAATTACCCACGCAATTTGAAACGCATGTGATTCATTACCCCAATGCCTGTTTAAATCCCCACGAATTAGCGGAGTTGGTATTACAACAAGTTGAGTTTACGCCCGATACGGTTTTAATCGCTGAATCGTTTTCTGGTTTAGTGGCTATTGAATTAGTCAAGCGCCAGATTGAGCTAAAAGCCTTAATTTTCTGTGCTTCGTTTGGCAAAAGTCCCCGCCCCCAGTTATTAAATACCCTAAAACACTTGCCATTAGCGCAGCTATTACGTTTGCCTATTCCGTACCGAGCGTTAAGCGGGTTGGGAATGAATACACAGACGCAATACCTATTAAGCCAAGCGATGCAGCAAGTGGATAGCCCAGTATTAGCTTATCGGTTTCGCTGTCTGGCTAATACATCTGTGATTAATTTGACACAAACTTATAATCTCCCCACCTTTTATTGGCGGGCGGCTAATGATTGGGCTGTGCCTTTAAGCAATGCCAACGCTTTAAAAGTTTATTTTCCCCATTTACAAATTCACACGATTGCGGATTCAGGGCATTTTTTATTGCAAACACAGCCTGTGACGTGCGTTAAGCAATTAATACAGGCTTTAACGCCCGTCTAAACATTTTACATTTGCATAATAAACCAACCCACCGCCCAATAGCGCCCGCTTTTCGCAATCGCCACGAGTATAATAAAAGGAATTAACGGCATTCTTAATAAGCCCGCTACCACGGTAATGGGGTCACCAATAATCGGCATCCAGCTTAATAATAATGCACTCCAACCGTAACGCTGAAAGAAGGCTTGGGCTTTAGCTAAACTATCTACTTTGATAGGAAACCATTTGCGATGTTGCCAACGCTCCATATAGCGACCCAATGCCCAATTCAGAATTGAACCCACGGTATTGCCTACGCTGGCGGCGGCCCATAATGCCCAAAAGTCACCCGGAGTTTCTAATAAAAAACCCGCAAATAAGGCTTCGGATTGCGCGGGAAATATCGAAGCTGCGAGCAGAGCAGAAAAAAATAACAATACATATTGCATACAACATTAGCTAGTACAGGGGGTTCGAGGAAAGCGGATGAAGCCGGTCGCAAGCGACGTGCCAACAACCACAATACTGCCACCGATCAGCATAGCTGCATTTACACTTTCGTGCAGGAATAAATCGCCCCATAACACGCCAAATACGGGGATTAAAAACGTTACGGTAACGGCTTTTGATGCACCTAATATCGCAATTAAGCGAAAGAATATTAAATACGCAAAGGCGGTACATAATGCGGCTAATAATAAAACTACACCCCAAGCATTTAGCGTTGGTATATGGTCGGGCATACTCCAATACGCTAGCGGTGTTAAGACAATCGCCGCGCTAATTTGTGAACCAACCGTATTCACTAAAGGCGGTACATTCGCTAAATAACGCTTGGTAAAATGTGTAGAAACTCCATAACACAAGGTAGCGCTTAACATCGCCACAATCGCCCAACCCGAGCCGCCGGATTTAAAATCGGCTTTATCTAAAGCTAATAAGATCACGCCAATAAAACCGATCAATAAACCTAACCATTGTGAACCCGTTAAGCGATCACGTAACCACCACACCCCAATTAAAGCCGTAAAAATAGGTGTGGTGGCATTTAAAATCGAGGCTAAACCCGCCGTAATGGATAATAATGACCATGCAATTAAAACAAAGGGAATCGCCGCACTTAATACGCCAACTAATAACATTGCGCCAGCATGTTGCCATAATAACTTGACTTGTTTATGCCAAATTAATAAGGGCAGTAATAACAACGATGAAATCGCCACACGTAACCAAATAATCGGAAACACGCCAAACTCTGGCGCGGCGTAGCGAATAAAAAGAAATGAACCACCCCAAACGGCTGCTAAAATTAGCAGTTCTAAACTTGTGCGCATATTCACAGCTTATTTTTTCAACCCAAAAGCAATGCTAGAAGCCGCGCTATTGTACGCCTGTTAGCTGAATTTTAGATGGAAATACTCGGCTAAAATATCGGTTTGTTGTTTTGGTAACACAGTTTGCACCGTGGTTTTACCCTGTTCCGTTTGCTTAAAACTATCACCAAACAATACACGCTTCCCAGTTGGTGTAAACAGTAAAATCAACGGCTTTTGCGTGAACACTGCATCAGGATGTGTGGAGTTAAACCAATTGGCAGGCATAAAATCTAACCATTCCATTGGCGTTAAATTAAAGCCGTGCTGTTTAATCCATTCGCCCTCAACCAACGCACTTAATACGTAATCGCCGTCCGCCGCTATTGTCAATTGATAGCGGTCATAATCTTGCTGAACGGGCGTATCCAATACGGCTAAATTCATCGGTTGGCGAATACCATAACTGCCGAAACCTAGATCGACTAAATAATCTTGCCCTTCCGCCGTTACCACTAACGCCGCATGGGTGCGCGGACGCCGCACCGGATAAAACAGCGGGCGACACGCGACAATCCGATACGGAAAGCCGATACTGCCTAATGCCATAGCAAATAAGCCATTGACTTCATAGCAGTACCCCCCACGCCGCCGATACACAATCTTCTCGACAATGGTTTGTGGGTCTAACGAAATCGGTTTACCCGCCAAGACATCTAAATTCTCAAACGGTACGTTTTGCAACTGACACGCCATTAACTGTTTAAGAGTGGCATAATCCGCTTTAACTTCACCGCTATAAGCAATGCGCTGTAAATAATCGGCTAATTTAAAATTCTCGGGTAGCATGCTACTTCCTTCAATAAATCATCACACAAGGTTAATCAATTTAGACTATTAATGGGTTTCTTGCGCTATTAACGCCGCAAACGCTTGATTCAATTGCTGATAAAACTTACCCGGACATTGCGCAATCGCCCGTCCGTCGATTTCCCGGACTGGAATCAATTTTGCGCCCGTACCCGTTAGAAAGCATTCTTCCGCATTATATAAATCATAAGGCGTTAATACCGTTTCCCGTGCTGGAATACCCAAGGCTTGCGCCAGTTCTAAAACCGTATGCCGCGTAATTCCAGCTAGTGCGCCCTCCGTTGCCAACGGCGTTAATAACATGCCATTGCTGACAATAAAAATATTATCCGCCGTGCCTTCTGCTACACAACCGCGATCATTTAATAACACGGCTTCTTCCACACCCGCTACGTTTGCCTCCATACGTGCCAAAATCGCATTCAAATAATTCAAACTTTTAATGCGTGAATCTAAACGATCCGGCGTTAACCGCCGTGTTGAGGCGGTTATCATTCGCACGCCTTGTGCACGCTGCGCATCCGTCACCATCTGCAACTGATCGGCAATGATGACAATACTCGGCTTAACGCAATTCGCTGGATTAATACCTAAAATGCCCACACCACGGGTCACAATTAAGCGAATATAACCGTCGTTCAGCGCTGATTGCTGAAGTAAGTCGGCTAATGCTGCGCTTAATTGCTCGGCATTTAATGGGATCTTTAGATTTAAGGCTTGTGCTGAACGCTGCAAACGTTGCAAATGCAAGGGCAAACGAAAGATACGTTTGTTATAAAAACGTAAGCCTTCAAACACGCCATCGCCGTATAAAAAACCGTGGTCAAATACCGAAATTTTGGCTTCGCTAGCGGGCACAATTTGCCCATCTAACCAACACAACGCAGAACTCGACATGACTATGCATCCTTTTTCCTATTTAGGTGAACACTGTAAAGCGTTCGCATTAAGCAATACAGATGCAGATTTTTTTTATTTAAGCAGTACAGTTCGCTTTCAAACTGTCACTGTAATGGTGATTTTTGGATAAAACTGTAATGGTTTAATTAAGAAACAGGAATGGGCTTAAGCGCTAATTTAGCAGGAGCTTGATGCTTATATAAATTCAGTAACAGTTTATAAGCTAATATTGAAGTTAAAATAATCGTTATAAAACCAATACTCAATAGCGCAGGCGTACTTAATGTTTCGGTTTTAGTCATGCGATCTAAACCAATCATTGTACCCAATGCCACAAAATGCGCTAATACACTGACCCCAATGCTCAGAATCACCCACAACCAACGCCGAGATTGAAAGTATTTAATCGCCAACCCTAAAATAGCCAATACCTGCATTGCAACTACACTAAACCAGCCTATTATTTCATAGGAACTCATTAGATCTTCTTCCATTTCCACACAGGCATAAGCAGGCTGCCCAATGAACAGTAATACCAAATAGCATAAACTTAAACCGATTAATAAGCGTTCTGCAATCAGGGTAAAAAGTGGGCGCATAAGTCACCTAAAGGAAAGAGCTAGTGCTTAACAGTATGCGGGGGTTGGGTGCAAATGCGGTGCAGATTTGCGGGATAATACGTGCAATATAAAAACCTGTCAGTGCGTAAACGGACAGGTTTTTAGGCTTGAATTAAGCTTGGCATAAAGCAGCGGCTGAAGCATTGTTAAGGTTTGTTACGTCGCCCGCATGCGCATACACCGGTTTACCCATGACCAGTAATATGAGATACCACAAAGCCAAACCAATGAGTAAACGTTGTCCGAGTTGAGTTAACAGCACGCGCATAAGCCACCTATGAAACTATGAGTTGTAAACATAATGGGCTTAGTCGTTGCAAATTTCAGATAGGTTTAACGCAAAACCTAATTATTTTTAATCAATTAAACAAAGCATCTAACGCTTGAATAAACGCCCAATCGGGTTGGTAAGCAAACACGCCAGAGCCGGTTTGATAAGGGTTCATACCACGCAAAAACAGGTATTGCACGCCGCCAAAATGCTGATGCCAGTCATAACTTGGCAAGCGCATTTTTAAATAACGATGTAAGGCTACGCAGTAAATCAGAAATTGCAGATAATAGTGGTGTTCTGCCATTTCGTTGAGCATTGCCTCAAACGTGTAATCGCTAAACGCTGAGCCAAGATCATTCGACTTATAATCCACAATATAATAACGCCCGTTATATTCGTAGATCAGGTCAATAAAGCCTTTCATATAGCCGGTCAATTGCTTGAAATTCAATTGCCGTACCGCGCGTTGAATCGCTTGCCAGTCTTTTGGTAAGTGTTTTAGCAATACACGTTGTAAATCCGCGACGCGTAATTGCTGAATTGGAAAGTAAAATTCTAATTCATCTAAACGCTGGCTTCGCGGCAATTGGCTTAAACTAAAACCCTCGGTTAAAGGCGTTTGCAGCGTATTGTTTAATAAGACTTCGGCGGCAGTTAACCAAGTGTTTTTTATACCGTGCTTGTCTAAAGCAGGCACTAATACGGTGTCGCGTTGTTCGGCAAGCGGTTGTACAAAATCCAATTCTTCCAGCATTTTATGCAAACAACTACCCGCTTGTGCGCCGCGTGGAAAAATACCTTGGTTCGCCTCGGTGATAGGTGCGGTTTGCCAAACCAACACGTCGTAATCCGGTTGTTCATCATCTAAACCGGCGGTTAAGCCGCTGAAACTGCCCACCTTGGGCACAGGCGGAATGCGATTGCTAAAACGCCGAATATTCACCACGCGTTCGCTTTGCGGGCTTTGATAACGCTGCGGCTCAGCCAACACGGGTAAGGCTTCATAACGCATTAAACCTTGCGATTTATTGACGATTTGCTTAAGCCGCTGTTGCATTAAGTGTTGGCGTTCTTCGGGGCTAATCGGTGATTCTTTAACTGCTTTGCCGAGAATCGCTTTGCTATTGCCTAAATCGCCAAATAATAACCAACCCAAGCCAGAATAATAATCGAATTGCTTAATATGCCCGCTGACCATAGCAATCGTGCAATGGTATTTCGCACGGGTTAATGCCACATACAATAAGCGTAAATTTTCAGCTTGTTCGGCTTGGTATAAGGCATACTTTTCAGTATCACTGGCGAGTAAAGCTGGTTGCAAACAGGCTAAATCGGTTTGACTATCGTACCAATTAAACCACGTCGGCAATGACCGTGCCTCGCGTTCGTGCCACAAATAAGGGCAATACACAATGCTGTATTCCAAGCCTTTACTTTTATGAATCGTAACAATTTGTACTAAATTTTCGTCACTTTCTAAGCGTAGTTCGTGTTCATTCTCACTGAATTCTAAATTGGCTTGATGCTGCAACCAACGAATAACAGTCGGCATACCATGCCCTGTTAAACGGCTTTCGGTATGCACAATTTCCGCAAGGTGTAGCAGATTGGTTAAACGCCGTTCACCGTCTGGCAAACTTAATAAAAAGGCGTAACGTTTGCGCTGAATCATCCATTGCCGAAACATGGACATAAAACCCCGATTGACCCACGTCTGATGCCACGTTTCAAAGGCTTCCAATTCCCGATCTAGCGCGTCCGGTTGGGTGTCTAGCGCAATCAATTGCGTGGCGTTATAGCCAAACAACTCGCTAACCAAGGCTTGTTTAATGAGTGCCTGTTGTTTGGGAGCAGCCACTGCCCGTAAAAACGTGCGTAAGTCGGCGGCTTCACGGGTTTGAAAAATGCTTTCCCGCGATTTTTTGACGCTGGCAATCCCGCGTTTTAATAAGGCTTGTTTAACACGCTCGCCTTGCGGATTAGTCCGCACCAACACCGCAATATCACGGCTTTGAATCGGCTGTTCACCAATACTCGCCTTGCCTTGCTGCGCTAAATTTAAAAGTCTTGCAATATCATCCGCAACGGCTTCGGCAATCTCATCTTGTACTTGGGTAACATTGGCTTCTTGATCTAAGCGATCCCAATCCCATAAACGCAAACTCGGTAAAGGCGGATCAACCTTTAAATCGGCTTGCGCTTTGCCCGCGCTAACTTCTTCATAGGCAATTTCATTACGAAACGGCTGGCGTGATTGCGCAAATAAATGATTAAGGGCGCGTAGAAAATTCTCGTGCGAACGGTAGTTATGCGCCAAGGTATACCGATGATCCACACGCCGCGAGGCTTTTAAATAGGTATGAATATCCGCGCCGCGAAAGCCATAAATCGCTTGCTTGGGGTCGCCGACAAAAAATAAACGCTTATCGGTTCTCTGCGCATAAATCGTATTAAAAATGTCGTATTGAATCGGGTCGGTATCTTGGAATTCGTCGATTAACGCCGCCGGAAATTTATCGGCCAAACGCGCGGCAAACGATGGGTATTTGGCTAAGACCTCCCGCAGATGAATCAATAAATCGTCAAAGGTTAAAATGCCCAATTGCTGCTTACGTTTGGGCAAGGCAACCCGTAAGTAATGCAAAAGGTCTAAACGCAATTGTTCTAAAGCTAAAGGCAAAAACGCTAAATATTCCTGTTGCACTTTAGCAGCGGCTTGTACTTGCGTAAAAAATACGTGCTTAGGCGCTACTTTATTTTTGTTCAGCTTGCCTGCCATACAATCCGCAGACAATTTATCCAGCGCATCAACAGCCATCGGGCTTAAAATATAGTCAACAAATAGGCTGTCTAAGGCGTTATACCAATCCAAGAGCTTAGTTTTTTTGTAGACATTCGCATTTAAAACTTTATCTTGTAACGCTTGCCATAATAACTGTTGAATAGCAGTTTTATGCTTCGCCCATGTTTGTCCGCAAACACTTAATTGCTGTTCTAAACCCTGCTTTAAGGTTTGGAAATTATCGGGATTAACCCCTAACACCGGCTCGGTTAAATAGGGTTTACCAATAAACGAGCGCACATCTTTTAATAAACGATCTGGCGTAAGCTTATAGGTCTGCAAAAGCTGTGAGTGCAACGCATCAGGCTTATGAAAGTATTGATACCAAAATTGATCGCTTAACTCGGTTAAGAGCTGATCTTCATTCGCCACTAATTCGCTTTCAAAGCGTAAATGTGCTTCAAAGGCGTTATCCGTTAACACCCGCTTACAAAACCCGTGAATGGTATACACCGCTGCTTCATCAAAGCTTACCAAAGCACGTTGCAAGCGACGAATCAGTATCGCTTTATCAAGTTCAGTGGCTTGCAATAATTCGGCGTAGCTTTCCTCGGTGAGCTGATCTTCTAAGAAAGCGAGGGCTTCCGCTAAGCGTTTACGAATGCGGTCACGCAATTCTGCGGTCGCTGCTTCAGTATACGTGACCACTAACATTTGGTTAACGCGTAAATCCTCATGCGCAATCAAACGCAGGTATAACCACGAGATCGTCCACGTTTTACCAGTACCTGCACTGGCTTCAATCAGATTACTGCCGTCTAAGGCAACAGTTTTGGCATTTAGGGTTTTCATAGGTGCATTGAGAAAAATTTTTAGAAACTTGTCAACCTTTGTAAGACTGGCACGTTAAGCGTATTAAGTTTGCATTCAGCTTTGCTTAAATCACACAAGCCGCAAACTTAAACCAAGGCTGGGAATAGCCCATTTTTTATATTGCTCAAATCTATTATCGAGTTAAGGAGAACCTTATGAAAACTCTAATGACTATTGCGACTGCTGCCATTTTAACAATGAGTGCTAACGTATTTGCAGGCGCTGCCCCTGTTGAACCTACCCCTGCACCTGTGGTTGAAGCCCCAGCACAACAAAGTCCAGTTCAACAAAAACAAGAAGCGCCTGCGCCTGTTGTGAAGAAAGAAGTCGTGAAAGAAGTTGTCAAAGAAGTGGTGAAAGAAGAAGTGAAACCCGCAGTAGTGGTCGAAGTAAAAGAAGAAGCTAAACCCGCCGTACAAAATGTGCTGAAAGAAGAAGTGAAACCGACTGCAACTGTTGAAAAAGAAGCAGCGGCAGCCGTAGTTGAAACCGTCACTAAATAATTGCGCTGAATTCTATTCGTTTATGGTTGTGTATTTACACCGAAAAAACTTGTAGGTATATCAAAACTCTAATCAAGTTGATCCACTTTTACCTCTTAACGTATTGGCGTTAGGAGGTTTATTTTTTGGGGAATGCCCGCAGCGCCAGTTTATAATTGCCAAATTATACAAGGGAAAATTATCGATACAGCAGTCGAATCTGCTATGCTTGCGCCTTGAGTTTAAGTGGTGCACCCCCACACTTGCTAGCAATTGATTATTGAGGAGCGACTTATGCCCTGGAATGAACCGGGTGGTAATGGCAATCAACAAGACCCGTGGACAGGCAAAAAGCGTGGTTCTGATAACGGCGCTGATGAATTAATGAAAAAGCTAAATCAGAGCTTAGGCAAATTGCTGAAATCTGGTGGCGGCGGTTCGGGTAATGACAATAATCCTGATGTGAATAAAACTTTAATCTTAATCGGGATAGCTGTTTTTCTCACGATTTGGTTATTTACTGGTCTTTATATGGTGGATGCGCGCCAACAAGCGTTAGTCATGCGTTTTGGCGCTTATCAAGAAACAACTAATGCGGGCTTGCATTGGCATTGGCCTTATCCGATTGAAACCACCGAAGTTATCGACGTTGAACAAAACCGTACCACACAAGATCGCAGTACTATGCTGACGAAAGATGAAAATATCGTCGATATTGCGGTTTCTGTGCAATATAAAGTCAATGACGCAGAAGCATATGCTTTCAATGTTAGCAATGTCGATTCCAATGATTCGACGGGCACGTTATATCAAGTCATGCGTGGCGCAACGCGTGAAGTCGTCGGACGCAATGATATGGACTTCATTTTACGTGAAGGGCGCGAACAAATTGCGGTAAATATTCAAGAATTGATGCAAAAAGTCTTGGATGGTTATAAAGCTGGCTTAAAAATTATTAAAGTTAACCTGACTTACGCCGAAGCCCCCGACAAAGTTAAGGACGCGTTCGATGACGCTAACCGCGCCCGTGAAGATGCGAATCGCTTTAAAAATGAAGCGGAAACCTACGCTAAAAAGGTTGTACCCGAAGCCAGTGGTAAAGCTGCACGTTTAGTTGAAGAAGCCAATGCGTCTAAACAAGAAGCCATCGCTAAGGCGGAAGGTGAAGGTGCGCGTTTCTTGCAATTAAATACCGAGTATCGTAAAGCACCGGATGTCACGCGTGAACGTTTGTATATGGAAACGATGGAAACGGTGTTGAGTAATAGTCGTAAAGTGATTGTGGATACCAACGCGACCAATAATATGCTGTATTTACCGTTAGATCAGATGATGAATAGCAAAGTTGCTGCTCCGGCCACTGATGCCAGTAAGACCGCAACCCATGTTAACTCTACTGCTGCGCCAGCGGCTGATGCAAATACGGCCGCTACGCCTAATGCTGAAGCACGCGTACCGGCTGATATGCCACCGCCTAATAATGCAGGAACACGTTCAGGACGTGGCGATGTTAATAGTGTGCGGGAGGGTCGCTAATGGAAAATCGTAACTTTATTCTGGGTATGGTTGGCGGCATCATTGCCCTGATTTTATACCTGTGTTTATACACCGTTGATCAACGTGAACGCGCGATTTTGTTCCGCTTTCGGGAAATCGTCAATGCAGATATTCAGCCCGGCTTACACTTTAGCTGGCCGTTTATTAACTCGGTCAAGAAATTTCCGGCGCAAATCCAAACCTTAACCTCTAATTCTGAGCGCTTCTTAACCGGCGAAAAAAAATATGTGATGGTAGATTTCTTCGTGAAGTGGCGTATTAAAGATTTTGCGGCGTTCTATCGCTCCACAGGTGGGCGCGTATTCGATGCGGAAAATCGTCTTGAACAAATCATGAAAGACGGTTTACGCAATGAATTCAGCCGCCGCACGATTGAAGAAGCCTTAGTCGCAGAGCGCGACAAAATCATGCATGGCTTGGAAAATAAAGCCAATGAAGTCGCTAAGCAGTTGGGGATTGAAATTGTGGACGTGCGCGTTAGCAAAATCGACTTTCCCGACACGGTAACAGAATCGGTTTACCAGCGGATGCGTTCTGAGCGTCAACGGGTGGCGCAAGAATTCCGTTCGGGCGGTCAGAAAGATGCGGAAAAAATTCGAGCGGTCGCAGATCGTGAATCCACCGTCATTATGGCAGAAGCCTATAAAGATGCGGAAAAAATTCGCGGTGAAGGCGACGCTAAATCTGCCGAAATTTATGCGAAGGCGTATCAGCAAGACCCTGACTTCTATGCGTTTTATCGTAGCTTAAATGCTTATCGCAATAGCTTAGGTAAACCCGGTGATGTAATGGTACTTGAGCCTAAATCAGAGTTCTTCCGTTACTTTAAACAAATGCCAACTAATCCAGCACCAGCACCTTAAGCATAGTGGATATTAACTGGACAGATTTGCTTAATGCGCTGGCATTAGTCATGATCATTGAAGGGCTGCTGCCATTTGCCAGCCCTTCGCGTTTAAAACAAACCTACGCAGAAATTGCCAAAATACCTGACAAAATCTTACGAATTGTTGGTCTGTTGAGTGTAATTGCTGGTATCCTGTTGCTCTTTCTGACCTGACACAATCGTAGCTCTCATGCCACAAACCAAGCAATATTGGGCGCTCCCTGATGGGATTAGTGAAGCCCTGCCTGATGAAGCGGAACGCTTAGAAACATTGCGTCGCGAACTGCTAGATTTATATGCTACTTGGGGTTATCGGCTGGTTATGCCGCCTTTAGTAGAATTTATGGAATCCTTACGTACTGGCCACGGCACACATTTAGATGTGCAAACCTTTAAATTGACCGATCAAGCAACCGGGCGATTAATGGGTGTACGTGCTGATATGACACCGCAAATTGCGCGGATTGATGCGCATAAACTTAAAACCGAGCAGCCCAATCGTTTATGCTATATCGGTAGTGTATTGCGTACTCGCAGTTTCCATCAAGGCGGTTCACGCTCACCGTTGCAAGTTGGCGCTGAATTATTCGGGCATGCAGGCTTAGACAGCGATTTTGAAGTCATTGCGCTATTGCTGGAAACCCTCAATCACTGCCAAGTGCCTAATTTATTATTAGATATTGGTCACGTCGGCATTTTCCGCAGTCTTGCCCAACAAGCTAACTTTACGGCAACACAAGAACAACAGTTCTACGATATGTTAGAACGTAAATCCTTGCCAGACATTGAGGCTTGGTTGGCAGATGCTCAACTTCCCAGCGATTTAACCGGCTATTTACAAGCCTTAGCGCGTTTGAATGGGGATGTAAGCGTATTAGATCAAGCCGATCAGTTATTCAGCCAAGCTGCCCCAGCCATTCGTGAGGGTTTAACGTATTTACGCCAACTAGTCACCCGCTTACAACAAGCCTACCCGAATTGCCAAATTCATATTGATTTAGCGGAAGTGAATGGCTACGACTATCATACAGGCATTGTCTACGGAATTTATACACCCGGTTTAGGGCGCGAAATTGCACGCGGTGGGCGTTATGATGGGATTGGTGAAGCCTTTGGGCGTAAACGTCCCGCCACAGGTTTTAGCACGGATTTACGCAGCCTTGCCCAATTTGCACCACTCACACGCAATGCAAATAGCGCTATTTTAGCCCCTGCTGAGCAACAACCTGATTTAGAAGCCTTGATTAAACAATTACGCCAACAAGGTAAACAGGTGGTACGGGCATTAGCGGGGCAAACGGTAAATGCAGCCGCACTAGGCTGTAATCAACAGATTATTCAACAGCAAGGCCAATGGGTTTTGTCTGCTATTTAACTTCATTTTGAATAGTTTAAGCGAGAGACACATGGGAAAATTTGTCGTGGTACTGGGCACGCAATGGGGCGACGAAGGTAAGGGTAAAGTCGTTGACTTACTTACTGAAAACGCATCAGCCGTAGTACGCTTCCAAGGCGGTCATAATGCCGGTCACACCTTGGTAATTAATGGCGAAAAAACCGTTTTACATTTAATTCCATCTGGCATTTTACGTGAAGGCGTTGAGTGTTTAATTGGCAATGGTGTGGTGTTATCCCCCGAAGCCTTACTCAAAGAAATTGAAATGCTGGAAGCACGGGGTGTACCTGCGCGTGAACGCTTAAAAATTTCTGAAGCCTGCCAATTAATTTTGCCTTATCACGTCGCGTTAGATATGGCACGTGAACAAGCACGGGGGGCAAAAGCGATTGGTACGACCGGACGTGGCATTGGTCCGGCTTACGAAGATAAAATTTCACGCCGTGGTTTACGGGTGGGTGATTTATTACAACCTGAGCAATTCAAAGCGAAATTGGCTGAAATTCTTAACTACCACAACTTCACGTTGAAAGAATATTTCAAAGCACCAACGCTGGATTTAGACACCGTGTATACGCAAGCCATGCAAATGGCGGAAGTCATCAAACCAATGATTGCGGATATTCCCCAACGTTTAACCGAATTACGCAAAGCCGGTAAAGACGTGATGCTGGAAGGCGCACAAGGCACGATGTTAGACATCGACCACGGCACTTATCCGTATGTTACCTCTTCCAGCACTACCGCAGGCGGTGCTTGTACCGGTTCAGGCATTGGCCCGCGCCACTTAGATTATATTTTGGGGATTACCAAAGCTTATACCACTCGTGTAGGTTCAGGGCCGTTCCCTACCGAATTATTTGATGCGGTAGGTAAACGCTTAGCCGAAAAAGGCAATGAATTCGGTTCAACTACGGGTCGTCCGCGTCGTTGCGGCTGGTTTGATGCGGTAGCTTTACGCCGTGCGATGCACATTAATAGTATTACCGGCTTATGCATTACCAAATTAGACGTGTTAGACGGCTTAGAAACGGTTAAATTGTGTACTGCTTATAATTTAGATGGTCAAATCATCGACGTACCGCCGGTTGATACCGATGCATTTGCTCGTTGTGAGCCGGTTTATGAAGAAATGCCGGGCTGGAATGAATCCACCTTTGGTATTACGAACTTCGACGACTTACCCGCTACGGCTAAAGCCTATTTAACCCGCTTGGCTGAATTGGTCGAAACGCCAGTTGATATTATCTCAACCGGGCCAGATCGTGAGCAAACCATTATTCTGCGTGACCCTTACGCAGCTTAATGAGCGATATGGATAGCAGCCGCCGTTTTGGCGGCATTATTCGTCTGTACGGAGAAGCGGCATTTGCCCGCTTTTCCCACGCACACATTGCGGTGATTGGGGTCGGCGGTGTGGGTTCATGGGCAGTGGAAGCGCTAGCACGTTCTGGGATTGGCACACTAACGCTCATTGATCTGGATAATGTAGCCGAATCCAATATCAACCGACAATTAGCTGCACTGTCTAGTACTATCGGCAAAACCAAAGTGGATGTATTAGCCGAGCGTTGTGTAGATATTAATCCCACTATTACGATCCATTGCATTGAAGACTTTGTAGAGCGCGAAAACTTAGCCGAACTGATTACGCCACACTTTGATTATGTGTTGGATTGTATTGATAGCTTCCGCATTAAAGCCGCATTAGCTGCACATTGTAAACGCCACAAAATCAAACTCATTACTGTGGGCGGCGCAGGTGGGCAAATTGACCCTACCAAAATTCGTTTATCCGACTTAAGCAAAACCTTACAAGATCCTTTATTAGCTCGCATGCGGAAGGAATTACGCCAGCATTATCATTTTCCGCAAAATCCCAAACGACGTTTTGATGTTCCAGCGGTTTGGTCAGAAGAAGCCATTAAAATTCCGCAAAATGGCCCCGCCTGTGACTTAAGTTGTGCGGGTGGCATTGGTTCTATTACCACCGTTACTGCTAGCTTTGCTTTTGTTGCAGTCAGTCATGTGCTATCCAAACTGGCGACATCCGCCTAAACTTGCTTTCATATTAAGTTTAATCGGTTAAAGGATGGGCTTGTGTCGGAATTTAATATTATTCGGGATTACTTTGACTGGCAGCCGCGCCCTGCTGATTTAACGCTAGGTATTGGTGACGATGCCGCTTTAGTCAGCATTCCAGTAGGCATGGAATTGGTTGTCTCCGTCGATACCTCCAATGCGGGTATTCACTTTCCGCTGGATACGCCCCCGCATGCCATTGGTTATAAAAGCCTTGCTGTGAACCTAAGCGATCTCGCCGCGATGGGCGCAATACCAAAATGGTTTACGTTGGCGATTTCCTTACCAGAAGCCAATCCAATTTGGTTAAGTGAATTTGCGCGTGGCTTACGGGAGTTAGCCGAGCAACATCAAATTTATTTAATTGGTGGCGATACCACACGCGGCGCATTGAGCATTACCATTCAGGTGATGGGTTTAGTTGAACAAGGTACGGCACTGTTACGTAGCCGCGCTCAAGTGGACGATTTAATTTGTGTGTCCGGTACATTAGGCGATGCAGCCGCAGGGTTAGCGGTCGTGCAACAACGCTTAGAGTTAGCAGATGCAGACGCAACTTATACCGTGCAACGCCTTCACTACCCTAGCCCACGGGTCGCGTTAGGTCGTTTATTGCGCCCTTATGCACATGCCTGTATGGATATTTCCGACGGTTTATTAGGCGATTTGCAGCATATTTTAAATGCGTCAAAACTAGGAGCAGACATAACAACTAGCGCCCTGCCCTTGCATACAGCGCTTAATTCGTTGCCATTAGAACAACAACAACGTTTCGCTTTAAGTGGCGGTGATGATTACGAACTATTATTTACGATCCCTGCCACTCATCTGAAAACTCTACAAAAACAGGCATTCGATTTAGGTTTAAGCATAACTGTTATCGGAAAAATACAAGATAATTTTCCAATAATTCAATTGGATAGTAATTTTCCTGATCAGCGGCATGGTTATGATCATTTTTCTTTATTATAATAATCCATTAAAGAAACTTATTAAAAAATTGTAAGTCTATAACAAGCAACAACTAAACAATGGGCTTTAACCTATGCAAACTCAATTAAAATTAGCTGCACTTGGGCTATTAGTCGGTGTATTAGCCACAGGTTGCGCACCTAATCCGGGTGCACAATCCACTACCAATGGTTACAACGGGAGCAGCGTTAATACCAACGCAAATTCTAATTATAACTCACAGGCAAATCCTCAAACCAATTACAACTATGACTATAACGCTAATAGTAATAGTGCAAATCCTCCGGCTAGTAGCAATACCTATGATTATAGCAGTGGCAATAGCGCCGCTAATAATGCCAATCCTATGCCCAGTATGAACGACCAATACAACGCTTATAATAATAACAACAGCAATAGTAGTAGCGGTAGTAGCAACTATTATGACTACTCTGGTAGCTCAAATAGCAGTGGTTCTTCTTACAGTGGCAGCAATTCTTATAGCGCGGGCAGTGCCTATAGCGGCGCTAGCAGTGGCTCTGCCAGTGGCAGCTTTGCAATTCAAGTATTAGCTAGCGGCAATCGCAATACAGCTAATTCCATGCAGCAACAGATGCAAGGTCAGGGCTTTAACGCAGTAGTGGATTCTGTCGGCGGCTTATATAAAGTTCGTATTCCTTATACCAGCCGTGGCGATGCCCAATCCAATTTGAGTCGGGTGCGTGGCTCTGTGCCTGATGCGTTTTTAACGACTCGCTAATTAAAAATGCGATCTAACTTAACTTGCTTAAGTTAGATCATCACAAGGCTTTAATCGCGATGTTTAACTATAAACCCCTGCTAGTTTTAGTGGTATTTATCACAGAATTCAGCCACGCCAGTTTTTACCGTTGGACAGATGCTAAAGGCATCGTGCATTACACTGATGCTATTCCACCCGAACATGCGCAAACAGGGCATTTAGAATTAGATGCGCAAGGCATGCGTATTAAAGCCGTCGCTGCTGCGCTGTCTAAAGAACAAATTGCGGAAGCAGCCGCCAAGCGTTTAACCAATCATGATGAAAATTTAGTCGCCAACTACCTGAGTGTTACTGAACTCGAGGCAGTTTATCGGGCTAAACTGGCGTTGTTAGAAAAGAATAAGCAATTTATGCAAACCCGCCGCGATGCCTTAGTCGAACGTGTTAGCCAAGTGAAAGCACAAATTACCGAACATAAAGCCAGCGATAACGCAAAACAGTTGCAAGATTTCGTAATTGAAGCCACGCAAACCCTGAAAAGTTATGATAGCAGTTTGCACGATATGGATCAGGAGCAAGAACGCTTAACACAGACCTTTGAAAAAGATAAACAGCGCCTTACCGAGTTATTAGAAAAGCAACAACAATAGCATTGCTTTTAATCAGTATATCTGCGAAAACCAGCGCCTTGTGTAATAACAATTGTGATATTTATGGCGACTTGGTTTATTTCCGACTTACATTTAAATGCCAATCAACCCGCCCTTATTCAGCAAGCCTGTGAATTTCTTGAACATCTGCCCGCTAATACCGATGCTTTATATATCTTAGGTGATTTATTTGAATATTGGGTAGGTGACGACAGTTTAAATACACCTTATACCAGCGCGTTACAAAGTGTATTTACTGGCTTAAAACAGCTCAAACAACGCGGTATTCCCGTCTATTTCCAACACGGCAATCGCGATTTTATTCTGGGGCAAGCCTTTGCTGATTATACAGGTCTATGCTTATTACCCGAAAGCGTCGTAATTGACTTATACGGTACACCCAGTCTACTTATGCACGGTGACACGCTTTGCACAGACGATGTAGCTTATCAACAAGCCCGCGTCTTATTACGCAATCCGCAATGGCAACAACAAGCCTTAAACCAACCGATTGAAGCGCGTATTCAGCAAGCTTTAGCCATGCGGGCGCAAAGTCAAATCCATCAAATGCAAGCCGAAAGCATTGTCGATGTTAATCAAACAGCCGTCATACAAGCGATGCAGCAAGCCAATGTTACTCGTTTAATTCACGGTCACACACACCGCCCAGCTCATCATAAATTTTTATTGCATGATCAAGCTATGAACCGCATTGTGCTAGGTGATTGGCATATTAATCGCCCCAGTTTTTTAAAAATTGATGAACAGCACTTGACTTTAAACTTTTAACGTAAACTTAACGAATCGCCTTTACTTCATAATTAAGGAGTTAATATCATTCGCGTTTTCAGCACTTAAAGGTGAGTGTCGTGCCTAAAAGACCAATAGCAGGATTGTTTGGGAAGTCGCCTGTACGCCCCTTACAAGAACATATGTATGTGGTTTACAAAGGAGTAAAACACTTAATTAGCCTAACAGAAGGCATGAATCAGCAGAACCCTGAACAGATTCAACAAGCCCAGCAAGCCATTGTTGCTAGTGAACATATGGCTGATGATATGAAACGCGAGTTGAGACATAACTTGCCACGCGGTTTTTTCATGCCTGTGGATCGGCGTGATCTATTAGATGTGTTATGGATGCAGGATCGGATTATTAATCAGGCTAAAGATATTGCTGGATTAGTGGTGGGGCGCAATATGCAACTACCGGAATCCATGCGAGAGCTATTCCAACAATATGTTGAGCGCTGTGTGGCGGCTGTCAAACAAGCATTAAAGGTCATAAATGAATTAGATGAGCTAGTTGAAACCGGTTTTCGTGGTTTAGAAGTCGAACATGTTGAAGAAATGCTTAAATTACTGAGCAGTATTGAGCATGAAACCGATGAATTGCAGGGTAAACTACGCAATATTCTATTTGCGCTAGAAGATACCATGCGTGCCACCGATGTCATGTTCACCTATCGCTTATTAGAGTGGACGGGTAATCTTGCGGACGATGCCCAACGCGTGGGTAGCCGCTTGCAATTGATGTTAGCACGTTAAGGAGCAGTTCATGGATTTACTCAGTCAACACGCCCATATTTACATTATCTTAGCCGCCGTGTTTGGTTTATTTATGGCTTGGGGCATCGGTGCGAATGACGTAGCGAATGCAATGGCTACTTCCGTCGGTTCTAAAGCCATTACCCTAAAACAAGCACTGGTGCTAGCTGCTATTTTCGAGTTCTTGGGCGCCTATTTAGCAGGCGGTCAAGTTACCGAAACAATTCGCAAAGGCTTAATTGATACGGATGCGTTTACGGGCAATCCCGAATTACTGATATGGGGTATGTTAGCCGCCTTACTAGCTGCTGGTGTTTGGTTATTAATTGCCACACAACGCGGTTGGCCGGTTTCTACTACCCATAGTATTGTGGGCGCAATTGTTGGGTTTGCGGCGGTAGGTGTAGGGGTTGATGCCGTTAATTGGTCAACCGTAGCAACAACGGCAACTAGCTGGGTATTTTCACCTGTCATTGCCGGTGTAGTAGCGTTTCTGATTTTCATGAGTATCCAAAAATTGGTAATGGATACGCGTAGCCCCTTACAGAACGCTATCAAATACGGCCCATTTTACTTATTCATGGTGGGCTTTGTGTTAGCCTTACTCACGATTAAAAAAGGTTTAAAACACGTTGGCTTAGATATTCCAGAAGGCATGGACATTCTCATTTCGGTGGGTATTGGGGCTTTAATTGCCTTTGTAGGTAGCATTCTAATTCGCCGTGTCAAAATTGATCCTCAACAAGAACGGCGCTTTAACTATGAAAACGTCGAGAAAATTTTTGCGGTCTTAATGATCTTTACAGCTTCGACAATGGCATTTGCACACGGTTCTAATGACGTTGCCAATGCGGTAGGGCCAATGGCAGCCGTCATTGATGTTGCCACCACGGGTGTTCTATCCGCAAAAGCGACTGTGCCTTCTTGGGTATTATTAATGGGCGCGGTGGGAATTGTGTTAGGCCTTGCTACTTATGGCTATAAAGTGATTGCGACCGTTGGGCATGATATTACTGAACTTACGCCTAGCCGTGGTTTTTCGGCTGAAATTGCCACAGCAATGACCGTAGTAATGGCATCTTATACAGGTATTCCGGTCTCCACCACACATACACTAGTCGGTGCAATTCTAGGCGTGGGCTTTGCGCGTGGGATTGCCGCCATTGACTTACGCGTGGTCGGCGGCATCTTTATGTCGTGGGTGGTAACCCTACCGGCGGGCGCATTATTAGCCGTAATCTTCTTCTATTTGTTACGCGGCATTTTCTTGTAATACCCAGCGCGAACTTGGAAAACAAGCCCGGAATTCAGTACGACCGGGCTTGCTTTCAATCTTCAATTCGCCATCATGGGCTTGCACAGCATGTTTCACAATCGCTAAGCCTAAACCCGTACCACCCTTCTCGCGTGAACGCCCTGCATCTACACGATAAAAGCGCTCGGCTAAATGCGCTAAATGCTTCTCTGGAATCCCCGTGCCATTATCAATTACGCTTAAACAAGCTTCAGCTTGGTCATTGCGTCGCCACACCACCTGAATCTGCGTACCAATGGGCGTATGTTTAACCGCATTGGCTAATAAATTGGTTACTACACTGATTAAATCGGCTTGAATCCCATTAATATCCAGCGTCTCGTCAATATCTGCCTGCAGGTCATGACTACCTTCTGCCAAGGTATCTTGCATTGCCTTAATTTGCTTGCGTAACAATTGCGGAAATTTCACGGGTTGACCGCGTGAGGGCGCATCTTCTTGGTTCTCTAAGCGTGACAGCGCCAACATATCCTCAATAATATGCTGCATGCGTTGGGCTTGTTCGCGGGATTGCTGTAAACCAAATTGCAATTGCTCGGATAAATTCGGCTCAGCTTCAAACAATTCCATATAGCCCATTAATACCGTGAGCGGCGTTTTTAATTCATGGGAGGCATTCGCCACAAATGCCCGACGAGTTCGCTGTAATTGCAAGCGCTGACTAATATCCCGTGCATTTAATAAAAAGGTATTGCCCTGCAACGGAATCAGATTCACGCGCAAACTAATGTGTCGATTCCGAGGCGCAGTTATCTGGATTTTTTCTAAACTATGTTCAGTTAACAGTTTATGTAACTCGGGGTTACGCACTAACGTTTCCAAGCGTTGCATCCGGTCTTGTGGATCTTTAATGCCTAATAATTTCTCTGCCGACGCATTCGCCCATAAAATATGGTGTTGGCTATCCAACAATACTGCGGCATCGGGTAAAACGGATAGAATGTCATTAAAGCGTTGCAAAGCCGCTTGCTGATCGGCTTCATGGCGTTTGATGTCTTGCCGCGCTTTTTGAAATAAATAAGCAATTTGCTCCCAAGCACCATCACTATCCGGAATGTCTTCAGGTTTTTGCCCTAATGATAACCATTGTTTTAACTGATTCAGTTTGAACAACATCCAACCGATATAAGCGGCTAAAACCCCAGTTAAGACTTCCCACGGATACGGCGTAACAAAGGCAATCAATGCACCAATGCCTAAGATCAGACCAAAGCGGTAACGCTCTACACCCCAATAATCATTCATTGTCTGTCTCTAAGCTAAACCGATAACCTGTGCCACGCACCGTTTGAATCACCTGTTCGGCATTATGCTGTTTTAAGGTTTTGCGTAGGCGTAAAACGTGTACATCCACGGTACGTTCTTCGATATAAGTGGTTTGCCCCCACACAAAATCTAACAATTGCGTGCGCGAATAAACCTTACCCGGATGTTCCATGAGAAACTCCAGTAAACGATACTCGGTTGTGCCCAAATGCACCGCCACCCCATCAATTTTGAACTGATGCGCTTCTTGGTTAAGTTGCAAGCGTCCCATATTAATCACACGCGGTTCACCAAAGCCTTCTGTACGCCTTAAGAGCGCTTTAATACGGGCATTCAAGGTCTTCAAAGAAACAGGCTTGCTTAGATAATCATCCGCCCCCGCATCCAGACCATAAATCACGTCTTCTTCCTCACCTTTCGCGGTCAACATGAGCATGGGAATCTTGCGGGTTAAATCGTCTTGCCGAAACCGCCGAATCAATTCAGGACCTGACATATCCGGCAGCATCCAATCAATTAACATTAAATCAATTTTGTGTTCAGCCGCTAAAGCGCGGGCGGCTCTCGCATCCGCCGCCTCAAACACTTGATAGCCTTCACGTTCCAAAGAAAAGCGAATCATATTGCGAATCGCTACTTCATCTTCTACACACAAAATTTGCTTTTTAGTGACAAGGCTAATATTAACCTCCTAGTAACTCGTCGCGCATTTGCTGAATGCTGGTATGCCGCACATCTTTACCTTTCACCAAGTACAAAACGTACTCGCAAATATTGGTACAGTGATCGCCAATGCGCTCTAATGAACGCGCACACCACGTTACATTCAAACTGTCTTTAATATTGCGCGGATCTTCCATCATCATGGTAAATAATTGACGGGAAATCGCATCAAATTCAGCGTCTACTTGTTGATCATCGTCAATCACTTGCATGGCTTCATTAATATCCAAACGCCCTAAGGCGTCGAGCGTATTCGCCAGCATGGTTTTAACATGTTCGCCCAAATGACGTAAGGAATTAAACGCGTCGCTGACCATATTCATTTCAGACAGCTCGACTGCATAACGCCCGATTTTTTCCGCCTCATCACCAATCCGTTCTAAATCAGTAATGACTTTAATCACTGTAATTAATAAGCGTAAATCGCTGGCGGCGGGTTGGCGACGCGCAATAATTTCCGCGCATTGTTCGTCTAACGCGACTTCCAAGCTATTGATTTCATAATCAGCGTAGGAAACCTTTTCACCCAATAAACGATCACGCTCTAATAAAGCCTTGATTGCATTGGTGACTTGCGTTTCCACTAAACCGCCCATGGTCATTAAACGGCTACGAACATTTTCGAGTTCTTTGTTATATTGATGCGATGTGTGTTGTGCTGTATTCATTTGATCCATACCTTGCGCCTTTAACCGAAGCGACCCGTAATATAATTTTCTGTTAATTGATGTTCTGGGTTGGTAAACACCGTTTTTGTTTTATTGACTTCAACCAATTTACCCAAGTGAAAATACGCGGTGCGTTGAGAAATACGCGCCGCTTGCTGCATTGAGTGCGTCACGATACAAATCGTAAAGCTTTGGCGTAGTTCGTCAATTAACTCTTCTATAGTAGCTGTTGCAATCGGATCCAAAGCTGAAGTCGGTTCATCCATTAAAATGACTTCTGGACTGACGGCAATGGTGCGGGCAATGCATAAGCGTTGTTGCTGACCACCAGACAACCCCGTACCCGGTGATTGTAAGCGGTCTTTCACTTCATTAAATAAACCTGCTTTTCTTAAGCTGTTCTCCACAATCTCATCCAGCTCACTGCGATTGCTGGCTAAACCGTGCAAACGCGGGCCATACGCCACATTGTCATAAATCGACTTAGGGAAAGGATTGGGTTTTTGGAATACCATGCCCACCCGTGCACGCAATAACACAGGGTCTTGCTCTCTGGCATGAATATCTTCGCCATCTAAGCGAATCTCGCCCGTAACTTTCGTGCCCACAATCGTGTCATTCATACGATTTAAACAGCGTAAAAAGGTGGACTTACCACAACCCGAAGGACCGATCATGGCAATTACTTCATTACGTCCAATGTCTAAACCAACATCAAAAATAGCCTGTTTACCACCAGCGTAATAAACATTGACATCACGGCAGCGAAATTTAGTGGCGGCATCATCTAAATACGGTTTGCCAACTGTGCCACTGATTTCGTGGGCAAATTCCTTACGTTCACCAGCCGCAACTGGATTGGCTGGAGCTAAAGGCGCAGTCATAGTTAAAGTTGCTTCTGTCATAGGATTACCAACGTCTCTCAAACTTTTTACGCAATACAATGGCTAACAGATTCATAATAATCATGAAAGCCAACAGGATAATAATCGCGGCGGAGGTGCGTTCTGTAAAAGCACGCTCGGGACTATCCGCCCATAAATAAATCTGTACCGGCAGAATGGTGGCGGGGTCTGTAATGCCATGCGGTACATCCACAATAAACGCCACCATGCCAATCATTAATAAGGGGGCTGATTCACCAACGGCATGTGCCATACCAATAATCGTGCCGGTCAAAATGCCGGGCATCGCTAATGGTACTACATGATGAAATACCGCTTGCGTTTTCGATGCGCCTAAGCCTAAAGCAGCTTCCCGCATAGACGGTGGTACAGATTTTAAAGCGGCGCGGCTGGCAATAATAATGGTGGGTAAAATCAGTAGGGTTAACACAAAGCTACCCACTAACGGTGAGGAGCGCGGCATACCAAATACTTGAATGAAGATAGCCAGCCCCAGCAAGCCGAAAATTATCGAGGGGACAGCCGCAAGGTTATTAATGTTTACCTCGATTAAATCCACCCAAAAATTATTTTTAGGCGCAAATTCTTCTAAGTAAATCGCTGCCATTACCCCAATCGGGAAGGAAAAGAGCAGCGTTAAACTCATGGTATAAATTGAACCCATCAGCGCACTTAAAATCCCCGCTTGCTCAGGCTCGCGCGAATCGCCGTGCGTAAAGAAGGTTGTATTAAACTTAGAGGTTAAGCGTCCCTCACTTTCCAGTTTATCTAACCAAGCCAATTGGAAATTTTTAATACGCCGATCAGCTTCTGGCACTGTACGATCCACATAGCCCTTGTGATACATGTCGATTTCATCATCGGCGGGTAACCATAAGCTTTGCGTTGTGCCAATCAGTTTGGGATCAGCCATGACTTGATCGCGCAACTGATAAGGTGCGTCACTACTCACTAACGCTTTTAATGCTTTCTTTTGCTTACGCTCTGTCACACCGGGGATCAACTTCTCCAAGCCATTGTTAATAGCCGTAGCATAATCTGCGGCTCTAAGTTGCTCAGGCGTCGATTCGGCAGTCACGCCTAACACTTGCGGATCAAGCGCAACCTCTAACTTAATATCAGTACTGGTAAACGCAGGTAAGCCTTTAGAGAAAATATTCAGCATTAAAATCGCTAAGAACACAATGCTGAGCGTAATGGATAACAAACCGTATAAGCGAAAGCGTTTTTCTTTGGCGTAACGTTTGGCTAAGCCTTTACGTACAAGTTCGGTAGTACTGCTCATATTAGCCTCCCTTTACTCATACTGTTCACGATATTTGCGCACAATATGCAGCGCTAAAATATTCAACAGCAAGGTCACAATAAATAAGGTTAAACCTAAGGCAAAAGCCGCTAAGGTTTTGGCACTATCAAATTCTTGGTCGCCGGTTAATAGTGTCACGATTTGCACCGTCACCGTCGTTACAGCTTCCAAAGGATTGAAAGTTAAGTTAGCGGATAAGCCTGCTGCCATTACCACAATCATGGTTTCACCAATCGCCCGCGATGCTGCCAATAAGAATGCACCTACGATACCGGGTAAAGCGGCAGGTAATACTACTTGCTTAATGGTCTCGGATTTAGTCGCGCCCATGCCATAAGAACCGTCACGCATCGCTTGCGGCACAGCATTAATCACGTCATCCGACAGGGAAGACATAAAGGGAATAATCATCACACCCATCACAAGTCCAGCGGCTAAGGCACTTTCCGAGGCTACATTTAGCCCCATTGCCTGCCCCAAATCGCGAATAAACGGCGCAACGGTTAAGGCGGCAAAGAAGCCATACACCACGGTTGGAATGCCTGCCAAAATTTCTAATGCAGGCTTCACATAAGCACGCATTTTAGAACCTGCGTATTCAGATAAATAAATCGCTGACATTAAACCTAGGGGTACGGCAATCACTAAAGCAATGGTAGAAATTAACAATGTGCCTACAAATAAAGGAATCGCGCCAAATGAACCTGAACCGCCGACTTGATCAACACGTAAGGCAGTTTGCGGACTCCAATGTGTACCGAATAGAAAATCGGTCACGGGCACCATGCTAAAGAAGCGTAAAGATTCAAATAGCACTGAAAAGACAATCCCAACCGTGGTTAATATCGCAATGGAGGCGCAGATAATCATTCCTACCTGAATGACGCGCTCCACTTGATTACGCGCCCGCATGCTCGGTTTAATTAATCGCAAGCCAAAAGCCATTCCGATCAGTGCCAAAGCTAAAACCATAACGGTCTTTAATAGTGCACTAATATCTTGTAAACGTGTGTATTCTTGCGCCGCGACTTTCATCACCGGATCCGTAGCCGTATCCACGCCATTTGCTACCAGCGTGCGGATTTGATTGGTGATTAAGCTCACTTGATCGGCTGACTGATTTTGCAATTCAGGCGGTAAGTGTGCCAAGGTCAAGTTGGTAATAATCGGGGTGGAAGCAATTGTCCAAATCACAAACAGCGTTAACGCCGGTATACCCGCCCAGACCGCGACCAAGTAGCCGTAGTAAGAAGGTAACGAATGTAGATTATTGCCACCGCGTGCGACTCGTGTCGCAACAGCTAGCGATTTTTTGCGCCCTATAAAATAACTAAAGGCAGCAAGTGCTAACAAACTCAGCAAAATGCCTGATGTATTCATGAAAACTCCCGCTGCGGGTTCGTTGTCAATTAGCTAGGAAGGAGAAACCTGCGCAGAGTCTAAGCGGGAAATATGACAGTATTGTTAAATGCTCAAGTATTTTTTGATTATTAATGCAAGCTTGGCTTTATTTAAAATAATAAAGCCAATTCAATTACTTAAATTAATTTAAGCTGTGTGGCGTTTCGGTAAGAGGTAAAAAATAATGACGTAAAAGGCAGCGGAAACGAATAGTAAACTAATCAAACTGCCTAAAGGGTCAATGCTGGTTTCCGTAAATATAGAAGGCGATTGCACCGCAGAACCTTCATAGTTACTAAACAAGAAGGTATATAAATTATTCGCCGAATGCGCCCCCATTGCTAATTCTAGGGCATCATCTTTTAACGTCACTACCGCTAAAAAGAAGCCTAACCAGAAATAGGTAAACGGCATAATTACAGGGTCAAGCTTAGCTTCTGGATTTAATAAATGCGGTAACATAAATAAAATGCCGGAGACAATAGCTGCTAACCATTTGTTCTGACTGGCTAAACCAAATGTCTGCATTAAATAACCGCGAAATAATAATTCCTCAGTGGACGCTTGAATGGGCGTCAAAATTAAGGCTAATGGCAAAAAGATGAAGAATTGTTTGGCATCAAACGTAAAATTGTAGTTGTCAGGGCTACTAAGGTAATTCACGAGGCTTAATATCAACATTAAACCAATATACACGCCAAAACCTTGCAAAAAACGCGACCAGTTAATCCGCTCTGCATCACGCACCAAGGATAAGAATGCGCGTTGGTGAATAAAGCGCACGGCAATATATAAACCAACTAATAACGCTATAAAACTAAAGCTTAACACGAGATAGCTAATAATCGGATCAACTCCACTAAACTGTAAGGTAGCTTGATCAAAATCAGTTGCAGGATTGTCATCCGTCATGATTTTTAAAACTAAAATGACAGCAGGAATTGAACCTAGCAATTGCCAGAAAAAGAGGATAACGCAAATACTCAATAGGTAGCGCCACCATTCATTTTTACCCTTGAGAGCTTGCTGTAAATAGGACACGGAATCACTCCTTAAGACTGGGGTTTGGGCAGTATAAAAGGCTGAGAGCAGCTTACCCAAAGGGGATTGGATAAGCTGTCTAAAATTCCGCATCAAATGACTTAATTGGATCTATCCGAATTGCCTGTCGAGTTCGTTGCATCGGGTTGGTAGTAGTAATCGTATTTGGTCAGCATTTCATTCGTGAAACGCCAAGCTTCGTTATACGACAAGCCACTGGATTCTGGAATCACAATCTTTACGTAAAGATTAGTACCGTACTCCGCTTTTAACCGTGATAATTCCGCCTCTAATGCCGCCTTATCAACTAAACGATGACTACCCGCCGAAGGGCTGCGCACGCTGTAGCCGCCTTTCTGGTAAATCACTTCAGCGACCTGTTTATTTTTTGGCGAACGCGCAGGTCTTACCAATTTTTGATATTTTTTATCCAGATCATCAAACTCACCCTGCAAATTACTTAAACGGCTGGCACTGGCTTGAGCTTGCTTACGTAATTCGTTGGTTTCGCTTTCACGTTGAGAAGCTGATGCGCGAATATCCGCTAACTCTGTTTTACTTTTATCCAATTCATTTTGTAATTCAGCGGTCTTCGTATTACGTCCTGCCAATTCATCACGCAATTGCACCAACACATGGTCTTTTTGCGCCAAGGTTTCGGTTTGTTCTTGCGTTAAGGTCTGTAAACGCCCTAATTCCGCATCGCGAGCATTATTAGCATTGCGAATTTCTTCAGTTTCCGCCTTGCTTTTTAATAATTCCATTTCCAAGCTAGCCGCGCGTTGCTGTAAATAATCTAACTGTTCTTCCAACGTGGCATTTTCTTTTAAGCGGTACTCGGCTAATTGCTTGGCTTCCTGCGCCGTTTGTTGCGCCAAACTGGCTTGCGCTTGGGCTTTTTGTTGTGCCATTAAACTATTACGCACATTCTGCGTAAGCTGGGTATTGGCAGCCACCACTGCTAGCATAATCAGCAAAAAGATAATCACGATTAACATCATGACATCTACAAAAGAACGCCAATGCGAATCTTCAACGCCTTCAGAACTAGCTATTAAGTGACCAAAACCGTGTGCGTCATCACTCATGTACGTTTATCCTCTGCGCCTAAACGGAAGCCTTCGCGCACTGAATCGCGAATAATCCGAATATTATCGCTGCTTTGTACAATGGCTTTATGCATATCATCCGCCGCTAACTGTAAGCGCTCACCGGCTTCTAAATAACGATTTTGCGTGCGATTTAAAACCTCAGCGGCATTTTTAACTTCACTGACTAAGGCTTGCATTTCAGCAGTCAAACTTTTCTCATCCTGTTTAAAACGCGGAATAATATACAAACTGGTTACGTCTTCGACATTGGCTAATAGTTGTGTACGGGCATCCATTAAACGCATGTAAAAATAGGTGAAAATGGCGTAACAAATAATCGCAATCACCGTAGCGCTTAAGGCATTCGACATTCCGCTTAGTACACCGCCAATTTTTTGTAAATTTTCGGCAGAATCTAATAAGCCCGACATGCTCATCAGCGCCATTGATAACGAAACTGCTGTCCCAAACACCCCCGAGATAATCAGAATATTGTGAACAAAACGCACTAAGGTCATTTGGGCACTTTGATGAGCCGCTAAACTCGCGGATAAGGCAGCTTGTGGAATGGGCGCATGTTGCCGCGCAATGATTTGTACCATTTGATAGCGCGAGGCAATAATACTACTGGCGGGTAAGTTATAAGCCGGATTGGGCGCATTGTCCTTGGCATTTTTTACAAAGCGCAATAGATAATCTTGTTCACGCGAATAGCCCAAAAACAGCAAAATCATCCGCACTAAGCCGATTAAAAAAATCAGCAAAATCATACCATCTAATACTAAGCCGACTTGCCCCGAGCCAGTACTATGGAAAAACTGCACCACCCAATCTTTATTCAGCAAGATAACTACGCTGAGCAACACCAAAATCCCCAGCATTTGCAGTAATGTTAGGTAATAACGGGTTTTTGTGGGTTTGAACATCTAGTGTTAATCCTTGTGGCGTTAATCGTTAGTTTGACTGGGTGAGCGGCTGTCCAGTTCAACCGCTTGGGCTTTATCTTTGCCGTTTACATAAGGGGTACGCGGGACGGTTTCAATAGGCTGAATCTCATTTAATTCACGACTGGACGATATACCCACTTCCGCTAAACGCCGCATACTGGGAATCACATTACGCTCTAATGAACCCAAGGCTTTATTATAGGTTTCTACGCTTGTGCCCAAACTACGCCCCAGTTTGTCCATATGTTCAACAAAAATACTGACGCGCTTATGCAATTCCTCGCCCAGCATTTTAACTTTACGCGCATTTTGCCCCAATAACGCTTGTTTCCAGCCATACGCTACCGCACGTAACAGCGCAATCAAGGTGGTAGGTGTGGCTAAAATTACTTTGTCATTCAAAGCATCTTCCAACAGGCTTTTATCTTGATCTAAGGCAGCGCTTAGAAAGTGTTCACCCGGAATAAACAACACCACAAAATCCGGCGCGTGCTCGAATTGCTCCCAATAGCGCTTAGCTGCCAAATTACGGACATGCTCACGCACTTGTTTCACATGCCGTTGTAAATGTGCTTTACGTTGCTCTAAGGTTTCGGCATTGACTGCATCTAAATACGCATCTAACGGCGCTTTAGCATCGACAATTAATTCACGCGCATCAGGCATACGAATAACTAAATCCGGACGAATGGTGCGTTCACTATCGGTTTTTACTACTTGCTCTTGAAAATCACAATGCGCATTCATGCCCGCCAATTCGACAATACGCTTTAGGCTGAGCTCGCCCCACTGCCCTTTTAGACTAGGCGTGCGTAAGGCTTTGGCTAAGCGTCCAGTTTCCGCACGTAACGCCATTTGATCGTTTAACATGCCACGAATTTGCTCACTCAACATACCAAACGAAGCCTGTCGCTCTTTTTCAATCTGGCGAATTTGTAACTCGGTTTTTTCTAAAGCTTGTTGAATGGGCTGCACTAAATAATCAATCGAACGTTGCCGTTGCGCTAAATCCGCTTGTGATTCCACCTGAAAGCGACCCAGCGTTTCCTGCGCTAATTGTAAAAATTGTGTGTGATTATTACGTAAAGCTTGTTCAGAAGTACTAGCAAACGCTTGCTGTAACTGCGTTTGTGCGTCTTGCCATTGTTGACTGCGTTCAGCGTGTAATTGCTGAGTATGCTCGAATTGCCATGTGAGTTGTTCTAAGGCTAAGCGAGTTTTAGCTAAAGTGCGTCCATACCAAAGGTAAGCTAAGCCAAAGCCACTCAGTAAGCTTAAGCTACTTACAATCAACAGCAAATGGCGCTGAATCCATTCACCAAGCTGTAAAGCAGTTGAATCCATTAACAATTTAGGCTTGTGTTCCGTTTATAAAGCGTAGTAATTCAATTGGGGCTTGAATCCTAAAATCAGCTTGCCAATCCTCCATAAGATCAGCCGCACTCAAATAACCGTATTGCGCAACCACAGTACGCATACCCGCACGTTGCCCGGCGATAATATCACGCTGGGCATCGCCAATATACAAACACTCCGTGGGATTTACGCCGCATTGTTGCGCAGCTAATAACAGCGGCTCGGGATGGGGTTTGGCAACGCTTAAGGTATCCCCACTGACAATACTGCTGGCTTGTTCGATTAAACCCAACGCACGCATCAACGGTACGGTTAAATAATGCGGCTTATTGGTCACCACTCCCCAAGGTATACCCTTGGTTTGCAGGGTATTAAGCAATAACGACATACCCGTAAATAGTTGGGATTGCACACAAATATTTGCGAGATAATAATCTAAAAAAACTTGTTGACGACGCTTAAAATCTATTTCAGGCTGAGAGTTGCCGAAAGCGTGGTTTAACATAGCCACAGTACCGTGGGAAACGGTGGGGCGGATCTGGTCTAAAGGGTAAGGGGTTAACCCTTCTTGGTGCAACACAGCATTCAAGGCATTGACAAGGTCGGGCGCAGTGTCTACCAATGTGCCATCAAGGTCAAACAGCATACAGCTTATCGGCAAATCAGAACTTGTCAGCATTTTAGACATCCATACTATCGCGAACTTTTACTAGGACGTACAGCATACCTGTTTGGAGACTTTTAACTATGAACTTTATAAAAAATACATTATTAGCCACATCCATTAGTTTAGCTTTATTAGCTTGGTCAGGCAGCGCGGCGGCGGTTACTGACTTACAGGGGAAAGACATTGCTATCAAATCATTGGTAGGCAAAGGGCATTGGACAGTATTTGAATTATGGTCGTCTGATTGCCGTATGTGTAAAAAAAGCATTGAAAGTACTAATCAATTTCACGCGGCAAATCCGCAAGTCAAAATGTACGGAATTGCCTTAGATGGCCCGGGGCGTGAAGAAGCGGTGCAAGAGTTTATTGATCAACACAATATCGTATACCCGACGCTGATTAGCGATGCGGTGGAAATGGATACTTTTCTTTATAAAACCGCGCGTGAGAGCTTTATTGGCACGCCTACACTATTAGTGTTTAATCCCAAAGGTGAATTAGTGGCGGTTCAGCCGGGAACTGTAACTCCGACCGAACTTAGCAACTTTATTAAGGAGCATGACCAGTCAGTCAATTCTAAAAACGCTGAAGTTGAACATGCTGAAAAACGCGGCTAATCAATAGCGCAAATAAGCATGGCAAACTTGCTGCCATGCTTGTTCATCGGGGCGTGTCAGTGCGTCTAAATCGGCGGGGGTAGCTTGTGCATCCTCTACCCACTCGCGTAATAAAGGCGAGCCATTAATGACATCAATCGGTAATTTGCCAAAGGCGTATTCATACGGAAAATCACGCCACAACGCATAATCGGGATAGAGCTTATGAATCGCTTTAAAGCTTAAAGCTTGTACTCGCCACGGTTGGAATTGCTGATGTTGATAATGTGGTGCTTCCACATGAATCTGCACACCAGAACAGAGCTGTTTTACATGTTTATGAAAGGTGGGTTCAAACCAACATTCGCGTAAAATACAGCCTTTTAACCAATCAGGCGCAAGCGTTTGCATGGTTTTAATGACGTGCTTGGCTTGTATATCCGGTGCGCCGAACAATTCCAAGGGGCGGGTTGTGCCACGTCCTTCGGATAAGGTTGTGCCTTCCAACATGACCGTACCTGCATAACAACGCGCCATTGATAGATTCGGCGCATTCGGGCTGGGGTTCACCCATTCACGTTCACCTAAACACCAACCATAACCGGGCGCGGCTTCCGGCTGCCAACCTTGCATAGTAATTAGTTGATAATCGACATCCAGCTTCAAGGTATCAATAAACCATAAGCCTAATTCGCCCATTGTTAGCCCGTGCCGCATAGGCATTGCACCCGCACCAACAAAGCTTTCCCAACCCTCGCGCAAACTTAAGCCTTCCACCGGACGACCGACTGGATTCGGTCGGTCTAATACCCACACGCTTTTGCCTGTTGCCGCTGCTGCCTCTAACACATACCGCAGCGTGGTAATAAAGGTATAAATACGACAGCCTAAATCTTGTAAATCCACCAATAAGACATCAAACGTGTCCAACATTGCGGGTGTGGGCTTACGTACTTCACCGTATAAACTGAAGATTGGAATGCCATAATCCGGGTCGATGAAATCCGGCGATTCCATCATATTGTCTTGTTTATCGCCTTTAATGCCGTGTTGCGGCCCAAAAGCGGCTGTCAGGTTAATGTCAGGCAAGGCAGCTAAAGCGTCTAACGCATGGGTTAAGTCAGCCGTCACTGAAGCGGGATGCGCGAGTAATGCAATGCGTTTGCCTGCTAAGGGTTTACGTAGTTCTACGGATTCCAGCAAGCGATCCAGACCAAATTTAAGCATAGTTATTGTGTTATACCCCTAAGAAACTGCCTGAATTCTGGCAGGATGTCTGCTTAAGTCAATAGAGCGTCTTAGATTCACCGTAGATTAGATGAATCGCCTGCATTTTTTCGTTATCATGCCATGCTTTTCCAGACTAGCGATTTAAGCGGATATTAGACTCATGCAAAAACTGATTATCGAAGGGGGAGTTGCTTTAGATGGGAATGTCACCATCTCAGGCGCGAAAAATGCGGTATTACCTTTACTAGCCGCTACCCTATTAGCCGAAACCCCTATGACGATTCGCAATGTGCCACGCCTGAAAGACGTTAGCACCTTAGCGGCGGTTATTGCAGGCATGGGCGTCAAGGTCGAATTTGATGCTGAGAATAATATTCATACCGACACCGCCAGTATTCATACTTATTGCGCCCCTTATGATTTAGTTCGCACGATGCGCGCGTCTATTTTGGTACTAGGGCCGATGGTGGCGCGTTTTGGTGAAGCGGAAGTGTCGTTACCCGGTGGCTGTGCAATTGGTAGCCGCCCGGTGAATATCCATATCGCGGGCCTAGAAGCGATGGGTGCTCAAGTCGTGGTGGAAGAAGGTTATATTCGTGCCAAAGCTTCCCGTTTAAAAGGCGCGCGGATTGTTATGGATATTGTGACCGTGACGGGCACTGAAAATCTGTTAATGGCTGCCGTGTTAGCCGAAGGGACAACCGTACTGGAAAATGCCGCGCGTGAACCCGAAGTGGTGGATTTAGCCAATTGCTTAATTGCGATGGGTGCGAATATTAAAGGCGCGGGCACAGATAAAATTATCGTGGAAGGCGTGGAGCGCTTAAACGGTATTGATTACAGCGTATTGCCCGACCGTATCGAAACAGGCACATTCTTAGCCGCTGCCGCCATTACAGGTGGGCGGGTACGTACTTTAAAGGCTGCACCGGATACCTTAGATGCAGTACTGCATAAATTTACCGAAGCAGGCGCATTAGTCACCACTGGCGACGATTGGATTGAATTGGACATGCGCGGTCGCACCTTAAAAGCAGTCGATATCCGCACTGACCCTTATCCGGCGTTTCCTACCGATATGCAGGCGCAATTCATGGCCATGAACTGCTTATCCAGAGGCATTGGTGTGATTGTGGAAACCATCTTTGAAAATCGCATGATGCACGTCGCGGAATTAATGCGCTTGGGAGCGAATATTCGTTTAGAAGGCAATACTGCCATTGTTGCAGGCATGCCCAGTTTAAAAGGCGCGCCGGTAATGGCAACCGATCTACGCGCCTCTGCTTCGCTGATTCTGGCAGGTTTAGCGGCGCAAGGTAAAACCACGGTAGACCGTATTTATCACACCGACCGGGGTTATGAAAAAATTGAGGAAAAACTAACGCGACTGGGCGCACGTATTCAGCGTGTAAGTGAATGATATGAATAGACCGCTAACTATTGCGCTCTCCAAAGGGCGTATTTTTAAAGATACCGTGCCGCTCTTAAAAGCAGCGGGTATTGAGCCGTTGGAAGACCCTGAAACCAGCCGTAAGCTGATTTTAGATACCAATCGCGACGATGTTAAATTGGTAATTATCCGCGCGACCGATGTACCGACTTATGTGCAATACGGCGCAGCCGATTTAGGCGTGGCGGGTAAAGACGTATTAATGGAACACGGTGGGCAAGATGTTTATGAATTGCTCGACCTAAAAATTGCCCGTTGCAAATTAATGGTAGCGGGCTTCGCGGATAAACCTTTACCGGAAACAGGCTTAAAAGTTGCCACCAAGTTTGTGAATTGCACCCGTCATTACTTCGCCCAGCAAGGGCGACAAGTAGATGTAATCAAATTATACGGGTCTATGGAATTAGCACCCTTGGTGGGCTTAGCCGATTGCATTGTCGATGTAGTCGATACCGGCAATACCTTACGTGCGAATGGTTTAGCGCCACTGGAACACATGGCCGATATAACCTCGCGCCTGATTGTTAACAAAGCTTCAATGAAACTCAAACATGCGCCGATTCGCGAGTTGATCGAACATATTCAACGCGCAGTCGCTGAAAGGAATCCAGTATGAAATACCAAACTGATGACGTCCGCATTGTCGGCATGCACGAATTAACCCCGCCAGTCGAGCTACATCGTGAATTTCCCTTATCTGAACAAGCCTCGGCTACGGTGTATAACGCTCGTCAAACGGCACATAACATTTTACACGGTGAAGATGATCGCTTATTAGTCGTCACGGGACCTTGCTCGATCCACGACGTGGACGCAGCAATGGAATACGCCCAACGCTTATTACCGTTGTGTGAACAATATAAAGACACCTTGCATATTATTATGCGTGTGTATTTCGAGAAACCGCGTACCACGGTCGGCTGGAAAGGTTTAATCAATGACCCTAATTTGGATAATAGCTTCCAAATTAATGACGGTCTAAAAATCGCGCGTAAACTGTTGTTAGACTTAAACAATATGGGTATGCCTGCCGCCACGGAATATTTAGATTTAATCAGCCCGCAATACGTGGCCGATTTAATCAGTTGGGCAGCCATTGGTGCGCGTACCACGGAAAGCCAAGGGCATCGTGAATTATCTTCAGGTATCTCTTGCCCGATTGGTTTCAAAAATGGCACTTACGGCAATTTAAATATTGCGGTCGATGCGATTGGCGCGGCTTGCCGTCCACATCATTTCTTGTCTGTGACTAAAGAAGGGCGTACCGCTATTTTTGCCACGAAAGGCAATGAAGACTGCCATATTATTCTACGTGGTGGTCAAGAGCCTAACTTCGATGCGGCTAGCGTTGCTAACGCGGTGGCAGCCTTAGAAAAAGCCAAACTACCCCCTTATTTAATGGTCGATTTCAGCCACGCAAATAGTTATAAAGACTATCGCCGTCAGCCCGAAGTCGCCGCGAATGTTGCCGAGCAAATTGCCGGGGGCAGTAAAGCGATCATGGGTGTCATGATCGAAAGCCATTTAGTCGAAGGCAATCAAAAAGCCGATGGCAAAAAACGCGAAGAATTAACTTACGGGCAAAGCATTACCGACGCGTGTATTAATTGGGATACCACTGTACAAGTGCTAGATCAATTGTCACAAGCGGTGGCTGCCCGCCGCACACGAGGTTAAGCATGAATATTACTGAATTGACCACCACTGACAGTCAATTTTGGAACAAATTGCAAGATTTATTAGCGTGGGAAAGCGTGTCAGATGACGCGGTATTCAATACGGTCAATGGCATTTTAAAAGATGTGCGTAGTCGTGGTGATGCTGCCGTGGTGGAATACACCAACCGCTTTGACCGGATGCAAGTGCCAAGTATGGCGGATCTAGAAATCCCTCTAGAGCGCTTGCAACAAGCCCTAGCCAATATTACGCCAGAACAACGGGCAGCCTTAGAGCAAGCAGCGGCACGCATTAAAGCTTATGCTGAACGCCAAAAAATGGATTCGTGGAGCTATACCGAAGCCGATGGCACGTTATTAGGTCAACAAGTAACGGCATTAGATCGCGTTGGTTTGTATGTCCCCGGTGGCAAAGCAGCTTACCCTTCTTCTGTATTAATGAACGCTGTGCCTGCGAAAGTCGCGGGCGTGCCTGAACTGATTATGGTAGTCCCCACCCCAGCGGGTGAAGTCAACGAATTAGTGTTAGCCGCCGCCGCCATTTCTAATGTCGACCGCGTGTTTGCGATTGGTGGCGCACAAGCAGTAGCTGCGTTAGCGTATGGCACGCAAACCGTACCGCAAGTAGACAAAATCGTAGGACCGGGCAACATTTACGTCGCCACGGCCAAACGAATGGTCTACGGCACGGTCGGCATTGACATGATTGCAGGGCCTTCTGAAATTTTGGTGGTGTGTGACGGCAAAACCAACCCCGATTGGATTGCAATGGACTTGTTCTCCCAAGCGGAACACGATGAGGATGCGCAATCTATTCTGGTTTGCCCCGATGCTGACTTTATTCAACAAGTCAAAGCCAGTATTGAGCGCTTAGTACAGGAAATGCCGCGTAAAGCCATTATTAGCACTTCGCTACAAGGGCGTGGCGCGTTAATTCTGGCAAAAGATATGGACGAAGCCGTACAAGTCGCCAACTATATCGCGCCCGAACACTTGGAATTATCCGTCGAACATCCACGCGAATTAGCGAAACAAATCCGGCACGCTGGCGCGATTTTCATGGGACGCTACACCGCAGAAGCCTTAGGCGATTACTGTGCAGGACCTAACCACGTTCTGCCAACCTCGCGTACCGCCCGCTTCTCCAGCCCCTTAGGTGTCTACGACTTCCAAAAACGCAGCTCCTTAATCGACTGCTCAGCGGAAGGCGCATCCGAATTAGGCAAAATTGCCTCCATTCTGGCGCACGGCGAAGGCTTAACCGCACACGCCCGCTCTGCCGAATATCGAATTAAATCATAGGCTTTAAAAAACAAAACCGACTATTTTAGATTAGTCGGTTCTAAATATAATAATTTAAGACGTGTCTTTTCTGATAAAAAATAAATAATTAAATTTAATAGATTGATTTATTAATTCTATAAAAATTACCCATTGAGTAATGTATATATTTTTCATATTATAAAATAATCTTTATAAATTTATGAAATATATCTATGCTTGAATGGTTACAACACTTATCAATACCTATTGAAAATCTTGTCAAAAATACTACCTCAACACAAACTTCTGATTTAATTATATTTACTATTATTTTTATTTTATTTTTTGGCATTATCCTTAAACTATTTGATTTATTTCCTAAATTTGTCAGCTATCTACCAACATTACTAACTTCACTAGGGATTTTTGGTACTTTTATTGGAATTACCTTGGGCTTATTAAGTTTTGACCACAAGGCTATTGATACAAGTATTGACCAATTACTAGCAGGTATGAAAACTGCTTTTATTACGAGCTTAGTGGGAATGGCTGGAGCAATTATTTTCAAAATAATTGATACCACACTGCTATCTACTGGATTGTCAGGTTATATTTCTTACAAGCTATTCCGTAAAAAAATAACGCCCAAAACTGATATAACTCCCAAAGATATTCTATTAGCACTACACGAGCAAAATCAGTACTTAAAAGAGCTAGGAAAAATCCCTGATCTCCTTTCTGATAATAAAATCATAGATCAGATCAAGCTCATGCGTAGTGATTTAGTACAAAATGGAGAACAGCAGATTAGGTCATTAGCTAACATTAATAGCTCACAAATAGAACAACTTCATAATTTTAATAATTTTTCTTCAGACTTACGAAAACAACTAAATGATTTTGCAGAACTCCTATCAAAATCAGCTACTGAACAAGTCATTAATGCTCTAAAAGAAGTCATTGTTGATTTTAATAAGCATTTAACTGAGCAATTTGGTGAAAACTTCAAGCAACTTAATGAGGCTGTAGAACGTTTAGTGACATGGCAAGAGCTATATAAGCAGCAACTAGCAGATATGCAGGCTCAATATCGTCAGGGTGTATTAGCCATTACCCAAACAGAACAATCATTAGCTAATATAAGTCAAGAATCTAAAGTAATTCCTGTAACAATGCAAAACTTAAAAGAAGTTCTAGTTGTTAATCAACACCAAGTTAATGAACTAAGCCGTCATTTGGATACATTTAAAGACATCCGTGATAAAGCAGTAGAAGCAGTTCCTGAAATTAGACAACAAATTGATAACACAGTAAAAGCCGTACAAGAGTCAGTTAATATAGCTAGTACACATTATACTAAGTTACTTGATGAGTCAGATAAATACATTAAACAACACCATGAAACTAGCTTCCATATACTTAATCAATTCACTAGTGCTTCAGAGCAAAATGTGAAAGTAATGATAGAGGGATCACAAAAAATTAGTGAGGAACTGAAGGTTAGTGCTAATGAAGTAGGGAGAATTATTATAGATGGTGCAAATGAATTCCAGAATACCGTTCATAGTACTAATACCAGTCTCACTAATACATCTAACTATTTACAAAGCCAGACGGAAACTATTAAGACCACATTACAAGATACGGTTGAGGATCTAAACAAACACTTACGAGATATGCTTAATAATCTAATAAGTGAATCCCAAGTAATGACTAGCACCTTTGCAAAAGCCAACCAAGAATTAGCTGCTGATACACAGAAAGTTAGAAATAACCTTGTGTCCACCATAGAAGAAACTTTACAGAGTTTAAAAAATCAAACTAATCAACAATTATCATCCATCTATCAAGCACAAACTAAGGAAATTGAGCATACATTTAGAGCTTTAGAAGAAGAAATTAAAAAGAGAGTGAGTCTAAGTGCCGAAACTGTTAATGAAACTTTAAAAGTAATTGATAAGAGCATGCAGCAAGAGATACAACGCGTTATGTCAGAAATGGGGAGAGCATTAACAGCTATTTCTGGAAAATTTGCTGATGACTATACACGTATGTTAGCGCTTATTAATCCCAATAAAAGATTATAACCAATGAAAAGCTTATTTGGAGAAAATACGAATTATATACAAGATACTGAAGAACAATGGCTTTCAGTTTCTGATTTGATGTCTGGCTTAATGATTGTATTTTTGTTCATTGCCATTACCTATATGCGTACAGTGAAACAAGAAAATACCAAAATGCGTGAAGTGGCTGTTGCATATCAAGAAAATCAAGTATCTATCTATGATGCACTTATGAAAGAATTCAAAAATGATCTCAGCAAATGGAATGCCAAAATTGATCAAGAAACCTTAAGCTTTGAATTTAACTCGCCTGACGTTTTATTCGATAATGGAGAAACTAGTATAAAAAACAATTTCAAGGCGATTTTGGAAGACTTTTTCCCTCGGTATATTAACCAAATTCGACCCTTCAGATCTTCTATTAATGAAATACGTTTAGAAGGGCATACTAGTAGTAGTTGGGGTACAACTGTATCTGAAACGGATGCTTATTTCAATAATATGGCTTTATCTCAGGGACGTACCCGTTCGGTTTTACAATATATCTATCAACTACCTAATATATCTCATGATCAAAATTGGATAAAAACTAATATTGCTGCCGTCGGTTTTTCGTCTGCCCGTCCCGTTATTAATAACAGTTTACAAGAAGACTCTAATGCTTCAAGACGCGTAACATTTAGAATTATTACAAACTCCGAAATACAAATAAAAAAGATATTGGAAAAATAGTAATGAAGCTTGATCTTAATTTATCAGAGTTGTATTTAGCACTTAAAAAAATAGGCGTTGAAAAACTTCCTGATTTTAACCTAAACTACATTACAGTCGCACCAGAAGTTAACATAGATTTGCAACTTAATACCGGCATTGAGCTAACTTTAGATCAAATTAATTTTTCTAAAGAAACAGGCTTAGCCAGTTATTATGGCAGGCAAGTTTTATTATATATTAAGGATCATGGTTTCAAAGTTTACGATGCATCAGAAAATGGCGAAAGGGGTAACCGCTTTCACGTAACGAACTGTCGCACGCTCAAAGAAATGAAAGTAAAAGGTAGATTTGATCGTTATGTTCTTACTAACAATTTATCAGGATTTTTTGCTATCTCAGGCTTTAACCAAAATTTAGGTAAAGAAGTACTCTTAAATGCTAAGCTTTGTATTTGTAAGAACTGTCTTTCAAGCTTAAATTATAAAGGCTATTCATGTAATACAGGAACAACTAAAGATGATATTTTTGAAAAATTTAGTATTGAAGAGTTTTTTGAGAAATACAGTTCTTGTTTTACTTACCCGCCTCAGTATGTTGATAAAAGTTCTTCTGTTTACACTTCAAATTGGGAAATGCTATCTAAACAAATTAGGCAAGAAAGAAATTATACTTGTGAACACTGCCATATTAATCTAAATGAATACCCTAGAATCTTGCATGTTCATCACATTAATGGTGTGAAAAATGATAACCGTCCTGAGAACTTACGAGTTCTTTGTACAGATTGTCACCGAAAACAACCTTTTCATGCCACTATGTATATTTCGCATCAAGATACAAAACTAATTAATAGACTTCGTAAAGAACAAGGAAAAATGCACTTTGCTACATGGGATGGCATAGAAAAATATGCTGACCCAGCTTTAAATGGAGTAATTGCTCATTGCAAGAAACTCAAATTACCTATTCCACATATTGCTCATACAATTAATGGTGCAACGTTAGAATTAGTATGGCCTAGGGCAGGACTTGCCGTTGTTCTGAACCAAGACGACATAGAAGTCGCCAAGAAGGAACATTGGCAAGTGTGGACGATTAGTGAGGTACTAAATGATATTGAGCGATTTTCTAAGAAAATCCGCTAATAATTCACGTACTAGCGGATTTAATCCTAAGATTATCGCATTTTAAACAGGTTCACTCAACGCTTTTAAAACACCGATATCCAACCATTGTTTAACCACACGCAGCAACTCATCTTGTTTAACGGGCTTAGCTAAGTAATCATCCATACCTGAGTCTAAACAGCGTTCTTCATCACCCGACAAAGCATTAGCTGTCATGGCAATAATCGGCATATGTTGGCGAATAATACCTTCTACTTCCCATTGGCGAATTTGTTCAGTTGCGCTATAACCATCCATTTCAGGCATATTAATATCCATCAAAATCAGGTCATAGGTTTTTTTCTTAACCCGTTCTAATACTGCTGTACCTGTTGTCACATGTTCGACTTTCAGCTTAATCTGTTCCAACATAGTGACGGCTATTAACGCATTGACTTGATTATCTTCTGCCAGCAATACCGTTTTCTGTATTGCACTGGGTTTAAGGCTAATATCACGACTGTTAAAGCGACGGAACGTATCCAATAACACATCGCGCAGGGTTACTAAACTCACCGGCTTTGTTAAAGCAGCTTGTACATTCAATTGCTTTTGCTTGTCTTGTGCTAAGCCATACGAGGTAATCATAACCAAGGGCACATTATCAAAACGGGCATCCGCACGAATATGACGCGCTAAACTAATGCCATCCATTTGTGGCATAAACCAATCAAGTAAAACTAAATCGTAGCCATTTTGTGTTGTATAAGCTTGCTCTAAGGCTTGTAAGGCGGTTTTACCGCTGCTAACCGTTTGTGCTTCGATACTTAAGGCATGTAAATAACTTTCAAAAATCAAACGGTTGGTTTCATTATCATCCACTACCAACGCGCGTTTATAGGTCACTTGTTGCTGTAATTGGCTATGACTGGAATCCATCACGGGCACAGGAATTTCAAACCAGAAGATACTGCCCTGCCCAACTTCGCTATTCACTCCAATACGCCCCCCCATTAATTCGACGAACTCGCGCACAATGGTTAAACCCAAACCTGTGCCGCCGTACCGCCGATTAATCGAAGCATCCACTTGCACAAAGGATTCAAAAATACTTTTTTGCATAGCGACCGGAATCCCAATGCCCGTATCACGCACTTCAAAACGCAATAACGCTTTACCTGCTACGTATTCCAATACGTCAATATTGACAGTTATTGCGCCTTGCTCGGTAAATTTAATAGCATTACCAATCAAATTCATCAGTACTTGGCGCACACGGGTGGGATCGGCTTGAATGCGATTAGGCAACATTTCCGAAACAAAACACTGAAAGTCTAAACCTTTTTCCTGTGCCATTGTGCCCATAATAGTGCTAATAGTTTCTAATAACTCCCGCAAGGAAAATTCAATCAGGTGTAATTCAATACCGCCGGAACGTAACTTGGAAAAATCCAGAATATTATTAATGACGTCCAGCATGACCTCACAAGAAGCATAGGCTGTCCCGATAAACAGTTTTTGCCGCTCATCTAAACTGGTATTTTTTACAATTTCCAATGAACCTAAGATACCGTGAATGGGCGTGCGTAGTTCATGGCTCATATTCGCCATAAAGCGATTTTTCTGCTCGGATTTATGTAGAGCATCAATGCGCTGTTCAGTTTCTGTCTTTAGGTCGTCATAAAGCTGTCGCATTTCCTGTGAGGATATTTCTAGCGAGCGCTCTAATAAGGCTTGCGCATCTAATGCATCTTGATAAGACTGGCTAACTAATTTTAATAAGCCTTGCCACTGTGCCAAATCGCTGGGTAATTGATTGTCAGCTAAGCCAATGCGTCTTAACTGCTTGCCCAAACGGGCATGTATTGGATTAGATTCGTTCATATAAAGCCATTACAGTCATTGTTTCATTGTGTAGGCTGCAATAAGCCTGATTTGCAGCGGGGGCTATTTCACCAAATGAATAAAAGCCAATCTGCTGGCTATTACGGGGTAATACATCACACATTGCCTTTAATTCTTGCGCAGTTTCTTCGCCCATTGCCAATTGACGCCCGACACAACTAACCGTCAGGCTTAATAAGGGTATATTGTGCTGAGGTAATTGCTCTAACACCGCAAACGCTGCTGTTTCAGCCGCTTCGACTAGCGTATCTAAATAGCCATACATAAATTGAATCTGGCTACCTTCGGTAATATCGGCGCTCAGAACTAGGCTCTGTTGGATATCATCCGCATTGAAAATTGCCCTGACTACATACTGGCTATTATCCACCGACCATAAAGCCAAGGGGTAATATAAGTTGAAGTTCTGCACTGTCTTACAACGTTCGCCTAAGTATTGTTTGTAGATTTCTAAGGCGGGTTTGTGGTCAATTTCAAAAATTATATTACGATGTGCTTTGGTTACCATGCGCTTTAGCCCGAAGGTTTTCCAGCCATCACTGGCAAAACCGGCCGTCACCAAATGTGCTCCATAAAAACCAATGGCACACATACGATGCATCATGGGCATGCCATGTTCTAAGATCCACACATCATTGGATGCACCTAAACCACTTGCCAGACCACCAAATACAGGTACTTGTTTGCCTAAATGTTGATTAAAGCCGCTTAAGAATTCCGTGGCATTTATGCTCATACCGTCCCCTACTAACCAAACGGCTTGTAAGCTGGGTGCATTTAGTTTCTGGGCTAACGTTTTACCACTCACATAAGCATTTTCACTAACATTAGCGCTTACGGTCTGTTGCACAATATGCGTGTGCTCAAATTTAACAACCCCCACCACTACGCCTGTTTCATAGAGTTCGCCATTTAAAATACTAGCGGCACTAGAACAGCCCATTAAAAGTGAATGTGAATAATAGGATTTAAGATGATCTAGAACTGACCAATACGCTTGAATATCCGCCTGCCCAAATACCAATACTAAGGTTTGTTCTGAATCCCAGTTCGGTAATGGTACATTCCAGCCGGTATCCACATGATAATGTGTGAGCACCATCTGCATAGGGAGTTTCCCTTTGAATATTTATAATTTTTTATTTCAGTAGATCATAACATAAGCAACCAAAGGTCAGATTACCTTTGGTCGGTTTATCGGCAATTAACTTGCCATATGTTGTTGCAGTGCTTTTTTCACAGGCGCAAAACTACGGCGATGTACCGGACTTGCCCCGTATACTTGCAATAAGGCTAAATGCAGTGCAGTACCATAGCCTTTATGTTTCGCAAATTGGTACTGTGGGTATGCTTGATCTAAGGCAACCAATTCTGCGTCCCTTGCGACTTTAGCAATAATCGAAGCGGCAGAAATGGCAGCAATTTTACTATCGCCTTTAATAATCGCCTCACATTGCATGCCTTCAGGTAGACTCGGGCAACGATTACCATCCACTTGCACCCATTGCGGCTGTATAGCTAAACCTTCAACGGCGCGGCGCATGGCTAATAAACTAGCTTGTAGAATATTGATCTGGTCAATTTCTGCGACTTCCGCCCGTCCAATACTCCATGCTAAGGCTTTTTGTTTGATCTCTAACGCTAAGGCATCGCGCTTTTTCTCGGATAATTGCTTGGAATCTTTTAAACCTACAATGGGTTGATTAGGGTCTAAAATAACCGCAGCGGCTACCACTGCACCGGCTAAAGGCCCGCGCCCAACTTCATCTACCCCAGCAATTATCATACTTTACTCAGCACAAATACGGAGGCAGGCGGAATATTAAACAGTACCGTTGCCACCCGTTGGACTTTAAAGCCTTCTTGTTGCAAACGTTCAAATAAACGAATTTGCCGCGCAAACGGCGTATAACTCATTTGCACAATGGTTGAACCGCTGTTTAAGGCATCCCGAAACTGTTCGACTAAACGCTCAGAATAAAACGGGCCCGTCACTGGCATACAAGACACAATAATAGTATTGGCTAAACCATTTGCGGATTCATCAACCGGTAAATCAAAGAAATTTTGCGCAAGCAAAGGGGCTTTTTGACCAAAGCGCTCGTGAAATTGCTTTACAAATGCAGGGTGTTTTTCCACAAACACAAACGGAATCAGCGTTTGCATAAAATACTGAGCCACCACGCCACTGCCAGTACCAATAAACATGCCGCGTGTGTATTTATTAAAATAGCGACGTGCCACTTCATACATTTTTTCACCGAAGTGGTCTGAGGAACTAATGACCGAGCCGGTGTGTTTTAATTTGGTTAGATACATAAATATGCTACCCCTTAGATTTATTCATCCTGTTGTATCAAGTATGTGAAGGCTGACCTTAAATCCGGCCCCCACGCTAAAATTCCATCTTCATGCCCTAACATGGCTAAACAACCCCGCGTAGGATTGCCAGCGGTTTGTAGCGCATGAGCAACGGCAACCGCCATTGCAGGTGTACCGTAACTAATAGCCGCCGCCGTCGTTAAGAGTTGGCGCTGGCTCGCTTGTTGCCACAATTGCGGCCAATGGACATGAATCACTGCTTGCACAGCCGCTAAGCTTTGATAAATCACCGCATGCGTCATTGCTTCAGAAGAAGGCGGCGTTTCACCTATAGCCGACAAACGATTTAATGCGGGTTCACATTGCAAAACCCAAGCATAATCACAGTGATTTAAAGTTTTTAGATGTCCCGTTTGCGAACCTGTGATTAAAAAGCCTTGCGGATACTGCACATTGTTTAAGCGTTGACTAATATTACCATAACCCAAGCCTTGATAAATATCAGGCGATTGCCCTAATAGTTTTAATTTATAAAGTTGGGCACGAATCGTATTTAATTCCGTAATATCGACAGTGGGTGCTAAAACTTGTGGTTGGTAGTGAAGTTGATATTGAATAACGCCTTCATTCATAGGGGCAAAAGCGCTCACTAATCGCAGTAGCGGCAGCTTGACTGGCGTTTTTCCTTAACTCAGCATGCAATTGTTGAAAACGTTGTAATACATAGGTTTTACGCTCAGCGTCTAAATTTAATTGCGCATGTAAGGCTTCTGCTAAAGCTGGTGGCGTGACAGCTTCCTGTAAAATTTCAGGTACAAGGGCTTCATTCGCTAGATTATTCGGCAAGGTCACATACTTAACTTTTAACAATTTAAAGGTACGCAATAGCCACATGGTCAACGGTGCAACCCGATAAGCTGCAACCATTAGACGCCCGCATAACATGCCTTCTAATACGGCTGTACCAGACGCCACTAACAACATATCAGCGGCTTGCATGACAAGGCGTGATTGTCCCTGTACTAAAGTTAAATTGAGATTAGGCGCATATTGTTGTTTTAATTCTAATAAATAAGCGGCTAATTGAGGGCTTGCCGCCGGGCTAACCACTTGTAGTTGTGGATGCTGTTGTTGCAATAAGCCAGCCGCTTGTAAAAAATCCGGCGCCAGCCGTTGTAATTCCCCACGCCGACTGCCGGGTAATAAAGCCAAGACGGGTGCATTGGCATCTAAACCCAACGGTGTTCTAGCGGGTGCAGCGGCAGCATTAAATTCAATCTCATCCGCTAAAGGATGCCCTACAAAAGCTGCGTTGATTTGATGCTTATGGTAGAAATCCACTTCAAACGGGAATAAGCACAGCATTAAATCCAGATTGCCTTGCATCTTACGCACGCGCTTTTCACGCCATGCCCAGACGGAAGGGCTTACGTAATGTACGGTGGGAATACCGCTGGCATGTAAATGTTTAGCTAAGGGTAAATTAAAATCGGGGGCATCTACACCAATAAACAAATCTGGCGGATTGCGTTGCCACCGTTTAATTAATGCCCGGCGAATGCTTAATAATTCGGGCAGGTGTGTTAATACCTCGGCTAAGCCCATGACTGATAATTTTTCTAAGGGATATAAGCCATGACAACCCGCGGCTAACATTTCTGCCCCCGCAATGCCTTCAAATTGGCAATCAGGATATTGAGCTTTTAAACTGTGTATTAAGCGCGCGGCGAGTAAATCCCCTGATGTTTCCCCCGCTACAATGGCAATGCGCTTAGTCATGAATTAGCGTATTAAACCCCGTTGTGTGTGCTTAGCAAAGGCGATTAAGGTTTGAATAGATGGGTCAGCGCCTAATTCGGTTTGAATTTTAGTTAAGGCTTCATCCACACCTAGATTTTGTCGATATAAAATTTTGTGAGCTTCTTTAATGGCGTGAATAGATTCTTTGGAAAAACCGCGACGCTTTAAGCCTTCTAAATTAATGCCGTGTGGTTCAGCCGGTGCACCCGATACCATTGCAAACGGTGGCACATCTTTACTAATGGCTGAACCCATACCCGTAAAAGCGTGTTCGCCAATCGTGCAAAATTGATGAACCAAGGTAAAGCCGCCCAAAATCACCCAATCTTGAATGGTGACATGCCCGGCTAACGTCGCACTATTAGCAAAAATGGTGTTATTGCCGACGATACAATCGTGTGCAATATGCACATACGCCATAATCCAGTTATCGTTGCCAATAACGGTTTTACCTTTATCCTGCGCTGTTCCCCGATTTAAGGTACAGCACTCACGAATTACATTACGGTCACCGATAATTAATTCAGTCGGTTCGTCTTTATATTTTTTATCTTGTGGGGCAGCGCCAACCGACGCAAATTGATAAATCTGGTTAAATTCACCAAGGCTAGTTGGGCCATCAATCACCACATGGGAGGCAATACGCGACCCCTTACCAATACTAACCTTCGCCCCAATTACCGTATAAGCCCCAACCTCGACCCCCTCAGCCAATTCGGCCTGAGGGTGAATAATTGCGGTGGGATGAATCAGCGTACTCAAATGCTGTCCTCTTTTTTCGCGGCACACATTAATTCAGCAGAAACCGCCAATTTACCGTCCACATAAGCATTAGCATTAAATACCCACATAATGCCTTTACGTTTAACGAGTTCGACCCGCATTTCTAATTGATCACCGGGAACAACCGGTTGTTTAAAACGTGCTTTATCTACTGCCACTAATAAATACAAGGTATCGGTTTGTGGGTCTTCACCCATCGTGCGAAAACCTAATAAACCGGTAGCTTGGGCTAGCGCTTCAATAATTAAGACGCCGGGCATAATCGGCTGATGCGGAAAATGGCCGTTAAAAAATGGCTCGTTAACCGTAACATTCTTAATCGCTGTTAGCGATTTACCTTTTTCAAATGCCACTACCCGATCTACCAATAAAAACGGATAGCGATGGGGAAGGTAATTTTTAATCTGGTTAACGTTCATTATGCCCATGTGCACCTCAATGTGTATCCTTATTGTTAAGAGCCGCTAATTGTTTTTCCAAATCAGCAACCCGCTTAAACAGTTTATCAAGCTGGTGAAAACGTGTGGCATTACGCCGCCAACTGCTAGAAGGTTCAGCCGTTGTATCCGAGGAATAAGTCCCCGCTTCAGTAATGGAACTGGCGACAAAGGTACGTCCGGTAATCGTTACATTATCGACAATCTCAATATGCCCACTAATGCCACACATACCGCCAATTCGGCAATGGTTACCGATTTTAGCGCTGCCTGCAATGCCTGTACTACCTGCAATGACCGTATATTGGCCAATTTGCACATTATGCGCGACTTGAATCAGGTTATCGAGTTTAGTGCCTTTACCCACTCGCGTTGAACCCATCGACGCACGGTCAATCGTGGTATTCGCTCCCACTTCCACATCATCTTCTAATACCACATTACCAATCTGTGGAATTTTAAACCAACTGCCTTGATCAGGCGCAAACCCAAAGCCATCGCCACCAATCGCCGCCCCTGCTTGAATCACACAACGCTTACCCACCTGTGTATTAGCGCCTAAGCTAACATTTGGGTATAAGCGTGTTGCATCGCCAATCACGCAATCGGCTTCAATCACACAACCCGCCGCAATGATTACGCCATTCCCCAACGCTACATTTGCACCAATAACGACATTCGCCGCAATGCTACAACCCTCACCCATCACGACTGAATCGGCTAACACCGCTGAGGCATGCACACCTAAAGTGGGCTGCGGTAACGGGTTTAAAACCGTTACTGCTTTAGCGTAGGCTAAATACGGATCAGCATTAATGAGACAATTGCCCTGATAATCTTTGGCTAAGTCTGGCGGTAAAATTAGGGCTGAGGCTTTAATGTGTGGTAAGTATTGCTTGTATTTGGCATCACGAATGTAACCAATATCCCCTGCACCCGCTTTTTCTAAATTGGCCACACGTTGAATTTCAACAGATCCATCACCTTGTAAACGAGATTGAGTCAGTTCAGCCAACTGTTGTAATGTATAAATAACAGCCATTTATTATTCCTATTAATGGGTGGGATACGTGCTTGTATTGGCGGTTGCGCTGCTTTGTTTTTCTAAAAACAGTAGTACTTTATCAGTCAAATCAATGCGTTTGCTGGCAGTAATATAATCACTTTCTTTAAACACAATATCAATCTCTTGCTCCGCACGTACAGCTTCAATCGCCTGAAACACTTGGTTCTGCACCTTTTCAACAGCCAAATCACGCGCTGCATTCAATTCATTATTAAAATCTTCTTGGGTACGAACATATAAACGCTCACGGCTGCGTAGATCACGTTGTAATTGCACGAGTTCAGTTTCAGTAATTTGATGTTCCGCTACCTTTTGCGTTAAGTCATCTTTAGCTGCTTGTAAATCACGCTTCTCCGTTTCTAACTCTTGCTCACGCTTCGCATAATCTGCCTTCAACTTTTCACTAGCGGATTTAGTTTGTGGCGACTTTTCCATAAGTTGCGCAATATTGACGGTGGCAATTTTAGCCATACTGTTAATGGCTTTAGGCGCATTGCTAGTTTGTATGCCAACAGACACAGCATTCGATTCTGCAATGGCATGATTTTGCGCAAAAAACAAAATACTTAACGCTAACCCTAAAGCCGTACTCAACACGACTTTAGGTTGCAAAACTTGCTTAATCGTTAGCATTAATTAGAAGTTAGCGCCAATGCTAAATTGAACCGCTTGCTCGTCATCCCCTTGTTTCGAGTTCAACGGTTTCGCATAGCTTAATTCAAACGGACCAATCGGTGACAACCACACAGCCCCAACCCCTGCCGAATAGCGAATGTCTTTAGCATTGAAATCGCCTTTTTCTGGAAATACGTTACCCGCATCAATAAAGGTCGACATTTTTAAGCCTTTGACATCTTCAGCAAAGGGCGCAGGAAATTGCACTTCGGCGGTTGCAGTGGTTAATAAATCACCCCCCATAGGATCATTCTTATTATCACGTTTACCTAAAGTACTTTGATCAAAACCGCGTACCGAATTAATCCCACCCGCATAGTATTTATCAAAGAATGGAACACCGCCGGTTTTACTAGAACCTTGTCCTACCCCCACGCGCCCTTTAACTGCAAAGGTTACTTTGTCATTAATCGGCGTATACACCGCACCATCGTAACTAAGTTTTTGATATTGTAGGTCTGAACCGGGTAAAGCGGCTTGTAACGACACGCGGTGTTTCTGACCTTTGGTAGGGAAGATAGTGCGGTCACGCGTATCATGAACGTAACTTACGCTACCCGGAATTTGCGTATATTTACTACCATTATTATTAATAAAGGTTTGTTGATAATCGGCTGGATCTTTGCCTAACACAATTTCACGCTTTTCGCCGCCAATACTAGCATAGACCGAATCATGCTCACTTAAAGGCACAGTATAGTTAATATTCGCGCCATAACGGTTGGAAGCATAACGTGAAATATTTTCAGCTTCCGCGTCATATTTATTGTAATACACACCAAAGCCACGACTCACACCATCCGGCGTATAATAAGGATTGGTATAATTTAAACTATAGTTCTTATTAACTTTACTATTATCAAAGTTTAAGTCGAGCTGTTTACCTGTACCCATGAAGTTATCTTGGTTCAGGTTAATATTGAATAATGCACCTTGTGATTGCGAATAACCTGCACCAATACGGAATTGGTTAGAGGAACGCTCTTTCACTGTTACTTTTAAGTCAACTTGGTCGGGTGTACCCGCTACAGGCTCAGCAATAATTTCCGCTTCTTCTACATACGGTAAACGTTCCAAACGGGTTTTAGAACGTTCCACATTTTCTTTAGAATACCAAGAGCTTTCTAATTGACGTAATTCACGACGGTATACTTCATCTTTAGTGCGGTTATTACCGTTAATAGTAATACGGCGAACATAAGTGCGTTTACCCGTATCCACTTCTAACGTAATGGCGACGGTTTTATTTTCTTCATCAATATCCGGTAAGGCTTTAATTTTGGTAAAGGCATAACCTTGTGCACCCATTGTACCTTCTAGATTTTTACGGGTTTCTTCTAATGCCTTTTGCGAGAATACTTGACCTTTTTGAATTTTAACCGTTTTCGCCAATTGCTCTTGGCTTAACGCTACATTGCCAGCAATACCAAAGTTGCTAATTTTATATTGTGCGCCTTCATTCACTCCGACCGTCAGATAAATATCTTTTTTATCCGGAGTCATAGACACTTCAGTCGAGGTAATTTCAAACTTCAAGAAACCCCGATCACGGTAGAAACTGGTTAACGCTTCTAAGTCACCAATCAATTTTTCTTTAGAATATTGGTCACTGCTGCTTAATAGGGGGATCGAAAAAGCTCCACGTGGTCCTGAGTCTAATTGCTTTAACAATACAGCTTCAGGAAATGCACGATTACCGACGATTTTCACTTTTTGAATACGTGAAACATTGCCTTCATTCACTGTAATATTGACGGCAACCCGGCTGCGCGGTAGAGATTGGATGGATGTATTAACACTAACGCCGTAATGCCCCATAGATTGATATTGCTGTTCCAATTCATATTGAATCCGCAATAGCGCTTCTTTATCTAAGGTATCGCCTTTACCCACGCGTGAAGCTTTTAGCACTTCCATTAGTTTAGACGTTGGAATCTTACGATTGCCTTTAATATTAAGTTCGCCAATGGTCGGACGTTCCACCACGCTGACAATTAAGACATCGCCTTGCCGCGCTAATTTCACATCATCAAATAAACCCGTTTCAAACAAGGCTTTAATCGCATTAGAACCTTGTCCATCATCAAATTGCTCCCCTACCCGTGCTGGTAAATAATTTAATACTGTACCAACAGGCACACGTTCTAAACCATTGACTTGAATATCACGCACGACAAAAGCTGCCGCCCATGCACTGTTAGATAGTGCCAGCAAATAACTGACCAGAGAAACTGCAAGCGTTTGTTTTTTCATAGTTACTTCATCAACCGCATGAAATCGTTATACAAGGCCAGCACCATCAAAGCACCGATAATGGCCATCCCAATCCGCAATCCCACTGATTCAGCTTGTTCTGAAAGCGGACTGCCTTTTACTGCTTCAATTAAATAATAGAGTAAATGCCCCCCATCCAGCATAGGAATAGGCATTAAATTCAATAAACCCAAACTCACACTAAAAATGGCAAGAAAACTTAAAAAGGTTACTAAACCAATGGTGGCAGCTTTTCCCGCTACTTGTGCAATGGTAATCACGCCACTGATATTATCGACTGAAACTTCACCGGTAAAAATACGCCCCATTAATTGCAGCGACATTACCGACATATCCCAAGTTTGTTGTACGCCCCGTTTGACGGACTCCAATGGATTATAGGACTGATTAAAATATAATTTATCCAATATACTATCTGGCGGGCTGGCAAAGCCTAAACCCACTTGAATCTGCCCCTTATCTGTTTTTTGCGGTGTTACTTTAACCTCAAGCATTTTTTCACCACGCAACACTTGCAACGCTAAAGCTTGATTTTCATGACTTTTTACTAAAGTAAGAAAATTGCCAAAAGAATTGACCGGCTGCCCAGCCGCTTGTTGTAAGATATCACCCACTTTTAAATCAGCTTGTGCTGCCGGAGAATTGTCGGCCACAACCGTAATTTTTAAAGGATAAGCAGGTGTCCAGGGCATTAAACCCACGCGTTCTAAAATGTCGTCAGTTTGTTTTAATAATTCGCTGCCTTGCAAATTTAAAGTCCGCTTGGCTTCAAATCCCTCTTGAGTGCGTACAGTAGCAACTAACTTATCAGGCGATACCATATATTGATCAATCAATAATAACGGCACATCTTGTAAAGCGGCGACGGGTTTATCATTGATAGCCGTTACTAAATCACCCGCTTGAAAACCTGCACTGGCGGCTGGGGTATTAGGTAATACATCCATATACGCATAACGGGTTTCTTGTCCCAGCATGAATACCAAGCTATACAAAATAATAGCCAGTATAAAATTAGCAATCGGACCGGCTGCGACAATAGCGGCGCGTTTCCAAATCGGTTGACGATTAAAAGCGCGTGGTAAATCAGCGGCGGGAATACTTTCGCCCTCCTCACACTCACGCTCATCTAACATTTTTACATAACCACCGAAGGGTAACGCCGCAATCACATATTCAACATAATCAGGGCCTTTACCGCGCCGTTTCCAAAGTGGTTTACCAAAGCCAATCGAAAAACGTAGCACTTTAACACCTAGTTTACGCGCTACCCAAAAGTGACCCCATTCATGAAAAGTCACTAAAATTCCGATGGTTACTAATGTAGAAAGAATAATGGTCAGCAAGCTCATATAGCCATTTTTTGGTTTTTTATCCAGAATAGTGAGCGTTCGCGGCTTTCGCCATCCTGAATTAAAATATCATTTAAATCATACGCAGTACCGCTCTTTGCCGCTCGCATGACTTCAACTACCAACTGTGGAATAGCTTGAAAACTAATGCGGCGTTCTAAAAAAGCTTGTACTGCCATTTCATTGGCGGCATTTAACGCCACCGTAGCATAACCCCCGCGTTCATGAGCTTCATAAGCTAAGCCTAAACAAGGAAAGCGCTTCATATCGGGTTGCTCAAAGTCCAAACGCGCAACACTGAGTAAATCCAGTGGTTTTACCCCCGATGGTAAACGCTGCGGCCAACCCAAGGCATAAGCAATCGGGGTGCGCATATCAGGGTTGCCTAATTGCGCTAAAACCGAGCCATCATTATAGGCTACCATTGAATGAATTGTGCTTTGTGGATGTACTATAACCTCTACTTGAGATGCAGGCACGTTAAATAACCAACAGGCTTCAATCACTTCTAAGCCTTTGTTCATTAAAGTTGCAGAATCCACCGAGATTTTTTGCCCCATCGACCAATTGGGATGTGCCACCGCTTGTTCGGGAGTTACAGTATTTAAACGCTCTGCCGCCCAAGTCCGAAACGGACCACCCGAGGCAGTTAATAAGACTTTCTCCACTCCATTGCATTTATCAACTGGCAAACACTGAAACACTGCATTATGTTCGCTATCAATCGGCAATAATTCCGCGCCAGATTGAGCAATGGTATCCATAAACAACTTGCCAGACATCACCAGTGCTTCTTTATTTGCCAGCATGACGCGTTTACCCGCCTTAGCTGCCGCCAAACTCGGTACTAAACCCGCTGCGCCAACAATCGCCGCCATCACATAATCAGTGTCGGAATGTGCCGCCACGTCAGCTAACGCTTGTTCCCCGGCTAATACTTCGGTTACACAATCACGTTGGCGTAACTGTTGGGCTAATTGGTTAGCACGCGCTTCATCTGCCATTACCGCATAACGCGGCTGAAACTGTAGGCATTGTTGCAATAATTTATCAACACTGTGATTAGCCGTGAGCGCAAACACCTTAAAGCGGCTCGGATGCCGAGCAATCACATCTAACGTACTTAAACCAATACTGCCGGTTGCGCCTAAAATCGTTATTGCTTTCATTGTTGCGCCACTCATGCAAATAGCCAAAGCATACCTAGGGTAAACAAAGGTGCAGCGGAGAGTAGGCTATCAATTCGATCTAAAATACCACCATGCCCCGGTAAAATATGACCGCTGTCTTTTACACCTGCCTCACGCTTTAATAGGCTTTCAAATAAATCGCCAAATACCGACATCACTACCGTAAATTTAGACAATGCAATAAAGGCAATAAATTGTTCCGATGGAATATCAAGCCAATAGGTGCTAACAAGTGCCCATAGCCCGCCGAACACCACCGCGCCAAAGAAACCTTCCCACGTTTTACCCGGGCTTAACTGCGGTGCAAGTTTATGTTTGCCAAAAGCACGACCGGTAAAATAGGCAGAAGTATCGGCAACTGCGGTTAAACTGATTAAATATAATAAATACCAAGCGCCGGGCTTGGGTAAGCCTTGTATACCGTGTAAGGTCATGACTGCATACCAAGCTGGAACTAATACAAAAATCCCCAACACACGCATCATTAAGCGATGGTGTTTATAAAAACCCTCAGGTTTGGGATAGATTAGAACTGCAATTACTAAGGCCGCCCAAATGGGTACGCTAATCCCCAAAACAGAGGTTGCTGGTAAGGGTAAAAAAATCAAGGGCAATGAACCGATCAATATCATCATCGTGCCAGCCATGCGTTTATTGGGCATGTAACAGCCGGTTAAACCTGCCCATTCCCACGCGCCTAAACCCACCATAAACACCAGCGCAAACACGGCAAATAATTCATTAGGTAGTAATAAAATTCCCGCTGCGACTAAGATAATGAGCACAATGCCCGTAATCACCCGTTGTTTAAGCATTCTGCTCCCCTTTTACTTGTTCGCCGGTCATGCCAAAACGACGTTGTCGATTGGCAAAATCGTTAAATGCTGCGGTTAAACATTGCTCGTCAAACTCTGGCCACAGCACATCACTAAAATACAGTTCACTATACGCCATCTGCCAGAGTAAGAAATTACTAATACGTTTTTCGCCACCTGTGCGAATAAATAAATCCACAGCAGGTATAGCTTGAGTCGATAAATACGACTCGAACTGCGCTTCACTTAAATCTTGGCTAGCTAATTGATTAGACTTTGCTAATTCGGCAATTTGCTGCGCTGCTTGTAATATATCCCAACGCCCCCCGTAATTAGCCGCAATTAGGAGGTGCATACCTGTACAATCGGCGGTTAAGGCCTCAACCTGAGCAATTTTTGTTTGCAGCTCAGGGGTAAACGCCGCACGGTCTCCAATAAAACTCATACTTACATTATGCCGCTTGAGACTTTGCGCCTCTTTTTCCAAGGCCGTCATAAACAAAGACATTAAACCAGAGACTTCATCAGTCGGGCGCTTCCAGTTCTCGCTACTGAAGGCAAATAGGGTGAGATAACCAACACCACTGTCACTACAAGCGCGAATCACTTTACGAGTGGCTTCCACCCCTTTGTGATGCCCCATAATCCGTGGCATAAAACGCGCTTTTGCCCAGCGCCCATTTCCATCCATGACAATTGCCACATGGCGTGGAATTACATTATTGTGTTGATTGTTAGCCATTTAATTCCCTGACAACCGCCTTTAACACTCGCGTTAAAGGCGATTGAATGCCAAGCTGGATTTAGACTTCCATTAATTCTTTTTCTTTTTTCTCTAAAATAACTTCCACTTCTTTAATATAGTGGTCAGTCAATTTTTGAATATCATCAGAGGCACGACGTTCGTCATCTTCTGAAATTTCTTTCTCTTTCAACAACGCTTTGAAATCAGAGTTGGCATCACGGCGAATATTACGAATCGCCACGCGTGCGCCTTCGGCTTCGCTTTTGACTACTTTAACTAAGTCACGACGGCGTTCTTCCGTTAACGCAGGTAATGGCACACGAATCGCATTACCATCATTTGCTGGATTCAAGCCTAAATTTGAAGTCAAAATCGCTTTTTCGATTTTTGCCATCATCGGCTTTTCCCATGCCACTACTTTTAAGGTACGCGCATCTTCGGTACTAATATTCGCCACTTGGCTAATGGGTGTTTCCGTGCCGTAATAATCCACCATAACTTGATCCAATAAGCTGGGATGCGCACGCCCTGTACGAATTTTGGTTAAATCGTTTCTCAGGGATTCAATGCTTTTCTGCATCCGCTGATCAGCATCTTTTTTAATATCTGCAATCATTGTTTAAACCTCAACCAATGTTCCAACTGTCTCACCGCGTACCATTGCGGCAAGCGCCCCCGGTGCGAACATATCAAATACACCCAAGGGAAGTTTATTATCACGGCACATGACCATTGCCGTTAAATCCATCACGCCTAATTGACGTTGAATTGCTTCATCAAAGGATAACCGATCAAAGCGTTTTGCATGAGGATTTTTTTTCGGATCAGCGTCATAAATGCCATCCACTTTGGTAGCTTTTAAGAGCAAATCACATTCTAATTCCACAGCACGCAAGCTAGCCGCTGTATCGGTAGTAAAAAAAGGATTACCCGTACCGGCTGCACAAAAGACGATTTTACCCGCTTCCAGATAACACCGCGCGGTGTGAGCTGCGTAACGTTCGCCGACCTGATCAATGCCTAATGCGGTCATAACACAGCTATCACCGCCTAATTTTTCGAGCGCATCTTGCATAGCCAAGGCATTCATCACCGTCGCCAACATGCCCATTTGATCGCCGCGTACTCGGTCCATGCCTTTTTCGGCTAAACCTGCGCCACGAAACAAATTGCCGCCGCCGATCACAATCGCCACTTGTACGCCCGATTGCGTTAATGCCAATGCCTCACCTGCCACCCGATACAAAATTTCAGGATCAATCCCCGAATCCTGCTTACCTAATAAGGCTTCACCACTCAATTTCAACAAAATGCGTTTATAGCGGGGATGGGAGGCGGTTACGGTTGACATAATATCCCTAGATCGTTCTTAAAAATTGGCTGCATTTATACAGGTGACAGTAAAAAGGGGCAACTAATGCCCCCTTTTTTTTAGCAACTCGCTCAAATTCTAATTAGAGTTTATCGGCATGACCCGCTAAATATTGTGCTACGCCGTCTGGGGTCGCGGTCATACCTGCGTCGCCTTTTTGCCAACCGGCTGGGCATACATCGCCGTGTTCTTCGTGGAATTGTAATGCATCCACTACCCGCAATAATTCGTCATGGCTGCGACCTAATGGCAGATCATTCACCACTTGATGACGCACAACACCGTCACGGTCAATTAAGAAAGTTGCACGTAATGCCACGCCAGCCCCTTCTAACTCAATACCGTAAGCGCGACAGATGTCGTGTTTCACATCGGCAACTAAGGTATAACCCACTTGACCGATACCGCCTTTATCAACTGGGGTATTACGCCATGCGTTATGTGTAAATTGAGAGTCGATAGAAACGCCCACCACTTCCACATTACGCTTAGTAAATTCTGCTAAGCGATGATCCATTGAAATCAATTCGCTTGGGCAAACGAAAGTAAAATCGAGCGGATAGAAAAATAATACGCGGTATTTGCCTTGGCTTGCATCCGCAAAGTTATAGTTATCAACGATCTCGCCATTGCCCAATACAGCCGCCGCCGTAAAGTCAGGGGCTTGCTTACCTACTAAAACAGTCATGCTTCTCTTCCTTTATTAAAATTTGAACCGCAAAGTATAACGTGTTACGCGTCACGCGAAAGCAGTATACCAAAAACTTCTGCGTACACCGCTTTCCCTGCAAATGCTTAAGAGCTTCAGCGCCCAACGCCAATGCAATACCCTACATCATAAAAACCAATCAACTCATCTGATTTTTCCTTATAAAACAGCAAGACAAGCCTATGTAACCTACACTTAAAGAGCATCATCAGCCCTCAATTCAGTTAAGCAGACAAAAATACTGCCGTTACACCCAGCCTGTAAGGCTCAAATCGAAAATAAGGATGTTAAGTTATGTCACGCAGTTTACGTAATGCATTATTAATCGCGATTCCCTTCGCCCTCGTTTGCTCGTATTTAGCCTCACAAATTTGGGACGGTATGACGGTGGGTTCACCTTCCAACATCGTGGCAACTTTATTTGCAACAGCACTGGTCTTATTGCTGAGTTATCCGTTTTGGACTGGCGAAAAATTTTAACCCTATCCCGCCTATCAACGCTTAATGTAACGGTTTAAGCAACTTTGCCTCCCTTAATAACGGCGGATGTTTACCCGGTGCTTGATAGACTAACGCACTGTATTGCTTACCATCCGTTAAGGTAATGAGCATACGATAATTTTGCCCTGAACCCTTTTTACGCTGTGCCCATACAATTGTTTGCACAGTGGCTTGTTTATGACTGAGTTGTTGCGCGGCTAGGTTCGCCATACGCATCACATGCACATCCGTCACCGGTAGCGTGCGGTAACCATCGGCTAAGGTTACGGATTTAAAAGGTACAGGTTTAAGCGCTTTAGTAGACCTTTTGCGGATTGCAGGGCTGGATTTAGTAACAGTTTTAGCGTTAACAGCGGCAGATTGCGGGAAATGAGCGCGAGGTTTCGGGCATTTATGGTTCAAAAAAGCCCATTCTTCACAAACTTGCTTATTCAACAATAGGCAATAACCGGCTTCACCATAAGGTGTTTTAATGGTTAGTAACCGCCCTCCCTGTTTTAAGCAATATGCTGAAGCTGGATTCGCAATGGCTTCGCTGCTGACTATCCCCATTAACCCTAAGCCTAATAATGTGCTTAGAAACTTTTGTTGCCATTGCATTGTATTTTCTCCTGTTTAACCCAATAGTGCTAAAACCTTAGTTTTTAGCTGCGTGTGCCCGCATGACCCAAGCGAATCGCTTTCAATTACAAACCCAATACCAACCGGCTGGCGATCAACCCTCGGCTATTCAATCGCTGGTGGATGGCTTAAATAATGGCCTTTTGCATCAGACCTTGTTAGGCGTAACGGGTTCAGGCAAAACCTTCACAATGGCGAATATTATTCAGCAAACCCAACGCCCGGCGATTATTTTGGCACATAATAAAACGCTAGCGGCGCAGCTTTACGGCGAAATGAAAGACTTTTTCCCGAATAATGCCGTGGAATATTTCGTTTCCTATTATGACTATTATCAGCCAGAAGCTTACGTTCCGTCCAAAGACGTGTATATCGAAAAAGATGCGTCGATTAATGACCACATCGAGCAAATGCGTTTATCTGCCACCCGCAACCTGATGGAACGCAATGACGTAATTTTAGTGGCAACGGTTTCATCGATTTACGGTTTGGGCGATCCCAATTCGTATATGAAGATGATTTTGCATTTGGTGCGTGGTGATAAAATTGATCAGCGTGATATGTTGCGGCGGCTAGCAGAATTGCAATACACCCGCAACGATCTGGATTTACAACGCGGTACATTCCGCGTGCGCGGTGAAATTATTGATATTCACCCTGCCGATTCAGATAAAGAAGCCATTCGGGTAGAACTGTTTGATAATGAAATCGAAAATTTAAGCTTTTTCGATCCCTTAAGTGGCGAAGTATTACGCCGAGTCCCCCGTTTAACTATTTATCCCAAAACTCACTATGTCACGCCGCGTGAAGTCTTAGTCGAAGCCGTCGAGCATATTAAAGTTGAATTAAAAGCACGTTTAGCGCAGTTACGCGAACAAAATAAATTAGTTGAGGCGCAACGCCTTGAACAGCGTACCTTGTATGACATTGAAATGATTATGGAAACTGGCTATTGCTCAGGCATTGAAAACTACTCAAGCTATTTATCCAAACGCCCCGCCGGTGCGCCACCGCCCTGTTTATTCGATTACTTGCCTAAAAATGCGATTGTCTTCGTGGATGAATCACATGTCACCATTCCACAATTTGGCGGTATGTATCGCGGCGACCGTTCACGTAAAGAGACCTTAGTCGAATATGGCTTTCGCTTGCCTTCCGCGTTGGACAATCGCCCGCTCATGTTTGAAGAATTTGAAAACCTAATTCCACAAGCGGTGCATGTGTCTGCCACCCCCGGTAAATATGAAGGTGAACATGCAGATAATGTGGCAGAACAGGTGGTACGCCCCACAGGTTTAGTCGACCCCGAAGTAGAAGTACGCCCGGTATTATCGCAAGTTGATGATGTCATGTCGGAAGTCAACGAGCGAGTCAAATGCAATGAACGCGTGTTGATTACCACCCTGACCAAACGGATGGCGGAAGACCTCACCGATTACCTGATGGAACACGATATTAAAGTGCGCTATTTGCACTCGGATATTGATACGGTAGAGCGCGTCGAAATCATTCGGGATTTGCGTAAAGGCGAATTCGATGTGTTAGTGGGTATTAACTTGCTGCGTGAAGGCTTGGATATTCCCGAAGTCTCATTAGTCGCTATTTTAGACGCGGATAAAGAAGGCTTCTTACGCTCCGAACGCTCGCTAATTCAAACCATTGGGCGCGCAGCACGTAATGCGAACGGTAAAGCCATTTTATACGGCGACAAAATCACCGATTCCATGCGTAAAGCCATTGATGAAACCGAACGCCGCCGTGCTAAGCAAATGGCACATAACACCGAGCATGGCATTATCCCCACAACCATTCAAAAACGCATTGCGGATGTAATGGAAGGCGCGTATGCCAATGTGGCACGCGGTAAAGGTAAAACGCGGGGTGAAAAACAGGTTGCCGAACAAGCAGCACAATACAATACCTTAACCCCTGAGCAGGCGCTGAAACAGCTTAAAAAACTGGAAGATAAAATGTTCCAACACGCCCGTAATTTAGAATTTGAACAAGCGGCGGCGGTACGCGACCAAATTGGGCAAATCCGCGCAAGGGTGTTTGGATTGGACTAGTGTTAATGTTTCATTAACCACCTACGTAAAACCACTTAGCAATTTTATTAATTATTTCAATTTTATAAGTAGTTTAACGAATACTTTCTCCTCGTTTAGCCCCCTACACTGTAACTCAACAACCCAATGTTCTCTTTGCCTAAACGAGGTTTAGCCGTCATGAAAACTATTCGTTATATCACTTTATGTGTTTGTGCAGTTGCCACCCTATTAGAGCCGCTTGCTTATGCTCAACCCCCCACGCATTCAGACGTTCGATACTTCACTTATACCTATGCCATTCCAGCCAAGCCGCGTGATGCAAATGCACAAGCTAATTTAGGCTTCATGTATGAAACAGGCACGGGTATTAAACAAAATTATCAAGAAGCCGCTAAGTGGTATAAACAAGCGGCAGCACAGGGCAATGCTTATGCGCAAAATAATTTAGGCGCTTTATATGAAAATGGCTTAGGTGTTAAACGCGACTATAAAATGGCGTTCAAACTCTATAAGCAATCTGCCGAACGCGGTTTAGCTATCGGTCAAACCAATACGGGCATTATGTACGGCAGAGGTAGAGGCGTGCAAAGTAGTGGCGTTGAAGCGGTTAAATGGTTACGCAAAGGCGCAAATCAGGATAATGCTTTAGCTCAATACGCACTTGGTCTTTGTTACAAGTTGGGTTACGGCGTAAAGCATGATCATAAATTAGCCAACTATTGGTATGGCAAAGCAGCGGCTCAAGGTTTGGTCGCAGCCCAAAAAGAATTAAAACAAGTACGCTAATCAGGAGCAAATACCATGGAATACTCACTCTATTTTATCATCGCCTCATTGCTGTTGGGTTGGCTGGTGATTTCGCGCTTTTTTCAAACCGTTCCCGAAGGTTCAGTGGGTCTTATTACCGTATTTGGGCGGTTTCATCGCTTACTACAGCCCGGTTTAAGCTTTTTATTGCCGTGGGAAAGTGTACGTAATTTAAGCGTACAAGCCCGGGCGGTGGATTTAGCTTTTCAAGCTATTACCTTAGATCAAGCCAATGTCTATTTTAATTGCACCTTATTGTATAGCGTGGCGGATAGCCAACCCAGCACTGTACAACGCGCCGCCTTTTCCTTCGCCAGTGTTGCCGAATTGCAATTATCCATTGAGCGCTTATTGGAGGATGAAACCCGTACTTATACCGCCAATAAACGCCAAGCCGAAATGATTGGGATGTCACAAAATGTGGTTATGCTGATTAAACAAAACGTGGATGCGCGTTTAGCCGAATGGGGCTATAAAATCATAGACTTGCGCTATCACAATCTGCGGTTTGATGAAGCGGTAATGAAATCAATGGCTCGCGTGGTGGCGGCGGTTAATGAACGTGAAGCCGCTGAACATGAAGGGCAAGCTTTATTAATTCGCAAAACCAAAGATGCCGAAGCGAATGGCGCATTTATTCATATAAACGCCGAAGCCGAACGTGTCGCATGGAAATTACGCGGGCAAGGTATGGCAGAATTTCGGCGTGAAGTCGCCAAAGGTGTGCATGATGCGGTGGATGAATTACAGCAATCCGGTTTAGACCCGAATTATTTACTGTTCTTTATGTATACCGAATCGTTGAAACACATTGCAGAACATTCCAAAGCGGGACACACTATTTTCCTGAATAATCATCCGTCTATGCCACAAGATATTTTGGCGCAGATGAGTACTTTTTATAAGCCCGCCGAACTGCTTACCCCCACATCTGCAACGGTTACAGCACAGGCTGATAATTTAGTCACTGAACCAAGCTAATAGAACTGGCGTCTTAGTTAAGGGCAATTTATTGATTGCCCTTCTATATTGCCGATTAATCATAAAAATAGCGTTTAAAACTCAGTGGGGAGCTTATTTTGAAACTTATTGCACTTGGCTTATTGCTCTTATTTTCCAGTGTTAGCGGGGTGAGTTATGCCGATGCTCAACAAGCTAGCGCGGCTTATATGCGTCATTATTTTGTGTCTTTTCTAAAAAAACCGTTTGATGAACAAGACTCACGTCGCAAATTATTAGTGATTGGTGATAGTCATGCACAGGATTTTTTAAATGCGTTACATGAAGTCAATGCTTTGGATAAAGTTCAAATCAGTACGCGCTATGTGCCGACCCGTTGCCAATTATCCTTAAGTGACACGCAAGCCGAACACTACTTACCCGCAGATCGCAAACTCTGCGAAAGCTCCGACCATTTAAGTTTAATGCAGGATGCGATTGCACAAGCAGATATTGTGGTGTTAGCCAGCAGTTGGCAATTATGGTCAGCGCAGCAACTGCCCCAAACCTTAAAGCAATTAGCGTTAAAGCCGACTCAACAATTAATAGTGGTGGGGCGTAAAAGCTTTGGCACGGTAAAGCCTGCGGATTATGCCGATCACAATGCAGAGGAATTAAGGCAATTACGCAATCCCGTGGATAATAATCAGGTGGAAATTAATGAAACCTTGCAGCGCTTGCTGCCTGCACAGCAATTTATTGATATGCAAGCAACGATTTGTGATGCAAGCAATACCTGCCCTTTATTTACACCTGATTTGCAATTAATCAGCTTTGATGGCGGGCATTTAACGCAAGCGGGAGCAAAGTTTGTAGGCGAACAATTACTAAAAAACCCATTAGTACAAGCGCTACGAGTCGAGTAAACCAGCGACTCGTCTGTTATTTATACGGTATTGGTTTGAAACACTGGTGCTGCTTGTGGTTGCGGGTTTGGCGTGGCACGTCCCAAGGAAATACGATTCCAAACGCGCTCATGCACATAGTACAACACCATTTTCGTCGCTACTTCAGTAAAGCCAATGGATAACGCCGTCCCAATATTGCCTGTAAATAGCCACGACAAAATAATCGTGTCAATCGTACCCGTTACCCGCCATGAAACTGCTTTCGCTAAACTACGAATCGGTTTGTCCTGTGCGGCATGCATCGCTTGTTCGGCTTTTTTATCCGAATCTAAATAACGATCTACTAGCATTGTATGACCTCCTTACCCTGCAATCATGCCCGCGCCGACCGTGTTATTCGTGCTGGCATCAATCACAATAAACGCGCCGGTTGCACGATTATTGCTATACGCATCAGTAAACAAAGGTTGTGCGAGTTTAAAACTAACCTGTGCAATATCATTCATGGCTAATTGATTCACAGGTTGTTTTGCTAGCGTATTAACATCTACGCGAAATTCAATATCGGCTACTTTGGCTTTAGTATCCCGTGTGGTATGCCGTAATACATACGTGCGGGCTTTATCCAAGGGTTGCTCTGCCAACCAACAAACTGTGGCATTAATGTGCTTAGTTTGCGTGGGCAATTCACCTGTTTTTACCAACATATCGCCGCGTGAAATATCAATTTCATCTTGTAACAACAGCGTCACCGATTGTTCAGTAACCGCTTCCAGCAGTGGATTACCCCCTAGTTCAATAGCTTTCACTGTGCTATTTAAACCAGACGGCAATACCGTTACAGAATCGCCCACTTTAATGTGTCCCGATTCCACCCGCCCCATAAAACCGCGATAATCATGCAGTTCAGGATTGCTGGAATCTTGCGGACGGCATACATATTGCACCGGAAAACGGAATGGCTCATCATGTTCTGAATGGGCGGCGGGGGCACTCTCCAAAATCTCCATTAAGGTTTCGCCTTGATACCAATTAAGATTCTCGCCGCGTGCTACCACCATATCGCCTTTTAAAGCAGACAACGGAATAAAGCGCACATCTTGAATCCCTAATTGTTCCGCAAAATCCAAATAATCGCGTTGAATTTGTTCAAAACGGGCTTGGCTATAATCCACCAGATCCATTTTATTCACCGCTATTAATAAATGTGGGATACCCACTAAATGCGCCAAATACGAATGGCGACGCGTTTGCGTTAATACCCCTTTACGCGCATCCACCAAAATAATCGCTAAATTTGCGGTAGAAGCCGCAGTTACCATGTTACGGGTGTATTGTTCATGCCCCGGTGCATCAGCAATAATAAATTTGCGAGTGCCGGTACTGAAATAACGATACGCCACATCAATAGTAATCCCTTGCTCACGTTCGGCTTGTAAGCCATCGGTTAACAGCGATAAATCAACTTCACCTGTGCCGCGCTTCTGCGAAGTTTTTTCAATCGCGCTTAAGGTATCCGCTAAAATAGCTTTTGAATCATATAATAAGCGACCGATTAAGGTACTTTTGCCATCATCCACGCTACCGCAAGTTAACAAGCGCAATAGTCCGTGATCTTCAATAAACGTGGTCATTAGAAATAACCCTCCTTCTTGCGTTGCTCCATAGCGGCTTCAGATGCTTGGTCGTCTAAGCGCGTGGCACCGCGTTCGGTAATAGTGGTAGTTGCCGTTTCTGCAATAATTTTTTCAATAGTATCCGCATCAGATTCTACGGGCGCGGTACAGGTAATATCGCCGACCGTGCGGAAACGTACTTGTAAATCAAGAATTTCTTCGCCGGATTTAGCGGGGGTAATAGCCGTAATCGGCACGATTGCGCCTTGGCGAAACACAACTGGGCGTGTATGCGCATAATAAATGCTAGGCAGTTCTAAACCTTCGCGCTCAATGTATTGCCATACATCTAACTCCGTCCAATTGGAAATGGGAAATGCCCGAATATTTTCGCCTTTATGACTGCGGGCGTTATACAAGTTCCACAATTCAGGGCGTTGATTTTTGGGATCCCATTGCCCGAACTCGTCACGGAAACTCATAATGCGTTCTTTCGCTCGCGCTTTTTCTTCATCACGCCGTGCGCCCCCAATACACGCATCAAAGCCAAATTCTTCAATTGCTTCTAATAAGGTCACAGATTGATGTTTATTGCGGGATTCTTGCGCGTGTTTCAGCACGACTGTGCCACGTTGCATAGAATCTTCTACTGAACGCACGATTAAACGTTCACCTAATTCGGCAGCACGCTTATCCCGAAATTCAGTCACTTCTGGGTAATTATGTCCGGTATCAATATGCATCAAGGGAAAGGGAAAACGCCCGGGACGAAAGGCTTTCTCAGCAAGGCGCAGTAAACAAATCGAATCTTTACCACCGGAAAACAGTAACACCGGATTAGCACATTGTCCGGCGACTTCACGCATAATATGAATGGCTTCCGCTTCCAGCCAATCGAGGTGAGTTAATACGCGCCGTTGCGCCACTTGTTTCGTAAACAACATGGTGTTGTATCCTGCCTTATTAGAATGTAGCGGCAGTATAAGCTAAGGTTTTAAGCGAAAAAAAAGATATAATTCGATATGAATATCTACATTTTTGATTTACATTGCACGAATGATGCTTAAGGCTTGTAAATAATCCTTAGCCGTTTGATTGTCTTTAAATTTTAAAACCAAACGCGCCACAGTACTCAGCTTATTTAAGAGCTTATACACCTGTGGCAACGCTTGTACCGCCGCTGTAGGCGCACGCTCGCGCCAATGCTGTAGATAAACCTGCTGTTGCTCGGCCGTTATTTGCGCTAACCGATTCACATCCATTAGCAATAAAAAGACATCGCGCGCCATTAAACTGGCATTACCATCAATGCCGGATTCTTCCAAGTCAATAAAGGTTAATTGCTGGTTGCTGTTGATTAAAATATCGCGTAAGGCGGGGCGACCGTGATAACAGTTAGCCTGATGTATACGTGCTAACTCAGAAAAAGCTTTCAGCAATACTTTGTGTAAACTCGTCGTATCGCAAGCTAATGTTGCCAACATTGCGCCCGCATCCCGGGTTAGCAGGTAATCCCGCCCTGACAAGACAATTTCAGAAACGGGTAAAGTGAAATTATACATGTATTGTGTGTGGCGAATTTCCAATTGCAAACGCTCAACGGCACTTAGTACCGAATTGACTTTGAATAACTGAAAGGCAGGTCGTTTAGCCAATTGCACCGAAAAACGCCGAAGCCGATTAGTTTTTTCTTCACCCGCAACTTTCAACCAATAGGTTTGCTGTGCATATTGCAAACGATGAATACCGGGTTGTAAATGAGTGCTGACTAAATGCTGTAATTCGCTTGACACGGCTTATTATTAGATTAGCAAAACCCACAGTTTACACCGCTTTGCACTTTTCCACAGCTTGCATATTTCTAGCTGCACATTCAAACCATTTCCGTTATGCTCAGCTCTGCTTAGAGGAAGCTGTTAGTCTATTTTATAATCATTTCTAAATTACCAGAGGAGACCCTCCATGAGTCGGGATGTAGTGGTATTAAGTGCAGTACGTTCAGCAATCGGTGCGTTTGGCGGTTCATTAAGTAGCCTTGAACCTAGTGAATTAGGCGGCATGGTCATGAAAGAAGCGGTCACTCGCTCAGGGGTTGATCCAAACCAAATTAATTATGTAACGGTGGGTAACTGTATTCCCACTGACTCACGTTATGCTTATGTGGCGCGTGTTGCCTCTATTCAAGCAGGTTTACCGATGGAATCCGTGGCAATGGCGGTTAACCGTTTGTGTAGCTCTGGCTTACAAGCCATTGTCTCAAGCGCACAAAACATTATGTTAGGTGATTGTGATTATAGCGTGGGCGGTGGCGTTGAAGTCATGTCACGCGCAGGTTATATGTCCACTGCGATGCGTAATGGCGCACGTATGGGCGATACCAGCATGATCGACCTAATGGTTGCGGTATTAAGCGACCCGTTCGGTGTCGGTCACATGGGGATTACTGCGGAAAACTTAGCGACTAAATGGAACATTAGCCGTGAGGAACAAGACGCAGTGGCGGTTGAATCACAACGTCGCGCAGCGGCGGCGATTCAAGAAGGTCGCTTCAAATCGCAAATCGTGCCTATCACCATTAAATCTCGTAAAGGCGACGTGGTATTTGATACCGACGAACACGTTAAAGCCAATACCACGTTAGAATCGTTAGCCAAAATGCGCCCTGCCTTCAAAAAAGACGGCACAGTGACCGCAGGCAATGCCTCTGGTTTAAACGATGGTGCGGCGTTCTTCGTCTTAGCGGCTGCCGATGTTGCGGCGCAAGCCGGTCAAAAACCAATAGCACGTATCGTTTCTTACGCGATTGCTGGTGTACCGAATGATGTCATGGGTGAAGGCCCCATCCCTGCGACTAAATTAGCCCTGAAAAAAGCTGGCTTAAGCTTAGATCAAATGGATGTGATTGAATCAAATGAAGCGTTTGCTTCACAAGCGATTGCCGTAGCACGCGGTTTAGGCTTAGACCCTGTTAAAACCAACCCCAACGGCGGCGCGATTGCCTTAGGTCATCCGATTGGTTGTTCTGGCGCGTTCATTGCGACTAAAGCCATCTACGAATTACAACGCGTTAACGGCAAATACGCCTTAGCCACCATGTGTATCGGTGGCGGTCAAGGTATCGCAGTTATTTTCGAGCGTATGTAAACACATTAATGGGCAAACGCCGTTAAACAGAAGCCGGAGCAATCCGGCTTTTTTTATATTTGTTATTCTAATGTTTACCCAATCTTTACAAAACTTTACGCAGCCCTTACCCAATCTTACAAAGCGATTCGGCATACTAGCTTCATGGTCAACACACACAGACCACATCACATAAACCATTGAAGATAGGGGATTTTAACATGAAAACACGTCATTTAGTTGCTGCGGCTATCAGCTTCGCTATTGCTACTTTATCTACTGCCAGCTTCGCCAACGATTTCAAAGCACACGAAGGTTATAAAGCTGAACATCGCGGGTTCGCGGAAAACCAACGCGATATGCAACCGGATTTTATACGCGGCGGGATTCAAGTTGTGCCGAGCGTGGATAGCGTAAAAGTGGTCAACCAACAAGACCACGATTTCCGCGATCATCGTTCTGATAAAAAAGTGCAAATTATTGTGGAAGGCTCACAACCTGCCATGCGTGTTAAACACCGTGAAGGTCGCCACTATTATCAAAGCCGTTTTGAAAAACGCTGGGGCAAAAACTGGCACAAACAAAACCGCAGCAAAGTCATTGAAGTGCAACCCGGTGATACTTTAACCAAGATTGCCAACCGTTATCGCACTACTGTTAGCAATTTAATGCGCTTGAACCACATGAGCGCGTATGAATCAAATCATATTGAAATCGGTCAAATGATTCGGATTGCATAAACACAACGCAAGCAAGCCGTAGGGTTGAAGTAGAACCTACGGCTTTGTGGTTTATGAAACAACGGCTGCAACAGCCAGCTTATTTTTTGTCCCTTTCGCAAATCTAACCGTAACGACTGGTAAGCGGTATCGCGTTGTTATCTATGCAAATTCACGCCTATATTTATTTTAAAATATTGTTTTAAATGTCTTTAATCCATTCACTTTTCTATTCATTAATCTATTCATAACGGCTACACTCGTGTTTATGAATAGTCACTTATTGCTTGAACAAGCCTTAGCGTATGACAATTTGAGTGCTTCTGAATTAGCGCGGCGTACCGGGCTATCGCAGGCGACCGTAAGCCGTGCTTTACAGCATCTACCCGTTTTAAAACTAGGCGCAGGACGTAACACGATGTTTGCGTGGCTGAGCACACGCGAGGCGCACTCTTTATACGCCATCAATTCACAAGGGCAACCCGAAACGATTGCCAGCGTGTATTGCCAACCCAACAAACGTATGTTGGTTATAAAAGATAACTACTATCAAAGCTTTGATGATATTCCGTGGTATTTGCAAAGTGCTATACCAGCGGGTTTTCTAGGACGCTGGCATGGCGAGCATTTAAGCCAACGCTTAGGTATTAATAAAAATCCGGCGCGTTGGACACATCAAGAAGCATCGCATTATTTCTTGCAAGCGGGTGAACAATTACCCGGTAATCTAATGCTGGGCAAAGTAGCCGCGCAACGCTACTTAGACGCGTATCAAGCCTTAACCCCTATGACGAGCGATGCTTACGATCAATTAGCGGCGCAAATGTTGCAACACGGCTTTGCGTGTTCATCTGTGGCGGGCGAACAGCCTAAATTTCTCGCGTATGTGCAACACGACAACCAGTGCTATCACGCTATTGTTAAATACAGTCCGCCTTTTGCTTTAAACTCACCTGCCGCGCAACGCTATCGGGATTTATTAAAAGCAGAGCACTTAGCGTTACGTTGTTTACAAGCGCATAGCATTCCCGCTGCACAAAGCCGCTTGATTGAAGGCGAACGTCTTTATTTGGAGGTACAGCGTTTTGATCGCATGGGCGAGCACGGACGGCGAGGTATAGTTAGTTTAAAAGAAGTCGATGCTGAATTTATTGGCGGAGCAACCCATTGGCATGAAGCAGCCGACGCTTTATGCAAACAAGGTTTAATTGATGAAACCACACGGCAACACATCCACTTGGTGTATGCGTTTGGGCATTATATTGCTAATACGGATATGCACTTTGGCAACTTAGCGTTTTACTTTGAAGATTTAGCTCTACAGGGCTTAGCCCCGATTTATGACATGCTCCCCATGTTTTATATGCCAGTACGCGACGAAATCATTGAACGCACTTACAAACTTAAACCGTTAATAGGCATAGAACCTAGTATTAGAGAACGAGCGGAAAATATGGCACATGATTATTGGCAGAGTATAAAAAGCTTGAACATCAAATAATCTCTATTAAGAAAATTAGTATAAAATCACATAGTATTTTATACTAACATATAGACATTCTTAATTATTAGCTTTTGCAATATCTCTTCTATAAGCAGTAATCAGCAAATCGGTATCACTTTCGGCTTTGTATTGTTTCTTATTTTTATCAATTCCAGAAGAATTAATAATATCAATTGCTTTTTTAAATGTAGATAATGACTTATTCTCGTCTAGCAGTATATTCTTAAAAGTTTCACATTTTTTTTCTATCTTAGCACTATTTAATGGATCTAAATGCTCACCCATTGTTAAAAGTCTAACTAAAAACATTATATGAAATCTCAGCTTTTTATAATCACTTTCTATATCTAAACTTCTAAAATATTGCTCAATTTTATAATAAGTCAATGCACTTACATAGTATGGTAAATATTTATGATCAACTTCAAAAAATTTTCCATTAAATCTTTTAACTATACTACCATAATATCCTGATACCAAATGTGGTGAATTAAGAAAGACTGAAGCAAAACATTTAATTTGAATTGGAATAGATATAATTTGGCTCTTTTTTATTCCAGTTGCATTATATTGCTGGGATCTACGTTCATAATGCAAAGTAATTCCCATTTTCTCAGCATTATAATAATTTTCCAGCCCTCTTTGAAATGAATTTAATGCCTCAAGCTGTTCTGTTTTGACCTCTGTTTGGCTATTATTAGCCAATGTAATTCTTGTTTTAACCTCGTCACTGTCTGTTACTATTATTTTGATAGGAACAAATACGTTTTCAATACCCTTTAAATTTCTACAATTAAATAAAACATTACTAGTTTGACATCCATTAACAACTTGATAATCTCTAATTGTAAATCTATTGCCTGCTGGTGTTAGGTCTGATGCAACAATGGTTATACCATTATTTAAAACACAAAATAAATTATAACTACCTTCTTCTAAAGTTTTTTTGATTTTTTGATTTACTGGATTATCACCTTGAAAATCTCTAACATTATCATCAAAAATATTATGTATTACGTCGTTTTTTTCATCTTTTATTAATTTCATATAATCATTATATGGTAAAACCCCCAAATAAGCTTCCGAAATTCCTTCTATATCAGGTAAAGTCACTCTATTTTGAAAATTGATAGTTGTCGATAATTTATTTTTAGTTTCATTATATAGCTTTTGAATATCAACCGCTCCCAATAATTCTATAGCAATTGAATCGAATAAATTTAAGTTATCTAAATCCTTCTGACCTCTTTTTCTTATTGCATTAAGATTTTTATCTTCTAACCATTTACCAGTACAAACATAATATAATTTACAATTAGGTCGACGATTAATCATAAGAGAAGACATTGATATAACTGAATCCCATATATTTTTTAATTTTTTGATTTTCTCATTATGAACTAATTCAGATTTGTCATCCAAAAAATCTTTTACACCATTAATAAAACTGCCAATCTGACTTCCATCAAAAGAATTACTAGTTTTTGACTGTATAAAAATTATGTCTGCATCCAAGTAGTTAACTGAGTCAACAACATCTTTTAGTTCATCTTCATCTATAATTAACTTACCGTTAACGATAAAAAATAATCCATCAATTCCAGCATCTCCGCCAGAACCAGTATGTACATCATCTAACTCAAAACTATTACGATATAACTTCGTAGTAATACAGTAATTTACAAAATTTTCAAATTGCTTATCTTCTGGATATTTCCCCAAATCAAATTGATCAACAAAAGAATTTAAGATAGATTTGGTAATTTTATCCATAGAACACCCAAAACATATTAAAAAAATAATCAGAAGTAAAATATATGATCAATAAATATAGAATATATTATAAACCAGTATATAATTTAATTACTCTATAGGTAAAAAATTAAAATACCTTAAAAGAATCCAGACTAAGCTGGACTCTTTTCTGGCTTGATTTACTCAGCTTCCGGGCGCATGTGGGGAAAGAGTATGACATCCCGTATGGAAGGCGCGTCGGTAAATAGCATGACCAAGCGGTCGATACCAATACCTTCACCGGCGGTGGGTGGCATGCCGTATTCCAGCGCACGAATATAATCCGCATCGTAGTGCATGGCTTCGTCGTCACCTGCGTCTTTTTCCGCAACTTGCTGCATAAAGCGGTCGGCTTGGTCTTCCGCGTCGTTTAACTCGGAGAAGCCATTGCCAATTTCACGCCCGCCGACGAAGAATTCAAAGCGGTCGGTAATGAAAGGATTGCTATCATTACGCCGCGCTAAGGGCGACACTTCCGCTGGGTATTCCGTAATAAAGGTCGGCTGCATTAAGCGGTGTTCGACGGTTTTCTCGAAGATTTCGATTTGTACTTTGCCTAAGCCATAGCTGTCTTTCAGCGGGATTTTTAAGCTTTGTGCAACGGCTCTTGCCCCGTCTAAAGTATCCAATTGTTCGCCGCTAAGGTTCGGATTAAAGTGCAGAATCGAATCACGTACACTCATACGCGCAAACGGTTGGCTAAAGTCGAAGCTTTCCCCTTGATAAGTAATCGTGGTATTACCCACCACATCCTGCGCAATGCCACGTAACAAGCTTTCGGTTAAATCCATCAAATCGTGATAAGTGGCATAAGCTTGGTAGAATTCAATCATGGTGAATTCGGGGTTGTGGCGCGTGGATAAGCCTTCATTACGGAAGTTACGGTTGATTTCAAACACGCGTTCAAAACCACCCACCACTAAGCGTTTTAGGTATAACTCCGGCGCGATGCGCAGATACATCGGCAAATCCAGCGCGTTATGATGCGTCACAAACGGACGCGCCGTCGCACCACCCGGAATCACTTGCAGCATTGGCGTTTCGACTTCGAGAAAATCGCGCTGTGTAAAGAACTGACGAATATAACTGACGATTTTTGAACGCATGGTAAACGCCGCCCGCGATTCTTGATTAACAATTAAATCAAGGTAGCGTTGGCGATAGCGCAATTCTTGGTCGCTTACGCCGTGGAATTTATCCGGCAAGGGGCGCAGCGATTTGGTCAGTAATTTAATCTCCTGCACTTTCACCGATAATTCATTGGTTTGGGTTTTAAACAGCTTGCCTTTTGCCCAAATAATATCGCCTAAATCCCAATGTTTATACGCATCAAACACTTCATCGCCCAACACGTTTTTTTGTGCAAATAATTGAATTTGCCCCGATACATCGGCAATCGTCGCAAAACTGGCTTTACCCATGAGGCGTTGTAGCATCATGCGCCCTGCAACCGTCACTTCAATCGGATTTTCTTCAAACCACGGTTTATCGTATTGGTCGTATTGCGCGTGTAAATCGGCAGCTTTGTGTTCCCGCGCCACATCATTCGGAAACGCCACGCCTTGTTCGCGTAACTTAGCTAACTTTTCGCGGCGTTGGGTAATCAATTTGTTATCGTCGTGCTGCTCGTGTTGTTGCTCTACTTCACTCATGGTTTACAACCCGCTTTTTAAACTTGCTTCAATAAATTTGTCTAACGCACCATCCAACACCGATTGTGTATTGGAAATTTCCACACCGGTGCGTAAGTCTTTGATACGCGATTGGTCTAAGACATAGGAACGAATTTGGCTGCCCCACCCCACATCGGATTTGCTGTCTTCAAGGGCTTGCTTTTCCGCATTACGCTTAAACATTTCCAGTTCATACAGTTTGGCGCGTAATTGCTTCATAGCGGTGTCTTTATTTTGATGTTGTGATCGCCCGCTTTGGCATTGCACCACGGTATTGGTGGGCAGATGGGTAATCCGTACCGCTGATTCCGTGCGGTTAACGTGCTGACCGCCCGCCCCCGATGCGCGATACACATCAATACGCAGATCAGCAGGGTTAATATCAATTTCAATATTATCGTCAACTTCAGGCGAAACAAACACACCCGCAAATGAAGTATGACGTGCGCCCGCCGAACTAAACGGCGATTTACGCACTAAGCGATGAACGCCGGTTTCGGTACGCAACCAACCAAATGCATAAGGGCCTTCAAAACTGACCGTGGCACTTTTAATCCCCGCCACATCGCCGGGCGAAGCCTCGATTAATTCAACTTTAAAGCCTTTGGCTTCACCCCAACGCAAATACATGCGCAGAATCATTTCTGCCCAGTCTTGCGCTTCCGTCCCGCCTGCACCGGATTGAATATCCAAGAACGCATTATTGCGATCCATTTCACCCGAGAACATACGCTCGAATTCAAGCTGGGCAATCTGCGCTTCCAAACCTTGCACATCGGCAATAATTGCGTCCGCACTGGCTTGGTCGTCTTCCATTTCCGCCAGTTCTAACAATTCATTAGCATCGGCTAAGCCGCGACTAATGCGATCAATGCCGCCGACAATGGCTTCTAAGGTAGAGCGTTCTTTACCCAAGGTTTGGGCTTTTTGCGGATTATCCCAAATCTTGGGGTCTTCTAATTCGCGGGAAACTTCTTCTAAGCGTTCTTGTTTGGTTTCATAGTCAAAGATACCCCCTCAGCGCGGTCACGCGCGCTTGGAGGTCTTTAATTTGAGCATAGGTTGAGTTGAGTTCCATAACTGACTGCCAACACAAAAGAAAAGCTGACAATCATAACAACCCTACCGACAAGAGCCTAGCTGATTTTATTAGTTAAGTTTAACGACCACCTTCTTGCCGTAGAAAGTCTAAATAGCCTTGCGCTCCTTTCCAAGCAGAAAAACGCTTATCTGCCATTTTTCTGTACCATCCCCTAGGATTCCAATTGCTTTCAATATCTAAATCATTTAGAAAGTCATACCATGATCTATAGACAACCTCTGTTTCAAAAAAAAATAAAAAGGGATATAGTCTTGCCTCCGGTGTATCAGGCCATAAAACTTTTGAAGCATCTATAGCTTTTTCATTATACTTTGCTTTCACAATTCCAATTTGTTGTATACCAGAATCTTCAGAAGAACCTATTTCTGGAATCATCAAAACTAAATCTCCAACATTAGTTTTTCTAAAAATTGGTTCAGCTCTACTCGGAACTCCCCAACAATTAAATTCTCCGTTAGGAAATGCCGAGTTCAGTTCTTTGTCATTTTCAAAATAAGCTCGCTCAGGAGCGGATAATGGTATTTTTTCAACCATTTCTTTTATAGATCTTTTACGAGTTACAGTATATTTAATATCAATATTGCCAGGAGATCCAACATGCATCATGAATATATTCATTTTTAGCCCGCTCCTTTATAAAATTTAAATTGTTCATAATAATCTGATTTTAGCATAGCAGTTAACTGATTGTGTATAAGAATCTAGTTATAGGCATACACATTAGCTTAAATTCAGTACCATAACGCCCTAGTTCATGCTGACAGTCATAACGTGCCTGTCCATTAGTCATGAGTCACCATAATCTATCTGAATTGCAGTCGAATAAGCGAAGGAGAACATTAATCGCCTGCCCTACCCTTTTATAGATAATATGTTTTTTGAACTAAATCACTTTTTTGTATGTTATAGCTGATCATATAATCTCGTGTTAAATCAAAACCTCGTTTATGCTTAGCCTTACTATCCTTGCGAGTGGAAGTTTAAACATGGCGTTAATAGCTTGCCCCGATTGTCAGCGTAAAATTAGCTCCAAAGCGAAGCAATGTATTCATTGTGGTTGCCCAATCAGTAGTGCTTTAGAAAAAGATATAGCGCAAGCCGATCAATATCGAAAATGGCTCGGCTATTTTTTAGCAATACCCGTGTTATTAGGTACAGGTTGGATACAAATCATTGCCAATAAGCTGGGGATTGCTACCCCCAGTAATGGCTTTGGAGAAGCTAAAAGTTTTGCGGATGTTTTAATGCTAACCGCACCCTTAAGTATTGGCATTGGTTTTATTATCTTTGCTTTTTTAAGAGGTTGGTTAGCCAGTCTACACAGCGCCTTATTAGCCAGTGTTGGCGTATTAGCCTTAACAGCGTATATCGGCACACACTTGATGCCGTGGTTTGGGTTGGAAACCGATTTTCTAACACAGGCTACGCAATTAGCGGGCTTACACGATATTAGTAGCTATTTCTCATTCACTAATTTAGCCAAGTTGCTGGTTTGGCTGCTGTTTGGCTATTGGCAAGCATTTGGCTGGTGGTATTTCATCGCGGCGATAGCGGTGGGTATTTATATCGGTTGGTGGCTGCATAAAGATATTGCCTTACGCTGGCTGCAAGAGATTTAAGGGGCGCAATGCCCCTAGCTATTTGCCTTTAGCGGGGCTGCTACGCTGCCGCAACGCTTCGTATAAACAAACACCACTAGCCACAGACACGTTTAAGCTAGACACCTGCCCACACATAGGAATGGAAATGAGATAATCACAGCGTTCTTCGGTAAGACGACGAATGCCTGCGCCTTCCGCGCCCATGACAATGCCAATCGCACCTTTGAAATCGGCTTGATACAGCGACAATTTCGCTTTATCGCTTGTGCCGGTTAACCAAATACCGCGTTCTTTCAGCGTGTCTAACGTACGCGCCAGATTAGTCACTGGAATAAACGGTACAATTTCCGCTGCACCGGAAGCCACTTTGCGCACGGTCGGCGTAATGCTGGCGGCATTATCTTTTGGGGCAATTACCGCATGTACGCCTGCGCCTTCGGCTGTACGTAAACATGCCCCCAAATTATGCGGGTCGGTCACACCGTCTAAAATTAGCAAAAACGGCGGTTCTTCCAAGGTATCCAGCAAATCGTATAAGTCATTCTCGGTATAAGACTTTTCCTTGAAATACTCCGCCACCACACCTTGATGCCGCGTATTATTGGCAACCTTATCCAATTTCTCCGTATCCAGCGCAATCGCTTTTAGGCCATACTCATCCAACAGTTGCATGAGCTTTTTTAAGCGGTCATTGCGGCTGCGCTTATCCAACCAAATTTGCCCTAAATTATCCGCATCATTGCGAATCGCACTTTCCACGGCGTGAATGCCGCAAATGATTGATTTAGCCATTAATCTTGAGTCTTCCGTGCATTGGATTTTTTAGTCGATTTTTTTGCCTTAGATTTCGGCGTGGTCGCGCTGTTTGAGGCTTTGCTACTTTTGGGCTTAGCCGCTTTTGCCGGACGTTGGGTTTGTTCCGCTTGCGGCTTAACAGCCGGTGTCGTTTTACGCTTTGGCTTCTTCGGTGGCTTTTCACCACTTTGGCGTGCTTTATTAGCTGGTTTAGCTGCAGCCGAAGGATTAGCACTGGTTTTAGGCTTGGGCTTACGTTTAGCCGTAGTGGGTTTATCACTATCAGCCAATACAAAATCTATTTTGCGCTCGTCTAAATCCACCCGAGCTACCATCACGCGTAGCTTATCGCCTAAGCGATATACACGTCCCGAGTTTTCACCTTTGAGTTGATGCCGCACCGGATCAAAATGGTAGTAGTCGTTGGTTAAAGCCGTTACATGAATTAAGCCTTCCACATACACTTTATCCAATTCCACAAACAAGCCAAAGCCTGTTACACCGGAAATAATGCCATCAAAGCTTTCACCCACATGATCTTGCATGTATTCGGTTTTCAGCCATGCGCTTACATCGCGGGTAGCATCGTCGGCGCGGCGTTCAGTCATAGAACAATGTTCGCCTAACGTCACCATATCGGCATGTGTATACAGAAAATCGCTAGGTTTACCGCCCCGCAACACATGGCGGATTGCACGATGCACCAATAAATCAGGGTAACGCCGAATCGGTGAAGTAAAATGCGCGTAATAATCATGCGCTAAACCAAAATGCCCAATCACATCCGGGCTATATACCGCCTGTGATAAGGAACGCAGCAATACGGTTTGAATCAAACGCTTATCAGGACGCTCCTGTATGCTATTTAATAATTTTGCATAATCCGTCGGCGTTGGATCATCACCGCCTTCTAACGTTAAACCCACACCGCTTAAGAACTGGCGTACTGTTACTAACTTTTCCGGGGTTGGCCCTGCGTGCGAACGGTGCAAAGCAGGCATTTTATGCTTACTTAAAAATTTCGCCGCACACACATTGGCTAAAATCATGTATTCTTCAATGATCTTATGCGCATCATTGCGTTCAACTGGCACAATCGCTTCGATTTTACGATTTTCGTCAAATACGATTTTGGTTTCTGCGGTTTCAAAATCAATAGCCCCACGCCGATCCCGCGCTTTACGCAATACCTTATACAAGGCATACAAATCATCTAAATGCGTCACAAGTTCGCTTGGGTATTCAGAGCGCAGTGCCGTATCGCCGTCTACTACCATAGCCGCCATTTTGGTATATGTTAAACGGGCGGCGGAATGCATAATACCTTCCACAAATTCATAACTCAGCAATTTGCCGCGTGAACCTAGGCGTATATCGCAGACCATACACAAACGGTCGACCTTGGGATTGAGCGAACATAAACCGTTTGACAGAATTTCCGGCAACATTGGGATAACCTTGCCCGGAAAATATACCGATGTGCCGCGTAAGGCAGCTTCCCGATCAATCGCGCCATTCGGCTGCACATAATGCGATACGTCTGCAATAGCGACTAATAAACGCCAATTATTTTTTTCGTCGCGCTCACAATACACCGCATCATCGAAATCTTTCGCGTCTTCGCCATCAATGGTAACCAGCGGAATTTTACGTAAATCTACCCGCCCTTTTTTATCTTTAGCTGCCACCTCAAAGGTAAATTTATCCGCCGCCTCTAACACCGCTTGCGGCCATTCATACGGCAATTCATGACTACGAATCGCTACATTAATTTCCATACCCGGCGCCATGTGATCGCCTAGCACTTCCACAATCTTACCGCGTGGCTGGGCAAGTTTAGACGGCTGTTCAACAATGGCCGCCACCACAATCTGCCCCGGCTTGGCTTCACCTACTGCATCGGTGGGAATCAAAATATCTTGGGTAATGCGTGAATTATCGGGCGCAACAAAGCCAATCCCGTTTTCCACGAAATAACGCCCCACTACTTGGGTTGTCCCGCGCTCCAATACCTCAACCAATGCGCCTTCGCGCCGCCCTTTATGATCTAAACCGCGCACACTCACCAAGGCACGGTCGCCATGCATTAAGGTACGCATTTGCTTGGCGTGTAAGAATAAATCGGGGCTGCCGTCTTCAGGCTGTAAAAAACCAAAACCATCGGGATGCCCAATCACCCGACCTGCAATTAAATCAGTCCGCCCCACCGGCACATATTGGCGCTTGCGGTTGTATAACAGTTGTCCATCGCGTTCCATCGCACGTAAACGTTTCTTTAACGCATCCAAATCCACCTCATCGGTTAATTTCAATGCATCGGCTAAACTAGCAAAATCCAACGGCTCGCCCCGATCACTTAAGATTTGCAAAATTACTTCGCGACTTGGAATCGGTTTATCGTATTTATCGGCTTCACGCTGGAAATGTGGGTCTTTAAGCTTCAAGTAAGCATCCTTTTATTATCATGTTCATCTATTGCCTAAGCATATCAAAAAAATCGTCCGAAAACGCCTTTCCTGTTTGACAAGACTCAAACCTAACTATAAGATGCGCCTCTCACTTTGCAGCAATGCAAAGCTAAAGCCGAAATGGCGGAATTGGTAGACGCGCTAGTTTCAGGTATTAGTGGGGCGACCCGTGGAGGTTCGAGTCCTCTTTTCGGCACTTATTCATAATTCAGGCATGTTCTGAATAATACAAAAAGCCTAAGTTTTTAACAACTTGGGCTTTTTTTTGTGCGTAATAAGGTGCTAAAGTACTTAAGTTTCTTTTAAACGGGTATATAAACAGGTATACGTTATACTTGCCCGAATTAATCTATACAAATGCAGGCGCGATATCTTCTGCAAAATACCAACGGCTACACCGCTTGTGCTGGGCATACAGAATAAAGATCAGCTTTTGATGCTTGGAATGCCAACCTATACCTTGAATCACAGCCATTTGATCTTGCAGACTGCCATTTAACACCCTCACCGCATCACCCATATAAAACGCGCTTGCGGCTAAAGGCTGAAAGTGCACCGCTTTAACCTTAAAACTCGTACTGCGCTTGGCTTGCAGCACCAAAAAGTCATCCACCACACCGATACAATGGTAAATTTTGCCGAGTTGATGCTGATGCACGAACGCGGTATACGAATTTCTATGAATACAGTCGGGCGTATCCCGCTCTGCCAACCAATGATAACGCCCACACATACCGATGAAATGCTGCATAATTTACTGGATAAGATTTAAAAAATTTGTGAATTAACATTTAGCGGATAATAGAGACCTGCAAACCCAATTAATGGAGGCCAAGAATATGTTAACTCAAGTAGATATTACGCGCTTCTCAACCTATCGCTGGGGTTTGGAAGCAGGTTTAAATCAATCTAGGGCGTTACTGGATGAAAAAGAAGCAGCTTTGTTACAAGAAAGAGCGGCGTTGCAAGCAGAAAAGCAACGCACTTATGAAGCTGTGAAACAATTGCTTAAGTTAAATGCGATGTCAGTCCAAGCGATTGCCGATTTATTCAAACTGAGTTTAGAAGAAGTACAAGCAATTGCCACAGAACAACCTATACAACATTAGACACGATCTAGCCCAGTCCGTTGGCTGGGTCTATTGCAATTATTTCATTACTGCTGCTAGGGTTGTTACACGAAATTACCTTAGCAAAAAGTAGCATTCATGTCGTACCCCATTGAAAGAATTAGGCTTACCTCAGTAAGCCTAACGTCCCCAATGATTAGAATTAGCGCGGTTGAGGAGTGACCGGTGGTTTTGAAACCGGGGGCTTCGTGCTCACTAAGTATTTTTGTTGAACATAACCACGATGCCCTTGATAGTCGATACGACACCAATTCCCTGAACAACCATCTAAACCACGTAAGCCTTCCGCTTCTAAAGGTAACCGTGATACGGTCGGGCTATTTAAACGAGGTTCAGCTTGAATCGGCATAGGTACAGGGTAACCATGTGCAGAATAATAACGTTTATTGGGGTCTTCCATTAAACGCGTACAAGCAGCCCAGCCGATTGTGTTTGCATATTTAACCTTACACCAACCACTACTACTTTTAGCTAGATTCTGAATACCAATTGCATTAAATGGAATCTTCCTTAGAATTTTTCCCTTGCTAGAAGGCGTCGAGCGTAAATTTAAACCATCCCAACCTGCTACCCCGTATACCGCATAACTATCAGACCCCAAAGAGGCGTGTGTTGCAGCAGCGCTTAGTAATAACCCCATTAGAACTAGCGTTTGATGGTGCTTCATATATTTTCCTTTTAAATTACATTTAGATTTTTTATTTTGTATTGTTGTGTAATTTAATTTTAAACCTATTTGCCCTAGTCAAGTTATATCAACTGCTTTTAGTGTAAGTATCTTCGTTAAAGTAGATGGATAACCGCTTTATTGATAGAGGATTTTGTCGATAAGCACTTATCAGAAAAATGATAAATTAGCCGCGTACTTGCTGACGATAAAATAAATTCCACGTATCAAAGGGATAAATCTTGCCATTTGGTTCAACAAAGTGTGTACAAGAACGCTTAACCGAGCCAATATCAAAATCGTATTTGTCCATAAACCCCATAATCACAATGCGAAACACATGGTCATAAGTTAAGCCTTCACTTTGTATACGCGGTAAACAGCACAACATAGTTTGTAAATTATCGGTAGTGTGCTCGCTACAGGCATCTAAGGAAAAAAGCTTTAGAAAGGCTTGTTTCAAGCCGGGGCTTTTTTCAAAAGTAATGGTGTTATCCACGCCTTTTAATAATTCTTCACGAGGCAATAAACCTGTCACAGGGATTATTTCATTGCCAAGCTTAATCCCATAACCAATACAAATATTTTCGGGATGGCATGGCAATGGAATCATATCCGTATCGCCAAACGGATTATCGGCTTGAATAATCTGTGTACGTATTTCGCTTAAGGTAATGCGTTGGCTGGGTTTATCACCTTCATTACGTCCCGCATCTTGTACAGGCTGGAAGGTAATACCGCGCACACAGTTATAACGCTGGGCAAATTGAATAATTTCGCCTATTTCTGCATCGTTAACACCTTTACGCACCACACAAACCAATGTTGTGGAAATATTATGTTTTTCTAATTGTTCAAGAGCTTGTAAACGAATATTCCGCATATCCTGCCCGCGAATATTTTTTAAGGCATTTACGTTTAAAGAATCAAACTGTAAATATACTTCAAAACCGGGTTTTAAACTAGCCAATTCGGCAACTAATTCAGGATCACGCGCTAAACGAATGCCATTGGTATTTAGCATTAAATGGCGAATCGGGCTATTTTTCAGACGGCGTAAAATTGCCATTAATTGCGGATGTAAGGTTGGTTCACCCCCCGAGATTTGAACTAAATCCGGTTGCTGTTCGCTGGCTAATAAGGTTTGCAACATCACCTCGATTTGCTCAAGGCTACGCGCATTGCCCTTACCCGGTGCAGAATTGGCAAAGCATACGGGGCATTGCATATTGCATTCGTCAATAATTTCAAACAATGCTAAACATGAATGTTGTTCGTGATCGGGGCATAAACCGCAATCATGCGGACAACCTTTCTGAATCGCGGTCTGAAACTGGCTAGGCATATCGCCGGGTTTCAAATAATCCTTACAGCGTTTGAAATACTCAATATCCGTCGATACCAAAGTTTTTTGTACGCCGTGTTCACTACAACGCTTCTGATAATACACATTGCCATTTTGAAAAATAATTTTGGTGGACACAACCGCTAAGCATTCCTCACATAAGGATTGGGTTTGTGCATAAAAAATATAAGGGCGTGCTTTATTCGACATATATAATCACTTATAAAAATTAGACATGCAGGGCTAAGGCTTTAGCGACTGACATAGTAACGGGATAAAGGCGCTCACGTGGTAATAATTTTTTGGCTTTATCCAGTTCGCCCGCTTTTAAAAAGCCATGAATTTTATGCACTAAAGGCGTGTAATCGCTTAACGCTATCATCCAATCTTGTACATATTCTTCTATTAGAAAGCGGCTAATTCCCACTTGAATACTATTAATTCCCAAATCTGCACCCCGAATCGAACGTTCTGGGTCCCATTGAACATGCACTTTAGCTGCTGCAAATTGCTGTTCCCATTGCTGATAACTGGCATGAATTCCCGCTTCATAACCTGTCAGTACGCCCAAACTTAACGCTTTCTCCCAAGCGTCGCGTTTAATACGAACTGCCAAAATATATTCTTGACCAGATTTTTGTGCCCAATTGCTACGGTGCATTAGCCATAAAAATGACGGCTTAATCCACGTCATTCGGTTCAACGAGAACGGTGCAACAAATCGCCCATTCGCTAACGCGGGCTTAGCAATCGCTGCCGAATACGCCTGATAGACAATTAGGCTATTTTGATCATAATCCGCCCGGATTTCGTTTAAATTTGACATGTTATCACTAAACAAATTGACTTAAATTCAGGTATCATTCTCGCATCTTCTGGGCTTTGCATTGAGATTACGATTATGCGGCAATTGTGGCGGGTTAGCACTTGGGCATTAATTTTAATGGCGGGTTTACTGTTTAGTTTTGCTCAAGCTATTAGTCATTCTGAATCACGGTTCGCACCTGCTTATCTTAAACATCAGGATGCCATTCCTTTGATTCCCCAGCCCTTACCGTTAGCAGCACCCTCGAGTAAAACGCAGCCGTAACGCCTGCATTTTTACTGCTGCAAACACGCGTGGTTGTGCTTATACTGACAGCCCCCTTTGGCTGGCGGTAATTCCCCAATGCAGATTCAAACACGCGCTGTTCCGGCTGAGCTTGCAAGCTATAACCTGCCCTATCCGCCGTTAATTCAACGGGTTTTAGCAGCGCGTGGCATTACGCATCTTGATGATTTACAGCATGCATTAAAGCAATTGTTACCGATTCGTAGCCTACGTCATGTGTATCAAGCGGCTGAATTATTGGCGGATGCAGTACAAGCTCAGCACAAAATTTTAATCGTGGGTGATTACGATGCGGATGGAGCAACCGCTACCGCCGTGAGTCTGCGCGCCTTGCGTTTAATGGGGCATACCCAAGTTGAGTACTTAGTACCTGATCGCTTTAAGTACGGTTACGGTTTAACGCCTGAAATTGTCGAACTAACTCGTGATTATCAGCCTTGGTTGCTGATGACCGTAGATAATGGCGTTTCCAGCGTGGAAGGGATCGAAGCTGCCAAAGCATTGGGTTATAAAACCTTAATTACCGATCACCATTTGGCAGGTAAGCGCTTACCCGCTTGTGATGTGATGGTGAACCCCAATCACCCCTTAGATGAATTCGCCTCGAAGCATCTGGCAGGGGTTGGCGTGGTATTTTATGTCATGTTGGCGCTCAAACAAGTCTTAAGCCAGCGTGGCTATTTTCAACAAACCGCTTTACCAGAACACAACCTCACCTCGCTATTAGATTTAGTCGCCTTGGGAACGGTAGCAGATGTCGTGACCTTAGATGCCAATAATCGAATTTTAGTAGAACAAGGCTTACGTTGTATTCGGGCTGGCAAAGGCAAGGCAGGCATTATTGCCTTGCTGGAAATGGCAAATCGCAAACCTGAGCAAGTAATTAGTAGCGATTTTGGTTTTGCTTGTGGTCCCCGTTTAAATGCCGCTGGACGTATGGCGGATATGTCTATCGGCATTCAGTGCTTATTGACCGATGATTTAAACGAAGCGCGGCGTTTAGCGGGACAATTAGAAGCGCTAAATAATGAGCGCAAACGTATTGAAGCCACCATGAAGCAAGATGCAGAAGTCATTATCCAAACCTTAAGTTTTGCCGAATACGAACAGGCATTACCACCGATTATGTGTTTGCACCAAGCGGAATGGCATGAAGGCGTGATTGGTATTCTCGCGTCACGCATTAAAGATCGTTATTACCGCCCGACCGTTGTCTTTGCCACTGCCGACGATGGTTTGGTTAAAGGGTCAGCGCGTTGTATTCCGGGTTTGCATATGCGGGATTTAATCGAAGAAGTGGCACATACGCACCCCGGTTTAATTAAACGCTTTGGCGGACATGCGATGGCGGCAGGCTTAACCTTAGAAGCGCACGCTTTACCGTTATTTACCAACAGTATTACCCAAGCCGTTAATCAACGCTTACAGCCGGATACCTTACGCGAAACGATTTATACCGACGGCGTATTAAATAGCCATGACTTCACCTTAAGCAATGCCGAATTTTTGCGGCATATTGCGCCGTGGGGACAGCAGTTTCCCGAACCACAATTTGAAGGCGAATTTCAAATAATGCGGTTACAACTTTTAAAAACCGTACACATTAAAGCCGATTTAAAGTTAATCCATCACGACAGCGATTATATACCGAGCATTAGCGCACTGAACTTCTTTGCAAATCTTGAACTCTGGCCCAAAGTTGGGGAGCGCGTGCGTTTAATTTATAAATTAAGCATTAATGAATATCGTGGCGAGAAACAATTGCAACTAATGGTAGAAAAAGTTATTCCCTACCATTAATGCTTAAACAATTACTCAATTATAATTAGGGGCGTCACGCTTATAATCTCGCCCGAATAATAACACGAGAATCAAGCCGACTAATGCTCCGCTCACATGTGCAAAATTCGCCACATTGCCACCAAAAATAGAGACTCCGGTTACACCTGAGAATAAATCAATGCCGATTAGAATGGGTACAAAATACTTGGCTGGAATCGGCACAGGGAAGAAAATTAAAGCCAACTTTGAATTCGGGAAATAATAAGCAAATGCCACCAATACGCCATAAATCGCCCCCGATGCACCCACGGTTTCAGTGTGATACAAACTGTAATAGTCACCCGCCATTTTTTCAGTAAAGCCGGGAATATTCGTAGGATATAACATCTCATTTAATAAGCGAGATAAATCCGCTGAGGTTAAACCCAATTTCATAAATTCTTGGGTCATTTGCTGAAACTGGTATTCATTAATCCAGTTGTAAATTAAACCCGCGCCAATCCCACAAATTAAATAAAAAGCTAAGAATTTCGCACCACCCCATAATTTTTCTAGCGGTGCACCAAACATCCACAAACCAAACATATTAAACAATAAATGCAAAATACCCGCATGCATAAACATACTGGTTAAATACTGCCAATAATGGAAGTTCGGGTTTTCAGGTAGATATAAAGCAAACGGGTCAGGCTTGGGTAATAAATTTAACGCCACTGGAATGTAAGCTAACACGCACAACACAATAATGCTGTAGGTGACAATAGGAGTACGATTATTATTCAAGATATTCAACGGCAAACCTGCATGGATGAGATAATAATGCCTAGAGTGTAGTACAGCTTACGCCACTACCACCTTTAACACATCACGTTCATAACGGTAATACAGTGGCGTTTTAAGTAAGGCAATTTCACCATCTAAGGCGACGTAAATACCTTGTTTGCGGTAATGATTGTCGATGGTAATGCTATCAACTACACGATTTTCGACTTGTTTAGCTTTGGCTAAAGGGCTAACACCGCGAAAAATAGCATTAAAGCTGAGTTTAAGCATCTCCCAACGGTTTTGCGTTCTGACCACAATCACATGCAAACCGTGTTGCCCCTTATCCAAAGCTTGTCCTAATACTGGATAACTGAGTTCACGTTCGCGCACGCCAATAAAAGCCAATGGCGAGCGCAACTTGACACCGTTAACATACAACCGCGCAGAACGTAGCCGCATTAAACGCCGTAAACCTGCAACTATACTAGCCATGCGATAACTCATATAACGTTCTAGATGCTCGCGCGTGCGCACAAAGCGTACATACATCCCGACAGAACTGGTGTTTAGAAACAAGCGCTCATTCACATAGCCGACGTCGATTTGCGTGGTATTCGGGCTATTCAGCGCCAGTTCCACCGCAGCTTCAACACTAGTGGGTAAGCCTAAATTGCCAACAAAATGATTAAGCGTGCCTCCGGCTATCACCGCCATTGCGGTATTTGTGCCTACTAAGACCGAAGCAGCCAAGCCTAATGTGCCATCGCCACCAGCAATTAATACCCGAGGGCTGCCTTTGGCAACTTCTGTACGCAGTTGCTCAGTTAATTGTTTTGGGTTGACTTCGTGTACTAATAAGCGCGGATGTTGGCGCAAATAAGGCAGTAGCCTTGCCGCTGAACCCGACTGTGGGTTGATAAACACGGGTAATTTCGCAAGTACTGTGGGTGTGGGGTTATCCGACATAAACTAATGAGTATCCTGCTCCGGCATTAAGGGCTACTTTGCCACCCAACGCCGGTTTTCGTAAAAGTTTGTTGTTCAACAAGCTGGAATTGCTGACCATTCCATTCCATAAATTCAATCGTTAGCTGTTTACGATTACCGCGAATCACGTTAAAACTATTGGGATGCCCTTCCAATAAGCGATTAGAAAAGGTCGTTCCGGCATGGGAAACAATAATGCCTTGCAAAATATGCGTATAAGCCATGTGGATATGTCCGCTGAGAATCATATCGACATTCGCTTGTTTAAACCCCGCAATTGCCTTATCACGCCCGCTGACAACATCCCGATATTCAGCTTGTTCAGGTAACCAAAACGGATGGTGGGCAATCACGATTCGTAAATTTTGTGCTGGGACAACTTGCAGCGTGTCTTGTACTCGCTTCACCTGCGTTTGATTAATTTGCCCGCGTGACCAGTCAAAATACCAACCCGCCGCCCGCGCCGTATTCACACCGATTAGGCTGTAACCCTTGGCGTGTAAAACAGGTTCTGTTTCGGGTTGTATGTATTGCTGCCATTTATCCCAAGGGCTTGTAAAGCGTTCAATTAAATGGGTGGCAGATAAATCATGATTACCCGGAATAATAATATGCGGCCAAGCTAGGCGTTGCAGAAAGTCTGCGCCTTTGCGGTATTCCTCATCGGTCGCACGTTGGGTTAAATCACCACTAATCACCACTAAATCAGGGTTTAAACGCTGTAAGCTGGTTAATAAGCCTTCAATAACAGCGGGTTCTTCGCGCCCAAAATGAATATCGGAAATATGCGCGATCACGGGCGACGGATTAGAGATTAAAGTAGATTCTGTGCTCATTTCATCCTGCTGCTGAATTAATGCTAATAAGGCAGATGCGACCAAGGATCGCGCAGGTATTACGGCACAAAATAAGGGTTGCTGACAAATGTAATGAGTGGACTTAGCGAAATCGAGGCAGGGACAACGCCCCCTGACAATCGACAACTGGCATATTTTGCTGCGTAAGTTCTGGTTGAGTACAGGCACTCAGCAATAACAGCAAACCCAACTTAAAAATCAGTAATTTAATCGACAAACACGCTACCTAACTTCCGATATTGTTTATGTGCTAGTTTAGAAAATCGGTTTGGTCATACTCAATAAAGCCTAAAAGAAAATGGTCATTTCATGAGAGCATTTCGCACAATACTTAGGTAATTTCCTAGTTCTTTAATAACAAAAATTTATAGCTATCAGCCCAATTTTACCGCTATGCTATGTGGCGTAAGTCCAACACTATGACATAGCTAACAATAACATTGGAGTCGCGTTCGACATGGATTCTAGCCTAGCATTTTCCTCGCCTATAGCCCCCTTAACAGAAGAATTATTACATCAACGTGAACCTTTATTACATGCCGTGGCTATGGCGGTTAACGCGTTATTATCGAAGCCTGATATTAATAGTGCAGTACAAGTAGCGTTGGAAACGGTAGGACATGCAACGGGGCAAGATAGAGTTTATTTATTCGAGAACCATATTGATACACGTACCGGAGCAAATTTAGCCAGTCAACGTTATGAATGGGTACGCGATCATATTAGTGTACAAATTGATAATCCGGATTTACAAAATCTCCCTGTGGATGAGTTATTTCCACGCTGGATGGCATTATTAACGAATCATCAAACCGTTTCTGGTTTAGTGGCCACATTTCCTGAAACGGAACGCTCAATTTTAGAACCACAAGAAATTGTATCCTTAATGGTCGTGCCTATTCATGTTGCGGGGCAATATTGGGGTTTCGTGGGGTTTGATAACTGTCGGGTGAATTATCCGTGGACAGCCGAAGATAAAGCTATTTTGACCTCATTAGCTGCATCACTGGGAGCGGCTATTATGCGACATCGCTCGCAAGTCACCCTGTATGAAACCAATTTAAAATTAGAACAAGCCACCGCACATTCCTTAGCAATGGCAGCCAAAGCGGAAGAAGCCAGTAAGGCTAAAAGCTTATTTTTAGCAAATATGAGCCATGAAATTCGCACGCCAATGAATGCGATTATTGGCATGACCCATTTAGCCCTCAATACCTCTTTAAATCAGCGGCAGCATGACTATGTGATGCAAATCCAGCATGCGGCGCAATCATTATTAAGAATCATCAATGACATTCTGGATTTCTCGAAAATTGAAGCAGGCAAATTAGAACTCCAACAAACTCGTTTTCAACTAGAACAGGTTGCCAATCATGCATTAGCCTTAGTGCGCCAGCAAGCCGCTGATAAAGGCTTAGAATTGTGCTTAGAAATTGATAATGAAAAGTTAATGAGCGAATGCGGTAGCTTTATTGGCGACCCACTGCGTTTAGAGCAAATCTTGGTAAATCTGCTGACCAATGGCATTAAATTTACTGACAAAGGTCATGTGCTATTGCGTATTCGGGAATTAAAACGCAGTGCACACGCTTGTGAATTACAGTTTTCGGTAGAAGATACCGGTATTGGCATGACTGCACACACGCTAGATACCTTATTCGAAGAGTTTTACCAAGCGGATAATTCCAGTACTCGGCGTTACGGTGGCACAGGTTTAGGGTTAAGCATCGTGAAACGTTTAGTGGAATTAATGCACGGCACAATTCAGGTAACGAGTGAATTGGGGCGCGGTTCTTGTTTTATGTGTAGCTTAAGTTTAACACATGCCCCCACGCTTTCCGCCACAACGCCTTGTAGCCCAACACAAGCCATCAAGAACTACAGTCTACAAAGCAAACGTGTGTTAATCGTAGAAGACAACCCGATTAATCAAATCATCGCTAAGGAAATCTTGTTACAACAAGGTGTTATTGTGGATTGCGCTATGAATGGGCAAGAGGGCTTAGATAAGCTGACTTCAACGACTGACGACACCTTATATCATGCCATTTTAATGGATATTCAAATGCCAATAATGGATGGCTACGCCGCCACTGAAAAATTACGCGCTCAAACCCGCTTTTGCAACCTGCCGATCATCGCCTTAACGGCCAATGCCATGCCAGAAGACAAAGAGCGTTGTTTTAAAGTGGGTATGAACGCGCATATTGCCAAGCCCTTTAAGCCAGACGAATTACTGCAAACCCTATCACATTGTTTGCTTGAAGCGAGCTATTAAGTTAGACAGTACGATTTATTTATTCCACGCACAAATTTTAGCTTGCTTACCCACCCAGCAACCGCCTTGTTGTTTAAAGTCTTCGCCCAACAAGGCTTGCGCATGGGAACTATCCGGTGTGGCATTCCATGATGCGCCCGCTGTTCCATCCCCAAACGTATTCAAATACACAAAGTATTGATTGCCGCATAAACGAAATGAGCCATCCTTATCTGCATTGTATTTGCACGTACCCTTCAGATAAGTTTTGCCTTTGACCTGCAATGAACAATTAACCTCACGTCCCTCTGCACCTACCCGCCAGTCTTGCGCTTGTACTGCTTGCACAGCAGTTAACGCTAATACCAAACCTAAACCCGTAAATAACCGCGTTTTCATAACAATACTCCCTACTACACACACTTTTGTTGTTCTATAGAAACTAGCAGGTTTGCTATAAAATAAATAAATTATTTTTAGACAATAAAAAACCCCGCACAAGGCGGGGCTTCCTTACTTAAACCAAAGGTTTAAATAATTACTTTGCAACGACTGGAATGTCACCAATAGAAGCAGCCGCTTTCTGATAGTTCTCCATTTTGTCGAAGTTCAGGTAGCGGTAAATGTCGCCAGACATGCTATTCAATTGATTCGCATACTGCATATATTCTTCAACCGTTGGCAATTTACCCATAACTGCCGCCACAGACGCTAACTCAGCAGAGGCTAAGAATACGTCAGTGTTAGTGCCTAGACGGTTCGGGAAGTTACGGGTTGAAGTTGAAACGGCCGTTGAGCCTTCTTGGATACGCGCTTGGTTACCCATGCAGAGTGAACAGCCCGGCATTTCCATACGTGCGCCCGCGTTACCGTAAATGTTGTAGTAACCTTCATCGCTTAATTGCGAAGCATCCATTTTGGTAGGCGGTGCAATCCACATACGGGTTGGGATTTGCTTGTTAGCGGCTTTCAACAATTTACCGGCGGCGCGGAAGTGACCGATGTTAGTCATACAAGAGCCGATGAAGACTTCATCAACTTTGCGACCGGCAACACTAGACAGTAAACGAGCGTCATCTGGGTCATTTGGTGCGCAAACGATTGGCTCTTTGATCTCGTCCATATTGATTTCGATCACAGCCGCGTATTCTGCATCCTTGTCGGCACGCATTAAGCTTGGGTTAGCTAACCATGCTTCCATCGCTTGGATACGACGTTCAATCGTGCGTTTGTCGCCATAGCCTTGTGAAATCATCCATTTCAGCATGACGATGTTAGAACGTAAGTACTCTGCAACCGATTCTTCAGACAACGTAACGGTACAGCCTGCAGCTGAACGCTCAGCGGATGCATCAGACAATTCAAACGCTTGTTCAACGGTTAAGTGATCTAACCCTTCGATTTCGAGCACAGTACCATTGAATACGTTTTTCTTACCTTTTTTCTCAACCGTTAACAAACCCATTTCAATGGCTTTGTGTGGGATGGCGTGTACGAGGTCACGTAAGGTAATGCCGGGTTGCATTTTACCGCTGAAACGGACTAATACAGACTCAGGCATGTCTAATGGCATAACGCCCGTCGCCGCAGCGAATGCGACTAAGCCAGAACCGGCTGGGAATGAAATACCAATAGGGAAACGCGTATGAGAGTCACCACCTGTACCGACAGTATCAGGCAATAACATACGGTTTAACCAAGAGTGGATAACGCCGTCACCCGGACGCAACGATACGCCACCCCGAGTCATAATGAAGTCAGGTAACGTATGATGCGTTACGACGTCAACTGGTTTTGGATAAGCCGCAGTATGACAGAAAGATTGCATAACGAGATCAGCTGAGAAGCCTAAGCATGCCAAATCTTTCAATTCGTCACGGGTCATAGGCCCTGTAGTATCTTGAGAACCGACTGTCGTCATTTTTGGTTCACAGTACATACCGGGGCGAACACCCGGTAAACCACAGGCTTTACCCACCATTTTTTGCGCTAAGGTATAACCTTTGCCCGTATCAGCCGGTTGTTCAGGTGAACGGAATAAGTCAGATGCGCCTAAACCTAATGCTTCACGGGCTTTATTGGTTAAACCACGACCGATGATTAAGTTAATACGACCGCCTGCACGAGCTTCGTCTAACAGTACTTGCGTTTTTAAACCGAAGTTAGAAATAACTTCGTCAGTACCGTGACGTTTCACAACACCTTGATAAGGGTATACGTCAATCACGTCGCCCATTTCCATTTTGGAAACGTCCATTTCGATAGGCAGTGCACCCGCATCTTCCATTGTATTGAAGAAGATAGGCGCAATTTTGCCACCGAAACAGTAACCACCCGCACGTTTATTTGGAATACCCGGCATATCGTCGCCGAAGAACCATAATACAGAGTTGGTGGCTGATTTACGTGAAGAACCTGTGCCTACTACGTCACCGACGTAAGCGACTGGGAAGCCTTTGGCTTTAACCGCTTCGATTTGTTTTAAAGGACCGACTGAACCCGGTTGTACCGGCTCGATGCCGTCACGCGGCATTTTTAACATAGCATTTGCGTGTAATGGGATGTCTGGACGAGACCAAGCATCAGGCGCAGGAGACAAGTCGTCAGTGTTGGTTTCGCCCGGTACTTTAAACACAGTAACGGTAATTTTTTCAGCAACTTCTGGACGAGAAGTGAACCATTCACCTGCTGCCCATGATTCCATCACTTGTTTGGCGGCTGCATTACCTGCTTTAGCTTTTTCCGCAACGTCATGGAACGCGTCGAACATTAATAAAGTATTTGATAAAGCTTTAGCCGCAGCTTCCGCAGTATCCGCATTATCTAACGCAGCGATTAACGGTTGTACGTTATAGCCACCTAACATCATGCCTAAGATTTCAACTGCACGAATAGGGCTAACTAAGTTACAAACGACTTTGCCATTAGCCACATCCGCTAAGAACGCTGCTTTTACATAAGCTGCTTCATCTACGCCTGCTGGTACGCGATTTTCTAATAAATCAACTAAGAAGGCTTCTTCACCAGCAGGAGGGTTTTTCAGTAACTCAACCAAAGCGGCGGTTTGTGACGCATCTAATGGTTTAGGTGGAACACCTTGCGCGGCACGCTCTTCCACGTGTTTGCGATATTCTTGCAACATAACAGTATATCTCCTCAAAAAAACAATACGGGTAAATGCAAAGCTGCATTTACCCTGATCTCGCTAGCTGCTAGTGATGATTAACGTTGACTTACAGGCACGTAATCACGGCGAGTTTCGCCCATGTAGATCTGACGTGGACGACCGATACGGTTTTCTTCGTCGCCCATCATTTCGTTCCATTGTGAAATCCAGCCGATAGTACGCGCTAATGCGAACATAACGGTAAACATTGAGACTGGAATCCCCATACTCAAGAAGATAACGCCTGAGTAGAAGTCCACATTTGGATACAAGTTACGTGCTTTGAAGTAATCATCATTTAACGCAACTTGTTCTAATTCGCGTGCAATATCAAACAATTTTTGGTTCGGGTTACCCGGCGGTAAACGATCCAAAATATCATTGGCTAAAGTACGAATAATTTTTGCGCGTGGGTCGTAATTTTTATAAACACGATGACCAAAGCCCATTAAGCGGAAACGGTCATTTTTGTCTTTAGCGCGGGCAATCCAATGCGATAATGGCAAGCCAGAACGCTCGATTTCACGCAACATATTGATAACCGCTTCGTTGGCTCCGCCGTGCGCAGGTCCCCATAAAGAAGCAATACCTGCCGCGACTGCTGCAAACGGGTTAGCTTCCGAAGAACCGGCTAAACGTACCGTTGAGGTTGAAGCATTTTGCTCGTGATCCGCGTGTAGAATCATAATAACATCTAAGGCGCGTGCCATTAACGGATCAACCACATACGGTTCAGTTGGCACCGCGAACATCAAATGCAGAAAGTCTTCTGCATATTTCAAGCGATTCTGCGGATAGTTGAACGGCAAGCCCATTGAGTAACGGTAACTCCACGCGGCAATCGTTGGCATTTTTGCAATTAAACGATGTGCTGAACGTTTACGTTGGTCTGGGTCATGAATATTTAAATCATCGTGATAGAATGCGGATAACGCACCTACTACACCCACCATGGTTGCCATAGGGTGAGCATCCCGACGGAAACCACGATAGAACCCTTGCACTTGGTCATGTAGTAAAGTATGGCGTGTAATAATACGCTCAAAATCTTCCATGTCGCCCGCTTTAGGTAAGTCGCCATTTAATAATAAATAGCAAACTTCTAAAAACGTACTATGCTCTGCTAACTGCTCAATCGGATAACCACGGTAAAGCAGAGTGCCTTGATCCCCATCTAAATAGGTAATCTTACTGGAGCAACTTGCTGTTGCCATAAAACCGGGGTCATAGGTAAAGTAGCCAAGCTCTTTGTGTAGCTTACGAATATCGATGGCTTTAGGCCCAATGGTAGGGGACAATAAATCCAGCTCGACCTGTTTGCCCGTTGCATTATCAGTAATGGTAACAGTCTGTTTGGTCATGAAGGCACTCCATAACAAGGATCATAAAAGGGTTATCAAACTAGAACTTTAAGCCCCAAGAAAACTCGCGCTTACGCGAGTTTTGCAAATGCAGCAGCAACACCTTTACCCATTTCTGCGGGAGAACGGATGGTGATTACGCCTGCTGCTTCTAGTGCAGCAAATTTCTCATCGGCAGTCCCTTTGCCACCTGCAATAATCGCACCAGCATGACCCATACGCTTACCTTTTGGTGCTGTAACACCTGCGATATAAGCCGCTACTGGTTTTGTAACATTGGCTTTAATATAAGCCGCCGCTTCTTCTTCTGCTGAACCCCCGATTTCTCCACACATCAGAATGACTTCTGTTTGTGGATCGTTTTGGAACATTTTTAGTGCATCAATAAAGTTAGTACCCGGAATTGGGTCACCACCAATACCAATACAAGTACTTTGACCCCATTCGTTGGTTTGTTTAACCGCTTCATAAGTCAGCGTACCTGAACGAGACACAATACCTACTTTACCCGGTTTATGAATAGAACCCGGCATAATACCGATTTTGCATTCACCCGGTGTAATGACGCCCGGACAGTTCGGTCCAATTAAACGTACGCCTAAGCTGTCTACAACCATTTTAGCTTCCAGCATATCCATCACTGGAATGCCTTCAGTAATACAAACGATTAATTTAACACCTGATTCTGCTGCTTCAATAATAGAGTCTTTACAGAAAGGTGCGGGTACGTAGATAACAGAGGCATCGGCGCCCGTCGCAGCCACTGCTTCTTTCATGGTATTGAAAACAGGCAAACCCAAATGCGTTGTACCGCCTTTACCCGGCGATGTACCGCCGACCATTTTAGTGCCGTATGCAATCGCTTGTTCAGAGTGGAATGTACCTTGCTTACCAGTAAAACCTTGGCACAGAACTTTAGTATCTTTATTAATTAAAACGCTCACGCAGCACCTCCTACAGCAGCAACGATTTTACGGGCAGCATCACCAAGGTCATTGGCAGCAATTACAGACAAACCACTGTTATTTAACAGCTCTGCACCTTTTTCGGCGTTATTGCCTTCCAAGCGCACTACAACAGGCACTGATACTTTAACTTGCTCAACCGCTTTGATAATGCCCTCAGCGATTAAGTCACAACGTACGATACCGCCAAAGATATTGACTAAAATACCTTTAACTGCGGCATCCGATAAAATGATTTTGAACGCAGCAGCCACGCGCTCAGCCGTCGCGCCACCGCCTACGTCTAAGAAGTTAGCCGGTTGACCGCCAGACAATTTAATAATGTCCATCGTTGCCATTGCTAAACCTGCACCGTTCACTAAACAACCAATGTTGCCTTCTAGTGAAACGTAGTTTAAATCCCATTCAGACGCTTCGATCTCGCGCGCATCTTCTTGTGATTTATCGCGCATCGCAACTAATTCAGGTTGGCGATATAAGGCATTGCCGTCGACGTTTACTTTACCGTCTAAGCACAGCAAATTGCCTTCTGCGGTTACGACTAATGGGTTGACTTCGACTAAAGACAAGTCTTTTTCAACGAACATTTTGCCGAAATTAACCAATAGATTAGTGAATTGCTTCATTTGATTAGCATCTAAGCCTAAACCAAAGCTCAATTCACGTGCTTGGTAAGGCATAATACCGACCAGCGGGTCCATGGTTACTTTCAGAATTTTTTCAGGGGTATCATGAGCTACTTTCTCAATTTCCATACCACCTTCAGTAGACGCCATAATCACAACGCGACGGCTGCTACGATCTACCACTGCACCTAAATACAATTCACGTGCAATATTACAAGTTTCTTCGACTAAGACTGAATTAACAGGCTGACCATTTTTATCTGTTTGATAAGTAACTAAATGTGTACCTAACAATTTGCCAGCAACTTCAGCAGCTTCCGCAGGTGAACTGACTAACTTCACACCGCCCGCTTTACCACGCCCCCCTGCATGTACTTGTGCCTTTACCACTACTTTGGGAGTGCTTAACGTTCTAGCACCTTCTTCCGCTTGAGATGCGGTCGTAGCAACAACGCCCTTAGGCACAGGCAAACCGTATTGGCTAAATACTGCCTTAGCCTGATATTCGTGTAAATTCATCCTCAGTCTTCCTTTGCATTATTACACCCCTTTGAAAATCAGGGGCTAGTCACGAAAACGCCACGAATCGGCTGAAAAAGCAGATCGTGGCGTTAAGCGTCTTATCTTAAACAGGTATTACTTGCGCTTTTTGCCAACAGCATGTAATGCACGTCCATCAACGGCTAACATCGCTTCATGAATGGCTTCTGACACCGTAGGATGGGCAAATACCATACGAGATACATCTTCCGCAGAGCATTCTGTTTCTATTGCAATCACCGCTTGCCCGATTAACTCAGAGGCTAGAGGTCCAGCAATATGTACGCCTAAAATGCGATCTGTGTTTGCATCCGCTACGACTTTCACTAAACCATCGGCTTGATCCATTGCTTTAGCACGACCATTGGCCGCAAATGGGAAAGAACCTACGCGGTATTCAATACCCGCAGCTTTCAATTCTGCTTCGGTTTTACCCACCCATGCGATTTCTGGATGCGTATAAATAACCCAAGGAATCGCGTCATAATTGATATGAGGCTTTTGACCCACAATCTGTTCTGCAACCACTACGCCTTCTTCAGATGCTTTATGCGCCAACATAGGGCCGACCACACAGTCACCAATTGCATAAACACCCGGCACAGCCGTTTGTAAATGACCATCAACCACCACGCGACCACGTTCATCTAATTGAACGCCAGCATCTTCAGATATCGCGCCAGCGGTATTGGATTTACGACCCACTGCCACGATTAAACGGTCAACTACTAAAGTTTGTTCACCATTTGGATCGTTATAGGTAACTGTAATCCCATTTTCGCCTGCTTCTACTTTAGAAACTTTCGAGCTTAAGCGAATATCCAAACCTTGCTTTTTGAACTGGGTTTGGGCGGCTTTTGCTACATCACGGTCGGCGGCAGCTAAGAAATCATCCATAGCTTCTAAAACGACCACTTCAGCACCTAAACGACGCCATACGCTACCCAGTTCTAAACCGATAACGCCAGCCCCGATAACGCCTAATTTCGCAGGAACAGTTTCCCAATCCAACGCGCCCGCTGAATCTACAATACGAGTGTCCAGCCATTTTGCAATGGGTAACTCAATAGGGGTTGAACCTACCGCAATAATCACATTATCAGCTGCGTAAGTAGCACTTGCCCCATCATGACTTGTTACTTGTACTTGCTTATTCGCCAGTAATTTACCGCGACCTTGCAACCAAGTAATACCGTTGGCTTTGAACAATTGTTCAATACCGCCGGTTAATTGGCTGACGATTTTGTCTTTACGCCCAATCATGGTAGACACGTCGATTTTTAAATTATCAACGGTAATACCATGATCTGCATTATGATGAGCAATTTCTTCATAACGCTCAGAGCTTTCTAATAAAGCTTTGGAAGGAATACAGCCTACATTTAAACAAGTTCCCCCTAAAGCAGGTTTGCCTTGTTTATTGATCCACTCTTCCACGCAGGCGGTTTTTAAGCCTAGTTGAGCGCAGCGGATAGCGGCTACATAACCGCCGGGACCCGCGCCCATTACAATAACGTCAAATTTTTCTGACATGCCCGACTCCCTTACACATCCAAAATTAAACGAACTGGATTTTCAACCAATTCTTTAACGGTTTTCAGGAAGGTAACTGCACCTTGCCCGTCTACGATACGATGGTCATAAGACAAGGCAACATACATCATTGGGCGAATAACGATCTGATCATTAACAACGACAGGGCGCTTCTGGATCGAGTGCATCCCCAGGATCGCGCTTTGAGGAGGGTTTAAAATTGGGGTTGATAGCAACGAACCAAAAACGCCCCCGTTGGTTATGGTAAACGTACCACCAGACAAATCGCCCATATCTAATTTGCCTTCACGTGCTTTTACTGCATAACCTGCAATACCAGACTCGATATCAGCCAAATTCATGTTTTCAACATTACGTAAGATAGGCACGACTAATCCGCGATCAGACGACACGGCAATACCGATATCACAGTAACCGTGGTAAACAATATCATTGCCATCAATCGAGGCATTGATTTCAGGAAAACGTTGTAATGCAACGGCGGCGGCTTTTACAAACAGCGACATTAAGCCCAATTTTGCTTTGTGTTTTTTCTCAAACGCGTCTTTGTACTCATTACGCATATCCATCAACGGTTTCATGTCAACTTCATTGAAGGTTGTTAACATGGCAGTTGATGATTTCGCATACAGTAAACGTTCCGCAATACGTGCACGTAAACGGGTCATTGGCACGCGTTGTTCCATGCGTGAACCAGAGCCTTGCACGACACCCGCAGCAACCGGTGCAGGTGCAGCGGCTGGCGCGGCTGGTTTACTTGCAGCGGCTGCTTGCACATCCGCTTTCACAATACGACCGTTATTACCGCTGCCTTGTACATCGCTAGCAGATAAATCATTTTCTGCCATTAATTTGCGTACAGCCGGAGCGGTTTGTGCATTAGCAACCGGAGCTGCTTGTGCATGTAAGTTGCCTACAGGAGTTTGTGCTGGCGTTGCTTCAGGTTGAGAGCCTGCGCCTGCGGGCACTTGAGTTGCTGCCGCTCCAGCGGTCACACAACCCAATAATTGGCTGCTAACCACAGTAGCACCCGCCTCTTGAATAATTTCGCTTAAGACGCCGTCGATAGGAGAAGGTACTTCCAGTACGACTTTATCCGTTTCGATTTCAACTAAGACTTCATCTTGTTTAACCGCGTCACCCACTTTTTTGTTCCAAGCGACTACGGTTGCATCGGCAACAGACTCGGGCAGAACTGGGGTTAAAATCTCACTACTCATTCGTTAAACGTCCTCCTCGTTTATTTTTACGACAGTATTAAGCCTAATACTGAATGGTGGTATGTAGTCTAATTTTGGGGGTAGTTTTCCGCTCTAGTTTTTAGAGACACAGTTTCAGCACTAGAAAAAAGCGTCAGAATCGGCGAATAACCTCAAATTGTCGACAATTATACGCTTTTTAGCCTACCCGTCAACGAAACCTACCGCTATATTGTCGACACTAATTCAATTAAAAACGTTTTCCCCGAAATAGTGCAGAATTTGTCAATAATACTTTGGTGAAAAACTATCTACCCGTTGGAGATACTACTATACCGCAAACATTGATACAAATTATGGCATAAAGCTTAACCGTATTATTTTATGCTAAGACATACTAAATCCCATCATCATCCAAGCCGCCTTGGCGATCAATGCGTTTATTGGCCCGAAAGTAAACCCAAATGAGTAGCGCCATCATGACAATTAACGACATACTTAATGCCGAACCAAATGGCCAATCGCGCACCACTAAAAATTGATTACGAATAATATTGCCGACTAATAAGTTTTTAGCACCGCCCAATAAATCGGATACATAGAACATGCCCATTGCTGGTAAAAACACAATTAAGCTACCTGCTACAATACCCGGCATGGTGAGTGGCAAAACAATATGCCATAAACGTTGTATAAAATTTGCGCCCAAATCCATTGCTGCTTCAATTAAGCTTTGATCCACTTTTTCAAAGCTGGCAACCAATGGCAAAATCATAAACGGTAACAACACATAAACTAGACCAAATACAACAGCAAATTCGGTGTATAGCAATTCGATAGGTTCTTCTGTAATGCCTAACCCCATCAAAGCAAGATTGATTAACCCTTTGTTACCTAAGATCAATTTAATGGCATAAGTGCGAATCAAGCTGTTAGTCCAAAACGGTATCACCAACAAGAAAAGTAAGATGCCGCGCCACATCGTAGGTAAACGCGCTACTATATATGCGAATGGATACCCCAATAAGAAACACATAACGGTGGTTAGAAAAGCCAGCCACACACTGTGTCCTAACACTTCGACATACAATGGCTCCCATAAACGTTTATAAGAATCCAAGGTAATAGGCCAAACGACCAAGTGTTGGGAGTCTGGCGTCATAAAACTAGTAAGAAAGACTAGAATATGCGGAATTAGCACAAATATTGCTAACCAAATTAGCGTTAACAGGATCGCACTACGTCGAAAGTTAAAGAAATGATGTTGCAAGGTTATGTACTCTTTAGGGGTTGCATACCTATGATTATATTTCCCCTACTCCTACATTCAATGGATAATGCGCACTTGATGAAAAATGGATTTGGCAAAGAAGCGACTAAAAAATGAAGATTAATGCTCAACTCCGCTGGATGGCAGCAGGTTTAGTGATTGTGGGTACAGTCATGTTGCTGCTATTTATGTTCTTTGCGACCCAAAGCTTTTTAGAGGTATGGGATCGACTCCACCAATTGCCCAGTTGGTTATTTTATTTTTATACCATTCTGATTCTGGTCATTATTGGGTTAAGCGCATGGGTGGTCTACCGCTTATTATCGGGTGGTAAAAAACCGAAAATAGCCCCGCCACAAGCGCGTACTGAACCGATTACCCAAGCTAGCTTAACTAAAGAGATTCAAGAAATTGAATCGGTTAGTAGTAATAATACAGAATTAAAAGAAGACATTGCCGAACTTAAAGAAGAATTGCAGGAGCTTGAAGAACGTAAACAAGCGGGCGAGGTGCACATTGCGTTTTTTGGTGATGTCAGCACGGGCAAATCCTCCATTATTAAAGCGATTATTCCGCAAGCAGGCGTGGAAATTAGTTTAAAAGGAGGTTCAACGCGTGAAATTCATGAATACACGTGGCAAACAGCAAATGGTGACAAACTATTATTAACAGATTTACCGGGACGCAATGAAGCAGACGGTTTCTTAGATGAAATGTCGCGTCAAGAAGCCATACGGGCGCAAATTGTGGTGTATGTTACCGACTCGGATTTAACCCGTAGTCAGTATGAGGATATTCTGGAACTGGCTGAATTTGGTAAGCCTATGGTAATCGCGGTTAATAAAGCAGATCAGTATACCAATGATGAGCGTAAGCAAATTGTTGAACGTATTCAATCACGCTTTAATGTCCAAAATCCACCTACTGTTGTGTTTATTCAAGGTGGTGGCACTGAAGAAGTATTACGCATTTTTCCGGATGGGCGTGAAGAAACGATTCAACGCCCGCGCAAGGTTATCGTTAAAGCTTTAGCTGATTATTTACAAACAGAAATTGACCAGCATCTGGAGCAATTAACGCAGTTACGCGATGCCAGTGTGTACCATATGGTACAAGACAAACTGGATAACACCCGTATAGAATTCCGCCAACAAGAATCTGAGAAAATTATCCGTAGTTCAACAATCAAGGCGATCTTAGGCGCATTGGCATCTGTTACACCCGGCACAGATTTAGTAGTTCAGGGTGTTATTGGGACACGCATGGTACAAGACTTATGCAAATTGTATGGCGTACCCGTGCGGCAATTGGATATCGACGAATTCTTTAATTTTAGCCAAGGTCAATTGAAAAAAAGCTTACCGATCTTACTAGCGGTGGCGGGTAATGGGTTAAAAGCCTTTCCCGGCATTGGTACAGTCGCCGGTGGTTTAATTCATGCCGTGGCATACGGTTTAATTTTTGATGCTTTGGGTCATGCTGTGAGCCATACCTTGGAAGAAAAAGGTAGTTTAAAGCCCGCAACAGCGGCCGTAACTTTTCAGGAGATGTTGAGTGGAAATCTGGAAGAACGTACAAAAACATTTGCCAGATTGGTTGTTGAACAGTATCGGAACAAAGAAAGCTGAGACAGCCCCGGTTACTGTTAGCCAACCGGAGGAAACAACAACCAATTCGCAAAGCAGCGGTGATAAGCACGTTTTGCTGGCAACCGAAAGTTTGCGCCAATTATTAGACGATGTGCGAATTCCCGATAAAGTACGGGAAAGTTTGCGCGACGAGTATTCCCAAGTGCGCAATATGCTAGATAAGCTGGAAAACGGTTATTTACATATTGCAGTATTTGGACGCGTCAGCGTTGGCAAATCGTCTTTATTGAACGCTTTGATCGGCAAAGAAGCTTTTAGTGTCAGTGTATTACACGGTGAAACCAAAACCGCTAATATGCAGCAGTGGAATGAGTACGCAGACGGTGGCGTATTCTTAATTGACACGCCCGGCATTAATGAAATTGACGGCGAAGCCCGCGAAAAATTAGCGCATGATGTGGCCAAACGGGCAGATTTAGTGCTATTCGTGGTGGATAGCGATTTAACCGAAGTCGAATATGAAGCCTTAAAAACCGTGGCTACTTCGCATCGCCCCACGATTTTAGTGGTGAATAAAGCGGATCGTTATACAGAGGAAGAACAACGCGAATTACGCAGCGTACTACGTAATCGCACTCAAGGTGTTGTTAGCCCTGAAAATATTATTTTTACGACCGCACAACCTAAGCGCCAGACCGTTATTTTCATTGACGAAGATGGTGAAGAACGGGAAGGTATCCGCGAGCGCCCGGTGAATATCGGGGCATTAAAAGCCCGTATTTGGGATATTGTCGAAGCAGAGGGCAAGACTTTATCAGCTATCAATGCATCTATGTTTGCCAGCAATCTCACCACCGAAATGGGTGAACGTATTTTGGCGGTTAAAAAGGAATTGGGTGATAAAACGATTCATATGTATTGTCTTGCTAAAGGCATTACGGTGGCATTAAACCCCATTCCGGTGGCTGATCTAGTGGCGGTCGCTGTGATTGATGCCAGTATGATTATGCACTTATCACGTCTATACGGTTTGCCTTTATCCAAAGCGGAAGCTGGCGAATTAGTGCGGGCCATTTTGGCGGAAATGATGCTCATTATGGGTACGGTTTGGGCTATTCATTTATTATCAAGTGCTTTAAAACTAACGACTGTTGGCTTGTCCACCATTATTACGGGGGTAGCCCAAGGTGCAGTGGCTTGGTATAGCACCTTGATTGTTGGTAAAGTGGCAGAGAAATGGTTGGCAAACGGTAAGTCATGGGGTGAATTAGGACCTAAATTAACCGTACAGCAAATTTTAGAATCCCTTGACCGCGATTCTGTCTTAAGTACGGCTCGCGAAGAAATCATGGACTACTTACGCAAAACCGTAAAAGACTAATTATGCAACAAAATCGCTGGCTTAAAACAATTCTACTATTGATTGGTGCATTCTGCTTTGGACTGTATCATTATGTTAAGCCAGCGTCTCCCCCCACTCCTACACCCTCCACACATTCAAGCCAAACCGATACGGCTTATCAGCAAGCCACCGAGCAAATTCGCACCGCGCGTTTAAATCCTAATGCAAAATTTCGCACCATTATTAAAGGTGAAGTACTCAAATTATTGCCAGATGACAATGAAGGCGCTCGGCATCAACGTTTTTTGGTGAAGTTAGCACCCGATATCGTGGTATTGGTTGCGCATAATTTGGATCTAGCCAAACGTGTACCCGCACAAAGCGGGCAACCCATTATTATTAATGGCGAATTTATTGCAAATGACAAAGGGGGCGTCATGCATTGGACGCATCACGACCCACAAGGTGGTCAAGGCGGCTGGATTGAATACCGCGACCAGCGTTATCAATAACTGCGTAGACTTCCCAATGCAGGCAATAAGGTACTAATGGTTTCCGCCGTTACCTTTTCATTCGATTGCACAAACACAATACGGTCATCTGCTTGAATCACTGGATCAGGCATATAACCCAAACGAATGGCTTCCAAATTCACCATATAGCGTTGATTACCGCGATACAAAATCGCCCGACGATTATCAGATAATTTAGTTGTGCCACCCGCTGCGGCCATTGCTTGTAAGAAAGTCATGCTGCTAGCCATTGGGTAAATACCGGGTTTTACTACCTCTCCATCTACGCTAAAGCGACTACGCGTAGCTTCTTTAACCAACACATTCACTTGCGGATTATGCATATAGTCTTGGCTTAAACGTTGCGCCAACAATTGCTCGACCTCAATTGAGGTTTTGCCTGCCACGCTTACTACGCCAATTAAAGGCAATGTAATATTACCAAAATCATCTACTCGTACTGTTTTAGATAAATCTGGCACTTTATACACACTGATTTCGAGTAAATCTTGCGATGAGATTTGATCATGCCCCGTATAAGCCTGTACTGAACGTTGCACAGGCACGGTTACCGTTGGTAAATACGGCGCGGGAGCAGGACGTGGTACACTGGTACACGCGCTTAAACCCCAGACATTGAATACGGTTAAGGGTAATAGCCAATAGTATCGCATTCGGCAGACCTCGCTGTTATATCGTTATTGAGGTTCGCCTAGATCTATGGAATCAGGCGTAACCTTGCGGATTTTGACTTTGCCAACGCCATGTATCTTCACACATATCTAGCAAAGTTTTTTCTGCCTTCCATTCTAAAATTTTATAGGCGGCGGCTGGATCAGCAAAACAACAAGCGACATCGCCAGCCCGACGGGCGACTATTTTATAAGGAATATCGCGTTGGATGGCTTGTGAAAATGCCTTCACCATATCCAATACCGAATAGCCCTGTCCCGTACCTAAATTCACAGTGATCAAATGGGCTGTATCAGGTTTAGCAAAAGCTTGTAAAGCTTTTACATGTCCTTTAGCTAAATCCACTACATGAATATAATCACGTACCCCCGTACCATCAGGCGTTGAATAATCACCACCGAACACGGATAAGTAATCATAAGTGCCTACCGCGACCCTTGCGACATAAGGCATCAGATTATTGGGAATACCTTTAGGGTCTTCACCAATTTGCCCGCTAGAATGCGCACCTACTGGATTGAAGTAGCGTAATAAAGCCATTTGCCAACTAGCATCCGAGCGATACAAATCTCGCAAAATATCTTCAATCATCAACTTAGAACGACCGTAAGGATTAGTCGCCGATAGAGGAAAATCTTCTAGAATTGGCGTAGTATGCGGATCACCATAAACGGTGGCAGAAGAACTAAATACTATTTTTTTAACGTTATGTTGCTGCATCACTTGCAACAAATTGACTGTACCCAGCACATTATTATCATAATAACGTAGCGGTTGTTCGACGGACTCCCCTACAGCTTTTAAACCCGCAAAGTGAATCACGCTCTCAATGTTATAGTGCTCAAATAGCTTATTTAAAGCAGCTTTATCACGTATATCAGCTTGTATAAAGGGAATGGGTGCACACTGACAAATGCTTTGTACGCGCTGTAGGGCTTCAATTGAGCTATTACATAGATTATCAAGCACGATAATTTGATAACCAGCGTTAATTAATTCTACACAAGTATGAGAACCAATATAGCCTGCGCCCCCTGTCACCAATACAACCAAACTTTTAGACATTATTATTCAAATTAGAAATTGGTTAAACAAAGCTAGCTTAAAACTAACTTTGTTTAATGTTAGCAAAATACTTACGATTTTTTCTCTGCAACTACCGTAGTATTGGGGGTTGGCGTGCTAACAGAAGTATTAGAACTGGTATTAGCAGGGGCAGACGTTTCTATTTTAGTAGGCACAGCATTATTGTCTTTAGTTTCAGTCGTTTTTACGGTTTCCGCAGGCACGGCATTTGTATTGACTGCTGCTATACTATTAGTAGAGGTTGTAGCAGGCTGAGCAGCCGTAATAGGCGTAGGCGTTTCAACCTTAGCTGGCTCTACACTAGCTGTATTGGTGCTAGGTGCTGCATCGGTTAAGGCAATATCATTTTTAATTTTTTCAAATAGTTTATCGCCAATACCGGGTACATCTTTAATTGCCTCGAGCGATTTAAATTCACCGTGTTTATCACGCCATGCAATAATAGATTCAGCTTTTTTCGCGCCAATACCATTCAGTTTATCTAAAGCAGCAACATCTGCTTTATTAATGTTTATAACATCGGCAAAAACGAAAGAGTGAGTAAATAGAACAAAACTGCTAATAGCGAGTATAATAATACGTTTCATAGAAATCCTTATTGTTATATTAATTAACCGTTACAAACGGTGAAAGAATTATGCTTAAAGCTGTAGCAGCCTGCATTACTTTTCAGATAATTGGCCGCAAGTCCTAGATCAATCCCAAAAGGGAAATTGGCTTTTTGCGAACAACTCCGCTATCTTGAAACTAAATATTGGATGGAGTGGATTATGAACAAACCCTATATTAAATCTATCGTGTCGTATTCAATGGTTGGAAGTTTGGGCTTTACCATTCTAGCGAGCTTACAAGGTTGTGGGGGTGATCAACCCTCAACTCCACCTGCTGAAAAACCGAATACCAGCGTTTCCGATGCCGTCAATAATAATAAGCAGCAAGGGCTGTTTATGGTCATTCAACAAACCGGCAAGAATCCTGATACCTACGAGGTTAAAGAGCAATATCCTTCGGCAGAAGGCACACGGGCTATTTTAAAGGATATGGATGGCAAAGAACGGATTCTTTCAGAAGCGGAGCTAAAACAAATTGCAGAAGCGGAGGCTAAGAAAGTAGAAGACGGCACATCAAAACTCGCTCAACCTGTAGCCGAAAATCAGGGGCTAAGTTTAGGTGAAACCCTGTTAGCCTCTGCCGCAGGGGCGTTAGTGGGTGGTATGATTGCCAATAAATTAATGGGCAACTCCAATTTTCAACGCAATCAACAACAGTACCAACAGCGCTATCCTTCTTCGATTAGTCGCCCAATGGGAGGCGGAATGGATACACGAGGCGTCAATCAAACTCGCCCCGGTACACCCTCACAGGCGCAACCTAAATCAGGATTTTTTGGTAGTGGTAATAGTGCTGCTAACCCCAGTAACCGCCCAAGTGGTTCATCATTTGGCAGTAGTTCCGGCGGGTCTTCTAGCAGTAGCCCATCATTTGGAGGTTAAGGATGATCAAATTAGACAAAGTACGACCGATTACCCCACAGATTATGGAAGATGTGGGAATGACATGGCATACCGATCCAGACGGTCAGCCCTATATTGCGGATGAATTAGTACAAGTCACCGAAGTCGAAGCCGAGGCTTATTACGTGGCGGCCAATCAGCTTTATGATATGTATGTTGAAGCCGGTCAGTATGTCATTGATAACGAATTATTTCTGCAACTAGACATTCCTTTTAACTTAGTCGATCAAATTCGTCAAAGTTGGGACCGTGATCACTTACACTTATACGGGCGCTTTGATTTTGCGGGTGGTGTTGACGGTGTACCCATTAAATTGATTGAATTTAATGCCGATACGCCTACTAGTCTGTTTGAAACCGCTATTGTGCAATGGGCATTATTAAAATCGAATAATATGGATGAGGATCGCCAATTTAATACGGTCTATACCAGTATCCGAGATAATTTCCGGCGATTAGTAACGGGTATGGAAACCCCTGAAAGCTTCTATCAATATTACGATTTTCAAAATATTTTATTTTCGAGTATTCGTGATTTACCCGAAGATGAACGCACCGTGCGTTTCTTGCAACAAATGGCTAATGATGCCGGTTATCAAACTGATTTCTGTTATATGGATCAGGTTGGTTTTTTAGAACATGATGGTATCTTTAACGCCAATAATACACGCTTCGATTATTGGTTTAAATTATATCCGTGGGAAGATATTGCCTTACAAACCGATGGTATTGTTAATATTTTAGAAGAAATAACCCGTAATACCAGCACTGTTACTTTAAACCCTGCTTATACTTTATTATTCCAAAGTAAAGGCATGTTAAAAGTTCTCTATGACTTATTCCCGACTTCGCCTTATTTATTAGAAACTAAATTTGAACCATTAAAAGGTAAAAAATATGTTTCTAAAAAAATGTTTGGGCGCGAGGGCGCAAATGTTGCGATTTATGACGCGAATGGGCAAGAGTTACATAAACAACCCGGCGAATATGATCGTTATCGCAGCGTTTACCAAGAATACGCACAATATCCTAAAGATGCGCAAGGGCGTAACTATCAAGCGGGGGTATTCTTTGCATGGGAAGCTTGTGGCTTAGGCTTTAGACGCGGTGGTGAAGTCTTGGATAACTTAAGTAAGTTTGTCGCACATCACATTGTTTAAATATAAATAAGGCTAAGCATCATCGCTTAGCCTTTCCTTACTTAGCAGGCTATAAGGGTTATTTTAAGCCTAATACGTCCTGCATATCATATAAGCCATTAGGTTTGTCTTGTAACCAACTCGCCGCACGCACCGCACCTTTTGCAAAGGTCATACGGCTGGAGGCTTTATGCGTAATTTCGACACGTTCGCCTACGTCAGCAAATAAAACGGTATGATCGCCAACTACATCGCCTGCCCGCACGGTTGCAAAACCAATGGTCGGACGCTCTCGTTCACCCGTGATGCCTTCACGCCCATAAACCGCTACTTCTTTTAGGTCACGCCCCAAAGCATTCGCTACCACTTCGCCCATGCGTAAAGCCGTACCCGAAGGTGCATCAATTTTATGCCGATGATGCGCTTCAATAATCTCAATATCGACGCTATCGCCTAAGACTTTAGCCGCCATATCCAATAATTTTAGGCATAGATTAACGCCCACACTCATATTCGGTGCAAACACAATCGCTATGGTTTCGGCGGCTTTAGCAATCGTGGCTTTGCCTGCGTCATCAAACCCTGTTGTACCGATTACCATTTTTTTTCCGTGTTCAACACACCACGCTAAATGGGCTAAACAAGGTTCAGGGCGCGTAAAATCAATCAAGACATCAAAATCTTGCGCAGCTTGATCTAAAGAAGGTGCAATAATCACCCCATTTTTACCAATACCTGCCACTTCACCTGCATCCGCACCAATTAAAGAACTACTTGGCTGTTCAGTGGCAACCGTTAATTCTACGCCTTCGGCTTGGTGACAAGCTTCAATCAGGGTTTTACCCATGCGCCCTGCTGCGCCGACAACTGCAATCCTTGTCATTTTTTGTCACCTTCAAATATATCTTTAAAGAAATCTTTGGCTTTATCCATCCAGCTATGCTGTTGCGGGCTGTGTTTCTTACCGCCTTCGTGCATCGTGGCATCTAATTCAGCTAATAACTCACGTTGACGCTTAGTTAAATTAACAGGCGTTTCTACTTGTACCTTACAAATCAAATCCCCCACCGTCGCACTACGCACGGATTTAACCCCTTTACCGCGTAAACGAAATTGCTTACCGGATTGAGTTTCGGCCGGAATTTTCAGGTTTATTTTGCCTTCTAAAGTCGGTACTTCCAGTTCACCGCCTAAAGCCGCTGTTGTAAAGCAGATGGGCACATCGCAATATAAGTTATCGCCATCGCGTTGAAATAAAGCGTGTTCCTTTACAAACACTTGTACATATAAGTCGCCTGCGGGACCGCCATTAATGCCCGCCTCGCCCTCGCCAGACAAGCGAATTCGATCACCATTATCCACGCCCATCGGAATACGCACAGATAAAGTCTTCTGCTTTTCAACACGCCCTTGACCGTGGCAATCATTGCAAGGGTCTGCAATAATTTTCCCCGTGCCATTACAATGCGGGCAGGTTTGTTGAATCGCAAAAAAGCCTTGTTGCATGCGAACTTGCCCTTGCCCCTGACAGGTCGGACAGGTTTTAGGCTGTGTACCGGGTTTCGCGCCCGACCCCCCACACGATTCACAAGTTTGCAAAGTAGGCACACGAATATCGGTCGTTGTACCAAATACCGCTTCTTCTAAATTTAATTCTAAATTGTATTGCAGGTCACTGCCACGGTAAGCGCGATTACCCCCGCCACCGCCCCCACGACGACCTCCACCAAAGATATCGCCGAAAATACCTTCAAAAATATCGCCAAAACCTGCACCGCCGCCGCCGAAGCCACCGCCCATAGAGGAATCAACGCCTGCATGACCAAATTGGTCGTAAGCAGCACGTTTTTGCGCATCCCCTAATACCTCGTAGGCTTCGCGGGCTTCTTTAAATTTTTCTTCAGCTTCTTTATCGTCTGGATTGCGATCAGGGTGATATTTCATTGCCAAACGCCGAAAAGCTTTTTTTAGCTCATCTTCACTTGCGTTTTTCTGCACCCCAAGAACTTCGTAGTAATCCCGTTTGGACATAATGTTGTGTTCCTGCTAAACAAAAGCAGGCACAGCAGGAAACCCTACTGTGCCTGTATCGTGAAAGGAGCTGATATTACTTCTTGCTATCGACTTCTTCAAACTCTGCATCAACAATATCGTCATTACCACCGGCTTTAGCACCGCCTGCTGCTTGAGCACCTGCGCCCATATCCGCTGCACCGGCTGCGCCACCTGCCATCGTTTGCATTAATTTGCCAGAGGCTTCCATTAATGCTTCAGACTTGCGTTCGATAATGGTTTTATTATCGCCTTTAACTGCATCACGTAATTCGCTAATTAACGATTCGATTTGCGCACGAGTTGCCCCGTCTACTTTCTCACCGTATTCTTTCAGCGATTTTTCCGTACCATGAATTAAGTTATCTGCTTGGTTACGGGCATCCACTATTTCACGTTGTTTTTTATCTTCTTCGGCATGCGCTTCCGCATCTTTCACCATGCGATTTACTTCATCATCTGATAAGCCAGAAGACGCTTTAATTACGATATTTTGTTGCTTACCAGTCGCTTTGTCTTTCGCGGTAACGTTCAAAATACCATTAGCGTCAATATCAAAGGTAACTTCGATTTGCGGCATACCGCGTGGCGCAGGTGGAATATCTTGTAAGTCGAAACGACCTAAAGACTTATTATCACGCGCCATTTCACGTTCACCTTGCAATACATGCACGGTTACAGCGGTTTGGTTGTCATCAGCGGTTGAGAATACTTGCGATGCCTTGGTTGGAATCGTGGTATTTTTTTGAATCAACTTGGTAGACACGCCACCTAAGGTTTCAATACCCAATGACAATGGCGTAACGTCTAATAACAGCACGTCTTTAACGCCACCGCTTAATACGCCACCTTGAATCGCTGCCCCAACAGCCACCGCTTCATCAGGGTTTACGTCTTTACGAGGTTCTTTACCGAAGAAGTTTTTAACCGCTTCTTGGACTTTAGGCATACGCGTTTGACCGCCTACCAGAATCACATCATTAATTTGAGCAGCGGACAAACCTGCATCGCGTAACGCCACTTTACAAGGTGCCATCGTGCGCTCAATCAAATCGTCTACTAACGCTTCTAATTTAGCGCGAGTCACTTTGATATTCATATGCTTAGGACCGGTCGCATCTGCGGTAATGTAAGGCAGATTAACGTCGGTTTGTTGCGCGGTTGATAATTCGATTTTCGCTTTTTCAGCCGCGTCTTTCAGACGTTGCATCGCCAATGGGTCACCTTTCAGGTCTACCCCAGAAGATTTGCGGAATTCATCAACCAAATAATCCATTAAGCGATTATCGAAGTCTTCACCACCTAAGAAGGTGTCACCGTTGGTCGCTAATACTTCAAATTGTTTTTCACCATCAACGTCAGCAATTTCAATAATAGAAACGTCGAATGTACCGCCACCTAAGTCGTATACTACGATTTTGCTATCGCCTTTGGCTTTATCCATACCATAAGCTAACGCTGCTGCGGTTGGCTCATTGATAATCCGTTTAACATCTAAGCCCGCAATTTTACCCGCGTCTTTAGTTGCTTGGCGTTGAGAGTCATTAAAGTAAGCTGGCACGGTAATAACCGCTTCGGTCACAGGCTCACCTAAGAAATCTTCAGCAGTTTTTTTCATTTTCATTAATACGCGAGCAGACACTTCTGGTGGTGCCATTTTTTTACCACGTACTTCAACCCATGCATCGCCATTGTCAGCTTTAACGATTTTATAAGGTACTAATTTAATATCTTTTTGTACCGCATCTTCTTCAAAGCGACGACCGATTAAACGCTTAATCGCATACAGGGTATTTTCAGGGTTTGTAACCGCTTGGCGTTTCGCAGTTTGTCCTACCAGCACTTCGTCATCAGTAAATGCAACGATAGAGGGTGTGGTGCGGTCGCCTTCAGAGTTTTCAATAACGCGTGGTTTATCGCCGTCCATAATGGCAACGCAAGAGTTAGTCGTGCCTAAGTCAATACCAATTATTTTTCCCATGATTTTATGCTCTCCAGAATTCTTTAATTTAGATTTAATTCTCAATTGGCTCGTTAATATGGGGTACTAATCCCTTTTCAAGCCGTCACATTAAAATTTTTTTATTTTTTACTAACCATTACCATAGCCGGACGAATTACCCGTCCATTTAAGGTATAGCCCTTCTGCATGACCATCGACACTTGATTATTGTCGTAGTCTGGATGAGGCTGCATGGAGACAGCTTGATGCAATTCTGGATTGAATACATCGCCCGGTTTCCCTACCGCTTCAATGTGAAATTTATCCATCATAGATTCAAATTGTTTAAGGGTCAGTGCCATACCCTCACGGATTTGCTCGACATCACCCTGCGCTTGCATGCCCATTTCTAAACTATCGACCACAGGCAATAAGGCTTCCACAAATTTTTGGGCAGCATACTTATGCGCATCTTCGATTTGTTTATCAGCACGGCGACGTTGATTAGCTAATTCGGCTTGTGTACGCAAAAACTGCTCATAGTTATTAGCAGCTTCCGTTTGCGCTTTTTCTAATTCTGCTTGTAATTGAGTAACCTCATCAGATTGTGTATCGGTTTCAGTTTCCGGCACAACTTCGGCTACTGCTGGCTCTTTAGGGTCAGTCATCAGCTTCTCCATAGCTAAAATTATAATCAATTATTGAATATGGGGTGGCAAATTGACGTTTCAAGAGCTTCTTATAAAAAATTAGCAGGGCGTTAAGACAACCCTGCTAATCAAATGCCATGAGTGACTACTTAAGAATTATTATGTGTTGAAACAATTACTTACCAATCACGGCGTGGTGGACGATCCCGATACCAAGGACGATCCCGATGCCCCGATCCATAATCACGGTCGCGATCATAACGCGGTGGGGGTGGACGCCGCATATGGCGTACTTGTGAAGCATGTACCACACCTGTTGAACCACAATAATCGGTTACATACCAATCCCCTTGCCGTCCAAATACTCGAATCGGTTGCCGATCATAAACTTTACAAAGCACATAACCATTAGGACGATCTCGAATATTGGTGGGGGGGTCTACGACCATCATGTCACGAGCGCTAGCTGTTAAGGGGGCAATAATCAATGCGATACCTAACAACATCGATGCATAAAATTTCATAACACGTCCCTCGCTAATTATTATTGGGAGCTGATTAACATTCGCTAACACTTTTGATTTAGTTTAATTATACCCAATAATCTGTTCGTGAAATGAAAAGCTCGTTAAAATTTGATATATCTAGTTAAATTTAGCTAGGCATATTGTTTTAAGTTGTACTTGCATTGTTTAATAAAACTTTATGCCGAAAACAATCAATAGCATGATCATTTACCATGCCAACCGCTTGCATAAAAGCATAGCAAGTTGTTGATCCCATAAACTTAAAACCTCGTTTTTTTAATGCTAAACTCATAGCATCTGATTCAGCCGTTCGTGCTGGATAATCAGCCAAACTGCTAAATTGATTATGCTTAATTTTATGATTAACAAATTGCCAAATAAATTGATCAAAACTAGCATAATCTTGTTTAACTTTTAAGAACTGTTGGGCATTAGTAATCGTAGCCAGAATTTTTAAACGATTGCGAATAATATTAGGATTCTGCATTAAACTTTCGACTTTAGTCTGATCATAGTTTGCTATTTTTTCAGCATTAAACTGATCAAATGCTTGCCGATAACCTTCACGTTTTTGCAAAATGGTGTACCAACTTAAACCCGCCTGTGCAGATTCCAACACCAAATACTCAAATAATTGCTGATCATCGTGAATCGGCACGCCCCATTCCTGATCATGATACGCCACATAATCAGGTTTGCTTAAATTTAGCCAAGGACAACGACAGGGTTCTGGGGAAGAAGACATAAGCGACTCGATACAAGCTAAAATGCCATTGTACCGAGTGCTAATGTTAAGGTGAAAAGCTAATTGGCGACTGCATTAATGGTTAAACTTGTGCTTTTACCTGCACCTACTGTTCCCACTGTCCAAATGCCAGTCGTCGCATTATAGCTGCCTGCACCGTTATCACTTTGATAACTGAGGCGCGCAGGTAAAACATCTTTCACTTCAATATTGGTCGCTGCATCCACGCCGTCATTGCTGAGTGTTAAGGTATACGTCAAAACTGCGCCCGGTGTAACCACATTAGGATTCACGGCTTTAGTCAGTTGTAGGTCAATTTTGGGGGCTTCTGCGAAACCAAAATCTAAGCTGTGATTATTTGCACCCGCATAGGCTAAATTCACCGTAATACTGGCTTGCCCGCTGACCAAAGCAGCATCCGAATCGCGTAAATCGGTTAACGCATTATTGTCGGTATTATTATCCGCATCTTGCTTAGCCAATTGATAAGTATTTAAAACCGCCTGTTTTGGATCAATTTTGACGGTACAACTCATAGGTGGTTGCATAAAGGTAGCATTGCCACCAAGCGCATTGCTAAATAAATAGTTACCACCATTGCTGGTCGTGGTGCTGACAGTTTGCCCCGTACCACAATCTAAGGTAACGGTTACATTATCAATACCCGTTTCGTCTGCATCTTGAATACCGTTTTTATTCGTATCCAACCACACTCGGTTACCAATCTCAGTTGGCGCGGGTGGCGTTGCCATTTCCAGATCACCCATACCCGCTGCTTTACCCATTAAGCTGGAATCGCTTACCTGCCCATAAGTTACATAATATTTGTTTTGTGCTCCGGTATCATTATTTAACCAACCAATACCGCCCTGTTTCATACCATCCATATCAATGCGTGGATAGAGGGTTTGATTCAGTGGTAAATAGGTCGCTAATGCACCTAAACCCGTTTCTAAGTGTCCTGTCGCAAAGTTATCTTCATAGTAAAACTCGCCGCCGCCCGGGCCTTGATTATTATTTGCGCCTGCACTGCTTAATGAACCCACGATGCCATTATTTTCTAACACATAATTGCCATTCACATAGGCAGCCCGCAAGACATCCCCTGCTGTACTCCCATCAACCGTGCTAGTACCTGTTAACGTGTAATTGCTCGTTCCCGATTGATCCCCAAACCGATCACGGAAACCTAAAATCATAGAGTCGTCATTGGCAAAGTTAATATCGGTTAACATCGGTTGCGGGTAAGCATTAAGCGTTCCATCGCATTTTGCTGGGTAAACATCATTGGGTAACCAGCCCAACCAACCATAACGCCCTGCACACGCACCGTAAGCGTAACCTTTATTGTAATCAAGCGTTGCATTTAATACGAGCGTAAACGTACTGTTAACACTGGGGGTTAACTTATATACACTGGCTTTTAAATCAGTGTGATTTTGTGACCCACTGGCATCACACACCCCGCCGACAAAAACGCTATCGCCTTTCATACCTAAGCCAAACGGACGCCATTCTCCGGCCGCAACCGGCGTTTGTCCGATTATTTCAAATCCGGATAACACCGCCTGTTGGTTAACTGCTTCAAACTGAATGTTTAATAGCCCATCATTGACGGTCGTGGTATAGGTTTTGACCAATGCTTTAGCATTTCCCACCTCATCAAAAATATTAAAATTCGGTTCAACAACCGTCCCTTCCAAGCTAACGTTAAACACACGCCCGCCCGCCCCTGCTGAACCCCAGAAGTCCGCATAATGTAATTTAACGGTATAGGTGCCGTTGCTGACAGGTACTTGAATATCCGTCGCATAATCTAAGAAATGCTGGTACAAACTTTCGGGGGCTGTGCCTGCACCCGATACATCGACAGCATTGGTCGTACTGGAAAGGCTACCACCAATTTGATAAGCGCGAGGTTGCCAAACTTTACCATCTGTACCCCCCGTAATCGTGGCATCATTCATGCCAATATGCATCGTCGTAGGTTGGGCAGTGCTACAACCCGGATCTGGAATGTTATAAGAGGTTACATCCGCTGCGGTGGGCTTAGTTGCGGGATTGTGATCTGCATCAATCTTAATAGCATACAATTTTTTATCGTATAAATTTGTTACATATAAGGTCTGATCATCTTGGGATATATCAATATCCCCAATCCCCACCTTACCCACCTTGTTATAGCCTTCAATATCGTAGTTTGGATCTTTAGCTGCCGCTAATTGCCGTGCACTATTCGTGCCGACTGTTCCAACATCAATGCCTAAATCAGCTTTTAGATTGACAAATACTTGAGGATTTTTAGAGCCGGGCGTGGTTACATAAATAGCATCTAACCCCGCAGTGCCTAACCCCACATGGCGTTTTAAATAAGCACTGGCAAAAATGCGTTGGGTGGATTTTTGATAGGCAATCCCATAAATACTTCCAACTTGACTATCCAAACCTTCTTCACTCACTTGTGCATACCAGTCATTACCGGACGCCGCATAAGGCAGGCTAATTAACGCCTTATTACCAGCCGTTTGATCGCCATTACTCATTAAGCTAGAGAATAAAACGGGTTGCGAAGCATCTGTGTAATACGTATCAGGCGAAGTAATACCAAAATTGGCATTAGTCGTACTGGCGGTATAAAACTGCACACTAGAAGCTGAACCGCTGCCTTGCACACTGTAGTCACCAATATCTAAACCTGAAAATTCCAGACGGGCAGGCAAGCTTAAACCTGTAAAACTATACGCACCCGTACCTTGGGCGCTAACCGTCGTTTGCGCTGAACCAGAGCTGGGATAAGCGGTAACCGTAACCCCCCCCATATAGGGTTCTTTAAATGTGGCACTCTCATCACGCTGTCCGTTCGCATTGTAATCGCGGAAAACATAACCGCTAATATCGGCATGGGCAGCTTGAGTAGTCGAAAATAACAAAGTCGCAATTAATAATGACAAGGCTTTTTTAGGCAATGTTAGTTTAAGCCTCGTGTCAGCATTTACAAAATTAAGCCCCATAGAAAATAACCCTATTTTTAAAAGTATAATGCTGTACGGAATATTAACTCTCTTACATGAGTACCTACTGAATAAGTAACACAGCGACAATGATAAAAGGATACTTTTCGCTATGAAAACAACCACTTCACTACCCACATGGAAAGTCTTAATGGCTGGCGTGTGTAGTTTGATTTTAACCGTGGGCTTGGCACGCTTTGCCTATACGCCTTTATTGCCTGTAATGCGGGCGGAAACTTGGTTAACTGAAGTGGCAGGCGGTTGGTTGGCTACCTTTAATTATATGGGCTATATGAGCGGAGCATTATTAGCCGCCTCTATTAGTAGTTTGCATATCAAATACAAACTATTTCACATCGGCTTATTACTAGGCGTATGCAGCGTACCTGCGATGGCCTTTACTGAAAATATGTGGGTATGGTCGATTTTGCGCTATATCGCGGGTTTAAGTAGTGCGGCAGGTTTATTAATCGGCTCAGGTTTAATGCTGAATTGGTTAATGCGCCACGGGCATCGTCCCGAATTGGGCGTGCACTTTGGTGGTATAGGTGCAGGTATTTTAGTTTCTGGTTTAAGCTCCGTCGCTATGCTGGCAATGAACTTAGACTGGGCGCAACAATGGTGGACCTTAGGCGGCTTAGGCATTTTATTTTTCGCACCTGCTTGGTTATGGCTACCCGAACCCGCCCCCGCTCACGCGCAAACCCATATTAAGACCCAAACGCCCCCCTCTAAACGCTGGTTAGCCTTAATGATTGCGATGTATTTCTGCGCTGGCTTTGGCTTTGTAGTTAGCGCTACGTTTACAGTAGCAATGGTCGAAAAAATTCCCGCCTTACAAGGCTGGGGCAGTTGGGTGTGGGTATTGGTCGGCGTAACGGCAACACCGGCTTGTTTTGTTTGGGATCGAATTGCTCGCAAACTAGGCGATATGCCCACCTTGCAAATTGCGTTTACAGGGCAAATTTTATCTTTATTAATCCCTGCTCTCACGCAGAATCCTAGCGCTGCTGTGTTTAGCGCCGGTTTATACGGTGCAACCTTCATTGGAATTGTCAGCTTAACATTAACCATTATAGGGCGTTATTATCCAGCAAATCCTGCTAAAGCAATGGCACGTCTCACCTTAAGCTATGGGGTTGCACAAATCATTGCCCCCGCATTAACGGGTTATATTGCCGATGCGACAGGTTCATACCAAGGCGGCTTATTACTGGCAGCCGCCATTATGTCGTTAGGCGTTGGATTACTATGGATGATTCAGCAAACGGGTGATGGTATTGGCACAACGGCTAGTCATTAATCCAATATTGCCCTGTGCAAACACAGGGCAAATCACCAATAGCATCAATACACTTATTTACTAACCCACACGGAGACAAACGCTAACGCTGAACCGCCTTTGCCGTCACTAATGGTGTAAGCAAAATTATCCCAACCCGTGTAATCGGCACGCGGGGTATAAATTATCGTCTTTTTGTCCTGCCAGCGAATAGAGCCATGACTGGGTACTGTTGCACCTAATACTGTTAATGCATCACCATCTGGATCAGAATCATTTGCTAACAAATTTAACATAACCGCCTTACCGCTTTTGGCGGTTACTACGTCATTTTTTGCCACGGGTAATCTATTAGCAGGTGCAACCGTAATCGCCACGGATGCCGTAGATGTAGCACCCTTACTATCGGTAATCGTATACGTGAAGCTATCTTTACCAACAAACCCCGCATTCGGGAAATAGAAAATATAGCTATCGTTCATCCGATAGAGCTTGCCATTTTTTGGATTGCTTAAGGTTTTTAGCGCGATTTTGTCGCCATTGGGATCAGAATCATTTGCTAACAAATTTACCAATACCGGCACGCCCATTGTGGTGCTAATAGTATCGTTAACAGCAATCGGCGCTTTATTATCAACAGGTGCTGCACCTACCGTAATATTAACCGTACCTGTGGCTGAGTTACCTTTACCATCGCTAATGGTGTAGCTAAAGCTATCCGCACCGCTGAAGCCTGAGCGTGGTGTATAAGTAAACGTGTTGCCCGAACGGGTGACCGTGCCATTGCTGACTTGTGTATTACCCGTTACTGTTAACGTATCATTTTCTGGGTCGGTGTCATTACTTAAGGCGTTAATGGTAATCGCCGCACCGTAATTCGTCGTCACGGTATCAGTAACTGCGGTCGGCGCACGATTTGGTGCAGCGCCTACGGTTACATTGACTAACCCAGTAGCAGCGTTACCTTTACCATCGCTAATCGTGTAGCTAAAGCTATCCGCACCGCTGAAGCCTGAGCGTGGTGTATAAGTAAACGTGTTGCCCGAACGGGTGACCGTGCCATTGCTGGCTTGTGTATTACCCGTTACTGTTAACGTATCATTTTCTGGGTCGGTGTCATTACTTAAGGCGTTAATGGTAACCGCCGCACCGTAATTTGTTGTCACGGTATCAGTAACTGCGGTCGGCGCACGATTTGGCGCAGCACCTACGGTAACTTTGACTTGCCCAATAGCGGTGTGCCCATGCCCGTCAGTAATGGTATAGCTAAAGCTATCTTCCCCACTAAACCCTGCATTTGGTTTATAGGTAATTGCGCTATCACTAAACGATACAGTGCCATTGGTGCCATTAGTACTATCAATTAAGGTCAACAAATCATTATCAGGGTCAGTATCGTTACTAAGCACTTGGATAGTAACCTGTGTACCATAAGTTGTTGTTGCCGTATCTGCTACTGCTGTAGGCGCACCATTGGGCGGGGCGTTTACTATTAAATTAACTGTAGCGACCGCTGTATGCCCTTTACCATCACTAATCGTGTACGTAAAACTATCTGCGCCACTAAACCCTATGGCTGGCGTATAAGTCAGTACATTTTGCGAATCTTTACTAACCGTACCGTGCGCAGGGTTCGTAAAACTTTGGACTGTTAAGGTATCGTTATCTGGATCGCTATCATTACTTAATACATTAATTCTAACCGATTGCCCATAGTCTACTGTAGCACTGTCTGCTACGGCTTTAGGCGCTTGATTAATGGGGGTAGTTGTTGGCAAATCTTCCGTCCGTACGGTCACATCATAGCCACAAGCATTGCTCACGGCAGCAGCATCGCTTAGTGGGTCATAAATATTCATGACAATAGCCACCCCGTAACTATAAGGCATGTTAGCGGGAGGCTCACCAAACGGTTTATAGCTCGTCGAACCTAATACATGAAATCCTAAGAAGCCTTCATGTGCGGCTGAGCCATTGTTATTGTGATACCCCCACGGATTATTAGTTAGGGTTGTATCTTGCAACAAGACAGCTTCCCGATGCCCCCATTGACTGGTCGAATCATCATAAATCCATGCATAAATGGCACGTTCTAGGGGTAAAGGCACACTGCTCGCGCCAATGGGCTGACTACTATAAGCAGAAAAATAGGCTAAATTTTCCGAGCGAGACAAAAATTCACGACAGCTTGCTCCCACCCCATTATCCAAACGCTTGCTAGGATTATCGACATCCGGATTATTGGAAGGCTGATAGTGACCGGTTTTACTCAAATCATGCAGCAATTGAGCATAATCACGCGCTACCTCATCCACATGCCGCTCAACACCTGCATAAGGTAAACCCAACACCCCCGGCTGCATATTGTTACGCGCTGTGCGTTCTGCATTAATTAAAAATAGTGCTTTGGCATCGTCTGACATACCCGCCCAAACGGTTTGACTTGGCAACACTAAGTTACCCAAGGCATTCGCAGGCAAGCCCAGTTGTTGCTCCTCTGCCCGACGTGCAGCGTTAAAGGCGTTCATGATATCTGTCACGCCATTAAAGTTAGTATTCCATTTAATATCAACCGTAATATTAGGCGGAGATAGGGCAAACGCAGATTGTCCGGCTAATGAACCCATTAATAACATAATGGCGGCGGATAATTTCTTTCTAGGGAAAAAAGATAATGTATTCACAAACAAGCCTATAAAATTTCAAAGAAAAATAACAAGCATTAAGCCGCTTGGCTTAAGCACCGTGCCAGTTCTAGCGATTGCTTGTGGAATCAAAGCTTTGTGATTAGTGTTAGCTAGAAAACAGCACAACCCGGGCAAATAGCTTATTTATCAAATAAATACCCTATCTATTTACTTAAACATTAACTATTTGTCATTGCTGCACTGATACTAGCATGACCGGACTTTTTTTAATTTTTACTCATCGGTGAAATAAGACAGCTCATCATTTAACAGCCATTTTTAATAAGAAATTAAGCAATTTTCTACCAATACTGAATCTAAAATTTGCACAACCCCCGAGGCAATGCATAATTTTCATAACAGTTCTAAAAACCCTGTGATAGACTTTAAGGCACTTTCTAACAACCTGATAACTGCCTGCAATGAAACAGATTCAGTTTAAAACGTGGCGATGGCGTTCCTAGCATTCTTCTAATAAGCATTACGCTTGAATTTGTTTCGTGACCCGTTTTATTTGGAATCTGCTCATGCATCAGGACAGCTTTAATTCGTATATTGCCCAAGGTTTTAACCGTGTTCCGGTACGTCGTACCATTCTAGCCGACTTAGACACCCCTTTAAGTGCCTATCTCAAATTGGCAGACGCACCCTACTCTTACTTATTTGAATCAGTACAAGGTGGTGAAAAGTGGGGGCGTTACTCCATGCTCGGCTTACCCGCCCAAACCATTATTAAGGTCTACGGTCATAGGGTTGAAATTCACCGTGCTTACCAAGCAATCGAACAGATTGAAGTTAACGACCCGTTAGCTTGGATTACGGAATTCCAGCAACAATATCAAGTCCCCGACATTGAAGGTTTGCCACGTTTTAATGGCGGCTTGGTGGGTTATTTTGGCTATGAAACCATTCGTTATATTGAGAAAAAATTAGCAATAGGACGCGATAAACCCGACCCAATCGGTACACCTGACATTTTATTAATGGTGTCCGAAGAGTTAGTGGTATTCGACAATTTACGCGGTGAATTACACCTAATTGTGCATGCAGGTGCAGGCGAATATTCACAAGCCCAACAAAAGTTGGATAAATTAGAACGACAATTGCAAGAGGCACGGCGCTTATATCAACCTGTAGCCAAAGCCACGCAAATAGATGAGAGCGATTTCATTTCCGGCTTTACCGAACAAGGCTTTAAGGACGCGGTATTAGCAGCTAAGGAATACATTAAAGCGGGTGATATTATGCAAGTAGTGTTATCACAACGTATGAGCATTCCGTTTGCCGCCCCGCCGCTGGATTTATATCGGGCTTTACGCCGTCTGAATCCCTCGCCTTATATGTATTTTTTAAATCTAGGTGATTTTCATATCGTCGGCTCATCGCCCGAAATTCTAGTACGCTTAGAAGATGACTTGATTACCGTGCGTCCGATTGCAGGCACACGTAAACGCGGCGATACCGAAGCCCGTGACCAAGCGCTAGAACAAGAGCTATTAAATGACCCCAAAGAAATTGCCGAGCACTTAATGCTGATTGATCTAGGGCGCAATGACACCGGACGTGTGAGTGAAATCGGCTCAGTTAAGCTCACTGATAAAATGATTGTCGAGCGTTATTCGCACGTTATGCATATTGTGTCGAATGTTACGGGTAAATTATTGCCAAACCTAAACGCAATGGATGTATTACGCGCCACCTTCCCCGCAGGCACGGTTAGCGGTGCACCGAAAATTCGCGCAATGGAAATTATTGACGAACTCGAACCCGTCAAACGTGGCATTTATTCAGGTGCAGTGGGTTATTTAGCTTGGAACGGCAATATGGATACGGCAATTGCGATTCGCACCGCTGTGATTAAAGACGAGCAATTGCATATACAAGCGGGTGCGGGGGTCGTGTATGACTCGATTCCCGAGATGGAATGGCAAGAAACCATGAATAAAGGGCGTGCGGTGTTTCGTGCTGCCAGTAGCGCTTTATCCGGTTTAAACGGCAAGCATAAGTAGGAGCAAAGCATGCGTATTTTAATGGTGGATAACTACGACAGTTTTACCTACAACCTTGTACAATATTTAGGTGAGTTAGGCGCTGATGTGCAAGTGGTGCGCAATGATGAAATTCCAGTAGAAGCGATTGCCGACATCGCACCGGATAAAATTGTGCTTTCCCCGGGTCCCTGTACCCCCAATGAAGCAGGTATTTCTATTCCTACTTTATTGAATTATGCCGGAAAAATTCCGATTTTAGGCGTGTGTTTAGGGCATCAATCCATTGGGCAAGCCTTTGGTGGGCGTATTATTCGCGCTAAAGAAATTATGCACGGCAAAACCTCAATGGTGTATCACCAGAATCGGGGTGTATTCAGTAATTTAGCCAATCCCTTAGAAGCAACACGTTATCATTCCTTAGTGATTGAGCAAGCCAGCTTACCGGATTGCTTGGAAATCACGGCGTGGACACAAACCCCGGATGGTAAGATAGATGAAATCATGGGGGTTAAGCATAAAACCTTAGCTGTTGAAGGTGTGCAATTTCACCCAGAATCCATTCTTACGCAATACGGGCATGAAATGCTCAAAAACTTTTTAGACGGCAAATAAATTAAAAGACACAAGCTGCTTTATCCGATGATAGGTAAAGCAGCTTAATCATTTGATGCCTTAATTACCCGCCTTTTATCTAGTCCAGACTAGGCAATTTACCTACATCATTTCCACAATTCCGCTTATAAAACCCCATAATGATCAGGTTGAATTATGCTATTGCAACAAAAACGGCACGGCATTCGTTTGCGCAAATATTATTTTCAAGACACGCTCGCTAGTAACATTACACACTATCTAACAGCAACCGCATATATGGATTGCTATCAAGCCACAAAACCGAAAGGCTTTAGTACAGAATACCGTCATACCTTAATAACAGATCTGAAGCCTAGTGAAAGCGAAATTTTCCAAAACTTTCCAAAAGATACCCGCAATCAAATACGGCGTTGTGAACGTGATCATTTATTTGAATTAAATACCAATACGAATTTACTGGCTTTCATGCAGCTTTATCAACGCTTTGCTCAAGCAAGAGGGCTTGCCATGCTAAAATTAGCGGACATCCAAAGCCTAGATCCCCAACATTATCAGATCTTTAGTGCGGATTACCAAGGCACACCGTTCATTGCTCACTTCTATTTAGTTTCGCCTGCAACCCACACTGTTTCTTTATTATTATCAGCCAGTTCGCCCGTTAAATACACAGACAATAACTTGAAGCAGGCTATGGCACATGCAAACCGTTGCTTACATTGGCAGGGCATTCGACACTTTAAAAAACAGGGGTTTACCCATTATGATTGGGGTGGATATGCTTTGAACACAACTGATCCTACATTACAAGGCATTAACCGTTTTAAAAAAACCTTCAACGGAAACCTAACCCCGCTTTATAATCACTATTCGCCACTTTATGTACTGATTGATAAAATTCGATCTATTTTTAAACAATAATTTTGGCGTTTAATATTTTAACAGGAGCTAACTTAATGAATATTTTTCAAAAAACTTTAGTTATCGCATTAGGTGTTGCCAGCGTTGCTATAATGAGCAATGTCGTTGCTAACGAAAAAAAATCTCCAGAAGAAGCTGCAATTGAATACCGTAAAGACGCGTTTCATATGATTGCTTATCATTTTGGTCCATTGGCTGGCATGGTTAAAGGCGAAAAAGAATACAACGCTGCTGACTTTGCCAAAAATGCCGAAGCTGTTGCCACTTTAAGCAAATTCCCTATGAACGGCTTCATTGAGGGTTCTGACAAAGGCGATACTGAAGCTAAAGAAGAAATCTGGAAAAATATGGATGATTTCAAAAAGAAAATGGAAACTTTTCAAACTGAAGCGGCTGCTTTAGCAGAATCTGCAAAAACGGCAACTAGCATTGACGCCCTCAAACCTCAATTCGGTAAAGTCGGTGAATCTTGCAAAGCTTGCCATAAAGAATACAAAAAAGACTAAATTTGTATACAAAGTTGGCAGTTAAGCTGCCAACTTCAACACTAAATTCAAGATCACATACACCCCAACCCACAATACTAAGCCAATCCACGCTGCTTTGAATTGCAATTTTTCTGGTTGTGGTTGTTGTGCATTGGGCCAATCGGCTGTGCCTAATACCATCGGCTTAATTAAATTAGTATGTTTGGCAAAGCGATAAAATAACACCGCCGCAACATGAATAGAGGCTAGAATCATAATAATATTAAAGCCTAAGTGGTGTAAGCGGGTTAACGTTTCCGAGGTTGAACTGGACACCAAGTGCGCTAAAGGCCCTTCAGTCGCAATATCATCTGTTGCAAATAGCCCAGTCATCCCCTGCACTAAAATCATGGCTAATAAGGCAATTACCATCCAAGCCCCCAGCGGATTATGCCCCGCATGATAAGCTGTCGCTTGTTGCCGCATTTCTTGCACATGATGTAAAGCATAAAACGGCGACTTTAAGAATTGTGTAAAACGAGCAGTATCACTGCCCACAAAGCCCCAAATAATGCGCCAAATCACTAAGGATAAAATAAAAATGCCGGTACGTTCGTGCCATTCCATCCAATTGCCGCCCGTTTCTGCTGTAAACCAAGCGAAACCAATACTGGCAACTAATGTCCAATGAAAGATACGAATGGGTAAATCCCAAATCCGTATAGAAGTTGTGTCCATTGTTATTCCTTTATGACATATCATGCTGCTAAGTGTAGGTTTAAAGCTCGTAGAGATAAAGCCATCTGCTAAATTTCGCAGGATGTACTACTATTAACGGGCGAGTGTGTAGCGTTTATGAATTTAAACGGTAATTCCCAACCCCTTGGCTAAAAAGAGCTTGTCATCTAGCGTTATGCAAGGATAATACGCCGTTTATTATGAAAGACTGATTTTTAAGATTATGGCAAAAGAAGATTATATTGAAATGGAAGGTACGGTAGTTGAAACCTTACCGAATACTACATTCCGAGTTGAGTTAGACAATGGTCATATTGTAAACGCTCATATTTCAGGTCGTATGCGTAAAAATTACATTCGCATCCTGACCGGCGACCGTGTGACGGTACAATTAACCCCATATGACTTAACCAAAGGTCGTATTAGTTACCGCAATAAATAAAAATGCGCCCCTAAGGGCGCATTGGTCTTGTGTTTTCTATAGGTTCTTTTTACTAGGCTGGTTCTGTTTCCAGACCGTGCATTTCGAGCACTAACCCCGTAGCATCGGCTGACACCTCTACCCGTCCACCTTGGCTTAACTCACCGAATAGAATAGCATCGGCTAATGGTTTTTTGATGTGTTCTTGAATCACACGTTCCATTGGCCGTGCGCCCATTAAGCGGTCATAACCTTTATCAGCCAACCAACGGCGGGCCGCATCACTCACCACTAATACCACTTTTTTCGGTTCAAGTTGTGCTTCTAATTTGATAATGAACTTATCAACAACGGAAGCCACTACGTCTGGTGTTAATGGATTGAAACTAATAATCGCATCTAAACGGTTACGGAATTCAGGGCTAAATGCACGATTTACCGCTTCACCCGAATCCAAACTATGATCCTGTAAAGTAAAGCCTAGCGACTTACGGCTAATATTTTCCGCCCCAGCATTACTGGTCATAATCAAAATCACGTTACGGAAATCAACCTTGCGCCCATTGGCATCGGTTAATGTGCCATGGTCCATGACTTGCAGTAACAAGTTAAAGACATCAGGATGCGCTTTTTCAATCTCATCCAGCAATAACACCGCATGCGGATGTTTATTGACAGCATCGGTTAATAAACCACCTTCGTCATAACCTACATAGCCCGGCGGCGCACCGATTAAACGGGAAACCGTATGCCGCTCCATGTATTCGGACATATCAAAGCGCAGTAATTCAATGCCTAAACGCAAAGCTAATTGCTTAGACACTTCGGTCTTACCTACACCCGTAGGACCAGTAAACAAGAATGACCCAATCGGTTTGGTGTCATCACGTAACCCTGAACGCGCCATTTTAATAGCGGCGGTTAACTGCTCGACTGCGGCATCTTGACCAAAGATAACCATTTTTAGGTCACGTTCTAAGTTACGCAACACTTGCATATCCGAAGTTGAAACCGATTTAGGCGGAATACGCGCAATCTTCGCCACGATATTTTCAATATCAGTAACCGTAATCGTTTTCTTACGTGAATTGGCAGGCTGTAATTGACGGTTCGCACCTGCTTCATCAATCACATCAATCGCTTTATCCGGTAAGTGCCGATCATTAATGTATTTCGCTGCCAATTCTGCCGCTGCTTTCAGCGCTTGGAAGGTATAACGTACATTATGATGTACTTCAAAGCGGGATTTTAAGCCTTTCAGAATTTCAATGGTTTCTTCTACACTAGGTTCATTCACATCAATTTTTTGGAAGCGACGCGCCAAAGCTCGGTCTTTCTCAAAAATGCTGTGATATTCTTGAAATGTAGTTGAACCAATACATTTCAATTCGCCAGAGGACAATACCGGTTTAATCAGATTAGACGCATCCATCGTTCCACCAGAAGTCGCTCCTGCGCCGATAATGGTATGGATTTCATCAATAAACAACACTGCATTCGGTTCTTGCTTAATCTGTTTCAAAACGGCTTTCAAGCGTTTTTCAAAATCCCCGCGATATTTTGTACCGGCTAATAAAGTACCCATATCTAGCGAGTAAATGACTGCATCGCTTAAAATTTCGGGTACTTCACCGTCCACAATACGTTTGGCTAAGCCCTCAGCAATAGCGGTTTTACCCACACCTGCTTCACCCACTAATAAGGGGTTATTTTTACGACGGCGACATAATACTTGTACGGTGCGTTCAATTTCGGCATCACGTCCAATTAGCGGATCAATTTTGCCTTCTAACGCTTGGGTATTTAGGTTAGTTGCGTATTTATCCAAAGGCTTAGCGCTTTCGCCCATTTCAGCATCTTCACCTTGGTTACTATTGCTATTGGCTTCAGTATTGCGTTGTTCATCACGCGCATCTTCATCGTCTTTACGCAAGCCATGCGCCACATAATGCACCACATCTAAGCGTGCTACATCTTGGCGTGCTAAAAAATAAACCGCATGTGAATCCGGTTCGCCAAAAATAGACACCAAAATGACATCGCCGGTCACTTCACCTTTACGCGCCGATTGCGCACTGTAAATGGCTCGGTGAATTACCCGTTGAAAACCTTGGGTGGGTTGCACTTCACGCTTAGAATCGCCCATGGGAATTAAAGGCGTGTTTTCGTTTACGAATTGTTCCAGTTCGCGCCGTAATTGAGGAATATCCGCATTCACCGCACGCAAGACTTCAGCCGCGCTGGGATTATCCAGCATTGCCAATAAAAGATGTTCAACAGTTACAAATTCATGGCGTTTATCCCGCGCATCACGGAATAAGGTGTTGATTGAATATTCGACTTCAGCGCTTAACATATTTCATGCCTCTTCCATCGTACACAGCAAAGGATGCTGATGTTCCCGCGCAAATCGGTTGACTTGCGCAACTTTGGTTTCTGCGATATCGCGAGTGTAGACCCCACAAACCCCTTTACCTTTCGTGTGAACATTTAGCATGACGCGGGTTGCATTCTCGCGATCCATACTAAAAAAGTGCTGTAGTACTTCTACTACAAAATCCATTGGGGTGAAATCATCGTTTAATAGTATAACTTTAAAGCGCGGTGGTTCTTTCACCACCGGACGGGATTCCTGCACCGCTACGCCGGAATCTTGCCGAGTAGAATCATTGTCTTTTTGTTTCTGCGCCATTCAATACCCCTAAGCCCCATTTGCACGTTTCTAAACAACGGTTATAAACGCTTTCATGGACTGCTGTCACTAATCCTAGCCTAAATTGGTACAACTTCCTGAAAAAACAAGGGTAAGCTTATAAAAAAACAGGCAGCCTTTTGGCTGCCTGTATCATCCACTACATTAATTACTTAATGTGGGTTGAGTTACATGTTTTCAATGATGTTATCACCGAATTCATCCGTACTAATTTCTTCAGCACCGTCGATTTCGCGTGCGAAGTCAAAGGTTACACGACCGGAAGAAATAGCCCCAGAAACGCCTTTATTGATGAGGTCAGCGGCTTCTAACCAACCCATATGGCGTAACATCATTTCGGCAGACAGAATAATAGAACTTGGGTTTACCATGTTCATACCTGCGAATTTAGGTGCAGTTCCGTGAGTCGCTTCAAACATGGCAATGGTATCAGACAAGTTAGCACCCGGTGCAATACCAATACCACCCACTTGAGCTGCTAAAGCATCAGACACGAAATCGCCGTTTAAGTTCAAGGTTGCAACTACTGAGTAGTCTTGTGGACGTAACAGAATTTGTTGCAAGAAGTTATCGGCAATCACGTCTTTAACGATGATTTCTTTGCCCGTTTTTGGGTTCTTCATTGAACACCACGGACCGCCGTCAATTTCAACCGCGCCGAATTCTTCTTTAGCTAATTCATAGCCCCAGTTTTTGAATGCGCCTTCGGTAAATTTCATGATGTTACCTTTATGAACTAAGGCAACTGAATCACGATCATTATCAATCGCATATTGAATGGCTTTACGCACTAAACGTTGTGTGCCGTCTTTAGAAACAGGCTTAATGCCGATACCCGAGCTTTCAGGGAAACGGATTTTGGTAACGCCCATGTCGTTCAGTAAGAAGTTAATGACTTTTTGTACGTCTGGGCTGAAAGCGGCCCACTCAATACCGGCATAGATATCTTCCGCATTTTCGCGGAAAATTACCATATCGGTTCTTTCAGGGTGTTTTACAGGGCTGGGAACACCATCGTAATAACGCACAGGACGTAAACAAACGTATAAGTCTAAATCTTGACGTAATTTAACATTTAAAGAACGAATGCCACCGCCTACTGGTGTGGTTAAAGGGCCTTTGATAGACACGACAAATTCTTTAACTGCATCTACAGTTTCGTCTGGAAGCCATACATCTTCACCGTAAACCTGTGTCGCTTTCTCCCCAGCATAGATCTCCATCCAAGAGATTTTGCGTTGCCCCGCGTAAGCTTTCTGTACGGCTGCATCAACCACTTTAATCATGACGGGTGAAATATCAGAACCGATACCATCGCCTTCGATAAAAGGAATAATCGGATTATTCGGAACGTTCAGGGAAAAATCGGCGTTAGTTGTGATTTTTTCGCCTTGTGCCGGAACTTTAATATGTTGATACATTCAGACATCTCTCCATTTTGATGATTCTCTCAGCGCGTGAAGCCCCATTATAAAGCAAGTTAGCGCATAGATCAGGTATTCAGCATGTAAATTAAGATACTTGTTAAGCCTAGCGGCGCTTAGGTATGCTGCGTACCTAGCACACTCAACAAGGTAACTCAGGATGATGACCCTTCCCCGTATTGTGTTTCTGCAAAAAATGAACCAATCCTCATTAACCGAGCCTGTAGCCAGCCGAGATAGGTATAAACGGTTCACCTTCATCTATCAAATTAGGGACATTGACAAATCCAATCCTAGCCGGGCGCATGGTAACAGCCTTGCGCGAATTAGCAACCTCTATTCCTAATCCATCTTTAATATCAGCGAATAATTCTATGCAATTAAAAGATAACGCTTTAAAAGCTGCCCTACCCAATGGTTTAAGCACCGATTTAGTTCGTGGTAGCAAGAATACTGCGGTGGTTGCCGTACAATATGCCTTAGGTAGACTAGGCTATCTCAAGGGTAAAGCCGATGGTAGTTTTGGTGGTATGACACAAGCCGCCGTGGAAGATTTCCAACAAGCGCAAGGCTTACCTGTCACGGGCAAGGTTAATAACACTACCTTAGCCGCCTTAGACAAAGCAGTAAGTGGCTTGGATTTACGCCCACCCGCCGTTAAAGCGGCTGATCCACTGGCTTATTTATCCGACTTTCGACGCTTAGGCTTACCGGAAATTGTAATTCGTAGCAGTTCTGAAAACTTTAACTGGTCAAGTTCCGAAATTCGTCAAGCTTACGGACAATTTGTGGGCAACTATTGGCAGGTCATGAAACGGAATAACGTTGAAGGCGATTGCAAAAATCTCGCGCTATTTTTTATGGATCAATTCCGTAAGCAATTAGCCGAAGATCGCATGATCAAGTTACCGCATCCGGTATTAAAAGGCGCTCCCGAAAAACGCTGGATTGTTGCCACCGTTGAAAAGACCCAAGGTATGTTCAGCCGCGTGGATCGCTTATTACAAAGCGGCATCCGTATGAACCGCCCGGGTTATGAAGTCATTAAAGCGGTGCAACAGCTTGATCCACAACACTCCCTATTATACGGCGTAAGTGTGCACTACCCCGAAATTAGTGCGAATCAAGTGGCTAAATCCTGTACTCGCATTTATAACTGGAATCCCGCAATGGACAATCGCGGCGATAGCAGTAAGCCCGAAATTCCCATTAACCAATTAAGTGCGGGCAATATGATTTTCATTGATCATACGGGCAACGGTTCGTTCGATCATACCGTTACCGTGGTTAAGGTTGATAAAGATACTGCCGGACGTACTAAACGCTTAATTCTGGCAGTGGGTTCTTACGATGATGTGCGTGACGCTTCTTCTGCTACCAGTGTGGAAGGGGTCGGCTTAGCGATTGTCAATACTTACTCCGAAGAAGTCACCGTCGACTTTGATACGAACGGACGTGTTACTAAATCCGTCGTGACTTATGCCTCCGAACCCAGCTATATGGTGGATTCTCGCTATAGCGCCCGCACTACACTCATGGAACAAAAACCTAATGGCAAATTAATCGTGGGGCGCTGGGCTTAATCTCCTACATAAGTAACTGCTTATTTTGCTACGGGGGGCAATGCGCTAGAATTGCCCCGACTTATACAGAGTGTTTGAGGAGATCGGAATGGCAGCAGTAACCCGCGAGCAAGTGGAAGCGGTTTTAAAAGGTGTGCAAGATCGTTATTTACAGCAAGATATTGTCAGCCTAAACCAAGTAAAAGAGATTAATACCGACGGCGAGCAAGTCAGCGTGCGCGTGGTACAGGGTTATCCTACAGGGGAATACCGCGTTGAATTAGCACAAGAGATTCAAAGCGCATTAGCCGCTGCGGGTATTGCGGATGCACAAGTCAGCGTGGAAATGCAAGTGGCAGCGCACGCCGTGCAAAAAAGCGTTAAGCGTAAAGACGGCATTAAAAATATTATTGCAGTGGCCTCTGGTAAAGGCGGCGTGGGTAAATCCACCACTGCGGTTAATTTAGCCTTAGCCCTGAAAGCGGACGGCGCAAGCGTGGGTATTTTAGACGCGGATATTTATGGTCCTAGCCAACCGCGCATGTTGGGCATTAGTGGTCAACCGCAGTCTGAAGACGGTAAGACCTTACAGCCGATGGAAAACCACGGTATTAAAGCCATGTCGATTGGTTTCCTGATTGAAGAAGATACCCCCATGATTTGGCGCGGACCGATGGTGACGCAAGCCTTGGAACAGTTATTAGGCGATACGCAATGGGGCGATTTAGACTATTTAGTCATTGACTTACCACCGGGCACAGGTGATATTCAATTAACCTTATCGCAAAAAATCCCAGTATCGGGTGCGGTAATTGTCACGACGCCACAAGACATTGCCTTATTGGATGCGCGTAAAGGCTTAAAAATGTTCGAGAAAGTCGAAGTGCCGATTCTCGGTGTGGTGGAAAATATGAGTATTCATATTTGTAGCCAGTGCGGACATGCCGAACATATTTTCGGCGAAGGTGGCGGTCAACGCATGGCAGATCAATACGATGTTAATTACTTAGGCGGTCTACCGCTGGATATTAAAATCCGTGAGCAAGCCGATAACGGTAATCCAAGCGTGGCGGCCGATCCTGATAGCCAAGTGGCAAAAATTTATAAGGACATTGCGCGTAAAGCTAGTGCTCGTTTAGCCCGTCAGAACAAAGACTACAGCACTAAATTCCCGACCATTAAAATTATGAACGTGTAAGCGTTGAGTCCATAACATAACGCCCCGTTTAAATCATTAAGCGGGGCTTATCTTTCAAAGCGTGGCAATAAAACTGGCCGCCTGATGAAAATCGGGATTCGTCGCCACATGGCTTAAAGCCCAGTACGATTTATGGCCTTGATTATCTTCCAGCACCGCTGTTAACCCAATACGCCAACCCTGATCGCTTGCCTTCGCAGGCAATAATGCAGCGGGTATGGTTGCTGTTAAAACTAACTGCGCATCATTGACATACTCGGTTTGAATGCAAGGGCTTGCTGAAGCTTGCCACGATAAATCACGTTCTCGATAAGCCGTAAACGCATACGCCGCCCATTCGCTAGAAGGCGAAAAATTAAATTCATAATAAGCGGCAACACCTTGCACTTGCACAAAGGCTTCAAAGCAAGTGTGTTGCCACAAGCCGTCTTGTGCTTTGGCTTGGCTGGGTGCGGGTAGTTTTAAATCAGTTAAATTGCCGTGTAACCTATACTGAAATTGCCAATCGCCATTAGCGAGGTGCGTAACTTCGCCGTTTAATTGCTGTACACGTAATTCCGGCGTGTGTGGGTGAGCCATCAGAAAGTATTTGGGCATTGCATTATCCTATTTTTTAAGCAAGTTATTATGCAAATCACCCGACAGCAACTCAAGCCAAGCTGTTATACTGCGTCCCCATGTCACAGTTAAAACTATTACACGCTGCTGAAGATGAATACGGCTTTATTTATGTATTTGATGATGGCGATTGCCGCTACTTGTCATTTGCCGCAGGCGACGAACAAAGTTGCTGTTTAAAAGCCGCACCGCATGTTCTGCAATACGAATACACACAAGCCATGTTATTAAGCTTACTGTTTTGCCAACCCAAACGCGTATTAGTGTTAGGTTTAGGCGGCGGCAGTTTGGTTAATGCCCTGTTTCACTATAAACCTGATCTGCATATAACCGTGGTCGAATTACGCTCAGCCGTCATTGAGATTGCCCAACAGTTTTTCTACGTACCACGCAGCAAGCGCATTGAAATGATGCATGCGAATGCAGACAATGTTTTATTAGACAATAACTTGCGTAAGGTCGATTTAATCTTTTCGGATTTGTATCACGCCGAAGGCATAGACCAAGTGCAATTAAAAAATGATTTTATTGCGCGTTGTGCTGAACAACTAAAAGCAGGCGGTTGTTTAGCCTTAAATTGTTGGGATGAACACGAACAAGACCCACATTTACACGCGGCTTTAACGGAACACTTTGCAGATATACGCGTTATTTCCACTAATAGTAATAATTGGGTGATTGTGGCCACGAAACAGGCCAATTGGCAAAGCAACCGTGAACTGAAAGAAGCGGCTAGCCGCTTAGAACCCGCTTTAGGCTTTTCATTATTACGCGGATTAAATCGTGCAAGAGCTTGGAATTAAAGCCAAGCCCTTAACACATTAGCTAAGCACAATTAAAGCCAGCGGTACCACTTATCAATTCCGAGGTTACGCCCCCAGAAATCAATTAGCTGCCGCTGTGTAGTATTATCAAAAATTTGATTCATACACACATCTAATAATAAACGGGCGGCGGGTTCCATACCCACCGTACGATACGGCTCGAATATATCCGGCATATCAAACAACTCCGCCACCATCAAAGCTTGGGTAGCATTCATCACTTGATTCGCGCGTACTAACGTACGTGGAAACATATCCGGCGTTAATTGCAAACAGGCAATATGTTCGACCACATCATTAATCAAGGATTGCTTTTGCGTGGCATGTAACTCGGGGTAGTCTCGATGAATTTGAATATCCACCAATAAACCCAAAGGCACTGAACGCAATTGCGTTAATACTCCACCGATCACATGATCAGTAAAGGCATCACGTTGATTAATCGGAATAGAGGGATGCATATCCAACAATTCCGCTTTGACAGCTGCTAATTGTGACGCATTCGGCTGCAAATGAGTGGCTTCTGCATCTGGCGTTTGAAATTGCTGCAAAACAAACGCCGCTTGCCAAGCAATTAAATAGTTATTCTCATCACTGGGTAGACGTAACACAATTTCATGTCGTTCACGTCCTTCTTTGCCAGCCAAACGGACACTAGAAGAAACAGGTAAATTTAAATCATAAACAATATCGAAGCCATGCCCGCTGATTTGTGTGGCTTTATCTAATAATGCTTGTGTGCTAGCGGGGTATTGAGACATCAGTAAATCCTTTCTAACTGATTAAACAGCCGCCCGTGAATCGCACGGCTGCAAAACGGCTAATTAAGCATTTAAACTCGTTTTGAGCTGTTGTAAAAATTGGTTTTCCGCATCGACGACACCGTCAGAAGACAGTAAACGTTCGACCATCGCCAGCGCAGCATTTTTTGCATCTTGTGAATCTAAGACTTGGTTTTGTTGTGCCATAAATGCTTGGGTAGACTCCGCGCTATCTAAGGCTTTGCGTACAGCCGTCGTTTCACGCATCGCGTAGGTATCCACCGCTGTGACCGCTTGCCAGTTAAGTTCATTTAAATATTGATTAAATTGAGCCTCTTCAGTGAGCGACAATTTTTTATCTTGGTAACGAGCCAGCAGCATTAATTTTACGATGGCTTCATTTTGTGCTTGTGTCAGTGCGACCATGCTTTCATCCTTCTTTTAAATACTTTAAAAAAGTGCCGTGATTTTACACCAAAGCTACCTAAAACACTGCTGAACTAGTAAAAAGCTAATGCTATACACATTACAATCTGCCAACTTTAGACAATTAAACATAGAGCTTATGCCAAATAATCAATCGTTAATTAGCAGAAAGTAGGGATTCCTAGGTGCAAGTTCAACCTAGGCTGACTTAAAGTAATGTCATTGCGAGTTAAGATGTTTCAAAGTCTAAAACGTTAGTGTCAGTTTTTTTTAGACGGTGGTGCTGATAACACTGAACATTGAAGGGTACTTGAGATGATGGTTCAATGCCATCCCGTTATTATATAACGGTTGCCTAATGGCTAAGGCGCAAGTAAGTGGTAAGCAGTGTTATGTTTTTTTCCCCGTCGCCTATCTATTCCATTCATATTAAACCCCATGCTATACACATTGAATTCTTAAAATGTGTTGTAGGCTTGTCTGGTCATTTGAAGATAACAGTTTCGCTGGGATAAATTATGGCAGCCAATACCTCCCCATTGATTATTATGAGCCCTTACACTATAAATGCCCCGGTTACTTCCGCCTTGGAAAACTTGCAACACCTACTATCAACAGATTTATTGCCCGAAAATGAGGGTTACACGGTTAATAAGGTGCTGATTTATAGACTACAAATGCTGGTCAAACAATACTCACCACAAACTATTATAGCGTTAGCGATAAAGGCACGTGCGCAACCAGCCTTGCGTACTGTTGCGTTACTTTTAATGCGTGAGTTAACACGTTGTACCCACAACACCGAGCATAGCCAACTCATTGCGCCTGCTTTAGTTTCTATTATGCAGCACCCGGAAGATTTAACTGATTTTGTAGATATTTATTGGCTGGAAACAAAGCAGCCCTTAACCAAACAAGTTAAAAAAGCCTTCACGCTTGCTTTGCAAAAATTTGACGATGCGCAATTAGCCCAATGTTCTAATAAACAACAGCGTAAATTACGTGATATTTTGCGTTTAGTGCATCCCAAACCAAAAACCGCAGCACAAGCCAATACTTGGCGGCTCTTAACCTCTGCCTAACTTATTATGTTTAAATAATCGACAGTTGTAAGCCTCCCTACAAATTGGGAGGCTGTTTTGCGCTTAAACCTTTTTCACAAATTCGGATTTCAAGCTCATAGGGCCAATACCCTCAATTTTGCAATCAATGTCATGGTCGCCGTCTACTAAGCGAATATTTTTCACCTTAGTACCAACTTTCACCACAAGTGATGAACCTTTGACTTTCAAGTCTTTAATGACGGTTACGGTATCGCCGTCTTGTAACACATTACCATTGGCATCTTTAATAATGCGCTCATCACTCGCAGTGGCGTCTTGTGCATTTTTCGACCATTCGTGGCTACATTCGGGGCAAATATACAGATCGCCATCTTCATAGGCGTATTCAGAACCACATTTAGGGCAAGCTGGAATTGTACTCATAGTGCTTTTCGGGGTTGCAAAAGCGCGTAAGCATAGCAGCTTTGCTCAATTTTCTCTAAATCTGTGCGTTCTATCTCTAACGGGCTGCATTTTTCAATACTCGATTTGATTAAACACAATAAATTTAATAATAACTCAGCGTAATCTAAGTTATGAGAGGACAGAGACTTAAATTCGCTTATCGCTAAGGCGCGAGCCTCTCCCTCCCTAATGATCGGGCTTATCATTGAAAGGATTGAGTTTATGCGCTTTGTAACGCCATTGAAAAAAGCTTATGGCTTGGGAACAGTTAAACACGGTTGGCATCACTGGTTGCAGCAACGCCTCACCGCATTGGCTTTAATTCCACTGTGTATTTGGCTTGCATTCACACTGGTTAAATTGAGCCAGCAAGCTTACCAAAGCGTTGTCGCATGGTTTCAACAACCGTTAAATACTGTGTTATTGAGCTTGTTTATCATTTTGGGAATTTATCACGCATGTTTAGGGGTACAAGTAATTATTGAGGATTATGTGCACACGCCTAGCCGCCGGGTAGTAACGCTAATGGCAGTCAAAGGCAGTCTAATCGCTTTAGGCACTTACAGTTTAATCAGTGTTGGCTTCATTGCCTTCTGAGTGTTTGCCAACCCCAAGCTTTAAAATGACAATCCCATCTCCATCTAGAACCTGTTAAAATTCGTTTTTTGTTAGGTGTCAGGCTTGCAAACCGAGATGGATAAATTCATTCGCCTGCGTGGGGCGCGTACTCATAATTTAAAAAACATTGACTTAGACTTACCGCGTGATCAGTTGGTGGTCATTACGGGTTTATCCGGTTCGGGTAAGTCATCGCTGGCGTTTGATACCATTTTTGCGGAAGGTCAACGACGCTATGTGGAGTCGTTGTCTGCGTATGCGCGGCAATTTTTGTCGATGATGGAAAAGCCGGATATTGACCATATCGAAGGCTTATCCCCGGCGATTTCCATTGAGCAAAAAACCACCTCGCATAATCCGCGTTCCACCGTGGGTACGATTACCGAAATCTACGATTATCTGCGCTTGTTATATGCCCGTGCTGGTAAGCCGCGTTGCCCTACGCATGAGATTGATTTAGAAGCACAAACCGTTAGCCAAATGGTCGATCAGGTATTGGCATTGCCAGAAGGCAGTAAGCTCATGCTACTCGCGCCAGTGGTACGAGAGCGCAAAGGCGAGCATGTGCAACTGCTGGAATCATTGAAAGCACAAGGTTATTTACGCGCCCGTATTGATGGCACGGTTTACGATCTGGATGCTGTGCCTGAATTGGAATTACGCAAAAAGCATACGATTGAAGTGGTGGTTGACCGTTTCAAAGTACGCGAAGATTTACAACTACGTTTAGCCGAATCGTTTGAAACCGCTTTAAAACTGGCGAATGGCATTGCCTTAATTGCACCGATGGAAGGTGAAGCACCGTTAACCAATGCTAATGCCAATGGTGAAATGCTATTGTCAGCAAATTATGCGTGCCCGCATTGTGGTTGGGCGTTAACCGAATTAGAGCCGCGTTTATTCTCTTTCAACGCGCCGATGGGAGCGTGCCCCACTTGTGACGGCTTGGGCGTAGAGCAATATTTTGATCCACAACGCGTGGTCGCCAATCCGCATTTAAGTTTGGCGGGTGGCGCGGTACGCGGTTGGGATCGGCGCAATGCGTATTACTTCCAAATGCTAACGTCGTTAGCCGAGCATTATCAGTTTGATGTGGAAACGCCGTGGGAGGAATTGCCACCGACGGTTCAAAACATGATTTTAAATGGTAGTGGGCAGGAGAAAATCGACTTCACGTATATTGGGCAAAAGGGGCAGTTGTATAAACGCGCCGATAGTTTTGAAGGCGTATTAAACAACCTAAAACGCCGCTATCGTGAAACCGATTCCAATACCGTGCGCGAAGAATTAGCCAAATTTTTAGCAAATCGCGCCTGTCCTGATTGCCAAGGCACACGCTTAAATGAACAAGCGCGTAATGTGTTTATTGCCGCTAAGAACTTACCCAGTATTACGCAAATGCCGATTGGTGATTGCCATGCATTTTTTAGCACACTGCAATTACCCGGTACGCAAGGCAAAATTGCTGAAAAAATCGTGCGCGAAATCAGCTTAAGGCTGGAATTCTTGGTAAATGTCGGCTTGGATTATTTAACCTTAAGCCGCAGTGCCGAAACCCTGTCCGGCGGCGAAGCGCAACGGATTCGCTTAGCCTCACAAATCGGCGCGGGCTTGGTCGGCGTTATGTATGTGTTAGATGAGCCGTCGATTGGTTTACATCAGCGCGATAATGACCGCTTGCTACGCACCCTATTCCGCTTACGCGATTTGGGTAATACCGTAATTGTGGTAGAACACGATGAAGATGCAATTCGCTCCGCCGATTATGTAGTGGATATTGGCCCGGGTGCGGGTGTACACGGCGGGCAAATTATTGCACAAGGCACGCCAGAAGCGGTCGCGGCGAATGATGATTCCGTGACGGGACAATTCTTATCAGGTAAACGTGCGATTAGCATTCCTGCGCAACGCACGTCATTCAACCCCGAACGCACCTTAAAAGTAATGGGCGCAAGTGGTAATAATCTAAACCACGTCGATTTAGAAATTCCGTTAGGCTTATTGACCTGTGTTACGGGCGTGTCGGGTTCAGGTAAATCCACGCTGATTAATCGCACGCTGTACCCGTATTTAGCGCGACATTTACACGACAGTAGCGTGGAAGTGGCCCCCATGCGTGAAGTATTAGGCGCGGAACAGATTGACAAAATTATCGACATTGACCAAAGCCCGATTGGACGCACCCCGCGCTCCAATCCCGCAACTTATACCGGTGTCTTTACGCCGATTCGGGAAATCTTCGCTGCCACCCAAGAAGCCCGTTCACGCGGCTATCAACCCGGTCGTTTTTCCTTCAATGTCAAAGGCGGACGTTGCGAAGCGTGCGCGGGCGATGGGGTTATTAAAGTGGAAATGCACTTTTTACCGGATGTGTATGTCACTTGCGAAGTTTGTGGCGGTAAACGCTACAACCGCGAAACCTTAGACATTCGCTACAAGGGTAAAAATATCAGCGAAGTGTTAGATATGACGGTGGAAGATGCCTGCGAATTTTTCGCCGCCGTCCCCAGCATTCACGGCAAACTGCAAACCTTAATGGACGTGGGTTTGTCGTATATCACATTGGGGCAAAACGCCACGACTCTATCCGGCGGCGAAGCGCAACGCGTCAAACTCGCTAAAGAACTCTCCAAACGCGAAACCGGCAAAACCATTTATATCCTCGACGAACCTACCACTGGCTTACACTTCCATGATGTCGACCAGTTGCTAAAAGTGCTGCACCGCATCCGCGACGGTGGCAATACAGTCGTGGTAATTGAACACAATTTAGACGTGATTAAAACCGCTGACTGGATTGTGGATTTAGGCCCGGAAGGTGGCAGTCGTGGCGGTAACATTATTGCAGTTGGTACGCCAGAACAGGTTGCCGAAGTCGAAGGCTCGTTTACGGGGCAATTTTTGAAGCGGATGTTGAAGCATTAAAAGTTAATCTCATAAAAACAATACCATCACCTAGTGTAGGCGAGTATTGTGCTAGAGTAAGTATCATAAAATATGAGGATATTGAGTATGCAATCGGTCTACCTCAACCCCTTAACTGACTTCGGTTTTAAAAAACTGTTTGGCGAAGAGCCGCACAAAGACTTGCTGATTAGCTTTCTCAATACTCTATTGCCAGAACGCCATCAAATTGCCGAATTGCAATACACCAAAAATGAATATCAAGGCATTAGCCCCACGGATCGTAAAGCAATCTTTGATCTGAATTGCATTAGTAGTACTGGCGAACGCTTTATTGTGGAGCTACAGAAAGTAAAACAAATGTTCTTTAAAGATCGCAGTATTTATTACTCGACCTTTGCAGTACAAGAGCAAGCACAACGTGGCGATTGGAACTACAAACTTGAGGCGGTTTATACTATTGGCATTCTCGATTTCATTATGGATGATGAACAGCATGAGGTCATTTACCACGCCCAGCTCAAAGATCAATTAAACCGCTTATTTTATGACAAGCTGAACTTTATCTATTTAGTACTACCACGCTTTAACAAAACCGCCGAACAATTAGTCACCTTGCAAGACAAGTGGTTGTATGTCTTCAAACATTTACCCGAATTAGACAGCATTCCCCAAACATTACATGAAGAAGTGTTTCACCGTACGTTTGCATTAGCTCAATTAGCCCAATTCACCCCCGAAGAACGCAAGGCGTACGAAGACAGTATTAAATATTACCGCGATCTAAAAAACTCCTATGACACCGCGCATCAAGAAGGTTGGGTAGAAGGCTTAGAATTAGGCCGACAAGAGGGTGAGCAAATCGGTGTAGCGAAAGGTGCACAACAAACCATTATAAAAATGGTTCAAGGTATGCACACCAATGGTTTGGATTTAAAAACAATTGCGGCGGTAACGGGGTTAACAGAGACGGAAATAGATGTGTTACTGAACACAACAATTTAAGTCGTCATGTTTTTTCTTTCTACGATACCCATAGGATATTGAGTATGCAATCGGTCTACCTCAACCCCTTAACTGACTTCGGTTTTAAAAAATTGTTTGGCGAAGAGCCGCACAAAGACTTGCTGATTAGCTTTCTCAATACTCTATTGCCAGAACGCCATCAAATTGCCGAATTGCAATACACCAAAAATGAATATCAAGGCATTAGCCCCACAGATCGTAAAGCAATCTTTGATCTGAATTGCATTAGTAGTACTGGCGAACGCTTTATTGTGGAGCTACAGAAAGTTAAACAAATGTTCTTTAAAGATCGCAGTATTTATTACTCGACCTTTGCAGTACAAGAGCAAGCACAACGTGGCGATTGGAACTACAAACTTGAGGCGGTTTATACCATTGGTATTCTCGATTTCATTATGGATGATGAACAGCAGGAAGTCATTTACCACGCCCAGCTCAAAGATCAATTAAACCGCTTATTTTATGACAAGCTGAACTTTATCTATTTAGTACTACCACGCTTTAACAAGACCGCTGAACAATTAGTCACCTTGCAAGACAAATGGTTGTATGTCTTCAAACATTTACCCGAATTAGACAGCATTCCCCAAACATTACATGAAGAAGTGTTTCACCGTACGTTTGCATTAGCTCAATTAGCCCAATTCACCCCCGAAGAACGCAAGGCGTATGAAGACAGTATTAAATATTACCGCGATCTAAAAAATTCCTATGACACCGCGCATCAAGAAGGTTGGGTGGAAGGCTTAGAAGCAGGAGAACAGATTGGAATGGAAAAAGGTCGAGCAGCGGGTGAGCAACAAGCCATTATAAAAATGGTTCAGGGTATGCATGCCAATGGTTTGGATTTAAAAACAATTGCGGCGGTAACGGGGTTAACAGAAACGGAAATAGATGTATTACTAAACACAACAATTTAAGTCGTTATGTTTTTTCTTTCTAACCTTTAATTATCGATACCCATAGGATATTGAGTATGCAATCGGTCTACCTCAACCCCTTAACTGACTTCGGTTTTAAAAAACTGTTTGGTGAAGAACCGCATGAAGTCATTTACCTAGCCCAATTCACCCCTGAAGAACGCAAGGCGTATGAAGACAGTATTAAATATTACCGCGATCTAAAAAACTCCTACGACACCGCGCATCAAGAAGGTTGGGTGGAAGTATTAGAATTAGGCCGACAAGAAAGTGAACAACAAACGATTATAAAAATGGTTCAAGGTATGCACGCCAATGGTTTGGATTTAAAGACAATCGTAGCGGTAACAGGGTTAACAGAGACGGAAATAAGTTTGTTGTTAGGCTAAATAAGGCACTTTTCAACATAACTGCATGCTTTACCCATACCAGTTTGCAAGAAAACTGTGTCGATACAAGGTTTTATTGATTGATTTTAAAGCAAAAATTACTAAGCCCTTTGCTCAGTTGTTGCGGATTCCGCCACTAAACACATACGACACATTTCTAAATAAAACGATAACTCGGCCGCAGAATACTCAAACGCGTTTGGCAACGTATAACCCGCCCAAGGCCGTTTGCGTCCTGATGTTGTAGTGAACTGATAAATTGCAATGGTTTGAAATTGAAAGCGCATTATGCCAAATCCTTCAATTGCCTGCCAAGGAATCAACTTAATATGATCAGTATGTGCTTGTGATTGTTTGAGTAGGCAAAAACCTTCGTGGGTAAAGAAAATTAAAATACCCAAAATTAAGCTTTCTTTTGTCTCCCAATACAACCAAGCGGAAACAGCCGTCAGTGGCACTACAATGAATAATACAACTGTAAACGGCAACAAAATTTTGCTTTTCTTTGGATACAGTTTTTTGGGTAATTCGGCTAATAGCGCTTCACAACTGATACTTACGTCTTGATTGTTCATCATTGATTATCTTAAAAAATATCAAAATTATATTGCCTACATAAGCAAACGGTCTATCGCTTTATTGCCCTTGGGTAGTTACCATTGGTGAGGCAACTGCATTACAGTACTTGCCCTATTGACTAACTAGATTAATGACAATGACAACAACGTGGATTCGAGACATTCAAGGCTTTGCTGAGTTTGATGAATATGTATTAAACGCTTCACACACCCAACCCGTGTTAGTGGATTTTTGGGCGGATTGGTGTGGACCGTGTTTATTTCTCGCGCCAGTCTTAAAACAGGTCATTGAGGACTATCAGGGGCAAGTGTTACTGGCGAAAGTAGATACCGAAGAAGATGAAAATCTGAAACTGGCAGGGCGTTATAAGGTACGAGGTTTCCCGACCGTGGTATTAATTGAGAAAAGCGAAGAAGTGGCACGCTTTAGCAGTAGCCGTAGCGTGCCGTATGTACGTGAGTTTGTTGAAACACACGCGACTTTATTAAGCTAGTCTATTTTTTGGGTATTAACCCGACAGTTTCAGCGGTGGCACGATTCACCGCTTGTACCAAATCACGGCTGGGAATCAGTTTGCCGTTGATAGTCATGCGCGTCGGGGTATTCGCGTATTCGCCCATTGCATTACGATAATCCATATCCTGACTGCTTAAACCGTACGTGCAAATCGCTTGCGAAGTCATGTTCTCGCCTTGTAGCACGAAATCTAAAATCACATCTAATTGCTCGGCTTTTTCTTCCGCCTGAAAATCACGTTGAAACTCAATTGCACGATTACCCGCTAACACTTGTAACACCGCTTTACAGGTTTTAACTGGCGTATCTAAGGCGTGTGAACCACAACCGCTTAAAGTCAATAAACCTAACAATCCTATGACATAACGCATGGTAATGAACTTCCTACTGCTTGTTTTAATTCAAGTTCGTACTGCACAGCTTTTTAAGCTAACAGAATGGAGTATGATGAAAACTTAAATAGCGTCAAGGAGAACAGAAAAAATGGATGATGCCAAATATCAAGAGCTACAAAAACTCGAAGCCAGTTTAGCGGGACGTTTAAAGGTGTTAAATCATGACTTAAGCGTAGAACACAGCCCTAATTGGCCAGAACAGGCAATTGAACGTGAAAATGAAGATGTGCTGCTTCGCGTACAAGAGGAAACCCAGTCTGAGTTGCAACAAGTACGCGCAGCATTGAAACGCATAAGTGAGGGTGAATACGGTATCTGTAGCGAATGCGGACAAGCGATTGGCAGCGGGCGTTTAGCGGCTTTACCCTATGCAACGTTGTGTATTGAATGTGCTGAGCGCCTCGAACACTAATGTAGTATGCTTTAGCTCATGCCAGTTAATAACACCACGAAGCCTTAGACTTCGCTGATTATGATGATACCAAGCCTTAGGGGTAAAGCTGCATGAGCTATTTAGCACGAATTCGTGCCTGTAATAATTTTGAGCCTAGCGCTGCTGTGCCGTGGCGCATACAACAAACCACTTACGGTTATATACAACCTACTTTTGCAGCGCGGTTAGCGGCTTGGCCGGATGTATTTGTCACCCAAGCCGATGCGATTTATTTACATCCTAAGTTGAGCAATTATGAAACCCGCACCGAAGCGATAGCGGCTGTTATGTTTGAGTTGCATCAACAAGGTGTAATTGATACATGGGTCAATGAACCTTATGCGGTTAATTTAGCATTTGAGCAAACACCTGAATTAGCGCTTGAACGTGCCGCGAGTAGTTTTTTCGGTTTAAAAACCTACGGGGTGCATATCAATGGCTTAGTGCGTAAAGCGGATGGTATTTATGTGTGGGTGGGCACACGCGCCTTAGATAAACCGTTTTGGCCGGGCAAACTGGATCAGATTGTTGCGGGTGGGCAACCGATGGGGTTAAGCCTACTGGATAATGTTATTAAAGAATCCCAAGAAGAAGCCAATATCCCCATGCAGTTAGCGCAACAAGCCCAAGCCGTGGGTAGTGTTAGTTATCAACAGGTTGGGCGACGTGGTTTAGATAATTCCACGATTTATATTTACGATCTTTGGTTACCCGATGATTTCGTTCCAGAAAATACCGATGGCGAAGTCTTAGGTTTCCAATTGTTGCCTTTAGCCGATATTGCTCGCTTAACCGAACAGACAACGGAATTTAAGGATAATTGCAATTTGGTCAATATCGACCTGTTATTACGTTTGGGCTACTTGAACGCACAACATCCAGAATACCAAGCGATTCGACAAGCTCTTTATCATTTATAATTGAGAAGTTTATTGCATGAAACACGGACAACCACAAACTGTTTATTTAAAAGACTATAACGCCCCCGCTTACCAAGTACAGCAGATTGATTTGGTATTTGAATTGGGCGACGATTTTAGCCTAGTCACTAATACCGCCCAGTATCAACGCCAAAGCCCGCAAGCCAGTCCCTTACTATTAGACGGGCAAGATTTAGAGCTCATTAGCCTTAGTTTAAATGGCAAAGCCTTAACTCAAGACGCTTATCAAGTAACCGATAGCCAATTAATTATTCCGCAAGTGCCAGAGCAATTTAACTTAACCGTTGTGACGCGTATCTATCCGCAAAAAAATACGTCGTTAGAAGGCTTATATCAATCCAGCGGTAATTTCTGCACACAATGCGAAGCACAGGGCTTCCGTAAAATTACCTATTACCAAGATCGCCCGGATGTGATGAGTGTATTTAGCACTAATATTATTGCAGATAAGCAGCAATACCCAGTGCTCTTATCCAATGGCAATTTAATGGATACAGGTGAATTAGCCGATGGTCGACATTGGGCATTGTGGAAAGACCCGTTTCATAAACCCGCCTATTTATTCGCATTGGTGGCGGGCAATTTGTTGCACGTTGAAGATCATTACAGCACGCAATCAGGGCGTAATGTCACCTTACGCATTTATACCGAGCCGCATAATATCGCTAAATGCGATCACGCCATGCAGTCCTTAAAACGCGCCATGCAATGGGATGAACTGCGCTTTGGTTTGGAATACGATCTGGATATTTACATGATCGTAGCGGTGGATGATTTCAATATGGGGGCAATGGAAAATAAAGGCTTAAATGTCTTTAATTCCAAACTGGTATTTGCCAGTCCGGAAACCGCCACTGACTTTGATTACATGAGTATTGAATCGGTGATTGGACATGAATATTTCCATAACTGGACAGGCAACCGAGTAACTTGCCGTGATTGGTTTCAGCTTTCACTGAAAGAAGGTTTAACGGTCTTCCGTGATCAGGAATTTACATCGGATTTACATTCGCGCGCGGTAAAACGCATTGAAGATGTGCGTAAGCTACGTACCTTGCAATTCGCTGAAGATGCCAGCCCAATGGCACATCCGATCCGCCCCGCTTCCTATATGGAAATCAATAATTTCTACACGATGACCGTGTATGAAAAAGGCGCGGAAGTGGTGCGTATGTACCAAACCTTATTAGGGCGCGACGGTTTCCGCAAAGGCATGGATTTATATTTTAAACGCCATGATGGGCAAGCGGTTACTACCGAAGATTTCTTAGCGGCTATGGCAGATGCCAACCAAGTTGATTTAAGCCAATTTCAACGCTGGTACGATCAAGCAGGCACGCCCGTGGTGGAAGCCAGTATGCGTTATGATGGAGATGAACAAACCTGCACTTTAAGCTTTAAACAATCCTGCCCCGCTACGCCTGAATCGGCTGAAAAACAGCCTTATTTAATTCCGATTGCCGTTGGTTTATTAGATAAAAATGGTAAGGATTTAGTTGGTAATCAAGTCTTGCGTTTAACCGAACGCGAACAAAGTTTTAGCTTTACAGGGATTGCTAGCAAACCTGTCCCATCTTTATTACGCGGCTTTTCTGCTCCTGTACGTTTGCAATACCCCTACAGCGAAAACGATCTGATTTTCTTAATGAAATACGATAGCGATTCGTTTAATCGTTGGGATGCAGGGCAACGCTTAGCCATGCAAACCCTATTGCAATTGCTCAGTGATCAGCAACAAGGGCGTGGAATCGGTTTAGAACACGAGTTTATTAGCGCCTTCCAAACCGTATTAAATGACAGCAGTTTAGATTACGCCTTACGCGCTGAGACCTTAAGTTTGCCGTCTGAAGCGGATATTGCGGAACTGGCACAACCGACAAATCCTGAAGCCATTCACCAAGCGCGTGAATTTATGTATAGCACCTTGGCAAAAGCCTTACGCTTTGACTTGGAGCGCTTCTATAGCACTTTACAAGAAGACGGTGCTTATCGAGTTGATAGTAAAGGTATTGGACAACGAGGTTTAAAGAATATTTGTTTAGATTATTTAGGGCGGATTAATGACGAAAGCATTCAGCAACAATGCTTATTACAATACCGTCAAGCCAATAATATGACCGATGCGTTGGCAGCGTTAGCCGTATTAAATCAAATCGACTGCCCCCAACGCCAACAAGCCTTAGACGAGTTTGAACAACGTTGGCAACAAGACCCGTTGGTAATGGATAAATGGTTTGCCTTACAAGCCAGCTCTGCCTTACCGAACACTTTGGAACGCGTCAAAGCACTAACCCAGCACAAACTGTTTGATATTCGTAATCCGAATAAAGTGCGGGCGTTAATTGGCAGTTTTGCGATGCGTAACCCGCTGCATTTTCATGCAGAAGACGGGAGCGGTTATGATTTCTTAACCGAGCATGTCTTGCAATTGGACGCAATTAATCCACAAATTGCGTCCCGTATGGTGCGCCCCTTAATGAATTGGCGACAATACGAAGCGCAACGTAGCCAGTTGATGCGTGAACATTTGGAGCAAATCAAAGCACACCAAGGCTTATCTCCTGATGTATACGAAATCGTAACGAAGAGTCTGGTATAGTAGAAAACTCTTATTTAGCATTGAGGAGGGTTGCTATGCAATTACGTGTGTTATTAGCCGCTGGTTTACTAGCCACTGTTAGTGTGGCTGCTGCTGATGAAGTGTGGGATAGCAATGTCGGACGCATTGTTTATACCGATGAAATTGGTCCAACCGCCGTGTTTAGCTATCACTCCGATAATGAACCCGGCGTGATTTATATTCTCGGTCTGGCTAAGGTTTACCAAAATCGAGGGTTATACGAAGGTTACTGGGCAAAAAATAAAGCCAAAGTTGCTTGTGAAACCGAGCGACCGGGGCTTAATGGCAAAATGACGCGTTACTGGGGACGTTTACAAGTGAAATTCATTGACTCTAACTTTCCCTCACGTTGGGAAGGTACTTGGAGTTACTGTAATGGCAAAGCTGAACCCGTGAAAATTGAAGCCACGCCGGGCACTCCTGCCCCCGCTAAAAACTAAGCGTACCCGTTAGTTTCCTACAGGAACAGTGATTCACTACGCCTGTAGGGGATTTCAATCATTATTTCTAAATACTAACTTGATGCTTATCCGCCAATTTTAAAATAAGCGGTTTACAAATATTAATTTACTGCAATTTTAGGAATCCAAACGGAGACGGCTTGCCCGTTACATAAAAATTCTGCATTGCCATTGGCATCTGTCGTAATGGTTTGCTTAATATTGCCTAAATAATCAATATAAGTAGTATTGCCTAAATTAGTCTGCATGGTTTTTTTCGCAGCATCGGTATTACTTAAAATAACCACACAACCAAATGGATGTTCCTCATTGCCATGCCGTACCCAGCCAATACAATGCGCATCATCTAAATAATCGGTCTGTTCCCCCCAAGCATAATGACGGCGAATCTGCATAAGCTGATTAATAAAATCCTGATAGCTTTGCATTACAATGGTATATAGCTTGCCGTCATGCCCTTTATCGGTATAAGTTGCACCATAATAATCTGCCGCAAATAAACAGGGATACCCCCCACGTCTTAATAAAATCATGGCATAAGCTAATGGGGTAAAATTATTTTCAATCGGTGATTCCAAGGCTTGTAAGGGCTGCGTATCGTGGTTTGTAACCAAAGTTACCGCCATATCGGGATAATCATTAGCTAAACTATTTTTAAAAATATTGCGTAAATCATAATGACGCCCCGCTCGCCCCGCATCGTAGAAATTATAATGCAAGCCAACATCAAACAGACGAATATCTTGTTTGGTTAATTGAATAAAATGCTCTAAAGATTGCTCTGCATTTGCCCAATATTCACCCACTGCAAATAAAGGGCGCTTGCTGTATTGCCGCATATGTTCTAGCCAATCGTAAAAAAACTCAGCCTTCACATGCTTGACCGCATCAAAGCGAAACCCATCAACCCCGGTTCTATCGTAAAACCACTCGCCCCATTTACGTAATTCTTGTGTAACTTCAGGGTCATTCATATCAATGTCACAACCCATTAGAAAATCATAATTGCCGCGTTCATGGTCCACATCATTATCAAAATGTTTACCTTCAAATAAATAAATGGCATTACCGGGAATTGAACAACTGTCTACCGCATTAAAATGATACCAACGCCATTTAAAATCAGAATAACAATTCTTTCTGCCATCAAAGTTAAATTGCGTCCACGCTTTAATCTTACAGGCTTCACCTAAACATTGATTACGATTATTAGGGTCATAAGGGGTAGCATTAAATTCTTCTTCGGCATCGCCCCCTAACTTATGATTAAACACTATATCCGCATAAACATGTAAACCGGCGCGCTGTGCAACTTTAATCGCTTCTATATATTCTTGAGCTGTGCCGTATTTTGTTCTAACAGTATTTTTCTGATTGAATTCGCCTAAGTCATAGAGATCATAACTGCCATAGCCTGCATCTTTACTACCTTCAATACATTTATTAGCAGGCGGTAACCATACGGCTGATACCCCAATATCCGCCAATTTTTCGGCGTCTTGCGACAGTTGTCGCCACCATGAACCATCATCTGTGGTATACCAATGGAAATACTGCATCATGACATCACAACGTTCCTGCATAACGTTTCTCCAAGTTTAAAAATTGACTTGGTTGTGCCATGTTTAGCGGTGAAGCCCAAATGCCTAGAAAAAAGCGGGGTAAACTTGAATAATTGGATAGCTTGGACAGGGTAGCAAAATTATTAATGCTACCCTAAGACAAAATTTAGTTAATGCAGCGTGTTGGGATTATTAGGTTCGCTGCTTTGATAACTGACACTACGCATTTCATTTAAACGACTTAAAGCGCGCTGGAATTCAAATTTTAGCTTCTCGCCTTGATATAAGTCTTCTAAAGGGAAATTGGTTGGGAAAATAAATTGTACTTGGCGGTCATATAATTCATCTAACAAATTTAAGAAACGGCGTGCGGCTTCTTCATGTTCTGTACTTAAAATATGCATACCCGATAACATAATATAACGGAAGCGCTCAGCTAATTCGATATAATCGCGGGTTGAACGTGCAGTTTCACATAAAGTTTGGAAATCAAACCATACAATATTATCGGCTACTTTATGTGTGGCTAAATGCCGCCCTTGTACTTCAATATCATGCCCGGTGTGAATGTCACCTTGTGCAATTTCAGCAAATTTATCTTCTAATTCATGCTCGGCTTGAATCGCGGCTGCATCTTCTAGGAAACTGTCTTCACCCATTTGTTTTAACATTCGATAGTCGACTTGATTATCGAGTTCTAACACCGTGGTATATTTTTTAATTAAACCAATAGCGGGAATAAAACGCTCGCGTTGTAAGCCATTGAGGTATAAGTCGTCTGGTACACGATTTGAAGTCGTAACCAAGGTAATGCCATGTTTAAACATCGCATCTAATAAACCGTATAATAACATTGCATCTACAATGTCTAATACGTGGAATTCGTCGATACATAATAAGCGTGTATCTTTCGCCATTTCCGCCACAATTAATTCCAGCGGATTATCTTTATTCGATAGCTTTTTTAATTCGCCATGAATAAAAAACATAAAATGGTGGTAATGCATACGGCGCTTTTCAGCAATCGGAATCCGTGAATAGAACGTATCCATAATCCACGTTTTACCGCGTCCGACACCGCCCCAAATATACGCGCCCTTAACGGGTGGAATGGGTTCAGCCGCTGCACGTTTACCAAACATGCCACCAAACAGCCCAGACTTTTTGGGCTGCTCGGGGCGAGGCGCTAGCAATCCATGCCAAATAGCTTGTAAGAGATTAATCGCCTTCAGTTGAGCGGGATCACGTGTAATACGCCCTTCGGCAACTGCTTCTTGATAATGCTCCAATAATGGCATGGGATTGTTTTGACCTCTCTACTTAATTACTCAGCTAGACCTAAAGCATCGTTAACCAACTGATTTTGTTGTTTAACGTGTACTTTAGAACTACCTACCGCAGGCGATGCAGATGCAGGACGGCTAGCCACTTCTAACTCAGCCGCTTTACCTAACACTGAACGTAAGGCCGGTTGAATGCTTAACCAAGCCCCTTGATTTAATGGCTCTTCTTGCGCCCAAATGTATTGGGTAACATTTGGATAACGTGCTAAGACTGCTTTCATATCATCTTCAGGGAATGGATAAAGCTGCTCAACCCGAACAATGGCGGCATTGTCCAAGTTAGCACCACGACGTTTTTCTAATAAGTCGTAGTAAACTTTGCCGCTACAGAATACTAAGCGGGTCACTTTCGCTGGATCGAGTGCGTCGATTTCATCAATCACATTTTGGAAACCACGCTCGGTTAAATCGGCAAGGGTATTAACCGCTAATGGATGACGCAGTAAGCTTTTCGGTGTCATGACGATTAATGGAATACGTGCTTGACGTACCATTTGACGACGTAACATGTGGAACGCTTGCGCAGGCGTACTAGGCACACAGACTTGCATATTGTCTTGTGCACATAATTGTAAGTAACGCTCTAAACGGGCTGAAGAGTGCTCTGGACCTTGACCTTCAAAGCCGTGTGGCAACAACATAACTAAGCCGCATAAACGCCCCCATTTTTGTTCACCTGAGCTAATGAATTGGTCGATGACCACTTGCGCACAGTTGGCGAAGTCACCGAATTGCGCTTCCCAAATGGTCAAAGTGTCGGCTTCCGTAGTGGAATAACCGTATTCAAAACCTAATACCGCTTCTTCGGATAACAGTGAGTCAATTACCACAAACGGTTTTTGATCGGCGGCTAAATGTTGTAACGGTACAAAAGTCGCACCCGTATCTTGCTCATGAAAGACTGCATGACGATGGAAGAATGTACCACGCCCACAGTCTTCACCGGATAAACGAATCGGGTAACCTTCTTCAACTAAAGTGGCATAAGCCAAGTTTTCGCAGAAGCCCCAATCCATTGGCATTTCACCATTTGCCATTTTCTTACGGTCAGCCACAATCCGTGCTACCCGTGAATTCAGTTTAAAGCCTTCTGGGTAAACGGTTAGTTTGTCGCCCAGTTCTTTCACTAATTCTGGTTTAATAGTGGTATCGGCTGGGGTTTTCCATGTGCCGCTAGTGAAACGTTTCCAGTCCACTGGGAATGGGTTCTTCACCGCGTCTTTAGCTAATAAATGCGGAACGGTTGAAGTGCCTTCGGTTAATTGCTGACGGCAACGTTGTACACGTTCTTGTGCTTCTTCAGCCGTAATCACGCCTTCTTGTGCCAAACGTTTCGCATAAACTTCACGTGTGGTCGGTAGGGCGCGAATTTTACGATACATCACAGGCTGGGTTGCAGAAGGTTCATCCGCTTCATTATGCCCATGACGACGGTAACAAACTAAGTCGATTACCACGTCTTTATTGAATTGCGTGCGGTAATCCATGGCTAAGTTAGTCACTAATACGACCGCCTCTGGATCATCACCATTCACATGGAATACCGGTGAATCCACCATTTTTGCCAAGTCAGTACAGTAGTACGTAGAACGGGCATCAGCCGCTGCACTCGTGGTGAAGCCCACTTGGTTATTGATGACAATATGGATAGAACCGCCGGTACGATAACCGCGTGTTTCTGCCATTTGCATCATTTCCATATTCACGCCTTGACCCGCAAATGCGGCGTCACCGTGTAAAATAACGGGAACGATTTTGTCTTCTGCGTTTTCTGACCAACGATCTTGGCGGGCGCGTACTGCGCCTTCAACCACAGGGCCTACAATCTCTAAGTGAGACGGGTTAAACGCCATTGCGACGTGTACCGGCCCACCTTTGGTTTGTAAGTCAGAGGCATAACCCATATGGTATTTAACGTCACCCGTACGACCCGTATCCGCATATTTGCCTTCAAACTCGCTGAATAACATAGCAGGTGACTTACCTAAAATGTTAACCAGTACGTTTAAACGACCGCGATGCGCCATACCAATGACGATTTCATTCGTGCCCGTTTCACCTGCATGCAAAATTAAGGAATGCAGCATCGGAATTAAGCTTTCGCCGCCTTCTAAAGAGAAACGTTTTTGACCGACATAATTGGTGTGTAAGTAACGTTCCAAACCCTCGGCTGCGGTCAAACGATCCAAGATATCTAATTTTTCTTCTTTAGAATAACTAGGCGTAGAGCGAATGGTTTCTAAACGTTCTTGAAGCCAGCGTTTTTGCTCAGTGCTGGTAGTATGCATATATTGCACACCAATATGTTGACAATAAGTCTGCTGCAACTGCGCCAAAATGTCGCGCAAACTCATTTGATCGGGTGCAAATAATGAGCCAGTATTGAATTTGCTATTTAAATCTTGCTCGCTTAAGCCATGATGTTCCAGCGTTAATTCTTTAATAAACGGCGCAGAATCAGGATCTAATGGATTGGTTTTAGCATGAAAATGCCCCTGCACCCGGTAAGCATTGATAAGCTGCAATACTTTGACCTGTTTACGTTCTTGCTCTAATTGCGCGGGATCAGTAGCAGCGGCAACGGCTTGCGGCTTAGCAGCATGAGCTTTGAAATACTCACGCACAGGCGCATGAGCGGTATCTTGTGCATTACCATTAACTTTAGGCAAACCATCAAAATATTGCTTCCAACTATCTGGAACAGCATTGGGTTCAGATAGATAACGCTCATACATTTCCTCTAGATACAGGACGCTATTACCGTCTAATTGTGTATCCGCTCCCCAAGCTTGGGCTTGGCCATCTCCTTTATTCATGTACTTAACCTACATTTCGGGTAATTATCAAATGATCAATAGCTTGACGCATCGCAATAAAATGGTGCATTGTCGACATATTAGTGCCTACTTATGCAAACCTTTGCAATTTTCAAGTCAATCTATACGGTCTTGCTGTTATTTTGTCGACATTATAAAGCAAGACTGTCAACAATGTCAGGATGCCTGACTTGAAAAAACACCATTTATCGGTATGATTGCCCTTATAAAGAACAAGATGTCGACAAAATTTTGAGGTTGCACCATGGGTTTTGCATCGGCCTGCAAATTGCAGGATCCGGTAACGCTTGCAGATAAATTATTTCTGGATCTGCGGCGTGCCATTCTGGAGGGCGAAATCCCTGCCGGAAAAAAAATAAGTGAACCTGAATTAGCAGGTGCTTATCAGGTTAGTCGTGGTTCATTGCGTGAGGCGTTAGGTAAATTAGAAAACTGCAACTTGGTAACCCGTAAGCCCAATATTGGGGCACGCATTATTGGGTTTTCCACGACGCAGATGATGGAGATTTACCAAATTCGGGAAGCGATGGAAGGAATGGCTGCACGTTTAGCCGCCGAAAACATGACAGACGAGGAGATGGAACGCTTACAAAAACTATTGGTTTATCATCAACATGAGGTGGTCGACCATAGCAGTTGTGCGCAACCGGATGCTGATTTGGATTTTCATTTTGCGATTATCCAAGGTAGCAAAAACCAACGACTCATTAGAATGTTGTGTCAGGACTTATACGATTTAGTCCGTTTTTATCGCTTTCGATTAAAAGCCAGTTTTAACCGCAGTGAGCAAGCGTATCAAGAACATGCATTGATCGTCTCCGCAATTATGCGGCGCGATGGAGAGATGGCAGAAACGTTAATGCGCCATCACATACGGGCTTCGCGGGATTATGCACGCCACTGTATTGCGGCCATGCCCGTTGAGGAGTTGAGTACTTAGTAAACAGGAACCTTTATGAAGAATGCACGCAAACGACCTATATCTCCGCATTTGCAGATATATAAGCCGCAAATCACTTCCGCACTTTCCATTTTACACCGGATTACGGGTGGCGTACTGGTCGTTGGCACTTTAGTATTGGTGTATTGGTTGGGGGCAATTGCCGCAGGTCCTGAGGCTTATGCACAGGCTAAAGCGATATTAGGCTCATTTATCGGGAAAGTCGCATTATTTGGTTGGACATGGGCGTTGTTCTACCACTTAGCTAATGGTATTCGGCACTTAGTTTGGGATGCTGGTTATGGCTTTGATTTACCGACTGTTTATTTGACCGGCAAAATTACGGTAGCAGCGTCATTTATTTTGACCATTCTCATTTGGCTCATTGCCTAATTTCATAAAGGAATACACATGAGTTTGTTAACCCCTTTTAAACGGGCTAGTGGCCTTGGCCCAACCAATGATGGTGTGCATCACTGGTGGATGCAGAAACTGACAGCCGTTGCTTTAGTTCCTTTATCCTTATGGTTTGCGTTTGCCGTAGCGAAACACTCAGGCGACGACTATCAAGCCATTCAAGCATGGATCTCTGACCCGTATACGACCACCATGTTGACCCTAACAGCCTTCACCACGTTTTTACACGCGGCTCAAGGCTTACAAGTGATTATCGAAGACTATTTACATCATGAAGGCGTTAAATTCGCGGCCATGATTGCGATGAAATTGGGTTTATTCGCATTAGGTGTAAGCAGTATTTTAAGCATTTTACGCATTGCATTTGTAGGTTGAGAGAGAGGCAAAAGTCACAATGTCTGATTATAAAATTGAACATCACACCTATGATGTAGTGGTTGTGGGTGCGGGTGGCGCAGGTTTGCGAGCAACTTTTGGTATGGCAGTTCAAGGTTTATCCACTGCTTGTATTACCAAAGTATTCCCTACTCGTAGTCATACGGTAGCGGCACAAGGTGGTATGTCTGCCGCGCTAGGTAACATGGGGCCTGATAAATGGCAGTGGCACATGTATGACACTGTGAAAGGGTCTGACTGGTTAGGCGACCAAGACGCAATTGAATATATGTGTCGTGAAGCCATTCCAGCAGTTATCGAATTAGAACATCAAGGCGTGCCCTTCTCACGTACGGAAGACGGTCGTATTTATCAGCGTCCTTTTGGTGGTATGACCACTAACTACGGTGAAGGTATTGCGCAACGTACTTGTGCGGCGGCTGACCGTACCGGACACGCTATTTTACACACGCTGTACCAACAATCGTTACGGCATAACGCGGTATTCTTCATTGAACACTTCGCCACTGATTTAATCATGGATGACGAAGGGGTTTGCCGTGGCGTATTAGCGTGGGACTTAGCTAACGGTATCTTACGCGTGTTCCGTGCACAAAAAGTAGTCTTAGCAACCGGTGGTTACGGGCGTGCTTACTTCTCGGCTACCTCTGCCCATACTTGTACCGGCGACGGTAACGGTATGGTGGCGCGTGCGGGCTTACCGTTACAAGATATGGAATTCACCCAATTCCATCCTACTGGCATTTACGGTTCAGGCTGTTTGATTACCGAAGGCGTACGGGGTGAAGGCGGTTATTTAACCAACTCACTGGGCGAGCGTTTCATGGAACGTTATGCACCAAATGCCAAAGACTTAGCTTCACGCGACGTGGTAAGCCGTTCTATGACCATCGAAATCAATGAAGGTCGTGGGGTAGGTAAAGACGCTGACCATATCCATATTCACTTAGAACACTTGGGTGCTGACGTAATTCATGAACGTCTGCCGGGTATTGCAGAAAGCGCAAAAATCTTTGCGGGCGTGGATGTAACCAAAGAACCGATTCCAGTATTACCAACCGTTCACTACAACATGGGTGGTATTCCTACCAACTATCATGGTGAAGTGGTCACGTCTTGGAATGGCAATCCAGATACCGTCGTACAAGGCTTAATGGCGATTGGCGAATGTGCGTGCGTATCAGTACACGGCGCTAACCGTTTAGGCTCTAACTCCTTGTTAGATATCGTGGTCTTTGGACGTGCAGCCGCTAATCGTTGTGCGGAAACCTTAGTTGCGGGTGCAACTCAACCTGAAATTCCAGTGACTGGCTTGAAAAAAGCGTTAGATCGCTTTGATCGCATCCGCAATGCGAACGGTAGCACGTCAACCGCGAAAATCCGCGATAATATGCAACGTACCATGCAGAAACACGCCGCCGTATTCCGTACAGGCGATTCTCTGCGCGAAGGTACGCAAAAAATGGATGAAATCTATAAAAGCTTCCAAGATGTTTCCGTACAAGATCGCAGCCTGATTTGGAACTCTGATCTAATTGAAACCTTCGAGTTAGCCAACTTATTAGATTGTGCGCAAACTTCAATTTACTGCGCATTGAATCGTGAAGAAAGCCGTGGTGCGCATGCACGTGAAGACTACCCAGATCGTAATGATGAACAATGGATGAAACACTCCATCGCTTGGGTTGATGAAAACGGTAAAGTATCCATTGATTATCGTCCGGTGCACACTTACACCTTAACGGATGAAGTGGAATACATTGCACCTAAAAAACGGGTTTACTAAGGGGAGAATGCCGTGGCTGAATTTAAATTGCCCGCCAACTCAGTAATTAGAGAAGGCAAAACATGGGATGCTCCCGCTGGTGCAACTCGTGTTAGAAATTTCCGAATCTACCGTTATGATCCAGACAGTGGCGAAAACCCACGTTGGGATACCTTCAAAATTGATTTAGACCAATGCGGTCCTATGATTTTGGACGCCTTGTTAAAAATTAAAAATGAAGTCGACCCAACCTTAACCTTCCGTCGCTCTTGTCGTGAAGGCATTTGTGGTTCGTGTTCTATGAACATCGGCGGCACGAATACCTTAGCCTGTATCAAAGCGATTGATGCGTTCAAAGGTGACATTACGATTAGCCCCTTGCCGCATATGGAAGTGGTAAAAGATCTAATTCCAGATCTAACGCATTTCTATGCGCAATATGCGTCGATTAAGCCTTGGATGCAGACGCAAACGCCTGCACCACCGGATCGTGAGCGCTTACAATCACCGGAAGATCGTAAAAAATTGGACGGTTTATATGAATGTATTTTGTGTGCAAGTTGCTCGACTTCTTGCCCAAGCTACTGGTGGAACAGCGACCGTTATTTAGGTCCTGCAATCTTATTACAAGCTTATCGTTGGGTCATTGACAGCCGTGATGAAGCCACTGGCGACCGTTTGGATAACTTAGAAGATCCATTCCGCCTGTATCGCTGCCATACGATTATGAACTGTACCAACACTTGTCCGAAAGGTTTGAACCCTGCAAAAGCCATTGCAGAGCTCAAAAAGAAAATGATCGAGCGTCGTTAATAAGCGAGCAAAGATGGACACTAGAGAATACTCCCGCGTCAAAATGCGCTGTCGTCGTGGTTTAAAAGAATTGGATGTGGTGTTTACCCATTATTTGGCACATTACTATTCACAAGCCGATGATGAAGAAAAACAATGTTTGGATGAATTGCTAGAAACGCAAGATCCTGTGTTGTTTGATTGGATATTAGGCATGACACCGATCCCTGAACGTTATCATAGCTTAATTAATAAGCTACGTTTGGCGCATGAGTAATCTCCCAGAAGAACGGATGGTGCGCCTGCGTTGGGCGTGCCGCCGTACTTTACAAGTCTTGGATAAACCGTTAGGTAGCTTTTTAAAAGATTGCTATTATTCTTTATCAATGGCAGAACAATTCGCATTTGAGCGCGTATTAAATGCTAAGGATCAAGATATTCTGGATTGGTTAATTGGAAATCGCCAATCAACAGATGCAGGTATTTGTGCCATTATTGAGAAAATTCGTACCCATTATAATCGAGTAGCGGAAGAGCAAGCACATGGCAACCCTGATTGATTTGCATCCTAATGCAGCTTATCGTTATTTACAGGATACCCCTAACAGTATTCTGGTAGATATTCGCTCTTCAATGGAATACCTATTTGTAGGTCATCCGGTGGGCGCTGTTCATATAGCGTGGATTGATGAACCCGATTGGCAACAAAACCCCGATTTTATTCCGCAAATTATTCAATTAGCCGAAGCAAAATTTAAAAATATTGATGTAAAACGCGAGGCTTCTATTTTATTAATTTGCCGCAGTGGTAAACGTTCCCATGAAGCGGGCCTTGCCTTAATTGGCGCAGGTTTTGAAAAAGTTTTGCATATAGATGAAGGATTTGAAGGCGAACGCGACGAAAATCACCATCGCGGCACATTAGGCGGCTGGCGTTTTCATGGCTTGCCTTGGGAACAATGTTAAAATAATTTGACCTATTTTCGACTTTTCCATCATTCCTATTACCTTATCTGCTACCGTTTACGCTCCCGCCTCTATACAATAGATTAAGGTAACATTTATTTTAATTAATATGTTGGAAGTATCCTGCCTGTGGTTGTAATTCCACAGGGTACATACTATAAAAACATATGTCCTTGTAATTCTAATTACACTTACCTGAACGAAGGAGCTTTCCTTACATGAAACCAAAATCTTTAGTTGTGCTGCTGCTTGCAGGTATTTGGGGTGTAGGTAGCTGGTGGTGGTACACTTGTAAAATAAAAGGGTTTTGTGGCGCTGAAACCGCTCACCAAACTGCTGCCGCCGTTACAACAAATACAGCCTCTACGCAAACCGTCGCTTCTGCCACACCTGATACAACCACAGACAGTGATGGTGACGGCATTCCAGATAGCCAAGAACGTGAATTAGGTTTAGACCCAACCAAAGCTGATACCGATAATGATGGTGTTGCCGATGGCATTGAAGCTAAACAATCGCCAGCGGATACTGATGCTGATGGCAAAATTGATCCATTAGATGATGATGATGATGGTGATGGCGTTTCAACTAGCAAAGAAAATCCAGATCCAAACGGCGATGGTAAGGTTGACGATGCCGCAGATACCAATGCAAATCAGATTCCAGACTATTTAGAAAAAGCTGCCGATGGTTCTACATTAACCACTACGACAACGACAAGTACCACCACTACGACTGAAACCACGACAGTACAAGCGGATGCAGATGCTAAAGCGAAAGCTGACGCGGATGCCGCTGCGGCAAAAGCCAAAGCAGATGAAGAAGCCACCAAAGCTACAGCAGAAGCGGATGCTGCTAAGGCACAAGCTGAAGCGGATGCTGCGAAAGCTAAAGCCGATGCAGAGGCCGCTGCGCAAGCTGCTGAAGAAGCCGCTAAAGCCAAAGCGGATGCGGAAGCTGCTGCTGCGAAAGCCAAAGCAGAAGCCGACACCATTACGATGGATGAAGCTGCACCAACGCCGGGCACTGATATTGGTCCTGCGACCTTGCATTTCCCAACCGGCTCAGCAAAACCTAAATTGGCGGCTAATGCGGATGCTTACTTTAAAGAAGTCGTGCAATTCCTGAAAAATAATCCTAACGCGACCGTTACGATTGTGGGTCACACCGATAATGTAGGTAAACCTGCGAATAACCAACGCTTAGGTCAAGAACGTGCGGATGCCTTGAAAAAAATCTTAGTCAGCAAAGGTGCACCTAGTGATCGTATTAAAACCGATTCTAAAGGTGACACTGACCCTATTGCCAGTAACGATACTGAACAAGGTCGTAAAGACAACCGTCGTGTACTCATGACCCCTGTAAAATAATATTTAGGAGGTATTTCGTATGTTTCATGACATTACTACGCGTCTTCCTGACATGACAAACGCCGGTTTTGAAGTGTTTGTGATTCTGGGTGTAGCGTTTCTATTAGGGTTCTTATTCTGTTATTTCCAAAATAAACAAGAGGATTAACCCATGGAGCATTCAGCAACCTATACATTTGGCACGGCTAGTTTAGAGATCATTTTGATGCTGTTAGCTGCTTTTGCCTTAGGTACTCTCCTATGTCAAGCCCTACGCCGTATGGGGGTTTGCTGTAGCACTCCTGCTCTAGTAGCAAATGATAAAACCTTTAATGAACGTACCTTCCCGCAAACGGGGGGGTACACGGCAGACATTAATAGTTTATTACGGAGTTCCACACCTGTTACCCCTGAACGGAATATCAAACCAACGGTTGCAGCGCCTGTTACTCCCCCCATTCATATGGACAGTATTGGGGTTGCTACGATTCCCACAAACAAGGACGACTTAAAACGCATTGAAGGCATTGGTGCGAAAATTGAAAAAATCTTAAATACCGCTGGTATTTATACATATGCTCAATTAGCCGCCATGACACCTGAAGCGATTAAACCTCTGCTAGATGCGGCGGGCAGTCAATTTAAATTACATGATCCTAAAAGCTGGCCGTATCAAGCTGAGCTGGCCGCAAAGGGGGATTTTGTACAATTAAAACAGTACCAAGATCTACTCTTAGGTGGTCGAGACGCCTAACATCATTTAAAGCCGGAACGCGTTGCGCCTCCGGCTTTTCTATTAAATATCCAACAATTATTTATTAGGAATAGAGGAATACGTCATGGAGACTACTAACTCTGCATATACATTGGGTATAGCTAGTGCAGAAATTATTATTCTGCTACTACTTGCCTTTGGGGCTGGCACTTTGCTTTGTCGAGTGTTGCGCTCCATGGGAATTTGTTGCAAGCGTACCCAACCGGAAGATGATATTTACGCTGTACCACCGAAAGAACCTAAAATTCCTACTGTCGAACATACAGTTGATCTAAAAAATACCACTACGCCTATAACACCACCCGCTAGAGCTGCTCACCCCTCTAATTTTGCTGTCTCTGAAGTTGACCCGCATACACCGATTGTTAATCTTAATGCAGCAACCGATGAGCATGCGTTACGCGATGCATTAGGTTTAGCTCCGGTCAAAACTGTTGATCTACATCACTTAGGCGTTAAAACCAATATTCATCCAAACATAGATGAAGTTGCGCCTACGGATAACCCCAATACGGTTAGCTTAGACACATTGGCAACTGCACCTGTTAAAACCGTTGGCTTAGCGGATATGGGGGTTAAAACCAATATTCATGCGCCGCGTGATAGCACAGCCTCACCCAGCGTGCATGTTGACCCCTTAGACAAACACTTAGAAGTAAGCTCTTGGAAAAATGCAGTTGAAACTGCACCAAAACCTACCGCTTATGTATTTAATGGCTATGAAGTTGATCCACACCGTGTCATTCCCTGTGATGATTTAGGCGATGATGTTGTTTGGCAAGCAGATTCTCTGGACAGTGGTTTATTAGATCAACCTGTTCCGGACGTAGAAGAAGCCGGTTTGTTAGATAACTTGTCAGACAAAGCTGAAGCTTTATTGGACAAATTAGAAGATAAAAAAGATGATGCCCTTGATGCTTTAAAAGGCGCAGGTGTTGCTGTAGTAACTGCTGTAAGCGGTTGGCGTTTATTCAATTGGGATAACGTTGATCCACACCAAGCGATTCCAAGTGGCAATTATGATGACATAAACTGGCAAGAAGATTCGTTAGATAGCGGCTTATTAGACGGTGATGTGCCAACGACTAAAGTCGTGGTTGATGATTCTGAAAGTTGTTTAGATAAGCTTGTGGATAAAGCCCAAGATACTTATCAAGATTTAAAAGATAAAGCGGCTAACTTAGTGGATGATGCTAAGGATTTGGCGGCAAAAGCGTCTGATACAGCACAGGACAAAACCCAAGCACTAGCTGATTCTGTACAAGAAGGGGCACAAGACGCAAAGGAAGCCGTTAAGGCTGCGGGGGCAGCCGTTGCCACCCAAACCGCTAATGCTGTGAATGCAGTAGAAGACAAAGCGGCGGAAGTTGCCGAAGTCGCCCACGATAAAGCGTTAGAAATTCGTGCTGATACTGAATTAGCGCTTATTGATGCAGAAGCTAACGTTGAAAACGCCGTAGAAGCTGCAAAAGATAAAGCGGCGGAAGTGGCAGACGTAGTTGAAGCAAAAGCGGCTGAAGTAACAGACGCGGTTGAAGCAAAAGCTGATGCAGTAGCCGATGCTGCAAAAGACCAAGCCGCTGAAGTTAAAGCAGATGCGCAAAATCTGTTAGACACGACCAAAACCAAAGTCGATGTCATTGCGGTTGAAGGTCAAGGGTTCTTTGCAGGTTTGGTCGCAGAAGCGAAAGATGGTTGGGATGCGTTGAAAGACAAAGCCGCCGACTTAAGCGATGATGCAAAAGCAGCACTAGCTAGCGCCGCAGACAAAGCGGAAGACTTAACCGATACCGCCAAAGCTAAAGCAGCAGACGCTGCTGATGCGGTTGCAGATAAAACCGCAGAACTGACTGAAGCTGCTCAAGATAAAGCGGCGGAAGTGGCAGACGTAGTTGAAGCAAAAGCTGATGCAGTAGCCGATGCTGCAAAAGACCAAGCCGCTGAAGTTAAAGCAGATGCGCAAAATCTGTTAGACGCGACCGAAACCAAAGTCGATGTCATTGCGGTTGAAGGTCAGGGGTTCTTTGCAGGCTTAGTCGCAGAAGCGAAAGATGGTTGGGATGCGTTGAAAGACAAAGCCGCCGACTTAAGCGATGATGCAAAAGCAGCACTGGCTAGTGCCGCAGATAAAGCGGAAGACTTAACAGATACCGCCAAAGCTAAAGCAGCAGACGCTGCCGATGCCGTTGCGGATAAAACCGCAGAATTGACTGAAGCTGCTCAAGACAAAGCGGCGGAAGTTAAAGCAGATACGCAAAACTTGGTAGCTGATGTTAAAGCCGATGCAAGTGATGCGGCTGAAGTCGTCCACGATAAAGCGTTAGAAATCCGTGCTGATACTGAATTAGCGCTTATTGATGCAGAAGCTAACGTTGAAAACGCCGTAGAAGCTGCAAAAGATAAAGCGGCTGAAGTAACAGACGCGGTTGAAGCAAAAGCGGCTGAGGTAGCAGACGCAGTTGAAGCAAAAGCTGATGCAGTAGCCGATCCTGCAAAAGACCAAGCCGCTGAAGTTAAAGCAGATGCGCAAAATCTGTTAGACACGACCGAAACCAAAGTCGATGTCATTGCGGTTGAAGGTCAAGGTTTCTTTGCAGGCTTAGTCGCAGAAGCGAAAGATGGTTGGGATGCGTTGAAAGACAAAGCTGCCGACTTAAGCGACGACGCGAAAGCAGCACTGGCTAGCGCCGCAGATAAAGCGGAAGACTTAACCGATACCGCCAAAGCTAAAGCAGCAGACACTGCTGATGCAGTAGCAGATAAAACCGCAGAATTGACTGAAGCTGCTCAAGATAAAGCGGCTGAAGTTAAAGCTGAAGCAACAGCGCAAGCAGTTGCCGCTGAAGTACAAGCTGAAACCTTAACAGCCGAAGCGGCTGCAAAAGTAGATGATGTTGCCAAAGCTGTTGAAGAAAAAGCCGCCGAGCTTAAAACAGATGCAGAGGTGGCGGTAGCTGAAGTTAAAGCAGCGGCTGAATCTGCAAGTGCTGATAATGCAACACCACCTAGTTTAGGCATTACCAGTGCTGCACCTAGTGTTGGTTTAGCGACCGGGGCAATGGTCGCTGGTTTAAATCCGCATGGTTATATTCCAACCAGCCATTTACCAGATGTGCAATGGCAAAAAGATGTATTAGATGCAGACCCTCATCGTCCTATTACTGAGGAGCAAGAACAGGATTTCCTAAGCAATTGGTTTAACAAAGCCAAAGAAACTGTCGAGCATCTTTCTGAAAAATTGCCAGAACCTGCACAAGGCTGGGTACACAAAGTAGTGGATAAGGCTGATTCTTTAAGTGAAAAAGCGATTCCAACTGCGAATGAGTACTTAGATAAAGCCAAAGGTACAGCGGAAGCGCTGGGTGATAAAGCGATTCCAGCAGCCAGTGATTTATTGGGTAAAGCCCATGCAAAAGTCGGTGAATTTAGCCAAAAAGCGCCTGCGGATTCTGCTACACATGATTGGTTACATGCAGCACAAGGTTGGTTACAAAAAGCCCGGGATGCCTTAGATCATTTAGGTGATCAAGCGGATGTGGAAGTTAATCGCTTGAAAGCTTCTGAAGAAGAAGACGGTGATGACTTCAAAAAACTGTATGGCATTGATATTACGTTAGAAGCGTTATTACATAGCCGTGGCATTGTTACTTATCAACAATTAGCCGATAGCTCTGCCGATGATCTGAAAGAAATGCTGACCGAGCAAGGTGAACCTATGTGTTGGATTGACCCAACCAGTTGGCCGATTCAAGCGCGTTTAGCAGCCAATAAAGATTGGTCGCATTTAGCAGGTTATCAACATAATCTGAAAGAAGCGGCACGGCGTGCTCAACAAGAAAGCTAATCTCTATTAGCATTCAATAAAAAACCGGCTTAAAGCCGGTTTTTTTATGCCCTCACTCTCTATTAACTTATTGATTTCGGAAGGCACTTATTAAATATTGCAGCATAGACACCACCGTTAACAAGGTGGCAATCGCTAAGGCAATAAAACCAATCTGCCGAATAGGTAAGCCCCATAAATCTTGGTTGTATAATAAGCAGGATAAAGCCACAAACTGTGCAGCCGTTTTGACTTTACCAATATAAGCCACAGCCACTTTAGAACGCTTACCAGATTCCGCCATCCATTCGCGCAAGGCAGAAATAATAATTTCCCGCCCAATAATAATGCAGGCAGAGAGAGTCATCCACATAGTTGCTTCACGCTCTACAATCAGAATTAACACCACCGCTACAATTAACTTATCCGCAACTGGATCTAAAAATGCACCGAAACGGGATTCCTGTTTCCATAAACGCGCAAAATAGCCATCTGCCCAGTCGGTAATACCCGCAAAGATAAATAAGCCCGCAGATAGCGCAGGCGACCAAGCCGTATTTTGGTAAAAACTCCACACTATAACGGGGATAATTAGAATGCGTAACCAAGTCAGAAATAAGGGTAAATTCGATAGCATTTATGGCGTATCCCCATTAAAAAAATCATAAATTTTACTCGCTAATCCTCGACTAATGCCCGGTACTTTGGCGAGTTCTTCAATGCTGGCGCGTTCAATGGCACGTAAACCACCAAACTGCTTTAATAATAATTGCCGTCGTTTTGCACCCAAGCCTTTAATTTGCTCTAAAGGTGATTGGGTACGTGCTTTCTGACGGCGAGCGCGATGCCCAGTTATAGCAAACCGATGTGCTTCATCGCGAATTTGTTGGATTAAATGTAATGCTTTTGAGTTTTCAGGCAAAGCTAAGCGTTGTGTCCCTTGTTCTAAAATTAAGGTTTCCAAACCCGGTTTACGCCCTTCGCCTTTCGCTACACCGACGATCCTGATGGGCGGTACTTGCAAGCTTTGCAATACGTTAAGCGCTTGTGCGACCTGCCCTTTACCGCCGTCAATCAATAGCACATCCGGTAACTTGCCCTCTTCCATGCCCCGTTTAAAGCGCCGAGTTAAGGCTTGATGCATTGCCGCATAATCATCACCCGGCTGAATGCCCTCAATATTAAAGCGCCGATATTCGGATTTAAGCGCACCATTGCTATCGAATACCACACAGGATGCCACGGTTGCTTCACCTTGCGTATGGCTAATATCAAAGCATTCCATACGCATGGGCGGTTGTGCCAAACCTAATACCGTTTGCAAATCGCTTAAACGTTGCTGCATACCTGATTTAGAAATTAACAGCATTTTTAAGGCTTGCTCGGCATTGCGAGCTGCCATTTCCACCCACTTACTACGTTCCCCACGCTGTGCTTGCCTTAATACCACTTTATGCCCTTGCTTTAAGCTCAGCATTTCTTCTAACACAGGCAAATCTTCGGGCAATTCTGATAGCAAAATTTCCGTCGGCACTTCATGATTTAAATAATATTGTGCCAAAAAGCTATTTAATACCTCAGCACTGCTCACATCGGTATCCGGCAAACTGGGAAAGAAGTTTTGATTGCCTAAATTATTACCGTTACGAATACTAAACACTTGAATGCTGATTAAGCCAGATTCAGCATATAAGGCAATTACATCCACATTGCCCGTGCTGCCTGTGACGTATTGCTGTTGCGAGATTTGCCGTAGATTCTCAATTAAATCCCGATATTCCCCCGCCTTTTCAAACTGCAATTGTTGGGCAGCGCTCTCCATTTTTTGCACTAAATCATCAATGGTTTCTTGGGTTTTGCCTTGTAAAAACTGTGTGGCATAACGCACGTTTTGCGCATAATCTGCTTGGCTAATTAAGCCTACACAAGGCGCAGAACAACGCTTGATTTGGTATTCCAAACAAGGTCTTGAACGATTCGCAAATTGGCTATCCTCACATTGCCGCACCTTAAACAGCTTTTTCATTAAATGCAGGGTTTGGCTAACTGCTCCCGAACTGGCATAAGGTCCAAAATATTGCCCGGCTGCCTGACGTGAACCCCGATAAAACTGTAAACGCGGATACACTTGTTGGCTGGATAGGTAAATATACGGATAGCCTTTGCCGTCTTTTAAACGGATATTGTAACGGGGTGCATGTTGTTTAATCAGATTGCTTTCTAGCAATAAGGCTTCTGCTTCCGTATGTGTAATAGCAATTTCCACATTGGCAATCTGCTTAACCATTGCATAAATACGCGAATTCGCCACTGTGCCGCGAAAATATGAGCTTAAACGGTTTTTTAAATCCTTGGCTTTACCGACATATAAAATTTCGCCGTCGCTTGCCAGCATACGATACACACCCGGCTTATGCGGTACGGTTTTCAGAAAATCTTGAGCATCGAATACAGAAGGTTGTTGGGTTTGCATACCGTTATTTTGCCATATTTCAGGAAAAGCTAATACGTAAGGGCATGCTATGGCACACTCAAGCCTTACATGCGAACTGTCGTATATGGGTAAATTACGTTTAATCGCAAAAATTTTAAATAAAAAATCAAAATCTTATAGTGACTTAGCCGTTTTTATACTAAAAATTTTAATGCGCTTATAGGTCATAAAACGAGAGAGGATAACCCACAATGATTAATGCCCAGTTAGATACAGCAACCGGGGTGCGGCTTATTGACCAGCAACCTCATGTGTTTCATTGCAACCATTACAATCGCAGCTTACAACAAACGATTGAAAATTGTCGGCACATCGACAATAAAGCCATTTTGCTACACAGCGCTGCTGAAGTCGCTTATTTAGGCTTAAGCTATCATTTTAAACAACATGCTGACCTAAGCTTATTGGATAAGGTGTTATATGCCGAAGCCTTATACAGTTTTTGCGGTTTTGGCAAGCTACCGCTTTACCAAGCCTTGCAGCAAGCCAGCGGCAGTAGTCAATTTAACTTCAGTACCGCCTTTTCCCATTACGGACGTGCCTTAACCTTAAACTTTGAAAAACGCAAAGGCGCAGGTGAATATTTCGACTTAGGTTTTACGATTGGTGCCTTAAGCGCTATATTTGAAAAGCCGTTTTCAGGGCAACTCACCACCGAAGCCATTTCATTACAACATGCACACACCACTTTTCAGATTGACTATAACCGTCATAAAACCTTTGCCTATTTATTTAATTTAACTGTACCTGATACCTTAACGGGTAGCGCTCCCGGCTTAACGGCCAGCGCAGACGAGAATAAATTTGCCACTAATATTGATGAAGTTACGATTCAACAAGCTGTAAGCCAAGCGCCGCTTTATGGCAATCAACAAGGCTTAATCCCCGCGTTTGGCGTGGAACTCACGCAACATTATGCCGATTACTACAATCTCATTTCGTTTCGTTTTGAACAACAACTAACCCAAGCATTGAAAGAACGCCCTATTCTGCGCGATTTATTGGTTTATGATTATCCCGCCCTGTTTTACTACAAACAGTATGTGCAATTGGAAGGCTTAAGCTTATCTCGTACCCTATTGATTGAAGCAGGGCATATTTGTGGCTTTAATACCCTTGGGGGTATTATGCGTTCGGAAACGTGGGACGCGTTAGTGCTGCCAATGATTAAAACGCGTGAAGATTGGTTATTTGGCATTCTCGCCATTATCAATACCTTAGGCTGGGGCATTTGGCGAATTCACGATTTAATACCGGGCGAAAAATTAGTGCTACGTGTCTGGCAACCTTATGAATCTTTAGGCTATCTAAAATGGTTGGGTTATAGTGACCATCCCATTGATTATCTCGTCACGGGCGTAACGGCTGCGTTAATGAACTTATTATATGAAGGTGATATCACAGCAGCGCCTCCCTTAACGTTAGAGTATTACTACCAAATTAACCGTTCTCCCATTTCGTTCTGGGCTACGCAAAGTCGTTGTGTCGCAATGGGTGATGCTTATTCGGAAGTAACCGCAACTCGTCGGCAACGAGGCTAATTAAATTGAATGAAACATACCTTACCCCGCTTTGGGGAATTTATCGTGCTCATGGCCTTACTGGGTTCAATGACCGCTTTATCCATTGATGCCATGTTTCCCGCAATGAGCGCTATAAAATCGGATTTACAAGCCACACAAGGCAATCAAATCCAACTCATTGTGCCTAGCTTATTTTTAGGCTTAGGCTTAGGGCAGTTATTGTTTGGCCCAAGTTCAGATGCTTTCGGACGCAAACCGCCAATGCTCTGGGGTCTAGGTATGTTCATTGCTGGCAGTCTACTCTCAATGTTAGCGCCCAATTTTAGCATTATGTTAATCGGGCGCTTTTTACAAGGCTTAGGCGCAGCTGCCACGCGCGTGGTGAGCATGGCGTTGATTCGCGATTGTTATAGTGGGCGTGCAATGGCGCGAGTCATGTCGTTCATTATGAGCGTGTTTATTCTCGTGCCGATGTTAGCGCCCAGTCTCGGGCAATTGATTTTACAGCTTGGCAGTTGGCGCATGATTTTTGCGATGTTTGTGCTATTAGCCCTGATTGCGGCTTTCTGGTTTCAAACACGTATGCCTGAAACGCTCGCCCCCCATGAACGCCGCCCGTTTACCTTAAGCAACCTGCTACAAGGTTTAAAAATCGTCTTAAGCACACGCAGCACGTTGTTATATACGCTTGCGATTGGTTTAGTGTTTGGCGCTTTTATGGGTTATTTGGGTAGCTCAGAAGCCATTTTAAAACAACAATATCAACTAGGCGATTGGTTTCCGCTTTACTTTGGTTTATTAGCCTTAGGCGTGGGAACGGCTTCATTATTAAATGCACGTTTAGTACAACACTTTGGCATGTATAAAATTTGCCTGTATGCCATTCTTGGTGTCACGCTATTAGCGGTGTTGTATTTAATCGGTTGGGTAGGTCGCTATGCGGGACAACCGCCGCTGAATAGTTTTATGCTGTATTTATTTCTAAGCTTTATGCATATCGGTCTATTGTTTGGTAACTTGAATGCGTTAGCCATGGAACCGGTAGGACACATAGCAGGGTTAGGCGCATCCTTAATTGGCGCAATCTCAACCCTATTAGCGGTAGGTATCGGCACGATTATCGGGCAAGCTTACAATGGCACTGTTTTGCCTATTGTTCTGGGATTTGCCTTAATTGGCTTTAGCGTTAGTGTGTTGTTACTACTAACGCCGCCACCTCAGCACAAGGCTTAGTCTTCAATTGGCTTCGGTTTTTTTGCCGCTTTCTTAGCGGCTTTTTCGGCTTTTTTAGCAGCCTTTTCTAACGCTTTTGCTTGCTTCTTCCTTTCCTTCTCAATTTTCTTATTGGCTTTTTTCTCGGCTTTCGCTTGTTTTTTCGCTTCTTTCTTAGCCTTTTTCTCTTGTTTTTTCAGTTTTTTACGCTGTTTTTTACTAACCCCATCATCGGTATCCAGTTCAACCTCAATGGCTTCCACCTCGATCTCATCGTCATCAATGGCTTCTGCTAAGGCACTGGCAATCGCTAATGCTTCTACATCTTCCGGGGCTAAATCAATTTCGAGGGTTTCTAACGTTACCACATCCCCCTCTTTCGTATCAGCGGCTGATTTGGCTTTAGATGTTTTAGCTTTGGATGTGCTCGGCGCAGGCTTATCCGTTTTAGGCTTTTTCGTAATCAATTTTTTAGGCTTGGGATTATCAGCAGGCGGATTCTCCATTAAAGCTTTTGCATTATGCAAAATTAAAGGAGCTGTTTGCGTGCCCACACCCGGTACAGCCGCTAATTCATCCACGGGCATAGCCGCTAACTGTTCGACACTGTTAATACCCTTCTCGGCTAAGCGTTTGACTAAGGTAGGACCTACATATTTAACATCAGTTAATTCTAGTGCCATTGCCACAACTCCTTTTCTCATAATAATTACTTTTTAATATTAGTTATATAAAACAGGAAACCCTTAAGGTGCAAGTTCCAATAAACCGATTATGGCTACCAAACGCTTATCAATATACACACAAGGTAGGCGATCACGTTGCCAAGGCGGAATTGCTGCGTCTTGCAACAAGTGTTTTAAACTCCGTTTGCCCCCACGATAGGCAATCGAAACCTGTTCACCCCCTTGACGAAACTGGACAGTTACGCAGGCTTGGGTTTGCTGAATTAAAGGCAGCCAGCACTTTAAAACGCAAGGGCTTACAGCTTGCTGAAGCGACTCAATCCAAAGCGCTTGTTGCAAATCCTGCCAAGGCAACACTTGAGTTGCATCATGTGGGCTTAACGGAGCAAGCGCGTAGAGATCATCCCGATAACGCCGCAGCTCATACGCACCAATACGCATACAAGGCAACGCATCCGGTTTAGCCTCTAATATGTCTTGTAGAATACTGTTTAATTGCTTGGCTTCAGGTGCTTGCCAACCCAATTGCTGTAACCACAAACGAATTAAAGCTTTACGTAAGGCTAATGGCTGTGTAAGCAAGGCTTTAACCGACAAGGTATGCGGTTTTGTACCTTGCACAAGCGGCAGTTTCTCCGCCACCAATAACTGTAATAACTCGCGGTTTTCAGCTTGTAACGCGGCCACCCGCGCTAAGGTTGTTTCACTACTTACCCAGCGTTGCTTAAGCAAAGGCATTACTTGATTGCGGATGAAATTGCGTTCAAAACGATTATCCGCATTGCTGGGGTCGTCAATATAAGCAAGCTGGTAATGTGCCGCATACTGCTGTAAATCGGCACGGGTGAACGGCAACAAAGGGCGGGCTAAGTGTCCTTGTGCAAACGGGCGAATCATCGGCATGGCGGCTAAACCATCTACGCCACTGCCGCGCATTACATACAGCAATAAGGTTTCGGCTTGATCGTTTTGATGATGCGCGGTTAACAGCATTTCACCGGCTTGCAAATGCTTAGCAAACGCCGCATAACGCGCTTCCCGCGCCACCGCTTCGAGGCTTTGCCCAGCCGTAATCGTTAAGTTTAGGTATTCAACTTGTAAGGGAATATTTAAAGCCGCACACACTGTTTGGCAATGCTGCACCCATTGCGCTGAAATCGCTTGTAAGCCGTGCTCAATGTGAATCGCCCGCAGATTTAAATCAGGCCATTCCGCACGTAATTGACTACAAGCATGCAGTAACACATGAGAATCTAAGCCGCCGCTAAACGCCAGTAAATAAGCTTTAGCGGAATGAGCTTGCAAAAAGGGAATTAACGATTGTGGGCTAAACATGCCTTACACAATCATTCTTCAAACTGACCAAAATCCATAATGCGTTGATAACGCTTGGCTAATAAATCATCCAAGGGTACAGACTTCACTTCACGCAATTGGGCTTCAAGCGCTTCACCTAATAATTTAGCCGCACCTTGCATATTGCGATGCGCCCCGCCTAAGGGTTCGGGTACAATATAATCAATCAAGCCTAAGCTTTTAATGCGGTCGGCGGTAATACCCATTGCATCTGCGGCATCCGCCGCTTTCTCAGCACTTTTCCACAAAATCGACGCGCAGCCTTCCGGCGAAATGACCGAATAGGTCGCATATTGCAACATCATCACACGATCACCCACACCAATGGCTAATGCGCCACCTGAACCGCCTTCACCCACCACGGTACAAATAATCGGCGTGCGTAACTTTGCCATTTCATACAGATTGCGCGCAATCGCTTCACTTTGCCCGCGCTCCTCTGCCCCAATCCCCGGATACGCCCCCGGTGTGTCAATAAACGTAATCACCGGCAAATTAAACTTCTCTGCCATCCGCATTAAACGCAAGGCTTTGCGATAACCTTCCGGGCGTGGCATGCCGAAATTACGCATAATATTATCTTTAGTATTGCGCCCCTTCTGATGACCAATCACCATTACGGGTTGCCCTTGGAAACGCGCTAAACCGCCAATGATCGCCTTATCATCGGCATACGCCCGATCCCCGTGCAATTCACGAAAATCGGTAAACAAATACTCGATTAAATCCAAGGTGTACGGACGTTTTGGGTGACGAGCTAATTGCGAAATTTGCCGAGGCGTTAATTTAGAAAAGATCGAACGCGTTAAGGAGTTAGCCTTCTCCTCCAGCTTCGCAATCTCTTCATTCAAGTTTACTTCCGCGTTATCCACATAACGCAACTCTTCAATCTTCGCCTGTAATTCAGCGATAGGTTGTTCAAAATCAAGATAATCCGGGTTCATTGCCTGTCGTTTTTCCGTACCCCATCAGTCAAGCCGCTAATTTTACATACTTATGCAGGGATTACCAAAAAAAGCCGCAAAGCCTTATGCCCCGAAGCTGTTAATAAACCAAGCACTGCTTAGCTAGCTCGCAACAATAAACTCACGCCTTCATCATCTCCAAATTGTACCTCAACATAATCAAGTTCGGTAAAACCGTCCTCATTGCGGCTTTGCTCTAACCATGCGATAAAAGTATCTCTGGCAGCATCGCCTTGCTCGGAACGCTCTCGCCCCTCTTTGCCTCCGTCTGGTGCAATTAAGAACGAAGCATAACCATTCACTGCCTCTGGGGTGATCGGCGCAATGTCTTTAAAAATTTCAAATGCCTTATCATGCGCTCGTTTCAAGGCTGCCTGATCTGCTGAGGTAACAATAATCGCGTGGTGTCTGATGTATCCCATTATTTACTCTCAATCTCGCGCTTGCACCTACCACCGCTCGTTAAACACATAGCGCAAGAAATTTATATAAGTTCTAAAAATATTGTTCAGTAGTAATGTGTCCCGGTTTATGCCGTAAATGTTTTTGTAAACCACGTTGTGCTAATAAAGTTTTCATTTCATCTAACATGGCGTGATTACCACATAACATAATCTGCGAATCTTGCGGGTTTATGTTTAAATCGGTGACTTGTTCTAATACACCGGATTGCAAATTAGTAGTAACGCGCCCATTTAAACCATTCGGGTTATTTTCCCGTGTCACACAAGATACATACTGAAATTGTTGCGGGTGTTGTTCCAAAAAATTCGCAATCAAATCTTGATAAGCCAATTCCGCAACTAATGGCACGCCGTGTACTAACACGATTTGTTCAAAGCGTTGCCATGCTTGCGCGGTTTTCAAAATAGACAAATACGGCCCAAGCCCCGTACCCGTGGCAATCATCCATAATTGTGCCGCTTGTGGAACTTCATCCAACACAAAAAAGCCATTAGCAGGCTGCGAGATTTCCAGCCTATCACCTAGCTGTAATTGCGCTAAGGCAGTGGATAATTTGCCATTGGGTACAATGTTAAAAAATACTTCAGCAATAGGGTCATCGGGGGCATTCAATAGCGAATAGGATTTGGCAATAAATTGCGGTAAGCCGTCTACGGGTAGTGGCAATTGCAAGCGCACAAATTGCCCGGCTTTAAATGGCAATAACTCCGCTTGCAGACGCAAAGAATACAAGCGGGGTGTCCATTGTTGGTTTTCAATAACAGTTGCAGGCAACCAAGTGGATTGCATAATCGGATTAGCGATAGCCATATTGTTAGCTCCTAACACGGGGTTGCTAACAATCTAGCAACTGTTAAGAAACGCGCCAAATAGCCTTAGCTAAACCCTTGGATTCTTAATTCTTGACATCCTTCCCTCCCAAAACAAAGGGAATTCCTACTGCATTCGGCTAGATAGCCGACTTACTTCGGTGAGTTCCTGCTTCATCGAGAGGCGTAATGCCCCATCTCCACAGGCTAACAAGCGGTGTCCCCGCTCTAACACATTGACCGCCCCGACCACATCGGCGTGGTTTTCATAGCCACATTCCACACACGCAAAGCGAGCTTGGGTTTGGCGGTTATCGGCTGACACATGACCACAGCACGGACAGGTTTGGCTGGTGTACTGCGGTGGCACGGCAAACAGCATCCCGCCGTTCCATGCCGTCTTGTAATCAAGTTGCCGCCGAAATTCACCCCAGCCTTGGTCAAGGATGGCTTTGTTCAGACCGGACTTCGCTGCAACGTTTGTGCCGGGATTTTCTGCTGTGCCTGCCGCTGATTGGGAGATATTGCGGACCTGCAAATCTTCGACGAACACCACCGCGTGGTTTTGGCTGATCGTGGTCGTGGTTTTGTGCAGGAAATCGCGGCGGGCGTTGGCGATTTTGGTGTGGATTTTTTGAACCTTAGCTTTCGCTTTTTTCCAGTTGTTGCTGAACTTTTGTTTGTGTGCCATGCGCCGTTGGTACTTGGCGAGCTTGGCTTGTTGAATTTTAAAGCTGTTGAGCGGGGCAATGTAGCTGCCATCCGAGAACGTGGCAAAACGGGCTATGCCCAAGTCAATGCCAATACTCGTGGTGGCTATGGATGTTGGTTGCTCCACTTCCCGTTGGGTTTGGATGCTGATGTACCACTTGCCGCCGTTGCTGGAAACGGTGACATTGCGCAATTCCCCTAACACATCGCGGCTATTGCGGTAACGTATCCAGCCTAGTTTTGGCAGAAAAAGTCGGCTATTACCTTGATCGAGCTTGATTTGTTTGGGGTCTGGGTAGCGGAAGCTGTCACCACTGCCCTTACGTTTGAAGCGGGGGAAATCCGCACGCTTGGCAAAAAAGTTTTGGTAGGCTTTTTCCAAGTCCTTTAAGGCGTGTTGCAAGGGGTGAACAGGCGCATCTTTCAGCCACGGTGTTTCTTCCCCATTGCGCCATGCCGTCAGGTATTTTGCCATTGCCACATAACCGATGAATTTTTCACCCGCTGCATGGTTGGCTTGTTGCAACGCTAAGGCTTTGTTGTAAACAAAGCGGCACGAACCCGCGTAACGGCGCATCAGTCGCTGTTGTGCGCCGTCGGGATTAAGTTCGTATTTAAAGGCTTGTAAGCGTTGCATAGCTGTATTATATGCCGCTTTTTGAGACGGAATGGGTAAACAGTTTGAAAGGCGTTTCCAGTCGGACTAACGCCGCGAAAAACTATCTCAGCCTACGTAAGAAACTTTGGGGCGGGGCGTTGTGGTCGCCCCGCTATTTTGCGGGCAGTTGAGGTGGCGCACACATTTCGGTGATTCGCCAATACATTGAGCAGCAGCAAACACCCCATTAGACACGCCGAACATAGGGTGGCTACACCGCCCGCGCTATCCTTTCCGACCTGAAGGGCGAGGTTTGACACGCAATCTGATCAAGGCTTCGATCTCAGCAATTTCTTTGACTACATCTTTCGTCAAAATCTCATTGCCTGTCTTGGTAATCAATACATCGTCTTCAATGCGAATACCAATATTCCACCATTTAGGGTCGACATTCTCAGCAGGTGAAATATACAACCCGGGTTCAACCGTTAACACCATGCCCGGCTGTAAAATACGCCATTGTCCATTCACCTTATAATCACCAACATCATGCACATCTAAGCCCAACCAATGCCCGGTGCGGTGCATATAAAACTGGCGATACGGTGCTTCTTTAGGCGGCTCACCTGCAACGCGGTCTGGCACTTTTAACGCATCCTCTAAACTGCCTTGCAAAATCCCAACATCAATTAAACCCTGTGCTAACACTTTTACAGCGGCTTGATGCGGGTCGTCCCACGTATTGCCCGGTTGGGCGGCAGCAATCGCGGCTTGTTGTGCGTCTAGCACGATTTGATATAAGGCGCGTTGTTCGGGGCTAAACCGACCGTTAACGGGAAAGGTGCGGGTAATATCACTGGCATAACAATCGTATTCCGCGCCCGCATCAATCAAAACTAAATCGCCATCCTGTAAACGCGCATTGTTTTCGATATAGTGCAAAATACAAGCATTTTTGCCGCCACCAACAATCGTGGTATACGCTGCCTGCATATTGTCTTGGCGGAATTCATGGGCAAAGACCGCATCCAGTTCATACTCGTATAAACCCGGTTCACAAATTTGCATCGCATAAGTATGCGCTCGGGCAGAGGTTTGTGCAGCATGGCGCATTAACTTAAGTTCAGCAGGCGATTTAAACAAACGCATGTCATGCACGATCCGTTCTAGCATCGTCAAGGTATGCGGAATTTGTACACCTGCGCGGGCTTGTTGCCGTAATTGGTTTAAGTAGCCGATTACCCGCTGATCAAATGTGGGGTTTAAACCTAAATCGTAATAAACCTGTTCGCAGCCCCTTAATAATTGCGGCAAACGCTGATCGAGTTCATCCAGCAAAAAAGCTTGATCTGCCCCATAACGGGTTTTGGCATCGTCGATACCAACGCGAATACCTGTCCAACGCTCTGCGTGCGGATCTTTTGGTAAACAAAACAGCACATATTCACCGTCGGCTCGATTGGGGATAAACACGGCGACCGCATCCGGTTCGGGAAAACCCGTTAAATATTGAAAATCGCTATTTTGCCGAAACGGATATTCTGCATCACGATTCCGAATCTGATGCGTAGCAGCGGGCACAATCGCAATACTGCCCTTGCCCAATTTTTTTAATAAACGCTGGCGACGTTTAGCAAATTCACTGGCAGGTAAACAAACGCTAGATGACATATAAAGCCTTATATGAATTGATATTGTTATTAATGAATCTGGGTAGGTGTTTGCATGGGCTGCATTTCTTCGTTCATCATCAACACGCCCACGCGCAAATATTCGATAATTTCGGCTAGTGCGTCCTCTGATTCTTCCGCATCATCTAAATCTAAATCATTCGCACTGCCAATACGCACTACATCTTCTGCCCATTCACGGGAATCCGTAGGCAATTTTTTCATATCTTTTACACCAGCCACCGCTAAACCTAAGCCAAAACCTTGACACCATTCTTGCATTGCATCCACCCGTTCTGGCAACGCGGCATCGTCTGGCATAAGCAATTCAAAGTCCAAATCTGCCCCGTTCATTTGCTGGCGCGTAACGGTAAATAATTTGCTTAATTCCGCGTTGGCTTCTTGCATATACAAATTATTAACATCGCCTTGCACGACTTGTTTTAACCATTGAGCGGGTTCTGTGGTTTGTTTAATGGCTAACATACCGCAGGCAATACCGTGTGCTTCCGCTGCTGAATAATCACTCTCAGCGCGTTCTAATGCATTATTTATAGAAAAATAATTAGGCAATACATCGTTCAAGTTTGGGTTCTCCGTGATAAACCGTTATCATGCAGACATTGACCTGCATTCGCAGTCTTAACTACCATTATCGCATGAACGCACCAGCTCCAGACATATCGTTACCCGCCCAGTTTTATTCGATTGAACAAAGCGTCAATCAACTTTTAAAATTAGTCGACCGGCTTAACAGAGAAAACAGGGAATTAAAACAACGCGAGAAAGTCTTAATAGAAGAATGTACGCGTTTGCGGCAATGTAACACCAATGCCAGCTTACAATTACAAGCGATTATTGATCGTCTTAAACAATCGGTACAAGAGACCTAATTTTTGCATGGAAACTACCGCTATCACTGTGCGCATCCTCGATAAGGATTATAAAATCGCCTGTCCTCCTCAAGAGCGCGAGGGCTTAATGTTATCCGCTAAACGGGTTGATAAAGAAATGCGCAAAGTGCGGGAATCCGGCAAAGTGTTAGGCACGGATCGCATCGCGGTTATCGTCGCTTTAAACCTCGCCTATGAATTATTATTGCACCTCAATTCCACTCCTAGTGCGCAAGCAGAAAGCGAATTACGCCTTGAAATGCAAAAATTGCAAAGCCGTTTAGATTTAGTATTGCAGCAACATAATTTATAAAAAAAGTCAACGCTTCCAAGCCAAGGCAAATTGTACTAGTATGACAACTAAGGACACATTACTGGGGAACTCGTGAGGGGATGGGTATTATCCTTGAGCCTAATTTTTTACCCCGGGAGTTGTCGTAGTGGTTTGGTGTGCATGACCGCCTGACGGTAAGCCTGATAAACACTCACAGCACCCACTTGAACCATTGGTTCAAGGTCGAAGTCTCCCACGACTCTTTGGGATGTGTCCCACCTTTCTTAATACATCCACCCCACTCACATTTATTTCTCAACGAATGCCCGCTCAATTACATAATCGCCCATTTCACCTTGACGCGGCGAAATTTTAAAGCCGTATTCATCCAACATACCCGACGTATCGTTCAACATTGCCGGACTACCACAGATCATGGCGCGGTCGGTGGCAGGGTTTAAAGCTGGCTGCTGAATATGCTCAAATAACTCCCCCGAACGGATCAAATTGGTTAAACGCCCACGATGCACAAAGGGTTCTCGCGTAACCGCTGGATAATAAATCAACTTTTCGCGGACATACTCACCCAAAAATTCATTTTCTGGCAACTGCGTGGCTAAATAGTTTTGATATGCCAATTCGTTTTGCCAGCGCACGCCATGCATTAAAATAATTTTATCAAAGCTTTCATACATTTCGGGATCGTGTACCAAACTCATAAACGGGGCTAAACCCGTCCCCGTGGCAAATAAGAACAAGCGCTTACCTGGTTTTAAATCGCGTAAGACTAAGGTGCCGGTCGGCTTTTTGCTTAAAATAACTTTATCACCCACGTTTAAATGCTGTAAACGTGAGGTCAATTGCCCCTCTTGCACTTTAATACTGAAAAATTCCAGATAATCCTCATAATTGGCGCTGGCAATACTATAAGCCCGCATTAAAGGCTTGCCATCCACTTCTAAACCAATCATGACAAATTGCCCGTTTAGAAAGCGAAAGCCTTGATCGCGGGTCGTACGAAACGAGAACAAGGTATCATTCCAATGATGCACTTGTGTCACGGTTTCCGTCATATACAAACTCATTTGCGAGTCACTCCGTTTGATAGATTGTTTGTTATTCTGTAATGGTTTCAGGGTGTAAACAGTCAGGATAGCGGCAGGTTTCGCCACATTGCTGACAAGCCGCTTGAGCGGCATTGGCAATCAGCATAGGCATTAAAGGCGATACTCCCAAATAAGGTGCTAAACGCATGGGAATTTGTGGGTATTCGGCTTGTTTAGCGCGCACTAAAGCGGGTACATCCTCCACCGTATGCCGCCCTGCTGACAGAAAAAAGGGCATAATGGTAATGTTGCTTGCGCCTTGTTCAATCGCCTGCTGAATGCCATCGGGTATGGAAGGCTCCGCTAATTCTAAAAACGCACAACTCACCCAAGCGTAGGGATGTTGTCCTAATTGTTGTACTTGCTGGGCTAAGGCGCGAATTTCTTGGTTAGAAGCCTCGCGCCGACTGCCATGTGCCACAATAACTAATGCCTGCATTGCTGATAATGACCCGCTTATCTAAAGTTTAATGATAAGATAGGCGCTAGAGGCTTTGAAATACACCTAATTTATCCAAGAATAGTCAGTACTAGCGGCGCTTAATTGCCAGCCGGTTCATATCCAGCAAAGGTAGGTCTAGCAAATGGCAAAAACATCCCTGTTTAGCAATAAAGAACTTAATGTATTACCAACAGCGGTCAATGATAGCGCGGCTTTTATCGAGCGTCTGACCCCTGATATGGGCATTTCTGAACCTGTTTATCGACAATTACAAAAACAAATTATACAAATGATTCAAACGGGTGAATTGAATAACGGTGACAGTTTGCCGTCTGAACGTACCTTGGCAGAAGCATTAAAATTAAGTCGCACTACCATTCGTCGTTGTTATGACGAATTAAGGGGGCAAGATTACATTAGCACTCACGGGCGGGCGGGGGTCATGGTTAAAGCGCCGCCACGAATTACACCAGAAATTGGTAAACTCAAAGGTTTTACCGAAGAAATGCAAGAAATTGGAGTTGTACCTTCCACACGCGTATTAGAGCATCGTATTCTTTCAGATCGTACCATTGCTTCGGTTTTTAACCGCCCATCTACGGCTAAATTTTTGAAACTCGTACGCTTACGCTTAGGCGATGATAACCCTATGACACGCGAAGTGGCTTGGTATGATTTAACCCTTGCGCCTGAATTAGCCAACTGGAATATACAAGGTTCGGCTTATGAGTTTATTCAAAATCAGTGCGGTCTCAGTTTGAGTCACGCCGATCAAACCATTGAAGCGGCCATGAGTAATACGGAAGAAATTCTGGCTTTTGGTTTCAACGAACCGATTCCCTGTTTATTGCTTAAACGCAAAACGTATACCAGCACTGGTTTAATGGTTGAGTACGTGGAAGGCACTTTCCGTGGCGACGCATATACCTATCGTATTACTTTACGTTTGAACGAACAGAGTTAACAAAAGCCTCAAGGGTAGCCACATCGGGTAATACCTCGGCAACCCCTCGTTGACTCGCAACGATTGCGCCACAAGCATTCGCCCAGCTTAAGGTTTCTGCCAAGGTTTGATTGTGCATTAAGGCATACATTAACCCCACCGTAAACGCATCCCCCGCGCCTGTGGCATCCACTTGTTGAATTGTCCAAGCCGCTTGTGCGCAATAACCATACTGCGCATGATATGCCACACAACCTTGTTCACCCAAGGTCACTATTACTAATTCACCCTGCCCAATATATTGTGTCAAAACGGCTTGCCAATCAATTATTTGTTTAATATCTAAATTAAAAAATGCAACTGCCTCCGTGTAATTCAACACTAAAATATCGGTTAATCCCAATAGCTCCGAGGGGATTGCACGCCACGGCGAAGGATTTAACAGGGTTTTAACCCCCGCCTGTTTAGCTAGCGTAAAGGCTGCCATAATCGGTTCATCCAACAACTCAAACTGTGCACAAACTAACTGTGATGCTTGAATACGGGCGATGGCTTGGTGAATATGTTGCGCATTTAATAAATGATTCGCACCCGGATAAATCACAATCATATTCTCGCCATGAGTACTTACCAAACCTACACCAAAACCAGACCGATCATCGACAATAGTCAGCCCATCGGTGTTCAGTCCCACCGTTTTTAAATAAGCCTGCAACCCCTGTGCCTCTGCATCCACCCCCACGGCTAACAGCGTATAAACGTCTACACCTAACTGATTCAAACCTAAGGCTAAATTTAAACCTTTACCGCCAAAATTAGACCATAAGCAGTCGGCCATCATTGATTCACCCGATTGAGGTAATCCATGCACCCCAAGGCAATGAGCATGAATGTAACTCCCCAACACAGTAATCGACATAACATATCCTCTAGGTCACAAAAATATTATTTAAATCAATTTAATAAGAGACTCTCCCAAAGTTGACAAAAACCGAATTATGGCATTAAATTGGTATTTAAATTAGGAGATCAGTGTTATGAAAACATATAAACTCATACTGATATTCATAACATTATTAGGAATACTCAGTAGTACTCCGAGAAGTTGGGCAACGCCCACTTATACAGAATTAGGTAATAGTGATGAAACCTGTGCTTACCTAAATCCATTTATTCAACCCAAATTATTCTTAAATACCTATTCAAAAACCTCACCCGCCCAACGGTTGTATATTGAACGGGCTCAAATCACAAACTGGATGACTTACAATTTTCCTACTTTTGAAGATTGTTTAGCAGGTTCTGTTGAGATGGGTTCGTACCATTATACGGATACCGCTAATAAACGCCTTATCGACCATACGGCTGAACAGACTGCGATGGGATCAACTTCATCAGTGGAAAGTTTAATTTCCAGCCATGCTAATCATACCGTCAGTTTAAAGCAATCTATCGGGGCTTTGTGGAATATTGCAGGCGAAGAAGGCTTATTAGGTACACCGAATGTTACAGGCAATGGCTTTCACCAGTTTAATAATCCTAAAGGTTTAACCACAGATGCCAAGGGTCGATTATTTGTTGCGGATTCGGGTAACAACCGCATTTTGATTTTTAATAGACCGCTGGCAACGGGACAAGCTGCGGTTGACTCTATTTATGCAGGCAACAATGGTGGTTTATCCAATCCCAGTGATGTTTTGATGGTAGGCGAAACTTTATATATTGCAGATACTAACAATAATCGAGTCTTGCAATTTACAGGTCCATTCAATACACCTTCAAAACCTTATGTAGCGACTAATATTTTCAATAATATAAATAAGCCCACTACATTGGCTTGGCATCCCTCTGGATCATTATTAGTTAATAATCAAACTCTCACCAAACTTAATCCCTTATCTCCTCTATTTGCTTATCCGAATGCTATATTCTCAGCAAAAACTCAAGCTAGCATGTTACCAAGTACGTGGAATGGTTATGCCATTGACCAACTAGGTACTGATCTTTACGGTAATACCTACATTCTAAATAAAGCCCGCGCAAGATTGACCCTAAGAAGAGAAAATAACACCCCTTTACCTGTAGCGACTAACAGTTCTGCTGCAAGCAAAGCCATGTTAGAAAACTTCTATAAACATAGTGATAAAGTGCACAAGCGCACCATGATTGGCCAGCATTTACTATCATGGAGTACTAACTGGGATGCAGCGATGAGCAAATTAAGAGCAAGAGGTTTGCCTTTGCCGAAAATTGTTGGAGGAGATGCTACCGAACTGAGTTGGAATAATGCAGCTTTAGAAGGTCTCGTTAATTATGGCAAAGCGGGGCATATTATTGTTTTAACATGGCATCCTAGTAATCCAACCAACCCTAGTTATGGTACACATTTCCACAACTTAACAACAACTCAGTTTAAGCAAATGCTAGATGATAGCACTACGATTGGGCAAAATTGGCAGGCAGAAATTGATAAAATTGCACCTGTGTTACAACGCTTTCAACAAAATAATATTCCTGTTGTCTTCAAACCACTACATGAACAAAACGCAGAATGGTTTTGGTGGGGACATAATCAGGTTGCAGGTAAAGCACTCGCAGATCGTCAGTTAGCGTTTAGAAATGTGTGGAAAGATTTAGTTAAAAACCTAACGCAAGATAAGGGTTTAGATAATTTATTATTCTTATTTGCTGCTAGCACTGTTACTTATGATAAAACGGTTGCTACCACGACCTATTACCCCGGTTCAGATTTGGTAGATATTGTTGGTATTGATGTTTATCAAGAACAACTGAACCTAGGAGGTAGCAGGATTGGCAAGCAACATTATGTAGAACTAATTAAAACGGGAAAACCGTTTGGTTTAGCAGAGTTTGGGCAGGATCAAGATCAAAATGGCAGTACCGGCTCAACTGGCGCACAGTGGGATGCAAAAACATTAATCTATAAAATTGCTAGCGAATACCCACGAACCGCATTTGCTATTGCTTGGTATACCAATGAAGACGATCCACAATACCCCAGCAAATTCAAAAATGGAGAATGGCGACCTGAACGCTTTGCTTTACCTGATGTGAGTAACACGCAAGCGTTATTAATTGATCCGCTGATTGAAACTTATGTAGGTAATTCTAATGCCCCACCGGTTGCTTTACCCGGCAATAATCAAACTGTTTTAGTTAATACAACCGTTACCTTAGATGGTAGTCAAAGTTCTGATCCTGATGGAAATATTATTAGTTACCGTTGGAAACAATTGAGCGGCTCGCCAATAGTTAACCTCATTAATGCTAATACCAGCAACGCTAATTTTAGCGCACCCAATGTTACCACGAACACTAATTTCACTTTTGAATTAAGCGTAACCGATAATGCAGGTGCAAGTCATAAAGCTAATACCACAGTTACTGTTAAGCCATTAAATCAAGCACCAATCGCCAATGCAGGCTCTAATCAAACGATTGTAACACCAAAAACTGGGGTCATCCTCAATGGTGCGGCAAGTAGAGACCCAGATGGCAGTCTGGTAAAATATGTTTGGAAACAAACAGCAGGTTCGCCCAAAGTTACATTAAGTAATGCTAATAAGGCTAACGCCATCTTTAATGCACCCCAAGTGATTGCGAACAGTATGTTAACTTTCCAATTAACGGTTACAGATAATAAAGGCGCAACCCACTCAGCAACGACCAAGGTAACTTTAACACCCTCAAACACTAATAAGCCGCCAGTGGCTATCCCTAATATCAGTCAAACCCTTGGTACACCTACAACAGTAGTATTGGATGGCAGCGCAAGCCAAGACAGTGACGGCAGTATTAGCAGTTACCAATGGCAGCAAACAGCAGGAAGCCCCAGTGTAACCTTAAGTAAGGCAAATACCGCACAGGCTACCTTCACGAGTGCGCAAGTTGCAACTAAAACAACTTTAACCTTCCAATTGACAGTAACGGATAATCAAGGCGTAAGTCATAGCGCAAATACCACTGTTACATTAGCACCACCAGCCAACCTAGCCAATGTCACAACTGCACCTACCACTACAGTCAAATTAGAGTCTGGTTTGGTGGAAGGTAAACTTGTTGATCGCTACACATGGCGAGATAGTGCGGGTAAACCCCGAAGTGCATCTTTAGTACGTTACGACACGACCGGTAAAAACGGTGGGTATGCTATTCAATTTACCTACCAAACCTACGATAGTAATACACAACAATGGAAAACCGTTACCATTCGCCCACCTAATGCTAGTGCAGGTGATGCTGGGTTTGGCTACTTTGTGTCACATGAACTTTATCGAGAGTTTACGAATAATACGTCTGGTTCAATAGCTGCTAAACATAGCCAAGATGATTCACCATTAGGCAGAGGTATTGCGGGACAATCTTGGACTAAACAGCTTAATAACACTCAAGCTATTCATACCATTACCCAACGCTATCCAAAATGGGGAACAACGTCAGGCGTAGCTAATCCTTATACCAAAATATCGCCAACAACAGGGCACACGTTATATCAGATTCCTATTACGATTAACTGGACATTTATAAATGGCAAGGATTTTCCATTGTGGTCAGTTCAGTATGATTTTAGTGCTGTGCCAGTGAATGCGGTTTATGCTGATTTACGCGGGCCTTATGGTTTAATGAATTTTGATATGGCCTCCAATCCCATTACAGGAATTGAATGGGCTGATAAATATAAATTTATAGCTCAACCTAAGAACGGCAGTATTACCAACCAATCAACTTGGACTTGGAATACGCTTAATACAGGCGCACGTTATAATTTACTGATTGCCAATGATTATGAAATGGGTATTGTGGAAAACAAGCCTTATAAACAAAGCACGTTAGGCAGTGGTTGGTCAGACGGACGTGGCAGTACGTCGGTTAGTAAGGCTTGTAGCGAAACGTGGATTATGCCTTGTGACTGGGAGTGGAGTTATCAATCTATACAATACGGTTTAACAAACAAGCCAACTGCCAACACTAAGTTAGCTTGGGGCAGTGCCGCCTTTATTGGTAGCAATACTAATGAATCGTGGATTAATAATAATGAAGCCGAAGCCTTTAAGGGCTACCCAGTCGTTGATTTTAGCGCATGGATTACTTTTGATAAAACTGGTGGACGTAAAACCCGTGAACTCGCTGCTTCTATTCAATAAGCTAGACAACCTGTAAGCTAACAATCGGTCAACTGAAGGAAGTTGACCGATTCTTAAGTTAATGCTTAAACCTCACCCAACAGCCTATTAATCGCCTGCGCCAGTTCAACATCTTTCAGTGTTAAACCGCCTGCATCGTGGGTGGTTAAGCTTATCGCAACGGTTTTATAGACATTGCACCATTCGGGATGGTGATTCATGCGTTCGGTAACCAAAGCCACTTGCGTCATAAAGCCGAACGCTTCTACGAAGTCCGCAAAGTTTAAAACGCGGTGTAATTTCTCATCTTTGAACACCCAACCCGGTAAGGCTTCGAGCGTGCTTTCTAAGGTTTCAGCGCTTAATTTTTCCATTATGTAGCATCCTTCATTAGTAATACGACGGCGTGCGCGGCTATCCCTTCTTTACGCCCTAAGTAACCTAATTGTTCGGTGGTAGTGGCTTTCACATTGATTTGCTCAAGCTGGCAGTTTAAATCCGCCGCTAAATGTTCGCGCATATGTGTAATGTGTGGCGCCATTTTAGGCGCTTGCGCGACAATCGTGCTGTCCAAATTACCCAGTTGATAACCTTGCGCTTGCATAAGTTTGACAATATCCCGCAGCAAAATACGGCTATCAATATTGGTATATTGGGCATCTGTATCGGGAAAATGCTTGCCAATATCGCCCATTGCCAATGCGCCTAAAATCGCGTCACAAATCGCATGAATCAGCACATCACCATCCGAATGCGCTTCAAAGCTATGCGTATGCGCAATTTGCACACCGCCTAGCACAATATGATTGCCGGGTTTAAACGCATGCACATCAAACCCATGACCAATCCGCATCATACATTGTTCTCCGTTGGCGTAGCGCTTGCCTCAGTTTCGGCTTGTTTTTGCACAATCCGTAATGACATAAACGCCCCGGTATACAGGCAAATACTGAATGCAATTAAAAGGTAACCGTATAGCTGTTCGGGCGGTTCGAGCACATACCAAAAGCCCATTGTCACATACACTAAGGACGCTAACAGTGAATAGAATAAGGGTTTAGGGCGACTGTATAACACGCCACGCAGCAGCGATAATAAGGGGGTTAACAGTAGGAGTAATTCCAACCAACGCGGTACACGTTGATAAGGGGTTAACCAACCGTTCCAGAGAATGACCCATAATATTAAGCCTATTAAACCTACCGAGGCTAAGTTACGCCAGAAGGCTAACGGCATAAGTGTGAGTAAGCGATTCATAATTTATGCGCCAATTGTGCTAATCGTTTACCTAAGGCAAAGCATAGGCGTTTTTCTTCATCTGTAAACGGTTTACTACCGTCACTGCCCGCAACATGGCTCGCGCCATACGGTGTGCCCCCGGATTGCGTGCTAATCAAATCACTTTCGGTATAAGGCAGACCCGTAATCAGCATTCCATGATGTAATAGCGGCAACATCATGGATAATAGAGTTGATTCCTGACCACCGTGTAAACTGGCAGTCGAGGTAAAGACACCAGCAGGTTTACCGACTAAATTGGCAGATAACCACAAGCCGCTGGTTTGCTCTAGAAAGTATTTTAACGGTGCGGCCATATTGCCAAAGCGCCCTGCACTGCCCAGTGCCAACGCGTCACACTGGCTTAACTCATCCAGCGTGATATACGGTGCACCTTTATCCGGTACTGCGGGGGCAGTCGCTTCACAGACAGATGAGACTTCTGGCACAGTGCGCATTAAAGCCGTGCTATCCGCCACGCTTTCCACACCGCGCGCCACTTGTTGCGCCATTTTCGCGGTCGCACCGTGGCGGCTGTAATACAAAATCAAAACAGTTTTCATAGAATCTCTAATACCTTTTCCGGTGGGCGACCAATCACGGCTTGACCATTGGCAACCACAATCGGGCGTTCCATTAAACGCGGATGCTGTACCATTGCCGCAATCAATTGTTCCCGCGTAAGTGCCGGATTAGCCAATTGCAAGTCCGTATACTCGGCTTCGCCTTTACGCATTAATTCACGCGGTTCTAAACCTAATTGCTGCAAGAGCTGGTTTAAGGTTGCCGCATCGGGCGGTGTCAGCAAATACTGCACCACATTGGCTTCAATGCCTTCTTGCTCAAGTATTTCCAAGGCTTGCCGCGATTTGGAACAACGCGGATTATGATAAATCGTAACCGTTTCGGACATAGTGACACTCCCATAAAAGCGCACAAGATAAGGCAAAAGATTTCGAGGCGCAAAGCGGGTAAGCGATTTTTATGCGTTACCAAGCCAAAAATTCAGTCGTTTTATCGGCTAATTCATCGGCGTATAAATCCAAGAAGAAATGATCCGCCCCCTCAATTGTGGTCACTTTGAGCGTCTCTTGTTTAATATCCGCTAACTGACGGGCTAAATCAGCCACCACTTTATCCTCTGATCCCACCACTACTAACACAGGCTTAGTCATTTTACCTAAAATCGAGGGCGTATTTTTACGTGCATCATCACGGTAATAAGATAAAACCGCCTCGGCGCTGGCTTTAGCATTTTCACAATATACAAAGCCCGGTAATGTCATAAGGTTATGAGCTTTACCGGCCTGACTGGACTTTTCAGCCTCCGCTATCAAGGGAGCTAACGGTTGTTTATAGCGTTCTTGATAGTCGCTAGCAGTTTGCTTAGCATCCCATGTCGCGGGTGCGACCAAAATAATTTTATCCAGCAGTTCAGGCGTTTTTTCAGCAACATACCATGCGATTTGATTGCCACCGCGTGAATGCCCGAATAATGCCACTTTGCTAACCCCTTGCTGTTTAAGCCAATTTAGCCATGTTTCCAGCTCATTCAGTGCATCTTCGTGTTTATGCCGATGTTCAATGCCGCAATCCAACATAGTGGAGGCACGCTTATCCAAACCATAACTAAGATTGACCCGCAAACTGTTATAGCCTTTATCCTTCAATAAATCGGCTACGGTTTGCATAATTTCCATATTATTGTGCGCCAACGTGCCGTGTAACATGAGCACCACGCCATCTTTGAGCGTCTTATCCTTGGCTAAAGTCAGCTCCCCACGCAAGGTGGTATCGGCTTGTTTTACCGTTACTTCTTCCGCCTGTAGCGCGCTACAAGCAAGGCTTAATGCCAATAACAGGGGGTTACGAATTGAAAAATATTGACGCAGCATGCTTATTCCTCCTCAGCCATAACAGGGTTGTTAGCCTAATGTTTATAACACAAGCCTTTTGTAAATACACAACCCGCGCCGCTGCCTTGCTGATTAGCCGTTTACTATCGCTTTCTTCGATATTAACTAACGATAAAAATCGTTATTCAAAGCCTAATGCCAGCCGTAACATGCTGACCATACACACATCATGGCAATTCAGAGAGAACGACAATGGCAGCCTTACCCAACCCTAAACAACAACACCATATTGAAAAATGGCTATCGGCTTTGGGCGGTATGGTCAGTTTGTTAGGTATTTTGCTAATTAGCCAACTCAGTTTGAATATGCAAGGTGCGTCGGTCTTAGTCGCCTCGATGGGTGCATCCGCCGTGTTATTGTTTGCCGTACCCCACGGCGCATTGTCACAACCTTGGCCGGTGTTAGGTGGGCATTTAGTGTCTGCGTTGATTGGCGTAAGTTGCGCTAAATTTATTCCCTTACCCATGTTCGCCGCTGCCTTAGCGGTCGCCTTAGCCATCGGTGCAATGCATTATTTAAATTGTATTCATCCGCCCGGTGGGGCAACAGCTTTAAGTGCGGTCATTGGTGGCGATGCGATTCACCAATTAGGTTTTCAATACGTATTAACGCCTGTGTTGCTGAATGTGATTATCGTGTTAGTCGTCGCTATTTTGTTTAATTACCCGTTTCATTGGCGGCGCTATCCACTGGTCTTACGCAAAACGGCATAATGCACACATGGATATAGAACAAGTTCGCACCTTTCTCGCGGTCGCCGCCAACGGTAGCTTTTTAGAAGCGGCTTCACGCTTATATGTCACGCAATCGACCGTAAGTGCGCGGATTCAAACGCTGGAAAATTCATTACGCACCAAACTGTTTATTCGCAATCGTTCGGGGGCAAGCCTCACGCCAGCGGGTAAGCGTTTTTTGCGTTACGCCAAAACCTTATTGCTGACAATGGAGCAAGCGCGGCATGAAGTCGGTTTGCCGAGTCGCTATTGTGCCTCGCTTACAGTGGGCGCACGCATTGCCTTATGGGATGCGGCTTTATTACCGCGTTGGGTCGGACGCATGCGGGCGCAAATGCCAGATGTCTCCATTCGTAGTGAAATTGGCTTTGAAGAAGATTTAATGCGTCGTCTCACCGAAGGCACGCTGGATATTGGCTTGATGTATACCCCTCAACAGCAAGCGGGCTTAAATGTTGAATATCTATTTGATGAAGTCTTTGTGCTGGTGTCTTCTGATCCGACCAAACCTTGGCCGGATGAAAACTACGTGTATGTGGATTGGGGACCGGGTTTTTACGCCGCGCATAGCAACAGTTTCCCCGAACTCGAACGCCCCGCATTATTAGCCAATATCGGTTGGTTAGCCATTCAATTGGTATTAGCCAACGGCGGCTCGTGCTTTATTCCCGAACGCATGGCGCAACCCCTGACCGCTGACGGGCGCTTAAGCCGGATGCCGAATAGCCCACAATTTCGTCTACCCGCTTATGCCGTGTATTCCAGCCACAGTGAACGCAGCGAATGCGACGAAGCTATTGGCATTTTGCGCGAAATCATTACCGAAATGACCACAACGTAGTTAAAACAGGCAGTTTATAAGGTTGATTCGCGAGGCTTGCAAAAATTTGGCATAATTTTCAATCACTAATAATTTTAACGAGTTTTAGACTCCTAGCTAGAAAGAGTTGCCTATGCCTCGCTTAACCAATCGCCTCAGTGCGACCTTTGTCAGTTTTTTTGAATCCGAGCGTTCCAGTAGCTTACTGCTGATTGGCTGTACCTTGTTATCCGTACTATTAGCCAATTCCGCAATGGGCAATGCTTATGTGCATTTTTGGCATCAAGATGTTTTCGGCATTAGCCTTGAACATTGGGTCAATGACGGCCTGATGGCGATCTTCTTTTTGATGATTGGCTTAGAGTTGGAACGTGAGCTTTACAGCGGCGAATTATCCAGCGTTAAAAAAGCGCTATTACCAGCCATTGCTGCCACTGGCGGGGTTATTGTGCCCGCACTGATTCACTTATTTTTTAATGCAGGCACGAATACCCAAGCGGGTATTGCCATTCCAATGGCAACCGATATTGCATTCGCCTTAGGCATTATTGCGTTATTAGGCAGCCGCATTCCCGCGAGTTTAAAAGTGTTTCTAGTGGCTTTAGCGGTAATTGACGATTTAATTGCCGTGATTATTATTGCGGTGTTTTATACCGCCGATTTAAATCTGCTTTACCTAGCGGCCGCTTTAAGTACCTTTGCCTTTTTATTATTCTGCAATCTTAAATTACGCATTATGAGCTTGCCTCTATATTTAATCGGCGGGGTTTTAATGTGGGTCTTTATGCTTAAATCCGGCGTACATGCCACTATTGCCGGGGTATTATTAGCCTTTGCCATTCCTTATTCTGCTAAAAGCGAAGATAGCCATTCACCATCGCATAAACTGGAAAATTTTCTACATAAACCCGTAGCATTTATTATTTTACCGATTTTTGCGCTAGCCAATACGGGGGTTATATTGTCAGCAGATTGGGCAAGCCAATTTTTACAAACCAATAGCCTAGGCATTATGACAGGCTTAATTTTAGGTAAGCCACTGGGTATTTACTTAAGCAGTTATTTAGCGGTCAGTCATCGCGTGTGCCAATTGCCTGAAGGTTTAAATTGGAATCATATTTTTGGCGTAGGTTTAGTCGCAGGTATTGGCTTCACTATGTCCATTTTTATTACCAATCTCGCCTTCCCTGCACAAACTGATCTGATTAATGCCTCTAAAATCGCCATTTTCAGCGCTTCTTTAATCGCAGGTACATTCGGTTATTTATGGTTGGCACGCTACAGTCATAGTCGTTAATTCTTAAAAATCATTATCTTAATAAACCTTATTGCTATACTAGCAGAATCTTAAGAATCTGCTAGTATAGCCAGCTTTTAAAACAATAAATTACCCTATGACTACACTGACGCAAGTTGCCAATCAAGCAGCAACTCACGGGCAAAGCGAATTAAACCGCTTGGATTATTTAGACGGTTGGCGCGGCTTAGCCATTTTCTTTGTACTGATTAGTCATTTCTATCCCGTCCCTTATTATAATTTAGGGCGGTTTGGTGTCGATATTTTCTTTGTGCTGTCCGGCTTATTAATGAGTCATATTTTATTCGTCAAGCGCGTGCCGTTAAGTACCTTTTACAAACGCCGGATTAGTCGCGTTTTCCCCGTGTTTTTTATTTTTATTAGCATTGTCTATTTAGCCAGTTATTTATTCAATCTTTCAGCCGAAACACATAATTATTTCTATAGCTTATTTTTCTTACGCAGTTATTTTCCTGAGACACCCGATTTGTGGAATACTGGCTTACCGATTGGGCATATTTGGTCGCTGAATGTTGAAGAACATTGTTATATTGTGCTCAGCCTTTTAACATTAATACCGCTCTTAAAAAAACGAGAAGCCATTGCTTTATTTATCTTAGGCTTTGCTTCGATTGCGTTAAACGCTTTATATTGGCTGCATCCAGATTTAATGCCTTCCAAAATACCCGTCAGAACTGAAATCGTCGCCTCACATTTATTATTATCAGCCGCTTATGCTTTGGTAAAACATAAAATAACTCATTTTATACCGAGTTGGTTACCCCTATTGACCTTTATATTGGCGGCCGCTTGTTATTCTAATTATGCGCCACCTTATGCCATGTGGGGGTTTTCACCGTTATTACTCGCTTTTACCGTCAATCATCTCGATAAAATTCCACTTGCCGCCAAACAAATACTATCTATCGACTCCTTACGCTTATTAGGTATCTGGTCATTCTCAATCTACATGTGGCAACAACCTTTCTTTTTCTACCTGAGAGATTATGAAAACTATATACCAATGGCTGTAATACTGGGCTTTTTAGCCTCGATCTTGCTAGGCATTGCCTCTTTTTACTTATTGGAAAATCCAATCCGGCGTTATTTAAATAATCGCTGGTAAACTAAGCTTACATGAATTACTTCAATTAATAAGCCTATGCGCCCTACATTACAACACGCTTGGGATTTAAGCCCAGAACAAGCCTTTGCTTTACAAAACCAATGGCGGGAACGCGTCATTCAAACTGATGATTTCCCAACGATTAACACCATTGCAGGGGTAGATGTCGCTTATTCTAAAGACGAAACGCACTTAGTCGGTGCGGTGGTGGTATTAGATGCACAAAGCTTGGCAATTCAAACCATAAGCTATGCCGAGGAACGGGTGAGTTTCCCGTATGTGCCGGGCTTGTTTTCCTTTCGGGAATTGCCATCCTTGTTAGCCGCGTTTGCCAAATTAGAAGCCTTACCAGATTTAGTGGTGTGCGATGGGCAAGGTATTGCGCACCCGCGCCGCTTTGGTTTGGCTTGTCATTTGGGTTTAATGCTGGATATTCCAACTTTAGGTTGTGCGAAAAAACGCTTTATCGGTGAGTTTAGCGAACCGGCTACACAACGGGGCGCGAGCAGCGATTTAATAGAAGACGGGGAAATCGTGGGCAAGGTGTTACGCACCCAAACGCAAATTAAACCCGTGTTCGTATCGGTCGGGCATCGCATTAGTTTGGCAAGTGCTTGCGATTGGGTCTTAAAACTTACGCCACATTACCGCTTGCCAGAAACTACCCGTACCGCTGACCACGCCGTGCGCGAGTATTTAAAGGCGTATTCCTAGATTTAAATCAAAGCACATTGCTTATCAGGCTAAGGCTTAGGGTGTAACATCCGCCTACACAGAATGATTCTAGCGAAGGTGCTGCGCATGTTTGATGTCCTGATTGTCGGCGGCGGTATGGTCGGTGCAAGTTTAGCCGTTGCCTTAAAGCCCTTGGATTTGCGCGTCGGTTTAATCGAAGCGTTTAACTTTGGAGTTGCCGAACAGCCGAGTTATGACGACCGCTCGATTGCCTTGTCGTTTGGTTCAAGTCGTATTTATCAAGGTATGGGTATCTGGCAAAAGCTTAAATCCGGTGTCGAAAGCATTCAGCATATTCATGTGTCGGATAAAGGCTATTTCGGTGCAACCCGTTTAGATGCAGACAGTGAAGGCGTACCCGCGTTGGGTTATGTGGTAGAAAGCCGCGTATTGGGCAAAGTATTGTATGACGAACTAAGCTGTAGCGCGGTGGAAACCATTGTACCCGCCAAAGTTTACGCAGTGGCACAAGACGCGGAACAAGTTACGGTGTCGATTGAGCGCCAAGGGGTGGTCAATCAAATACAAACTAAATTATTAGTGGTTTGCGACGGCACAGATTCCAAAGTGCGGCAGATGTTGGGAATTGAAGTCACCCGTAGCGATTACCGACAAACCGCCTTAATTGCCAATGTCAGCACCAGCCAGCCGCATCAACACAGTGCCTACGAACGCTTTACCTCACAAGGCCCGCTAGCTTTATTGCCCTTAACCGACAATCGCTATTCGTTGGTGTGGACGCATTGGACAAAAGACGTTGCGGATACCTTGCAACTGGATGACGCGGCCTTCTTGCAAAAACTCCAACACACCTTCGGCTATCGCCAAGGCTTATTTACCAAAGTCGGCAAACGCGCCACCTACCCGCTGGTTTTACAAAAATCCACTAAAGAAGTTGCCGGGCGGGCGGTAGTGATTGGCAATGCCTCACACGCCTTGCATCCGGTAGCGGGACAAGGCTTAAATTTAGGCTTACGCGACGTGGCACAATTAGCGGATTTATTAGCCCAAGCCGCGCAAACGCAACAAGACGTGGGTGCGTCTGAATTACTTGAAACCTACGAAACCCTACGCAAAGCCGATTATGCAACCGTGGTACGTTATACCGATTCCTTAGTACGCTTATTTTCCACCGACTTTATGCCATTGAATCACGCTCGCGCGGGCGGCTTACTTGCGGTGGATCGCATTCCCTTAGTGCGCCAATGGTTTACGCGGCAAAGCATGGGCTTACGTCATCGGCAATCACGTTTAGCACGCGGCTTAGCCTTAAAATGCTAATCGACTTCGAGCCGATTATTGACGCATTAGCCAACACCGGTTGGCTGGTGCTGCCTAACTTTTTCGCCACCGACACCGTAAATGCTTTGCGCCAACAAGCCTTAAGCCAATGGCAAGCCGGAAGCTTTCACGCCGCTGGCATTGGGCAAGGCAACGGCTTAAACGTCAATCAAGCCATACGCGGCGACCAAGTGCAATGGCTCGAACCCTGCACCCACGGCGCGTTAGGGCAATGGCAAACCTTTGTCGAACAACTGCGCGTCGAACTCAACCGCAGCCTCTATTTAGGCTTATTTGAATACGAACACCACTTCGCGCTCTACCCCGCAGGTGCGTTCTACCGCAGCCATATCGACAACTTTCGCGGCACATCCGCCCGCTTAGTCACCACACTGTTATACCTTAACAAGGATTGGCAAGCCCCAGACGGCGGGCAATTACGCCTCTACACCAACGGTACAAATGGCGGTGAATTTATAGATATTCAACCACAAGGTGGCACAGTGGTTTTATTCCTAAGCGAACGCTTCTGGCATGAGGTTTTACCCGCTAATCGACAACGTTTGAGTTTGACGGGGTGGTTGAGAAAACGTTAAGCCTGTTCGTTTTTTAACATATTATTGTATAATAAATATTTTTATTCAATCTAAGGCAATAATTATGACGACTTGGAAACAAGGATGTTCTTGGGGAAAAAATAGTCCGAGTTATTATGAATTTATAAAAGCGGAAAAAATTGTTATTAGTCCTACAAGGAATTTTCAAGACGGTGATTTAATAGCAATTGCAGAGGGATTTCAGATTAGAGCAATAGCCAAAATTAAATCGGCTGCAATGTCAGTTACACAAGAACCAAATCTGAGTGTTATTGATAAAGAATACGCAATTCATTACGAGGATAGTACTTTTTTTTATGAAGCAACATGGCTTATATTAGATCAGCCCATAGAATATAATACAGTTCAAGGCTGTATAAAAATAAAAAAGCAAGATTTAGTCCAACGAATAAATAAAATTTGGAATGATAGTTTGAATAATAAATTACCTGCAGATACCTTGGATGAAAAATCAATTTACCCTCTAAATATCATTTTTTACGGTCCACCCGGTACAGGTAAAACCTACCATACCATTAATAAAGCTCTAGAAATTATTGACCCAGATTTTTACAGCGTCTATAAAAATAAAGATGGTAGAAAAGCCTTGAAAGAACGCTTCGATAAGTTACGTGAAGAAAATAAGATAGTGATGACAACCTTTCATCAAAGTTACGCTTATGAAGATTTTGTGGAGGGTTTAAGAGCTTCGGTTAAGGATGAAAAAATAGTTTATAGTATAGAACCTGGTGTTTTTAAAAAAATTTGTGAAGATGCTGAAAAAAACCTTGATGAAAACTTTGTTCTAATCATTGACGAAATCAACCGTGGTAATGTTTCTAATATTTTTGGCGAACTCATTACCCTGATTGAAGACTCTAAACGCGCTGGTAAAGACGAAGCTTTGTCTGTCACTTTGCCTTATTCAAAAAAATCATTTCCTGTACCTAGCAATTTATATATTGTGGGTACAATGAATACGGCTGACCGCTCACTTACGCAAATAGATACTGCTTTACGCCGTCGTTTTCATTTTGAAGAAATGATGCCTAACCCTGATTTACTCGAAGGTCTAGTGATTGATAATATTAATATTTGTAATTTACTTAAATGCTTAAACGAAAGAATTGAGGCTTTATATGATCGGGAGCATACGCTAGGTCATGCGTTTTTTATGGAACTCCTTGAAGAAGATAAGAAGAATATCGACACATTAGCCGCCATATTCAAAAATAAAGTCATTCCTTTACTGCAAGAATATTTCTTTGACGACTGGGGTAAAATTCAATTAATTTTAGGTGATACAGTTATTCAGAAAAAAGAAAAATTTATACAGTTTGCTATGCCAGTACCTGACAATTTAGTAACGCCAGATGCATATAAAATTAATTATGCTGCATTAGATAAATCAGAAACCTATACGGCAATATATGTAAATTGCCCGAGTACGGTAAATGACTAAGTCTCATGTTATTTTTGAGCATAGTAAAATCACAAAGAATTGTATTAGTGAATCAGCATTTGAATGGCTAACTCGGTACATTTTGGAAGATGAGGAAAAACAGCCTCCCTTTATTAAGCATTATGGCGATAGATTACAAGTCAAAAACTACGTGGGCATTATTGAAACCCCCTGTGGTACTTGTATAGAAGTTTTACCGAAAATTTATAAAAATGAAACTGAAGAAGAGCAAAATAAATCTAAACAGCTCTTATGGAAAATGCTTGCAGTCGTTTACGACCTAAAAAGTTTGGAGGCGACTGAAGCCAATTTAGAAAAACGCTCAGGTCGTTTGATAGATATTTTAATTAGTTATTTCTTACAAGCAGCTAGTCATATTGTACATCGTGGGTTGCGTTCGGATTATGTGCGTATTCAAGCGGAGCGTAATTTTATTAAAGGGCGGTTGCGAGTGAGTCAACAGCTACGCCAACCTTTGAGTAAACAACACAAATTTCAAATTGAATACGACTGTTTTTTACCTAATCGCCCTGAAAATCGTTTATTAAAAACCGCATTACAGAAAGTTTTGAAATGGACATTGGATAGCGATAACCAGCGTCATATCCGGCAATTACTCTTACATTTTGATGAGATACCCACAAGTACCCAAGCCAAACAAGACTTGATGAGTTGGAGTACTCAACGTGACATGGTTTATTATCAAGCTGCCAAACCTTGGGTTGAATTGATTATCACCGAACAAACCCCTTGGTTTAATAAAGGCAGTTGGCAAGGTATCTCACTGCTTTTTCCAATGGAAACATTATTTGAAAAATATGTGGCAAAGCAATTAAAAAAACAATTAGTCAATAATTTTGAATTAAGAACCCAGCTTAATAATAAGTATCTTGTTAAACATAAAACGAAGCAGGAAGAAAAATATCTATTTCAGCTAAAACCAGATTTGGCAATTCTTGAAAAGAAAAAAATTATTGTTATTTTAGATACAAAATGGAAGTTATTAGATATTAGCAGTTATCAATACGGATTAAAGCAAAGCGATTTTTACCAATTGTTTGCTTATGGTCATCAGTACTTAGAAGGTAAAGGTGATTTAGTGCTGATTTATCCAAAAACTGAACGTTTTCAAGAACCCCTTTCCCCGTTTTATTATTCAGAAGCTTTAACATTATGGGTTGTACCATTTTGTCTAGAAAACAATAAATTGATTCTAGACAACACGCCATTACTTAGCTATTTTCAACCAACCGATGACTAACTTTACACTCAATCCGGTAAACCGTCATGATTGGCATCTTCAGGGCGTGGAATTAAGCGTTTTTCTAATAGTTTAAACTGCCCATTTTTTTGCATAAGGTAGAAATAAACTGCGTATTTTCCGGTATCCTGCCCGTCTTTATCCATAATTGCGCCTTCTGCGACTAATAAACGGCTGTTGAGTTTATAGTCTGTCACATAAGGACCAAATTCGCCGCCAAAGCTGTCTTCTGCTACGCGCCCCGTGCGTTTATTCACAAAGGTTGTCATCCCGCAACTTGTGCCACAACCCCAAGTAGCTTGCACGTATTCGCCCGCAAAGACAGGCTTACCTTGTAAGGCTTCTCGCAAGCGCGTTTTGAAGGTTTTTGCCATCTCAGTCATGACCAAAGGGGCGGGCGCACCGTTATAAACCGTGTTGACTGGATAGTCTTTAAATTTAGGTATTGGGGTTTCCGCCGCTTGTAGTACCAGCGATAAACCAATGCCTAACATTAAACCGCTGATATGCCCAAGTTTATATAATAACATGTGACTCCCTCCCACTAACGATTGATGCCTAACTCTCTGTAAAATAGTTAACTTTTCGATAAGTCGCAACTCATTAACAGCAAGCCAACTAACAAAAGCACCACACCGCCGCTGAATACCCTTGTTTCCCCGCCTCACCTTAGGTTATATAACGCGACAAGTTTTACAACAATAGAGGAGTTGCGAGGCATGCCGTATATTAATGTACGTATTACTGAAGGTGCGACGCAGGCGCAGAAAGAGGAAGTCATTCGCCGTATTACGGATGTTATGACCGATGTACTGGGCAAAAATCCGAATACCACCTTTGTGGTGATTGACGAGGTGGGATTTGAAAATTGGGGAATACGCGGAGAATCAATTCAAGCCTTGAAACAAAAAGGCAAATATTAAGTCTTACTCATTTTAGCGAGGTGTTCAATCTAAACTGAATGCCTCTTGTGTCAAATCTGCTTAGGTAAGTCGTTATTAATCATTATAAGCAAATAAGCGCTACATTATTTAACTTCATTAAAATGCTTTTACCTTTAGGCGTGTCTTTATGGGTAAGACGCGACATGCGTTTATTCAGCTTATATTTGCTCTGTAATCTTATCCCTTTTATTCTAAATCAATATTTCATTCAATCTATTTTATTTAATAGCATTATTAGCTTTACGGCTCATTTGATTTTATTCACGGGCACAATTGCCTTATACAGTGATATTTTATTATTACATTGGCAAGAGTTTTTACAGTTAAACTCAGCAAAATGGTGGTTAATCGGTGGTAGTGTTTTAGCTATTTTCGGCATTATTGGCTTTACTGAACTTTCCTTAGTGGCTTTATTGGAAAGTGCATTTGGCAAAAATCAAGTCGGTGCAATGTATGATGTACCCAGCTATCACAGCAAACATTTATCATTATTAGGTAGTTTTATTGTTTTTACTGCTGCTTTAGGTAACACCCTTTTTACAGCCATTATCAATGAACTATTATTCCGCCATGTATTATTCATGGAAAAACTTTACGTTAATCCACGGCTGATCTTATGGCTAACGCTTTCCTCCCTTTTATACGGCCTCACGTTCTGGTATAGCTTAGGGCAAGATTGGATTGCTACCCTGCCTTATATGCTAGTAGGCGCATGGCTGGCTTGGTTATATTACAAAGGCGATAACCTATGGTGCTGCCTATTTATTTCATTAATCTACAGCCTGATTCAAGTATTAGTTATCCCCTTACTTTTCATTGTTTATCTTGAGCTTGCTTGATTTAATAATTTTAAAACACCAATCTAAGCTGATCTTTTTCTAAAATTTCTCGCATGGCTTTCAATGACTCATCACCGAGCATAACTTGCCATTGACTGCCTAATCGTAATTCAGCTTTGGCTTGCGCCCCTTGGTAATCAATAATAATTTGATGCTTCGGATTATCACTTTGCATCAAATACGGTTTAAGCTGCTCAAAACAAGTTTGGTTATCATGCTTCAGCTTAAAATAAACACGGCGTAAAAAGTTTTCACGTACAGATTGCATAGTATGAATTTTTTCAACTTTTAAGCGTGTTTTACCCGAAAAATTGGTATCCAATACCCCTTCAATCACTACACACGTATCTTTTTCTAAAAGTTCGGCATATTGTGTATAGGTATCTGTAAAAATTAAGGCTTCATAATACGCAGTATTGTCATCTAATTGCACAAAAGCCCGTTTGCCATTATCGGTATTTTGTGTGCGAATACTCGATACTAATCCGGCTAGCATGACGGATTGCTTTTTATACTTGGTATGCTCGTCCTCGGCTAAATCCACTAGTGGCATACGATGCGGCAGCCCTTCGATTTCTTGTTTATATTCGTCTAAAGGATGTCCCGTTAAATATAAACCTAGCGTTTCTTTTTCTAATTGCAGGCGTTCTTTTTCGGGAAATTCGGCTAAATCCGACATAATACTTTCGTTTGATGCACCCAGCGCATCGCCAAACATACCGCCAAATAAATCAGTTTGCCCTTTTAATTGATCGCGGTGATGTTGTTCTGCCATGCGCATGGCTTCTGGCAAAAATGCCAACATGGCGCGCCGCGTCCCGCCTAATGAATCAAACGCCCCCGATTTAATAAGCGTTTCTAACACGCGCTTATTCACCTTTTGTGAATTCGCCCGTTTGCATAAATCTGTTAACGATTTAAACGCACCATTTTGCTGGCGTTCTTGCAATAACACACTTAACGCTGCTTCACCCGCGCCTTTTAATGCACCTAATCCGTAAATAATACGATTTTGCTCGTCGACCGTAAATTGAAAATCCGAGCGATTAATATCCGGTGGTAAAATAGTAAGATTTAATTGGCGGCAATCATCTAATAAGGTTACCACTTTATCGGTGTTATCCATATCCGCCGATAAAACCGCTGCCATAAACGCCGCCGGATAATGGGCTTTTAACCAAGCCGTTTGGAAGGCCACTAACGCATAAGCGGCAGAATGTGACTTATTGAAGCCGTATTCCGCAAACTTCTCCATTAAATCAAAGATATAACCTGATTGATTATCGTCGATATTGTTATTACGCGCACCTTCCATAAAAATTGAGCGTTGCTTAGCCATTTCTTCGGGTTTTTTCTTACCCATGGCGCGGCGTAACATATCCGCACCGCCAAGCGTATAACTCGCCAGCACTTGCGCAATTTGCATAACCTGTTCTTGGTAAACAATCACGCCGTAAGTGGGTTTAAGAATTTGCTCAAGGCTAGGATGCGGGTATTCAATCGCGGCAATGCCTTTTTTACGATTAATAAAATCGTCGACCATGCCGGATTGCAAAGGACCCGGACGGAATAAAGCCACCAGCGCGATAATATCTTCAAATACGTCCGGTTGTAGGCGGCGGATTAAGTCTTTCATGCCGCGTGATTCCAGTTGGAATACAGCGGTGGTTTTCTGCGCTTTGAGTAAGTCGTAGCTGGGTTTATCGTCGAGCGGAATACGGTTGATGTCGACTAGGGGTAAGCCTTTAGCGGCTTGTTGGCGATTAATGGTTTGCAATGCCCAATCAATAATGGTTAGGTTACGCAAGCCTAAAAAGTCGAATTTAACCAGACCAATTTCTTCCACATCGTTTTTATCAAACTGTGAAACCAAGCCTTCGCCGTTCTCTTCGCATAAAATGGGGGTGAAATCGGTTAAATCCGAAGGCGAAATCAATACCCCGCCTGCGTGTTTACCTGTATTGCGGGATAAGCCTTCTAAAGACAAGGCTAAGTCTAATAAGGCTTTGACTTCTTCGTCTTTTTCATACAGTTCGCATAATTCGGGTGAGACGCGTTCGGAATCATCTTGTGCTTTTTTGGAACGCCCTAGCGCGTCTTCTAAGGTAATCCCTAAGACAAAGGGAATCAGTTTAGCGACCCGATCCACAAAGCCATACGGATGCCCCAACACACGCCCAACATCGCGTACTACTGCTTTAGCCGCCATTGAGCCGTAAGTAATGATTTGTGAAACCTGATTACGCCCGTAAGTTTGCGCCACATAATCAATCACTTTGTCACGATTATCCATGCAGAAATCAATATCGAAATCCGGCATAGATACGCGTTCGGGGTTGAGAAAGCGTTCAAATAATAAATCGTAAGCTAAGGGGTCTAAATCGGTAATTTTTAAGGCATAAGCCACTAATGAACCTGCACCCGAACCGCGCCCCGGACCAACGGGAATGCCATTATCTTTTGCCCATTGAATGAAGTCGGCCACGATTAAGAAGTAACCGGGAAAACCCATTTTATTAATCACGTCTAGTTCAATGGTAAGACGCTCATCATAGGGCTTACGCCGTTCTAAGAATGCTGGCGTGCCGCGTGGCGTATCCGTAAATAGAAAATCCAAACGTTCTTCCAAACCGTCTTGGCTCACCTTGCAGAAATACTCCGCTTCAGTCATACCGTCTGGAATCGGAAATTGCGGCAAATAGTTTTTACCCAACGTCAACGACACATTACAACGCTTGGCAATTTCCACTGTGTTTTCCAGCGCGGACGGAATATCCGCAAATAACGCCTGCATTTCCGCTGGAGAACGTAAATATTGCTGCGCACTGTATAAACGCGGGCGTTTTGGATCAGCTAATACATGCCCACTATTAATACATACGCGGGCTTCGTGTGCGTCAAAATCGGCGGATTGTACAAACCGCACATCATTGGTTGCTACCACCGGCACAGCCAACGCCAGCGCTAATTCCACCGCTGCTTGGATATAATCCTCTTCGCCCTCACGTCCGGTGCGTTGCAATTCCAAGTAATAACGGTCGCCAAATACCGCCAACCATTCTTGCAAGCGCCGCTGAGCTAAATCTTGATTACCCGCTAATAACGCTTGCCCCACGTCGCCTTCACGCCCACCCGATAGCATAATCACGCCGTCGCTGAATTCTTTCAGCCAAGCGTGTTGCACATACGGTACGCCTAATACTTGCCCTTGCAAATACGCACGGGAAATTAAGCGGGTCAGATTGCGGTAGCCTGTATTCGTTTGGCACAGCAATAATAATGGAAACACCTGCTCGCTTTGCTCATCTTTCAGCAAAACATGCATACCGAAAATCGGCTTAATCCCTGCCCCATTAGCGGCTTTATAAAACTTCACCAAACCAAAAAAATTATTCAGATCGGTAATCGCCACCGCAGGCATACCCAATTTTTCCACCGATTTCATTAATGGCTTAATGCGAATGGTGCTATCAACTAACGAATATTCAGTATGCAAGCGCAAATGGACGAATGGGGTCATAGTGTAATTTTTTACCAGCGAATCAAACGGGGATTAGTTAGAACATCAAGGCGTGTTTTAGTTTAGGTCTATTTTAGCATGTTGCGCAGGCTTAGGACTATGCTACGACGCAGCGTCTCAATATCCTCGTAATCTTCGCTAATCATTGTGTCGATTGACAGAGTATGCGAAGGTTAGCCGTTTGCCTAAAACTACAATATTCGGAATTTAGCTATGGGAAGCCGCCAGCCTGCTATTTATCTAGCATTTTTAAGTGTTGCATTTAGCCCAAGCCTTGCTTTGGCGCAGGCTGGTTGGCAGTCTTGCCCTGTTCCAGAACCTTTTAATACGCCTTCACCGCGTCCAAAAACGTTAGAGCCTGTGGCGGTTTATGTGGAAGCGGATGATGCGGTCTTTCAAGAAAAAGGCACGTCTGTCATGCAAGGCAAAGCGCATATTTCACAGGAAGATAAGCGTTTAGAAGCGGATGAAGCCACTTATGATAATCAAACAGGACAAGTGACCGGCAAAGGAAACGTTAAATTCAGCAGCGGCAATTTAAAGGTTAAAAGCCAAGCTTTAAACTTCAATTTAAAAAACAACACGGGCGAAATTGACAATGCCCAATATGATTTTGCCCAAACGCAAGCACGCGGCAAAAGTAAACGCTTAGTGCAAGTGGATGCTGATCGCACTTACTTGGAAAAATCCACCTATAGCGCTTGTCCGGGGGAAACACCGGATTGGAGCATTGGCGCTGAACGCATTGAGTTAAATAAAAAAACCGAGCGGGGGGTTGCAAGAAAAGCCTCGCTTAATATTCGCAATAAACCCGTGGTGCGTGTACCTTACTTATCATTTCCATTGAGCGATAAACGTCAATCTGGTTTTTTATGGCCCGAAATTGGCACAAGCTCAAATAATGGTTTTACCATCGGCACGCCTTATTACTTTAATTTAGCGCCCAATTATGATGCAACGGTTGCACCGACAGTATTAACTAAACGCGGCATTCAATTAAAATCAGAATATCGTTATCTAAGTAAAAAACACCGAGCGACGATTAATACGGAATATTTAGCGCATGACCGCCAGACTGATAAAAATAATCGCTACTATTATAACATTAAAGAAAGCACAGTTATTAATAAACATTCCAGCGTGCATTTAAATGCGGAAGGTGTATCCGATGACAAATACTTTGTGGATTTAGGCAGTTCTCTAGCCGCAACTAGTAAAGTGAATTTAGAAAAACGTTTAGAGTATGTAAATCGTGGGGATAATTGGGCATTTTCAGGCACTATGCAGGATTATCAAATTCTGGACGGTGGCACACGCCCCCATGCAAAAACACCGCAATTAAATTTTAAATACAAACCCAAATTAAAAAATCCCAACAGCGTTAAATTTGAAACGGAAGCCGAATATACGAATTTTACGGGTAAATCCGGTGCAATTAACGGAGAACGCTTTGATGTTGCGACACGGGTTAGCAAAAAATACAGCGATGCAGCGGGGTCAATGTATGTAAAACCTGCCTTGAGTGCGCGACATACAGAATATGTGTTAGATGATGGTGATAAAACCCATTTAAGGCGCTCCGTGCCGACCGCTAGTATTGATGCGGGCGTTATTCTAGATCGTAATATTCGCAAGGGTAAATTAGTACAAACCTTAGAACCCCGTGTCTTTTATACGCACACGCCTTACCGAAATCAGAATGCTATTCCAGTGTTTGATTCATCTGAACGCAGCTTAGGTTTTAATCAACTGTTTAGTGAAAATCGCTTCACGGGTAAAGACCGGATTAGTGATTCCAATCATTTAACCGTTGCTGCTACCACACGGATCCAAAACCCCGTAAAAGGGCAAGAACTGCTGCATGCCAGCGTGGGACAAGTCTTCCACTTTGCAGATCGGCGTGTCACTTTGCCGGGCAGTACCTCACAACAAGGCAAGCGTTCGGAATTGGTATTTGATGCGGGTGGTAAAGTCAATGAGCGCACCCAAGTTTCCGCCACCACTTATTGGGATACGACCAAAAACACATTCACGGCAGGTGAAGCTAGGGTTCGTTATAAAGACCCTAAACAACGCATTTTAAACGTGGGCTATACCGAGCGTAAGGGCGATTTTCGGGCGGGCAATGCATCAGTCGCGTTTCCAGTGAAAAAAGGTTGGCAAGCCGTCGGTGCGGTTGAACAAGACTTATTAAATAACCGTAATTTAGAAACGGTAGTCGGTGCTGAATATCAAACCTGTTGTTGGAAAAGCCGGGTGGTTACGCGCAATTATTTATTGCCGGATAATACCAATCGGGATAATGCCGTCTTAGTGGAATTTGAATTAAAGGGGCTAGGCAATTTCGGCAGCGGTGCGCGAGATTTGCTACAAAATCGTGTTTATGGGTATGAATAACAAAATAAAACTTATTATAGTCTTTAGTTTATTAATATTAAGTACATATTTAACAGCCAATGAATTAGATCAGATTGCAGCAATTGTCAATAAGCAAGCTATTTCCTTAGGCGAGGTACAATTACGTGCCAAAGCTTTACAGGCAATCAACAAAAGCTATACCAATCAAAGCCCTGAGGTTATTCAAAAACAGGCGTTAGAAGATTTAATTTTAGAACGTTTGCAGTTAGAAAAAGCTGAAAGTTTGAATCTAAGTATCAGTAATGCATTATTAAAAAGTACGATTCAGGATTATGCGCAAGCACAACAGCAAGATTTAGCTACATTTAAACAAAGCTTGGCGCAAAGTGGCATGAGCTTTGAAGCGTTTCAAGAACAGACACGCCGTAACTTATTGCTAGAAAGCTTGCGCAAGCAAATTCAAGGGCAAATTAAAATCTCGCGGCAGGATATGGAAGATTTGATTGCCAGTCAAAGCGAGAGCTTAAATCAAGGTGAACGTTTCCATTTACAGCATATTTTATTAACCACGCAAGCTAATAATACAGAACAGGTACAACAACACGCCGAAGCTTTACTACAACGTCTCAATGCGGGTGAAGATTTTGCGCAAGTAGCACGCATGGAATCGGCTTCGTATGCGGCTCAACAAGGCGGTGATTTAGGTTGGCAAGCGGCTAAACAATTGCCGGATAGTTTTAATGGCGCATTGGCATTAATGGATGTGAATGATATTTCAGGCGTCTTACGCGATGCGCAAGGCTTTCATATTATTAAATTATTAGAAAGACAGGGTGGCAATCGTAAACTCACGCCGACGATGCGCACGCGCCACATTTTAGTCAGTACACAAAATGGTTTAAGTGATGCCGAAGCCGAACAAAAAATTCGTTCGATTTATGAGCAAATCGCCCAAGGTAAAAGTTTTGCGCAATTAGCCAAACAATATTCCGATGATCCGGGCAGTGCAGCCAAAGGCGGCGATTTAGGTTGGTTAAAACCCGGGCAAACAGTGGCAGACTTTGAGCAAGTGATGGCAAATATGCCACTTAATGCGATTAGTCAGCCGTTTAAAAGTAGTTTTGGCTGGCATATTGTGCAGGTTTTAGAACACAAACAAACCGATACCACCGCAAGTATGTTAAAATCCAAGGCCGGAGCATTCCTGCAAACCCGCAAAGCGGAAGAACATTACCAAGCTTGGTTACAAAATTTACGCAGCCAAGCGCATATTGAATACCGTTTACCGCTTGCGACTTCTCAATTGCAACTACAACCTTAATTGATATGCAACAAATCAACACGACTAAACCGATTCGTCTTGCAATTACGGCGGGTGAACCTGCCGGTATTGGCCCTGATATTATTTTGCAATTGGCTTGCCAAAAAACTTGGCCAGTTGAATTAGTCGTGATTGCAGACCCGCTGGTATTACAAAACCGTGCGCAAAAACTGGGTTTAACCGTGCGTATCCGTAGCTATCCATTAGCCGCTGATGACCAACGCCCCCTGCAATTGGGTGAAGTATTGGTATTACCGATTAGCTGCCCTGATAGCGTGTTGCCCGGTGTCTTAAACCCCAACAATGCGCACTATGTGTTGGCAACTTTGCGCCGGGCGGCAGAAGGCTGTTTAAGTGGCGAATTTGCGGGCATGGTAACTGCGCCTTTACACAAAGGGGTCATTAATGACGCGGGCGTACCCTTCACCGGGCATACCGAATACTTAGCGGAATTTACCCGCGCGCCCTTGCCCGTCATGATGTTAACCGCTGGGCGTTTACGCGTTGCTTTAGCTACTACACATTTGCCCTTAAAGAACGTCAGTGCCGCCATTACGTGGCAAAGCTTGGAACAGGTGTTAAGCATTCTAAACCATGACTTACAAACCAAGTTTGGCTTAAGCAATCCGCATATCTTGGTGTGTGGTCTCAATCCACATGCGGGTGAAGGCGGTCACTTAGGTATGGAAGAGCAGGAAACCATCATTCCGGTGATTCGTCATTTGCAACAACAAGGTATGAATTTAACCGGCCCTTTGCCTGCCGATACTTTATTCACCCCGCGTCATTTGAAAACCGCTGATGCGGTATTGGCGATGTACCATGACCAAGGCTTACCCGTATTGAAAAACGTTGGCTTTGGACATGCCGTGAATATTACGCTGGGCTTGCCGATTATTCGTACCTCTGTTGATCACGGCACAGCGTTAGATTTAGCCGGTTCGGGTAAAGCCGAAAGCAGTAGTCTACAAGCGGCTATTCAATTGGCTGTAGATTTAGCTTTAAAAACAGCTTAATAATCGTCAATGGTTATTACTTAGCGGTAATAGCCGTTTTTTTCTTCTGATAATTATCATAGGCATACTAGCGATTATGCGGTATAAAGCGCGCAATTTTACGCGTACCAGCCTTTTCACAACTCCATTATCCGGCGACAGCTTATGACGGAATACCTGCTTATTTTAGTCAGTACCATTTGGGTGAATAACTTTGTGTTATCGCACTTTTTGGGACTTTGCCCTTTTATTGGTGTTTCCAAAAAATTATCCGCCTCCATCGGCATGGGCTTAGCCACCACGTTTGTCCTAACACTGTCTAGCGTTAGCAGTTACTTGGTGAATACCTATTTGCTAGAGCCCTACCATTTAGAATACCTCCGCACGATTAGTTTTATTTTGGTAATTGCGGCAATGGTGGGGTTTACCGAAATGGCGATCCGCAAAACCAGTCCGATTTTATATAACGTGTTGGGTATTTATTTGCCCTTGATTACGGTGAATTGTGCGGTGCTGGGCGTATCCCTGTTAAATGTGCAACAAGCGCATGATTTTATTCAATCCGCCTTATACGGCTTAGGCGCGTCGCTAGGCTTTACCTTAGCACTGGTCTTATTTGCGGGTATTCGGGAACGGATTGCCGTTGCCGACGTGCCCAAATATTTTCAAGGTAGCGCGATTAGTTTGATCACGGCCGGTTTAATGGCGTTGGCGTTTATGGGCTTTTCCGGTTTAGTTAAAGAGTAAGTGACATGCTGTCAGCAATTCTCGTTATTGGCGGCTTAGCCTTATTTTTTGGGGCATTATTAGGCTATGCCTCGCTACGTTTTAAAGTCGAAGGCAATCCCCTCGCGGCTCAAGCCGATGCTATTTTACCGCAAAGTCAATGCGGACAATGCGGCTTCCCCGGTTGTAAACCTTATGCTGAAGCGGTCGCTAAAGGTGAAGCGGCAATTAACTTGTGTATTCCGGGTGGCGAACCCGTGATGCAAAGCTTGGCGGAATTAATGGGGGTTGAACCCCAGCCAGTCGATGCGGAAGCGGTTGAACCTGAACCCTTAGTCGCCGTGATTGATGAAAATACTTGTATTGGTTGCACATTATGCATTCAAGCTTGCCCAGTAGATGCAATTGTTGGCGCGTCCAAACGCATGCATACCGTGATTGCTAGCGAATGCACAGGTTGCAAATTATGCTTACCGCCGTGTCCCGTTGATTGCATTATTATGCAACCCCTTAAAGTGGAAACCAGCAACTGGAAATGGCCGTATCCCATCATTCCAATTAAGCCCGCTACGCAAACGGAACAGGTGCACGCATGAGCCAAACACAACGTAAATTATGGCGGGGTCAAGGCGGTATTCATTTACCCGAACATAAACAGATTTCAACGCAATTACCCAGTGGGCGCTTGCCACTGCCCGCGCACTTTATTATTCCCTTATTGCAGCATAGCGGTGATAAACCGGATATTGCCGTGCAAGTAGGCGAGTATGTGTATAAAGGACAGCCGTTAGCGATTGCGCATACGAATCAAAGTTTGCCAGTGCATGCCCCCACTTCTGGCACGATTACCGCCATTGAACCGCGCACGGTGCCACATCCTTCCGGCTTACAAGATATGTGTGTAGTCTTGGCGGCGGACGGTAAAGACGATTGGGGCAGCATGCGTTTACCGCAATATCCTGATTACCCAAGCATAGAGGCGGCAACCTTACGTGCCCAAATTAAACTGGCGGGCGTGGTGGGTATGGGTGGCGCGGTCTTTCCCTCAGCGGTTAAGCTAAATGTACGCCCCAATAAACCGATTCAAACTCTGCTGATTAATGGCGCGGAATGTGAACCGTATATCACTTGTGACGATTTGCTAATGCGCGAAAAAGCCGAGGAGATCGTGGCAGGGGTACAAGTCATGCTGCATATTGTGCAGCCGCAGGAATGCTTAATCGGCATTGAAGATAATAAGCCTGAAGCCATTGTGGCGATGCAAGCGGCCGTCGCGGCGACGCAAGATCAGCGTATACAAGTTGTGCCGATTCCGACCGTGTATCCATCGGGTTCAGCCAAGCAACTGACTTATATTCTCACGGGTAAAGAAGTACCCAACCAAGGCCGCTCATCAGATATTGGCGTGTTGTGTAACAATGTGGGCACAGCCCACGCAATTTATCAGGCGATTGTTAAAGGTGAACCGTCTTTAACGCGTTATGTCACCGTTACGGGTAATGCAATTAGCCAGCCGCAAAACTTTGAAGTGTTATTCGGCACACCGTTAGAACACGTCCTGCAACACGCGGGCGGTATTACCCAAGCCGATGCGCAAGTTTCAATGGGCGGACCTATGATGCCGTTACCTTTACCCAATCCGCAAACGCCGATTGTAAAAGCCACTAACTGCTTGCTGGTGCGCCAACCCGAACCCGTATTACCCGCACAAGCGTGTATTCGTTGTGGGCGTTGTAGCGAGGTGTGCCCGTCTAGCTTATTGCCGCAACAACTGTATTGGTTTGCCAAAGGTAAAGAGTTCGACAAAGCCGAACAGCATCATTTATTTGCCTGTATTGAATGCGCTTGCTGTGCTTATGTCTGCCCCAGCCATATTCCACTGGTGAATTATTATCGGTATGCCAAGGATGAAATTCGCGCCCAACGTGCGAATAAAAAGGCGGCCGATCAAGCGCGGGAACGGCATGAATTCCGCTTAGAACGCCAAGAACGCTTAAAACGTGAAAAGGCGGAAAAACTCGCTAAGCATAAAGCTAACGTACAACAGCAAAGCGCGGATACGCCAGCGGATGACCCGAAAAAAGCCGCCATTCAAGCCGCTTTAGAACGCGCCAAGGCGAAAAAAGCCGCCGCTCAAGCACAGGAAGGTAATGCATGAAGCAACAGTTAATCGACATCCTGACTTTGCCCGCTGAACGCTTAAGCACCGCGCAGGTTATGCGTCATGTGTTATACGCGCTGATTCCCGGCTCGTTGTTAATGTTTGGCATGTTCGGTTGGGGCTTTGTCAGTAACTTTATGTTAGGCATTGGCTTTGCGGTGGGTTTAGAAGCTTTATTTCTCAAGCTACGTCAACGCCCGCTGGCTTTTTATTTAAATGACTACAGTGCGGTATTAACAGGCTGGTTATTAGCGATTGCCCTACCCGCTTACGCGCCGTGGTGGTTAATGTTAGTCGCTTGTATCTTTGCCATTATTGTAGCGAAACAGCTTTACGGCGGCTTAGGGCAAAACCCTTTTAATCCCGCTATGATTGGTTATGCGGCGGTTTTGGTGTCTTATCCTTTACAAATGACCGCTTGGCCTGAACCGTTTGCCACGAGTTTCTGGCAGGTGGATTTGGCGCAAGCATGGCAACAAATTATGGGCGGCGGTAATCCCGCAACGGTATGGGACGCTTACACCTCTGCCACAGTTTTAGACAGTACCAAGGTCGATTTACGCTTACACAAAAGCTTAAGCGAGATTTATAGCAAGCCACTATTCGGTTTAATGGGCGGTCAGGCGTGGGAATGGTTAAGCGTATTGTGGCTAATCGGTGGTGTTTGGCTGATTTATAAGCGTATTATTAGCTGGCATATTCCCACTGCGTTATTAGCCAGTCTCAGCGTATTTGCCACGGTATTCTGGCTGTATGATATGCAGCATTATCCCTCCCCCTTATTTCATTTATTCAGTGGCGCGACGATGTTAGGGGCGTTCTTTATTGCCACTGACCCGGTGACGGCCAGCACGACACCGCGCGGCAAGTTACTGTATGCGGCGGGAATTGGCGCGTTTCTTTATTTGATTCGTACTTGGGGCGGTTATCCCGATGCAGTGGCGTTTAGTGTTATTTTAATGAATATGGTCGTACCGCTGATTGATCAATATACCCAGCCACGGGTGTATGGCACGCGAGGTTAAGCATGTTACAACACCCCCTGTTTCAACATCCGCTCTTACAACATCCCATTAGCAAAGCCGCTTTATTATTAGCGGGATTTGCGTTTATTGGCGCGGTATCGTTAGCGGCTATCAATGCCTTAACCCAACCCAAAATCGCGCAAAATGAACGTCTAGCCACCTTAACGCGCTTAAATGCTTTAGTTGCCCCCGCGCGGTATGACAATGATCCGGTTAGCGACCAAATCCAGTTAAACGCTGCTGATTTTGGCAGTAGTGAAGCGGTAACGGTCTATCGCGCGCGTAAACAACAGCAGCCAGTGGCAGCGATTTTTCAAGTTACCGCCCCCGATGGCTATAGCGGCAATATTCGTTTATTAGTGGGGGTCAATAGCGATCAAAGTTTGGCGGGAGTACGGGTGATTGCACACAAAGAAACCCCGGGCTTAGGTGATAAAATCGAAATCGAAAAAAGCGATTGGATTACGCAATTTGCTGGTAAAAGCTTAACTAACCCCAGTGAAAGCCAATGGGCGGTGAAAAAAGACGGCGGCGAGTTTGATCAATTTAGTGGCGCGACCATTACCCCGCGTGCTGTAGTTAATCAAAGCAAACGGGTATTAGTGTGGGCGCAAAGCCACTTAAACGAAGCTTTTAACGCACCGATACAGGAGCAAACACCATGATTGCTAATGCAAAGAAAATCGTGATTGACGGTTTATGGAAAAACAATCCGGGTTTAGTGCAGTTATTGGGGTTATGCCCGTTAATGGCAGTAACCAATAATGCGATCAATGGCCTCGGTTTAGGTATAGCTACCATTATCGCGCTGGTGGCGAGTAACGTGGCGATTTCTACCGTGCGCCATTATATTCGCCCCGAAATTCGCATTCCGGCGTTTATTATGATTATTGCGGCGAATGTGACAATTGTGGATTTGCTGATGAATGCTTTTTTTCACGATCTGTATGTGATTTTAGGCATTTTTATTCCGTTAATTGTCACCAACTGCGCAGTATTAGGTCGCGCAGAAGCCTTTGCATCTAAACATTCGCCCAGCGAAGCGGCGTTAGATAGTTTCATGATGGGCTTAGGTTTTACCTTTGTACTGATTACGCTAGGCGGTTTACGCGAAGTCATTGCTAATGGCACTTTATTTTCGCAAGCCCATTTGATGTTTGGTGAATCGGCAAAAGCCTTAACCCTACACTTAAGCAATGATTTTCACGGTTTATTGTTAGCCGCATTACCGCCGGGTGCGTTTATTGGCTTAGGCTTATTAGTTGCCGGTAAGAACTGGATTGATGCGCGCTTAGCCCGTCCCGCGAAAAGCGTGCTACCTTCTAAGGCTTCGCCCTCGGCTACCTTAGAAACCGTATGAATGCAGCACAACGCGCTGAACTGTTTCAGCGCTTAAGTCAAGTCAATCCCGAGCCGCGCACGGAATTGGTCTATCACAGCCCGTTTGAACTCTTAATCTCGGTTATTTTATCAGCACAAGCCACGGATAAAAGCGTCAATAAAGCGACCGCTCCTTTATTTGCTGTAGCCAATACCCCCGAAGCCATATTCGCCTTAGGTGAAGACGGCTTAAAGTCCTACATCAAAACCATTGGTTTGGCGAATACTAAAGCGAAAAATATTATTGCCACCTGCGAAAAACTGATTAACGAACATCAATCACAAGTGCCGAATACGCGAGAAGCCTTAGAAGCCTTGCCGGGCGTGGGGCGTAAAACCGCTAATGTGGTGCTAAATACGGCGTTTCGCCAACCGACAATGGCCGTGGATACGCATATTTTGCGGGTTGCCAATCGTACAGGACTGGCACCGGGTAAAACGGTATTAGCGGTGGAAAAAGGCTTAGTGCATAATATTCCGGCGGAATATCTGTTAGATGCGCACCATTGGTTAATTTTACACGGGCGTTATACTTGCACCGCACGCACGCCAAAATGTAAAACGTGTATGATTAGCGATCTATGTGAATACCCGGAGAAAACCGCCTAATGTTTGGCAATGATCGTGATAGTATGCGCCGCTATTATTGGCAAGCATGGACAAAGTTCCAACAAAAGCAGCCAATGGATGCCTTAGAGCAGCAAGTAGCAGCCGTCATTAAGGAACATCCAGAATATCAGCGCGGTTTGGCGCAAACCGATAAAATGCTACAGCGTAATTATTTGCCAGAAAATGGTGAAACCAACCCGTTTTTACATATGGGTTTGCATTTAGGCATACGGGAACAAGTGGCAACTAACCGCCCGACGGGAATTAGCACCGTTTACCAGCAACTTGTGCTGAAATATGGCGCGCATGATGCAGAGCATCGCATGATGGATTGCTTAGCCGAAAGTATGTGGCTTGCCCAGCGGTATAATACTGCGCCGGATGAAGCAGCTTACTTGGCACGTTTAACACAACTTTTAGAAGCATAACTAAGAGAATTTAGAATGAAACATTGGGGCTATTATGTCAGCGTGGGTTTACTTCCCCTCGCACTCATCGCTTGTTCAAGCACACCCGCTAGCAATACCTACACGAGTAGTCAAGCAGGCACACTGCAAGAAGTGCAATTTGGTACAATTGCTGGGGTACGTATGATTACCATTCAAGAAGATAACGCGGATGCTGGTAAAATTGCAGGCGGTTTAATGGGGGGTAGTGCAGGCAGCACTTTAGGACAGGGTACAGGTCAGTTTATGGGCAGTGTGGCAGGCGCAATGATTGGCGGCACAGTCGGTATGGTGACTGACCGTAATGCACAGGCACAACAAGGCCTAGAGCTTATTGTACGCCTTAAAGACAGCAATAAAACCGTGGCCATTGCTCAGCTTTCGGATGAAAGTTTTAAAGTAGGTGACGAAGTTAAAGTCATCACGACTAAAGAAGGCAAAGCCCGCGTGACGCACTAATTGCGCCCGCGAGTCCACCTATATGTTAGTTAATCCATTGCAACCACAATATCATTACTGGTTCGAGTGCTAACCTCAAAGGTACGGGTACGCATCACTGTACCCAACCGGGCTTCGGCTTGGTAACGTCCAGACGGTAAGGCAATGCTGGCAGAATGCCGCGTTAAACCTTTCACAAATACCCGACTACCGTTTGTTTCTAAACGATACACAGACCAATTAACGCCGCGCATAGCTGGACCATTATTCAACGTTGCCACCAACGTTACATTAGGGGCAGGATCACCTATATTGGAAGCGCTCATAACGGGTGTGGTGCACATTATCGTTCCAGTGAATAGGGCTATTACGCTAACTTTGTGTATTTTTTCCTTGATGTTCATATTTATCTTCCCTGATCTATTTGATCAATGCTGAATCAATAGCCACTTTTTGCTTTAAAATTAGTTCATTTTCAGTAAATTACCATTCAATTTTATTTACCCACCCTATAATAATATTTACTGGAACTAATGCTGAAACCATTAATATAGATAACTTGTCTGGATTGGCTCTGACATCCCAAATGGAGTGTGGTATCCTGACGCCCCCTTTGAATAGCCTTGGTACAACCGGAGTGTTTCCATGCATCCCATGCTTAGAAAAGCCATTGAAGCGAGCCGCCTAGCCGGTGAAGCCATTCGGCACTACTCAAATAAAATAGATAGACTCACGATTCAAAATAAAGATCAAAATGACTTTGTGAGCGAAGTTGACCGACAAGCGGAACAAATTGTGGTACGCGCTTTGCAAAGAGCTTACCCAGACCACACCTTTTTAGGTGAGGAAGGCGGTCGCCAAGGGGCTAATAGCGATTATGAATGGGTAATCGACCCCCTAGATGGCACAACCAACTTCTTATATGGTATTCCGCATTTTTCCGTCTCAGTTGCCTTAAAACACAAAGGTCGTTTAGCGGTCGGTGTGGTATATGATCCATTACGCGATGAAACCTTTGCTGCCGCCCGTGGCGATGGCGCAACTTTAAACGGTCGCCGTCTGCGGGTATCCGAACGCCCTAGTTTACAAAATGCTTTATTAGGTACAGGTGTACCGTTCCGTAGTGGGCAAAATCTCGATTTATATTTGCAAACCCTGAAAGTATTAGTGCCTGAAACCGCTGGCATACGCCGAGCAGGTTCTGCGGCGCTGGATTTAGCTTATGTCGCAGCAGGACGCTTTGACGGCTTCTGGGAGTTTGGCTTAAAAGAATGGGATATGGCAGCAGGTGCGCTGATTGTACAAGAAGCCGGTGGCTTATTGGGCGATATGAGTGGCGGCACTAAGCACTTAGATACTGGGGATATTGTGGCGGCTAATCCAAAAGTCTTTAAAGAAATGATTAAGCGCTTACACACGGTTATGCCGAAATAATTGGCTGTAAGACTCTGCGCGATACAGAGTCTTAAACCTAGATTTGACGTTAAGCAGTTTTCTCCACGATATACTGCTTAATTGCATCAACATCTGCATCCATTACCACAAAACGCTGTGGCAAACTTTCCAGATATTCTAAACCTTTTGGTCTAACGGGTGCTTGCCCCAAGGCTTCTTGAATCGAGTCTTCAAACTTAGCCGGTAACGCGGTTTCCAGCACCAACATCGGTACATCGGCCTCACGCTGTTCTAAGGCAACTTTCAACCCATCAGCGGTATGCGTATCAATCATAACCCCATAGGTTTGGTAAGCATTGCGAATGGTTTGCATACGGTCGGCGTGCGAACTTGCCCCCGATTGGAAACCAAATTCGGTAATTTTCGCAAATAAACCGTCTGCATTCAGATCAAACGCGCCGCCCTTATCCACCTTTGCCCATAGTTCACGTACCGTCGTGCTATCACGTCCGGCTAAGTCGAAGACGAAACGCTCAAAGTTAGAAGCTTTGGAAATATCCATTGAGGGGCTGCTGGTGTGATAGGTATTTGCTGAACCACGCGGACGATACACGCCGGTTTTAAAGAACTCGTCTAACACGTCGTTCTCATTGGTAGCGACCACTAAATGCTTAATCGGCAAGCCCATCATGCGCGCAATATGCCCAGCGCACACATTGCCAAAGTTACCCGACGGCACGGTAAAGCTCACCGGCTGATCGTTGGCGGTCGTGGCAGCAAAATAGCCTTTGAAGTAATACACGATTTGCGCCGCAACCCGCGCCCAGTTAATTGAGTTGACCGCGCCAATTTGATTGGCTTGTTTAAAGGCGTGATCGTTCGACACCGCTTTAACAATATCTTGGCAATCGTCAAATACGCCATTTACTGCAATATTGAAAATATTCGGGTCTTGCAAGCTAAACATTTGCGCAGTTTGGAAACGACTCATTTTGCCGTGTGGCGATAGCATAAACACGTTTACGCCTTGTTTACCACGCATGGCATATTCAGCCGATGAACCGGTATCGCCAGAGGTCGCGCCTAAAATATTAATGCCCTGCCCGGCTTTAGCTAAGACATACTCGAATAAATTGCCGAGTAATTGCATCGCCATATCTTTAAACGCCAGCGTTGGGCCATTGGATAAGCACAATAAATGCAGATTCGGTTCTAAGGTATGTAAGGGCGTAATATCTTCGGCATTCTCGCCTTCACGTACATTGTGATACACCGCCGCCGTATAGGTTTTATCAATCAATGCTTGTAAATCAGCAGCCGGAATATCGGTAATAAAGCGCGACAAAATCGCATACGCAAGTTGCCGATAATTCATGCCGCGCATCGCGGTTAAATCAGCATCACTTAATTGCGGATAGCGTTCGGGTAAATATAAACCGCCATCCGGTGCTAAACCGCCTAATAAAATGTCAGAAAACGCTTGCGCGGGCGATTGCCCGCGAGTGGATATATAATTCATAAACTTAAGTCTTAACCCAATGTTTCCACACGAATGCGTGTGACTTGGCTGCAAATACTGTCTAAGGCTTCAATCGCGGCAATCGCTTCATTCATATTGCCTTCGCGTACTCGCTGCGTGAGCATAATAATGTCGACTTTATTCTCGCCTTTTTTCGGTTCTTTCTGAATAAAGGCTTCAATGCTGATATGACGGTCGCCCATAATGCGGGTCACGTCTGCCAATACACCGGGGCGATCAATCGCGCACATGCGTAAATAAAAGGCAGTTTCTACTTCTTCAATCGGCAGAATAGCGGTATCAGCCAGTTGCGAAGCTTGGAAGGCCAAATGCGGTACGCGGTTTTCAGGGTCAGAGGTTAACGCCCGAGTGACATCGACTAAATCCGCAATCACCGCAGAAGCCGTTGGTTCAGCCCCCGCCCCCGCCCCGTAATATAAGGTAGGGCCAACCGCATCGCCTTTCACTACCACCGCATTCATAACACCATCTACATTAGCAATTAAGCGACGTTTAGGAATTAATGTGGGGTGGACACGTTGTTCAATGCCTTTATCTGTACGCCGCGCAATGCCTAATAATTTAATGTTGTAATCTAATTCAGAGGCATAACTAACATCGTCGGCGGTAATGCGTGAAATACCTTCGATAAAGGTTTGTTTAAATTGTAAGGGAATGCCAAAAGCAATCGACGATAAAATCGTCAGTTTATGCGCAGCATCTACGCCTTCAATATCAAAGGTTGGATCAGCTTCGGCATAACCTAAGGCTTGCGCTTCGGCTAACACATCGGCAAACGGACGACCTTTATCGCGCATTTCGGTCAGAATAAAGTTACTCGTACCGTTAATAATGCCCGCTAACCATTCAATGCGATTGGCGGCTAAGCCTTCACGAATCGCCTTAATGACTGGAATACCACCTGCCACTGCTGCTTCAAACGCGATCATCACGCCTTTTTCTTGTGCCAGCGCGAATAACTCGTTGCCGTGCATTGCAATTAAGGCTTTATTTGCAGTGACAACGTGTTTGCCATTGCGAATCGCTTGCATGACTAAATCACGCGCCACGGTATAACCGCCGATTAATTCCACTACGATTTGAATATCGGGGTCGTTAACCACATCCATTGCGTCGCGGGTTAAACGAATACCGGATAAACCTAATTCTTCTGCTCGGCTTAAATCTAAATTTGCGGCGTAATCAATCACAATACCGCGCCCGGCACGCCGTGCAATTTCTTCGGCATTGCGTTTTAACACGGTCGCTGTACCGCCACCGACTGTACCTAAACCTAATAAACCAACCTTGACAGGCTCCATTAATTGTTCTCCTTCAGACCCTGATCTTGACGAAACATATGCTTGATATTGCGAATTGCCTGACGTGTACGATGTTCGTTCTCAATCAAACTGAAACGCACATGGTCATCCCCGTATTGACCAAAGCCAATCCCCGGCGATACAGCCACTTGCGCATCTTTCAATAATTTTTTCGCAAACTCTAATGAACCCATTCCCGCGTATTGCTCAGGAATTTTTGCCCAGACAAACATACTGGCTTTGGGACGCTCGACTTGCCAACCCGCTGCATTCAACCCATCACACAATACATTGCGACGGCTCTCATACATACTGCGAATTTCTTCCACGCAATCTTGCGGACCGTCTAATGCACTAATCGCAGCAATCTGAATCGGGGCAAACATGCCGTAATCCAAATACGACTTAATGCGTTCCAAGGCTTTCACTAAGGTGGGATTGCCACACATAAAGCCCACGCGCCAGCCCGGCATATTATAAGTTTTTGAAAGCGAATAGAATTCGACTGCAATATCTTTTGCACCCGGCACTTGCAAAATCGACGGGGCTTTATAACCATCAAAACAAATTTCACCGTAGGCAATATCATGAATTACCCATACGTCATGTTCTTTAGCAATCTTAATAATTCGCTCAAAGAAATCTAACTCAACCACCTGCCCAGTAGGATTACCGGGAAAGTTAATAATCAGCATTTTCGGCTTGGGGTAAGAATGCTTAATCGCGTTTTCTAACTCAGTAAAGAAATCAATCCCCTCCACCATAGGCACATGCCGAATATCCGCATCTGCAATAATACTGCCATACGGATGAATCGGATAAGCCGGATTCGGCACTAACACGGTGTCGCCACGGCTCAACGTGGCTAAGGCTAAATGCGCCAAGCCCTCTTTAGAACCAATCGTCACAATCGCTTCGGTTTCAGGATCAATATCCACATCAAAGCGACGCTTATACCAATTACTAATCGCCTTACGCAGACGCGGAACGCCACGCGACATCGAATAACGATGCGTATCCTCGCGTTGTGCAGCCTCCACCAACTTATTCACAATATGTTTCGGCGTTGGCTGATCGGGATTCCCCATCCCAAAATCAATAATATCCTCGCCCCGCGCTCGCGCCTCACGCTTCAACGCATCAGTGATCTTAAAAACATAAGTCGGTAAGCGGTCTATTCTTGGAAATGTGTCCTGCACGGTCGTTGTCCATCGAAGAAAATACACCCAGTACTGGGGCCTAAGAAGCTGACCACATTACAATTGCAGGGGGGGGCTGTCAATTGAGAACTAGCCTGCTTTCAGAATGGGTAGCTACGTAATTAGGCTCACTGATCTAGCGATTACGGACAAACTAAAATCTGCCTAACCACTAGGATGTGAATATAAGCGCCGAATTGGGTATCATATAGTTAACAACCATCAGTATTACCGTCTAATGAAGTATTTTCCGATACTAATTTCAGACTGGGACGATTCTAAAATAAAATGTTATACCAAGCCTTCATCTAATAAACTATTAGGCACTTGCATGTATTGCTTACTTAGGGAGAAATTCAATGGTTATTAAACCAGCTACATTAAGCGATCTAGTATTCGAGCCGAAAGATATAGAAATATTCAAAATCCCTGATATCAAAACACGTATTGCTACCACACAAAACTATTTCTTCCCTCGTTTGGAGATTTTACTGCGACACACCTTAGATTTAATTCAAGATATTTATAAAGTAAATCCTTATGAGCGCATGACATTTGTTTACCGACCTAGTAACAGAACAACAGCACGGCAGAATTGCAACTTTGATGAAGTTTATATTGGCTTGAGCGGAAAACGTAGAACTAATAGACCACTTACGATTAAAAAAGTGGATGGCAAGCCGTTTTTCTTTCATCCCACTTATTTAACATACAACATTGCTAGTAATGGATCGCTTTGTGTCGAACTAGTTCCATTTCGACAAAATGTTGATTCAGAATATATTGCTGCTGTGGTAAGTTTAGTTCGACAGCATTTCAAGGTGCTTGCTCCTATCTTGCAGATGAATCACATTTCTCACAGCAGTGCGACACAATTTCTTGATATTGAAGAAGCATTCACACTTGAAAAAATTCAAAAGAATGGAATTGTGTTTTTCTCCCCAACCCAATATTTTCCTGTGAGTACTGGTCGTGGCTTGAACGAAGCGATAATGGCATTTATAGGGCTTTATCCTTTATTAGACTCATTTATTTCTATCGGGGAAGGCGAACCACCAAAACTTGGTGAATTGTTGCATAATTTTAAAGAGTGGTTTCTAGCAACAGAATCAGATGAAAAGAGTTACGAGCTTGACCCTGAACTCATTGAATTTAACCGTATTCCAGAACTTGATAGTTACTCTTTTGTACGCGCGGGGTTGTGGTGGTCTGTTTTAGCCAGAGATAATTGGACTTGTTGCAGTTGCAGTCGCTCTTCTAAAGAACATGGCATTGTATTAGAAGTTGACCACATTAAACCACGGTCAAAAGGAGGAACTAATGACTTGAGCAATCTGCAAACCTTATGTAAAAAATGCAATGTCGGCAAGAGCAACAGAGATGACACCGATTTGAGACGTAATGTAGATAACGAATAGCAGATAATTCTAACACGCTATTATCTAATGATTTTTGGCTGGGTACAGAATAATACCGTTGTTAGATATAAATATATTTTTATAATGGAAATCTAATTAAATAAACTTTCCGCATTAATAATTTAATCAATGAACTATGTAAAATATCCAAACACAAAAATTCTTGCCTATTATGCCATTATTGCGCCGCTGATTGGTTCAAGTTTACTTATACTGGCAATGCTACTAGTCGAATATATTTTCAAGCCACGTTATACTACTGATGTTTCAATTGCTCTGATGTTAACAGGTGCAGTTTATTTATTTGGTAGTATCCTCAGCTTACCCAGTGCCATTCTAACGGTCATCAGTTTTATACTGATTTCACCACACTTTTCGAGGCTACCGACTATTATTTTAACCAGTCTAGTAGGCTGTATCAGCTCTGGTGTTATTATTTCATCCATGTTTGATTCTAGAATCGAACAATTTATTCTATTCGCCACGGTGGGTTTGTTCAGTACTGCTATCATAACTATTTGGCTGACTCGTAATAAAAAGCCCTAGTATTGCCTGTTGTTCGGTGTATGCTATTTAACGAATTCGATAATAGTTATCGCTATGGCTGCTGCTATTCAAGATCACAAATGGGCATCTTCGTTTAGTTAAACAGCTTGCCAAGCGCGATGTGCCCGTGTTGGTTTATGATGCGGTAAATCTCGAAGGAGTAGCAATGACGCGTCTGTAGATTAAAATACGATGCAAAAAAACGTATAACTAAGTAGTTTTTTTTACTTAATGCATTGGGATAAACAATTTATGTTTAATTGGTTGTTCACAAAATTAAAATGGCTTTTTAATATAAAATCAATAGAAAAAAAACCAACTACCTTAACCAAACAATCTTTTATAGCAGCACCTGAAGATCAGAACAAAACTAATCTACTTATAGATAATCAAAGCATTAGTGAAATTCCTAATTCCATTATCGAAAAACATTGGTCAAAGGTAGAAAAAATTCTTTATGAAATGCTGGTAAATCTGGCAAATTCAAAACTGAATGATGAGGAAGCATTAGCCTTTGCATTTGATAAAGCGTATGAGTTAATGCCGACACCGATTCGGCTTATTTTACCAAGAAATCAGTTTATTCAATTTTGTTTAAACAGAAAGGAACTTATTTTACGTAAAATACCCAGTTATAATGAATTAAAAAACAAGCAGCTTAATAAAAAGCCGAATCAATCACAAACGATTGCTACTGTGCCTAATTCAGCCATACAAAATGAGTTCTATGAAAGCTTGCTACCGGAATTATTAGCTTTATGCATAACTGCGGATGGTACACCGGAAATGGCAGAAAAAGAATTAGCGCAGGCAATTCTCGAAAATGATGATTTTATTATTAATAAAACGCAAGCTTTTACCCGTTTAGAACAAAATATAGAAACACTAAGCGCCAAGCGGCTTAAATCAATCACGATATTTAAACTCCAAGTTGCCAATATTACTGCAAAAATCCCTAAGATTACGCAAGCAGAGCAAAAAGAACGGATTTATATTATCGTTGACGGTATGCTGGCGACCGTGCATGCTAACGGTTTAGTTGAAACTAAGGATGTGACGGATCGTATTAAGAACAAATTTAACATTAACTGATTGAAGCATAAGATTAAAAAGTTAATATACCATCATTTGACTAACTGGATTAGGAATTGATTATGCCAGCCGCTAAAACCAGTGCTGTTTTATGTGTGAGTATTTGTTTACTGCTTAGTAGCTGCGGTTATTATTCACGCGATGAATATTTGGGTGTCGTAAAAAACAGCGCATGGCAAACCCGCTTAGGGGAAAACCCAGATTTATATCGTTTTAAATGCGCAGGGTATACCGTTACCTATCCGTCAACCATCATAAACGCAAATGTGAAATCTGACGCCCTTTTAGGAATTCCACTTTATGCGCCCACACCTAACACACATATTAAAACGGGTATAACTGCACCCTTGCAATTTGAACTTTGGTTTGAGGGTAAGCCGTCGCCACAGTGTAGCGTCAATGATGTCAGTATTCGGCTACCACACACAACACTGAAACCCAGTGTTGCAACTGATCGTAATGCACTATATCCCAACCAAGCGTATTGTGTGTATCAGTTTCCTATTCAACAAGCCACCGTTAATAGCTTTAGCCTACAAGTGCAACCTGCCAAAATTGGTTGCAATGTACCGTCCCTCACGATTCAAAGAAAAGTTGCCACTCGCTATAAAGGTTATTCAGATTAAGCCGCTTAAGAAATTATGCTAAGCTCTATTACCCCGATTTGCTAGAAAAGATACCGTTATGAAGTTCAGCGAAGCCGATAAGGATAACCGCTATCGCATTACAGGCTATGATGCTAATAGCATTACGATCAACTATAACCAACGTTTTGATAAGCCCTTTATGCTGATGCCAGAGGCGTTAATTGGCGATTGGTCAGCACAGTCCTTAGCAAGCCTAACCGAAGCGCAACTTGAGCCTTTATTAAAAGCACAAGCCAATGTAATTTTGATTGGTACAGGCAAAACCCAGCAATTTCCAAGTGCCGCCATTTGGCAGAAACTAGTGGCGAATGGGGTGGGGTTTGAGGTTATGACGACGGATTCAGCATGCCGAACTTATAACGTATTATTAGGGGATGCACGTAAAGTCGCGGCGGCGTTCTTTTTTGATTAATCAAAAGAAAGCTGTTTTCGAGGATAATTAAGGCTAACATTATAGGCAGCTTCCCTGCTGCAAATCACGTCCTTGTGATATTGTCAGCGCTTAATTACCCACGAAAACAAATAAACGTTCGTTCTTCTTATAATAGATCTAGTTGAGACCTAACAGGCTTTCGCCAGACAATCCCTTGTTTTCCAAAATACGGCGTAAACGTTTCAGAGCATCCATTTGAATTTGGCGTACTCGCTCACGCGTTAAGCCTAAAGCTTCACCCACTTGTTCTAGCGTGGCACGCTCATAACCGTGTAAGCCAAAGCGACGCACAATGACCTCACGTTGTTTAAACTCTAATTGACTTAACCAGCTATCCACAGAATGGCTGATTTCTTCGTCTTCGAGTTTCCCGCCCGGTTCTTGTGATTCTTCGCTACTCACAAAGTCTACTAGCGGGCTATCGCCGTCTTTGCCGACCGGAATATCCAATGAGGTAATGCGCTCATTGAAATCCAGCAATTTACGTAAGGACTCGATTGGCTTATCCATCGCCACCGCAACTTCCTGTAAACTGGGTTCATAACCCAATTTTTGCGTCATATCGCGCACTTTACGTAAATAAGCATTCAGCTCTTTATTCACATGAATCGGCAAGCGAATCGTGCGAGTTTGATTCATTAACGCACGTTCAATATTTTGCCGAATCCACCACGTCGCATAGGTAGAAAAACGGAATCCACGTTCGGGGTCAAATTTTTCGACCGCGTGAATTAAACCTAAATTGCCTTCTTCAATTAAGTCGGGTAATGGCAAACCACGTCCCATATAACGACGCGCAATTTTGACTACCAAACGTAAATTACAGGTAATCATTTTTTTCCGGCCGAAGGCATCACCGTCACGCGCTAAGCGCCCATAATGAATTTCTTCTTCGGGGGTTAACAAAGGAGAAAATTCAATTTCGCGCAGGTAGAGCTGTGTTGCATCGAGATCAGTGGCAACACTAGCGGTTGCTAACGTATTTAACTCTAAATAGTTATCTTCTTGTGGCTCATCCGCCAGCTCTTCTAATTCATCTAGCGTTTCTTCTTCATTAGCATCAAACGCAGCAATAAAGGGTTCTTCTTCCTTGGTGCGCAAGTGAGTCTGTAAGCGTGGCATTGGGTAGACTCCTTCATTATAAAACGGACACTCGTTAAATTTTTTTCGCACGTTAACACAAACTTTGGTTGACGAAAAGAGCTTAACGTAAACTTAACAGAAATTTTAAGTAACTGATTTACAAAGACCAGTGCTATTCAGTCAAAAAATAGAACAAAATCAGAATTCAACTTAAACTTAATTAAAGCTGAATGCAAGTAGCCGTTCATCGGAAAATTGATTTAAGCAAGAATTAGGCTTACGGATATTGCGCTTGCAATTGTTGAATATAGGCGCGACGCGCGGAGCTATCCAGCGTGGGCCAAGTTTGCTTGAGCTTTTGTTGCTCAGTTGTGGGCAAACGTTTAAACCATTGATGCCAAACTTGCAATTTAGCTTTGCTGGAAGCTGGCATTTGTTGATAATGCAGCATTTTTTGGCGAATTAACGCCTGCTGTTGGGGATTAAGCGCTTGCCATTGTTGGTAGCGCTGTTTGATTAAAGCACGCTGTTCCGGCGTTTTAGCCGCCCATTTGCGTAATAACGCTTGTTTAGTTTCAGGTAATTGCGCCCAAGTGGTTGCGAACGGTTTTAACACCGTTTGTTCATTTGCACTTAAATTTGACCAATCAATGGCATCGGCGTGGGCGGGTAGCAACCAGCTAGAGCCTAGTAAACAACCTAGGATGCTGATTACGGTTTTATGAGAAAACGAACGCTTCATTCAGACAATCCAGAACTTGCATTAACCGCAAGCACATAAGTCTCATCAGTGGATGTTAGCAACGCTGTAAAATCCATTACTTCGGTGGCTGCATCCCAATCACTGCCGACGGTTTCCCACCACGTCATCATGTCAGCAATGTCATTTGCGGATTCTTCCGCAGCAACGGGAAAGCAAGCAATTAAGCATAATCCAATACTTAAACCAGCCGTGCGGAATCCTTTCCTTAACATGCTTTGATCCTCGAGAATGTAAAATCAAACGTGAGTAGCTAACCACTCGTACATGTCCAGATTTTCTAGAAAATCGAACTCTTCGTTTGACATGATTACATCCATATTGTTCAGCTCAGATTCAGTATATTTTGCCTCTGTACCTGTCTGACTGATATGCGGTGCGGTGGTTACAGCCGATTTAGGCTCAGGCTGTAAGGGCATACCCCACAGAATCAAACTCAGTGTGACAAGCCCAATTGAGGCTGTGACCCAAGAATAGGATGGGCTTGTAAAGAATTGAGATAAACGGCGACGGGGTTGTAAAGCCTGTTGTCGCATCCTATATAAGCGTTGACGAGTAGCTGAATCTAATTCCTGTTCAGCCACATCCAAGCTTTGCCGAATAACCTGCGCCAAGCGCTCATCGTTCCATTTATGAGTCATTGATAATCCCCCAATAAATCGCGTAGATTGGCTAATGCCCGCGATAAGTGTGTTTTTACACTGCCCTCTGCGCACTGCATAATGCGCGCCGTTGCTGCAATATCGTAGCCTTCCCACAAGCGCAACAAGACCACTTGTTGTTGGCGTAATGGCAATTTGCCAATGGCGTTATATAACACTTCATTTAGCTCGGCCTGCAAACTCGCGGCTTCCGGTTCAGCAAATAAGGTTTGTGCCACCTGCTCTTCTAACACAGGTGCATCGTCTTCATCCTCATTGGTTTTAAACCAAACTTGCCAGCGATTGCGTACCTGTTGCCGACGATGCCAGTCATTAATACGACTATGTAGAATCGTGTGAAATAATGCGCCCCATTCATCTTTAGGTTGCTGTGAATAGTTTTGCACCAATTTCAACATCGCATCCTGCACAATATCCAGCGCATCATCAGGGTTTTGCGTGGCTAATCGCGCTACCACAAAGGCGCGTTGTTCTACTTGCCGCAGAAACTCATTCAACTGCTTGGTAAGCGCTGAATCCTCAGGTTTATTCGTTGATTTAAGCCTAACCGTTTGATTATCCCCAAGTACTGCCTTAACCCATTTGTTGCAAATTCCAGCAACCATTCCAGTGAACTCCTTGTCAATAACGCCTAATCTAGTAAAAAGTTGACATAGCTTGTTTCATTAGCTTTATTTCTATGGAAATAGTTCCATACTGAACGCATAAACTTTTTAAGGAGACGATTCATGCGCTGGAGATCAGATCGCGAAAGTAACAACGTAGAAGATCGGCGAGGCATGGGATTGGGTGGCGGTGGCGGCGGTGGTTTACGCTTTGGCTTTATTGGCACTATCGTGGTCGTCTTAATCGGTTGGATGCTGGGTGCTGACCCAATGCGTTTACTGGATATGATGGGTGGCACAGATGCGCTGATAGGCAATACGACCTCAACCACTAGTTTCCAACCTGAAACCCAAAACGGGCAATTACAAGACGATAACGGGCGGTTTGCCTCCACCGTATTAGCTCGAACTGAGGATGTGTGGAACCCTATGTTTCAACAAATGGGGATGCGTTATCAAGAACCCAAGCTTGTCTTGTTTACCGATCAAACCCAATCCGCCTGTGGCTTTTCCAGCGCTGCTACCGGCCCGTTTTACTGCCCTGCTGATGAAAAAGTGTACGTTGACTTAGGCTTTTTCAATGAATTAAAACGCTTAGGTGGTAGTGATGGGGATTTTGCACGGGCGTATGTAATCGGGCACGAAGTTGGGCATCATGTACAAAATCAATTAGGCATAACGGACAAAGTTACTCAACTGCAAGCCCGTTCCAATGAACGTAACAGCAATGCGTTATCGGTTGCGCTTGAATTACAAGCGGATTGCTTTGCTGGTGTTTGGGCGAACCGTTCTGACCAACAAAAAGCCATGTTAGAGCAAGGCGATATTGAACAAGCAATTCAATCCGCCTCTGCTATTGGCGATGACCGTTTGCAACGCATGTCAGGGCGCTTTGTTAACCCTGATTCATTTACGCACGGCTCTGCCAAACAACGGGTCGCTTGGTTTAAACGTGGCTTAGAGAGCGGCAATATTAACAACTGCGATACGTTTGCTAATCTTTAATGCAAGCATTCATAAGCAAGTCGTTGAATATTGGCGTTAAACTCTTGTGACACTTGCATATTCAATAGCAGGCGGGAGCGAAACCGTAAATCGGGTTTACAATCCCGCCAGATTAACCCCATAAAACGTGTATCGTTGGTTTCTGCACCCAAAAATTGCGCCATCGTATTTTCTAGCTCCGTGAAACCACTTTGCAAATAATCCGGCGAAAATACGGCTAACGTAAAACGACTGTATTCCACCGCACGTTGCATTTCAGTTAACAAAGGGCGACCTAACCGAAAACAGCCTAATTCGCTATCAGCGCAGACTTTGACACCCGCCTGCTTTAAAGCGGGAATGAGTTGGTTTTGCACCCATTCAGCATCTTCATCAACCTCTTTGCAGTAACTCACAAACACATCATAGGCAAAACCCGTTTCGGCTTTCGCTTGCTCGCTTATCGTGTGAGTGCTGGCAGTTGGCACAATCGCAATCGGAAAGTTTTCCTCCAATTCGGCTTTAAAGATCGGATGTTGCTCGGCTTTTTCCGCTGTTACGCGCGGTTGCACATAATTAAACAAATCAAAAACACGAATCACTCCACCCACACTTAAAGCATTACCTTGCAACCCCGCCAGCAAATGCTTAGTAAATAAGCTATTATGATCGTTATGCAAAATCCAAGATTGCTCATTAGCACGCGAAGCCGCCATAATGACCCGCCCGCTGCCACCGGCTAACAAGCTTAAATGCCGATCCGCAAAACCATTTAAATAAGCCGTCTGCCCTGTATCTTTAGCCTCACCCATGCCACCTGCGTGACACAAATCCAGCAACACTACCAAACGCTTCGCCTTAATTTGCCGTAAACAGTGCGAAAATTCCTGATGACTCATGGCAGTTTCCGGCACAATTAACCCATCGCTATCCACTTGGGTCTCAACAGGCAATAAATACGAACCTGCATTGACCCCATTTGCTAAATGTTGACCGTGACTGGAAATATAAATCAGCACAGTACTGCTAGGTGTGGCCCATTGTGCTAACTGCGCTAAAGCGGCTTGTATAGCCGCTTTACTGGCAGCTTCATTCGTCAGATACAAATGTTGCCCTGCTGCATAAAATCCCAATTGCTGGCTGGCAATTAAGGCGCGTAATGCGTCTACATCCGCAATGACACTCGCAGGTAGAGGTCGAATATACTGATAATCAGCAATACCGATTAACAAACAAGCATTATGCGCAGGGCTTTGCATGGTTCATGCTCCACCATTTGCCGTGTTAGCACTGGGTGCAAATTCACGCGCTAACTCTTTCACCTCTACTAAATTATTTTCCATTGTAGGATTCGTGAGCGTTAAATCTTTAGAAACATCCTGTACTTTTTGAATTTCACCCACTGCTTCTAATAAGGCAAAATAAAAACGCCGACCATAACCGGCAATTTGTTCCGCACGATCTAAGCCATTAATAATTTTACGTGCATTATACCAGTCGCTATGCTGAGTAAAAAAGTCGGCTAATTTATAATAACGTGGGGGGGTAAATGTACCGCGCAACATTCCCTCAAATAATACTTGGGTCGCTGTTTTTAAATCCAATGCTTGCTCAGGGTTATTAACTAAATCAACTTTTAGAATATCGCCCATAGATTCATAATTACGTTTCCACGTTAACTGCACAAATCCGCGCCCAAAGTAAGTTTTGCCGGTCAATTTATCCGGTAAACCATAACTGTGTTTACGTCCTTTGCCATATTCTTCAATCGGCTGCATGGTAAAGGCTGTTTCGTGAAACGCTGTCGCCAGCATATAGGCTAAATAACGGCTATCTGTTAATGCCCTTGCCTCCCATTCATTTAAAATTGCCTCCATACCGTCAACTTGCCCCTGTGCCAAACGACCTGCAAATAATTGTGTCCGAACTTGCTTGTAAAAGACTTCGCGGTTCATAGTATGACTCCTGAAAAAATATAAATTAAGGTTTAACAGCTATAAAATTTCTATGAAACTCTTTTAACTTCAATATTGAAGCGCGCTTTTTATCTAAGTTTTGCAATGTATTAACGCGCAAACTTTGCATGACCAATAAATCATTCTTTTGCTCGTCTGGCAATTGTTCAACAGGCACAGTTTTTAATGTGTCCTCTGCCAGTTTCGCATAGATATCGGCAGCCTCCCATGCCGCTTTAGAGTTCTCCCCATCGGCTCTTTGGTATAACACTTGCGCTTGCTTAGTTAATAAATTTACTGAAAAATCATTATCAGCCAACACTTTATGCAGTAAACTCGTTTGCAGTTCAGCAAATTTAACTGGGTATAAACCACTAATTGCCTGCTCTGCCTGTTTTGCATCTAATAAAATTATGTCTACGGCTGTAGATTCACTGTCCAAATCATTGACTAGAATAGGCTGACTATTATTATCTTTCGCACAATAAATTTGCTCATAATTTTCAAAATTATCAAGAAGCCACGGCACTGACTTATATCTTGAGTCATAATATTGATTATTGTGCTTTACAATACAATGGCGTGTTAGAACTTTATTTGTTTTGTATTTTAAACAGTCGGGGCAACACTTGATCGTTGTGTTTTGCGAAGGATGTTCTGTACAGGGTGTAGCACCACAATCTTCAAATTTAAGTGGCATAACTCAACCTCACTTTTTCATTAATAACTCACTTGCTTGCATATAATTAACATCCTTGTATCGTTTACTAGACTCATTTTGTATATACGCATTTAATTTACTTTGCATTAACAATGGATTGGTCTGCTTCAAGCAAAGCGCTTGGTAATATAAAATTTCATTTTTATAAACATGATTAACCGTTAAAGATTTTTGAAATGATTTATCAGCTTCCCTACAATTATTTTCTAAAAACTGTATAACACCTAAATTCTTAAAATATTCGGCTTGTAGTATAGGCTCAGTAATGTCACCTAATTGATCTATTTTAGCGGATACTTGTTTGATACCAACCTCATCATCCCGCTTAATACTTATACTCAATAAACGATTATAAACTTGCAATTTTTGATTATCATTGTCAGCATACTTTTCTAATTGCCAATATTGAGGCTCTGCCTGCCTAAACTCATTTCTAAAAAAACTACTGTCTGCCAAATAAAATAATAAATTAAACTGTTTATTATCATAACTTAACGCCTGTCGAAGCATAGGCACAGCAGCAGCATAGTTTTCGGTGGCAAAATAGGCGCGCGCTAAATTGAGGGAAGCTTCGGTAAATTGTGGCGAATCACGCAATGCAGCTTGATAAGCATCAACGGCTAGAGCAAATTGATAACGCTTGAAATAACGAAAACCAATCTCATTTTTGATTTCTGCGTTACAAGAAATATCCGTTTTTACGTTAGAATCAAACGTTCTAACATGTGAAACATCTAAACCTAAAACTTTTAAAAAATCATCACCTAATTGCACCAATTCAGTACAAGCATTTGCCTCATTCACAACAGATTGCAATAAACTTTGTTTAGTTTTTACATTAACCAGTTCTACTTCATAATGCTTAGTTGCCTGCCCAATAATCGCCGCTTCTTTCACGCTAATAGCATAATCAAATTGTTCAGAACATTTTCCAAAGTCATCTGAATGAGTTACACCATGTATTTTAAGCTTTGTTTTATAGTTATCATCACTTAAGACTACATTGAGTGGTGTAATAATATCACCTTGTATTGAATTTATTAGCCCTAAGTTTTTTTGTGCATTACTAGTTTTGCTATACTGCTGGCAATAGTTGCGCCGTTCTAATTCGGCAAAACCATAATTAGCCCATAAAAATACGGCTGTTCCAATTAGTAAGATAATACTGCTAGCATACTTCCTACTTTTCATCAAAAAATGACTAAAGACTTGCCACTTATAAAAGCGTTCGCGCTCAGTGTGCCAAGCAAAATAAAAACCTATCCCTATTAGACCGCATAAAAATACCCAAAAACCATATTTGATACTACTATCTGCGAAATGATTTGCTATTAAAAATAAATAAGCCAATGCACTAAACCAAGCGATAATACCGCTTGCCAACAATCCTAAACCCGCACTATTCCAACCCGGATTTAACTCCTGCTGACTCAGGCTTAAATAGTGTTGTGCGTTCTCATCTAAATCAAATAAGTGCAATTGGTCTTTAGCTAATAATGTTTGAATTTCATCTAACTCAGTGCGATCTAATAAACGGGCTAACCCCTTGCCTGCCGCTTGCCAACGGGTGGCTTTAGCTAAAAAATCACGGCGAATCTGCTCATTAGCTTTATAACTCTTAATCCATTGCTGTAAACGAGGCCATGCTTTAATTAAGGCTTCATGAACTATATCCACGCGTGAAGGTTGCGCTTGTTCACCGCTCAAGGTTAATAAGCGATATTGATTAGAACTTAAATGAGCAAGCGTATTCTGAAAAATACTAGGGTCATCCTGCACTGCTATTAATTGATTAAGTGATTGTTGCCGACGCGTATCCGGTTGACCTTCACCAAATTGAATTAGCCTTAAAAAAATACGTTGCGCAATTATTTTATGAGCATGACTCGCCAGTTGATTAAATGCAGTTTCTGCTTTTAAGGCTATAGCATATTTTAAACCTGAAACCTCACCATTACCCAAGGCTTCGTATTCCGCCAGACTAATATAACGCTCGGGCATTAACTCCCATAACTTGCGTAAAGTCTCTTGCACAAAGGGTAAAATACCCGGGTCATTGCCTGCATCATTTACCAAACGCTCAATTAATACATCATCAAACCAAACGCGAGCCTCCACATTCAGATTTTCCTCGGCGGGTTTACGAATTGCCGCCACTAAACCCGCTCGACTTAATGCACCCAGCCGCTTTAAATAATGGTCCAAGGGCAACCATGTTTGACAGTCGGCTAATTGAGGAAAATAATCATCTCGAATGGTAATAATTAAATAAACAGAGGCTTGTTTAAATAATTGCGCCAACTGTTGCAGAAAGCTTTGTACCTGCTGATTAACCGTTGTGTTATTTGCATCAGGTTCTAAGCTAAATAACTCTTCAAATTGATCTACAATTAAGAGCAGGCGTTCGGGTGCTGCTTGTGCAGGTGCTTGCAAGCTCAGCATATCGACCGCATTCCAGCGTTGAAATGCAGGACTATTCGGGCGTAATTTAATAATTCGCCAGCCGTCTTGCCCAAAAAGTTGACTATTTTGCAAGGCGGGTACTATACCCGCATAAACTAATGAAGATTTGCCACAACCTGATGCGCCAATAATGACCAAACAACGGTTTTCATAAAGAAAATCTACATATTGGCGAATTTCCTGTTCTCGCCCAAAAAAACGTCCCGCATCTGCTTCATTAAAAGCACTCATTCCGGGATAAGGGGCATTCGGTTTTTTTAATGCGGAAACACTCGCTACCCCTTGCTCTTGTAATAATTTACGCAGTTGTTGTTCTTGAGTGCGGGCTTGAGTCAGGTCGACAATAGACAAACTACGCAATAATAAGTTACGTCCAACCGGCTTTAATAGAATAGGAATCAATGGCCAAGTAGCTTGTTCAGCACCTTTGGTCATTGCCATAATTTCAATGAATTTCTTTTCTTTGCTTAATAAATATTGCGGCGTTAATACCACGAGTACGCGTTGGCTCTGTTGTACAGCTTGTTGCATTTCATCTAGCCAAGCTGCACCGACTGCAAAGTCTTCTTCTAAAAAATAGGCTTTGCCCGCTCGGCGTAATTTGGGCAATAGAATACCTTGTACCCAAGCACGCCCATCAGCGCTATAAGAAATAAAGTACTGATACAAATACGCATCCGCCATAAGACCCTCGCGGCGTTGTTTCGTGTTGTGCGTTGTATCTCTGAGTTTTTCAGGCAAAACCCATACAGACTCAAGGTATGCTTAACATCTCATCCTTGCCCATGAATGACTGTACTTGTCTAAAAAATGCTAAGCCCTACACAATAGATAGCCGATCATCGTAAAAATTCAACGTTTCGTCTAAAAAATTACTTAGGGTTTATTCTAGTTTATGACTTCAATAAAAATTGTTTTAGGCGCTCAACTGCTTCAGCTAATTGCGGTAAAGCGGCGGTATAAGCAAAGCGTATCTGCTGATTAGCTCGATAATCCCCAAAATCTAAACCCGGGGTAAGCGCTACCCCAGTGGCTTGTAGTACTTGCTGGCACCACGTAAACGCATCATCGGTAAAGGCTGAACAATCAGCATAAATATAAAACGCGCCTTGCGGGTCAGCTTCTACCTTAAAACCTAAGTCGCGTAGGGCGGGTAACAAAAAATCACGCCGTTGCTGCAAGGTTTGTCGATTTTGCTCCATGATATTTAAAGCGTCCGGCGAAAAGGCAGCTAAAGCGGCATATTGGGCAGGCGTAGGCGCAGATAAAAACATATTTTGCGCTAAGCGAGTAGCAGGTTCGATAGCGTATTCCGGCACAACAAGCCAACCTAAACGCCAACCTGTCATACCAAAGAACTTAGAAAAACTGTTTACAATCCAAATATTATCCGCGTCTACTTGCAAAGTACTAACGGCGTTTAGGTCGTAACTTAAACCTTGGTAAATCTCATCGACAATTAACACGCCCTGTTTAGCTTGTACCGCTTGATATAAGGCGTTTAATTCCGCCAAACTGGCTACTGTACCCGTCGGATTGGCGGGGCTTGCCACTAAAACCGCTTTGGTTTGGGCTTGCCAATAAGCTTGAATATGCGCGGGGGTTAATTGAAAGCGGCTACTGGCATCCACTGGAATAGATACAGGTTCTGCTTCAAATAAACGCACAAAATGTCGATTACAGGGGTAGCCGGGATCAGTCAATAACACCTGCTCACCTGCATTCACCAACGCAGCTAACACCAGTTGTAAACCCGCAGACGCACCGGGCGTAATTAAAATACGTTCAGGTGTAATTCTAACGGCAAATTTATTTGCGTAAAAATCGGCAATCGCTTGGCGTAATGGCATAATACCTTGCGCTGCGGTGTATTTAGTCAGTCCTTGTTGTAAGGCTTGAATACCTGCCGCAATAATGGGGGATGGTGTTGGAAAATCTGGTTCACCAACTTCCATATGAATAATACTATGTCCTAAACCTTCTAAACGCTTAGCTTCTGCCAAAATGGCCATCACATGAAAGGGTTGTATTGCGTTCATCCGTAACGCAGCTATACCTGTGCTATGCTGATTCATTCCAGTTTCCTAACCCTATGAGGCTTATAAAAATGCAACGCTGGTTAATAGCCGTGCTCGGCTGTGTATTAACGCCCACCCTCTATGCTTTTCCACAGGCTAACCCTGTGCCCGGTGGGGTCGCTATTCTGCCATTAGGTTCTACTGCAAGCCCAGCCCCTGTAGCAACTTATCATGGTGCACGGGTCACTGTCGCTGCGCAAGGTGAACAATGGCTGGCAGTAGTAGGCATTCCCCTAAGCGCAAAGGCTGGCACGGATACACTGCAAGTGCGTAATGCGGCATCTATTCCCTTTACAATCAATAATAAACAATATCGCACCCAACGTTTAACCATTCGCGATAACAATAAAGTCAATCCTGATGAAGATTCCACCGCTCGTATTGTGCAAGAGCAAGCCTTGCAAAAACAATTTCGCATACATTATTCCGCACAAGTTGCCCCTGACTTAAATTTTATTCAGCCTGTACCCGGTTATGGCGGACGATTTGGTATGCGGCGGATTTTTAATAATCAAGCCCGCAACCCTCACAGCGGTATGGATATTGCGGCGGCTAGCGGTACACCGATTAAAGCTACAGCCAATGGTAAAGTTTTGAATACTGGCGATTATTTCTTTAGTGGCAATGTAGTATATGTGGATCACGGCTCAGGTGTGATTAGTATGTACGCTCATTTAAGTGAGGTTAATGTAAAGCCCGGTGATCTGATACAACAAGGCGATGTACTGGGTAAAGTAGGACAAACCGGACGCGCTACGGGACCACATTTACACTGGTCTGTGTACTTAAATGGCGCAGCAGTCGACCCTGCCTTATTTATTTAGCTTAAAATTTGCTCTGATTATTCAGGTTTGATTCAGCGCCTTACCCTTAAGATGGGCTCAACTTCAGCAAGAAGTCGTGAACTTGGGGTTTGTGGTAACGATTTCGTCGTCAGAGGTATCTGAAATAAAAAAATAAGCTGTTCCGCCGTTCTGACACTCAATGGCATAAGAGATTCGGAATGATGGCACGCTGGAGTTCTCTCGATACGCCCACCTAACCGGCCATTCATTGGGGAGCTGGTAAGTGGGTTGGTTATCGAGGTAGAAAAGTCAGGTTAATTTCCTCTGGCACTGGGAGCTAGAAAATTAGACTGATCATCTACTAGAGTAAAGTTAGCTATAAACTAATTTTATTCAACCGGATTGCAAATTCCGGCGTTCTTGAGTCACCTTCACAAAGCGGCGGGCTATTTGGCCCGCTTTTTTTTGTGTCATTATACTGAATTTGGTCATAAATAAAATCTTTTTCTACACTTATTACTTGAATAGCATAAGATATCTCCCTATATACAAAGAACCACTTTTTATGATTTCAATTAGGGATTGGATATGCCCAAAGCATTAAGCAAAACTATAGGCTTTATCTTATTAGTCCTAGTCGTGGGCGGTGTCAGCCTACATTCGGTTATTTATCTCATTCCTTCACCTTTTTAAAAGATACTGCCATGTCTAATGCTAAACGTTATGAACCTAGCACTGCACCCAGTGGAGTCGGTTTAAAAGGCTTATTGCTGTATGTGCTACCAATGCCTACGCTTGTTGCAGCCTTAAGTTCGCTCTTAAGCGGCAATGTCATCAATACCTTAATCACCGGCGGGGCATTTTTTGGCTACATGGTAACCGCGTCGATTGCCCGCCACGGCTTTAAATTAGAAGCGGAATATAATAAACGCAAAATTGCCCGCCCGCCTTCTACCCCGTATAAAACCATTGCCGCTATTTTCTTAGCAATCATTACCACAGGTTTGGATTGGTGGACATCAGGCTTTAGTATGTCGGGCTTAGTCGAAGCGGGTTTATTAGGTGCGGCTGCCTTTTTAGGCTTTGCCTTGTATTACGGTTTAGACCCTCGCAAAACTAAAGCGGGAAATATTTCCATTGGTGTTACCGTAGAAGAGGTGTTAGAAGCTTTAGAGGCGGCCAATATTAAAATTGAGGCGATTGACAGCGCTCGGCGGCATATTAACAATCCCGATTTCAGTATGCGCTTGCAACGCATTACCCAAAAAGCGCGGGAAGTGTTGACCAGCATCGAAGAAGATCCAACCCGTTTAGCGCGCGCGCGTAAATTTTTAAAAGTGTACCTAGATGGCACGCAAAAAGTCACTGAAGGTTATGCACGCACCCATAAAGATTTGCCACCCGCCGCACTGGAAACGAATTTTAGTCGGGTATTAGACTCGATTGAGCAAACATTTAATGAACAACAAGTCAAATTATTAGAAGATAAGCAGTTCGATTTGGATGTCCAGATTGAAGTATTAGAAACCCAATTAAAGCGCGAAGGCGTTCTGTAATAATTACCATCAGGAGTAAACGGCATGAATGAGCCACAAGTTAGCACGATTACCCAAACTACCCCCGCCATTGTACCCGGCACAGAACTAGCGCCTTTACCTGAAGTTACCACTGAATTGGTTGCCTATACCGCCGCGCCTGATCCTAAAAAACAAGAATTGGAACAGTTGATTGCGGAAATTGATATGGATGACCGCAGCAGCATTATGTTTTTTGGCACTAAAACCCAAGAACAAATGACCACTATTTCCGAAAAAATGTTGAATGGGGTAAAGAATAAAGATTTAGGCGCGGCTGGTAAATCACTAACGCATATGATTACGGCGATTAAAGGCTTCAATATTGATGAATTGAATCCAGCGCACGAACCCAGTTGGTGGGAAAAGTTAATTGGTAAAGCTAAACCGATTCAAGAATTTATTAGTCAGTATGAGGATGTGCGCAAACAAATCGAATCCATTACCGATGAAATGGAAGCGCATAAAACCCAATTACTGACCGATGTTGTCACCTTAGACAAATTATACGAAGCCAATTTGGATTTTTTCCATCGCTTAGAAAGCTATATTGCCGCAGGCGAAGAAAAGTTACGCCGTTTAGATAGCCAAGATGTTCCCGCACTGGAGGCGAAAGTCGCGGCTGCGCCTGAAGATATGGTATTAGCGCAAAGTTTGCGGGATTTACGCAGCGCCCGCGATGATTTAGAACGTCGTGTGCATGATTTACGCTTAACCCGCCAAGTCGCCATGCAAAGTTTGCCTAGCATTCGTTTAGTGCAAGAAAACGATAAAACCTTAATTAATAAAATTAACTCTACTTTAATCAACACTGTGCCATTATGGAAAAACCAATTGGCGCAGGCGGTTACCATTTTACGCATGAGTGACGCAGCAAAAGTGGTAAAAGAAGCGAATGACTTAACCAATGATTTATTAGAAAAAAACGCCGAAACCTTACGTATGGGCAATGCCGAAGTGCGTAAACAAATGGAACGCGGCGTGTTTGATATTGAATCGGTGAAAAAGGCGAATGTGGCGCTGATTGAAACCATTAACGATTCCTTACGCATTGCTGACGAAGGCAAAGCCATGCGCGCCAAAGCTGAAGCCGAATTGAAAGTCATGGAAAGCGAATTACGTCAAACCTTAATTTCCGCAAAAGCACGCGAAAATAATCCAGCGACACGCTCAGGAGTATAACAATGGGACTTTGGGATAAATTAATGGGTGAATTTGTTGATGTTATCGAGTGGACCGATAACACCAGCGATACAATGGTTTACCGCTTTGATCGTCACGGTAATGAAATTAAATACGGTGCAAAGTTAACCGTGCGCGAAACGCAAGTCGCTATCTTTGTCAACGAAGGGCAAGTAGCGGATGTACTAGGACCGGGCATGTATGTGCTGGAGACTAAAAACTTACCGTTATTGTCGACCTTGCAACATTGGGATCATGGCTTCCAAAGCCCATTTAAGGCGGAAGTGTATTTCTTCAATATGCGTCAATTTACCAACCTAAAATGGGGCACGCGTAATCCGGTTATGTTGCGTGATGCTGAATTTGGTCCCGTGCGCTTACGTGCGTTTGGTACTTATGCCATGCGCATTGATGATCCCCGTAAATTCATGCAAGAAATTCTCGGCACAGATGGGCAATTCAGTGTCGAAGAAATCAGCGATCAATTACGTAATATCATTGTCTCGCGCTTTAGTAATATTGTGGGTGCTGCCAATATTCCGGTGCTGGATTTAGCGGGTAACTATGATCAACTAGGTCAATTTGTTACCCAGAAAATCGCCCCTGAATTCCAATCTTATGGTCTAAAACTGACCAGCATTCTGGTTGAAAATATTTCGCTACCAGAAGAAGTTGAAAAAGCCCTCGATAAACGTTCTAGCATGGGTGTGTTGGGTAATTTAGACAATTATCTGCAATACCAAGCCGCTGAAAATATGGGCAATGGTAATGGCAATGCCGCAATGGATATGGGCTTAGGCTTAGCAATGGCAAATAAAATGGCGGATGCCTTTAATCGCCCCACCACACCTGCCGCTGCCCCACCGCCGTTACCGGATAGCAATTGGCATGTCGCATTAGCTCAGCAATCTAGCGGACCGCATAGTATGCCGCAATTGCAGCAAATGGCACGCAGCGGACAATTAAAACCCGATACCTTAGTTTGGCAACCGGGCATGGCTAATTGGCAAAAAGCCAGCGAAACGAGCTTAAATAGCTTATTTGCAGGGCAAACACCGCCCCCACTCCCCCCGGTATAAATAAGCGTTTGTCTTCGTTTTAAGGTCAGCAGAGTTACATAGGTTAAATGGCGGAAACCACAACAAAACAGCAGCATTTTCCCTGTGAACAATGCGGCGCAGACTTGGAATATAAGCCGGGTACGGAAACCTTGGTGTGTAGCTATTGCGGGCACACCAATTTAATCAAACCGAAAGCGGTTACTATTCAAGAATATAGCTTTACGCAAGCATTGCGTGCCATGCAACAAGCTAAACTGCGCCCGTTGGATAATGAGCAAGTCATTAAATGCCCGAATTGTGCAGCAATTTTTGAACTCAGTACCAACCGTAATGCGGGGCATTGCCCCTTTTGTGGTACGCCCGTGGTAACGGGTACAGAAGAAATTCGCTTATTCCAACCTAAATCCTTACTGCCATTCGTCATTAACGAAAAACAAGCTCACAGCTCGTTTGATCGTTGGATTAGTGGCTTATGGTTTGCACCCTCAGCCTTAAAAAATAAAGCCAAACGAGATGAACGTCTATTAGGCATTTATGTGCCGTATTGGACGTATGATAGCCATACGGATTCGTATTATCGTGGCGAACGCGGCACGATTTATTACGAGCAAGAAATGGTGACGGTTATGGTAGATGGTCGCCCACAACAACAAACACGACAAGTGGCAAAAATCCGTTGGACGCCGGTGAGTGGGCGTATTCGCTTATTCTTCGACGATGTATTAGTCGGTGCAACCAATACCTTACCCCGTGCTATTTTAGATCGGCTCGAACCTTGGGACTTGAACAACCTTGTACCTTATGACGAAAGCTATATCAGCGGTTTTCAAAGCGAAATTTATCAGGTCGATTTAGACGAAGGTTTTGAACAAGCACGCGGCATTATGGATAACCGAATTTATAATGCCGTTCTGCAAGATATTGGCGGCGATCAACAGCGTGTGCATGATATCCAGACCGAACATTCCGGCACAACGTTTAAGCATCTATTGCTGCCCGTTTGGTCGGCGGCATTCAAGTTTAATGACAAAACCTATCGCTTTGTCATTAATGGGCGCAACGGCAAAACCCAAGGCGAGCGCCCGTATAGTGTGGTTAAAATTGCCTTTGCCATTCTATTTGGTTTAGCCGTCGTCGCAGGCGGTTTATATACAGCAGACCGTGCAGGCTTGCTTGATCAAAGTAGTACTAGCACTACACCTTATCCATATAGCTATCAACGTTCTACAAATCCGTATACACAACCTAGCTATCGCACCCAGCCTTATCAATACGATTCGCCGTATCGTACGCCGCAAAAACCTTATACAACACCTAAGAATTCGACACGGCGTACCAACCCCAACAACCGATCTTATTGATCGGTTGCTGCACACACCTATCCCTTCGCCATTCTTGACTAATTTAATCAACAATACTAGTTTAGTTATACAAGCATAAAAAAAGACTCTAGCAAAATAGATAGCCGTTTTGATCGCGCTGAACTGTGTATGCAGGAGGAAATATCATGTTACAAGCTGCAATTACTATTGACGAAATGTTCCCCAAAGCTGAACCCGTCATGCGTCCCCCCTTGCCTCATTTGAAAACCACCAAAACCTATCAGTACATTCGCCAACAAGCCCAACGACAGGGGTTAACGCTAAGCATGGCGCATATGCAAGTAATCGACTTTGTTTTGGATTTTTATGAACACTGCGATGACTGCCAAAATGCGCGGCAACTCGCCGATCTCATGCAAGCCGAATTTGCCGAGCAAGGCGGACGTAAATATTTATATCAACTGTTCCCTAATGGTCCTTTGAATACTATTCATGACTTAGCCAACCTGCCGGATTTAAATCACCAACGTGATAAAAGTTTTGGCACACGTTGGTAAACCGCCTATCACCTGATCACGCTTATGCCAGTGGTCAGGTTTTTTCGCCTAAGTTTTCGTTTTATTTATAAAATCCTCGAAATTAATTATAAAAATAACTGAGGAATAGCATGAGTAATTTAAAGATTGCTCTGTATTTGAGTGCAGCTACCGCATGCTTAAGCGGCTGTTCTGCCTTAGGCGCATCGGCGCATACCGCCAATTATCGCGCACCGACTTATACTCCTCCGAATAACAATCAACTGTGGGTCAATTACCGCCCCCAAATGAATCAAGCACGGGTTTATCAAGCCAATTACCAAACCAATCAATATGCTGTGCAACCGCAATTTATGCGTGCATCGTTTCGCCCGCAAACTCATTACCAGACACAATCACAATTTAATAGCGGGTTTCCATTTCGACAAATGGCAGAACCTGCGGATGCCCCTGCACGTCGGGCATTAATGGCACAGGCTCATCAAGCCTTAGGTGTGCGTTATAAGTACGGTGGCAATTCACCGGGTGAAGGCTTCGATTGCAGCGGCTTGACTAGTTTTGTGTATAAAAATGGCAATGGCATTAGTTTACCGCGCACGGCTGCCGAACAAAGCCGCGCCACTCGCCCCGTGCCTGCCAATGATTTACGTCCCGGCGATTTAGTCTTTTTCCGCACCAGTGGCGCGGGCGTTAATCATGTGGGTATCTATCGCGGACGCGGTGAATTCATTCATGCTGCTACCGGCGGTGGGCGCGTCATGGTGGGTAATTTAAGCGATAACTATTGGCAACAACGCTTGGTTAAATTTGGACGGGTGCTAGCCTAAATTCAGCGCGTGCAAACACTAGCAGGATTCGTGCAGTTACCGCATAATCCTGCGCCTTATGGAAATAGCAAGCCTCATTCCCCGCATACTGCAAGCCCAATGGCAACGCGAGTTAGCACAAGCGATTCGTGACCCGCTTGTTTTAATGCAGCAATTAAACCTAACGCCTGCGCAAACGAGCCTTGCAGCCGCGCAGCAATTTCGCTTAGTCGTGCCGCAAAGTTATCTTGCACGCATTCGCCCAAGCGATTGGTACGATCCCCTATTACGCCAAGTATTGCCCTTAAGTGACGAACTGAACGTAGTAGACGGCTATGCACATGACCCCGTGGGTGATCAATATGCCAGTGTGGCGGACGGCGTATTGCATAAATACCAAGGGCGCGTGCTCTTAGTCACGACCGGCGCATGTGCCATTCATTGCCGCTATTGCTTCCGCCGCCATTTTCCGTATCAAGCCGCTAACCCCTTAAAAGACGAATGGAGCAGTGCCTTAACTTACATTCGTGAACATACGGATGTGCAAGAAGTCATTCTTAGCGGTGGCGACCCTTTAACGCTGTCAGATGAACGTTTAGCTTATTTATTTAAGGCATTAAACACGATTCCACATGTGAAACGTATTCGGCTGCATACCCGCTTACCCGTAGTACTGCCTTCGCGCATTGATGACAGTTTCTTAGCCTTAATTCAACAACAAGCGCAGCAAATGGTAATGGTATTGCATGTCAACCATGCGCAAGAGCTTGCCGCCAGCGACGTCACTCAAGCATTACAAGCGCTCAAAGCCACTAAGCTCACCTTATTAAACCAAAGCGTCTTATTGCGCGGGGTAAACGATTCTGCTCAGACCTTAATTGAATTAAGCAATGCGTTATTTGCTCAAGGGGTGTTGCCGTATTACTTGCATGTATTGGATCAAGTGGCGGGGGCAGCACATTTTCATGTACCAGATACCGAAGCGATTGCACTCATCCAACAAGTCCGCCATGCCCTACCCGGCTTTTTAGTGCCCAAACTGGTACGTGAAACGGCGGGCGAAGCGTCAAAAACACCATTGGAAATGGCGTAATTAGCTTGTTATAGTGCGCCGCATCGTAATGCAAAGGAGGCTTTATGTCTGAACCTGTAAGCTTTGGACGGCGCATGGGCGCTGTATTGTACGACACGCTATTAGTCGGCGGCAGCCTAATCATCATTGGTGGTATTCTCTCCACTATACTCGCTCGTAGCTTAGGCGTTGAATACCTTGTTCCCGACAGCCTACCTGCTCGCCTTATGCAATTAATTTATCTTGCAATGGCATTCGCATTCTTTGGTTGGTTCTGGACACACGGCGGGCAAACGTTGGGAATGCGGGCATGGAAAATTCGCGTGGTCGATCTCAATAATCAACCTCTCACTTGGACACAAGCGGGCATGCGCTTTTTTTGGAGTCTAATCAGTTGGATGGTATTCGGTTTAGGCTATGTCTGGGCATTATTCGATCCTGAGCAATTAACCCTACATGACCGTATGTCAAAGACACGTTTGGTCAGAGTGGCGGATAATAAAACTAAAAAGTAAGGCTGCCGTCACAGCCTTATACTTTTACAGTCCGCTTAAGCTGCGATATCTTCCGGTTCGCGTTCGACTTCTAATAAGGCAATGCGACGGTTGTCGCCTGCGATAATACGAAACACAAAGCCGTTGAGTTTGACCTCTTCACCTTGTTGCGGAATTTTGCCAAGTTCATCAATCAAAATTCCAGCAATTGTGTCATATTCATCTGTGTCGAAGCTTGTACCTAGCACTTCATTGACTTCTGCAATCGGTGTGCTGGCTTCAACCAGATAACGCCCATCGGCTTGGGGTTTAACATGGTCGATTTCCACGTCCGCCATGTCGTATTCATCATCAATTTCGCCGACGATTTGTTCTAATACATCTTCAAAGGTGATAATGCCTGCAACACTGGAATATTCGTCAATCACCACTGCCATATGCGTGCCGGAATTACGAAAATCATCCAATAAAGTGGGTAATCGTTGGCTTTCGGGAATCATTAACACGGGGCGCAAGACTTGTTGTAAGTAAAAGCTTTGTTCGCGCCCGCTATATTTCAGCAAATCCTTGGCTAATAAAATACCCAATACACGATTGTGTTCGTTGTCTAACACAGGATAGCGTGAATGCCCGCTTTCAGTTACTTTTCGCAAAATAGCATCAAATGCATCTTGCGTATGAATAAAATCAACTTGAGAGCGCGGAATCATAATGTCTTGTGCGACTAAATTACCGTACCCCAATACGCCCTGTAACATGCCAATGGTTTGATCCGGCAAAATGTGTTTTTCATTAATTTTTTGCAGGGCTTGCATAATATCTGCATGGCTTTGTGAATTTAAATCGAGTTTTTCTACTAGCCATTGTTTCCATCGCGGTCGAGGTCGCGACTCACCTATCTCGCTTTTCATTATTCCTCAAAGTACTGTTTATTGATAAGGATTTGGAAAACCCAGTTTAGCCAAGAGTTGGATTTCTAAACCCTCCATCTCTTCAGCTTCCGTATCCGTTATATGGTCATAACCTTGCAAATGTAACAAGCCATGAATTAATAGGTGCGCCCAATGTTGGCTTAGGGTTTTCCCCTGTTCCTGCGCTTCACGCAGCACGACGGGCGCACACATAATTAAATCACCCAAATAATCCACTTCATCTATTTCTAAAGGCATAGGTGGCGGATCATAAGGAAACGATAATACATTGGTCGGGTAATCTTTTTCGCGATAATCCCGATTCAGCGTTTGGCTTTCCTCATTATCCACAATACGCAAGACCACGCCCGCATCGCTTTCATCCCAAACGACTTGCGCCCAGTGATTAAAATCGGCTTCACTAGGCAAAGCACCTAGTGAAGTTTCTACTTGTAAATCAATCTGTAGGGGCATGATGTTCGTAAGCTTCTACAATGCGTTGTACCAGTTTATGCCGCACCACATCGCGCCCGCTAAACCAGTTAAAACTAATACCTTTCACCCCTTCTAAAATCTCGACCGCTTGTTTTAAGCCGGATTTTTGTTGGCGTGGCAAGTCAATTTGCGTAATGTCACCGGTAATCACCGCCGATGAGCCAAAACCTAAACGCGTCAGAAACATTTTCATTTGTTCTGTGGTGGTATTTTGCGCTTCATCTAACAAAATAAAGGCATCATTTAAGGTACGACCCCGCATATAGGCTAACGGTGCGACCTCAATCACATTTCGTTCAATCAGTTTATTAACCTTTTCAATGCCGAGCATTTCGTATAATGCGTCATACATCGGGCGTAAATATGGGTCAATTTTCTGACTTAAGTCACCGGGTAAGAAGCCTAAACGTTCACCCGCTTCCACAGCGGGACGCACTAACACCAAACGGCGGACTTCATCGCGTTCCAAGGCTTCAACCGCACAAGCGACTGCTAACCATGTTTTACCTGTTCCGGCGGGCCCAATGCCAAAAGTGACATCGTGAGTGCGGATATTTTGAATGTACTGGCTTTGTGCCAGCCCTTTAGGTTTGATATAGCCTTTACGTGTGCGAATTTTGACATCATCCGCTGTATTGGCTTCAATTTTCTCTAAGTTCGCTTCTTGCAAGAACAAATGCACGGCTTCAGGGTTTAACACGCTCTCGGCGGTTTCCCGATACAAATCTTGCAAGACATTAATGGTTTGTTGCACAGCGCTGGGCGAGCCGCTGATTTGGAATAAATTACCTCGATTGCTAATATCCACACCTAGCCGATTTTCGATTTGTTTTAAATGCTGGTCAAACTGACCAGACAAGTTCATAAGGCGTTCGGTATCAGTCGCATCAAGCTCGAATTGCACAGTAGTTTTACTACTGTCAGAAGTTGAAGTTGCTGTAGTCAATGTTGCTTTTTTGATTGGCCATTAGCCATAAAATTAAAGATAAGCTTTAGTATAGCCAGCCTTTTGTTTTAAGAAAAGCCTCCTTTACATGCTATAATTTAGCTTTTATTTACAATAGGACTGCTTATCTTATGGTCTGGAAACCTCGTGTGACGGTTGCGAGTGTCATTGAGCAAAACGGTCGCTTTTTAATGGTTGAAGAAGAACATCATGGGCAGATTGTAATTAACCAGCCCGCCGGTCATATGGAATACGGCGAAAGCTTAATTGATGCAGCCCAACGGGAGACGTTAGAGGAAACGGGCTGGCGTGTTCAGCCGGACGCTCTATTGGGTGTATTCCATATGCAACGCCCGGATCAAGATCGTGTCTATTTGCGTTTTACCTTTAGCGGTTATGTGTTGGAGCATATTAATGATTTCAACCTCGACCCGGATATTTTACGCACTCATTGGCTCACAGAAGCCGAAATTCGTGATACCTCCCGCTTTACGGTACGTAGCGACTTAGTATTACGTTCCATCGACGCTTATAAAGCTGGCATTCGTTATCCTTTAGATATGTTGCATTACTTTCAAACAGACAATTCATGAACACAGGTAAACGGGTTATTGTAGGGCTATCCGGTGGCGTCGACTCATCGGTTGCCGCTTTATTGCTATTAGAACAAGGCTATCAGGTTGAAGGCTTGTTTATGAAAAACTGGGAAGAGGACGATACGGATGAATATTGCTCTGCCCATGTGGATTTAGCCGATGCGCAATCGGTAGCCGATCACTTAGGCATTGTCTTACATACCCGTAATTTTGCTAGTGAATATTGGGATAATGTATTCACGTATTTTCTAGCCGAATACCAAGCCGGACGCACCCCTAACCCTGATATCATGTGCAATAAGGAAATTAAGTTTAAGGCATTTTTAGAAACTGCTATCGACGAGTTGGGCGCAGATTATATCGCCACAGGGCATTATGCACGGCTTGGCTATGCCGAAAATGGGCAAGTGCAAATGTTCAAAGGGGTTGATGCGAATAAAGACCAAACTTACTTTTTATACACGTTGCAACAACACCAATTAAAACACAGCTTATTTCCCGTTGGCGAATTGGCAAAACCAGCCGTGCGAAAACTGGCTGACCAAGCAGGCTTTAAAAATGCGCGTAAGAAAGACAGTACCGGCATTTGTTTTATTGGTGAGCGTAAATTTCGTGACTTTCTACAACGTTTTTTACCTGCGCAGCCCGGCGCAATTGTCACAGCAGAAGGCAAAGTAATTGGGCAACATCACGGCTTAATGTATTACACCTTGGGACAGCGCCAAGGCTTAGGCATTGGTGGTTTGAAAGATGCCAGCGAAGACCCGTGGTTTGTGGTGGATAAAGATTTAGACAACAACCACTTGATTGTGGCACAAGGGCATCAACACGATTTATTGCTTAAGCATTATCTAGTAGCCTCACAATTACATTGGGTAGCAGGCTACGCCCCCGCTGAGCATTTCACATGCAGTGCTAAAATTCGTTATCGCCAACAAGATGAAGCTTGTGAAGTGCATATAACCGCCGAGCAAAGCGCACAAGTGTGCTTCCCACAAGCGCAACGTGCCATTACCCCCGGTCAGTCTATTGTGTTTTATCAAGGGGATATTTGCTTAGGCGGCGGCATTATTGACCGTATGGCCAGCACTTGTCCGACCAGATAACACTTGAATTTGGGGAGAATGTCCGCATATCCTCCCTACCTTTATATAGCGACATTAAAAGCAAACCCGTGGAAGCCAATACTCGAAACCGTACCATTGCCTTAGCGGCATTATTTCAATGCGTCGAAGGTGTTTTACAACTGGCCACGCGTGGCACGGTGGATAATGACTTATTGCAAAGCTGCATTAATAGCGTACTCACCAGCGATAACAGCAGTATCGAAGCGCTTTATGGTGGCGTTAGCGATTTACGCACAGGCTTACGCGTGTTGATGTATCAATTAGGCACAGGCGGTTTAACTGAAGATGGCAAACCGAAAAATGTAGAAGCCACCCGCTACGCGGTCAATTTGCTGTATTTAGAAAAGAAACTAGCAAAAGACCCTGAAATGTTTCAAAAGCTCATGCGCAATATTGAAACCGCGCAACAGCAATTAAACTTTTTTGAAATGACGCACCCGAATATGGTGGCGCGGTTGGCGGATATTTACAGCAATACGATTAGCCAATTAGGCCCGCGCATTATGATCAAAGGCGACCAAGCGCACTTATCGAATGTGGATAATGCCGCCAAAATTCGGGCGTTATTATTAGCGGGCATTCGCGCCGCATTATTATGGCGTCAAGCGGGTGGGGATCGCTGGAAATTGATATTCTCACGCTCGGCTATGCAAAAAGAAGCCCAGCAATTATTAAAAGCCAACTATTAAGTATTCAGAGTGTCGTGGGAAAATTTTTTGTATAGTGCGCCAATCGAATTCACAATCCGCGAGGGAATAACACTATGCAAAATAAGCTACGTCTAGGTTTAATGATCGGTTTAAGTTTTGTGTCTTTAGCGAGCTTGGCTTGTCCAAAAGGCACAACCTTAATTGGTGGCACGGGGCCTTATCACAAAGGAGGAACGTGTGTAGTGGCGGATAAACAACCACCACCCGCCACACCTGCGCCCACTCCTAAAAATACAGCGGACAGTGACAAATCCGCAAAAGCGGATAAGCCAGCTAAACTACCTCAAGACAGCAATAAACAAGCCAGTACTGAAAAAGCGCCTAAAAGTAAAACACCCAATACCGATAGCAGTAAAATCGGTACGGTAAGCAACCCGTTAAATTAATGCTGCACAAAGGCTGACTATGAATGCACAGCCCTTGTTTTGTCATAGGTTTAGGCTTTCAACCATTGCGCCACTTGTTTGGCGTAATAGGTCAAAATACCGTCTGCCCCGGCACGTTTCATTCCGAGCAAAGCTTCTAACACACAAGCTTTTTCATTAATCCAGCCATTTAACCCAGCGGCTTTTAGCATCGCGTATTCACCACTGACATGATAAACGTAAGTGGGGGCTTTAAACTCGTCTTTAATGCGACGCACAATGTCTAAATACGGCATACCCGGTTTAATCATCACCATATCCGCACCTTCTTGCAGGTCTAACGCTACTTCCCATAACGCTTCATCAGAATTGGCCGGATCCATTTGATAACTGTATTTATTGCCCCCTTTTAAATTGGCGGCTGAACCCACCGCATCGCGAAACGGACCATAAAAACTAGACGCGTATTTCGCCGAATATGCCAGAATACGCGTATTGCTATAACCATGCTGTTCTAATGCTGACCGAATTTCACCAATGCGTCCGTCCATCATATCTGAGGGCGCAACCACATCTGCCCCAGCCGCTGCGTGTGATAAGGCTTGTTTGACTAAGGCAGTAACCGTTTCATCATTCAGAATATAACCGCTGTCGTCCATTAAGCCGTCTTGCCCGTGCGTGGTAAACGGGTCAAGCGCAACATCGGTAATCACGCCTAACTCAGGAAAGGCAGCCTTTAAAGCCCGCACGGCGCGTTGCGCTAAGCCGTCTGGATTCCACGCTTCTTCCGCATTGGCTGATTTGGCGGATTGCGGGGTCACAGGAAACAGCGCTAACGCTGGAATACCCAATGCCACTGCTTGTGCCGCTTCTTGTAACAATAGGTCAATGCTTAAGCGTTCTACCCCCGGCATGGAAGAAATGGCTTCGCGTTGGTTTTCACCTTCCAGTACAAAGACTGGCCAAATTAAATCATTCACAGTTAACACATTTTCACGCATTAAACGCCGTGAAAACTCATCACGCCGCATCCGACGCATACGAGAATGGGGAAATTGGCCGGGAAAACTTGCCATATTAAAACTCGCTATTGCTAGTTGTGGGAAGCCGCCTATTGTGCGCGAGCTGTTTCCTGAATCGCAACTGTTTAAAAGCTATACTTAGCTCTCTAAAACAGAATTTATTTGCTAAACTGCAAGGCAATTTGCTTAGACCCCTTGAGTGTTAAGAATGAACCCAACCATTTCAATGCTGGATTACGTCACCAATCCGATGGTGATCTTTGGTGCTGTTGTATTTTTAATTGGTTATTTAGGCACACAACGCCCACCGCCAGAAACGAAAACCGCTGATGGCAAACCTAAAAAAGATATTCCGGTTTTATATACCTTTGCCGCCGCTGCTGTTATTACCTTATTTGGCTTATACGGTACGTATGTTAAACATCAGCAAATCAAAGCCTTGCAACAGCAAGCGCCTGTAACCGAACAAGCTGCACCCACTCCGGCGAATGCCAACACGCCACATTAAATTTTTCGCGCCTAGTTAGTATTAATGCGACTAGGCTTATAGGGTTGAGCTGCTTTGCATGTTATTAGGGAGGATTGCTGCATGAAACGTTTGCTATTAATGGTTAGCATTGGTTTAGTTTTAAGCGCGTGTGGTGATAAAAGCGCGGAAAATGCCACGCCGGTTTATGCTAACCCATTTGAACATTACACCCCCGTTGGTACGAGTGCAGATACGGCGAAACTGTTCGTCGATTTGAACAGTATTAGCCGCCAAGATAATTTAGTCCGTATTAAATTAACCTGAGTTCGACGTAAGGCATAGCATTAGAGTATGGCTAACGCATTGATATTTAAGTTCAATGAGGGTTTCTTCGCTTGATAGGAATACGCAATAAGCCCGGCGATGACATGAGCGACATAATGAGGCAGTGAACGATGGCGAGAATGCTCAATTTGCGATTGATTTTTCAACTGATCGTTAATGGTTTCGATGATAAAACGCTTACGCAAGAGCAATTGATCGAAAGTAGAACGCACGACCTGTTTCATATTTTTCCGTAACGAGGTAATCCATTCAATGCCTTGCTGAGCGAGTTGTTGAGCCAATGCCTGAGAGAGATAGCCTGCATCCCCAAAGACTTTGCCAACCACGGATTTCATCAGGGTGGGAACGGGTTGGCGATCATCGACATTACCCGCACTTAAGGCAAAGGACACGATACCACCTTGATCATTCACCACGAGATGCAGCTTGAAGCCATAGAACCAGCCGGTGGATGACTTCCCTCGTCCTGCGGTATTGGCAAAGGTCTTATGACGGGGAATCCGAATATTGTCACAGACGCGTAAGGGGGTGGAGTCAATGAAGGCAATTCCGCGACTGGCTTCACAGCGGGATTGCATGAACCGCGTCAGCGGCACTAATACATCGGGAACGCGCTCAATAAACCGTTGATAACTGGGCAACTGAGGAAAAGCCGACTTCAAATAGACTTGAACATGTTTGAGGTAATACCACTTGAAGGTGTGATAGCCTGATTGATGGTAATGTACCCAAATCGTCATCACTTCACTCAGACTTAAACCACACGGACGATTCCGCTTTGGGCGGGTGGTCGGGGGTTCTAATACACTCGCTTTCCAATGCGGTAAAAAGCCTTGGCAAAAATCATCTATCTCGCAGAACAGTCGTGTTAACATCAGGGTAGCAGCCTTGCGTGGGTAATTTTAGGATGTGGTTATCCCATGAAGTATTCCACAAAAGGCTGCTACTTGCTTACATCGAACTCAGGTTAAATTAGGTCGGTTAGTCGACAATGGTTATGTGATTCAAGAAGCCTTAACCAACTGCACGGATAGCATTCAAAACTTAGAAGGCACGCTGTATCACATGGATGGCTCGGTATTTCGCGCGTATCCGGGCGATGCGCAACCGCTGCCTTATCGAGATAATCCTGAAATCGCCACGGTGGTTAAAGCAACCTGTGACAAAGCGGGCGTGAGTGGCAAAGCAGCAGCACAACCTAAAGTCAATGCTAATGGCGAAAGCCCTTTACCCAATCCCAGCCCGACTAAATTACAAACCCGCCAAGGCAATTTAGAAGTTACCCGCAGCAATTTCGACGCGCCGCCTGATACATTGATGCTAAATGGCAAATCTATTTATAAAGCCCAAGGTAGCGCGCTGTTTTTATATAAGTTGTTCACGCTTGGCACGAATGACATTGTATTAATGGGCAGCAGTTGCGCGGGGGCGGGTTGTTCAACACACGAATTTTCATTCTTAATTATTCCACCGCGTGATGCGCCCAAACTCGTGCATAATAATGAGCTTTACGGTTATGAAAACGCTGTTACCTATAAACAAAGTGGCAATAAAATTATTCTGAATTTAGGCTTTAGCAATGGCAAACGTAAATTAGCCACTTATCAAAATGGCGAAATTAGCATTGATTGGCAAACGGTCGCCGCCAAACCCTTAGATGCCACGCATTGCGAATGGTTACACACCGAAGCTATGCAAGCTTGTATTGATGCGAATAAAGATGATGCCAATTGTGATGACCCTGAAAGCAATTTTAGCGATCTCATCGCACGCGGCACGAATGCAATGGTGGATTATCCGGGCTATAACGCAACCGGCTTTACCGAGCAGTGTAAGCAAGCCTGTCAAACTGGACGCATCGCCAGTTATAGCAATTTTAAAAGCGCAATATGTGGTTACCCAAAAACCGCCAGTGCCAGCATTGTGGATGCCAGCGACCCCAATACGGTTAACCCGCCCCCAGCTACGCCTAAACCGACAACTAGCAATAAGTCTGGTAATAACGCCGCTATGCCTTGGCAGGATATGAGCGCTACCCAAACCGCAACACCCAGCTCAAAACCGGCTAAACCTGATACTAATGCCAGCCTACCGTGGCAAGATGTACCGATTGACACTAAACCTACGGCTGCCGCCAGCCAACCAAAAGTGGTACAAGGTTGTGAAGTTAATGCACAAGCGGCTGATCAGTTATTAGCCTGTATGACACAGAACTTACAGAAAGAAAAAGACCGCTTAAACCAAACGTATAAAGTATTAAGTGATAGTTGGCCTGCCGATAAAGTAACGCAATTGGAAGCCACGCAAAAAACGTGGTTAGACAAACGCAATGCCACCTGTGGCAAGCTCAACAGCCAAATGGATACTAAAACCGCCATGAAGGTAACCGCTTGTATTTACCAATTCGTCAATGAGCGGGCGGATGAATTAACCAAATTAAGCGTGCGGGCGCATACCAAGCCCAGCGTAAGTTATAACGTGGATAAACAACCGAATACGCCCCCTACGACAGGCAGTATTAGCGCCACCCCTGCTAAACCTGCGCCGGTATCCAATGACGCGCTGAAAAAAGGCAAAAGCTATGCCCAAGCACGGGAGCAATTGTTAGCCGCCGGTTGGCAACCTTATCATGCGCCAGATGCAGACGAATGTTTAGACGGTGATACCCGTTGTGAAAATCGCCCAGAAATGGAAGCATGTGCGGGTACAGGTGAAGGCAATTGCAGCTTCTTATGGCAACGCAATGGCAGACTCATGGCTATCTTTACGATTGGCGAAGATGACCCCAGTGTCAGTGGTTGGGAAGAACGCAAACTACCGGCTAAACCTGCAGCCTCAGCGCCACCTGCGACGGATGCCAAGCCAGCCGAAACGCCTACTGCGGCTAACGACAGTGCAAATTCAACCGATGAAGAATGGTGGTATCAGGTCAATTCCAACCCCACGTTAACGGTAAGAGCTGCACCTGATGTTACCTCTGCAAAATTAGGCACATTGCCGCATCTCAGCAAGGTACAAGTATTAGCCACCGATGTAAAAGCCGACTTAATTAGTGGACACAATGGGCATTGGGTTAAGATTGATTACAATGGTCAAGCGGCCTATGTATTTGACGGCTTCTTACAGAAGTTAAATTAATAAATTAAACACGGCCGTTCAAGTAGGTATACCCTGCGGTATACCTACAACATTCTTTATACTGTCGGGCGCATCTATAAAAATTCGGAGTGATAACCACTATGCTAAAGCCTGCTTCCCTGTCTTTATTTTGCTTAACCCTAGGCTTAACTGCCTGTGGTGACAAACCCAATGAACCGACAAAACCTGCTGATTTACAAAGCCATTTCCCAAGCTTTACGCGGGTCAATGTGCCTAATGAAGCGCCCCAGTTTTATATTGATTTGAACACTGTTAAATCACTGAACAATGATTTGTTGCAATTTAAGATTGTGCGCCTTGCTGATCAAGGTTATGTCATCCAAGACGCGATCAGTAATTGCCAAGACAGCGTGCAGACATTAGACGGTATTCAATACAAAGCGGATGGCTCATTAGATAAGCCCTTTATCGGCGATGCACAACCCCTACCCTATGCCAATCAAGCCAGTCTTGCTGCTTTAGTTAAACAAGCGTGTGATAAAAAAACGGTGTTTAGTGTGCAGCCCACTCGCATTGCAGACACTGAAACAAACGTGCATCCCCCACAAACACCCACGCCTAATGCTGATCCAGTGGAAACACAAGACAGTGTATTACCTGAGCCTAGCCCTGAACAATTGCAAACCCGCCAAGGTTTATTAAGCATTGGACGTAGTAGCGCTGAAATGCCGCCAGATACGTTGTTATTAGCGGGCAAGGCGGTGCATAGCGCCGAAGGAAACTATATCGCCCTGCATAAACTGTTTCCGATGGGTGACAGTGATGTGGTGTTATTTTCCAGTAATTGCGGCGGTTCGGGTTGTTCAGAAAACGAATTCGGTTTTTTAGTGTTAAAGCCTAATGCTAACCCGAAAGTGGTCAGTCAAAAAAACTTCTTCGCAGGCATACCGCAGGTAAAAACGCGGCAACAAGGCGACACGATTCATTTGCAATTAGGTTATAACGCAGGCAAAAAAACACTGGCGACCTATCACAATGAACAAGTGAGCATTGAATATAAAAGCCTGCCACCGCAAGCCTTAGATGCCGATGAATGCAAATGGTTATATGACGAGTTGGTCAAGCAAATTTGCATAAGTGCCAAAGGTGAAGATCCAACCTGCGCTGACCCTGAAGCTACATTTACCGGCTTTGCAATGCGGGGGTTAGCGGGAGTTGCAGAATATCCGGGCTTTCAAGCAGAGGGCTTTACCCAGCAATGTCAGCAAGCTTGCCGTACAGGTAAAACCGTGGATTATGCCAGTTTCAGCCATGTGGCTTGCTCTAGCCCTAAACCGGCTAATTTTCAAGCCAGTGTGGAAGCGGATAGCACAACTAAACCGAGTCATACAGCAAAACCCAGTGAAACGGATACGCCACCGACGGCTACCCCAGAAGAAAATAAGCCTGAAGCAACCCACGTTGAAACTAAACCAGATACCCACAATTTAGATGCAGAAGTGATTGCAGGTTGCGATGCGCAAATGCAAACGGCTGGCGCGGCAGTGGAATGCATGAAAGGCAATCTACAAATACAAAAAGACCGTTTAAATAAGGCGTATAAAATCCGGCACGATGCCATGTCAGTGGATGAGCAACAAGCCTTAGAGCAAACGCAAAAAGCATGGTTGGATGAGCGTAATGCGACTTGTGGCAAATTAAGCGAGGAAACAGCAGCGGCAGAGGCTATGCCTATGTTGAGTTGTATTTATAAAGCGGTCAAACAACGGGCAGATGAAGTCGAAAAAATGCCAATCCCTAAAGCGGTTAGCAGCGAGAGCAAACCCAGCCAAGCTAAAGACAGCGATAACGCAGGAACATGGTATAAGGTTAAAGCCAAGCCTAATTTAGTGGTACGTACTGAACCGGATATTACGGGCGACAAGTTAGGGTTAATGCCGCAAGGCGCAAAAGTTAAAGTCTTAGCAACGGGCTTAAAGAAAGACTCTATCAATGGTTGGGACGGCTCTTGGGTGAAAATCCAATACCAAGATCAAGAAGGTTATGTGTTTGACGCCTTTATTGAAAAGCTAAAATAAGTGCCTGTCGTAAACCAGTCGCGGGCTTTGCGGGCGGCTGGTTCAATCTTAACAATTAATGCGCGGCTAATGCTTTTGACATCCCCCCCGTCCTAAAGAACGGGAATTCCTCCCGCGAGGCGGCAATGCCCTGCCGCGAGAATGTTCCGTGCTGCATTGACATCTCGATCATGCAGCGCCCCACAGTCAGGGCAAGTCCATTCTCTTATTCCAAGTCCTGCTCTACCTTTCGGACTGTTGATGGAAACGCTTCCGCAACACGAACAAGCTTGGGTACTGTATGCTTCATTGACTTCTAGAAACACGCCTTGCATCGCTTTCGATTTATAATCAAGTTGTGTTTTCAGCATGAACCAGCCTGCATCTAAAATGGACTTAGCCATTTTAGTTTTAGCAAGACCTGAACTGCTGACGTTGCCAACGACAATGAATGAGTGTTCACGCACTAATTGAGTGGTGAACTTGTGAATAGCATCTGCTCTACGGTTTTTAACCTTGGCATGAATGGCTTTAACCCGCTTTTTCTTGTTGGCACGTTGCGCCATACCTAGTTGTTCTTCAGCTTTGCGATAGAACTGCTTAGATTCAAGCTTTAAACCATTGCTACAGGTAGCGGTCTCTTTTAAGCCTAAATCAATGCCTACCGCGCCCTTGCCTGATACTTCAGTGGCTTGCACTTGAACCACTACATTAAAGTACCATCGACCTCTTGAGTCTTCGGTGAATGAACCCGACCGAAAGGCGTATTGAGATAATCCGTAGCTATCCCATACCTTGAAGAAATGACCGTTATAGCGGACTTGTCCATTTTTCCAAACGGCTGCACCGGATTTAAAGGGAATCCAGCCAAGTGAACGGCGACTACCGCCAGACACGCGCCAGCGCAGTTTGTCTTTCTTGAATTGCTTACGTGCCTTAGCATGTACTGCAATCACTTCCTGTACCGTTTGAGAGTGTAAGCTGAACCCGCGCTCACCCTTCAAGCCCTTAAGGCTTTTTTGTAGGTCGAAAGCGGTGAAATTATTTCTCAGGTAGCCGACTTCTGGCACGGCTATGTAGCTGTATTCTGCCGTGATAGCGTTAGCTTCGTTCCACGCCTGATTGCACTCAAATGCCCATTGGCGAAGAACAGCAGAGTGCTTGTTCTTCACGCGGACTTTGAGGGTTTTCAGGATGGTATTGGTCTGCGCTTTCATATCTGGCATTCTAACTGTATTCTAACGCTTGTCAAGGAATTGGTCTAATGGAACTAAGAACAGGAAGACATTGTGTTTTCATGCTGCACGCGCATTTGATATTCATCACAAAGTACCGGGGAAAAGTCTTCAACGAGGAATCACTTTCACGCCTTGAAGCTGTCTTCCGTGATGTAGGTCAACAGTTCGAGGTTGAACTTTCAGAGTTCAACGGTGAACGTGACCACGTACACTTATTGATTAACTATCCGCCAAAAGTGCAGCTTTCAAAGCTGATTAATTCGTTGAAAGGCGTATCCAGCAGAAGGCTCAAACAGGAATTTTCTGAAATACGGAATCACTGGGTATGCAGGAAATCAGGTTCTTTGTGGTCGCCTTCCTACTTTGCTGGAAGTGTGGGAGGTGCACCACTCAGCGTCCTGAAACAATACATCGAGCAACAAAACCGCCCTACATTCCCTCCCTAAAGGAAGGGGATGTAGGGCGGAAGATTGGTAACTGCGTTTTATGCTGCTCAACCCATTGCTGGAAGCTTTGTGGTGCTTGACCGGTAAGTTGTACAAAATCCGCACTGCTACCTTCGGATAAACCTTGTGCATTGTGCTCTTCAATGCTGGATAAAATAGCCACTACCGGTTCAGGCGCATGAAATTCACGTAATTTGGCTTGGTAGGTCGCATTATCCACCGTTACGACTTGAATATTTAAATTTAGCACGCTATTCAAGGTTTGCGCCATTTGGCTAATAGTCAAAGACTCTGCACCATTTAAATGCCAGATCTTTTGTTCTTTTGCGCCCGTTAACACCGCCTTAGCAGCCGCTAAGCCTAAATCTGCCCGCGCAATTTGCGCCACTTTGCCATTGGCAGTAGCGTTTAACCAAATACCTGATTGAAAAATAGCGGCTTGAAAATCCGAAATATTTTCAAAATACCAGTTATTGCGCAAAATCGCCCAAGCAGGAATGCTACTATTTTGAATCGCTTGCTCAGTTGCCAAATGTTCGTGCGCAAACACCACGGGCGAAATTTGCGGATTCGGCATAGACGTATAAGAGATATGTTTAATGCCAACCGCTTGTGCTGCCGCTAAGGCACTGGCTTGTTGCTGAGTACGTTGCGCGGAATTGGTGCTAATTAATAATAAATGATCAGCACCTGCAAACGCTTGTTGCAAGCTTGCCGCGTTATCAAAATCCGCCGCACGTACCGTTACACCTTGCTCAGCTAAATGCTGTAATTGTTGCGGGTCGCGCGTGGTCACGATTAGCCGCGCTGGATTAATTTTAAAGGTCTGTAGCAAATGCTTAACCACTTGTTGCCCTAATTTACCGGAAGCGCCGGTGACTAATAAGGTAGCGTCTGACATATGAGAATCCGTCCTAATTGATGATGCCAATTAGCATATAACGTCATAATCCAAAGATAATTAGCTAAAAAGCGAACTCATTGTTTAGCTATACTTAACAATTCGCCCAAACCAAACCCTAAGCTTTATGATTTCACTGGATGCCATGATGGTGTTTGTTACCGTCGCTGAAACACGTTCTTTTACTAAAGCCGCTGAACGTTTAGCGCTTAGCAAAGCGCGGGTGTCGCAAATTGTGAGCGAATTAGAACAGCAACTCAACACACGGCTATTAAATCGCAGCACCCGCGCTTTATCTTTAACCGATGCCGGTGAATTATATTTTGAAAAATGCCAGCTAATTCAAGCATTAGCCATTGATGCTCAGCAACAAATCCAAGACATCACGCTCAATCTCTCGGGATTCATTCGGATTGCCGCCCCTGTGGGTGTAAAACAATTGATTCAAGCCTTATCTGATTTTATGCAGATTTATCCCCATATTGATATTCAGTTGATTGAAAGCGACGCTTACAGCAATTTAATTGATGATCGCTTTGATATTGCGATTCGTACACATCTTGAAACCGTTGCAAATACCAATTTGTACGCTGCCCCCTTGGGCGCATTTCAAGCGGTGTTATGTGCCAGCCCCCGCTATTTAGCCAAGTTTCCGCCACTGCAAAACTTAGCAGATTTACAAGCCTTAACTTGGCTGTGTCATAGTATTGTGAATAAAGACAAACAATTAAAAATTACCGATATTAAAGATAATGAGCATTGTATACATAGCAACCCGCGTATTATTGCTAACACTGCCTTAGCCTTAAAAAGCTTTTTATTAAATCATATGGGGTTTAGTTTATTGCCTACTTATTTTTTAGAAGATGAATTAAAACAAGGGCGTTTAGTGCCTATTTTAGCAGAGCATTATAGCCTGCAAATTCCTTGTTATGCGGTGTATGCCAATCGCCAATTAATGCCTTTACGCATTCGTTTATTAATCGACTTTCTGAAAAAATCCAATATTTTTGCTATCGACTTTGCGTTAAAATAGTGGCTTATCCTTATACAAAAATCATATAAACCTAAATAGGTGCAAAATTATGCCGATTTTTACCGTCACGGACAGTATTGACCCTTTCCTGCACGTTGCCTTACAACAAGGCGAACACATCTACAGCGAATCAGGCGCAATGGTCATGATGGACGCTAACCTTGAATTAACCGGCAGAATGAACGGTGGGTTTTGGCGGGCTTTATTACAAAGCATGTTCAATCGTGAATCTTTTTTTCGACAACAAATTCAAGCCACTAACGGCAACGGCACTTGCTTACTTGCCCCTACATTACCCGGCGCAATCCAAGTTATCGACATTGGCGCACACCAATACTTCCTCAATGACGGTGCATTTATGGCTGCCACCGCTGAAGTGGTTTTACAAGTACGCACGCAAAGTTTTAGCAAAGCCTTATTCGGCAAATCTGGCGGTTTCTTTGTGATGGAAACATCCGGCAAAGGGCAAATTGTGGTAGCAGGCTTTGGCTCAATTACCGCGCTTACCGTTGAAGCAGGTCAAGACGTAATTATCGACAATGCGCATGTGGTTTGTTGGGATAAAAATCTAACTTATAAAATTACGACAAGCACAGCACGACAAACTAAAGGTGCGCGGGGCGTTATCGGCAAATTTGCCAATAGTGTTAAAAGCGGTGAAGGAATTGTATTGCGCTTTAGTGGACAGGGCAAAGTTTATATTTGCTCACGTAATCCCCGTTCTTTTGCGCGTTTAGTGCATGCGATTATGCCCATTAAATAAATTAAGTTAACGCTAAGCATGCCGTTTAGCGTTAAATTGCTAGGCATAATGTTGTAAATAATAAAATAAGTATTTCATGCTTTAGCCCCCAATTAATGCATTAATCAACGTTTTATTTAATTGATCATTGGCACGCTCAGCATCTTGCCATTCAATCTTTTCTTCTATCCGCATTAAGTTACAATCTTTAGCTTTAATCGTCGGATTATAGTTTAACTCATCAATTGCATATTCAATCATGCGTTTGACTAAACGATTGGTGACGACAAGCTGATCACTTAAGCTATGACCACCCGAAAAACTAACGGTAACCTCTTGATGATAACCAATTGAACCACTAATTAATGCGCCCACACCATTTTCGGGCCATATATTCACAGCAATCAAGCCATCTTGGCCGGTTGCACGCCAGCGATAAACAGTTTCCTCAACTTCAATCCGCCGTGTATTTTTAGAACTTCGCATAAAAACGCCTTTTAAATTCAGTTAAATTAAACAGCCTGCTTCAATTTATAATCTACCACCTCCTGTTCATATTGCTGCCAATTCAATTTATCATCTAGAAAACCTAAATCTAACGGTTTACGACTCTGCTCCGCATCATAACCCCGCTGTTGAATTGCATACTCCAAGGCATGTCGCATTAAACGCGGACTAATCTCCACCGAATGCATCCGCTGCCAACTGACTTTGGCTTGAATAATCGCACCGCGTTTCTCAAAGGGAAAAATCGTAAACTTCACACCATCATTGTCATAACCCGCGTCCACCTTCCAACGATACACCGTATCATTTACTACAAGGCGACGACTGTTTTTAGTACTGCGCATAAACCACCTTTTTTAACTAATTGAATCACAAATTTTAATTAAGCTTCTAAATGACTCAATGTAAATCCATATTTTTTCACTGGGCATTTCTATTTTGTTAGTTTCATTTGTATAACAAAAACCATTAATAGTTTCTATTAATGCAGATCGCATATCTGGATCAGGAATCACACCATTATTATGTACAAAACAATTTCTTAATACGCCAGATTCTAAAAATAATTTATTGTTTTCTTTAAAGCCATTTAAATCAAGATTAAATTTTTCCTCCAAAAAAAATACGATATACTTAACATTCATATAACTAGTAGAATTAAGGTATCTTCTGCCAACATTTCTCTGCTGCCAAACACTTGAATATTCTTGCTCTGCTGATCTTTTTTGATCTTCGCCCAACTTAACCAACAAAAAATCTTTAAAAAAACATTCAATCATATCGACTAAATAGGTTAATCTAAACTTATCAAAATGAGAAAAAATACCATAATAAGTTTCATATAAAGTACTTGGCAGATCAACACCATGCTCTTTCATTAAAATCCTTATGTCATCGGTATAAACTTGCTCTTTCAGAGCATTTTCATATAAATACTCAAATTGCTTTCCAGCAGCAATTTCATCATTGACTTGCCAATAAAAACTGGCACAAACATCATTATTAAATTCATTTCTCATAATTAACTTACCTACAGTTTGATTACAATCTCGGATCGACCGGCTCGGTTTCCAACGCTAATAACGCGAATACACATTCATGCACATTGCGTAGCGGGGTTTGTTGCACAAAGCGGGTTAAGGCTTCGTGACCGAGGGCAAATTCTTGCAAGGCGAGTGAGCGTTTGCGGTGTAAGCCGCGTTTGCGTAGGCGTTGCAGGTTGCCGGATAGATCGTATTCCGCACCGTAGATAATGCGTAGGTAGTGTTTGCCACGACATTTGAGCGCGGGTTGAACTTGTCCGCCGTTGGCGATGAAATCCAGCGGTTTAATCACCATACCTTCGCCGCCTTGTGCCGTGAGGTTTTCCCACCATGCGCAAGCGTCCGCAATTTGTGCGGCATCGTTGACATCCACAACGCGGTATTGGGTCGCCATGAATAGCGAGTCGCCGGTTGCAGCTAAGGTTGCCAGTGTTTGCATGTGCCATGTATGCGGTTTATCCATGTGTACCGCGCCTTCGCTGGCGAGCAAATGGAAAGGAGCAATGCGTAAATCATCCACACTATTAACGTGCCAACAGTAATGCTCCCACGCTTGCCCGTAGTGTTGCACCGCGTCTAAACGGGTTTGGAAATGTGCCAGCGTTTCGCCCATGTCCACACCCCGCGCCGCCGCTTGCTGTAACGCTTGCATCGCTGCATTTAAACCAATACGCGCCGCCGCCCCCACGGGTGCGTATTGTTCTTGAATTAAGGTTTGCGCTTTGGCCGACCACGGCATAATTTCCGCGTCTAAACACAGCCAATCGCTTTGCAAGCTTGCCCATAAATCGGCTTGGCTAATCGCGGTTTGTAAGCGTTGTAATACGCTTTGCGTCAAACTGACATCATTGAAGAAATGCCGCCCAGTGCGGGTATAAATCACGCCGCTTTCGCCCGTCGTCACACCAAAGCGATTAGCCGCCGTTTCAGCATCTCGACAGACTACAATCACCGCGCGTGAACCCATGTGTTTTTCTTCACACACGACTTGCGCGACTTCGTGTCGAGCAAAATACGCAAACGCCTCGCTGGGGTATTCTAAATAACCGTCGCGTTCGCTGGTTTCAGACGGCGACATGGTGGGCGGTAAATAAATCAACCAGCGCGGATTCACGGCAAAGCGGCTCATGACTTCCAGCGCGGCCGCCGCATTTTCTTCACGCACGCTGATTTTATGGCGTAATGTCGTGCTTAAAATGCGTTTACCGCTGACATCGGCAAAGTCTAAGACATCATCATGCGCTTGCTGCGCGCTCAATAAATCATCGCTGAAACCCAATGGACACGCCGGTTCTGCGTATTGTGCCAAGGCGGGTACATCGCATAATTCCATTTCGGGGTAACGCAATGCCGTGAGTTTGCCACCGAATACACAGCCCGTATCCAAGCAAATCGTATTGTTGAGCCACTCGGCTTTCGGCGTGGGCGTGTGCCCATAGACAATCGTGGTTTTGCCACGATAATCCATCGCCCAAGGATAACGCACGGGTAGACCAAACTCGTCGGTTTCACCCGTTGTATCACCAAACATACAAAAAGCTTTAATCGCGCTGGCTGCCCGCCCGATCATAGTTTCTTTAATACCCGCGTGCGCCACTGCCAACCTGCCATGATCTAACCAATAGTGGCTAATTAAGCTATCTAAGAACTTACGTACTTCGGCTTTAAACTCATCGCTGCTGTCTTGTAACTGCGCCACAGTTTGCTCTAAGCCGTGTGTCAGTTTGACATCACGCCCATTCAACCATTTCAATAATTTAGCTTCATGGTTACCCAACACACACAAGGCTTGTTCGCGTTTCACCAAATCCATGACTAAACGTAAAACAGCGGGCGATGCAATACCTCGATCCACCAAATCACCCACGAAGACTAATTTGCGGGCTTGTGTATGGCTGACTGCAAACCCTTGCGCATCTTGCGTCAGACTATAGCCGAGTTTGCTTAATAGCTGTGTCAGTTCGGTATAACAGCCGTGAATATCGCCAATGATGTCAAACGCGCCGGTTTCATGGCGTTTATCCGGCCATAATGGCACGCGCTCAATGCTGGCAATCGAGGCAATTTCCTCCACCGACTTTAACTCGTGAATCACTTTAATGCGTTCTTTGTATAAGCCGCGAAAACCACGCTTTAAGGTTTGATATTGCGCATGAATTACCTGCGAACTAATGGCGCGGTCGGTGCGTTGTTTATTGCGTTCATGGCACACGTTTTCCGGTGGATTGAGAATAATCGCTACACTCGGTGCGTAATATTCACGCGCTAAATTGATATAGTGCTTGCGATCTTCCGGGCGAATATTGGTGGCATCAATAACGGTTAAACGCCGCGCTTCCAAGCGTTTACGCACAATAAAGTCCAATACCTCAAACGCGGGGCGGGTGGCGCTTTGGTCGGTTTCATCGTCAGACACTAAGCCACGGCAATAATCCGAGGAAATTACTTCGGTAGGTTTAAAATGTTGACGAGCAAAGCTGGATTTACCCGCGCTGGATACCCCCACCAACATAACCAAGGCAAAGTCCGGTATGCTCAAACTTCTCATAAACTAAATACTCCCATTTGCGTAACGCTGCCTAATTCGGGGTCAAATGCACCAATCGGCTGTAGACTCACTTGGTAAGCAAACCGCTCGGCAACTTGCGTACACCAGTCTTGAAACTCGGCACGCGTCCATTCAAAGCGGTGGTCGGCGTGCCGTAATTTACCGTCTGCTAAATTGGCAAACTTGGCGTTATAGTCGCGGTTCGGGGTAGTCACAATCACGATTTTTGGTCGCGCATATTCAAACAGCACACGTTCTAAAGCAGGCAAACGATCTAATTCCAAATGCTCGATGACTTCCACTAACGCAATGGCATCAAAGCCACTAAAGCGGCTATCTCGATAAGTGGACGAACCTTGCAATAACTCAATTCGGCTGCGTTGCCGCTCGGTCATCGTGTCGAGTTTTAAACGCGAAGCCGCCCGTTCTAAAGCTGTCATACTGACATCCACACCCACAAGGCGCGTAAACTGCTTCTCCATGAGTAAGCGTTTTAATAAACGCCCTTCCCCACAACCCAAATCCAACACGCGCTGCGCCTCTGCCGCTAGTAAGGTTTGCGTCACCGTTTCTAGGCGTTGCTCATTCACATTCAGCGGTTTTTCCAAATAGCTTTCTTGTCGATCCGCGTGTCCTTCGTCGGTTTCACGCTCAGCAGTAACAGGTTCATCCACCAGACGTGCTAAGGCTTCACTAACTAATTGCTTACGGTTTTTTAAATAACGATAGGTAATCAATTCTTTATCAGGATGGGTTTTCAACCATGCTTCGCCGCGATGCATCAGCTTTTCTAACTCGCGCTTATCAATGTAATAATGTTTACGGTTATCCAATACCGGAATCAGCACATATAAATGTTCCAACACGGTTTGCAAGCGTTCGGTTATGTTCAAGGTTAAGGTGACATAATAGCTATCGCCCCACTCTGGCTTATTCGGCAATAAGGCGTGCTTTTCCGCCTGCACCGTATAACCCAAGGGTGCGAATAAACGCGTAGGCAAATCTTCCGCCCCGCGTACAGGTAACGGCGTTAAGACAATTTCCAAGGGTAAGGGTGCGTCTGCCACCGCTTGCCGTTCTTTAGAACGCCCGGTAAACGCTGTACCCAAAGCCCGCCCCATTGCCACTGTCATAAATGACGACATGGCATACGGGCGATCATTGACATACTGATCTAACAAACCGCCTGCTTGGCTATTGATCGAACCGCGCACCAACGACACTGCATCAATATCCAACGTCATCGCAAAGGTACAACGCGCCTCATGTGCTTCAGGATAAAACAACCACGCCTTGCCTTGGGCTATGTCGATTTCATGTAAACGGTTGGGATTTTTGTGCAACAAATAACCCAAATCGGTCGCGGGTTGTTGGGTCGTGGATAAGGTAAACAGCATAACAATGTGCCTAGGCTTAGAATTATAGATAAAGGTTTAGCAAGAATTAAACCAACTCAGCTAAGATTATGAATTTAAAAGATTAAATAACAATAGCGAAAGCAAAAGATAAGCAATTTCAGATTTATTACGATAGGTTTATATTTTTATTAATAGAAAAGGAGAGCCATAACTCTCCTTAAATAGACGCATTAAGACACTTTACGTGCGCGTTTTTTGCTTGGTATATGCAGTTGTACTTTAACTTTCTGAGTTAACACCGCATCTACCGCTTCATAACGCAAGTTAGGTACAACGTGGCTATCAAAGCGATTATGTTCTTGCTTTAGAATTTCGACACAACCCATGACATTTTGTATCATGCCCATGACTTGCTTAAAATATATGCGTTGCCAGTTAGGAAATACTGCTGAATCACGCTCTGCTGGCGCTTGTTGTACTGCTTTAAATAACGGCGCAGCATCCGTCATATATTTCGTATATTGTTGGTTAGACACTTGTTGATAGTGCGTGGCAACCAATGCGGGATTAGCACTTGCTGCTTGTGCATAGGCATATAGAGAATCGCGCATCAACGGAAATTTTTGAAAACTCGCCAGCGGGTCTTGCATTCGTGGATTACGCAATAATTCTTGAGGGCTTTGTTTAAGCATATAGCCAATAAACAGGTTTAAACCTTCTATATCCCCCGCGCAACTTGCCCACTGTTTGCCTAACGCTGCATCTGAGTTAGCAGGTGCTCGCTCAATCGCTTTAACTGGGGTAGTTTGGGGTTTAACAACAGCTTTCGGTTTCAACACTGGTTTAACGGCTTTTGCCGCAGGTTGCGCTACCTTGGCAGGCACACGGGTGCTAGTTGGACTAACGGGCTTCGTTTCGGTGGTGGTACAGCCGACTAATAATAAAGCGGCGCAAGTACTAATGAATAAACGTTGCAACATAAGAAACATGCCTCCATAGAACGTTAATAAATGGCTTTCGACTAATAAATAAGAAAAGGGCACAACTGCTAATGCATAAGCGATGAAACATAATCCAGCTCTTAAGATAATTTGTTATTTATGCGCAGACTAAGGAGAGCCATAACTCTCCTTGAATAGACATATTAAGATGCTTTACGTGAGCGTTTTTTGCTTGGTTTTTGATCCTGCTGTGCCGCAAGCTCTTGCATTAAAGTCGCATTTACCAGCTCATAGCGTAAGCTAGGCACAACCTGCGTATCAAAGCGGCTATGTTCTTGCGCCAAGCTCGTTTGACAACTCGTTATATTCGTTATCATGCCTATAACTTGCTTTGAATATTTTGCATCCCATGTCGAGAATGCCACTGGATTGTGCTTAGGCTGTTGTACAGTATTTAATAACCAAGCTAGATCTTTGGTGTATTGTGTATATTGCTGGGTATAAACTTGTTGGTACTGAGTAGCAACTATTTCTGGATTGGCACTGCTTGCTTGCGCATAGGCATAAAACGCATCCCGCATAATGGGTAATTTACGATAGCTAGCTGTTGGTTTTTTCATACGCGAGCTGTTTTGTAACTCTGGGCTGGCTCTCAGCAAGTCTCCCGCAAAAATATACAGCGCTTGCACCTCCCCCGCACAACTTGCCCACTGTTTGCCTAACGCTGCATCTGAGTTAGTAGGTGCTCGCTCAATCGCTTTAACTGGGGTATTTTGGGGTTTAACAGCAGCTTTCGGTTTCAACACTGGTTTAACGGCTTTTGCCGCAGGTTGCGTTACCTTAGCGGGTGGTGGGGTATTGATAGGTTTAGTTTCAGGGGTCGCACAACCTACCAATAGTAAAGCGGTAACACTGCTGATTACTAAAGGTTTTAACATAATTTTTCCTTTATTAGAGATTCGTTGTAGATGGCTTATGCTTTTTCAGAAGTTGCGTCACATCGTGTTTGACCTTGGGCAAAAAGCGCGCTTCATTGGCTCTAATACTATCGACACAGGTTTCAGAGCGCGCAAGAACTTGTTTCACATGCCGTGAATAGCTTTCACTCCACTGTTTGATGACTTTTTCAGTCGCATTATCCTTTTTAGCCGTATCCACCCCTGTCCATAATTGTTTCCAAGCACGCATATACTGCATCATTTCTGTGGAAAACTGCTGCTCAAAGACCGCCTTAGCCGCTGGCTCACCCATTGCCGCCACCGAATAACGCTGAAAAACAAAAGCAATATTGTTTAAATCACGAATCGTATCCGACCCTAGAATCGCGCTCTGTTTCCCCAAAAACGGCTGCATATCTTTAGAAACACGTTCAATGAAAGTGGTCATCGCCGCCACATCGGCAGTACAACTTGCCCATTGTTTACCCAATACGGCATCAGTAGTTGGCGTCGGTACGCGCAATACATCCAAGCGTGGCTTAGTTATTGGCTTTTTTTGCACAGGCGTAGGCATTGCTTTAGGGCTAACTGGCGGCACAACGGCGTTAGGTGTCGGTTTAAGCGTGGCATCTGGTTTCGTTTCAGTCGTACTACAACCGACCAATACCGCACTACTCAACACCGTCATCAATAGAAAATGCTTTAACATAGTTATTGTCCATTAAAAAAGTATACGGTTTGGTTATAGTCAATTTTTATATAAAAAACCACTGTTTCAGCCTGTGCTTTATATATTTTTTAATAAATTACCCAAGTTAGGCCAAGGCTTTTTTAATAAATACTCGGAACGAGGTAGCCTACTTCCCAGAACAAATGACAACCTCATGGATGGAGTATGTTATGGCTTATGAATTGAAGGGTAAGAAAGTTTTAATTATTACCTCTAATACTGGCGTAGAAAAACCTGAACTGTTAGAGCCGTTGGTTCAACTACGCGGTTGGGGTGCGAAAGTAACCCACGCGGCTATTAAACAAGAACCTGTTCAGACTTTTATCAATGATACCAAACCGGATGAGCAGATTCCCTGTGACGGCTTTATTGGCGAAATGTCAGAAAAAGATTTCGATGTTTTAGTAATTCCGGGCGGTACAGTCAATGGCGATAAAATTCGCGTTGATCCCACTGCGCAAGCCTGTGTTAAAGCCTTTGTAGCAGCGGGTAAACCGGTAGCAGCCGTATGCCACGGCCCTTGGTTATTCGTGAATGCTGAGGTCATTAAAGGTAAAACGCTGACTTCGTATTTCAGCGTGAAATTAGACTTGTTAAATGCAGGCGCTGCCCAATGGTTAGACCAAGCGGTCGTGCGTTGCACAGCCAACGGCTGGACATTAATTACCTCGCGTAACCCTAATGATTTAAGCCAGTTTAGCGAAGCAATTGCGCAGGAATTAGTCGGTAAACCCGCTTAATTCCCGCAACCCCCGACAATAGCGGTCACTCCTCACCGCTATTGTCCACCTGCATTTCAGATTTAGGGCATCACTCAGTTTTCTGCTAGACTGCGCCGCTATGAAAATCGGCTGCTATACCCTGCAAAATAATCTGATTGTCGCGCCTATGGCAGGTGTTACCGATCGTCCGTTTCGCACGTTATGTAAGTACTTTGGCGCGGGTCACGCGGTGAGTGAAATGATGACGGCGGATCAAACCTTATATGCACAAAAGAAATCGCTATATCGCGCTAATTTTGAGGGCGAGCTTGCGCCCATTTCCGCACAAATTGCAGGTTCAGAACCGGATAAATTAGCCGAAGCGGCGCGTTATCAAGTCGCCAATGGTGCGCAAATCGTTGATATTAATATGGGTTGCCCCGCAAAAAAGGTCTGTAAACGTTTGGCTGGTTCAGCCCTATTGCAAGATGAAGACTTAGTAGAGCGTATTTTAGATGCAGTGGTTAATGCCGTTGATGTGCCAGTGACCTTAAAAACTCGTTTAGGCTTTGCCAATGGGCAGGAAAATATTTTGCGCGTGGCAACACGGGCAGAACAAGCAGGCATTGCTGCGCTGGCGATTCACGGGCGCACGCGTGAACAAATGTATACAGGAACAGCGCGTTATGAACTGATTGCCGAAGTCAAACGCCAACTCAAGATTCCTGTGATTGCCAATGGTGATATTGATAGCCCGCAAAAAGCCAAGCAGGTTTTAGCAAAAACTGGCGTAGATGCTTTAATGATTGGGCGTGCGGCGCAAGGTCGCCCGTGGATTTTCCGTGATATCAGCCATTATTTAGCCACGGGTGAATTATTACCTGCTCCGAGTGTTAGTGAGATTCATCAGGTAGTCATGAAACACTTAGCGGATTTATATCAGTTTTATGGTGAATATTCGGGCTGTCGCATAGCCCGGAAACATATTGCTTGGTATACCAACGGCTTACCGAATAGCAATTTATTTCGTGAAGCTATGTATGCGGAGGAAAGCACAGCGGGGCAAGCGAGCGCGGTTGAAGCCTATTTTCAAACTTTATTAACCAAGCTCTCCTCTTAAGCATTGCACTTAAGAGGAGTGAGTCATGATTAGAGTTTGCCTAATAATTCTAAGTACTTAATAGATGAACCCACGCGTACCGCTGTGTCAGCAACAGAATTCACACTATGTAAGGTAGTATCCACGCCGTCACGTTGCGCCGCATTCGCTGCCATTTGTGTTTCGGCTTCATTCATACGGGCAACCTGTTGTCTTCTAACTTGCTCAGCTTGTGCAGAAGACATTACCGCACCCGGACGGCTAGCCGCCGTGTTAATACTTTCAGCCGTGATATTGCTACCATTGTTCGCACAACCGGTGAACGCAACCGCCGCGAACACCACACCCATGAAAGCTTGCATTTTCATAAATAAAATCTCTGTTGTTTGTTTAAATTTGTAAGTTACGTAAAAAAAGATTAGCGATAAATATTGACTGGCGGTGCACTGCGGTTAATACGCTCAATTGCTTCTACTTGACGCATTCTTTCTTCATGATCGCGCACGCGGTCATTGTCTTGAATGCTTTCAACATAAGCACGATTGGCTTCCGCCTGCTCATAAGTCATAGCAGGCGCGGGCGGATTGGTATTGCAACCCGCAACTAAGCCCATAAAGCTAACTATCATGCCTAGCAGCATCAGTTTTTTCATATACAGCCACTCTGTTGTTAAAATTTGCTAATAAGATAATTTGAGTAAGCGATTATATTTTATGAATAAAAAAAAGCTACACATGAGCCAGCTTTTTAAGACAAAAGACAACTTATCTGACCAAGAGTGTTTAATTTATATGCTGTATGACCTGAAAATAACGGGTAGGAACGTGTTCAGTTAACCAAACCCCATTTTCTGAACAATAAAACACAAAACCATCTGCCTGCATTTGCTGCGCGTCCAATTGCAAAATAACGGGCGTACCGTGGCGTGCGCCCACTTTACGCGCGGTTTGTGTATCTGCTGATAAATGCACATGCTGCCGCGAACGCTTTTGCAAACCTTCACGTTGAATCGACTGCATAAAACGGCTAGCTGTACCGTGATATAGGACAGCAGGTGGTATTTGTGGTTGTAAGGCTAAATCAACTGTTTTCAGCGAATGCCCCTGATTTGCACGAATTTTGCTTTTATCCGCGTTAAAGCTATAACGCTGTTTGTCATTGGTTGCGACGATCTCTTCCAACTCAACCAAACTTAACGAATGCCGATGCTTAGCCAGTTGCTGCAATAAAAGTGTAACCTCAGCCCACCCTTCGGCATCTAAAGTTAACCCTATCTTAGAAGGTTCGTGGCGTAAAATTAAACTTAAAAATCTACCGTGACGAATTTTATCTTTTTCATTCATTGTTATTGATTCAACATTAAAATTATTAAAACACACAAGCCACTATAACAAAAAATAGGGGTTCAATTCATATCTATGAAATCGCTCTACCTCAAGAACATTAAATTTTTATAGCGTTTAACTGGGCAGCTTGTGCGAGCTGGTGTATGCTTCGCTGGTTTATTCACCCATTACTTGCTGTGAGGCGCAATTACCTTTTATGCCACAACCACCTTACAACATCATTTGTATGAAATGGGGCACAAAATACGGCGCTGATTATGTCAATCGACTGTATGGCATGATTGCACGCCATATAAAAACAACTTTTCGACTCACTTGCTTCACAGACAATGCCCAAGGCATTCGTCCTGAAGTGCGTATTTGTGACTTGCCTAAACTGGATTTACCCGCCGGAACACCTGAACGCGGCTGGAATAAACTCTCCACCTTACAAGCTGATTTAGGTGGCTTAAGTGGCGATATATTGTTTCTCGATTTAGATGTAGTCATTGTTGATAATATTGAAGATTTCTTCACCTATCCGGGTGATTTTTTAATTATTCGAGACAGCAAATTTCGTAAAAAATTAATTGGCAATTCCTCCGTTTATCGGTTTAAAATCGGACGCTATACCGATATATTGACTCAATTCCAACAAAATTTTATGGAAATTCGTCAAACTTACCGCAATGAACAAGCCTATCTCACAGCAGAAATTGCTAAACGTGGTGAATTAAACTTCTGGCCAGACAGTTGGTGTCCCAGTTTTAAATATCACTGTATGCAGCCATTCCCTTTAAATTATGTAAAAGACGCCATTATTCCCCAAGGGGCAAAAATTATAATTTTTCATGGTCATCCAGAACCCCATGAAGCGATTCAAGGTATTACCCATAAATGGTATCGACATGTACGCCCTACCCAATGGGTTGCGGATTATTGGTGTGCTTAAGTGTCTATGCGTAAAAAATCCCGTTTAGAACGTTTTTTTTCATTTAATCAGCATAGGAAGCGATTTGGTGCTAAAAAAGTAACTAGCCAGTTACAAACTGTTGACTTTGATAAATTGAAGAACACTATTTTAAAAGGTCAAACCGTTAATTATACACATGGTTCATCTAAGGATTTAGCAACGCATTTCGCCGATTTAAAACAGGAATTTACTAACCAATCTGAATTGCTTTATTATCATGCCAAATTAATTGTTTTGATTAGAAGAGAGTATAAAACATCAGAATATTTTTCCCAATTTGACTATTTATGGCAAACAGAATACGAATTTTTGTTAAATACTTTAAATACACGCTGGTTGGTTTCCGCAGCCGATACGTTTGCTGATCATGCAACAGATTCACTCACTAAAGCTTTAGGTTTAACTACATCTCTATTAATAAATACAATTAAACTGACTGAAACCGAACGTTATTTACAAAATAGTGATCAATATTCCGATAACTCAATAAAGCTAAATGAATTAAAAAATTGTAGGATAGATTTATTTGATGGCACATCCGCTTTTTCAGTAGGTACTGATGACACATTAAGGAATATGCGCTGGCGTTTAGATCAAGTTGACAATACTAATATTGCAGGCAAAATCTTAAAAGAAGTTTTTAATCGCATACAAAACAATGAAACAGTCTATAAACGTATGCGTGAACGTCATATTCGTGAAAAAACTAAATGGTGGTCTTAATTAATGAAAATTTATATTATAAATTTATTAAAGGCTACTGAACGACGTATTTTTCAAGAACAGCAGATGCAGACACTTGGATTAATAGATAACGTCGAATTCTTAGAAGCAATTTCAGTTGATAATCTAGAAAATATACACCCTAACCTACTAATGGGCTGGGAGCGTCCTCTGCGTTTAGCAGAGTTAGCTTGTTATCAAAGCCATTTGCATGCTTGGCAGAAGGTTTTGAATACTCAAACACCAGCCTTAATACTAGAAGATGATGCACTTCTTGCAAGCAACATTAAAGATTTACTGGATACATTAGAAAACATAAAACATTATAATTACATTACTTTAGAAACACGCAATCGCAAAAAACTATTAGGGAAAGCTGTGCCCTTAACAAATAATTATTCTATAAGTCGTTTATACCAAGATCGAACTGGGGCAGCCGCTTATATTCTTTATCCACTAGGTGCAAAAATATTAGTTGATAAAGCAGAAAAAACTTCTCCTGCTCTAGCAGACGCATTTATATCCAGTACTTATGAATTAAATGCTTACCAAATAGAACCCGCTGCTGCTATTCAAATAGACCAATGTGAAAATTATAATATTTTAGCACCTATATCAGTATATTCTTTTATCTCCACTGAAAATAAAAATTCAAAAAAAAGCTTTTTAAGACGTCGTTTGATAGCCCAACTTAAAATAGCTAAGCGTTTTTTACAGAAAATACTGTGTAGTAATAGACGCTACGTATCTTTATCTTCTAATTTTTAGTTTTTTCAGTATATTCTTAAAATTTCTTTCTATTTTTTTATTCCATGCATTATAGAACTTATTTTTTAATAAGATATTATTATGCAACCAATCAATAGGTGCTCCATAATACAAATTATAATCATCTATATATTTATTATAGATATAATTTTTATTAATAATATTTATAAAATTATTTTTATCTTTAAAATTCGTTAAAGAATCTTCTGACTTTCTCATTCTATAGTAAAAAAGCACCTCATTAATTCTAAATACCCTCCCCCCATCTTTAAGCAATCTTATCCACAAATCCCAATCTTCAAAAAAGGACAAATTTTTGTCAAATTGACCAACTGAAAAAAAATCATTTTTGCGATGCATTGCTATTATTGGTATCATATTGTAATTTGACATCCTCCCCGCTCTAAAGAGCGGGGATTCCTCCCGCGAGACGGCAATGTCCTGCCGCGAGAATGTTCCGTGCTGCGTTCACATCACGATCATGCAGCGCCCCACAGTCAGGGCAAGTCCATTCTCTTATTCCAAGTCCCGCTCTACCTTTCGGACTGTTGACGGAAACACTCCCGCAACACGAACAAGCTTGGGTACTGTATGCTTCATTGACTTCTAGAAACACGCCTTGCATCGCTTTCGATTTATAATCAAGTTGTGTTTTCAGCATGAACCAGCCTGCATCTAAAACGGACTTAGCCATTTTAGTTTTAGCAAGACCTGAACTGCTGACGTTGCCAACGACAATGAATGAGTGTTCACGCACTAATTGAGTGGTAAACTTGTGAATAGCATCTGCTCTACGGTTTTTAATCTTGGCATGAATGGCTTTAACCCGCTTTTTCTTGTTGGCACGTTGCGCCATACCTAGTTGTTTTTCGGCTTTGCGATAGAACTGCTTAGATTCAAGCTTTAAACCATTGCTACAGGTAGCGGTCTCTTTTAAGCCTAAATCAATGCCTACCGCACCCTTGCCTGATACTTCAGTGGCTTGCACTTGAACCACTACATTAAAGTACCATCGACCTCTTGAGTCTTCGGTGAATGAACCCGACCGAAAGGCGTATTGAGATAATCCGTAGCTATCCCATACCTTGAAGAAATGACCGTTATAGCGGACTTGTCCATTTTTCCAAACGGCTGCACCGGATTTAAAGGGAATCCAGCCAAGTGAACGGCGACTACCGCCAGACACGCGCCAGCGCAGTTTGTCTTTCTTGAATTGCTTACGTGCCTTAGCATGTACTGCAATCACTTCCTGTACCGTTTGAGAGTGCAAGCTGAACCCGCGCTCACCCTTCAAGCCCTTAAGGCTTTTTTGTAGGTCGAAAGCGGTGAAATTATTTCTGAGGTAGCCGACTTCTGGCACGGCTATGTAGCTGTATTCTGCCGTGATAGCGTTAGCTTCGTTCCACGCCTGATTGCACTCAAATGCCCATTGGCGAAGAACAGCAGAGTGCTTGTTCTTCACGCGGACTTTGAGGGTTTTCAGGATGATATTGGTCTGAATTTTCATATCTGTTATTCTAACTGTATTCTAACGCTTGTCAAGGAATTGGTCTAATGGAACTAAGAACAGGAAGACATTGTGTTTTCATGCTGCACGTGCATTTGATATTCATCACAAAGTACCGGGGAAAAGTCTTCAACGAGGAATCACTTTCACGCCTTGAAGCTGTCTTCCGTGATGTAGGTCAACAGTTCGAGGTTGAACTTTCAGAGTTCAACGGTGAACGTGACCACGTACACTTATTGATTAACTATCCGCCAAAAGTGCAGCTTTCAAAGCTGATTAATTCGTTGAAAGGCGTATCCAGCAGAAGGCTCAAACAGGAATTTTCTGAAATACGGAATCACTGGGTATGCAGGAAATCAGGTTCTTTGTGGTCGCCTTCCTACTTTGCTGGAAGTGTGGGAGGTGCACCACTCAGCGTCCTGAAACAATACATCGAGCAACAAAACCGCCCTACATCCCCTCCCTAAAGGAAGGGGCTTTGGGCGGAAGATTGGTAATATATCTTTAAACTCATGAAAATCACCTAATTGCCAAGGCTCATCAGATGCATCAAAACGCCGAGCTAATGAGTAGACTAATTTAATATTTTTATTACCTTCTAATATATTAAAACATTTTTCTAGATATGTTGGGGCAATGATGTCATCACTATCCAAAAATATTAAGTATGAACCTTTAGCACATTGGGCACCGTAGTTTCTGGCCTCAGCAGCCCCTTTATTTTCTTGCTTAAGCATAAGATAATTGAGTTTATTACTCTCTAGCAAGGAAAGTTGAGCCGCCTCTTCCATAGTAGAACCATCGTCAACGATAATTACTTCAAACGCCTTAAATGACTGTTTTTCTAGTGACTTAACTGTTTCAAGTATAGTCCTACTCGAGTTAAAATAAGGAATAATTACAGAAATTGCTACACTCATCTTTATTTGTAACCTTCGGAAATTATGGACTCAGCAAAAAACTCAATTCAGAAATTATATAATATAATTTCTTCATCATCATACAAAACATTCAATTTAGAAAAAATTAATATTATTTATATCCTGACTTCAAAATTTACTATTTATGTTGCCTTACTTTTAAAGGACTACCTAGAGAGTAAAAATATCAATGTTATCATTATTTACAAGAAACCAAAGTTTGGTTTTAAACGACACCCTCATATTGTAATTTGTGCACAAATTTTTCCAGGACTTCCAGATTTTTATATTGCGTACCAGATGGAACAAGGTATTAGTAATCGTTGGTTCACTCCTGAATATATAAATAAACTAAAAGCTGCTTATCAGATTTTTGATTACTCACTAGTTAACATTAGTTTTTTAAAATCAATAGGATTTGAAAGTGAAAAATTAAATTTTATTCCTATTGATAAGCTTCTCAGTTTTCATAAGAATCATCAAATAGTAAAAAAATACGATATTTTATTTTATGGAGACACATCTAACGAACGAAGACAAGCGTTTTTAAAAAAGATCAATAATCATTTTAAAGTTAAAGCATGCTGTAATCTTTTTGAATCAGCAATGTGGAATACCATTCAACAGAGCAAACTTGTTTTAAATATTCATTATTACGAGAATGCACTATTGGAGACAACAAGACTTTTTGAAAGTTTATCTTTAGACAGTCTCATTATATCAGAAAAGAGTATTGATCAGAGCTATTATTTAGATTTAGAAAATATTATTGATTTTACGGAAATCGGAAATATTGATCAAATGATATCTAAAATTTATTTTTACTTATCCGATGAAAAAAATCTTAAAAATTCCCTTATGGAAAAACAAAATTTGTTAATTAAAAAAGAAAATTTATTTCAAAAAAACTTAGAATTTTTTTTTATGAGAGAGTGTAGAATAAAATGACCATCAAAAAAATCATAAATACGTTTAAATCTTTAAAATTTTGCCATCATGATAAGAGTGGTAATCCGGTTACTCCTTATGAAATGTTAGAAAATAATACCTTAGCTTACGCAAATATTGATAGAAATGATATTTATGAACTATTTAACTTTCAACCAAAAAATATCTTAGATATTGGTTGCCATACAGGTGATGTAGGTGCTGGCTTAAAGGAAAAGTATGGGAGTCATCTCAATATATGGGGAGTAGAACTGAACTTAAAAGCTGCAGAAATAGCAAAATTGAAGCTTGATAAAATTTCAACTACTCCTATCGAAGATATTTCAAATGAAGAAAAATCTAATCTTAATTTAATTGATACTATAATTATGCTTGATGTTCTTGAACATATGTATAATCCCTAGAAAACATTAAATTTTCTTTCAAAGCATGTCAATGAAAAATGTCAATTTATTATTAGCCTACCAAATATAATGCACTTAGATGTAGTGACTGATTTATTAAACGGATTCTGGCATTATAAAAAAGCTGGCACATTAGATATTACACATATTAGATTTTTTACCTACTTTGAGATGAAGTCTATGTTTGAAGAAAGTGGTTTAAAAATTACTAAAGAACATTTTATTATTGATCAAAAATGTAAAAATATTTACAAAAATCGTTATAACAATTTTCCATTATGGTTGAAGTTAGAAAATGCGAAAATTAGAGTTCATAGCCAATTTCACTGGCAACAATTAGTAGCAAAACAAATCTATTTTTCATTGGTAGTTAATAATGATCAAAATCTAACCAAGCACTCTATTCATCCCCAAACTTATACATATGGTGGATAACTATGTTAATTGAGCCACATAACTCAAATATTTATATTTTTGGTTTCTGGGCTGATTACGAACACTATTTCTTTAATCAGTACAAAGATATTTTCTATGAACTAAAAGACGTTGAAAATTTATATCCTATAATGAATTATTTTCCACGTTTTATTAAAAATATAACCTATAAAGCCTTAATTAAAAAAAAGATAAAAACCCAAACAAATAAAATATTTATTGTTAATGAACACAGATTAATTTTAAACACAATTAATGAAATTATTCAAAAAGATATTTTACCCGGCATAGTTCTACTTAGAAACCCCATGAATAGTCGGATAGAACCAATAATTAACTCACTGCAAAATAAAGGGGTGAAATGCTTTTCTTTTGACAAAAATGATTGCAAGAAATATAATTTTTTCTATTACAATCAGTTTATAACCTTTTTCCCAGAATTACTCTCTGAAAAACCAACTATAGATATAGCGTTTATGGGACAGGATAAAAACAGATATCAAATTATCAAAAAATTAACTGATCACTTAAAAACAGAAAAAATTAGTAGTGCAGTTAAAATCATCGAAAATAATAAAAACACAAGCTATTACAATTACTTACTCTTCAATTTACAGGCTAGATGTATATTAGACATCAATCAAGAAGGCCAAAGTGGCTTAACATTAAGACCTTTAGAAGCTTTGTTCTATAGAAGAAAATTGATAACAAATAACATATCTATTATCAATGAGCCATTTTACAACTCAAACAATATTTTTATCATCGAAAATATGCAATCGCTTAATATAAAAAAAATAAAAGATTTTTTAAATAGGGATTTAGTTGAAATAGCAGATTCAATAAAAGAGCAATATACAACTTCTTATGTTATTCATAAAATACTAACAACCTATAGTAAAAATTCTTGCCAACAATGAGCTATGTATTAACTAAATTAGGCCTTGCTTTTCTATATTTAACCACTCGCCTCCCCTGGCACGTCCAAATGCTGCTTGGCAAGCTGCTAGGCTTGCTGATGTATTACACCTTAAAACAGCGCCGCCGTGTAACTTGTATCAATATTCAGCTTGCGTTTCCAGAATTATCCTCTGTTCAACAAAAAAAATTGGCTAAAGCCCATTTTATTTCTTTGGGGCAAGGTTTGCTAGAAACAGGTTTGAGTTGGTGGGGAAATGAAACATGGTTGAAACAACATGCGCAAATTGAAGGATTGGAATACTTACAAGCAGCGCAGCAGCAAGGCGGCGTTATTTTACTGAGTGCGCATTTTACAAGTTTAGAATTAGGTGGACGGATTCTGGCGCAATATACGCCGTTGCATGTGGTGTATCGTCCGCATCAAAATCCCGTGATTGAGAAAACGGTGGCTGAATTGCGTCGCCAGCGCTACGGTAAGGCGATCTCACGCGATGATATTCGGGATATGGTGCGTAGTCTTCAGCAAGGACATGTGGTGTGGTATGCGCAGGATCAGAATTTTGGTCATAAAAACAGTGTGTTCGCCCCATTTTTTGCTGTGCCTGCGGCGACGAATACCGCAACCAGTCGCTTAGCAAAGTTAGGAAAAGCGCAGGTTGTGCCTTTCTTTACGGTTAGAACAGAAACAGGATATCTACTACGTTTTCTGCCAGCACTTGATAATTTTCCAAGCTCATCCATACTTGACGATACCACACGCATCAATAGCATTATTGAGCAACAGGTACGCGAGTTCCCCGCCCAATATTTGTGGACTCATCGGCGCTTTAAAGACAGCCCCGAGGGTATAAATCGTTACACTCTCCATTCAAAGGATTCTTCATGCAAATAGCTCCTAATACCGTCGTAACTATGACTTACACTTTGACCAATGCAGAGGGACAAGTGTTAGATCAAGCCGACGCGTCTCATCCTTTTGTGTATATGCAAGGTGCACATAATATTATTCCGGGTTTAGAGCAAGCGTTAGCGGGTAAACAAGCGGGTGATACTGCGGTTGTGACTGTGCAGCCGGAAGATGCGTATGGCGAATATAATGAACAATTGACGCAACAAGTACCACGCCAAATGTTTGGTAATGTGCCTGAAGATCAATTAGTCGTGGGTGCGCAATTTCAAGCTCAAACCAATGGTGGGGTTGAAATTATTACTATTGCCGATGTTGATGGCGACATGATTACGATTGATGCTAATCACCCATTAGCGGGCGAAACCTTAACATTTGACGTAAGAATTTTAGATGTAAGGGCAGCCACGCCTGAAGAAATTGAACACGGCCATGCTCACGGCCCGGGCGGTCATCATCATTAATTAGCGTCCGTTTGCTAGAAAAGCTCGCACTTTGCGGGCTTTTTATTGCCGATTACCCCGGTCATTAAAAACTTTTCTAAATCAGCTCTGCTACACTGCGCCCAAGATTGTCTAACCCCCAATCAGCCCTCTATATATTTAGGAAGTGTCTCTATGTCTTTGAAAACACCCTTAACTGCGCTAACCCTATGCTTAAGTTTTGCCGTTCTACCCAGTTATGCTGATAACTGCCAAGACTCTTTTTATTGTTATGGTAATTCCGCCACGAATGTCAGTCGTGTGCCCGTGCGTCCTAACCCTTATCTTCGCCCCACGAATACACAACCGGCTCAGCCAGCACGACCGCCAGCGCGTCCGCTACCCAATTCGGCAAGCAATCCACGTCCCAATCCTGCCAATACGGCGCGTCCACCCGTACGCCCTAACATAACGCCACCGCGTCCAGCGACGCTAACTCGTGTACCACCAACCACACCACGCCCTAGTACCAGTACTGGCACGGTGCGAGTCGCGGTTATTCCTGCCAACCGGATACCGAATGCTAATCGACCTAATCCAGCAGTACGCCCCGCGCCTAGCACTAACGGCACGCGTTTACCTAGTACAGCCCGCCCTAATTTAACCACTGTACGCCCCAGCCCTACTCGCCCCCAAGCAACATCAACAGCGCCTAATCCTAAAGTCACCAGCAACGCCACCGCCGCTTGTCAAAAATCTAAGCAAAACCTGCTACAAACTGCTAGTCAATTAGAAAGCAAGGCGGTTGCCTTTAGCCGTCAGAATAAACGCAATGAAGCGATGAACTTTTTTAATAATGCTACTCGTATGCGGGCTGATGCCAATAAGCTCACTTGTCTGTAAAACAGCGCAAAACTAGGTGTTATGTTGCAATGCAATATTAGAAAATCGTAACATTCGCATATAGCAAACAGGGATCACGTTCATCTGCAAGTTGGCGTGATCTGCTTACAGTGTATGTCACAACAACGACACAATAATATCGTATCAATACCGTTAGGTTTATCGTGCTAGCAAACGCAACAAATAAGGAAAATATGATGAAACAACCTAGCTTTATGGAATCTTTGAAAACCGCACGCCACTATGGTTTAGGTGAATTTTTAGAAATTATTGGCGAATTATCCCAAGAAAGCACCAAGAAAGGGGTATTAGATCGCAAGCAGAAAGAATTAATCACATTAGGCATTGCCTTAGCTAAAGGCTGTCATCGTTGTATTGAGATTCACACTGATGCAGCTCGTAAAATGGGCGCAAGCGAAACTGAACTACAACAAGTGCGTAAAATTGCGCTGTATACACAAGCCAGCCCGGAACATCGCCACTCACATGATTTATGGCATGCATGGAGCGATTCTTGGCGCGAATTTTCATTAAGCAAAGGTTGTTTAGATCACCATTGCCGTGAATTAATTGGTTTAGGTATTGCTATTGTGCAACAAGATGCGCGTTTAATCGAACTGCATGTCAAAGGCGCATTGAGTCATAACGCATCGCCTGAAGAAATTTTTGAAGTTATGCCAATTGCCTTATTGATGGATGGCGCACCTGCCTTATCACAAATTCCACAATTGGTTTATGCCTTAGAACAAGCCCAACACCCAGAAACAACAGAAGCGGTTGCCGCTTAAGCACGTCTAATCAATAAAACGCACCACAAAAAAAGCCCCGATTGCTCGGGGCTTTTTAATGGCTTAGTGCAAAGCGCAATTACATCATGCCATCCATACCGCCCATGCCACCCATACCTGGGGCAGCAGGTGCATCTTTCTTAGGCATTTCCGCAACCATTGCTTCAGTGGTAATGATTAAACCAGAAACAGAAGCCGCATTTTGTAAAGCCGTACGTGTTACTTTAGTCGGGTCTAAAATACCCATAGCAATCATATCGCCGTATTCAGAAGTACGTGCGTTATAACCGTAGTTGCCTTCGCCTGCTTCCACTGCATTCAACACAACATCCGCAGATTCGCCAGCGTTTGCCACGATTTGACGTAAGGGTTCTTCCATTGCACGCATCGCAATTTTGATACCCATATCTTGATCGTGGTTTTCACCTTTGAGGCCACCTAATGTTTGTAATGCGCGAATTAACGCAACACCACCGCCCGGTACAACACCTTCTTCAACCGCTGCACGCGTCGCATGTAAAGCATCTTCTACGCGTGCTTTTTTCTCTTTCATTTCAACTTCAGTTGCCGCGCCTACTTTAATTACCGCAACGCCGCCTGCTAATTTAGCCACGCGTTCTTGTAATTTTTCGCGGTCATAATCTGAAGTAGTCACTTCGATTTGTGCACGGATTTGGTCAACGCGTGCTTTAATGTCTTCCGCAGAACCCGCACCGTCAATAATAGTGGTGGTTTCTTTAGTAACATTGATGCGTTTTGCTTGACCCAAGTCGTCTAAAGTTACTTGGTCTAAGCTCATGCCGACTTCTTCAGAAATGACTGTACCGCCAGTTAAGATTGCGATGTCTTGTAACATGGCTTTACGACGATCACCAAAGCCCGGCGCTTTCACTGCTGCTACTTTCACGATACCGCGAATATTGTTAACCACTAAGGTTGCTAATGCTTCGCCTTCGATGTCTTCAGCAATAATCATCAGTGGTTTACCGGCTTTCGCAGCGCCTTCTAAGGCTGGCAGTAATTCACGAATGTTAGAGATTTTTTTGTCATATAACAGCACGAATGGGTTTTCTAACTCGGCTGACATGCTTTGTTGATTGTTAACGAAGTAAGGCGACAGGTAGCCACGATCAAATTGCATACCTTCTACAACGTCCAGTTCATTGTCTAAACCTGAACCTTCTTCAACCGTAATAACGCCTTCTTTGCCTACTTTGTTCATCGCATCTGCAATAATTTTGCCGATGGACTCATCAGAGTTAGCAGAGATTGTGCCTACTTGTGCGATAGCATTGTTATCTGCGCAAGGTTTAGACATAGCGTGTAATTGTTCAACCGCCGCCGTTACCGCTTTATCAATACCGCGTTTTAAATCCATTGGATTCATGCCCGCAGTCACTGCTTTCATGCCTTCGCGTACAATCGCTTGAGCTAATACGGTTGCGGTAGTAGTACCGTCACCGGCTGCGTCAGATGTTTTAGAAGAAACTTCTTTAACTAATTGCGCACCCATATTCTCGAATTTGTCTTCTAATTCGATTTCTTTCGCAACGGATACACCGTCTTTAGTAACGGTAGGTGCACCGAATGATTTTTCTAAAACAACGTTACGACCTTTAGGACCTAAGGTAACTTTAACAGCATTGGCTAATACATTAATGCCTTTCACCATACGTGAACGAGCATCATCACCAAAACGTACTTCTTTAGCGCTCATTTTGAATCCTCAATAATTTTGTTTGGTAAACCGTCAAACCTAAGATTAGCCTTCGATAATGGCTAACAGGTCTTCTTCACGCATAATTAACAGTTCTTGACCGTCAACTTTAACGGCAGTCCCTGCGTATTTACCGAACAGAACTTTGTCGCCAACTTTAACTTGTAGCGCAATGCGTTCATTGTCATCACCAACTTTGCCCGGACCAACCGCCAGAACTTCACCGCGATCTGGTTTTTCAGCCGCATTGTCTGGAATGATAATACCGCTGGCAGTTTTACGCTCTTCTTCCATACGGCGTACAACAACGCGGTCGTGCAATGGACGAATTTTCATAGAAGTTCTACTCCTCAAACATCGTAAGTTAGAGTGATATAATAGGTTTGATTATTAGCACTCAGTGCTATTGAGTGCTAATAATAGGTAGCTAACGTTCAAAGTCAAGGGGTCGATTTGGGATTTTTTAGATTCGCTAATAAATCAACCAGTTAAATAAAGCGCAAATCGCCTTAAATCTTAAATTAGCGGAAAAATGTGCGGTTAATCTAAGCGCCCAGTTAGCCGTAGGGTACTGGCTAACTGAGGCTTAATTAAAGTTAGAAGGGGTTTTCGACTTCTTCAGTCGGCGCAGGCGGTGGAATATGATCTGGGAGTTCGTCTTTCACTTGTTCCAACGCGTTAACAATACCCTCCACAATACATTGCAATTTTAAGGCTAATTCCAGACCTTGCTTGTCACGCGTAATATCTAAACTACCGAAGATAGAAACGCGATCTAAACGATTTTCAATAGATAATTCTTGCAAGGTAATGACATCGCTTTCGTTTTCAAAATATTTCATTACGGTTTTCCAGAATTAGGGATAGGCAAACTCATAGCGGTGTTTTGCACCGTAGCGGTTAACTTCGGAAAGACTTGTACACCAGACATCTTAGTTAACTCTGTAATACTGATAACTTTCGGCACAGCATTTTCTTTATTCTCCACCACATAAGCACCCGCTTCTTGGCGTTTGGGGTCATAAATCGCTTTATAATAATGTGTGGGCACTAATACCCGCCCATTCATACGCTGTACCTTATTCCCCAAAAACATAGGGCCGGACACAATATACAACTCACCACGTTTGGTCACTAACCCACGCGTCGTGCTTTCAATATCCGACCAAATCCCCCGATTATTATTCGGATTTTGTGGTGTCATATTCGCCAGTGAAAAACTCTCACTTTGCGCACGAGTAGAGGGCATATCCGCAGCAGGCGCTAAATGACCACGGTCATAACCTGAATTAGTATAGTCCGACAACTCGGCACGCTCACCCACCGGAATAATTTTTTCCGCATGGAATGAATCCTCACGCGCCACTTGTCGCGCACGTGTTAACTTAGCTTTGGTCATGTATTCAGCGGCATATAACGGCGTGCGTGTTACCCCAGAATGCAACACAGCAAAACCACTAAAGCAAATCGGTTGAGTTTTCGCTTGTAACTTTGGATTCGTTAAAACAGGTGGTGTGCCTGACACAAAGAATTTAGAACAATCGGTCACCTCTTCCTCTTCAATCGCAGCCACGGGTTGTGGTGGCGCTTTCTTTTCAGAACAGGCTAACAGTAGAAATGGAATCAATGCGCTAATGACTAAACGTTTCACATAGATAGTCCCAATCAATCAGTGAGAGAATCTTAGCAAACATTAATTAGTAAGGGATAAGTTTTTAAAAATAGGCACAAAAAAAGCCAGATTTACAAGTAGGTAATATCTGGCTTTCTAAAATTTGGTAGGCGTAATTGGACTCGAACCAACGACCCCCACCATGTCAAGGTGGTGCTCTAACCAACTGAGCTATACGCCTGTCGTTGAAGGCTTGCGATTATAATGAATTTCCCACACAAGGCAAGCTTTGCGTTTGAGATTTTGTACGATTCGCATCGTATAAACCATTCTACACTATACTTAAACCACATTATTCATAACTCACGGATGGAGAACGCTTATGCCAGTTGAGCAAGAGCAAGCTTTGAATGCCAAGTTAGCCGAGTTTAAACGCGACCCTAAAGCCTTTATGAATCGCTTGCCTAGCAAGACTGTGGTGCAAAATGGTGCGGATAGTGTTGAGCCTTTCTCGGATGCAGCCGTTGCCCAACAGGCGTTTATTGATGCCCGCGATCATCAACGAATGATGGTGCTACAGCCCGGTAGCACTGATACGCAAGCGCCTTCTCGTGCCCCGATTGCCTCTAATGACCGTCCCGAAAATTTGGTAGATAGCCTAAATTTAACAACCCTAGAAGCTATAGAAAATGCAGGGCTGAAACAGGCTTATTTACCCGAATCGCCGTGGTCGGATGATTACTGGGCAACGTATAAGGGTATTTTGGGCGCACGCTACGCCGACCCCAGTTTTCCCGCTAATCCTGATTGGAAAAAGAATTACGATTATATTCGGGCAAATCCGACCGCCAATATTCTCGCCAGTGGCAGTGCAGCCCGCATTAACCGCATGTCGCCTTCTGAGAAATACGATGCCTTAATTGGTGACAGCAGCGAAACACTCACCCGTGCAATGTGGGCAGAAGGTAAGCGCTATTATGATACACATGGCGATGTTGAAAGCTGGATGGGTATCTGCCACGGCTGGGCACCTGCCGCTTATATGTTGGCGCGACCGACTAAAGCCATTACGTTAAAAACCCCACGCAATATACCGATTACTTTTTACCCGTCCGATATTAAAGCTTTAGCTTCATTGTTATGGGCAAATGCGCCTAGCAGCACTAAATTTATTGGCGGGCGTTGTAATGATAAAGAGCCACAAACCGATCCTTTAACCGGACGTGCCTTATCCAGCCAATGCTTTGATACCAATCCCGGTACATGGCATTTAGCAATGGTGAATCAAATTGGGGCAAATAAACGCGGTCTGGTGTTGGATGCGACTTTTGATTATCAAGTCTGGAATCAACCCGCTTACGGTTATAGCTACACTTATTTTAATCCACAAACGGATAACGCCGTGCGTACCATAGCTGAAGCTAAAGTAGCAATAGCCAATTACACTAACGACAAGTTTAAGAAATATCGCAGCCCGCAAGCCGTGGCGGTGGTGGGAATTGAAATGTCCGTTTCTTATGTGGTGGAAACGCGCCCCAGCCAACGTGATACCGATAATCCTAGTTATGATGCAATTCGGAAAGTTGCCTATTTGTATGACTTAGAATTGGATGCGAATGGGAAAATTATTGGCGGTGAATGGTATCAAAATCCGCACCCCGATTTTCTATGGACACCGCCTAAAGGCGCACGCGCTCAGACTCGTTATGAAGCACAGGCGGTAGGTGAATGGAATGCCAATGCAGCCTTACCAACAGCATGGCAAGCAGCCGCTAAATCAGCAGCCGCTAATCAAATTGCACCGTTAGCAGTGATTGTGGAACAACTGATTAAGTTTGCTAACAGCAATAGTAGCACCGTTAATCCTACGCCTTCGCCTAGTACACCAATTAGCCCCGTGCCTTCACCCAGTAATCCGACCCCGCCCCCAACACCAAGCCCGAGCGCAAATACGGGCGGTAGCTGGTTAGCGCGTTTGCTCGGGCGGTTGTTTGGCGCGTAAACGACGTTCTCGAAAGAAAGTACGCAATAGTTCAGCGCATTCTTCGGCTAATACCCCGCCACTAATTTGCACTTGATGATTATGGCGGGGGTCATTTAAGACTGAAAATAAGCTACCGGCTGCCCCTGTTTTGGGATCATATGCGCCAAATACCACCCGTGCAATACGGGCGTGAATCATTGCGCCTGCACACATGGAACAAGGTTCTAAGGTCACATACAGTGTTGTATTCGGCAAACGATAATTGGCAGCGGTTTGCCCGGCGGCACGCATTGCTAACATTTCAGCGTGGGCTGACGGGTCGTTTAAACTAATCGGTTGATTCCAACCTTCACCCAAGATGTTGTCATCTTGCACCAATACAGCTCCAACTGGCACTTCTCCTTGTAAAGCAGCCTGTTGCGCCAATTGCAGCGCATAACGCATCCAATTTTCGTCACTATTGAGCAAATTACACACAGCTCCTTTAATCTGTTACCACTGCAAATATCTTGCCAACTTCTGTTAGAATTAGGGCAGACTATAACACTTGGGGTAGGAAGTAATGCAACCGTCTGTAATGGCAACGTTGGAGAAGGGTCAAAATAACAATGCTTAAACAAGGATTTGACTTACGTCTTGGACAAACGCTCTCCATGACACCGCAATTGCAACAAGCCATCCGTTTGCTGCAACTGTCCTCATTAGAATTGCAAAATGAAATTCAAACCGCGTTAGAAGAAAATCCTTTATTACAATTAGCCGATGACAATAACGTAGAAACGACGGCTGAAACTAACACAAAAGCGACTCAAGAAAATGAGGTAAGCTCGACCGAGGATTCATTCGAGTTAAACGCAACCGATGAACGTGATTTTAGTAGCAGCGAAATCCCAGATGAATTAAGCATTGATGCCAACTGGGATGACATTTATGACACACGTAGTGGCAGCAGCAGTAGCGCTAATCAAGACAGTGATTCGGACTCAAGCAGCTTCTTGGAGAATCAAGAGGATAGCAGCGATTTAGGCTTACAAGAGCATTTATTATGGCAGATTCGTTTAAGCAATTTATCAACGATTGACAAGCAAATTGCTGAAGCTATTGTTTGTTCATTAGACGAAGCGGGTTATCTTTGTGATTCAGTTGAAGACATCTTTACGGTACTTAGTGAAATTTTACCGATTGAATTGGAAGATATTGAAGTTGTTATAAAATTTGTTCAACACCTTGATCCAGTAGGGGTAGCTTCCCGTGATTTGAGAGAGTGTTTATTAGTCCAGCTATCACATTTACCCGAATCTAAACTGGCATTAAAGGCTAAGCAATTAGTTGAAAAATGTCTGGACTTACTGGAAAGACGAGACTATAAAGAAATACAGAAACGTCTAAAACTTGAGCAAAACGAGTTGGAGGACATTATCCGAATCCTCAGAAGTTTACAACCCAAACCCGGCAATGCTTATTCTTCAAGCAAAACTGATTACATTGTGCCTGATGTGTATGTACGCAAAATTAAGGGGCAATGGGCGGTATCGCTTAATCCACAAGTCACGCCAAATCTTGAAATTAATCAACTGTATGCTGACATGCTGGGCAATGTTAAATCGGATAATGACGCTTCCTATTTCAAAAGCCATTTACAACAAGCACGTTGGCTCATCCGCAGTGTCGAAAGCCGTAATGTCACTTTATTAAACGTTGCAAAAGCAATAGTTGATCGGCAGAGCGCTTTCATGCAATATGGTGAGCAAGCCATGAAGCCTTTAGTGCTTAGGGATATAGCGGAAGTGTTAGAAATGCATGAATCGACTATCTCACGGGTTACCACTAATAAATATATGCATACCCCTAAGGGTATCTTTGAGTTTAAATATTTCTTTTCCAGTCAAGTTGACACTGACACTGGCTCAAGCTGTTCCTCTACAGCGATTCGCGCCATGATTAAAAAATTAATAGCGAATGAGAATCCGCATTCACCATTAAGTGATAATCAATTAACAACACTATTAAACCAACAAGGAATCAATGTAGCACGCCGTACGGTGGCAAAATACCGTGAAGCAATGTCTATTTTATCATCACACGAACGTAAGACACTGGTTCTATCCTAAATCAAGTCGTACTCGCATAATGTTCGATTTGATTACTCTTATGACCTATAAAAAGGAGTTTGCATATGCAATTAGAAATCACTGGTCATCACATTGATGTTACAGACTCTATGAATGCTTATGTACGTGAAAAAGTAGGGCGAGTAACCCGCCATTTCGACCGGGTTATTAACATTCACGTCATTCTAGAAGTCCAAAAAGGCCGTCACAGAGCGGAAGCATCGTTACATGTTAGCGGCAATCATATCTTTGCTGAAGCGCAAGCGGATGATATGTATTCTGCTATCGACTTATTAGCCGACAAGCTAGATCGACAAATTGTTAAACACAAAGAAAAAGTCAAAGACCATAATCGTCAACAAGCCGTCAATTTAGCCGCAACGGCGGACTAAGCTATGCAAACCGTACCCTTGTTGTTACCGGCACAAGTCGCATGCTTTGAGGAGTTATCCAGTCGTAAACGTGTGTTCGAGAAGTTAGCCGAATTATTAACACAACAACAACCCACACTAGGGATTGAGGAAGTGTTAGAGGCGCTAACTAACCGGGAAAAACTGGGAAGTACTACCTTGGGGAATGGCATTGCCATTCCTCATGCCTGTTTAAACATTCCAACGCCTTTAATGGCTTTAGTTGTACTGGAACAAGGCGTTAAAATGGATACACCCGACAAAAAGCCGGTACAAATCTTTTTAGCGATTATTGTACCCAGTCAAGCCAGCGACACCTACCGTTCGATTATTAGCCAATTAGCTACTCTTCTAACGCAACCTAGTCTTATTGAAAATTTGCCGCTTGGCAGCCAGACGAGTGATGCGTTATTAACCTACCTAAATAGTGCATTACAACCCTTACAATTAGATAATGCTATGTTAGCGGCTTAAGTTAAGAATAAGACCACTATGCAACAAATTATTATTGTAACGGGTATGTCCGGTGCAGGGAAAACCTACGCTTTACACACTTTAGAAGATAACGGTTATTATTGCATTGATAACCTACCTGCCACCTTGCTCGAAGCCTTGTTAGGTACAGCACAAATTGCCAAACAACCGTACTTAGCCATCGGTATTGATATTCGGGGTGGGCGTGAAAGCTTGAATGCTATTCCCGCAACGATAGAACGGATTCGCCAACGCGTTAATAATACTCAGTTGGTTTATTTGTACGCCAAGCCAGATGTTTTATTTAAACGTTATAATGAAACTCGCCGTTTACATCCACTAACCTTAGAAACGCCCGAATTAGACAAAGCCATTGCATTAGAAACGGAAATTCTCATGCCGCTTGCGGCAGAAGCAGATTTACGGATTGATACTTCGCATACCAGTGTTTACGAATTGGGGCGCTTACTTAAAGCCCGTATTTGCCAAACCACCCCGCACGATTTGTCATTAATGATTCAATCGTTTGGTTTTAAACACGCCGCCCCCTCTGATTCTGATTACTTATTTGATGTGCGCTGCTTACCCAATCCGTATTGGATACCTGAATTAAGACAGCTTACCGGGCAAGATCGTGCGATTGTTGATTGGTTGGAATCGCATCAAACCGTCAATGATATGGCATCAGATATTCAAAGTTTCGTACAACGTTGGTTACCCAGCCCACACGGTGAATGTCAACGCGCTTATCTAACCGTCTCAATTGGTTGCACGGGTGGGCGTCATCGTTCGGTTTATATTGCTGAGCGTTTATATCAGCATTTTAAAACCCAACCGGGCATTAAAGCCGTTTTACGCCACCGCGAAATGAACTACATTCGTTAACCAAACGGTCACCTACCCACGCGTAAAATAAAGTCGGTTTCTCAGCAGTACGCTGCTACAATAACACGCCTTTTTCAATGATTACTCTTCCCATTATTAACTCTCCAAATGTGGAGGCGGGTGCGCTTATAGCCTAAAGCCTTGAGGTATGTAACCTATGCTCAGATTATTTGATTTTACCGACGGTAAATTGCGTGAACAAAAATTAGAGGGCGCAATCTTAGATCATTCGATTTTTAAGGTTGGCTGGGTTGACGCACAAGATACCTCGGACGACGAGCGTGATAGGCTGGAAGCGCTATTGCATACCGAACTACCCGAATCTGATGATGTTGAAGAAATTGAATCCTCTGCCCGTTATTTTGTGGATAGCAATGGAATTCATGTGCACTCGCTATTCTTGGCACAAAGTGAGGGGCGTTTTGACCCGGTAACCGTTGCGTTTATTCTACAAGCACAACGCTTAATTACAGTACGGGATGGTGAATTAGCCGACTTTCGCTTATTAAGAATGCGAGCACGGCGCGGGCAAATTGATGTGCATACGGCCAGCGAATTGCTGCTAACGATCTTTGAACAAAAGGTCGAAAACTTAGCGGATGCGATTGAAGATTTACACCACGAACTCGAAACCGTCAGTCATACTGTATTGGAAGACGAAGATGCCGACTTAGAAGCTGCCATTGACGATTTAGCCAATATTGAAGATAGCAATGGTAAAATTCGTCTGTGTTTAATGGATACTCAACGCTCCATTTCCTTCTTGCAACGGCAACTACGCGATCAAGCGGTTATGCAGGAAATTGTACCCGACGTTTTACGCGATATTGATACCCTAATGTCGCACACTACTTTCTTGTTCGACAAAATCAACTTCTTAATGGATACGGCGCAAGGCTTTATTAATATTAAACAAAACCAAATTATCAAAACCTTCTCGATTGCCGCCGTGGTTTTCCTACCGCCGACCTTAGTCGCCAGTTTATACGGCATGAACTTTAAAATGATGCCAGAATTAGAATGGACGTATGGCTACCCTTTAGCTATTGGCTTAATGATTTTGGCAGGTATCGCCCCTTATTGGTATTTTAAACGTAAGGGCTGGTTGTAATAGCAGTAGGCATAGCCCATCTTTTGGAGGATCTCATGTCACATGCTTTTAAATATGAATTTACCCATTTCGATGATTATTTAAACACGGAACAAGATACAGAAATACGGCATGAATATGTAGATGGACAAATTTATGCCATGAGCGGTGCAAGTGCTGCACATAATTTGTTGGCAGGGGAATTATTTGCTGCATTACATGCGAATACCGAGCCACCTTGTCATGTGTTTATGTCGGATATGAAACTGGTCATTAAGCAGCAGGATAAACAGTTTGCGTATTATCCCGATGTTATGGTGGCTTGTGATACTCAGGAAGAAAGCGCGTATTATCGCCAACAACCCATTTTATTAATTGAAGTGTTGTCACCTTCCACACAACGCACGGATTTAGGCGAAAAACTGGCAAACTATAGTTCCGTTCCCAGTTTGCGGGAGTATGTGATTGTGTCGCAGGATACACCGCATTTACAGTTATTTCGGCGACGCACTAATTGGCAAGCGGAATATTATTATGCAGGCGATATGCTAAAACTGGAATCTGTGGATTTGACATTAGCGGTTGAACAGATTTACCGCCGCATTCGCCAACAAGTAGGTTTAGCCTAAAAAGCTGGCTATCTATTGATAACCAGCCTTAGATGCTGAGGATTAACGGCCGACTTGAGCACGTACCGCTTCAGCTAATTGATGCACCGCCATTGCATAGTAGTTGCTACGATTATAGCGGGTAATGGCGTAGAAATTTTGATAACCAATCCAAGGTTCTTTCTGACCACCCGGTACTTGGCTTAAACAAACTAAACAGGTGCGACCGCCCGTATTACCGCGTCCCGCTGCTGGCGTAATACCATATTGGGCTAATTGACCTAGGCTGTATTTCACTTTGAAGCCATCAGGTAAAGAAGCATAGGCATCTGTGCTAACTTGTGCAGGCACAGCCACTTCTGTCCCCGCTACCCAGCCGTTTTTATGGAAATAGTTGGCAATACTGCCAATAGCATCGACTGGATTCCATAAATCACGAATACCATCGCCATCAAAGTCCACGGCATAGGAATGGAAGCTACTTGGCATGAATTGACCGTAACCCATCGCACCCGCATAAGATCCCACGGGTTCGAGTGGATCCATACGCTCAGAACGTGTCATTTGCATATAGTTGGCTAATTCATCAAAGAAAAACGCACTACGACGTTGATTGGTTAAAGCCGAAGTGGTTAACGCGTCAATTACCCGATGTTTGCCAATAATGCGCCCCCAACGGGTTTCAACGCCCATAATTCCCACGATATATTCAGCCGGAACACCATAGGTTTGTTGGGCTCGTTGTAAAGGCCCTGAATATTGCCGCCAGAATTCTGCACCGCGTTGAATATTCGCTGGGTTTACAAACTTCGCACGGTAGGCTAACCAACCGCCCGGATTGGCATCACTGGCAGGGCTTGCCCACAAACGCGCCACTGCATCACGATTACGTACTTGTGAAAACACGCCATATAAGTATTCACGGCTAAAACCATTGCGGGTCATACGTTCAATAAACGCTAATAACTGCGGATTACCTGCAAAATCCCCACTTAACTGTTGCGCAGAATAATTGCCATTACCGCGACCGCCATAATTTACGTTTTTGGGCGTTTCATTACTGCCACCCCGTTGCACACGCGGCTGGGTGGGTTGCTGATTAATTTGCCCATAACCCTGCGCTCGTCCACTTCCCTGACTTTTAGGTGTTGGGCGAGCACTAGGGCTACTTCCCTCTTCTGAAGTGGTTTGCGGTGCGCTACTACACGCCGCTAACGTTAAGGCTAAAGTTGCGACTGCGCTATAAGTTAAGACATTCCGTAGCAAGTGCATCCAGCTCTCCTTTAAGTTAGTTAACTATTTTTAAACATGTTTGAAGATCAAGTCGCTTAAGCGGGCAATTATTTCACAAAATTCATGAAATGCCCGGCTTCTTCCATAATCGGTGGTAATTGATTAGTAACGGCATCCCCCACAGTCACAGGGTCTGGCGAACTCAAGGAAGGAAAACGCCAGCCGCCCGGCATATAGCCCATATCAGAAGGGGCATTGATCATTTTATCCCAAAACTTATTGGTGGAATCGGTATAAAAATCTGGCCAAATGTAACGCGTATCACCCCAAGGTTTCTTTTCCTTAGATTGATTCTGCATTGGCACAGGCGGGCGCAAGCTTGGCAACTGTTGTGGGCGCGGATAAGGCATAGCGTTATACATACCGTAAGGTGCATAACTAGGCATAGCCGGATATTGCGGATAATAACCTGTCGGCATCCGCGCCGCATAAGGGTTATAACCATAAGTGGGATAAGCATTCGCCGCTGGCATAGAAGGATACAACGGTTGATTGACCGCTGGATAAGCCATTTGTGGACGATTGGGATTAGCCGTAGGTGGAAACTGTAAAGATGGTGGCATATTAGGCGTAGAAACTGCCGCGCTTCGATTCACTTGTGGATTCGGCGGCGCAGTAGGCGCGGAATTGCTTGCAATAGTAGTAGGTGGCGCTACCGTTGCACTAGCAGCAGAACTAGCCGCAACCGAGGGTTTTATACCTAGGGCTTCCTCTTCCGAACTCGGCGGAAATTGTGGCATTTCTGCCGCCAAACTACTGTGAGAAACGAGGGTTACACCTACTGTCAACAGCAGGAAAGAAAAACGTTTGTTCATGGCGGCAAACCCAATAAGCTTAAGCGATTGTTAGGTTAACAGCATAACAAACCTCCATCAGAAAAGCCGCTATTCTAAGTGAATACTATCCCGCTTTTCCTCAGCAAGCCTAAATTTAACGTGTTAACCTAACATATGATCTCATAATTTTTATAACAAAGGCTGTGTATGCTGGATTTAAATCACCTAACACCTGCCGATATTGCCGCTAGCCTTCAAGCACCGTCGCCTTCTAGCTACGACGTACCCTCTTTAGCGCATATGGCTTATCGAGATGCAGGCGTATTAATTCCCTTTTTACGCATTGAACAAGCTTGGCATTTATTATTTATCCGCCGACCGCATTACGTAGGCGATATGCACAGCGGGCAAGTCGCCTTTGCAGGGGGAAAGCACGATCCGGAAGATCAAACGCTAATTGACACCGCCCTACGCGAAGCCTATGAAGAATTAGGCATTCACCCCAAGGATGTCAACGTGTTGGGACAATTACGCCCGCATTTTAGTGTAAGCCAGTTTCGGATTATGCCGACAGTCGCCACCATGCCTTGGCCGTATGCTTTACAACCCAGCCCCGATGAAGTCGCGCATAGTTTTACTATGCCATTGAATTGGTTAGCAAACCCCGATAATCATCATATACGCTACAAACGCCTAATGGACAGTAGCGATGAAACCATTCCTGTCGTTTACTTTCAGGATTATCAGGGAGAAATGTTATGGGGAGCGACAGCACGCATGGTGCTATCGCTAGTTGAATGCTTAAACCGGCAGAATACTTTCGCCTTTCACTAAATCGTCGAAAGTTTCACGCTGACGAACCACATACACTTGCTCACCGTCTACCATTAATTCTGCAACACGGGGGCGCGTATTGTAATTAGAGGCCATCACAAAGCCATACGCACCCGCCGAGCGTACGGCTAATAAATCGCCTGCTTGAATATTCAAATCGCGTTCTTTCCCCAAAAAGTCGCCGGTCTCACACACAGGGCCCACCACATCATAGGTCAAAGCTTCACCTTCAGTACGCGGTGTCACTGGAATAATCTCTTGCCACGCGCTATACAAAGCGGGGCGAATTAAATCATTCATTGCCGCGTCGACAATAGCGAAATTTTTATATTCAGATGGTTTTAAGAATTCCACTTTTGTTACCAGAATGCCCGCATTCGCTGCAATCGCCCGCCCCGGCTCGACAAAAATTTCATATTGTTTTAAGCGGGTATCGTTAAATAATTCCGCCATATACTCGGCGGGTAAGGGGGCTTGTTGGTCATCCCGATAACGCACGCCTAAGCCGCCGCCAATATCCAAATGCTTGATCTGAATACCGTGAGTTTGTAAACGCTCGGCTAACGCTAAAACCCGTTGCAAAGCATCTTTAAACGGCGACAGGGTTAATAATTGCGAACCAATATGGCAATCAATCCCCGTTACCTTTAAATGCGAGAGTTGCGAGGCTTTCACATAAACCGCTTCGGCGCGCTCAATTTCAATACCAAATTTATTTTCTTTTAAGCCCGTTGAAATATACGGGTGCGTTTGCGCATCAACATCGGGGTTCACACGTAGCGAAATATTCGCCACCTTACCGACTTGTTGCGCCACGCCTTGAATCCGTTCTAATTCCGCTTCGGATTCCACATTGAAACAACGAATTCCGACTTCTAAAGCCCGCTTAATTTCAGCAACAGTTTTGCCTAACCCCGAAAACACCACCTTACTGGCATCGCCGCCCGCTTTTAAAACCCGTTCTAATTCGCCACCGGATACAATGTCAAAGCCAGAACCTAAACGGGCAAATAGATTTAAGACTGCTAAGTTAGAATTGGCTTTGACGGCATAACAGACTAAGTGCGGTTGTGTACCAAAGGCATCATTGAACGCGTGCCAATGCCGTTCTAACGTAGCGCGAGAATAGATATAACAAGGGGTGCGGTATTGCGCCGCAATTTGCGCTACGGGTAAGGCTTCGGCATATAACTGCCCGTTTTTATAGTTGAAATAATCCATATTATTGAGTTTTTTCCTGTTTGGGTTGGTCTGGCGCTTGCTCTGGTAAATACAAAGGGCCTTTATTACCACAAGCGCTTAAGCATAAAACGCTAATCAAGCATAAGCAGGCGTATTTCATTTTTGCAATCTCATGGATAAATCAATGGCTTTCACATGTTTGGTAATTTCACCAATCGACACATAATCCACGCCTGTTTCAGCAATCGCCACAATCGTCTCTTTATTGACACCGCCAGAGGCTTCTAAGGGAATCTTGCCAGCAATCAACTTAACAGCTTCACGCATACTGGGTAGGTCATAATCATCCAACATAATAATATCGGCGCGGGCATTATGTGCTTCTGCTAATTCAATAAGATTTTCGGTTTCAACTTCCACCAAAATTCCCGGATGCAAAATCCTTGCTTGTTGAATAGCCGCAGTAATTGAACCTGCTGCCATAATGTGATTTTCTTTAATCAATACGCGATCATACAAACCTATCCGGTGATTTACCCCGCCACCACATAACACGGCGTATTTTTGCGCGGTGCGTAAACCGGGTAAGGTTTTGCGTGTATCCAGTACTTTACACCGGGTGTGTGCGATTAAATCTACATAGCTAGCAGTCGCGGTCGCAGTTGCAGATAATGTTTGCAGAAAATTTAAGGCGGTACGTTCACCCGTTAAGATCGAACGCGCCTTGCCGCGAATCGTAAATAAAACGTCATTCGCTTGCACCCGGCTGCCATCTTGTACTTGCCAATCAAGGACAACACTGGAATCAAGTTGTTGAAATACTTCATTCACCCACGCCACTCCCGCAATCACAGCCGGTTCACGGGTTATAACCGTCGCAATGGCTTGTTTATCAGCAGGAATTAAATCCGCAGTGATATCACCTGTGCCAATATCTTCTGCTAACGCACGCTGTACGCTTAGTGAAATATCATTCGGTAATTGCATATTCACCTCAAAGAAAAATGGGAGGCTACTGCCTCCCATTGGTTATTGCCTCATCGTAGTGCTCAGTGTATCAGATACGCGTAATGCCCATCATCTTCAGAATAGATTTTTCATAGAACGGTTCTGATGTGCCTTTTTTCATTTTACGAATAAAGTATTTCTCAAATGCAATCTTCGCCATGTGTACCCATTTACCTTTCTTAAACCAAGCCACATTGCGCGGTGGTAATTGTGGTAAGGCAACAAATGCCGCTCCGGTATCACCAAAGTCGGCTAAACAGATAGTATTCCAAGTGCCGGTAGTATGCGGCTGTTTTCCGGCTAACTCATCCGCAATATTATGCACCGCAGACGTAACCATAGATTCAATCATATAACCCGTTTTCGGCGCGCCCGTTGGAACAGGTGTCGCTTCCACTGGCGGAATGGCAATACAGACGCCAGCCGAGTAAATATTTTTATATTTAGGGCTGCGATGCAATTCATCCACAATCACGAAACCACGCGGGTTACATAAACCTTCAACAGCCGCGACCGCATCCACACCTTTAAAGGCGGGCAACATCATTGATAAATCAAAGGCAATTTCGCGTTGTTTAACTACTTCCCCTTTTTCATTGTACTCATCGACAAACATTTTGCCGGGTTCAACTTTAGTGGTTTTCGCATTCACAACCCAATCAATATGGTGATTACGTAGCTCAGATTCTAACATGCCTTTAGAATCGCCCACGCCCGCTAAGCCTAAATGCCCTACATAAGGCTCAGAAGATACATAAGTCATTTTAAACTTATGGCGAATTTTACGCTTACGTAAGTCCGCATCGACAATAAAGGCAAATTCATAAGCAGGACCAAAGCAGCTTGCAAAAGGCATTGCACCGATCACAATATGACCACTACCTTTTTCTAATAGTTTTTGGTAATCCGCATATAACATTTCAGCATGGTCGACGGCACAGATTGAATGAGTATTGCCCCCGTGTGGACCTGCGCCTTCAACTTCTTCAAAGAATAATTTTGGACCAGTTGCAATAATCAAGTAGTCATACTTAACGCTGTCACCATTTTCTAATTCTAGCGTAGAAGCTTCAGCATCAATTTTGCTACAACGGCTGCAAATAAATTCTATATCTTTGCGTGATAAATACTTTTCAATGGGGAAGGTAATGTCCGCACGGTTACGCCAACCCACGGCTACCCAAGGGTTAGAGGGTACAAATTGAAAATAATCCCGTTCATTGATGACCGTCACTTTGTGACCCGATCCCAATGCCTCTCTTAATTCATAAGCCGCAGGCATTCCACCAGTACCTGCTCCCAATACGACGATATGAGCCATCCTCTCTCTCCTAGACTTGATTCATATGGGTGTTTGAAATAATTAGCGCGATATTTCTAAGATTCATCATAACAGCATAAATTAAGTAGAGCGTCAACGTATCGTTAAGAATCAATAAATTAGAGACAACTAATATAGTATCAAAAACATCATATTAGCGAATGAAGAAAGTAAGATAAGTAAAGCAAAAATAAATATAAAGCAGCATGATGCAATAAGCAGTAAACAATGAGTAACTCTAAATTAGATTAAAGTTACTCATTTGTATGCCTAAATTAGGCGTTTTTGATGCTAATAGCTAAAGCCATGTAAGAAATACCAGAAACGATTAAATCTACACACACAAATGTACCAATCGTATAAGTACTAGAACTTGGCCAGTTGGCTAAAATTAAAACACCTAGAATAATACTAATAATGGCACCGAATAAAACCAATCCCCAAATAGACATAGGTTTTAATTGAAAAGCTAAATATACACGGAATGCGCCCGCAATAATTAAAGTCATACCTAAGACTAAAGTCAGTGACATTGTACCGGTTTCTGGGTCTTTCAAGGTTAAATAACCCGCAACCACATATAAAATACCCAACACTAATAATAAAGTGACACTTTTCCAGCCTTTTGCTGCAAAGGCTTGAATAATTTGTGCAATCCCTGCAACTAGCATTAATGAGCCGATGAAAATCGTAGTTACCACTGAAACGGAGTTAATTGCACCAAAACCTACGACCCCGGCTGCAATCATTAATATGCCTAATGCTAACAACCAACCCCAATTTTGTTTAATATCCCCAAACCAGCGTTCTAAACCGGGGAAATTACTCGTAATAGATGATGAACTCATATATTTTACTCCTTATAAAACAATTAAAACCCTACCACCGCTTTTAATAGATCTAAAAACGTAAGTAAAATCACTCTTTTAGTATAGAATACAAATTTATTTTTATTGGGCTTTAGTTAACCTTTAATTGTTTATCTTTGTATATATGTTTATCTATAGTGTTCGTCTGTATTAAATAAATCGAGTTTGTATGCAAACCATAAAGTTTTTCCTTGTAGGCGGCGCAGTGCGTGACCGTCTTTTAGGCTTAGCAGTTAAAGATCGTGATTGGGTTGTGACAGGTGCAACGCCTGAGAATCTATTGAACCTTGGTTTTAAACCTGTCGGTCAAGATTTTCCGGTGTTTTTGCATCCTGATACGCATGAAGAATATGCGCTTGCTCGTACCGAACGCAAAACAGCCCACGGATATCATGGTTTTCAGTTTTATACTGAGCCGAGCGTAAGCTTAGCGGAGGATTTAGGGCGGCGTGATTTAACGATTAATGCTTTAGCGGAAGATGAAAACGGGCAAGTTATTGATTATTATAGTGGTCAACAGGATTTAGCAGCACGTATTTTACGCCATGTTTCACCTGCTTTTGCAGAAGATCCTGTTAGAATTTTACGCATTGCCCGCTTTTATGCGCGTTATTATCCCTTAGGCTTTCAGATAGCGCCTGATACCTTAAACCTTATGCAAACTATGGTTAATAATGGTGAAGTGGATGCTTTAGTGCCAGAGCGGGTTTGGCAAGAAACCGTTAAAGCTTTAGCTGAACCTGCACCCGAGCAATTTTTTGCAGTTTTAAAACAATGCGGTGCATTAGCACGGTTATTTCCCGAATTAGATCGCTTGTATGGCGTGCCACAACGCCCAGAAGCACATCCAGAAATTGATACGGCGGTACATACTTATAAAGTTTTACAACAAGCTTGCCAATTAACTCATGATGTAGCGCTACGCTTTGCAGCGCTTTTACACGATATTGGTAAGGGCACAACACCCCATGCCCAATTACCTTCACATACTGGGCACGAACTTCGCAGCTTTGAGTTAGTCAAACAAGTCAGCGAGCGTTTAAAAGTGCCGAGTCGTTTTCGTGAATTAGCCGAACAAATGGCGTTACAACATGGGCAAATTCATAAATTGTCTCAATTAGAGCCTGAACAAATCTTGCAAGTGTTGGAAAGTAGCGATGCGTTTCGTAAACCTGAGCGTTTTCAACAAGTTTTATTAGTGTGTGAAGCAGATTCACGCGGACGTTTAGGCTTTGAAAATACTGCCTATCCGCAACGTGAACAATGGCTACGCTATTTGCAAGTCACGCAAGCGGTTGATGTTCAACATATTATTGCTACAGGCGCTAAGGGCTTAGCCATTCGCCAAGGCTTACAAACTGAACGCACTACCGCCATAAAACAATTAAAACTAGCACTTGATATTCAGCGCATATAACCCCATATTCACTAAGGCAGAAACAGTAAGTAAATAGAGGATTCTGTTGGAATGACTTGTAAAGTTGCAAGCTTTGGAATAGGTCAGGTTATTCATCATCGCACATTTAATTATCGTGGCGTTATTTTTGATGTTGATCCAGATTTTCAAGGCTCAGAAGAATGGTATGAAAAAAACGGGGGCAGTGACGATACAAATCGCAATGAACCGTGGTATCACGTTTTAATTGATCAGGATGGGCGCGTCGCGTATGTGGCTGAGCGTAATTTAGAAGTAGAACCCTTAGTTGAACCTGTTGAACATCCCTTAATTGATAATTTTTTTGCTGGCTTTACTGGCGATGCCTATACCCCAAGGCAAACGCTTAACTAATGGACAGCATATTACTCAACGCTGGTGAATACCTTGCCGCCTTAATGGTGGGCTTATTAGGCGGTATTCATTGTCTAGGCATGTGTGGGGGTATTGTAAGCGCCCTCACCTTTAGCCTTCCCCCGCAACAACGCCAACAAAAATCTGCTTTGTTTCCGATTTTGGTTGCCTACAACATGGGGCGTATTAGTAGCTACGTAATTGCGGGTGCATTAGCTGGGGGCTTGGGTGCTGCCTTTCTCAACACAGTCGGCTTAGAGACTGTACGCCATAGCCTACAAATCATTGCAGCCTTATTCACCATTGCCTTGGGTTTATATTTGGCTGGCGTTTGGTTTGGAGTTGCCAAAATTGAAAATGCCGGACGAATTTTGTGGAAATATATTGAACCGTTTGGACGGCGTTTTATTCCAGTAACAAATCCGGGTAAAGCGCTACCGTTAGGCTTTATTTGGGGTTGGTTACCCTGTGGTTTAGTTTACAGCGTATTGATCTGGAGTCTATCTACCGGTAGCGCTAGCAAAGGCGCATTGCTGATGGCAGCGTTTGGGCTAGGCACATTACCCAACTTATTATTAATGGGGACAGCCGCTGCGCGTTTGACCAGTTTTACCCGTAATCCACTTATCAAAAAAATCGCAGGTTTTTCGATTGTCGTGCTAGGCTTGAGCTTATTAGCCAATTCATTCTAAACAAGCCGCTATTTTAAACAAATTGACCTACACTACAGCTAAATAGCTTACAATACATAATAACGGTGGGTTTACTTTGACTCAAATACTTGACCTTAGCACGTCACATCCGTTGGTTTCCTCACAACCAGCGTTAACGAATGTATTACTGATTGAAGGTAATACTCCAATGCGCTTAGACTTTGAAATGGCGCTGCGTAAGCATTTACCCAACACCCTATTTAATCGCTTATTTGCCCATCAATATCTGCTTAACTTAACTGAAATACCTTGGCAGGGTTATGACTTAATTATCATTGCCTACCCCTTTAATGTAACGCAGTTAACCCCGCTATTAAACGCGATTAGACAAAGTAAATCAGCCGCTTTAGTCGTGGTTTACACCAATACCGCTGATGAAGGTCGGCAGTTATTACAACAAGGGGCAAACAGCTATCAGTTATTTAATGAAACAGCGAGTAGTCTAACCGCAAAACTCGATAAGCTTTTAGAAATCAAGCGCGCCACCCAACAGTATCCTATCCAACTAAAACATTGGCACTTACAAGAATTAATTCATCATAGTGAAAATGCCTTAATTTATGCAGTTGAAGATGATCAAGGCAAAGCAGCGATTTTAAAACGCTTTAAATTAAATATGGCGAAACTTAGTCCTGCGTTAATTGATGAATTCATGCAAGATGTGAATACCCTACAGGACTTAGATCAATATGGTTTAGTCAAAATTTATGAAACGGGTATAGATCATAATAGCTTGTATTTTGTGATGGAATATATTGAAGGACAAACCTTAAAATATTGGTTAGAACACAGTAAAATTAGTTTAGAACAACGTCTAGATTGGTTTAGGCAAATTACAGAAGCTTTAAAACATATTCACAATGCAGATTTATTGCACCGTGATTTAAAGGCTGCTAATGTTTTTGTCCGTCCTGATAATAGTGTGGTGTTATTAGATTTCGGTATGGAAACGCAACTATTAATTAAAGCGGGTTTCCTACGTGAAGATGAAATTTATTGTACGCCGCATTATATAAGTCCTGAACGCATATTAGGTGAAAATGCCACGGTTAGTTCAGACTTATATGCCTTAGGGGTAATCCTATATGAACTACTGGTTGGTCATAGACCGTTTGAAGCGAATAGTCTAACTGAAATCTTGAAAAAACACGCACTAAGCCCTATACCTAGCTTACCTAAGCCATTAGCGGCATTTCAGCCATTACTTGCAGGGTTACTAGCAAAATTTCCGGAAGATCGTTTACAGTCTTGTGAAGAAGTACAGCAATTATTACAACGGTTACCTTAAGTCCACATCTGGTTATATTGAGGTATAGTAGGGAGTACCAAGGTATGACAACCATTAAACAATCTATTTATTCTAAGAAACATTCACACAAAGAGTCATTAATTTACCAATTTATGCAAACTGCTAAATGGGTAGCCTTATTGCTACTGTTTAGTATTGGTTTTGGCATGGCATATCTGCAATATTTACATAGAGAACCGATTAGTTGGGGATTTTTAGGTATTTGTATTGCCAGTGGTTTATTGCTGTTTTGGATTGGACGCTGCCTAACCCACTCTGAATGTTCGCAAAAAATGTCAGATAAAGCCCATTAAACACGCTTGATACAAGTAAGATTCAGCCAACGCCACGTACACTAATCGCTAATAATTCAATCGGCTGCTGAAAAATCTGATCAAAACGTTAACAGGGGGGAATAATGTTACGTTTTTTGCTTATGTTCTTACTCTTGCAAATCGCTTTATTTGGCACTGAAATGCTGCAAGTGGTGCAAACACACGTCGTATTGCCGTGGACAAGTTTATTAGCGGATAGCAGCGGCTGGTTATTATCTTTATTCGATAGCAATGTCGATACGATGGGTAAAATCGTGCGCAGTACCGACAATGGCTTTGCAATTTCCATTGAACCCGGCTGTAATGGAGTGGAAGCGATGATCGTATTATTAGCCGCTATTGCCGCCTTCCCCGCTCCCTTTATCTATAAATTAAAAGGCTTAGCGTGGGGATTCTTAGCCATTCAAGCCATGAATTTACTGCGCATTATTAGCCTATTCTACCTCGGGCAATGGAGCGAAACCTTATTCGATTGGGCACATTTATATATTTGGCAAGCCCTGATTATGTTAGATGCTTTAATCGTATTTTTAGTCTGGATTCGGTATTTACCCAAAATAGCTAACACAGATTTACACGAGGTCGCTGCCTAATGACACCCCGTCCCTTAACTCGTTTTATGTTAGGCGTACTGATCTATTTTCCCATTATATTTTTGCTTTGGTATCTAACAGCCGCTTGGCATCTCGCCCCGATTACCATGCTTAGCCAAGCCATTCTACAGTTGGTTAGCCCTGATGCCTTAATGTGGCTTAAATTAGACGGGCATAACTTGATTGTTGCCGCCAATTTCAGCCAAGCCGCCGATGGTAGTATTGTGACCCCTGCCTTAAATGGTGATGCTCTAGGCTTTCAAATTAATCCATTGGTGTATAGCTACGGCTTGCCTTTATTGGTTTCATTATTATTAGCAACACCCACTCAACACAAATTAAGCAAAATCGCTATGGGCTTAGCTCTGATCTTACCCACTGAATTATTCAGCATGGTGTTTAGCGTCTTAAAAACCCTAACTTTTAATGTCGGCTCAACTTTTATCGCCCAACAATCCTTAAGTCAAACTGGCGTTGATGCAATTGCCTTGGGCTATCAAGTGGGAATGTTATTATTACCCATGATTGCGCCTTTGGTTATTTGGGTTGGCTTAAATCGAGAATTTATGACGCAACTTGCGCCTCAGTTGGAATATGCCTTTAAAGGTTAAGTATTAACTCTTCTCACGCCGCCAATGTTCAATACTCACGACTTTTTTAGGGTCAGCATCCGCTTCCACGCTGGGTGAGTGCCCTAATAAAATTGTCGGATTGCCTGCCAACACTTCGCGCAATAGTTTGAGTTTTAGGCTATTGGGAAATTTGCTTTGGCTTTGATTGGTTTTTAAAGCCTCGGCCTCTTCTTCAGTTAAAGAGTTCACCAGCTTTTCCCAACGTTCATTTAATGCCTGTTCCAGACTGCTGCTATCCGCTTCAAATTTTTCCAAAATTTCTTCCGGTAGCGATTCTAAATAAGCATCAATATTTTCGGTGGAATGTTTATCACGCATTTCAAATAGCGCTTGCAGAATTTCATCTGTCCATTGTTCTTCGGCTTGTTCGGCAAATAAATCGGTTTCCCGCGTCAGAATACCATCTTCATTGACCGAACCGTGAATCTGACCGAAACGCCGCCATAAAATATGTAATTGTGGTAAGTAATGTTCTAAGCGGTTGCTTTCCTGTGTAGTGGGCTGAAAAGTAACCGGTTTAAATTGCGGGTATAATTGGCAAAACTGATAAATTGCGCTCACATACTGAAACGGGTCAAAGTGTAAGGTAATGATATTCTCGTCGCCTTCTTCGGGTGGATTTTCCTCATCTTCTTCTAACTCCACATCTAAAAAAGGTTCGTAATGCTCATAAATCAAATCCCACAGAATTTTGCCTTCACGATGACGTACAAAAATTGAGGAATCTACTTGGAAATCAGGTAAGTCCGCCGTGGTATTGACGATCCAATAGTCACCCGTCACTTGAGCGCTGCGCACCAAGGCTTGAAAATCCAATAAACCAAATGGGATTTCCATAATACGGTTTTGACTAAGATAACCTTCTAAAACAACTAATTGAATAAAAGGCTGACCACCTTCAAAGGTGACTACGAATGATAAACTTTCTTCCATTGGGGAATTTTACCAAATCCTGCGGTCAAAAAACTAAGTTTTATTAAACTGCTATACTTCAACCACACTTAATATCATGTTTAATCAGGGATGTTTTTATGCGTCAACTACAAATTGCCTTAGTTGCTGGCAGTCTCGTGCTGGCAACCCCCAGCTTTGCTTGTACTAATACGGGTGACTTTGGGCAATGGTTACAGAATTTCAAAGTCGAAGCTGCCTCAGCAGGTATCAAACCGTTGGTGATTGACGAATCGTTTTCTGGTGTCAAACTCGATCAAAGCGTTTTAGCCAGTGACCGCGCTCAACACAATTTTGCGTTAGACTTTTTAGCCTTTTCCAGTAAGAAAGTCGTACCCTATCGCATTACCCAAGGTCGCGCATTATTAAATTCTAATGCGGGCTTATTTAAACGCATTGAACAGACCTACGGTGTGCCCGGCGAAGTATTAACCGCCTTTTGGGGATTAGAAACCGACTTCGGGCAAGTGATGGGCAACACGCCCACTATTCAAGCGCTGGCAACCTTAGCCTATGACTGTCGTCGTCCTGAATTATTCCGTGGCGAATTAATGAGCGCCTTACGTTTAGTACAAAAAGGCGACCAAACGCCTAACAAAATGAAAGGTGCGTGGGCAGGGGAATTAGGGCAATTACAATTCATTCCGTCTAAATACGATGAATTCGGCGTGGACTTCGATGGTGACGGCAAGCGTGATGTAATTAAATCCAAAGCCGATGCCTTAGCCTCTGCCGCCCACATGCTACAAAACGCAGGCTGGAAAGCGGGCGAGCCGTGGTTACGTGAAGTGCGTGTACCGACGGAAATGGACTGGGCACAAGCCCGCATTGGTAACCGCTTACCTATTGCCGAATGGGGTCGTATGGGCGTAATGACACCCAACGGCTCGCCGGTTAAAGGCGGGGGTGTCGCTGCTTTATTATTGCCAATGGGTCGCAATGGCCCGACCTTCTTAGCCTATCCCAACTTTGATGCGATTCTAGAATGGAATGAATCCACCGTTTATTCCACCACGGCCGCTTATTTTGCGAATCGCTTAGCCGGTGCACCTGCTATTCATGCGGGTAACGCCCCCGTTAAAAGCTTAAGTAAAGCCGAAACCGCCAGCTTGCAAAGTAAATTACGCGCTAAAGGTTTCACTATTACCAAAGTCGACGGCATTATCGGCAATGAAACCCGCGATGCGGTGCGCAAGGTACAACAAGAATTAGGCTTACCTGCGGATGGTTATCCAGACCAAACCTTATTAAGCCGCTTATAAGCCTTTGCTTAATTCGTGTTCTAAATTTTCAGCTTGATTTCAGATTAAGCTTTTACATTCCTCATTAATCATCAACGTTTAATGGGGAATTTTTTTATGCGATTGCCTGCTTTAGTCTTAAGCATTAGCTTCAGTGGTTTACTGTTCTTGACTGCCTGTGGTAGCGATGGCGGCAGTGGTGGTGGTACGGCCGTACCCAGTACGTTACAGCCCTTAACCTCTGACGAAATCAGTACGATGTTATTTGTACGGGAAGAGGAAAAATTAGCGCGTGACGTCTATCTGAGTTTATACGAGCGTTGGCAATTAAGCGTCTTTCAAACAATTGCCTTACAATCTGAACAAAAACACATGGATAAAATGCAAAGCTTGCTTAAAGCTGCCAATCTCACTGATCCCGTCGTGGATAATACAGTAGGCGCATTTACCAGCCCGGAAATTTTGCAGCTTTATACGGATTTACTGGCAAGAGGTTCAAGTTCAGCCGATGCTGCCTTACAAGTGGGTGCGTATATTGAAGAATATGACATTGTGGATATTAAAGCAGCTATCGACGAAGCCACCGCTGGTTCTAACCAATTAGCCGTATTAGATACCTATATGAATTTGCTCTGCGGTTCACGCAATCATTTACGCTCATTTGTTAAACAAATTGCAGCCAACGGCATTAGCTATCAACCGCAACTGCTGAGCAGTACGGAGCTAAACGCCATTATCAGTACAGCCCAAGAACAATGCGGTAAGCAATAAAACAGGAGCACGTTCATGCTACACACAATCACACACCCATACGCTATGGGTTGCTTATTATTTGTTAGTTTAATGAGCAGCAGTTTACCCGCCTTCGCTAATTTGAGTGCGGCTGAACAACAAACCCTAAGCTTTATGCGCGAAGAAGAAAAGTTAGCGCGAGACGTTTACCAAGTATTATATAAAACCTATCCGCTGCGCCCCTTTGCCAATATTGCAGCAGCGGAACAACAACACATGGATGCCTTAAAACACTTAGTGCAGCGCTATCAAATACTTGATCCGGTTAAAACCGAGCAAGTTGGGCAATTTACCGATAATAGTTTAACGCAGCTTTACCAAGCGCTTATTCAACGTGGGCAAGGTTCAGAAATTGCCGCTTTACAAGTCGGTGCATTGATAGAGGAAACCGATATTCAAGATTTGCGAAAGGCCTTAGCCAATACACAAACGCCGTTACTCAAGCAAACTTACCAAAACTTATTAGAGGGATCTTATCGCCATTTACAAGCCTTTGTGCGCCAACTCAAACAACGTCAACAAGCCTATCAAGCGCAAGTTTTGACCCCTGCCGAACTTAAGCAAATTTTACAAATGGATAGCGGGCGCGGACACGGTCGAGGTCAGGCTTGGCGCGAGCAATAAATCAGCTTATGCGCTTATTGTTAGTGGAAGATGATGTGCAACTGAGCACAGATTTACAAGCCCGCTTAAAGCAAGCCGGATTTGCAGTGGACACGGCGGATAATGGCATTGATGCTGAGTTTTTAGGAAATGAAACACCCTACGCCGCCATTATATTGGATTTAGGTTTACCGCTGCGCAACGGCTTGGAGGTACTGAATCATTGGCGGCAACAGGGTAACCAAGTTCCTGTGATTATCCTGACCGCCCGTGATGCGTGGTATGAGCGCGTGGATGGTTTTAAAGCGGGCGCAGATGATTATTTAGGCAAACCGTTTCACTTTGAAGAACTGTTAATGCGCTTACAAGCTTTACTACGTCGGCATTATCAAACCCATGCGCATGCACAAATTTTGTATTGTGGTGGTTTACAATTAAACGAGGCATTACAACAAATTACAACCGAACAGGGGATCACCCACGATTTAACCGGCACAGAATTTCGCTTGTTACGTTATTTTATGTTGCATCCGGGGCATATTCTGACCAAATCGCGCCTTACCGAACAGGTTTACGCAAATGATGCGGATAAAGACAGCAATGTGATTGAAGTGTATGTACGCCACTTGCGGCGTTTAGTCGGTGAAGCACGCATTCAAACGCGACGCGGGCAAGGCTATATTTTTATTGAACAGTTAACGACCTAAACCTGAATGCAATCTTTAGAACGGCAATTACAAATCAATCTAGCGATTACTTTATGCCTTGTGATGTTGGCGATTTGGTTAATCGGCTTAAGTTTGCAACCCTCGTTAGAACTACGGCTACAACATTTACAAGCATATCAATGGCTAGAACCGAATGCTCTACCCTTGCCTAAACGCCGTTTTCAATGGCTATTTCCGATGCTGGCACTGGTTGGTATTGGGCTAACACTAGGAATTCAAAGTTTAGTAATTCGCCGTACTTTTAAGCGTTTAGACCGCATTCAAGCGGAGTTACAAGCCTTAAATCAAGGCAAAATTCAGCAACTCAATAGCCACGTTCCGCGTGAATTCGCGCCTTTGATTGCCGACTTTAATCAGCTTCTGCTGCATATGCAGGAACGTCTAGAACGCTCGCGGCATTCTTTGGGCAATTTGGCACATGCCTTGAAAACCCCGTTAAATTTATTAACACAGTATTTAGATCAAATGCCGTATTGCTCACAGATTCTACCCGCCAAACAACAATTAGAACGAATTCGTACTCTAATGGAACGTGAACTGAAACGCGCGCGACTGGCGGGGTTAGGCAATAGTGTGCAACGCTTTAATCCGCAACTGGAATTACCCGTACTTAGCCATGTTTTACAACAAGTTTACGCTACCAAAACCTTGGCTATTCAGTATGAATTTTCAGCCAACTTACCTTGCTTTGGCGACCGTGAAGATATGTTGGAATTGTTGGGTAATTTACTGGATAACGCTTGTAAATGGGCGCGGCAGCAAGTGCAATGCAGCTTAACAGCGGCACACAACCAAATTTATATGAGTATCAGCGACGACGGCTCAGCCCCGAGTCCCAGCGCCTTACAAACCCTTACCGAACGTGGTACACGCTTAGATGAAAACATAGAAGGCTACGGCTTAGGTTTAGCCATTTGTAAGGATATTATCAAGTTATATAACGGTAGCTTGCAGTTTGGTGCCTCCCCAACTCTAGGTGGTTTAGAGATTAAGGTACAGTTGCCGCTGTCGTAAGCCTCTTACTTCGTCGTTTTGCACTTGCTATTTATCAGAAATTTGGCAAACTAAGCCATATATAAAAATAATATATTGTTAATAGGGCTTATTAATAACAAGCAAGCTGCAATATGTTAAATCAACCCTCTGTATCTATATTATCACTATCTATCGCCTTGGCATTGTTAACAGCAAGTTCCGCCAGTTTTGCAAATCTGGATAAGAATGAGCAAGTTAAATCGGTCGCTAGTAATACTAGTGGTTTAACTGATCAATTAATTATTCGTTTTAAAGATACTACGTCTGCTACTGCTGCCGATGCTGTATTACGCAAGTTACAAACGGAAAAAGGCGAAAAATTTCGTTATGCGCGCAGTACACAACAAAAAGCGGATATATTCCGTTTTAATAAACGCAAATCCAAAGCGGAATGGGACAACTTAAACGTATGGTTAAAACAACAACCCGAAGTTGAGTACGTCGAACCGGATTACGTCTTAAACAAAATGGCATTGCCAAATGATAGTTATATTAGCTATCAATGGCCGTTAACAGATACCAATGTGGGTATTCGCGCTGAGCAAGCTTGGGCAACTAGCACGGGTCTAAATACCATTGTCGCCGTGTTAGATACGGGTTATTTACCGCATGCTGATCTAGTGGCTAATATTTTACCCGGCTACGATATGATTAACGATAGCTTTGTGGGTAATGATGGCAATGGGCGTGATGCAGATGCCTCTGATCCCGGCGATTATGTACTAGCGGGTGAGTGCAATAGCACGACAGGGTCTAATAGTAGCTGGCATGGCACACACGTCGCGGGCACGATTGCCGCCGTGGCGAATAATGCCACTGGAGTAGCGGGCGTTGCCTATAACGCAAAAATTTTACCTGTACGGGTGTTAGGAAAATGCGGCGGTTACACCTCAGATATTGCGGATGGTATTTTATGGGCGAGTGGCAATAGCGTTACAGGCGTACCGGCTAACCCAACCCCAGCACGCGTGATCAATATGAGTTTGGGTGGTGCAAATGCTTGTAGCACCACATTACAAAACGCCATAAATGCTGCGCGTAGTAAAAATACGGTGGTTATTGCAGCCGCTGGTAATAGCAATTTAGATGCTAGCCAATTTGCCCCAGCTAACTGTAATGGCGTTGTTACCGTAGCGGCGACCGGACGCAATGGTGGCAAAGCTTATTATTCCAATTTTGGTTCAATTGTGGATATTGCCGCTCCCGGTGGCTCGATGAGCAGTTCCGCCTACGATGGAATTTTGTCTACGTTAAATGCAGGTACACAAGCCCCAATCTCAGATAACTATGCGTTTTACCAAGGCACGAGTATGGCAACACCCCATGTCTCTGGTACGGCAGCTTTAATGTTATCCGCAAATCCTGCCTTAACGCCTGATCAAGTGGAGAGTATCTTAAAATCCACGGCACGCCCGTTCCCAGCGTCTTGCAACGGTTGTGGCACAGGCTTAATGGATGCAAATGCAGCCGTACAAGCTGCCTTAACCGTGGTGACACCGCCAACGGATTCTTATGCTGCACTCAAAGCTACTTTAACCACCAATCGTAACTTGTGGACGAGTAAAGCTATTAAAAACTATACCTATGTTTTAGAGAAAGGTAGTCAAAAATTTAAACTGACCATTCGCTTAGGCAAAGTTTATTCAGGCGTAGATTTAAATACTAATCGCAATTTAAGCAAAACAGCCTTGAATACATATGGCAAAACGATTGAACAATTATTTGCTGTTATTGATACCGCTATCACTAATAAAGCAGCCAGTGTGAATGCGACTTATGATGTTAGTTTGGGCTATCCAAGCGCCATTAACATTGATCAAAATGCCAGTGTGGTAGGCGATGAAAGTAGTTATAAAGCTTATAGTTTAGTAAAGAATTAGAAGAGAAAGGCTCTGTGTCCAATAGGTGAGGAGAGAACCTAGTAACACAGAGCCATACCCGAGGCAGCTCGACTGAGCTGAATTTGGGAAGGAGGAGGCATACATGACATAGCTCGTTCAGTTCCGCTATGTACTTATAACTAATGCAATTGATATGCCAAGCCTTAAAAGTCCTTATTTACCGCAAAATCTCATTAAATCAGCCAATTAAGCCCGCTGTTACGCACCAAATTAGGGCTACTTTTAACGAAAATGCTTACATGCAGGGAGTGCATAGACTCCCCCCATTCAATCATTATCAACTACGCGCGTCTAACCATTTACCAATGGCTGGCGGAACGGTTTTTTGTGCTTTACCACTGACATAAATCCCAATATGACCGCCATTAAATGACAGTTCGGTATAGTCACTTGTGCCGGTTGCACCGTTTAAAGCACGGGAAGCATCAGGCGGCACGACATGATCTTGATCCGCATAAATATTCAACACAGGCACAGTAATATTTTTTAAATCAACGGTATGCTTGCCGATGTTAACCGAACCTTGTAACAATTTATTTTGTTGAAAGAAATCCTTCGTAAATTGCCGGAAGGCTTCACCTGCTTGATCCGGGCTATCAAAAATCCATTTTTCCATACGCATGAAGTTCTTCAGATTTTTGCTATCACCCATGACATCAATCATCCCTAAATATTTCTGCCCCATTAATTGATACGGCTTCATATTTAAGAAGGTCCAATTCAGCATTTCTCCCGGAATATTACCCAAGGTATCGACTAATAAATCCACATCCACATTTTGAATCCACGCACTCAGCATATTATCCGAGGTATGAAAATCAACTGGCGTAACCATCGTAATTAAGTTTTTGATTTTGTCAGCATGGGTTGCGGTATAGCACAAGCTAAACGCGCCCCCTTGGCAAATCCCCAATAAGTTAATTTGTTCAATGCCGTGGCGCGCGCGGATTGCTTCGACGCAATTATCAATATAGCCATTGATGTAATCGTCTAAGTTCAAATAACGATCCGAGGCATCGGGATAGCCCCAGTCGATTAAATACACATCTTGTCCCGCGTCTAATAAACCTTTAATCGTGGAGCGATCTTCTTGTAAATCCGTCATATACGGGCGATTCACCAGCGCATATACGATTAAGGTAGGAATTTTATTGCGGGGCGGTTCTTCACCCAAATAATGTAAAAGCTGCAATTTATCTTCACGGTACACGACTTCATAAGGGGTAACACCGCTGGATATTTCACCCAACTCCATTAAGTTAGTCATGCCTTGCGCTAGTTTGTCATTAAAGGCTTTGACTTCAGTCAGAATCGCATCGGGACGTAGCTGGAATGGCATAACAAACTTCTCCTATTTCGCTTTGGGTGCAGATGGTTTTTTAGTTTTTGCAGGCTTTTTTACAGGTTTCTTAGATTCAGGCATAGCAGTTGTTGAGACGCCAAGTGTCGACAATTTATGATTGAGCGGCTGCTCAGCAGGCTTGACTGAATGCTCGGTAACGGCTGGTTCGATAACCGGCAAGGTCATATTCGGCAGTTCAACCTGGTCCAATTTACCCGCGTCTACTAAATCCTTTGGCTTGGCATTCGCTTTGCTAACAGGTGCTTTAGGCTTCAGCGCTTTAGCGGCAGGTTTAGCTGGCTTAATGGCTTTATTAGCGGGTTTAGCCGCTTTTGCTTTGGTCCCGGTTTTTGGTTTAACCGCTGGCGGCTTTTCGGTTGCTGCTGGCACAGGCGCAATACGAGGTTCTGGCGTCGCTGCTACACTGGCTTTCGCGGCTTGGCGGCTTAACGCTTGAACTTGTTGGCGTAATTCGCGTAATTCACGACGTAACGTTTGTTGTTTCTCATAAGCGGCATTCAGTTCTTTACGCGTTGGCAAGTTAACCGATTGATAATAAGCATCTAATTCTTGATTAATACCTTGGCGTAGTTCCATCATGGTGTTTACCATATCGCCATACACCACTTGATATTCATCGCTCATGGCAAATTTGCCATACACGTCTTCGTTAACTTCTACCCACAGGTTATATAAATCGCGTAGATTCGTAATTTTTTCGCCACCCGTTGCTAAAATTTGCATACGTTCACGCAGTGCTTCCACTGAGGCTAAGCCCTGTTTGTTATAGGCTTTCAAATAAGCTTCTACTGCCGCTTGATAATTCATGGCTAATTTGACTAAGGCTTGGCTACGGGCTTGTGATTCCCGCGTCAGCCCTAAAGCAGGGGTGCTGAGCAATTTATTAATATTTTCCTGCCAATCTTGCGCCGAAGGAACACGTAACCCGGCTGTGCCAATCTCTTGGAAATTAGGCAGGTTGATACTTTTCATCACTTTCTGCCAATTATCCAGCGCCGTCTGCCCCACGCCAAAGCCCATATTACTATACTGACCGGATTCTAGTTGGCTGGCATATTGCTTAAAGCCGGTTTCTAAACCTTTTAACCATGCTTCCAAGGCTTCTTGGTCACTAACGCCACTTTGCTGAACTTTAAAGGCATTTTCTGCCAAGTTCATATATACCTTGCCCATATCCATCATACGTTGGAACGCATCTTGTGTAGCGTCAGTGGTTAAATACGGGCTGACTGCTTTCCACCATTGATCTAAACCTTGTCCCCATGCTGGCTCATCGCTGTTATTTAAACTGGCAGCCATAGGCGGTTTGCCCATACGTGCCATTTCTGCCCATGCATCCCAGTATTTTTTCTGAGCATCAGACCAAGTTTTCATCATATTGTCTGTCCAGCCTGCCATCATAGGGGTTCATCTCCTCTCTTTTGCTTACGTTTTAGTATTGTATTGAAAAACCTTAACATGTTAATTTTTGCACCGCAACACAAGACCTATAAAGGACTCAAGCGGTTTAGCCTTAAGGCTCTCTCTATTTAATTGTTGACAAAATGGTGTGACCACACAAAGATTAGGCACAATTTTTACAACACGGAGAGCGCTTGATGTCTGATGATATTGTAATCGTAGCAGCAGGTCGTACTGCACTGGGCAATTTTGGGGGCACATTGTCTTCTTTACCAGCCGCTCAATTGGGCGCGACGGTAATTAAAGGTTTATTAGAGCGCTCTGGTTTAAAACCTGAACAAGTCGATGAAGTTATCTTAGGACAAGTTTTAGCGGCAGGAAATGGGCAAAATCCAGCACGTCAAACCAGTTTAGCCGCCGGTTTACCCCATAGTTCAACGGCAATGACCATTAATAAAGTCTGTGGTAGTGGTCTAAAAGCGGTACATTTAGCTTATCAAGCCGTGGCTTGTGGTGATGCGGATATCGTGATCGCGGGTGGGCAGGAAAATATGAGCTCCTCGGCGCACGTATTACCGAATTCACGTAACGGTCAAAAAATGGGCGATTGGAAAGCCGTTGATACTATGATCAAAGACGGTTTATGGTGTGCTTTCAATGATTATCATATGGGTATTACCGCTGAAAATATTGCAAGCCAATATAATTTTAGCCGTGAAGCCCAAGACGAATTTGCGGCAAGTTCTCAACAAAAAACGGAAGCAGCACAAAAAGCCGGGGTATTTAACGAGGAAATTATTCCAGTCGTAATTCCTCAACGCAAAGGTGATCCTTTAGTATTCAATACTGATGAATTCCCACGCGCAGGCACAACGGCAGCGTCTTTAGGCAAATTGAAACCTGCCTTCAAAAAAGACGGAAGCGTAACAGCAGGTAATGCTTCTGGTATTAACGATGGTGCAGCCGCCGTCATCGTTATGAAAGCCTCTAAAGCCAAAGAATTAGGCTTAACACCAATGGCACGCATCGTATCCTTTGCCAGCGCTGGGGTTGATCCTGCCATTATGGGCACAGGCCCGATTCCAGCCACTACCAAATGTTTGGAAAAAGCAGGCTGGCAAGTATCTGATTTAGATTTAATCGAAGCGAATGAAGCATTTGCCTCACAAGCTATGTCGGTTAATGAAAGCCTTGGTTTCGATTTAGATAAAGTTAATATTAGCGGCGGCGCAATTGCATTAGGTCATCCCATCGGTGCATCTGGTGCACGTGTATTAGTTACCTTGTTACACGGTATGCAACGCACTGGCGCGAAAAAAGGCTTGGCAACCCTGTGTATTGGTGGCGGCCAAGGCGTAGCAATGGCGGTAGAAGCGGTTTAATTTAATTACCAATAGGAGAGTAACATGAGCAAAGTTGCATTAGTAACAGGCGGTACAGGCGGTATCGGTAACGCAATCTGCCGTAAATTAGCCAAAGATGGTTATAAAGTAGTAACCACTTACTTCGAGCCAGAAGAAAAAGCTAAAGAATGGCAAGCGAAACAAGATTATGAAGTGTCTATCTACCCTTGTGACGTTAGCAAATACGACGAGTGCGTAAGCTTAAAAGAAGCTGTTGAAAAAGATTACGGTCAAGTAGATGTATTAGTTAACTGTGCAGGTATTACCCGCGATGCAGTTTTCAAAAAAATGACCTTAGACCAATGGTCTGCGGTTATGAAAACTAACTTAGACAGCTTATTCAATGTCACGCATCAATTCCTGAGTTCAATGGCAGATCGTGGCTATGGTCGTGTTATTAACATTTCGTCAGTAAACGGTCAAAAAGGTCAATTTGGCCAAGCCAACTACAGCGCGGCAAAAGCAGGCGTACACGGCTTCACGATGGCCATTGCTCAAGAAGTGGCTCGCAAAGGCGTAACGGTCAATACTTTGTCTCCGGGCTATATCGGTACAGACATGGTAATGGCGATTGCGGAAGACGTGCGTAATAAAATCATTGCACAAATTCCAGTCGGTCGTTTAGGTAAACCAGAAGAAATGGCAGCTATCGTTGCATTCTTAGCTTCTGACGATGCAGCATTCATTACCGGTGCGAATATTTCTGCAAATGGTGGTCAATTCATCCACTAATATTTGGTAAACTACGGTATTAGTCACTACTAAATAAGAAAAGGGCGTTGTGTAACGCCCTTTTTTATGGAAAACGCTGTGAGCGTCCCTATAGTTGATATTATGGTGTAGGATAGGTACATCAATCTAACCGCTAGAATCAAACCTTTGTAATTTCTACAAAGCGTTATATTTAGTTTAATAAACGATAAGCCTTTAAAGGTAAGGTAAGTTCGGCAAGACATTATGGCAGAAGAACGCATTATCAAAAAATACCCCAATCGCCGCTTATATGACACGACATTAAGTTGCTATATCACGTTAAACGAGGTACGTGATTTAGTGTTAGCGATGACGCCGTTTAAAGTCATTGATCGGCAATCAGGGGAAGACATCACGCGCAGTATTCTGCTGCAAATTATTATGGAACAAGAATCCGGTGGTCAGCCATTGTTTAGCTCGGAAATGCTGGAACAATTTATTCGCAACTACAGCGAAAATAGCCGCAAAGGCTTTACTGCTTACCTTGAAGAAAGCATGCAGTTATTTAACAGTCAACAAGCCGCCGTACGTGAACAGATGCATAAGGTGCTTGCCGGAACACCAATGGACGCTTGGTTAAAAGTCGGCGAACAAAACATGCAAGCATGGCAGAAAATGCAACAAGGTATTATCAAAAGCTTAAAACCTAAAGATTCCAAATAGTTGTATTATTTAGGCAAGTGGCGACTTGCCTAAGCGCATTTTTTATTTCTCTCGCCTCTTGTTTATGCTATTTATCGGCATTTTCTGCGTATTTTGCTGCAATGCACAAATTAATTAGCATCACTATGAACTTTCTGCTATTTTGTTGCGACGCAGCAATTAATGCCCTAGTAATATTTAGGGTTAACCAGAAACTGAGGTAAGATAATGAAAAACTTTGTGATTATTGGCGATTTGTGGAAACGCGTCATTGAATTTACATCAGAAGCCAAAGCCGATGCTTACATGGCAAAAAATTGCCATACGGTTTGTTGTGAAAAATGCTCTGAAACCGAATTTGAAGCTCGCTTTGCAAATGTTAGCAAAAGAAGTTTGGAATACGGCTTAAATGAATACAATGCCCTACGTTTGATTATTCTGGGTGAAGATTCTTGAGAATCCTCATCCCATAAAACGCAGTACCTAATGGCTGCCGTAGAGTTGAATCGCCCAAAATGCTAAAAAGCCCGCAAATAGTACCAATGATGATTCTGGTGTTTCTTCAACCTCATGCGCTTCAATTAATAATTCATCAGTTACCAAATACAATAAAGCGGCGGCACTAAACGCCAAAGCAGCACTAATTTCTGTGCTACTAGCATCGCCCAATAAGCTGTAACCCAATACGGCAAACAGCAATATGGTTAAACCTAAGCCCAAGGTTAGCCATACAATACGCCAACCTTTTATATGATCCGAGGTTAAGGCTAATCCTAAAAATAGCATTTCAAACGACAAACCTAATGCCAGAATAAAGCCCGTTTCACCACTAGCAGCAAAACCCGCACCAATGATTAAGCCGTCAATAGCCACATCAATAAAGGTCGCCATAATTAAACCAGAATCAGCCATAGTAGGGTTGGTATGAGCTTTAGCTTCTAGGTTTTCGGTCCATACCCGCAAGGCATACATAAAAAAGCTACCCAGCGCAAAAGCGGTAATCAAGACCGACGGATCTACTTTTTCACGCCCAATTTCCGGCAGAACTTCAACCGCCAACACAGCTAACACTACACCTGCCGTAAAATGCTGAATCAGACTGCGTTGGTAACGATTTGGCTGCCACCACATGGCTAATAAACCGCCTAAAACGGAAACCCCTGCCGGAATCAACATCATCAGCAGGTTCGGGTTTGACCACGACATAACAACTCCATTCCAAGCAATAATGCCCAAGACAAAGCTGTTAAGCTTAGATGGAATTCCCCAAAATTGTGATAGACAAAACCTTAAAGCGCTGGACTATCCGGCATATGCTGTATAGTTTTAAGCACACACAAGGAAAATAGCGAATGTCTTAAGCTTGTTCTAAGAAAACCTCAGTAGGCTTAAGCCAGTCCACAAACCCAGTTAACGCTCCAGTTTTCGTAGCTATAGATGGCGATTACATGTTTCCTGCAAAAGCAAAATTATTATTGATTCCCTTGATAACCTTAGTTCTGTTAAATACCTACGACATTTACGAGGACTTGCTAGAAGCCGATCATCACCCTGCTCACTTATATACAGAGGTCGCCATTTTAAGTATTTCGTTATTATTTATTGGCTTTTTACTTAGACAGAGCTGGAAAAAACACGAAGAACTACAACAGCTTAAACAAGAACTGAGTAATGCACATCAAAACATCTACCAACTCAATAAACAGAACGAAAAAATGCGGCAAGCCAATCAGCATTATAGCGCTTTAATTCAAGAGCAAATGCGCGATTGGGATTTCACAACCAGTGAAAAAGAAGTCGCATTATTGTTATTAAAAGGCTTAAGTTTTGAAGAAATTGCTACGATTCGCTCAACTAAAGATAAAACTGTGCGCCAACAAGCAACATCCATTTACCGTAAAGCAGGCGTAGCCGGGCGACATGAACTAGCCGCCTGGTTTTTCGAGGATTTTTTAACCTAAGGGTTTAAGCAAAGGTATCGGACATCAAATTACTAAACCACTTCAGCATTTCTTCATAATTATCTTTATTGATACTACTGGACTCGGTTACACCACTGCCGGTGGGTAACATGCTACGCGTTACCGGATCATAACGATAAACTACCGATAACCAAGAAGCGGTTGTTTTGGTAATCGGTGTAAAGCAAGCCGAATTAGTCATCGGATTTTGATTAACCGGTTTACCACTCAATTGTTTTAAAATGGCATCGGCACAGACTTTTGCTTCAGCATTAGCGATATGCCCAGCTTTAGGTTGGCTGGTTGCTGCTGCATCACCAATAATATGAATATTAGGATAAATCGTTGATGCATAAGTTAACACGTCAACGCCTGCCCAGCGATTATCTACATTCGCTAAACCAATATTGGAATTAGTAATAATAGCGCCCGCTTTATGCGCAGGAATAGCATTGATGACTTTACCTTTAAATGTGCCTGCACTGGTAACCACTGTACCAGTATCCGCATTGATACTATTTAAAGTCGCCGCTGGCACATAAGTAATAGTGTCTTTATGAATGCTGGTAAACGCTTTGGTGAAATTTTCAACCTCTGCCTGAATACCGGGGTTCGCATCTAATACAATAACCTTACCGCCTTTTTTCACACGTTTTAAGTAATCAGCTACCACACAAGCACGTTCATACGGTCCAGGTGGACAGCGGTAAGGTTTGGCAGGAATCGTCAGAATATAACTATCCTTATTCGTCATTGCGGCAATTTGTTTTTGTAAAGTTAGCGTTTGTGCACCCGCCTTCCACGCATGCACAACCTTTGCTCTAGCGGTCGGCGTGCCTGTGATAGGTAGTGCATAAAAATCAATGCCCGGCGCAATCACCAAACGATCATAACTGATAGTTTTGCCACTGTTTAAGGTAACTTTATTCAGTTGTGGGTCAATGGCTGTCACGCTATACGGTTCAACTTTCACGCCATAGTTAGTTTTTAGTGCATTATAGTTATAGGTTAACTGAGCTAAGGTACGCTCACCCGTTAACACCATATTACTGAAAATGTTGGAATAATACTGGGGATTAGGCTCAATCAAGGTCACTTGTACGCCTGTACCACCCCAGAAGCGTAGATATTTAGCTACGGTAGTGCCAGCCATACCGCCACCAATCACCACAACCCGTCCATTAATGCCCGTATTACCCGGCATGGTTGGTTTACTTGCCGCAAAGCTTTCCAACAGAGGTAAGCTCGTACCTAGAGCTAAGCCTGCACCTAAATAACGTAAAAAATCACGACGTTGCATTATAGTTTTCCTCTTATTTAGGTTGTTTAGCAAAGTAATCAGCAATCAGACGAATTTCAGCATCGGTGTAAGCCTGTGCATGCACATTCATAATTTCTTTACGCGCAGACTCAAACTTCATTTCCTGTAGTTCTTCGATAATTTCTGATGCGGACTCCCCAGCTAAATGTTCAAGCCCATAACCATCTGTGCCATGGCACTGAAAACAATTAGCGGCTAGCATACGACCCGGATGGTTTAGCGTATTGGGGTTAGCAGCAACGGCAGATGCCGCAAATAGAAGCAATATAGCTATTGGTTTCAAATAGTTATTTTTAATGTACATTGAGTAATCCACCTAACAATTTAAACCTAGGTAGATTAATTCTCAATGATGCTAACTCACTATTGGACAAACCTCGCAGAGCTATCATGACTAGACAAAAGGTGGAAGCTAGGTGAAATGCCTAATAGCCTGCATATTAGCAACTCGAGCCTCGTTTAGGATCTAAAATTCGATACTCACCGAATAGACACATAAGCTGATCCCGACTAATACCGCCTAGACGCTCGCGCACTAAATCTAATAGGTTAGAGGCATAACGTTTGGTAATCCCCAACTCAGTTTCAATATTTTTTAAAGCTTTGCCAGCCGCAATATATTGTAAAACGGCTAACTCTTTCTTCTTCAATACAGATAAATAAGGTGCTACAAAATAAGTGGCAATGGCACTATCAGCAAAATTACTTTCACTAAAAACCCGCGTCAAAATTTGCAGTGTTTCTAAATGTTCTTTTTTCAGCTTATTAAAACTACGATTTTTCTCATGACTGATAATGCTCGTACCCGATACACCCGCAAAATTCTTTAAGGGAATAGTCAAGGCATTTTTAATATCATAATCGGTTTTAGCAATTAACAACTGTTGTTTAGCTGCTGCTGTCAAGGCTTGACTGGCATACGCTTGTTGCCAATCCTTAATAGCAAAGTTATTTTTATTAAGTTCAGTAATGGTAAAATCGTATTGTTCCCAATGTTCATTATTATATTGTTCAATAAACGCTTGCGGATAATGTTCGGTTACATGAAAAATGGGGGAAACGTGAATATGATTACTCACAAATAAAGAAGGAACATAAGTAAAGCTAGCACCATCAAAACCCAACGCTGTAATATATCTCGCATATACATCAAAGCGTTCTGTAAAATCAGTAGCCGCACATAATTCTTCTAGGAAATCTCCCAATAAAGTTGCCCTTGTGGACATAGTCTTTAACCCTGCGCAGTACTAGAAAAGCCGTGTAGTGTAAAGAGAATACTCACAATAAAACAAGCCTAGCAATAGACCGTAGGAAATACTCGAACGACAAAGCACCTTTTTGCAGGCTAAGTGATTAAAATCAAGCAAATTGGCAAGCTTATTAAGCTAATTAAAGTTTCAGCGGTAATAATAATGGCCATTAATTCAGCATTTCCACCTAGTTGTCTGGCTAAAATATAAGCCGATGAAGCAGTCGGTAATGCAGAAAATAATACTAATACGGTATTCAGCGCTGGGCTAATTAAAAAGACTTGATTGCAGGCATAAATAATGAGTGGCAATAAGGCTAATTTTATAAAACTTGATACTATTACGATGTTACCCATACCCCGCCATTGATGCAGATTTAGCCCTGCACCTACCGCTAACAAACCTAACGGTAACGCCATTTGCGCTAATTTTTGCATAACATTGACCGCAATATCGGGAATAACCAAGCCTGTTAAATTAATGACAATGCCAATCAATGAACCCATAATCAGTGGATTTTTAACAATATTTAACCCAATGATTTTCAAACTGGCTTTGCCATGCGTAAATACTGCAAAAATGGTAACACAAATAATATTAATAACTGGAATCATAATGGCAATGAGTAAGGCGGCTAATGCCATACTGCTTTTCGGTAATACACTACTGGCAACAGCCAAACCAATATAGGTATTAAAACGAATACCTCCTTGAAAAAAAGAGGTAAAATCCGCACCATTCATGGGTAATAATATTAAAGCTAATAAACATAGCGCGGAAGCAATTAAGGGAATTGCCAAAGCATAGCCAATAATAATGCTAGCATCGGCTAAAATGAATTGGGCATGCGCCAGCTCATTGATTAACAATAACGGAAACAGCACATAATAAGTGGCTTTTTCAGCGGGTTGCCAAAAACTATCAGGCAAAAACTGCGTGCGACGGGCAATATAACCCAAGACCAATAATAGACAAATCGGCACAATCGCCGTCGCTATAGCATTCATTCAGGATATAACGCTTGTAAGCCTGCTTTAGCTTTACGTACTGGCATGCTGGGCTGATAGGCTTGTATTGCTTGCCATAAGCCCTGCCCTTGCCAAGCAGTATCCGGTTTACCGTATACCGCCGCTTCTAGCTGATCTAATTGCGCTTGGAAATTAGAATCAACACGCGCGCGAATATGCGGCATTAACGCAGGACGTAAATATAAATTCGCTTCTGCCCATTGTTGTAAGGCTTTATACGCTGCAGGCGCATCATTTTGTTGGCAAGCTTGCTCTAACTTATCGAGTGCACTAACCGTGGGCGCAGGTAAAGGAGAGGCTTGGCTAGAAGCACGTACAGGCACTTTAGCACGTCGCCACCATAGCCAAATCAGCCATAAACCGCTTAAGACTAACCAAACCAACAATAGCCCAATAGCCACTTTAGCTAAGGTAAATTGTTGTGCTTGTTGCTCAGCCTCATTATCTGGGGCAGCCTGGGCATTATTACTAGGCGCGGCGGCATTAGGCACAGCCGCTTGATTAGCTGTGGATGCGGGCGGTTGTGTTTGCGTAGATGTAGGCGCAGCTTGCCCACCGCTAACCATTAATGTCACTGCGTCAATTTTGGCTTGCTCGGCTTTTTGCGTATTGACATTCCACCAGTCTAAGGTAATAGCCGGTAATTGATAACTGCCATTATAGGGAGCAAGAATAACCCAATTTTCATTGCGTACCCCGACCACACCGTTAGCACTGGTTTGGTTACGCAACTCTGGTTTATTGGTATAGGCTTTAATACCCGCAGGCGCATCTACTTTTAAGGGTGGCAATTGTTCAGCGGTTAAACCCTCAGCCATAATAGCTAAGGTTAGGGTAACCGGTTCACCGGCTTTTAATTTATCCGGCGGCGTTTGCCAATGCGCATTGAGCGTTATATTTTTGGCGGGTAACCATTGCGCCCCCGCAAATTGCTTAGGTTGCGCCCCCACATTTAACGTAATCGGTTGGGAATAACGCTGAACCGGTTTGCCATCCATACCAAATGGATCAAAACGATTATAGCCCGGCTCAATTAACAAGCCCTCAAAACGGCTACGCCCTAGCGTTAACTCGCCACTCTGTTGCGGCACAAGCGCAAAGCGCCGTTCTAACATACGGTAGTTATGCCCATTACGCATTAATGTGCCGCTTTTGTCTTTACCCAACTGCTGTAAACTGCCTTTACCTTGGGTAATTTCGGGCTGCGTGAGAGTCGCTTGTGGTTGGAAATCAAGTAAAAATAATAAGCGTTGAGTGACTAATACCTGTTGTTGCACCACCGGTGTCTTATTATCGACCTCGACTTCTACCAACAAGTCATCTTGGGTTGCCTGCCCACTCGCCGCATTACCCGCCGCCGGAGGGTCAGTCACTGTCAGTTCTAAAGCAGGGCTGTAAGCTTTCCCAAACGCAATGGACGGTACTTTAAGCGTACCCGTCGTTTTAGGCACAACATTCAATTCCCAAGTGGTTGAGGTATTGATGCCATTATTGTCCATATTAAAACTATTGCTTTGCGAGTGACCGCGAATCTCAAAATCCTTTTCCAACACTGCAAAGTTAGGCTCTTCCACTGTATCATCCGCCGTAAAACGCAGATTTACCGGATCACCCAAAGCCACGGGATTGCGATCAAATTCCGCCGTAATCGTAGCCGCATAGCTGTTATTAAACGCCAAGCAACACAGCAAACCTATTAACCAACCCATACGTTTTACCATGCGGTTTCTCCTTCTACGGTTTGATTGCCACGCTGCCGATATTGATACACAAATTTACGCCGCCACAAGCCCGACGGATCGTCGGGAATACGTCGTAACCATTGTTCCGCCGCTTGGGCTTGTTCACGGTTTTGCGCCTCGGCTTCGCTTTCAGTTTGTTCAGCTTGCGCTGCTTGTGCCTGCTTAGCTTTTTCAGCTTCGGCTTGTTTGGCTTGTGCCGCTTTTAACTGTTGTTCTGTAGCAGCTTGTTTATCTGCTGCCTGTTTAGCTTGTTCAGCCGCTTGTTGTTCACGTTGAGCTTGCTGTTTATCGGCTTCAGTTTGTTGGGTTTCTTGTCCTTTATCACCTTGCATTCCACCGGATTGCTCTTGGGAATTCTGCTGATTTTGCTGATCGCCTTTTTGATTTTGCTGATTATTTTGCGCTTGCTGTTGTTTATCTTGTTGCTCTAAGGCTTTTTTCACCGTTTCTAAATTTGTTTTAGCATCGGGAAACTCCGGCTGTTGAGCTAAAGCTTGCTCATAAGCTTTAACGGCTTCGGGTAATTTGCCTTGCATGGCTAAACTATTGCCTAAATTATACTGTCCGGTGGCGCTTTTATCCGCGCTATACAACTTTTCAGCAGTTTTGAAATCCTTATTTTTATAAGCGGCTGCCGCTTTCCATTGTGAATCCTTAAAGAGTTGCTCGGCTTTTTCCGCATTACCTTCATTCAACGCTTTTAAACCACGCTGATCGGGATTTAACCACATACTTTCCAAACTAGCGGCTTGGGCGGGCTGCGGCAAACTCGGCAAACATACAGCGGCTAATACAATACTGGCTAACCAGCCGCGCCGAAATGCCAACACTGCCACGGGAATCAGCAACAGCAATAACCAATAGCCTTGATTGACCCAAGTATCAATTTGTCGTCCTTTACCATCTGTTAATGCCGTATTGCCACTCAACTGCCATGCTTGAGTAAGCTGATTAATATCGGCATCGTCCACCGTACTGGCTACAAATTTACCACCTCCAGCTTGTGCAATGGCTTGTAAATCAGCCGTATTTACCGTCGCCATGATCGTCTGTCCGGCTGCATCAGTTAAAAAGCCGCCATGTCGTTGCGGAATCGGTGCGCCCGCTGGCGTACCAACAGCTAAAATAGACACAGGGTAACCGGCTTTTTGCGCTTTTTCGGCAACCACCTTTGCGGCTTCAGTATCAGAAACGCCGTCTGTCATTAATAGAATTTGCCCTTGCCCAATGCCGGATTGCTTAAATAAATCCAAGGCTTGTTGAATAGCAGGTGCTAAGCGACTACCTGCGACTGGCATTACATCTGGCGTTAAATTTTTCACCTGTTCGCTAATATTTTCAATATCGTCGGTTAAGGGCGAAACAGCAAAAGCATCACCGGCAAACACGACTAAGCCAGTCTGCCCCGCTTTACGAGTATTCAACAAATCCAATAATTTAAAGCGAGCTTGGCTCAGCCGATCCGGTTTAACATCTTCCGCTTGCATGGATTGCGATAAATCTAAGCCTAATACCACTGCTTGTTGATTGCGGAATACAGGAACTTCGCGCTTTGTCCACGCAGGCCCTGCCATTGCCAAGGCTGCAATCGCAATGACAAATGAGAGAATCACATGCCACCCTTGATGCAATTGGCTAATTTGCCCGCTTAATACATAAGGGCGTAATTGTGGATCAATCCATTGTTCCCAATTGGCTTTATGTTTGAATTTATAGTTCTTTAATATCCAAACAACCGGAATTAGGGCAAACAAACCTAACCAAGCCGAATACAGAAAATGAAAATTACCCCACATGCGTTACTCCTGCCGTAGGCGCAATACTCCAACCAACAGGCTTAATAGCAAGGCGATGAGTAAAGGCCAACGAAATAATTCTTGTTGTGGTCGCCAATATTCTGCCGCTTTGTTAACGGGTTCTAAGCGATCCAATTCTGCATAAATTTTTTGAAACTCGTCCGTATCACGGGCGCGAAAATATTGCCCACCCGTTTTATCTGCAATGGCTTTCAAGGTAGTCTCATCCAAATCTGCATTAGGGTTTAGCAACTGAAAACCAAACATATCACGCATAGCACTATTCTCTGAACCAATGCCCACCGTATAAATTTTCAAACCCTTTGCTGCCGCCATCTCGGCTGCATCCAAAGGCGTTACATTGCCAGCGGTATTTGCACCATCCGTCATGAGAATCAACACCCGATTTTTTTCCGGGCTATTTTGTAAACGTTTCAAGGCTAAGCCAATCGCATCGCCAATTGCGGTACGTTGCCCGGCTAGCCCTAAAGCAGATTCATTCAACAATTGCAGCACCGTTTGCCGATCAAAGGTTAATGGCACTTGCACATAAGCACGGTCACCGAATAACACTAAACCAATCCGGTCGCCCGTGCGCTTGCGGATAAAATCACCCGCCACTGCTTTAGTCGCGGTTAAACGGTCTACTACTTGCCCATTCAGCATAAAATCCTGTTCTTCCATAGAACCGGATAAGTCGACCGCTAACATTAAATCCCGCCCTGAGACAGGAATTTCCACAGATTCCCCCACCCAAACTGGACGCGCTGCCGCAATGATTAAACAGCACCATGCAATGAAGGCTAAGCCCAGCATAAGGCGCTTACTTAAACTATTGCCTGCTACAGCCGCTTGCTGAAAATCTTCTAAAAATGGTACTTTTAAGGCAATTCCCAACTGTTGTTGCACGGGTTTAGCAAAGCGCCAAACCAACCACGGCAGCGGCAATAAGACCAACATCCACCACCACGCGAGTTCATACATGGTCAAGTCCTTTCGGCGCTTGAATCCAATGACGCACCGCTTGTAAAAAACCTTGTAAATCGCTTAAATCGGCATTGGCTTGATAAGGGCTTGCTGTCACATAAGCCGCATAACGCTGCTGAAAAACGGCTTGCCCCGAGGTTTTATCTAAAAATTCTAACCAAGCTGCTCCGGTCAAACCCGCAATTCTATGCCGCCCAAAGCGCGTTAAAGCAATGCGGCGGATTAATACCGATACTTCGCGTAAGAGTTCTAAAGGTTGTTGATTGTATTGGGTTTGCAAGTCAGCCAAGGCTTGTAAGGCAATATCATTTTTTTGATAGTGTGGTTGGGCGGGGCGTTTCCACACATACCATACTAACGCCAACACACCAAGCACACCTAAAGCAATGAGCAACCACCACAGTGGCGCTAATGGCCAAATGCTTACCCCATGAGCGGGCAAATGAATATCTTTTAGCGCTAAACTACTGGGATTCATCGCAACCCCTTGGCTAATTTCATTAAACGCGTTTGCATATCGTCTGCGGTAGAAATGTGCACGAATGGCAAACGATGTAGACGTGCAAATTCCGTTAAACTTTGTTGTGCGGCATGATGACGTTCAGCATAGCGTTGCCGCCAGAGCTTTTGCCCCAAATTGACCCAAAGCTTACGCGCACCGTCGGTTAGGCGAACTTGTCCTTGTGCAGGTGGATGCGCTTCAAACGGGTCGCTAATCTCAATCAAGCTTAATTGCGCATGCCGGGTTAACATGGCTAATTGGCGTAAAGCCTGCGCATTGACCTGCCGAAAATCGCTAATCACAAACACTTGGCTGCCTGCACTGGCTACTCGGCGTAGGCGTGTCCAGCTACTGCTTAAATCACTGCTGCTATGCGCCTGTGTAGATTGTCCCGTTTGCGTTAAATCACTGACTTGTTTTAGCAAATTTAAGGCAGCCGCCCGACTACGCGAAGGCTTTAATTCACTATGGCCGCCATTTTGTAAAATACCACCAAACCGATCACCGATTTTCAAGGTCTTCCACATTAATAACGCCGTAATTTCTGCCGCTACTACGGATTTGAATTGCCCACGGGTTGCAAAAAACATAGTCGGGCGTAAATCCACCCAAACCAATACTGGCTTTTCACGTTCTTCTTCAAAGATTTTAGTGTGTAAACGACCGCTGCGAGCCGTCACGCGCCAATCCAAGGTGCGAATATCATCACCGGCTTGATAAGGACGCGACTCGGCAAAATCCATACCCCGCCCTTTATACACAGAACGATGTACGCCCGCATGTCGAGATCGAATATGCTTTTTGGCTAAATTAAGTGTGCGAATCTGGCTTTGTAATCGTAATAAAGACGCCAGTGAACTATAGACAATGCCGTCACCTGTTTGGTTATAAACGGCTTTCCCCCCCATTACATTCATTATGGCACAGCCACCACTGCCAATAGTTCGTCAATCACATGCTGGCTGGTCATGCCATCCGCTTCTGCTTCAAACGTCAATAGAATGCGGTGGCGCAATACATCATGTGCAACCGCTTGTACATCTTCAGGGCTAACAAATTCACGACCCGCTAACCAAGCGTGCGCCCGCGCACAACGGTCTAACGCTAAGGTAGCGCGAGGGCTTGCACCATACGCAATACGTCCCGCTAAATGCCGCCCGTATTTTTCCGCATTCCGAGTGGCCAATACCAATTGCAGTAAATAAGTTTCGACTTTTTCCGCCATGTAAATATTCAACACCGCTTCACGCGCTTGGCGTACATCTTCCTGACTGACAATTGGCTGTACGTGTTCTTGAATATGCTGTACTTGCTGCATCGCTTCACGCCGCGACAAATGCAAAATTTGCTGTTCTTCTTCTGCCGTCGGGTAATCCACTAATACGTGCATCAGAAAGCGGTCTAATTGCGCTTCGGGCAAATGATAAGTGCCTTCTTGCTCAATAGGGTTTTGCGTCGCCATAACTAAAAATGGCTCAGGCAATTTCCACGTCGTACCTGCAACCGTAATTTGCCGTTCCGCCATTGCTTCCAATAACGCGGATTGTACTTTCGCAGGGGCTCGATTAATTTCATCCGCCAAAATCAGATTATGAAACAACGGGCCTTTTTGAAAATGGAAAGTGCCATCGTTGGGGTGAAAGACTTCTGTACCGGTAATATCCGCAGGTAATAAATCAGGCGTAAATTGCACACGATGAAAATCGCCTTCAATGCCTTGTCCCAGCATTTGAATCGCCCGAGTTTTCGCTAAACCCGGCGCACCTTCCACTAACAAATGCCCATCTGCTAATAAAGCAATCAACAAGCGATTAATTAGGGTTTGCTGGCCAATAATTTTGTTTTGTAAATATTGCGCTAATTTGTCAAAGTTTTGTTTTTGGTTCATGTTGCGTGGCAAGCCGTTATTTTATCTGCGCGAAATATACGCGTGATATTTAAACGGTTTCAAGTTAATCATCATTAATTTCAAAGAATTTGATTATGAACATGCAATTACAGATACAGCAAAAAATTGAACAAGCCTTAAACCCAGAGTATTTGGCTGTGATTAATGAAAGTCATATGCACAATGTACCCGCTGGCGCGGAATCACACTTTAAGGTTACGGTCGTAAGTGAGCAGTTTAATGGAAAACGTTTAGTTGCGCGTCATCAACTGATGAATCAAATTCTAGCCGAGGAATTAGCCGGAAAAATTCATGCGCTGGCGTTACATACGCTAACCCCCGATGAATATATGGCAAAAGCAGGTAAGGTAGCCGAGTCGCCATTATGTATGGGCGGTGGTAAATAATAAAAAATAAGCTACCCTAATGATTAGGGTAGCTTAGGCTGCATGTTATACCGCTGACGCGATAGTCGCTTTTAAACCAGCCACTACTTCATCTGGTAAACCTAAGGCAGTTTGTAAGTCTTTTAAGTAAGCTTTTTCAGTTTCACTATCTTCATTTAAGAACAATAAAGAAGCGACATAGATTTCAGAACCCACTGCTTTATTGCCGTTGGCTAAATCAGCTACCTCTTTCGCACTCACAGGACGCACTAACTCGTTCATTAACAAGTCATTTAAGTTACCACTTAAGTTAGCATTAGCTAATTGCTGGCGAATGGTTTCCAATTCTTTGGCATCAATATGCCCATCAGCTTTTGCCGCCGCCACCATTGCTTTCAATAAAACTTCTGGGCTAGCTTGTGGTTCTTCCGGTGCACTTAAAGCAGAAGGCGGGGCGCTAGGGCTTTGTGGGCTAGGTGGTGCTTGATCAGCAGGCACTTGCCCTTCCCATTGACGGTACATTTGGTAAGCTAACCCACCTAATGCGGCTAAACTACCTAATTTCAGCGTAGCGCCACCCACACGACGCCCCGCATTTGTGCCTAATAATAATGCCAATACACCCGCGACGGCTGCACCCGTGCCCACTTGTGAAGCCATTGAAGCACGACCAGCGTCGTCTTTTGGAATGTCTAACGTTTCTTCAGCGGCAGCTTTACCTTTTTCAGCCATATCTTTACCAGACTGAATGCCTTTATCCGCCATTTCTTTACCAGACTGAACCAACTGATCCAATAGTGCTTTTAAATCCATCTCATTCTCCTTCGTTATTTATTTCGAGTCGTTTATTACTATCACAAAGTACGCAAAGCATCCCGCACTAAATCACGCGTTACCTTACGACCTTTACTAAGACTTTCCATATCCAGCCTATCCAATAACATCATCAGCGTACCCATGTCATGTGAATAATGCTTAATGATGTAATTCACAGCCTGATCGGGTAAATCAAAACCACGTTGGTGCGCCCGCCAGCGCATCGCCTGAATACGTTGAGCTTCATCTAAACTGTGTACCCGGTGAACTGGGCCCCACAATAAACGCGAAGCAAAGTCGGCTAATACACAAGGCATCTCACGCGGATTGGTGCGTGCTGCCAACATTAAGGGTTGCTGATTCGCCCGACTGGTATTAATCACATGCATTAAGGCTTCTTCCCAGTCACGCTTACCAATAATGCTGTCTAAATCATCAATAACCACCAGTTGCTTGGCTTCCAAGCCCACTAACATGCGTGTGCCATATTGCGCGCAAGTACTCAGTGGCAAATAAGCGGCCATTAAGCCGCGCTGATAATAGTGATGGCAATACGCTTGCAATAAATGTGATTTACCAACTTGTGCATCGCCCCATAGAAAAATTTGCGGAAAATGTGCTTCAAACCCGTTTTTTAAAATCCCTAGTAATTCCGCATTGTCAGGCGTCACAAAAAATGAACTAAACCGAAAACCATCGCGTCGCCCAACATTGAGAGTCAATTGTTGACTCATGCTTTATCCTTTGATGTCAGAATAATTTCGCGCTCCGGTGATGGTGTATAACTAATATCGTAAATTTGACTTTGTTTATAGCTGGCGCGTATGTGTCGCATAATAACCGCTAAAACCGCCGCGACCGGTAGCGCTACTAAAATACCAAAAAAGCCGAATAATTGCCCGCCCGCCATTACCGCAAAAATAACAGTTACCGGATGTAAGCCAATTTTATCACCAACTAAAAGCGGGGTTAGAATCGTGCCTTCGATCACCTGCACTAAACCAAACACACCCAACACCCATAAAACTTGCGTGAAATCATGGCTTTGGAAGAGCACTGCAATTGTGGCAATAATAACACCGACAATTAACCCTAAATACGGTACAAAACTGACTAAGCCTGCAATCAAACCGATCAGTAAGGCAAAATCAACGCCAACAATGGATAAACCTGCGGCATAAAGCACACTTAACGCCAACATAACCGTTAATTGACCGCGTAGAAATGCCCCTAATACGCCATCCGCTTCTGATGCAATTTGCGCACAAGTAGGTTGGATCGAACGTGGCAATAAATCATCAACGTACGCCACAATATGATCCCAATCCCGCAATAAATAAAACGCAATAATCGGCACTAATAATAAATTGGCAACCCATTCAAAAATCATCACGCCCGATTTAGAAATGGTTTGCACAGCATTACGAATTACCCCGCCCGTTTCACGCCAGTGTGAGCTAATAACGTTTTTGAGACGATCCACTTCTAAGACGGACGGATCTACACCAAAACGCTCGCTTAAATAAGGTGCAACACTATTGCTTAACCAATCTAAATAATTAGGCAACATGGTAACTAACTTTTTAAATTGGCTTTCTAAAATGGGAATAAGCAACAAGAAAAATAGTAATAGCCCCAGCATAATCGTTACAAATACGACTAAGACGGACATGGTACGCGATAACTTCCATGTTTCTAATCGGTCAACTAACGGATCACCCAAATAAGCCAAAAAACCAGCAATTAAGAAAGGTGTCAAAATTGGCGCTAATAAATACAACAACGTTAAAAAAATAACGCTGCTAATCAGCCAAAATTGCTTTTCTTTTGACCGAGTATCAAGGTTGTTTGAGTGCATGTGATTCCTTCATTGCATTGAGAGTCCATAAGACCATGTAAGCTAGACCACTGCTTAAGGTAGAAATAGCCACTGCCCCTTGTACACTGACTTGTAACCAAGTGGGTATTGAATATAAAGCGATATTCACTAAGGTCAAGGCTAATAAGATAATTTGTAAGACCGTATTGAGCTTACTAATCCTCAGCGGTTGCATTTCCAAATGCCCCGTTGCCCAACGAAAGGCTAATGCGCCCCCGCTAATAATGACATCACGTCCTAACACTAAACTGACTAACCACCAAGGCAAATACCCTTGTAAACCGAATACAATATAAACACAGGCTACAAATAATTTATCGGCAATCGGGTCTAAAAATGCGCCTAAACGCGTAAACCAACCATAGCGCCTTGCCAAGTAACCGTCTAATGCATCAGATAGCCCTGCAATTAATAATAAAACAAACGCATTTTGATAATCGTGTTGCCATAATAACCAACAAATCGGGGCAATGGCTAAAATACGCACAATGGTAATTAGATTAGGAATTTGCTCTATCACCGGGCTAACCTATTTATTTTATAGCAGAAGATCAGTCTCGACCTTCTGCTATTATAGGCTAAATAAAGCTTGGGTTAATATTGCTGAGTGGGCATAAGTGTAATCTCAACTCGACGATTTTGCGCCCGTCCATAATCGCTGTTGTTATCCGCAATAGGGCGCGATTCGCCATAACCAATGGCTTGCATACGAGCGGCCATAATGCCATTGCTGGCTAAATAATTACGCACACTCTCCGCCCGCTGTTGTGATAAGCGTAAGTTATCACTGTCAGTGCCTACATTGTCAGTATGCCCTTCGATTTGAATACGGGTTTCAGGGTATTGATTCAAGGTATACGCTAAGTTATTCAGCGTGGCATAGAATTGAGGTTGAATATACGCCTGACCTGTAGCGAAGCTAATCGCATCTGGCATGGTAATCACAATATTGTCATTACGGCGTTCAATATTCACACCGCTATTTTGCAAGCTTTGGCGCAGTGCTGCTTCTTGCTGATCCATATAATTGCCAATACCTGCACCGACTAAGCCGCCTAAGACTGCCCCCGTCAGTACGCGCTTATCGTGATGATTGCCAGTGCTTTTGCCTAAAACAGCCCCCGCAACGCCGCCAATTAATGCGCCTTGTTCAGTGCGTGTCATCTCACCATTTGGTCCGCAGCCTGCTAAAAGTGTTGTAATTAATCCAGCAACAAGAATTGGGCTAGATTTAATAGACATACCATGTTCCCCATTTTTATATTGTTATACAAAACAATTGGTTAATTATTTTTTAATCGACTAACAATCTCAAACTGAGATTACCAATAAGTTTGCAGCAAACCACAAGAATCGTCTATAGGGGAATTGATTTAGCCAATACGAAAAACTCGGCAGAGCCGAGTTTATTATTACTTAGGACGGTATTTAGACGGTAAACCACAAAAGCTATTACAACTATGTGCATCGCCTGCGGCATCCGTTGGCATAGCATTGACCGCCGCCGTTTCATCTTCTAACTCTTCAGCATCTGCAACCTTAGCAGGTGTTGTCACCACCGCAGTTTGTACTTTTAATACAGGTTTAGTCTGACTCACTTGCGGGGTCACTACCATAACCGCTGCTTTAGTAGGCACCGCACCCGGTGCTTTTAATACAACTTCGTCTGTGCTTGCACATGCGGCACTCACTGCCATTAAAGCAAATGCCATGAATTTATTAATGTATAGCCCCATTACTGCAACTCCCAAGAGACCGTGATCTGAATTATTGCCTTTGTCTAGTATCGGTTGGTTTAGGTTCACCAACTTACGAAATTGTAGCAAAAAAGCCACAATTGTTGCAGTTCTGAATAAAACTAATTTGGCTTTTTTTGTTCAGATTTTATAGGTGGATTCAAGAATACATCCAACTCATCAATATCCACCTCTTCACCCAATGCATTTATTAAGGGTTGCTCATAGTCATTCCAGCCCCGAATGCCGGTTTTCAACGAGTAGACCTGCTGATAGCCCATTAATTGTAAGGTATATGCTGCCATCGCGGTTCTATTGCCCGAACGACATACCAATACCACCGTTTGTTCTCGGGCATTAGCCAAACGTGGGACAGTGGTATCATATCCCCAGTCACACGCCGTTTCTAAAATACCACGCGGCACATTGAGCGAATTCGCAATAGCGCCAAACGCGTATTCAGCCGGTTCGCGAATATCCACCACCAGTAAATCAGGCTGTTTGGCAAGCTGCTCGGCTAAATCCCAAGGCAAAATTTCCTTAATTTCGGGCAATACACCCGCGACCATTTCGGCAAAGGTTTTAGCCACCTTGCAACTCCTTATTAATCATTATGACTTTCAGCACGAATGCCATGCTCAACGGCCATTACGGCGGCAGTAATGCGCGAACTCACATTCAGTTTACGCAAAATGGCTTTAACATGCAGTTTGACCGTGCCATCGGAAATCCCCAAATTACGTGCAATCACCTTATTGCTCTGACCTTCGGCTAACAGCGTTAGGATTTCATATTCACGCGGCGTTAAATCAATAAACGGATTAGTGGCTTTATCTTCGGTACTACGGCTATCACCGCCCTGTACCACCCGCGCTAATACTGGCGCAAGCTCAGGCGCGACTACAGTTTTTCCCGCTAAAATCTCACGTAATGCCACGACTAATTCATCGGGTTCCATGTCTTTTAATAGATAACCGCGTGCACCACTACGTAAGGCTTCAACTAAATCCGCTTCATTGCTACTAGTGGTTAACATGACCACGCGCAAACTAGGCACATGTTTACGTAATAAGCGCAACACTTGTAAACCATCCATATTAGGCATACGCATGTCCAGCAAGGCAATATCGGGGTTTAGCTGATTAACTGCGGCTAAGCCCTCATCCCCATTGCCTACTGCCGCTACCACTTGGATACCGCGTCGGGTTAATAAGTCTTCCAAACCCGCGCGAAACAAAGTGTGGTCGTCAATTAATAAAACTTTCTCGTTCATGGGGTATCACTTGCTAAACTGGTGGTCGAATGAATACTAGTGCGTTTGACTAGATCGGATAATTTTTTAGTGGGCGACACTTCAAAATTTAATTGAATTAATGTGCCCTCACCCGGTTCACTTTCAAATTGTAAATCCCCACCAACGCGATCAGCACGAGCGCGCATGACGGTTAAGCCAATATGTTCGCCGGTTTTTGGATCAGGCTCAGGTAAATTGACGGGTAAACCAATGCCATCATCTTCCACAAGAATGGAACATTTACCTTCCTCAGAACTGTACAATAAAATACGCACGGTTTTGGCGCGACTATGTTTACGCACATTCGCTAAGGCTTCTTGTATAATCCGAATGGCTTCTAATTCAATTTCACTGGGCAAATCTTTTAAATGCCAATTGTGATAATAAAACACTTCCATTTTGGTTTCTTGGCGGAAGCGTTCAGTCAACCGTTCTACTACCCGAATAATGCCTTTACCATCCAAGGGCGCTCGAAAATGGGTAATCAAGCTACGTAATTCGGCGTAAGCTTCATCAATCGTATTTTCCAAACCTTCGAGCTCTTGCCAAATCGTGGCTTCTTCACCGCGATTTAAAGAATCATCAAATAAGCGCACTTTAAAACGCAAACTCGCTAAGGTTTGGGCCAGCGAATCATGCAACTCGTGCGCCATACGCGTACGCTCTTCCATAATGGATAACGTGCGTGCGTCTTCATCAACACTGGCTTTTTCAATCGCCATACCCAAATGCTGACCAATACTAATTAATAATTCAGCCTCGTTTTCTAACTTAGTTTGTTTGGATTTTTCTAAGAATAAATTATAAACACCTAACACCCTATCTCGATATTGCAAGGGTATGGCCAGCACTTCGATATTATCGGCAGCCGCTGAAAATACATTTTCTAATAATTGTCCACACTTGGCATTATTCGTACACAAAGTAATTTTATTATCTAGGGCAGACTTCCAGCACATACACTGATCGGCGGGCATACTTTCAGCACAATTTAATAAGCCCCTGTCTAAACCAATACTAGCCACTAAACGCATATTATTGTCGCTATCTAATAAGCGAACCGTCGCGGCTTCAGCATCTGCAACTTGTTGCAAGGTATTCAAAAAGCGCTCTAATAAATCTTCTAGGTTGGAGGCACGGTTGATCGAAGCCGCTACATCATACAATACGCTTAAATGTTGATTTTTTTGTTTAATATCTTTGGCTTGTTTAGATAAACGTTGTTGCTGCATCCGCGACATGGCTTGATAGTCGTCGGTGATAGCATTAATTTGTTCACGAATTTTGCGTGACGGGCAAGTCTTACCCCGAATCGGCATCCGTACTGTTAAATCACCTTTACGCAAACGTAACGCCCAATAGGATAGCTCCTGTCCAAATCGCTCAAATTCACGCCACATCCAATACAATAAGGCAAGCACCCCAAACCCCGCAACTAACCACAAGGCGGTTGCAGCAGGTGATACCCAAGGTTGTTGCACAGCGGTATTCACCGCTCCGAAATACACTGCACCAATAACCATAAACACAATGAACAAGATGAGTAGAATAATACGCGCCAACCAAGGAAACTCAATGACGCGCCGTTCTTCTAAAGCAGCCCAATCAAAGCGTTCGGCTTGTGTTAGATGTGATTTAGGCATGATTTAGACAGCAGGTGCTTGATAATTAGGGTCATTAGGATTGATAAAAATAAATTCCAACTGACCGTCTAGTTCCACAAAATCCAAGGTCATACCTTGCAGCAAGGGTTGTGAGGCAGCATCAACCACAACAAGGACATCCTCCACCTGAATTGTTTGATCGCCCGTTTTGTTTTGTTCATCAAACCCCATTAAATAATGGAAACTACCATCCGGTTTGGTTTGAATAGCAATTCTAAGCGGTAAACCAATGGCATTACCTTGTACTGCTGCCGTGCGAATTTGCTTAGCAGCCGCTGCTGTGACTTGTAACATAGGGGTGCAATCCTCTGCAAAGTTAAATCTGAGCACCCTATCTTAACAAGAATCAAAACTCACTAAACTCATACTTACGTAATAGACGATACACATTTCTTTCACTAATACCGAGGGTTCGCGCCACTTTTCCGCGATGACCTGCGAACTTTTCCAGCAACACCCCTAAATAACGCCGCTCTAAATCTTCTAATGTGGGTTCTTGCTCAAAATCAAGGTGTAAGCCTTTGCGCGCGGCTTGATGGCTATAAGGTGCGGCATCTTCATTGCGTAAAGTAATATGCTCTGGCGCAATACGTGCGGCATCACCGGATAAAATAATGGCACGCTCCACCACGTTTTTTAATTCGCGAATATTGCCAGGCCAAGGATAAGCTCTTAATTTATTACGAGCTTGTTCAGTGAGTTGTTTATTAACCCGGCGCGAGAAATCATGGTTACTGATAAAATGATCAATTAAGGCATCAATATCATCTTTACGTTCCCGTAAAGGCGGTACGAAGATCGTAAACGCGTTTAAACGATAAAATAAATCAGCACGGAATGTGCCTTCATGTGCCATTTCTAATAAATTACGATTGGTTGCCGCGACAATTCTCACATTAGCGGTTAAATCGCGTGTGCCACCCACACGTCTAAAACGTCCTGTTTCCAATACCCTCAATAACTTGGCTTGAATAGTCGGACTTATTTCCCCGATTTCATCTAAAAATAATGTACCCCCTTCTGCGCTTTCAATTAAGCCTTTTTTCTGTCGATCTGCGCCTGTGAATGAGCCTTTTTCGTGCCCAAATAATTCAGACTCAAACAAACTTTCTTGCATAGTGCAACAATCAAGGGCGACATAGCCGCGACTGGCAACTTGACTACGCTCATGAATTTCCCTCGCCACTAATTCTTTACCAACCCCACTTTCCCCTTGAATGAGTACAGTCATTGAACTTGGCGCAACCGCCGCTATCATTTTTTCCACTTCTTTCAGCGCTACGCTTTGCCCCACCATAAACGATTTGCGCTTTTGCACTTGCTCTTTCAGATACATAAACTCCTTTTTCATAGTGTGTGTATCTAAGGTGCGCCGTATCACCAATTCTAATTCATCCATATTGACTGGCTTTAATAAGTATTCTGCTGCCCCCGAACGCATGGCAGTAACGGCATCTTTAACACTGCCATAGCCTGTTATAATTATAACAGGGTAATCTGGAATTAACTGATTCAAGATTTGATTGCCCCGCGCATCCGGCAACTGACAATCCAATAAAATCAAATGCGGCGTATGCTGTTGTAAGTATGTTTGAGCCTCCGCCCATGAAAACACGCCAATCGCTGCATAACCCATTTTATTGAGTTGACCGACCATTAAACGGTTAAGGGTTTTATCATCATCAATCACTAATATTAATGGAATCATAATAATTACACCGTACTCCGTTCATCATCTGCATCGAAAAACATCACGCTAAACACAGTACCGCCAGATAAGCGTCGTTCGACCTCAATTCGCCCCTGATGTTGTGTCACTAGCGTATGCGTAATCGTCAACCCTAAGCCCATACCGCGTTGGTTGCCGGGACGACGACTAAAAAAGGGATCAAAAATATGTGCTAATACTTCATCAGGAATGCCTACGCCTGTGTCACCAATCCGAATCACAATTAGCCCTGCTTGTTTATACGTCTGAATGCTCAGTACGCCGCCGTGCGGCATGGCATGAAATGCGTTTTGCACTAAATTTAAAACAATCATGCGCAAATCATTATCCGCCGCCAAAATACGTACTGGCTCAGCACTCAGTTGAACTTGTTCTTGAATATGCAATTGTTGTTGTTCAAAACGTAGCAAGGAGATGGTTTCCTGAATAACCTGATTTACATCGACTAGTTCAGGATAAGCGCTGGCAAGCGAACCCAGCTTTAATAAACGATGCGTAATATCTAAACATTGCTCGACCCGCTCGTCTACTAGCTGTAAATAACTCCGCAATTCTTCTACATTCGCCTTGCTGCTTTCAGCATTTAACAATTGATCACTCGCCTGTAAAGCAATGCGCACAGAAGCTAATGGATTATGAATTTCATGCGCGACGCCTGCGGCTAATTCCCCTAAAGCTGACATTTTTTGTTCATGGGAATAATGCACCGCTTGCTCTAAATCGCGCACGGCTTCGACTAGCAAACGCTGTGATTTGCCAACATTCAGCGTTAATTGCGCCGCATAAACTTCCGTGGATAAGGCTGAACCATCCGCACGCTGTAATATTTCCATAAATTTTACAGTGGGTTGTTCAGGTGTTAGACATTGCATAGGGCAAGTACGCGCCGTGGACTGGCACGGCGTATCTCGCTGATAAGTCACTTTATAACAAGGCTGTTGTAATAAGGCTTGAATAGACGCATAACCACTTTGTTGGGCGTAGGTTTGATTCGCGGCAATAATGCAATAATTTGCATCAATCACTCGAACACCATCAGGTAAGGCATCCAGCAACCCTTGCAAAAATTGCTCACGATTTTTAAGCGCTGTATGGCTTTGCTCTAAGTGGTTGGCCATTTTATTAAAGCTTTTTGCCAACTGCGCCATTTCATCTTGCCCATTGAGCCGCACTTGGGTATTGAGTTTACCTGCGGCAATGGACTGACTGGCATTATTTAAGCTTGCTACTGGCTTTAACACAAAACGCCGCATAAACCACCAAGAGGCTAACGCGCTAAAAACTAAAGCAATCGTGCCAGATATACCTAGCACAAACACAGTAAGCCAACTTTTTTGACGTAATGGCTGTGCTTTATAGTCAACCACTAAAATACCATTAACCGGATGCTCAGTTGCCGAGCCGTGACAGCCCATACATTGCGGTTTATTTGCAACCGGCTGAAAGGAACGTAAGATTTCCTGACCACTCTGTTGATCAACTAAAAAACGTGTATCAGTCGCTGTTAATAAGTCTTTAGCCTGACAATTAGGACAAAAACTTTGAATAATTGCTTGCCCAGATTGCCCTAGTTTTTTTTCATCTGCGGAAAAACGAATCTCGCCCTTAGGATGCAAAATCATGACATCCTGAATTTCAGCTTGTTGCCCCAAGTCATGCACGATTGCCCTCAAACCGGGTAAATCACGCTGCAACATAGCCCGCTCCAGTGAAGATTTAAGCAGCATACTAACGGCTTGCGAAGCACTACTACGTTCATCGGTTAGCTGCGCATTATAAAAATAAACAAAGATCAGTAAAAAACTAATGGATAAAATACCCATTATGCTGATTAGAAAGAGAATAAAGCGCTGATTTAAGGAAGTGGGATAGACGTGCCAGAACTTTACGGACATACAGACGGCTACCTAAATTATTAATGAACGGCTTATGAATATTATGACAAATTGTCTTAAGAATAGAAACAACTGACAGAGTGTCAGTGTTAAACATGACATAATGTCATTTAAAAATTAGAAATAATAGTTTACTAAATTACTAATAAATAAATAATTATTTCATTATCACATACATATCTAATTAAACCAACTCTGGCACATAACCTGCTTAAGTTAATGCCGAAACTGCACTATAAAGTACTAGCTATCATCGAGGAGACTATACATATGCTAATGCGACCCCTTCGGCGCACTTTGGTGGCTATCAGTTTATGCATCATTCTAGGCAATACAAGCGCAATGGCTGAAGACATTCCTTATATTGCGGGTACAAACCCTTCTGAGCGTCCCGCTAACGCACCCGTCATTACTGAAGTCAAAAAAGACGCAGCTTGGTATCAAAAAGCGCTGCACGGTGTAACAGAACCTTATCCATCATCCTTGCATTTTCTCGAAAACCAAGGTAATTGGTTCACACCGTTTAATCATGCGGGCATGACTGGTCGTTATGATATTCGGGGCTGGCATCACCAGTAATTGTAATTTTATTCATATTAAAAATTTTTCAGGAGGCTTTCATGAAACAGCTCACTAAAAAAACCTTAGCTGCATTAGTTGGCACAGTACTTTGCTCATCATTAGCTATGGCTGATGTACAACAAGGCATGTCTGGTATGAGTGGCATGTCTGGTATGAGTGGCATGGGTGGTATGTCTGGCATGAGCGGCATGTCTGGCATGAGCGGTCAGCAAGCACAAGGTTATTGGACTTGGCTACCGGCTCAAGGTGTTTGGGCTTGGGTACCTGCTCAACAAGGCATGAGTGGCATGTCTGGTATGGGCGGCATGTCCGGTATGCAAGGTATGTCTGGCATGGGCGGCATGTCCGGTATGAGTGGCATGGGCGGTATGTCCGGAATGAGTGGCATGGGCGGTATGTCCGGAATGAGTGGCATGGGCGGTATGTCTGGTATGAGTGGTATGGGCGGCATGTCCGGTATGCAAGGCATGAGCGGTATGGACGGCATGTCTGGTATGAGTGGCATGGGCGGCATGTCCGGTATGAGTGGCATGGGCGGTATGTCTGGTATGGGCGGCATGTCAGGTATGCAAGGCATGAGCGGTATGGACGGCATGTCTGGTATGAGTGGCATGGGCGGCATGTCTGGTATGCAAGGCATGAGCGGTATGGACGGCATGTCTGGTATGAGTGGCATGTCCGGTATGCAAGGCATGAGTGGCATGGGCGGTATGTCTGGTATGCAAGGCATGAGCGGTATGGACGGCATGTCTGGCATGGGCGGCATGTCTGGCATGGGCGGCATGTCTGGCATGGGCGGCATGTCAGGTATGAGTGGTATGGGCGGCATGTCAGGTATGAGTGGTATGGGCGGCATGTCAGGTATGCAAGGTATGTCTGGCATGGGCGGTATGTCTGGCATGGGCGGCATGTCCGGTATGCAAGGTATGTCTGGCATGGCTGGTCAATGGACACCACCCGCTCAATAAGTCAATTCTCACAACAAGGATCCAAACGTCTTCACCTGAAACGTTTGGGAGAATCGGGTAATCACTACCCGATTCTTTCCAGCTAAAACGGAGTAAATTTCATGGGTTTAGGTAAACAGTGGTTTCTTGGAGCATTGCTGCTATCCAGCATAATAGGGGTTGCGGTGATGGCGGTAGTGTTAGCAGGTATCATCCTACACACCGATGCTAGCTCCGAAGCAGCGAATAACTCCGTTACTTATCCGGCGCTTAGTACAGTGTCTAGTACAACCAGTGCAAGTAGCCAATCAGTAACGCAAGCAAGCAGTGCCCCCAGTATAGACCAAAAGCTGGAGGCAACGGCTCAAACGGTTGCACAAACGCTTAAGAGCGATGCACAAGCAGTCGTAGAAAAAACCGAAACAGTAGTACAAGAAATCAAGCAAGACACTGCTGTCGCCGCTGCTAAAATTGAACAAAAGGTAGAAGCGGTTCAAGAAAAAACACAGGAAATTATTAAGCAAGTCGACCAAAATACACTAGATACAAGTGCTAAAATTGAAGCAAAAGTCGAAAATGCTGTACAAACAATTGAAACTAAAGCTGTGGCAGCTTTAGATCCTCCCACCAAGAATTATGAGAAAGCCCGTTGGGATCCCATTCACTTTAAACCCGCGATTGATAAAGCCACTGATGCGGATTGTTTAAAATGCCATCAAGAAGTGTTAGATACCAATGTACGCGATACATCGCCAGCAGGTTTAAATAAAGACAATACCTTAGCGTGGTATCAAACTTTAGATACTTATGAAGGCTCACAAAAAACCTTCCACCAACGGCATTTAATGACGCCTTTTGTAAAGAAAGTTACGAATTTTAGCTGTACTACTTGTCACCAAGGCAATGATCCGCGTGAAGAAACTAGCGGTGCAGATGTTAATTCACAGCCCGATTTAACCATGCGTAAAATGGTTGATCCGAATGTCTGTTTAATGTGTCATGGTCAATTTCCTTATAAAAATATGGGATTATCAGGGCCTTGGCATGAAAGTGGTGCAACCTTCCAAAATAACTGTTTATTGTGCCATGCGGGTATTCGTACCAGCCGCCACAATGTTAACTTCTTAAAACCTGCCGAAATTGAGAAAGAAGGCGCATTAAATAGCGATAGTTGTTATGGCTGCCACGGTGGACGGGCTTGGTATCGTATTAGCTTCCCTTATCCACGTCATGCATGGCCGGGCGCTACCCCAACTCCTGAGTGGGCTAAAGATCGCCCCACCGAGTCTGACTTACGCTTTTTAATTCAGGGTAGCAATACCCCGGCTGCTACCCAACCGACTAGCGCTGCTGCGCCAGCAAAATAGCCATAACCAGAGGATTTGCAATGAGTAGCAATGATTGGCAAACAAAATTAGCATCTGCTCTAAAGATGGATCGTCGCACCTTTTTGAAGACCTCAGCGGCCGGTTCAGCAGCTATTGCAGCAGGTGGCTTAGTTCACACTAAAGAGGCGAAGGCGTTCGCTTACGAACCTTACCCACGTGACAATGATTTAGAGACCGTAGTAACCAGTTGTGCGCATAACTGTGGTTCGCGCCATATGTTAGTTGCACACAAAAAAGGCGATGTTATCGTTCGTCTATCCACAGATGATGGGCGTTATCAAAAAGACGGCGAATTCGGTAAAGATACCTTTGAAGAACCGCAGTTACGCGCCTGTTTACGCGGCCGTTCTTATCGCGCCCGCTTGTATTCGCAAGAACGCCTGCTTTATCCGATGATTCGCACGGGCGCACGCGGCGAAGGTAAATTTAAACGCGCCTCGTGGAATGAAGCCTTAGACCACGTTGCGGGTAAAATGCTGGAATTAAAAGAAAAGTATGGACCAACCGCTTTACTTGACCAATCCTATGCAGGCGCGTCTTACGGTGTTTTGCATAAATCTGACCAAGTGGAAGGCTTATTAGGCCGCTTCTTAGGCATGTTTGGCTGCCGTACCAGTTCATGGTCGATTCCATCTTATGAAGGTACGAAATTTAGCTCGCGCATTACATTTGGTACGATTCAAGACGGTAACGAAGATGATGCGTTTGCCCATTCCAAACTGATTATTATGTGGGGTTGGAATCCGGCTTATACCTTCCACGGTGGCAATACCTTCTATTACATGCGTATGGCTAAACAAAAAGGCTGTAAGTTTGTTTTAGTTGATCCGCAATATACCGATTCTGCCGCTGCCTATGATGCATGGTGGATTCCGATTCGCCCCAATACCGACGCAGCTATGATGGCGGGTATGGCGCATCATATCTTTGCCAATAATTGGCAAGATCAAGAATTCATTAACAAATTCGTGCAAGGTATGGACGCTGGCACTATGCCAGAATGGGCGAATGGTCATGAAAACTTTAAGGATTATATCCTAGGTAAATATGACAATACGCCGAAAACCCCAGAATGGGCGGCACAAGTTTGTGGCGTTTCAGCCGACGATATTAAAAAGTTAGCAGAAATGTATGCCACTACTAAACCCGCTGCCTTAAAAGCTTCATGGGCACCGGGACGCAATGCTTACGGCGAACAATACAACCGTATGGCGGCCGCATTACAAGCCATGACAGGCAATATTGGTAAATTAGGCGGTTGTGCAGAAGGGATTGGTAAAGGCTGGCACTCGGAATCGGTGGCTTATCCTTATGATGAATACGCCAATGTGTTCTATGAGTCGATTAAATCAGACCGTTGGGCGCATTGCGTATTAAATTATCCGAATGTTAAACGCGAAGAAATTGGTTTATGGCCGGGCGGGTTAGCCGGTGATGGTGTCATCCCGAATATTCGCGGTATCTTCTGGCAAGGTTCTGACTGGTTCAACCAATTAACCAATATCAACAAAGAAATTCAAGCGATTAAAAAACTGGATTTCATTGTGTGTAATGACTCAACTATTACCCCATCCGGTTTATGGGCAGATGTATTATTCCCGATAGCTACACACTTTGAACGTCACGACGTAGCCTTGCCGTGGTACAAAGGGCATTACTACATTCACCGCCCCAAAGTGATTCAACCGATGGGCGAAAGTAAAACAGACTTCCAAATTTACACGGAATTGGCTTATCGCTTAGGCGGTGAACAGTTCGGTAAAAAATATAACCCGCGTGCAACACGGGATTACTTCCAACATGATGATGATGTAGATGAGGCTTATTTACGCGCTTGGTGGGAAGGCGTACAGCATCATCAAAACGTCGAAATGTCATGGGAAGATTTCAAAAAGCACGGTGTTTATAAATTCATTCTGGAACGCCCACATGTTGCCTTCCAAGACAATGTGGAAAAAGGCGTTAAGTGGGAAACCCCGTCTGGCAAAATCGAAGTCTTCTCAACCACGCTCGCCCAGTACGATGACTGGACAAAAACCGCTTATGGTTATGAAATTCCAGCCATTCCAAAATGGATTGAGCCTTGGGAATCGCTGAATGCCACCGATAAAATGGCGAAACACCCTTATCATTTAATTTCACCGCATCCTCGTTGGCGGACTCACTCCATTTTCAACAACATTGGTTGGTTACGTGAAACATACGAACAAGAAGTGACCATTAATGCCTCCGATGCGAAAAAGCTGGGCATTAAAACCGGCGATGTCGTGGAGGTATTCAATGATCGTGGCAGAACCGTTGTGCCAGCTTATGTTACTGAACGTTGTATGCCCGGCGTCATGGTTTTACACGAAGGCGCATGGATGGATTTAGACGAGAATGGCGTGGATCGTGCGGGTAACCCCGACTTTTTAACCTTAGACGAACCCAGTCCGGCGGGTGCATTTGCCTATAACACGGTGTTGGTAAATGTGCAAAAGACGGATCTTGAACATAAACCCGGTTGGGACAAGCTGGCCACTGCTCGTAGCCATGTGTTCCGGCGTGACCTTTAATTTGCGCAAGGAGTTCTAGTGATGGCAAATGAAACCCAAGATAAAGGCGCAATTAAAGAAGCGATTAAGCGCCGCAAAAAAGAAACTTACACACCCGTGCAACCGGAGATGCAACTGGGCTTTATTCACAACAACGTTGACTGCATTGGTTGTCGTGCCTGTGAAATTGCCTGTAAAGATAAAAATGGCTTAGCACCGGGACCGCGTTTTCGCCGAGTCATGTACGTCGAGGGTGGCACGTTCCCTGATGTATTTGCGTATAAGGTGAATATGTCTTGCAACCATTGCGCCGAACCCGCTTGTCTACCGACTTGCCCAACCGGCGCTATTTTTAAACGCAAAAAAGACGGCATTGTTGATATTGATTCAACCTTATGTATTGGTTGCCGTCGTTGTGAAGCAGCTTGCCCGTTTGGCGCACCGCAATATATTCCTGAGCAAAATATTGTCGGCAAGTGTAACTTGTGTGTGGATGAAATCGACGCGGGTCGCAAACCTTACTGTGTACAGGCTTGTATGATGCGGGTATTGGATGTTGGTCCCATTGATAAATTACGTGCAGGTACACAACCAACCTTAGCGATGGGACCGAACGATAAAGATAAATTAGCACGCCAAGTTAAAAATATGGCTAACCCTGATTTAACTTTACCTTCCATCGTATTTGTGGCACATAGTAAAGGTATCGAACAGCCCGTGACCAACGCGCCAGCACCTGCTACGAATGCACCTGCTGCCGCACCAGCACCGACTGCGCCTGCTACTTCTACGCCGGATACCACGAATGCCAAATAACCAAAAGTTATTAAGCGATTTTGCCAATAATACTGCCACAGACTTACGTCTGCTGGCAGATTTGCATGCGCAAGAACTCAGCCATGACTGCTTGCAAGCCTTAAAGTCGAATAGTTTTTCGCCTTTGCTAGGCTGGCTACCTGAAGGCAAATTGACGGAAGCGCTGGCACAAATGGATACTGCAATTGGTGAATGGCACACGGTCAATACACAAACCGTATTAGACACCTTAGCAACGGACTTTGCGGCTATTTATTTAACCGGACATTATCGGGCGTCGCCTTCTGAATCGGCGTGGACAGATGATGAAGAGTTAACTTGCCAAGATGCTATGTTTGAAGTGCGCGAATTATACCAAGCACATGATTTGCAAGTGCCATCTTGGCGCATTATGGCAGACGACCATTTGGTTAATGAGCTGCTATTTGTGGCTCATTTATTAGAAAAAGCGGCAATTTCCCCTGATTATTTGCGCGAAGCAGCCAGCTTTATGGATGAACATCTCATGCGCTGGTTATTGCCTTTTACTTCACGGGTCATTCAACGCTGTGATACGCTGTTTTATGCATCATTGGCGCTGATTACTGGTTTATATTGCGACCAATTGCGCGACACCTTAGCCGATATTTTAGGTGAAACCCGCCCCAGTACTGAGGAAATCGAAGCTCGATTAAAAGCGCTTGCCAATGCCAAAGCGGTAGCTGTACCTTTACAATACTTCCCCGGCACTGCCCCGAGTTGGTAAATTTTTATGAGTGATGCCCATTTATTGCGCGATTATCTTCAGCAAAAATGGGCATTGCCCGATATTATTGCCGCACGTTGTGTATATACACATTGTGATACGGCTACTTGCCAACAGTGCGTGGATAGTTGCCCGCAACAAGCCTGGGTATTAACCGACGACAGCTTAGGCTTAGATACTCAACGTTGTAACTTATGTGGTTTATGTGTCAGTGCTTGCCCTGAAACTGCTATTAGCTTTGAATTTCAAGCAGCAACCTGCCAATTTAACCAACAACCTACCTTGCTTCTAGCCTGTGAGCATAGTGGCATTGTAGATAACTCTGCGGGTATCGTGCCTTGCTTACACGCATTGACTGCTGATTTTTTAACTACACATTATCAAGCTGGATTTAACCAAATTTTATCGTGTCGCGGTACTTGTAATACTTGCCCGCGTTATGCACAGCGTGATCAATTCCGCGAACAATTAGCACGAGTTAATCAGCTCTTAAACGCCCGCCAAGCTCCTACGTTTAAACATGCCCAAGTCAATACCAGCCAATGGTTAAATGCCTTACAAACCCCACTTGAAAGTCATACTCATACGTCTAGCGTGAGCCGTCGCAGTTTTTTCCGTAAAGCAGCGCTATCAGCCATTGAAACTGGACTAGAACAACTTGAGCCACAGCCCGACACTACACCCGCTATTGTCACTTGGCCGCAACGCCTCCCCGCACCCATGCAAACACCCTGTTTACAAGCTTACGTGCCGAGTTTAGATAGCAAGCGCTGTAATGCTTGCCATGCCTGTATGCGCCTATGCCCACACGCAGCTTTGGTATTGGAAATGGAAGATAAAACCCTCACGGCTTATAGCATTAAGCCCGAAAATTGCACCGGTTGTGGCATTTGTGTGGATGTTTGCGATCAACAAGCCATCCGTGTGCAAGCCTTACAAGTCGCTGAAACGCAACAATTCGCCCTCAGCTACCACCGCTGTAAAGCCTGTGGTGCAAGTTTTCATTATCTCCAACCGGAAACAAATCCGCCGACTTATTGCCCGATTTGCAGCCAAATCAATCACCATAAACACCTATTTCAAGTTTTATCGGATTAAGCCTGCTTGCTCCTGACAAACTCAACAAAGCGACTTGCCCAATGGCATTGCGAGGTATCTCGTAAATGCGTATACGAGGCTAATAGATTTTTATAAACCCAGCCGTCGTGTGTGCCATTAATCCCCGTACCGCGCAGCATTTTAAAGGCGTAAGTGCCTTGCTGATTGAGATTTTCCAAACGGGAGTAATGGAATTCATGTGCCTTCACCACATATGGCATATTGTCATAGGGTTGCGCCCACGGCATATGCTCAGTAGCGATTAATTGCACATAGCCGCGCCCTTGTGGTTTGCTATGCATCACCGCATCGCCCGGAATAATGCCAACCATCTCCGCGTGTTGACCTTGCCATTGAATCGAGCGTGACAAGTACATTAAGCCGCCACATTCGGCATAGGTGGGCAAGCCGTTTTCAATCGCTTGATAAATTGCAGTACGCATAGACCGATTTGCGCTTAAAGCTTGCATGTGCGTTTCAGGAAAGCCGCCACCAATAAATAAGCCATCAAGCGGCGGTAAGTGTTGCGCTTGTAGAGTATTAATCGGTACTAATTCCGCCCCCGCGCGTTGCAAAGCGGCAATATCACTGGGGTAGTAAAAGCCAAATGCGGCATCCTGACAGATGCCAATACGCACTTTAGATTGCGTCGAACCGCTTAAATCTAATACTGGCACAGTTAAGGCAGAAGCTTGCTGCGCGAGCTGCATTAATAAGTCTAAATCGACTTGATCGCCTACTTGCTGCGCAATTTGTGCAATTTGTTGACTGGCTTGCGAGGCTTCATTACTTGGCATTAAGCCTAAGTGCCGTTCCTCAATTTCCAAACTAGCGCTATTGGCAATCGCCCCCAATACTTTAATATCAGTGTAATGTTCAATGGATTCACGTAATTTAGCAATATGCCGTGCGCCACCAGTGCGATTAAGAATAATTCCTGCAATATTCACTTGCTGATCAAATGCTTGATAGCCTAGCAATAAAGGTGCAATGCCGCGTGTCATGCCACGGCTATCGACTACCAACACAACCGGGGTTTGCAATAACTTGGCTAACGCGGCGTTACTATCTTCACCGGATAGCGCCATACCATCGTATAGCCCTTTATTCGCCTCAATAATGGCAATATCGGCATCTTGCGCGTAATGCTGTACCGTTTGCTGGATTTCTAGCGGCAGCATGGTATTAAAATCTAGATTGTGACAAGCGCGTTGACTGGCTGCCGTAAGCCATAACGGGTCAATATAATCTGGGCCTTTTTTAAACGGTTGTACCTGAAGCCCTTGTTGTTGCAAAGCGGCACATAAGCCAATCGACACCGTGGTTTTGCCAGAGGATTTATGCGGAGCGGAAATAAAGATTCTAGCCATGCATCATCTTAACGTATAAAACCGCTTTGGTTCATTTACCCAAAAGGGAGAACTGGTTACACTTTGCGCCCAATTGCTAGGGGCTATTTATGAGAAAACCAACGACCCGCCAAGGTCAAATTGATTTAATTTTGTCACAGTTATCCTATGAACAATTACAAGAATTCGTGCGCGAAAAAGCCTTACATGACAATGATTTTCATGAAACCTTACTGATTTGCTTCTCAGATTTATTATCCAGTAATGAATCAGTCGAACCTAAGTATAAACAACTTATTTTAGGCATGATTGAACGCTATGCAGGGCGTGAACATTTCATTAATGCAGGCAGTGCAGAAGCACTTAATGGCGTTATTCACAAATTATTATTAGCGGGGCGTAAAGCCACCACTCCCCCGCGTGAAGCCTCAGAATTATGCTTAGCAGTCATTACCTGTTTGCCGGTAATGGCAGATCAAATGGAAGACCCAGATGAGCATGTACATAGCTTAATGCGCACAGCGGTAACTACACTATGGGAATCTGCCAGTGCTTTAACACCTGAACAACAACAGCATTTATTTGATCGAGTTTTAAGTGAATACGCCAACCCAATTTATTTGGATTTGGATTTGGACAGCGCCTTATTATCCTTATTAAAAGATTGGGCAAAGCACAAACCTCAGCGCCAAGCGGCGTGTTTACATCAACTGGAAACCATTTTAAAACAGACGCAAGGTGATCGTTGGCGTAAAAATTATTTGTTGGAACAAACCAAAGCCTTAATTTCTCACTGGAAGCGTTAACTGATTTAAAACGCTTTGCGGGGCTTGAATTAGAACTGGCTTAGCATTTGGCGCTAACCAACGTAAAACGGTTAATAAGTCGCGTTTTGCCATCGCCGTGCAGCCGGAAGTTGGTGTTGTAGGATTCAGCCAAACGTGCATAAAAATAGCACTTCCCCGACCTTTAACAGGTGGATAGGTATTATGCTCGATAATAAGCCCATTTTCATATTGCTGATCCGTGCGCCGCATGGTTTCACTGGAAGCCCAAAATAAGCGAGGGTTATTCATAGCATGTTCGGGAATTTTCACCCAATGGTTATACAGCGGCGAATTAACATCATCGACGTAATAATCGCGTTCTGTACTGACCAAATAAGGCCAAGTCATATTGATAGGCGCATGTTGTGCATAACCAAAGCTTGTACCTAATGAGAAAATACCCGCAGGCGCGCGCCCATCACCTTCTAATTTTTGCGGTGCATTAGTATTAGTTTGCTGTAAACCTAAGCCCCAACCCATGCCATTACGCCCGAGTCGAACTTGCATCGGCGAGCCAACTGCCAGCCAATGTTGGGCTTGTTTTTGATAACGCTGTAATTGCCCGCTATTTGCCGACCAATCTGCACTGGTCACCACTAATGCTTGTGTTGTATCCGCAGGTAAGTTAAAGGTTTGAAAGGTGGGTGTAATCGTGTTGTTATGTTGGGAATGGCAAGCACTGAATAGCCAACTGAATAAGATAAGACCTAGCACATAATAACGCATATTGTATTCTCACTAAGAGCGCCAGCTAAAACAGTATTTTGCATTACACAAAATACTGTTTATGTTTCCCGTCAGCAATGCGTGGAATTAATTGAACGCCGCTGGCGTGGTTTGTACTAATTGTCGCACCCGTTGCATTAACCAAGCATGTTCAATGCTAGTCGGGGTTTTAATGCCTAAAGCATAATCTTTGCTTAACTTAATCACCGTATAGTTTTGGTCATTAAAGCTAACCACTGCCCCATTTAACCCTGCTGGCTCAAAACAACCTGCAATGCGATCCGCACAATTACACATCAGCGCCGTTAAGGCTGATAAGGAATCGGTGTTATCGTCTTCCTGCTGACTACTGAGAATAGGTAAACCGTCCACTGTTAAGATTGAAATCAGATTAACTTCTGGAATCGATTTATTTAAATTATCAAATAATTGATTTAGCCCTTGATAATCCATATAAAAGCCCTTTTAACTTGTATCGTTTGCTTTATAGAGTTTATGTACTAATAGTTGATGCCCATCATTCATATCTTTTAAGTTATATATACGAATGAGCTGCTTAGCGATGTCTAAGGCTTGCGTAGCGTCTGAAATATCCCCATTTTGTATGCCACTACGCGCTTGGGCATGCCGTTTTAATACGACTTCTCTAACCAGTCGATTCACTTGTGGATGCCCGGGTGAACGTTGATTAAGTTGTTGAACATAATACATTGCCCCCCCCGCTTGTGTACCTAGTTTACTCGACTGCAATGCACCATAACCATTTTTAATAATCTGATCAACACTATCCGCAGGCTCTACCGCACTTTTTGTTGACTCTGTATCAACTAGCTGAATTGCAGGTGAAATATCTTGTAAATCTTGCGATTTTTCCGATGGTTTAACCACAGGTTTAACTGCTTTTTGGGTAACGATAGGCTGAGTTACCTTAACCAGTGGTTTTTCCTTCGCAAAACTAGTCAAAACGGCTGACTTGTTAAGCTTATCCGCTTGCGAGTTATCGCGCACAATGCCTGTAGCAGCGGTATTGACCCGACCTGCATTAACGGCGCCATTAGTCACTTTCGACACAGACGCCTTAATAATCTTTGGGACAGCGGATTTCTCCTCTCGTTGAATGCTAATACGCATTACATCACGTTCGGGTTTATCCGCTTGGCTGGCACTCTTGACAACCACTGGTGTCATAGCTGTTGCCGTTGGGCTAACAGATACACTGGCGGTAGAGGTTAAGGCAACTGACGGTAAGGCTGACGGCACGACTGGAACGGTGCTGACTTCCATTGCCGCAACACTAATCTTAGCCGTGTCGCTAATAACCGGCATGGGATTATCATTCTGGGTCGCCTTATCGCCATACTGCCAAAATAAAGGCGTACTCGCGGCAGCTAAGCCAGCGGTCAACACCAAACCGGGAACAGCAATTCGTCTAAACGTATTGAGCCGATTCGTGGGCCATAAATTGCCAGTATTTTTAAATTCTGCCAGTAATGCCGTGCCTATCACATAGATTTGATGATCGGCTGACGCCACCATTAGATTGGGATCTAAATGGGTACTTTGTTTGATCTGAACACTTCTTAAATTCTTATGCACCTGTTGATAGATAGTCGGGTGTGCCAAACCATGCGTCGGTAACGCTTGAAGTTCTGCATGCCCCGGATGTTTAAAAACAAACCAAATTTCAGAATCAGTTTCACCTGCCGTTAAGGCTGATAATATTATTTTATTATTGAAGCGAGTCGTTACTTCTTTCAATAAGTGAATATTATCAGTCTGTAGGGTTGGGAAATTAGCTTTATTAATCAAGTGCAGAAGGATTTTTGCACCATTTCCCTCTGTTTCGATTAAGTTTAAGTCCCAACCCGCATACAGCTCGCCTGCACGTGAGACGGACAAACACTTTGATAAAGCAAACCGATTCTCAAGGATTCGATAGCCTTGTAGCCCTAACCAGCTTAGCTGTGTCATTTTTATGCTGCCTTTGTTATTAAGTTTAAGAAATTAGCCCATCAATTTTTTTAAAAAGCAGACATTCATTTTTGCACCATTATAGGGGTATAAAACAATTCATTTTACTAATGGAGGTAATAATCTACCTATTTAATTGATTAATAACCAAGCGTTCAGTTTGCTGATAGACGTGCTGTCGTTAGGTAATTTATGGTATATCTCGCACTCCATTTCTGGAGGATACAGGTATGCAAAAAGAAACTATTTCAATTCACGGTGGCTATGACACCGATCCCACCACCAAATCCGTCGCAGTGCCTATTTATCAAACGGTTGCGTATGAATTCGATGATGCCCAACATGGCGCTGATTTATTTAATTTAGCCGTTGCAGGTAATATCTATACGCGGCTCATGAACCCCACCAATGATGTGTTAGAAAAGCGCGTGGCAGAGTTGGAAGGCGGCATTGCAGGTTTAGTATTAAGTTCAGGCATGGCGGCTATTAATTACGCTATTCTCACCCTTGCCGAGGCAGGCGATAATATCATTGCTACGCCACAATTATATGGTGGTACGTATACTCTATTTGCGCATATGCTGCCTAAACAAGGTATTGAAGTACGCTTTGCAGAAAACGATTCGGCAGAAGCCATTGAGAAACTCATTGATAATAAAACTAAAGCCGTCTTCTGCGAAACAATAGGCAATCCGGCGGGTAACGTTGTAGACATTGAAGCGATTGCCAGCGCTGCCCATCAACACGGGGTAGCCGTGATTGTCGATAATACGGTCGCTACCCCCATGTTGTGCACACCGATAGAATATGGTGCAGATATTGTGGTACATGCACTAACCAAATACATTGCAGGTCACGGCACGTCCCTCGGCGGTATTATTGTCGATTCTGGCAAGTTCCCGTGGGCAGAACACAAAGACCGTTATCCAGTTTTAAATCAGCCTGAACCGTCTTATCACGGAGTGGTATATACCGAAGCTTTTGGCGCGGCTGCTTTCATTGGGCGCGCACGTACCGTACCACTGCGCAATACAGGCTCAGCTTTATCCCCGTTCAACGCGTTCTTGATTCTACAAGGTTTAGAAACCTTAGGCTTACGTATGGAACGCCATTGTGATAATGCCATTGCGGTTGCCAAATATTTACAAAGCCATCCAAAAGTTGAATGGGTCAACTTTGCAGGGTTAACTGGCGACAAATATTACGCCTTAGCTAAAAAATACTTTGGCGGCAAACCAGCTTCTTTAATGACATTCGGTATTAAAGGTGGTTTTGAAGCAGGCGTAAAATTCTACGATCAGTTAAAAATGATTAAACGTCTTGTGAATATTGGTGACGCGAAAACCCTAGCCTCACATTCCGCCTCCACCACGCATCGCCAATTGAATCCAGATGAGCAATTAAAAGCCGGTGTACGTCCGGAAACCATTCGTTTAAGTGTGGGCATTGAACACATTAACGATATTATTGCTGACCTTGAACAAGCCTTTGCCGTGGTGTAAAACCAAAACCTGCCCCTTTATTGCTTAAAGGGGCAAGTAAACGGGTTAGGGCTTTAGCGCTTCAAACACTAGGCTTGACTTATCATCCTCATCTTTTAGCACTAATTGTTGCGCCGTTTTTTCCATTTTGGTCATTTTGGGTAACAACGCTAAATACTTTTCCTCCCAAGTCGCACCGCTTTCAAAAGCCGGGCAAACTTCCTTGGCACATTTACGTTTAGTCGTTTCTAGGTCACGAATGCCAAATAGGGTTTCCGTGGGACTGACAAACGAAGCCGCATAACTATTACAACCCGCATAACCAGAAGCCGTTCCATTATGGAAACTTAAGGTAATATCCAGCGATAACGGTGGGGTTTCGGTTTGTAGTTTGGTTAAATGCCAAAAACTGCCGTCTAAAATACGGTGAAACTTGTCAGGCATTAAGCACACTACATTGTCTTTACGTTGAGTAATGCGGCTGACTTTAGAACCCGTTTCCGTCATTTTTGTGTCTTTATTTTCAGCAAATACCGGCGTAGTGATTAATAAATAACTACAGAGCACAGTTAGCCAAAGTGAATAATTACGCATAAGGTTAGCCTCTTATCGGTCTAGACTCCCTTATTAATTTAGTGCGTATGATGGATTTTTGCTGTGGCTTTTACAAATAAGCGGGGGGTAATACTAAGGGGCTTAAGGGTTGTTGCCATAAAAATTGCATACTGTGGAAATGCTGGGCATCCGCTTTGCTAGTATAGAACGTTACTTTACCCGTGATGTCTTGCTGACATTTACGCTCAGCTTGTTGCAGGACGCGAATCAGTTGATGCGTTACGGGAATACTGGTTTCAATAATCGTTAAGCGCCCTTGCGTTAACTGCTGAATCGTTTCACTGAGAAACGGATAATGTGTACAGCCTAGTACCACAGTATCCGCCCCCGCATCTAACAGGGGTTGTAAGTAAGTGGTTAGTAATTGCTGCACGGCTTCACTGGCAAAATCCCCCGCTTCCACATGCTCTACCAAGCCCGGACAAGCTTGTAATATTACCTGCACGCCTTGGGCATGTTCAGCAATTAAACGTTGCAGACGAACACTATTTACGGTTTGCTGCGTAGCCAATACCCCAATCACTTTGCTTTGGCTATGACGCGCCGCAGGTTTAACAGCGGGTTCAATGCCGACCACCGGAATCGGTAAATAGGTTCGCAAAAATTCCACTGCATGTACGGTTGCCGTATTACAAGCAACAACCAAAACCTTGATTTCTTGGCTTAATAAAAACTCCGCCACTTTCTGGCAACGTTGTTGAATATAATCCGTGGTTTTTGCCCCATATGGCGCGTGGGCTGAATCTGCCACATAGATTAATTGTTCAGCAGGCAATAATTGATGAATCGCTTTTAAGACTGAAATTCCGCCCAAACCGGAATCGAATACACCGATAGGTTGACTGCAAGCCGACATGAATTATTGATGATCCTGTAAATAAGCAAACCAAGTTTGAAATAATTGCTTATCCGGAGAAATGACGGCTGAACGGGTTTGCATACTGGCTTTAAACACAGGCTCACCTTGCAAAGTACAAGCATCGCCGCCTGCTTCACTGAGAATTAGACTACCGGCGGCTAAATCCCAAATTTTCATGCCTCCGTGTAAATACAAATGCCCACGATTCGCGGCCATCCATGCCCACTCTAAAGCGCAAGTTCCCAGATTACGTTGCGAACCATAGGGAGGATGATTGGCTAATGCCTCGCGTAGCTTATCGGGTAAGCGCTTAAAATCGACCAAAGCTACGGTTTTTTTCATGGGAAAGTCGATAGCATGGCAGTGTAAAACTTGCCCATTTAACCAAGCCCCTTTGCCTAATTCGGCCGTGAATAATTCATCCCGAATCGGGTCATAAGTCACTGCTAATACCACTTGTCCTTGCTTAATCAAAGCCAGCGAAGTAGCAAATAAGGGGAAACCAGCGGCAAAGTTGCTCGTGCCATCTAAGGGGTCTAAACACCACAATAAATCAGCGGTGCTCAATAGCTTTTCTTGCTCAGCGCTTTCCATTTCCTCACTTAAAAACTGAATTTCAGGCCATTCTTGCTGTAACCAAGTACTTAACCGCTGATTCATCGCCAAATCAGCCTCAGTCACTAAACTACCGTCTTGTTTAACCGCAACTTGTGCCCCAAACAAACGGGGCACGATTTCCTCCAAGGCTGCTTGGCGCACGGCTTCTGCTAACTGATATAGATTGGGCAGCATAAAAACACTCCAAGGGCAGAATTTGTTATTAATATGCAGACAAATGCACAGCTTAACAAGCCTGTCATGTGAGCGCGGTTTATTTCCTCAGCTAATGCGTTTATGCTTTTACGGTTTTCTTAGCGCCTGTGTTAGCCAATGCTTAAAAAAAGACCCTTACAATCCAGTTTGACTCTTTTAAGTTGGATCGAATATTTAATTCTGATTATTGTCACGTTAGCGACGATTACCGCCGTTGCGCACGAAGTAATAAGTTTAATCAATGAAGGTAAAGTACATATTTCCGATCTGCTGTTGTTATTTATCTATTTAGAAGTAATCAGCATGGTGGCGGTGTACTTGGAATCGGGGCAAGTGCCGGTGCGGATGCCGTTGTACATTGCAATGGTAGCGTTAGCACGCTATTTAATCTTGGATATGAAAAACCTAGATTCATGGACAATGGTTGCCATTTCGGGGGCTATTTTGTTAATTGCCATTGCGGTCTTAGTGGTACGTTACGGGCATGTTAAATACCCCTATGAGTCCTCAAGTGGACATGGAGATAAACACTAATGAGCCATTTCCTTAATGAGAAAGACTATTTTCACGGTAAAGAGGCGTGTACGGGCGTATTACTAGTCAATTTAGGTACACCCAGCAAACCCACGACTAGCGCAGTACGCCGCTATTTACGTGAGTTCTTATCCGACCCGCGTGTAGTCGAAATTCCACGCTTGATTTGGTATCCGATTCTATACGGTATTATTTTAAACAAACGCCCGGCTGCCAGCGCTGAAAAATATAAAAGCATTTGGACAGAACAAGGCTCACCGTTATTAACTATCAGCCAACAACAACAAAAAGCCTTACAACGCGAAATGGAAATTCGTTTCAAAGGGCCGGTTAAAATTGAACTGGCGATGCGTTATGGCGAACCGTCAATTCGTGATGGTTTATTAAAACTCAAAACCGCTGGCGCGCAACGCATTGCAATTCTACCGTTATATCCGCAGTATTCTGCGGCTACCACTGCAACCACGCTGGGCAAAGTGTTTGATGAAGTTAATACTTGGCGTTGGTTACCGGAATTACGCACGATTAATCATTATCACGATCATCCCAGCTATATTGACGCGCTAGCCGAAAGCGTTAGAAGTCACTGGGCGCAACAGTCACAAGGGCAATTATTGTTAATGTCATTTCATGGCATTCCTAAACGTAATTTAGATTTGGGCGACCCGTATTTTTGTGAGTGCCAAAAGACCGCCCGTTTATTAGCCGAACATTTGAACTTACGCCCGAATGAATGGCGTATTAGCTTTCAATCACGCTTTGGTAAAGCGGAATGGTTGCAACCTTATACCGATGTTACCTTGCAGCAATTACCCAGCGAAGGTATTAAATCCGTCGATGTGATTTGTCCGGGTTTTGCGGCTGATTGTTTAGAAACTTTGGAAGAAATTAAACACGAAAATCAAGCCATTTTTAAGCAAGCCGGTGGCGAACAATATCACTATATTCCAGCGTTAAATACCAATCCGAAGCACATTCAAGCCTTAGCCGATATCATCCAACAACATATTCAAGGTTGGCCGGAAACCTCTGCTAGTTGGTCTAGCACTCAACAACAAAAACAAGCAGAACAAAGTACAAAACGCGCAATAGCCAAAGGGGCAAAACGATGAAAGTAGGTTTATTACTTATCGGCGATGAATTACTCAGCGGGTTACGCCAAGATAAACATTTAGCACAAGTATTGGGCTTCTTAAAAGCCCGTGGGCTGCCATTAGCATGGGTACGTATGGTAGGCGATGATTGGGATTTATTAGTCGATACCCTAAAACAAACCTTTGCCACGCCGGAAATTGTTTTTAGTTTTGGCGGTATTGGTGCAACTCCCGACGATTTAACACGTCAAGCCGCCGCCGCCGCAACACATACGCGCATTGTACGTCATCCTCAAGCCGTCGCGTTGATTGAGAAACGCTTTGGCGCGGATGCATACCCCAATCGCATTCGTATGGGCGAATTGCCAGACGGTTGTACATTAATTCCTAATCCCATCAATCAGATGCCGGGCTTTAAATTATACAACCACCATTTTGTACCCGGTTTCCCGACAATGGCTTGGCCAATGGTAGAATGGGTATTAGATACCTATTACAAACCGTATTTTGACACCACGCCACCTGTTGAACACCGTTGGTTATTAACCGATGTGCTAGAAAGCGATTTAATTCCCATGATGGAAACACTATTAAAAACATTTCCATCCGTGCGGCTATCCAGTTTGCCCAGCACTACCGAACGCCGCCAAATTGACTTTGGTTTAAAAGGTAAACTAGCCCCCGTACAAGCGGCAGGCACATGGTTTGAAAGCGAAATGCAACGCTTACATATTACCTGTCAGCGTATTGCCTAATGCCATTTGATAAAGCTCTGTTACATCCCCGTTATTGGCTAACTTGGTTAGGCATTGGTTTATTTGCTTTATTGGCATTTGTCCCGTGGCCAGTTCGCTATCAATTAGGGCGGTTCGGCGGTTATATTATTTATAAGCGTAATCCCAAACGGCGGCATATTGTGCAAACTAATGTGGCACTCTGTTTTCCAGAACAAACGCCAGAACAGCGTGAACGCATGGTCTTAAGCCACCTACAAGATTATGCACACGCCTTACTAAGCTATAGCCTGTTATTCTTTCGTTCCCGCGCTTGGTTATATCAACACATTGATATACAAGGACGTGAACACATTGAGGTGCTGTTAGCTCAACATAAAAATATTATGTTATTGCTTGGGCATTCGGTCTGGTTGGAATTTGCACCCGTGGCACTCGGCGCTTTTTACCCCATTTATGGCTCGTATCAACCTTTTAAAAACCCAATTATTAATTGGTTGGTAGCACGTAGTCGTTTGCAAGATGCCGAATTTATAGTTGCGCGGGAAGAAGGTATGTTGAAATTAGTAAGAGGCTTTCAACATGGGCGCTTATTAGTATTTCTGCCAGATGAAGATCATGGTTTAAAAGCGTCAGTGTTTGCCCCCTTTTTTAATGTACCTAAAGCCACTTTAACCACGCCTGCCCGTTTAGCTAAACTAGGTGAGGCGGCAGCTTTGCCTATGATGGCATTCTTCAATAATCAAACAGGGCGTTTTGAGGTTATTATTAGTCCAGCATTACAACCTTATCCTGTTAAACAGGATGAACAAAACGCCATTACATTAAATCAAGGTCTAGAAAAATTAATTAAAATACAGCCCAGCCAATATATGTGGTTACTAAAATTATTCCGCACGCAGCCGGACCCTAATGTACACCTTTATAAAACATAGCTGTTATTTATCTCTCAGAATACTGACTTGAGCTGGTACCATAACCACAGAAACTTTATCGTAACTAAGTCCCTCAATACTGCGTTCTACAATTAACTTAATATCCGATTTCATATTTTCCAAAGGATAGCTAGGATTATATTTAATAAAAACGGAAGCTGAAGATGGCACGATAGGTGTACCAACTGGATTATTTTCAGGTAAGACAACATGCACTCGTGCGATCAATACACCATCAATTTGCGATAAAGTTTCTTGCACACTTTGCGATAAGGCGAAAATATAACGAGCACGTTCTTCTAAAGGTGAGGAAATTAAGCCATCTTTTTTAAACATGTCACCCACATTGGCAATTTTTTCCTTGGGGTAACCATGCTCTTTTAGCAATACGACGGCTTTTGGCAACTGAGATTCATCAATATTTAGACTGTAAGTTCCGTCTTTTTTATTTGCAATTTTTTCAGCACCAATTTTAGATTCAATTAATAATGCCAACATATTATTAGCATCAATTTCATTTAAATTAGTGTATAACTCCGTTTTACAGCCAGCTAATGCTAGTGCTATTAAGCCTAGCAAAAAATATTTTTTAGTTGTCATTGTTATTGGCCTAGCAACCGAGCATTAACCCGCTGCTCTAAATAAAGTTTTAAAACCCTGTGCAACCTGATTCATAGCAGATGAAATCACATTCATACCTGCAATCCACATCTGTGACTTATTAGCCCAACCTGACAAATTTCGCTGGTAATCTAAACTTGCCTGCATTTGGTTTTCTGTGGACTTTAAGAGAGCATCAAAATGTCGTTGTGGATTATTCAAACTATCACCGACGGCTGGATAAGAACGCAGCTCATTACTATTATGAATACTGTCGGCATTGATTAAACTATCAGAGTATTTAGGCATGTTGGTCAGATCCTCCAACATACCTTGGTACGAACCATCAACTTTGCCGATTTTTTGCATAACAGCATCGTGAATGCTATTCGGAGCAGCATCAGGCTCTGGTGTAATTTGCAAAATGGGCGTGCGATCTTTAGGAATACCGTCAATATTATTGAATTCAGTCTGGTCTATATTTAAAATATCTTCAAATTTAGTGACTTGGGCGCGTGAAGCGTCAGGTAGCTCTTGGAGAGGCGGCTGACTTAATGGCGCTAATTTACTTAGCACTGAACTGGTATCCATAAAATGCCCTCCGCTTTAGCTATTTAAATAAGCTGATGCAATATTACGTTCATCCTCATTGCCGCGTGCGATCACATCTTCAAATAATTGTTGCGCATCGCCGACTTTACCTTGCTGGGTATAGGCAATTCCCAAAAAGCATTTAGCACTCATATGATTTGGATCTTGTACTAAAACTTGATCACGAATAATTTCAACTGCTGTCTCATAATCACCCGCGTAAATCTTAGTAATCGCCACACCCATTTTAATTGGAATTTGTTCTAGCCCAACTGCATTAATCCCATCCATAATAACTTGTGAACGAGTGGTATCACCACGAAAACAAGCAAGATAACCAACTTCTGATAATAGTTGTAATAATTCAGTGGATACGTTCATACTTAATCTTATTCTCGTTAATTTTTCTAGATTTCAATTATGCCGGGACACAGAGCATAACCCTGTATCCCGGCTGTCTATTAAAGACTAAGCGTATGATTAGCCAGTAATATTACGTGATAAGTTAGTTACTAAGCTAGATAAGCCTTTCGCTAAACTGTTTTGAATCGTAATCGCAGATTGATCTGCCTCAAACTTAGTGGTCATTTCACTTAAGTTTTTTTGGTATTTAATAGCATTATCATAAGAAGTCTGCATATTAGTGATCAAAGCATCATAATTGGTTGATAGTGATGTTGAATCCATGGTTTTATCTCCTAAAAATCATTTATATCCGTAAATTTAAATTCCCGATGTAACATCAAACGCAAGGAATACTGATTTTCCTGAGCTAGACATGGCGTTTACATGTCTTCCGTTAATTTACTTGTGTCCAGACTTGTTCAACAACTTCTGAACTCGCGTCTAGCGCTAATAAAAATTTGCTAAGACGATCATATTCTTCTGGTTCTACGCCTTGATTTAATTCGTAACGAATTTCTGAAGAAAGTTGAGCAAATTTATTGAGTAATTCGTTTTTATATAATCCAGAAACATCATTTCTAAGATTTTGCTCAATTTGCAGCATCATTATTTTCCTTCCTCAATACCGTAATAAAAGGGAATATCCATACCCTGCGTACTTAGCACTACATGGTCTGGTTTGATAGATTTCACAAAATAATTGTCACTTAACTTAGAGCCTTCCATATATTTTTTGCCATCTTTTGACACTAGATAAGGTATCTTGCCTACGCTTACACTACGAATTGCAAGTTTAATTTTGCTCTTCATATCAACTACATTTAGAACAATGGATGGATAGTTAGCAGCTCCGTAAGTTTCTATAAACTCATTGCGTATACGTTTAAGCTGCTCAATCTCATTTTGCGTTAAGTCGCCTTTAACTATAACGTTGCCTGAATCCTTAGTAATCTGTAAGCGGCTAATCAGCCCCTTTTTCTCGACGAACTGCGCAAATAACGTCATATAACTGTCTATTGTTTGCACACCCGCATCATCTATCTGCTTCACTCCACCCACATCAGACAAAATAGTTTGTTTAGCCTGTTGCCATACATCCGTACTACGCGCCACACCCTTAGCTTGTAAATTACCCGGCGGATTTTGGGTAAAAGCGATACCGGTTTCGCCCATTGAACGTAAGATCATCTGGGCATTTTCCAGCATTTCTTCCTGTGAATAGATATTGAGATTGGCATTAATACCTGCACGGCGTAGTGTCCAAATCAGTTCATTACGCTTACTTGTAGTGGGTACATAACCGCTAATCACACTCGAACCATCAGCATTCACTACTCGTTGTAAACCAGTCTCACCAAGACCACTTAACATACTTTCAGCTTGTTGTTCAGCCGAAGGGCGCAAACCTAATTTATTGGTTAATTGCTTTAGATTTGGCAGGAAATACCATAAGTTGCCCAATAACAAGAGAGTCAAGCCAATAGCTAAATAAGTTTTGTCATTCCATTTTTTCTTGCTGGGCACAACACCATCCGCTGCCGAGACAGTACTGTTGGCTTGCGAGTGTGTATTCTGATTGCTGCTTTGTTTAGCTTGTTCCGTTGCACCTGCTAAAGGCGCTACCCGACGCGTATCCAACACAACCAACTCTACCGCACCCAAATTCACACGCTTATAGGGTTCTAATTTGGAGCTACGATTACTCACATCGACTCCATCTACAAATACTGGGGTAGCTAATGGCAATAACTGAATTTCATCTGCCCCAATTTGCAATTCTAAATGCCGATCAGCAATGCTTTCGTCATGTAAAATAATATCGGACGCCATCGAACGCCCAATCACAACCGTACCTTGTTTTAAGCGTACTGATGCACCGGCATTTGCCCCGCTCAACACTTTTAAAATAAACGGTGAATGTTGCACTGCCATATCAGTTATACCTATTTTTTATCGTTATCTTTAACAACATCAACAACGGTAAAGCCGGGGAATTGGTCTTTGGCCTGAATATCAACGTTGGGATTTTTGGTACTTAACGGTTTATCTGAACTAAAATTTACTACACCCTTTTTATCCACCCAGCGATAGATCTGTTGACGATCTAACTGTTGAGTGTCCATTACTTTCGCCATATCTAATACAGCACTCACAAAACGTTCAGGGCCAGTAAAATACACAATATTGTCCACTTCGGAGGCTTGCCATTGAAATTGGTCATCCAAGACCTCCAAACGTTGTAATGCAGCCGTAAAATCAGCCGGTGACATCTTTCTCATACTGACCGAGCCATTCTGCACTTCATCTTTTTTATAGATATACAGTGATTGCTTATCGTAATACCAAATTAACCCGTAGTTTTTGGCTAATTCTTTTAACAAAACGGTTGGCTCAATTTCTTTGTAATGTAAGCTCACTACTTCTTTGATTTTAGGGCTAATCACAATAGGTGTACTGTGTTCAGACGCTAAAGCTTTTAACACTTCACTCAAAGGCTCTTGATCTGAAAAATGCGAATACTGCCCTTTCCAAGGCAAGGGTGCAGCTTGACTGGCTAGGCTTATGCTGGCAATAAGACTAAAGAGCAAAGCATGAATCGCATTAAAAATCCTGTTCATTACCCAACTTCCGGGCTACTATTAATAGAGTTAATTTATCCCGAAGCCTCTGGCTATCCAATCAAGACAAGACAAACGTCCATAAAAAGCAAGTTGAGTGGTTCTAGGGCAAAAAGCCTTGCGCAGATTATCTGCCAATCACTTCCACTTATCCCCTGATGTTTCATAAATTGCCTTAAGCCCTTTACACTGGCGGCATCCTGCTAATCCAAGTAGGAATTGGGGACATATAACAACAATGCGAGAAAGTAGCCCAGCATACCAACCTATTAAATTACCGCAGTTGTCGCTTGCAGCGATACGACTTAATAATCTGTTGTTAAATAAAACAGCCGGATTTGCTTTTCCATTAGATCCAGAAGGTAAAATTGCCGTACGTGTTCACTTACAGCCCGGTAATGTCAGCACACAATTACTGTGTCCTATTAGCTTGACTCTAGGCTTAGGCAATACAACGGCTGGTTTATGGTTATCCCGCTGGGTACATGCTGAAAAAATCCAGCAATTTGTCCCTGAAGAACTATTAAGCAAGCTCCCTGAAAATTTAGCGATTAACGTGGTGGAAACAGCGCATAGTCGTCTATTACAGCAAGCCGAACTGGCTTTGAATATGAAGATTCATGTGCAATCGTTGAGCGCTGAAACGCAAAGCAAACAGTATTCCTTGCCAATTAATTTTGAATTACAAGAATTTCAAATTGCCGATCAACAACCCTTAAGTAAAACCTTTGGGTTGCTAATGTTGGATGAAAAGCTTTACCCCCACTTACAAGAACGTCTACGGTTTTGGCCCTCTGATAATAATTTAGAGTGGGAAGATCATATTACAACATTACGCTTTGAAATCAGTAGCCTTGCAATTTCGATGCAAGAACTGAATCAGTTAGCACCTTCCGATATTTTGCTATTAGAAGACACACAATTCCAAGAAACCGGACGCTTACATGTCTGGTTAAATTCCGGACTGCATTGTGCAGCGGCTTTTACTTCTACCGAAAAAAATGCACTTGTCATTAATTCAGACTGGACAATGCCCATGACCGACCAAGAACAAAAACCAACAATTGACCATATTGCACAAATTCCGGTGCAACTCTCCTTCGATTTAGGTCAAAAAACTTTATCGTTTAATGAAGTGCGTCAGTTACGCCCCGGTTATGTGCTCGAACTCAATAGTCAATTACCCGAAATTGTACAAATTCGCTCACAGAATCGTATTCTTGGGCAAGGCGAATTAGTCGAGATCAATGGGCGTTTGGGAGTTCGCATTCTGAACTTATTTGGCAAACAAGCTAAAGGTAGCCCATAAGGTCTATGGAGAGCTTACCCAATCCTATAATCCTAGCCGCTGGCTTAACCATGCTGGGGTTAGCGCCATTTTTAGCCATTATGGTCACTTCTTTTGTAAAAATTGTGGTGGTTATGCATTTAATGCGTAGTGCACTGGGCTTACAACAAGAACCACCCAATATGGCTATTAGCGGTATTGCCATTATTTTATCCATCTACATCATGGCACCGGTGGCAATGGAAAGTTATGAAATCTATAAAACACACAATGTACACCTACAGGATATTGGCAATCCAGAATTGGTAAATGCCTTATCAGAAAGTAGTAATCCCTTACGCAAGTTTTTATCCAAACATTCTACTGAAGCAGAAAGGCAATTTTTTATCCAAACTGCCAATAAATTATGGCCGGAAAAATATGCTAAAGAGATGACAAACGATCATTTGTTAGTCTTAACTCCCTCTTTTTTAGTCAGTGAATTAACTACGGCTTTTCAAATAGGTTTTTTACTGTATTTACCCTTTGCTATTATCGACTTAATCATATCCAATATTTTAATTTCAATGGGTATGATTATGGTTTCACCCACGACTATTTCTATGCCATTTAAGTTATTACTATTTGTATTAATTGATGGCTGGTCGCGTTTAATCCACGGCTTATTATTGAGTTATTAGCATTATGAACGAGACCCAAATCATGCATTATACGATACAAGCTATGCAACTAGTTTTGTATCTGTCGATGCCTACTATTATTATTACAACCTTAGTGGGTCTCTTAGTAGGTTTATTCCAAGCCTTAACCTCTATACAAGAACAAACCTTACCTCACGGTTTTAAATTAATCGCCGCTGTATTTGCCATTGCGGCAACGGTACGCTGGATGGGACCTGAATTAATTAGCTTTACTCAGACCCTATTTGACCAAATCCCCAGCACTCATTATCGCTAATGCCAATTGAAATTATTCAACAAGGCTTAGTAGTTTGGGCATTAACCCTAACTCGGACACTAATTGCCTTCATGGTAATGCCAATTCTGGCAGAACCCTTAGTACCAAGCCAGTTGCGTAATGGCATTATCATGATTGTGTCCATGTTTTTACTACCTTTGACCTTTCCAACACTTACCGCAAACCCAATTACCTTTGAGCATGCCTTATTTTTATTAATTAAAGAAGGCATCATCGGTTTTACAATGGGCTACGTATTAAGTATACCGTTTTGGGCATTAAAGGCAGCCGGATTTTTAATTGATATGCAGCGTGGGGCTATGTCGGCTCTTATTTTCTCCCAACAAAATCAGAGTATGACAACCCCTATTGGCAACCTATTCAGCATGTTGCTGAATGTCTTAATGATGACTACTGGGGGCTTCCTATTACTTCTTAATGTTATTTTTACTAGTTACCAAATTTGGCCTATTGAAAGCTTTATTCCACATATTAATCCTCTCACTATTAAATTTATTTTAGGTCAGTTTGACTCTCTGATGTACACCGCCATTTTAATAGCCGCGCCTATTATGGCTATTTTATTCTTAATTGACATTGGTTCGGGGTTAGTAGGGCGCTTCTTGCCGCAATTGAATATATTTTTACAAGCGATGCCTATTAAAAGTGCAGTAGCCTTTTTCTTATTAATTTTGTACTTAAATTTTATTGCAGATTATATAAAAGATGTTTTCTTTAAATTAGCGGGTAATTTTAGCATCTTGGAGTCACTGCTAAAATGAGCGATCAAAGCGATAAGCAAGAAGAAGCCACCCCGCGAAAGCTCACGGAAGCTCGAAAAAAAGGACAAGTTCCCCGCAGTAGCGATGTTCCCACCGCCTTAAGTTTAGTGTTAGTTGTTTTGTATTTTTGGCTTTCATGGGATTGGCTCAAAGTCCAATTAAAAGAAATGTTGGAAGTCATTCCTTATTTAGTCACTATCGACTTTTATCAAGCCTTATCCTTGGTATTTGATGTTATTGTAAAAAAAGCCGTATTTGGCATTATGTTGCCTTTTTCATTACTAATGGTATTAGCGGGCATTATTGGTAACATTATGCAATTTGGCTTTTTATTAGCCTTTGATCCGATTATTCCTAAACCAGAGCGCCTCAACCCTGCTGAAGGCTTAAAACGGATTTTTTCAGGTAAGCAAGTGGTGCAAACCTTAATTTCACTGGTTAAAACTTTAATACTTGCAATTATTTTATGGATTGTGATTCGCTGGGGCATTAAAGAATTCTTGCACCCTATTAATCAATGTAACCTACCTTGTGCTATCGACCTAACCGAATTATTAATTAAAAAGCTCTATTTATATGTATTACCTGTTTTAATTATTTTAGCGGTTATGGATTATGCTTATCAACGTATGCAGTTTATGAAACAGCAACGGATGACTAAAGAAGAAGTTAAACAAGAAATGAAAGATATGATGGGCGATCCACATATACGTGGGGCATTATCTGGTTTAAGAAAGGAAATCTCTGAACAAGATATTCAAAAGCGCATTAAAACCGCTCGGCTACTGGTACTAGACATGGGTGCTGCGATTGCCCTACAGTACGAAGCAGGTGTAACCCCCTTGCCCGTTATTGTTGCTATTGGTAAAGGACTAATGGCACGCAAAATGGTTGAGATTGCGCAAATTGAAAATGTACCCACAATTATAGACCCGACATTAGCGCAACTATTATTGGAAGAAGGCAAAATTGACCAATATATTCCCGATTCCAGTATTGAACGGGTGGCCAACGCAATGCGTAAAACACCAAAAGGACAAAAATAATGGATTCGCAAGCAAATAATAACTTATCTCCTTCTCAACAACGTCTCCAGAATTTAAAAGAACTATTTACTGGTGATAATTTTAAAGCACAGTTACATTATTATATTTTTGAAGCATCGCAAGCGTTAAAACAAAAAAATGCGCAAGCCAGTAAATATAATCAACGGCTAACTTTTTATTGGCAAAAATGGTTAGGGATTGGTGCAGCGATTGCGGGTGTCTTAATGTTTTTATCACCTGATACCATGCTTATTTGGCAATTGCCTTTAATTGCCTTATTTGTCTTGTTAGCACCTTTATTTTCAGACTGGGCTTACGCATTTAAAACGGCTATTTCCGAACCACCGGGCAAACGTTTTATCGGGCAAGTCGTAACGCTAACCAATCCCATTGTCGATGGCAAAACCACGATTCGCTTAAATAACCAAAACTGGTCTTTGTCTGGACAAGATTGTCCGGCTGGCAGTCAAGTGAAGATTATTGGGGTGAATGGGCGTATGCTTTATTCCACACCGGTAGCTCCATAACTCCAATAACGATAAGCGAGGCTCGTGTTCATGGCGGCCAATTCTGTACAAGATTTAGCAAATCGACTCACCCAACGTAGTGACGTGGCACTAGCCTTTTTGCTAGTTTCTATCATCTTTATGATGATTTTGCCGATGCCAACGGTAGTGGTCGATATGTTGATTGGTCTCAACATGGGAATTGCTATCTTATTATTAATGTTGAGCATTTATATTTCCTCACCAATTGAATTCTCATCTTTTCCTTCAGTCTTAATGCTCACCACTCTATTCCGCTTATCATTAGCGGTTGCTACAACTCGCTTAATTTTATTACAAGGCGATGCGGGGCACATTATTCAGACCTTTGGTGAATTCGTAGTTGGCGGCAATTTAGTAGTCGGCTTAGTGGTATTTCTAATTATCACCATCGTTCAATTTATAGTCATTACCAAAGGTTCAGAACGGATTGCCGAAGTCAGTGCACGTTTCTCGTTAGATGCCATGCCCGGCAAACAAATGAGCATTGACAGCGACTTACGCGCAGGCGTTATTACTTTAGCGGAAGCTCGTTCACGTCGTTCTAAATTAGAACGTGAAAGCCAATTGTATGGCGCAATGGACGGTGCTATGAAATTCGTTAAGGGTGACGCGATTGCAGGCATTATTATCATTGTCGTCAATATTTTAGGCGGTTTAATTATTGGCATGACGCAACGCGGTATGGCGGCGGGGGATGCTTTACAACTGTATTCAATCTTGACCATTGGGGATGGATTGGTTTCACAAATTCCTGCGCTGTTTATCTCCATTACTGCCGGTATTATTGTTACACGGGTACGCACGGATGATGAAAGTAATCTTGGTGCAGAAATCGGACAACAACTATTAGGTCGCCCCAGTGCGTTGATTGCCGCCTCTGGCATTGTAGCCGGTATGGGTTTAGTGCCCGGATTCCCGACAATGGTATTTTTCTTTTTAAGCGGATTATTAGGGTTCACTGGTTATGTCTTAAGAAAAGCCCAGATGAAACAAGATTTTGCAGACGCTGAAGTCATTACTGTAATTGGGCAAGCACCGACCGCCAGCGGTATACAAGTGGGTACAGACAATAAAATGGCGCTAGAAGATATGACGCCTTTAGCGCCCGTCTTGGTTGAACTACCTGAACAAGCTAAAAATTTATTCTCGCTTGAAGAACTCGACCAAGAGTTTACCCATGTGCGCCGCGCTTTCTATCAAGATTTAGGTGTACCATTATCTGGCATTAGCTTACGGATTTCTTCACAACTTGAACCGGATACCTATCGTATCTCCATTCGCGGTATTCCCGTGGCAATTGCTAAGTTAAGCACTAATAATACGCCAGCGACGATTGATGCAAATGCGGATTCGTCTACAGCATTAGTCAATCGCCCAGCACAAACCAATATTCAAAATATCCGTATGCATTTGGCTTATTTATTACGTAAGCATGCGGCTGATTTTATTGGTATTCAAGAGTTGCATACGCTGTATAGCAAAATGGAGCAAGCCAGTTATGCTGAATTAGTACGCGAAGCGCAACGCGCCGCCCCTAGTACTAAATCCGTTGACATCTTACGGCGCTTACTCAGCGAAGGCGTGTCGATTCGGGACTTACGGCAAATTATGGAAACGTTAGTCGAGTTTGGTGAAGCTGAAAAAGACACGAATATGCTAACCGAGCGCGTGCGCATGAATCTTAAACGGCAAATTTCCTATAGCATTACTAATGGGCAAGGTATATTGCCGGTTTACATGTTTGCGCCTGAAACCGAAAAGCTGCTACAAGGCAGTATTCGACAAACGCCTTCCGGTGTATTTTTCGCACTTGCCCCTGACATTAGCCAACGTTTTGCGGAAAATTTACGCAACTTAGAAGCACAATCTCGCCAAGATAAAACGTTACCTGTGCGCCCAGTGATTTTAACTGGCTTAGATTTACGGCGGCATGTACGCAAACATATTGAAGCAGAATTTAGCGATTTACCCGTTTTGTCCATGTTGGAACTTACCCCAGCCGTATCCTTAAAACCTGTTGGCGAAATTCGCTTAATTTAAAGGGGGCTAGACAATGGATGATAATATTCAAGCGCTGTTACAGAACATTAAAACACCTGAACGGATGCGCGCTGCCTTAGAAACCTGCCAACCGCTGACCTTACACGGGCGCATTATGCAAGTGACGGGTACAGTTGTGCGTGCTATTGTGCCAAGGGTTAAATTAGGCGAATTGTGTATTTTAAGAAATGCGGGCGAATCGCGTGAAATTCCCGCTGAAGTCATTGGTTTTGAACAAAATATTGCACTGCTTGCACCGATTGGCGATATGCACGGTGTATCCGCCCATACTCAAGTCACCGCCACTCGCAAAGTCCTAGAAGTGGGAGTGGGCGAAGCCTTACGCGGCTGTATTTTAGATGGGATTGGACGTATTCAGGACAATCATAATGGCGCAATTCCGACCTTAAAACAATTTTATCCCATTTATGCCAATCCACCCGACCCGTTATCACGCCGCCCTGTGAATCACGCGCTGTCGTTGGGCATTCGCGCAATGGACGGTTTAATAACCTGTGGCATTGGGCAACGCATTGGCGTATTTGCGGGTGCAGGTGTGGGCAAAAGTTCCCTCATGAGTATGTTAGTTAAACATGCGCAAGTGGATGTATTTGTCGTCGCCTTAATCGGTGAACGTGGACGCGAAGTACGCGAATTTATGGAAGAAGCTTTAGGCGAAGAAGGCATGGCTAAAACCATTCTAACCGTTGCCACTTCTGACCGTCCCGCCATTGAACGCTTAAAAGCGGCCTATGTCGCCACAGCGGTGGCCGAATATTTCCGAGATCAGGGCAAAAATGTGTTATTGCTGATGGATTCGTTAACACGTTTTGCCCGCGCCCAACGCGAAATTGGTTTAGCGGCAGGTGAAGCACCTGCCAGACGGGGTTATCCACCTTCTGTATTTTCCGAATTACCTAAACTGGTTGAACGGGCTGGCAATTCTGCGCATGGTTCTATTACTGCCTTTTATACAATTTTGATGGAAGGCGACGATATGGGTGACCCGATTGCGGATGAGGTACGCGGTTTATTAGACGGACATATTATTCTTTCGCGGGAACTCGCCTCTGCGAATCACTATCCTGCGATTGATGTGTTAGCCAGCTTAAGCCGGATTATGCCGCGCTTAGTTACGCCAGAACACCGTGCGGCTGCCGCTCATCTGCGTAATTTGCTAGCTAAATATAAAGAAGTAGAATTTTTAGTACGGGTGGGTGAATATAAACATGGTTCAGACCCCCTAGCTGATGAAGCCATTCGCAAAATGCCCGCAATCCAGCAATTTTTAAAACAAACGGCGCACGATCATACCCCTTTTGATGCAATGGTTTCACACTTGATCCAATTGAGTGTTTAGTGCATGAATGATTTAGAAAAATTAAAGATGCTGCGCAATCGGCGGATGGAGCAGCAATTCATTGAATTACAAACCCAACGCCAGATTTTAGACGGTTGGCATAATCAAATTTTTAGCAAACAACAGCAAATTACTGAATTCAAACAGTGGCGTATTGATTATCAGGATAAGCTCTTTCATTCGCTGCAAGATCAGCCGTTTAATGTGCAGACGATGAAAAGTTATCATGAAAAATTAAATGAGCTTGAACAGGAAGAAACTCGCCTGCATACGGAGTTAGATAGTATTCGCCAAGGCATGCGGCAGGCGGAAACAGTGGTAGAACAGGCACGTAAAAAGTCCAGTGAAACCATTTTACAACTAGAAAAGGTTAAAGAAATTATTCAGCAGACTGCCCATAAGCCACTTGTCTAAGTGCATAATCCACCGCTGCCAATTGGCTTTTTAGTCCTGAATTTACTACGCCAATATCCGATTCCACAATACAATCGTCAGTGCTTAACTGGGTATCCCCGACCACCTCAATTCCACTGAAACGATGTGGTACAGATTCTAGATATTCACTGACCATAGGTTGCAATTGCGGATTCACACGTACAATCAGTTTATTGCCACCCCGCACAACCTCTAAGCCACTTAAGACGGCTTGGCGTACGCGTTCTTCATCATCAAAGCCTTGAATAACCTTGCGTACTGCGACTGACACCAATTCCACTAACTGCGGTTCTAACGCTTGAATATAGCGCTGCATTGCATGCGTAAATTCAACCATCTTAATCGTCGCTTGTTGATTAGCACGCTCTAATCCTTGGGTTTCACTGCGTTTCACCGCGTGTTCAAGCTCTACTGACATGGCTTGTTCACGTTGCTTTAAACGATCTTCCAAGATTTGCGTAAATTGTCCGTATTCGACTAACTGTTCATAATCGTTGGCTTTTAAAATCTTTTGCCCCGGACGAATTTGTGTTTCCAAAGGTTTAACCGAAAAGAATCTTACCGTCACGATTGACCCCCATTCTAATGTCAATGGCCACCTTTTGGATTAACACAGAGCATTCATCTGCTTGTTCCATAAAGGGAGAACCCAACTTAGCATGTTGTTTCCAATCCACATACCAAGCTCTATCCAGCTTAAACATTAAACGTTTCCACACAGTATCTGGGTAAACATGTAATGCTGCTCGCAAACAAAGTAAGCCCACCAAAATAATCCGTTGTTTTAAACTTAATTCACTTGGCAACGCCAGCGTCATACTGACTTTATGCCCAATCGCTGGCGCACGCTGTTGCATAAAGCTAAACAACTCATCCCCTAACAACCGCTGAATTTTGATTAAGTCATCGCGCTGAATAATCTTACTTAATAATTTGGCGTGAAAAACTGCACCGATATATAAGACCAATTGTTCAATATCTTTACTTGGCCATAACACAATACGGGTCAAAGGTTTAGAAAAATCAAAAAACACATTATCCGCTAAGCCTAAACGCGACAAAACATACCAAGCGACATTGCCGTAAGCACGGCTATTACTAGGCTGTTGAATAAGTTTTGCTAAGATTTCCCCTTCGGGCATTAATTTCAGCCAACTTTCATGCACATAGCTATCGGGTCTGAAATTAAATTTCCAAATTGCTTGTTCTAGTTCTTTATCCATATAGCCAGCCCGAGTTGATGGGAGAGTCTAACAGCGAGACTTTAATTATCGGAGCAAGCTCAGACAGACTTAATCATTTCCGGACGAATGGATATAAACTGATCTATATAGGGTATAACTATTGTTTAATAAGCAAAGTTCACAATCGGCTACTGCATTTTAATAAATTAGTTTCAGCCAATACATGAGTACAGAAGCCCAATAAACATGGACTTCCGATTTAAACCCATCCGTTAAGACGAGAATTGCTTAGAATTCCCAGCCCCAGCGACCATCTTTTTGCACTTGGTTAGCGCTGCTAATTTGTGCAATGGTCTTATTGCTACTGGATGCCGTTGCGTTATCACCTGCTCGTTGGCAAATTTCAACCCGCAAACGTTGCCCACGCTCTAACTGGAAGGGCGCGCCAATACCATTTAAACGTGCTAAATATTTCGCATCCATTCCGTATTTACGCGCCACACTTTGAATGGTGTCAAAGCCTGTTGCTGTATATAAAGTACGCGATTTCACTTGGCAAGCATCCATTTCAGCTTTAGTTGCTACCACACCACGTGTTTGAATAAAACCACCAGAGGGTAAATAACCGACTTCGGCTTTTGCTGGCGCTGGACGCTGATAAGACGCAAGGTAAGGTCTGGCTTGTTGCACCTGACGATTAACCGCAGGCTGATAAACTGCTCTTACCCCTTGGGCACGTTGAGGTTGTGGGCGGTAATTACCAGACAACTTATTGTAAGCATTCAGGACACGACGGGTATAAGTTTGGGTTTCTTGGAAAGGTACGGCTGTGCCATAAACATCTACCCGCCCTTCACCTGCATTATACGCAGCAACCGCATGAGTCACACTACCACCATAGCGATTTAATAACCAACGTAGATAACGTGCGCCCCCTTCAATATTTTCAACACTATCAAAGCGGTTTGTGACACCGAAACGCCGTGCTGTACCCGGCATTAATTGCATTAAACCACCAGCGCCTTTATTAGAGCGCGCACCTTCCCGAAAACAGCTTTCAGCCGTAATAACCGCCTTGATTAAATTGGGGTTAATACGCTGATTACGCGCGGCGTTGTAAATTTCGTATTGATACTGGGTGGACAGTGCATGTAATTCTTGTGGGGAATATTGATCACACGCTGCGTAAGCTGATGAACTACCGAATAAGCTAATAAGCGACACAGCGGCAGAGACCACAAACACATTTGCGGCAGACATTCTCACTAACACACGAACTCCTATTGCATATAAAAATCTGGTTGAATCCAAAAATTTTCAATGATTGATATAGTGCAAAATCATTGAAGTATTCTAATATTAATTAATTATCAAGACATAAAAATAACCTATAAGCTTATTTCTTGCACCCATTTCCGTTCCAATTCTAATAATTGTTCAAGCTCAAACGCAGTAAAACCGGCTTGTAGACGCCCTTCGGTATAAAAAGGGCTGCGTACAGGTGATTGTAATACTTCGATTAATAACCGACGAAAGGTAGCTTCTGGCTCTAGCCCGCGTTGTTCACAAAGATAACGAAACCAACGTGAGCCAATCCGTACATGTCCGATTTCATCGCGTAAAATAATCTCTAATACTGCTACTGTTTCTAAATCACCCACTTCGGTTAGGCGCTGCATCATAGGCGGTGTGACATCTAAACCACGCGCCTCTAATACGCGCGGCACTAAAGCCATGCGTACCATTGCGTCATAATCGGTTTTTAAGGCATGTTCCCATAAACCATTGTGTGCGGGTAAATCACCGTATTGGCAATCAAACACTGCTAAACGCTGCCGCACCAAATCAAAGTGATAGGCTTCTTCAGCCGCGACTTGCAACCAATCGCCATAATAAGCATGCGGCATATCACGAAACCGATACACGGCATCCAAGGCTAAATTAATCGCGTTAAATTCAATATGCGCTACTGCGTGTAATAAGGCTTTTTTACCCGCATCGCTGCCAATATTGCGCTGCTTGACTTGCCGATGATGTACTAACTCAGGTTGAGCCGGTCTACCCGGTACAGCGACTGTTTGCACCGCGTCTAATGTGGATTCACGTATTAAATCGCCTGCTTGCCATGCTGCATATAAAGCAGTGGCACCTTGTAGTTTTTGTTCTATATCGGTTTGCATTAAACAGGCATAAGCCGCGCTATATAAATTTTGCATTACAGTTTCAAGCCAATGATGACATCCATTACATTTGTGCCCGTCGCGCCAACGTGAATTAAATCGCCGCTGGCTTCTAGAAAAGTACCGGAATCGGCGGTATTTAAACAAGTCACTGGGTCAAGATTGGCTAAATACCCCCGCTGTAAGGTATGGTTATCAATCATAGCTCCCGCATCGTCTGTCACACCATCCGTACCGTCTGAACCCGCCGCTAATACATAAATAGTCTCATTGGCTTGTAAAGCTAAGGCAGCGGCTAGCGCTAAATGTTGATTGCGTCCACCATGCCCCGGTTGAGTGGGGAGGATTACCGTAGTTTCAGTCCCCCAAATATAAACGCCTGCTGGATTATTGTGCAAATTATTCACACAATTTACTGCTACCTCAGTAGCTTCACCTTGTAAAAATTCGGGCATGATTTGCGCGGGCAAACCTTGTTTAAACGCTGCCGCCTGAATCGCCGCTAGCATTTGCTGATTAGTCGCAACCAATTGCCATGTAAAATTCACATGCGTCGGCGGGGGAAATAATAGACCTGAACCAATAACCTGCACGTCATTGCTTGGTACATCTGACAAAAATAAGCCATTAACTTGATAATTATTAATAAATTGCCATAACTTACCGCCTTTTATGGCTGAGGTTTGGCGACGAATAGCATTAATTTGTTCAATGGTTGAACCATCTGCTAATAAGCCTTGAGTGGTTTGTTGTAATTTTGCTAGTGTCCAATCTGCGGCTAAGACTTCGACGAGACTGGAAGCCCCGCCCGAAATTAAAAATAATAAAGGCGCATCGGTGGGTAAGGCTTGCAAATAGGCTAATAAAGCTGCCCCCGCACGTAGTGAGTTTTCATCAGGTACAGGGTGACCTGCTTCAATCACACTAACATTGGCTAAGTGTTGGGTTTTGTCTGTGCTATGCCCGTACTTGGTAATAATCAGAGCAGATGACAATTGAGCTTGTAAATAACGTTGTGCGCCTAGAAACATAGCTTCTGCGGCTTTGCCGATGGCGACAACGTGATAAGGTAATACTACCTGTTGTGTTTGCAGAGCTTGATACACTGTCCACTCACCGTGTACCGCCGCTAAACCAGCCGCGTATAACTCCAGCAAAATTCCCCGATAATCGGTCATTTTCCGGTAAAATCATTATCTAACTGTAACTAATAGCCGCGTACTATACCGAAGTCTCGCGCTAGCGCCAATGCACAATTATTTATTAGCTTTCATTAAGTTTTGCCATGCCGGATGCGCTTGAATCGCTATTAACGATTGATTTAATAAGGTTTTACCCGGTTCAGTACGAAACCAAGTGGATAAGCCGGATGGATGCGGCAAAGGGGCAAGTTGTACTTCACGTTCATTTAGCAGCACAGTATGTAAACGTCCTACTACTGCATCTAGCTTAGACACGGGTAAAAATTGCTGAATAGCCAATTTGCCAATCAAAATAATCAGTTGAGGTTGTAATAAGCCTATTTCAGTTTGTAACCAATGGGCGCAATTGGCAATTTCTTGCCTATCAGGCACACGATCCCCGCCTTTATGATTGCGCCCCGGAAAACAGCGGCACACCGCACACATATACACATTGTGCCGATAGGTTGCTTCGTCTACGCCAATGGATTCAAACCACTTAAACAAAGTTCGTCCAGCCGTCCAACCAAACGGCCGCCCTATCTCGCCTTCATGAATACCCGGTGCTTGTCCAAGTGACAAAATCGGCGTTAATACAGGCTCGCCCACAATCACTGGCGGAATCATAGCGGCGCATGCCCGACATTGGCGTAACAACTGTTGATGTTCAACCAAAGGTTGATAAGGATGAATACTAAACATCATGACACTCAAGCTTAAGAAAATTGACTGTAGCGAATTTTTCTGAAAATTAAAGATTTCTAAGAAAATTCAGCCCATATTAGTTATTAATAAATAAAATAAAATTTTATTATGAATTATCTGCTGAATTAGTTAGCATCTCACTACAGTAGTTATTTTTCTGACCTTAATTAGAGATTTTGGCGGGTTATGATGCAAAACACCTATGCGGTCACAATAGAACATCCTCAATTGGGCAAACGACGGGAAATCAAAGGGCGTAATACATATATTGCGCAGCAACGCGCTCAATGGCAATTAGCGCAGTGGGAACAACAATGGCAACAACAAGCGAAACAGGCGGCTAATACACCAGATGTCATTGCCCTACGCAATCAAGTGGCACAACAAGCGTTATTCGATTTACAGCATTTATTGCACGCTGCGTTACAACGCGACCCACGCATTGATTGGCAAACACTTAAAATTGCCTTGCCTGAGGTTGCGCCGAAACCTATTCCACCGATGATTGAAAAGCCGACGCTATTTAAGTTACCGGTGCGCCCAGAATTCAATCCTGCCCCGCAACGCGAGCAGTTTTATACGCCACCCAGTTTATTGGGCAAATGGCTGAAACCGATTAAGACTAAACAAGAACAATTAGCGGAAACAGCTTATCAACAAGCCTTACAAGCTTACCAAACCACGAATGAGCAAATCATGCAGCGTTGGCAAGTGCGCCATTCGCAAATTGAAGTACAAAATGCCAAAGAGTTAGAACGCTACAATCAACGCTTACAAGCGGCACAACAAACTTATGAAGCAGAACTGAAGCAGTGGAATTCCGTCCAACGGATTGATCTTAAAAAAATTCAAACCACTAACCAACAAATCGACGACTTCCAAGCGGCTTATAAACGGCAAGAAATCAGCGCAGTGTTGGATTATTGCGATATGGTGTTAAGCGATTCAGCGTATCCAGACGGTTTTCACAAGCAATTCAGCTTAGACTATCAAGCCGCTGCACAATTATTAACGGTACAGTATCGCTTGCCAGTGTTAACACAACTACCCAGTTTGCAAAAAGTCATTGGTATAAAAAACAGTAATTTAGTACGTGAAGTACATTTAAACGATAAAGAACTTAAACAACTTTATGAAGACACGCTCTATCAAATAGCATTGCGCAGTTGTTATGAATTGTTTACGGCTGATAGCAGTCAAGCACTGCAACAAATCCAATTTAATGGTTATATCAGCCAAGCCAATCATCAACATACGATTTTGCGCTTACACAGTGATAAAGCCCGCTTTCAAGCCCTAGATTTAACAGAACTCGAGCCTAAACAAGCATTTGCAAAATTATCCGGTACACTTAACCCGCCGTTATGAACCTTGTCCACAAATAGTTCGGTAATCAGTCACCCCTAAATGCGTAAAGCATAGTAAAATTGCCAGAGGCAACCCCCTCTGGCTTTTACCCCGAATAGAATTAGCAATGCTTGACCCAAAAGAATTGAATCAGCATACCCCGATGATGCAGCAATACCTGCGTTTAAAAGCAGAATACCCGTCTATTTTGCTGTTTTACCGCATGGGTGATTTTTATGAAATGTTTTATGAAGATGCCAAACGCGCTGCGGCTTTATTAGATATTACGCTGACGGCACGCGGCAATTCCGCAGGCGAACCGATTCCAATGGCGGGTGTACCTTATCATGCGGTCGAGCAATATTTAGCGCGTTTATTAAAAGCGGGCGAATCGGTAGCGATTTGTGAACAGATTGGTGACCCTGCCAAATCGAAAGGTCCGGTTGAGCGTAAAATTACCCGTTTACTTACGCCCGGCACGGTTACCGACGATTATTTGCTGGAAGATCGCCGCGATAATATTTTGCTGTCTGTGGTTGAGCACAAACAAAACTTTGGCTTAGCCGCAATTGACTTAAGCACCGGGCGTTTTACGGTGCAAGAATTGGATTCTAGCAGCACCTTACACAATGAATTAGAACGCTTGCAACCGGCAGAAATCTTACATGATGAAGATTGGAAACCAACGTTTGCCAAAACGCGATATTGCACTGCCCGCCCGACTTGGCATTTTGATTACGATACAGCGCGCCGCTTGTTATTACGCCAATTTGGCACACAAGATTTAGCGGGGTTTGGTTGTGAGCATTTGACGGTGGCGATTAATGCGGCAGGCGCATTGTTAAATTATGTGCAAGAAACCCAACGCACGGCATTACCGCATATCACGAGCCTTGTATTAGAGTTATGCGACGATGGCATTATGTTGGATGCGGCAAGTCGACGGAATTTAGAACTAGAAAATAGCTTAACGGGTGAGCATAAAAATACGCTGTTATCGGTGATTGATAAAACCGCAACCAGTATGGGTAGTCGGTTATTACGGCGTTGGTTGCATAAACCATTGCGGGATCGCTATATCTTACGACATCGACATCAAGCGGTCGCTGCTTTACAGAATCAGTTTCAATATGAGGTATTACATAGCAGTTTGCGCGGGATTGGCGACATTGAACGCATTGCCAGCCGCATTGCCTTAGGCTCGGCGCGACCGCGTGATTTATCTACCTTACGCGATTCCTTACACGTTATTCCGCACCTCCATACACACTTGCAAACTTTGGATAATCCGCGTGTACAGCGCTTATTAAGCATGCTTGATTTACACACGGAACTTAGCCAATTACTAGATAAAGCCATTATCGAAAACCCGCCGGTAGTGATTCGAGACGGTGGCGTAATCGCCGAAGGCTATGACGTGGAATTAGACGAATTACGTAATCTTAGTGAACATGCCGACCAATATTTATTGGATTTAGAAGCCCGCGAAAAAGTCCGCACCGGTATTGATAAGCTCAAAGTGGCGTATAACCGCGTGCACGGTTATTACGTGGAAATTCCACAAAGCCAACTCAGTAAAATTCCCGCTGACTACATTCGCCGCCAAACCTTAAAAGGTGTAGAACGCTTTATTCTGCCGGAACTGAAAAAGTTTGAAGATAAAGTGTTATCAGCGCGGGAACGTGCTTTAGCCCGCGAAAAAGCCTTATATGAACAGCTTTTACAACAATTAAGCGAACACTTATTAGCGTTACGCCAAACCGCGCAAGCAATTGCCGAATTAGACGTTTTGAATAACTTTGCCGAACGTGCCGTAAGCTTAAATTATAACTGCCCTGCATTGGTGGATGGCGCTGGTATTCAAATTGAAGGCGGTCGCCACCCTGTGGTGGAAACCACGTTAGACACGCCGTTTGTACCGAATGATCTGTATATGGATGCACGGCGGCGCATGTTGATGATTACCGGACCGAATATGGGCGGCAAATCCACCTATATGCGGCAAATCGCCTTAATCGTGTTGTTGGCGCATATCGGTAGCTTTGTGCCTGCGCAAAGCGCTCGACTGGGCAATATAGACCGTATCTTTACACGGATTGGCGCACATGATGATTTAAGCACCGGACGCTCAACCTTTATGGTGGAAATGACCGAAGCCGCCAATATTTTAAATAATGCTACGGCGCATAGTTTAGTATTAATGGATGAAATCGGACGCGGCACTAGTACCTTTGACGGTTTATCACTGGCTTGGGCATTCGCGGAACACTTAGCGCGTGAACGCAAAGCCTTTACCTTATTTGCCACGCATTATTTTGAATTAACGTCATTGGCGGAACAGATTAACACCATCGCTAATGTGCATATCGACGCGGTAGAACACGGCGACAAAATCGTATTTTTACACAATGTGAAAGACGGTCCAGCCAACCAAAGTTACGGCATACAAGTAGCGCAATTAGCCGGAGTACCCAAAGGGGTGATTGCCCAAGCTAAGAAAAAGTTAGTGTCAATGGAGCAACACAGTCGACAACAACCGCAAGTGGGGCAAACCTTAGCTTTGAATTTTGATACGCCTGCGCCTGTTATGCTTGAAAATGCGGTACGTGAAGTAGTGCAAGACCCGCTTGCTGAGCTGCTTAAAGCCGCCTTACAGGCTATTGAGCCAGATGAATTAACCCCACGCCAAGCCTTAGACGAACTCTATCGGTTACGAAAGCTGCTAAAATAGGCACTGACTCATTTAATAGAACTGGATAAAGACATGGATAACAATAATCCTTATAGCCCGCCGAAAACTGTGGTTAGCGATGTATCACCTGCACCGTCACGTATTCCTCGCGTGATTGGCACAACGCTGATTGCAATTACCTTAATCGGTTTAGTGGGTATTGTATTTGGCTTAATTGAACTAGTAAGCAATCCGAATTCACAAATGTGGAGCTTGTTAGAACAGCAGGGTTTGAATAAAACCTATATAGCGATTAGCTATAGTTTAAACATTGCGATTTCATTATGGTTGATTTGGATTGGCACACAATTACGTCAATATAAAGACAAAGGACGCCAACAATTTAATTACTATGTTATTTTTATTATCGTATTTGGCATGGTCAATGTGGGTATTCAAGCCATGTTATTACCCGCCTCCACCCCCATGAATAGTTTATACCCAACCCTGTTTAGTGTGGTGGCTAATGCGGTGTTAAACGGGATTTTATGGTATTACCTGAATAAACCTGCGTCTAAAGCCAGCTTACATTAAGCCTTATTTAGCAGGAACTTAACCAAGTTAATAAGGCTTGGTTAAGGGCAACCGGCTGTTCCATTGGCAGTAAATGCCGAGCATTTTGAATCACCACTAAATGACCGTCAGGCACAGCCTCTACCAATTGGCTTTGCTTGGCACTCACCGGCGTATAATCTTTATCCGAACTGATCGCTAATAAGGGACAAGTAATACGCATTAATTCAGGGCGCACATTCCAATGCATAATGGCGCGAGTGCTACGAAAGTAAGCAGCTTTATCATTTTTGGCGAATTGGGCAGCTAATTGTTCCCGCATTAGGCTTTGTTCAGGGCGTGGGAAATTAGCTTGGGCAATAGCTTGTGCCATACGTTGCACGCCCAATAGTTGAATAGTTAATAAGCGCCCCCAAAACATTTTGCGGGTTGCCCAATTATCCAAGACCACAGAAGGTATGGCATTAACCACCACTACGCTATACAACCGTTCGGGATAGGTAACCGCAAATTGTTGGGCAATCATACCGCCTAAAGAAAAGCCCACTAAGTGCCATTGTGGAATTTGCAGTGCATCCATAAAACTGCAAATATCCTCAGCGAATTGGCGAATACTATAACCCGTGCGCGGTTTAGCACTGTTGCCATGCCCTCTTAAATCCACCGCAATTACTTGGTATTGCGTGCTTAACGCGGCGATTTGAGCGTTCCAATCCTCTTTGCATGAGCCTAAGCCATGCAATAGCAATACCACTTCACCAGCACCTTGTTGTGTATAACACAGCTCAATGCCCTGCACTGAAACTGAAGGCATAGTTGACTGCTTCCTTATGCAGTAACATAACGCCCGCTAATCTAGCACAGCTTTAGCTTTATATGTTGTGCATTTTTTGACATAAACCCTTCATTACAAACGACTAACAACACTAAACCAAGCTTAGGCTAGGCTGCGCCACACTTAGAATTTTTAGTAAACGGGTTTGCGCACTAATGGCAGGGCTATGTTCGGACAAACTAACTCGACGATAACTTGCATCGGCTTGTAATTCCCACGCTTGGGTATTATCCAAAAGATGTAATTCAAAGGCTTCATCTATCACACGCTGCTGCAAGGTTTTATCTAAAATCGGAAACGCTACTTCAACCCGCCGAAAGAAATTGCGGGGCATCCAATCCGCACTGGAACAATACACTTCCGCTTGTCCGTCATTGGCAAAATAAAACACGCGAGGATGCTCTAAGAAACGCCCCATCACCGAACGCACATGAATATTTTCTGAAACACCGACAATGCCGGGGCGTAAGCAACAAATACCCCGCACCACTAATTCAATTTTCACACCGGCTTGTGAAGCGCGATATAAGGCTTGAATAACTTGCGGTTCAATCAAGGCATTCATGCGTGCGCGAATTAAAGCAGGTTTACCGGCTAAAGCATGTGCCGTTTCGCGTTCAATTTTATCCAAAATCCGCGAATGCAAGGTAAACGGTGAGGCTAACAAATGGCTCAAATCGCGCATCCGCCCTAATCCTGTTAGCATGTGAAACACTTTATGCACATCAGCGGTAATGTCTGGCTGAGCTGTTAATAAACCAAAGTCGGTATAAAGCCGGGCGGTACTGGGGTGATAATTGCCCGTGCCTAAATGCGCATAACGGGTTAAGCCTTGCGCTTCACGCCTTACCACTAAGCATAATTTGGCATGAGTTTTATAACCCACCACGCCATACACCACTTGAGCGCCCGCTTGTTGCAGTTGATTACTTAAACCGATATTGGCTTCTTCATCAAAGCGAGCGCGTAATTCCACAACTACCGTGACTTCTTTACCTAAACGCGCTGCCCGAATCAAATGCTCGACTAATTCAGATTGTTTGCCCGTGCGATACAGCGTCATTTTAATCGCTAATACCTTGGAATCCGTTGCGGCTTGTGCCACAAAATCAATTACAGTTTGAAAGCTTTGATAGGGATGATGCAGTAAAATATCGCCCGCCTGAATCAAGCTGAATAAATCTGTATGCCGCTCTGCTACTAACGAAGGTGCGGGGCGAAAGCTAGGAAAGCGTAAATCAGGGCGATCCACTACTAAATCGCTAATCGCCATTAACCGATTCAGATTCACCGGCCCATTCACGTTATACACATCTTGCGGTTTTAAATGAAACTGTTCGCATAAATAATCAATATTGTCTTGCGGGCAATGATCCGCAACTTCTAAGCGCACCACAGACCCGAAATTACGCTGTGGTAATTCGCCTTGCATAGCTTGCAATAAATCTTGGCTATCGTCTTCATCCACATACATATTGCTATTGCGTGTTAGGCGAAATTGATAGCAACCCAACACGTCCATCCCCGGAAATAAACGCTCAATAAAGGCGTGTAAAATCGAGGATAAAAACACAAAGCTATTCTGATTAGGCGCAATGTCAGGCGGTAAGCGAATAATACGTGGCAAGGTGCGCGGTGCTTGCACAATTGCAGTATCTAATTCACGCCCAAAGGCATCCGTACCGCGTAAACTGACAATAAAATTTAGACTTTTATTAATCACATTGGGAAACGGATGCGCCGGATCTAAGCCAAATGGGCTGAGTAAGGGCATTAATTCACGCTCGAAATATTCCGATAACCACTCACGTTGTAGTTCATCCCAATGCGTACGACGTACAAAGTAAATCTGTTGTTGGCGCAATGCCGGAATTAAGACCTCGTTTAATAATTGATATTGCTGTTCTACCAACCGATGCGCCGTGTGACTAATGGCTTTTAAGGCGGCTTCTGGTAATAAACCGTCTGCTCCAATGGCCATTAAATCTAGGCTGAGCTGTTGTTTTAAACTGGCAACGCGTACCTCAAAGAACTCATCCAAATTAGAGCTAGAAATACACAAAAATTTTAAACGTTCTAATAAGGGAATGCTGCTGTCTTGTGCCAACTCTAAGACACGTTGATTAAAAGCTAATAGGCTTAGCTCACGATTAATATAATAGTTTGGGTGATCTAACGCTTGAACATCCATGCGAAACCATTCCTTGCGTTGGCTAATCGGTAAGGCGCAACCATACGAAGCTTGTGTGACAGTTTGATTACGAACGCGAGTAATGCTGTCATCTTCACCCACTCGCCATGAATAGCAATAGGGTTGTGTGACACGCTGCCCAAGACTAAGTGTTTTCATTGTTATTAATTTTCTAACTAAGGGCTAAATTTTTTTAAGCCGCTTAATATAGCGGGGTACTTAAACGCTAGCTATTTTTTACGATAATCTGTATAAAACGTGGCTTTACCCGTGCTAATTATGAACCCCAAGTTATTGATTTTACCGCAAGCCTTAGCCGTTATTGCCTTAGGTTTATCCGCCGGTTGGTATTTAGGCTTAAGCAATGAAGTCGTACCCGCATTAAACCAATTAGAGGCGGCTACTTATATCCAAGTGCAACAAAAGCTGGATCAAAGTACACAAAACTGGGGTTACACCGCGTTATTTTTCGCAGCCACTTTAATGCCATTTATAGCAGCGGGCTTAGCGGCCTTTAAAAGCCAAAGGCGCACCGCATTATTCTGGTTATTGGTAGCACTCTTACACTTTTTAGGAGTCTATTGGGTTAGTATCGTTACCAATCTGCCGATTCAACAGGATATGATGCAATGGTCAGCCACTGCACCACCAGCAGATTGGCAATCGTTACGCGCTACTTGGGCTACGGGTAATAGCATACGCACGATTGCAGAAATCATCTGTTTTATCAGTGCGTTAATCTTAATAATACGTCGAGATACAATTGCAAACTCGACCTTTGCGCGCCACAGCCATCGTCAGTAACAAGCCCTGTTAAGGGTGCGTGTTTTAGCTTTTTTCTACGCAGAGGAATTATGTATGTCAGGTAAAGGCGCTTTTAATTTAGCCAATCAGTCCGCGCAATTAGCATTGGCTGTGCCTAAAGTCATGGCAAAACGCTTAGACATTATGGCTCAAGCGGGGCTGACACCCAATGCGCAGCAGCAACAAGAGATGTTTACAATGGGTGCGGAAAAAGTCGCGGCGTTTTATGAGTCGTGGTGGGAAATGGGTTTAGAAATGGCAAAACAGAACCAAAAAGTGATGTTAAGCCTATTCACGCCTTGGACTATGCCCCGCACATTGGCTAAAGCCTCTGATCCGAAGAAATTGCAACATAATATGCTGAAAGTCTTAAACAAAGGTATGCAACCTGTCAGCCGTCGCGCCGTTGCCAATGCCAAACGTTTAGGTTAAATCGCACATTGGTTTACAGGTGTGGTGGCCTAAAACTGCCACGCCTTCTGTTTATTCAAATCAAGCTTCAATTTTGCATAATACCGAGGGGCGCACTTGCCGTAGAACGAGCCGTTTGCCGCAATGTTTCTAGTTGCTCATAAGTCGCATAACCATCAGCCGGTAAACCATTATCCATTTGCCAACGGCGTAAGGCGGCACGAGTATTCGGACCTAAACGCCCATCAATGCCATCCGTACTATAACCCGCTGCGGTTAACAATTCTTGTAACTCTGCTTTATTAGTAGTGCTGAGTAATTTATCTTGAGTCGGCCAAGTGGCTTGCCATGCAGGCGCACCTGCTAAACGATCACCTAAATAACCCACGGCTAAGGCATAGGTTTGCGCATTGTTATATTTCAGAATCACTTGGAAATTTTGAAATACTAAGAATGCAGGACCACGATAACCCGCAGGCAATAAGACAAATGAAATGGCATCAGCCGCAAGTGGGTCAGATTGGGTTGGTTTAACCGCTTCGGCTTGTAACCATTCCGCATTGGTAAGCCAATAATTCGGATCCGATTTAGACCAATCGAAATGCGTTGGCAACTGCACAGGCTCGCCCCATGATTGCCCGGTTTTCCAACCCGCTTGCGCTAAATAATTGGCGGTAGAAGCTAAGGCATCGGGAATTGAACCCACTAAATTACGCTTACCATCCCCATCAAAATCCACGGCATATTCTTCAAACGTGGTCGGAATAAACTGCGTATGCCCTAATGCGCCCGCCCAAGAACCGCGCATCGCCACCAAGGGAATATCACCCTTTTGCACAATACGCAAAGCCGCAATCAGTTGTTTCTCCCAAAACGCGCGTCGCTCCAAATTGCCCTTATAGGTCAAAGTGGCTAAAGAACGAATCACATTATGCCGCCCCATGTAATTACCGAAATCACTTTCGACGCCCCAAATAGCCAACACATATTGGGGCTGCACACCATAACGCTGATAAATTTGTTGTAATAGTTCGGCATTGTCACGCCAACGTTGTTGCCCCATTGCCACGCGTTTATCAGAGACAGCCGTTCCCAAATAATCCCAAACAGGTTTACTAAATTCAGGCTGGTGCTGATTCATTTCCAAGACTTTTTGATCGGGCAATAAACCGCGTAAGGCTAGATCTACTACGGATGGCTGAATACCTTGCGCAATCGCAATTTGTCGAAATTGCGCTTTCCAAACTTCAAAGTCACTATCCACCATTACCGAATAACTAAACATCAGTAATAGCAATAAGGCAACGGTACGTGCTGGCTTAACCCACGCTACCCTCATGTAAGAAGTCCAGACACTGCTTTGAATTTCATAGCGCGTATCATACCAAATTTGTTCTAAACTGCTGCACAGTGCATCCTTTATATGTTTGTTGGAGCGTTCTTATGTCTCAGGCTGTGTTTTTAGATTTAGGCAGTACGAGTCACGCGGATTTGGATTTATCCCGTCTCAATACGGTTTGCGATACCCTAGAATGCTGGGATCACACTAGCCTTTTACAACGAATCGAGCATATTGGCAAAGCTGAAATTATTATTACCAATAAAGTACTAATTGACGCCCCTATTCTGGAAGCCTTACAAAACCAAATTAAGCTGATTTGTATTGCCGCAACCGGTACGAACAACGTGGATTTAGTCACAGCCAAACGTTTAGGTATACCCGTAACAAATATTCGCAATTATGCCAGTCAATCGGTCGCAGAACATACCCTCGCCTTGATTTTCGCCCTACGCCGCCAACTGATCGCTTATCGCCAAGCCTTACAACAAGGTGCATGGCAAGCCAGCTCGCATTTTTGCTTATTGGATTACCCCATGCCGCCGATTGCTGGCAGTACCTTAGCGATTGTCGGTTACGGTACATTAGGTCAAGCTGTTGCCCAATTAGCTCAGCAAGTAGGCATGCAAATTCTACTGGCAGAACAACCCCATGCAACGGTACGCAAAGGACGGGTTAGTTTTGAACAAGCCTTAGCTCAAGCCGATGTGTTAAGTTTACATTGCCCACTAAATGAACAAACACGCAATTTAATTAATGCCGAACGCTTACAACACATGAAACCTAGCGCGTTGTTAATTAATACCGCTCGCGGAGGCATTGTTGACGAAGTAGCGTTAGTACAAGCCCTCAAACAAAACTGGATCGGCGGCGCTGGCATTGACGTATTAGCCAAAGAACCACCTGATAATAACTCACCCTTGTTACAAGTAGATTTGCCTAACTTAATCGTCACTCCGCACGTAGCTTGGGCCAGTCAAACCGCACGGCAAACCCTGATCAATCAATTAGCTGATATTATTCAAAGCTGGCAACAACGGCGGCTAATAAACCGTGTTACTTAATACCTATATGGAATTGAGCAGGCGAAAAATTGTTCAAGTTTAGTTCATATGTATAACCTTAATATCAGATTAAGTGATCAAAAAACAATAATCGGGTTTAGAGCTATTCATGAACAAACAACAATTAAGTAGGCTAGCTTTACTAGCCTGCCTTGGTTCTTTTACAACGTCGGTATGGGCAGATGTGAGCGGTACAGTCTTTAGGGATTTTTCCTTAAACCATACAACGCTAAATACGTACGGTGTTTTGGATAGCAATGAACTTGGGGTTGCAGGTATCAACATCATAATTACTGGTGATAATGGTGTTACAGAAACGGTTCAGTCTGACGCAACGGGCAAATGGATCAGTACCGTAGGAGCACTAGGCTCTAAAGTACGGGTTGAATTCACCAATATTCCAAGCTATTTGCATGAAAGTACGACTGCAACACAACAAAATAGTAGTGTGCGATTCGTAAACGATGGCACTACGAATGTAAACCTTGCCTTATTTAACCCTGATGAATATTCCCAGAGCAGTAACCCATACCTTGCTGTACCGCAATATATTAATGGTGATCCGTTAGCTTCAAATACCATAGGCGACCGTACTGGCTTATATATTTTTCCTTATAACGCCACTAGTGCCGATGACCTCACACAAACTCCGACGCCACTCACCAAAGCCACGGCAGCACAAATTGGTGCAACATGGGGTATCACTCTACAACGTAGCACTAAAACGTTGTTTACGGCGGCGGTTGTGCGCCGTTTTGCAGGTTTTGGTCCTTTAGGAATTGGGGGGCTTTACAAAGTTGATGTCAGTGACTTATCGAATATAAGTACTGGCTCATTGAATTACGTCGATGTAAAAACAATAGGCATTCCAGTTGGCGATAATCCGCGTGATGGAACAGCCTGTAACAGTCTTGCAATCAGCTCAGATCAGCCTGCACACGATATTGCCGCCGGACAACAAATAGGAAGCGTTGGTATTGGTGGTATCAGTATGGATAACGACCATAATCGCTTATGGTTGGTCAATATGGCAGATCGCAAATTATATGGTATTCAAAATGTTAACCCTAACATTACACCAACCGCATCGGATGTCTTAGGCGGTTATAATATTGAATTACCAACAGGTATGTCTTGCGAAAATGGCATATTACGGCCTTGGGCAGTCAAGTATTATCAAAATAAGGTTTATGTTGGTGCATCTTGTGACGCATCTAATACCTATCCGGGTACAGAAGAGCTAGCTGGTTATATTTTACGTTTTGATCCAAATAGTACATCCGCAGGTTTTACAGTAGAACATGCCTTTCGCTTTAATACACCACGCGCTAGCTATGGTCCTGATCTAATTGCATTCTGGTATGGTTGGCAAAATAACTTAATCAGCTCACCCTTATTGACCAGTATTGAATTTGACCTTGATGGCTCATTAATGGTTGGCGTGTTGGATCGCGGCACCATGATGTCAGGCACGAATACTTACAACTCTTTAGACTGTGCTGATACTAATCTCAGCGATATAACTGGAGCGGGCGATGTTCTGCGTTTCTGTAAGTCAGGTAATAGCTATATCAATGGCGGAACGGCAGGCTGTACTACGGTAATTCCAGACGCAGTAAAAGCGCACGACGAATATTATTGGGGAGATTATGGTCCATTACCCAATGAAAAAATTGCTTTTAATGAAACTACACAAGGTGGTCTGACTTTTTTACCGGGTTCAGGACAGTTAGTCAGTAATGCTTTCGATCCTAAAGGTTGGCATCAAGGCGGAATTTATTGGTTCAATAATCAAACAGGGGGCGATGATAACCGTTACATTATTTATACCACACAAACAGGACTTTCTTATCCGCCAGAGACAATGGGTAAGCTTGCCGGTTTAGGAGATTTAGAGGCCATTCTTGATCCTGCCCCCATCGAAGTGGGAAATCGCATCTGGAATGATAGCAATAGAAATGGTTTACAAGACCCAGATGAATTAGGAATTGAATCTGTTACTGTTACCTTAACTTGTGGTAGTGATTCGGTAACAACGACCACAGATAATCAAGGCAACTATTACTTCAATAGCAGCACTAACGCTAGCATGCTGACACTGGGTAAAGCCTGTTCCATTAATATTGATCCAACTCAAATTGCTTTAAAAGATTTAACGTTAAGTCCAAGCGATGCCAATGGTATAAATACGAATGAGGCTAAAACCGATACCCTAGATTCGGATGCGACGTTAATTAATAACCTAGCGACTATTAACTTTACAGTTGGTAATGCAGGTGAGAATAATCATAGCTTTGATATTGGCTTCCACACACTTGATAAAATTGATCTAAAACTAACTAAAGCCGTGAGCAGTAGTAGTGTGCAACCGGGTGAAATCTTCACTTATACCCTAACATTAACCAATGAAAGCACCACAACGGCGACTAATGTGAATGTGAAAGAGCTATTACCCAGTCGCCTACAGTACATTTCTGATGACAGTGGTGGCACTTACAACCCCAGCACGGGTAATTGGCAAGTTGGTACTGTATTGGCTGGTTCAGACAACGCTAAAATCTTAACACTTACCGTTACTGCACCGATTAGCACAGTAGAACCACCACCCGTTCCTTAGTCTATTCTGACGTTTTACACCTCACCACTTATCAAAGTACCTAAGCACCTTAGGTACTTTTTACAGATTTAATACTTGCTAATAAATAACTTATGCTATTCTAAGACTTATTATTTAAAACTAAAGATAAGCTTATGATGCGCCAACTATTCCAGTTATTACTCGGATGGCTGCTTATTAGCGCCTATGTCTACGCGAACCCTATCACAGCCGAACAAGTGCCTGAGCCGTTAAAACCGTGGGTCGGTTGGGTATTAGACGGCAAGCAAGATTATACCTGCCCTTATTTTTTCAATGAGAGCGCCCGCCAATGTGCCTGGCCGGGCACATTGAATTTAAGCTTGCATGATAAAGGGGGCAGCTTTACCCAAAACTGGAAAGTCTATGGCAAAACCACTATTCGCTTACCCGGTGATAGCCAGCATTGGCCACAGGGCGTGATAGCAGGTACGGATAATAAGACACTGGCGGTGTTAGAAGCTGACGGGCATCCAGTGATTACCTTGGATAAAGGTAGCTATAGCTTAGCTGGGCAATTTGTTTGGGATAGTTTACCAGAGACCTTATTGGTATCTCCTGAAACAGGTTTAGTAGCTCTGAGTATTAATGATAAACCTGTCGCTAATCCTGAATTCAACGAGGCGGGTAGCGTTTGGTTAAGTCGCAATAATGAAGCAACGAGTGAAGATAATTTAGATATTCAGGTTTTCCGCCAAGTACATGACGGACATCCGTTAGAAGTAACCACGCAGTTACAATTACAAGTGTCGGGTAAACAGCGTAATATTGAATTACCTGCCGTTTTATTGGATAAGTTCATTCCGCTGAAATTGGAAAGCCCGTTATCCACGCGCATGGATCAAAACGGTAAGCTACAAGTGCAATTACGTCCGGGTGAATGGACATTGAGTATTACGGGTCGCGCTCCCGACAATGTAACAAGCTTAACCTTGCCTAAAACGAGTGCCCCTTGGCCGAGTGAAGAAGTATGGGTGTTTCAAGCCGATAACAGTATGCGCCAAGTGCAAATCGAAGGCGTGAATAGTATTGACCCGTCACAAACACGTTTGCCTGAAGCTTGGAAAAGCTATCCGGCGTATTTGGTTACTGCGGATAGTAACTTTAAGTTAGCCGAACAACATCGCGGCTTGACCACGACTCCAGCCCAATTAAATTTAGAACGGCAAATGTGGCTAGACTTTGCAGGAACAGGTTATACCGTGCGTGATCACTTGACGGGAATGTTAAGTCAACAAACGCGACTTGAAGTATTGCCGGATATTCAACTGGGGCGAATTATGCTCAACGATAAGCCGCAGTTAATTACACGCCAAGCCAATAGCCAAGCCTCCGGTGTGGAAATACGGCAACAAGCACTCAGCTTAGAAGCGGATAGCCGTTATGAAGCAGCGCGTAGTGATCCGCCTGTCAGTGGTTGGCAACAAGAATTACAGCAAGTCAACACGACGCTGCACTTGCCACCCGGCTGGTTATTATTTGCTGCGACGGGTACGGATAACTTACCCGATACATGGCTACAACAATGGAGCTTATTGGATTTATTCTTAGTGTTATTAATCACCGTTGCCACGGGTTATTTGTACGGCTGGCAATGGGGCGTATTAGCGGCGATTGCCTTAGTTTTAACATGGCATCAATCCGAAGCACCGCGTTATATTTGGCTGAATTTGTTGGCGGCGACGGCTCTATTACAAGCCTTACATAAGCACAGCATTGCCCGCTTTTTGCGCTATTATCGTTGGCTCAGTTTATTACTCTTGGTGATTATTATTTTGCCTTACACCATTGACCGTGTACGGATTGCGCTTTATCCACAACTGGAATATGCCGGTACTGGCGCAAGTTATAGCGCAACGATGCAAACAACGGCGGTAGCAGCCCCTGCTGAAGCCATACCCACCCCTGCTCCCTCTACTCCCATCGTGCAAGACAATCGTGCGGAAGTTGCAGAACAAGCCGTGATGATGGATAAGACCGCAGAAACAGAACCACGTGAACTGGCAAAAGCAATGCCTTCACCAGCGGTTAAAGCCATTGGTAGGTATAAAAGTGCTGGCAAAGATGATTATGGTAGTAGTTTCGGTTTATCAGGCATGAATGCAAAACAAATGGCAAATCTGCAAGATGTTGATCCTAATAGCATGATTCAAACAGGACCCGGTTTACCGAATTGGCAATGGCGACAAGTGCAATTAAATTGGTCAGGTGTTATTAAACCCGATGAGCGCATGGGTTTATGGCTGATTCCGCCGGTCTTACATTCGCTATTGATTGTTTTGGGTGTACTGGTTGTTTGGTTATTTGCAGCGCGGATTGCCCTAGATAATCCTAAGCTAAAACATTTCTTTAGCCAGTTAAAACCGAATAAAGCCGCCGCACAAGTCAGTGTTTGGTTGTTGTGTGCCTTACCCTTATTGAGTCTGTTGAGTCCGCCCAGTTTTGCGGCTGACCCCAATGTACCCGATCAAACTGTCTTGCAAACGTTAGAGGAACGCTTAACGCGTGATCCTGATTGTTTGCCAGACTGTGCACAAATCGAAAATTTGCATATGGTCTTACAAGACGGCAGCCTTAGTATGCGCTTACGCGCACATGCCGCCAGCCCGGTTGCTATTCCGATTCCCGGCAATCAAAGCACTTGGTTACCACAAAGCGTTAATGTAGACGATCAATTGGCTGTGCCAGTGTGGCGGGATGATGAGCAATCCTTGTGGGTAACGATACCCGCAGGGCAACATGATGTGTTATTACAAGGTGCATTACCCACTAGAAGTAATATAGCGTTGTCATTACCCTTAAAACCGCATCGCGTAACGTGGCAAGGCGCAGGTTGGCAAGTAGACGGTATTCGAGAAAATGGCGTACCGGAAGATCAATTACAATTGAATCGCACCGATGCAACCCAAAGCACTAATAACCAAGATATGCCCACGCTACCCGCCTTTGTTAAAGTGCAACGCCGTTTAGAATTAGGCTTAGATTGGTATATCACCACCACCATTTCCCGTATTTCAGATGCCGCAACACCTATTACCTTGTCTATTCCGTTGCTCACGGGTGAGCAGCCGCTCAGTGAACAATTCACCATCAAAGATAAAAGTTTACAAATCAACCTTAAGCCGCAACAAGACAGCTTACAATGGACATCACGCCTTACACCCAACGAGCAATTACAATTAACCGCGAGTGAAAATAGTGCGTGGTTGGAAGAATGGCAGATTGCCGCCAGCCCAATTTGGCACGTTGAAAGTAAAGGCATACCCGCCAGCGACTATACCGAAACTAATAATCAAGGCGTGTATACGTGGAAACCTTGGCCGAAAGAAAGCTTAGAATTAAGCATTACGCGCCCCCAAGGTATACAAGGGCAAACCGTTACTATTCTAGGCAGCCAAACTCAAATAGAAGTGGGTAAACGCGCCCGCGATGTTACCTTAAAATTAAATTTAGACAGCAGTCGCGGCACACAACACAGTATTAGCATTCCCGAGAACGCCACCTTAAAAAGTTTAACGATTGATGGCACGAAACAAGCCATTCAACAACAGCAAGGTAAAGTAATTCTGCCACTAATGCCGAAAAAACAAGAAGCTGAATTAAAATGGCAAGAAGAAGGTTCATTACCCTTTGCCTATCGTTTTCCCACTATTAATACCCAGTTACCCAGCGTTAACCATGAAGACAATATGCAATTACCGCAAGACCGTTGGGTGTTATGGGTCAAAGGCCCGTTATTAGGCCCCGCCGTTTTATTCTGGGGTCAGTTAATTGTTATTTTAGGTTTTGCAATCTTATTAGGTCGCTCACACCTAACCCCGTTAAAAACATGGCAATGGTTCTTATTAGGGGTGGGGTTAAGCCAAAGCTCTGCCTATTTAATGATTGTAATTGCAGCGTGGTTAATTGCCTTAGCTTGGCGCAGTAAACACGAGTTAAAACACCGCCCTGAATGGCAATTTGATATGGTACAAGTGGGTTTAGTGTTGCTAACCGTTGTGGCTTTAATCAACTTAATCGGCGCGGTTGCCAATGGCTTATTAGGTTCGCCCGATATGCAAATAGCAGGTAATAATTCCAGCGCTTATAACCTTAATTGGTATCAAGATCGTATGGCTAACGAATTACCGCAACCGTTGGTGATTAGTGTGCCAATTATTTACTATCGCTTATTGATGTTGGCTTGGGCATTGTGGTTAGCCTTAGCCTTATTAGGTTGGTTACGTTGGGGCTGGCAAGCCTTTAGTCACGGTGGCTTATGGCGTAAACCGCCAGCTAGAACAAGACGTGAACCTCACCCGATTGCTGCACCTACTAGCGTGATTAATCCTACACAAGCACCGCCGCAGTCATAGACCTAAATGTTTAAGAGCCACTTAGGTGGCTCTTAATATCAGGCTAATAGCTTAATGATACGAATAATACGAGGAATTATTTCCGCCAGTATAAGGCACAAATGGCTGACCATTAGCCGATAAAGGTTGAGGTGTCATAGACGGTGGAATTGAAGGGCTGGGATTATGACATTGCACACGTTGGGCATTCGGCAATTGCGTTAACAAAGTAAAACCTTGGGCTTGCGCTTGTGGTGCATTTTGGCTGGGAATACTAAAGATATTAATCTTGCCATCCGCGCCGCCACAGAATGCCGGATACACCATGCCATCTACGCCACAGCTACCACTTAATACATTCACACCTGCCATTTGTAATTGAGTTTGCATTTCCGCCAAGGTAACGCCACCATTTTCACATTGCCGCGACCCTTGATATTTATAGACATCCACATACGACACTGGGGCAGCATTCGCATTGGTAATAGGGGGCGGATTTGCATGCCACGGGTTCACCAGCGATACGCCGTTCGGCGTCATCATTACAGGATTATTTACACAAGCACTCAGCAACACGCCTGACACAAGACTTAGACCAAGCATACGTAGAGAAGACATAGACCACTCCGTTTTTAGTTATTGGCTGCGACTGACTAGGACTAGGGGTTAATTATAGAGTTCCAGCCATGAGACTAACGGAGTATAGGACAGATTAATTCCCTTTTAAATTATTGAAAGATTATCGGAATTAATCACAGCACTAAGCCCTACTCCCTTGATAAAGTGCTTATGTTAAACTAAGCACTTATTTGATTAGAGCGAACCCATTATGAACACAGAAGCGCCTACTCCGCCCGAACCCCATGAATGCTGTGGCAATGGTTGCGAACCTTGCGTGTGGGATATTTATCGCGAAGCTTTACGTAAATGGCAGGAAGCGCAGCAAGCATTAAACGAAACCGCAAGCAAGGATAAAACGCATCCTTGATTGCCTAATTCGCATCTGCTTAAAAATCCTTGCCTAAATTGAAGTAGAACTGTTTATCCATACCTTCTACTTTGCGTACACCGACAAAAGCAGGTCCCACAGGCGTTTCTCCCCCAATAAACACCGTGCCCGCTTTGCGTAAATCACCTACGTTAACATCATCTTTACGCTGCCATTGTTGCCCTACCCCTGCTGCTACGCCTGCGTGTACTTTAGCAACTTTCGGCACTTCGGCAATTTGCCGCATATACGTTACAGCGCCTTCCGCTGTGTAATTGCCTAACCATTGATCTTTGCTAGGAAAGGCTAAGCGTCCGGTTTGTAAGGTACTATTCGAGGCATATTGTAGACCGTTATCATTGTCGTTTTTAGCGACAGCGTGTCCACTGGCAATCAAACGATGTTTATCTTGAATGCTCCAAACGCGTTCCCCTTCCACTTCCACCTGCGTGTAATTGTGGTCACTGCCGATAGCTTTAACGCCCTGGGTTAAACTGGCGCTAGCACGTCCGCCTTTGGTTGGAAAGTCCACAGAATCTAACGAATCGGCTTGATATTGCAGTTTCACGCCTGCTTCATGAATGGAGTTATCTGGAATCGCAAATTCGCCAGTTTTAACTGTAGGGCGTGTACGTTGATAAAAGACACCGGCTTTAGCTTCTGCCGTATTGCCAATTTCTCGCCCCACATCCAATTCAGCACCTAATTCATGTGAACGTAATTCAGCCGTTTGATGATTATCGTTAACAACCACTGCATTCCGTTCTTGATACCAGACTTTTGGTGCAATAAAGCGCTGTTTTTCATCTTGCAGCGGGTGATAAATTTCGCCTTTCGCCAGAATGCGCTCACCGATAATGCCCTGTACCCGCAGTTCTGTACCTTTATCCGTCAAATCGCGTTTCGTGTATTTTACGCCCGCTTGATAACGGGTATCGCCATCGAAATCATCACCTAAAGCAAAACCAATATTTAAGCGTTGATCGCCTAATTCGGATTTTTGGGTAATGATATGCAGATCATAACGGCCATCCGCTTGTGGCTTCAGATCGTAATCCACCATACGGAAATACCCCAAACCATACACTCGATCCAACGCTTTTTGTAATTGGCTATGACTGACTTGTTGCCCGTCTTTAATCGCCAATTTGCGTTCGACAATACTATTGTTTAAGACCGAATCGTTACGGATACTTACCTGATGAATGGTAAAAACATCATTGCTAGGCTCAATAGCGGGCGGAGTTCTCGCTAGATTTGGCGCATCATTGCCACCTACTTGCTGCGCTAGCGCTAATAATTGGGGTAATTTTGCAAGTGCACCTTGTTCGCCTAAGGGAATCGTTTCTTTCACACGCGCAAAGTCTAAACTATTAATATCGCCAATCGGTGGTTCAATTAAAATATCCTGAGGGCTTAAGCTAGCTAACTGCGCTTCACTGGCTTTACGCACTAATAAATCAATGGTTTGCAAGGTAATATCAATTGCAGAATTTAGCTCACGCGGTTTCCCAGCAGGAATACGTGAAACAATCACAATATCCGCCCCCATATCACGCGCTAAGTCGACCGGCACGTTATTAGAAACTAACCCATCCACTAATAAGCGGTTGTCTATGGTAACGGGGGCGAAAATACCGGGTATCGACATACTGGCTCGCACCGCTAATGGCAGATTGCCTTTTTTTAAGACTACCGCTTCGCCGGTACGAATATCCGTCGCAACGGCTCGAAACGGAATCGGTAATTTATCGAACTCATTAATATTCGCCACAGGTGCAAGTAAACGCCGTAGTTCAAACATTAAGCGTTGCCCATTGACAACCCCACCGGATAATTTAACGCCTTTTTTATCGACACCTAAACGTGCAGTACTAAAGAAATCAGAGGCTTGTTGCTTCTGCTGAAAATCTTTGAGCTGATAATTGGGGTCATCTTGAAATAAGCGAAACCAATCTAATTCCTTGGCGACTTTCTCAATCTCAGCAACCGGCATTCCCGATGCATAGAGACTGCCAATAATTGCACCCATGCTATTGCCCGCCACCACATCCACGGGAATATGATTGGCTTCTAAGACTTTTAATACCCCGATATGCGAGACGCCCGCTGCGCCACCACCGCCTAATACTAAGCCGATTTTAGGGCGTGCCTCAGCAATATTGATTGTTAGGATAAAATAAACTATTAGTAGCTTCAGCAAAATTTTCATACTAAACCGAACGTTAGCGAAAAGTTCGCAGTATAGGCAATTAGCGACAGATAAACAAAACTAAGGGCAGGAATGGGAGGAAAAGCCCGTTAAGCTCAATACGCATGGTATTGAGCTTAATAGGGCAAACGCCTTAAACCGACGCAATGCGAGCTAAAGCGTTTTCTAAGTTCTGCATGCTGGTGGCAAAGGAAATACGAATATGTCCATCTAAACCAAAAGCTGAACCGGGTACAACCGCAACCCCTACTTTATCCAATAAGTAACTGGATAATTCGGCATCAGTTTTTAACCCTAAACGTTGCATCATGCCTTCAACATTTGGAAAGCTATAGAACGTACCGTCAGCAGGTAGGCATTCCACACCGTCCATTGCATTAAACGCATTTAACACAAAGGCATGACGTTGTTCAAACGCGTTCACCATCGTTTGGATAAAGCTTTGATCGCCGTCTAATGCTTCCGCCGCCGCATATTGCGAAATTGAAGTTGGGTTAGACGTGCTTTGTGACTGCACAATATTCATTGCTTGAATCAGCTTTTCTGGACCACCCGCATAACCAATCCGCCAGCCAGTCATGGAATACGCTTTAGAGACACCATTTAACACAATCGTGCGTTCATATAAATCTGGGCAAGCGTCTAAAATATTGACGAATTTACGACCACCGAATAAGACATGCTCATACATATCATCGCTGGCAATCAATACTTGCGGATGCTGACGTAAGACTTCGCCTAAGGCTTTTAATTCATCTAAGTTGTAAGCCACCCCCGTTGGGTTAGACGGGCTATTCAATACGAATAGACGCGTTTTCGGAGTAATGGCAGCGGCTAATTGTTCAGGGGTTAATTTGAAGTGCGCTTGTTGCCCAGCGGCAACAATCACTGGAGTTGCATCCGCTAATAACACCATATCGGGGTAAGACACCCAATAAGGCGCGGGAATAATGACTTCATCACCTTGATTCAAATAAGCTTGGCACAAATTGTAAAAACTTTGCTTACCGCCGCAAGACACTAAGATTTGTTTGGGGCTGTAATCTAAATTATTATCACGTTTGAATTTACGGATAATGGCTTGTTTTAATTTAGGTGTACCATCTACCGCTGTATAACGCGTTTCGCCCTTCTGAATAGCTTCAATACCGGCTTGTTTTATGTGTTCTGGTGTATCAAAGTCAGGCTCGCCCGCGCCTAAGCCAATAATATCACGCCCCGCTGCTTTTAATTGCGCAGCTAATGCAGTGATAGCTAAAGTAGGAGAAGGTTTAACGCGCTGTACGCGCTCGGATAGCTGCATGTCCACTATTGTATACCTAGGTGTGCATTTTATATTGATCAGGTTGCCAAGCGTGTTGCAATTGGATGAAGCTTGGCGATGATTATCCCCATCGGGGCGCGTTATGTTACTGCAAGACGGCAGAATCTGCTATCTTCCTATGCATACTGACCAAACATAACTAATAGGGAATTTCACGTGAGTGCGTACCCCATTCTGGTATTAGAAAACATTACCAAACGCTTTGATAGGCAAGAAGTTTTATCTGATTTTAATCTCACTATTAATGATGGTGAATTTTTTACCATACTCGGTCCATCTGGCTGCGGTAAAACCACCGTCCTACGTTTGATTGCTGGTTTTGAACAACCTACCGCAGGTAAAATTCTATTAAATGGCGAAGATATTGCCCACGTACCGGCGGAAAAGCGTCCCGTCAATACTGTCTTCCAAAGCTATGCGCTGTTTCCACACATGGCCGTGTATGACAATGTAGCGTTTGGTCCCAAATTAGCAGGTTTACCGTCGCATGAAATTTCGGTGCGCGTTGCCGAAGCCTTATCCATTGTCCAATTAAGCGATTATGCCTCGCGCAAACCGCATCAATTATCCGGTGGACAGAAACAACGCGTTGCCATTGCGCGCGCCTTAGTCAATCGCCCTAAAGTCTTATTGTTAGACGAATCACTCAGTGCGTTGGATTATAAACTACGTCAGCAAATGCAATTAGAACTTAAACAATTGCAACGTAAACTGGGCATTACCTTTGTCTATGTTACGCATGATCAAGAAGAAGCCTTATCCATGTCGGATCGAGTTTTGGTTATGGATAAAGGGCGTGCTCAACAAGTTGGCACACCACGCGAAATCTATGAAGCGCCAATTAATATGTTCGTTGCTACCTTCATCGGCGAGAGTAATGTTTTTAAAGCACAAATTTTGCAAGAACTGGGTGAATATCGTTATTTAGCACATATTATTGATCGTGAAAGAGAAATTCGCACAGATCAACGCTTTGAAATCGGCGATATTGTGAATGTGATGTTACGTCCTGAAGATTTGCGCATTGATTGTAGCTCGACTGGCGAACGTAAAGGTTTTCCGGGTAAAATTTTGGAGCGCAACTATACAGGGCAGACATTAAACTCATTAATTCAATTAGAAAATGGGCAAAAAGTCATTGCACATGAATTTTTTGATGAAGATGATCCAGACTTTGATTATCGTATTAACCAGAAAGTGGGAGTCGATTGGGTACCCGGTTGGGAGCATGTAATTCGTCCAGATCCGGTCTAAAAGTCACCCGTTACAGAAGTAACGGGTCTTGGATGATGACTATCCAAAAAGTCTCAATTCATTATGTAATGCAGAGAGACCATTTCCAACTCATGACTTAAGAACATATGCGTCTTATATAAGTCGCATGAGAACAAAAAAAGTTCACCTTGTTAATGGTAACGCGTTGAAAATATCGGATCGACTGTGGATCTAACCCCACGTTGGCGTAATAAATACTCCAATTGACGACCAATATCTCCTAGCTCCATTCGATAGACAATTAAACCATCTAACAATAGCTGAGCTTTTGTTTGTTTTGCGTGGGCATCCCTATCTACCCACCACTGTTGGCTCTTAGTCATACCATTCCCCTTATCACTATCATTACACCCGTCGCTTAAATATAGACCAGATTCTATTTTTTAGTGTTGTTTTATCATTGCTTTTAGCGATAATGCTAAATCTTAGTACATTACCATTTCCTAATACGCTATGACAGATACAGAAATTTTGCTGCCGGAATCACGCCTGTGTTTTGTCGACGAACTCAGCCGCGATGCGTTGAAACGCTTGCAACAAGAAGCCGCCGAGGTCGCAGGGGTAGAAGCACACTTCCAAGATGAGATGGAAAACGGTCAGCTAGCGCCTAAACTTAGCGTTATTCCCGCCGGACGCTTTGATATGGGTTCAGAAGCACAGGAGTTAGGCCATGCGCCAGATGAAGCGCCACGCCACCCTACGATTATTCGCAAAGCCTTTGCAATTGGCATTTATCCAGTTATGGCTAAGGAATTTGAAGTGTTCCGCAGCGCCACCGAATGGTGCTTACGCCCTGAATTAATTTGGCATAAAGGTATTTATCCCGTTATTAATGTACGTATGCAGGACGTTAAACTTTATTTAGAATGGTTAAGCGCCCAAACCGGCGAACGTTATCGCTTACCCACTGAAGCAGAATGGGAATATGCTGCACGCGCGGGTTCAACAACGCCGTTTTATCACGGTGACGACGTAAGTTGTAAAGAAGTACACTTCAACCCATTTTTTCCATATCGTGAAGCGGCTGAGAAAACCGCTTGGTATAGACCACGCTGCTTTCCATCGCCCAAAGCCAGTGAAGTAGGCTATCGCGTACCCAATGTTTGGGGCTTACATGATATGCATGGCAATGTTTGGGAATTTACCCGCTCTCATTGGACACGTTCCCATGTGAATGCTAACCGTGATGGCAGCGAAGCATTGGGCGCTGATCCGTATTGGTATGTAACTAAAGGCGGTTCTTGGTTTGATCCGGCTGACCGCTGCCGCAGCGCTGCGCGGAAAAAGCGCTACCTAGACGAGTTAGATACTAATCTAGGTTTTCGCGTGGTTCGAGAACTGTAACTAACGATTAAAACTTAGCGCTAGCCCGGCTGGCGCCACTTCGCATAACTTGCCGTCTTGCCAAACCAACTGCCCATTTACCCAAGTAGCGGCAATGCTTGAGCGGAATTCATAGCCATCAAACGGTGTCCAAGCACATTTGGACAAGCTATTCGCATGAGTTGCAGTGAATGGTTTATCTAAATCCACTAGCACTAAGTCCGCCCAATAGCCTTCACGAATATAGCCACGTTCTTGAATATCAAATAATTGGGCAACAGCATGGCTGGTTTTTTCCACAATAAATTCTAAGGTGAAAATACCGTCGTGATAGTGTTCTAACACGGTTGGCAAGGCATGCTGCACTAACGGTAAACCAGACGGGGTTTTGAAATAGCTACTATTGTGCTTTTCATCCCACGTATGCGGCGCGTGATCTGTACCAATCACGTCTAGACGCCCGTCCAATAAGGCTTGAATAATACCTGCCCGATCTGCCGCTGTTTTAATCGCTGGGTTACACTTAATCAGTGCGCCTTTACTGGCATAGTCTTCATCGGCAAAATGCAGAAAGTGTACACAAGCCTCAGCAGTAATTTTCTTATTTTCTAGCGGCAAATCGCTAAAACGCTCGGCTTCGGCAGCCGTGGAAATATGCAAAATATGTAAGCGCGTATCACAACGTTGGGCTAATTCAATCGCCAAACTAGATGATTTATAGCAAGCGGCTTCACTGCGAATAATCGGATGCAAATGAAACGGAATGCTATCGCCATAAATACTGCGATAACTTTCTTCGTTTTCAATAATAGTCGGCGTATCTTCGCAATGCGCAGCGATTAAAGTAGGGCTATGTTTAAAGATTTGCTCTAGAATTTCGGGATCATCGACCAACATATTGCCAGTCGATGCGCCCATAAAGACTTTAACCCCGCACGCATCTTTAGGGTTCAGCGCTTTAATCACCTCTAAATTGTCATTCGATGCGCCTAAATAAAACGCATAGTTAGCAGCAACCCGTCCGGCGGCTAGTTGTTTCTTTTCTAGTAACGCTTGACTGGTTAAGGTATTCGGCACGGTATTCGGCATATCCATAAAACTGGTAATACCACCCGCCACCGCCGCTCGGCTTTCACTGAGCATATCGCCTTTGTGCGTTAGACCGGGTTCACGAAAATGTACTTGATCATCAATCATTCCCGGCAATAAATAACGACCTTGCGCATCCAACACGGGGATCGCGCTATCTACCTGAATCTGTGGTGCAATTTTTTCAATACGTCCCTCACGTATTAATAAATCGCACATGCTAATACTACCCTCATTAACAACTTGGGCATTTACAATGAGTTGTGCTGTCATAAGGAGAACTCCTTAAAAGGAACTATCTTTCTAGGACAAGAAAGGTGTAGGGGTATGGGTTGCGTTCATCGGCGGGGTAACTTATTTTTTCTCGAACTTGCCACGCGCAACGGGTGTAGTCGGGAAAATAAGTATCGCCCATTACTTGAGCATCAATTAACGTTAGGTATAAACGCCGCGTTTGCGGTAAAAATTGTCGATAAATTTGTGCGCCGCCAATAATCATAATTTCGGGCGCATCCCCCGCCGCAAGCAACGCTTCATTGGGCGTATGCGTTACGGTTACATCGGGTGCTTGAAAATCGGCACTGCGTGTCAACACAATATTCTGGCGCTTCGGCAATGCCTTACCAATGGATTGGTAAGTATTACGCCCCATAATAATCGGCTTATTTAGGGTTTGTTGCCTAAACCAAGCCAGATCAGCAGGCATATGCCACGGCATTGCCCCGTGCCAACCAATAATGCGTTGATTGGCCATTGCCACAATCATAGAAATCATGCGGTATTATTTCACTACGCGCAACGAGGGGCGTGCTTTAGTGGTTGGTTTAGGCGCAGGCGGCGGTTCATCGCCATCAGTAGTTGGCTCAGTGGCGTTGATCTCAGCATCGGCACTAGCAGTAGCGGTCGCTAAACTTAAAACAGGGGCTTCAACCACCGTTTCGGTTTGATCATCCGCAACTACCTGATCGCTGTATTCTTCTGGCGGAAAACTAACCCATTCTTGGGTTTCTCGGGCATAAATCGCCATTACCGACCACATCGGTAGCCAAATTGAAAAGGCTTTACCGCCAAAACGCGCACTAAATGTTACTTCGTCATTGCGCATCATTAAATTATTCGTGGCAGTCGGGCTAATATTTAAAACAATATTGCCGTCTTTAACATATTGGCGGGGCACAGAAACTTGATTAGAACGCGCATCCACTAAAATATGTGGTGTCATGCCATTATCCACAATCCACTCATACATCGCCCGTAACAAGTAAGGGCGTTTAGGGATGAACTTTGCTTCGCTACTCATGGGCGTATAGATTTTTCTACTTTACTGAGAGATTCTTGAAACGCTGGACGTGAGAATACCCGATCCATATATTTTAAAATAGGTTTACCTTGTTTTTCAGGAACATCAATACCGTATTTAGGCAAACGCCACAAAATCGGCGCAATGGTGCAATCGACTAATGAAAAATCATCACTTAAAAAATAAGGCTTAACGGAAAATACTTCGGCTGCCGATAATACACTTTCACGTAAAATTTTACGGGCTTGTGTCGCAGCGGCTTCATCGCCATTTTCAATATCGTTAACTAACGAAAACCAATCTTTTTCAATACGGAATAAGGCAAGGCGCGAGTGTGCACGTGTCACTGGATCAACTGGCATTAAAGGCGGATGCGGAAAACGCTCATCCAAATATTCCATGATAATACGTGCGTCGTATAAAACTAAATCTCGATCCAATAAGGTAGGAGTCGAATTATAGGGATTTAACTCAGCCAAATCTTCTGGTTTGTTATCTGGATTGATATTCAAAATATCGACAGTAATATCCTTTTCCGCTAACACAATACGTACGCGGTGGCTATCAGCGCAATCAGGCGCGGAAAACAAGGTCATAACAGATCTACGGCTGGAAAGCGAACCCATGAAAGCAGAACTCCATCACTTGACTGAAAAGAAAAAAGCCACTCTATATTACACTAGAGTGGCTTAGAGGTGTTATACCGGAGTGAGATTAATGTACATCCTTCCAGTATTCTTTCTTCAACGCATAAGCTACTAAAGCAAAGAAGCCTAAGAATAATAGTACAAAAATACCATAAACTTTGCGTTTATCTTGAATAGGCTCACCCACATACGCTAAGAAGTTTGTGAGATCATGCGCTACTTGGTCGTATTCTGTACCAGAAAGCTTACCCGGTTTAACCATTTCTAAATGGCAGTGTTCCGCTGCATGCTGACCTTCACCTTCTTTAACACATACTTTTTGTTGCATACCTTGGAGTTCCCACAAGACGTGAGGCATACCTACGTTAGCAAAAATTGTGTTATTTACACCCATTGGGCGAGAAGGATCCGCATAGAATGATTTCAGATAGGTATAAATCCAATCTGCACCACGCACACGCGCAACCAATGTTAAATCAGGTGGAGGCGCACCGAACCATTCAGAGGCATCTTTCGCAGGCATTGCATTTTTCATCAATTCGCCTACTTTAGTGGGTTCACCATCCGTACGGGTAAAGATCAAGTTTTTAGCTACTTGCGCTTCTGTTAAATCCAAGTCATTAGCGACGCGGTTATAACGGCTGTAGCTTAATGCGTGACAACCCATACAATAGTTAACATAGTATTTTACACCACGTTGCAGACTGGCTTTATTTTCCAGATCAACTTTCGCAGGTTCTAAGTGCACTGCTGCACCACTCGCTACTGCATTACCTGAAACCATCAGTGTAGAAGCAGTCAAAGCGAACATTACACTAGCAATTACTTTTTTCATGTATTCACCTCAACCCGTTACACGTTCTGGAACAGGTTTTTCTTGATTGCAGCTTTTCTTGAAGGCTGGCAATAACAAGGTCAGGCCTAGATACAAGACAGGATAAATGAATTGTATCATCATTTGATGCGTTGCTTCATCGTTGCCCGGGGTATAGCGGAACATGAAGTCATACGCTACAACTAGACCTAATAAAATGCCAAACCACATTACATAATTAGCTTTCGCTGGGTTGCTATGAATCGCTAATACTGCAAAGAACATGAAGTAAATTTGTGTCATACGCACACCTAACTCACCATAAGCTGGCGTTACGGCAACAACACCTAAATAACCTAAGGTTAAGAAGACTGCTGCAAATAACAGTAAGTTGATTTTGTGCGCATTATTACGATAACGCCATGATTTGATAGGATTACGATCAATCCAAGGCAATAAGAACAAGAAGATAATCGCAGAGAACATAGCAATTGTGCCACCGAATGGATCTGGAACAGCACGTAATACGGTGTAGAACGGTGTGAAATACCAAACAGGTGCAATATGCTCAGGTGTTTTTAATGGGTTTGCGGGTTCAAAGTTAGGCGTTTCTAAGAAGTAACCACCACCTGTTGGGGCGAAGAATAATACAGCAAAGAAGCCAATTAAGAAGACTGCAACACCGACGATATCTTTTACGGTGTAGTATGGATGGAATGGAATGCCATCAGCCGGACCATTTTTATCCCATGCATTACCTGCATGCGCATAAGGGCCTTGCTTAATCTCAACGCCATCTGGGTTGTTAGAACCTACTGCGTGTAATGCCAAAATGTGCATAACTACTAAGGCAGGCAACACGGCGGCAGGTAAGAAAAAGTGTAAGCCGAAGAAACGGTTTAAGGTTGCATCGCCTAATACGAAGTCACCCCGAATCCAAGTGGATAAATCTGGGCCGATAACGGGAATAGTGTTGAACAAGTTGATGATAACTTGCGCACCCCAGAATGACATTTGACCCCAAGGTAATAAGTAACCCATGAAGGCGGTTGCCATTAAGGCTAAATAGATCGCCATACCGATCAACCAAACCAACTCGCGTTTACCTTTGTAAGACCCGTAAATCAAACCACGGAACATGTGTAAGTAAACGACGATAAAGAAGGCAGACGCACCGGTAGAGTGCATATAGCGAATGAACCAGCCACCCGGTACATCCCGCATGATGTATTCAACAGACGCAAAGGCTAAACCAGTATCAGGTTTATAATGGAAGGATAAGAACAAACCGGAAACGATTTGAATCACTAATACTAATAAGGCTAATGAACCAAAGTAGTACCAGAAGTTAAAGTTTTTAGGCGCATAGTATTCAGTTAAATGCGCTTTAATGGATTCCATTAGGGGGATACGATCTTCAATCCACCCAAGGACGCCAGTGTAGTTATGAGGTTGACGTTCAGCCATTACGCAACACCTCCATCTTCACCTACTAATACGGTGCTATCGTCTTTGAAATAATAAGGAGGAACTTCTAAGTTTGCACCGGCTGGAACGTTTTTAAAGACGCGACCGGCTAAGTCAAATTTAGAGCCGTGGCAAGGGCAATACCAACCGCCTTTCCATTCTGCACCTAAATCCGCAGGGCCCAATTCTGGACGATACGTTGGTGAGCAACCTAAGTGCGTACAAATTCCCACTAACACCAAATACTGTTCTTTGCCTTCACGCGTGCGATACAGGTTTTTAGCGTATAGAGGTTGTTGCTTGTCGTTGGTTGAGTCAGGGTCTTTTAATTGAGAACTTAGGCCTTCTAAAGTTCCTAACATCTCTTTTGTACGGTTGACAACCCATACTGGTTTACCACGCCAAATCACACGCAATAACTGACCCGGTTCTACTTTACCCACAGGTACTTCCACAGGTGCTCCCGCCGCGAGTGCGCGCGCACTTGGAGACCATGAGGAAATAAACGGAGCCGCAACCGCAGCCGTTCCAACTGCACCGACTACCGAAGTAGCGGCAATCAGAAAGCGGCGACGGCGTTTATCTACTCCAGAATTTGCCATCGTTCGTTCTCTCCCAAAATGTTCAAAACTCAGCCTGTACGATTTCGGCAAAAGTCTAAGCAACTTTTGTCGAAAAATGGAATCTTATTCCTCTGCTAGCGGGCGCATATTAGCGTTTGCTAAAAGACACCGTAGGATGTCTGAACTTTACTTTAAAATCAAGCAGACAAAGCCTTAGTAGCATACTAATGAATAGGGCAAGGATTCAGCAAAACCCACCCACAGATACAGAATCGCGGCAATGATAGCATAAAAATAGCAGAAATAACCTGACTTATGCCGGGTTATTCAAGGATTGTCTGCGCCTAAGAACAGGGTTTGTTGCACTAAGCGGCAGTCGCTTAATTGATGCGTAATCAACACAATACTTTGTTGATGTTGCGGGGCAAATGCCAAAATATTGTTTAATACTTGCACAGCCGTTTCGGGGTCTAAACCTTCGGTAGGTTCATCCAAAATCAATAAGGCAGCAGGCTTTAATAATAAACGTGCTAAACCAATACGCCTTGCTTGCCCCCCAGACAGCTTAACGCCTGTTTCACCCACCCAAGTATCATAAGCTTCAGGTTGTGCTTGAATAAAATCATGAATCAATGTGGCTTGGCAGGCAGCTTCTAACTCGGCTTGCGTGGCTTCAGGCTTCGCTAATAATAAGTTCTCGCGAATACTGGTATTAAATAAATGCGTCTGTTGACTGGCGGCAGCAATCTGCTTACGCAAGGCATTTGAGTTATAAGCCTGAATCGCTTGCCCGTTGACAAGAATTTGTCCGGCGCTAGGTTCGCGAAACCGCAATATTAAACTGGCAATACTGCTTTTACCGCTGCCACTCGCCCCCACAATTGCCAAACTTGTACCAGCGGGCAAATTAAAACTGACTTGTTGTAAAGCAGGCTGCGTTTGTTGGGGATAATACAAATCCACTTGCTTAAATTGCAGGTCAAAACGCTGAGGTATGGCTAATGGCTGTAAGGGTTCTTGAATCGCGGGGGGTTGATCGGCTAAGGCAAAAATGCGACGCGCTGCCGCCATTGTTTCACCCAAACTTTGCATCGCCAACGGCAAAGGTGCAACTACTTCAAAACTTGCCAACACTAATAACACCAACATAGTTAATTCAGCAGGTGCTAATTGGGCCGTCACCACTAAAGGAATCACCAATAATAAGCTAAACCACATCGCCAGATTGGCACATAAACTTAATGCCCCTTGCGCCAAGGCATTAAGATGATTGAGTAACCGCTGTTGTTGGGCTAATTGTAGCGATAATTGCTGTACTTGTTGGGCATGTGCTGTATCCGCACCGTATACCAATAATTCCCCCATGCCTTGTATGTCGCTGATTAAGTGGGTACGTAAATCAGCCGTTAATTGCACCGTTTGCTGCCCAGCTTGTTGGCTTAAACGCTGCATACTCCACGGCATTAATACGCCTGCTATCAACAATAAGATTGCCTCTAATATGGCTAAGACCGGTTGATAAAACGCAAGAATCGTCACCAGAATAACGCTGGCTAATACCGCTACCACCATTGGCACGAATAAGCGCAAGTACACATTGTTTAAAGTATCAATATCTGCCCGAATCCGGCTCAGAATATCGCCGCTGTGATACTGTTCCAACACCGCAGGGGCAAGCGGTTCAATGCGCTGATAAAACCAAACGCGTAATTCTGCTAGTAAACGAAAAGTGGCTTCATGTGTCACTAAACGCTCGGCATAACGCCCAGCGGTACGGCTCATGGCAGCGGCACGAATCCAACCTGCTGGCGTAAAATAATTCATACTGACACCTGCCGCGCCTGCTAATGCCATCGCGCTAATAAACCAGCCAGACATCGCCATTAAACCCACATTGGCTAACACGGTAATAAGCGACAATAAAACGCCCAACATCATCCAGCCTAAATACGGTTTAAACAAACCTAATAAGCGCAGTAAATCTTTCATAACGCCTCCGCTGTATAGGCCTGTAACATCTGTTGGTAAGCCGCACTACTGTTCACTAATTGTGCATGTGTGCCAGTTGCCACAACCTGCCCTTGCTGCATTAGCACAATTAAATCGGCTTGTTCAATGGTGTGTAAGCGATGCGCAATCATAATAACGGTGCGGGTTTGGGCTAGGGTTTGAATAGCTTGCTGAATCCATTGTTCGCTTTGCTGATCTAAATGTGCGGTGGCTTCATCCAAAATTACCAAGGGCGCATCTTTTAAAAAGACTCGTGCCAGCGCAATACGCTGAATCTGCCCACCGGATAAACCCTGCCCCCCTTCGCCAATCAGTGTGTCATAACCGTGTGGCAAAGCCTGAATAAAGTCATGGGCATAGGCTTGTTGGGCAGCTTGCTGCACAGCGGCTAAGCTGCTTTGTGCGTTACCTAAGCGAATATTGTCCGCAACGCTACCGGGGAATAAATGCGCTTGTTGTGGTAACCATGCGATTTGCTTGCGCCAGTGTGCCAGCGGCACAGTTGCCAAATCGGTCTCACCCAGTAAAATCTGCCCCTGAGTCGGTTGGATAAAACCTAATAACAGATTTAATACCGTGGTTTTACCCGCGCCACTCGCGCCAATCAAGGCAATGGTTTGCCCGGCTTTGATCGTCAAATCAAAACCATTGAGTGCTTGCCGCCCATCGTTATACACCACCTCAACCTGCTTAAACTGCAAGGGAAATAAAGCAGGTAACGCTTGCAAGCTTTCCTCCGGTGGCGTTTCGGTTTCTGGTGTTTCTAAGATTTCCACCATGCGTTCTGCCGCACCAATGGCTTGTAAACGCGCATGGTATTGCGTCCCCATATTACGCAGCGGCAAATAAAATTCAGGTGTAAGTAACAACACAAAAAAGCCGGATAAGAAGTTCATTTCGCCCCAAAATAAGCGAAAACCAATAAACACAGCGACTAACGCAATGCTAACGGTGGATAGAAACTCCAAGGCAAAAGAGGATAAAAACGCCACACGTAACACGGACATGGTGCTTTGCCGATATTGTTCGGATACCTCGGCAATAACGTGGGTTTCACGTTGACTGGCATTAAATAATTTGAGTGTGGTTAAGCCTTGAATCACATCTAAAAAGTGCGCACTCATACGCGCTAGTTGTCGCCACTGTTGTTGATTACGCTTTTCCGTACCTTTACCAATCAAAATCATAAAGAAAGGAATCAATGGTGCGGTCAGTAACATAATCAAACCCGACCAAACATCAAAATAAAATACCACGGCTAAGATACTGAGAGGCACTAATGCCATTAACAACATCGCAGGCGTATAACGTGCATAATAAGCTTCTAAGGCTTCCACACCGTCGCTTAGGCTATTGACAACATCGCCACTGCGTTCATTCGTCAACCATGCCGCGCCTAAGCGTTGTACTTTGGCATAAAGCTGTTGACGTACCGCTAATTTCACTTGGGTAGCCGCTTGAAAAGCCACTTGTTCGGATAACCACAACAGTGCCGCTCGCAGCAAAAATAACAGCAGTAACCCACCAAGCCACGGCCACACCTCGCTTAAACTTGCCTGCTTAAACAACACCGCATTCAGGGTTTGTGCCAATAGCCACGCTTGCGCAATCAAGGCTAAACCCGCCGTAAAGCCAAGTGCCACGGCAATGTTTAACCACACCCCTGCATGGCGTTGCCATTGTTTTAAGGTTTTCGTAATCGCTGGATTAACTGTTTTACTCACAGGCTTTCTCTTAGAACATTAAGGGCTTGACTGTATCCAACGACTAATATCGCTAATAACCGTTTCGCCTTGCAAATCGCGCATTAGCATATGCCAACCATGAGCATATTGTTTATAGGCAGTATGGGGGAGTTGCGGTAATTGTTGGCGAATATGCGCAATCGGTTTAGCGGGAATCAGTTGATCGTGCTCGCCGTATAATAACAGCGTTGAGTATTTAACCTGTGGCGCTGCTTGATACGCTTTACCCATTAAATCTGTTAAGCCTGCTAGCGTATCAACCCGCGATTCGCGCAGCATCCAAGGGCTTTGCCAAATTTTCTTTAATAAGGCTTTATTATCCGTGGGTTTAATATTCAAGCCCTCGCCTGTCGGCTTCCAACCCGGTATAACACGCTGCGTAAAGGCTAATGCCCAACGCTGATAAAACGGTTGGGTATGCGCTGCCCACACCGCAGGCGCAACCAAAATTACCCCTTTAATTGGTAAGCCCGTTTGCTTTGCACTATATAAAGCCACTGCGCCCCCCATTGACATCCCCAATAAATACAGCGGCGTTTGCGGGTCTTGTTGCTTAATCAACTGCAAGGCTTCCTGTGCATCCTGCGCCATGCGTTCGGCACTTGACCACAAGCCGCGATACGGTGAACGTCCAAAACCGCGCTGGTCATACGCCCAAACTTCAATTCCGCGTTTGGCAAAGCTTGCCCCCACCGAGTCATAAGCGCCGGTGTATTCATTAAAACCATGCAAGAGCAATATACGAGCACTCGGCTTATGTGATGGCTGCCAAACCTGCATAACTAACTCAGTACCATCACTGGTTTTGAATACAGGTACAGATTGAATTTTTGGCGTTACACGGGTAGCACCTAGGGGAAATTTTGCGCTAGTACAAGCATTTAGACTAACCATAAGTCCTAATATGCTTATAATTAAACCAATCTGCCGCATAGCCTATCCCTTTAGAACAAAGTCCTACCTATTTAGTCAACTAGTACTCGTTTAAATCTTTCAGTACAACACTAGCCGCTGTACTTGTATTTGCGTTATCACAATCTTGATCAAAATAATCAAGTATTTTTAATCATTTGATTTTTTTAAATGTTAAGTCGAAACATTCCTAGTTAGATAAGCACGCAGAATGCAATACACCGTGTGTGTTTTCACCAATAGCGGTAAGGTAAGTCACACAGCGTTCTAAACATAATAATTTCTATCTTGTTAATAAATCTAGCTATTTAAAGTTGGCATTGGCTTTGCTATGCCTGAAATTTGGGTAGTTGCGCGTACAAAATGAAGGAGATCGTATGATACCTGATGAGGTCGTTGATCTATCGCGGTTACAATTTGCGCTAACCGCGTTATACCACTTCCTATTTGTTCCCCTAACGCTGGGTATGACCTTTCTACTGGCGATTATGGAATCCGTTTATGTGATGACGGGTAAGGAAGTCTACAAAGACATGGTGAAATTCTGGGGTAAGTTATTTGGAATTAACTTTGCCTTAGGTGTCACCACAGGTTTAACAATGGAATTCCAGTTTGGTACAAACTGGGCTTATTACGCTCACTATGTTGGTGATGTTTTTGGCGCACCGTTAGCTATCGAAGGCTTAATGGCGTTCTTCTTAGAATCCACCTTTGTTGGCATTTTCTTCTTTGGTTGGGATCGTTTAAGCAAACAACAACATTTGCTCGTAACTTGGTTAATGGCATTAGGCACAAACCTATCCGCGTTATGGATTCTGATTGCCAACGGCTGGATGCAAAACCCTGTGGGTGCAGAATTCAGTTATGAAACCATGCGTATGGAAATGGTTAACTTTGCTGAGGTGTTATTTAACCCTGTAGCACAAGTAAAATTCGTACACACCGTCGCAGCGGGTTATGTCACTGGCGCTATGTTTGTGTTAGGCATTAGTGCTTGGTACTTACTCAAAAAACGCGACATGGGTTTTGCTAAACGTTCATTTGCTATCGCCGCAGGCTTTGGCATGGCGTCGATTTTGTCAGTAATTTTATTAGGTGATGAAAGCGGTTATGAAGCCGGTGAAGTCCAAAAAATGAAACTGGCTGCGATTGAAGCCGAATGGCATACCGAACCTGCTCCGGCTGGCTTTAACCTGATTGCCTTCCCTGATCAAGCAAAAGGCGAAAACAGTTTTGAGATTAAAATTCCATTCGCCTTAGGCTTAATTGCCACCCGCTCAATCACGGAACAAGTTACAGGCATTAATGATTTAGTGGCACAAAATGAGCAGCGTATTCGCACCGGTATGCAAGCTTACGCTATTTTCACTAAATTGCGGGCGGGTACAGCCAGTGCAGAAGAGAAGCAACAGTTTGATAAAATCAAAAATGACCTAGGTTATGGTTTATTGTTATTGCAATACACGCCGAATGTAATTGATGCCACCGATGCGCAAGTAAAACAAGCCGCTAAAAATACTGTGCCGGGCGTTGCGCCTTTATTCTGGGCATTTCGTATAATGGTAGCAGCGGGCTTCACTATGTTGTTGGTATTTTCCCTATCCTTTTACTACACCGCCAAACGCACTGCTTGGTATAAACCTTGGTTATTACGCCTTGCCTTATACAGCATGCCGCTACCGTGGCTTGCCGTTGAAACGGGTTGGTTTGTTGCGGAATTTGGTCGCCAACCTTGGGCTATCGGTGAAATTCTCCCCACAGCATTAGGCACATCCACGCTAACTGCTGGCGACTTGATGGGCAGTATTTTCGGCTTCGTCTTCTTCTATACCGTTCTGTTGGTCATTGAAGTTTATTTAATGGTCAAATTTGCACGCCAAGGGCCGAGCAGTTTACACACAGGGCGCTACTACTTTGAAACCCAAGGTGGCGGGCATACTAAACATGCCTATGCACAACGCCTAACCGATAAAGTTTAAGGAGCACGTTTATGTTATTTGATTACGCAACCTTAAAACTGATTTGGTGGGGTTTAGTCGGCGTACTATTTATTGGCTTTGCCTTAACCGATGGCTTTGATATGGGTGTCGGCGCATTACTGCGTTATGTTGGCAAAAACGACGATGAACGCCGTGTCGCAATTAATACCATTGCCCCGCATTGGGATGGCAACCAAGTTTGGTTAATTTTAGCAGCGGGCGCAATTTTTGCCGCTTGGCCGATTACCTTTGGTGCAGCCTTTTCCAGCTTTTATTGGGCAATGGTCTTAACCCTATTTGCCTTATTCTTCCGTCCGGTCGGGTTTGATTATCGCTCTAAGATTAATAATCCAGTTTGGCGCAATATGTGGGACTGGGGCTTAGTCATTTCGGGCGTTGTACCGCCTTTAGTTTTTGGCATTGGCTTTGGCAATCTATTGCTCGGTGTACCATTTGAATTTGACACCTTTTTGCGCCTAACCAGCCCCGGTTCATTCTGGAAGTTGTTTACGCCCTTTACCTTATTAGCCGGTTTGGTAGGCTTAGCCATGTTTAGCATGCACGGTGCAACCTACTTAATGTTACGCACCGAAGGCGCAGTTTATGAACGTGCCAAACAAGCCGCACGTTATACCGCGTTGGCTGTTTTAGTAAGCTTTGCCCTAGCGGGTATTTGGGTTTGGCTAGGCATAGACGGTTATGTCATTCAACAAATGCCGCCACCGGATGCTTTACCGAATCCGGTTAATAAAGTGGTCACATTAAGTGATGGCGCATGGTTGCATAACTATCGGCAATATCCTTTATCCATTGCCGCCCCTTTATTAGGATTATTAGGCGCTTTTGGTGTCTATAAATTGGCTGCACAAGATAAAAAGCGTTTAAGCTTCTTAAATAGTAGCCTGAGTTTAGTCGGCATTATTCTGACGGCGGGCGTATCGTTATTCCCATTTATTATGCCGTCCAGCCTCAATCCTAATCACAGTTTAACGATTTGGGATTCGGCTTCTAGTCACTTAACGCTCAATATCATGTTCTGGGCAACCGTTATTTTCGTACCCTTGATTGTGATTTATACCTTGTGGTGTTACCGCGCCTTGTGGGGCAAAGTAACCGTAAAATTCATTCGTGATAACGATCATTCGGTTTATTAAAGGAGTTAAACGATGTGGTATTTTGCTTGGCTACTCGGCGTATTACTCGCTTGTGCCTTTGGCATTATCAATGTCATGTGGTTAGAGCTAAATGGCTTAGACGCCAACGAATAATCGCTTGCTCTACCCATCAGGGCAGGTAGCACTTTTAAAAAGGAATAGAGTCAGTCTCTATTCCTTTTTTTCCATCTACGATTGCGATTTAGCAATTTCAATACTTAGGACAGGGGGCAAAATAGTAGGGTTTTATACCAAGCCTGTTTTGCTTGGTGAGTTGAGGAGATACACCCATGCCCAAGTCTAAAAATGCGGAGCTACCCGCCCGCCGTGCCTTTTTAAAAGGTATGGTGGGTGCGACCGCACTATCTGCAACCACACTAACAACTGAAGCACAAGCCCGCTTAACAGATGTTCCACATAGCACAGAAATGCTTAAGGATTATGAAGAGCATTGGGGCTTTTGTGATATGTGTTATTGGCGCTGCGGCTTAAAAGTCCGTTCACGCGATGGCAAAGCCTTTAAAATTGATGGCAATCCAGAGCACCCCCTTAATCGCGGCGTGGTCTGCGGTAAAGGTAATTCCGGCATTCAAGTTGCCTTTGCGGAAAACCGTTTAAGACAACCGATGGAACGGGTGGGGGCACGCGGTGAAAACAAATGGCGTTCCATGCCTTGGGACGAAGCGCTAGACAAAGTGGCACATGAGCTAACTAAAGTAAAAGAAAAATACGGCCCGCAAGCGTTAGTCATGATTGGGCACGGCACTTGGGAAAAACCTTATCACCGTTTAGCGCACGCCTTTGGCACACCCAATACCACTAGCCCGGTGTTTGGTTTATGCTGCGGCCCACGGGGTGTAGGTTATATGATGGTTGCCGGGCGCGAATTATCAGGCAATGAAACCATCGACCTCGAAAACTGCAAATACTTCCTCATGATGGGGCGTAATGTCACCGAATCGTTGCATAATGGCGAAACCTTAGGTTGGATTGATGGTGTGGCTAACGGTGCAAAAGTGGTTTACGTTGACCCACGTTACACCATTACAGCATCCAAGTCCGATGAATGGCTGCCAATTCGCCCTTTAACTGACCATGCATTTTTGTTGGCGCTTATTCACGTTATTTTAAAAGAACAACTGTACGACAAAGCCTTTGTGGCGGAGTACGTATCAGGTGTAGATGAATTAACCGCACGGGTCGCTAATTATACCCCGCAATGGCAAGAAAGCATTACGACCATTCCAGCCGATACCATTACACGTACCGCACGGGAAATGGCAGCGGCTGCACCGAAAGTGTTTGTTTATAGCCCACGGCGCTTAACTCGCAGTACCAATGACTTAGGGACAGCCATGTGTATTGCGATTATCAATTCCCTATTCGGTATTTGGGATCGCAAAGGCGGTATCTATAAACCACAGAGCATTAAAATCCCTGAAATCACTTTACCCGAATTCCCGCATGCACATGTGAATCGCGCTGAACAACACGGGGACTTTGACTTTTCGTCCAACCCGTTTGCCTTAGACGAGCACGGCAAAGTACAACGCGCTGATGGTGCGGGTGTCATGGGACGTTGGCCGATTGCTAATGCACAATACGGCTTAACCAATGAAATGTGGAAGGCAATGGCCAAGCAAGAACCTTACCCCTTAAAAGCTTTGTTAACGGCGGGTGGTAACGGTTTCCATAACAGCACGGATTACGACACCATTCGTAAAGCCTTATTGAATATGGATTTTTATGTCGCGGCGGATGTTATCCCGAATGAAATGAATGGCTATGCTGACATTTTGTTACCCGAAGCTTCGTATTTAGAACGTTACGATGATCTACAAATCGGCGGCGCGCGCGAAGGTTTTGTCGCCTTACGTGAACCGGCTATGAAACCGTTACATGATACCAAAGGTTCTTGGGAAATCTGTAAGGAATTGTCTAAACGTTTAGGCTTAGAAGCGTATTTCCCACACGACAACATTGAAGCCTTACTCGATGATCGCTTGAAGAAAGCCGGTTATTCACTGGCTGAATTGAAAGAAAAAGGCATTATTAAAAAACCGGCGAATGATCAAGCGAACTTCCCGCGCGAATTTGGTTTGAAATCTGAATTTCCTACACCTAGCGGTAAAATCGAATTAGTGCCTAGCAAGCTTAAAGAGCTGAATATGGATAGCGCGTTAGATTGGCAAGAACAGCCTGTGGTAACACGCCCCAATGAATTCCACTTTACGTTTGGTCGCATTGGCTTCCATACCCATGCGCGTACCCAAGATAATCTGTGGTTGCACTACTTCCTACCCGAAAACGTGTTGTGGATTCACCCTGAAGCGGCTGAGAAATTAGGGATTGCGCACGGTGATACGGTCGAGGTTAAAGATAAATTTGGACGCGGCGGCAAAATTCAAGCCAAAGTCACGCATCGTATTCGCCCCGACACGGTGTTTACTGTACACGGTTTTGGGCATTGGGATCAGCGTATGACCTTAGCCAAAGACAAAGGTTTATCGGACTCACTGTTAGCCGCCCAAACGGTTGAAAAACATATTGGAACCATTTCAATGGGTACATCCATTGTCACTGTGAGCAAGGCATAAGGAGAAAGTTATGGTTGCAAAATATGTCATGCTCGCGGATACCACGCGCTGCATTAACTGCAAAGCTTGCGAAGTTGCTTGCCGTGCGGAGTGGGATACGCCAATGGGCTATTCCCGTGACTGGGTAAAAGAAGTGGAATATGTAAATGCCAAAGGCTTACCCGAAGTTCAATTATTCCCCGGTCGTTGCCAACATTGTGATAACCCACCTTGTGTTGAAGTATGCCCTTCTGGTGCATCTTGGAAACGAGCGGATGGTATTGTCTTAGTTGATCACGATACCTGTTCCGGTTGTGAATTGTGCGTTCCGGCTTGTCCGTATGAGGCGCGTTGGTTAAACCCAGTTACCAATACCATTAGTAAATGTACCTTCTGCCAGCCACGCATTGATAAAGGCTTAGACCCCGCCTGCGTACAAACCTGTGTGGGACGCGCTTTAATCTTTGGTGATGCGAATGACCCTAATTCAGAAGTTTCAAAATTATTGAAAGAAAAAGAATGGCAGCGCTTAGTAACCGATGAAGTCAATATTGGCCCTAATCATTATTACTTCACGAATGGCAAAGCGATTCCTAAAGAAGTGATGCCTAAATTAAATGAACGCTACTTAGCAGGCAATGCCATTCAAAGCATTATCAATCCGATAGGGGCTATTGGCATTGGCGGTATGTTTGCCATGTTCTTAGGCGCTGGTATTAAAAAGTTAGTCGACCGTCGTAAAGCAGTCAGTGAGCAGGAGGGCAAACATGAGCAGCACTAATTCCCAGCACGGTGAAGACCGTATGATTAAAGTCCGGGATAAAGATGTCATTCGTTTGCACTGGTTTAATGCCTTCTGTTGGTTTGCCCTAGTGTTAACTGGCTTTGGCATTATTTCAGGCGACTTTGTGCGACTTGTACCCGCGTTTTGGCCGACCTTTATGCAAAACTTATTTGGCGGCAATGCAAACTTAGCACTGGTACACGCTATCGGCGGTATTATTTGGGCGCTGGTATTTGTGGTTTATTCCATTGTGAATTGGCAGCGTATTACTAAGCCATTCTTACAACAAGTCATTTCCATTACACCCAAATCGGTCTTAAACGACTTTTGGTCAATGACGATTACCTTAGCACATTTATTCGGCTTAATGCGTAATACGCCTACGCCACCAGTTAAAGGCCGCTACAACGGCGCACAACGCTTATTAGGTACTATGATTATTGTCTGTTCCGTAGCTATTGCCTTGAGTGGATTCTATTTATTTGCAGGACCTAAACTATTAGATTTCGCAAGTAATCCTATGTACGGTGCAATCTTCCGTGCAGCCTTAGCCGTGCATGCTTCTAGCGTATTATTAGTGTTAATTGGCTTAATTGCCCATATTTACTTTGCTGTGATCGAAGAACGCGAAGCATTGGAAAGTATGAAATCGGGTTATGCTAAAGCTTCTTTCTTAGAGCACCATAGCCCAGCGTGGTATGCCGAATTGCAGAAAGAAAATAAAGCCTAGCACTTCATTAAAAAAGGGCGAGATCATCGCCCTTTTTTAGCTCATTAATGCTAGAAAACGCGCTTAATGCCCCGGCACGCAAATCTTACCTTTGATCGCTGCCATTAGCGTTTTAACGAATAACATCAATACCACCGCCGTCAAAATCACTAACAAGCCTGTGGCAATCCATAAATAAGCACTGACTTGGGTTTTATCGAACATTACAAAACTAGCAATGGTAATAGCCGCTAAGGGGAATGAATACGCCCACCAAGATAAAGCAAACTGCAAACGTGCAAACCGCCCGATTTGCGTAAACAATAACAAGGTTAAGAATAAGCCCGCAAAGTATAAAATCCGCGCAAAATTATCCAAGTCGCCATGATTCAAGCGCATATAGGCAATAAAACCAACCGCTGGGGGTGCAATGAGAATGAATAAGCTCGGCATTAAACGCGCATCAATCGGGGTATGGAAAATAATGCGATTAAAGGCAAGCGTTAATAACACTATCCAAAACAACATACCGATACTAAAGAAAAACCAAGAGATTTCGATATAGCCTAAAGCCGTTCCGCCAATCGGTACGATGACATTCCCTACCGCCGGAATAAACCATGCGGGTGTCATGTGCTGTACCTGAAAATGTTCATGATGCATCCACATATTAATCACCGCTAAGGTGAAAATTAAGTGTAGGGTTGCACCCGCTAACCATAAAATATTCGCAACATCATGGTTAATCTCTAAAAATGCTACCGACAGTAATAACAAACTAATAGAAATGGTCGGAAAAAAACTCAGTTTGACCGGATGCTTCCATTCTTGTGTAACGGCTGATGAATATTTAAAACTTTTCAATAAATAAGCGATTAATAACAAGGCAAATACGCTAGCGGCAATGCTTAATAAAGGCAACGTTATGCCTAAATCCAATTGATAGGTTTGTTGGGCTTTTTCCCATGCAATGGTTAAACCGCTTAAGCCCATCACCATCGCAAAAAACGCAATGGGTAAATAGGCTAAGCGACTATTTGCTGAATTTGACTCCATATTTTTCTCTCTATTGCTAAAGGAGGTGTGTGTTAAGGCAGTTTTTACTATACGAAAGGCATTCAACGCTAACATTGAAAAATAACAAACATAAATACTCAAGTATTGATTGCTTATTAGCGCCTTAGAAACGCCAGCTCAGTTAAGCTTATTTGCATATAATTTTTATTCAAGGTTAGGATGCGTTAACTTGTTTTATGTGAAAGGAACTCACCATGCAAAATTCTACTAACCAACCCTTAGAAATTGAAGTTGATATTACGGTTGATCGGCATAGTATTGAAGAAAAATGGACAATTAATTTGGCAGAAGAAGGGATCGAAGTTCAAAAGAAAGCGCCAACACACCCCATTGCAAAATTAAGCCTAACCCGCGAGACTTTAGATAATCTACGCGTGGGGGGATTGGATTTAGACACTGCCATTGCTACTGAGCAAATTTATATTAGTGATAGCAAAATTGATCTTAACGATTTAAAGCAATATCTGCCGCAAATTGTTAATCAGATTAATTATTAATCGTATATTAACAAGAGTGCTTAGCTCGGCTAAGCAACCCTTGCGTTTAAGACTAAACCGAATTTACAGCGATTTTTTGCAGAAATACCAATCGCTACATTCATGAACTTGCTAATGTTTTTAAGCGGCTGTGCCGTCTTCGCCGATCACCAGTAATTGATCTTGTTTAAAATAATACGGGGGCACTTCTAAATTGGTAGCAGCAGGCACATTTTTATAAACGCGCCCCGCTAAGTCAAAGCGCGAACCATGACAAGGACAATACCATCCGCCACGCCATTCTGCCCCTAAATCAGCCGGTGCTAATTCTGGACGATACGTAGGTGAACAACCCAAATGGGTACAAATGCCAACCAGTACTAAATACTCTGGTTTACGTGAACGGTATTCATTTTGCGCATAACTGGGTTGCTGACTTGTCACTTCAGAAGCGGGGTCACGCAATTGCGCATTATTTTGTGGCAGTGTTGCCAACATTTCTTGGGTACGATTGACTACCCATACAGGCTTACCCCGCCAAATCACTCGTAATAATTGCCCTGCTTCTACTTTACTCACATCGACTTCTACCGGCGCACCGGCGGCCAAACTCCGCGCACTGGGCGACCAAGAACGAATAAAAGGGGTTAACACAGCGCCTGTACCGACTAAGCCAATAACACTAGTAGCTGCAACTAAAAAACGACGGCGTTGTTGATTACTTAAATGTTTCATATATCACTTGCCAGCTCATAACACTAAAATTCCTATTAAATTACTAGGTTAATAAGCAATTGACATTGAGAAACTGCAAAATGGTTGCATAAAATACCAGATAAGCACCGCCGTATTACAGCATCAATGGTAAGGTTAACTTGAGATTCCGCAATTACAATCTATATTAGAAAAATCTAATATTTTAGCAACTAGCCTTTTTTAATTAGATTTTTCGGAGAATCAATAATGTTTAGATTAAAAAATATACAAGGCGCACAATACTCGCCTTTGTATTTTTTGTCAGCTTTGGGGGCAGGTGGGATTTCGGTCTCATTCTTTATGTACCTAATGTTTATGACACCACACAAAGCCACACCTATTCCGACATGGGAAACCTTGCAAGCCGTATTCAATGGCAATGAGCTGATGCTTAAGATATTGGCTATTGTGGCACTTACTGGCATTGTCATTTTTGCTTTAATGCACATTCGCTTGTTGATTTGGAACATTCGTGAGTTTGGCCAATTTAAGCAAACCTCTGCATATGAACAACTTAAACAAACCAATAGCGAAGTCCAGTTAATGGCCGTGCCGTTAACTTATGCAATGACAATCAATGTTAGCTTCATCTTAGGCGCTTTATTTGTGCCGAAGTTATGGACTGTTGTGGAATATTTATTCCCCTTATCCATCTTAGCGTTTGCTGTCGTGGGCATTTATGCTTTCCGCATTTTAACCGATTATATGGGACGCGTTTTAGTAGCCACCCGGTTTGATTGCGCCCGTAACAATAATCTCAGTCAAATGCTGAGTATTTTTGCCCTAGGCATGATTGGGGTTGGCTTTTCAGCCGCCGCCGCCATGAGCACGGTTAAATTAACCTCTGGCATTGCCATGTTGTTATCTATTCTATTTTTAGCCAGTGCGGCAGTATTAGCCTTGATTCAATTGATCCTAGGCTTCCGTTCCATGTTACAAAATGGCATAGATCGTGAAAGCTCCGTTTCACTTTGGATTGTAATCCCCATTATTACCGTGGTTGGCATTGCACTCTATCGTTTAACAATGGGTATGCATCACAATTTTGACTTACATACTGCTGATATTAAGGCTTTAGCATTATTTGCCACGCTCATGAGTGTACAAACCTTGTTTGCTATTTTGGGCTTTAAAGTGATGCAACGCTTAGGCTATTTTGCTGAATATTTATACGGTTCTGGCAAAAGTGTCGGCTCATTTGCCTTAATTTGTCCGGGAGTTGCCACCTTTGTTATGAGCTTTTTCTTCATTCATAAAGGCTTAATTGATAATGGTTTAGTGGTCAAAAATTCTGTTGTTTACTTCTTATTATTAGTGCCTTTAGTCATCTTGCAAATTCAAACGATTTGGGCATTATTACGTTTAAACAAGAAGTTACTAAAAGACAGCCCAGCCGATACCACTATAAAACCGACTCAAACCTACCCCACAATGGTGTTAACCCACTAAGTACTGATTTGCGTAAAACGTTAAAATTTACTCATGATTTAAAAATATCAAAGTAAATTAGTCGGAAAAAGGCGATTCTGTGCGCGATAAGAAACAGCCATAGTTTCTTATTCTCAGTGCTTAACCTTTATAAGTGCTCCTCCAAGCACGCCCGTGGTCTTCCTCCCGATCACGGGTTTTTCTTTTATGAGTTTAAATAGCCCTATGTTACGCAAAATCGCAATCCTCGAAGGCACAACCTTAATCTTATTAGTATTGATTGCCGTCCCGTTAAAACGTTTATTAGGTTATCCGGAAGCTGTACAGATTATGGGGCCTATTCATGGAGCAGCCTTTTTAATTTATGTAGCCGCCTTAAGTTATTATCTCACTATTCAAAAATTAGCGAATAAGCAATGGGCAATGGGTTTATTGGCTGCGTTTCTTCCCTTTGGCAGCTATATTTTCGAGCAAAAAGTCTTAAAGCCATTAGCGCTATAAAACTTTCTAAAAAGAAACATAGATGATGCCCTTACAAATACCTATAATCTGCAACTTTGTTGCAAATTATAGAAGAATGCTATGAATAAACTTTACTACAGTCTACCCTTCGTTATTATCATTCCTGCCGCGCATGCTATTGAAATCGAACCCATGATTTATGTGGATTCGGTGCTTTATGGGGATTCCGTAAATGGCAAAGGTAGCGAATACCTGCAAGAAGCGTTGGGCATTTATAATGTACATACAGATGATGAGGCGGGTAAACATGCGGGGCATTCGCATGGTGGTTTAGAAAAGGGCGCGCATATTCGCAGTATTGAGGCGGGGGCAAAAGTTGAGGTCTCTGAAAAATTAGATGGGCGCGTTAAAGCCGTGGTCATACCTGAAGAAGCAGAAGCTGAAATTGAAGAAGCTTGGGTACGTTATCGCCCTAATGCGCAAACTCAATTAAAAGCGGGTAAATTTTTAAGTAACTTTGGCCAACATAATCAACATCCCCATGAATGGGATTTCGTCCAACAGAACTTACCTACCCAAATGTTATTAGACGGTGGCTTGATTAATAAAGGGTTGCAAGCCGAATGGCGACCCACAGTCGGCAAAACACAATTACAAACAGGCATAGAACTGTTAGAAGGTGGTAATAAGGGTATTGCAGGTGAACAAGCCAGTGTTAAAAATTATGTCTCTACCAGCAAAAAGACGTTCGACGTTCAGTTTGCCGAGCAACCTAAATTTCCCCAAGTAGGACATGTTTACCTCAAGGCTAAGCAAGCGATTAATGATAAACATAGCGTGGCGGGCGGTGTTTCCTACTTACATTCACGCCAACATCAAGAATTGCATCATTTTCATCCCGGTATTAATGATGCGGATCATGGCTTAGAAGGTAAAGCCAACATGTGGGGTATCCATACCGATTATAATTATGAATCTGGTAAAGCAGCAGGCGTGGGTGATTTTAACCTAAAAGCGGAATACCTACGTCAGAATAAAGATTTACACCTACGCTTTCACGAAACCAAACCTTGGCTGGTGAATCAACCGCGTGATCTATATGTGGATGGTTATACGGTGCAAGGCACTTATAAGGTAGCACCCAAATGGCAGCTTGGTTTACGGCATGAACGCGTCGGGGCAACGCATGAGGCGCGTCGTCCAAGTGCACCACCCTTCCCTACTCAAACCAGTTATTTTGACGATATGAAGCGCAATACGCTCGCCGTCACTTGGCAACCGAAAAAACAACATCAGGTTCGCTTAGAGTTAGCCCGTAGTCACGTCAATGTCGGGGAAGATATTAATAACGATGGCAAAGACGATAGCGTAAAGAAAAAGTTCAACCAAGCGATGCTGCAATACCAATGGAGCTTAGATGCTGGGCATGAGCATCATCATGATCATTAAATTTCTTTGTATGGAGTTTGTATAATGCTAAAACGATTAGCCATTGTTTTATTCTGCGGCTTTAGTAGCGTGTTATCCGCAGCCGAACTACAAGTAGGTCAAGCTTTTCCAACGCTACAGCTTCAAGATCAGCATAATAAAACGATTACTATTCAAGCAAATGCACAGACCATTTTATTTACGGCGGAAAAACCTGCGTCTGAGTTACTGAATCAGTATCTCAAAGCCCAACCGGCTAATTTTATGCCGCAACAACAAGCTTACTTTATTGCCGATATTAGTAAAATGCCGAGTATGATTACCAAACTGTTCGCATTGCCTAAAATGCGTGAGCAACCTTGGTCCACGTTGCTGGTATATAATCCGCAAAAAACCGCCAGTATCCCCCGTAAGGCAAATCATGTAACCTGCATGAAATTGCATAATACTCAAATTCAAAGTATTCAATTCATTCAGGATTCAGGCAAATTAGCCGAATGTTTTTGACTTGAGTCAATGCACACGCCTTAGGCTTGCGGCAGTTTGTACATTCGTGTTTTAGGTATGTTGATATAAATAGAGGTTTGTTGATAATGAAAAAATTAGTAATCACGGTCAGCTTAGCAGCGTTATTGGTAGCGTGTGGCGATAAAACAGAAACTACACAAGTGACTACTGAGACTAAGACCGTTGAAACAACCACAACCACACAAGCGCCTACCCCTGCTACGCCCGTTGATAAAGCAGCCTTAGTAGAGCAAGCCAAAGGTGCAGTACAGAAATTAGGCGGCACGCTCAAAGGCGAATTGGAAACCGCTATAAAAGCGGGTGGTCCGGTTGAGGCCTTAAGCATTTGTCAGAAACGTGCGCCAGAAATTGCTAAATCTGTATCGGATGAATCTGGTATGCAAGTTAGCCGGGTTAGCTTAAAAAATCGTAATCCCAATGGTGCAGTCAATGAATGGCAATCAAAAGTACTGAATGAATTTGATTCACGTAAAGCAGCCGGTGAAGATCCTAATACTTTAGTGTATAGCGATATTGTGGATAATGAATTCCGCTTTATGAAGGCCATTCCAACAGGGCAAGTTTGTTTGACCTGTCACGGTACAGATATTAGCCCAGCCGTTACTGCAAAATTGAAAGAACTGTATCCGAAAGATATTGCAACGGGTTATAAAGAGGGTGATATTCGTGGCGCGTTTGTAGCGGTGAAACAGTTGGCACAATAAGCTTAAAACGCTAGTTCCCAAAAAAATTAACCGGATGACTCCGGTTAATTTTTGTAATAGCTGAATAGACTAAAATTAGTCCTTACGTTGAATTACTTCCCCTTCATAATCATAACCACCCCGCGTATTGCTGCGGCTAGTCGCTGTCTGATTAAAGGGTGAGGCTTGTGTAAAAATATTAACACGACGTTGTAACGCACCCGCCGAATAGCCACTGCTTAAACGAATTAAGGCACGGCGTAAAGGTGGAATTAAGAACAACGCACCAATCATATCGGTAAAGAAACCGGGCAACATTAATAATACTGCACCGATTACAATCATAACGCCTTCTATCATTTCCGTTGCAGGCAATTGCCCTTGTGCTAAGGACTGTTGAAAACGTCGTAAGGTGGTCATGCCTTGTTGCCGTAGTAAGAATCCTCCGGCAATAGACGCTAAAATTACCATTAAGAAGGTGGGTAATGCACCGATTGCGCCACCAACCTTTATCAGTAACCAGATTTCAATAAACGGCACGATAAATAAGGCTAAGGCGAACAGAGGAAACTTACGCAAAGTGAAGTACCTGTAGGTCAAAGATTTATAGCTTGTATATCAGGCTATTTGCGTAAAATTCAAGTGCCATTTTTAAAATCAGGTCATTATTTTTATGGTCTATTGTTCGTATCATTTGAGTACTGTTCGACAGAAACGGGAAAACTCAATTGATCCATCGGAATCGGGCGACCACAAAAATAACCTTGCGCGTAATCGACCCCAATTACCCGTAAGTGGCTCAACGTTTGCTCATCTTCTACGAGTTCCGCAATCGTTAAAAGCTTCATCACTTGCCCAACTTCATGTACAGCTTTCACCATTGCCGCATCTACTGGATTGGCAACAAGATTATGCACAAAATTACCGTCAATTTTTAAGTAAGTTAAAGGTAAATCACGTAAATAGCTGAAGGAAGAGAAACCACTACCAAAATCATCCAACGCTAATAAACAACCACAATCATGCAGCGTCATCATTAAGCGCCTAGTATTGACAAAATGGCTAATCGCTACAGATTCGGAAATTTCAAAGCACACACTATCGGGGTCAATATCCAACTCACGCAATAAATGAATTACAAAGTTTGCTAAACGTGCATCTTGTACCGATTGTGCAGATAGATTAATCATAAAGCGGTTTTGATAACCAGCGGCTTTTAAAGACGCTTGTTGACCCGCTAACAGTGTTAAGGATTTGCGAATAATCCAGCGGTCTATATCCACCATTAAATCTAAACGATTGGCAACCGACATAAAGCTACCCGGACTCAACAAACTTTGTCTAAACGGTAAACGCAATAAGATTTCATACTGTTGTAATTTGCTATCCAGATGCGCTTGCAAGGGCGTAATGGGCTGCGCAAATAAAATAAAGCGATCTTCCTTCACCGCCATTTGCAATAGCTTACCCCAATCATTAACCTGCTGTTCGGACACTTCCGGTACGGTTGTTCCCACATGCACCGCAACCTGATTACGTCCTAAGGCTTTGGCGGCATAACAAGCTTTATCAGTATAGGCAAATAACTGTTTAATATGTAATTTAGGTGATGGTGTAAATTCTAAGATGCCAATACTGGCACCAACGGAAAAAACTTTTCCCTCCCAAGTAAAACGAAAATTGCGCAGTTCTGTGAGGATAGACTCCATTACTTCTTTGCCCTTATCCAAACCACAGCCTTCTAAAAAGATAGCAAACTCATCGCCACCTAAACGTGCAACCTTGTCTGAACGCCGAATGGTTTTTTGGAAGATTTGCGCTACTTGTTTTAAGACTTCATCACCGGCTGCATGACCGCACGTATCATTGATCGGCTTAAAATTGTCTAAATCAATACTGGCTAAGATATGGGTACGCACTACCCCAGAAGTTTCGTGTGCTAGTTGATCAACATATTGCTCAAAGCTACTACGATTCATTAAATCTGTTAACGCATCGCGGGAAGCTTGTCTATATAAGCGATTAATAATCTTTCTATCCGCAGTTACATCTCTAAATATAAATAATAAGGCTTTTTGCACCTCAGGAATTGCGGTGGTATTCAGTTCCACAAAGCGATATTCATTAGAATTAATGGCTAATTTAACTTGGCCAAATTGCTGAGGTTGCTGTAAGACTTCTTCATTATAAATATCTAATACTCGTTGTAATAAAGAACTGCCTTGCGAATCTTCCAAGCTGATTATGTCGGTAATATTTCGTCCCACTAAATAGTCTTTAGGTTTTGACAAAAGTTTTTCAGCTCTTTGATTTACATATATAATTTCTCCCGCCGTATTTACTGCCACTACCCCACCAGCAATGGCCTCTAATACCCAATCAGTATTAACAATTTCCCCTAATTCCATAGGCTTACTCTCTATGGAAATTTTGGCAATTTCGGGGGGGGCAACGCTGAGTGCTTTAACGGCTGGATTACTTTCCTTTAAACGCCATATCAACAAAAATGATTGAACCGCCAACAATGCTACTAACAAGTAGGGGTTATATAACATCGCATCTAAATCGTAACTAACCTGAGTTCGACGTAAGGCATAGCATTAGAGTATGGCTAACGCATTGATATTTAAGTTCAATGAGGGTTTCTTCGCTTGATAGGAATACGCAATAAGCCCGGCGATGACATGAGCGACATAATGAGGCAGTGAACGATGGCGAGAATGCTCAATTTGCGATTGATTTTTCAACTGATCGTTAATGGTTTCGATGATAAAACGCTTACGCAAGAGCAATTGATCGAAAGTAGAACGCACGACCTGTTTCATATTTTTCCGTAACGAGGTAATCCATTCAATGCCTTGCTGAGCGAGTTGTTGAGCCAATGCCTGAGAGAGATAGCCTGCATCCCCAAAGACTTTGCCAACCACGGATTTCATCAGGGTGGGAACGGGTTGGCGATCATCGACATTACCCGCACTTAAGGCAAAGGACACGATACCACCTTGATCATTCACCACGAGATGCAGCTTGAAGCCATAGAACCAGCCGGTGGATGACTTCCCTCGTCCTGCGGTATTGGCAAAGGTCTTATGACGGGGAATCCGAATATTGTCACAGACGCGTAAGGGGGTGGAGTCAATGAAGGCAATTCCGCGACTGGCTTCACAGCGGGATTGCATGAACCGCGTCAGCGGCACTAATACATCGGGAACGCGCTCAATAAACCGTTGATAACTGGGCAACTGAGGAAAAGCCGACTTCAAATAGACTTGAACATGTTTGAGGTAATACCACTTGAAGGTGTGATAGCCTGATTGATGGTAATGTACCCAAATCGTCATCACTTCACTCAGACTTAAACCACACGGACGATTCCGCTTTGGGCGGGTGGTCGGGGGTTCTAATACACTCGCTTTCCAATGCGGTAAAAAGCCTTGGCAAAAATCATCTATCTCGCAGAACAGTCGTGTTAACATCAGGGTAGCAGCCTTGCGTGGGTAATTTTAGGATGTGGTTATCCCATGAAGTATTCCACAAAAGGCTGCTACTTGCTTACATCGAACTCAGGTTAACTAGAATCCTGTTTACTTGAGTTAAGCTGCAATAAGGCAAAGCCTAAGGTGACAAAAGAAAATAGCGGAAGAATAATGCGCATTAGCAGTCTCGGCAAATTATATAGTTATTATAAAAAAATCAATCGTCATCGCATTAGAGAAACGAATGTTCTTGCGGGTAGTTTAACCTGTGAACCTTGCCGATGCCATTCCAGCAGGATGAAAGGTATTGAGTTATTTATTAATCTAATATAAACATAATATGAAAAAATCAAAATATATTCTTGACATTAATATTTAATCTCTAGAATATATCTGCTCACTATATTTAATGAATCTAACGCTTATTTAATGTAAGGGACTAAAATATGTCAACTGTTGATATTTCAAGCTTGAGTGTAGCTGAATTGCAAAAATTAAAAGGGAATATTGATGACGCAATTGCCAATCGTCGTCAAGGTGAATTAGCCGGTTTACGTCTGCAAATCGAAGAATTAGTAGCACAATCTGGTTTTAGTTTAGAAGAAGTAATGCAAGCTAAAGCACCTAAAAAACGCATCGTACAACCTAAATATGCAGATCCTAATAATCCAGAACAAACTTGGAGTGGCCGTGGCAGAAAACCTGCTTGGGTACAAGAATTATTAGATTCAGGCGCTAAATTAGAAGACTTTACGGTCTAATCGTAGCCTCTGCCATACAGCCAGCATTGACTGGCTGTAGCAAAAATACCACTTTGTGGTAAATACTCTAAAATTTTTCAAACTGTCTTTAAATATTACGCAGTTTAATATAAAAAAATCAAAATCCTGCTAAGAGTCTTTGCTGAACCTTATCATTTAATCTACTATTAGCCCATCTTAATTAGGTAGCCTACAGTGCAAACATGAACGACACCCTGCTGGTTGTCACCACAGTGCCAGAACAACAAATTGCCCGTAACTTAGCGAAAGCGGTGTTAGCAGAAAATTTAGCCGCTTATATCAGTATCATTCCACACGCTGCCTCTATTTACAAATGGCAACAGGATATATGTGAGACGGATGAATACCTCTTATTAATCAAAACTCAACAAAGTTGCTATAGCCGTTTACAAACGTTTATTCGTGCGAATCGTCGTTATAAACGACCTAACGTTATAGCATTACCCACAACACAGGGCTTGCCTGCCTACTTAGGATGGATCAAAGAGAGTACCCAAGCATGAGAAAGTGGCTCTGCTTCTTTTTATTATGGTTAACCTTACCCCCCGCTTTTGCCGATATCTTACCTTCTGATGATGCTTTCAAATTCAAAGCGGAAGCTATAAGCCCTAATACGATTAAGCTTAGTTGGGATGTTGCTGACGGTTATTTTTTATATAAAGACCGTTTTAGTTTTAATAATAAATCTGATAATGCCATTTTAGGCGCAGCCAATTACCCTAAAGCCGATGTAAAAGATCCAGCGGATACGAGTGGTGCAAATACTGAGATTTATCGCAAACAACTTAGTATTGAAATTCCAGTCGAACGTAGCGCTAGTCCAAATGCAATTGAATTGGTATTGGAAAGTAAATTCCAAGGTTGTGCGGATGCAGGCATGTGTTATCCGCCCATTATCAAAGAAACTCCGATTAGTTTGGCTGCTTTAGATAACAAAGCCCAAGCGCCCGCAAAACCTGAAACGCTGGCAGCCACTGCTAATACACAAAGCAGTGCTAAACCCAGTAGTACTCTCCTGAAAGATATTAAAGGCACAAGCAACGCAAAGTCTGACGCTTTAGATGCCGATGAAGCCTTTGTGTTTACCTTAGTTGCCGTTGATAAAGGCACATTAAACGCGCATTGGTCGATTCAACCGGATCATCATCTTTATCAGCCTAAAATCAAATTTAAAGTCATCGAACCCAAAGACGCAAAATTAGGCGCAGCTATTTTCCCTAAAGGCGAACAGATTGATGACGAATATTTTGGCAAAATTGATGTTTATGGCAAAGACATAGATGTACGTATCCCCGTTAGTGGTGCAACAGGCGATAAACTTGTCATAGAAACCCAATACCAAGGTTGCGCAGATAAAACTGGCATTTGCTATGAACCCCAAGTTAAAACCGAAACCCTATCCTTAGCGGGATTACCTGCTGCCCGTTCGGTAGCGGTTGCCACGACTGAACCCGTTGTTCTAAATGAACAAGATAAACTGGTTCAACAATTAGAAGACAGTACCTTCTTTGGCAAAATCGCTATTATGTTTGGGGCTGGCTTATTACTCGCTTTTACACCTTGTATTTTCCCTATGATTCCGATTCTGTCGGGAATTATTGCGGGTTATGGAGGTTCTTCTTCACGCAAAGCGTTTTTACTGTCCATTACGTATGTTGTGGCGGGCGCATTCACCTACGCATTTATTGGCTTTGTTTTTGGTTTATTTGGGCAAAACTTACAAACTATTCTGCAACACCCCGTGACCTTCGGTTTAATGGCCGCGTTATTCGTAGCTTTAGCCTTATCTATGTTTGGCTTCTACGACTTACAATTGCCCAATAGTTTACAAAGCCGCTTAAGCGAAATTTCCAATAAACAAGAAAGTGGTAGCTTCATTGGTGCTGCCATTATGGGTGTGTTATCAACCCTAATTGTGGGACCCTGTGCAGGCCCAGTTTTGGCAGGTGCACTGCTTTATATTGCCCAAACTAAAGACTACTTGTTGGGTGCAACCGCCCTATTCTCAATGGGTATTGGTTTAGGTATTCCTTTACTCTTAATTGGGACCTCCGCAGGGCACTTATTGCCGCGTGCAGGCGCATGGATGGACACCGTCAAAGCAGTATTCGGCATTATTATGTTGGGTATTGCCATTATGATGCTGGATCGAGTAGTCAGCCGTGAAATCACAATGGTTTCAACTGGCATTTTACTCGTTGCCTCCGGCGTTTATATGGGGGCATTAGACAAAATTAATCATGACGTAGGTGGTTGGGGTCGTTTCTGGAAAAGCCTTGGCATGATCCAATTGTTCTACGGTGCCTTGCTGTTATTCGGGGTCGCAGCAGGCAGTCAAAATCTTTGGCAGCCGCTTAAAGGTGTATTTGGCTCATCACCTAGCAATAACTCCATTACCTTACAAGCACCGCAAACTAGCAAATTAATATTTAAACCGATCCACTCTATGGCTGATTTAAATAATGCTTTAGAAGAAGCAAAAAAGGCTAACAAACCCTTAATGTTGGATTTTTATGCGACTTGGTGTACGACTTGTAAAGATATGGAACACAAAACCTTCGCTGACCCTCGGGTGGTAAAAGCGCTACAAGATGCTGTGGTGGTACAAGCGGACGTATCCGATAGCACACCTGAACACCGTGATTTAATGAAAAAGTTATCGGTGATTGGCCCGCCCACCGTTATTTTCTATGACAAACAAGGTCAGGAAATTAAGCAATTACGTTTAGTAGGACCAATGCCTCCCACCCAATTTACTGAGCATTTAAATAACTTCTTCGCGCTCAGCAATAAATAAATTTTGCATAATCCTGCCGTTTATCGGCAGGACTTCCACATTTAGAATTTTTCTAACGACATTAAATTTAAATCAGTATCAGTTCAGCTATAGTTTTTATACTGTCCCGAAATTATTTAGGTTACCTCACGTAACAACAACAAAATAATCCTAGTGAAAATGTTCTTAATTACCTTAATGAAAGAGCGATAACAGGAGAAAAATTATGCGTACTCCTAATGAATTTGATACTGAGCGTGAAGACGAATTATTCGTGATTGACACCCACACCACGCATTTGACACCCGATAATAAAAAGGTCAAACCGCATATTATTCGGCGAAATGTCGAAGACTATTTAGAACGCAAAGCCCTACAACGGCGTTTAAAAGATGTATTTGAAGAAGATTAAGACCATACTCTTAAAACATTACCGTAATATAAGTCTTTATTAGTCGTAGACTTCATCCATAACTCACCTACTTCAGTTTGTTTATCACCGAAGTAGGTGCGCGCCAACTGCTTTAAATCGGTTAATTGTACGCTTGGGGAATAAGTGTTAACGATTAAAACCGCTTGTGGTTTTAGTAATAATTGTACGTTTGCTATTAATCGTTCTAATTTTTGTTCTAACTTCCACTTTTCACCTTTTGCGCCTAAACCCCAAGCAGGTGGATCCATTAAAATCGCATCGTATTGCCTCTGGCGTTTAAGCTCGCGTTCTACAAATTTAAGCGCATCTTCATGTACCCATTTAATATCGGTTAAACCATTGAGTTGTTGATTCGTATTAGCCCATGTAATCAAAGCTTTTACTGAATCCACATGCAGAGTTTCAGCCCCAGATTGCCTTGCTATACAAGAGGCTGCACCGGTATATGCAAACAAATTCAAAAAACGTGCATCTGGTTTAAGCTGTTGCTGCAAAAAATCCCAATTACTGCGTTGTTCAGGAAATAAACCAAGGTGTTTAAATTGCGTTAGTTCCAGTTGGAAGCTTAAGTTTTGATAATGAATCTGCCATTGCTGGGGTACATCTGCCTTTAATGCTTGCCATTCACCGCTATTTTTACCGGTTTCAACAAAACGCCAATGCGCTTGCGTTAACCATTCTTGCATAGCCCAAGCCGGTTTGAAGTAGGCATTAATTTCTGGACGAATCGTAATAATGTCTCCCCAACGCTCTAATTTTTGCCCATTGCCTGCATCCAATAAGGCGTAATCTGACCAAGCTTCGGTATATAAACGTTGGGGTTGTGCGGACATAACACTCATAGCTATCAGCAAAAGAGGAACGTATTGTAACGGCTTTTTATCTATGAAGGAAAAACTTAAGCCTTAGGCAGTTGTACTAAAAGTCTTGTTATTTAATACTTTTCAGATTCTACAGCGAATTTTTTAGATTTCGTGGCACAATACGCGGCATTCATAACAACATAGTAAGAGAGGCAGGTCATGCAGCGTTTTTGGCAACGATTATTTATTATATTCTTATGTATCAGCCAATTTTCTTGTGCAACACAAGCATTACATGACTACAAATCGACCTCAACGGATCAACTTAAGAGCTTTTTGCTAGCGCAAGATGGCAGCTTATTAGTGGTCGCAGGTAGCCAATACCACTTTATGTTTAGTTTAAATGAGCCATTACGCTCGATTCTAAAATGGCAAAAGCGCGGTTTGATTCAACCGAAATTTGATACCATTGAGGTATCTGCCAATCAAAAAATTACCAGCCGCTTTCAGTTTCGCGTTGCAGACAAAAATCTGAATGCGGCTGACCGCAACTTTTTAAAGCAGCACCAATTTTATTTAGATGGTGTCAATTGGCAGTACAGCGATAGCTTAAAAGGTACACGCTATGCAGCAGGCAATGTGAAGCTCCCACAAGCAGTATTATTTAATAAACCCTTCACAATCAAGATGCAAGAACCGGATGGTCTACCTGAAACCGCCATGAAAGTTGCATTAACGCCTTTAACGGTAACGGCTGATGCCGTCATGATCACGGTTGGCTACATTCCCATGAGCCTAATTGTTATGGCAGCACTTTATGATTACGGACATCCATCGGCATCATTCCCTAATTAATAAGAAAAGTTTAGGAATTAAACAAAATGCAAATGTTAACCCGCATTTACGGTTTTGGGGTATTTGTCGCCGCGTTAGTGCTCGTACCCATCATACAATGGTCAATCAATCAGTGGTTACCAGCCACGCCCCCGATAGTCTCAGCAGGGTTGGCATTATTAGCGGTCGTATTACCTTTTGGCTTATTTCACCTGTTGTATTACCGCAAACACGTTAATCAAAAAGCCGCATGGCAGGCGATTTATTCCCACCCTGATTTAGTCCTGACCATTGCAGGTAAAGGCGTATTATGGGGCTTATTGCTGAGTCTTTTAATGCTGTATCCCAGCCTTAGCGAAACATTAACGGGCATTCAACAACCGTTAGCCATTTTTCTCATGCTCTGTTTTGTGTTACTCGGCTTAGCCATTGGTATGAGCGTTGCTCAGCGGATGTCTAGCTATCATATTGAAACTGGGCTCATTCCTATTGGCGCGATTGGGGTTATGTCGGGAATTTTATTGCTTAGTTGGGTTTCCTCTGCCCCTTTACAAATCATCTTATTAATTGGTCTAGGAATTGCGGCGGGTTTATTCGTTGTACCCTTACACGCGTTAATGCGTTACCACACCACGCCTGAGCAAATCGAACATGCGTTACCGATTGATAGGCTGATTCAATCCAGCATTATGCTGTTATTTATCAGCTTGTTAGTGCTATTAGCCGCGTCGGGTCTAGGGCAAACCGCTTTAATTACCTTGCTAAAAGTCGCAGCGATTGCCGGGGCAATTTATACCATCTGGCATTTACCACAATCCTTATTACGCTTTGTGGTTAGCCGTCTCTTTCGTGCCCGTTATCGCTTGCATGTTATAGGCTTTGAAAACTTACCTGCACGCGGCGGTGTATTATTACTCGGTAATCATATTAGTTTTATTGACTGGGCATTGGTGCAAATGGCTTCCCCTCGCCAATTGCATTTTGTAATCGAGAAAGGTTATTACGAACGCTGGTATACCAAACGCGTATTAGATTGGTTTGGCGTGATTCCGATTAGCAGTGGCGCAAGCGCAGATTCCCTAGAAAAAGTTACCGAGTATTTAAACAAAGGCGAGGTCGTTTGCTTATTTCCCGAAGGTTCAATTAGCCGCACGGGGCAAATGTCTGATTTCAAAAGAGGTTATGAACGCGCAGTGCGGGATACCTCTGCCGTTATCGTGCCGTTTTATTTGCACGGTTTATGGGGCAGCCGCTTCTCACGTTCCAGTGGTTTCTTAAGGGAAAATCGTCAATCGGGCTTTAAACGTAATATTGTGGTGTCGTTTGGTAAAGCTTTGCCGCCGACCACTACCGCCCCCGACTTAAAGCAAAAAGTGTTTGATCTCTCCGTCGCGTCGTGGGAAGCCTATTCTTTTATGCTCGATCCCATTCCGGTCAGTTGGTTGAAATCGGCAAAACGCATGAGTTTCCGTATGACCGCCGCCGATGTCATTGGCGAACCAATGAGTCATCACCGTTTCATGACCGCCGTCTTACGGTTTGGTGTGCTGATTAAACGCCTTAGCCCAGAACAGAATATTGGTTTGTTACTGCCCACTAGTGCAGGCGGCGCAATCGCCAATATGGCAGTGCTAAGTTTAGGTAAAACCATTGTTAACTTAAATTACACTGCCAGTAGCGAAGCCCTACAAAGTGCGGCGCAACAAGCCAATTTAAAGCGAATTTATACCTCGAAGCGTTTTTTAGCCAAGCTAAAAGAGCGCAGTATCAACATTCAGGAAATTTACCCTGATATTCCACTCACTTACTTAGAAGATTTAAAAGAAACCATTCCTAAATATCAATTATTGCTTACGCTCGTTATGTCAATGCTATTGCCTGCTTGGTTATTGCAATGGCTGTATTTCGGCAGCATTAATATCAATTCAACGGCTGCTATTTTATTTTCCAGTGGCAGCGAGGGCGCACCCAAGGGCGTCGAACTCTCACATCGCAACTTAGCCTCCAATGCTAGACAAGTCGCGGATGCTTTGAATACGTTAGATAACGATGTGATTATGTGTACGCTGCCTACCTTCCACGCCTTTGGCTTACTAGCCTCAACCTTAATGCCTTTATCCGAAGGGATTCCGATTGTGTGCCATCCAGACCCTACCGATGCGGTTAATATTGGCAAAGGGGTAGCACGCTATGAAGCAACCTTATTATTCGGCACAAGTACCTTCCTCCGTTTATACGCCAAGAATTCACGGGTGCATCCGATGATGTTCCAATCCCTGCGTTATATTGTGGCGGGTGCGGAAAAACTCGCCCCCGAAGTCAGACGCTTATTCCTAGACCGTTTTGGTAAAAAGTTATTGGAGGGTTATGGCGCAACCGAAACCTCGCCGGTTGCCAGTGTTAATATTCCAGACCAATTGGATACCCGTTATTGGCGCGTGCAAGTTGCGAATCGTGAAGGCACGGTTGGTTTACCATTACCCGGTACAAGTTTCCGCATTGTTGACCCAGATAGCTTAGCAACCTTACCCGTCGGTACAGATGGTTTAATTTTGATAAGTGGCCCGCAAGTCATGCAAGGTTATTTGCATAATCCAGACAAAACCGCTGAAACCATCGTCGAATTAGACGGACAACGTTGGTATAAAACCGGTGACAAAGGACATTTAGACGAAGATGGCTTCTTAAGTATTGTGGATCGCTACTCACGCTTTGCCAAATTAGGCGGCGAGATGGTGAGTTTGGCGGCAGTTGAAACCCAGATTCGGCAGATTTTAAATGAGCCAGAATTGGAATTAGTAGCGGTCAATATACCGGATGATAAGAAAGGTGAAAAAGTCGTCTTATTGGTTGCTGGCACATATGACGAAGCTCAGGTTAAAAAGCAATTGTTGGAGGGAGGCATGAACCCGCTTATGATTCCCGCTACTATTCGGAGTATGAGCACCATTCCTAAACTAGGGAGTGGTAAAACCGATTACGGTAATGCCCGTAAAGTTGCCTTAAGCTTATAAACCCAATGTGGCTAAGGTCTGGCTTGCCCTTATGAACCTTAGCCCTTTGCCCCTCTCTTTAATCGACCAAGCTTCGTTATACAGCACAGATTTAGGTTTTATCCTTGATAATGGGTAATATTTCTTAATACCTTGTATTGCAACTTGCTAAACGGTAAGAAGCTGTTAATATTAAATTAATTATTTTTATAAATTAAAATTATAACAAAGCGGATCAGAACAATGCGCAGCAAATTACGCCTTATCTGCCTAAGTCCTCAATTTTTAATCTTCTCATTGTGGACATTTCTGCTATTCAGTTTTCAAGTGCATGCTGATGATAGCTCTAAATATATGCAAGCTGGCTATGACTATGGCGATGCACCCGCAAGTTATGCTAGTAAACCTAAGCATCAAGTACTTGCATTCAAACACACAAATGGTACTACCGCCTTAGATCACTATACGACGACTAATGGTTCTCAAACCGATCAGGGCGCGTACACGATGCATCAAACAGATAGTGGTTCAATTTTTATCGGTGGGCGCTTTAGCAAATTTAATGGCACGGCGGTTAATTCTCCTAAACTAGCTAAACTAAATAGCAGTACCTTTCAAGAACAAGGCACTTTCTTAACATCCGCGCCTAATAATGATGTTACCGCTTTAGCTTCTTACCGTTTGCCGAACTCCACTACAGAATATTTAATTGTGGGCGGACGCTTCACCAATATTGGCGGACAAGCTCGCAATCGGCTCGCTATTATTAATCTGGCAACGAATCAAGTATTAGCTTGGGATGCAAACCTAGCGTCCACTGTGCATAGTATTGCAGTCGACAAAGAACGCGCTATCTTGCATGTGGGGGGAGACTTCGGTTATTACCAATACAGTTTGGCTAATTTAGCCAGCAATCCTAGCACTATCACGCCAAGCCAATCGCATACGACAGGACGCGTGTTTAGCATTTACCTAGATCGTAATAGCCAACAAGTATTTATTGGCGGTACATTTAGCAACTTCTTAAACAGTGGCAAGCAATATTTTGCGGTACTAGACGCCAATACCCAAAGCGTGTTGCCGAATGCACCCTCTGCTAACGGCGTGGTGTATAGCATTAGTTCTAGACTGGGCAATCGAGCTTATTTAATCGGTGACTTCACAACCTTAGGCAACTACAACCGTGCAGGTTTGGCTGCGATTGATTTACCCAGTTTAACGGTTAATGATGTATGGAATCCCGGGCATACTTGGTCCAATAAATCATCTGATCCTGGTCAATCCACTGCAGACGGTGACGGCGATGGGTTAGGTGGCACGCGTTATGGCTTAGTTGCTGCGCATATTCTATATGCAGATAACTTCGATGTCATCGTGGCGCGTAGTGGCATGCAATCTTATGCAGGTTCTACCATTTCGATGGTAGCACAACATATGGAGTTAGGGTCTATTGATCCTGAAACCGGCGAATATGGAGGTTGGTTACCCCATATTCCCACAAACTACACACCAACCATTACAGCCTACCATCACTTACTTAGTGCCAATGGCTATTTGTATGTTAGCGCGTCCAACGATCTATTGGTGCGTTATGTTATGACAGATCCTGCGCCTAAGGTTTATTTAGGTGATTCCATTGATATGGAAGCCACTCATACCACTAGTACAGATGCCAGCGGCGATGCTTCAGACGATGATGGTATTATTGGTTCAATTCCCAACTTAAAAATAGGCGACACTAGCTATAGTGTGGTGGTAAAAGTTACCAATAATCAAAATAAAACAGCTTATATTCGAGGCTGGGTAGATCTAAACAAAAATAGTGTGTTTGACAGCACGGAAGCCAATAATGCCAATCTTACTATTCCCGCCAACACAACCGCGCTGTTTACCCTCACCTGGAATAGTGCAAGCTTTTTTCCAATTGCAACCGGAAAGGAAGGGCAAACCTTCTTACGTCTTAGAGTTTCGTCTGTAGATCCTACAGTCAATGAAGAAAGCACAAATAACTTAATAGACGGCGAAGTAGAAGATTATCCCGTTTCGATTACGCCTATAATATCACCCATTATTTACACGCCACCGACCAGTGCTGGCAAATGCCAAGCTAAAAGTGTGGAACAGCTTGATAAGTTCCAATATGCAACGGCTACTGGTTCAGGCGCGTCTGGTATGGCTAACCTAACTTATACCCCACCTGATGGAACGAGCCGCATGATGATGGTATTCATTAGTGTGGAACGCGATCACAGCCCTTTCAATGTGCGTGGGGATAATTTTGAAATCAATATTCCCAGCTCACAAACCATTACCAATGCTGATATACCGACTGTAACGGTAAATGGTCAATCAATGAATAAAATGTCATTTGCTGTAGAAATGTATGGAACTGGTAATAATTATGCTGATGCTGAAATATCACGAAGTTACTATTTTTACACATTGTTTGATCCTGCCATTCCCAAAACAGCAACGCCTATTACAATTACAGGTTTGAACTTACCCAAAAGTGCTGGCGATGAAATGATGGTAGGGGCAGTTACTTTTGGTAATGTGCTTGCTGCTCAACCTATAGATAGTCAAATTGATCGAACTAATCCCTTTCAAATTGATTTAAATGTTTCTCCCGTAATTGCAAACTTAGCAGATCAAGCCTTCGGCACAACTACCGCAGATAATGCAGTCATTGCTTTTGGCAATGGCTCGAAAACTGAAAACCTAACGATTGGCACGGGCTGGACTAAACTTGCTGAAATACCAATTGCTAATAATGCGGGTGGTTATAAAAATGACACTAATCGTTCCTATAGTGTTAATACCGAAGATGATGGGCACACCTTCTATTTACAGGCGATTAAAAACGTAACCACACCCCAAACTGCTTCTATTAGCAGTACATCAAACCTATCAGGTTTAGGCTTACAAGCGTTTAGATTAGTTCCTATTTTGTGTGAACATGGGGATGCGCCAGAAAGTTATGGAAATGCCTATCATGGCGCTAGTGGAATACGTTACTTAGGCAGCATAAAGGGAGATCAAGAACCCAGTAATGCACAAAACGTGGATGCCAATGGCGACGATACCAGCAATAGCGCTGATGAAGACGGCGTTACTATTCCAACCCTAATTCCCAATCAAGCCAATAACTTTACAGTCAAGGTTAATGGTACGAACTTAGCAACACCAGCCGGTAAAGCTTATTTAAATGCTTGGATTGATTTAGACGGTAACGGCAAATTTGAGAGCACAGAACAAATTGCTAAAGATGTACAAGACACTGACGGCGATGGGCAAACCATTGTCCCTGTGACAGCAACCGATAGTACGCCTGCACGTACTTACGCGCGTTTTCGTATTAGTGCTTCACCGGGTGCGTTAAGTACCGGCTATGCTGATTATGGTGAGGTAGAAGACTATGTAGTTAATGTCGCCAAAACCGAAATTAAAGGGCGGGCTTGGCATGACAAAAACGGTAATGGCTTACAAGATGATGGCAATATGGCTTATATTGCGGGCGCAAAAGTTGAATTATTTGATCCTGCCATTAATGATCTAATTGCCATTACCACTACTGATGCACAAGGTAACTACAGTTTTATAGAGCAGAATTACAGCAAACCTGTCAGTTTGCCAGTGCAAAATGTGACAAAAGCCACTCCCATTGCAGCCTCGAAAGCCTATCAAATTAGAATTACAAAAATGTGGGGGATTGAACCGTTTTCTGATTGGCAGTTAACCGATGCTAATAAAGGTACAGACGATACGCTGGATTCAGATGCGTTATCAGCTAGCAATTATTGGGTAATTAACGTCACTTCGCCATTAGCAGGTCAAATATCTAACCATAATGATTTCGGCTTCAAAAATACAATCATCGAAGGTTGTCTAGATATAGGTAGTACCGGTATTTCAGATGACACCCTTGTTAATGCTCACAGCAATAGTTATGACTTTAACTTTTCGGGTAAACAACTGACTGGTTTTTGCTTAGAACGCAATGATGCTTCACCGCAACTGAATGATAGCTATGAAATCAATGCAACAGACCGTCAGGGATTATCAACAGCGAGTAGAGCAAAATTAGCGCGATTATTTAATGCGCTAACCGATCCAGAAATTAGCTTTAGCATCGCATCGGTTAGTAACGGTGGGCGTGAACAGTTGCGTCTTGATGATCTACTGGGTGCAATGGTTTGGTATTACACCTTCTATTACGAAAATATTTCCAATATAGATAGTTTATTGGATAACAATACAAATTTAACTACAGATGAGCGCAAGGTACTAAAAAACCTAGCACGCAAAATCGCCAATCGGGTAGATGGTAGTAATGGTGAATATCAATATACAGAACAAGCTGTCTACTGGCTTTGGAATAAAACTACTACAGACCGCCAAGATATTATCGTTCCTGCCATTTATGCCAAAGGTGCCAGTTGTTCTGGTGCTAGGACACTAAGCGGCACTGTATTTGAAGATGTAAACTATGCAGGTGGCGCAGGTCGCAGTGCAACCACAGCAGGAGCAAAGGGTGTCACGGGCGCAAAAGTTGAGTTATATAACGCCACAGGCGCTTATGTTAGCAATACGACGACTGCCAGCGATGGTACTTATAGTTTTAGCGGGTTATCAGCAGCTAATTATTATGTGCGCGTTGTAAACGACACCATTAAATCAACACGCACTGGCGGTAATGGCACGGAGCGCGGCGTACAGACGTATCGATCTGCGGGCACGACGGAGGTTACGAATCAAGTAGGTGGTGAAAATCCTAGCGTGGTGGATGCAGCAGCAAATACCAGTAACCTTGCTTTGAACACGACTAGCTTTACCTTTCCCAGTGGCACACAAGCACAATCGGTGCAATTTGTGGCGCTGAATAGCAATATCAATAATGTAAATTTTGGCTTTAACTTTGACACCATCGTTAATACCAATGACGCGGGTCAGGGTTCTTTACGTCAATTTCTATTGAACAGCAATTTATTGAAAAATAATGAAATTGCTCAAAATGGTTTAAGCACTGGGGTTGAAACCTCCATTTTCATGATTCCGGGAACAGGACCTTTTAGCATTAAGCCCAGTTCAGCATTACCCACGATTAGCGATAGCAATACAGCAGTAGATGGAGCAACTCAACCTAACGCCAGTTGCGCAGATGCTAATCGTGCTTTAATGATCATGTTGGATGGGACAAATGCGGGTAATTCTATTGCAGGTCTAAAAGTAGATGTAGCACGTACCAGCATACGCGGTTTAGCCATTGGCAACTTTACCGATGCAGGTTTATCCGCTACGGCCAACGCTAATAACCTCGTGGTAACTTGTAATAACCTTGGCTTAGCGGCTGATGGCAGTACAGCGGCTAAAAATGGCACAAACGGCTTGACAGTAGTGGGGGCGCAAGACCTTACTGTCGGCGGTACGGACACTGATACGCGTAATGTTATCTCGAATAATCATCAAAATGGTATTTATCTAGAAAAAGTCACACGCGCCACCATTAGCAATAATCGTATTGGTACGAGTGCGGACGGGCTAAGTGCGCGCTCTAATAATCAAGTCGGTGCAGAATATGCGGGCATTCGTGTTAAAGGCACATCAAATACCGTACGTGCTTCAGACATTACGATTCATAGCAATCAACTGGCTGGCAATAACAAGACCTTAAGTACAACCTCTACTACGGGGGGTTCACATGCCATTTATGTGGATACCACCAATACATTGACGGTAACGGGCAATTTAATTGGCTTAACCCCAGACGGTTTAGGCGCATTAAACAATATCGGAAATGGCGTTTATACCTCCAATACCACTACCGTAACGATTGGCGGTATCACGGCAGATAAACGCAATATCATTGCAGGCAATGCAGACGCTATTAAAACCGGCTTTGGTACGCAAAATCTTACGATTCTAGGCAATTATATTGGAACCGATATCACTGGCTTAAAAGCGATTGCCAATGAATCTAATGGTATTTTCTTAAGCGATACCGCCAATGCCAAAATTGGGGATGGAACAGCCGCAGGGCGTAATATTATTGCGAACAACAAATTAAACGGCATTCGTAATAGCAAAACGCCCAATACTGAAATTAAAGGCAACTACATTGGCACGGATAAGAACGGTGCAAGTGCATTTGGCAATAGTGAACATGGTATCTATGTCCAAAATTCCGCAGGCGTAGTAATTGGCGGAAGTAATAGTGCTGATGGCAATGTTATTGCAAATGGCAAACGCATTGGCATATTGGCGGTAGATGCTGCCAGCAATGTGCTGATTGAAAATAACATCATTGGGTTAGCGGCTGACGGTACTACGATTGCGGCTAACACCCAGTCGGGCATTGAAACCAAAGATACCAACGGTATCACCATTCGCAATAATACCTTATCTGGCAATGGTGCAAGTGGCATTCATTTAGTTTCTAGTCCTAGCAGTAGTATTATTAATAATCGCATTGGCACAGACACAAGCGGCAACTTAGATAAGGGCAATAAAGGCACAGGCATTGATGTGCAAACCGCCTCAACTAATTTGACGATTAATGGCAATGTAATTTCGGGCAATGACTCACATGGCATTCAATTTACGGACGGAGATGCAAGCGGCACATTAGTCTATGACAATCGCATCGGTACAACCCAGAATGGCAGTACCGCCTTAGCCAATAATGGCGCGGGTATTCTGGTAAACAAAACACCGAATCTAACGATTGGTAGCACTAGTAGTGCTGGCAACACTATTTCTGGGAATGGTCAAAGCGGCATTAATTTATTTAACGATCAAACCAATCTACTTAGCAAAAATATTACGATTGTGGGCAATAACATTGGGATCAGCAAAGACGCAACTACCGCCATTGCAAATACTGCCCACGGCGTGCTCATTCAACATGTGAGTGACGTCAAAATTGGTGACGGTACGGTTTCTGGCTCAAATCGCATTGCCTACAATAATCAAGCAGGTTTGCAAATTACGGGAACAACCAACAATGTGACGGTTAACCGTAATGCTATTTATGCGAATAATCAGTTAGGTATCGACCTGAATATGGACGTCATTTCACTGAATGATGCGAATGATGTGGATACCGGCCCTAATGCTATTTTAAATGCGCCGATTATTTCCTCTATGATTTTGAATGGCGCAAACATGACGTTAACCGGCTGCGCCCCCGCTGGTTCAGTGGTCGAAGTTTATGAAGCCGACGTAAGCACTGGCGGCGCAGCTACCGCTGGCGCAAATCGCTTCAGCAAATCGAAAGATTACGGCGAAGGTCAAAGCTTCTTAACCAGCTTTACAGAAGGCAGTAGCGCCGATACGGATAGCGGCAATTGTGCATTGCCGGTAGATGCGGATGGCAATAATCAAACAGGCATGCAAGCCTTTACTATTACCACCACTAAACCCGCTACGATTGCCGATAAAGATTTGATTACCGCAACCGCAACCGTTACAAACGTCGGTACATCAGAATTTGGTACAGTCACCAGTGTAGGACCGATTACTTGTTCGCTTGTTGTTAAAACTACCAGTGACATTGATAGTACGGCCAATAATGCGGGGTCTTTACGCGATGCTATTGAGTGCGCCAATGCACAAACAGGCGCGGATACTATTACCTTTAATATGCCAACCACTGAACCCGGTTATGACGCTACAAAGGGTATTTGGAAATTACAATTAAGCTCTGCCCTACCCGCTATTACAGATAGCAAAACGACGATTGATGCTAGTACTCAAACCGGCGCGGCTTGCGGTAATTTACTAGCAGCTAGTCATGGACGTAGCTTAAAAGTGCAATTAGATGGTACTGGTTTAAGCAGTACTAAAGCAGGCTTAACCATACAAGCTAGCGACTTCACTCTAAAAGGCTTGTCGATTACCAATTTTGCCAATAATGCGGTCGATACCACCAGCACCGCTAATAATGCCAAATTCCTCTGTAATCATATTGGGGTTGCACCGGATGGCTTAACCGCAGGCAATAATGGAATTGGTTTGAATCTGTTTGGTAATAATAGCCTTGTCGGCGGCGTTAACGATGGCGATAGCAATATTATTGCCGGAAATACCAGCAACGCAGGCATAGTATTTAATGGTATTGCTACTAAGGCGGGGTTAGTACAAGGCAATTACATTGGGATTGGTCTTGATGGTAGTACCGCTGTTGGCAATGGCATTGGGATTGCTAATCTAGAATCCAGCGAATTAACCATTGGAGGTGCAACCGCCGCCACTCGCAACATCATTTCAGGTAATACATCGGGCATTAGCATTACCGGCCCGAAACTGGACAGCAATGTTATTAAAGGTAACTACATTGGCACAGATAAAACGGGGCTAGTAGCTGTTGGAAATGCCGTGGGCATTACTTTAGATGCTTATGCTACCGACGTTAGTATCGGCAGTACTGCAATAGGCGAAGGCAATGTTATTTCAGGCAATAGTATTGCAGGTATTAGCACGGGGGCAGATCATACTTTAAGCAGCAGCTTTAATACGATTACCGGCAATATTATTGGCTTAGGTGCGGATAAAACCACCGCTGTGCCAAATGCGGACGGTATTATCCTGTATAAATCCGATAGCATTAGCATTACCAAAAACACCATTGCTAGAAATAGCAAAAACGGCATTCACTTAGCCGAAAAAGTAGGCAATTCAACAATCAGTCAAAATAGTATTTATGCAAATGCTGAGTTAGGCATTGATTTAAGAAATAGTGATGGTACAAACGTTACTCAAGCAGGTATTACCCTAAATGATGCAAATGATGCAGATACGGGCGCCAATCAATTACTGAACTTTCCCGTGATTTCTGGGTTAACCTACTCTGGTAGCAATATTACGGTAACAGGCTGTGCTCCCGCTGGCGCAACGGTTGAGTTATTTGAAGCTGATGTCAGTCCGGGTGGCACAGCTAGCGCCGGTAGCAACCGCTTTGGCAAAGTAGCTGATTACGGTGAGGGACAAACGTATCTCACCTCATTTAATGAAGGCAGTGCAGCAGATACTAGTACTGCAAGCTGTAGTTATGTTGATATTGACACTAACTCACCTACGGGTATGCAAGCCTTTAGCATTACCTTAGCAAAACCCGCTAGTTTGAATGCTGGCGATGCGATCACTGCGACCGCAACCCTAGCCAATAAAGGTACATCAGAGTTCTCACCTGCGTTTGGTATGCAAACTTTTGATAGTTGTGATGCAACACTTAATTCGCATTTTGTGCTAAGTGGTAAAATGGTACCAGATCCCAACAAGCTCAGTCAGAAAGTAGATTATCCCGCTAAATTTGATGCCACAACTAGTGAGCTAATTCTAACACCGGATCAATTCTTCATTAGTGGGGCGGCTTGGTCGGATGCTCAAATTAGTCTACTCAATCCATTCTCCCTGAGATTTAGAGTATGGTTGGGCAGCAATAATACCGTGGGACCGGTTACCTTCCATGATTTGGTTACAGGTTTGTGGAATATTCCGGGAACAGGTGATACGGGTGCAGATGGAATTGCGTTTGCGTTCCATAATGACCCAAGAGGTGCAAACGTTTCAGGCATTAATGGCGCAGCATTAGGTGTTGGTGGCATTAGTCCGGCAATCGGCATTGAGTTCGACACTTTCGAGAATAACTACGGTAATTTCAACGATATTCCTGAAGATCATACCGTTATTTATGATCCTACAAGTTATAACGATGTCAGTGGTGGCGGGGCAGCATCATTAATTAGCCCCGTTATTAACCTAGGCGAATTAGAAGATAGTAAGTGGCATAACGTTGAGCTTAATTGGAATCCTAGTACAAAACAGCTTACTTATATCGTAGATAGTACGGTTCTAAGTAGTATTACGCGCGACCTAATTAATACTGATTTTAAAGGCAATCCCTATGTCTACTATGGTTTTGCAGGCGGCACAGGTGCTTCTAAAAATCTACAAAAGGTTTGTATTACAAACTCTCCACCTTTTGTAAGTCTTAAAGCGATTCGCGGCAAAGTATTTGAGGACATCAATTATGGTGGCGGTGCTGGACGTGCCTTAACAGGCAATAACAGTGCAAAGGGGCTTAAAGATGCACGGGTCGAGCTTTATAACGCCAGCGGTGCATTAGTAGCGAATACGCTAACCACAGCAGATGGCAGTTATAGTTTCAATCCGACTAGTAATGGCGATTACTATGTACGCATAGTCAACGATACGCTTAAATCCACCCGTACAGGCTCAAATGGTACAGAACGCGCCGTCCAAACTTATCGTACAGATGGCACAACGGCGGTCACTAATGAGGTAGGTGGACGTAAACCCAGCGCGACTGATGCTGGCGCTAACAGCAGTAATTTAACGCTCAATACCACTAACTTTACCTTCAGTAACAATTCGCAAGTACAAAGCGTTCAGTTAGTAAAATACAACAATGCAGACATTAATGGCGTTGATTTTGGGTTTAACTTCGACACCATTGTTAATACCAATGACAGCGGGCAAGGTTCATTACGCCAATTCATTATCAACAGTAACTTACTGAAAGATAATGCTAGTTTGGCACAAGTGGGATTACGGGCAGGTCAAGAAAACTCCATCTTAATGCTGCCGACTACTGATCCGAACTACAATGCAACTGGCAATTATTGGAGCATTAAACCCAGTTCTATTCTGCCTAAAATTACTGATACTTTAGTGTTAGATGCTCGCACACAACCGGGGTATAGCAGTAAACCTATCGTGGAATTAAACGGTACGAATGCAGGCAAAGATAATGCAGGCTTGATTTTGAGTGCAGGTAGTAATGGCAGCATTATTCAAGGCTTGATTATTAATAATTTCAACTTCTCAGGTATTTACGTCGAGAATATTAATGGGTTGACCGTGCTAAGCAACTATATTGGCACAACACCCGATGGTACAACAGCCGCCTCTAACCACTTCCACGGTATTCATATCGACGGTGCAAGCAATGTCAAAGTGGGTGATGCTAGCATAGCTGGACGAAATGTGATCTCTGGCAATATCGACCACGGTATTAGTACCGCTAACAATGCCAGCAATATTACGATTTTAGGCAACTATATTGGTATTAATGCAGCCGGTACGGATAAATTACCGAATTGGGGTTCTGGAGTAAATATTGACGCGGCCTCCAATATTCAAATTGGCGACGGTACTGCCAATGGACGCAATGTCATCGCTGGAAACTTGCGGTCGGCTATTTTTGCAGAACCGATTACAGGTGCAATTGACACCTTAAAAATCGACATGAATTATCTAGGAACCAATGCCGCTGGTACGGCTGCTTTAGGTAATGGTGGAACATTATCAGGTGTTACGACCATTAGCCGTACTGGCGACGGTGTCTCCATTAGTGGTTTAGTGAAGAATATTGAAATCCGTCATAACCTGCTATCTGGTAATACCGAAGGCGAATCACCTAATGGCATTGAGTTCTGGAATGCAACCGTCAACGCACCCGTCATTGCTGACAATATTTTTGGTTTGAATGCCGCAGGCATGGCTGCGTTACCCAATGCATGGCATGGCTTAAGTTTTAAAAGCAATAATGCAACGGCCAGTGTCACCAATGCGCAAATCAGCAATAACTTATTCGCTGGCAATAGTCGTCATGGAATGTATGCGAATGAATTACTCAAAAGCGCCACCCTTACCAACAATCGCTTTGGTTTAAGCGCTTCTGGCTTAGATGCCATTCCCAATGGGGAATACGGCATTTTACTGGAGGGCGCTAGCAATGTGAAAATTGGCAATGGCACAAGTGCAGGCGCAAATACCATTGCGAATAATGCTAAACATGGGCTTGCAATCAGTTCGGGTATCAATAACACGATTAATCAGAACTCGTTCTATTCCAATGGACGTCTTGGTATCGACTTAGGCAATGATACCGTCAGCCTCAATGATGCTAATGATGCGGATACGGGTGCGAATCAGCTATTAAACTTCCCGATTATTAGTAAAAGTACGATTTCAGGGAGCAATGTCACGCTTGAAGGTTGCGCCCCGGCTAATGCCACAGTAGAAGTTTATTTATCAGATACCACTAAGGGCGGTGTCGCTACAGTTGGCGCTAATCGTATGGGCAAACTGCGCGATTATGGTGAAGGTCATATTTTCTTAACTTCTTTTGTTGAAGGCAGTGCCTCAGATAGCAAAGCGGGCACATGTACGTTAAGCAAGGATGGGGATGGCAATGACTTTACGGGTTTAAATGCTTTCAGCGTTACGCTTAGCAAGCCCAGCAGTTTAATGACAGATTCCACACTAACGGCGACGGCAACCCTAACTAATGTCGGCACATCCGAATTCTCGCCTACTTATACCATGCAAGTGTTTGAGGCTTGTGATACATCAATGTCAAATCATTTTGTACTAAGTGGGCGCACTATGGACACAACCCAACCCACTTGGGTTGAAGTCAATACGCCTGCAAAATTCAATGCGAATAATGAAATCGAATTAACTCAAGCCATTGAATACAGTAACGGTTCAGCATGGTCTAATAAACCTATTGATTTGAAAAAACCATTCTCTTTGCGTTATCGCGTCTATTTGGGTGATCGAACAGGTACATGGCCTTGGGGGTCAGATAATGGGGCTGATGGAATTGCCTTTGCCTTCCATAATGACCCACGTGGACCTTATGTAAGCGGTATGTTTGGGGGTGCATTAGGTGTCGGTGGCATTACACCAGCAATTGCTGCTGAATTCGATACGTTTGATAATGTGGCTAATAATGAACCTGATTTCAATGATATACCTAACGATCATACGATGATCTACAACCCAAGCAATTACCAACTACAAAAAGGGGGTGGTGCAAGCAGTATGTATAGTAGCGTTATTGACCTAGGAAATATTGAAGATGCCCAATGGCATAATGTGGAATTTGTTTGGAATCCAACCGATCAAACATTTACTTACCTATTCGATGGTGTTACGCATATGTCATTGAAACAGGACATTATTAATACGATCTTTAGCGGGAACTCTTATGTGTATTATGGCTTTTCAGCAGGTACAGGTATGTCTTTTAACCTGCAAAAAGTGTGTATTACTCACTCTCCTCCATTCGTAGCGAATAGTAGTGTCACCGGCACAATCTTTGAGGACACTAATTACGGTGGTGGTGACGGACGTGCCTTTGGTACAGCAGGCACAGTAGGCGTCAATAATGCAACCATTGAGTTATATGACAAAGATGGCAAGCTCGTGGCGATTAGTCAATCTTATAAAGATGGCACAAAAGACGGTACGTATAAGTTACCGCCCATTCCGGCAGGCGATTATTATGTGCGGGTTGTCTCCAGTTCAGTTAAATCTACCCGTGCGGGCGCAACCACTGACTTAGTGCCTGTTTTAACGTATCGCACAGATGGAATAACCGCTGTAACCAACCAAGTGGGGGGTAATAAACCGCATTTGATTGATGCATTGGCAAATACCTCTGGCGAGATTTTAAACCCGACAACTTTCTTATTTAATACAGGTAGCTTGAATGGCAAACCGGCACAAGTATTACAACCGATTAAGATTGCCGAAAACCAAACCTTAAATAATGTGAGTTTTGGCTTTAACTTTAATACGGTCGTCAATACCAACGATAAGGATGCGGGTTCGCTGCGCCAAGTGTTAATCAATACGCAAACACTGGGTGGAGAAGCCAGCCTTGCCCAAGCGAGTGCCGCCGATGGCACAGCGCGACCAGCCGGAAAAGACAATATTGTATTTATGTTGCCTACGACTGACCCGAACTACAAAGCAACGGATAAATATTGGCAAATTGTTTTAAACACAAGCTTGCCTAAACTAAGCGACAACATTGTACTAGATGCCAGTCTACAAACCGGTTATAGCACGAATACGCGTCCGGTGGTGGAGCTGAATGGGAGTGGCATTGTGGGCGTACAAGCCAATGGACTGACCTTAGAGGGTAAAACCACGGGTAGCGTCATTAAAGGTCTAGCCATTAACAGCTTCACAGGCAATGGTATTCTGATTAATCAGTCACAAAATAATATTGTGCAGAAGAATATTATTGGCAGTGACCCAACCAATACCAAAACAAGCGTCGGCAATGGTGGCAGCGGCATTAGTGTTACCGATCAAATCGGCACTAACCTAGTTGGTGGCAGCAATACCAATGAAGGTAATACTATCGTCAACAATGCGGGTGATGGGGTTACGGTTACGGGTAGTGGTGGTACGAATCGTGTGTCGATCCTAGGCAATAATATTGCCAATAACACAGGTTTAGGTATTGATTTAGGCAATGAAATCGCCAATGGTGGAGTAACTGCCAATGACCTTAATGACAGTGATACTGGTGCAAATGATCTGTTGAACTATCCGGTTTCTACAGAAAAAGCCTTCGCTACGAACGGCACAAGAATCGTCGCTTACAATGTGGATATTGATGTGCCTGCGGGTGATTACCGCATGGAAGTCTTTAGTAGCACAAGTAAAGACGCGTCAGGCTACGGTGAAGGGCAAACCTATGTAGGTTATAAGAATATTAGCCATACAGGTGCGGGCAAAGTGCGCTTCCAAGGCACGATTAATGCGAATCAAACGGTAGCAAGCAATGCCATTATTACAGCAACTCTAACACAGATAGTGGGTACAGGTTTTGGTGCAACCTCGGAATTCTCTGGCAATAACAGCAGTATTTCTGCCCAAGTGTGTGAAGAAGTGGTGGCTGATCTCAATCAGGCAATCACCAATTACACAATTGACGAAAGTTTTGTGCCAGTAGTTGTGATGCTGGGTACGAACCCAACCACAAAAAAACCTATGATGTATATTATTAATCGTTTACCGCAGGGACGTCCGTTTGTGGTCTATGCGTCACCCGATACCGCTACGTTGTCTTGTACCGATATTGTGTTCCAAGGTGAAGTGGTAACGAAAGCACTAGCATTAGACGGTTATACCAGCTTTATTGAGAACAGCACCAAACCCGTTATTGTCTTACGTAATAGCGACGATAATATTGAACTCACGTTTAGTATTGCGGGGGGCACAGATGCGGCAGCCTTTAGTGTTGACGCAGCAACAGGCAGCTTGCAGTTTAAACAAGCCCCCGATTTTGAAGCCCCACATGATAGCAATAAAGACAATGTATATGCTGTAGAGGTAGAGGCTAAGCAAGGAACAGAAGTAATACGCTCACATAAACTAAATATCAGCATTAGTGATTCGCCCGATGACAATAGCATTAGCTTAAGCAGTAAAGCCTTCTTGCAAGGCGCGTATGATAGCCGCTTAGGTTTAATGAATAATGCCTTGCTCATGGCTAATCTATTGCCCGATACGCAACCTTATGCGGCAGCACCGTTCCATTACGCGGGCAAAGAAAGTTTATCCGCGAATGTTAAAACCTTAACAGGAGGCGATGCCCTTGTTGATTGGGTCTTGTTGGAATTACGCAGTGCCAACGACAGCAGCAAAGTGTTAGCCAGTAAAGCCGTCATCTTGCAACGTGATGGCGATATGATAGATGCCAATACAGGCGCAACCCAATTAGCGTTCAAGGGTATTGGCAGCGGTGATTATTACATTAGCCTACGTCACCGTAACCACCTTGGTATTATGACGGCTAAACCGATTAGCTTGAATGCAAGCAATAAGCTGGTCGATTTCAGCCTAATGCCAACCACTGTAAAGGGTGAACACACGCGCTATGTCTACAATAATGTGGCGATGTTATGGGCAGGTGATATTAACGGTAGTAATACCATCGAAAGTTCAGGTGCGGATAATGATGTGAACTATATTTTAGCCAGCATTCTGACCGACCCTGCGAATGCAGATGCCAGCAGTAACTACATACTGCGTGGCTATCAGGCAACAGACTTGAATTTAGATGGGATTACCCTGTTTACAGGTCCGAATAATGACCTGAATCTGTTAAGCGGTAATATTATGATGCATCCTGCGAATAGCGAGTTTGCCGCTAACTATATTATTAGAGGCAGCTTACCTTAAACTTGCAGAAAAAATGCGGCCAGTGCTAAATCCGCTGGCCGCGTGATTTTAATATTACGCGCATCGCCTTCAATCAATAACGGATTTAAACCTATCCATTCCAAAGCAGACGCTTCATCCGTAATGACGGCTTCTTGTTTTAAAGCATCCGTTAACGCGCTTTGTAATAATGCCCATTTTGCCATTTGCGGCGTTAACGCATGCCACAAACCTTCACGGTTTTCCGTAAAAGTCACTTGCTGACTGTCTGGTTGCGCCCGCTTCATAGTATCGCGTACGGGCATGGCTAATAATGCGCCTTGCTCAGCGGCTTGCGTTTGACTGGCTAATAGTTTGTCTAGATCGGTACGACTTAAACATGGGCGCGCCGCATCGTGTACCAAGACCCAAGCGTTTTTATCGACTTGCAAGTGTTCATGCAAATAATTTAAAGCATTTAAAACCGAATCAGCGCGTTCCCGCCCGCCTTGGCACACCGCTAATTTAGGGTGCGTCAGTTTTAAATCAGCCCAATATTCATCGTTGCCGCTAATCGCTACCACTACTCCCGCAATCTGTGGGTGTTCTAAAAAAATGGCTAAGGTGTGTTCGAGTACCGTTTTACCATGCAAGCTTAAATACTGTTTGGGCTTATTAGCTTGCATGCGTGCGCCAATACCAGCGGCTGGAATCACAACCCAGTTGGTAGCGTTATTCGACATGTGCAGACTCCCGAACCGGTTGGGGTAAATGTGCCGTGGAATCTTGAATATCCGATTTTAAAATGACCTGATAAAAAGTTTCATTCTGTTTAATCATACCCAATTCATTACGTGCATGTTCTTCAATCACAGAACTGTCTTTATCTAAACCGGCAACATCCAATTTTAATTGATTATTGCGAGCCGTTTTTTCTGCATTATCTGCCGTTTGCATTTGGATTTGTTGCTGTAAATGCCAAATTTCGGGATAGCTACCCTGCCCGACCCATAAACGCGCCAGCATAAAAAACAAGCTTAAGCCCAGCGCCCAGAATAATACGCGTGTCAGATTCATAATTTAATCATTCAGCAAAAAAATATGGCGGGAACAAGCCCGCCATACAGCATAGCAAATTTACCGAAGCAAATTAGGCAAATTGTTTAAACGCTGATTTGCCAGCATAGACGCCTTTAGAACCTAATTGTTCCGCAATGCGTAATAATTGGTTGTATTTCGCAATCCGGTCAGAACGTGATAAAGAACCGGTTTTGATTTGACCCGCATTGGTGGCAACTGCTAAATCGGCAATGGTAGAATCTTCTGTTTCACCCGAACGATGCGAGATAACAGAGGTATAACCCGCTCTGTGCGCCATATTGATCGCATCAATCGTTTCAGTCAGCGTACCGATTTGATTAACTTTAATCAGAATTGAATTGGCAATGCCTTTATCAATACCTTCTTGCAGAATTTTAGTATTGGTTACGAATAAATCGTCACCCACCAACTGCACACGGCTACCTAATACATTGGTTAAGTGTTTCCAACCTGCCCAATCGCCTTCTGCCATAGCATCTTCAATCGACAGAATCGGATATTGGTTAACCCAGTTTTCTAAGTAAGCGGTAAATTCTTCAGAAGAGAATTTTTTACCTTCTGACTCTAATACGTATTTACCGTCGTGATAGAACTCAGAACTGGCAACGTCTAAACCTAACCAAATGTCTTGACCAACTTTGAAGCCTGCCTTATCAATCGCTTCTAAAATCACTTCAATCGCTTGTTCATTAGACGCCAAATCCGGGGCGAAACCGCCTTCATCGCCAACCGCAGTATTTAAACCACGTTTTTTCAGAACAGATTTCAGATTATGGAAAACTTCTGCACCATAACGAATGGCTTCTGCCATACTAGGGGCAGTCACCGGCAGAATCATGAATTCTTGTAAATCAACGCTATTATCGGCGTGAGCGCCACCGTTGATAATATTCATCATCGGCACAGGCAATTTATAAGAATCCGCCTTACCCAAATATTGATACAACGGTAAACCCGCATCTTTAGCCGCCGCATGAGCCGTTGCCATTGACACTGCCAATAAAGCATTCGCACCTAAATTCGCTTTATTATCCGTCCCGTCTAATTCAATCATGATACGGTCAATATTCGCCTGATCAGAGGCATCTTTGCCGATGATAGCCTTGGCAATAGCCCCGTTCACATTATCAACCGCTTTTAAGACACCTTTACCTAGGTAACGTGACCCGCCATCACGTAATTCAATCGCTTCACGCGAACCCGTCGATGCACCGGAGGGTACAGCCGCACGCCCTACGACACCATTGCTTAAAATAACATCCGCTTCGACGGTTGGATTACCACGAGAGTCAACAATTTCACGCGCTTTAACAGATTTGATTTCAGTCATGACTCAACTTCCCAGATTACAAAGAATTTTCCAGCAATGGATTAGCTTTAACCACACGGTCAATCGCTAACAAATTTTCTAATATGGCTTCCATTTTATCTAATGGCCAAGAATTTGGACCATCACTAAAGGCATTCGCCGGATCAGGATGCGATTCCATAAACAAGCCTGCAATACCCACTGCGACTGCTGCCCGTGCTAACACGGGAACGTGCTCGCGTTGACCGCCCGAACAAGCGCCTTGACCACCGGGCAATTGCACCGAATGCGTCGCATCAAACACGACAGGACACTGTGTCTGGCGCATAATCGCAAGGCTACGCATATCGGACACCAGATTGTTATAGCCAAAGCTGACGCCACGCTCACAAACCATAATCTGCTGATTACCGACTGCTTTTGCTTTTTCTACCACATTCCCCATATCCCAAGGTGCTAAAAATTGCCCTTTCTTGATATTTACGGGTTTTCCGGTACGCGCCACATTTTGAATAAAGTTAGTTTGGCGACACAAAAAAGCAGGCGTCTGTAACACATCCACCACGCTAGCCACTTCGTCTAACGGTGTATCTTCATGCACATCTGTTAAAATCGGTACGCCAATTTCGCGTTTGACTTTCTCTAAGATTCGTAAGCCCTGTTCCAAACCCACGCCACGCTTGCTGGTATGTGAAGAACGATTCGCCTTATCAAACGAGGATTTATAGATAAACGGAATACCTAAACGGGTGGTAATGTCTTGCAACGTGGCAGCGGTTTCTAACGCCAATTGTTCGGTTTCAATGGCACAAGGTCCGGAAATTAAGAAAAAAGGCTGATCTAACCCGACGTTAAAGCCACATAACTTCATAGTGTTTTACCTTGTTGTTCATGATGTTTACGCGCTGCTTTCACAAAACCGGTAAACAACGGATGACCTTGACGCGGACGTGAGGTGAATTCCGGATGGAATTGACAAGCTAAAAACCACGGATGATCTTTTAATTCCACCATTTCAACTAAATTTCCATCGACCGACGTCCCGGATAATACCAAGCCATTTTGCGTTAATATATCACGATAATTATTATTAAATTCATAACGATGGCGATGACGTTCTACAATTTGATCTGCACCGTAGGTTTGACGTGCCAAAGAATCAGCGCTTAATAAGCACGCTTGCCCACCCAATCGCATCGTACCGCCCAAATCTGAATCCGCAGAACGGCGTTCAATCGAACCGTCTTCCGTTTGCCATTCGGTAATTAAGCCAATCACCGGATTTTTAGTCGTGGCTACAAATTCCGTACTGTGTGCATCAACTAAACCCGCTTTATGCCGTGCAAATTCAATGACCGCCACTTGCATGCCTAAGCAAATTCCTAAATAAGGCACTTTATGTTCACGCGCATATTGTACCGCGCGAATTTTGCCTTCAACGCCCCGTAAACCAAAACCACCGGGTACAAGAATCGCATCTAAACTGCCTAAAATGCTGTCAACGTCTTCTTCTGCCTCCAGCTTTTCAGAGTCAATGTACTGAATTTTGACACGCGCATGCGCTTTAATACCGGCGTGAGTAAGGGCTTCATTCAGCGACTTATACGACTCGGTTAAATCCACATATTTACCAACCATGCCAATGGTTACTTCCGCTTCGGGGAATTCCATCGCACTGACTACGGCTTTCCAGTCGGATAAATCGGCTTCAGGTAGTGGATCGAGACGCAATTTATCGCTAACGATTTGATCGAGTTTTTGCGCGTGAAGCCAAAGTGGAACTTTGTAAATATTATCGACATCTTTAACCGAAATTACGGCTTTCTCTTCGACGTTGGTAAATAAGGCAATTTTCTTGCGCTCATTTTCCGGTAATACTTTTTCGCTACGACACAGCAAAATATCTGGCTGAATACCAATCGAGCGTAATTCTTTTACCGAATGCTGGGTCGGTTTAGTTTTTAACTCACCAGCGGCGCTGACATAAGGCAATAGGGTTAAATGGATAAACAGCGCATTGCTATGCCCTTCCTCCACTCCCATTTGCCGAATGGCTTCGAGAAACGGTAAGGATTCAATATCGCCCACCGTGCCACCCACTTCAACCATTGCAATATCTGCATCGCCCGCGCCAGCACGCACGCTATGTTTAATTTCATCGGTAATATGCGGAATAACCTGCACGGTCGCGCCAAGGTACTCACCCCTGCGTTCTTTACGAATTACATTTTCGTAGATACGTCCGGTAGTGAAGTTATTGAGTTTAGAGGCTTTAAAGCCGACGAAACGCTCGTAATGCCCTAAGTCTAAATCCGTTTCAGCCCCATCTTCGGTAACAAACACTTCACCATGCTGGAAAGGGCTCATTGTACCGGGGTCAACGTTGATATAGGGGTCTAGTTTCATCATCGTGACTTTTAAGCCACGCGCTTCAAGAATTGCACCTAACGATGCGGCAGCAATACCTTTTCCAAGAGAGGAAACCACACCGCCTGTGATAAAAATATATCGTGCCATAGAGGAAGAATACGCACCTGTGTTAGTCACATCATGCGGGCGAATCCTATCACAGACGGGCGGTTATGCTCAAAACAATTGAGCCGAAAAATTTACTGAACTTTGCAGCAACCTGAAATTACTTGGCGACCGTTTACTACCCCTGTGATGGCATAAGGGTAATTAGTATCGGACATACCATCGCTGCAATTGTCGGTTTTTTGCAAGAAGGTTTGCGCACTATTCGTACCATTTGCCCCCGCAATGACGGCAATGGTGCGATTATTCGCGGAGGTTTGACGGAACGACACTGGCACCACGTAACGCGGTCCATCCATCATTTTGACCTTCAATTGTTTATCGGTAATTTCAATATTCCAAAACGGTTCGGTACCCGTACATTTCATGACCGTGGTCGTTGTGCTAGCGGGCTTGGTTGTTGGTTTGTTGCTAGTTGTCGAGGGTTTCGTATTGGTTAATTCATTATCTGCGGTTAAATAAGCCTTACTCATCCAGCCACCCACACCAGACCAATAAACCCGTACCCAAGTTGTATTATTCACCTTTTTCTCTTCACCCGTAGGCACAATGCCCCCAGTGTTAATAGGTAAACGCGCTAAGGATTTAGCAGTAGTCGAAGGAGCTGCACGTAAATTCACTAACTCACCCGGAGCTAAATTAGTAGTTTTATACACAACTAGGTTTTTACTCGCACTCGCTGCGTAGGTAATCGCGGGTATTGATAGTGCTAAGGTTAATAATGACACTCGTAAAAGCTTGCCCATAAAAAGCCTCCGATTAATGCTTAGGCAGATGTTATATCCAGTAACATTTTAGAATTACTTTGGGAAGTTTAGTTCGATACGCTACTATTTGTCTTTGGATTTTTGATGCGATTATACCGTCGACATGGCAAGTAAAATTTTTATTGAAACCTACGGCTGTCAAATGAATGAATACGATTCAGCAAAAATGCTAGACGTATTGCACCACGCCCAAGGTATGGAACTCACAACCGACCCCGAACAAGCGGATATTTTATTGATGAATACCTGCTCCATCCGCGAGAAAGCGCAAGAAAAGGTATTTTCGCAATTAGGACGCTGGAAGCAAATTAAAGAACGTAAGCCACACGTGATTATTGGCGTGGGTGGTTGTGTTGCCAGTCAGGAAGGTGATGCATTACGGGCGCGTGCACCAGTGGTGGATGTGGTATTTGGTCCACAAACCTTACACCGCTTGCCAGAATTAATTCAGCAAGTACGCAACGAGCATAAGCCAGTAGTGGATATTTCTTTCCCAGAAATTGAGAAATTTGATAACTTGCCCGAACCGCGAGCGGAAGGTCCCACGGCGTTTGTGTCGGTTATGGAAGGGTGCAGCAAATATTGCACTTACTGCATTGTGCCGTTTACACGGGGTGAAGAAATTTCCAGACCTTTCGACGATGTACTGGCCGAAGTGGCGCAATTAGCCGCGCAAGGCGTACGTGAAGTGAATTTATTGGGGCAGAATGTCAATGCCTATCGTGGCAAAATGCACGATGGCTCTATGGCTGATTTAGCTTTATTGATTCAATATGTGGCTGCTATTGATGGCATAGATCGTATTCGGTATACCACTTCGCATCCGAATGAATTTAGCGATAGTTTGATTCAAACCTACGCGGATGTGCCTGAATTAGTCAATCACCTACATTTACCCGTGCAAAGCGGCTCAGATCGCATTTTAGCCGCCATGAAACGTAACCATATGGCACTTGAATACAAATCCAAAATCCGCAAATTACGCGCCATTCGACCTCATATCAGTCTATCGTCTGATTTTATCGTGGGTTTTCCAGGTGAGACCGAGCAAGACTTTGCCGATACCATGAAATTGATTAATGAGGTAGGCTTCGACCATAGCTTTAGCTTTATTTACAGCGCACGTCCCGGTACACCCGCTGCCAATCTAGTTGATAATGTGCCCATGGACGCTAAAAAAATCCGCCTGCAAACCTTACAAGCCCGCTTACTAGAGCAAGCACAAGCGATTAGTCAGAACATGGTTGGCAGCGTACAACGCGTCTTAGTCGAACGCCCCGCTAAAAAAGACCCAAGGCAAATGGCGGGACGCACCGAAAATAATCGAGTGGTGAATTTTGATGGGCACACCCGCTTAATTGGCAAGTTCGTGGATTTACAGATCACCGAAGCCTTGCCCAACTCATTACGCGGTTATGTTGTCGCTGTAGAAAGCGAAGAAGCAAGCATGAAAATGGTGGCGGTGTAACTGCCACCATTTGGCTATTAGATATTCGCTAAATCTTTGAGGGTTTTTGGTTTACGTTCGTGGGCATAATAGCCATAGCCATAGCCATAGCCATAGCCATGCCCATCTTTCCCTTTGACTTTAGTGAAAATCACACCTATTAAATTGGCATTAGCACGCCGTAAACGCTTTAAAGTATCTAATAAAATACGCTTGCGGGCTTGACCATAAGCTGCTACCAAGATCGTAGCATTCACGCGGTTGCTCAAAATAAAAGCATCAGATAAGCCAATAGTCGGTGGGGAATCGAAAATAATTACATCAAAAGCTTCTGGGGCTAAACCTAACAAGGTATCTAAACGCTCACTGGCTAATAATTCCACTGGGTTGGGTGAGATAGGTCCTGCGGTCAGCATTTGCACATTTTTCAAACTGGTGGCTTGTATGGCTTCTTCAAGCTCAACTTGGTAGGTCAAATAGGAGCTTAAGCCTACACTATTATCTAATTTAAGACGCTGATGTCCGGTAGGTTTGCGTAAATCGGCATCAATTAATAGGACACGTTTACCTAACATACCTAACGCTGTAGCTAAATTAACGCATATACTGGATTTAGCTTCAGCCGGTAAGGCGCTCGTAATACTCAATGTATGTGGTAAACCAGTTCGTGTAGCGAACATTAGCATAGTCGTCATAGACCGAAATGCTTCTGCGACTGCTGAAGTGGGATCAATATGGGAAATCATCGCGCGTTTAATATCAGCCTCTAAACCATTGCCACGCATTCGTGGAATACTACCTAGAATAGGCAAATTAGTCAGCTTTTCCAATTCATCCGAACTTCTAATTTTATCATTAACAAATTCAAACAAAAACGCAGTTAAAATTCCTAAAAATAGTCCCAATACACCACCTAATGCTAAGTTTAATGGCGGATTGGGTTTAAAAGGTTTATTGGGCAACAAGGCAGGGTCAACAATCGACACATTATTTTTGCCTAACCCACTGGTAATTTCAAATTCTTTGGAGCGTTCTAGTAAGGCTTCGTAAATTTTCCGATTAGTCTCAACTTCACGCTGTAATAGGTTATAATCAATACTTTTATCGCGATAAGCTAATAAATTCGATTGTTGCTTGGCTAATTTATTTCTTAATTCTGATTCTCTTTGTTTAGCTGCATCTGCTTCTGCCTTTAAAGCTTTAGCGACCGTATGACTTACACTGCCAGAAGTCGTGCGTATTTGCAGGTTAAGTTCATCAATTTGACTTTGTAGCTGTAGCATTAAAGGGTATTCAGGTTTATAAATTTGTAATTTTTCCTGATAGTCCCCCTGTAGTTTGGCTAACTGGTTTTTTAATTGTTGTATAGTCGGGTCTTCTAATAACTTGGAGGCACTCATGTGTTGAGCTTGTTCTAAACGCGCATTAGCCGCAATCCGATCTTTCTCAGCTTCAGCCAAGGCGATATTTAAACTAATGACTGTTTGACTTTCTAAGCTATCCGCATTTTTATTATCCGCGCTTAATTGTACAATGCTTTCTCGTTTGGCAAAACCAATAAGTTTCTGCTCTGAAACTTCTACTTTACTTTTCGCATCTGCCAATTCTCTCTTTAAGAAAGAATCAGAAGCTGCTGAAGAATTTTTACGTCTTTCTAGGTTAATATCAATATAGTTTTTGGCATAAGCATTGACAATAGCTTGAGCCTGTTTTGGATCTTTATCTACATAGGTAAGGGTAACAATTGCTGAATTTTTTACAGGTGTCACACTAAAATTTTTCAAAATAGTATCGGCGAATGGCAGCGTTTGACTGGGTGGATTTACATTATCATTCTGAATACCAAACCAGCTGCGAATGGCTACTAAAATTGCGTTTAGTCTACCACTCGATGCAGCTTGCTGTTTTAATGCCTCTGTGTTAGATAAATTTAAGTCAGCAATCACTTTATCAGCTAAAGTACGACTTTTAAGTATTTCAAATTGAGTTTGGTAAAAATCCTTATTATTGCCTGCTGCATCTAATAATCCCCCCCCCAAACTGAAAGACATAGGCTTATCATCATCAATTTCTAAGGTTAATTGGGCTTGATATAAGGGGGTTTGTAGGGCGGTAAAAATCAGCGAACTCATTAAAGCAATAGCAAAAACGATCAGTATCCACCACTTATAATGATTTAGAACACTTAATAAATGGCGCAAATCAATTTCATCATCCTGAGATTGATCTTCATCAAAATTTGCTAAAACGATTTCATCAGTCGGTTTTAAAAACTTGCCTGATTGTTTAGGATCAACTAAGGACTCATTCATTGTAATCTTTAAACTTTAAAATAAATGTAGATCAAAAAATAAAATGTAAACTGTTCAAATCAAAACACCCTAATTGGCTAAGTTATTAATTATATAGGATAAAGAACCTAGCGGCGACAAGACTGTGCCTGCTTCTCTTACTAAAAATCTTGCTTCAGAACGCGCTACGACGATGCGATCATCATTTTGTAAATAGGGATCTGGCATTTGCGCTTTACGTATGGCTGCCAAATTCACTTCATACACCTTAACTTGATTATTTAAACGTCTAAATAATAAAACTTTTTTCTGGTTGGCCAAATCCACAGGACCGCCAGCCAGCGCCAAGGCTTGCAATAAAGTCATGCGCCCTTGTATGGGAAACACGCCTGGCTTAGCGACTGAACCTTCAACAGTCACTCTTTGTGCTGTAAATTCTTTTATAAAAATAGTCACTTGGGGATTTTGTAATAAATTCCTAGCCAATAGGTTTTGTAGTTGCTGCTCAACTTGCGTTTTAGTAAGACCTTGCACATAAATTACGCCTATCAATGGTAGACTAATATTACCATTGGTATCTACTCGAGTCTCACCTGAGAGTTCAGCCGCTTGGAAAACCTTAATCTCTAATAAATCACCTAAGCCTATTTTATATTCCTCTACCGCAGGTAGAGCATATAAATCAGAAGTAGGCACGATAGTTGTATAATCAGTTTGTGATTTTACGGTAGTCGTACTGGTACAAGCAGTATTAATACAACTTGCTACAACTAGCATATATATTGAATTTCGACTAATTTTTAGCATAACTTCACAACACTAATTGACTAGAGACTTAAGTATAATCTAATTCTTTATTTAAAAAATTTAAATAACCAACTTTTAGATTGAGTACCCGATGCAGGAGATTTGCTAGTGAGTCGATGAATATTTTGCAAGGCAGGCACTGCTGCTACTACTTGCGGATCACTATTGTCTAAAACAGCTTGAGGTCTTTCCAACACCATACGTAAGACCTCTTGTTGGTCTTGCACAATGCGCATAGTCGCTGTTACTGCTGCCGATAGGGTTGGTGGACGCTGCTGTGTATTATGAGCATCAGACGCAATAATATGCACTAAGCCCTCTTGCAAGAAACGAGTTGCATATTTTTGAGCGGTTTTACCGAAAACCCCTGTAATAGCCCCTGCGGTAATTTGAATCCAAGCGCCTTTGTGCGCAGCTTTAACAAACACAGCATAGTGTTCGTCTATCCAATGTAAGCGCTCAGGGTGTGTAATAATAGGTATAAAACCTGCATTAATAAAATTCTCAACATGGTCTGCTAAATCGGTTACAGGTACATGATGCGATGGTTCTAATAAAAAATAACGTGAATGATGCAAAGTAGGCATTGTGCCATTTTTTAAGCCCCGCATCACTTGCGGACTTAGTTGAATATCAGCACCGATAATTAAGGTTAATGGAATCTGCTGTTGATCCAATTCAGCTTGTAAATTACTTAGAGCCTGTTCAATAATTGCAGTGTTGTTTGCATATACGCCAGGGTAAATATGCGGCGTACACGCTAAATGGGTAGTACCATCGGCTACCGCCATCCTTGCCATTTGCAAGGAGGTTTTTAAATTTTGCGAACCATCGCATAGTGCAGGCAAGATATGACTATGTAAATCAATCATAATTTTTTATTACACTTACAGTTAAGCTACCTTCGGTAGTTTAGCATATAGTAAGTCTACCACTTCACATTGTGGTTTAAATTCCTGAACTATACTTTGTAGCAATTGGCGTGCTTGTTCGGCATTTTGTTGTGCAATTAAGGCTTCAAATTGCTGAATATATGCCATTAATGTAACCAGTGGCAGTTCTGTCTCTTGCGCACGTAAGATACGAGTGTGTTGAGTAGGCAAGACATTATCACCAATTAATAATTCTTCATATAATTTTTCGCCCGGACGTAAGCCCGTAATCTGAATTTCAATATCCCCTTCAACATGGGGATGATCTTTTAGCTGTAAACCACTTAACTTAATCATACGTTTTGCTAGATCATAAATACGTACCGGTTCACCCATGTCTAGTACGAATACATCCCCTCCCTGCCCCATAGCACCCGCTTGAATAACTAACTGTGCTGCCTCTGGAATCGTCATAAAATAACGAATAATATCTTGATGGGTTAGAGTAATAGGACCACCCTTACGAATTTGTTCTTGAAACAAGGGCACTACCGAACCACTAGAGCCTAATACATTGCCAAAACGCACCATCGTAAACCGAGTTGGCGCATCACTGTAAGTTCTATGCAAAGCTTGTAATAATAATTCTGCACAACGTTTAGTAGCGCCCATCGTATTGGTAGGACGCACTGCTTTGTCAGTTGAAATTAAAACAAATGTCTCAACCTTAGCTTGCTGTGCAGCCAGTGCAGTACGCCAAGTACCCAAAATATTATTGCGAATGCCTTCTAACACATTATGCTCAACCATCGGCACATGCTTGTAGGCTGCAGCATGGTAAATGGTTTGCACATTAAAATGTTGCATAATCTCTATTAAGCGAATGCTATCTGTCACAGAGCCTAATAAAGGCAAAACCTTGTCAAAGGAGGCAGATAGTTCTTGATGAATATTATATAAGGCAAATTCGCTTTGCTCGAACAACAGCAATGCCTGAGGCTCAAGCATTACAATCTGTCGGCATATTTCTGAACCAATAGAGCCGCCTGCGCCTGTTACCATGACTACTTTATACGTAATGTTGGCACGCAATAAAGCTGCATCTGGATTGACCGCTTCACGCCCCAGTAAATCATCAATCGAAATTTCACGCAAAGCCGTTATAGAGATTTTACCATCTACTAAATCGGCCATACTAGGTAGGGTCAGAACTTGTACTGGCAGACTTTCTAAGGATTGGATAATCTCCCGACGGCGAGCAATACTGGCAGAGGGTATTGCTAATAAGATCTTTTTTATACCAAACTTAACAACCAGCTCAGGCAATTGCTTTGGCGAATAAACCTTCAAAGCTTGTATACTGAGCTTTTGTAAATGCAAGTCATCATCAACAAAACCCATTGGCTGAAATTCAGCACTGGCTGATAAGGCATTAGCCAACTGTGTACCGGAATGACCTGCGCCATAAATTAATACTGGTGTGCGCTCATATTGTTTATTATGTAAGTGTTGAAACTGTAAGCGTATCCAGTAACGGCTACTGCCTATTAATAAAAAAGCGACAAACCAATAAATAATAAAGACCGACCTAGGAACACCTTGTAAATCAGCAGCATAAGCAATCGAAGTTAACAGGACAGTAGATAAGGTTACGCCTTTTAAAACCGCTATCATGGCTTGACCGCCGATATAGCGCACCACGGCTCGATATAGACCAACTTTCACAAAAATAGGAATCGTCAGGGTTGGTGCTAAGATCAGAAGCCATATACCATCGTTCAGAGGAGGCGACCAACTGCCTAAACGAATAGCAAAAGCTGCCCACACGGCAAAGGCTAATAATATAAAATCACACGTCAGCATAATAAGGCGTTTTTGCCAACGATTAATCTCAAATAAAGAACTAGAAATTTTAGTAAACATAATTATTTCTGTATCCGGTCACCGCTACCTTTACCCGTAAACATTTAGCTTTCTAAGCATTAGAAGAAGGTGTTGTTTTCTGCATAGGAAAGGGAACCTCTAATCCAACCTCACGCCTTACACGACGATAAATATGATGTACGACAATTTCTAAACCAACTGACTCTAATATCAGTATATCCTCAGCATAATAAGGCTCTAATTGCCAGTTAGTACGGCGACGATAAACCCGCAAGTAAGGTGTTTCCTGCGAAACTACAACATATTCTAACAATGAGGGAATTTGGCTGTAGTTATCGAATTTTTCTTTTAGGTCAATTCGCTTGGTTGAACCTGACAGCACCTCGACAATGAGGATGGGGTTGGTACGGTAATAGAGGTCGTCGGTATTTTCACCACAGGCTGCCATAATGTCGGGGTAATACGCAAATGGCTTGTTGTCACGAGTTTTGCCAACCACTTTCATATCCGATTGCCAGACACGGCAGGTTTCTTTCAGGACATTGTCGATGGCAGAGCCGAGTGTATGTGCGATGGTATTATGGGTTTCACTAGCGCCTGCCATTGCGTAGATTTCACCATCCACGTATTCGCTACGGGTGTTTACATCGCGCTCGCCTTTCAGATAATCGTCGAAGGGGACGTAGGTTTGTATTAAAGCTTGCATTACCATATGGTTACTTCCACTCTACTATGTAACTTTGAGATAGACTTTAATGAGTATAACAATTTAGCTTTAGGTTTACAGAAAGGCTTCGTGCCGCATTAATATTGATATTAAGTTGCCATTCGCATTACTTCCGTCAGAGTGATGCAGGTTTGATGGATGTGTACGTCAGTGAGCGTGGGATGTACCAAAAACATTAAGCTGGTTTCTCCTAGCTCTTGGGCGATAGGCAGGCGTTGAGTAGGTTGCCAGCCGGTATTGTCGAAGGCTTTTTCTAGATAAACCTCTGAGCAAGATCCCGAAAAGCAGGGGATGCCGCGTTGGTTGATTTCTGCCATAATGCGGTCGCGATTCCAATCAGGTTTTAGCTGATTAGGTTCGACAAAAATATAGCATTTGTAGGCTGCGTGACCAATGTGGGCGGGAATAGTGGGAGCACGCAAGCCCGGTAGTTCACGGGCAGTATTCCATATTTGTGTAGCGTTATGTTGGCGTTGTGTGGTCCAGTCGCTTAGACGAGTGAGTTGTATGCGTCCGATAACAGCTTGCACTTCTAACATGCGCCAATTAGTACCAAAGCTGTCATGCAACCAGCGAAAGCCGGGTGGATGTTGGCGTTGATAAACGGCTTCCCAGCTCTTGCCATGGTCTTTGTAGTTCCACATTTTTGACCAAAGTGCGCGGTCGTTGGTCGTGACCATGCCGCCTTCGCCACCAGTAGTTATAATTTTGTCTTGGCAGAAAGACCATGCACCGATGTGACCAATGCTGCCAACCATTTGCCCTTTGTAGATTGCGCCGTGGGCTTGGGCGCAGTCTTCGATGACGTAAAGGTTGTGTTGGGCGGCGAGTTGCATAATGGCATCCATTTCGCACGGCCAGCCTGCGAGGTGGACGCAGATAATAGCGCGGGTGCGCGGAGTGATCATGGGGGCGATGGTGGCAGCGGTGATATTTTGGCTGTCGCGGTCAATGTCGGCAAACACGGGGGTAGCCCCCGCGGTGACGATGCAGGAGACCGAGGCGAGGAAGGTGCGGGAGGTGACGATGACTTCATCGCCTTGCCCGACTTCCAAGGCTTTTAGGGCAACATCGAGGGCGACGGTGCCATTAGCTAGGGCAATGGCGTATTCTGTACCACACCACGCGGCGAATTCTTTTTCAAATTCGCGGCATTCGTTGCCAGTCCAGTAGTTGACTTTGTTAGAGAGCAAGGTGCGCGAAATAGCATCGGCTTCTTGTTGGGTGAAGGAAGGCCAAGGGGGGAGTTGGGTATTTAGCATGTTTTGATCTTTATTTAATTTGCGCTGGGCAACCCATCACAGTGATGTTATCTGGTAAGTTTTTTGTAACGACAGCACCAGCGCCGACGGTAACATTGTTGCCAATAGTGAGATAAGGCAGGATTGTTGCACCAGCACCGATTAGGCACTCTCTACCGATAGTTACACCACCGCCAAGGGTTGCAGCAGGCGCAATGTGGGAGAAGTCGCCGATGACGCAATCATGATCAACGACGGCGTTATGGTTGATGATGCAGCCATCACCAAGGCGGGTATCTGGGCCGATAATCGAAGCAGCAGTGATGAGGCTACCTAAACCGATTTGCGCACTGGGATAAATGGTTGCACGTGGGTGGATAGCAGTTTCTGGCAGAATACCAACGTTACTCCATGCGTTTTGTAGGCGGCTACGGATAGCATTATTGCCAATTGCGAAGTGAATTGTGTAGGGATGTGCATCCTGAATTTGTGGCGGAGAGAGTATGGTGATACCACACAGTTCACCTCGCGGTTTGTCGTCAATGAAGCTCTCAACTTGCTTGCCGCTTTGGGTCAGGGTATGAAAGGCGACTTTGCCGTGACCGCCTGCACCGTAGATGTAGATAAAGAACATGGTGATGCTACGGGGTAGTGCCTGATTCTGGCCAGAAGGTCTCATCCATGAAAGTTTCAAATGTCCACGGGCAGCTTTTGGGGAAAGTTTCAGGAGCAAAGCCAGTTTCGCGCACTGCACCCGAAACGGCATAGCCGTAAGCTGACTCAATCACCTCAACCAGTTTGCTTTTTAAACCGGGGTTTTCATTGAGGTGGCTGTGAATACGCTTGCGTTGTTCGATAATGGTGAATTTCCAGCTACGCCCTTGGTAGGCGGGTTGGTACTGCCATTTGAGCAGGTGCATGAGCAGGGTTTCCAAAAAGGATTGCAAGGCACGCTTTTCGGACTTACTCATGTCTTCGATTTCCTCGATGATGTGTTCCCAGTCGACTTGCTCAAATTTGCGCTCGCGCAGGAGTTGCGCTTGTTGTAATGACCATGTGTAGAGGTCTTGGTCATAGGTGGCTTTGTTCATAGTGGTAATACCTGTGAGTGTTGCCGATGCTGTGATTATATTCCACTATAAACGATCTACGAGTATATGGTTAGGGACGACCTGTGAATTTGGGCATGGTGGCGTCGCCTTCAGCACTGATGCCTTCACGTACAAAGACTTTTTTGATGGTCAGTGCTAAGATTTTCAGGTCGAGCCAGAGCGATTGATTGTCGACATACCAAACATCTAGCTTAAATTTCTCATTCCAGCTAATAGCATTCCGACCATTAATTTGTGCCCATCCTGTGATACCGGGGCGAACTTCATGGCGACGGGCTTGTTCAGGAGTGTAGAGCGGGAGGTATTCCATCAGCAAGGGGCGTGGACCCACTAGGCTCATGTCACCTTTTAGTACATTCAAGAGTTCGGGAAGTTCGTCGAGGCTGGTGGAGCGTAGAAAACGACCAAATGAGGTGAGACGCACTGAATCTGGTAGTAATTCACCGTTGGCATCGCGGGCATCAGTCATAGTGCGGAATTTGATCATTCTGAAGGGTTTGCCGTGTAAGCCGGGGCGGGTTTGGGTGAATAGGATGGGGGAGCCGAGTTTTTGGCGGATAAGGATTGACAGTATCAGAATGATAGGTGCAAGCAATATTAAACCGAAGAGAGCGGCTGACAAATCCAGAGTCCGTTTCATAGTCCCATGATTTCCATTAATTGGGTGTTGACTTTGTGTACGTCGTATTTTTCTTCGGCGAGTTCGCGGCTGCGTTTACCCATGCGTTCCCATTGGTCGCGGTTTTCGATGAACCAGATTATGCGTTCGGCGAGGGCTTGGGCATCGGCTTTGGGGACGAGGTAGCCGTTCTCACCGGGGATGACGGTTTCGCGGCAGCCGGGAACATCGGTGGTGAGGATAGGGCGACCCGTTGCCATGGCTTCTAGTACGGTGCGTGGCATTCCTTCGTGGTAGGAAGGTAGGACGTAGATATGGCAATTTTGTAAATAGGGGCGCACGTCATGGGTTGAGCCTAGGTATTCGAGCCAGCCTTGTTGGTGCCAGTGTTGTACTTCGCTGATGGGGATACCATCGGGTGAGGGGTCTTCTGGCCCTAGTAGTTGGAAGGTGGCTTCTGGATAGCGGGCTTTGACGATTTGGGCAGCTTGGGCGTATTCGCGGAAGCCTTTTTCACCTAATAAACGTCCGATGGTGAGGAAAACAGGCAAGTTATTGGGCAAGGGTGTGTGTGTGTAGCGGCTAATGTCTACGCCTGAACCGTTGACTACGGTGCATTTGGCGGCTGGCACAATGCCACGTTGAACAAATTCGTTGAGGTTATCGGGGTTTTGAAAGATCACCCGTTCGGCACGTTTTAAGGCGGTGCGGTAGAGGAATGTGACTAGCTTCACTAGCAGTTTGCGTTTGAACGTTTCCCCTTGGAAGGCAAAGCCAAGCCCAGTGATGAGGGCGTAAAAGCGTGTGTTAGGGAGAGTTCGGCTTGCCAGCCCGCCCCAAATGACAGGTTTGATAGTGTAGGCGAGAATGACATCGGGTTGCAGTTCTCGGAATGTTTGGCGTAGGGATTGCCATGTTTTGAAGTCTGCTAGCGGGTTTAGGCTATTGCGTTGTACGGGATAAGCGCGGAAATTTGCGCCCCATGTGGCTAGTTGTTCAGTGACTTTGGGTTGTGTTTCTGAAGCCATGCCAGTCACTTGGTAATTGGCTTTGCGTAGGGACTGGATGAGTGAACCACGGAAGTTGATGAGGGATTCGGGAAGAGCACCTACTAATAAAAGATTCATACTGCGCTAAACGTTGGACTTGAAATTTAAAAGTCTTTTGAGAAGTTAGCTATAACTACATCTCTTCTTTGATCGATCTTTGATTTCTCGTATTTTTCTGCGGTTTTAAAATTCTCTTTCGCAGCGGACAATAGTAAATCTCGATTTGATAAAAATCGACTTATCTTAAAACTAAGATCGTTACTGTTTTTAGGCTCTATCAAATAGTCGTCTTTTAATAGTTCTGGGATGCCACCAACATTTGATGCAATTGCCGGTAAACCTCTGCTCATGGCTTCAATTAAAGCTCGTGGCAACCCTTCTGTTAAACTAGGCTGAATGTATATATCTAGTTTATCCATCCATCTAAACATGGCTTCCTTGTTATTCAATATTCCTTCAAACGAGACGTTTTTTCTTATATTAAGATTTTTTGCTAGAGCCTCCCATTTTTCTGTATTTCCTCCGCCAACGATATGAAGTCTAACATTTTTTTCTTGCTTAATTATTTCTTTAATTGACTTGAAAAGTGTATTTAATCCTTTGTATTTAGAGTTTAGGCTGGCAACTATTCCGATATTGATCTCTTCTTGCGAGGAATTCAATATTTTTAGTTCACGATTTTTTAATATATCTTCACTTGTTTTTGAAATTTCAACATTAGAACAAGCTGCTATGGTCACATTACAAGAACTTGGATAGCGATCTTGTAAAAATTTTTGTGTTACATATATAGTTGATTGAGAGTTCTTAACTGCACGCTTTGTTTGCAAATACATTATAGGAGCATATAATTTACCTAAAATACTTCCGTGATACCACAATGCTTCAAAAGCACACCCAACTACTTCAATTAATATTTTTTTTCCTCTGGCGTGCCGTAATGCAATTAATCCTAATCTGCTTGGTAGGCGCACTATAATATGGCTAACGTTATTAATCTCGTTTACTATGGTTTTTTTTCTTTCATTATTTATGAGTGAGTTTTTAATTAATTTGAATTCTACATTTTCTTGACTTGATAATACCATGCTTTTATTTGGTATGTTTCCTTGTCGACCTATTACGATAATATTATCGAAATACTTTAGGTAGCGAAGCCATATCTCCTTAGGCAAACCACCATTTGAATAGTAAGCATCGTCTATTTTATAGAAAATATGATCATGGATAAATAGTGCTGTTTTTTTCATGGTTTTTAAATAATTTTCTTAATTGGTTTTGCAGGAATACCACCTACGATTATGTCGCTTTCAACATCTTTAGTCACCACAGCCCCAGCAGCTACAATACTACGAGTTTTTATTGTTACCCCTGCTAATATTCTAACTCCACATCCAATCCAAACATCATCTTCTATAATAGTGGGTTTTAAGTTAACAGGGTTATATTTAATGGGTATTTTTTTATCTTGCCATGTATGTTCTGCTGATAAAATGGATGTTTGATGAGCAATTGAAACATTATCTCCAATATTTATTGAACCAGCAGCATCTATATAAGCATTGCTATGAATACTTACATTGTTTCCTATTGTAAGTAAGTGGTGATTTTTGATTGTAATATTACTTCCAAAATATACATTATTGCCTAGGTACTGTAATTTTAATTTATTTACTAAATATTTTATTGCTAAAGCAAGTTTACTTTCGTATGGAAGTGCCATTGAATATAAGAAATTTCTAATAAAATAAGGAAGATAAGCAAGTACTTTCCCTGAAAAATCTAAAGCTTTCTGCCATTTTTTAACATATGTCTGATTTTTCATGCTTATAATCATATATTGGTATTTTTGTTGAAAATACATTCTACTCTTTTATTCCAAGTGAATTTTTCTTCAAAGAGTCTCTTGGCATTCATAGATAGTCGCTTGCTAACGCTCGGATCATTAATGATTATTTTTATATTAACGACCCAGTTATTTATATCGTGTTTATCACAAAGTAGAGCAGTTTCTTGATCTAAAAGTATTTCTCTAAACACTCTTAGGTCGGTAGCCACGATTGGTTTTCCATAAGACATATATTCAAAAAGTTTTAACGGTGATGTCCAACGACCTATATCATGACCTTTGATTAATACTTTTTCTTCGTTAGGAAGTATAGCTATATGAAACTTTTTCATCGCATTTTTTATTTCACATGGAGCAATGAATCCATGAAAGATTACATTTTTTCTTTTATTTACATAGGATACAATATCTTTTTTTGTTCCTCCGAAAACGTGAAAAGTCACATCCGGTAGTTGCTCTGAGATTTTCATGATTCTATCAATGCCTTTTCCTTCTTTAAAGCTTCCTATATAACCGACAGAATTCACGGGTGGATATTCATTATCTTCTTGAAATATGACTGCATCTGCTCCATCATGAGCAACAATAGAGTTTTCTAATTTAATATTATATTTTTCATGCATGTGGTTTAGTAATTCTTCAGATATAAATACATTTTTTGCTTTTGTTTTCTTGATTGTTAATAATAAAAATTTTTGCATTATTGATGTCGGCTCTGAATGAAGTTCAAAATAAAAAATTTTCTTTGAAAATGGCAATAATAATGCAGCCCAAAGCCATCTGGTATAAATAATATCAGCTTCTTTTGATTCCAAAGTCATATTAAAAAATCTAGATAATATCCCATACTTTGAAGGAATGAAAGTAGCATTATTTTTACTTCCATAATATAGTTCCAATTCTTGTTGATTTGATGTTGTTTGAGTGATTACTCTTACTACTGGAAAATATTCGGCTAGTGCTTTTGACATGTTATATGCATGTATAGAATTTGCATTTTTAGATGGTAATGCAGCCCCTACTATATATAGTATTTTACGCATTTATTTTTTCCTTATTTAAGCTAATAGCTACATAAATAATTAAGAAAATTAAAACTCCACTTCCTCGGGATGCAATGTGAAGTTCCTTTAAGTTAAATATAAATAGTGACGCTAAGGTGACTATTGCTATCCATTTGAAATTTATAACATCCTTGTTATGTTGGTTAATTATTTTTACTATAAGCAAGATGATTGGAGCTATTATTAGAATTGTTCCGAATATACCTAAAGCGTATAAAAGACGAACATAACCAATATCTGATGCAACATATGCTAAATGTTCAGTTCTGCCAAAGTTACCATCACCAAAAAATAAATGAAATTGATTACTGGGGATATGCCACATACTATTTAAGGCATTTTGAGAACCTGTAGTAAATTCTTGAAATTCTATGTATGAAATTAATGCCTCAAATGACCATGCGAAGAATGGGTTAGATATTGCGGTGGTTTTTATGACTTGAAGTATTTGTTCAATATTTAAACTTAGTGTTATTAATATGAGCGGCAGACTAATGTAAAAAAGAAATAAACCGATACTTATTTTTCTTGTAAATAAGAATAATAAAATATATAACAATTCAAAATAAAACCCAGCTCTTCCCATGAGTGCGGTCGATAAAAGAATTATAAAGAGATAAATATAATTAAGTTTGTTATTTTCATGTTTTAGTTTAAATAGTCCAATAATAAAAACTATAGAGAAAACATATGATCCAGATGAGCCTCCTCCCATGCTTAAATCAAAGATTCGATGCTGTGTAATAATCCAGTCATTTTGATTTGTGTAATCAAGAATCGATGCAGCTAAGCTTGCGGAAGTTGGAAATAGGAAAAATATGATTACAAAGAGTCCATTGATGACAGTACATATTACAATGTGATTTAGTAGGTAAAAAAGCCACTTTCCCCCATATCTTTTTTGGTAAGAACTTATTATGAATTGAGCTGATGCCGCGTAGATTATTAGCTTTAGTGCTAGAGTTATGCCAGTTGTGTCATTTGTGCTGAATGAATAATGAACCAATGCATAAGAAAAAATTAAAAAACAGTATATTATTGTGAATGATAGATTCCCATAAAAAATTTTCCCTTTCGAAAAAAATTTAAGAAAAACAATAATTGATGTTATTGTCGTTGCCGCACTCATTAAATCGATTACTTTAAGTCTTGGTCCGTATAAAACCATAAACAATGCAAAAAAGAGGAGAGCAGATGATATTTGAGAAGTTTTAATTAATATCCTAGTTTTCATAATAATAAAAACTTCCCGATAAAATTAGTCATGTTTTTATTTTTCAAGGTGAATAAATAAAAGTTAATTTTAATATGAATTTGAGTTTCTAACTAACCACAATGACTAATTATTTAGTAGACTTAACTAAATCTCAATATGGTTACTGTTATTTAAACACGGCTGTTTTTTCAATATATGCTATCAAATGATGCCCATTATTTTTTGATGCTATACGATGCTTTTTCCAAACAGATCTCCAAAAAAAATTAGTTATTGGTTTTATTTCTAATGAAAATAATTTATTATCAATAAGTCTCCTGTATATTTTTATAAAAAAAGAGTCTTTGTATATGTATTCTATTTTTTTTATTTTGAATGAAACACCACTTTTCTTTAATTGTTCTACTAAAATCTCTTTCGTGTAATGCCGGTAGTGTTTACTATTTAGTGGTAGAACTGTGGTTGGAACAGAAATTATTAAAGTGCTATTATTAGACATTCTCTCAAAAGTATCTTGAAAAAAAGAATTCAAAATATTTTCAGGTATATGCTCTATTACTTCTATTGCAATAATTACTTCAAATTCATCATTAATTTCACTTATGTTTTTTGTGTAGAAAACACAGTTTGGATGAAATGCTTTAGCAAAATTAATAGCTTCAGATGAAAGATCGATGCCTACTTTTTTAGTGATAGAGTCTGGTAGATTTCCAATGAAAAAGCCATCACCACAACCTATCTCTAATACAGACACTGGCTCCATATCAATAACATTCTCATGTAGATGTTTTTGATAACAAAGATACTCCAACCCCCATTTTAGACTCCTTGTTAATTTAATTCTACCTTCATTGTCAAATTCTGGTATGTAGTGATAAGGAAAATTGTACTGAGAATTTTGGATGTCAAATTTACTTTGATTCATTTTTAAACTCTTTAACTATTGTTGATACCGAAAATAGTTGCATCAAAGACCAGCATACGTAAAAGAATATATAAGACAAAGATGCACCTATTAATGATAGATTTTCAACGCCATATATTAATGCAGGCACATAAAAAAACGTTGATATTATCAATATTAAAAGTGACCTGAAAGCTTTTCCATGTGCTAACAAAAAAGGATGAAAACTAAATGTTACCATGCCTATGCTTATGGCAATTAGATAGAATATTGCCGGAAGATATGCATCTATATATTCATCAGTTAATATTAATGTAATTATTTTTTCACCAAAAAAATAGAAAATAGAAATAGATAATATTGAAAATAACGAAATAAATTTAATTGGTTTTTTTATTAAATTTAATATATTACCATAATCGTTCCTAACGATAAGCCTAGAAAACTCAGGTAATATGGTTTGATATAGTGGATCACTAATGCGGGCAAATAAGCCACCCATTGTTTTAACCATTTTATAAATTCCTGCATTAGATGGCCCGGTTAAAATTCCAATGATAATTATATCCAAATCATTTAGACCAATTTTTACAGATGAATGAATCTGTGTAGTCCATAAAAACCCCCATATTCCTTGAAATTGATCTTTTATTTTAGATTTTTTTACAAAGAATATGTGACGAATTTTTTGATTTTTTAGTTCTTTTTTTGAGTTATGGATTAATAATAAATTTCCAGCTACATCTGTTATAGCCCAGATAATTAAAAAACCATATAAGCCAATGTTTGAAATCCATGCAATGGAGACACCTACTAGTTTTATTAGAGATGCTATAACTTGCTGCGTAGCTATAGCTTTGAAATTGCCAAAAAGTCGTAATATAGCTATAGGCGTACCATTTATATGAGAAATAATTATAAAACTATAAAATATGGCATAAGTAATATGATCTTGTTCCCAATGTAGCCATTTACCCATAAACGATACTGTTATAACTGCTATGAAAGTACCAATAATTGCTGTGCTTATGTCTAGTGTAAAGCCAAATTTCAACAGTGATTTAAAATCATTACTTTTATTCATCTCCAGAGCACCAGCACCATATTTTATAATGGCTTGCCAGCTCTGGAAGTTTACTAACTTATCAATAATTAAAACATATGTTGTAATAAGAATTAATATGCCAAACTGTTCAGCCCCTAGTGATTTTGCAGTTAAAATAATGGAAATTACACCTAAAATGGAAGAAATTATATTACCTAAGAGTAATATGCTGGAATTTTTAAATATTTTTTTAATTAATTCATCTTCAGGGGAATATCTCTGATATTTCAATAGGTTTATGATAAATTTCTTCATCTATTTTATTATTCTTTTATAGAATTCCATAGACTTGTTTAAACCATCATCAATTCGATATTGAGGATGATACTTTAACAATCTTGTAGATTTACCCACATCCGCCAACGAATGCCTAACATCTCCCGCCCGAAAATCCCGATAAGTAGGCTCAAATCCTTGCAAATGTGCAAAACGCGGTAATAATTTCTCATGCAAATGCCAGAACAACTCATTCAGCGTGGTGCGATCACCTACCGCCACATTATAAACCTGATTCGTCGCATCAAGATTTTCTGTAGTTGCCGCCAGTAAATTAGCCTGCACCGCATTGTCGATATAACAAAAATCACGGCTAGTTTCGCCATCGCCATTAATATAAACCGGCTCGCCTTTAATCATACTGGCAATCCATTTGGGAATCACCGCCGCATACGCCCCATTTGGGTCTTGGCGTTTGCCAAAGATATTGAAATAACGTAATCCAATCGTATTAAACCCATATGCCCGTGCAAACACATCCGCATACAACTCATTCACATACTTAGTGACGGCATACGGCGACAATGGCTTACCAATGTTTTCCTCAATTTTAGGCAGAGCAGGGTGATCCCCATACGTAGAGCTAGAAGCCGCATACACAAAGCGTTTCACCTGCGCATCCCGAGCCGCCACCAACATATTCAAAAAGCCATCAATATTAGTGCCATTCGTGGTGATCGGGTCTTCCAATGAACGTGGCACACTACCTAACGCCGCTTGGTGCAATACATAGTCCACACCCTCACACGCCGCTTGGCAATCATTCAGTTGGCGAATATCCCCGCGTATAAACCGGAAGTTTGCCCACTGCTCGCCACTGACAAGGCTTTGCACCTCATCCAGATTATGCTGGTGCCCAGTCGCGAAGTTATCTAAGCCCACCACGCGCTGGTTAAGCTTCAGCAACGTTTCCAGCAAGTTAGAGCCAATAAACCCCGCAACACCCGTGATCAACCAAGTCTTAGGCTGTGAGGGTAGGGTAGCAAGTAAAGTTTCGTAAGCTGTCATCAGAATATCTCTTATTCCATCTCCTGTTGAGGATAGGGTTAGGGTGAGGTGTGTCTTTACAATCTCAAATCCGAAGCATCGGCAGGAAATACATATTTTACATCATAAACTATATGCACCTTTTTCCCTAAACCACGAATGCCATCTATGCCCATTTCCTTAAACTGCTGATGCCCAACTGCTAAGATAATCGCATCATAAGCCCCTTGTAGCGGCTCAAGTATTGGCGTGATTTGGTATTCATGCCGTGCCTCTTCAACCGATACCCAAGGATCATACACATCCGCCTTAATATCGTACTCGCACAACTCTTTCAAAATATCCACTACACGAGTATTGCGTAAATCAGGGCAGTTTTCCTTAAAGGTCAAGCCCATTACCAGCACTTTTGCGCCTTCTACCTGAATACGCTGCTTCAACATTGCCTTGATCAGTTGCGATACCACATAAGCACCCATGCCGTCATTAATGCGCCGCCCCGCTAGGATCACTTCAGGGTGATAACCCAAAGATTGCGCTTTATGGGTCAGGTAATACGGGTCAACTCCGATGCAGTGCCCACCAACCAAACCGGGGCGGAAGGGTAAGAAGTTCCATTTTGTACCCGCCGCCAACAACACAGATTCAGTATCAATACCCATACGATTAAAAATCACTGCCAGCTCATTGATTAATGCAATATTCAAATCGCGTTGGGTGTTTTCAATAACTTTGGCGGCTTCCGCTACTTTAATACTCGTAGCTTTATGCGTACCAGCGGTGATAATGCGTTGATAGAGTGCATCTACAAAATCCGCCACCTCAGGGGTAGAGCCAGAAGTCACTTTCTTAATGGTTGGCAAGCGATGCTCTTTGTCACCGGGGTTAATCCGCTCCGGCGAGTAGCCCGCAAAGAAATCCACGTTAAACGTCAGCCCAGACACCCGTTCAATCACTGGAATACAATCTTCTTCTGTCGCACCGGGGTAGACGGTAGATTCATAAATCACCACATCACCACGTTTGATGACCTTGCCAAGGCTTTCACTGGCTTTGATCAACGGGGTAAGGTCAGGGCGTTTGTGCTCATCAATGGGTGTTGGCACAGTCACGATGAAAACATTAGCATCACGCAAATCATCCAACTGCGTGGTGTAACTTAAGTGCTTCGCCGCTTGTAACTCCTCTGGCGTGGTTTCCAGCGTATGGTCATTACCGCTTTTGAGTTCCTCAATCCGTGCTTTGTTAATGTCAAAGCCGATAGTGGGGAGGATTCTGCCAAATTCGACCGCTAACGGCAGCCCGACATAGCCTAAGCCAATAATGGCTAACGTAGATTCTTCAATTGTTTTCATCGTGTCTTTATCCAAACTTAAAGGTAATCCCGATACCACCGCACAAACCGTTCCAACCCATCCTCCACCTCAGTAGCAGGCTTGAACCCCACATCCGCAATCAACTCATCCACATCCGCATACGTCACCGGCACATCCCCCGGCTGCATCGGCAGATGATTTTCCACCGCCTTCTGCCCCAGTGCCGTTTCCAACGCTGTAATAAACCGCCGCAACGTCACCGGCTGATTATTCCCAATATTGTAAATCTTATAAGGCGCTTTTACCGTCGTCGTCGCATTCACCTGTGGCTGTGGAATCCGGTCAATAATTCGCACCACGCCCTCGATAATATCGTCGATATACGTGAAATCCCGCAGCATATCCCCGTGGTTATACATATCAATCGGCTTGCCCGCCAAAATCGCTTTGGTAAATTTGAAATACGCCATGTCTGGTCTACCCCACGGCCCATACACCGTAAAAAAGCGCAAACCCGTCGTCGGTATATTGAACAAATGGCTGTAAGTATGCGCCATCAACTCATTCGACTTCTTGGTGGCAGCATACAAGCTGATCGGATAATCCACTCGGTCAGCGGTACTGAACGGCTGCTTCACATTCATCCCATATACCGAACTTGATGAGGCATACACCAAATGCTTCACCCCACTGTGGCGGCAACCTTCCAATACATTCACAAAGCCCACCACATTAGAATCGACATAAGCATTCGGGTTATCAATCGAATACCGCACCCCCGCCTGTGCCCCCAGATTCACCACCGCATCAAACGCATGACGCTCAAACAACTGCGCCATACCCACTCGGTCTGCCATATCCATCGGGATAAACGTATAACGCTGGCTTGCCTGCTGCGTTTGTGCAAACTGCTCTAGATCCCGCAACCGCGCTTGCTTTAATGCGGGGTCGTAATAATCGTTGAGGTTATCAATTCCCACCACGCTATCGCCGCGAGCCAATAACGCTTTTGCAAGGAAAAAGCCGATGAATCCGGCAGAGCCGGTGACGAGTACTTTCATAATGTAGACCTATAAGCCTTGTAAGTATCCGCAATTCCCGCAGACAGTGACTGACTGGCTTGCCAATGCAGGGCATTTAACCGCGACACATCCAATACCTTCCGCATCGTCCCATCCGGCTTACTCGCATCAAACACAATCCGCCCCCCCATCCATAATCGTTTCCGCCAGTTCCCGAATCGTCACATCCTGCCCCGTGCCAATATTTAGCAACGACCCAGCATAACCCTGTTCCATCAAAAACACACAGGCATCCGCTAGATCATCCACATACAAAAACTCACGCCGTGGCGTACCCGTCCCCCACACCACCAGTTCCTTATCCCCACGCAACTTCGCCTCATGCGCCTTACGCAACAGGGCCGGGAGGACATGGCTAGTCTCCAGATCATAATTATCATTCGACCCGTACAAATTGGTCGGCATCACACTCACATACTGCCGCCCATACTGCGCGTTATACGCCTCACACAAAACGTTCAATTGATCTACAATTTGTTTGACTTGTTGTACATGATCTTTATGAGCGACCAATGTGGCATCTTTAGTATCCACGACAACCAAGTCATGCACTCCCACCACCGCCACTAAACGCTGTTCGCTATAGATTAAATTGTTAGTAGAATCGTAGCTAAGTACATCACCCCTTAAGACATTACCTGACTCATTCGCCTTCCCTACTTCCCAAACAGCCGACCAAGCCCCAACATCATTCCAACCAGCATCTAAGGGTATCACTTTAGCCTTATCTGTTTTTTCCATGACCGCATAGTCAATGGATATATCAGGCGATTGCCTAAATTTGGCTGTATTCACTCGAATAAAATCTTTATCTAACTCACATTCTTCTAGGCTTTGCCCACAAAACTTTAAGATTTCCGATTGATAATTGTCCAATTCTTCCAAGTATGTCTTAGTATCAAACATAAACATACCGCTATTCCATAAATAATCGCCTGAGGCTAAATAGCTTTGTGCAGTAATTAGGTCTGGCTTTTCCACAAATCGTCTAACATGGTGCTGTGTGTCATGCTGAATATAACCGTACCCTGTTTCGGGACTATGTGGAACAATACCAAAGGTTACTAAATTCCCTTGCTGTGCTAAAGGTATGGCAGTATTTATTGCCTGATAAAACGTTGTTAAATTTTGAATAATATGATCAGCGGGTAGCACTAATAATAAAGTATCTTTTTGTAAATTTTGTTTTTTTAAATATAAAGCAGCTAAGGTAATCGCAGGAGCTGTGTTGCGCCCAATAGGTTCTAAAATTATGCCCTGCGTTTTAACATTAATTTCACGTAATTGTTCAGCTACCATGAACCTATGTTCTTCATTGCACACAATTAGTGGGCAACTAATTTCAGCATGATCCTGCAAACGTTCTAAAGTCATCTGAAATAAAGATTTTTCACCAAACAATGGAATAAATTGTTTGGGTCTTTGCTTTCTAGATAAGGGCCAGAGACGCGTACCAGAACCGCCTGATAAAACCACAGGAATAATAGTTAACATAAAATCAACAGCTTATATTTTGAAGAAATTACTAATCACTACCAAATAAATCGCGCGTGTAGACTTTGTCTGAAACATCTCGAATATCTTGACTTAAACGATTGGCTACAACCACATCACTCATTCTTTTAAATTCATCTAAATCTTTAATAACACGTGAGTTGAAAAAATTATTTTCTGAAAATTCAGGTTCGTATAAGACTACTTCTATACCTTTGGCTTTAAGGCGCTTCATTATCCCTTGAATAGAGGATGCCCGAAAATTATCCGAACCTGATTTCATAATAAGTCGGTAAATGCCCACCACTTTAGGTTTTAAAGCTAGTATACTTTCGGCAATAAAGTCTTTGCGGGTAGAATTAGAATTAACAATGGCTTGGATTAAATTTTGCGGAACATTCTTATAATTGGCTAATAATTGCTTGGTATCTTTAGGTAGACAGTAACCACCATAGCCAAACGATGGATTGTTATAATGACTACCAATGCGTGGATCTAAACCTACACCTTCAATAATTTGCCGTGAGTCTAGACCTAGGGCAGCAGCATAACTATCTAGCTCATTAAAATAAGCAACTCGCATGGCTAAATAAGTATTAGCGAATAATTTAATAGCTTCTGCTTCAGTAGCATTTGTATATAGAACAGGAATATTCTCTTTAAGTGCGCCATGTACTAGTAATTGTGCAAATACTTTGGCTCGATCGGACTGCTCACCCATGACAATTCGCGAAGGATATAAATTATCATATAAAGCTTTACCTTCACGTAAAAATTCGGGTGAAAACATAATCTGTTGCGTATTGTATTTTTGTTTAACTGCTTCCGTATACCCCACTGGGACGGTTGATTTAATTACCATTATAGCTTTTGGATTAATTGCCAAAACTTGTTCAATGACACTCTCAACCGATTGAGTGTTGAAATAGTTAGTCTCCGAATCATAATCGGTTGGTGTAGCTATGATGATATAGTCAGCATCTTGATAAGCCTGTTGACTATCTAAAGTTGCCGTTAAATTTAGATGCTTGCTTTGTAAAAAATTTTCTATTTCGGCATCAGCTATAGGTGATATTTTTTGGTTTAAAAGGAAAATTTTTTGGGGATTAATATCAATAGCAACTACTTGATTATATTGAGCCAGCAATACAGCCAGTGATAAACCAACATAACCTGTTCCAGCAATGGCAATTTTCATTGAAATTCTATTTTAATGTTGAATGAGACACGCTACCGCCGCGCTTATGTTGTCTTTAAGCGGGTTTCACAAACATTCAGTATTTTACCATAGGTAAACCAAACAAAAAACCAACAAGTTGTCAGTTTTGTTTGGGTTGAATTATAGTCGTATTTTTGAAAATATGGGTTCAAGCGTTATGAAAAATTTTATTCCAATTAAAATTTAAGTAAATTTGCTCAAAAATAAAGCGAAGGATATTATTAATACACCTCCGCCAGTCATATCAATTTTAAACGTTCTCGGCTTTATCCGTTTCACTGGGGTCAATGTGCATCCACACGGGGCGTTTTTTGGCAGTGGGTTTGCTTTCTACCGTATCCGTTGCGGTAACTACGACATCTTCTGTATGCACAGATTCTAAAACTGCTGCTACAATGCTTGCTTCAGTAGTTGCCGTTAATACAATTTCATCTGCCATAGGCGTCACAACTTGTGGGTGCTCTTCTGCCAGTGTCTCTACCATTGCCACTGCCTCATCAACATCAGTATGTAATAGTGGTTTTTCGGCAAATGGCACTGTCTGTTGTGCAGCGGTAATCGGCGAAGTTTCATTGGTTTCAACCGTAGTTGGCATTATTGCGACAGGCTCAGGGGTAACTTCAGGTTCAACCACCAATACCACAGGAACAGAAGACACATCCACCAATTTGCGGTTAGTTAAATCTATTACCAACGGCTCTAAATCAACGGTGGGTATGAAACTAACCGGTTCATTTGCATGGTTGGCGGCATTGCGTGGTGGACGTTCCCCCCGATCATTGCTGCCATTACGTGAGCGCCGAGTACGCCCGCGACGATCTCGATGTTCGCGTACGGGTCGTTCTGGCGAGCTTACCTCTATGTCCACCTCTTCTACCGTTTGATTCTCGTCTAGGCGGCTTACTGTTTCTAGGGTGGTGATTGGCTCTTGGGCTACTTCTGCTGCTTCTGCAATAGCTATAGCGTCTGTCACTACTGAGGTCAGCGGAGTTTCCAAAGCTTGCTCAGCTTTAGGCTTCAAGTCAGGCTCTTGGGCTAAGCCTTCTGCACTGGTTGCCACGTTAACGCCTACTACCTGCGCTGGCTTATTAGCCTCTTCGTCTGCACTCGAAGCCGTTGGCAAAGTATCCAGAATTTCAGTTTCATAAACGGCTGTTAGCTTCGGCGCATCTTCGCGTTGTTCGCGGCGACGCTCCTTGCGATTCTGCCGTTCCGCCTTAGGCGTCTCATGAGACTCGCCTATGTCTTTGGCTGCGGCGGCTGCCATTGACGCATCAATATGTAATACCAAGGGGGCAAGCGTACTCTCCGCAACAACAGGCATGACCTCCACTTTATCTTCCGCTAACCCACGTTTTTCATGACGCTCTTGGCGTTCATGACGGTTTTCACCATTATGCCGCTCACGGTTGGGGTTATTGCGGTTCTCGCGTGGCTCATTACGTGACTCTGAGCGTTCAGTGCGATTTTCCCCGTTATGCCGTTCACGATTGGGGTTATTCCGGTTATCGCGGGCTTCATTACCATTAGTATTAGCATTAACATTGCGTTCCGTACGTTCTTGACGCTCTGGCCGTGGTTCATTACGCCGATTATTGCGCGGTTCACGTTCATTACGCTCATGATTGCGTTCTTGCCGATCTGTTCGCTCACGCGTGTCATTACGCGCATCTTGTGTATTATTATCACGCGCTGGACGTCGATTAACCCGATAATCGCTTTCTACTTCAACCTCTTGACGTTCATCGTAGTCATCATCCGCTTCATAAGATTTTAGTTCACGTTCACGGCGCTCTTGATTACGCCGTTCGCTAGTGGCTTTGCCATTACTGGCGGGACGTTCCGTCTTAGCTGGGCTGGTTTTAGCTGGCGTGGTACTGGGTACATCCGTCAAACTAACGAAAATACTGTTATATAAACGCCGTACAAAACGCCAAGCTTTCGCTATGGCACTGCCTTCATCCAACACCCGCACCGTTTGGGGTGCTGGCTTATTCGGCATAACATTGGTAACCGCAGCCTCAGGTGTAACTTGCCCCGTTTGCGGATCAATATGTGAAGTATCTTCAGCAACGGTCGGTTGTTGAATATGCTTATAACTGGCAATCTCATGTTCTTCCAGCTCATCGCTACGAATACGGCTAATTTCGTAGTGTGGCGTATCCAAGTACGGATTCGGCACTACCACTAACTCAATATTGCGCCGTGTTTGAATATCGACCACAGCTTGGCGTTTTTCATTCAATAGGAAGCTAGCAATCGTCACGGGCACTTGGGCAATCACTTTACCCGTCATTTCCTTCATTGCCTCTTCTTCCATCAAGCGTAAGATGGACAGTGCTAAAGAATCGGTATTGCGAATATGCCCCTGTCCCATACAACGCGGGCAAACAATTTGACTAGACTCGCCTAACGAAGGGCGTAAACGTTGCCGTGACATTTCCAATAAGCCAAAGCGCGAAATACGCCCGACTTGTACACGGGCACGATCCAGCTTCATGGCATCACGTAAGCGTTTTTCAACTTCGCGCTGATGTTTGCTCGGCAACATATCAATGAAGTCAATCACGATTAAACCGCCTAAGTCGCGTAAGCGTAATTGCCGAGCAATTTCATCTGCCGCTTCCAGATTAGTATTCAACGCGGTTTCTTCAATATCTTGACCTTTGGTAGCCCGTGCCGAGTTAATGTCAATCGACACTAAAGCCTCGGTATGGTCAATCACAATGGCGCCACCGGAAGGCAATGCGACCGTGCGTTGATAGGCGGTTTCGATTTGATTTTCGACTTGAAAACGGCTGAATAACGGCGTGTTATCGGTATACTGCTTAAGTTTACGCAAATTATGCGGCATCACCGCCTGCATAAAATCACGCGCTTGGTTATACACTTTGCCATTATCAATAATGATTTCGCCAATATCACGCCGGAAATAATCGCGTAAGGCACGAATAATGACATTACTTTCTTGATAAAGCAGGGTTGGACCTTTGTGTTGCGCATAGGCTTGTTGGATAGCCCCCCACAAGGTTTTAAGATAATCCAAATCCCAAGCCAATTCATCTGCTTCCCGATCAATACCAGCCGTGCGCACGATTACGCCCATATTGTCAGGAATATCAAGTTCATTCAGCGTTTGCTTAATCTGTTGGCGATCTTCGCCTTCAATGCGCCGCGATACTCCGCCAGCTTTGGGATTATTCGGCATTAAGACCAAATAACGCCCCGCCAGACTTAAATAAGTGGTTAAGGCTGCCCCTTTATTGCCACGCTCCTCTTTATCCACTTGTACCAAAACTTCCTGCCCTTCCCGTAACATATCTTTAACATTCGGTCGGTTAGAATTCTTGGCATCAGGGTAATAATACTCGGGCGCTACTTCACGGAACGACAAAAACCCATGGCGTTGGGCGCCATAGTTGACAAAAGCCGCTTCTAAGCTAGGCTCAATACGAGTGATAATGCCTTTATAAATATTAGCTTTTTTTTGAGCGCGTAAAGAATGTTCAATATCGAGATCATAAAGACGTTGACCGTCTACCATCGCAACCCGAATTTCTTCCGGTTGCGTTGCATTAATTAGAATACGTTTCATGTGCTACATAAACCTAAGCATGCAGCACCTGTTATCTGTTTATCTGTGTATTTCAAGCCAATTAGTTAGATGGTGTTCTTTTTTTTTTGCAAAAATCGGCAACTCAAGCCGCTAGTTAACGCCAATCTATGTATCGTGCTCTAGAAGAATTATGCGGTTATCGAGAAATCACACGTATGCCTAGCAAAAATTTAGACACCTGGCAATAACCGCCTACATCATTCTTATTCCCAGACATCAGCAACAAGTACTGCTGTTAATGTCAGCCCTGCTTGCTTAACTAGCAAAACAGGCGTTAGTTCAAGGGGTTAGACGTTTTTTTTGGACGACACCCCAACATAAATTCATACGGGGTATAACAGCCAGCGGAATTTATGATTGAATCACTCAGGCGCGGGAACTATCATGCCAACTTCATGTTGGATTGACCCCGTCTTGTCAGAGGTGTATGACCACCTAACTGTTGCCCACAGCGAATATATCAATTCGGTTACTCATATTCAATTTGCATTTCAGTCAAACGTAGTATGTTTATATTTTATGGCAGTTGATTATTACACCGTTACAGAGCAAGAAGCCGGTCAGCGTATTGATAACTTCTTGATTCGCTATTTTAAAAATGTGCCGAAAAGCGTGATTTATCGCATTGTGCGTAAAGGCGAAGTACGCGTCGATAAAAAACGGGTTAAACCGGAAAAAAAGCTGGAATTAGGGGAAAGCATTCGTATTCCGCCGGTTAAATTAGATGTGGAAACCCAGCATCCCGACGATAAAGCCGCCATTGCCTCTGATACATTATTATCCACACTGGAGCAAGCGGTATTACGCGAAGACGAGCAATTAATCTTTATTAATAAACCGGCTGGTCTACCCGTTCACAGCGGTAGCGGTTATAAATTAGGCTTAATTGAAGCCTTCCGCCAATTGCGCCCTAACCTACCGTATGTGGAATTAGCGCACCGTATTGACCGTGATACCAGCGGGATTGTGATACTCGCGAAATCGCGCCCTGCCTTAGTCGAACTGCACGAATTATTTCGCAATGGCAGCATTGATAAGCGTTATTTAGCCTTAGTGGCTGGCAAATGGACACACGGGCGGCAACATATCCAGATTAATTTGGGTAAGGAAGAAGGCAATCGCCGCAAAGTACAAGTCATGGAGGAGGGTAAGGAATCCGAAACCATTTTTGCCCCTGTGAAAAATCTTAAAGGGGCTTCTTTGATTGAAGCGCAAATTTTAACAGGGCGTATGCATCAAATCCGCGTGCAATTGCAGCATCTGGAGCATCCTATCTTAGGCGATGAACGCTATGGTGATTTTGGGTTAAATCGACAAATGCGCGAAAAAGGCTTAAAACGTATGTTCCTACACGCGGCGAATGTTAATTTGGTATTGCACCTGACCGGACGCCGTTATGTAGTAGAAGCGCCGTTACCGCCTGATTTAAAAACTGTCTTAAATAATTTGAAATGAAACCCTATTCCCTACTGATTTTTGATTGGGATGGCACATTAATGGATTCTGCCGCCCATATTACCCACTGTATGCGCAATGCCATTGCCTATGTTGGCGCTGAACCACGGACGGATATACAAATCCGCGATATTATTGGGCTGGGTTTAGAGGAAGCAGTACAACAACTGTATCCCACAGCATCAGCTAATATCTGGCGTGATATTGTGCATGAATACCGCCAAGAATTTCTGGTACGTAGCACACAGGGTAGCGAATTATTCGCCGGAGCGCGTGACACCTTAGATACACTCCAGCAGCAAGGTTATGACTTAGCGATTGCCACCGGCAAATCGCGCCGCGGCTTAGATAAAGTACTAACTGAAACGGGTTTAGCGCCCTATTTTCATATTACGCGTTGCGCCGACGAAACCCGCTCGAAACCCCATCCGCAAATGCTGGCAGAAATTCTCACCGATTTTAATGCCCAACCGCAGGAGGCTTTAATGATTGGCGACAGTGAATATGATTTGCTCATGGCGAATAATATTAAAATGGATGCGCTAGCGGTCAGTTATGGCGTGCATAGTTTACAGCGCCTATTACAATACCAACCGCGTGGTTATGTGCATTCGCTCGCGGATATTCCCCATTGGCTTAAGCAAAATAAATCAAAATAAGGATACATGATGAATCAAGATGATGCTCCTGTGAATAATACAACTATTAATGCTACTAATACTCAAGCGATTAAATCATTAGAAACCATTGCCCTAGAGGGCATTAAAGAACAACGGCGGGCGCGACGCTGGAGTATCTTTTTTAAATTATTCTTTATGGCCTATTTACTGGGCTTCCTCTTGCTGTTTTCCGGTATTGGGCAGAAGGAAAGCAAATTGACCACTGCCGATAAAATTACGGCCGTAGTGGATATTAAAGGCACGATTATGGATGACGCTGAAGCCAGCGCAGAACTAATCGTTAAATCACTACAAGAAGCTTATGAAAATCCTAAAACCAAAGGTATTTTATTACGCATTAATAGCCCAGGCGGAAGTCCTGTACAAGCCGGTATTATTAATGATGAAATTCGCCGTTTAAAAGCAGCGCATAAAGATATTCCGGTCTATGCAGTCGTAACCGATATTTGCGCGTCGGGGGGGTATTATATTGCGGTAGCGGCCGATAAAATCTATGCAGATAAAGCCAGTATTGTTGGTTCAATTGGCGTGCGTATGGATAATTTTGGTTTTACCGGTTTAATGGAAAAATTAGGCGTGCAACGTCGCTTATATACTGCGGGGGCCAATAAAGGTATGTTAGATCCCTTTCTACCGGAAAATCCTGAACAAGTGGAGTTTGTGAAAAACCTCTTAAATACCACCCATCAGCAATTTATTAATGTGGTCAAACAAGGGCGTGGTAGCCGGTTAAAAGACAATCCCGATCTTTTCTCTGGTTTGTTTTGGACAGGCGAAGACGCAGTTAAACTGGGTTTAATTGATGGCTTAGCCAATGATGCTCATATTGCCCGCGAAGAGTTTAAAGCCGAAGCGATGGTAAATTTTACGGGCGAAAAAGATATTCTGCAAAGCTTAAGCCGTCGCATTGAAAGCTCGGTTAAATCGCTTTTAAATTTCACAACGCATACTCAAGCTATCTTGCACTAATGTCGGATCTAGTTTCCCTGACGCAAACGCTAGCCACTGCTTTACAAGCACGGCAATGGTCACTGGCAACCGCTGAATCCTGTACCGGCGGTTTAATTGCCAAGCTTTGTACTGATTTAGCCGGTAGTTCCGCGTGGTTCGATTGTGGCTTTATTACCTATAGCAATTTATCCAAACAACGCCTACTAGATGTGGCAGCCGAAACTATTGCACGCATGGGTGCAGTTAGTGAAACCGTTGTCAGTGAAATGGCTATGGGTGCTTTGCATTATTCAGAGGCACAAGTCAGTTTAGCGATTAGTGGCATTGCGGGGCCAAGTGGTGGCAGTGTCGAAAAACCCGTCGGCATGGTGTGTTTTGCATGGGCTTTGCCAAAACAAACGGTAAAAAGTCAGACACAGTATTTTCAGGGTGATCGTGAAGCAATTCGGCAACAAGCCGCGTATTATGCCTTAAATACCTTATTGCACTTATTGGTTTAGCCAATAAGTGTACTGCAACAATTCCCTATTGTTTGCACAATTGCAACAAACTTATGGCACGAAAAACCCTTATATTAAGCGGCACGATGTTACTGTTTGGCTGATTAAGATTAAGGCTACTCAACATGAAGAAAAAAACTGCCATTATTCTCGCGCTAACGCTGGCTCTGGGAGCTGGCGCTAGCTATTACTATTACCCACAGTTAGCCGCCAATTTGCCTTTTAGCCCACGTCAAGCCGAAACCACCAGCTATCAAACGGCGAACTTATCACGCGGCAATATTGAAAGTGTGGTAAATGCGACCGGCACATTAAATCCGGTAGTAACTGTGTCTGTCGGCTCTGAATTATCCGGTACGATTGTTGAACTGAATGCTGATTTCAATTCGCAGGTAAAAAAAGGCGATGTGATTGCACGTTTAGATGATCGCACACTGCGCTCTAAACTCTTGCAAAATGAAGCCGATGTGAGCAGCGCCCAAGCCGCCTTAGCCCAACAACAAACCAACATTGCTAGCAACCAAGCCACTTTAAATTTAAACAAAGTTGAATATGAACGCTTAATTCCATTGGTGCAGCGTGGAGTGATTAGCCGTTCCGAATTGGATAAAGCCAAGGCTGCTTATGAAGTGTCTATTGCGCAATTAAAACAAGCGCAAGCCCAAGTAACAGCCTCTAAAGCGCAAATTCAGCAAAAACAAGCCCTATTACAGCAAACTAAATTAGACCTAAATCGCACTGAAATTCGTTCACCCTTGAACGGCTTAGTAATTGATCGACAAGTAGATATTGGGCAAACCGTGGCGGCCAGTTTATCCGCGCCGACTTTATTCAAAATTGCGCAAGATTTATCACAAATGAAAATTGAAGCCGATGTGGATGAAGCGGATATTGGCAAAATCAAAGAGGGGCAAGCGGTACGTTTTAGCGTAGATGCGTATCCCGAACGCAAATTTAATGGCAGCGTCGAACAAGTGCGTAAATCGTCCACTGTTAACAATAACGTAGTGACTTACAAAGTTATTATTAAAGCGGCTAACGATGATAAAGCTTTATTGCCGGGTATGACCGCCAATGTCGATCTCATTACAGGGCTAAAAGAAAATGTATTACGCGCCCCCAATGTTGCCTTACGCTTTAAACCGGCGGCGGGTGAAGGCGCAAGCGCTGAGCGTAATCCGGGCGCAGGTATGGCTAAACGTATGCAAGAAACCTTTGCCAAGTTGAATTTAACGCCTGAACAACAAAAACAAGTGGATGCTGTAGTTGCTGATTTTCGCGCGGATATGGAAAAAGCCAGAGCTGCCGCCGCTATGGGACCTGGACCCAATATACGCGAACAAATGAATAGTATGCGGCAAAAAATGACCAATGCGTTGAAGGGCATTTTGAATGAAAAACAATTTGCGCAATACCAAGAAATGACTGCCCAAATAGGAGGCGGTGCTGGGCGGCGCGCCGAAGGTACAGAAGGCTTTACCCGGGGTGAAATTTGGCTGTTAAACAATGGCAAACCTGTCTCTAAACGGGTACGTATAGGTTTAGCTAACGATGAATTTTCGGAAGTGCAAGGCGAAGGCTTAGACGAAACCAGCGTCGTCATTATCCGTGCGAATCGCAAGGCTGCCCCATGAGTACGCCAGTCATTGAAGCACGCCAAGTGCGCAAATCCTACCCAATGGGAGACGGCTTACTTTGGGCATTAAAAGGCATTGATGTCACCATCCACCAAGGCGAATTTGTGGCGGTGATGGGTACATCGGGATCTGGCAAATCTACCTTTATGAATATGGTAGGCTGCTTAGATCAACCCAGCGATGGCACGATTTTATTAGATGGCAAAGATATTTCGCGCATGAATCGCAATGAGTTAGCGCATGCACGAAATCACTATTTAGGCTTTGTGTTTCAGCAATTTAACTTATTGCCACGCACTTCAGCGATGGATAATGTCGCCCTACCCTTATTGTATTCCAATGTTCTCGAACGAGAATGGGCAGAACGCGCCAAGCAATGTTTAATGCAAGTGGGTTTAGGGCAGCGCTTAGATCATCAGCCGTCCCAATTATCTGGCGGGCAACAACAACGGGTAGCGATTGCGCGGGCGTTAGTTAATAACCCGATGTTAATTCTAGCGGATGAACCTACGGGTGCGTTGGATACTAAAACCAGCTATGAAATCATGGAGTTATTTACTAGCCTCAATGCCAATGGCAAAACCATTGTCTTAGTAACACATGAACCGGAAATTGCCGAGTATGCCAAACGCAAATTGGTGTTCCGTGACGGTGAGTTGGTAGAGGATATTCGCAATGGGCATTAGTCGTTTATTCAAAACTGCCCTTACCGCCTTACGCGTTAACTTAATGCGCAGTATCTTAACGATGCTCGGCATTATCATTGGCGTGGCGGCGGTGATTATTATGGTAGCACTCGGCGCAGGCGCACAGCGTGAAGTTGATAAGCAAATCGAAAGTTTAGGCGGCAATGTATTTATTCTCATGGGTTCACATCGGCGTATGGGCGGTGCGAATACCGGTTCGGGTAGCGTGCAAAGCCTGACACAAGAACACGCGGATTACTTACAAAGCCAGCTCAGCGATATTGAAGCCGCCGCCCCCATGATTTCCAGCAATGGCGCACAAGTGGTATTTGGCAATATGAACTGGTCCACCAGCGTAGAAGGCATCGACAATCGTTATTTAGTTGCGCGTAACTGGGTACTGCAAAACGGGCGGGAATTCACCGAACAAGAAATCAATGCAGCCGGTAAAGTTGCCATGATTGGGGCAACCGTACAAAAAGAATTATTCGGCGATAGCGACCCCATTGGGCAAAGCATTCGCATTGGTAAATTCAATGCTACGATTATTGCTACGCTCAAATCCAAAGGTCAGGACACACGCGGACGCGACCAAGACGATGTAATTCTCATGCCGCTGAAAACCGTGCGCACTCGTTTAACAGGGGTAAATTCCGCTAATCCTAGCAGCGTGCAATCTATTTTCATTAAAGCCTATGACAAGATAGATACCAAAGCCTTAGAGGAAGATATTGCCAGCAATTTGCGTAACCGTATGAAAGTCGCGGCCAATGCCGATGATCCGTTTATGTTACGTAATCTCTCGGAAATGGTAGAAACCCGTGCTGAAACCACCCGCATTTTTAATGGCTTGCTAGCCGCCGTGGCTTCAGTCAGCTTAGTGGTTGGTGGGATTGGTATTATGAATATCATGCTGGTATCAGTCACCGAGCGGACTCGTGAAATCGGTTTACGCATGGCATTAGGCGCAACGCCCTCGAATATTCTTAATCAGTTCTTAGTCGAATCTGTGGTGTTATGCGGCTTAGGTGGCATTATTGGCATTAGTTTAGCGTTAATGGTGATATTAACCTTGGATAAAGTAGTCGGTACGCCAGCGGTCATGCAACCGACTATCGCTTTGATTAGTATCTTGTTTTCCGCCCTAATTGGGGTATTTTTTGGCTATTACCCAGCACGCAAAGCCTCCCGCTTACAACCTATAGACGCGTTACGCTATGAATAATCCTTAACGAATCTGGCGTTTATTTATTTCAAACCCCGCGTAGAATGTAATGCCAGACTAATTAAAAATGAGGTTCATTGAATGAGTGCTTTAGACAGAATTGATGCAGCGGTTAAAAATAATCCCATTATTATTTTTATGAAAGGCACGCCCAATATGCCGCAATGCGGGTTTTCTAGCCGTGCAGCGCAAGCATTAATGGCGTGTGGCGAACAATTTGCATATGTCAATGTGTTAACCGACCCTGAAATTTTTCAAGACTTGCCGAAATACGCAGATTGGCCGACGTTTCCGCAAGTTTATATCAATGGCGAATTAATTGGCGGTTGTGATATTACCTTGGAAATGTACCAAAGCGGTGAATTGCAAAAAATGGTGAAAGAAGCCGCACAAGCCGCAACAGATAACAGTCAATCTGAATCTGCCTAAGGCAGTTCAAACCCACCCCCTTAGCAGTGTTTAAGAGGGTGGGCTTTGTCATATATTACTTCTTATGCTTATTGATTTTGTCGCCAATGGTATCAATACCTAATACTTGATACAGCAGACACGAGCCTGTCAAAGCAGTTGCAATTAACACTAAGCCAATAACCGCTGGTACCCAACTGTGCATAAAAAAGCTCAAAATCAATAAAGCTGCACCCGCACCTAAGCGAATATTTTTATCTTTTCTGCCAATATTTTTTTCCATGTTTAACTCCTTTATTTAACCCTTTCCAGCAATTGTGCTGACGGTAAAACATTATACATTAGCAAGTACTGGAATTCATGGTAGCATCCTTGATCTTTCTGGTCGCAACATCCAAACAAATTTTATGGAATTCCAAGGCTTCATTCGTAAAGTACTCAATCATGAAACCCTCTCGCGGGTAGAAATGACGCAAGCCATGCGCATGATTATGACGGGTGAAGCAAGCCCTGCGCAGATTGGTGGTTTTTTAGTCGGTTTAAGAATGCGGGGTGAAACGGTGGATGAAATTAGCGCGGCCGCCAGCGTCATGCGTGAACTCTCTACCCGCGTTGAATTAGCCCCTGATTATTTAGTAGATACTTGTGGTACAGGTGGCGATGCCTCTGGCACGTTTAATATCTCCACCGCCAGCGCTTTTGTCGTCGCCGCAGCGGGCGCACGGGTCGCTAAACACGGTAATCGTTCGGTCTCCAGCAAATCCGGCAGTGCAGATGTATTAGAAGCGGCGGGGGTTAATTTAAATCTAAGCCCCGAGCAAGTGAAACGCTGTATTGATGAAGTTGGCGTCGGCTTTTTATTTGCGCAGTTACACCATAGCGCCATGAAATACGCCATTGGCCCACGCCGCGATTTAGGCGCACGTACTATTTTTAATTTATTAGGCCCACTAACCAATCCCGCCGCTGCCCCTAATCAAGTGTTAGGTGTCTTTGATAAGCAATGGGTACGCCCCATGGCGGAAGTTTTACAAAGTTTAGGTAGTCGGCATGTCATGGTCGTGCACGCACAAGACGGCTTAGATGAACTGAGTATTGCCAGCCCGAGTTATGTGGCTGAACTGAAAAACGGTGTCGTTACTGAATATACCTTAAGCCCCGAAAGTGTGGGTTTAAACAGCAGCAGCCTTGATAGCATTCGTGTGCCGGATGCCGCACAATCGTTTGCCTTAATTCAACGCGTGTTAGGCGGAAAAGCAGGCACAGCCCGCGACATTGTTTGTTTAAATGCAGGTGCAGCCATTTACGTAGCTGGCTTAGCGGAAAGTCATGCGGCGGGGGTTGCCAAAGCGCAAGCTGCGCTTGATAGCGGACAAGCTGCCCGGAAATTACAAGCTTTAATTGATTTAACCCAACAGTTTAAAAGCCCATGAGCACCCCTGATATTTTAAAGAAAATCCTGCAAACCAAGCAGGAAGAAATCGCTTTGCGTGCCAAAACACGCAGCCTAGCTCAATTACGCGCGCAAGCTGAGCAAGCCGATAAACCACGCGGCTTCTATCAAGCATTAGTCAACAAAGTACAAGCCAAGCAAGCGGCTGTGATTGCAGAAATTAAGAAAGCCTCGCCCAGTAAAGGCGTCATTCGAGCGGACTTTGATCCTGTGAGTATTGCGCAAAGCTATGCACGCGGTGGCGCAGCTTGCTTATCCGTATTAACCGATGCGCCTTATTTCCAAGGGCACGAAGATTATCTACAAGCAGCGCGGGCGGCTTGCAGTTTGCCGGTGATTCGTAAAGATTTTATTGTGCACGAATACCAAGTGACGGAAGCACGCGCCATCAATGCGGATTGTATTTTGCTGATTGTTGCTGCGCTGGAAGATAGCCAAATGGCGGAGTTATATGCGCAAGCCACGGAACTGGGTATGGATGTGTTAATCGAAACGCACGACCGCGCCGAATTAGAACGTGCCTTAGCCTTACAACCGCCGTTCTTAGGTATCAATAACCGTAATCTACGCACATTTGCTACCAGCCTACGCACCACCTTGGACTTATTACCGTATATTCCCAGTGATACTTTATTAGTCACAGAAAGCGGTATTCATAGCCAAGCAGATGTACAGTTAATGCGTGAACATGAGGTTAACGCATTTTTAGTAGGAGAAGCCTTTATGCGCGCTCCTGACCCAGGGACGGAACTCAAACAATTATTTTTCTAATGGGTTTCATTTATGTTTATGCATCCACAAATCGACCCCATTGCGATTTCGCTTGGGCCGTTGAAAGTGCATTGGTACGGCTTAATGTACGTACTGGGTTTGCTAAGTTTCTTAATTATTGGCAAGCGCCGCGCCAAACAACCGGGTAGCGTCATCACGCCGGACTACGTGGACGATTTAATCTTTTGGGGCGCAATCGGGGTCGTGGTGGGCGGACGCACCGGCTATATGCTGTTCTATAACTTAAAAGGTTTACTGGCTGACCCCTTATCCTATTTTCAAATTTGGGGCGGCGGCATGAGCTTTCACGGGGGCTTAATCGGCGTGATTATTGCGATGCTGTATTTGGCACATAAATGGCGCTTAAGCTTCTTTCAAGTCAGTGATTTTGTCGCGCCACTCGTACCAATTGGTTTGGGTTTAGGGCGATTAGGCAATTTCATTAATGGCGAATTGTGGGGACGGCATACTGATGTTCCTTGGGGTGTGGTATTTCCCGCTGTCGATGATTTACCGCGCCACCCTTCACAACTGTATCAAGCTTTTTTAGAAGGGGTGGTGTTATTTATACTGCTGAACTGGTATCGCCGCCAATCGCCTCCTGTTGGCGCAATTTCTGGTCTATTCTTAGTCGGCTATGGCACAGCCCGTATTCTGGCAGAGTTCTTCCGTGAACCCGATGCACAAGTCGGCTATTTGCTCGGCGGTTGGCTCACAGAAGGGCAATTATTAAGTTTACCGATGGTTTTGTTGGGCGCTTACTTGATGTGGCAGGCGTACCAACGACAGGCAACAACATGCAACAATACTTAGCACTTATGCGTCATGTGCGTGAACATGGCATAACCAAACAAGATCGCACCGGCACAGGGACAATTTCCGTGTTCGGGCATCAAATGCGCTTTGACCTTAGCCAAGGCTTTCCGGTTGTTACGACCAAAAAACTACACCTGAAATCCATTATTCACGAACTGCTGTGGTTTCTAAAAGGCGACACCAATATTCGTTATTTAAAAGAAAATGGCGTGAGTATTTGGGATGAATGGGCAGATGCCAATGGGGAGCTAGGACCTGTCTACGGTTATCAATGGCGCAGTTGGCCAACCCCGGATGGGCAACACATCGACCAAATTAGCCAAGTTATTCAGCAATTAAAGCACTCACCAGACTCACGCCGCATTATTGTTAGTGCATGGAATGTCGCGGAAATCGACAATATGGCATTGCCGCCTTGCCATGCGTTCTTTCAGTTTTATGTGGCAGAGGGCAAGCTGTCTTGCCAATTGTATCAACGCAGTGCAGATATTTTCTTAGGTGTACCGTTTAATATTGCTTCTTACGCCTTATTAACCCTGATGATGGCGCAAGTGACTGGCTTACAACCCGGCGATTTTGTACATACCTTAGGCGATGCCCACTTATACCTTAACCATTTAGAGCAGGCCGATTTACAGCTTTCGCGTGAACCCTATGCCTTGCCGCAAATGCGCTTAAATCCAAACGTCACTAACCTGTTTGATTTTAAATATGAAGACTTCGAGTTAGTGAATTATCAACACCACCCGCATATTAAAGCGCCGGTGGCAGTTTAATTTTTTATAAATAAAATGACACACACAGTAGCCTTAGCAATAACCGATAATTTCTTGGATGGCGAACAAGCCCTCTATTTAGAACAGCTTTATACGCAATATCAAACCGATGCCACGCAACTTAGTGCAGAATGGCAGCAGTATTTTCAAGCCTTAGAACAAACGGTACTGAATCCGGGCGTGCCGCAAGTCGCCTTGGCACATGCGCAATTAACCGATTTGCAGACATGGCAAGCCAAAGTTTCGCGTTTTATTCGGGATTACCGCACCTTGGGGCATTTGGCCGCCAAGATTAACCCCTTGGGCGATTATGAATACCAAGTGCCCGTGCCTGAATTAGAACTGGGTTTTTATCAATTAGATCAGCTTGACCCTGATACTTTGTTTGATCCGGGCTTACTCAAGCTGAATACGCGCCCGACGCTACGCAATATTTTGCAAGCCTTGCAAGACACCTATACCCGTAGCTTAGGCTTTGAATTCATGCACATTATGAATTTGGAGGAACGGGTTTGGTTACAAAACCGCATTGAACCCAATCGCGCGCAGGATCAGTTAAGCCCTGCGCAAAAGTTGCAAATTCTGGATTATCTAACCGCCGCTGAGGGGTTTGAGCAATACTTGCATCGGCGTTATGTGGGGCAAAAACGCTTCGGTTTGGAAGGCGGCGAAAGCTTAATTCCCCTGTTGCAAACTCTGATTCAAGACGGCGGCACACAAGGCTTACAAGAAATTGTAATCGGAATGGCGCATCGCGGGCGTTTAAATGTGTTGATTAATGTGTTGGCAAAACCCAGCGCGGAATTATTCAAAGAATTTGAAGGCAAGGTTAACGAAAGTAATTACACCAGCGATGTGAAATACCACAAAGGCTATTCCGCCAATGTGCAAACAGCGGGCGGCGTGCTGCATTTAGCCTTGGCGTTTAACCCCTCGCATTTGGAAATTGTTAGTCCGGTGGTAGAAGGCTCGGTACGGGCGCGGCAAGATCGGCGTGAAGATAAAGACGGCAGCCAAGTGTTAAGTGTGATTATTCACGGTGATGCGGCGTTTGCTGGACAAGGCGTGGTAATGGAAACCTTCAATATGGCGCAAACCCGTGGCTATCGCACACGCGGCACTGTACATATTGTGATCAATAACCAGATTGGTTTTACCACCAGTACGGTTAACGATAGCCGCTCCACGTATTACCCCACCGACGTGGCGAAAATGATTAATGCGCCGATTATTCACGTCAATGGTGATGACCCCGAAGCCGTGGTGTATGCCACACGGGTTGCCTTAGAATATCGGCAAACATTCCAAAAAGACGTGGTGCTGGATTTGGTCTGTTATCGACGCTTGGGACATAACGAAGCCGACGAACCCACCATGACCCAGCCCGTCATGTACGACATTATTCGTCACTTACCCAGCACACGCACGCAATACGCACAACGCTTAATTCAAGCGGGGCTATTAAGCCAAGCCCAAGCCGATGAAAGAATCAAAGCGTATCGCTCGCGTCTCGATGCGGGTGAAGTGGTGGGCTTTAATGTCACAGAACAAGGCTTGCCGCTGGAATTACAAACCCATTGGCGGCTCTATTTGGGCGCGCACTGGCGCGAAACGGTGAATACCGCTTACCCCGCTGCACGTTTACAAGCAATGGCTGAACGTAGCATCAGTCAAATTCCGGCGGATTTTGTGGTACACCCCCGCGTGTTAAAAGTGCTAGAAGCGCGCTTAGACATGGCGAAAGGCGAACGACCTGCCGATTGGGGCTTTGGCGAAACAATGGCGTATGCCAGCTTAGTGGAAGAAGGCTTTGATGTGCGATTATCCGGGCAAGATTCCGGGCGCGGCACATTCTCACACCGGCACGCCGTGTTACACCATCAACGCCAACGCCGCCAATGGACACCGCTCAAATATATTGCCGAGCATCAAGCCAACTTTACTGTGATTGACTCGGTGTTATCCGAAGAAGCAGTATTAGCCTTTGAATACGGCTATGCCACGGCTGAACCGGAAACCTTGGTGATTTGGGAAGCGCAATTCGGCGATTTCGTCAATGGCGCGCAGGTAGTAATCGACCAATTCATTAGCTCTGGCGAACAAAAATGGCAACGCTTATGTGGTTTAGTGTTATTCCTCCCGCATGGCTTTGAAGGACAAGGTCCCGAACATTCTTCTGCCCGAATTGAACGCTTTGCGCAACTCGCCGCGCAAGACAATATGCAGATTTGCATTCCGACCACACCGGCACAAACCTTCCACATGCTGCGCCGTCAAATGCTGCGTAAATACCGTAAGCCCTTGATTGTGTTTACACCAAAAAGCTTATTGCGCCACCCCTTGGCGGTAAATCCATTGAGCGATTTCAGTCAAGGCGGCTTCCAGTTAGTCATAGACGATATTGATAGTGTGACACCCGCCGACAAAGCACAGATCACGCGCTTGGTGATATGCAGCGGCAAAGTGTATTACGACTTACTCGAAGAACGCCGCAAACAAGGCTTAAACCATGTGGCGATTATCCGCCTTGAACAAGTTTACCCCTTCCCCGCGCCGGAACTGTTAGCCATTGCCAACCACTATCCGAATCTAGCAACCGCCGTGTGGTGTCAGGAAGAACCGCGTAACCAAGGCTTATGGAACAACATCCGCCACCGCTTCGAGGCTTGCCAAACACATAATATCGGCTGCGTCAGTCGCCCTGCAATGGCCGCCCCCGCTGTCGGCTCGCTTTATGTGCATCAACAGCAACAACAAGCGCTAGTGCATGAAGCGTTGGGTATAAATCCAGTCCAATAAACGTTCATAGGTAAGAATAACGCTTGCTAGGTATTCTTACCTTTCTCCAACCCCAGCAACCATTGCTTACGCGCTAACCCACCAGCATAGCCGGTTAACTGCCCTTGGCTGCCAACCACGCGGTGACAAGGAATAATAATAGACAGCGGATTTTTACCAATCGCCGCAGCCATTGCCCGCACGGCTTGCGGCTTACCAATAGCGGCGGCTAATGCGCCATAGCTACAAGTCGTGCCATAGGCTAAGGGTTGTAAGGCTTGCCAAACATGCTGTTGAAACGCTGTGCCTTGTGGTGCGAGGGGTAAGTTGAACTGCGTTAAGCGACCTTGCAGATAAGCTTGCAGTTGTTGCTCAGCCTCACGCAATAACGCGCTATCCTCTTTACACCAATCGGCGGCAATACCCGCGAAGTGCTTTTGTCCGTTAAACCAAACACCGGCGAGACCTTGCGGGTTAGCAGCGATAATGATCGTACCTAATGGGGTTTGCGTTTCGAGATATTGCATAGACACCTGCCAAGGTTGAATCAGGTCAGCCCCAATTCAACCCGATTTGTTTAAGATTCTGGATTAAAACAGCGCATTAAATCCGCAAGTAACGCGCTCACTTCGCCAGTCATAATCGTGAATTCAATATCCATTTTTTCGGCCTTGGATTGCGGATCAGCTTCGCCCAATTTATCAGCCAATACATCTAAGAAACGCACGCGGCGAATCTGCAATTCATCGGTCAAAATAAAGCTGATTTTCTCGTCCCACACCAAGCCTAATTTAGACACGACTTTGCCGGTTTCGAGATTTTTATGCACTTCTTCGGTGGTGAGTTCATGGCGTTTGAACACTGCCACGCTTTTTTCATCACCCTGCCCGCGTAATTCGCAGTCTTCGCCTAAAGCAAAGGGGGCGGGTGCTTTGCCTTCACGCAACCATTGCGTCATTAAGGCGGTGGGGCTGATAGCCACTTTCGGCGCGATGGCAGGCAATGAACCCAACACAGTGCGCAATAATTTGGTTAAACGCTCGGCATGCGTGCTGGATGAGGTATTTAACACCAACCAATGCTGTTGTGTATCCAGCCAAGCATCCAGTTTTTTAGTGCGGGTGAAGGCTTGCGGCAATAATTCAAACTCGATTTGCTCGCGTAATTCTTTCTTTTCTTTAGAGCCGATTTTGCGGCTTTCCTTGGCTTCCAACTCGGCAACGCGCTCGTCTAATTCCTCACGCACCACCGAACTTGGCAATAATCGCTCTTGATGCGCCAAGGTAACTAGCCTATAACCGTTAGCCTCAAGCAGGAGTTCGTCGCTATTGCGGCCAAACGGCGACACAAAGCCCGTAGCTTCGCGTTGTTCTTTGTTACAACCTAAAAACGGTTTGCTGGCTAAAGCTTCAGCTAATACCTCGCTGTCTAAGCTAAAATCAGCAGGCAATTGCAAACAATACAGATTTTTAAACCACATACTGCGGTTAGTCCTCTTGGTTCAGTTAAGCAACGATTATGCCGCAAACTGATGGTTATGAAAACTTAACGTATAAACCCTTATTTTACGCAAGATTATAGTCCATGACACACCCACACTACCCTTTACCCAGCGCGGACAATCAGTATTTAGTCGAACATGCCGAATTACTATATTGCAGTTTTCGGCATTATGTTGGGCGAGAACTGGCGGGGTTAGACTGGCAAGGGGCAGCCACCGCGCACGCCTTATTTACGGGTAACTTCGTGCTGTTATCGCATACCGCCGCCGCCGACCCAATTTTCACCTATGGCAATCAAACCGCAATGCAACTGTTTACAATGGATTGGGCGCAACTCACGCAATTAGCCTCACGCTACTCCGCCGAACCCTTAGCCCGCGACGCACGCGAACGCTTACTGCAAACCGTCAACCGCCAAGGCTATATTGATAATTACGCAGGCGTAAGGATTGCCAGCACTGGGCAACGCTTCACTATCCAACAAGCTATTGTCTGGAACTTGCTAGATAAACAAGGGCAATATGCCGGGCAAGCCGCATATTTTGATCGCTGGACATTACTCTGATGACGGGTAATAACCTTTATACCACTGCACAAAGCGTGCAATACCCTCTTCAATCGCCACTGTCGGTTTAAAACCAAACTGCCGTTGCGAATCGGCAATATCCGCATAAGTAATCGGTACATCGCCCGCTTGCATAGCTAATGGGCGTTCTATGGCTTTTTTGCCACAAGCGGTTTCAATCGCAGTAATAAAACGCCGTAGACTAATCGGCTGATGATTGCCCAAATTATAAATTTGATAAGCCGCTTGAGCATTTGAATACGAATTAGCTTGTTTAATAGGTGTTTTATCGAGCAAATTAATAATACCCTGCACTATGTCATCAATATAAGTAAAGTCTCTTTCTAAATCACCGTGATTGTAAACATCAATGGGCTTATTTTCTAAAATAGCTTTGGTAAATTTAAAATAAGCCATATCCGGTCTACCCCATTCACCATACACGGTAAAGAAGCGCAAACCTGTCATTGGAATATCAAATAAATGGCTGTAACTAAAAGCTATGAGTTCATTCGATTTTTTAGTCGCTGCATATAAACTGATAGGATAATCTGTGCGATCTGTTGTACTAAATGGAATATGGGTGTTCATGCCATATACAGAACTTGACGAAGCATATAATAAGTGCTTGACCGGAAATTGCCGACAGGCTTCTAAAATATTAAAAAAGCCTTGGACATTGGAATCAATATAGGCTTGAGGATTGTCTAGTGAATAACGCACTCCTGCCTGAGCAGCTAAATTTATTACAATTTCAAATGAATACTGGGCAAACAATTTATTAATAGCCGCTTTGTCTGCTAAATCCATGAGAAAAAATTGATAGCTCCCGTGTTTTTCATTAGCTGCAAATGTATCTAAGGTTTCCAATCGCCTTTGTTTTAAAGCAACATCATAATAATCATTTAAATTATCTAAGCTGTAAACTGCATGACCATTAGCCATTAAAGCTTTAGTTAAATGAAAACCAATGAAACCCGCTCCACCTGTTATTAAGATACGCATAAGAAAATCACTTATTATTAAGATTTATTAAACCAAGTCCGTGTATTACTTGCATCAAGGACTTGTCTAACGATATAGGCACATTTATCAGAAGACTCAAAATAAATACGCGTTAATAGTTCAGCTAAAACACCTGTAGTTAAAAATTGTAAGGAGGCAAGGGTTAGCATAATGCCGGTCATAAATAGCGGTCGTCCCCCAATTTGTGCCCCAAATGCCAATTTATCAATGCCCAACCAACCTAAAACCAATAATCCTAAAAAGCCTAAAATTAAACCAATACCGCCGAAAAAATGCCCCGGACGCGCCCGATATCGCATAAAAAACCAAATGAATAATAAGTCGATAATGACGCGAAACGTGCGTGAAATACCGTATTTTGATTCACCACTTAAACGCTTATGATGAGTTACCACTTGTTCGCCAATCCGCGAAATGGGGGTTACGGTCGCGATCCAAGCGGGAATAAAACGGTGCATTTCGCCATATAGTCGAATTTTCTTCACAACCGAAGCCCGATAAACTTTCAAACTACAGCCATAATCATGTAAGTAAATGCCTGTTACCTTAGCGATTAATTTATTGGCAATTTTAGAGGGAATTTTTCGCAACACTAAGGTATCTTGCCGATTTTGCCGCCACCCCACTAGCAAATCTAGGTTGCGCTCTTGTAAGCCCTGCACCATCGCGGGAATATCCATTGGATCGTTTTGTAAATCACCATCCAAAGTTACTAAAAACTCACCACGGGCAGCGTCAATACCCGCCTGCATAGCAGCGGTTTGACCAAAATTCCGTTGTAATTCCACAATATGAATATGCGAACCGTAGTGTTGAGCTGCTTCACGTAAACGTACAACCGTTTGGTCACGGCTACCATCATCCACGATCACCAACTCCCACGGTGCACTAAAATCAGCTAAGGCCGTTTGAATACGTTCGATCAGGGGTAAAACATTGGTTTCTTCATTATAAACAGGCACTATCACGCTGACAGTATGGGTATTATTATTCAGCATATTGCTTGGCATATAGGTTAAAATCTCCGACTTGCTAGGCAGGTATTAATTTTAAAAATGGGTATTATGACAGGAAAAATAGCACAACACAGTAAGTGGCGAGTGGGCTTAGCTTGGCTAATTTTTGTGGCTTTCATACTCATTGTGCAATGGGCTATTGGTTGGCAAGCCCTATTCCAACCGTGGACAAACTTAAACAGTCAACAAATTGGGTTGGCATTACTGAGCATTATTGCAACTTACGCGCTACGCACTTGGCGTATTTACGATTACTTTCCATCTTTAAAAGGACAATGGTTGGCAACGTGGCGTTTAATGCTCATTCATAATGCACTAAATAATTTATTACCTGCTCGTAGTGGTGAAATTAGCTTTCCTTTATTGATGCAACGTTATTTTCAATTAGATTATAGCAAGACCATTACTGCCTTATTATGGTTTCGCTTATTAGATTTACATGCTGTTATTAGTTTAGGTTTATACCCTCTACTAAAACCTTATATTTCACCAATGCTATTAATACCTATTTTAATAGCTTGGCTGATGACTCCTATTGGCTTATACAATACACGAACTTTCTTAAATAAAAAAACCTTAACCGCTTCGCCTAACATTAATAACCTATATCATAAAATATTAGCGGCTCTACCACAAACGCCTAAAGAATTTCTGCATAGTCTAGCGTTCACATGGGCAAACTGGTTAGTTAAACTATTTACACTCGCTTGGCTATTTAGTCAGTTTCTGCCTAATACACCTTTTACTCATTTATTACTATCAATTATAAGTGCGGAATTAACCAGTATCTTACCAATTCATGCACCGGGAGGATTTGGTACATATGAAGCCGGTTTATTACCACCATTGTTAGCTTATAATGCCGCTAATACTGCCTTAAATGCAGCAATTAATTTACACCTATTTATCTTAGGTTCATCACTCATCGGCGGCGCAATTGGTTTACTTATTCACCGCCACAACCGTAACTACAAGCCAAACTTTAAAGAACTATGATGCAAGCTAGCCAAGCACGATTGCAAAGACCTATTTTTTATTTAACAGCATTAGCCGCTTTGTATTTTTTATTTAATGCAATAACACAATATGCTGCTTCGCCAACTGCTGATTTAGATCAAGCCGAACAATTAATTCTTAGTCAAACATGGCAATTAGGCTATAATGCGCAACCACCCTTATATACTTATATTACGAAACTGTTTTTTTACATTACTCAATCCTCACTCATTAGTCTTTATTTAATTAAAGTCATTATTTTAACTTGTTTTGTACTAAGTTTATTAAAAATCACTCAAGCTCTTAATGGTAGCAAAACACAAATTGTTATTGTTTTTTACAGTATTGCTTTAATTCCGCAATTTATTTGGGAATCGCAACGCGATTTAACCCATTCTGTATTAGCTAGTCTTATGGCCGCACTTACACTACTAATTACAGTAAAATTGAAAGAAAAACAAACTTGGACTTTATATAGTTTGTTGGGAGTAGTTTCAGCATGTGGATTACTTAGCAAATATAACTATATTATTTTCTTGGCAGCATTATTTATTACAGCCCTAATATCAAACCCCTACCGAAAAATTATTTTTAATAAATTCATCCTGATAAGTATTGTACTCTTTTTAGTACTCCTAACTCCGCATATTTATTGGATCGTTAATCATTTAGATATTGCTTTAGAAAGTACAGAAAAGCTAAGAACTGGTTTGCAAAGCCCGCTACAAGGTATTGCCAAAATGTTAACAGCTAGCCTTGCTTTTCTCAGCCCATTAGTGTTAATTATGTGGCTCATTATAAAACCAAGTCTTAAAAAATGGCAGGAATTCAATAGCACCCAACAATTTTTCATAACACTAAGCATATTTATATTGATAACAATGTTGATTTTTATCTTTATTACACATACCACTCAAATAAAAGACCGATGGTTTCAACCCATTCTCTTCTTTTTCATTCTAATTCCGGCTTTATTTTATAATAAACCTTATTTTCTTAGATATTATATTGGTAGTGGCATGCTTATAGCTCTATTAGTTAGTCTTATTTTACCGGGTAGAACCTTATTGGCTAATTATACTAATCATGCCAGCCGTCCTAATATGCCTTATCCAAAATTGTTATCACAGATTCAACAAAATATACCAGAAGCCAATACGATTTTGGCTGAAACGCAATTAATTGCTGGGAATAGCCGTCCTATTTTTTCTAATGCCCAGATATTTTTACCAAAATACCAACTATCCATAACGCCTGTTTTAGGCAAAGCCTTAATTATTTGTGAAACTGAAAATTGTCATAACACCAATTTTCAAAGCTGGCTAACCACTCGATTTAAACTTGATAGCACAACGCTGACTTATAGAAAATTCAGCCAGCCTTATTATTACTATAATAAAGCAAGCTTAAACTTATATGTTGCGGTAGTTAACCTAACTTCATCTGAATCATCGTTAGCGCCTGCAAAATAGGTTGAATCTCCGCTGCCTGACTATCGCTTAACATTAAGCGTAAAAAGCCCAAATGCTCTTGAATATACGAGATTTGGCGCGGGGCTGCGCCACGGCTTAAGGCTAACTGGTAGGCGTTAATGATTTGCCGGACTTGTAGCGGTTCTTCAAGGCGTGAGCCGCTTAGGTATTGCAGCAAGGCGTATTCAGCAAGATTAATACCGCTTTTAAAATTGGCATCGTTTCGCTCGGTTTGTTCAATGACTGTTTTGGCTTGTTCTGACCAGTATTTGAGTTGGGCACGTTCAGGGTAAGGTGCTTCATTACGCATAGCACGCAGTACTTGAATCGTTAGCCAATTCACCAGTGGATAAGGCGCGACTTGATTATAACTTTGCAAAGCAAACTCATGCGCTTGTTGATAACTGCGCTGCATGGCTTCTAAATCGGTACGGCGGTCTGCGCCTTGCGTCAACATTGCACGGCGTTTCCAGAGTTTGGCTTCTTCTTCTAAGCGCCGTTGGCTATTGCCCAGATGCTCCAATAATTTCAATAATTTTAAGCCACTGTCCAATAAGCTTAAGGGTTTATCCGCCAATTCAAAATTGGGTAATTCGTCTTCCGGCAAGCGTTGTTGTGCCCACGCTAATGCCCACGCGGTTTGTAAACCGGCTTTGTCTTCCAATAAGCTTAAGGGGTATTCGGAATATTGAGATTGCAAGGCAGTTTCATAAGCGGCTAAGGCTTGTGGATACATTTCCAAGCGCCCGTAAGCTTTGCCCAATACCGCTAAAATTTGCGGATGTTGCAACCAATCACTCGGAATCGCTTTATGCAATTGGCGCAAACTGCTTTTTAAATCGGCAATATTGCCTAAGTCGGCACTATCAATGCGGTTGATGAAATTCTCTAATTCCGCCACCACTTCCGCCGCTGCCACAAATTGCCAACTGGCTTGCCATTGATCGCCTGCTTGCGGTACACGTTGCGGCACTAATTGATAGTCGGGGTCGCCATAACATTGATACGCCCCCCACGTATTGTCATTTGGGTAACGCTGCCATGTTTCCTGTCGCGCCATTAACACCGCTTTACCAAAGCTATAACCCTGCAATAAGGCTTCATAACAGGTGGCCGCAAACAGTTTGGCGGCGGCATCATTAATTGTCCAACCGGCCGCAATCACCGCCCGCACCCCCATACGAATCAGTTCCTGCGCAAGGCTTGAGGCTAATTTAGCGCGGTCGCCGACTTCTATAGCTTGCACCGTCACCGCATTCGGGTCGATTTTGGCTAAATGACAGCAATTGACAAACGCCAATTCCGGCACACGGCGCATTTGGCTAATTTCCACCGCTGTCAGAAAAATACCATTGCCTAATACCATACCCGTTACAGGTTCAGCATCGGGTTTAGGCTGATAACGATACACGCCGTGTCCGGCTAAGTGCATGACGCGATAATCATCGCTGTGTAAGGCTTGTAGAATGCTTTGCGCATCACCGCCTATCACTTTCACCACCCGCTTAAACTGATGCGCCTCTAAGACTTTGGCGACTTTATCCGCTTCTGCTCGCGCCGCTGGTAAAGGCTCAAACACACCCTCAGTTTGCGGGTCGCCAATCACCAAGGCGGTTTTATCCAAAGGGGCTAACACCCGTTGCCGATAGTGTGTAACTTGCAGTTGCCGTAATAAACCGGAGCGCACCGCTAAAGGCAAACCTTCCGCATCCAAACGGTTATATAACAATTCCCACGGATAAGCCGAGGACGCATCATCCAACACCAACACCAAATTATCCGCATTTAAGGGCTGATCTTTCATATCGGCGGGCCATAGCAATTCATACAGCACTTTGCCCACCTCGGGATCATCTCGATTACTGGTAACTGCGCGTTCAATAAACTGATCGACTAACTCGCGCTGCGTAGCTTGCAAAGTCATTTCAGCACGGGCGCGATCAGTTAACGCGGTATATTTTAAGCCATTTTGCGTCGCGTCGATTTGAATACGTCGCCACCAACCTGAACCTTCGTTGTAATACACGCGCCGCCGACTCCCCGGCAAGCTTTGCATTAAATAAGTGGCGGTAAACTTATTCCTAAACTCTGGTTGTTGCACAAAGGCGTGTACTAAATGTGCGGCTTCAATTGCCCGATCTTCGTATAGCTCAATGATTTCAAAGCTCTGAATACGCGTTAATAAACCCCGTTCGGTTTTTTCTAAGGCGGTATTGGCTTGGCAAATACCACGTAACATGGCAGTTATAGCGTCATCCATTCCCAAACCGCCGCCGCCCAAAGTTCCCATTAACAAGCTACTCACATGCACCGGAATAAAATCCGCGTCCGCCGCATTAAAGTCTTCATCCTTTTCTAAAGCTTCACGCACTTTCACCGCATAGCCGGTCATAGCCCACATATAAGAACTGCTTAACTGCCCGACGCTTAATTTCCCAATATCACCCAAGCCAATCACAATTGCGCCACCGGGCTTACGCTGCTTATTGAAAAACACTTGGTAGGTATTAATCGCCCCCGGATACAAACCTAGACGTAATAAATCGCTTAAACGCCCATCTAAGGCTCGATCTAACACCGATTCCGCACTCAAAATCGCATCGCCGTCATAATGCCCCACCGCAATCGGATGTTTACAATGCTCCAAATTGCCATGCGTCACTCGCACTTCCACTAAAGGATAAGTCTCGGCTTGAGTTTGCCGCGTGTGATACCCCAAGCCTGCCGCCCTTAATTCGCTCTCATCCGGCGTTAATGGATTTTTCAGCGGAGGTAACCATTGCCGAGCGCTATCCAAACTGGGCGGCAAATGCTGGCTTAATAAATCGGTCGTGCCCGTGTCTAATAATGCCAACAATGCGCCAAAATACGCCGGGTGCGAAGCCATACGACCGTGTTCTACGGGCATAAACCATTGCGGCAACTCGCTATTCGCCACCGATGCCCACGTCGTAACCCCATCGCCTGCAATGCTGGCTTGAAAGCGCCAATTATCATCCTGTTGACTTAAACCATTTGGGGTTAAACGCGCCTTGCCGTGTACATAGCAAGTGTTATTCGGCTCTAAACTGACCGCATCCCATTGCGCTCGCGTGCTCTGTGCTTGGCTTAAGGCGGCACGCCCTGCCCAATTTTCATAACGATTGCCTATCGGCAAGCCCCAAACAGCCGGATCAACATAGTTCAGCGGCAGTTGTTCTAACACACCCGCATAAGTCGCAAATTGATCAGCAATGTTATCCGCGCCGCTGGCTTTGCCGTCTAAGCTATCCAACAAACGAATTAAGCGATGTTGCCCCAGCAGCAATTGCACCATGCTAAACGTACCGTTTAAGGGCGTGCCTAATAACACGCTACGCCCACCCGCTTCGGTTTGCACACGTTGCCATACCTCTGGTGCAACCGCTTTTAAGCCTTTTAACACCAAACCACCCGCACCCTGCGCCAAAAACCGAATCGTTAGGCTTTGTTGCTGGGCTTTAGCCGCGTCTAATTGTTGGGTTAAGGCTTGCGCTAATTGCTTGCCACTCTCGAGAAAGGATAAGCGCCAATCGTAGGCAAACGGCTGTACGGTGTAAGACGTGGCTAAACTGTCTAATAACGGCTGATAAGCAGACGCTAAAACGGCGCTGGCGCTTACATTGGTAGCATCAGCGCTTAAACGTGAAAAATCGCCCCACATCAACGCCGCCATATCCAACCACACGGCTTGATTATCAACCGTTAATGCTGACCCCATAAATCCGGGCAGAAAATACAATAATTTATTCGCTGGCTGCATGGGTGTTCTCGATTAATTTTTCATATTGCACTAAGTGTAGTCTATCTATTTAACGTGCAGCCTCGGCTAAGACAAAATCGAATAACGCCTGATGCGCCTGCAATTAGCATGTGTGAAAGTACACGATTGTAGGCTTTGGGTTGGGTGTCGTATAATTACTAACCATTAGTGTCGCTACTGGAGGGATTTTTTCCTATGTTAATCTCAGATTATACAGCCACTAGCCAAGGAAAAAATAAATCCTTATTTTCTCAGACTAGGCGGAGTCTGAAATAAGATGTTATACCGATAGTTCGTCTAATAAACTATTAGCCGTTTAAAGTATAGCTCCATAAATACATATGAAACTAACTTTAATAATTTAGTTATTTGAACTGGCAAATCGCCAGCTCAAATATTAAGGTATTATTTTTGCTGTTTAATTTCTGAAATTAATGCTTCACCCTGGGCTTTTGTGAGAGCAACCATTGTTCTACGAAAAACGGGATTAGATTTAGTAACCTCTTTACATTTTTTTGCAGTAACAGGATCAAAATCCGAAATAAAATTATTCAGCTTTCTTGAATACCATTCATTTTTATTGCCGTTGTGATCTCTAATAATTAATTCTTTGTCAGCCAAACCATATCCACGAATACCATATCCACTTTGATATAAAAAGACGACATCACCTTCTCTTAAATATTCAACATACTTTTTCCACGGCTTATAAAATGCAGATGCCTCTCCATTTTCCAGCATGGTGAAATGATCTGCTTCTGAGTTATTAAAATTGGTATTCAATAAAAAATAACGCGTATCTTTATTAGATTCCGCATCTTTTATACCAAAAAAATTTTCCTTAATGTCTTTTTCATTTAATTGTCTTACAAGCTCCTCTATCCCTCCACTGATAAAAACAGTTACTAGGTCAGAGCGCGTTTTATTCAATTCTGATGCTAATTCATCAATCTGATTGATCATTGATGGTGGAACTCGTACCGACAACAATTGGCTATCGGCTGTGGTGGCACTGCTTAACAAGTTCTTTATACCAGTTTCAAGAGACATATCCAACTCCGTAGTTAACGATTGGTATGACGAATTGTATTCATATTATGAAAATAATTCAAATATTTTCTATGTCATTTTGTAATATCATTCATAATCCTATATAAATAATTGATTTTTATATATTTTAAAAAACAGCTAACGATTCGTTCGATGACGGACGCAGTGACAGCCTGCGTCTTCGTCCAACTTACTTTCCACCGCGCCCGTCACACATGACATTATCCGCACATAGATTCCTCACATACTTGACAAGATTCAGCAAAGAAAATACTGTCCAGTCTGTCCAGTTTAAATTGAGATTAAAGCTATGGAACAGAATATATGGCAACTTCAAGATGCAAAAAGCAAATTTAGTCAATTAGTTGAGAGTGCAATACGCCATAGACCCCAATTCGTTACCAAGCACGGAAACAATGCGGTGGTGATTATTTCCTTTGAAGACTATATAAAATTTATCAAGCCAAAAGATGATTTAGTGTCATTCTTCAGAAACTCGCCTTTGGCAGAAAGTGAACTTGATTTTTCAAGAAACAAGGATATGCCAAGAGATATTGAATTATGAAATATTTACTAGATACCTGTGTTATTTCTGAAGTCATCAAAAAAGAACCTAATAAAAATGTTATTGCATGGTTACAGGCTCAAGATGAAGATAATTTATTTTTGAGTATATTGACGTTCGGTGAGTTACAAAAAGGTATTCAAAAACATACCGATCAAACTAGAAAGCAGAAATTAAAAATATGGGTCGAGGAAGATTTAAAAAAGCGCTTTGAAAATCGAATTATCCCTATTGATTTAAAAGTGGTGACTAACTGGGGTTCTATTCAGGGTTTAGCAGAACTAGCAGGAAAACCAATGCCAACTCTAGATGGGCTTATAGCAGTCTCAGGACTCACTTATAATTGCACTATAGCCACCAGAAACACCTCAGATATGGAACAAAGCACAGCAGAATTATTCAATCCTTGGGAATACAAAGGCTAATATAGAGCCGCCCTTGTTCTGGTCTATTACAACACCCGCTTTCAAAGAAAAAGCCGTGGCACTGGTCACTGAGCAAAGTTACAGCGGGGCAGAGGCGGCGGAATTCTTGGATATTCGAGCCAATCAGCTTTATGAGTGGAAGCAGTAGCAGGATGTGAAGCAATACATCCGTTATGACAACCGAAACCGACTATATTCTGCTAATGGCGATTTATTGCCTATTGAATTTGAGTTGTCTCAAAAAAATGTGTCAAGTGGAACTTGATCAGTACAATATCGAGATCCTGTATAATAGGTTTTAGACATTTATGACATCATCTCCACTGCGCATACGCTTACTTTCATATTTCTGGCCCAGGAACGCATGAGCACGTCACAGCAGTGCTTGGAATTACCCCCTCAAAAGCTTGGAACATTGGCGATATAAATCCACAAAATGGAAGACCCTGCAAATTTATGAGTTGGCGCTTAAGCAGTGGTCTAGATGACACGCAGCCCTTAAATGAGCACATCCAAAACTTATCCGTTTATTTGCAACCCAAAGCCGAAGCCTTTCGCCAACTATGGCTCGACTATGACCTTACTCTCCAGTGTGTTGGCTATTTCCCCACAAGCGGGCATGGCGTACATTTCGACCGCGAACAAATTCGTCAGGCTGCCCAGCTAGGTTTGGCATTCGATCTCGATTTCTACTATGTCGATGACTATGAACATCATGTCTAACACTGCGGTCAACGGGAACTGGCTTGCAACGGGCTTCGCCCGCTTCCCTCCAGCCCGTTAGCTTTATCCATTTAGCAGAAAAAACAAAAACATTACCAGATTTAAAAAAAATAAAAATAAAATGAGTTATTCCCATATTAAAAATATTCAACAATATTTAACTTGGTTTTATGCTGGGTTATTGCTGTTCTTGGCAGTTCAAAGATTTCTACCTATATTAGGTGCTAATATTAGCTTAATCAGTGTGTTGACTTCCGTCGTATTTGTTATTTTAGCTTTTCTCCTAATAAAACAGATTCGATTGGCTCGCAGGTTTACAGCAGCAATTTGCTTACTAATTGCTATCCTTTTACCAATTGGCGTGTTTAACCCATTTGCAGCGATGGATGGCATACAATTGCCGTCTATTAATACCGTTTTGTTATGGTTAATTCCAACAGAGTTTTTTGCGTTGGCATCTGCCTATTTTCTTGACTACGATTGCCAAGCCTCATAACAAGCAGATTTATCCTGAGCTATGGAAAGCTTGCCCGTCGTATCGTCTATCTATTCAACGGGCAGCCTCGGCTAATACAAAATCTAAGAACGCCCGATTTGCCCGCGATAAATAGCTATCTCGTCGCCATGCAATACACAAATCCAGCCATAACGGTTGTTCAAACGGTAAATCGACTAATTCCGCATCTTCTTTCACCACCATGGTTAATAGTGTGGAAATACCAAAGCCTTGTTTAATAATCGACTTAATCAGCGGTAATAAATTGGTTTCAAAACCAATTTTCGGCGTAACGCCTGCTTGCTCGGCTAAGCGATCAATAATCTTGCGATGAAAATAACCGGGGCGAAACATCACCAATTCTTCGCCGAAAAAATCCGGCAAACTGACGCTGGTTTGACTGGCAAACGCATGGTCATACGGCACAATCACGCGCATTTCTTCATGCAATAAGGTTTGGGCTTCTAAATTAGGTGGCACAAAATCACGCACAATCACGGTTAAATCGAGTTCGCCTTGTTCCAACATTTGTTGTAATTGCCATGTGCCACCTTCAAACACCGTCAGGGTTAAATCAGGGTATTTGTGGCGAAACGCCATGAGAATGGGCGGAAAATAATACGAACCCAACATACCCGGAATGCCCACCCGTACCGAGCCTTGGGTTAACTCCTTGAGTTCTTTCATTTCCAACTCCGCCTCTTGCACCGCTTGCAAAATCCGCTGGGCATGTGGCAATAAACGCTGACCTTCATCAGTTAAAATCACTTTGCGATCATGTCGATGAAACAAGCTTAAATCCAACTCCATTTCTAACTTGCGAATCGCCACACTGACCGCAGGTTGCGCTACAAACAAGCTTTCCGCCGCCCGCGTAAAACTGCCTAAACGCGCAATCTCGTGAAAATAACGCAATTGTTTTAAATCCATCGTTACGCTCCTTTAGTAAACAAGCTTTATCAAAAGCATTCTAACTATATATTTTATCAATCGCTGGTTAGCTTCTATGCTACTGGCTGCTTTTGGACAGGTACGGGCGTTTTATGATTGAAGCGGGTAGTCGGGAATTTCGCTATGCCACCTTAGCCTTATGTTTAGGCTCGGGGCTGGTATTCGCCAATTTACACATGACACAACCCTTATTACCCATGATGGCGCGGGAATTACACTTAAGCGAATTGCAAGCCAGTTGGAGCTTAACCATTACCATCTTAATGTTAAGCTTTTCGCTATTAGTCTATGGACCGCTATCCGATGCAATTGGGCGTAAACCGATTATGGTCATCACTATGGCGGGAGCAGTGTTAAGCGCGTTGGCGCTCTCGCAAGTTCACGATTACCGCACGCTCTTAATTCTGCGTGGCATTCAAGGCTTCTGTTTAGGCGGTTTACCCGCAATTGCGATTGCTTATATGGGCGACGAATTCAGCCGCAAAGCCGTGGTCATTGCCGTCGGGGTTTATATCAGTGCCAATAGCTTAGGCGGCGTATCAGGGCGTTTAATCAGTGGCTTTGTTGGCGAACATTACGGTTGGTCAGCCGCCTTTGCTGCATTAGGTATACTCGGTGCAGTTTTGCTCAGCTTGTTTATACTTTTATTGCCCAAATCGCGGCATTTTCACGCCAAAGCCCTGCACCCCTTACACATTGCCAAAGACTTAAGCGCACACTTACGCAATCCAGTGTTACTAGCCGCTTACTTGATTGCTTTTGGTAACTTTATGATTTTCCTTAACCAATATACCTACATTACCTTCGTACTCGCCGCCGCGCCTTATCACTTATCCACGCACGCGCTCGGTATGCTGTTTCTCACCTACTTAGGCGGCACAGTCACCTCGGCTATTTCCGGACGGATTGCGCAACATATCCCCGCACCGTTAGGCATGGCACTCGGCATTGTATTGCTAATGCTTGGCACACTACTCACCTTAAACCAACATCTCAGCCTGATTATTTTCGGCTTCTTAATCAGCAGCTTCGGCTTCTTCTTTACTCACTCACTCGCCAGCAGTTGGGTCAGTCACCACGCCATTAAAGCCCGTGCCAGCGCCTCATCGCTATATTTAGTATTTTATTACCTAGGCGCAAGTGCAGGCGGCTTATTACTCGCCCCCTTCTGGCAATGGCAAGGCTGGCAAGGCATTGTGCTCTGCTCACTGCTCGTTTACAGCTTAACTATGTTATGTAGCGCTTGGTTGTATTGGTGGGAAAGACAGCCTATGGCGAAAAAGGTGTATTTCTAAATACACCTTTTCAATAATCATCAATCAAAATATGAATTAACAATTTGAGCAATTTGATCTGCTCTATTCTCGATAAACATCATTGCGTCCTCCTCAGAGTTTATTTTTGATGCTTCATCAATATTAATCAAATTCTTATCACAGAAAGAATTACCATTGGATTGCTTCTTGATTTCAGAGAAATATTCTTCTGGACTCTTATCTTTAAATTCTTCTCGATTTGTCGAACTATCAACCAATATTATATTAGCTATCGAATTAAACGGGCTTTTTAAATTAAAATCTTTGACTCTAGATTTAGGATAAATATGATGACTATCCATTTTTGTTTTATCTATTTCTTTAATCCTATTCCCAGAGATATCATGAGTAAAACAACCTGAAACTTTTTCATTGTATAATATATGCAATATAGTTTTAAATTCTGCTCTAGAAGTTGTAAATTCTAAAATTCGCTCTTTGCTCAAATTCGGACTAGAACTAGGACTAGTATAAATAAATTTTGCAGAAGAATGATTATCCGTGACCTTTTTAGATATTAAAAATAATTTTTCAACAATATCTAAATTTGATTTATTAAAATTTATATTGCTTAAATTAATATACAATGCATATTTTTTAATTTCCGTCTTAAACTTTTCATATTCTAATGCTTTGGGGTTTGCTATAAATATAGCCACAACATATTCCAAAAATGTGGTTTGCGCTATATCTATTAAATTCTCTTCTTGCAACCATTTTAACACATTAAATAATATTTCATTTTTTGCATTATAAGTTTCAAACCAAAACTCAGGGTCTCTGCTCAACATTGCAGATTGCAAAATAGTTGGGGTTAAGTTATTTTCAAGTAAGTTAGAAATTTCAAATATTCTTATGATTTTATCCAATTTTTCATAAGTTTCTGCATTTTCGTCATATTTAAAAAAATTATCAATTCCTGCTTTTAATTTTAATAGATTTTTAGTTTTATCAATAAGTTTTTTTGTCAAGAAATCGGATAAACCTCCTTGATATAAGCTGTTTTTAACTTGAAATGATTTAGCATTAATTAAATCAAATAACGTTAATTTTTTACCTGTTGAATTAACTTTTTCAAAAACCCGAATAACAACTCCTAGCTCAGAATCACTGGCAATAACGGTTGCCGGAATGCTGTAGCCACCGATAGCACCTAAAACTGCACTCAAATAGTCAGTATACTTATCAATATTATCTTCTGATGCATCCTTAATATTATTTAAAAACTTATTTATAATTGAGCCAAATTTATTATCTATAATGCTTTTTCCTGAAATAAACCTATTATCTTGTCTAGTAGGTTTTTCACTTTTATCCTTACCTATCGGAAACCCCCTACATAGTACATCATTTAGATTTGATTTATTTCGACTTTCATTCAAATTAAGCCCAGAATCATTTTGGATATTATCTTCTGGAAACCTTTCAATTAATATAGCTAATAAATCAAAATAATATTCATTTTTATTATCTGCTGCTAGAAAAAGCTTTGCGATAGATGTCATCCGTTGCTGACCATCTAATATATAATACTTAAAATCACTATCTTCGTTTAATTTTAAATCATTACATTCATCTTTAATTAACCCATGCGCTCCAACTTTTAAAGTTCCATTTTCTGGCATAATCAAAAGAGAAGAGATTGGATAACCTCTGACAATAGAGTCACCTAAGTCCGTAATATCTTTCGTCGTCCATACAAAATCTCTTTGAAACTTAGGAATTAAATAGCTATTTTTATAAATATTTTTCACAATTTCTTGAAGACTAATATCAATATTTTGTATATTACTCATACTAAATCACTAAAATAAAAGTTAATTTCGACCAAAGATTAATCTAACTTTGGGACACTCTAAACATTTCACAAATAAATGACTGGATGAATTATATACAAATTCATCCTATAAAATAAACAAAGGCATTATAAAAAATAACTAAAATGCTTCTAAACAAATTAGGTAGTGTTACCTTCATTCCTTAAAAAGCATCAATAGTGTAAGCAGCCATTTTGAATACGATTGAAGTCTTTAGCGTCGCCAACCTCAAATATTGACATTAATGTACCAAGAAAAAGGAAAAAGCATTCTTTAATAGCCATGAATACCTCACGCAAAATGGCACGATATTCCATATCCACACTCCGCCCATTTTTAAGCGCTCGCTTCTTCAATGATTCAACTAGTTCAGGTTCTAGATTAAGAAAATTTAGATGAGTCATGTAAACGTCCTCCAAACATCTACTTTTCAAGAATAGCGTTTACGCCTAAAGAGATACTTCTTGCATTTCCGACGCAGCTTATACTTAAGCTTCTGCCCTTGTAAGGTATTGTGATGACTACGCCGCCCCCAGCTTCCAGCTTACGTGAACTTGCTCCCAATTCTTTTATTTTTGAGAAGCAAAACGCGCTGCCCGATTTTCTATGCGACAACATGGTGGCACGGTTTGAGCAGAATCTAGCAGATCAATACGCGGGTCGACTTGGGCAAAATATGGGAAGCGATCAAAGCGTAAAAAAGACCACGGATATTTTTGTCAGTGGCGACGACAAGCCACATTGGAAGGATGTGGATAATAATCTACACCGTTCTTTAGCTTTAGCATTACGTGAGTTTCGTGAACTTTATCCTTACTTCAAAGGTGCGTTTAAGGATATGGGTTATAACTTACAACGTTATCAAGCGGGTGAATATTATCACTGGCATATCGACGGCGGTTCGCATCAATTTGCCATGCGGCAATTGGTAGCGTTGTGGTATTTAAACGATGTTCCACCTGCGGCGGGTGGCACAACAGATTTCTTATTTCAAAAGCTTAGCGTGCAGCCTGAAAAAGGTAAGTTAGTGTTATTTCCGCCGTTTTGGACACACGAACACCGAGCGGGCTTAATATTATCGGGGGTCAAATATATTGCAACGACGTGGGTCGTATTTGCCTAGGCGCTCACCAGTTATCTGGATAAATTTTGCACTTTTATAAAATTGGCATACACTCAAAATAACCCCAGAGCCGATTGAGCTTAGTGTCATGCAAAACAATAATTTTAATAAGTTTGCCCGTGCCTGCATTCAGGATAGATTCACGGCTGCCCGCCTATTACGCGAATCCCCCTCGTATTTAACCTTACGTCATGCTTACTTAGGCGAAACGGTATTACATTACCTATGTGTAGCCAATGAATTAGACGCGGTACAGTGGTTACATAGCAAAGGTGCAGAAACCAATACCGTCAGCATGTTGCAAACCTCTGCCTTACAAGATGCTTTAAGGCTAGGTCATTATGCTATGTGCGAATTCTTACTCGCTCATGGTGCAAGCTTATATACCTTTAATGGCGAACCGCTGGTATTTAGTGTCATTCCTAGCGCGAATCCAGCCTTACTCGCCTTACTTGCCCAACACGGTGCAAATTTACAAGTATTAAATGAGCAAGGGCGTTCCTTATTACATATTAGCGCCAGCCATGACGCTTACTTACCCATGACGGAATACTTATTAGCGCAAAGTGTGGCGGTTAACAGTACCGCTAGTGACGGCTTTACGCCGTTACACGAAGCAGTCTTACACGGCTCAATGGCTAATATGGCTTGCTTATTAAAACATGGGGCAGATTTGCAACTAACAGATCATTATGGCTTAACACCCTTAGCGATGGCGAAGCAGTTACGACATTATCCGGTGGTTAATTGGTTAGAACGTTATCTACATCCAGAGAACGCTTTACAAAACGTCATTCCTTTTCCAGCGCGCGCTGCTTGAATTTTTATGATGTTGGCAAGCGACTAACGAATAAAAATAGGCAAATAATCCCGGATTATGATTATTTGCCTAAGAGGGTTACTAATAGTAAAAACAATATATCCGTATAAAAACGAAGTACTTTGAACTTGCGATCAAGTAACTCCAATCGTCAATATGAAACCTAATCTCAGCCTGTAGCAAATCATCGGACAATCATTAACCACAAACTGAGGCTAAGAAATATAGGTTATCCGCTAATAACTTAGCAATTCCCCAAAAGACTCAGCGCTTACAACTTTAGTAGTAGAAAAACGGGTAAATTTACTACAAAAATGCAACTGGGTTTCATAAAAAAAGCCCACTTACCGATGGTAAGTGAGCTTTTAAGCAAACTATTAATTAGGTCGCTATGTTTAAGTCAATGCCAGCATTAAACGATTCAAGCGATTCACAAAACCGGCGGGGTCTTCTAATTGACCGCCTTCGGCTAAAATAGCTTGGTCTAATAGCACGCTTGACCATTCAGCAAAACGCTCATCATCCGTTTCCGCTTGCATACGTGCCAATAAAGGATGTGTCGGGTTAACTTCCAAAATCGGTTTAGTCGTTGGCATATCGTGACCGGCTTGTTTCAGCAATTGCTGCATATACAACGCCATATCCTGATTATTCAACACGATACACGCAGGGGAATTGGTTAAACGGTGCGATACGCGCACTTCTTCGACCTTTTCGCCCAAAGCTTGCTTGATGTGTTCAACAATGTTTTTAGCTTCTTTCTCAATTTTTTCTTGCTCTTGTTTTTCTTCTTCCGTTTCCATTTTGGATAAGTCTAAATCGCCTTTCGCTACTGATTGCAGCGATTTGCCTTCAAACTCCATCAAATGTTGCACTAACCATTCATCCACACGGTCAGATAACAACAAGACTTCAATACCCCGTTTACGGAACACTTCTAAATGCGGGCTATTTTTTGCCGCCGTATGCGTGTCAGCCGTAATGTAGTAAATCTTGTCTTGCCCTTCCTTCATGCGCGCAATGTAGTCGGCTAAAGCGACTTTTTGCTCAGCACTATCATCTAAGGTTGAAGAGAAGCGCAGTAATTTGGCAATTTGTTCACGGTTGGCAAAATCTTCGCCCGGGCCTTCTTTTAAAACTTTGCCGAATTCTTTCCAGAAAGTTGCATATTTATCCGCATTATCCGCCGCAATGCTTTCTAATAAACCTAAGACTTTTTTCACTGAGCCATTTTTCATGTTCTCAATGATTTTATTGCCTTGCAGAATTTCCCGAGACACATTTAATGGCAGATCGTTAGAATCCAATACCCCGCGCACGAAACGCATATAACGCGGCATTAGTTTGTATTCTTTGTCTTCCATAATGAACACGCGTTGCACATACAGCTTTAAGCCGTGGTGACTGTCGCGGTCGAATAAATCGAAAGGTGCTTTAGAAGGGATATATAACAGCGAGGTGTATTCATATTTGCCTTCAACCCGATTGTGTGACCACGCCAACGCGTCTTCCCAATCGTGCGACACATATTTATAAAATTCTTGGTATTGTTCGTCGCTGATTTCGCTTTTGGGCATCGTCCATAAAGCATTGGCTTTATTAACCACTTCCCATTCATCAGTTTGTTTACCCTCTTCCGTTTTACGCATTTTAATAGGTAACGGAATATGGTCAGAATATTGGCGGATAATACTGCGTAAACGCCAACCATCGGCTAATAGTTTTTCATCTTCTTTTAAGTGTAAAACGATTTCCGTGCCACGCGCAGGCTTATCCATCATTTCAAGGGTATAGCCTGATTGCGCATCGGATTCCCAACGCACCCCTTCGCTAGCTTGCATACCCGCTTTACGCGTGGTTAAGGTCACTTTATCCGCAACGATAAACGCAGAGTAGAAACCAACCCCAAACTGACCGATTAAATGAGCATCTTTAATTTGGTCGCCGGTTAGTTTACTTAAGAAGTCTTTAGTGCCCGAACGTGCAATCGTACCGATATTACTAATGACTTCATCGCGAGTCATGCCAATGCCGTTATCGCGCACGGTAATCGTACCGGCTTCGCTGTCATAATCGACTTCGATATGCAGGTCGCTATCGTTTTCATACAAGCCTTCATTACCAATGGCTTCAAAACGCAATTTGTCACACGCGTCTGAACCATTTGAAATCAATTCACGCAGAAAAATTTCTTTATTTGAATACAGCGAGTGAATCATTAAATGCAATAACTGATTCACTTCGGTCTGAAACTGTAGATTTTCCTTATTTTCACTCATAAATTCTTAGCTCCTTGAGATCATAAATTAGCATTGTCAGCGAAAAATGGGGCAGCTTCAGGGTATTTCAAGAGCTATTCAAAAAATTTAGGTCGGATTAGACGTGTCATCTAACAAGCTATCGCGCCATTCTCGACCCGAATCGCCGAATAAACGGTCAGCCGCTTTAGGTCCCCATGAACCGGCAGGATATTGCAAAGGCATTTGCTCGTCTTGTTCCCAAGCTTGCAAAATCGGATCAACTACTGACCAAGCCGCTTTTACTTCGTCATAACGTAAGAACAATGCCCGATTGCCCTGAATCACATCCAACAATAATTCTTCGTATGCTTCCGACTTGCGTTCCTCGGGCTGACCAATCGTGGCGTTCATGACGATTTGCCGTGTGTTCATTTCCACACCCGGTACTTTTGCAGAAATTTCCATGCGTACGGCATCATCCGGCTGAATGCCCAACAATAACCAATTTGGCAAACGTTTCTTACCGGCAGCTCTCGGGAATAAATCCATTGGCGGTTCTTTAAAGCGCACCGCAATCATAGAATGCCGTGCTTTTAAGCGTTTACCCGTGCGCAAATAAAACGGTACGCCGCGCCAACGCCAGTTATCCACGTATAGCTTTAACGCAGCAAACGTTTCAGTATGGCTACCGGGGGCTACATCTTTTTCTTGTAAATAACCCATCACCGATTCGTCTTTAATCACACCGGCGGCATATTGCCCACGAATAGCTAATGTACTGAGTTGGCTGGTATCCAACGGGCGAATGGATTTTAAGACTTTGACTTTTTCATCGCGTAAGGCTTCCGCTTCCATTGAGACTGGCGGTTCCATTGCCAACAACGCTAAGACTTGTAATAAATGGCTTTGAATCATATCGCGGACTGCGCCACCACTTTTATCGTAATAACCGGCTCTGCCTTCAACCCCGACTGTTTCCGCATGGGTAATTTGAATATGGTCAATGTAATGCCGATTCCATAGCGGTTCGAGAATAAGATTATCAAAGCGTAATACTAAAAAGTTTTGAACGGTTTCTTTACCCACATAATGGTCAATGCGATAAATCTGTTCTTCTTTGAGGTGTTTATCTAAACGATGCTGCAATTCACGCGCCGATTGCAAATCATGACCAAACGGTTTTTCAATCACCATCCGCCGCCAACCGGCACTTTCATTTAATAAATTTTCAGCAGCTAAGCCTTCCGTCACATCTACATATAAATCAGGACTGATAGACAAATAGAAAATCACATTGTTTTCACTGCCATTATCGCCGACCCATTGCGCTAGACTTTGATAAAAATGTGCATCGGTTAAGCTACCCGCCAGATAATCCAAACGCTGTATAAAACTAGTTAGTACTTCATCGTCCTTAATTCCCGATGCCACCAATAAAGTACGAATTTCAATGCGCCACGTGTCTTGCGTAAATTCGGTACGCCCACAGCCGAGAATTTCCACATCGTTGGCTAATTGCCCCATACGATGTAATTGGTATAAAGCGGGCAGCAATTTATGCGTAGCCAGATTGCCAGTTGCGCCAAAAATTACATAAGCATGGGAAACGCCGGTACATTTCATATTCTAATTCTCCGAGGCTATGACGATAAGGCAGCATGATACGCTAAGCGTATCTGCGGCCTGAATAAGCAAACTATTTTTAAGGTTGCTGCTTAAGCGTAGTGGGTAATGGCAACGCTTCTTGCAAGGTTTGACGCGGTTTAGTCATTAAATCATTTAACCAACTGTCGCTTAGCCCTGCTTGTTGTTTTACCTGTTGGGCTTGTTGTTGTTGGGCGGGGTCACCTTGCCACAAATAACGCCGAATATGTTCCACCGTTACCAAATTTGGTGAAATTTGTAATAAATAATGAGAGGGGGTTTTATTGTCTAAACTCAACACGCCATACGTGCGCAATTCGTCTAAAGTATCCATTAAGAGAAAACGCGAAACCGGAATTTCCTTACGCAAATCTTCTAAGGTAAGCGGTGGCTCACCGCATTCAAAACGATGCGTAATTGCTTTTAATACCGCTGCGGCTAATAGTTCACGGGTTTGTAAGCTGGGTTCTTTAGGCTGACGCGGACGATACACAGCATCAGGGTATTGCAAATAAAACGATAAACGCGCACCCCCTAACACAATAATCCACGCGACATACAGCCATAACATAAATAAGAATAGGCTCGCAAAAATGGAATAAATCGCGGTTTGTTGCCCGGATTTGACCACAAATGAGGCGAAAATCCAGCCTGCAATCTGCCATACAATGCCCGCGACGGTTGCGCCGATCAAAGCAGGTTTAAACTTCACCTTGGTATTAGGCATATACATATATAAAAAGGTGAAGGCCATAATAATAATAAAGACGGGTGCGTATTTTACTAGAAATGCTAATAAGCCACCGAAGGGTTCAATGGCGGCAACTGACTGTACCCAATCCAGGCTCATGACATAACTCCAAATGCCTAAGCCTGAAAAAATTAGTATTGGACCAACCAATACCACGGTTAGATAATCGCGGACTTGCTCAATAAGGTTACGGGATTTTGGCACTTCCCATACATAGTTAAAGGCTTCCTCGATTTTTTGCATCAATGACACTACGGTATATAGCAATAAGCCTAAACCCAAAATACCCAAGACACCGACTTGCACATTGTCCACAAAGCCTAAAATTTGCTTGGTTAACTCCTCGGCTTTTTCACCTAAGGGCGTCAAGACTTGTAATAACATGGGTTCTAATTGGTTATGTACCCCAAAACCTTTTAGCACCGAAAAACTTAAGGCTAATAAAGGCGCAAGTGACAATAAGGTGGTATAAACCAAGCCCGTTGCACGTAGAGTAATCTCGCCTTGGCGCATGTCGTAAAACAAAGCTTCCGCCAGCGCACGTAGAAAATGTAGATGTTTTTTGAGTTGGGACATAATGACTGGGCGACGAATAGAATGCATGTAGCGTAGTTAAGGTTGGCGGCAAACGCAAACTAAGCCAACATTCTACGTTGATTTGCAATTACTCCCGTTGTTATTACAAGAATTAGCCTATATTTGCGCACCTGAGCTACAAACCGAGTTTAAGCGTCGTTGTCTTTTCTATTGAGTTGTAATCTAGCTATGCCACATAGAAAACTTCGGTATAACCGCAAACCCAATTCGGATTATGTGCCTTTCTCTGTTTTATGGAGTCCTAATCTGGATTGGCAAAAAAACACTAAGCTCTTGTGCTTAGAGTTATTATTTTCAAGACAATTAACCAAACTGCTGGTAGACACAGCCGCCGCTAAACCTAGTGCGTTTATCGCCAGCAGCGCCGAGGGCTATGATGATGAACACGGTATGGAAGCAGATTTAGCACGTTTTTTGCCCGGCACTATGCTCACTCGCTTGCTTGAGCCACATTTAATTGAAGTGCTGTTTCATAAATATTGGCAGCAATATCATTTTTTTACCTTTAGCAAGGCAACCGAAACCAATTACACTAATGACGTTGAAACCGACGACATTACAAACGTACATTTTCGGGCAAATAAGGAAAATCTTCACCAAATCAGCCCGTATATTAGCAAGTTAGATTTGCTATGGTTGGGAGTTGAAGTTCCGTCTGCGCTCAGTATGTTTTTAGTAACCCGTTCAGTGGGCGCAACCCTAGGCCTAGCTGCAACAATTGAGTTTGTTAAACGCTTTCGGTTCTAAGTGGGTGACATATTCGACAAATCAAATAACTGACCGTATTCATGCATCGCATAACGATCCGTCATACCGGCAATAAAATCTGCTATCGCCCGGGCGCGTCCTGCTTCACCATCAACTGACTCATATTCACGCGCAAAATTCTGATATTTGGGGCTAAGTAAGCGGCTGTCTTGCATATAAGCGGCAAACAACGCTTGAATAATGCGCTGCGCTCGCCAACTCATACGATAAACCTTGGGGTGATAATAAAGGTTGTCGCGCAAAAAGCGTTTTAAAACGGTTTTCTCTTGATGCAAGGTATCGCTATAACACATTAACGGTTTTGCCTGTTTGCGGACATCCGCTAAAGTGACTGCCCCTGAGGCTTGCAAGGCGGCACGGCTACTTTCAATTAAATCCGTCACCATTGAGCCAATTAAGCCGCGTAAGGTTTCCCGAATTAATTGATGTCCTTGCAAGCTTGGATAACGCTGAATAACCGCTTGGTACTCACGCGCAAACACGGGGACGGCTTGCAATTGTTCTAAGCTAATCAAACCTGAGCGCAAACCGTCTTCAATATCGTGATTGTTATAGGCGATTTCATCCGCCAAATTGGTCAATTGCGCTTCTAAGGTCGGTTGAGTTTTATAAATAAAGCGCTCGCCGACATCACCTAATGCCACGGCGTGTTTTACCGCACAATGTTTTAAAATACCTTCGCGGGTTTCAAAGCTTAAATTTAAGCCCGGAAATTCGGCGTAACTGTTTTCTAACCAATCGACCACGCGTAACGACTGTAAATTGTGTTCAAACCCGCCATAAGCCTGCATACAGGCATTCAAGGCATCTTGTCCGGCATGTCCAAACGGGGTGTGCCCCAAATCATGGGAAAGTGCAATCGCTTCTGTTAAATCCTCGTTCAAGCCCATACTGCGGGCAACGGTACGTGCGATTTGTGCCACTTCTAGCGAATGGGTTAAGCGGGTACGATATAAATCCCCTTCGTGATTTACAAACACTTGGGTTTTATATTCCAAACGGCGGAACGCCTTGGCATGAATAATACGATCCCGGTCGCGCTGATATTCACTGCGATAAGTGGGGGGCAATTCGGGATAATGCCGACCCCGACTTAAGGCAGGGTCAGCCGCATAACTGGCTTGGCTGTTCATACTCGCAAGTGTAGAGCGAAACAACCGAAAGCCCAATGCAGTTTTAGATTAAAGGCAAATGCTTAAGCGGGTTTAAGCAGACTTTGCCTTGCGATCTTGTTGCATAGCCACACTATCCATCTCTAATAAAATAGCAATTAAATTATTGGATAATTTGTGCATTTGCGTCATTTCGCGATATTCACCCACTTTATCGCCTTGTTCATGACACTGCACAGCGTTGTGACTTGCGATATGAAACTTCTCATGTTCTTCAACTAGACGGTTAAACAAAGTTTGCATGTGTTCTCCATATACCAACACGTCATTCACTCCATCTGAATCCAGCCAACAACCCAGCGCACAAGAATGGCAGTCTGTTGGTTGAAAATTATTCGTGTTGTCTAAACGACCCTTAATTTTATTTAAATATTGTACGTGATCGTTAATACGTTTAACGAGAAAAGCGTTATTTTTGCGCATGAAATTAGCCCGTTTTATATTGTTTTGAACTGCCTATTATACGTTAAGCACTTTTTATGGGATTCAGAAAAATCAAATTCCCTAGTACTTTTAACTTTTGCTGTTGCAGCATTGTAGAATCGGCAGAACGATTATTGGAAAATTTCAGCTAAATTACAACGCAACCTTTTTAATGGATATTTTTTAGTCAAAAACACCGCTATTCATTATAGTACCCAATTTCAACTTTTGATCAAAAATTAATCCATTGTTTTTAATTTATTTAAAAACTTAACTTAGATTTTTCTAAATCTAAAATATTAGATTAGCATATTATAATATTCTGTTTGAATTATATTAAATAACTATCTCTAATGGATAGGCATCTCGCCTTTTATCTGCCCATAAACTTATGTTTAAATGCAAAGGCTGCTAGGAGGAGTAGATATGAAACTAATACAATTATTTAAAACACTGTGTTTTGTTGGATTAATCGTCAGTGGCACGTTTAACCAAAGCTTTGCGGAGGAAACCAGCGGTAAAATAAAGGGGGGGGTTGAACATAGTATGCCCAGTTGGTTTAAAGACAGTTTTTTAGATATTCAAGCAGATATTGAAGAAGCCGAAAAGGCTAATAAACATGTTATGTTATTCTTTCATCTAAATAACTGCCCCTATTGTGAAAAAATGCTGCATGATAATTTTACCAGCGGCGAAACCAAAGATTATATTCAACAACATTTTGACGTAATTGCCATTAATGTCAAAGGTGATAGAGAAATTCAATTCTCTAAAGACAAAAGTTATTCTGAGAAAGAATTTTCTAAACAGTTGAATATTCAGTATACCCCTACTGTTTTATTTTTAGATGCCAAAAACAATGCTGTCGTGCGCTTAAACGGTTATCGTAGTAGCGGTCAATTTGGCAATATCTTACATTACGTTAATGACAAGGCGTATAAAGATATGAATTTAGCGGATTATTTAGATAAGAATAGCAGAAAAGGAAATTATACCTTAAAAGACAATGAGTTATTCAAAAAAATAACCGACTTAAGTACGGTAAAAACGCCTTTGGCTATTATCTTTGAAGACAGTAACTGTGAAGAATGTGAGCACCTACACAGTAAATTATTAATCCGTGATGATGTAAAAGCTGAATTAAAGCCGTTTACTATTGTGCGCTTAGATGCGAATTCAACCGAGAGTATTACTGCCCCCAATGGTGATAAAACCACTCCAAAAGATTTAGCCAAAAGTTTGAATATGCTGTATCGCCCGGGTATTGTTTTATTTGATGAAGGTAAAGAAGTCACGCGTTTAGACGGCATGTTATTCAGCTTTCACTTTAAAGAATTATTTCGCTATGTAGGCGGTGGTTATTATAAGAAATATTCCACCTATAATGAGTATTTAGCAGAACGCCAAGCAGAGTTATTGAAACAGGGCACTGATATTCATATTGTGGATTAAGCTTATGTGGTTATTCAATCGTATTGTTAAGCGCTTTACCTTAATTGCGCTTTTTATAAGTCTTGGCTTAATCAGCCCCGTTATATTAGCCGAACCTAATACGTTTCCAATTGGCAATGCAGATATAAAAGGTATAGATGAGGATATTAATTTACCTAAAACACTAACTGCGGAACAAGCCTTTAGTTTACAAGCACCGCTTTATAATGCTCAGCAGTTACAATTTCAGTGGACTATTCAACCTCAGCATTATTTATATAAGGAACAGTTTATTCTGATTCCAGCTACGACTCAGGGTTTTAAGCTCGGTGAAACCCAGTTACCGAAGGGCGAAATTAAGCAAGATCCGTCGTTTGGTCAGGTGGAAGCCATTCACGATCAAGCCAAAGTTAATTTACCTATAGAACGTGTGGATTTAAGCCGTTCGCAATTGCAAGTAGATGTGGGGTGGCAAGGTTGCCAAGCTGGAAAAAACTGTTACCCACCCCAACGCAAGCGCTTTCTGTTGACTTGGGCAAATGCTAATGCCAATGCGCCAGTTACGGTTAGCGAGGTCACCTTAAGTGAAGTCGAAAGCAATACGCCGCTCAGCAAGCCCGCGCCAGTGGTACGCAACGAACAAGATCAATTGGTGGATGAGTTAAAAGGGCAAAATATTGCGGTTACGCTGCTGATCTTTTTGGGCTTAGGCATTCTCTTAGCGTTAACGCCCTGCGTATTTCCTATGATTCCAATTTTATCCGGCATTATTGTCGGGCAAAAAAATATTACGCCACGCAAAGCCTTTGGTTTATCGCTGATCTATGTGTTAGCTATGGCGTTTACCTACACAATTGCAGGCGTATTAGCCGGTTTATTTGGGCAAAACCTACAAGCCTATTTCCAAAACCCGTGGATTCTTGGTGCATTTAGCGGCATTTTCGTCTTGCTGGCGTTATCCATGTTTGGTGTATACGACCTACAAATACCTGCGGGTATTCAAGAACGCTTAACCCATTGGAGTAATCGTCAAGCGGGGGGTAACTGGGTCGGCGTAGCCATTATGGGCGCATTGTCAGCCTTAATTGTCGGACCTTGTGTCGCCGCGCCCTTAGCGGGCGCATTGATTTACATTGGGCAAACTGGAGATGCGGTGTTAGGTGGCGCAGCCTTATTCAGTTTAAGCATAGGCATGGGCTTACCGCTGATTTTGGTGGGTACTATGTCGGGCTTATTACCCAAAGCCGGGTTATGGATGGAAGCTGTTAAACGCATCTTTGGCATTATGCTGTTGGGTGTAGCGATTTGGTTGATTGAACGCATTTTGCCCACTTATGTTAGCCAGTTATTGTGGGCTGCCTTGTTTATATTCGCTGCGGTGTTATTCGGCTTATTCAAACCCGCACATGGCAAATGGCAAACCGTAGCACGCGGTTTAGGCGCACTCAGCTTAATCTACGGCTTGATATTAGGCGGTACAGCCATTTGGTCACACTTACACGCCCCCCACAACAGCCAACACAACGCATTAGCCTTTAAACGGATCAACAACTTAACAGAGTTACAAACCGCTTTAAAAGACGCTAACGGTAAACCCGTAATGTTGGATGTGTATGCCGATTGGTGTATCGCTTGCAAAGAATTTGAAATGCATACCTTCAGCCAACCAGCCGTGCAAGCAGCCTTAAAAGATACGGTGCTACTGCAAGTGGATGTTACGCAAAATTCTGCGGAACAACGTGCGTTACAACAGCATTATCAAATTATTGGCCCGCCCGCCATTCTATTTTTTGATTCCCAAGCACAAGAACAAAAAACTAAGCGCATTGTTGGTTTTATGCCAGCAGCAGCGTTTATTCAACAGTTAGCAAGCCCTGCGCCTTAAGGGTGGGCGCAATGGCAGATTTCAAGAGCGTTTTGAGGAGAAAAATGCACTATGGTGTTTGAAAATTTTACGGCTGCACAGACGTTTTTACTGAGTGCGGGTTTCATCATTGCGTTTGTATTGGGTTTAGTCGCCAATAAAACCCATTTTTGTACAATGGGCGCGGTGTCGGATTGGGTCAATATGAGCCACACGGGGCGTTTACGCGCTTGGGGCTTAGCCATTGCGATTGCCTTACTAGGCGTGATTACGCTAGAAAGTCTAGGCTTGATTAATCTTAATACCACCTACCCACCTTACCGCAATGGACAATTAATCTGGGCGGAAAACTTGCTAGGCGGCATTCTATTTGGCATTGGGATGACGATTGCGGGCGGTTGCGGCAATAAATGCTTAGTGCGTTTAGGCGCGGGTAATCTCAAATCCGTGTTTGTGTTTTTAATCATTGCTATCATTTCTTATTACATGCTGAACCCCTTCCCCGGTTCAGATCAAACCTTGTATTCCTTATTGTTCTACCCTTGGATTAAACCGTTAGCCATTGAAGTGGGAAATTCACAGGATTTAGGCACACTGATCGCAGGCGAAGCTAACGCTGTAACTGCCCGCTTGATTATTGGTTTGATCTTAGGCGCAAGCTTAATTGCTTGGGCTTTTACCTCTAAAGATTTTCGCAGTAGCCGTGACTTTGCGTTAGGTGGCTTAGGCGTGGGTTTGTGCGTATTAGTTGCGTGGTATGTAACCAGTAAAATTGGCGTTAATGTGGATGGCGAAGTGTATCCTTTAACTCAATATTACAGCGAATGGGACATGTTAGCCGATTCAGAGCTGAGCAAACCGGCGTTAGGCGCGGCATTAAGTGCGCAATCCTTTACTTTCATTAACCCAATGGGACAAGCCTTTGGTTATGCCTTAAATAGCTTTGATAAAACCTTACTGACCTTTGGCATTATGGCTTGCTTTGGCGTTGCCGCAGGTTCATTAGTCTGGGCATTAATCACACGTTCGTTTAAGTGGGAATGGTTTGCTTCTATGCAAGATGTCGTAAATCACGTAATCGGTGCGATTCTCATGGGCTTTGGCGGCGTATTAGCAATGGGTTGTACGATTGGGCAAGGCATTACCGGAGTTTCTACGTTAGCGCTCGGTTCATTTATTGCATTAGCAGGCTTAATTTTCGGCTCGGCATTAACCATGAAAGTGCAATTCTACCGCATGATGTATGAAGAAGAAGCCAGTTTCAGCAAAGCGTTTATTACCGGCTTAGTCGATCTGCATTTATTGCCGGAATCGCTGCGTAAATTAGATAAGGTTTGAGTATGAAAGGTTTAATTCGCTGGTTTGTGCCATTAGTCGCCTTGTTATTAGTTAGCGCGTACCCACTGAGTCAAGTCAGCGCCAACCATACCGAAACGCCGTCGAATAAAAGCGCCGAACAGCAACATCATCGTTTGGTTATTCAAGTCAATAAAAACGATGCGGAGATGCAAGATCACGTTTTATCGAATATTGTGAATCTGCAAAAGCATTACGGCATGGATTATATTGATATTGAGGTAGTGGCTTACGGTCCAGGCATTTGGTTACTAACCGATAAAAGCCATTATGCGGCACGCGTAAAAAGCTTAATGCTACAGAACGTTGTATTTACCGCTTGCACCAATACTTTAGATGCAATTGAAGCCAAAGATGGCAAACGCCCAAGCTTATTACCCGATATTGAACAAGCACAAGCGGGTATTGCACGGATTATGGAACGACAAGAACAAGGCTGGAGTTATCTCAGCCCTTAAATATAAAAGGGGGCTATGCCCCCTTTTTTGATCTAGGCTAAGCCCGGATTGCCATCCACATTTTTCAGTTTCGGCATATTCAAATCCACCTTAGAAATAGTTTTCTTCTCACGCAAATAATCTGCCACTACTTCCCAGATTTGTTTATTTTTCGGTACTTCAGCTTGCACGCTAGCCCAACCCGCGACTGGATAAGTCTTCTTCATATCCAGGGCTTTACCGTCTAATTCCATATCGGATACGCGCTCACCCATTTTAGCGGTTGGGTCAAAGCTAAACTTTAAGCCGCCGACACGCACCATATCACCGCCTTGTTGATAATACGGGTCTGGGTTAAATAAGTTATCAGCCACATCTTCCAAAATGGTTTTCACCATTTCACCCGTCATTTCATTACGCGTTACTGTGCCATAAGTAATTGCGGTTTGATCGGCAACGTGTTCAAAGGTAATCGGTTGTCCCGGTAATACGCTAGTCCCCCAACGGAAGCCGGGGGAGAACGCCAACGGTGCATCCAGCTCTTGCATTAATGCATTACAAATCAACTGGTCGAATGTGCCATTGAAATTACCACGACGGTATAAGGTTTCATCACAAACAGCGAGCTCTTCGGCCAACTCTTTCTTATACGGTTCACGAATTTTCTCAATTAAGTTCAACATGCCTTTATCAGCTTCGAGCAAATTCGAGAAGACAGGTAATAATTTATAACGGAAATCTTTCAGCTTGCCATCTTTAACTTCTAAATCTAACACACCTAAGAATTTGCCATTTGAACCCGCATTGGTGACTAAGGTTTTACCACCTTTATTCTCAACCACCACGGGTTGGAATACGCCATCATGCGTATGCCCGCCCATAATGGCATCAATGCCGCTGACTTTAGTCGCCATTTTCAAGTCAACATCCATGCCATTGTGCGACAACACAATCACCACTTTTGCGCCTTTCTTCCGCGCCTCATCCACCACTTTTTGCATATCTTCATCACGAATGCCAAAGCTCCAATCGGGGATTAAATGCTTAGGATTCGCGACTGGCGTATAAGGGAAGGCTTGCCCAATAATCGCAACAGGTACGCTGTTGATTTCTTTAATAACGTAAGGTTCAAACACCCGTTCATCAAAATCATTGCTAAAAATATTTTGCGCTACAAAATCAATTTTGCCTGCAAAATCCTTTTCAATGATTGCTTTCACTCGATCTGCGCCAAAGGTCATTTCCCAATGCGGTGTCATCACATTGACGCCTAAGGCTAATTGCGCATCCACCATATCTTGCGCATTGGTTTTCAGCGATGTCCACGAACCTTGCCATGTATCACCACCGTCTAACAATAATGCGCCGGGGCGTTGGGCTTTAACTTTATCCACTAAGGTTTTCAAATGCGCAAAACCGCCGACTTTGCCGTATTTCTTCGCGGCCTCTGCAAAATCCAAATAGGTGAACGCATAAGCATCAGCCGTGTTGGGCTTAATATCGTATTGCTTTAAAAAATGCTCACCCACCAAATGCGGTGGCTTACCTTTCATCGCGCCAATGCCTAAATTGACGCTGGGTTCACGAAAATAAATTGGCAATAATTGCGCATGGCAATCGGTGTAATGCAAAATCGACACATTACCAAACTTAGCCAAATCATACGGATCAGCCGCTAGCTTGCCTTCCGCCTTACCTTCTGCCCATGCCGTATTTAAATTAAAACCTGCCACACTGGCAGCCGCCAACATCTGTAAAAATTCGCGACGCGTTAAACTCATCGTTTCCTCCTCCCAATTACGCAAAACCCGACTTGAAGTCGGGTTGCAGGTGCGATCCAATTAATTCAATCAACTATTTACGCGAAGCGGGTCCATTCCATTCCAGCCCGTTCGACATATAGGTTTCAAAAAATTCTAAGGCTTTATATTCATCACTTTGCGGTTTAAAGGGTTGTGCACGTACTTGCTCATTACAACCGATATAACGTTGATGCAATGTGCCCAAATAACCCCACTTAGAACGATAAACCGGCCAATGTGTGGTATGACCCAACGCAGGGCTGAGTAATTCGGCTCGCAAAAACTTACCCGAGCTTTGAATATGGCAATCCGCACACGCCATATTTAATTGCCCACGTTTGGTATAGAAGAAGTTTTTGCCCTTCTCATACCATTTCAGTGCGCCACCTTTGGGCGTGGGAATATTAATTTTTTGCCCGCGCCCTTCCATAGCCACATAAGCCACTAATTGCGCCATTTCGTTACGTTTTAAATCCTTGATTGGCTCTTCGCCATTGCTTTTGCGACACTCATTCAGCGCACCTTCCATGGTCGCAATGGTGTCTTTCTTCGCATCATAGTAAGGGTATTTTGCGCGAATATCCTTTAAATCCTCAGTAAAGCAATCTTTGTAGCTTTTACCATTCGCAAAGGGTTTTTCCCATAACGCTTTGCCTGCATCCACATCCAATTCATAAGGAGGAAATTCTTCCATTTCTTTCCATTGTTCGCGGAATTTTTCATCCAAGGCATACGCGCCATTGGCATAATCCGCAAACTCCACATTCGGAAATTTCTTTTTAAAATAATCCTGAAACTGCTTCAGATCTTTTGCCGGATCTGCTTGCGCGGTTGCCGCAGCAACTAACATAACCGCGCCGATGAACCATTTTAATGGCATATCCCCTCCTCTCCTCGTCAGGGTTACACTTCAGCATCCGCAGAGTCGGATTCACCTTTATTATCTTTCCACGTCAGCTTCAGCTTATCGCCTTTAGCACCTTTGTAACTAAAAGCTAAATACGGGTTTTTAGAAACGGATGTTCCCCATTTTGCGGTCATAATCGTCTTATCATTTGCGGTCACAACCACTTCTTCAATGTAATGGGCAGGAATCAGTTCACCGGTTTTTTTATCTTTACGTTGCCCAGTTTCCATTGCATGGTTAATTAAGGCTTTAACTTCGATGCTACCGTCTTTCTCTGCGGCTTTTAATTTAATGCTATTTGCCATTGCTCTACACTCCTTGAATTAACCGCCGCAACCGCCAATGGTCACTTTCACTTCTTTCTTTGCGGAATAGGTTTTATCACCAGCCTTCGCCACCACAATTACATTCGAGGTTTTACCCATTTTTAAACGCGTTGAAGCTTCGGCTTTAGTGCCCTCCCCAAATACAAAGGTAGCGGCTAACGGGGTAGGATTGTTCTCCACCAAAATACTCAATTCGGTTGTGCCTTCAATCTCAGAAGAAACTGTCACCGGTACAACAGAACCATCTTCCGCAATATCGGGGGCTTTGATTTTAATTTTGTCGGATTCTTCAGGCGTTGCATTTAACGCGGTCAAGGTGTCTTTTAAATTTTTAGCTGCAAATGCACCACTGCCCTCTGCATGCGCTAAGGTAGGCATTAACAGGCCCGTACCTGCTAACACGCCCGCCGAGCCTGCTATTGCCGTGTATTGTAAGAACTTTCTACGTTGCATAAAGCCTCCGCAATCTTGAAAAATATAAATGGGCTTAAAGGGTATAAACGTACTCGACCACTTTGTCGATTTCTTCGTCCGTTAAAATTCCCATTGGTCCAAAAGGCATCATCATGGTTTTAGGATTCGCAGCACGCGGATCATAAATTTGCGCACGTAACTTGGCCTTATCAGGAAAACGATCTTTCATCGCCACCAATGGCGGGCCAATATTACCCGGCAAATCACCTCCCACAATCATGTGACAGGCTAAACAGTTGCCCTTCATTTGATCAAATACTAATTTTTTACCTTCCTCAACGGGCGTCAAGGTTTTTTCGGCGCTGGCAGCTTTATCAGCATCGGCAGCGATAACCGTATAACTTGCCACTAAACCAAGGCTAAGTAGGCTTGAGATAATCAGCTTGCGCACAATACCCCGCATGTGTCACTCCTCACTAGCAAATAGATGAATCACGGCTCAAGTGATTGTTAATTATTGAAAATCAGGTTTCGCTTTTTTTGATTTCTCTGCTTGCTCTAAGCCTTGTTTACCGGCTAACTCAACCAATTTGGCTAACTGCATGGCTTTTTTATCCTCGCCTGCATTCGCTAATTTGATTGCCTCTTGCACATGCTCTGAACCGGATTTATCACTCCAAAACCATTCAAACCCTGCTTTTGCCGACGCTTTATTGGCTTTTTCTGCCGCTGCTATGCTCGCTTTTAACTCGGCTGACACGCTATCATTGAGCGTTACAGCCTCTTTTTTAGCTTCCTCTGGCTTTTTTTCGGCCGCCTTAGGCTCAGCCGCTTTATCACCCTTTCCCTCAGCACTTGCAGAGGCTTTGCCCTCTTCTGCTTTCGCAGGGGACGCTTCCGCCGCTTTGTCTGATTTAGTTTCGGTATTTTCGGATTTAGATTCTGCTGCTTTTGCCTCTGCGGGTTTGTCCTCAGCAGCCCACGCTATATTTATCAATGCCAAACAGCTTATTAGCAGACCTTTTAGAATGATCGCTCTACCCATTACTTACGCTCCTCTCGTGAAGTAATTCGATGCAATGAAAAATATCAATTTATTTATGGTTTTTATAATTAATATCAGGTTAAAAAAAAGGAGTCAAACCCTGCAAAGCGATATATCTCTTTTATAAAACATATCTCTTGTTTCCATTAGAGTATTATTAAATATTAAATAAGCTCTTATTTTACACAAGTACTTAAGCAAATGCTTATAAACCCTGCCCCAATATGACCGTTTTAACCGTCTTAAATAAAATTTTAATATCCATCCATAAACTACGATGTTTTAGGTAAAATACATCATAACGATGTTTATGCACCGCATCACTAACGGATGAACCATAGCCAAATGATACTTGCGCCAAACCGGTAATACCCGGCTTAATTAAATGTCGACAGCGATAAAAAGGAATGACTTGCTCTAATTCCTTAATAAATATCTCGCGCTCAGGACGCGGACCAATTACCGACATTTCACCTTTTAATACATTAAGCAACTGTGGTAATTCATCAATACGAGTTTTCCGAATCACATTTCCAACACGGGTAATACGGCTGTCTTGTTTACTAGACCATTGTGCACCTTGTTGTTCTGCATCCACTCGCATTGAACGAAACTTTAAAATTTCAAATTCTTGATTATATAAACCTGTGCGCTTTTGTTTATAAATAACATTACCGTTAGACTCTAATTTTATGGCAATTGCGGTAATTAACAATACAGGCAAACTTAATATTAATAGCACACTGGCTACAATTATATCCAATAAGCGATTAAAACGCTTAGCAATGGGCTTATTTAAATTCGCCAAGAAAGCTTGATTTAGAAAATCTTCATTATTTAACAGCCCAACGTCCGTGTATTGTAGACAGCCATCTAGAAAAGAACTAAAAGAATCTGTATATAAACCTTGTTGCACTAATTGCAAAATAAATTGCTGCTGATAATCTGATAAATGCGCACGATTATAAATATAAACCTTATCACCTACTTGTAAATTGACATGATAAGCATTTAAATAATAAGGAATCGCCAAACTTGATAAGATATTAGTTAACTTAACAACATCTTTATCAGGCGCATAAATATATAAATAATAAGTTGTTACATAGTGCTCAAGACCTAGCGTTGGCTCTGCGTCTAACAACTCAGTTGAATCGCCCGCCAATAACTTAGCACGTAACCAAGGTTTAGGTGTGTGTAATAGTTCCATTGTGACCAGCAAGCTTGTAAGAATTAGCTAAGGTATGCAGGTAAATACTGCTGCATGACGAGCTTTTACTATGCGAAGCTTGGCAATGAACCACAATTTGAGAGCTTACAATCGCTGGGATTTGGCAGACTAAACGCAAGACAAGAATTGAGAAACACCTGCTTGCCGATTATGCTGCCTACTTTAGCTTAGGAGGTACAATTCAATATGAACAATACAGAATCTAGCTTTTTAACGGCTTATCGTGGGCAGTTTTGGGGGATTCGGCATTGGCAACAACTGGATGAATTATGGGAAAAATTAATAAAAAATGCCCAAGATCCTTGGTATGTATATGCGGTTGGCGACACCCCGCCCAACACCCCTATTCAAGGCGAGCAATTAATTAAAGTATTAAATGAATTAAATATTTTGTTAAGACGTGACCACGACGAAGATTATTGCGGCATTGTATATGTCGATTCCGCCCAAACGCCTAGTTTTATTAAAGTCTTTGATCCGAATAATTTAGGTTCTGTCTGCGGTTCAAGTGGTAACCCACCCTTGCCGGGCTGGGTTATTTCCAAAATCCCACCCATTAATTTACCCGAAGCCATGCCACAACCCAGCGGACGGCGACATTGGTGGCAAAAATTATTTGCTTGAATAGCCCGTTTTTAATTGTTTAATTAAAAAGCGTGCGGGTTGTAGATTTTCATATAAGGTCTTTTGAATGGGCAGCGGTTCGTCATTAATAATCGCTGCCAATAACTCCGCACATAAACCACTGGTAGTTAAACCGCGTGAGCCAAATCCACCCAAAACATATAAGCCTTGTATATAACGCGCCTTAGGGTATTGTCGGTATTTTTGCCCATGTTTTAAACTGGCATATTCCGCTTGATAATATGCAATATCTGGTATTGCGCCAACAATCGGATAACGATCAGGCGTAGTCATGCGTATTGCCGCATGGCTGCTGTGTATAGTATTGAAGCTATTGGCTAATTCAGGCAAGTATTGTTGTAATTGTTGATAATTGGTTTGGTCGCTTTCAGCATCTAAACTTACATCAGTGTGATTACGCTTAAATGTCGCACCGAAAATATGCTGTCCCTCAATCGCGGGGGTTATATAGCCTTCATGCCCTAAAGCGAGTTTTAACGTTTGGCTATAATGACTCACAGATGCTGTGCTGGTTTGCCCTTGCACTGGCATTAAAGGCAACGATTCAGTTTGACCAAAGCTTGTTAAATCCTTGCCATTGGCAATAATTAAAACCTCCGCTTCACTAATCAGCTTTTGCGTATTATCCAATACTTGCCATGTTTGATTAAGGCTTTGTTTTAACTCCAGCGCAGTTTGCTTCAATATAACGTGAATATTGGGATGCTGAATTAAAGCTTGGCATAAACTACGGGGATTTAGCCAACTGCCTTGTGGGAAATAACTTGCCCCCACTGTTAAAGGTATGCCCGCAAGCTGAGTAGCCGTTTGCGCATCCAGCACTTGCATAAAATCTGCCGGTAATTGCCGCGCAATCAAGGCTTGTTGTCGGGCTAATTCTCGTGGTTCGTGCGCTAATTGCATCGCACCACAAGCTTGCCAGTCTAGTTTAAAGCCTTGCTGAGTGAATTGTTGTAACTGTCGCAAGGCAAAGCCAAACGCTTGCCGATAAAAGCTTTCGCCCCAACTGCTTTCCGCCGTCATTTTCGGGGTTAATACCCCCGCCCGATTACCCGACGCTTCGCTCGCAAGCTGCGCATGACGTTCAATTAGCGTGACTTGCCAACCGCGTATTGCTAAGGCATATGCCATTTGGCAACCCGCAATGCCGCCACCCATAATGCTTACCGTTTTTTGTGAACAGGGCTGCTCGGGCAAACTCAACCACGGCGCGACTAAAGTTTGCTGAGCTTCAGCATTGTATTGCGCGGTTAACATTTCGCGTTTTTTACCAAAACCTTTACGCTTAGTCACGCTAAAACCCGCTTCCGTTAAAGTACGGCGTACTTCCGAGGCAGCGGTAAAAGTGGCTAAACAAGTTTGTGCGTGGCTTAAACGCGCAATACCTTGCAGATTGCTTAATTGCCACATTTCTGGATTTTTAGCAGGCGCAAAACCGTCTAAAAACCAAGCATCAGCGCGGCAAACCAACTGCGCTAATGCCTCTTCAATTGGCATAAAACACAAGGTTAATTGCACCCGCCCCTGTGCCAATACTAGCCGATGCATACCGCTTAATAAGGGCGGATAATTGGCTAATAACTCATAGACAAACGGTTTTAATTCCACCCAAACGCTGAGCAATTCGCGCAATTTTTCGACGGAAATGGGGTGTTTTTCAATGGAAATAAACTGTAATTGCTCGCAGCGTTGCGCATCTTGTTGCCACGCTTGCCATGTGGCTAGGAAGTTTAACCCCGTACCGAAACCCGTTTCTGCAATCACAAAGCGCTGTTGTTGTTGCCAACGCTGCGGCAGATTATTGCCTTGTAAAAATACGTAGCGGCTTTCCGCTAAACCGTCTAAGCGAGAGAAATAACAATCGTCAAAAGCGGGGGCATAAGGCGTACCCGATGCGTCGAGTGTTACCTGTGCTGGGGTTAATTCTGAGGTCATTTGCTGACAGTGCTGCGAATTTGCTTCGTGGGATTCATAATATCCTGCATACCCGTCATGACCGGCAACATAATCGCCAACACAATCGTGGTAACAATGCCGCCCATAATCAGAATCATGCCCGGTTCAAGCAAACTCATCATAGTGGCAACCTTAGCTTGGGTTTCACGTTCCTGCTGGACAGCGGCGCGTTCTAACATAGCATCTAATTTACCGCTGCCTTCGCCACTTGCAATTAAATAAATCATCATGGGCGGAAAGTAGCCGGATTTTTCCAAAGCTTTATGAATCGGCGTGCCTTCACGAATTCGATCCGCCGCTTGTAACACGGCTTTATGCATCGGAATATTGGTTACGACTTCTGCCGAGATTTTCATTGCATCCAACACAGGCACGCCACTGGTTGCCAAAATGCTAAAGGTGCGAGCAAAGTTCTCCGTATTCACGCCGCGAATCATGCCTTTGACTAAAGGTAAGCGTAATTGCAAGCGGTGAAAGCGTTCCTTCCAGTAAGGCTTTTTCAGTAACCACGTTATGCCAACAATCAGCACTAATAACCCAATCAACATAGCAAAGCCGTATTGCTGCAAACCATTACTGGCGGCAATCAACATACGGGTTAACCACGGCAATTGAATATGCAAGGTATCAAAGGCTTGCACCACCATAGGAATCACAAAGCGCAATAAAGCCGCTACTACGCCAATCGCTACTAATAATAAAATCATGGGATACGCCAGCGCGGTGGCAACTTTTTGCTGATTATGCTGGCGGTTTTCAGTGTAATCAGCCAACCGTTCTAACACTTCGGGTAAATGCCCCGATTGCTCCCCCGCCCCCACCGTTGCGCGGTACAGAGTCGGAAAGGCATTGGGAAATAAGCGTAAGGCGGCTTCAAGGCTATGCCCTTCCATGACTTTAGCGCGTACTGCTGAAATCATACGCCGGGCAGAGGCACGTTCGGTCTGCCGCACAATTGCGCCTAAAGCTTCTTCAACCGGCGAACCGGCTTTGACCAACGTCGCTAATTGCCGCGTCATTAACGCTAAATCGGCGGGATTTAAACGCCCATGCCGTAAAAAAAAGCTACTTTCGGCTTTCTTTTGCTTTTGCGCAACTTCGTTGACTTCTAACGGAATTAATTCGCGGCCGCGCAGCATTTGGCGTATTTGCCGCGCGGTATCCGCTTCCAGAATACCTTTCTCTTCTTTACCGGCTGGATTTAAAGCAAGGTATTCAAACGCGGGCATTAGTGCATATCCTCACGCGTCACGCGCAACACTTCATCCAAAGAGGTTAAGCCAGCCAACACTAGGCGCACGCCATCGTCCCGCATACTGGGCGAATATTGCCGTACGTAGGCTTCCATCTGCATTTCACTGCGTTTTTCATGAATCATTTGCCGCAAGCCGTCATCCAGTTCGACTAATTCATAAATACCTTTACGCCCGACAAACCCCACATGGTTGCAGTGGGAGCAACCCACCGGTTTATAAAGCAAGGGTACTTGGCTAAATGATTGACTGGCTTGCAAAATTTTTAATTCGCCTTCGACCGCAGGCGCGGCTTGTTTGCATTCAGGGCAGAGTAAACGCACCAAACGTTGCGCCACAACCCCCAACATACTGGAAGCTAATAAATACGGCTCGACCCCCATATCTTGCAAACGCGTCACTGCACCAATGGCCGTATTAGTATGCAAGGTTGAAAATACCAAGTGTCCGGTTAAACTGGCTTGTACCGCAATTTCAGCGGTTTCATAGTCGCGAATTTCGCCAACCATTACCACGTCTGGGTCTTGGCGCAAAATTGCCCGTAAACCACGTGCAAAGGTCATATCCACCTTGCTATTCACTTGGGTCTGCCCAATCCCATCGATGAAATACTCAATCGGGTCTTCCACTGTCATAATATTGCGGCGTTGGTCATTAATGTGGGTCAGCGCCGCATACAGCGTCGTAGTTTTGCCCGAACCCGTCGGCCCTGTAACTAAAATAATGCCGTGCGGTTTAGCAATTAGGTTTTGCAAACGCTGATAAATACTATCCGCCATGCCCAAATGCGATAAGTTCAAACGCCCCGCTTGCTTGTCTAATAGCCGTAATACCACGCGCTCACTATGCCCAGACGGTAGCGTAGAAACCCGTACATCGACAGCACGCCCTGCAATACGCAAGGAAATACGCCCATCTTGTGGCAAACGCTTTTCGGCAATATCTAAACGCGCCATGACCTTGATCCGTGAAATAATCACGGGCGCTAATTTACGCGGCGGCTCAATAATTTCACGTAGTACGCCATCCACCCGCATCCGCACCAACATACGCGATTCAAAGGTTTCAATATGAATATCCGAGGCGTTTTCTTTAACTGCTTGAGTGAGTAGCGCATTGATTAAACGAATAATGGGCGCATCGTCTTCAGATTCCAACAAGTCTTCGGGTTCAGGCAATGAACCCGCAATATCTTGTAAATCCGCATCGTCGCCAATGTCTTGCATCATAGACGCACCGACTTGCCCGCGATCATATTGATTTGCTAGTAAACGTTCAAAGGCTTCGGTATCAATGATTTGAAACTGCAAATCACCCGCAATGGCACGTTGAACTTCGGCAATGGCTAATGGGGTTACCCCTGCTCGACATAATACTTGTGTATTATCATCGTTGATTTGTAATAACACGCCGTGCCGCTTGGCAAAACTATAGGGCAAGCTGCTAATTGCTTCAGCCATCTATTACCCCTTATAACGTGCCATTACAGAACGGATCAGAACTATTACAGCCAGTGCGTTGTGGCTTGACTACTTTTTGCACTTGCGGTGTACGCAATGGTACAGCCGGTAAACGATGTAAGGTATCGACCGAGTTATTCGCGTCTAAATTAGGTAAAGTACCTAAACCCCCACGATTTAAACCCCGTTGATTATATTGTGAGTTAGCTTGGTATTGCTGCAAGGTATTATATTTTTGTCTTGTGTAAGCATCCGCTGACATACCATCTGGCAAAATCACTGGGTGAATAAATACCATCAGATTGCGCTTCACGGCACTTTTAGAATTATTACGGAATACGCCACCCACCACGGGTAAATCGCCTAGTACCGGCACTTTGCTTTCTGAATCTTTGAAATTATCTTCAATCAAGCCGCCTAGAATTAAGATTTGCCCATCGTCCACCATCACATTAGTGGAAATCTTACGCTTATTGGTAATTAAGTCTGATGCGCCTTCCACGGTAGCCGTCGCCACATTGGAATTTTCTTGATCAATTTTTAAATTAACCGTCTGCCCGCGATTAATTTGCGGCGTAATTTTGAAGGATAAGCCAACGTCTTTACGTTCAATCGTAGTAAAGGGGTTGGTTGTGCCGTCGACGGATTTGGTGGATTGTCCGGTTTTAAATGGCACTTCCTGACCGACTACAATTTCAGCCGCCTCATTATCCAAGGTTACCAAGGTGGGAGTAGATAAGATGTTAGTCGCAGCATCGCCTTTAAGCGCTTCTAGAATGGCAGCAAAACTATCGCTACCACCGCCCATTAAGAAACCGCCCGGAATTTGGGCTTGCTTGAGAGCCGCCGCTGAGGCAATACCCCCAAAATTGCTGATACCGATTAGACCGCTAGAACCATTGCTAATACCGTTGGCAACTAAACCCACGCCAATTTTATTGGATAGGTCGGTAGAAACTTCTGCAATAATCGCTTCCACCAAGACTTGCGCCCGCCGACGGTCTAACTGCGCAATCACCTTCATCATATTTTTTTGTAAGGTAGGTGGGCCACTAATAATCACAGAGTTACTGGATTTATCTGCTAATACGGTTACCCCATTCACCGAGGCAGACATACCCGCACCGCCGCTTGCCCCAGCCGCCATTGCTGGATTAATTTCTTTAGGCGCTGCCGCCGCAGTTTGTTTCTGTAAGGCTGGCGAAACTCCGTTTAATACCGCCACCACGTCTTCGGCTTTGGCATAACGTAACTGAATAACTTTGGTATCGCCTTCGCTGGCTTTAGGAATATCGAGCTTTTCAATCGCGGCGCGTAAACGTTCCCGTGTTGCTTTATCCCCCGCAATTAATACGCTATTCGTGCGCTCATCGGCGGAAACCTTGCCCGTGGCTGGAATTGCCCCTTCTGCCCCCGGTGTAGCGGACCCCATTAAACCTTGTAAGGTAGTCGCAATTTGTGAAGCCAGTGCATACTGTAACGGCACTAATTCAAAGGTTTCATTATTCGGCTTATCAATCCCCTGAATAATTTCGCGTATACGCTGCACATTTTGCGCCCGCCCCGTAACCACAATGGAGTTACTGGCTTGGTTGGCCTGAATTCGGGTTTCGCCCCCTTGTCCTGCTAATGGCATTAACGTGCCTAAGCTTTGTTGGGCTTGAATATAATTTAACTTAACCACTTCGGTTACGGTTTCATCGGCATTGTTTTCGCCCGAATCTTTCACAACAGGGGCAACTTGCGCGCGCGCTTTATTAGCAGGTACAATTTTAATTAAATTGCCTGATTCAACCGCATCAAAATTATGCACTTGTAAAACTGCCAGAAAAGCATCATATAATTCGCCCTTGCTTAAGCCTTTACCGGAGACAAACGTCACTTTGCCGCGTACCGCAGGATCAACAATAAAGTTTTTTCCGGTATTTTTTGCCACAATATCCACTAATTGTTGAATTTCAACACCTTGTAGATTAATGCGGGCATTTTCCTCCGCATAAGCCATTGAGGGCAGGCTTAGGACGCAACTGAGACCAATCATCGAACTCATGCTGAAAAAATGGGTCAAAGTAAAGCGTTTGAGGTGGTACAGGGGGCGGGCATTATTCATCGTTATATAACCAATTTTGGAGTAGCGAGCTCGACCGCGAAGTCTAATTCAAGCTCAACGCTTGCCTCAAGTTAAAGTCTAGTAATTAAGCGTTTACATGACCTTTAGTTTACTATGCTTACTAGAATTTTGTGGCAAAATCACAGATTATTAAATAAGTATTTGCTAATATACGGAGCATTCTGCTTAAGGATTATTGAATGAAACCATTAATGACTAGTATGTCGATTGTTGTACTCGTCAATCTCGCTCTCAATTCAACAACGTGGGCAGCCGACCGAGCGTTATTGTCCCCAACGGGTGACAGCTTGGATAGTGCAGTGCTGACGACTAAACAACATAACAAACCAGAAAACAAAAATAGTACGCAGATTGCCAGCAATGAAAAATCCAGTTTAACGCCAACCGGCAGCTTAGCAGATGTGCCTAATATTGAGCTTAATAAAGACAAAATAGATCCCAAAAAGGCTAATACACTCTTAGCAGGCAATACAAATTTTGCAGTAAATCCTGCCTTTTCAGGCTGTAGTGCGATGAATACGCAAGTATTACATCGGCGGGCGCAACCGCATTTAGCCAGTATTAGCACTTACTCGCAGCAATACGGGGTAGATGCCGCTATAGTTAAAGCGGTAATTGCCGTAGAGTCTTGCTATAACACAGCCGCTTTATCGCCTAAAGGGGCACAAGGCTTAATGCAATTAATTCCCGACACAGCCGCCCGTTTTGGCGTCACGAATGCATTTGATAGCAGCGAAAATATTCGGGGGGGTACAAAATATTTAAGCTGGTTAATCAACCGTTACAATGGAGACTTTTCCAAAGCGGTCGCTGCTTATAATGCAGGTGAAGGTGCTGTGGATCGTTACCAAGGGATTCCCCCTTATGCGGAAACCCAGCAATACGTACAGCGCGTGCTCTCGTTGTACAACCGCTTAAGCACTAGCCCAGTACCCCTACCCAATATGCGGATTGTGCAGGCGAAAAAAGGCAAACCTTTACCGGATGGCACACAAATTATTCCGGTTAGCGGGCGTATTAGCATGACTTACGACACGCCGATTAGTGCGGCTGGCAAACCGGGGCGCTCGGGTTGGCAGAATATGCGTGCACTTGCACCACAATTATTCAAACAACCCAATTAAGCCAGCCGTCAAAATCAAGGGAGGAGTTATTTCCTCCCTGCTTAATCCACTAATTTGCTTAAAATATTAGCACCATGACTTAAGGTTTTATGCACAGGACAACGATCCGCAATTTCCAGCAAGCGCTCGCGTTGTTCGGCTGTTAATTCCCCCACCAATTTAATATCACGTACAAATACGCTTTGTTTATTCGCATCGCGGCTATGGCTTAAAGTTACAATCACATTCTCAACGACCCATTTTTTACGTTCAGCATACATACGCACCGTCATGGCAGTACACGCCCCTAGCGCGGCTTTTAAATACTGATACGGGGCAGCACCCAAATCGTCCCCACCCAATGGAATAGGTTCATCCACTACAAACGCATGTTTGCCCGCTTGTACATCACAGGTATAACTTTCAGTATCGCGTAACTGCACCACAACCTTGTGTGGATCTTTAGGATTCGCGTCCATTTCAACCTCGTTTTGTATAAATACTGTACTCATAAACGGTTATGGTAGACGAAAGCCAAGCGCTTAGGCTACTGCTTCGCACAAACAGCGTCTTTGGCCTCTTCTTTCACTGGCATACGCGCTCTATAATCTCGCGTTTGCAGTCTAATTAAAGCTAACATCATGCGAGTATCCAAATTCCCTATTTCGACGCTGCGCGAAACGCCTGCCGATGCCGAAATTATCAGCCACCAACTTATGTTACGCGCCGGTTTAATTCGCCGCCTTGCTTCTGGTTTATATACGTGGATGCCGTATGGCTTACGTGTCTTACGTAAAGTAGAAGCTATTGTCCGTGAAGAAATGAATCAAGCAGGCGCAGTCGAAGTACTAATGCCTTCGGTACAACCCGCAGAGTTATGGCAAGAATCAGGGCGTTGGGAAAAATACGGCGCGGAATTATTACGCTTAAAAGACCGTCATCAACGTGATTTTTGTTATGGACCTACGCATGAAGAAATCATTACCGATTATGCGCGTAAAGAATTAAATAGTTACAAACAATTGCCCGTCAATTTCTATCAAATTCAAACCAAATTCCGTGACGAAGTACGCCCCCGCTTTGGCGTCATGCGAGCGCGTGAATTTTTAATGAAAGATGCGTATTCATTCCATTTAACCCAAGAATCGTTGCAAGCCACTTACGACACCATGTACACCGCCTATTCACGTATTTTCCAACGATTAGGTTTGGATTTCCGCGCCGTACAAGCGGATACCGGTTCAATTGGGGGTAATGCTTCGCACGAATTCCACGTTTTAGCGGATTCCGGCGAAGATGCGATTGCCTTTGCCAGTGGTAGCCATTACGCAGCGAATATTGAATTGGCTGAAGCGGTTTCGTTAATTGCTGAGCGCGCTGCACCCACACAAGCGTTACAGGAAGTTGATACGCCGAATGCCAAAACCATTGAAGAATTGGTCGCGCAATTTAATGTGCCGATTGAAAAAACCGTTAAAACCTTAATCGTTGAAGCATCTGATGCAGTCGAAGCCGATTTTGTCGCCTTATTAGTGCGCGGTGATCACAGTTTAAATGAAATTAAAGCTGAAAAATTAGTGGAAGTGGCTGAACCGCTACGTTTTGCGCGGGAAGATGAAATTCGGGCGCTCATTGGCGCAGGACCGGGTTCATTAGGCCCAATCGGTTTAACGATTCCTGTCATTGCAGATCGGACGGTAGCGAATATGTCTGATTTTAGTGCGGGTGCAAATAGCGACGGTAAGCATTACTTTGGTATTAACTGGCAACGCGATGTGGCTAATCCACAAGTGGCGGATATTCGCAATGTTGTTGTTGGCGACCCCAGCCCAGACGGTCAAGGCACATTGGCGATTGTGCGTGGGATTGAAGTTGGGCATATTTTCCAATTGGGCAAGAAATATTCAGAAGCCCTGAATGCCACGGTATTAGACGAAAGCGGACGTGCGCAAGTCATGACCATGGGTTGTTATGGAATTGGGGTATCTCGCGTCGTGGCGGCGGCGATTGAGCAGCATAATGACGAATTTGGTATCCGCTGGCCGAGCGCGATTGCACCTTTCCAAGTGGTACTTGCGCCTTTGAATATGCAAAAGTCACCCGAAGTTGCCGCCAAAGCGGAAGAACTGTATGCACAATTGCAAGCAACTGGGGTTGATGTATTGTTGGATGATCGTGCCTTACGTCCCGGTGCTATGTTTGCTGACCATGAGTTATTGGGCATTCCACACCGTATTGTGATCTCTGAACGGGGTTTACAAGCAGGTGAATTGGAATATAAAGCGCGCAGTGGCGGTGATGCGGTAAAAGTACCGGTCAATGAAGTGCTAAGCTTTGTAAAAGCGCTATAAACACCTAAAAAGAAGCCCCATGACTGGGGCTTTTAAATATCTCAGATTATGAACTCGAATCAAGACAAACAAAAAAGGCTTAAGCAATAGTGCCTAAGCCTTAGAAATCATGGTGGCTACGGTGAGATTCGAACTTACGACCCCAGCATTATGAGTGCTGTGCTCTAACCAGCTGAGCTACGTAGCCAACGAGGAGCGCATGATAGCCCTAGTCGGTATAGCTGTCAATTACTGAACCTAGGTTTAATGCAATTTTTTTCCCAAACGCATTAAAACTAAAGGCGTAATTAAGAGCAAACTCACCATTGAAATAATTAACCAATTGCCAACTCGTACATACACGGTAGCGCCTTGCATCGGTTGGGCATAATCGCTTAATACACCTGCCGTATATTGTGGCAAACTTGACATAACTTGCCCCTGACTATTAATTACCGCCGTTACCCCATTATTGGTGGCACGCAGCATATAACGCCCGGTTTCTAACGCACGCATGCGCGCGATTTCAGCATGTTGTTGCGGTTCAATCGAGCCGGTAAACCAGCCATCATTACTCACATTTACCAACATCGTAGCTTCAGGCAAGCCTTGAATAATCTGAGTGCTATACGCATCTTCGTAACAAACCGAAACAGCCATAGGTTGATTCGTTACCTTCAAAATATCGCCACCTTGCCAAGGGGTTACATTGTCGTAGGGCAGTTTAATAATATTTTCTAAAAAGCGTAATTGCTCTAAGAAAGGAATATATTCACTAAATGGCACTAAGTGTTTTTTGGCATACACACTGACTTTGGTCTCCAGTGACTTTTCCACATCATGCCCTTCACCAATCGCCATAACAGCGTTATAAACAGCTTCTTTGTCTTTATCGTAAAAAAAGCCGCCCATGAGCACATCGGTTTTCGCTTCTTTTGCCCATTGTTGCATGGGCAACATGACATCCTCAGTCGACTGCTGAAAAAAATCAGAGAGTGCTGTTTCCGGCCAAATGACTAAATGCGAAGTTTCGACATTGGGGTATTTATCCGGATCCATTAAATCCATATAGGCTTGAATATTTTCATTACGAAACTCAGGATCCCATTTGGTAAATTGGTCGATATTACCTTGTAGCATACTGACAAAAATGCGCTCGCCGACGGGTTTTGTCCATTGGATATAACTTAAGCCAAACCCCAACGCCACCAATACTACCGCGCTTACAGCCGCCAGAATTCGTTCACGTTTTGTGCCGATTACGAGTAAGACTAATGCGCCCGCGCCTACTGCCACTACCCACGAAACACCTAACACACCCATGATAGGGGCATAATGCGCTAACCCGTTATCAATTTGCGTATTGCCCAATAATAGCCACGGAAAGCCGGTTAAAAACCAACCTCTAAACCATTCAGTTAATGTCCAAATCGCGGGGAATACGATCAGCAAACGCAAAGCCGTTGAATAATTATTAAAGAAGGAGGCTAACCAGCCAAATAGCATTAAGAATAAGCCCATAAGTACGACAAACAGACTCACCATTAATACTGCAATAAAATTATTAGCGCCGCCAAAATAATGAATACTGAAATAAATCCAATGTGCGCCACCTGCAAATAAACCGATGCCAAATACCCATGCTAGTTTTACACGTTGTGCACGGCTCATTGGCTCAAGATTTAACCAGAAGAAGACGGCAGGGGCTAACCATGCAATAAATCGCCATTCAAACGGCGCAAATGCTAATACCATGCTTAGACCCGCAAGCAAGGCAATTAGATAAGTGTATTTGGGCGGCAATTCGCGAAATGACAACATAGAACCCAATTCCGAATAAAGGAGTGGGGATTATAACGCAGCTTGATGACGATTCGAGTAGTGATAAAGGCGAGAATGGTATAAATCCAAGGACGGAGAGTATAAAAATTACACTCTCCCAACCTTCAGCTTAGTTTTTCTTGGTGGCTAAGCCTTCTAACATATGCACTAATTGATCAGCCGGACGATAACCCGGAATCATTGTGCCATCTGCGGTTAATAGCGCAGGCGTTCCATCTACCCCCAGTTTTTGACCTAATTCATAGTCATCAGCCACGGGGTTAGTACATTCTTTATCCGGTGCAGCTTTGCCGTCATTTTTCAAAGCGTTTAAAGCAGCCGCTTTATCATCCGCACACCACACATTAACCATTTTCTTATAGCTAGGCGAACCAACGCCCGCCCGTGGATAAGCCAAATAACGTACTGTTACGCCTTTTTCGTTTAAGGCAGGCACTTCTTTGTGCAATTTTACGCAATAGGGGCAATCGACATCCGTAAACGCATATAAAACGTATTTTTCATCGCCTTTAGCTTTAAATTCAATGGTTTTGCTAGCGTCAATTTTGCCCATTAAATTTTTACGACCGCTAGAACGCGCCGTTTCAGATAAGCTGGTTTTAGTTTGCGCATCAATCAAATCGCCACTGAAGACATAACGACCGTCCGCGCTAACGTATAACAATTCTGTGCCGAAGCTGGCTTCAAATACGCCGGGAACTGGTGTGGTTTTAATCGCATCAGGCGCAGAACCAATTAACGGTTTAATTTTTTCAACTAAATCTTTAGGTACACCCTCAGCCACTACCGTAGACGCGGCGGGAGCAGGCGCGACAGCCGGTGCTGCGGCAGGCGTTGCCGTTTCAGCAGGTTTAGCCGCTTCAGTAGTAGCCGTTTTTGGTTCGTCAGCGATAGCCCAGCCCCCAGCCAGTGCCACTGCGAGTGCAGCGCTAATCATTATTTGTTTATACATGACTTATTTCAGATTCCTACACTAATGAATTATAAAATTTGCCTTGATGCAAGCGGGCAGCATTGCACACTTAAGACAGCGGTTCAACCTTAGGCAAGTTTGCCTTTGTTATAGTCGTACTGTCTTAATTCAGACGCTAATGCAGCTTAATGGTTGCTAACCTTAACAAGCTTTAAGCCAAAGATGGCAATAAACCTAAAAATTTGTCTTAAATTAATCTTAGGCTCACTTAATTTCATTGATAAATATTATCTATTAAGGATAATAGTTGGTTAGACTGGTGGGCGACAATTAATAATGAATAACAACTATACAGTGGGGCCATATATTGATGCGCCCGTAAAAAACGATAAACAAACACTTAAAATATTTAATTATCAAACATTTCCAGATAAACATTGGCAATATGCAGTGTTTACCAATCCCGCGATTGCGCCAGTGGATGGCTCAGCGGTCAAATTCATTGGCGATAGCGATTATTTAGGGCGTTGGCTGAGTTTTTATGAACCTGATGAGGCATTATTGCCGCATGCTACTTATGTGACGGATTTATTCAATCATAAGACGTATTTAGAACAGACTATTCGCAGTTTGCTTGCACCACGCTTTGCGGCACTTAGCTTAGTGGTTGTCTCCATTATTATTCTAATGGCACGCGGGCATATTCTAGCGACTTTAATCCCCAGTTTAATTAGCACTTGGTATTGGTATTACACGCAACCCGCTATTAAATTAGCGCAAGAAAGCTTAGCACAGCATATTCAACATATGCTGGAAGTTCGTGAACATTATCAACGCTTACAAAGCGCCTTGGTGGATTTGCCGATGTCGGTTTCACCGGCGGTGTTAAGCACGCATTTAGAACGTGCTACCCAAAGTTTGTTACAAAAAACCTTATTGCATTTAAGCAGTGCCACACAAAATACTGCTAATCAGTATGAATATCGCGTATTTGGTCAGCAAACTTGGGCGTATACCCAATTAGGCTTCAGCCGTAATGCCTTAAGCAAAGCCTTAGTCAGCCCCGATAAACAAGCCTTAGCGGCGCTGTTAATGTTAAATGGTAAACAAGCCAATATTGCGCGTTTAACCTGTATTAATTTATGGATTCTAACGCCACACGGTTTATTACTGGGGCAAGGTTTTTATGATGTAGTTACCCTTAAATTCATTGATATTCAAATTGAATTACTAAGTTATCAAACGATTCAACAATGCCAGCAAAAAGAACAAGTGTTGCCGGAAATTGACGAATTAAAGAGTTTTATTAATGAATCGGTGTATCAGCGTTATTTTATGCAAGCCTTACCCGTATTAAGTATTAAAACGCGAGAAGGTAAACGCCTGAATTATGCGGGGTTATTAAATACAGAATATCAACCGCTAACCGCTTTTTATAAAAGTGATCTCAAGCAATTGGTACGCCTATTAAACGAACGCACGTTGGCAATCGAAAGCAAACGTGCGGCGGCTTTTGCTTAAGACTATTTCGCCATTAATGCTGCCATTTTGGCGGCATTCGGCTGTTCGACAATACCTTTTTCCGTAACAATCGCATCAATTAAGCTAGCGGGTGTGACATCAAATGCTGGATTCCATGCTTGAATGCCCGGTGCAGCAATGCGCTGTGCGCCTACGTTTAACACTTCTTCGGGTGGGCGTTGTTCAATCGGAATATCTGCACCAGAGGCAGTTGCCATATCCACCGTACTGGTAGGTGCAACCACCATAAACTTAACACCATGATAACGCGCATTTACAGCTAAACTGTAAGTACCAATTTTATTAGCTACATCACCATTTGCCGCAATACGATCAGAACCGACAATCACCCATGAAACCTTGCCTTGCTTCATTAAATGCGCCGCTGCCCCTTCGCAAATCAAATGCGCCGGAATTTTATCTTTCACCAATTCCCATGCGGTTAAGCGCGAACCTTGCCACCAAGGACGGGTTTCATCAGCATACACATGCTCAATTTTACCGGCGGCATAAGTGCTACGAATAACGCCTAACGCTGTACCGTAGCCGCCAGTCGCTAATGAGCCAGTATTACAGTGGGTTAATACTCCATGCGAGGGTTCAATGAGTGACGCTCCCAATGCCCCCATTAAATAATTGGCTTCAATATCTTCTTTATGAATCCGCTGTGCCATTGCCAATAAAGCCGGTTCTGGATCGCCGGTAATGCTATCCAACACTTCACACATGCGTTTTAACGCCCACATTAAATTAACGGCAGTAGGGCGAGAATTCCATAAAATATCTTTTTCTGCCTCTAAGCGCACACGCCAATCTTTAGGGTATTGCTTATAGCTCTTACGGGCTGCCATGACCAACGCATAAGCCGCTGCAATACCAATAGCGGGCGCACCGCGTACCACCATATTGCGAATGGCTTCTGCTGTATCTTCCGCATTATATAAACTTATGTACTGTTCATTTTGCGGCAGCTTGCGTTGATCCAGTAGCACAAGATGATTGTCTTTCCATTCTACAGCGCGGATAGAATCGTGTTGACTCATAGCAGTTTTCAGCATAAATAGGTTACTCAAGTGGCAATATTACAACACCTGCATGAAAATAGAACTACTCGTTTTTCCTAAATGGATTATTACGGTTAATGCCCAGAACCAAGTACTTACTGAGCATGCATTAGCTATTCAAGAAGGCAAGATTCACGCCATTTTGCCTGTGGCAGAAGCACGACAATTAGACGCCGAACAGATTATAGAACTTCCGCAGCACGCTGTGATGCCGGGGTTTATTAATGCGCATACGCATTCCCCCATGTCATTGTTAAAAGGCTTAGCCGATGATTTGCCTTTAATGGATTGGCTACAAAACCATATTTGGCCCGCCGAAGCCAAATGGGCAGATGCAGAATTTGTGCAACAAGGTTCAGCCTTAGCCATTGCGGAAATGTTACGTTCAGGCACAACTTGCTTTAACGATATGTATTTTTTTCCAGAGGCAACGGTAGAAGCGGTTAAACAAGCAGGTATACGAGCGTGTATTGGCTTAATTATGATCGACTTTCCGACCGCTTGGGGTACGGGACCCGACGATTACATTAGCAAAGGCTTAGCCTTACACGATCAATTACAAGATAACCCACTGATTACGACTACCTTTGCCCCACACGCGCCGTACACGGTTTCAGATGAACCATTACAGAAAATTTTGCATTTAGCCTGTGAACTGGATAGCCCAATTCATATGCATATTCATGAGACTGCGTTTGAAGTGATGCAAGCGGTTGAACAAACGGGTGAACGTCCGTTGGAACGCTTAGCCCGATTAGGTTTATTGGATAAGCATTTGTTAGCGGTGCATATGACGCAATTAAGCGAAGCGGAAATTCAATTGATTGCAGATAAGCAAATTCACGTCATCCACTGCCCTGAATCCAATTTAAAATTAGCCAGCGGTTTTTCACCTGTAGCAAAATTATTGGCGGCGGGTGTGAATGTGGCATTAGGCACGGATGGCAATGCCAGTAATAATGATTTGGATATGTTAGGCGAAATGCGTACCGCTGCCTTAATTGCTAAAGCGGTCGCGCATGATGCCGCCGCCGTACCCGCCAGCCAAGCAATTCGCATGGCAACCATTAATGGCGCAAAAGCTTTAGGTTTAGACGAGCAGATTGGTTCGTTAGAAGTTGGCAAAGCGGCGGATATGATTGCCATTGATTTAGGCACGATTGAGGCGAATCCATTATATGAGCCTATTTCGCAGATTGTGTATTGCACGACGCGTGAACAAATTACGCATACTTGGGTAGCTGGGCAAATGTTAATGCAAAATCGCCAGCTTACCACTTTAAATACCGCTGCTTTACTGGAAAATGCACGCTATTGGCAGCAAAAAATTGGAGTGTTCGCATGACAACGGCAACCGCAAATGTCGATCCGAATGAAGTTCGCAAATTTGAAGAATTAGCTTATCGCTGGTGGGATACCGAAAGCGAATTTAAACCTCTGCACGATATTAACCCGTTACGTTTAAATTACATTGATGATCGGGCGCAAATTAAAGGCAAGCAGGTTATTGATATTGGCTGTGGTGGCGGTATCTTAGCCGAAAGTATGGCACGACGGGGGGCACAGGTCACAGGTATTGATATGGGTGCAGCACCGTTATCAGTTGCGCGTTTACATGCCTTAGAATCCGGTACAGCAGTCGATTATCGGCAGATTAGTGCGGAAGCAATGGCCGCAGAAGCCCCCGCCCAATTCGACGTGGTCACTTGTATGGAAATGCTGGAACACGTACCTGATCCGGCATCGGTGATTAAAGCCTGTGCAACGTTAGTCAAGCCGGGTGGTGATATTTTCTTCTCCACCCTGAATCGTAACCCCAAAGCGTTTTTATTGGCTATTATCGGCGCTGAATACCTGATGAAGATGCTACCCCGGGGTACACATGAATATGCTAAATTTATCAAACCATCAGAATTAGAAACGTGGGCTCGCGCCGCCGGTTTAGAACTGCAAAATATCAGCGGTATGAGCTACAACCCCGTGTTTCAATCTTACCGTTTAGGTAAGGATGTTGATGTTAATTATTTAATGCACTTCAAAAAGGAAACGGATTGATGTTTATGCCCAAATGGGTGGCGATCCTAGCGCTACCCTTGGCTATGTCCGGCTGTGCGGTTCATTATGATGGAGTTCATCTCGGTCAAAATGGGCAAGTTGTCGCCAACATGACGCCAGAATTGCAAAGCAATATCAAAGCCCTTGAAACGGCGCTCATCAGTATGTCCCCCAATACGATTAGCCCCGCTGAAGCCAAAGCGGTTGCATACGATGCCTATGTCTATCCCATGTACTTGGCAAATGATTGGAACTTAACCACGCCCCCCTTAACCCACAATACCCTACGCAATTTCGACAAACGCAAAGCCGGTTTATGCGTTGACTGGGCACGTGCCATGCGTGCCAGAATGCGCTCCAAACATCTGAAAACGTTTGATTTATACTGGGGAATTGCGTATCAAGGCAATGCGTGGCGTGAACATAGCACCTTGATTGTAACGGCTAAAGGTAAGCCGTTTTCGAGCGGTATTATTTTAGACCCTTGGCGCGATTCAGGTCGCTTGTTCTGGAGTCGTATTCCAGACGACCAGCGTTACCCGTGGAAATACTTTGAAGGACCGGGTTAAATTTAACCCATTAACCCTTACCAGTTTGTCTACTTTTCTCGCTAAAAGTAGACAAATTGCCAGTGAATTAGTGGCACGCTCAATAGCAATAAAAAATAGTGGCTAACAACCCCAACTAGCCCATAAAAAATTGGAGAGTGTTCGATGTTGTCGATAAGAACAATAATGCGACCTTTGGTTATTTTATTATTACCCACCGTACTCAGTAGCTGTGCGGTGCATTATAACGGTGTGCATATGACTACAAACGGTCAGCCGCGTATGCAAGGCATGACACCGCAATTACAATGGAAAATTAATGAACTCACGCGCCTATTAATGTCAATGGGGCCGGGTGTTGATCCGCGTGAAGCCGCAGATGTTGCCCACGACGCGTATATTTACCCCTTACAATTAGCCAATGAATGGGGCTTAGTCTGGCCGCCGCTGTATCACAATCGGCTACGCAATGCGCATAAACGCCCCTTAGGTTTATGTTATGACTGGGCAATTGCAATGCGGGCGCATATGCGCAAGAAAAACTTACGCACCATTGATCTCTACTGGGGCATTGCCAATAAAGGGCAACACGATGAACATAGTTCATTGGTTGTTACTGCGCGTGGTATGCCGTTTGAATCCGGCGTTGTGTTAGACCCGTGGCGTGATTCTGGCAAACTATACGTTACCCGTCCAAATACCGACCGCCCCTACCCTTGGCGTTATTATCAAGGACCGGGTTAAACAAACTTTTCATTAAAATAGATAACCCATTATTTACTAATAGGTTATCTTGTAGCAACAACGCTATTATTCCAAACTATTCAACAAAGCAATGAGACGCTTACCGACTGCAAAAGCCAAATTCACCGGTACAGCATTGCCAATTTGCTTATATTGATTGGTTAATGAACCCGTATGGAAAGGTCTGAATACGAGCGTATTCTCTGACAGTTAACGGGCGGCTTTCTTCTGGATGACAACGTTCAGTTTGTTTTTGAGCAGGGCTACAGGTTAAGGTCAAGCTGGGTGCATCCCATGCTAAGCGTCTTGCCATGCCTGTTTTACCACCGCCTAAGAAATAACTGCCTTGCATATATTCGCGTTGGATTGCGTCTGGCAAATCGCGCCAATAACCACCTTGTGGCACTAAACTTAACACTTCCGCTTTACGGCTTGGATATTTTTGTCCTTGTGAGACGGGCACATCCGTTGGATATAATTCGCCTGCTTGCAAAGCATCACGTAGGGTCATAATTTTGTTATAAGGCGAAGGCCACGCAAATTCAGCCTTGGCTATTAAATCGTTACGAATACCCACCAACATTAAACGTTCGCGCTTTTGAGGTACACGATAGAAAATCGCTTTTAGCACGCGTGGCTCAATTAAGGTGTAACCCAAATCCTGAATGACTTGTTTAATCGTAGCTAACGTTCTGCCCTCATCGTGCTCTAATAAACCGCGTACATTTTCACCCAAAAATACCTTGGGCTGGGTTTCTTTAATGACCCGCGCAAATTCAAAAAATAATGTACCGCGTGTATCTTCAAAACCTAATTGTTTGCCTGCATAAGAAAACGCTTGGCATGGAAAGCCGCCCGAAACAAAATCAATAGTCTGATACGCTTTGAAGTCTATACCTTGAATATCGCCTTCCAACACATTCCACTGAGGACGATTGAGACGCAACGTTTGGCAAGCAGCTTTATCAATCTCATTCAGTGCAACTGCCTGAAAACCTGCTTGTTCTAACCCAATTGCTAAACCACCCGCCCCCGCAAATAATTCGATGGAGTTATAAGGCCTTAACGGCTTAATGGCTATCTCTTGTTCCCATTGCGAATGTAGCATGGCATTCACTTCTGGAAATTCTGCCAAGTGCTCAAGCTGATATTTTTTAACACCCTTCACATAGATAGGTTTAACACGTCCATTTTTTTCCCACTGGGCTAATGTACGTTTTGAGACGGATGTAATATCTGCTAATAAATCAGCCGCTATCATATTATGCAACGTTGAAGTCATTCGTTAGATAAACAACGGGCAAATCATAGCATTTTTTGCATGTAGCAGGCAGGGCTGACCGTTAAGTTTCTAAGCCTAAGTACTAAAAAGCATAGTGCTGGCGAATAGCAGTCGCTACACTCTGAGCTTTACGCCATTAGGCTTGGAATTATGCATATCGAAAAAGCCCAGCTCGCTGACATTGAAACTCTTGCGGAGTTAATCATGGCGTTTAATGCCGAGGAAGGGATTCAGAACGCCTTGATAGACGTTATGTATGCGCTGATTGACTCGTTTAAACATCCCACATTGGTCGCGTCTTACTTTGCCTATCACGAGCAGCAAATCATTGGTTATTTTCACTTAACGTACACCTACAGTTTTGAATATTTAGGTGTGCAGGCTATCTTGGATGAATTATTTTTAAAGCCAGCTTTTCGAGCGCAAGGGTTGGCGACTGAACTGTTAAATTTAGCAGCCCTAGAAGCCAAGCAAAATGGTGCAAATCATTTAGCGGGTATTATTTCTGAACAAAAACCGTGGTTACTGAAATTTTACACGCACCACGGTTTTAAAACGCTGCCTTATAAACCGTTTACCAAGCGCTTATAAATGCTTCAACGTTGCTTATGAAAGGTTAGTACCAACACGTCACGCCATGCGGGCAAACTGACATCAATCGGTTCGATTTCCGTCACACCGTGATACACCATATGATCATTCACAATCACTAGATCGCCCTGCTTCGTCAACGTGCCGTTTGCTAATAATTGCATGTGGTTATCATAAATTTGACTAACACCGCCGCGAATATTAGCCCGATTCATTAGCATAATCAGAATGTAATCTGCCCCGTCTTTATGCACACCCTCGGGCGTGGGTTTACCTTTTTGCTCGGCACGCGCCACAATCCGAAACTGATGGGCTTGAATACGCCATAATTCATTCGGGCTTTTAACAAACTGTTGCGTTGTCCAACGAATAATTTGCGTTAAGGCCGGATTATGTAAGGTCGTACTCAACCACGGGCGAAAATGCCGATTAAATCCGCCGTGTACACGATTATAATGACTGCTTTGATAATGCGGTTCATACGGCAAGATGGTTAACTGATTGTTTTGCCAATGTAATACCGAATAGCGCCGATAACGATAATTGCCACCATCGCGTAAATAAGGATCACGCACCAATCCATTCCAACTTTGACAAAAGCGCCTATACGCCTGCCCCATACGTTGTTCAAGCTGTTGTTGTAACGGATGGGGTTGTGACCCTGTTACCAATAAATAACCGGGGTATTGTAATTGCGTATTCACGAGCCTCACACTGCTAGTAATTAATCGGGGTCTACAAGGCTATTGTAATGCGCCCCCTAGCAGGTGAATAGATCACTTAGGTGTATTAGCGATAAGCGTGGCACGCAGCGGCGCGGGGTAGCCTTCTATTGTCAAATTGGAATTGGCTTGATCCAAATAATCCGCTAAGGATTCGCCTTTACTCCATTCGGTGCAGCGTTGTTCTTGGATACTGGTTTGATTCACATCCACAACCCGAATATTTTGGAAATTCAGGCGACGTAACCAAAGTTTTAACATCTCAATAGACGGAATAAACCACACATTGCGCATTTTGGCATAACGATCTTCCGGCATTAAAGCGGTGTGTTGATCGCCCTCAACCACCAATGTTTCTAATACCAATTCGCCACCCGCTCGCAACGCCCGTCTTAATTCCTGCAAATGCCCTAACGGATCGCGCCGATGATATAACACACCCATTGAAAACACGGTATCAAAGCCTTTCTGCTTAAAATCCGGAATATCTTCGCTTTTTAAGGGCAGCATCCACAGTGGTGCTTGCGGCGCATAATGCTTAAACAACGCAAATTGCAGATTAAATAACAAAGTTGGATCTAAGCCAATCACTGCTTCTGCACCTTCGCCGAGCATACGCCACATGTGATAACCACTGCCACAACCCACATCCAGCACTAGCCGTCCGTTTAAATTGCTTAAATGCGGCGCGACCCGTTGCCATTTCCAGTCAGAGCGCCATTCCGTGTCAATCTCTAAGCCAAAGAGGTTATACGGACCTTTACGCCACGGAATTAGGGTTTGCACACTCTGTAGCAACTTAGCTTGTTGGCTAGCGTTCACAGGCTGAGCACTACGAACAGCTACCTGTGCCTGCGTTAACTCCCACGCCACTTGCTCAAACTTAGGCAAATCGCTTAACGCTTGCTGCCATTCATCCTGTTTACCGTGTGCATGCTCTGCAACAGCAGCTAATTGCAGTGGCAATAATTCTAACCAAGCGGCTAAGCGCGAATTTTTTAAGAAATCTTGTAAGGAATCGGGCAGCGATTTATGCATAAAAGCTTAGTTATAACAAGGGAATCGCATGGTAACGACTTGCGCATGTTAAATACAAGTTGTTTGAACTTTTAAATAAAAGCTCTCTCTAAAAAGACATAAAATCTCAAATTTATTGATGCATATAGGAATAAATTATGTTTAAAAAAACCCTCTTTGCTGGTGCAGTATTAGCATTAACATGTACTCAAGCATTTGCCGCAAATGGTCCTAGTGGCGAATGGGAATTGGAGTCCCTAGCAGGCATTAATTCAGCGACCTTGCAACAATTGGGGCGACCCATAAAAATTAATTTCTCACAAGGTAGAGTAAGTGGTAGTGATGGTTGTAATTACATTAATGCCACCTATCAATCCAAAGACTACCACCTGAAAATTATGACCCATCGCATGGCTAGCACTAAGATGGCATGTACGGGTGTTGGTAATACAGTATCAAACCAATATATTAAGGCGTTAGGTAGCGTTATTGGTTATCAACAATCCGGACAATCTTTAAACCTAATTAATAATCGCGGGCAAATTGTTGCTAGTTATAAAGCGCCTATTGCGGGTGCACTTATGAATACCAATTGGCAGTTAATGAGCTATTTAGATGCGCGCCAAACCGCACGCGTTTCTAGTATTAATACTGAAAAAATGACACTGCAATTTGGCAAAGATGGCACGTTGTCCGGAAATTCAGGTTGTAATACTTATAGTGCGCCTTATCGTGTTAATCCCAAAAACAATCGGATTGACTTAGGGAGTATTATTACTACCCAAAAATTCTGTGCACAGCCTGCTGATTTAATGAAAGAAGAACAAGCTTTCTTAGGTGATTTGCAACAGGTAAAAAGCTTTAAACGCTCGGGTAAAGAACTAGAATTGTTTGACGGTAAAGGTAAGCGTTTATTAGATTTGCGCCAAATGTAAATTTTTAAAACAGTTGCGCTCAGTTAATGTTAACTGAGCGTACATAAGGCGTTTATTTTAACGCTAATAGCGAAATAAAATTCATCCCTTGAAACCATTGCAAGCTACGGGCAAAACCTGCCTGTTGTAAACGTGCCTGATGAGCTTCTAAAGTATCTGGAATTAAGACATTTTCTAACGCCGAACGCTTTTGGCTAATTTCCAACTCTGAATAGCCATTGGCGCGTTTAAACGCCAAATGTAAATCCATTAATATGGCTTGCTCGACCTCATCCGCAAACTGTACCTTTTCTGATAGGATTAGTACCCCATTCGGTTTTAAACCCTGCCAAATTTTTTGCAAGAGCGCTAAACGCTCATCTAGCTTCAAAAATTGCAATGTAAAATTCAAAACCACCACTGACGCATTCTCAATAGCAATTGCCTGAATATCCTCACACAGCAAGGTAAAACGTTCTTTAGACAAATGCCGTTGTAAAATCTGCTGACAGCGACTCGTCATAGCGGGTGAGTTATCTACGCACACATAATGCACATTCGTTTGACGCACTTGCGAAGCCATGGATAAGGTAGCGGCACCTAAAGAACAACCCAAATCATAAATATGGCTATCAGGCTGAGCATATTGTTGAGCAATAACCCCCAGCAAGCTAATAATTTGCTCATAACCGGGCACAGAACGGCGAATCATGTCTGGAAACACATCCGCTACTGCTGGCGTAAACGCAAAATCCACTAATTGGGTTTGTGGTAAGGCATAAACCTGATCACGCGCCATGTATATCGCCCGCCCATACCGCATCAGCCGCTTGCGAAGCAATCACAATATGCTCGCCGGTACGTTTACCAGCATCTGCGCTTAAGAAATATAAGAAAGGTCCTACTAATGCTTCAGGGCGTGCGGTTTCATTGGGGTTTTCACCCGGATAATGCAAAGTACGGAAGCTAGTACGCATTGCACCCGGTTCAACGGTATTAATCCGAATAAACTTCTGTAAATTATCGTGCTCCGCCGCCATGATGTCGCAATACGCCCGCATACCCGCTTTGGCCACGCCAAACGCACCAAAGTACGCTTTATTCGATAAATGATCGACTAAGGTCATAGACGCATTGGGCGAGGCTTGCAATAAGTGTAAACAGGCTTGAGTTAACATAACATTCGCATGCAAATTAACCATGATCATTTTCGACCACATTTCGGTTTCATAGTATGCCATAGGTGTAAAAGCGGCTAACCAAGCTGCATTTAATACAATGCCATCCAAACGCCCTAATTGTTGCTGGATGTTTTGCGCTAAGTCAGCATAATCCTTGGCTGTTGCACCCTGTAAATCTAAGGGATAAATAGCAGGCTCAGCATAACCCGCTGTCATAATTTCATCGTAAACTTCTTCTAAGCGACGCACTTCTTTATCTAACAAAACTACAGTCGCCCCAAAACGCGCACTGGCGATGGCAATTGCTCGGCCTAAGCCTGCACCTGCGCCAGTGATGAGAAAAACTTGATCTTGAAATGCATTAGGTGAAGGGACATAAGCCAGTAATGAATCCTGCATCGCTTGCTCCGAAAGGGGTTAGCATTAAAGAGTGCAGAGTTTACCCTGTCTTGCCCTTGGGATGTAGATGATTTAGATCAGCAAATGCTAATACAGCAGCTATTGATAGGAAAAAATAAAAACAGAATTATTAGGCACAAAAAAACCTGCTTTAAGCAGGCTTTTTGTTTTAGGTTTAATACCTAGAATTTAGATGGCGCATCCGGAAGGATTCGAACCTCCGACCACCTGGTTCGTAGCCAGGTACTCTATCCAACTGAGCTACGGATGCGCTGAAAAGAGGATGCGAACTTTAAATCACTTACTGCTTGCTGTCAACCTCTTTTTTAACAGCACCTGAATTTAATTTTAAATGGCGGAGAGGGCGGGATTCGAACCCGCGATGAGCTTTTGGCCCATACTCCCTTAGCAGGGGAGCGCCTTCGGCCTCTCGGCCACCTCTCCAATTCAGGTTTTCAGTAAAGTCGGCGATCATACCGATGTTTTTTGTAAACGTAAAGCGTTAATTATTATTTTCTTCGCTATTTACCGTAGATTCATTCGGTTCTGTGTGTTCATGCCGAATGCGCTCGAAAATTTCTTCACGATGTACAGCAACATTTTTAGGCGCATTAATGCCTAGACGCACTTGGTTTCCCTTCACGCCCAACACTGTCACACTGACCTCATCCCCGATCATGAGGGTTTCCCCGACCCTGCGCGTCAAAATTAACATACCGCAAACTCTCCATATCGCTGCTTTGACATTGCTTTTTATGAGATGCTTACAAGCTCTCAGTCCGTATAGCTGGCATGTTCAACAATCACACATAAGCACTGAACTTAAGCTGAATTACTAACACAAACTGTTGTATTCTCGCCATGTTGCTTAAAAACAACAAGCTTTTTTTTCAGTAACTTATATTAATTCATAAATAAGAAGCCCGCTATTGCAGCTTTTTTGCAACAGCGGGCTTCTATTAGCGCGTAATGTATAAAAAATTAAGCTAAATCAAAGGTCTCATGTAAAACACGTACCGCTAGCTCTAAATATTTTTCATCAATTACCACCGCTACTTTGATTTCGGAGGTCGAAATCATACGAATATTAATTCCTTCAGCGGCTAATGCCTTGAACATTTTGCTTGCCACGCCAGCATGTGAACGCATCCCTGCACCCACAATCGACACCTTAGCAATGTGTTCATTACCTGTACACTGTTTTGCACCCAACTCTTGCGCAACTTTATTTAAAATTTGCTGCGCTTTTACGAAATCGTTTTTATGTACTGTAAAGGTAAAGTCGGTGGTACCGTCTGAACCCATATTTTGTACGATCATATCGACTTCGATATTAGCATCGGATATGGGGCCTAAAATCTGATATGCAATACCCGGACGATCTGCTACCCCTAATACAGTTAACTGAGCTTCGTCGCGGTTAAAGGCAATACCACGCACCGATACTTGTTCCATTACTTCTTCCTCACGAGTCACTAAGGTACTTTTTGCATTGCCATCGGTATCGTCAAAACTGGATAACACTCGAATCGGCATATCGTATTTATACGCAAATTCAACCGAACGAATTTGCAAGACTTTTGAACCTTGGCTAGCCATTTCCAACATTTCTTCTAACGTTAAACGTGGAATATGCCGTGCTCTCGGTTCAATGCGTGGGTCAGTGGTATAAACGCCATCCACATCGGTATAGATTTGGCATTCATCCGCTTTTAGCGCTACCGCCAACGCTACACCCGTCGTATCAGAACCGCCACGCCCTAACGTCGTAATGCTGCCGTCTTCAGCCACACCTTGGAAACCTGCAACTACGACCACTTTGCCTTCCGCTAAATCCTTGCGAATGGGCGCTGCATCAATATCCATAATGCGAGCCTTGGTATGCGCATTATCAGTTGAAATTTTAACTTGAGCACCCGTATAAGAACGAGCGGGTTGACCTTTCTTTTCTAAAGCTAACGCTAATAAGCCAATCGTAACTTGCTCACCCGTCGCTAAAATGGTGTCTTTTTCGCGCTCAGATCCCTGTGGATCAATCGCATTGATTAAAGCAACTAATTTATTGGTTTCGCCGGACATCGCAGAAACCACCACGATGACATCATTGCCCTGTTGTTTCCAGCGAATCACACGATCAGCCACCGCCGCGATGCGTTCGGGCGTACCAACCGATGTACCGCCGTATTTTTGTACGATCAGTGCCATTGTTTACCTTTAAAACACAAGAGAAATAATCCCCCTCGGACGAGGGGGTTGCTGGGTGTGTAGTTTATACGCGTTGCGCAATCCAGTCTTTAACAGAATTTAAGGCGCTAGGTAATGCATTCACGTCCGTACCGCCGCCCTGTGCCATATCGGGGCGACCGCCGCCTTTACCGCCCAATTGCGCTGCCACGAAATTCATTAACTCGCCTGCTTTAACTTTAGCCGTTTCGTCTTTAGTAACGCCCGCTACCAAACTCACTTTACCGTCTTCAGTCGCGGCTAGGATTACCACCGCCTTGCCCAATTTATTTTTCAATTGGTCGACCGTATCACGTAAGGATTTGGGATCAGCGCCTTCTAAATTAGCCGTTAATACTTTAATGCCGCCGATTTCTACAGCTTGATCGGCTAAATTAGAACCAGCTTGTGAAGCCATTTTGCCTTTTAACTGTTCTAACTCTTTTTCTAGGCTGCGATTCCGTTGCAATAAAGCATCCAGCTTATCGCCAACTTCTGCACTATTGGCTTTTAAGGCGCGCGCCACGGCATCTAACCGCCCTGTGGTTTCGTTTAACCAGCTTAACGCATTCTCACCCGTCACTGCTTCAATCCGGCGAATACCAGCAGCAACCCCGCCTTCACTTACAATTTTGAATAAGCCAATATCACCGGTGCGATTGACGTGACAGCCACCGCATAGCTCCGTAGAAAAGCCGATTTTTAATACCCGTACTTCATCGCCGTATTTTTCACCAAATAACGCCATTGCACCGGCTTGCTTCGCATCCTCCATTGACATAATCCGCGCATCGGTCGCAGCATTTTGCCGGATTTCACGGTTAACAATTGCTTCTACTTGTGCAATTTGCTCCGCTGTTACTGGGTCTGGTTGAGAGAAGTCAAAACGTAAACGCTCTGGCGTAACCAATGAGCCTTTTTGCTCAACATGCGTGCCTAACACTTGGCGTAAAGCAGCGTGCATTAAGTGCGTGGCGGAGTGATTCAGAATTATGGCTTGACGGCGTACAGCATCGACTTCAGCTGCAATTGACTGACCAACCTTAAATACACCTGATTCCACTTTACCGATATGAATGAAGGTATTACCTTGCTTACGGGTATCCAGCACACGGAAGATATTATTGCCTTCTCGCAATAAACCCGTATCGCCGATTTGCCCGCCGGACTCTGCATAGAAAGGCGTATGCGTTAAAATTACCCGCCCTTCGTCGCCTGCTTGCAAGCTGCTAACGGCTTCGCTGCCATTGAATAATGCGCTAATACTGGAATCTTCCACTAAATGCTCGTAACCGTGGAATTCAGTCGCGCCCGAAACATTAAGCTTGTCGCCATAATCTGCGCCAAATTTGCCTGCATCCCGCGATTTTCTACGTTGTTCCTCCATAGCCGCTTCAAAGCCTGCATCATCTAGCTTCAAATGACGTTCGCGGGCAATATCAGCGGTTAAATCGACCGGGAAGCCATAGGTATCGTACAACTTGAATACAGTTTCACCATCAATGGTATCACTTGATAGATGGCTAATGGCGTCTTCAAGAATTTTCATGCCCTGTTCTAAAGTCTCACCAAAGCGGCGTTCTTCTTTTTCTAAGACTTGCTCGACTTGGCTTTGTGCGCGAGCTAATTCAGGGTAAGCCGCACCCATTTCGTCAACTAAAGGCTGCACTAATTTATAGAAAAAGGGCGCTTGCATACCCAACTTATAACCATGACGGATTGCACGGCGAATAATACGGCGCAAGACATAACCGCGCCCTTCATTCGAGGGTAACACCCCATCCACCACTAAAAAGGAACAAGAACGGATATGGTCAGCAATCACTTTTAAGGACGGATTATCTAACTCCGCATCTTTGGCTAAGGCAGCCGCGCTTTTGAGTAAACTTTGGAATAAGTCAATTTCATAATTGCTATGCACGCCTTGCATGACCGCCGCTAAGCGTTCCATCCCCATACCGGTATCTACGGACGGTTTAGGTAAAGGGCGCATTTCACCATCTTTGGTACGCTCGTATTGCATGAAGACCAGATTCCAAATTTCGATGTAACGGTCACCGTTTTCTTCCGGTGTGCCCGGTGGCCCACCCCAAATATGCTCGCCGTGATCGTAGAAAATTTCCGTACAAGGTCCACAAGGACCGGTATCACCCATTTGCCAGAAATTATCTGAGGCATAACGCGCCCCCTTATTGTCACCAATGCGGGTAATACGGTCGAGCGGAACACCGATTTGTTGCGTCCAGATGTCATAGGCTTCATCGTCTTCAGCATAAACGGTCACCCATAACTTAGCTTTAGGCAGTTTTAACGTTTCGGTTAAAAATTCCCAAGCGTAATGGATCGCATCGCGTTTGAAATAATCGCCAAAACTAAAGTTACCCAACATTTCAAAGAACGTATGGTGACGGGCGGTATAACCAACATTTTCTAAATCGTTATGTTTACCGCCTGCCCGTACACAACGTTGTGAAGTTGTGGCACGCGCATAAGGGCGTTGATCCATCCCCAAAAATACATCCTTAAACTGCACCATACCTGCATTGGTAAACAGCAAAGTCGGATCGTTGCCCGGTACGAGCGAACTGGAAGGCACAATTTCATGCCCTTTACTGGCAAAGAAATCTAAAAATTTTTGTCTTAATTCAGCACTTTTCATGACTCTACCCAACCCAGTCGTCATCCGGGTGATATTGGAATACTGCTCTAATGGTATCCGTTGAAAAACCACGCCCCGCGAGAAAACGACTTTGGCGTGCACGTTCTTTAAAATCAGTTGGCAATAATTTACCAAATTTTTTTATACGTTGTGCACTTGCCAGTTGCAACCAATCAATATCCGCTTCTGTAAGGGCTTGTTCAATCAAGGCTTGTTCAACGCCTTTGGTTTGTAAATCGTGTTTAATCCGCTGTAAGCCGCGTCCCCGTGCTATTGAAGCACGTATAAACGCTTGGGCAAAACGCAGATCATCCAGATAACCGAGGGCTTGTAAACGCTCGAATAATAGCGCGAGGCTTTCAGTATCACACTCGAAGCGTTGGCGCAACTTCTGCGCCAACTCATGGGAAGAATGGTCACGTAAAGCGAGTATGCGGAGCGCCGCTCCTTCGCATTCACGTAGCAGGGAATGACTCAATCGTTATCAGACTCTAATAAATCACTGTCATCATCTAATTCATCTTGTGCAGCGGCAGAAGCAGCGGCGGCCGTCGCGGCGGCAATCGCAGGCGCATTTAAGGTCGCGGCGCGAATCGCTTGCTCAATTTCTTTAGCCGCGTCTGGGTGATCTTTTAGATATTGGCGCGCATTTTCTTTACCTTGCCCGATTTTATCGCCTTTATAGCTATACCAAGCACCGGCTTTATTGATAAGACCCTGTTTCACGCCTAAGTCTACCAATTCACCCATTAGCGAAATACCTTCGCCGTAGAGAATCTCAAATTCGGCTTCTTTAAACGGCGGCGAAACTTTGTTCTTTACCACTTTCACGCGGGTTTCAGAACCGATAATTTCATCACCTTTTTTAATTGAACCGATGCGGCGAATATCCAAACGCACCGACGCATAGAATTTCAGCGCATTACCACCTGTCGTGGTTTCGGGATTACCAAACATCACACCAATTTTCATACGAATTTGGTTAATAAAAATAACCAAGGTATTAGAACGTTTAATATTGCCTGTTAATTTACGCAACGCTTGTGACATTAAGCGAGCTTGTAAGCCCATGTGTGAATCGCCCATGTCGCCTTCAATTTCTGCTTTAGGCGTTAAAGCAGCAACCGAGTCCACTACCACAATATCCACCGCATTAGAACGTACCAACATATCGGTAATTTCTAACGCTTGCTCACCATTATCCGGCTGAGATACTAATAAATCGTCAACATTAACGCCTAATTTCTGTGCGTAAATCGGGTCAAGCGCGTGCTCCGCATCCACAAACGCCGCTGTACCGCCCATTTTTTGGCATTGCGCAATCACTTGCAGGGTTAAGGTTGTTTTACCGGAGGATTCAGGACCATAAATTTCAATCACCCGACCTTTCGGTAACCCGCCAATGCCTAGTGCAATATCTAAGCCTAGAGAACCGGTGGAAATGGCATCAATATCGCGTGCTGCAGGTGCGTCACCCATGCGCATAACCGTACCTTTACCGAACTGGCGCTCGATTTGACCTAAGGCAGCAGCAAGGGCTTTCTTTTTGTTCTCATCCATTAATGGACTCCGTTGATTGAAGATCAGTATTGAAAGTTTATTATCCCATACTTGCGACTGATAAACCACTTAAAACGCATTTTTTCAGACTAAACGTCATTACAGATTATCAAATAAAAACAGTCGTTTATCTAACAACATCTAAAGCATAACCAGTCTATTTCTGCATACTTAACGATATGGGTTGCTGTGGTGGTTTTCAAGTTAACATCACTCTATTTTCCTAACAAAAAACGAACAAAATCAAGCGAGAAAATTATGTACAAAAAATTTATAACTAATATAATTACTGCCTTATTACTAACAGGTTGTGCCTCGACAGGCAATCATTCGATAGGCTTTGCAGGAGTGGTAAAACATGCCAAACCGACCCCTAAAACCAATGAAGGTAATATGAATTTTTTGTCTTATGCCAAAGACTATAAGCACAATGACTGGAACTTCGAGAATGGTATAGGTACTTACAAAGACTCTTATCACCAACAAAGTTTTATGCTGTTTTCCAATATCTCGCATGACAAGACAAATACTCGGTATTTACAACCTACTTTGGGTTTAAACTGTACTTATAAAGGCACGAGTCATAACAATGACAAGATGAAAGTTATCTGTTCTCCACCTATCAAATTCCGTATTGGCGAGCATAAAGGTTTATTTGCCTATATAACGCCTGTACCAAAAATTAAAGGCTTAACCAATGGTCTAATCAGTATGGAAGTTGGTTATAAGTTCTAAACCCATTTAAAGTGATACAATGCTAGTTCCCCAGTTCGTTGTATCACTAAGCCATGCTCTACCTACACCAATCCAATCAGTTAGAACGTCTTGCCCATCACTTTGCGGCTTTGCAACGTATTGATCCTTTGCCGCCCTTCCAAGATGAAGTCGTGGTGGTGCAAAACAGTGGTATGGGGCGTTGGCTGTCATTACAAGCGGCTAAGGTCAATGGTATTGCTGCAAACGCCCGTTATTTATTTCCTGCGGAAATTATGTGGGAGATGTTGCGGGCAGTATTGGAAAACGTGCCAGAGCGTGACCCGGGTGCAGCGCCGTTATTACGCTGGCGTTTATTCAAAGAATTTGTGAACGCGCCGGAACAGTGGACAGAATTAAGTTCTTATTTAGCCACCGGAATTGACGGTGCATGGCAGTTAGCTAATCAAATCGCCAAAGTATTTGATGCATATCTATTCTTTCGCCCCGAATGGATACGTGAATGGGAAGACAACGAGGGTTCGGGCGTGGATTGGCAAGCACGGCTGTGGTGGCAAATGATGGGTGCGCCTAATTTAACGCATTGGGTACGATTACAGAATCAGTTCAAGGCACAATTAGCGTTACACCGAGACAAGCTACCTAAACGTATCTGCTATTTCTCTGTACCTATTCTGTCGCCCGGTTATGTCGAATTATTAGGTGAAATTGCACAATACATTGATATTCATATTTACTTGATGAATCCGTCAGAAGAGTATTGGAGCGACATTGTTTCGGAAAAACGTAAATATAAACGCGAATTAGCCGAGCAAGAGCATGTAGAAGTGGGTAATCCTTTACTCGCGTCGTGGGGGCGGCAAGGGCAGGATTTTATGGATTTGCTATTAAATGCCAATGCCAGCGATGACGAAACCAGCTTGTTTGTCAGTGAAGCAGAAAACAGCTTATTGAAATACATTCAAGCCGATATTTTACATCTGCGCATGCCCAGTCCACACACGTTTCCGTTGACTGATGATTCGATTCGTATTCATAGCTGCCATTCGCCAATGCGTGAAGTAGAAGTATTATACGATCAGTTATTAGCCTTATTTGAATGTCAGCCAGATTTAACCCCCGCCGATGTGGTGGTTATGACCCCGGATATTGATAAGTATGCGCCGTATTTAGAAGCCGTCTTTGCCAATGCCGAATATCCACTACCGTTTAGTATTGCGGATAGCCACGCGGGCAAGGCGCAAAGCTTATTAAATCTCTGCGAGCAACTATTAGCCTTACCCCAAGGGCGTTGTGAGGTAGAAAGCATTTTAGCGGTGCTCGAATTTGAGGAAGTGCGTACACATTTAGGTATGGATGAAAACCAAACCTTACAATGTCGTGAATGGATTCGTGCCGCCAATATTCGCTGGGGGGTGGATAGCGAAGCACGTGCGCAATTGGGGGGCGCGGCAACGCCTGAACATACATGGCGCTACGGTTTAGATCGCTTATTGTTGGGTTATATGTTACCCGGCGATGATTTATTTGCGGATGTATTGCCTTATGAACATATTGAAGGCAGCCAAGCAGAGGTCTTAGGCGAACTGTTACAAGTCTTAGATGTGTTATTGGCAATGAGCCAATGGCAATACGAAAGCTTAAGCTTAGCCGATTGGCGCGCACGTCTCACTGCCGTTTTAGTATGTTTAGTGGGTGAAACCGCTGCTTTACAACCGATTTGGGCGGCTTTTGATAAACTAAAACTTGCCTTACAACACGCGGCATTTGATGAGTTATTAGCTTGGCCGGTGTTACAAAATGCGCTAAGTGAACATTTGGAACAACGCAGTGAGTCTGATGGCTTTTTGGGACGTGGTATTACCTTTTGTGCCTTAATGCCCATGCGTACTGTGCCGTTTCGCTTTGTGGCAATCATTGGCATGAATGATGGTATTTTTCCGCGCCGTGATGTGTATGCCAGTTTTAACCGTATGGCGTATAGCATTCACAAAGGCGACCGTATTAAACGTAATGAAGACCGTTACTTATTTTTAGAAAGCTTGCTATCTGCCCGCCAGTGGTTTTATTTGAGCTATGTGGGGCAAAGTTTACACGATAATGCGGTTTTACCACCGTCCGTATTAGTGTCAGAACTGCAAGATTATATTGCGCGGATACATCCAGACTTCAGCCGACAGCATTTTATTCAGCACCGCTTACAAGCCTTTAGTAAACCTTATTTACAAGCGGATGCACCGTTTTTCACCTACAGTGCGCATTTAGCCGAAACACAAAATACACAGTATTATTGCCCGGTTGAATTTTGGCAAAACAACGTTTTACCTGAACCCGAACAACCCAGCCGTAAAGTCAATTTACAGCAGCTTATTCGCTTTTTTCAACAACCTGCCCGCTTGTTTTTAAATGAGCGCTTTCAATTAAAATTAGGTGAACAGAATTATGAGCTACCCAATCGTGAACCTTTTGATTTAGCTCGTTTCCAAGACGGTGAAATTCGGGGGCGCATTTATCAAGCCTTGATTCGTGATAAATCCCCGACGCAAGTACTGAGTTTATTACGTGCTGAAGGGCATTTACCGCATGGTGAATTAGGCGACTTATTATTTAAACAAGAATTGCAAAATACTGAACGGTTTTACCAGCAATACGGTGCGCCCCCCTCTCAAGGTAGAAAACAAGCATTTCACTTGGCATTAGAAGATTTTGAGTTAGTGGGTGAATTGGACAAAATAGTCAACCAGCAACGCGTTTTATACGAATTAAATTACTTAAGTTATTGGCAATGGTTGGATATTTGGCTTAAACATTTGGTATTAAGTGCGCTGGGGCATGAAAGCACTATTATTTATGGCATTGAAAAAGACGAAGATCGACAATTTACCTTAGCCGGTTACCAACTTGCACCCTACGCTGATGCGCTGAATCAGCTCCAGCAACTCTTACAACTTTATTGGCAAGGTTTACAAGCCCCACTACCGTTTTTTCCTAAAACTGGATTTAACTTGGCTTCCCGCAAAAAAGAACAAACCGTTGAGAAAGTGATGAGTACTTGGGAAGGTAAAGGGCAATTTAAAGGCGAAAAGAACCAAGCCGAGTATGTGCTATTTTATCATGACACCAACCCATTGATAGATTTCAAACAAGACTTTACGGCACTCACGACCACAATTTATCAACCCCTGATGACTTGCCGTAGTGCATTGGCAAATAAAAAGTCTGAATCATGAATGAACTTACTTTTATTTATTGGTCAAATAAGGAAAATCACCCGCTTAGGTGACTTTGTTGTATTCGTGAAATGAGTGTGAGGTCGAATTATGATCAATAAATGGGGACTAAGCGTAGTCTTAGCAGCCAGCCTATTGGGTATTAGTCAAGTTAGTGTGGCAGATTGTACGATTTATGATTATGCCGATTATGCTGGCACATCCAGAAGCCTTAGCCCGGGCGAACGTTTAGGTAGTTTAGGACGCAGTTGGGATAATAAAGTTAGTTCAATTCAAACTACCCCCAATTGCAAAGTTACTTTATATGCCGATGCTAATTTTAAAGGCGATACTAAAGTATTAACCGGGCAAACCCGCTATTTAGGCAGTTTGTGGGATAATCAAACCTCATCTGCTGTTTGTACTTGTACAGCGCCCCCGCGCCCCCAAGCAGCTTGGGATAATTATGGTGGGCGTGATGGTTGGCGACATCGACATGAACGTAATGACTTTGCCCCCCCGCCACCCAAAAATTGTACGCTTTACAGTGATATGAATTTCACAGGTGTTGCACAACCCTTACCCGCTAATACCGTACATAATATTTTGAACGCACAAATTGATGATCAAACCAGTGCGGTTAAAGTACCACAAGGTTGTACCTTAACCGTTTACAGTCGTCCAGGCTTAGATGGTCGTTCTAAAGTATTTGAAGAAGGTGATTCTAATTTCATCGGTGAAATGTGGAATGACCGCATTTCTTCCGCACAATGTAGCTGTCGTTAATACTGCTTTAGAAGGGAGTAGACTATCTACTCTCTTTATCAAACAATCAATTAAGCTTCTATTAAGTTTTTTCGCTGCCACTCGCCAGAATATGCTGCATTTTTCTTAGGTTCGTCTACAATCTGCGCTTTCTGATAACATCAACAACTTATTAAAAAATGCAAGTATCTGCTAGTAAACGTAAGGGCATCATTCTCGCAGGCGGTAGTGGTACACGTCTCTATCCTTTAACAAAGGCTATTAGTAAACAACTGATGCCTATCTACGACAAGCCCATGATTTACTATCCCCTTAGTGTTCTAATGCTAGCGGGTATTCAAGACATTTTGATTATTACTACCCCCGAAGATGCACTGCAATTTCAACATTTATTGGGTGACGGTAGCCAGTGGGGGATTAATCTACAATACGCGGTACAGCCTAAACCCGAAGGCTTAGCTCAAGCATTTTTAATTGGTGAGCAATTCTTAGAAGGTGCACCGTGCGCCTTAATTTTAGGCGACAATATTTATTACGGTGAAGGCTTATCCAACCGTTTGCAAGTGGTTAACCAACAGGTTCATGGTGCAACCGTATTTGCCTATTATGTCCGTGACCCTGAACGTTACGGCGTGGTTGATTTTGACGCACAAGGGCAAGCACTCAGCATTGAAGAAAAACCGCTTAAACCACGCTCTAACTATGCGGTAACGGGTTTATATTTTTACGACAAACAAGTAGTTGAATTAGCCAAGCAGGTTAAACCATCGCCACGCGGTGAACTGGAAATTACTAGCATTAACCAACTGTATTTAGCGCAACAAAAACTACAAGTAGAAATGCTTAATCGCGGTACAGCTTGGTTAGATACCGGCACCCATGCCTCGCTATTAGACGCATCGAATTATATTCGGGTAATAGAAGAGCGGCAGGGTTTAAAAATCGCTTGTTTAGAAGAAATTGCATGGCGTATGGGTTATATAGGTGCTGACGATTTATTACGCTTAGCGGAGCCGTTAAAGAAAAGCGGTTATGGGCATTATTTAACAGGTTTGCTGCCATGAAGCTTATTGAAACAGCTATTAGCGATGTAAAAATCCTTGAACCCAAGGTGTTTGGGGATGAACGTGGTTTTTTCTTAGAAAGCTGGAATGCCAACACCTTTGCTGCCTTAGGCTTGGATTTGCAATTTGTGCAAGATAACCATAGCCGTTCGCGCCAAGGCATTTTGCGTGGCTTACATTACCAATTACAAAATCCGCAGGGTAAGTTAGTACGCGTAACACAAGGCGCGGTATTTGATGTCGCCGTGGATATTCGCCGCAGCTCGCCAACTTTCGGTCAATGGGTAGGCGTGGAATTGTCTGCCAGTAACCATCGCATGTTATGGATTCCGGCGGGTTTTGCACACGGTTTTTATGTCTTAAGTGAATCGGCTGATTTTCAATATAAATGCACGGACTTTTATAATCCAGCCGCCGAAAAAAGCATTCTGTGGAATGATTCCGACTTGAATATCTCTTGGCCGTTAGTCAATGGACAAGCGCCGCTATTATCCGCTAAAGATGAGCAAGGTACAGTATTCGCGCAAGCCGAGGTGTTTGCATGAAGGTATTAATTACAGGCGCGAAGGGGCAGTTAGGTTCAGAGCTGCAAGCCACTTGTCCCGCAGACACTGAGCTGATTTTAACCGATGCGCAAGAGTTGGATATTACAAATGCAGCGCAGATTCAACAAACCTTAGTGCAAACACAACCGGCTATTGTAATCAATGCGGCAGCGTATACAGCGGTTGATAAAGCCGAAACGGATGCCGCCTTGGCCTACGCAATTAATGCCACAGCAGTTGAATATTTAGCCAAAGCGACTGCCAGCCATTCGATTTATTTTTTACAAATTTCTACGGATTTTGTGTTTGATGGCACAGCGTCTATGCCTTATGCCACCGATGCTGCGCTCAATCCCTTAGGTGTGTATGGGGCAAGCAAAGCGCAAGGCGAACAACTGACTCAACAATATAATCCACAGGCCGCCATTATACGAACCTCTTGGTTGTATTCGGCATATGGCGCAAATTTTGTCAAAACCATGTTGCGTTTAATGGCAGAACGGGAGCAGTTAGGGGTTATTGCCGATCAAATAGGCACACCAACGTGGACGAATACGCTGGCACAAACTTTATGGCACTGTTGTGCACAACGCCCAGCGGGTATTTGGCATTGTGCGGATAATGGGGTTGCCAGTTGGTATGATTTTGCCGTGGCGATTCAAGAGGAAGCACTCCGTTTAGGCTTGCTCAGCCAAGCGATTCCAATTAAGCCATTACGTACCGCCCAATACCCTACCCCTGCGCAACGCCCTGCCTATAGTGTGATGGACAAACAAGCTACTGAAAGTTTATTAGGTGCAAGTTTGCCGCATTGGCGCGTCAGTTTACGTAGTATGTTAAAACAATTAAAAGCCCAAGGAGCAGCGTCATGAGCCAGTATCAACCTAAACGCCTGTTAGTTACGGGGGGCGCAGGCTTCATTGGCACGAATTTTGTGCATTATTATTTAAACACTTACCCCGATGTACACCTTGTGGTGTTAGACGCGCTTACTTATGCCGGGCGTTATGAAAATCTACAAAGCTTAGTGAACAATGCCAATTTTCGGTTTGTGCAAGGCGATATTTTAGATCAAGCTTTGGTTGAAGACTTATTGCGTTCTGAACAACTGGATACGATTGTGCATTTTGCAGCGGAATCGCACGTTGACCGTTCAATTTATGGCCCTGATGCCTTCTTGAAAACCAATATTGACGGTACACATAGTTTATTAAAAGCCGCCAAAACCGTGTGGTTAGACAGCACTTATCAAGGGCAACATCGCTTCCATCATGTATCGACTGATGAAGTGTATGGCACACTGTCACCCACTGATCCGGCTTTTTCTGAAACTACACCGTATGCACCAAATTCACCTTATGCCGCCAGTAAAGCGGCATCCGACCATATTGTGCGTGCTTATCAGCATACTTATGGTTTGAATACCACGACTAGCAATTGCTCGAATAATTATGGTCCGTATCAATACCCAGAAAAGTTGATTCCATTAGCCATTTCGCGCTTATTGCAAGGGCAAGCCGTGCCGATTTATGGTGATGGGCAACAAATTCGGGATTGGTTATATGTAGATGATCACAATCGCGGCATTGATTTGATTATTCGCCAAGGCAAGGTCAGCGAAACCTATAATATTGGCGGCAATAATGAGCAAGCGAATCTGAATTTAATTCATACCTTGTGTGCATTATTGGATGAGCGCTTCCCTGATTCGCCGCACGTCCCGCATAAACAACATATTACCTATGTGACGGATCGCCCTGGGCATGATCGACGCTATGCTATTGATAACAGCAAAATCTGCCGCGAATTGGGGTATCAACCGGCTGAAACCTTTCAGTCGGGTTTAGCCAAAACCTTGGATTGGTATTTAAGCAATGGCCAATTCTGGTTGGGCGGCATTGAATTATTCGGTACACACAGCAACTAACAAGGATAACTGCCTATGCAATGCCGCATCTGCGGGAATACAGATCAGCCGCGTACCTATATCGCCAAAGAGATGATGTTGGGTCTACGCGATGAACATGATTATTTTGAATGCAGTCATTGCGGCTGTTTACAAATAGCCGAGATTCCCGCCGATTTGGCACGCTATTATCCGCCTGCAACGTACTATTCGTATAGCGCGACGAAAAACGCTAATCTGCTTAAGCAGGCACTGATTAAGCAGCGTGACCAATATGCGGTTATGGGTAACTCGCTGTTGGGACAGGCTCTGCAAGCGGTATCACCGAATGATAAACTTGCCAGCCTGCGCCCCCTCAATCTCAACCTTGAAATGCGAATTTTAGATATTGGCTGTGGCGCAGGGCATTTATTGCATGCTTTGCGTGATGTAGGCTTTGAAAATTTGCTAGGTCTAGACCCCTTCAATCAAACGGATCTGGATTATCCAAACGGTTTGCGCATTGAAAAGCGCGATATTTTCAGCGAAACGGGCTTATGGGATGTAATTATGTTCCATCACTCCCTCGAACATGTCCCTGATCAACAAGCGCACTTAAAGCAAGCGTTTAACTTGCTTAAACCCAATGGGCAATTATTGGTACGTGTTCCCACCGTATCATCTTATACGTGGCAACACTATGGCGTGAATTGGGTACAACTCGATGCACCCCGCCATTTATATCTGCATTCGATTCAAAGTCTGCATCATTTAGCTGAACAATGCGGCTTTAAAGTGGAACAATATGTCTACGATTCTAATGCATTTCAATTCTGGGGCAGCGAGCAATATCAACAGGATATTCCGCTACGCGATGCTAAATCGTATGCGGATAACCCCAGTAATTCGTTATTTTCTGAGCAAGATATTAAACAATTCACCCAACGCAGCCAGCAACTCAACCTTGAACAACAAGGCGATCAAGTCGCATTTTATTTGAGGAAAGTTGCATGAATGCTAAGCCGAAATTGCTGGCGATTTCCTCACCCGGCGGTCATTGGATTCAACTTACGCGCATTTGTGCGGGCTTAGAAGACAAGTACCAGATTATTTATGCTACGGCTGACGCTTTTATTGGGAAAAATAACGTCAATAAGCGTATTTACCCGATTACCGATGTGAGTGCTGATGACAAATGGCGTTTAATTCCTTGTGCATGGCAAGTGTTCACTATTCTACGCCGCGAAAAACCGCAAGCCATCATTAGCACAGGGGCAGCCCCGGGTGCGGTGGCTTTATGGTTAGGCAAACGCTTAGGCATACAAACCATTTGGATTGATAGCATTGCCAATGTGCAACAAATTTCCCGTGCCGGACGCTTGGCACAAGCGCAAGCTGATATATTTCTTACCCAATGGCCGCACTTAAGCGACCAGCAAACTATTCTATTTAAGGGGTCAGTGCTGTGATCTTTGTGGCAGTGGGTACTCAATTCGCATTTGATCGCTTAATCAAAGCCGTCGACACTTGGTTAATCGCTAACCATCAACAGGGTGTGGCGCAAATCGCCGAAGGTGACTATCTACCGCAAGCTATGCAGTGGCAACGCTTTATGGATATGCCGACCTTCAATCAGCACTTTAATGAAGCAGACTTAATTATTTCACACGCAGGCATGGGCAATATTATTACCGCCTTAGAGGGTCAAAAACCGATTATTGTCATGAATCGGCAGCATGCCTTGGGTGAACATCGCAACGATCATCAAGCGGACGGTTTGGCATGGATGGCAAAGTTACCCGGTGTTTATACCGCGCAAACTGAAGCTGAGCTACACGCTTTATTGGATCAACGTCACAACCTGACCGCTGCCCCCATTACCACTCAAACTCGCCGTCAAGCCCTAGTAGATTTTCTTGACCAGACCCTACAAACGCGTTTAGCACTGTAAGGTCAACTATGAACTGGCGTAACAATCCCCTCTTAAAAACTGGACTGATCTCAACTATTGCCCGCTTCGCAGGGGTAGGTTTGAACTTTGCAGTCGCTATTTTGCTAACACGCACCTTGCCAATGGACGAAGCAGGCATGGTGTTTATGTTAATGACACTAGTCACAGGGGTCGCCTTATTTAGCCGTTTAGGCGTAGAGCAATGGGTGGTACGTGAAGTTGCCCGTTTAAGTGCCAGCGAACAAAGCCAACAAATCTATTATTTACAAGCAGCTTATGCCTTAACTTTGCGTAGCAGTTTAATCTTTATGCTGGGCTGGTTATTAGTTTCACCTTTGATGCAACACTGGTTATTTGATAACAGTATTTATCCACCCTTATTGTGGCTAGCCGTATTAGGTATTCCCGCATTTAATCTTATTATGTTGAATTCGACCTTTTTAAAAGCGGTGCAAAAAACGGCGGATTCTATTTTAGTACAAAACTCGCTACCTGCTATTAGCTATATGCTGGCTTTATTAATGGGTTGGTTTTATTACCGTAGTGAGCAACATTATTTATTACTCTATACAGGCTCACTCATTATTGCGGCAATCGCTTCATTTTATTGGTTGAAACCTTGGTGGCGAACCTTAAAACATAAACACGCTACACCATTTGCTTTAAAAACGGTTTTAAATCAGTCCTTAGCTCTTGCACCTGTTTCCTTCTTCTCCTTTTTAATGTTATGGGCAGATACCTTATTAACTGGTTGGCTATTAAGCAATGCAGATGTAGCCTTATTTACGGTTGCAGCGCGGTTATCTTTTATCAGTCTATTTTTTCTCGGTGCGTTGGACGCTACAATTTATCCACGTTTGCTTAATATTCATAAATACAATCCTGCTCAATTAAAAAGTTTTTTTTGGCAATCTACTGGTTTGGTTGCAGGTGTATTAGTTGCAGTTACCGTTTTATTATTAATAGCTGGCGAGCTTATTTTGAATATATTTAAACCGGAATATATTGCCGCCAGTGGCACTTTAGCCTTATTATTAATTGCACAACTCATACGGGCTTTTAGTTTAACGTTTTCGTTTATGTTTATTATGGAAAATCAAGTACGTTATTTGAATAGTTTGCTTGGCTTTGCCTTAATTATTAATATTTTAGCTAATCTTTTTTTAATTCCCAAGTTTGGTATTGAAGGGGCGGCAACTGCAACTTTATCAGCCAATTTTGTACTCACAGCCGGTGTCATTTGGCTTTTTTTCAAAAATCATCTATTAAATCTGCATAAGCAAACGCAGTAGGACGTTTACATGATCCGAGTCTTGGCCATTTTATTTGTAATTTCCATATTTATTCCTGTGGAATTTTATACGATGGTCGGCACAGTGCGCGTTGAACCTTATCGCATCATCTTAGGTATAAGTCTACTGTATGCCATTTTCAATTTTCGGCAAGTGCTAGAACAAGCTAACTTAGTTGATGTTCTGTTAACCGCATTACTATTATTAGTGTTTGCAAGTATTTGGTATAACCACGATTTAGCACAAGCTGTTAAATCTACAGGCATTTATGCAATTGAAACTTTAGGCGCATTTTACTTAGCCCGCTTATTTATTACGACGCCTGAACGTTTTTATAAAATCAATCAAGCATTCATTATTATTTTAGCCAGCCTAACCTTATTTTCCGCTTATGAAGCTTTTTTCCAACATCGTTTTTTGCATGAACTAGCAAAAATTATTACGGGTCATGACTCCTTAGATTTCCGCTTATATATGCACTATTACATTCGTAATGGCATTATGCGCGCTACAAGTCTGTTTGAGCATCCTATTTTATACGGTTCATTACTGGCTTTCTTCTTCCCCTTTGCATTTCTGTTATTTTATCGAACACGTTCGCTTTGGGCAGGGCTTAATGTAGGTGCACTATTAGCTTCGATGGCATTAACGCTATCATCAGCCCCTTTATTAGCCTTAATTTTCCAAAGCGGCATCGCCGTATTAGTCCGTTTTTGGGATAGTGCACGGCGCTTATGGATTGCGCTGTTTTTTGCAGGTCTTGCAGGCGCGTTAATTATCCAAGCGGTATCTAATCGCGGCTTCTTTGGCATTCTAATTTCATACTTAACCTTTAATCCCAACACAGGCTATTTCCGTATGTTGCAATGGGAACATACGATGGATGATATTGCAGAAAGCCCCGTCGTAGGTATTGGCTTAATTGGGCCCGGTTTACATGACTGGAGTCGCCCTTATTGGATTTCAACTTGGTTTGGTAATAGCATCGACAGCTTTTGGTTATTAATCGCTTTACAGCATGGCTTATTTGCTGCCTTTGTTTTATTGCTGGCTAGCCTATACGCTGCTTTCAACACCTTGAACCTATTACGTTATCATCACGACAAAACCCGCTGGATGGTAACCGCATGGTTATTATCATTTTTCTCTCTTATATTAATAGGTTTTACCGTCGATTATTTTGGCAAACTACAACCTATGTTTTTCTTTGCATTGGGTATGAGTGGTTGGGCTCGTTATTATCACCTTTGGAATCAACAAAGTGCTTATAACTTTGCTCAACCCTACTCACTTAAAACCACACACGAACCTACGACCCCAAGTGAGACGCCAGTATGAGACTACGTTTCGTTAATCAATCCATGTATATGGGCTTAGTAAAAATACGCGATAGTTTATTATGGCTACGCACTTGGTATTTTCGCAGTCTATACGGTATGGATATAGCACCAGACGTACGTATTTCCTTTAAAGCTCGCTTGGATAAAACCAATCCAAGATGTTTAAGTATTGGTGAGAAAACCTATATTGCATTTGATTCGATTATTTTAGCGCATGATTATGCAACTCGGCGACATGGTGGTGCATTTGAACAAAAAACCAAAATTGGTGCGAACTGCTTTATCGGCTGCGGCGCAATTATTATGCCGGGTGTTACTATTGGCGACCAAGTAATTGTAGGTGCGGGCAGTGTTGTTACCAAAGATGTCCCCTCAGGTTCAATTGTCGGCGGTAACCCCGCTAAAATAATTCGATCTAATATTCAAACTATTGCTTATGGGAGATTGGCATGAACACTCCTAATTTAAGCATTATTTTGGTTTCTTATAATACTGTTGCTTATATTACACGTGCCCTCGCCTCTGTTTATCAAGAAACATTGGAAACCTCATTTGAAGTAATTGTAGTCGATAATGCATCAACAGACGATTCGGTTGCCGTTCTACGCCAACAATTTCCGCAAATAAAATTAATTGAATCCAAACAAAATCTAGGTTTTGCGGGCGGTGTACGCTTAGGGGTAGCACAAGCCAGCGGTCACTATTTATTATTATTAAACCCAGATACAGTTATCTTGGATAATGCTATTGATAAACTAGTTAAATTTGCCCAACAATATCCCAACAATGGCATTTGGGGTGGAGTGACTTTAAATAATGATTTGAGTTTAAATAGCCAACACGCATGGGAAAAACCCACCTTTAAAAACCTATTATTTAGCGCATTAGGCTTAAGCAAAACTTTTAATAAAAGTGCATTTTTTAATAGTGCTAATTATGGTGATTGGGCTAGAGATTTCATTAAAGAAGTGGATATTTTATCAGGCTGTTTTTTCTTAACAACGCGACAACTATGGGATCAACTGGGCGGATTAGACGCCAGCTTTTTTATGTATGCTGAAGAAGCCGATTATTGTTTAAAAGCTACAGCGTTAGGTTATCAACCGATTGTTACACCTGATGCCCGCATTATTCATCATGGTGGGGTTAGCCACAGTCATTTTTCGGGTAAAATGATTAAACTTTTAAAAGGTAAAGTTGAATTAATTCATCGGCATATTCCAGCGTATAAACGCCCTTTTTACAAAGCCTTGTTGTCCTTATATGTATGGAACAAACATATCCAACATAAATTTTTAAAAGCCGGTACTGAAGCCCAACTTGAATGGCAAAAAGTGATTGAACAACGGGCAAATTGGCAACAGGGGTATCATTAAATGGCAACGGTAATTGTGCCTGCACACAATGAAGCAAGTGTGATTCGACGCTGTTTAAATAGTTTAATCCATCAGCCCGGTTTAGATACCCTAATTGTAGCTTGCAATGGTTGCACAGATAATACAGCCGCAATTGTACGCAATGAGTACCCTCAAGCGATTTGTTTAGAGATTGCTAAGCCTTCAAAGGTGAATGCACTAAACGAGGCAGAAAAGCACATTAACACTTGGCCGGTGTTTTATATTGATACAGATACGGTACTTTCAGCAGGTGCCATTCAAACGATTAGCCAAGCCATGCAAGCGCCTAATGCACCTTTATTGAGCGCACCTGAACCTGTCATCGACACCCAACATTCCTCTTGGTGGGTCAAACAATATTACAAAATTTGGTTACAACTGCCGTATATTCGCTCTGGTGTCGTTGCCACCTGTAGCTATGTGATTAGCCAAAAAGGGCATGAGCGCTTTGTCAGCTTCCCCCATGTGATTAATGACGATGGGTTTGTGCGTTGCCAATTCAAGCCCGAAGAACGCGCTAACATTCCTAATAGTAAAATTTATATTACTGCCCCTGCTACCCTCTTTTCCCTTATCAAGATTAAGACGCGTGCCCGATTAGGTAACATGGAACTTGCACAAAAAGGGCTTTGTACGCAGGTTGAGCACAAAGCGTATAGCCAGATTTTGCAACAACAACTATATAGTAAAAATGCATTAGCCGCCTTGGTGTATATCTGTATTGCCTTCGTGATTCGTTTACGGGCGCGTCATCAATTCAAATCCTTAAAAACCTATGTATGGGAAAAGGATTTAACCTCAAGAAAAGGTTGATTTTTACGCAGCGCGAAATTAATCTCGAAAACTGACACGTTTGTATTTTTTTTACGACAGATAAACGGTAAATAGTCTAAATAGTCTAAAATCAGCATTAGTTTTAAGCATTTTCGAGTGTCGCCTAAATGCTTTATTAAATAATTACTTGTATAAACAGTAACATATAAAAAACGGTAGAGATGAGGGTTACAAGATAGGGAAAGCCAACGTTTGTTGCTTTTTTGCCTCAACTATCGGTTATTGTTACAAGTTTTACTGACAATAAAGTCCATTGCGAACCTAAAGTAGATTCGCAGACAAGAGGATAACGGTAGATGGAAAACTTAAAAATGGACAAAACAGTAAGTTCGGAACTAATTTACAGGGTCACCGATACCATAATCATCCTTGGTATTCTCATCCTCGCGTCTGTTTATTCGCCTCAATACAATTCACCGGGTTACTTAGCGGCTGGATTAGGAGCCTCCTTGCTATTCAGCATCATTGGACGCTTTACTGATATTTACACCTCATGGAGTGGTCGCCCTTTCTTACGCGACGAAGCCATCCGTATCATTGTGACCTGGCTAAGCACCTTTTTGTTCCTTATCTTTGTTATTTTTTCAGCAAAGGCCTCTGAACAATTCTCGCGCGTAGTGTTGATTAGTTGGTTATTTGTAACTCCCACCTTACTGATTGCCAGCCGTTACAGCTTACGCTCGATACAAGCTTCTCTAAAACGCATTGGTTTTAATAATCGCACCATTGCAATCGCCGGAATTACTGAACAAGCGGTACAATTTGCCGACTCTATCGAAAAACAACCCAGCTCTGGTTTTCAAATTGCCGGATTTTATGACCTTGGCGCAGCAACCACGACTGTTGAACTGCCTAGCCAATACGCCTGTTTGGGCAATCTCGATGATATGATCGAAGCCGCTCGCAACGGTGAATGGGATCAAATTTATCTTGCCCCCCATAATAGCCATGCTTTAAATAGTTTAAACCTCATGAATGATCTTGCTGATACCATTACGCCTATTCGTATGTTGCCCGATAAATTTACAGCATCATTATTAAATAGCCGTTATTTAGAAATTGCCGATCATCCTGTTCTATGTTTATTTGATGCCCCCTTATCTTTACACAGTGCCTTTATCAAACGCTTAGAAGACTTATTCTTCAGTTTCATCATTTTAATTCTTATTGCGCCCTTATTAATCGGTATTAGTTTAGCCATTAAGTTAACCTCTAAAGGTCCGATCTTATTTAAACAAACCCGACATGGTTTACGGGGCGAAAAGTTTGAGGTGTGGAAATTTCGCACTATGACAGTCTGTGAAAACGGCACAAAAATCACACAAGCGACCCGTAATGATCACCGGGTTACGAAAGTCGGCGCATTTTTACGTAAAACCTCGTTGGATGAATTACCTCAATTCTTTAATGTATTGCAAGGACATATGTCTATTGTGGGTCCACGCCCCCATGCAGTGGCACATAATGAAGAATACCGTCGTATTATTCCGGGTTATATGCTGCGTCACTTAATGAAACCGGGCATTACAGGCTGGGCACAAGTAAATGGCTGGCGTGGTGAGACCGATACCATTTATAAAATGCAAAAGCGGGTCGAATTAGACATGGAATATATCCATCGTTGGAGCTTAGGCTTAGATATAAAAATTATTTTTGTAACAGCGTTTAAAACCTTATATGATAAAAATGCTTATTAAGTTATGAAACTAGATCAGCTAACCTTTACCCGTTATTTAGCTGCTTTATCCGTAGTATTTTTTCATTATGGCAATACGGTTTTTCCGGCTTCTATAACATGGTTGAATCCAATTGTGGCAATGGGTTCAATTGCGGTTAGCTATTTTTATGCGTTGTCGGGTTTTATTATGGCTATTGCTTATTATGAAACGGATAAGACGCAATATCAGCTAAAACCGTGGCGCTATTGGTTAGCACGCCTTGCTCGTATCTACCCCGTTTATTTAGTCGCTTTACTCTTAATGATACTAGCCAAATGGCAAAGCACAGGCAGCGACTTACTCAAAGTTATATTAAGCCTAAGCATGTTACAAGCATGGATACCGGGCTACCCATTAACGCTTAATGCTCCCGGCTGGTCTATTTCAGTAGAAATGTTTTTTTATTTATGTCTTCCCTTATTACTACCGCTGGCTTATCGCTTTAGTCTTACTAAATTAAGCTTACTAGGCTTATTGATTTGGTTGCTCACCCAAATTATACATACGACCTTATTAAACTCATCTGGCTACCAACCGTTTAATCGCTTACACGACTTTATTTACTATAACCCTATTATGCATATTAATACCTTTATATTAGGTTTATTAGTAGGCATTCAACTAAAGCAACAGGGCTTTGCCAGATTTCAGCAACCTCGAATTAATAATATAGCGTTGCTTATTACAGCATTATTAACTAGCTTATTATTGATGACCCGCCATAACTTTATTGATTTAACGCATATCCGAATTGATTACACCAATGGCTTAATAGCCCCTTTATTTTTAAGCATAATTGTGTTGCTGGCTTTAAATAAAAGCTGGTTAAGCACTGTATTTAGTTTACCTATTTTTATTTTATTAGGTGAAGCCAGTTATTCTTTATATATTTTGCAAAAGCCCTTGCATGGTATTTATGAAAAAGTAGCACCTGCGTGGTTATTAACCCACGAAACTGCTTATTTTTATAGCTTTTTATTGGTATTAACGCTAAGCGCGATTGCCTCTTATCGGTGGTTTGAAACACCATTACGACGTTTAATCAATACAATAGGCAGTTCATCTGTAAATACTAGGCAAAATCACTGAGCATTCTCCACACTGAAAGACATGCGAACCACTGGATTATTTTATTTATTGTTACGAGGCTGAGTATATACGCTGACCATACATACATAAGTTTCCTGACTGCTAGGATAAAAGCTTGCTACAATCTGAATTTGAACTGGCTATAATAGAGCTATTAAGGTATTTCCCAGCCTATCACCTGTTAACCTAAATACGTATTCCGAATATGCAAAACGATAAACGCTTTCACAATACTACCCTTCAAGCAGAACATCACCCCAGTGATGTTTTAAAAGTACAGGATAGTCTGGATTTACGCGAATTTTGGAAAACCTTAGTTCGTCGTAAAAAATTATTGGCTTCTCTGATCGGCGGTACAATTGCGTTAACGATCATTTTAACGTTTATGAGCCAGCCTGTTTATAGAGCCACAGCAACCCTGCAAATTGAACGTGAATCCACCAAGGTTATTGATGTTGAATTCTTCAATAATGGGGATATTCGCGATACGCGTGATTTCTACCAAACCCAGTTTGAACTGATACGTAGTCGAGCCTTGGCTGCTCAAGTGATCAAGGATTTAAATCTCAAAGATCAATTCGCTTCGCCATCTGCAATCGTTAGAGTCAAACAATGGCTAGGGCTTGATTCCTCAAACAATCAAGAAAGAGAATTAGAAAACAAAATTCTAGAGAACCTAAGCGTTGAACCTATCATGAATTCGCGTTTAGTAGCGGTGCATTACGACGGCTCAACGCCCGAACAAGCGGCACAAATTGCTAATGCGGTTGTTAAAGCCTTTGAAAAGCGCAATATTGAGCGCCGGGTAACTGACACTCAAGAAGCTAAGCAATATCTGACTAAAAGTGTTGAAGAAGCTAAGGCAAAACTAGAAGATTCTGAACAACGCCTCAATCAATATGCCCGCGATCATGAAATTTTCCAAATTGATGATGCAGAAGCAACCACTACTTCATCCTTTGCCTTAAAAAATCTTTCAGAAGAATTAGTACAAGCGCAGAAGCAACGCATTGAAAAAGAAAGTAAATATGAATTGCTATCAGATAAAAATAGAAAGTTAGCGGATCGTATCGGTGTACTTGAAGACAATGCGGCGTATTTACAAGCCTTGAGCCAGCGCTTGGATAAGCTTAAAGCTCAATACGATAAACAACCTTCCGCTAGCTTACGTACCCAAATTAAAAACCTCGAAACGCAAATTGATGTAGAGGTTTCTACTAAATTGGCCTCCCTTAAAGGCGAGTACGAAAGTGCGAAAAAGAAAGAGGGGTTATTGCATGAAGGCATTGCTAAAGCCAAATCCGAAGCCATGCAAGAACAAGACAAAGCGATTGCTTACGGTACACTGAAACGTGAAGTCACCACCAATCAGCAGCTTTATCAAAACTTATTGCAACGCTTGAAAGAAGTCAGCATTGCAGGTGGAGTGGGCGCAAACAATGTTACGGTGATTGATAAAGCCGAAATACCTTTAAAGAAATTCAAACCTAATTTGGCTACCAATCTAGCGTTTGGCGCATTACTGGGTTTATTAATGGGTGTGGCTGCGGTGTTCTTACGTGAATTCTTAGACGATACGGTTAAGGATATTAATACGCTAGAACGCGAAACACGCTTGCCTGTTTTGGGTATTGTGCCCGCAGTCTTAAACAATACCCCTAGTCAAATGGCACAGTTAACCATTAAGTCGCCCAAATCAAACGTAGCAGAATCCTTCCGTTCATTGCGTACCGCGTTGCGCTTCTTACTCAAGGATGAAAATAAAGGTATTATTTTCGTAACCAGTGCTTGTGCAGGTGAAGGTAAAACCACAACAGTAGTTAATCTAGCCAGTGCTTATGCGAGTGCAGGCAATAAAGTGTTAGTAATTGATGCTGATTTGCGTAACCCTGCTTTGCATAAAACCTTAGCCATGAAACCCACCTACGGTTTGGCGGATTACTTGTTAGGTAAAATTGAAGCCACTGATTTAGTACAAGCTACCAGCATTCCTAACTTGTTTATTATTGCAGCGGGTACATCCCCAGAAGATCCAGCCGAATTATTATCTTCTGAGCGTATGCATAGCTTATTAGATCTTGCTAGAGAACATTATGATCAAATTATTCTGGATGGTCCGCCTGTGGTGGGTTTAGCTGATGCGTTAGTACTATCCTCTGCGGCTAATGTTACATTAATGGCAGTACGTTCAGAAAGCACTCGCACAGGTGCGGTCTTAAATGCGCTGAAGCGCTTACGTCAATCACAAGCCAATGTAGCCGGTATCTTATTAAACCGGGTTGATATGTCTAAAGGCAGTGGTTATGGCTATGATTATAACGACTATTATTATAAACATCGGACTGGCGATGCTAAAACTACCCATTCAAAAACTGTAACTTCTACATTGCGTAGTTTAAAATTGATGTAAACTGTATTTCGGCAATCTATTTTTATAAAGCACAAGCATTAGTCTTGTGCTTTTTTAATTGAGCAATACTTTTAAGTTTCTATGTCAACTATTCTACGTTTACAAGATTTTCCCTTAAACGAAATTCAAACGCTATTAAATCGCTATGGATTAACACTACAAATTATTCCGAATAATACCACTATTCCGGGAAGTTACTGGCAAGCAGAAGAGGCCGGAATTATTGGTCTAATGGTATATGCACGTTTAGATACGCCCTTACATTCTATTTTGCATGAGGCTTGTCATACAATTTGTATGGATCAAATACGTCGAGACAATTTGCATACCGATGCGGGTGGAGAAACGGATGAAGAAGATGCAGTTTGTTATTTACAAATTATTTTAGCCCAGCAACTAACTCACATGGGAAAACAACGGATGTTACAAGATATGGATAATTGGGGTTATAGTTTTAGACTAGGTTCAGCCCAAGCTTGGTTTGAAAATGATGCAGAAGATGCTCAAGTATGGTTACGCGAGCACCAACTTTTGACGCATGATTCACAACCCATTTATCAATTGCGTCCCTAATAAAACTTAGCGTTGTACAACCACAGTATGGGCTAAACGGTCGTGCCAACCTTGACCTTTGCGCCCATTAAAAATTCCACCTAAACCCAAGCCTAAACTGATTATTAGCAACAAATAACCAACATAACGTAATACACATTGCAGAGTACTTAACCTGAGTTCGACGTAAGGCATAGCATTAGAGTATGGCTAACGCATTGATATTTAAGTTCAATGAGGGTTTCTTCGCTTGATAGGAATACGCAATAAGCCCGGCGATGACATGAGCGACATAATGAGGCAGTGAACGATGGCGAGAATGCTCAATTTGCGATTGATTTTTCAACTGATCGTTAATGGTTTCGATGATAAAACGCTTACGCAAGAGCAATTGATCGAAAGTAGAACGCACGACCTGTTTCATATTTTTCCGTAACGAGGTAATCCATTCAATGCCTTGCTGAGCGAGTTGTTGAGCCAATGCCTGAGAGAGATAGCCTGCATCCCCAAAGACTTTGCCAACCACGGATTTCATCAGGGTGGGAACGGGTTGGCGATCATCGACATTACCCGCACTTAAGGCAAAGGACACGATACCACCTTGATCATTCACCACGAGATGCAGCTTGAAGCCATAGAACCAGCCGGTGGATGACTTCCCTCGTCCTGCGGTATTGGCAAAGGTCTTATGACGGGGAATCCGAATATTGTCACAGACGCGTAAGGGGGTGGAGTCAATGAAGGCAATTCCGCGACTGGCTTCACAGCGGGATTGCATGAACCGCGTCAGCGGCACTAATACATCGGGAACGCGCTCAATAAACCGTTGATAACTGGGCAACTGAGGAAAAGCCGACTTCAAATAGACTTGAACATGTTTGAGGTAATACCACTTGAAGGTGTGATAGCCTGATTGATGGTAATGTACCCAAATCGTCATCACTTCACTCAGACTTAAACCACACGGACGATTCCGCTTTGGGCGGGTGGTCGGGGGTTCTAATACACTCGCTTTCCAATGCGGTAAAAAGCCTTGGCAAAAATCATCTATCTCGCAGAACAGTCGTGTTAACATCAGGGTAGCAGCCTTGCGTGGGTAATTTTAGGATGTGGTTATCCCATGAAGTATTCCACAAAAGGCTGCTACTTGCTTACATCGAACTCAGGTTACTTAAGTTTGTTTGGGTATCTGCATCTAATACTTGCAGAGATAACAATAATTTGCCGGGTGATGCCGAAAAAACACATTGAAAACCAACAAAATATAAAAAGGGAATACAGCTAAGCGCAAAATAGGTGGTAAGATCCAGCTTAACTTCAGCGTCAATTAACCAAATATCACCGTATTCCAACATAATTAAAATTAGCATCAACAACCCAATAATGCTTAAATCTACTGCCATTGCTAATAACCGCATATTGGGTGGTGCATATTTCCATGTATTTATTTTATAAATATGATGGTTATTGTCTGTGGTTTGATAACTTCCAACATGCCCCGTTTGTGTACGCTTACGCGCCGATTGTATTAAACCGTTCATTGGAGACACTCCTTGTCTGACACTGCTTTATTTGAGTATAGTTCAGTTTCAGTTCATGTTCGGTTTTTTACGCGAAATGTCTATATTTTAAGACGAACTCACTTAATCAACAGAATTATAATAAAACCAAGCCAGTATAAATACTTGGATTAAAGCTGAAAATGCGGTAACTGATAATGTGTTGGTAAGTTAAATTCGGCTGGATAATCAACATGTACAAAATATAAGCCTTGTGCGGGTGCGGTCACGCCTGCTTTACGTCTATCTTGCAAAGCTAATACCTCTGCTATCCAACTAATAGGCCGTTCGGCATTGCCAACCTTTAATAGAGAACCTACGATATTGCGCACCATGTGATGCAAAAAGGCATTGGCAACAATATCAATATAAATACAGTCGGCTTCACGCGTGACAGATACGGAAAAAATTTCACGTATGGCGTGACGTGCTTGGCAACCGGCTGCCCGAAAACTACTAAAGTCTTGTTCTCCCACTAAAACTTGAGCCGCTTCGTGCATAGCATCAGCATCTAAGGTTTGATGTTGCCAATAAACGCGCTTGGCTAATAAAGCAGGACGCGCCAAACGATTGAGAATTACATAACGATAACGTCTTGATTTAGCAGAAAAACGAGCATGGAAAGACTCATCCACAGGTTGAAGCCAACGCATACACACCGCATCGCTTAAATTAACATTACTACCTAATAACCAACCCTGTAATGCACGTTGTGCAGTGGTTTCAAAGTGAATAATTTGCCCGATACCGTGTACACCTGTATCAGTGCGCCCGGCACAAATCACAGCAATCGTTTCATTAGCAACTTTAGATAAGGCCTGTTCAACCTGTGCTTGCACGGTAGGTGCATGGCTGAGACGTTGCCAACCAAAGAATTGGCTACCGTCGTATTCAATGCAAGCGGCAAATTTCATAAGTAGAGCTGAATATAAAAAAGGTCGGTAAAAGACCGACCTTTATAACCAGATTTATTAGATTACTCAACCTGTTTGATGTAATAAGTTTTCTGCCTCACGGCGTTGGTCATCGTTACCTTCCACCATCACTTCTTCTAAGGTTGAACGCGCCCCCTCAATATCGCCCATATCTAAATAAGCGCGCGCGAGATCCAGTTTGGTGCTGATATGCGCCTCGTGTAGATCAATTTCTTCATCAGGGAAATCAAGGAAGGATAAGGCATCGTCAATATCGCCTAACCAATCTTTATCATCCGCAGCAGGCGGTGCATAGAACGTATCTTTAGGTAAAATACGATTGACGCTATTGTTATCTAAATGCAAGTTCAAATTAGCCACATGTGGCACTGCCTTCGCAGTAGCTGCTTCCACTTTTGGCTCAACTGGCTGGCTTATAGCAGCCGTTGGCGCAGGCTTATCACCGTCCAACATATCCATCGAAAAGTCTAATAAACCATCATCTAATAAGGAATCGACTTTAGTGGTCGCGGGTAACTCAATTTCCGGCAATACGGGCGTCGTATCTTTAACAGGCTCAGGCTTTTTAACAAAGGTTTCTTGGCTAACAATAGGGCTAGCTACATTAATTTCTTCCTGAAGTAACTTATCTAAGTCTAGATTATCGAAATCTAAACTATTCAGATCATCTAATTCGGTGCTTGTAGAAGCAGGTTGTGCCACACTGTTTAGCGTTTTATTGTCTTGCACAGGTGTCGCTGCTATATCTGCTTTGATTTTCTCGGGCGCAGTATCAGCTAATAAACTATCTAAATCGAAATCAAATTCATCCGCAAAATCCGGGGTAGCAGCGGCAGCGACCGCAGGCACACTGGCTGCTGCTACGGCTGCAACAGCAACAGCCGTTGCAACAGTTGCCGGTTTTGCCAATGCCGCTAAATCTGCATTTTCGACATACAGTTTATTATCTGGGCTTAATTTACGCCCCCATTCACTAATAGATTTCCATAATTTATCTTTATTTGCACCGTTTAAGCTGGCAAATTGTTCTGCCTGACGATCAAAGGCTTCACGATTATTCGCCACAAAATAACATTCTAATAACTTATGGCGGTACTCTAAACGCTCTGGATGACGTTCAATACCTTTTTTCAGTTCACTTTCTGCTTGTTGATATAAGCCATAGGCAATATATACATTTGCTTCTGTGATTAAATCATCTTCATCTGAACTGGCGTGAGCAGCATCGTCGGTATGTTTGGTATTATCGCCCCATGCTTGGCTACCGTCTTGCTCAAACAAATCCTGACTCACTTTATTATAACCTGAACGATTCTCAGCTTTGTTCAGTTCTTGCTCTAACGAATGCGCGTCGAAATTAGTAGCATGATTATCAAAATTGTCCGTAATTTCCGTATCGTCTAACATCACTTTACGGTTCTTAGGCGGTTTATTGCCTTTATTTTTTCCTAAGAAACGCGTTAATAAATACAATAATGCTAATAGACCTAACGCCCCAGCACCCAACTGTAAGGCTAAAGGTGAAGTCAGTAAGCTTAACCAATCCTCTTCCGAGGTTTCTGTAGCGGAGGCTGTCGCTGCTTCAATAGGCGCTACGGCTACGGGATTAGCAGGTTCGACTGTAGGCGTTTCAATGGGCTTCGGTGGCTCAACCACAGGCGCGGTTGTATTTACAGGCGGTTGGCTGGGGGCAGTTGCGCTTTGCATAGCCGCCGTCGCGGGTGAGACAGGTGTAGCAGCCGTCGGTGTAGCTGGCGTATTTTCAGCACGCACGACCGTATTATTATCGCTTATGTTAGTGACTTGATTTTGTAAGTCTTTAGGCTCCGGTGTATTGGCTGTATTTGGATTAGGAGGCGTAGCCGCTGGCTTAATGATTTCGCCAGTCGTTTCATTAATTTCAGCTAATGGCTCAGCTTTAATACCATTATCAGCTAATTGTTTTTGTAAACCGGCTAATTGGTCATTACGCAAAGCAATCAAGCGATTTTTCTTACTAATCATAGATTCTAAATCACTCACCCGTGATTTCAGTTCTTGATTTTCAGTTTGACGCGCAGACAATGATTCACGCGCTAAATTCAATTCTTTTTCTAATTCTGCTAACTTAGCGTTATTACCCGCAGCAACCGCATTATTTTTCTCAACGGATTTAGCGTCTTTTGAACCCAAGACTTCTAAGCGAGCTTGATTATTTTTCGTGCTTGCATTGCTAACTTTAGGCGTATTGTTTTTGGCACTAGCGGGTTCTACTACTCTATTTTCTTGTTGCGCAACCCCAGAATATGCCAGTGTTTGACGGTAATTACGCCAATCCGCATTTTGCTGGCGAATCTGGCGACGAGCCTCCGCCCGTGAAATATTATCAGCTTCACTGGCCTTAGGCGCTTTTAGCGTCGCCCCTTCCTTTAAATTATTAATATTAGCATCTAAGAACGCTTTAGGATTGGCTCTAAATAAAGCCATCATCATTTGTTCATTGCTAACACCCGCTTGGCGTACTCTTGATGCTACCTTAAACAGGGTATCACCCGGTTTAACCCGATAAACCCGCGTAGCTACAGCAGCAGGACTTGGATTTGCCTCTACATTATTAGCATTGACGGTTGCTCCCACTTCCATAGTCTGCGGTGCTTCCTGATGCCCAGTACTACGTGCGGTACGTTGCCCATTCGTACGACGCACTGTACCTGCTGCTTTTGGCTCAGCCCGTACGCTAGCCTCACCCGCCACAGTATTACCCGGTTGCATTAAGACGGGCGGATCAAGCATAACCGTATATTCTTTCAGCAATTGCCCTTGCGGCCAACTCACTTCTAATAAGAAATTAACAAACGGTTCTTGAATCGGTGCATCAGACGTAACCAAAATAACCGGCTTACCACCTTGTGTGGTAGGCGTAAATTGTAGATTATTGAGAAACGAGGGACGTGCCACCCCTACCCGTTTAAAGACATCCGGTGAGGCTAAACGCACTTGTAATTGATTGGTATCTGCGGGGGAAGCAGCTAATAATTCAATGCGCGCTTGTAGTGGTTGATTTAAATGTGAGTTGGACTCAATGTCGCCGAGTCCTAATGCATTGGAAGCAGCAGGATATGCTCCGGCAATGACAACCGCTAAGCTCAAAGCCTGTTTATTCACTGCAATTCCCCTTTTTGGTATACGATTGTGGCATCCCTGGCGCATCCTTTGTAATAGAATTTTATAGCCCTTGTTATTTTGGATGGACAGCGATTGTAATTATTGTTTCTAAAGCCAAAACTATATAACAGTCTGTTACAGCAAGCAATCTAGACTGATTAAGCCCCGTGAAAACCTCTTAAACGAATCAGATTTTCATATAGCTATTGTCGAGAACCACGAATTAATTTGCGCTGAATTCTGAGGTTAAGCGGCATTCGAGCGGATAAGCGTTTCAGCAATTTGCACGCAATTCAGCGCAGCACCCCGACGCACATTGTCCGCCACGATCCACAAGTTTAATCCCTGCGGTCTACTGATATCTTCACGTAGGCGACCTACATAAATTGCCTCGCTTTCAACAGCATCCGTCACAGGAGTGGGTGGAAACTCATCTCGCACTATGAGTCCTGGGGTTTGCTGTAATAACTGCTTAGCCTGTACGGCGGTTATTTTCGTGGCAGTTTCTACTTGTACCACGTGTGAATGCCCAAAAAATACGGGTACACGCACGGTCGTCGCATTAACTTGTACTGTCTTAGAATCCAAAATTTTCTGGACTTCCCATACCAATTTCATTTCTTCCTTGGTATAGCCGTTGTCTTGTAGCTCATCAATTTGTGGAATTAAATTAAAGGCAATTTGAGCGGTATAAACTTTTGGCTCAATGGCACGTGCATTCAGCAATTGAGCAGTCTGTTTCGCCAATTCTTCAACACCTGCGCGCCCTGAACCTGAAACGGCTTGATACGTCACAATATTTAATTGTGTTATACGTACCGCCGCATGAATAGCATTTAATGCCACTAGCAGTTGTGTGGTATTGCTACCCGGGCTGGCAATTAACTTAGCAGAACAGTTAGCTAATACCGTAGCATTCACTTCTGGTATCACTAGTGGCACGTTTTCGTCAAAGCGATAAGTTGCACTGTCATCAATGACCGTGCAACCCGCCGCTAATGCTTTAGGTACATACAAAGCTGTGGTTGACTCATCCGCTGCAAAGAACACAATGTCCGCCAGACTGAAATCAAACTCAGCCAATAGATTAATGTCCAAGCTTCGATTGCCAAAATCAATATCCTGTTCACCGTCGGTCTCTGCATCTAACGCATAGACTTTGGCGCTGGGAAATTTACGTTTAGCCAGCAAGTCTAAAATGGCTTCACCCACTAAACTGCTCGCGCCTACGACTGCAATATTGTATGTACGGGTCATTCCTTAACCTTTTAAAGCGGCAACTACGGCATCACCCATTTCGGCTGTACCAATTTTACGTAAACCATCGGTATAAATATCACCAGTACGGTAACCTTGTGCCAATACTTGTTTCACAGCTTGTTCAATGCGTAGTGCTAAATCATTACGGTTTAAACTATAGCGTAACATCATTGCCACCGACAAAATTGTGGCTAATGGGTTGGCAATGCCTTTGCCCGCAATATCGGGAGCCGAACCGTGAATGGGTTCATATAAACCACAAGCTGATGAATTTAAAGAGGCAGACGGTAGCATACCAATCGAACCGGTTAACATAGCAGCCGCATCCGATAAGATATCGCCAAACATATTACTGGTTACAATCACATCAAATTGTTTAGGCGCACGCACTAATTGCATCGCTGCATTGTCGACATACATATGTGACAATTCAACTTCTGGGAAGTCTTTACCCACTTTTTCAACAATTTCACGCCATAATTCAGAAACTTCCAACACATTGGCTTTATCCACTGAACACAGACGCTTATTACGCTTCATAGCCGTTTCAAAACCAACACGGGCAATACGTTCAATCTCAGATTCGCTGTAGACTGCTGGGTTATAGCCTTGGCGCTCGCCATTGTCTAACACCCGAATACCACGCGGTTGACCGAAATAAATACCGCCGGTTAATTCACGCACAATCATAATATCTAAACCGGCTACCACTTCAGGTTTTAGAGTGGAAGCAGACGCCAATTCTTCATACAGAATGGCAGGGCGTAAATTAGCAAATAAGCCTAAATCTGAACGAATGGCTAATAAACCACGTTCGGGGCGTAAAGGACGATCCAGCTTGTCATACTGAGGACCACCGACTGCCCCCAATAAAATCGCATCGGCTTGTTTAGCTAAGGCTTGAGTGGTTTCAGGGTAAGGCTGACCTTCTTTGTCATACGCAATACCGCCGATATTGGCATAATCCAATTGCAGGTTCAGTGCACCTTCTGCAACAAACACATCCAGCACTTTAACAGCTTCAGCAACGATTTCAGGGCCAATCCCATCGCCCGGTAATACAAGAATTTTGTGTGTCATCTTAACCCTAATAGTCCAATCAATTATTTAAAACAACCAAGGCGCTTCTTGCTTACGGCGTGTTTCATAAGCGCGAATCTCATCAGCGTGTTGCAAGGTTAAACCGATATCGTCCAGACCATGCAATAAGCAATATTTACGGAAGTCATCAATTGAAAAATCAAAGGCTTGACCACTAGGAGTAATTACTTTTTGCTCTGGCAAATCTACCGTTAATTGATAACCCGGCAAACCTTCAACTTCACGAAAGATTTGATCAATATGCGCTGCATCTAGCGCAATCGGTAACAAACCGTTTTTGAAGCTGTTATTAAAGAAAATGTCAGCAAAACTGGGCGCAATTACCGTACGAATACCGTAATCAGTTAAAGCCCATACCGCATGTTCACGCGAAGAACCGCAACCAAAATTCTCCCGCCCGAGTAGAACAGAAGCGCCTTGATAACGAGGCAAGTTCAATACGAAATCCGCATTTACTTGACGTTGGCTATGATCCATCCCCGGTTCACCCGGTTCGTTATAGCGCCAATCGTCAAATAGCGTCGGGCCGAAGCCCGTCCGCTTAATGGATTTCAAATATTGCTTAGGAATAATAGCGTCCGTGTCCACATTAGGGCGGTCTAACGGTACGACTAAACCTGTATGTACAATAAATTTATCCATTAGATTGTCTTACTTTGCTTCTTGTTTCTTTTGTACGGTTTCGGCTTTATTTTCGATTTTACCGCCTAATTTTTTTACATCTTTGCCCACACCTTTTACAGTGCTGCAACCCACTAAGGCAACAAAAGCGGCTAAAGATAAAACAGTTACTAATTTTTTCATGGTTATCACCTTTATAAAGTGCGTACATCAACAAAATGACCTGCGATTGCCGCTGCTGCTGCCATTGCAGGACTAACTAAGTGGGTTCGTCCGCCCTGCCCTTGCCGTCCTTCAAAATTACGGTTAGAGGTTGAAGCACAACGTTCACCCGGTTCTAAACGATCTGCATTCATGGCTAAACACATGGAGCAACCCGGTGCACGCCATTCAAAACCAGCCGCTAAGAATATTTTATCTAAGCCCTCTTGTTCAGCCTGTTGTTTGACTAAACCAGAACCGGGCACGACCATAGCCACTTTAATGTTAGCCGCTACTTTACGCCCCTTAGCCACTTCGGCGGCTGCCCGTAAGTCTTCAATGCGTGAATTGGTACAAGAGCCGATAAAGACTTTATCCACATCAACCGTATTAATCGGTGTATTGGCTTCTAAGCCCATGTATTTCAAAGCGGCACGAATGGCATTAGCCTGTACTGGATCATTGGCATGCGCTGGGTCGGGTGTCATACCATCAATGGCTAATACCATTTCAGGCGATGTGCCCCAAGTCACTTGTGGCTTAATACTAGCAGCATCAATGCGGACTATTCGGTCAAATTGCGCATCAACATCGGAATGCAACTCACGCCATGCCGCAACGGCTTTATCCCAGTTTGCTTCACTGGGTGCATACGGACGCCCTTTTACATAGTTAATGGTCGTATCGTCAACTGCCACCATCCCCGCTCGCGCACCCGCTTCAATCGCCATATTGCAGACGGTCATGCGCCCTTCCATCGATAAATCACGGATGGCCTGCCCCCCAAATTCAATGGCGTAACCTGTACCACCTGCTGTACCCATTTCGCCAATAATTGCCAAGACAATATCTTTGGCGGTGATGCCGGGTGCAACTTTACCGTCCACACTTACTAGCATGTTTTTCATTTTCTTCTGAATTAAGCATTGAGTCGCCATAACATGCTCAACTTCAGATGTACCAATGCCATGCGCTAATGCGCCAAATGCACCGTGGGTAGAAGTATGTGAATCACCACAGACTACGGTCATGCCGGGCAAGGTTGCACCTTGTTCAGGACCAATCACATGCACGATGCCTTGGCGAATATCACCCATGCGAAATTCGGTCACACCAAACTCAGCACAGTTCTGGTCTAAAGTTTCTACTTGTAAGCGTGAAACTGGATCGGTAATTCCATGCTCTAAGCCAGTAGTAGGAACATTGTGATCAGGCACTGCTAACATGGAACTGAGCCGCCAAGGCTTGCGATTGGCGATTTTTAGACCTTCAAACGCTTGCGGAGAGGTCACTTCATGCACCAGTTGGCGGTCAATATACAGTAAACAAGTCCCATCAGCTTCTTGCCGAACAACATGGGCATTCCAGACTTTATCGTAGAGCGTTTTGCCTGACACTGCTGCTTCCTCTAAACAAATGGATGGGCATAGCCTACCATTAGATTATGAATAAATAAAATTCATAATTTTCATCTTATACATTCCTTAAAAGAATGGAGATCATGGATATTAATAATCTGACAGCTTTTATTGAAGTCGCTAAACAGCAATCATTTTCTAAAGCAGCGGAGATTTTATTTTTAACCCAACCAGCCATTAGTAAACGCATTACTGCCCTCGAAACCGAATTAGGCACAGCGTTGTTTAATCGGATTAATCGTAAGGTAACGCTCACAGAAGCGGGACGCGCCTTATTACCGCGTGCGCAAAATTTACGTTATGAATTAGAGGATATTCGGCGTATTGCCTCGCAATTATCTGAACAAGTGGCTGGCTCATTAAGTATGGGTACAAGCCACCATATTGGCTTGCATCGGTTGCCACCCTTTCTGAGTTTTTTTAACACCACTTATCCCGATGTACACTTAGATTTGCATTTTGTTGGCTCAGAACAAGCCTGTGAAGCAGTCGAACAAGGCGACTTGGAACTGGCGTTTATTACCTTGCCATCTGAATTACCGCCACAACTGCATGCCAAAGCGTTATGGCAAGATGAATTGCATATTGTTGTGAATCGAGAGCACAAGTTAGCACAATTTGCGGAAGTTAGTTTAGAAGCGTTACAAGCTGAGCGCTGTATTTTGCCGGGGAAGGATACCTATACCTATCAGTTAATTGCCCAAGCTTTTCAAGCGCTAACGCACAAACTGAATATCTATCTCACAACCCATTATTTAGACACCTTAAAGATGCTGGTTTCGGCAGGGTTTGGTTGGTCCGTGTTACCGCATACCTTAGTCGATAAGACAATGGTGGTACTCAATACCCCCGTAAAACTCACACGCCAATTAGGCGTAATTACCCATCGACGCCGCTCTTTATCGAATGCGGCTAGTACTTTATTAACGCATTTAGATCGTTTTAGTGATGGTAAAGCCTAAGTTTAATACTTAGGCTTTATGTTAAAGCACGTAAAATTAACGTTTTACGCCTAATGGATTAGATACATTCGTTACGCCTGAGGGGTGTGAACTCACGTCATACCCCGTTAGCATAGAAATAGGATCCCATAAAATCGGGTGAATGATCGCATCGTCAATCGGTGCAAATAACCCACCTAAGCCAGTAGCTGAGATTAAATTCTCGGCTGTATGGTGTACGCCAGTAGCCACACCACCCAACAGTGAACCTAATACACCATAACCTTGACCAGCTTGACTCTGCATACCTACATTACCAGAGCTGCCGCCTTGAATCCCGCCTAATAATTGGCTAATTAAGTTATTGCCAGAAGATTGGGCATTACCAAATAAGCTCATATTAGGTGAAGAGAACTGATTATTTTGCGTATTAGAATAACAACCTGAACTACTACCCGTATTTGGATAATAATTAGCAGGCGTATTTACTTGATTATTTTGGAAGCCACCCAATAAACCAGATAAGAGTCCACATGTCATAACTTAATTTCCTTATTAAATAATAACTTACATAACGCTACAAATTTATGTAGTGATTCTAAAATAGCGAATATTCAGCTTAGAAAGATCGACATACTTCATTAGCGGCTATAAAAAACGGACAAAACAAAAAGACCAGCACAAGGCTGGTCTTACTGACTATGATGAGTTAGATATCTTATCGTTCACGACGGCGGAAAAAGGCCGTTACTGCCATTAACAAGCTCATCAGAATTAAGCTCCACTCACTTAAGGTTGGAATCGGCGCAGCCCCTAAACTGGGTTTGAAACCAAAGCCAATGGTTAAGTTAGTCGCTGGGTCGTTATCACCGTCGTTAACAGGCTCAGCACCCCATGTTAGATCAATCGGGTTACTCAAAATACCGCCGGTTGTCAGAGTTGTACCATTACTATCGGTACTATCATCATTGTTTGGGTCATCTACCGCTGCGGTTGGTTCATAACCGGCGGGTGGCGTAACTTTTACAATATACTTACCTTCCGCTAAGTTACCGAAGAAGTATTTACCATCAATATCGGTGGTTTGGGCAGGAATATCCTGACCAAAAACATCTTTGGCAGGTGTTCCGTCAGCATTCAATAAGGTAACGGTGGCTTTTGGCACACCCGGTTCATTATTGTTTTGTTTTCCATTACCGTCTAGGTCAATCCAGATACGGCTACCCAAGCCGACCGGACGATACATACCACAGTCAACGGTACTATTAGCGTTGACATTATCTTTATCAACATCGGTATCCGGTTCAGTCCCCGGCATTAAGGTCACTGGCAGCGTTTGGAACTTGCCATTAATGACTTTACAGTTACTATCCGTATCAGATGGATCGGTATCCGCATCTGCACCGCCTTTAGACAACTGATAACCGGCTTCTTTTGGTGTATAGGTCACCACATAATTGCCCGGTTTCAAGTTACTGAAGATATAATTACCATTAATATCGGTGGGAATTACCGCAACGGGTTTACCATCCATATCGGTCGCTGGGGTTACCCCATCTTCTTCAAATAAGCGAACATCCACACCAGCAATACCGATTTCATCCGCCGCTTGCACACCATCTGCATTCTTATCTAACCAAACACGGTTACCTAATGAAACAGGGCCATAGAAGCCACAGTCCACGGTACTATTGGTATTAGCATCATCCCCATCAACCCCTGTATCCGGCTCTAAGCCCGCATTTAAGGTAACGGCATGGGTTTCGATACTGTCTTTATTAATACGGCAATTGCTATCGGTATCGCTATTATCATCATCCGCATCAATCCCACCTAGCGTTAAAGTATAGCCCGGCGGTGGTACGACTTTCACAATGTAATCGCCTTCTGGCAGATTCGTGAAGTGATAAGCACCTTGAGCATCCGTTGTTTGGGCTGCTACTGGTTTACCCGCTAAATCAGTCACTGCATTGCCAGCCGCCGTTACTAAGGTAACGGTAGCATTAGCTAAATTCGGTTCATCCTTATCTTGCTGACCATTAGCATTGCTATCTACCCAAATGCGGTTACCAAGCGACACAGGCTTACCCGGATCAGCAACAGGTGGCACAACCCCAAAGTCAACGGTCAAATTAGAACGTGCATCATCTGTACCCCGTCCATCATCGCCTACTTTACCCGAGGCGGTTGGCGTTTCACCCGTAGGTTGTTTATCATCTAACGTAATAACGCTAGAACATGCACCATCGGCAATCGCATCACTGCCATTGTCCACATTATCGGTATCCGGTGTTTCACTCACACCTTTACTGGATTTATAGTTAGGTAATAAACCGGAGGGTGCAAAGTTATTCGCTGCAAGACAAACCTGATAATCACCTGCTGGTAAATCGGCAAATAAGTAATAACCGCCATTCGTTTGAGTTTTAATGGGTCCACTACCTGTGTCTACAGGATGCCCTAAACCATCGCGCAACTCTAAAACGACACCATCGGCAACTGGTTTCTCGCCCGCATCTATTTTGCCATTATCAGCATTCGCCTTATCGCCTGCCCCGTCATCTACCCACACAAAGTTACCAATACTGTGCGTCGGCACGGCTGCTGCAAGGCTTACTTTATAGTCTTCGACTTCGCCATCGGCTGCCTCACCACCAATACCGTCATTACCTGCGGTCGAACAACGGAAACGCGCATAAGTTTCACCCGCTTTAGCGAACTTAGGCACGTCAATTTTTAAGGCATTACTGCCTTTGACTAATTGCTGATTTAAGAGAATTTGTTCGCCTGTTCCAGACCAACTGCCATCTGCATCCCAGTCGAGCCAAGCATTTAATTTACAGGGGCTATTCGCTTCAATTGTAATCTCAGCACCTAACCCCCCAACCGTTAACTTGCCGAAAGTTACGCCATCTTCATCAGTAGCATTGGCACAAGTACCGTAGGATGGCGAACCTGCATCTTGATCATCGGCGGTTGCCGCACCTTGCAATGAACCTATGTCTCCATCAACACATTTGCCGAGATACACGTCCGTACTTAATTGATGTCGAGCACCATTTTTAGCACTTAAGGTGGGAAAACTAGGATCAGGCGCATCACCGTAGTCATAAGGAATCGTTAACTTTGCACAAGCCTCATCATCTTCTGCGGGTGTATTATTCTGCATATTATTGGGCACAGAATCGCTATCATTTTGATTCAGTGCAGTCACTTGCGTACAGTTGGTAATGGTTTGATTGGCATACGCTGGCGGAAGCGTGGCCAATACGCTAACCACAGAAATACACAGGGAAATCTTGGCTATTTTCATTATTATGCCCCGGTTGTTTTTATTCTTTACTCAATAATTTTTATTAATTGCAATTAAGCATACCGAATCGCACCCTGTACGTCAGTAATAAACTGCTAAATGGTCATGCAAGCTACAGCCTAGAGCATACGATAAATAGTTTTAAATCAATATTTAAGCTGCAACCGCCATCATTCGGCTATAAACTTATTCAACTATAGACTAAGCATGATGAACCATCGCCAAACAGCCCATTAAATTATCAAAACATTTAATCGGGTAAGAATAATTGAATGGTAGTATTCAAAAACTGCCAACCTAAGGGGCTGGGTTTAAGCCAACTTCCATCCAACTCTAACAAACCACGTTGCATACCCTGTTGTAAGCCATTGCTTAGAAGTTCAAGGGCTAACCCCGTGCGTTCTGTAAATAAACTTAACGGAAAACCTGACTGCAAACGCAAGGCATTCAACATAAATTCAAAGATAATATCGGCTGTTACTAACGTTGTGGTTTGTGAACGCGCCTGCCCTTGTTGCACACGTTGCATATAATCGGCGGGTTGACGCGGTTTCTGATACCGATGAATGCTTTGATCGGCAGGATTGGTATATTTGCCATGTGCTCCCGCACCGATACCAATATAATCACCAAACTCCCAATAATTGCGGTTATGAACACATTGATATTGCGGCTGACTATAAGCCGATACTTCGTATTGTTGGTAGCCGTGCTGGGCTAATAACGCTTGCCCGACCAGTTGCATATCGACTAACAAATCCTCATCGGGTAATACAGGCGGCTGCTTATAAAACAAAGTATTTGGTTCAAGCGTCAGTTGATACCATGACAAATGCGTGGGCTGAAGCTGTATCGCTTGCTGTAAATCGGCTAACGCTTGTGACAAGGTTTGTTGCGGTAAACCAAACATCAAATCCAGATTGAAATTTGTAAAACCTGCATGACGCGCAATATCAGCCGCCATTAACGCCTCAGCCTGATTATGTACCCGCCCTAAAGCTTGTAAGTGTTGTGGGTTGAAGCTTTGAAGACCCATTGATAAACGGTTAATACCCGCCTCACGAAAACCTTTAAACTTAGCTTGTTCAAATGTTCCCGGATTGGCTTCTAAGGTAATTTCAATATTGGGGCGAAATGGTAATAAGGCGCGAATCCCGCACAATAATTCGTCTATGCCCGCCGCAGAAAATAAACTGGGTGTACCACCGCCGATAAAGATAGATTCAAGTTTACGTCCCCAAATATAGGGTAATTCGCTGGCTAAATCTGTCAATAAAGCCTGAATATAAGCCTGCTCTGGCAGTTCAGCGGCAGTATGTGAATTGAAATCGCAGTAGGGGCATTTACGAATACACCACGGAATATGCACATATAAAGCTAATGGAATCACCCAACGATATCCTTTCAATCGGTCGATTAGCGCATTTTAACGGATCAGCTAGCGCTTAAGCTAAGCAAATTGTCTGCTGTCCACTACACTTGCAAGCAAAACCGCATGGAAATTAACATGAAAGCATGGCTCGTTGGGCTAACCTTAATCAGCTCCCTAATTGCCAATGGCATAGCTGCTTGGTACTTATGGGATAACTATAAAACGACAAATGCACTCCGCTTAGATCCGCTGCAACTGCATGTTTATCAAGAACCTGCCCCCGCCAAAACCAAACAATTGAAACGCGTGGTGTTGTTTGGTGATTCTCGCGCCTTAAGTTGGCCAAAGCCTGACGTTTTAGGATATGAATTTATTAATCGTGGTATTGGCAATCAAACAACAGCACAAATTAATCTGCGCTTTAAACAGCATGTAGCCGAATTAAAACCGGATATTGTACTCATCCAAATGGGAATTAATGATTTAAAGACCATCCCACTATTTCCTGAGCAACAGCAAGCGATTATTAACCAATGTAAAACCAATATTCAGTCGGTGGTAAATGCCAGTCAAGCATTAGGCAGTAAAGTGTTGTTAACCACGATTTTTCCTACAGCCGAAGTTCCGCTAGAACGCCGCCTTATTTGGTCAGATGAAGTCAACCCAGCGATTCAGGAAGTTAATAGCTTTATTAAAACGCTGGCTTCCAAACAAGTTGAAGTCATTGATAGTTATAGCTTATTAAAAGGTGAAGGTGATTTGATTCAAGCGCAATATAGTCGTGATTTTTTACACTTAAATCCAAATGGTTATGCAACGTTAAATGCGAGTTTACTTAAGCAATTAAAACAACCTTAAAAAAAGGCTTCCGAAGAAGCCTTTTTATACAGAGTACTAATCCGAGGATTAGTGACCGCTGCGTAGTCTGCCGATACGATGCAACATCTCAATTTGTGCTTTAGCGGCTTCAAGTTCAGCCTGAATAGCCTCGTAATCAAGGTCTTCAGGGTCTTTACCCTCTAATGCATCTTTAGCACGTTGCATAGCTTCGCGTGCTGCTGTTTCGTCTAAGTCTTCCGCATGCATACCGGTATCAGCCAGAACTGTTACCACGTGTGGTTGAATTTCAACAAAACCGCCTGCGACGAATAGTGAAGCAAAATTGCCTTCTTCGGTTTTATAGCGCAATTCGCCCGCACGTAAACGGGATAATAATTGAGCATGACGCGGTAAAATACCCATATCACCCAATACACCCGGCGCGATAACTTCTTGCACAGTACCAGAGAACAATTTACGTTCAGCGGATACTACTTCTAATTGCATTGTCGTAGCCATAGAAATGCCCTCCTAATTAGAGCTTCTTAGCCTTCTCGACTGCTTCGTCAATGCTACCAACCATGTAGAACGCATTTTCTGGCAGGTGGTCATACTCACCATTTAAGATGCCTTTGAAGCTTGCCAAAGTATCTTTCAATGGAACGTATTTGCCCGGAGAGCCAGTGAACACTTCTGCAACGAAGAACGGTTGAGATAAGAAACGTTGGATACGACGTGCGCGACCTACGACTTTCTTATCTTCTTCCGATAACTCGTCCATACCTAAGATGGCAATAATATCTTTCAACTCTTTATAACGTTGTAAAATACCTTGTACACCACGGGCAGTTTCATAGTGTTCTTTACCAACGACTAAGGGGTCTAATTGGCGAGAAGTAGAGTCTAATGGGTCAACCGCAGGGTAGATACCTAACTCAGCAATGTTACGTGATAATACCAATGTCGCGTCTAAGTGAGCGAAGGTGGTCGCAGGAGACGGGTCAGTTAAGTCGTCCGCTGGTACGTAAACTGCTTGGAATGAGGTAATTGAACCGGTTTTGGTAGAAGTGATACGTTCTTGCAGAACGCCCATCTCTTCCGCCAAAGTTGGTTGGTAACCTACTGCTGAAGGCATACGACCTAATAATGCAGATACTTCTGTACCCGCCAAGGTATAACGATAGATGTTGTCAATGAACATCAGAACGTCACGACCTTCTTCACGGAAGTATTCCGCCATTGTCAAACCAGTTAACGCAACGCGTAAACGGTTACCCGGTGGTTCATTCATCTGACCGTAAACCAGCGCTACTTTGTCGATAACGCCACCATCAGTCATTTCATGATAGAAGTCATTACCTTCACGAGTCCGCTCACCTACACCCGCAAACACAGATAAACCACTGTGTTGTTTTGCGATGTTGTTGATCAACTCCATCAGCGTAACGGTTTTACCTACACCCGCACCACCGAACAGACCGATCTTACCACCTTTAGAAATTGGCATGATTAAGTCGATAACTTTAATACCAGTTTCTAAGATGTCGATGCTAGAGGCTTGATCTTCATATTTAGGCGGATCACGGTGAATCGGCCATTTTTGATCTGCTTGGACAGGACCTGCTTTATCAACAGGGTTACCCAATACGTCCATTACACGACCTAACGTGCCAGGACCTACAGGCACAGAAATAGGTGCACCTGTGTTTTCAACTTTCATACCGCGCTTTAAGCCGTCTGATGCGCCCATCGCGATTGTGCGCACAATGCCGTCACCCAACTGTTGTTGGACTTCTAGGGTCAAACCCTGATCGGCGACTGTCAACGCATCGTAAACAGCTGGAACGGCGTTACGTGGGAATTCCACGTCAACCACCGCACCGATAACCTCAACGACGTTACCAGTACTCATTGATAGTACCTCTTCAAAAATTAAAATCCGTAAACAGCCTTAGACAGCCGCTGCACCGCCAACGATTTCAGAGATTTCCTGAGTGATCGCGGCTTGACGCGCTTTGTTGTAAATCAGCTTTAGATCATTGATCATTTTGCCAGCGTTATCAGAGGCGCTTTTCATTGCCACCATCCGTGCTGCCATTTCACAAGCGATGTTTTCTACAACACCTTGATAAATCAATGACTCAATATAGCGTTTCATCAACAAATCAATAACTTCGGTTGATTCCGGCTCGTAGATATAATCCCAATGGTATTGGACAGCTTTGTCTTCAGAAGGCTTAACCGGAATCAACTGGGTTGTTTGCGGTTTTTGCGTCATACTGTTGACGAATTCATTCTCTACCATATACAGGCGATCAATACGACCTTCTTCAAAGGCGTCAAGCATAACCTTGATCGTACCCACGAGATCATTCAAGCGTGGCGCATCACCTAAGTGCGTTTGTTGCGCAACAATCCCAAAACGTTTGAACGTAGCGGCTGCTTTATTACCAAACACATACAAGTCAACTTCTAAGCCTTCTTGTTTCCATTTGGCAATATTTTGCAACGCTTGTTTAAACAAGTTGACGTTTAAACCACCACACAAACCACGGTCTGTAGAGATGATTAAACAACCAACGCGTTTAACATTTGCGCGTTCAACCATAAAAGGATGCTGATATTCCAGATGCCCTTGCGCTAAGTGACCCACCACTTGGCGCATACGCTCGGCATAAGGACGGCTTGCATTCATACGATCTTGCGCACGGCGCATTTTCGATGCTGCTACCATTTCCATCGCTTTTGTGATCTTACGAGTATTTTGGATACTCTTGATCTGCGTGCGTATCTCTTTTGCACCCGCCATGGGACTTACCTCCCATTACCAAGTGTTAGTAGATTTGAAAGTTTCAATGGCTTTACGCATTTCAGCCGCAATTTCATCATTGAAATCGCCTTTCACATTGATTTTATCTAACAGTGCCTTCTGAGAAGAACGCAGATAACTCAATAGAGCTGCTTCAAAATCTACTACTTTCTTAACATCAACGTCGTCTAAGAAACCTTCGTTAGCTGCGAACAATGAGAACGCCATTTCTGCAACCGATAAAGGTGCAAATTGAGGCTGTTTCATTAATTCAGTAACGCGTTGACCGCGTGCTAACTGTTTACGAGTACCTTCGTCGAGGTCAGAAGCGAATTGTGAGAACGCTGCTAGCTCACGGTATTGAGCTAAGTCTAAACGTACACCACCACCTAACTTCTTGATAATCTTAGTTTGTGCAGAACCACCTACCCGTGATACTGACAAACCTGCATTGATTGCAGGACGAATACCAGCGTTGAACAGGTCGGTTTCTAAGAAGATCTGACCGTCAGTAATGGAGATTACGTTGGTCGGAACAAACGCAGAAACGTCACCCGCTTGGGTTTCAATGATAGGCAGCGCGGTTAAAGAACCGGTTTTACCTTTCACTGCACCGTTAGTGAATTCTTCAACGTATGCCGCATTTACCCGTGCCGCACGCTCTAATAAACGTGAGTGGAGATAGAATACGTCACCCGGATAAGCTTCACGACCTGGTGGGCGGCGTAATAACAAGGATACTTGACGATAAGCCCAAGCTTGTTTGGTTAAGTCGTCATAGATAATCAGTGCATCTTCGCCACGGTCACGGAAGTATTCACCCATCGTACAACCGGTATACGGTGCTAAGTACTGCATAGATGCAGGATCAGCCGCTGCCGCCGCTACTACGATGGTGTATTCCATTGCACCGTGTTCTTCTAATTTACGAACAACGTTCGCAATTGAAGACGCTTTTTGACCGATTGCAACGTAAATACATTTTACGTCTTTACCTTTCTGGTTGATGATCGTGTCAATCGCTACAGCAGTCTTACCTGTTTGACGGTCACCGATAATCAACTCACGTTGACCACGACCCACAGGTACCATTGCGTCTAACGCTTTAATACCGGTTTGCAGAGGTTGGTCAACCGATTTACGGTCGATAACGCCCGGAGCGATACGCTCAACAGGAGAGTAACCGTCATTGTCTACCGCGCCTTTACCATCGATAGGTGCACCTAACGAGTTAACAACGCGACCTAACAAACCACGACCGACTGGAACTTCCAAAATACGGCCGGTACATTTAACGGTATCACCCTCGGTAATTGCTTTATAGTCACCGAGAACAACAGCACCGACGGAATCACGCTCTAAGTTCAGAGCAAGACCGTAAGCGCCGTTTGAGAATTCGATCATCTCACCGGACATAACATCGCCTAAACCGTGCAGGCGAACGATACCGTCCGTTACGGAGACAACCGTACCCTCTGTGCGTGCTTCAGCGCCAGCCTCGAAGCTGCTGATGCGCTTCTTAATCAGATCACTGATTTCAGTTGGGTTAAGTTGCATGTGCTATTCCTTCATTATCGGCTCAATGCCGCCTTCATATCTTGCAGCCGGCCTTGGATCGAACCGTCGATTACCAAATCACCTGCGCGAATTACCGCGCCGCCCATTAAATCTGGGTTGATTTTGGTAACGAGTTTGACTTCACGACCTAAGCGTTTTTGGAGTGCCGCAGCAATGGCTTGTTGCTGTTCTGGAGTCATCTCTTGAGCAGAGGTAATTTCAGCTTCAACCGCACCTTCTGCTTCTGCCTTCAATTGCTCAAAAATCAGAGCAATATCAGGAATCAGCGCAAAGCGGTCGTTCTCTGCTAACACCTTGAGCAAATTGCGGCCTTGATCGTCAATTGCAGAACCTGCAACATCAGAAAAAATATCCGCTTTTTGCTCTTTGGTAATCCGAGGGTGATTCAACAGTGCAGCTGAACCATCTGCTGAAACAACTGCAGACATTGCCGCCAATTGCGCTGACCATTGAGGTAGCGCATTGCTGTCTCGAGCCATTTCAAAAACAGCTTTGGCATAAGGGCGTGCAGCGGTTGTCAATTCAGACATGGTTCACCACCTTAAATTTGCGCAGCCAAATCATCCAATGCTTTTGCGTGAGCAGCGGCATCAATCTCTTTGCCAAGGATTTTTTCTGCACCCGCCATAGCTAAGGTAGCGACTTGTTGACGCAACCCTTCACGAGCACGAGAAACTTCCTGTTCTAAATCTGCTTGAGCAGCCGCTTTAATACGACCTGCTTCTTCAACAGCAGCATTTTTGGCTTCATCCACAATTTCACCGGCACGTTTTTGTGCACGAGAAACAATTTCAGCAGCCTCTACCTTTGCTTTATTCAATTCATCTAAAGCTTGTTCGCGAGCCTTTTCTTCCGCTTGCTTACCTTGTTCAGCGGCAGCCAGACCATCAGCAATTTTTGCTTTACGGTCTTCAAGCACTTTAATCATGGGCTCCCACAAAACACCCTTGATGAACCAAACCAAGATTGAAAAGACAATTACTTGCCCAATCAAGGTTGCTGTGACGTTCATGGTAACCTCCGAATGTCAATAAAAACGTTTTAACGATTCGGAAGAAAATTAACCGCCAACTGCTGCTTTAGCCGCATCTACGAATGGGTTTGCGAAAGTGAACCACATAGCAATACCCAATACGATCATTGGGAACGCTTCCATCAAACCACCAGTAAATAACATTTGACCAGTCAACTGAGCACGCATTTCAGGTTGACGAGTAATACCTTCGAGGAATTTAGAACAGATTAAACCCCAGCCCAATGCTGAACCTAAAGCAGCGGCTGACAGGATAATACCGACAACGATAGCAGTGTTGGAATAGATCTGAGCAATGCTTTGTGCATCCATTAGTAAGTCTCCAAGATTAAGTAACTAAAAATAAAATGAAATTTTTCCGTTTCCCACATAGCCTAAGCTTAGTGATCATCACCATGCTGGCTAGCCAATCCTAAATAGACGATGGTCAGCAACATGAAAATGAAGCCTTGCAGCGTAATAACGAGGATGTGGAAAATGGCCCAGATAGAACCTAACGCAATTTGTGCAGGCATCGCCCATACTGAGAATGCCAACAATGCAATCAACAGGAACAATAATTCGCCAGCAAACATATTACCGAATAACCGTAGCCCCATACTGACAGGTTTAGCAACCTCTTCAATGGCGGTCATGATAATGTTAGCTGGAATGGCATATTTGCCGAAAGGATGGAATAAGTATTGTTTAATGTAACCTACAACACCTTTATAACGGATGTTGTAAACAAAAATTAACACGAATACTGATAAGGCCAGACCAAAAGTAGTGTCTAAGTTAGTCGTCGGAACTACTTTCAAATACACATAATGCGGATCAGCCCCGAAAATACCAGCGATACCACCGGCTAAAGCGGGTAATAAATCTACTGGCAGTAAGTCCATCGTGTTCATTAACACAACCCAGACGAAAATAGTCAATGCAAGCGGACCTACTAAGCCATCTGCATTAGGGAACACGTCTTTAACTTGTTGGTTAACAAATTCAACGATTGTTTCAGTGACATTTTGTGCACCTGAAGGTACACCAGCCGTCAAGTTTTTACCTACTTTCCAAGCAAAGTATGCAAATAAACCTGCGAGTAACACACTAAACAACAGAACGTCTAAGTGAACCACGCTAAAATCAACAATCTTGATTTTCTCGCCGTGTTCAACGCCGACACTCCAGTTGGTTAAATGGTGCTGGATGTACTCAACAGGATTTGATATTGCTGGCGGATTAGCTGCGCTCACAATTCACCCCGTATTAAAGTTAAGAAACCTGTTTGATGCTAGCCAATTTCTCGGCTTCCCATCAACATATAGGCTAGTTGCGCCACCATAAACGTTCCTAATAATGCGGGCACTGGGGTGAGTTTTAAAAAACCTAATCCAAAACCCAAAGCAACTAACACAAATACAAATCGTTGTATAACCCCCACATAGATCACTGATAGGCTATGCTGTGGGCTAAACTTTGCTACTTCACCAGCCTGAGCTACACGCTTTTTCAAAAGCAATGTATTTGCCAATGCAATAGCACCACCATAAAACGCGGGGAGCATTCCTGAATCGCCAAAATAATGTCGAGACACAACCACACCGGCCAAGACTAATAGGGCTTGGATGATTAGTATTCTGCGCATTTGCTCCTCAATTAATGGCTGCTTAAGCCTTATCCGCAAACTCGGTTGGAGTATAGAGATATACTAATATAGGGTCAACCACTCGTCTGGTGAATTCATCCTAAGTTCAATTTCGATTACTATGAAACCTGAACTGCTCTCTGTTCCAAAGTGTCGACATTATCCATTTATTGAGAAAAGCTGCAATGTTTCAGAACCAGTTATTGTTAAATAATTTTTTACGATTACATAAACCGCAAATCTATTTAACCTGAGTTCGACGTAAGGCATAGCATTAGAGTATGGCTAACGCATTGATATTTAAGTTCAATGAGGGTTTCTTCGCTTGATAGGAATACGCAATAAGCCCGGCGATGACATGAGCGACATAATGAGGCAGTGAACGATGGCGAGAATGCTCAATTTGCGATTGATTTTTCAACTGATCGTTAATGGTTTCGATGATAAAACGCTTACGCAAGAGCAATTGATCGAAAGTAGAACGCACGACCTGTTTCATATTTTTCCGTAACGAGGTAATCCATTCAATGCCTTGCTGAGCGAGTTGTTGAGCCAATGCCTGAGAGAGATAGCCTGCATCCCCAAAGACTTTGCCAACCACGGATTTCATCAGGGTGGGAACGGGTTGGCGATCATCGACATTACCCGCACTTAAGGCAAAGGACACGATACCACCTTGATCATTCACCACGAGATGCAGCTTGAAGCCATAGAACCAGCCGGTGGATGACTTCCCTCGTCCTGCGGTATTGGCAAAGGTCTTATGACGGGGAATCCGAATATTGTCACAGACGCGTAAGGGGGTGGAGTCAATGAAGGCAATTCCGCGACTGGCTTCACAGCGGGATTGCATGAACCGCGTCAGCGGCACTAATACATCGGGAACGCGCTCAATAAACCGTTGATAACTGGGCAACTGAGGAAAAGCCGACTTCAAATAGACTTGAACATGTTTGAGGTAATACCACTTGAAGGTGTGATAGCCTGATTGATGGTAATGTACCCAAATCGTCATCACTTCACTCAGACTTAAACCACACGGACGATTCCGCTTTGGGCGGGTGGTCGGGGGTTCTAATACACTCGCTTTCCAATGCGGTAAAAAGCCTTGGCAAAAATCATCTATCTCGCAGAACAGTCGTGTTAACATCAGGGTAGCAGCCTTGCGTGGGTAATTTTAGGATGTGGTTATCCCATGAAGTATTCCACAAAAGGCTGCTACTTGCTTACATCGAACTCAGGTTATTTACGCTACTGGCTGTTTATACTCATATTCTTGATTATCAACCCAAGCTTAGCTGACGAAAAAGGCTTAGTAGAGCTGGATAATTTACAAGCACTACAAGCTGACATGCAAACTAATGATAAACCACTTATGCTTGTTTTTAGAGCATCCTATTGTCGCTACTGTCGACAATTAGAAAAAGACGAACTACTCCCTCTCTTACAAGATACTACCGTTCGGGATAGAGTCATCATTCGTACCGTAACACTGGATGCAGAGCATAATTTAAGAGATTGGCAGGGTGCGGAACTTAGCCCTAAACAATTAGGCAAACAATACCAAGTCAGTATTACACCCACCTTGGTATTTCTCAACAGTCAAGGCAAAGAAGTGGTTGAACCGATTAAAGGTTACAATGGCTCAGAGTTTTTTGGAGCTTATCTGGAAAATGCTATCGTTCAAGCCCAACAAGCCGTCAAACAACCCTAAATACGCTATTTGTAATCTACTGCCCGACACACACTGTGTGTCTTAAGAATGGCATTAATTTGCTCTTTGGTCAGTTGACCTTTAGAAGCCAAGGCTTCATCCGCAATTTCTTTTAAACTCCGTTCAGGCGAGGGATCGGCGTTAGTTGGGGTTGCCGCACTTATCACTGGTTTAGGTGCGCTAACCGTTTTTGCTTTAATAACTGTTTTCGTTGGTTTATTGGGTGTCGCTTGCGTCTTATTCGGCGTAGTAGTGGTAGGTGTGTTTGAATTCGTCGTTTTCAATAAATTATGATTACAGGCGGTTAAGCTAAAACTACTTAGCGCCACAATCATAGACACTCGATACATAGGGTTCATGCGGGGTTTGCCTCCATGTCAAATAACACCCTGTAAATACCATAAATTCCCATTAATCGCGCAAAGAAATTGTATATTGATACTATTTCACGGATTAATGGCACAAATGGTACACTGCCCTTCATAAGTTTTATATAAGGAATACACAATGTTAAAAGGTGGACTCGGCGGTTTAATGAAACAAGCGCAAAAAATGCAAGAAGATATGCAGAAAGCGCAACAAGAAATCGCAGCAATGGAAATCACGGGACAATCCGGTGGGGGGTTAGTCAGTGTGGTACTGAATGGCCGTCATGAATGTAAACGAGTGTCTATTGACCAAAGTTTATTCGATGATGATAAAGATATGATCGAAGATCTAGTCACAGCAGCTTTCAATGACGCCGCGCATAAAATCGACGAAGCCTCTAAAGAGCGAATGGCTAATGTAACGGCTGGCATGCCGCTGCCACCGGGTATGAAATTACCGTTTTAATGAATGACAGATAATTCATTACTCAAAGAATTAATGGATGCATTGCGTTGTTTGCCGGGCGTAGGTAATCGCACGGCACAGCGTATGGCATTTCATTTATTAGAACATGATCGGGTGAAAGGCGAACGTTTAGCTGAGGTAATGGCGCGAGCCATGCGTGATATTCAGCATTGTGAACAATGTCGCACGCTGACCGAACATAAGGTTTGTCGAATCTGTGCTAATCCGAACCGTGATCGTAGCCAATTATGCGTGGTTGAACACCCGTCTGATGTAGTCGCGCTGGAACAAGCTACTCATTATCGGGGTTTATATTTTGTGCTAGGTGGTCATTTATCTCCCTTAGATGGCATTGGACCTGAAGAGATTGGTTTGGACTTACTGGAAGTGCGCTTAGCCACGCATGAAGTACAAGAATTGATTTTAGCGACCAATCCTACGCTTGAGGGCGAAGTTACCGCGCATTACATTAGTGAATTAGCCACGAAATATCAGGTAAGTACTTCACGCATTGCCCACGGCGTGCCAGTGGGTAGCGAATTAGATTATGTGGACAGCGGTACTCTCTCTCATGCATTTGAAGGGCGAAGGAAATATTAGATGAGTCAATGCTTATTTTGCCGAATTGCCGCAGGTGAAATCCCTGCAAACATACTGTACAGCGATGAAGATGTACTTGCCTTCCGGGATATTAACCCACAAGCCCCATTACACGCCTTAGTCATTCCTCGTAAACATATTGCTACGATTAATGATTTACAAGCTGACGATGCGGCATTAGTCGGCAAGTTATTTTTAGCTGCAAAACAAGTCGCCAAAGAAGCAGGCTATGCAGAGGATGGTTATCGTGTGGTGATGAACTGCGGTTTAGATGCCGGACAAACTGTATTTCATATTCATTTACACATTTTAGCAGGACGTGCATTAAGCTGGCCGCCGGGTTAAACTTCCGGCAATGCTACCCTCTGGCACAAGAGAGGGCATGAGAATTTCAATAAAGGGCTAACTTATGACAGTACGTGCAGGTATGCTGACTTACCTGTTGGCTTTATTGCTGACGGCTTGTGGCGAAGATAAACCGAAAACCTTAACTTTACCCAACACAACCGACCGTTTTATCAATTCGGGGCAATTAGCGCTTAGCACGGCTACCACACCTATTCCAGCACTCGAAACTTATTGGCAAAAAGTGCAAGCCGCCTTACAACAAAATCCGCCGGTACTGGCACTTGATAATACTCAATTAAGCGATAGTAAAGCGCAAACTGCACAACAATTAGCTCTAGCTAATCCCGAATTCCTTAAACTAACCCGCGATGCTAAAACGGGCGAAGCCTTGCGCAATGAAATTATGAATGTGCGCCCCGCCCTCGCCGGTGACTTCCAAGGCGCAATGGGAGCTTGTGCTAAGACAGAGTGTTACCGAGTCGAAATGTATAACCATTTTTCTAATGCCTCGACCATTGCTTTTGTGGATGTCAGTGGACAAAAAGTTTTGGGGGTAAGCGTACAACATTTTGCACAACCGGATTTACCGCCACATTTGGTGGAATTAGCCAGTGAAATTGCCAATCACTCCACAGAAGTTCAAGCCATTTTAGGCGACGCAAAACGCCAGCCAGATAAAAAAAATTTTAAAACCGCCTTACAAGATTCCATGTGCGAACGCTCCCATCATTTATGTGTCGCGCCGACTTATGTGTTTGATAATGATGCCTTGTGGGCAATTGTTGATTTAACAGACGGTAAATTAATTGGTACACGCTGGACAGAGTTAGGTAGTAGTGGTCCAAAAACCGTAGTAACAGAACGTAGTTTAGAAAATGAAACCACTTTTCGTAATTTCTGCCAAAAGCAAAACAGCCTAAGCCAAGACGGTTGGAGTATGGATTATGTGATTACCGGTTCAGACGGTTTACAACTCACCAATGTTAAATTTAAAGATCAATCGGTTATTAAAAACGTGAAATTGCTAGATTGGCATGTCAGTTATTCCAGCAGAGAAGGCTTCGGTTATAGCGATGCGATTGGCTGCCCTATGTTTAGCGCTGCGGTGGTAATTGCCTATAATGGTCCCAAAACCGAACCGATTTTGCAAAATGGGCAAACCGTCGGGTTTGCCGTCGTCCAAGATTTTCGCCAACCGCCTTGGCCAACACCCTGCAATTACCGCTATGAACAACGCTTTGAATTTTATAAAGATGGGCGTTTTCGGGTGGCACAAGCTGATTTAGGACGCGGTTGTGGTACAGATGGTATGTATCGCCCTGTAGTACGCATTGATTTGGATACTACCGCCTTTGGGCAAGCTGATAATATTGCCGAGTGGGACGGTACGCAATGGTTAACATGGGACAAGGAACAATGGCGTCTACAAGACAATGCCAAGTTCACTGAACAAGGTTATCAATACAAAATAACCGGTAAGAATGGGCGGGGTTATTATATTGAACCGGGGCGTGGTCAATTCGGTGACGGCGGACGTGGGGATCATGCCTTTACTTACATTAGCACTTATAAACCGGATGAGGGCGAGCAAGATACAGTTACGCTCGGTAGTTGTTGTAATGCTGATTATAAACAAGGACCAGAATACTTTATTGAACCTGCCGAACCGTTAGCGAATCAAGATTTGGTATTTTGGTATGTACCGCAAATGAAAAATGACGGTGCAGCGGATAGTGAATATTGCTGGGCAGACACGCAAGTGAAAAACGGCGTACAGAATATTAAAGTCTGGCCTTGTTACTCTGGGCCTATGTTTGTGCCAGTGAGTCAGCCATGAAAATTGCATTAATAGGCTTAGGTTTAACACTCATTCTCAGTGCTTGCGGAAACACTGAACCCGATTTAGGCAAATTTAAACCCGGTTTAGTGGATAGTTGTCGCGCTTACCCACAATTCCTAAGTAAAACAGGTTTAAATATGCCGATTGCGTTCGACTCACGCCAACAAGGTTATGTCGGCTTACGCTTGCTGCAAACCAGCTCGGGGCAATTTTGGGCTGATCCGACCTGGGATGATGCCGGACATATTGGTGCATTTGCCCGTGATAAAGCTGGAAATGTGTACATAGCCCCTGCTCCGGAAATTAATTTACATGACAATCCACCCGCACTACAAAATCGAATTTACAAAATTGATACTCAAACGGGACAAATGCAGTTATGGCTAGCATTACCTGCGGCTAAATTACCTACCGCTAATAATCCGTTTGGCGTAATGGGCTTATTTTACGATTGTGACACAAACAGTTTATACGCGAGTTCAGTAGCTGGCTCAGAACCTACGCAAATTTTAGGGCGCTTATATCGAATTGATTTAAACACGCAAAAAATTGCTGATCAAATCGAACAAGTGGATGCTATTGGTATCGGCGTATTTAACGATTTACAGCATAAACGGCTGTATTTTGGTTCAGCGCGTAGTTCTGACGTTTATTCACTACTCTTGGATGCGAACGGCAATTTTACTCAACAGGTCAGACATGAATTTGCGCTGGCTTTATTACCTAATGGAAATTCTAGTAGCGCTCGCAAAATTATTTTTACACAAAATAGGCAAGGTCAATTCGCATTAAATATTAAAGAGACCGAATTTGGCTTTCGCTTAACAGCAGAAAATAATCCAGTTCGACGAACCTATCATTTTATTTATGATGTTAACAATAACAAATGGCACTATAGCCATAATGCTTTGGAAACCGGTGAATAAGTAAAAGGCATCTAAAAAGATGCCTTTTTTATCATCCGTCAGCGTTTAATATGACTTAAACAGAAGGCGTTGTATCCCATGCTTTTAAGCGTGAAATATTAGGGTCAGAAATAGCTGCACCTAAATAATCACCACTATAACCGCCACTTGGAATCCAAGAACCATTTTGGAATTTCACATTAATCGTACCGGCGCTGGAACTCCAGAACTGATAAGAATTGTCAGTACCACGTCCCATATAAATCGCATTCCAACCTTGGGTAGCGCTGGTTTTGTCACCCGGCTTATCAAAGTAATAGGTACTACCAACGCGTAAATCATCACCTAACGCAGTGTTAAACATCGCTGTTTCACCCGCTAAATTACGCACACCATTGACGGTTATTTCACCCGCTTGTGCCGTACGCACGGTAGGTACAAAACCCCCGTCATTTTTAGAGCTATCGTATTGATCATACCAGCCAGAGAACAACAACCGACCTGCTTTAGCATTGAAGTCATCCGCGCCAATGGTATCTAAAGTAGCTTTCATATTGAAAATTGGCATCGGGGTTGCGCAGTCGAACGCATAGTTTTGCTTATTATTAAATAAGTCATTTAATGCATCTGAAGCTTTAACCGCATTGCCGTTACTATCAGTAGTACGCATGAGCAAATAGTTTTGTCCATTACGTTCTACAACTTCCCAGAATTTATTTTGCTCTAAGACTTTCTCTTGAGCAGGCAACCCGTAGGAATTGACATAAGTACGGTTAAACGGTTGGGCTAAGCTATTATTTTGAATATCCACTAATTTATCGCTGAAGTCCCAGCCACGACCCACGCTATTAACCGCTTTCGTCATGTTCTCACGAAAACGTACTTCATACATATCATCAGCGGTTAATTGCTTGTTGGATACTTGTGAACCGTTACTGTTTTTAACAACAACAGTATCACCCACGCCTAATTTACCATCACGATTGTTATCGAGCACAGACAGCGTTTGACCGGCTGGTACATTGCCGCTTTTATCGGCTACGAACACACTGGTCATAATCGTTTTTTCCGACGCCGTTAAATTAAGATTGCTTGGCGTTGGCGTTGGCGTTGGCGTTGGCGTTGGCGTTGGCGTTGGCGTTGGCGTTGGCGTTGGCGTTGGCGTTGGCGTTGGCGTTGGCGTTGGCGTTGGCGTTGGCGTTGGCGTTGGCGTTGGCGTTGGCGTTGGCGTTGGCCGGTATTGTCCTAATAAATTTTGAATAATACCCAAAAATGAAGACCACCCACCATTTGTGCCACTGTAACTGCCACTATTAAATGAACTTATTAAGTTTTGTAATTGCGAGCTAGATGAGGTACTTGATGTTGTAGATGTTGTCGGCCGTGTAGAGGTTTGATTTGTAACATTGTAGATTGGCATAGCCATACTCCCATTAATTCTAAGTTAATTTCCATTTTGCATAGTTGTTATGTCGCTCATAATAGAGTTGAGCTAAGCAATATGCTGCTTTCATAGGATGAATGGGAGTAAGCAGCCGATAATACTTGAGATAGTTTTTGTCTATTTTCAAGTTGATGGCAAAATGTTTAGCAAGGTTTTGCTTAAATTTTATAACTGAGCAAGTAACGGTTAATGTGATTTATCGTATCTTTCATCTTGGCAAAACTGGTAAAAACGTGGGTATTGCTTGCACTCACGATCAAAAAAATAATTTATGACTAATTGGGAATTTTATAATGAATAAAATAACAAAAGCGCGGAGCTTGTTATTGGTTTGTTGCGCAGTGGGGGCATTATTCGCAGCTAATCAAAGCTGGGCAGATACAACTATTACCAACTGTGCACAAGTAACCGCCGCAGGTGAGAAGGATAGTGACTCGACCCCAGCAAATAAAGCAGATGATCAAGCAATTATTACAGCTTTAGGTACTATACCGCCTAGCAATGAAGACGATGAGGCTTGTATTGCGGTTACCTTAACCAGCATTTTCGACTTCGGCGACGCACCGGATACGTATGGCACAAAAACAGCGGCAGACGGTGCAAAACATGAAATTATTCCGGGGCTGAAATTAGGTGCTAGCGTTGATAATGAAGCGGATGGTCAACCTAATGCTGACGCGACGGGCGACGGCACAGATGAAGATGGCGTCACCATTCCGCCTTTAATGGACGGTGATTCATTAACAATTAGTGTAATCGCAACCAATACTACTGCTAAAACAGCCAATATCGGTTGCTGGATTGATTATAACGGTGATGGCGCATTTGCAGCCGATGCAAGCGAATTCGGTACAGCCAGTGTTCCGGCTGGTTCATCGAATGCTGCGATTAATGTCGTAATGCCTACCGTGCCTGCAGATGCTAGTAAAACAACCAATGGGGCATCTTATGCTCGCTGCCGTTTAAGTACTGATGCCATTACTGCTACCAATATGAAAGGGTCCTTAACAGATGGTGAGGTAGAAGATTATAAAGTTACCTTTACGGCTAAACCTGTATTCGATTTAGCCTTGAAGAAGACATTAGCCAGTGGTCAGGTCAATTCTGTAAAAGCCGGTGAAACCGTTAAATACAGCATTGAAGTTATCAACCAAGGTACTGTTGACGCCAGTAATATTGAAGTGGTGGACTATATTCCAACAGGCATGAGTTTAGCGGATACTAACTGGACAGATAATGGTGACGGCACAGCTACCTTAAAAACACCTATCGCCAGCCTAACCGCAACTAACAGCGCCTTTGTTGAAATCAGCTTAAAATTAGCAGCTACCGTACCTGCAGGCACTATCAACAATAACGCTGAGATTAGCAAAGCTACCCCTGCAACGGCTGGGTTAACGGATAGTGATTCAACACCAGACACTAGCAACACTGATAATGTCGTTAATGATGTTATCGACAACTCTGGTAGTGATGAAGACGACCATGATATTGAAGCTATTACAGTCTTGCCAACGGTTGATATCGAACTAACAAAAACCGCAGAAGATAGCGCGGGCGTTGCTTTAACTGCCACACAACACGGTGGCACTATTGTGTATGTATTAACCGCTACGAATAAAGGGGTTGATCCAGCGACCAATATAACGATTAATGATATTTTACCTAGTAGCTTAACCTATGTTTCTGATACGGGCGGTGGTGCTTATAACAGTACAACTGGCGCGTGGAATGTTGGTAGTTTGGCAGCTGGAGACAGTAAAGCTCTTAAAATTACTGCGACCGTAAAATAATAAAGTCAAACCTTGTAATTTAAAGGGAGAAGTACGCTTCTCCCTTTTTTATTTTAAATCGCTTTTTTATAAAACGGTTTCAATTAATATTGCAATTTCAGCCAACAGCAATGTTTCCCCCGTTAAACTCTTGCTAGCAAGTTAGCCAGTGTGGCTGAATATTCGCTGTACCTATTAATTAAAATAAAAACTCATCCATTTATAATAACTATAGAGGCACATTCTTAATGAGAAACAAGATGACAGGGGCTAAAACCTTATTTCTAACTATGTGCGCGGTCGGCGTTTTAACCGCAACAACGCCAACGTGGGCGGCCGGTTCAGTCACCAACTGCGCTCAAGTTAGTACTACTAACGAGAAAGATATTGACTCAACCCCGGGTAACCAACCTAACGATCAAGCCATTATTGACGCGCTGGCTCAAACCCCTCCCGGGAATGAAGATGATGAAGCATGTGCAAAGTTAGATATTACCAGCGTTTACGATTTCGGTGATGCTCCCATATCTTATGGTACAAACGGTACAACGGCAGCACGTCATGAAATTATCAGCGGCTTAATGTTAGGCACAAGCATTGATGATGAACTAGACGGGCAAGCAAGTGACAATGCAGATGGTGATGGCACAGACGAAGATGGCGTTAATATGCCAAGTCTTGTAGACGGTTCTGCGCTTGAACTAAATGTGACCGTTACCAATACCACAACCAAAGATAGCTTTATTGGCTGCTGGATTGACTATAATAAAGACGGAAAATTTGCCACCGATGGTTCTGAATACGGTGGTGCATCTGTACCAAAAGGTATGAGTGGTGGTCTGGTTAAAGTTACTATGCCAAGCGTACCCGCTACAGCAAGTGTGGATACTAAAGGCAGCACTTATGCCCGTTGCCGTTTAAGCTCAGATTTAATTGATGCCAGCAAAGCCAACGGTTCATTAACCGATGGTGAGGTAGAAGATTACAACGTTACTATTACCGCTAACCCCATATTCGACTTAGCCTTACGTAAACGGGTTGATACCACTGCTACACCAGCCAAAATTAAAGCAGGCGATACGGTTAAATACACGATTGAGGTCATTAACCAAGGCAACGTAGACGCTACTGATGTTGTCGTCACTGATTATATTCCAAGTGATATGACGGTCGCTGATACTAACTGGACAGACAACAAAGATGGTACTGCAACCTTAACTACACCGTTAGCAACGGTTGCTAAAGGCACAACGCAAACCATTACAATTACCTTACAAGTTAAAGCGACTGCGGTAGCAGGCAAAGTAACCAACACGGCTGAAATTTCATCCGCTAAAGGGGGTACAGATGTCGACTCAACGCCAGATGCTAATGTAGGCAATGAACCCAAAGTTGTGGATGATGAAGTCAACGGCAAAGGCGGTACAGAAGACGAAGATGACCATGATATTGCTGAAATCACCATTGACCCAGCCGTTGATGTCAAATTGGCAAAATCTATTGAAGACAACACGGGCGCACCTGTTACTACCTCACGTCACGGCGATGAAGTAGTATACGTGTTAACGGTTACCAATGAAGGCAAAGACATGGCAACTGGCGTAGCGGTCAATGATCTACTGCCAACTGGTTTAGTCTATGTTAGTGATAACAGTGGTTCTGCTTACAACCCGCAAACCGGGGCTTGGACAGTAGGCGACTTAGCAGCAGGTGCAAATAAAACTATTAAAATTACCGCTAAAGTTAACTAATTAAAAACTAGTTAACGAAAAAGGGGCTTTATCGGCCCCTTTTTTATTGCCTAAAAAGAATGAGATTAAATTTTCCAAGGATTAATATCTAATACTGAAATAGGCGCTTGTTTAGCTTTATCCCAGACCCATACCACATCTTTTTCTTTACCCAATAAAGGAATAAAGGCTAATTGCTCTGGTTTTTCTTGGGTTTTCGCTACTAACGCTGTAACAATCGTTTTATATTCTTTATTTGAGACTAATTTCTCATAGGGTATATTTTTATTATTCAGTAGCTTAGTTAAGTTACTCTGAAAATCCACATAATATTGTGGCAACTGATCAATATCACCTTTACCCCCCAATGCATCAAATAAGACTTGTTGCGCTTCTTTAGCATCATTCGGCATTTGTGCATAGGCAAACACAGGCTTCCATAACTTAGAGACTTGATATTCAGGTAATTTAGCCAATTCCGTTTTTGCATCCTGCGCCGTTACTAAGGTAAAACGATCCGCCGCATACGCCACATACACCGGATGCCCTTGATACACGGTATACATACCGTAACCTAATGCTGCCAGTTGCACCAAAATCACTGCCGCTAAATCAAACTTCAAGCCGCGCTTGCCTTTTTTATATAAGAAAAAGGTCAAAATAGGCCCTAGAATTAAATCTACAGTCACTAAGATTAGAATAATACTTAATAAGCCAGAAATGCTTAGAAACGGCGTTGGATACCAGATGAATAAGGCGTAAAGCACAAAACAACCCACCACAAATATGCTGCCTGCAAAGTGGATCGATGCCGCTTGTAGTTTTTCTTTAAACATAAGCAATCCTCAAAGAATTTTTATTATTGATTAATAAACGATCTGTTATTTACCAAATGAGAGCGAAACTCTCATTACCTCATTTTATAAATAGCGAGGCTCAAATTTCAAAGAAAATTGTACCAGCGAAATTACCATTTATTAAACTTCGCCTAACAGTAGCATCCGACCAATAAGCCGCATAGAATCCCCCTTTTGTTTGACAACGACCAGTGTATGAATATCCGCCAACTGCTTGATGACCGTTTAACCACCGCTTTGCATCAATTAGGCGCAGCTTCCAGCGCATCAGCCATTGTAAAACCCTCTGCCCGCCCTGAATTCGGTGATTACCAAGCCAATGGCGTAATGGCAGTCGCCAAACAGTTGCAAACCAACCCGCGAGAATTAGCCAGTCGTTTAATAGCCCATGTCGATTTGAGTGATATAGCCGATAAACTGGAAGTAGCAGGTCCGGGTTTTATCAATATTCATCTAAATAGCCAATGGTTAGCTCAACAGCTTGTTCAGAATACCGCTGAAGCAAACCCACAACCGCAAACGATTGTGGTGGATTATTCAGGGCCTAATCTAGCCAAAGAAATGCACGTTGGTCACTTACGTTCCACCATTATTGGCGATGCAGTGGCACGGGTACTCGCCTATCAAGGGCATCACGTCATTCGGCAAAACCACGTCGGCGACTGGGGCACGCAATTTGGTATGTTAATTGCCCACATGGTTAGCCTACAAGCACACGATAATGCGTGGGCAATGCAATTGGCAGATTTAGAAAGTTTCTATCGTGAAGCCAAAAAACGCTTTGATACAGAAGCAGGCTTTGCGGATTTAGCACGCGATTATGTGGTTAAACTGCAATCGGGTGATGCAGCGTGTCGCCAATTATGGCAGCAATTCATTGATATTTCGTTGAATCATTGTGAAGCGCTTTATAAAGAACTGGGCGTACAATTAACTCGCGCCGATGTTAAAGCCGAAAGCTCCTATAATGATGATTTAGCGGCTATTGTACAAAACCTAAAAGATCAACAATTATTAGTCGAAGATAATGGCGCACAATGCGTTTTCTTAGAAACATTTAAAACTAAAGATGGCTCAATTACTCCGATTATTGTGCAAAAATCCGATGGTGGTTATTTATATGCGACGACTGATTTAGCGGCGTTACGTTATCGTAGCCAAGTCTTAAATGCAGATCGGATATTATATTTTACCGATGCCCGCCAAGCGCTACATTTCCAACAAGTTTTTAGTTTGGCTCGACAAGCAGGCTTTGTAAAACCCGCTTTATCATTAGAACATATGCCGTTTGGTAATATGCTAGGTGAAGATAATAAACCGTTTAAAACTCGTTCGGGTGGCACTGTTAAATTAATTGACGTCTTAACCGAAGCGAAAGAGCGTGTTTATAAAGTCGTCAGTGAAAAAAATCCCGATTTGGCGGAAAGCGAACGCCAACAAATCGCCAATGTAGTGGGAGTGGGTGCAGTTAAATACGCAGACTTATCAAAAAATCGGGTCTCTGATTATATTTTCAATTGGGATAATATGCTCAGCCTCGAAGGCAATACTGCACCTTATTTGCAATATGCCTATGCTCGTATTCAAAGTATTTTTCGCAAGGCAGGTGATATTGATGTTGCTAACGCGGAAATTACGCTTAGTGAAAATGCCGAACGCAATTTAGCTATTAAACTACTGCAATTTACCGAAGCGGTTGATTCTGTAGCTAAAGAAGGCTTACCTAATCATTTAAGTACGTATCTTTATGAATTAGCCGGTAACTTTATGACATTTTATGAACACTGTCCTATTCTCAAAGAAAATGTAGCCGCACCCACCCGGAATAGTCGTTTACATCTTGCACAATTAACGGCCGACACATTAAAAACCGGGCTAAATTTATTAGGCATTGATGTCTTAGATCGTATGTAACATATAAAAAAGCTAGTGAGTTTGTGGCTCACTAGCTTTGCTTAGTTTATTTAAAGCCCGCCTTTTACAATATAATTACCAGCGGTTTCTGTATTATCTGGATGTACTAAAATATTAGCAATTAATGGCGTAATATCATTATTGGGTCCGGCAAAGGAAACACTGCCATCCATATTAATATCATCCTCAAAATAACCGGATAACATATAATTACTATTGAAGTCGGTATTCAGGGGATCCATTAATAAATTACCCAAGACGGTGGTGGCATCACTGTTATTACCATTCGCGATTAATACCCCATCTTGATTACTATCGCCTGCCCACATCAATGCTTTATCACCGACAATTAAGCGGCTATGCGTTCCCAATATTTCTAACGATGGATTGGTGAAATCTAGCGTCACAACACTTGTGCCTAAGGCAACCGTATTGTTTGACATGATACCTAAATGGTTACGATGTTTAATCGCCACAAAATAATCACCCGCTGCCACAGTATCCCAAGAGAGGGTTTGACTACCCGTTTGTGGGTCAATTACTTGCCCATTGCGTTGAATTAATGCAGATTTAGTCGCTACTATCTTGGTTTTATCAGTTTTATCCCGTAATTCAATTAAAACCCAATCCACTGGAGCAGTATCATCACTACGTGCTAATAAAGCCGGATTTAATTCCTCTGTAACCTGCGTCTGTGCAAAATAAGGTGACTCAATAGGTAGATAGGCTTGTTGGCGTAAATCATCGCGCATTAGACCGGTACTCGCATCGTAAGCACCTTGTAAAAAAGCACTAACGTTTAATAATGTTTTATTTGTTGGGTTATTAGTAGGTAGGGTTACTAAACTTTTTACTGAGTTATCCGTAGGATCGTAAACCCATAAATTATAATAGGAAACCGTTGGTGAATTACTAAAAATATATGCTTTATTTTTAAATATATAAATTGGCTTAGATGCAAATGCTAGCCAGCCGCTATTCTGACAATTATTAGCACATATTTCATTCAGAGGCTGAGTCCCACTTTCACTACCATCGGAATACCAAAATTGACTTTTGGCTGGAGTTGATAGCATGGTACCGTCAGAGAAAAACAATAATTTATCTTGCACTGTTGTTAGATATAAAGGCCTTTGTATACTTTGGGAATTTGGATTGACTAATGTTGTGCCTTGCTCTGTACCGTCCGTTTTCCATAAATAACTGACATTATTAAGACCATTCAAGGTATTATTATAATTAGCAGGATTATAGGCGGAAAAATATAACAAGCCATTAAGCGTTGCCAGAATGGGGGCATGTGAATAAGGGTTAGTCGTATTATGATGTGAAAAAGCACTAGCCGAACCGGGCACAATATCTTTTACTAAACTCGTGCCTGCTTCTGTGCCATCTGATTTCCATAATTCATAGCCATGAATACCATCATCCGCAAAAAAATAGAGATTATTGTTACTCACTTTCAGCGTGGCTGATGTACCCACTGTTGAAAAGTTTTTATCAATATAACTTAAAATACTACTATCAGCTTTTTTATTAATATCTATAACTAAGTTTGTACCGGCTTCTGTTCCATCCGACTGCCATAGTTCTAAACCATGAATACCATCATCCGCAAAAAAGTAGGCTTTACCATTAAATTCAGTAATGCTTTGTACATAACTAGAAGCTGTACCTGCATTAATATCTTTTACTAACTTAGTGCCTAATGCTGTGCCATCCGATGTCCATAACTCCAAATCCTCCCTGCCATTATTAGCACAGGAGAAGTATAAAGTATTACCGATTGCTGTTAAAAATTGGGCAGAACTAGAAAGCTTCGCAACTAATTGGGTAGTTTCTAATGTTCCCTCGGACTTCCATAATTCGTCATTACCATCACTAGTGAAATGAAAAAAATATAAAGTGTCACCAATCGTGGTTGATGAGAAATAGACTATTTGTTCTTTATCAAAAATTTTAACCGTACCCGTCGATGTTCCATCAGTGCGCCATATTGCCCATTCTGGGTAATTTCTAATCGAAAAATAAACAAAATTGGGGGTTTCTTTAAAGGTCTGCCAACTCGTTAAATTTGTATTAACGTCAAATTTTTTTATTAATTCGACTGTGCCACCCGCAGTACCATCAGATTTCCACAATCCATCATTGTTGAAAAATAAAATAGAATCTTTAAGGTTAGCTATTTGTAGATTATCAGTGGTAACAATCTTACTGAAATCGGGCAGTTCTGGTTGAGTTAAACGCTGATTAGCTGCATAGCTATTAAGAGTAAAAAAACAAAGAAGACTAAATATGAAAACTAAGCATTTTTTTATTTCACTTCTTAAGAAGTCATTTATATGAAACATAACAAAATCCCTAATTATTGTGTTATTGGGAACTGGGGTTTTGTCTAAGTGTGAAAAATTTATAAGATTACCGCAAATTTAGCAGATGAAGAGTAACTGAATGTAATTGCTTATTGGAAAAATAATGCAAGGCAGGTGAGCTAACAACAATTTAAAATAAGGGATGACGCGCATCCCTTATTTGCTTAATAACTTAGGCGATAACACCCTTGCTACGCAGTAAGTCTTGGATTTCCGGCATAATCGTAACGTCGTCAATCGTAGACGGTACGGCGTATTCCTGACCGTTAATCATTTGACGCATACTTTTACGCAGGGTTTTACCCGAACGCGTTTTCGGTAAACGCTTGACAATGTAGGTGTCTTTATAACAGGCAATCGCACCGATGGAGCTACGAATCATTTGGGTTAATTCTTTACCTAAAATGTCTTCGTCAATTTCAACACCGGTTTTTAGCACAACTAAGCCAATCGGAATTTGACCTTTTAGATCATCGTCTTTCGCAATCACCGCACATTCTGCAACTGCTGGATGGCTACCCACGACTTCTTCCATTTCACCCGTTGATAAGCGATGACCTGCGACGTTCATAACATCGTCAACACGACCCATCACGAATACATAACCGTCTTGGTCAATATAGCCGCCGTCGCCGGAGGCATAATAGCCTTCCACGGTGCTGAGATAGCTTTCTTTAAACTTACCCGGTGCACCCCAGACAGCCGCTAAACAGCTCGGTGGTAATGGCAGCTTGATTGCAATATAGCCTTGCTCACCATTGGGTAAGTTAATGCCATTTTCGTCCAAAATTTGCACATTAAAGCCGGGGGTTGGCATAGTGGACGAACCTAGTTTAATCGGCATGGGTTCAACCCCTTGCAGGTTAGCCGTAATGCCCCAACATGTTTCAGTTTGCCACCAGTGGTCAATCACAGGTTTACCCGTTTTTTCCATCATCCATTCTTGGGTAGGTGGATCTAAACGTTCACCGGCAGAGAAGATGTATTGCAGCTTGCTAATATCATAGTTTTTAATCAGCTCGCCATTGGGGTCGTCTTTCTTAATGGCGCGGAATGCTGTTGGTGCAGAGAATAAGCCTTTTACGCCGTATTCTTCTGCAATACGCCAGAATGCACCCGCATCCGGGGTCATAACAGGTTTACCTTCATACACAATTGTGGTGCAACCGTGTAGCAGTGGCGCATACACAATGTAAGAGTGACCCACGACCCAACCTACGTCAGAAGCTGCCCAGAATACATCGCCGGGTTGCATATTGTAGATGGCATCCATACTGTAATTCAGCGCAACTGCATGACCGCCATTCTCACGTACCACACCTTTCGGTTTGCCTGTTGTACCCGAGGTATACAGAATATACAGCGGATCAATACCCTTCACTGGAACGCAATCAGCAGGTTGCGCTTTTGCCATTAATTCATTCCAGTCGTAGTCCCGACCTTCAATTAGTTTGGCAGTCGCTTGTGGGCGTTGAAAAATAATACAGCTTTGTGGTTTATGATTGGCTAATTCAATCGCCTTATCCAACAAAGGTTTGTATTCAATGACACGCTTAATTTCGATACCACAAGACGCGGAAATCATCGCTTTTGGCGTAGAATCATCAATCCGCACGGCTAATTCTGGCGGCGCAAAGCCACCAAATACTACCGAGTGAATCGCGCCTAACCGCGCTACTGCCAGCATAGAAATCACAGCTTCAGGGATCATCGGCATATAAATAATGACGCGATCACCTTTTTCAACGCCTAAGTCTTTTAGCATCCCAGCGGTTTTCGCGACAGTGTCACGTAACTCGCTATAGGTAAATGTTTGCTTAGTATCAGTGACTGGCGAATCGTAGATCATCGCTACTTGGTCGCCACGACCATTTTCAATGTGATAATCCAGCGCCATATAAGCAGTGTTCATTTCACCGTCGGCAAACCAGTGATAAAGACCTTCTGCATCTTGGGATAAAATTTTCTCGGGAAATTTGAACCATTTTAACGCCTGAGCCTTCTCTCTCCAAAAGCCTTCAGGGTCATTCATTGAGCGGTCATATTCAGCACGATAACTCATATCCTCTCCTCCTTACTCGAACTCAATTAAAAACTATCAGCGGGTACACGCACCCAACCTTCCATCAGAATACGCGCGCTACGACTCATAATAGCTTTGGTAACTTTCCACTCACCATTTTCAAGTTTAGCTTCTGCACCCACGCGCAAAGTTCCTGAGGGGTGTCCAAAGGTTACTGCTGTACGCTCGCCATCACCTGCCGCTAAATTCACTAAAGTACCCGGTATAGCTGCCGCTGTACCAATGGCTACGGCGGCTGTACCCATCATGGCATGGTGCAATTTGCCCATTGATAACGCACGCACTAGTAAATCCACGTCAGACGCATTAATTTGTTTGCCGCTTGCGGATTTATAGTCTTTGGGTTTAGAAACGAACGCCACTTTTGGCGTATGCTGACGGGTAGCGGCTTCTTCTGGGGTTTTGATCAAACCCATCCGCAGCGCCCCCGCCACGCGGATTTTCTCCAAACGAGCTAAGGCTTTCGCGTCGGTATTAATCGCTTCGCGTAATTCCGTGCCGGTGTAGCCAATATCTTCTGCATTCACAAATACCGTAGGAATACCCGCAGTAATCATCGTCGCTGGGAACGTACCGACATCAGGTACTTCCAATTGGTCAACTAAATTGCCAGTGGGGAACAAACTGCCGCCGTCTTCACCTTCATCCGAAGGATCAAGAAACTCCAAAACAATTTCGGCTGCTGGAAAGGTTACGCCGTCAAGTTCAAAATCACCCGTTTCTTGTACCTGTCCATTGGTAATCGGAACATGGGCAATAATGGTTTTGCTAATATTCGCTTGCCAAATGCGTACGGTACAAACGCCATTGTCGGGAATGCGTGATTTATCAACATAGCCTGCATGAATCGCAAATGCGCCAGCACCTGTCGATAAATTACCGCAGTTACCGCTCCAATCCACGAAATCTTTATCAATCGAGATCTGCCCATACAGATAGTCGACATCGTGATCCAGTTTGCTACTTTTAGACAAAATTACGCATTTACTGGTACTTGAAGTCGCGCCACCCATGCCATCAATATGTGCACCATACGGGTCTGGACTACCAATCACACGTTGAAATAGCTTGTCACGCGCTTTGCCCGGTACTTGAGCGACTTCGGGTAAGTCTTCAAGGCGGAAGAATACGCCTTTACTAGTGCCGCCGCGCATATAGGTAGCGGGGACTTTTATTTGAGGAACATTAGACATGATAACCTCGAACGATATTAGTTACGTAGGGGCAGACCTATGTGTCTGCCCTTGTGAAATAGTGCCGATTGTATTTATGGGCAAACACGTAGGTTTGCCCCTACATTTACATTACGCTTTATTTGATTCCAAGAAGTCTTGGGCAAAGCGTTGGAGTACACCACCCGCTTTATATACCCGCACTTCTGCCGCTGTATCTAGACGGCATTTAACTGGAATACGTACGGTTTCGCCGTTTTTACGATGCATCACCACGGTTAAATCCGTACGGGGTGCGATTTCGCCTTCAACATCAAAAGTTTCAGTCCCATCAATGTTGTAAGTTTTACGGGTTTCGCCTGCTTTGAATTCCAGCGGTAATACGCCCATACCCACTAGGTTGGTACGGTGAATACGCTCGAAGCCCTCTGCCACAATCGCTTCAACGCCTGCTAACCGTACCCCTTTTGCTGCCCAGTCACGGCTGGAGCCTTGACCGTAATCAGCCCCCGCGATAATGATCAGCGGTTGTTTGCGGTTCATGTAAGTTTCAATTGCTTCCCACATCCGCATCACTTGACCATCGGGTTCAACTCGCGCCAATGAGCCTTTTTTTACTTGACCGTCTACAACAGCCATTTCATTGACTAATTGCGGATTAGCAAAGGTGGCGCGTTGTGCGGTTAAGTGGTCACCGCGATGGGTGGCATAAGAGTTAAAGTCTTCTTCGGGCAAGCCCATTTTTGCCAAGTACTCACCCGCTGCACTGTTTGGCAGAATGGCATTTGAGGGTGATAAATGGTCAGTAGTGATATTGTCAGGCAACACAGCGAGGGGGCGCATTCTTTTTAAAGTGCGTTCACCCGCTAATGCACCTTCCCAATACGGCGGACGGCGAATATAAGTCGACATGGGACGCCAGTCGTATAACGGGCTTGCCGCTTCTTCGACTTTGCCTAAATCAAACATCGGAATGTAGATTTGTTTGAATTGCTCAGGTTTTACACTCTCAGCCACAATTGCATCAATCTCTTCATCTGAAGGCCAAATGTCTTTCAGCTTAATGGGATTGCCTTGGGCATCAGTACCTAACACATCATTTTCAATATCAAAACGCATCGTACCAGCAATGGCATAAGCGACAACCAAAGGCGGTGAGGCTAAGAACGCTTGTTTCGCATACGGGTGAATACGACCGTCAAAGTTACGATTACCTGACAACACCGCAGTAGCGTATAAGTCGCGGTCAATGATTTCTTGCTGGATTTTCGGGTCTAATGCGCCCGACATACCATTACAGGTCGTGCAAGCGAACGCCACAATGCCAAAGCCAAGCTTTTCCAGTTCAGGCAAAAGTCCAGCTTCTTTCAAATACAGCTCAGCCACTTTAGAACCAGGAGCAAACGACGATTTCACCCAAGGCTTACGCACTAGACCTAACTCATTAGCTTTTTTAGCTAATAAGGCTGCTGCTACCACATTGCGTGGATTGGAGGTATTCGTACAAGAGGTAATGGCGGCAATAATCACTGCACCATCTGGTAATAAACCCTGTGCTTCCTCAGCATTGGCAGCCGCAAGTTTGGCTTCATCCGCAATACCGCGCTCTTGTAAAGCTGAAGTCGGTAAGCGTTTATGCGGGTTAGAGGGGCCTGCCATATTACGCACGACGGTTGAGAGATCAAACTCAAGTACTCGTGGATATTGTGCAGTTTTCAGTGCATCTGACCACAAACCAGTGGTTTTTGCATAGTTCTCAACTAATGCAACTTGCTCGGGTTCACGACCTGTTAGTTTCAAGTAGTCAATGGTTTGTTGGTCGATGTAGAACATGGCTGCGGTTGCGCCGTATTCGGGGCACATATTGGAAATGGTTGCGCGGTCGCCGATAGAGAGGCTATCTGCACCGTCACCAAAGAATTCGACATAAGCACCGACCACACGCTCTTTACGTAAGAACTCAGTCAAAGCTAATACGATGTCAGTTGCCGTAATATTGGGCTGACGTTTACCTGTTAATTTAACACCCACGATGTCAGGTAGACGCATCATGGAAGGGTGACCCAGCATGACGGTTTCGGCTTCTAAACCACCTACACCAATCGCAATAACGCCTAATGCGTCAACGTGTGGCGTGTGTGAATCTGTACCTACGCAGGTATCAGGGAAAGCAACCCCATCACGCGCTTGAATCACCGGAGACATTTTCTCCAAGTTGATTTGGTGCATGATACCGTTACCTGCTGGAATCACATCCACGTTTTTAAACGCGGTTTTTGTCCAGTCGATAAAGTGGAAACGGTCTTCATTACGACGGTCTTCAATCGCACGGTTTTTGGCAAAAGCGTCTGGGTCAAAACCACCACACTCAACAGCTAACGAATGGTCAACGATTAATTGGGTCGGTACAACGGGATTAACTAATGAAGGATCGCCGCCTTGATCGGCAATCGCATCGCGCAAACCTGCCAAATCAACTAAGGCGGTTTGTCCTAAAATGTCATGGCATACGACGCGAGCGGGATACCAAGGAAAGTCTAAATCTTGGCGACGTTCGATTAACTGTTTTAAAGATTCAGTCAGTGCTTCGGGTTCACAACGACGCACTAATTGTTCAGCTAAAACGCGAGAAGTATAAGGGAGTGTGTCATAAGCACCCGGTTGGATAGCTTCAACAGCCGCACGGGTATCAAAATAGTCTAAATTAGTGCCAGCTAGCGATTTACGGTATTCGGTATTCATAAAGAGTCAGCTTAATCCTTAAGTGGTCAGGTAGCGTAAGGCGAAGTAATACAAAAACGGCCTAAGTAAGAACTTAAGCCGTTGGCTGCGTAGTATTACTTACGCTCGTCAATCGGCACCCATTTCAGATTTTCTGGGCCGACATAATTAGCGCTAGGACGAATAATTTTACCGTCTTGACGTTGTTCAATAACGTGAGCACCCCAACCTGTGGTACGAGCAATCACGAATAGTGGAGTGAACATATCAGTCGGTACACCCATTTGGTTGTAAGACACTGCTGAGAACCAATCGAGATTCGGGAACATTTTTTTCAATTCCCACATCACGCTTTCTAAACGATCTGCCACGTCATACATGACCGTATCGCCGTTTTCTTCAGACAGTTGTTTGGCAACCCGTTTGATAACCACGTTACGTGGATCAGCAATGGTGTACACCGGATGACCGAAACCAATTACGATTTCTTTACGTGCTACTCGCTCACGAATATCCGCTTCCGCTTGATCTGCATCGTGGTAACGGCTTTGGATACGGAAGGCAACTTCGTTCGCCCCCCCGTGTTTTGGTCCCCGTAATGCACCAATAGCCCCTGTAATACAGGAATACATATCTGAACCCGTACCCGCAATTACACGTGCAGTAAAGGTTGATGCATTAAATTCATGCTCTGCGTATAGAATCAAAGATGTATTCATGGCACGAACCCAAGACTCACTGGGTTTTTTACCGTGCAATAAATGCAAGAAGTGACCGCCAACAGAATCATCATCCGTTTCAACATCAATGCGTTTGCCATTGACAGCGAAATGATACCAATACAGCAGCATAGAACCGAAGCTTGCAACTAAACGATCAATAATATCGCGGGCTTCTGCTACAGGATGATCTTCTTTCTCAGGTAAACAAGTACCTAATACAGAACAGCCGGTACGCATGACATCCATAGGATGTGAAGACGGTGGCAGTGCTTCTAACGCTTCTTTAACTGGCGTTGGCAAACCACGCATAGATTTCAATTTCGCTTTATAGCGTTTTAATTCGGCTTTGGTTGGCAGTTTGCCATACACGATTAAATACGCTACTTCCTCAAATTCAGCCGTTTCCGCGAAATCGAGAATGTCATAACCGCGATAGTGTAAGTCATTACCGGTACGCCCTACGGTACAAATAGCAGTGTTACCTGCGGCTGTACCAGATAGCGCAACCGATTTTTTAGCTTTAGGAAGTACTTGTTCAGACATGGGAGATAATCCTTATTCAGCGCCTTGTTTAGCAAATAAAGCGTCGAGCTTTTGTTCAAAAGCGTGATAGCCGATTGTGTCGTACAACTCCATGCGGGTTTGCATTGTATCCAGCACATTCTTTTGCGTGCCGTCTTTTAAAATATGGGTATAAACATTTTCTGCCGCTTTACACATAGCGCGGAAAGCTGACAATGGGTACAGCACTAATTGCACACCAACACCCGCTAATTCTTCAGTGGTGTACAGTGGGGTTGCACCGAATTCGGTAATGTTAGCTAATACAGGAACTTTGATTGCCTTAGTAAATTCAGCGTATTGCTCTAATTTATTCATAGCTTCAGGGAAAATCATGTCCGCCCCCGCTTCTACACACGCCATTGCGCGGTCGATAGCGGATTGCATGCCTTCAACAGCTAATGCGTCGGTGCGTGCCATAATAACGAAGCTGTCATCGGTACGGGCGTCTACTGCTGCTTTGACACGATCAACCATTTCTTCAAGGCTAACAATCGCTTTGTTTGGGCGGTGACCACAGCGTTTTTGCATCACTTGGTCTTCAATATGGAAACCACCTGCACCGGCTTGGCAAATTTCACGCGTAGCACGGGCAATATTGAATGCACCACCCCAGCCTGTGTCGATATCAACGAGCAAAGGTAAGTTAGAAACCGCCGTAATACGTTTGGTGTCTTCCACGACATCATGCAGCGTAGTAATGCCTAGGTCTGGAATGCCTAAAGATGAGGCTGCTACACCACCGCCAGACAAATAAATCGCTTTGTGCCCTACTTTTTCTGCCAAAATTGCGCTGTTGGCAGTGACTGCACCGACCACTTGTAAAGGGTGGTTATCTGCAACCGCTTGACGCAATTTTTGACCCGCTGTCAATGTTTTAGTGCTCATAAATCCTCATCTTCAATCATTTCACTGATAGTTCGCCATGCACCACTAATATGGCGGCGCATGAGAATTTCGGCCAGTTCTCCATCACGCGCCATCAATGCATCAACAATATGCCGATGTTGCTGCAAAGCGGGTTGCGTGCGTTGTGCCAAGCGACTGGTGCGATAACGGCACATACGTAACAACTGGTATAATTCACCTGCTAATAAATCAATCAACAACTGATTACGGCTGCCTAATGCAATTTGATAGTGGAAATCAAAGTCCCCTTCACTTTGCATATAAGCCTGCCCATCAGTGGCGTCGATCTGTAATGCGTGTGTTTCGAGTAATTGTTGTAGGTTGAGAATTTCTTGATCAGTCATGCGAATGGCAGCCATACGGCACGCCATACCTTCGAGTGCTTCGCGCACTGCGTATAAATCTGCCATCGTCTCCCGATTCAAGATCACAACTCTTGCGCCAGCATGGGGCACTCGTTTTACTAAACGCATGCCTTCTAATTGACGCAATGCCTCGCGTAAAGGGCCTCGTCCAATACCATATCGTTCTGCCAAGTCGGTCTCATTCAATTTTTGCCCCTGAATGAGTTCCCCCGTCACAATGGCTTGGGTTAATTTGGAAGAAGCAATATCCGCGAGCGTACCTTCAGTAATTTGTGGTGCAGACATCATATTATGGCTCTCGGATTGTTGACAATCTCTAAAACGATGGTATCACTTTTCATTATAAAGTGAAGTATTTTTATTATTTTGTTAACAAAAATTCAAAAAAAGTGAGATAGATCAAAAATCAAACAAACGCAATACAAGAAAGGGGCAAGCTGCCCCTTTCGTTATGTTTTGTTCATCAATCAATCAGCGCTTGAAGCGTAACTCAGCTTTATACGGAAAAACGTCTTCATATTTACCCTCTAGGATACGGTTCTTCTTCGCTTGCCAATAATCCGGTTTTAGCAAATCCTTATGATGCTTCAAAAAGATTTTGCGAATTTTCGGGGTCGCTAATAAGAAAGTGGCAAACTCTTCAGGGAATACATCGTTAGGCTCAACGGAATACCAAGGTTCAGAACGGAATTCATCTTCAGGAAAACGTGGTGGTGGAATTTTGCGGAAATTACACTCGGTCATATAGCTAATTTCATCATAGTCATAGAATACGACGCGCCCTTGATGGGTTACCCCAAAGTTTTTATACAAGAAGTCGCCGGGGAAAATATTCGCGCCCGCTAATTGCTTAATTGCCCAACCATAATCTTCAATCACATGTTCTAATTGCGCATCAGTTGCTGATTCAATAAAGATATTCAGCGGGATCATGCGGCGTTCAAGATAAATATGTTGGAAAACGACCTCATCGCCTTCATAACTCATACTACTAAAGCAGGTATCTTCCAATTCTTTTAATAAGTCTGGGCAAAAACGATCTTTCGGTAACGCAACCCGCGAATATTCCAGCATATCCGCCATACGCCCCGCCCGATCATGCCGCTTAACCAATTGGTATTTTTCTTCAACTACCTTACGTGAGAATTCTTTTTGCGGCGCAAATTTATCTTTAATAATCTTAAAGACATAAGGATAAGACGGTAGAGTAAATACCATCATAACCATGCCACGAATTCCCGGCGCAATTACAAATTTATCGTTGGAATGTTTTAAATGGTGTAAGAAATCCCGATAAAATGCCGATTTACCTTGTTTATGTAAACCAATCGAGGAATACAATTCCGACATAGAGCGACGGGGCATTAAGCGCTGTAAGAAATGGGTAATCGCGGATGGCACACTATGTTCAATCATGAAATAGGCTTGCGAATAACTAAATACAATTGATAGATTTTTCTCACCAAGAATTAAAGCATCAATATACAATTCACCTTTCTCATTATTTAAAATGGGTAAAGCAAATGCTAATTCATCTCGACCATTAATTAAGTTTCCTACAATATAAGCCCCTTTATTACGGAAAAAAGGTTTGCTAATCACAGATAACTGAAAGTTTAAATAAGGCTTACGCAAGCTTTTATTAGGGTACTGCTTAACAATCGCTCGATAAATATTTTTTAAATCCCGCTCAAAATTTTCAAATGGCAAGGTAAACTCTGCATTTTTAAAAATCTGCTTTAAAATATCGCGTAAACTAGTTTGAGCAGGGTAATAACTAAAATGACTTACTTTTTCAGAATCAATATATTCTGTTGAAATAACCGAGCGCACAAAAATATAGTCATTTGTATAATATTTACGTGGAAATAAGCGGCAGAAAATGGAGGTATAAAACGTTTCCGCCAACTCTGGCTGGGAATGTTCTAACAATAAACGCATATAAGCTAGGCGGGTTTTGCGCCATAACTCCATATCATTTTCAGGTAAAATAAAATGAGCTTTAATTAAGGCAATTGTTTCCCGTACCCGCATATCATAAAACGATACTCGATCATGCGAAGCTTTTTGTACTGCCTGCCAATCCGCCTTCTCAAAACGCTGCATAGCCCCCGCTGTAATTTGGCTAAAAATTTCAAAGTGGCGGTTAAACCCTTGCAGAATCGTGTCTGCAATGCCACGCGCCAAAGGATTACTTTGTAAAATGGGGTCTGCCATAGCGGATTAGCCTTTAATTGTGTGAAATAAAAAGTGATAACGGCATGTTACCGAGTGTATATGCGTAGAGCAACCATTGGCTAAGTGGTTAATTGTCGACAATTATTACTATTGATCTACTCGTTTCAGGATAAAAAGCTTGCTATGTCGACAATAGTTAGACAAATCGCTATGATCCAAAGCATTAAAAATTAACAGAATTAACGTAAAATTTAGTCTGCATGTTATGAAATCCGCTTGCGTGACCTTATTTTTTACAGGCTTGTTGCGGTATAAACCATCTGTTTTCCGCTCGCGTTGTCTTCCAGTGCTTCACTCACAACTGCGCCTTGTTGGGTATTCACTTGGGCGTTTAATTGCTGCGCATCTAAAGTGAGTTGGGTTCTAACCGGAATATTCACCACAATTTTTACTTGGCTAGACACGCTTAAACTTTGCTGTGTATTGGCAATGGCAGCTTCATCTGCGTGCACATTCAAAAGGCTTAAAGAGCTGAGAAAAAATACAGTTAACACGCCACGCATGGTCATCGCCCCAAAATAAACAGAGGCATAGCCTAACGCAAGCAATGACTAAGCATGTTGCTGAGCTTGATTAACTTATAGAAGTTGCTGATGAAATTCAGCAAGGGCTAGAAAAGCTGGATAAAGGGTTAGAGCTTCAGAAGTTCTAACCCAAGGACTTAATTATTAGTCAGCACGTTTTGTGCTGGGTTTGTCTTTGCCACGTTTATCACTGCTGGTTGAACGACGCGGCGCTTTATCACCCGTGTTAGCTGGTTTATCTGTACGTGGACGACGCTCAGTACTGCGATTATCACCGCCTGCACTACGGCGTTCACCGCTACGCTCAGAACGACCTTCGCTACGACGCTCTCCGCCACGCCCACCTTCAGAGGAACGACGACGTGGTGCATCACTATTTGAACGGCGGCGGCGATCACCACTATCACTTTCACGGCGTTTGTTGCCACTGCGACGACTTGGTGAATAATCGCCAGCCGCTTCCCCTGCGGGTTCGATATTCAATTGGCGACCGGATACCCACGTCTTTTTCAATTCAGACAAAATATCCGCTGGCATACCCGCTGGTAAATCCACCAAACTGTAATCATCTTGAATATCAATATAACCAATAAAACGGCTATCTAAACCTGCTTCATTGGCAATTGCTCCCACGATATTACCCGGTTTTACCCCGTGCGCCCGCCCAACCGCAACGCGGAAACGCTCCATTGAAATTTCATCATCTTCATTGAAATTAACCGCATTGCTTTTCTTTTTGTTGCTCTTACGCTTATCGTCACGCTCGCGTTCTGCCGCAGGATTATAAGCCGGATGCGCTTTCTTCTCCTCCAGCAGCATTGGCTCATCGCCTTGCAATAAACGCGCTAAAGCGGCGGCAATTTCTAACGCAGGTACATCATGTTCGCGTTCATAGTTCTCCATCAATTGACGGAAGAAATCCAAGCCATTCGCGGCAATAGTATCGCTAATACGTTGATTGAATTGCTCAATTCGTTTGTTATTAATAATATCCGTCGACGGCAATTCCATCAAATCAATGCGTTGATTGGTGGCGCGTTCAATCGCACGTAACAAGTAACGTTCACGGGGTGACACAAATAAAATAGCATCGCCTGAACGTCCGGCACGTCCCGTCCGCCCAATACGGTGTACGTAAGATTCGGTATCTGTCGGAATATCGTAGTTAATAACGTGACTAATACGTTCCACGTCTAAACCACGCGCGGCCACATCAGTCGCAATCAAAATATCAATTTTGCCCGCTTTAAGCTGTTCAACCGTGCGCTCGCGCACATTTTGCGGAATATCTCCGTTTAAAGCGGTCGCGCTATAGCCCCGCGCTTGTAACTTCTCGGCTAATTCAACCGTCTCGGTTTTAGTACGCACGAAAATAATGCAGGCATCAAATGGCTCGGCTTCCAAAATTCGAGTGAGCGCATCCAATTTATGCAACCCGCTTACCAACCAATAACGCTGGCGAATCGTTTCCGCTGTAGTGGTTTTAACTTGGATTTTGACTTCAGCCGGATTATTCAAATAACTTTGCGCAATACGATGAATCGCAGGCGGCATAGTCGCAGAGAATAAAGCAATCTGCCGATTGGACGGGGTTTGCTCCATAATCCATTCAATATCTTCAATAAAGCCCATGCGTAACATTTCATCGGCTTCATCCAATACCAAGGCTTGTAAGCTATCTAACTTCAGCGTGCCACGGCGCATATGATCCATCACCCGCCCCGGCGTACCCACCACAACTTGCACACCACGCTCTAATTGACGGAATTGCGTGCGATAATCTTGCCCGCCATAAATCGGCATAACATGGAAGTTAGACAAATTCATGGCATACTTCTGAAATGCCTCAGCAACTTGAATGGCTAATTCCCGAGTCGGCGCAAGCACTAAAATTTGGGTATTGGTTTTACTTAAATCTAAACGTGACAATAACGGCAGGGCAAAGGCAGCAGTTTTACCTGTACCGGTCTGGGCTTGACCCAGCACATCGCGACCAGCCAATAAATAAGGAATCGTTTCAGCTTGAATCGCTGATGGTGTTTCATAACCAATCGTTTGTAAGGCGTGCAGAATAGGCGTTGCAAGACCGAGTTCAGTGAACGCAGGCAAGGTAATTTCAGAGGTCATTGGGCGCACAGAGTTTGGAGGAAACTGGGTATTATGCGTTTTTCAATGCACTTAATAAAGGCACTCTTCCAAAAAATTCACAGAAAAATAGTTTTATCTGTAATTTCAACTTATTAAAAAGTGCTAATTCTGCACTAAATGTACGGTTCTCTGCGGAAATGGCATTTCAATTCCATTCGTTTGAAACGCTTGATTAATGCTTTGGTTCAATTCGCTGATGACGCTACCACGCCCCACAATGTCGCGGATAAAGCAGCGTAATTCAAAATTCAGGGCATTTTCGCCAAAATTTATAAAGTTCACCACGATGCGCATGCTCGGATCATTGGTTAAAACCGCTGGGTGTGCTTCAGCCGCTTGTTTAAGAATCTTGACGACTTGTTCGGTATCCGTGCCATAAGCCACACTGACAGGAATCGCAATGCGCCCGTAATTATCGGTCAATGTCATATTCACGACTTGCCCGGAAATAATTTCCGAATTTGGCACAATAACATCTGAACCATCGAATGCTTGAATGGTGGTCGAGCGAATACTAATATCGCGCACATAACCTTCGGCTTGTCCTACACGAATCCAATCACCTCGGCGAATCGGGCGCTCAAATAATAAAATTAAGCCCGATACAAAGTTATTCACAATATTTTGTAAGCCAAAACCAATACCCACCGATAACGCGCCTGCAATAATGGCTAAGTTTTTAAAATCAATGCCCGCAATTGATAAGCCGATTAAAACCGCCAGTAAAATACCCACATAACCAAAAACAGTTATCGAGGCTTCCCTTGCCCCACGGCTTAAAGACGTGCGTCGTAACCACGCATCCGCTAAATGTTCTTTCACGGCTTGTGTTACAGTAATTAATAAGGCAAACACGATTAAACCGTAGATAATGCGTAATGGCTCAATGGTAACGCCACCGATGTTAAAACCATTCTGTAAACGTGCTAATAACAACATGAGGGTTTGATCCGACATGCCCCACAAACGCATTAATAAAATACTAACGACGCCCAATACAATCAAAATATTAGCAAGACGTAACCAAAATAAGCCGGGAACCACCTGTTCAGGCTTTAAATTCAATTGCTGACGAATATGTTGTTGCCAACTGGCTTTGCCGCTATCAAACCCGTCAAAGATTTCCGTAGGTATACGAATGGATAACCAAGCTAGCATTAATAAGAATAAAGTACCGAACACGCCACCTAATAGAAATTCAGAGAAATTGCTATAACCTAAAAATAAAGCAATCATCGCAATGACTAACGCAATGCTCGCTGCCATATGAATACGTAGATTTTTCAGTAATTTAAAATGATTGGCAAAAATCCAAATCAACCTTAATAACGCAAAGCCTGTCACAATGCCTAAAACAATACGTACAATACCCACCAAGTTATTGGGTTCGTAATTCATGGGTGCTGGTACATCTGGCAAAATCACATTATCTAAGTCAGACCATTGAAAAATAATACCCGCCAAGGTGCTAATAAATAATAATTGCGCCCAAAAATACATCTCGGCTGCTTTTGGATTACTAATCGGCTGAATTGCCTCCAAAGGTGGATTCGCACGTAATAAACTTCTAACGATTGAATAGCTTAACGTAAATAGTAAGATGGTTAGAAACAGCAGCCGAATTTCAGGTGTACCCACACTATTAAAATAAAGATACACTACGCCTAATACAGAAAACGCAATATAAACCAAATGCCGTAATAACCCTAACCATACGACTTCAAAAGTTGGGCTAGTATCATGCAAGACTAACGGTTTAAACACATATTGGCGACGCTTATATAAACTCCACGCAAAAGCAGCTAAACTACCTAATACCGCATAAATTAAGGTATTAAATAAAATTTCCCAATTTAAATTAGGGTGTAAGAATTTATTATAAACCGTTTGTGTTTCACCCACCCAACGTTCGGGATTTAACATAATTTTTTTAGCGTGCTCAACAAACGGCGTATTACGTGCAAATAATCTATCGGTTAATAACTTTTGCTGAGAATCTCTTGCACTATTTTCTAAGGTTTTGGCTCGCAAATTTAATAAACGGCAGCGTGCTAAGTTTTTTTCTAATTCTTTCTTTTGCTCGTCTAATTGTTTGCGTTTGGTTTTGATTTCTTGATCTTCGTTGGTTAAAGCTTCTCCCAAACTATCTCTATCCAGCTTTAATTGGGCTTGTTGCCGCTCGTAATCACTAATACAGGCTTGTGCTTTTAAGCCAATATCAATCGCCGTATTTTGTAAACTACCTAATTCAGTGGCATCACGTTTAACCACCACTAAGCTTTTTTCAGCAGTAGCTAATTGCTCATTATACGTTTGCGTGACTTCAACGCTTAACGTTTCCGCATAACTAATACTGCTTAATAGCCAGCACAGCACAGCCCCTAACCAACCAAGCCGCGAACGGTGGTTGGTATGAGTTCCCCCCAACACATACCAACCTTGTTGCATCAGTCGTCCATCCCAGACATGCCAAGGATATTCCAACCGCCATCTACATAGGTAATTTCGCCGGTCACGCCTGAGGCTAAATCAGAGCATAAGAACGCAGCGACATTACCGACTTCTTCAATAGTGACATTGCGGCGTAAAGGTGAATATTTCTCGAAATGATCCAGCATTTTACGGAAACCTTTAATGCCAGAGGCGGCTAAGGTACGAATTGGCCCAGCGGAAATACCATTTACGCGAATGCCGTATTGCCCTAAATCCGCTGCCATAAAGCGCACACCCGCTTCTAAACTGGCTTTAGCCATGCCCATCACATTGTAATTCGGGATCGCGGACACCGCGCCTAAATAGCTTAAGGTTAATAGAGAACCTTTACGCCCTTGCATCATTGGCTTGGCATAACGTGCCATAGCTAAAAAGCTATACGCACTAATGTCATGTGCCATCATTGCGCCGTCACGCGTGGTATTGTCCACAATACTGCCTTCTAATTGTTCTTTAGGTGCGAAGGCAATCGCATGTACCACAATATCCACACCGTCCCAATGTTTGGCTAATTCTTGGAAGGTTAAAGCAATATTTTCGTCGCTAGACACATCGCAAGGCACAACAATGGATGAACCAAATTCAGCCGCTGCTTTCTCTACCCGCGTTTTCAACTTATCGTTTTGATAGGTAAAGGCCAATTCTGCGCCTTCGCGGTGCATTGCTTCGGCAATGCCATAGGCAATTGAACGCTCACTTGCAATGCCTGTAATCAAGGCACGTTTACCCGCAAGAAATCCCATGAAAGCTCCTTAAATGTTAACCGGCTGCAAACCCCCTTGGCTTGGTGTATGCTTGGGGGTACTTTTAGGCCGCTCAGTATACAAATAAAATGACGCAAAAACGACTTAACTCCACGACCTGGATTCTCGCGCTGTTTCTTGCCAGCTTATTGATCTTGCTCATTACCGCCATGTATCAAATCGACCGACAGCTTGGAAAAATGTCAGCGATGCAAGCCACCATGAGCGAACAAGCCAGCGATATACGAGAATTGCGGACTAGCCTAAACGAGTTTAAACGTAAGCTTAGCGATGGGTCATTAGCGCAAAATAATGGCATTGCCCAATCCGTTACCACCACCAATACTGCCTCGGCTTTCCAACGCGCGAAGCTAGCCAGCCAACAGCCTGATTATGCGCAAGGCGATTGGAACATTAATGTATTCGGCAATAACCTAAAAACCATTACGCCCATTGTCTCAACCGATGCTTATGCGTCTGATGTGCAGAATTATGTATTGGAAAGCTTAATTTCACGCAATCCTGATACTTTAGAATGGGAAGGCTTGATTGCGAAAGCATGGCAAATTTCGCCCGAAGGTTTAACCATTACCTTCCAATTGCGCGATGATGTGACCTTTTCGGATGGCAAACCCCTAACGGCTGAAGATGTGGTGTTTAGCTATCAATTTATGATGCATCCAGACATTAAAGCACCGGGCTTAAAAGCCACTTATGAACCGATTAAAGAAGTCAAAGCCACCAACCCGCATGAAGTGGTATTTACCTTTAAAGAACCCTATTTTGAAGCCTTAGGTTTAGCGGGTGGTTTAAGTATTTTGCCTAAGCATTTCTATGAGCCTTATTTAAAAGAACCACAAAAATTTAATGAATCCAAAGGTATTTTATTAGGTTCAGGACCTTACCGTTTAACCAGCCCAACGTCATGGACGCCGGATCAAGGCATTGTCGAATTGGTACGTAATGAACGCTATTGGGGAGAAGTGCAACCCTCGTTTAATCGTATTTTGTGGAAAATTATTCAAAACGATAGTGCGCGTTTAATTAGCTATCGCAACGGGGAAATTGATGCGTATGGTGCACGCCCCAGCGAATACGCCAAGCTAAAAACGGACAAGCAAATCATGGATAAAAGCCAAAACTTTGAATACATGCCGCCGGTCGCTGGCTATACCTATGTTGCGTGGAATCAGGAAAAAAATGGTAAACCCACTCTTTTCAGTGATAGACGCGTGCGCCAAGCCATGACCCATTTAACGGATGTCAATCGTATGATTCAGGATATTTTCTTGGGTTATGCCGACCCTGCCGTTAGCCCATTTAGCGATACCAGTAAACAACACGATCCGAATTTAAAACCCTATCCCATTAGTTTAGAAACCGCACAAAAACTCTTAAAAGATGCAGGCTTTGAAGACCGAAATAAAGATGGGGTGTTGGAAGATAAAGATGGCAAACCGTTTGAATTTAAACTGACGTATTTCAGTCAAAATGAAGAATCGAAAAGTATGGTCTTAATGCTGAAAGATTTATACGCAAAAGCGGGCATTAAAATGACACCAAACCCACAAGAATGGCCCGTCATGTTGGATGTGTTAAAAAAACGTGATTTTGACGCCATTACGTTAGGCTGGACGAGTGGGCTGGAAACCGATATTTACCAAATGTTCCACAGTTCGCAAATCAAAGACCAAGGCGATAACTTCATTCATTACACCAACCCAGAACTGGATAAACTGATCGATGAAGCGCGGCGCACCGTACAAGAGCCAAAACGGATGCCCCTTTGGCGTCAAACTGAAAAAATTATGTATGAAGATCAGCCTTATACCTTCTTAATGCGCCGTAAAACCTTAGCCTTTATTGATAAGCGCGTTCACAATCTGCAAATGACGAAAATGGGTTTAAATCGCGGTTTATTACCGATGGAAACCTACGTACCTAAGGATTTGCAGAAGTACAAACAGTAGGCAAGTTCGCCGTATTTTGCCAAAGCTGGAACTGCTGTTCGGTTAATCCCAGCAGTTCACACAACGCCCATAACTTTTCTGAATTCACAGACTGCCGCGCTAATTCCAGCGGAATATCCGGTACATCGGTATAAATGCTGGTTAATTGCCGCGCCAACCGCACCGTCGCTTGATGTTGCGTAACCAACTCTTGCCAACGCTTCGCACCTTTAGTTTTCATATTACCGACTTCCGGCAAACGCGATAACAAGACTTCAACGGTGGCAAATTTTTGCAATAACTTAGCAGCGCTTGCCATACCAATGCCCGGTATACCCGGAATATTGTCCGCCACATCGCCCGCTAAGGCTAATTGCTCAGGAATTTGCACCGGCCAGACGCCAAATTCCTTTTTAACACCCCCCGTAGTTAAGGCTTTGCGTTTGCCATAATCCCACCAGACATCGTGTTCACCAACCAATTGTGCCAAATCCTTATCGCCAGAAATAATCTGATTGGCATAACCCAGTGACCGATAATGCGTTGCCCACGTACCAATAATGTCATCGGCTTCATAACGGGGGCTAACCGCTTGCACAATGCCCAATGCGTCTAAAAATTCTCGGCAAAGTTGAAATTGATACTTTAAATCCGCCGGAGCAAGTGAACGGTTAGCTTTGTAATCAGCATACACTTGCTTACGGATAGAATTTTGCAAACTGGTGTCAAAGGCAAATGCAACATGGGTTGGATATTCGGTGTGTAATAAGTTATAAACGAAGCGTAGAAAGCCTAACACTGCATGGCTTGGTTGCCCACTTTTATCAAATGACGGTTCTTTGCGTACAAACCACGCACGAAATACATAAATACTGGCATCAATTAACCAAACTTGCGGTAACTTCATATACAACTATTCAACCCCAAACAAAGCTGCACTATAAAGAGCCGGAGATAGAAATGCACCTGGGTTGGTTTTATGAAAAAATCATGGATAGAGCGTCAGCGCCAAGGAGTCGGAATGCGAACCCTATTTAAACACACAAGTTTACTGTTATTCATACCTGTTGCACTTGCGTTAACGGCTTGCAATGAGCAAAAGTCCAATACCCTACCCGTTAAATACGCGCCGATTGCTACATTATCTGCTAACGGCATTGGCCCGATTAATGGCACAACACCGTTTAATCTGCATGAAATTACGCAGGTATTCCAAGGCTATAATGTGGCTCAACACACTAATTTTGCCGATGGCAATCAATATCCCGTGATTGAGGTTAATCAAGGCATTAAACGTTTAATGACTATTAACCCAGACTTAAAACACGACAAGGTTTTTTCGGTTATGGTGCAGGATAACCTCATTAAAAATGGTTTAGGGCATCCCATTGGCATGAAATTTAATGAAATTTACCCAAAGCCTAAATTAGATAATTGCGCACCGGGCATGGAAGATTTAGAAGGCAGGGTACTGTGTTATGCACCAAAAGCTGAGAATGTTTTGTATATTTTTACAGGTATTTGGAACGGACCTAATAATGCCCTGCCACCTTTAGACGTGTTAAAAGATTGGCAATTAGCAAGTATCGTTTGGAAACCACCCGTCAATAAAACACTAGGGAAATCTTAATGATTTCCCTAGCCGTTTTAGTAGCGATTAGTTGTAACGCTCATTAGCAGCGTGAACAACCGCCGTGTCTACCGTGATGACCGCCCCAACGTACATGGCGTGGGTGTGCATAACGGGGAGGCGCTGGACGTACATAGACCACACGTTTAGGCGGTGCACGATGCACTACATGGCGCGGTGGCGCGGGGCGTACATACACAACGCGAGGCGGTGCGGGACGTACATAAGCACGGCGCGGATGCGCTACGCGTGGCATCGCACGATGCCCATGCTGCGCGTGATAACCGCCGCTATTACCAATACGAATGATTAAATCACCCGCGCTGGCGGTTTGGGTTGCGGCTGCCCCGCCTAACATTAAACAAGTTACTAACACAGTTTTAATTAAAGCTTTCATAACCTAATCCTTATTTGCATTTACCATTGGATTGAGAAGTCAGTGTGGAGCTTGTGGTCTAACTTCTTGTTTATAAGCATAGTCAGACTTGCACTATCGAGAAAGGGGCTAATATTTTACCCGGTATAATCCCAAACCTAGGGCTTACTCCGCGACCGCTGCTTTCCACGGTTTACCCTCAATCAATAAATCACGAATACTTGCGTTACCTTTATTATCCACACCTAGCACCAACGCACCTTGATTATTACGTACTTTCTGATCCAATACTGCGGCGTATGCTTCGGGAATATAAAAACGCTCAATATTCGCGCTAAAGCGCCCCAAACCGCCGCATTGCCCGCGAATATATAAATCACAATCCGCTGGCTTTTCTGCGGTATTAACATGTAGCTGTGGACTGGGTTGTAAACACATAATTGCGGGCGTGCCTTCAGGTCGGCAGTCGCTATTATCTGCACCGTACTGCAATTGATAGGTCAGAAAATGCCCTGACAATAAATCGCGTGGATCAAAGCCCGTAATGGGAATCGTAACCTCTTGCCCCTGATGTCGCGCCCACTCATGCCACAACGCATTGGCAATTAACGCAACAATCGGCAAGGCAAGGCTGGCGATTAATAAAGACTTGGCTTTCATACGCTTAACTCCTGCGACCATTGACGCAATTTTTCCCGTTGCTTCGACCACAACCAAGCAATACCAATAATAAATGCGCCGGACAGAATTAAGCCCACGCCGGTTGCGGCTAAACCGCCCATCGCTTGAAAATACAGAATTAAGAAGCGCAAACCGATTAAGAAGGTAATCAGATTAAAGCTGCGGGTTTGCCCAGAATTACCAGCATGAATGGCGTATAAAAATAGAATAGTTAAGGTTAAAATCGGGGCGCGTATATCGTTGGCTTGCCACCATGCCACTTGATGATTATCCGCACTAAATAAACTTGTGCGGAACATATCCAAGAAAAAACCGCCGGGTTGATAGTAAATCAGGAATAAACCCAACACAGCCAACACTAATACCTTATTCAGCAGATTATAACGATCTGAAACAATCACACCCAAGGTTAATAAAATCGCACAAATATACGCAGGCATATACGCTAACATTGCGGTTTCACGTAGAGAATCGACAGAGCGTACTGTGTCAATAAAACCTAAGCTAATAATGGCGCTGACTTGAAACCAAAATAATAAACTAGGGGTAAAGGTTTGCAGCCATTTCCATTGTTTACTTGCAAAATAAGCGACTGCACTTAATAACGGCGCAAGCAGAAATACACCGGGAATTCGATCCGTAAAAATAAAATCTCGTTCAAAATCCCATTGGGTTAATGCCCAAATTGCCGAATGTAATAATAAGCTCACCCATAAAAAGCGGGTAAAACCACTTTTCGCAAATAAACATACGGGTAAGGTAATGAATGCCCAGAATAAAATAGCGTAATACCAATGCCCGCCCGTGTGATAAATCTGCGCGGTTAAGCCAATCGTAGCTAAACACATGAGCATAAAGCCAATAATTAGCACTTCAAACCAAATGCCATTATGTGGCGGGGTATATTGTTGATAAATAGCGAAACCTAAGCCGCCTAAGACTAAAAAGGCAATACTGAGTTTAAATAAATCGGGAATATTCGCCCAATTCGCAGCAATCAGGGAAATAATGCCTAATCCCATAATCGCCGCGCCTAAAATCATTAGGCTATATAACCACCACGGCGCACGCGTAGTTTGCTGTGCTTCAAATGCCAAGATAGCATCGGTTTGTTCGGCACTGAGTAAACCCGCTTGCTGCCATTGCGCCAACTTATTCGCAATTGCTGCCATAAGCGCACCTCTTTTTTATAAATTGCATACTATTCCTCGCCTTGCCACTGTGTTGCGACATCTATGGTTCACAATCTTATTGTTAGAATAGCTGACTGACCATGAATAATAATAAGGTAGCGTATTATGCAACTTAAAGAATACTTACGTGTACTCGTCATGCGCGATGGCTCTGACCTCTATTTAACCGCTGATGCACCGCCCGCTGCTAAATTTCAAGGCAGCCTACGCGCTGTGGATAAAATCAAACTAACGCCGGAAATTCTGCATGACATGGCGTATAGCCTGATGAATGCCGAACAACAAAAGCAATTTGAACATAAGCCGGAAATGAATTTAGCGATTTCGGAGGAAGGCATTGGGCGTTTCCGGGTGAATATCTTCAAGCAGAAACACAAGATTGCCATGGTGATTCGGAATATTAAAACCGAAATTCCCGACGCGGATAAATTGGGCTTGCCTGATGTTTTAAAACGCACGATTTTAGAAAAGCGCGGTTTAATTCTATTCGTCGGCGGTACAGGTTCAGGTAAATCCACCTCACTCGCCGCCTTAATTGATTACCGCAATCGCACACATGATGGGCATATTATTACCATCGAAGACCCGATTGAGTATGTGCATCCGCATAAAAAATCCATTGTGAATCAACGTGAAGTCGGCGTAGATACCGATAGCTACGAAGATGCGCTTAAAAATACCTTACGCCAAGCGCCGGATGTGATTTTAATCGGTGAGATTCGTAGCCAAGACACGATGGAACACGCGCTCGCCTTTGCGGAAACCGGGCATTTGTGTTTATCCACTCTACACGCAAATAATGCTAACCAAGCGCTCGACCGTATCATTAACTTCTTTCCTGAAGAACGCCGTCACCAATTGCTAATGGATTTATCGCTGAATCTCAAAGCATTTGTGTCACAACGCCTTATTCCCACTATTGACGGCAAACGGGTCGCTGCCATTGAAATTTTATTAGGCACGCCGATGATTCGTGACCTGATTATGAAAGGCGAAGTGCATGCGATTAAAGAAGTCATGGAAAAATCCGAAGAACAAGGCATGCAAACTTTCGATAGTCACTTATACCGCCTGTATCGTGAAGGGCATATTTCACTGGCGGAAGCCTTACGCAATGCTGATTCACCCAGCAATTTAAAACTCAAAATTAACCTTTCTGGCAATGCTGCCGCGCCTAAACCTGTGCAACCTGCACCTGAACCCGTAAAGCCTAAACCCGCCGACGACGATTTCTTATCCAAACTCTCACTTGAACCCAAACTCGAAGCCGAAAAAGTCTAAGTCATTACCCGTCTAACCCGTCATATGGCGGGTTATGCTGTTTTCTGATAGAAAAATCCTGCAAAACTCCACAAAATTTAAATAATTGCCCCGCACTATACCGCTAGTTTAATCAAAAAAATGCTCAGGTTTGCTATGACCAATCCCTTACGCGCTTATACCTTTAGTCTTTCCTTAATCATATTACTTGGCTGCAAGCCCACTGTCTCAACCGCCGTTGAACCTATGACCTTACGCGATGGCGATATTATTTTTCAGACTACGCCATCGAAACAAAGCCAAGCAATTCAAATTGTTACCCATTCACCGTATAGCCACGTTGGCATTATTTTTATGCGTGAGGGCAAGCCTTATGTGTATGAAGCCATTAGCAAAGTGCAATATACCCCGTTAGCTCAATGGATTGCCCGCGATAAACAACAGCATTTTGTGGTTAAACGTTTGCACAATGCCCAACAAGTGTTAACGCCTAATGCGATTAAAAAACTCAAAGCACAAGCCATGACCTTCAAAGCGAAACCCTATGATTTAACTTTTGAATGGTCAGACTCACGAATTTATTGTTCTGAATTGGTTTGGAAAATTTATGAGCGTGCCTTGGGGATTAAAGTGGGTAAACTGCAAAAACTCGGCGACTTTGATTTATCTCATCCGCTGGTGCAATATCAATTAAAACAACGTTATGGCAACAAAGTTCCCTTAAAAAACACGGTAATCTCACCCGCAAATATGTTTGCCTCAGAGCAATTAACACTAGTTGTACAGCGTTAGATTAATATGCGTAAACCATTATCGTTATACCACCCTGTTTTATACTGGTTACGTGTTAATCAACGGCGATTATTTAAAAAATTAGCTTGGTATTGTTCTAATAGACGCTATGCGCATACCTTACAACCCCACAATAAGCTAACTCACCGTTATATAAAACATACCTCTAAATTAATTCGCCACTTTGCAGGTGTTGATTTACATCTGCAACACAATAAAGTAACCAATCTTAAAATTGCGGTGGATTGTGTGAATGGCATTGTGATCCGACCGCATGAATATTTTTCTTTTTGCAAATTGGTAGGTAAACCCACGCAGCAACGCGGTTTTGTTGAAGGAATGGAATTATCGTTTGGTAAAGCACAAGCAGGTATTGGCGGCGGCATTTGCCAATTAAGCAATTTAATTCATTGGATGGTCTTGCATTCGCCCTTACAAGTCGTAGAGCGTTCCCATCACAGTTTTGATCCTTTTCCTGATGAAGGGCGTGTCTTACCTTTTGGTTCGGGTGCTGCGATTTTTTACAATTACGTGGATTTGGTGATTTATAATCCCACCTCAACGACCTTTCAAATTCATCTAAAAGTCGCCGAACATCAGTTAGAAGGGGAATTATTAGCAGATACGCCCAGTGCTATAAAATACCATGTGTATGAAAAAAACAGTCAATTCATTCAGATACAGCAACAAGTTTTCAGAAAAAATGAAATCTGGCGCGACACTATTAGCAAAGGTCACCAGCCGCAATGCCTAGCCTCAACGCTGCTTTATAAAAATCAAGCACGGGTTAACTACCCAGTCGATGCCAGCCTATTACAACCATCTTAAGGAAAATCGCATTAACTTGTTATTTGTTTGTACCGAAAATCGTTTACGCAGCCCAACCGCCGAAGCAGTATTTACGGAATATGCGGGTATTCATGCCATTAGCGCAGGCACGAATGCTGATGCAGAAACCCCTATTTCTGGCGATTTAATCGAATGGGCTGATATTATTTTTGTCATGGAAAAAATGCATAAAACTAAGATCAGCAAAAAATTTCCAAGCTTATTAAAAGACAAAAGGCTGATTTGTTTAGCCATTGCCGATCATTATGCTTATATGCAACCGGAGTTGGTGCAATTACTAAAGCTGAAAGTCGCGCAGCATATCGACCTATAAGCACGAATAGCCGTAGCTATTCATGCGCCTCAATCGTGTCTAAACGCCGTTGATAAGCTTTCAATTGTTGGCGTAGTTGTTTGACTTCATCCAACAAATCTAAAGCTAAGGCCGCTCCCGCAATATTAATACCCAAATCGTGTTGCAAACGCATGGCGGCTTTTAAACGCAAAATTTGTGGGCTGGCAAATACCCAGCGCGAGGTAGTAATACGAGTCTCTTGTGGTTCAATAATGCCTTGTTCGACCATAATCAGCACTTGTTCGGCGGGAATGGCACAACAACGGCATAATTCAGCCAAACTTAACGTTTGCGCGTGGTCTAATAATAAACCGCTCAACTGTTCGAGATTAGGGTTTGCCATAATTAACCTCCTAAGTTGGCGCGTGGATTAAAGTGACCCGCCGCTGTTTGTAAGGATTCATATAAGCTTTTTTCCGTATCGCTGACCGTTGGCGGCATGACGATTTCTAAAGTGACATAAAAATCGCCCGGCTCTTTGCCCGGAATGCCGCGCCCTTTCAAACGCATACGCTTACCACTAGAAGCGCCAACCGGCACTTTTAATTCCACTGAACCGACTGGCGTGGGTACAGTTATTTTTGCCCCTAGAGCCGATTCCCACGGCGCAATCGGTAGTTCAATGGAAACATCGCGACCATCCACTTGATACAGTGAATGCTCATTAAAAGCTACTTCTAAGTATAGATCACCCGGTTCGCCCCCGCCAAAACCGGGATTGCCCTGCCCTTGTAAACGAATACTTTGCCCAGCTTTAATGCCTTTGGGAATTTTGACATTCAGGGTTTTATCCACATTATGCGGCTGCCCATTCGCGTCATATTCCACTGTACGCAAGCTTAAACTACGTGTTGCACCTGTATACGCATCTGCTAAGTCGATAAAAATACGGGCATGACTATCTTCGCCGCGCATCGCTCGCGGACGCCCGCCCCCTGCACTAGCGCCTGCACGCCCCGCACATCGTCCAAATAAACTTTCAAAAAAATCACTGAAATCGCCTTCATTACTGGTATAACCGCCACCATTAAAACCAAAATCTTGATTCTGATTCCAATTCGGTGGTGGGTTAAAACCGCCTTGTCCCGCTTGCCAATTGCTGCCTAATTGGTCATAAGCTTGGCGCTTTTCGGGGTCTTTTAACACTTCATACGCTTCACCGACTTCTTTAAAACGTACTTCGGCATCTGCTTCCTTGCTCACGTCTGGGTGGTACTTACGCGCTAATTTGCGGTAAGCCCGTTTAATGTCATCTTGAGATGCATCTTTGGCGACACCCAAGATCTTGTAATAATCCTTGTATTCCAATGTGATGTCCGCTCGGTTAAGTTACGTAAATACCTATCGTCTATAAAACTTTTTTCAAGTAAATATAGAACAAAAGACCTATATTCCAAGTGTGGTAACAAACTAGCGCATCTGCGTAAACCTCACAAAATTTAATGTGCAAAGTAAGTTAATTGCCAGTCCGACCCACTCAAGCAAGCGCCGCATTTGCATAATCAATGCACGGTTTTAGTTAATACTTCCATTTATCCAGTAAATCAGCTTGACAATTTGTAGCGTTTTATACTACGCCGCAAAATAACGATGAGGGAATAACAACCATGTCCGAAACAAAACACTGTGCAATGGATACCCGCGACTTAGTCGTGTTATTAGCCGACCTCGCGGAACAGATTGAAACGGTAATTGGTAAGAAAGGCGCAATCTCCGTGTTTCGCTTTGCGGGTAAACAAATGGGTAAACGCATGGCTAGCGGTAATGCTGGGAACGAAGACAAAGCGCGGCAAATTGTATCCAACTTTTTCCAACAGAAAGAATTTATGGATGATATTGAACTACAAGGCTACGCCGCGCAGTTACACGGCTGTAGAATTGGTTTAGTCTTAAAAGAACGCGATATGCAACCCGGCTCGCATGCCTTATGCCATTTTGGCTTTGGTCTAATTGATGGCGTCATGGAAGGCGTCACTGGCAAAAAAATCATTACCATGCACGTCAGTTCTGAGTACCATCCTGAAGGCATTACCTGCCGCGAGACGTGGTAGGTATAATTTATTTTTTAGTCATACCTTGCATTTGCTTTAAATAACCCAAGGCTTTTTTAGCATTCGGGTTATTGGCTTGTGGACTTAAAATAACTGCCCATTCCTTCAGATTCGCATCGCTAGCGTCTTGCTCGGGTTTATTCCACTCTTGCAGCATGTATTTAAAATTATCCGTTACATTAGCTAAAGCCGGTTTCACATAGCGTCCTTTCGGGTAGCGTTTTAGATATTCGCCATCGGTGCGTTGGGAGGCGATGGAGGCACACCCAATCATACCTTCACATTCACCGCCTAAACGTTGTTGGGAGGCACGCCACGCGATTTCATCGCCAATCGTGTCATTTTTATATTGATCAGCTAATGCCCAAAAAGGTTTAGTCGATACTAAATATTGCCCAGACGGGTCGTCACCAAAACTAATGCTACCGTATTTTTTATACCAGTCGACATAAGGCGATTGGTGAATTTTGTCGGCAGGCATACTGTCATAAGAATGCTGTAAGGCAAGCAATTTATCCAGCTCTAACTCGCCTTTATCATTACGGGATTTGGCTTGTGGCAATGCATTATCTGCCAATTTATACGCAGCTACCGCATCTTCAAAACTTAAGTTTTCAGCTTTTAATTTGCCACGTAATAACTCTAACGTAGTATTCACATTATCGGTGGCTGGCGTCAAAAAGCTCCCAAATATCCAGCCCGTCGCTTTATCCGTTTTAATTTGATACCAATAGCCTGTGTTGCCATTCACTGTGCTGGGTTTAGTGGTTTTCTGCAAAGGCGTAACGCTTGTCCCCAAACTTAATTTATCTAATTCTGCTGAAGATATGTTGGGTTCAGCCCGTAAACGCACGCCATTGCCATTTATCACATAACGGCTAGTGACAGCAGCTTCGGCATTAACTGGTGTGGGTACAGTAATGGTGAACGCACCTAATGTTAAGGCGCTAATTAGGAATAAGTGGCGCATTATATTTCCCTCGACATACCGTTGAAGCTCACACTGTACACTAAGCTATAAAGCCACCCAATAGCTTGTATTGCTTAAGTTTTTGTCTAACTTGGCATTTAATTGGTGGGTTATCTCAATAATTCAACAATTGCGACTTTTAATCGAGGTAAACTAAACCGCATCTGCTTTTTCAAGGAAACTGCCATGCACATTTGGGTTGATGCCGATGCTTGCCCCGTCGTAATTAAAGACATTTTATTTCGCAGCGCAGAACGCACGGGTTTACCACTGACCTTAGTGGCAAATCAAAGCTTACGTGTACCAAAATTATCCAATATCACAAGCTTACAAGTGCCAGCAGGCTTTGATGTGGCGGATAATGAAATCGTCAAACGTATTCAGGCGGGTGATTTGGTTATTACCGCTGATATTCCACTGGCGGCGGAAGTATTGGCTAAAGGTGCAAATGCTTTAAATCCACGCGGCGAGTTATATTCCCCTAACACGATTAAAGCCAAACTCAGTATGCGTGATTTTATGGATACCCTGCGTAGCAGCGGCATTGATACAGGAGGGCCAGCACCTTTAAACCAAAGCGATCGGAAATTATTCGCCAACCAACTGGATCGCTTAATCACCCGCTATCGCCAACAACTAGCACAGTTAAAACCTTAGTGAACTACTAATTCCCACCTACTATTTACTTGATTTACTTAGAATTAGCACTGACCCCAGTAAATTTATTTAAAATTTAATAACAGTCTCAAACCTCAATGTTTTTACGGATTTTAAGTTAGATTTCAGGGAATTACCTTACATTTTATATCAAGAATTAAGCGTTCATTTAGCATTCATCTATACTGATTTCCAGAGGCACACGGAATCGTGTCTTTAGTAGCTACGATGAAATAATTTGCAATGATTAACAAAATTAGGATCTTTACTTATGGATAAGTTCGCTCGCTTAACCTTAGACGCTATGACCGGTGTAACTGTAGGCATGAGTGCTAAACACGACATTATTGGTCAAGATGTATATAACGACCAAGACGAAAAAGTAGGTAAGGTCGAAGACGTATTAATCGCACCAGATGATACTGCAACTTATGGCATCGTTGGCGTAGGCGGTTTCTTAGGTATGGGTACACACAATGTAGCAGTGCCTGTCGGTTTCTTTAGCCAAAGCGATGATGGTTATTTAATGTTACGTGGTGCTACAAAAGATTTGTTGAAACAAGCACCAGAATTCAAATACGACGCTTAATCTAAAAGATAGTCTAACCCCCGTCTTTAGTCTAAACGACCCTTTACTTATGGATTCTAGTAAAGGGTCGTTTTCATTTTAGGCTTTGAGCCAAGGTACAAACATTACCGCTTCACCTGTTACCAATAATTTGCCACTTTCATCAACACAAGTGGTTTGCAAGGTAACAATCGGCTTACCTTCCCGAATATTCACAATTTCCACCGTCGCAATTACGGGCATATTCAAATAAACCGGTGCTTTAAACTGAACCGATTGGCTCATATAAATAGAACCATGTCCCGGCAGATGTTCGCCTAATAATGCTGAAAATAAGCTGCTGACTAACATGCCATGCACAATACGCTGCCCAAATTGGGTTTGCTTGGCAAAATCTTCATCTAAATGCACAGGGTTATGATCGGTGGATAAATCTGCGTATAAACGTACGTCTTCATCCGTAAATAAGCGGGTAATACTGGCGGTATCGCCAACCTTGAGTTCGCGTTTCATCATGATTTCCAAAAGGTCGAGGTTACATTACATATTGGGGTAATTCGGACCACCGCCGCCTTCTGGCGTGACCCACGTAATATTCTGTGAAGGGTCTTTAATATCGCAGGTCTTACAATGGACACAGTTTTGCGCATTGATTTGAAAACGCGCGTTGTCCCCTTCGCCAATCACTTCATACACACCGGCTGGACAATAACGTTGTGCAGGTTCAGCATAAATCGGCAAATTAACCCGAATGGGTATAGTGGCGTCGGTCAGACGTAAATGACAAGGCTGATCTTCTTCGTGATTGGTATTGGATAAAAATACCGAAGTCAATTTATCAAAGCTCAGTTTGCCATCAGGTTTCGGGTAATCAATAGGTTGGCAATCAATGGCATGCTTCAATTTGGCATAATCCGGTTTTACGTCCCGAATCGTTACCGGCAATTTACCACCAAAGAAATTTTGATCGAGATAGTTAAACGCTCCCCCAACCCAAGTACCGTATTTGTGTAAAGCCGGGCCAAAGTTGCGTGAAGCATATAATTCATCATATGCCCACGATTTCTCAAAACTATCGGCAAAGCTAGGTAAATCACTAGGCGCGGATGCTTCGGTTTGTTGCAGCGCATCGAAAATAGCTTCGGCCGCCAACATACCCGATTTCATGGCGGTATGCGTACCTTTGATTTTCGAGAAATTCAATGTGCCTGCATCACAACCCACTAACGCCCCACCGGGAAAACGCATTTTGGGTAAGGCATAAAAACCGCCTTTGGTAATAGCTCTCGCGCCATAAGCGACTCGTTTGCCGCCCTCTAAATATTGCGAAATTACCGGATGATGTTTCAGGCGCTGAAATTCATCATAAGGGCTTAAATACGGGTTGCTGTAATTCAAATCGACAATTAAGCCGACGCCCACTTGGTTATTTTCCGCGTGATATAAGAAAAAACCACCGCCCGTATCGCTAGGTAACGGCCAACCTGAGCCGTGAATTACCAAACCTTCTTTATGTTTGGCGGGATCAATATCCCATAGCTCTTTTAAGCCAATGCCGTAATGCTGAGCGTCTGCACCTTCATCCAGCTTAAATTCTTTAATTAAGCGCTTACCTAAATGCCCGCGTGAGCCTTCCGCAAAAATGGTATATTTGGCAAGTAATTCCATACCCGGCGTAAAGCTATCTTTAGGTTCGCCGTCTGCGCCTACTCCCATATCGCCCGTTAACACGCCACGTACGCTACCGTCTGGGTTATATAAGATTTCGCTAGCAGCAAAGCCGGGGAAAATATTTACACCCATACCTTCCGCTTGTTCACCTAACCAGCGGCATACATTGCCTAGACTGACAATATAGTTGCCTTGGTTATGCATGGTTTTCGGAATAAGTGCATTAGGGATCTGTGTAGCCGTTTGCGCGTCTTTTAAGATATACACTTCGTCTTGGGTGACAGGCGTATTTAACGGTGCGCCTAGCTCCCGCCAGTTGGGAAATAATTCATCTAGCGCCCGGCTTTCAATCACCGCGCCCGACAAAATATGCGCCCCCACTTCTGAGCCTTTTTCTACTACACAAATGTTTAGTTCTTGACCTTGTGCCTGTCCTAATTGCATTAAACGACAGGCAGCGGATAAACCCGCTGGCCCTGCGCCGACAATCACGACATCGAATTCCATAGACTCGCGTTCGATGTTCATTGCGCTATTCCTTGTTAAAACTGATCTTCCGGCATGCTCATTGTGCTGTCGCTACCGGCTTTAATCGCAGCTAAATAAGCGGCGGTTCTTGGCAATAATTGCTCACTATAGAACTTAGCGCTGATTAATTTAGCCTGCAAGAAATCCTTATCGCCTTCCCCTGCTGCCAAACTTTGTTGCGCTTGCAATGCCCCTTTTGCTAATAACCAACCGCCGGTTAAATAACCAAATAGCATTAAGAAACTGACACTGGCTGTTCCGGCTAAGTTTGCATCCTGTGCTGCATTTGCCAAAATCCATTCACGCGCTTCATTACCCGCGTGTAAAGCCTGCGCTAAATTCGTGGCAATGGCAGCATCCAAACCTGCCTGCGCTTTAACCATCGCTAGCGTGGCTTGCATTTCTTGCAATAACACAGCTAATGCTTCGCCCTTATCCACTAGCGTTTTACGCCCAATGAAATCCAAGGCTTGAATACCGGTCGTGCCTTCATAAATCGTCAGAATACGTGCATCACGATAATGTTGTGCTGCACCCGTTTCCTCGATATACCCCATCCCACCATAGACTTGTATGCCTAATGAGGTGAGTTCTTGAGACATTTCGGTTAGCCAACCTTTGACAATCGGTGTCAGTAATTCAACGCGAGCCTCATGTTGCGCTTGGCTAGCATCGTCCGCTGCATAACGCGCCCGATCAATTTCTGCGGCTGCGGTTAAAGCTAAGGCGCGCATGGCTTCGATACCCGATTTCATGGTCATCAACATACGACGCACATCGGGATGTTGAATAATTGGAATACGTGAACCGTCGCGGCGTGTACCTTGTAAGCGCTCTTTCGCGTATTGCTTGGCTTGTTGATAAGCACGCTCAGAAATAGACAAACCTTGTAACCCGACCGCTTGCCGCGCATGGTTCATCATCGTGAACATATAAGCTAAGCCTTTATTTGGCTCGCCTACGATATAACCCACCGCTTCATTAAATTCCATGACACAAGTTGGGCTACCGTGAATTCCCATCTTGTGTTCAAGTGATAACGCAAACGCGCTATTACGTTCACCCGGTTCACCGTCTGCATTTAACACGAACTTAGGTACAATGAATAAAGAGATGCCTTTAACACCCGGCGGCGCATCCGGTAAACGGGCTAATACCAAATGCACAATATTCGGGGTCATTTGATGATCACCCCACGTAATGAAAATCTTCTGACCGGAAATTAAATAATGGTCGCCGTTTGGCACCGCTTTGCTTTTAATCGCCGCTAAATCTGAACCTGCATCCGGTTCAGTCAGATTCATTGTCCCTGTCCATTCGCCACTGGCTAATTTAGGCAAATAGGTCGCTTGCAAGTCCTCGCTGGCATGATGCCCAATACTTTCCATCGCGCCTTGGCTTAGCATCGGGCATAGCGCATACGCCATATTTGCCGAATGCCAAATTTCATTCACTGCTGTGCTTAACACATTCGGTAAATTTTGCCCGCCAAATGCTTCTGCCACGCTTAAAGACAACCAACCTGCTTCGGCAAATTGTTGATAGGCTTCGGTAAAACCGGGCGAAGCTTCTACCCCATTTGCACCTAATTTGGCAGGATTTAAATCGCCCACGCGGTTTAAGGGCGCTAGGACTTCCGCCCCCATTTTGCCTGCTTCATCTAATACAGCAACGGCTAAATCCATATTCACGTCTAAGCCAGCTTGTTCACATAAGCCGTCTAAATCCACAATATGGCGCAATACAAATTCAGCATCCTGATACGGATGGGCATAGTTCATTGAGTTGTGCTCCGTTTCAGCTTAACAAATTACAGTTTGGCGGTTAATTCAGGGACGACACTAAACAGATCGCCTACTAAACCGTAATCGGCTACTTGGAAAATAGGTGCATCGGGGTCTTTATTGATAGCTACAATCACTTTGGAGTCTTTCATACCCGCTAAATGTTGAATAGCACCGGAAATACCCACGGCAATATACAATTGCGGGGCAACCACTTTGCCGGTTTGCCCTACTTGCATATCGTTCGGTACATAACCGGCATCTACCGCCGCACGTGATGCACCTACCGCCGCGCCTAATTTGTCAGCTAGGCTGTAAATAATGCCGAAGTTTTCCGCTGAACCTACACCACGCCCACCCGACACTACGATTTTCGCAGCGGTTAATTCGGGGCGATCCGATTTCACAATTTCTTCACCCACAAATTGGGTTTTCTCAGCAACTAATACATCCGTCACTGCTTCAATAGTAGCTGTGCCCCCGACCGCAGCGGCTGCATCAAACGCCGTACCCCGTACGGTAATCAACTTAATGGCATCGCTACTTTGTACGGTAGCAATCGCATTACCTGCATAAATCGGACGCTTAAACGTATCCGCACTGACGACAGCCAAAACGTCGCCCAGCATATTCATATCCAATAACGCCGCTACACGCGGTAAAGTGTCCTTCCATGTGGTAGTCGCAGGTGCAAGTACATGGCTATACGCAGGGGCAAGTTTGGCAATCAATTGGCTAACGTTTTCCGCTAGTTGATGCTCATATGCAACGTTATCAGCGACTTTAACTTTACTAACGCCTGCAATAGCAGCGGCGGCTTGGGCAACTGCTTGACAATTCGCACCAACCACTAAAATTTCAAGCTCAGCGCCTAATTGTTGCGCAGCCGTAACCGCATTTAACGTGGCGGGTTTCAGGCTTTGGTTATCATGTTCTGCAATAACTAAAATGCTCATTCTTCTTCCCTCGCCTTACAGCACTTTTGCTTGGTTTTTCAAAAGATCAATTAATGCATCCACGCTTTCTACTTTAATACCGGCTTGACGCTCGGCAGGCGTTTCGACTTTTAACAAACTGATCGTATTGTGTATGCTGACCCCTAAGGCTTCTGGCGAGGTAGCATCCAAAGGTTTTTTCTTGGCTTTCATAATATCGGGTAGTTTCACGTAGCGCGGCTCATTCAAGCGCAAATCAGTGGTCACCACGGCGGGCAAGGTTAAACTTAAGGTTTGTAAACCACCGTCAATTTCACGCGTTACTTGTGCTTTACCCTCCGCAATACTGACTTTAGACGCAAAGGTGGCTTGGGGATAATTTAAGAGCGCCGCCAACATTTGTCCGGTTTGATTATTATCAGAATCAATCGCTTGCTTACCTAATAACACTAAACCCGGTTGCTCATTTTGTACGACTTTAGCTAATAGTTTAGCGACACTGAGCGCATTCAAATTACTATCCGCCGTTTCAACCCAAATACCGCGATCCGCACCCATTGCCATTGCCGAGCGAATTTGATCTTGTGCTGCTTTTGCGCCAATTGTGACGACCACAATTTCAGTGGCAATGCCTGCTTCTTTTAAACGAACCGCTTCTTCCACCGCAATTTCATCGAAGGGGTTAATGGACATTTTGACATTGCTTAAGTCAACGTCGGTATTATCAGCTTTGACGCGTACTTTGACGCTGTAATCAATCACTCGCTTAACAGCTACAACTATTTTCATACTATTTATCCTTAATCGCGTAGTAGCCAATCCAATAGACTACTACGGGCTTCAGTGGGTGGAATTGAAAAGCTAACTCGCATTCCGTGGTTTATTCAGCATCACGCGCCCATTGGCGTAATACGAATTTTTGCACTTTACCGGTTGAGGTACGCGGTAAATCAACAAACACCACTTTTTTCGGTACTTTATAACGCGCCATATTCAAGCGGCAGTACTCAATGACTTCATCCTCAGTCATTTTCACGTCTTCGGCGAGTTTAATAAAGGCACAAGGCACTTCGCCCCATTTTTCATCAGGCTTGGCAACGACCGCAACATCTTGAATTTTCGGATGTTTATATAAAACATCTTCTACTTCGATACTGGAAATATTCTCTCCACCGGAAATAATAATGTCTTTAGAGCGATCCTTAATTTCTATATAACCATCTGGATGCCATACCGCGAGGTCGCCCGAGTGAAACCAGCCACCCGCAAAAGAGGCATCAGTCGTTGCAGGGTTTTTCAGATAGCCTTTCATGACGATATTGCCGCGCATGAAAATTTCGCCAACGGTTTGACCGTCTTTTTCCACCGGTTCTAACGTTGCGGGGTCTGCTACCATTAAACCCTCTTGCATCGGCGCACGTACCCCTTGACGCGCTTTTAGGCGGGCACGTTCTTCCATGCTACAACCGTCCCATTCATCCTGCCAAACACTGACTACACAAGGACCATAAGTTTCGGTTAGCCCATAAACTTGAGTAACATCGAAGTTCATTTCTTCCATAGTTTGAATCACTGCTGCAGGGGGTGGTGCACCAGCGGTCATAACTTTGACGGGATGGGTAATCCCCGCTTTGACGGAATCCGGCGCATTACCAATCATACTAAGCACAATCGGCGCACCGCAGAGATGGTCGACTTGTTCGCTAATAATCAATTCCACGATTTTTTGAGCGCGTACATGCCGTAAACAAATACTGACACCTGCAACAACCGCCATTGTCCACGGGAAACACCAGCCATTACAGTGGAACATAGGTAATGTCCACAAATAACGTGCATGGTTTGGCATACTCCAAGACAACGCATTGCTCACGGCATTTAAATACGCGCCACGATGATGATACACCACACCTTTAGGATCACCTGTGGTACCGGAGGTGTAGTTCAAGCTAATCGCGTTCCATTCATTGCTAGGAATCTGCCACGCGTATTCAGGGTCACCTTCTAATAAGAAATCTTCGTAAGGAATACCGCCTAATAGCTTCCCCTCTTGGAAGCTAGGATCATCAATCTCAATAATTAGCGGCTTTTCATCCAGCATGGCCAAGGCTTTGCTAACCACAGCGTTCATTTCACGCTCGGTAATTAAAATCTTGGTTTGCGCGTGTTTTAAAATAAACGCAACCGATGGTGCATCTAAACGAGTATTGACGGAATTTAAGATCGCGCCTGTCATGGGAATGGCAAAATGCGCTTCAAAGTGTTCAGGTAGATTAGGGCAAATAATAGAAACAGTATCGCCTACCCCAATACCACGCTTACTCAAGGCACTGGCAAATTGCCGACAACGGGTATAAGTTTCTGCCCAAGTGCGGCGAATATTCGCATCGGAATGAATCACCGCTACCTTATTAGGGAATACCATCGCGGCGCGCTCGAGAAAATTTAGTGGGGTCAGTGCTTCATAATTGGCAGGCACTTGACCTAAATGCTGTTCATAAATATTAGTTTCAGACATACAGCCTCCTCTTTCTTAGGTGTAATGGTTATTTTTATAGAATTTTTCTCAACACGTTTTACATTGCTGAGAAATTAACAATGAAACTAAGTAAAACTTATTAAACTGACGCACCAATTGACTCCTCTCCAATCAATGATAGGTCAGACGCTAGCATGGCATATTTGCTAGAATATTGCAGAATTGTAACCAATTGTTGCAGGTTTTATCCCCCCCCGCTTTGCTGCTTCGCCAAGAGATTAGATGCATTGTTATACAAGCTTAATCCTCTACGTTCTAAACTCTCTCGCCGCTTCTTTGCGGTGGTTGGCGGTTTGTTAGTCGCCGCCTTTACGCTAGTTTATTGGTATTCTGTTCCACTCATTAATCAGAAAGTATTTGAAATTGAGCGTGGTTCTAGCCGTTTAATTTTGAATAATGTGTTTGAGCTCGCGAATCGCATGTATGCAAACATGGAAGACTATCGCGCCCAAGCTTTACAAGTTCACCAACAGCAATTAATGGCCAGCGTCGCTATTACTGCTTCCTATTTGCGTTCCAATCTCAAACAAGGTTATAGCCGTGAACAAACGTTTAATACCATTCGCGATTTTAGTTTTGGGCAACGTGATTATATTTGGGTTGCCGATTATCAAGGCACGATTCTATCGCATCCCGACCCGCGTTTTCATGGCAAAACGGCCAGCACTATTCTGGATAAGCAAGGCTCACAAATCTTAATGCCGATTATTCAATTGGCTATTCAACAGGGAGCTGGTTTTTATCCTTATCAATGGCAAAAATTAGACGGGGCACATGCCTTAGCCAAAATTTCGTATGTTAAAAGTTATCCAGAATGGGGTTTAGTGATTGGTGCAGGGGTTTATTTAGATGATATTGAACAAGAAGTAGCACAACGTAAAGCACGCGCTTTGCAAGAATTACGCGCCGCTCTAGCGACGATTCAGGTCGCCAAAACAGGTTATTTATTTGTATTCGATTCCAAAGCGCACATGCTAATTCACCCCAATGCTAATATTGATCAAACCGAATTTAAAACCCTACAAAATCCGTTAACTCACCATTCCATTGCTAATGACTTAATGACTATTGCCGATACCGGCAAGGAACTAACTTATTTATGGGATAAGCCCAGCGATCCGGGGCATTACGTGTACGAAAAGCTCTCATTGGTGCGTTATTTAAAAGGCTTCGACTGGTATATTTGTTCGTCAGTTTATACCGATGAATTACAAAGCAGCGCTTTAGTGCTAAGCAATCGCATTTTAACCATTGCCTTTATTACTTTACTGCTTAGCTTAGGTTTAGCATTTTATTTTATTAAACGAATTACCCAACCGTTGAATCAATTAGCTGCCACCGCGCTGCAAGTCAGTCAAGGCGATTTAAATGCACGCAGCAGTATTCAACAAAATGATGAAATAGGCTTACTGGCACAGAGCTTCGACGGCATGGTGCAACGTTTGAAAACCACCATTGATTCATTGGACAGTGAAGTCAAACAGCGTACCGATGCTTTATTAGAAACCAATGCGAAAGCCCAACGGATGCAAGCGGTGGCGCAATTGGCAGGCGGCTTAGCCCATGATTTTAACAATCTACTCGCTATTATCTTGGGCAATCTGCGCTTAATTACTGAGTCAAGCACAATACAAACCAGCCTAACCGATTACACTGAACCTGCATTGCGCGCTGCCACTCGCGGCGCCGAACTCACACAACGCTTACTGGCTTTTGCACGTCGCCAACCTTTACAACCCCAAATGATTGAATTACAGCATTTGTTAGATGAAGTATTGTTATTACTGAAAAATACCTTGGGGCAGCATATTCAATTGAGTTACACAGATAACAGCCCACAAGCTATTTGGTTAAAAGTGGATGCCAGCCAATTGGAGAATGCCTTAATTAATTTAGCACTGAATGCTAAAGAAGCCATGCCTAAAGGCGGACGTATTCATATCAGTGTTAATCTGCTGGATTATCGGCAAAAACCACCGCCAACTGATTTTGATGAAGCCATTAGCGCGGATTTATACAGCTTGCTGCAAATTGAAGACACAGGCGAGGGTTTTAGCGAAGCGGCACAAATCGCTGCATTTGAACCATTTTATAGCACTAAGCAAGGCAAAAACTCCGGCTTGGGTTTAAGTATGGTGTATGGCTTTGTTAAGCAATCGCAAGGTTATATTCAAATTGCCAATCGTAAACCGCATGGCGCGTGTATTAGTTTATTATTACCGTTAGTCGCTGCCCCCTTATCGACTGATGTACAACAAACGAGCGGCATGCCTGAACCCGCGTTACAAAGCAAATTGTGGCTATTAGTAGAAGATGATGCGGATGTTAGACAATTAATCCGCCATTATTTATTGGACTTTGGCTTGCAGGTAATTGAAGCAGAAGACGCACAAGAAGCCAGCGCATTAATTAAGCAATTACCTGAATTAGCCGGAATGGTCAGCGATATGTTATTAAATGGCAGCGTACAGGGCTTAAACTTAGCGCAACAGCTTCAGCAACAACAGCCGCAGAGTGTTATTGTATTAATGAGTGCCTATACCCCGCTTGATTTTCTACCTATGGTTAAACAAGGTTGGGTATTTCTAACGAAACCATTTACAGCCGAAGCCTTACAGCAAGCCCTGCATCATGCATTATCACGGCAAGGAGTATCGCCATGAATCAACGCAAATTAATTTACGTCGTGGATGATGAAGCCGATATTTGTAAATTAGTTTGCGCCGAATTGATTCGTTATGGGCATGAAGCTCACGCATTTTATACAGGAACACAAGCACAATACGCGATTAAACAAAAACAACCGGATTTACTGATTATGGATTTGGGCTTGCCGGATATGGATGGCTTAAATCTGGTTCGCCAATGGTCACATTTCGGCGATATGGGCGTTATTATTTTATCAGGGCGCAATAGCGCCACTGACCGCGTCTTAGGTTTAGAACTGGGTGCAGATGATTATATTAATAAGCCCTTCGATTCGCGTGAGTTAGTAGCACGTGCGAATAGTTTGTTAAGACGCATTAGCAAACTTGCCAGTAATTTTCAACCCAGTGCAGACGTTAAATTGGCTAAGTTTGGTGAGTGGCAATTTGACCCTAATACCTTGACGCTACAACATAATGACGGGCAACAGGAAAACCTCAGCCATTCGGAAGCCGAATTACTGCTGTCATTACTGAAAGCACCCCGTAAGATTTTATCCCGCGAGCAATTGCTCAAAGAACGCAATGAAGCCAGCTTTGATCGTTGTATTGATGTGCGCATGTCGCGCATTCGCAAAAAATTAGAGCACGATAGCACTGCACCGCGTTTAATTAAAACGGTATACGGTGCAGGCTATATGTTAATGGCAGATGTTAACTGGTTTTAGGCTCAGCCTCAGGTTTATAGAAACGCGGCCAATATTTCATAACCACTTCACTGCTTTCTTTCAGCATATGGCAGGTGTCAATATACGGTGGCTTATCCACGGCATTACCTTCTAAATCGCCACAATAATCAGGGCGTGCACTCATGACGGTTTGAAACGCAGTCGTGGCTATCGGGCCTAATAATTCGGTGAGATGCGTACAACCACGCACACCGCCCATCAATTCCTTAAGCTTACGATTCCAACCATAACCAATCGACTCGCCAATCAATTGCTTAAAAATAGGTGCAATATCCGAGCAATGTTTAAACGGCGACCAATCGGTAACCGCTTCCGCATCATGGATTTTAAATTGGTCATCAATGGTTAAGCGCACCCACATACCGTGTAGTGGCTCATTGGCATTGATAAAGCCGCCACGATCTGCATTGGCAAACGCATAAGGCTTGGTATCCACCATATGCCCTTCAATATCCCATAATCCATCTTCGCGTAAGTAACCATGACAGGTCACTACACGGGTATGCATGGCTTTACGCCGAACTGTTTGTGTTAATGGCATTACAGTAATACCTTCTCTACCCCGCCATGAGTTGCGGTTTCTACAAATTGGGTTTGCCAGTTTTCGCCTAACAAATATTTCGCCATTTCTACCACGATATAATCGGTATCCATGCCTGTTTCATCCACATAACGGGATAAACCTTGTTGGCAAGCGGGGCAAGAAGTCAAAATTTTAACGCTATGATCGGTAATATGAGGTTGCCCGGTTAATTCTGCCAAACTATCTTGCAGGCTCTCGCGTTTACGGAAACGCACTTGCGTAGCAATATCAGGGCGTGTGACCGCAAATGTTCCCGCCTCCCCACAACAACGGTCACTTAATACCACCTTTGAACCGGTTAACTCTTGTGCAACTTTCAGTGGATTAAGCTGTTTCATAGGCGTATGGCAAGGGTCGTGATATACATATTGCTTACCACTAATTCCTTGCATTTTTAAGCCTTTTTCTAGCAAATACTCGTGAATATCCAAAAGACGGCAACCGGGGAAAATTTTACTGAATTCATATTTCAGCAACTGATCCATACACGTGCCGCACGACACAATCACGGTTTTAATATCCAAATAGCTAAGGGCATTCGCCACGCGATGGAATAACACGCGGTTTTCAGTAGAAATTTGCGTACCCTTGGCAATATTACCCGTACTGCTTTGCGGATAACCACAACATAAATAACCGGGTGGCAAAACGGTAGTTGCCCCGACTTTATATAGCATAGCTAAGCTGGCTAAACCCACTTGGCTAAATAAACGTTCCGAACCACAGCCGGGGAAATAAAACACCGCATCGCCACGCTCCATGTTGGGATTACGCAAAATCGGTACGATGTTCGGGTCTTCAATTCCCAACATAGCCCGTGTGGTGCGCATCGGCAAATTACGCGGCAAGGGATTACGCACAAAATTAATCACTTGTTCTTTAACAGTAGGCTGACCCAAGGTCGCTTTCGGTCGTTTTTCCGGTTTAATTAAGCCGGTCGCTTTCGCCGCTTTATAGGCTAAGTCTTGCGCTTTAAAGCCGACTTCTACCATGCCCGCCCGCGTCAATTTAATCTGGGTTGCATCCTTCATATTCAGGAATTTCATGGCAGCCCACGGCACAAGCCGAATTTTCTTCTGCCCACGTTCACGCAGAATATGCCGCATGCGAATACTGACATCGCCAAAATCAATATTCACTGGGCAAGGTTTCACGCACTTATGGCAAACGGTGCAATGATCGGCGACATCATTCATTTCATCAAAGTGACGAATTGAAATACCTCGCCGAGTTTGTTCCTCATACAGGAACGCCTCAATCATTAAACCCGTCGCTAAAATTTTATTACGCGGGGAATACAATAAATTGGCACGCGGCACATGTGTGGTACACACAGGCTTACATTTGCCACAACGCAAACAGTCTTTAATATCGTGATTGAGCTGCCCTAACTCATTGTGTTCTAACAATAAAGCTTCCCGTTCAACCAAACGCAAAGAAGGCGTATACGCATCCTGCAAGCCAGAACCCGGCATCAGCTTGCCTTTATTGAAATGCCCTTGTGGGTCAATCTTGGTTTTATAAGCCGCAAATTCATCAACTTCGCGTTTATCCAAATACTGATATTTGGTTAAACCTATGCCGTGTTCACCGGAAATAACCCCATCGAGCGAACGCGCCAACACCATAATTTCATCCACCATATGCTCGGCTTCTTGTAGCATTTGGTAGTCATTGGAATTTACTGGAATATTGGTATGTACATTGCCATCGCCCGCGTGCATGTGTAAGGCGACAAACAAACGGCTAGAACGAATGCGTCCGTGAATTTTTTCCAAAGTTTTTAATAAGGCTTCGAGTTCACGCCCAACGAAAATATCTTGTAAGGGGCGTACCACTTCCGTACGGTAAGAAATACGTAAATCGCGGCGTAATAGCAAATCAATCATACGATCTTGCGGACGTTGCGCGGCTTTTGCCGTGTCATCCAATAAATCCATATGTTCACTGGCAGGCGCATTAAAGTTGGCTAAAATAGCTTCCCAGCGTGCTTTACGGCTTTTTAAGAACTCAACCGAATGCGCAATCTTATTCGCCAAAATGGCAGCGCTTTCTTCACTCGCTTCATAATCCGGAATATTGCGCAATTCTGGCAAATCACCGGCTAAATGTTCCAGCATTGCGTCAATCATGCGCACTTTGTTCTGCATGGATTGGCGAATATTTAGGGTTTCAATGCCTTCGGTATAAGCTGCTAAATTGCGCAGTGGAATCACCACATCTTCATTCACCTTAAACGCATTGGTATGCGCAGCAATCGCGGCTGTGCGCGAACGGTCTGCCCAAAATTGACGGCGCGCTTCTGGACTCACGGCAATAAAGCCTTCCGCATTACGCGCATTGGCTAAACGTACTACTTCAGAGGCGGCATCTGCCACTGCTTTAGCATCATCACTCACAATATCTGCCAGCAATACCATTTTCGGCAACATCCCACGCGCACCTTTTGGCGTGTATTTGACCGCTTTCACATAACGCTCGTCTAAATGCTCCAAGCCCGATAACAAGACATCTTTACGCCCATCCAGATAATCTTTGATCTCGACAATTGCTGGCACTGCTTCGTGTAAATCCGTGCCATAAAACTCTAAACACACGGTACGAATATTGTCCGGCATACGATGCAAAATAAATTCACTGGACGTGATTAAACCGTCACAACCTTCTTTTTGTACACCCGGCAAACCGCCTAAGAATTTATTGGTAACGTCTTTGCCTAAGCCTTCTTTACGGAAATAACGCCCTTCAAAAGTCAAAATCTCAGCGTCACCTTTCGGGGTTTTGCCGTCAGTAGCATAACGTTGCACCGAAAACTGCACGATAGGCTGATCGTGAATTTTACCTAAATTGTGATTTAAGCGCGTAACGGTTAACCAATCCGCATCCGGCGTTACCATGCGCCAAGACAGTAAGTTATCCAGCGTTGTGCCCCATAACACCGCCTTCTTACCACCCGCATTCATGGCAATATTGCCGCCAATCGTGGAAGCTTCTTGCGAAGTTGGGTCAACCGCAAACACTAAGCCATGCTTACCCGCCAAATCTGAAACTCGCTTAGTAACCAAGCCCGCGCCGGTATACACCACCGGCACGGTTTTATCTAAGCCCGGCAAATCACGGCGCTGTTGCACTTCGCTAATAAAATCAAGCTTTTCGGTATTAATGACCGCACTCATCGCATCTAACGGAATCGCCCCGCCGGTGTAACCCGTACCACCGCCGCGTGGAATCAGCGTTAAGCCTAATTCAATACAGGCTTTTACCAACTCGGCGACTTCCTGCTCTGTATCCGGTGTGAGCACTACAAATGGATATTCCACCCGCCAGTCGGTTGCATCGGTTACATGCGAAACCCGCGCCAAACCATCAAATTGAATATTATCTTTACGTGTAATCTTTTGCAGACGCTTACGCACTTTATCGCGTAATGTGCCTTGCTCGTCAAAATGCGCTGAAAACTGATCTAAAGCCGAACGCGCAATCTGCATTAACTCTAGGGTCAGTTCATTGCCATTCGCTCGTTCTTCGATTTTACCCACGCGCTCCAATAGCGTATCAATCAGTGATTGACGACGTTTAGGATTATCTAATAAATCATCTTGAATATAGGGATTACGCTGAACAATCCACATATCGCCCAACATTTCCAGCAACATGTGCGAGGAAATGCCGGTTTCGCGCCGTTCCCGTAATGATTGTAAAAGCTCCCATGCCCGTTTTCCCAGCAAACGCTGAACGATTTCCTTATCAGAGAATGAGGTGTAGTTATAAGGGATTTCCCGAATAGGGTGCAGGGTAGTCATGATTGCCTGTACGCTCTTGTGCAAAGATGCGTAGTGTAACGCGGTGCAGCATTGAAAAAAACCGCTAATCTGCTAAGGAATTATTTAAATCCACAAGCGTTCGTGCCGCGCTAACTTTTGATTTATGTCTGCTTGAAAGGCGGGCGGGCCATAAGCAATCACATCCTGTTGTTTCTGCATTGTGCCGTTGATTAGCACCTGCTCGGTATACAACAAAGGTCGCCCTTGTTGTTCAGCAAACTGCTTTAACCAATTCAAGGCTCGCGGTGGAATGCGTTTACCAACCGGCACCGCTAAATCCACAGGTAAGCCTTGCCATCGCGTTTTATTCAATAGCACAATAACTTTAGCGGCACTGGGTTTAAACCATTCCGGCAAGGGGCTATTCGGTAATATCCATGCACAATTAAAATGATGACAAGGTTCAACGGGACGGTTGGCATAATCGTCACACCCCTGCCCTGTACTATGCGGACAAGCGCAACCGGGATAAACTTCTGCTCCACGAATATTCATCTGTACCCAACCATCACAACAAGCGGTACACGGTTGACACTGACGCACATTTCATCCTTATGAAAAATTATCAAGGCTAATTTAACACCCATAAAAAAGGCTTCCGAAGAAGCCTTTTTCAAACTTTCAACTAAACCAAGAAGGCTTAGAATTCAGTTACTAAACCAACAGCAGTTGCTTTAACTTTATCAGTATTGCCAGCTACGCGGGTCGGATTTTTGTCTTGTGAATGCAGCAAGTAAACAGAAGTTTTCTTACCCAGACTATAATCTAAGCCAACAGAAGCCAATTTTTCTTTACCAGCACCTGTCGTTTTACCTTCACCGTATTGAGCTTTTAAGCCGACAGCGCCCATTTTAGCAACACCATTGACTAAAATGTTTTTGTCATCACCAGTTGCAGGAGCATCATAATCTACTTTTTCGTAAATCAAGTTTGCTTGATGACCCGCTTCAGATTTCCAACCTAAGCCCAAGTTACCACCTTTTAAAGTGTCTTTAACTTGAGTATAACCTAAACCTGCATACCAAGGACCGTTGCCATAGTTAACCATTGCACTATTGGCATCTGCACTATTGTCACCATTAGTACCAGCACCACCAGTCAAACCTGTACCAGATGAGTGAGCAACTGCAAAGCCAACAGGACCAAATTTATTAATATAGGCTACTGCATTGTTTACGCGATGACCATCAGCAACAATCATATTATCTAAGTCTGCATAAGTATCAGCAAATACATCTTGACCGGCAGTTGCTAATTTCGCAGGCGTATCATGTTTACCCACACGTACTTCGCCGAAACCACCTTTTAAACCAACAAACTGGTTACGAGAGGTAAAGCCATTGCTATTACTAGTACTAGTATTTCCTAGAGAGTCAATACTGTTACCATAAGTACTATCACCATTGTCACCATCAAGGTTGATGCCATACTCTAAACCATAGGTAGCTTCTAAACCGTTATTCAGTGCATGAGAACCTTTGATACCAATGCGTGAAGCGTGGCTTTCAACGCCAGTACGTTTGTTGCCAGCGTTATCTTTAACTTGGCCGTAAGAAGCGTGTAATTTACCGTATAAAGTAGTTTCAGCCATTGCAGCAGCTGGGGCAACCAGAGCAGCAGCAACTGCGATCGCAAGCAGTTTTTTCATGAGTCGACTCCTATTTAAGGTTTGTCCTGTCATTTAAAAGTTGTTTATTTGTTTGTTTCAATCCGAGATTTATTCAATCTGACGGGTGTATTTATACATCCCTTCCAGTTATCTTGCAACAGCTATTTTGCAAATACGCTACAAAGTTTACTGTATTTGTTGTAGAAAAGCCACATTCAAGACATTTATTAAAGAGCATGTATAATTTTCTAAAAGCAAAATAAATTAGGCTTTAGACAGGGTAGAAAACATTATAGCAAAGTTCCTAGAATGCAAAAAGCCGCAGTAGTCAAACCACTGCGGCTTTTCATATAAACATTGAGCAATAAAAGCTTAACGTTTAGAGAATTGGGTCGCACGACGTGCTTTGTGCAAGCCCACTTTCTTACGTTCAACTTCACGTGCGTCACGGGTTAAAAAGCCTTCTGCTTTTAATGTACCGCGTAATGCTTCATCGTATTGTAATAGTGCGCGAGCAATACCCAAACGAATTGCACCTGCTTGACCTGTCATGCCACCGCCAGTAACAGTCACGCTTACGTCGAATTTTTCTAACATATCGACGGTTTGTAACGGTTGGCGCACGACCATGCTAGAGGTTTCGCGACCGAAAAATTGACCTAACGGTAAACCGTTTACTTGAATATTGCCGCTGCCATTGCGTAGGAACACACGAGCCGAAGAAGATTTACGGCGACCAGTTCCATAGTATTGTGATTCAGCCATTGCTATTACCTACCAATTAGAAATCCAGCGCTTGTGGCTGTTGTGCTTGATGATTATGTTCAGTGCCAGCGTAAACTTTTAATTTACGGAACATTGCACGACCTAATGGGTTTTTCGGTAACATGCCTTTGATAGCTAATTCAATAACACGACCGGGGGCACGTTGTTGCATTTTTTCAAAGGTAAAGGCACGCATATTGCCGATATAACCTGTATGTGAATAGTAGGTTTTATCTTTCGCTTTATTACCGGTTACCGCAACTTTATCAGCATTGATAATTACGATATAGTCGCCGGTATCCACATGCGGGGTATATTCTGGTTTATGCTTGCCACGCAAACGCCGGGCAACTTCGGTAGCCAAACGGCCTAGTGCCTTGCCTTCGGCATTCACGACATACCAATCGCGTTTCACCTCAGCCGGCTTTGCACTGAATGTCTTCATTTTATTCCAATCCAAATCATTCACTTGTTGTTTCAATCTGCCTTAACCTGAGGGTGGCAGGGTCGAAGAAACGGCGGATTTTAGGCGAAACGCAGTTATTTCTCAAGTGCTTCACCCGTTTGATTACATAAAATCGCAGAATCTTCAGTAGGCTAGGGTTTGAAACAGTAAACTAGAAATTTTACAAACTTGTACTAAACTATCCAAAATGGATAAGTTAATCACCATCAGCGAAGCAGCAGAACGGTTAGGCATCAGCCCGACGACCTTACGGCGTTGGGAGGCGTCCGGCAAACTGATACCAGAGCGGACACAAGGCAACCAACGCCGCTACCGCCTTTCACAAATTGAACCTGCTACGCACCTGCGCAAACAGGACAGAAAAACGCTCGCCTACGCCCGTGTTTCTAGCCACGACCAAAAAGACGACTTGGAATGGCAAAAACGAGTGCTGGAACTGTACTGCGCCCAACAAGATTGGACATTCGAGCTAATATCCGACCTCGGTTCAGGCGTGAACTATTACAAAAAAGGGCTTAAACGCCTGTTGAATGAGATTCTGGCGGGTAATGTTGGGCGGTTGGTCATCACCCACAAAGACCGCCTACTACGGCTTGGGGCGGAACTGGTGTTTTCCATCTGCGAAGCCAAACAAGTGGAGGTGGTGATCGTGAATAAAGGTGAGGACACCACCTTTGAGGAAGACCTAGCAACCGATGTGCTGGAAATCATCACCGTTTTCTCGGCACGCTTGTACGGCTCACGTTCCCGCAAAAACAAAAAGCTACTGGACGGGGTAAAGAAAGCCGTGGAAGAATCGCAGGCATGATCATCAGCCACAAAATCCGCCTTGACCCCAATCATAAACAAGCCACGTACTTGGCGAAAGCCGCAGGCACGGCGCGGTTTGCCTACAACTGGGCATTGGCAGAATGGCAAAGCCAATACGCCGCATGGAAGAACGATAACAGCCAGCCCAAACCTAACCAGATGTTGCTACGCCGCCAGCTAAACGCGGTAAAACGTGAACAATTTCCGTGGATGCTGGAAGTCACCAAAAATGCGCCACAAATGGCGATTATTCAATTGGGGCAGGCCTTCAATAACTTCTTTGCAGGGCGAGCCCAGTACCCACAATTCAAAAAGAAAGGTAAAAGCCGTGACAGCTTTACCCTCACCAACGACCAGTTCAGCCTTGACGCTTGCCGCATCCGCATTCCCAACCTTGGGTTAGTACGGATGCGGGAAACGTTACGCTTTTCCGGCAAAATTCTCTCTGCCACGGTTTCCCGCACCGCTGACCAGTGGTTCGCCAGCATCACCGTGGATACCACCTCAAATCACCTCCCACCTGCCGAAAACCAAGGCGCAGTGGGGATAGATTTGGGCATATCTGCACTGGCAACCCTGTCAACAGGGGAAAAAGTAGCAGGGGCGAAACCGTATAAAGCCTTACTTTCCCACCTGCAACGCTTGTCCCGTAGCCTGTCACACAAGGTCAAGGGCAGTGCCAACCGCCACAAGGCAAAACAGAAGTTGGCAAAACTTCACGCACGTATTGCCAACATCCGCCAAGACAGTTTGCATCAACTCACCACGGATTTAACCCGCCGTTTCCACACCCTTGGCATTGAAGATTTGAACGTATCGGGTATGGTGAAAAACCGCCATTTATCCCGTGCGATCAGCGACATGGGCTTCTTCGAGTTTCGGCGGCAACTGGACTACAAAGCGACCATGCGGGGCGGTGTAGTGGTCGTGGCTGATCGGTTTTTTGCCTCTAGCAAGACCTGTGCAGCGTGTGGTGAAAAAGTAGAAAAGCTCCCGCTGTCGATACGTGAATGGACTTGCCCCGTTTGTGGTGCAGTCCATGACCGTGACATCAACGCTGCCAATAATTTGGAAAAATACGCCGTGAGTTCCACGGGGTCTGCCTGTGGAGGGGAAGGCGCTGGCCTTAGACGAAAGCCGAAGACGAAACCAGCCCCATGAAGCAGGAATTTAACCGCAAACTTGACCTTGGTTAAGTTTGTATAAGTTTAAAAGAACGGTTTTATAGCCCTAAAACCAGTAGACAAAAAAAACGCGGCTATTAAGTGCCGCGCAATTACCACCAAAGGAGGATGGAGGAGTGTTAGATTCAATATCTAAACAATATGATAATATTCTAATAATCTAAATTAGCGCTGTCAATCTCTGTTAACTTACCCTGAATGGATAGAACTGATTGAAATGGCATTATTAACGGTTGCGAGGAGCTGGCTAAATATTGCGGTACATAAGGCAAAAATACCCCCGGCTGTACGCCTTGCCAATAGGCTTTTTGCACACTAATTGCTTTACACCAGTTTAATGGCAAACGTTGATAATGCTGTCCTAAGCGAAACCCTAATAAACGGATCAGGGTTTGTAAACCTGCTTTCGGTAATAGCCACTTATTACTAGCGCTTAAAAAACGAATCAACGACCTAACATAATGCCCTGCTTCTTTATCCGGTTTTCCGACTAAACGCATCAGTGGTGCTTCGGTAGCGTGAAAAACACCAACATCGAAATAGCGGCGAAATACTTGTAAAAAGCTATAACGATGCGAATGTTCTACAGTACTGTCAGCGGCGTACACCGATTTCCAACCCGTCAATAATAAGCGTGCCGCCACATAACTATCTTCGCTGACAATAATATGCTGTGGAAAACCCCCAATACTGCGTAATGCAGTCACCCGATAAGCGGCATAAACATCAGAGGAAAACGCAGCTCGATAACCTTTGCTTTTAAAACAATCCCGCTCTTGTACCGAGGCTTGTGGCGGATACGTAAAACTGCGGGCGTGTTGTTCAATTAAATCCGCATCGGCACGGGGTATGTGTCGCCCAAAGACTAAGCCTACTTTGTCATCGTTAAATTCCGCTAATAAACGCTCTAAGGAATCGGCTTGTTTCAGAATGGCATCTTGTGTCATATATACCAAGAATTGCGCATCTGCACATAAATCAGCGGCTAACTGCCGTGTACCCCCATGATTAAACGTTTTTGCTGATACGGTAACCACATCTAAGTTTGCTGCATGGGCTAAGGCAACGGTGTGATCAGTCGATTCTGAATCCACTACTAAATAACGCCCGGCTTGCACGGTTTGTTGCTGAATGCCTTTCAGCCAATCCGGCCATAAACGCCCCGCATTACGGGTTAACACAATAACCGCTACCTCTGGTCGCATTATTTTTGTTTGCATACTAAATTCCTAAAGCTACGCTAGTAACAATAACGCTACGTTTTCTAACAAACTGGGTTTATACAGGCGATGCCGTACAATAGATTGGCGACGTTGCCACGCTTTTAACTCGGTTAAACGGCTTAATGCTTGTAACACTTGCACATCGGCTTGCTGCGGGTCTAAACGGGTAGCGTAACGTTGCGTAAAGGCTTGAGCTTGGGTACTCCATGCTTTGACTCGGGCAGCAATATTGAAATTAAACGGGCGACGTGCACCAATTTGGTTGGTACTGTGTTGGCGATAAAATAGCAGTTGATAAGGCAAGGCTTGCACTGTACCAAACCAAACACAAACTAACGCTAACCAACGGTCATGTTGTAAGGCGTGCGTCGGCACTGGAAAGGCTAAGTCTGCCGCCGCACGATTAAAAATCGTGGCACAACCTGTTACCACATTATTAATTAAATAATGTTGCTTGCTTTGCTGGGTATTAAAGCCGCGTGCTTGCCAGAAAGAGGCTGCCACTAACTGTTTACTGGCATCCACCACCATTAAATCCGCATGCACTAAGTTGGCATTGGCTTTGCCCTGCCCAGTTTCAAGGGCAAGTAGTGCATTAAGCTGCAACTCAACTTTCTCAGGAAACCATACATCGTCTTGATCGCAAAACAATAAATAATCTGCATCGCTGGCGGCTACCAAACGATTAAAGCTTTCGGTTGTACCCACATGCTCGCGTTCGCTGATTACGCATTTAACACGCTGTGGATGTTGAGCTTGCCACGCTTGCAATAATGCCCAAGTATTATCCGTTGAACCGTCATCACGAATAATCAATTGCCAATGCTTATGCGTTTGCCAGAGCAACGAAGCCAATAACTCGCTGAGCCAGCGTTCGCCATTGTAAGTTGAAAGTAAGATTTGTACTTGCATTAGCGCCCCCAAAACGTTTCGCAATGCGCTCTTAACCACTTGGCAGTGGCTTTATCTAATAAGCGATTATTAAAGCGAGTTACATGCCAAATAATCAGGGCTTTTAAACCCGGACTAAAACAGCGACCGCGTCCTGCTGCGAAGCGGAACGCTAACGCATAAAAAAATAAACGGGTGGGACTTAGCACCATGCTCTACCCCTTATGTGGTTGGATTGTTTAACAGCAGCCTTAATTAATAATTGATTTGGCTGAATTTATTTTTTAACCAGATGCAGATAAGCCACGCGGAAAGCAAAGTTTGCTAAACCGGTGGGAATATTGTCTAGCAAGGCATAACGCCATGCGCTGAGTTCTAAGCGTTTAAGCAATTGCTGGGGTTGAAGTAAATCCTTCCAACCCACTTTGGGATTATCTAACGTTAAAATATGATCATGCCCAAAATCTTCGGTATGCACTAACTGAGTGAGTTCGCGGGTTTCTTCTGCTGTGGGATATACCACTGCCCGCTCTAACAAACCGTATACATATTGGCGCAACGCCTCACTGTCATAACCGGTTAGCTTTTGTACCGCTTGGAAATGTTCCCAATGCGCCAAAATGCCCTCTTGTAAGCGTGCAACCAAGGGATTACAGCGCAGTTCGGCTTGACGGTCGGGCGCAGTATCTGGTTTTAATACAGGTTCGACATAACCAAACTGATCACGATAACCAATGGTAGTGGCTTCAGCAGCACGCGCGCCTTGCTCGAAAATTTCCTCAAACTCGGCAGGAATCCGTTCACAACTGTTACCACGGCGGGAATCGTGCACAATGCCTTCACAGAAATTATTCTCGCCAAAATCGTTATACAACTTAGGTACAAAGGCAAAGTAATAGCCGTGTAAAATTGGAAAATCTGCACGCTGCCCGAATGCGTGTTTTAAGAATTTTTGTACGGTGCCATTCCAGCCAATATCGACCAACGCAACGCTTTTATAATTAAAAAAGCCGACTTGTTCTAAGTAACGTTCTAATAAGCGTTTATGTGAGCGACCCGCTTGGCGAATAATGCTCTGGACTTCGGAATCGCCTAAAAATTGATGTAAACGTGTATCTTGCCAATCGCTAATCGGTTCAGCAAAATTCATAAAGCCGTGTAATTTTGCCAACGGTCTTAATAAAGCTTCCGGTAAACCGTACACCTTACACACGGATTCTAAACCGCATTGCTTAGGGTTATAAAACGCAACAATGGCTTGCGCATGGGTTAGCCCGTCGGCAACCGAGGCCGCCGTAATTACTTTACGCGAAAGGTAGACATATTCAGAGGGCACTTGTTGCGGCAAGCTGGCATACATCCGCTCGAATAAATAGCCATCCCGCGCCACAAATAAGACTTTTTCAATCGCTTGCCGCTGTAAACGCTCTTGCAACCCCAACATAAACACGCTAAACGCTGCACCTAATACATCACGCCCATAACGATAAAAAAAGTTATGCGGACGTAAGCCGTCACGTTGTTGAATACGCGCTTGCACTAAACTAAAAAAATGCCGACCTGTCCAAATACCGCCCCGTTTAGCCATCGTTGCTGATAAGGCTAATTGCTCACGGCGTTTTAAATCGCTTTTTTCAAATAACCAAATGCCCTGAATCCCTTGTTGGCAAGCGGCTTTACGATCCGAAATTGGATTGTCGCCAATATGCACTAATTGCGCAGGCTGTAACTTATGTTTGTCTAAAATATATTGGAATAAACGCCCGCTGTATTTACCAATCAAATTATCCGCCGATACATAAATTGCCTGGAAATACGGCAACAAACCTTTACGCGCCAATAATTCACGCATTAAAGCATGGTCTAAATACATATCGGAGGTCGCAATCAGCGCAACTTGCTGTTCCCGCAACCAATCCATAAACACTTGCGCTTCTGGCTTCACATGTAGCGCGTTGTCTTCTAAATTGATTTCCGTTTCAATAATAAACTGTTCTAACTCGGTATTGTGTACGCCACATAATTGTTCAACCCAACGCGGCACTAATTCACTATAGCCGCATTCAGGATCAAAACCAGCTTTTACCGCTTCTTGACGTAATGCCGCTTCCACGCTTTGCCGCGTTTGCCAAACCATCTCAACATCTAAATGCAAGCGTTGCGCAATCTTACGGCAAACGGCATATTGCACATCGGACGGCGGTTCAATACAACGCGATAAAATCGTATCGAAAATATCCACAGAAACTAAACGCACTTGATCCGCAGCAATGCGTGGCTCTAACCAACGTCTAATTTGTTGCCAATCCCGCACGATTAATTTACTAGGCATAATAGGTCGCCTCGGTACTTGTCCGTTTAAAACGCAACCAGCGTAATGGCGCTAATAAACCACGCCCCAAACGATAGCTCCAACTCTGCGTTAATTGCCGTTGTTGCTGGCGTAATTGCTGAATCAGTTGATCGCGCTCATCAAGCCACGTATCCCTTTCGGCAATCCATGCGTCCCGATCCGCCACCCACTGTTGTTGTAACTGAATATGTTGGGCTTGTTGTTGAATTAATAAATCACGTTCGACAATCCAGCGTTCACGATCTGCAATCCATGTATCTCGCTCTAATACCCAATGTTGATGCTGCTGCAAGTGGCTTTGTAAGCTTTTAATTAAGCTATCACGCTCAGCAATCCAAGCGTCGCGTTCGGCAATCCATTGATCACGGTCTGCCAACCATTGGGCTTGCGTTTGTAACTGATCTTGCACTTGTGCCGCTTGTTCTGCTAAATCACTAATGGCTTTCGCTTGTTGTTGAATAATGCCATCGCGTTCCTTAATCCACGTATCCCGCTCACTAATCCACGCATCTCGATCTTGAATTAATGGCATTAGCTCGCGCTCAACCGCTTGTTGGGTTAAATGCAGATCGCTTTGCCATTCTTCATGGGTATAACGATATAGATTCTGTAATTGAATTTGCAAACCTCGTAAACGAGCGGGAGTTAACTGCGAACTTAAGCGCGGTAAATAACCCAACAGCATCCCCATATTTTCCCGAATCGCGGCTAACGGTTGTTCACGAATGGTATTTGAGCGATGCAAGCGATAAGACAAATACGTATCCGGCAAGATTTCCGCTTTAAAGCCTTGGCTTAGCACCCGCAAGAGATAGTCATAATCATGCACATAGCGTAAGTCCTTAAACTCACCTACCGCTGCTACTACGCGCTTGTGCATAAAGAAATTAGAAGTAGAAATGAATAAGTTACCTTGCAGCACTGTCGCCAATAAATCTTGTTGCTGCTGATAATCTTGTTTTAAACCTGCAAACCACGTTAACCAATGTGGCTCGTCTTGCTCTGTTAGCCTAATAGATTCGCCGTCAATTAAATCTACGTCTGTGCCTAGAAAATCGGCATTAACGGCTTGCGCATAGCTCATCAGACTGGCTAAACGTTGCGGATGCCAATAATCATCTGAATTTAAGATGGCAATGTACTCGCCCGTGGCAAGGCTTAAGCCTTCATTGAGCGTGGCGGCTGCACCTTGATTAGTGATGTGTTGCCGACACTGAATGCTGGCATGAGGGTATTGCTGGCAAACACTTTGCACAACTGACCATGATTGATCGCTAGACGCATCATCAATCACAATTAATTCAAGCGCTTGATAACATTGCTGTAGGATAGAATGCAAGGCTTGGGCAACCCAAGCCTCGTGATTATACACCGGCACAATTACGCTGATTGTGCAAATATTAGTTCCCGTATGGTCTGCACGCATGACCATTTGCCCCCTAAAACATTCTTATTGTTACGGTTTAACCGTTTATCACTATATCAAGGGTGGGTGAATCGCGACTGAATTGTGCGCCAAGCCTCTGCGCCTTTACGTAGCATTTGCCAACTACGCGTCGCATACACTTCGGCCAGCTCACGTTTTAAAAGCTGCACATCGCGTTGCAAATACGCCATTTGTTCTTGCTGCGCGTGTAAGGCTTTATCCAAACTACTGTTGCTTAAGTCCGCTGCTTGTAATTCTGCATACAACTTACCCCAAGTATTCCAAGAAGCATTAATCGGCTTAAGTTGCTGTAAGGTAAAAGGATATTCCTCACGCACTACTTTAGGCTCAGCTTTAATAATAAACTGATAGGCCATTGCATCCGGTTCGTGGAATTTTGCTAAGGCGTCCGGTGTGGCTTGAATACCCGCCGATTCCAGATAATGCGCAATCACTTCATCCGGCAAGTCGTGCCAAGTATAATCCACTTCACTCACACTATAACCGGCTTGTTGTAACAAGGTCTGTAGCGTGTCTAGGGTAAAAAAGCGTAAATGGGTTTCGTCTAAAATCCCCGCATCTTCATAATTAAAGCCACCGTTTAACAGTTCTAAACGTACCGAGGCATGCGCAATATTCGGTACAGACAGCAATAAACAACCTTCGTCTAATAACAAATTTTGTAGACGTTTTAATAAGTTTAAGGGTTGTTGCAGATGTTCAATCACATCCACTAATGTAACCACATCGAACTTTTCACCTTCGAGCGCATCAAGGCTGTGTGGGTCGTCTAAATTCTCACTAAATACATAGTCGCAATAACGTTCAGCTTGCCAAGCTTTATTCGCGTCTATATCAAAACCAATAATATGCGCTTCACATTGGGTTTTAAGCAGTTGTGACATACTGCCAACTCCGCAACCTAATTCTAAAACCTGCGCATAGCGTGGCACTCGACGCACAATTTGACTGTGCGAGTGGTTTTCATTCAAAACAGCGGTTTGACTCATTATTATGACCTCGCAACATAGGCAAAGCCGCCCATAACCACCAATGCTCTGGATTGTCCCGAATCCGCTGCTCAAGCATGTTAGCTAGGATGCCCATGAAGCTTATTTCGTTGTAGTCCCGTGGATCAAGTAAACTTAAAAACTCAGCCCTTACTTGTCCATTCCCCAAGTCACGCATAAAAAACGGCGCGACCACTGCCTTTGTCCTTTTTGCAATCCTATAAATACCGGCAGGTAAGTTTATGGTACTCTGCAAAAACGGCACTGTCACGCAACCTAGGTGGAATTTTACATACGGTACGTCAAAAATAATGGCTATTAAATGTTCATCCAGTGCACGATAAAGTGGCCTTATATCTGTACCTTCAACCAAGAACGGACCACCCAAAACCTGCTGCAAACGTTGCAATTTTGCCAACCGATATTTGAACTCCGCCGGGTGTAATTGGTGGGTATTTTCTTGCCCCCCATCGCGGGTAATCGTACCCGTGCTTAAGCCTTGTGCGCGCATTGCCGCACCGGTTAACCAATACCGCCCAAAATGCCCACTAGTGATTAATACACGCTGACCTTGTGCACGTGCTTGTTTAACAGCTTCAAAGCCTTGTAACTGAATTAATTGTTGAATCGGTTGATGTTGCAAATACCAAGTGTCTAAGGCTTCGTATTCCTGCATCTGAAAATAAGCATCTAACCAGTGTTGTAGTTGCGCGTCCGCCGCTTGTGGAAAGGTTAACTGCAATTGCTGCTTAACCCATGTCGATTCTTGGGTTTTACGGCGCTGAAACAACGGTGTATGCCAAGCGGCTAGTCGATAAGCTAACGCAGGTGGCAACTGGCTATAAGTGGGAAACAGCGCATGATAACGCAGTGAAAAATCATCAGCTCGCCAGCGCATACGGGTGTTGTTCCGTGGTAAGGGGTAGCCATTGGTGGGCAGTGTAAAATACACCAACGCCTTGGGCTTGCGAGGCTTGTTGAACTCGAAAATGACAACAGCGCGGGCGCGAATCATAAATATGCACGGTGGTTTTATCCACCAACCAGACTTCTAAACAATACGTGCCAGACAATAGCGGCAATTGCGCTAAGCTTAAGCGAATTCCCAAAACACCATTGTCTAGCCGCTGTAATTGCATAGCATCATGTGCGGTACTCATGCCAAAACATTGCACATCATCATTGCGCCGCACCACAATTCCCACATGAATATCGTCCAGCGCCATACCCGCTTGGCTGGCATATACTGTTACGCTAAAGCGCTCTGCTGTGTGAAATTCCAATTGGTTTAGCTGTACATCCAGAATTTGTGGAGCTTGGTTGGACTGGCGATTTAATACACTGACCGTCGTTTGGCTGGCTTTAGCGCGAAGGCTGTCTTGATACGCATCGACCACATTTTGCGCTGTTCCTAGCATTTTTAATTGCCCTTGTTCCAGCCACAACGCTTGCTCACACATTTCACGCACTTGATATAAATTATGCGAACAAAACACCAAACTTGCACCTTTGCTTAAAATAGTGCGCATGCGATCCAAAGATTTTTTCTGAAAATATTGATCGCCAACCGATAACGCCTCATCAACAATCAAAACCTGCGGTTCAATCACAGCGGCAATCGCAAATACCAAACGCACCACCATACCGCTGGAATAGGTTTTAATCGGCTGTTGGGCAAAATTGCCTAGCTCGGCAAACGCTAACACCGCAGGCAAGCTTTGTTTAATTTCCGTCTGAGTCAAACCACGTAAAGCTAAACCTAAACGTGCATTTTCAATCCCACTAAATTCTGGCTGTAAACCCGCACCTAATTCTAATAAGGCTGAACGCTTACCATTGACTAAACATTCCCCTTGGGTAGGACTTAAATTACCGGCTAATAGTTTTAATAAAGTGCTTTTACCCGCGCCATTATTGCCAATAATGCCCAATGATTGCCCTTGTTCTAAACTAAAACTCAAGTTTTGCAATGCGTGAAAGATCGTATGCCGTGGCTTAAAACCCAGCCATTCTAATAAGGCATCGCGTGGGTGGGCATATTGCTGATAACTCACACTAACCTGTTCTAAATGCAGCACTATTTTATTCATAGCACATACCTTGCACGCGGTAATAAGCTATTAAAACTGTATAAACTCAGTGGTAATACCAATAGAATTAATAAGCCCAAACCTAGAAAATAATCGCTGCGGAATTCAGCCTGTAATAAAGCACTGCGATAACCTTCTACTAAGGCGGTTAAAGGATGCCATTGATACCATACCTGCCACGATTCAGGTACAGCCGATAAAGGGTAAACCACGGGCGCGGTTAATAACAAAACATTTAATAAAGCGGGCATTAATTGGCGTAAATCCCGCAAAAACACACCGAAAGCTGCTAGTAAATAAGCCAATGCGGTTGTCAGAGCCAAGCGTAATATTAAAAATGGCATATAATAAGCTAAGGCTTGCCAATGAAACGGCTCTGTTATAATACAGACAAGCAACACTAAACTAATCGCAATACTTTCTAATACCAAAGACACACCGACTGGTATTAATGGCAGTAAAGCGGCTGGCAATGCAGAATTTAATAATAAGTCGCGGCGCTCTATTAATAAATTGGGCGCACGGGTTAATACTTCTGCTAAGGCATTAAACGCAGCTAAACCTGTTAATAAGGCTAAAGCAAATTGTGTACTATTGGTTTCAGTGTGCAAGCGTAATTGCAAAACTTCCCCAAACACTAAACTATAAACCAATAACATAGCTAAAGGCGGAATTATTAACCACGTTATGCCTAGCGCTGTTCCCACATAGCGTTCTTTTAACTCACGCTGTAATAATTGCCAAAATAAAGCGCTAGATCCAATGTTCACATGGAAGCTTCCTGTAATAAGGCTGGATTAATTTCCGCCTCTTTACGAAACGTTTCCCGCCATTCCGTCATAGTTTTTTCTTGCTGGGCTGCGAGATAGCTCGCTTTTAACTCTTTTACTAACTCGTCTTTGACGCTCTCAAAACTAACTACTTCCGCCGGTTTACGCCCCACAAATTGCAATAAATAGGCTTTACCATCCATTGCAAAAACCTCACTTAACGGTTGTGAGTCACTTAATTGATTAGCTGCATCATAAAATACTTTAGCTTTTTGCGCTGCCGAGAACCAATAGGAATCCCCCCCGTTTAACGTTCGGCTGGGATTTGTTCCGTATTGTAATAGCGCCTTCTTAAAATCCAGTTTACCTTCAGCAATAGCCTGTTTAACTTGATTTAATTGCTGCTGAGCATCTGCCATTTTGCTAGGTAATGGCTCAATTTCTAATACATTCACCCGCAAGCGTTCTGGAAAGCTGTATTGTGTTGCTTTACGTGCTTCATAGACTTCTTGTGCACGCGGTAAAAAGTCCGGTAAGCCTTGCGTGCCTAATTGCTGTAAAGCTAAATCCGCTAACTTAGCTTTACGGAACTCTGCTAATTCCTCATCTAATTCAGCTTGCTGTGCTGCACTTAATGGCGTGCTAGTCACTAATAATTTTTCACGCACATATAAATCTTCTAAAGCACGTTTACGTTTTTGATCGCTAAGTTGATTTAACGTGATATTGCGAAACTTTAAAGCACTGTTTAAAGCCGCTTGCGGAAATTCTAGATCTTTGGTTTTAAATGCCCATTTACTATCATTAGCCTGAGCCACTATAAACAGACTAATAACCCCCGCCATTAATCCGAGATAACGCATTTTCAGCATAGTATTTGCAAGCACCCTATTGAAATTCAAATACCCTCCCCAATTGCTAGGGAGGGTTTATCACATCACTTAAACTTTATTAGTTACCTAAAGAATGATCACGTTCCATTTTATGCGGTAACGCATCGCCAAAACGTGTATTCGGGCTGGCGCTAACATTACCTTCGATAGCCGCAAAGCCTAAAGTAGGCACGCCTTTGTAAATACCGTGATCCGCTGTAAAGCTAGCAATAGATGCACTTTCATACGGCGTATCTTTTCTGCCTTCTTCCGTTTTTGGCCACCATGTACTTAACTTGTAGTCGTCCCATACTTTCATACGTGACCAACCTTGGGTAAATACGCCAGTGCTAACGAAATCGTTAGGATCTTCGCCTTTATCTTTAGAGCTATGGTTAGCGGCTAATACCGTCCGAGTTGCGTCATACGCTTCATCGTTACTGGTAAAGGTTAACACGTTCACTTCTTTCTCTAAAATACGCGGTGGTTTAGCCACCACAGGTGAGAAGTTAGCATCTTTAATACGCCCTTCTTCACGGTCAAAGATGTCTTCGCCAAATGCTACACGCACATCGCCGTAACGAATACATTCAGCATTGCCGATTTCTTCAGGCGTGTACACATTGCCTGCTTCGTCTTCACAATTGAATTTACCGGTAGGTTTTTTATTCGCATTCAGAATATCAACCTTGGTTAACTGCTCTGAAGCGGTACGGTTGAAGATACCCAATTTTTTCATAGGGAAAGTCACTACCCAGTCAGTATGACCATCATAACCTTTGGTTGGGTCTAAGAAGTATTCGTTCATCACAGAACGCGCTAACAAGGCATGTGCCAATGGATAAGGGTTACGACCACAAGCAGGCGTTGCCGGATCAGCATCGTTTAAACAAGGGTCTTTATCCAAGGTTTTCCATGTGGTTTTAACCAATTGTGGATCACTACCGCTTAACATCACCTCACTGGTGCTCACATCACCGGATGCCAAGGAAGGTAACTCAAAGTTATTCGCATCATCTGGGCGCGTGTGATAAGCCACATTGGTATAGTTTTCGATAGCCACAGGGTCAATTGACATCGCTACACCACGTTCAATGTTTAAGACCGCAGAAGAACCGAATAAACCACCCGTAGGTTTCGATAAACCCGTGATAGCGCCATCGTTTACCTTGGCATTACCTTGACCTGTTACAAATTTCTTACGATACCAAGCGTCCGTAACAGCCACACAGTTATTGGGCTTGCCTTTAGTATGCAATACGCCATTTTGTACGGTGGTGTCGGTTACCACGCCCATTTCGATAACTTCGATATAACCTTCTAAGGTATCTTCCGGCGCAACATCGCTGTAAATATCTGTACCGCTGAACGGCACGGTTACATTACACTTATTATCGGAACAGGATGCACCTTCCGGTAAGGTACAAGTACGGTCAGAGGTTGAGACTGAACCCACTAAAGCGCCGCCTTTATCCGTTGCGCGAATACTGCCCGTCCACACATCTTCAGGTGACATATAAATGTTAAAGTCCAGCACGTCTTTACTGGTTTTACCCTCATTAAAACGAATACGCACCGCCTTAGTTTGGTCAGTAGAGTTCACTAAGTTGATATTGGTAACATAGCCATTTTGTGCATTGAAATAGGGGAAAATTAGAACCTGCCCCGTACCTTCTGGGTTCACATGCACAGCGTAAGCGCTACCTATGATGCCTGTGAGGCCCACTACCCCCATCGCTACCCCGATGGCAATTTTCTTCTTATTGAACACTTGCGTGCCTCCTTATTGTAACTTTTATATTGTTTATTGGAGTTTTATAATTATTTATTTTCCCAGAACTTATCTTCTGGACACGGTGTAAAATATTATACTTGAGCAAATAATGTTTTTTATACCATAATTTAATCTTTTATATACCGCCAGTCCGAAAACCAACCCTCTTTCACCCACGTCTCTTTGACAACATCCGTAGTGACTACAGGCTCTACTAAACCACGCATTCGCATGGCTACACTTACATCCACATCCACCAAACAACGCTTTCCAGAAGATTCGCATTGCACGGTTTTGACATCTGCACCACTCCACAAACCCACACCACGCGTTTGATTTTTAAAAATATCCAAACTAGTAGTTTGTTTAAACGCATCCGTGTAGTAAGTGTAAGCCGCGTCTAAGTTACCCTTCACTAAGGCATCCCAACGCGCTTGTGCCGCTTGTTTTAATGCCACTTCGGATGAATCACAACCTGTTACTAATACGGCTATGCCTAACATGATTCCAGCTATATAACGTATTTTATTTAACATTTTGTCTACTTAACTCAGGTATAAATTTATCGCCACTCATCAACTGCTGCATCCGGTCACGCATTTCTTCACCCGTTTTGACTAGCTCGCGTTGATCTTTAATGGCTGTCGGTGTGATTAACACCAATAACTCAGTGCGCTTACCGGTACTGGAATTACTCCCAAATAAGCCACCAACCACGGGTAGTTTACTTAAGCCCGGCGTACCCGTACGCCCACTCGCAGCGTTATCCCGAATCAAACCACCGAGCACAATGGTTTCCCCGCTTTTCACCGCGACATTACTTTTAATATTGCGTTGTAAGAATGAACGATTGCCAGTAGCCGAATCCACTTCACCGACATCCGTAATATCTTGTTGAATATCCATTTTCACCAAACCACTGGCATTCACACTGGGCGTTACCTGCAAGGAGACGCCCGTATCTTTATATTGCACTGTACTAGTCGTGGTAAAACTGCCCGAGGTTGAACCACTCGGCGTGGATAATGTGCCTGTGACAATCGGTTGCTGGTCGCCGACCTTAATCGACGCGGTTTGATTATCTAATACCAAAATAGACGGCGATGATAAGACGCGTACTTTCGATTGGCGAGCTAAGGCATTAATAACGCCCATCACACGATCTGCGCCCCCAGTCAGAGAGAAGGAGAAGCCGCCCGGCGTGGCTAGACTGCCATCAGTATTTTTCTTTAAGTTGGTTAAACCATTTTGCCCGAAGCTTTTGCCGCTTTGACTTAAATACCATTGCAAGCCGTATTCCAACCCATCAGTCAGCGTGACCTCCATAATGGTGGCTTCGACTTGCACTTGCATAGGCATAACATCAATGCGTTTTAATGCTTCCACAATCTGCTTATAAACCGCTTCGCTGGACATAATCATTAGCGAGTTATTGGTTTTATCCGCAACGATTTTGACTTCCGCATCAGGGTTAATACTTAAACCGTCGCCACCTAACATCGTTTTAGCCGAATCCGCCCCAGCCGCTTGTTCACCGGCTTTAATCGCATTTTCAACAGCCGCCGCTTGCCCAACGGATGCAGGGTCTAAACCGGGTGCAAGACTGGCGGCATTATTAGCTGAAAATTTACTGCTACTACTGCTCTTCTTGCCACCAAAAATTTGGTTCAGCATATCGGCTAAATGTTCCGCGTTACCGCTTTGTACATGATATACAAACAATTGTTGCCCTGAACCGCCAGTTACTTGGTCGAAGCGATCTACCCAATCTTTCATATCTTTTAAATAGTCCGGATTCGGCGAAATAATCATAATGCTGTTCATATGCTCAATCGGCATGATTTTAATCATACCCGCAATTGGGCTATTACCCGTTTCCCCAAATAAAGCATCCAAATTTTTTGCAACTATTGCCGCTTCCACATTTTTGACACGATATAAACCCACCGACATACCTTTCAGCATATCCACATCAAACGTTTTTACAGTGGCGGCTAGGTTAGCCAATTCTGAACTTGTGCCTGCTAATACTAATAAGTTGCGGCTGGTATCCACGCGCACAAAGGCTTCCGGCGCGGCTAATGGCTCAAGAATTTTTTGCATTTCCGTGGCAGGAATATAACGCAATGGCACAACCTGAATGCCATAACCCGGCTTAATTGTTCCCGTAGATGGTACTAAACCGCGCCCTTTTAAATTCGCCCGTGAAGCAATGCGATACGTTCCCGTATCGTCTTTGTATAACGCGGCACCTTGAGTTTGTAATAACGCTTCTAAGGTAGGAATCAGTGCATCGCGGTCAATCGGCGCACTGGAATTAATGGTAACTTCGCCTTCCACACCCGGCTCAACCGTATAAGTGACTTTTAACACGTCACCCAATACCACTTTAACCACTTCCCGAATACTGGCGCGTTCAAAGTTCAATGCAATACCTGAACCTTTACTGCTTTTCGTATTAACGGCAGGCGCACTCACGTCATTTCGATAATAAGCCTTATCGCCTAAAATTAATTCAACATCTTTAGACGCGTGGGTATTGGTATGCGTTGCGCTTGCCTCTCGCGCGTTGCTACTCGCCATGTTACTAGGCGTCGGTATCGTGCCGGGATAAGAAATTTCTAAATCGGAAACATGACTGCTGGCTTTGACCGCGCCACTACGTTGAAAACCGGATAGATTGGCGCCGCCCGAACGGTTATCAGCCATTGCGGTAGACATCAAAACCGCAACGCTAATTAAACCTAGTATCGGATGTTTATAATTCACGAAGCTAACCCCATTTAATTTTTATTATTTTTCTACTTAGACCGCTGTGATCCATCCCCACTAACTGTCTATTTTTTAAGCCTATGCTGCTTACTATTATTCACATTATTTAAGTGTAACTAAGCTCAACCTTACTGTTTCTGAACAGGAACACCGCCGCTGCTCGGTGGTGCTTCGCCTGTTAAAGCACTCCAGCGCGAAGCCATTAAACGCTGACGAGCCGCTAAGGCTTCTTCAACGGTTAAGGGTGCTGGCGCTTGTCTTTTATTATCCACAGGCTGTGGCGGCGCACTCGCTGCATTTGCTGCATTAATAGCATTTGGATTCACTTGCTGCGGGGGCGCACTGCCACTGGCGCTTAATGTTACTGTATTGCTAGCAACCACAGCGCTGGCTTTCTGTTGCTGGATTTGCGCCTGTGCTTCACGCACTTGTGCTAATTGCTTGCTTTCTTCCGGCGCAGCAAAATCGGCAATTAAGGGAATTTCCTGTTCTTGCCCACCTAACGCCACGGTCATTTTAGAATAACTAATGGCTTTCACTTCCCAAGCGCCCCATTTATCACCTGCTTTTAAACGCTGCGTTTGCCCCGCCGCATCTTGCATTAAAGCAAATGCATCCTCGCCCACGTTAACAATCCCAATCATACGCCCTTCTGGTAAGTTGGTATCAATCGGTGGCGCTTCCACGGGAGCTTGTACCACTTGTTCAACGGGCGGCGGCACATATTCTTTACGGCTTGCCCAAAATAAAGGCGCTTGTACCAATTGCGTATAAGTCATGACATTGGGAATATCCAATACCGCCGCATCGGGAATCTTAATATTAATATTCGCACTTTCGGCTTGTGCCTCATCTTGTAATTTCAGGCTAAGCAAACTCCATGCACTTAAGCCCAACAAACTCAAACCTACGAGCCACAAAATTAATTGAATCGGTGGATTAAGGAGTTTCTTCATGTTGCACCTCCGCCCCACGCCAATAAGTCGAAATACGCACTTCGACTTTCACAATTTGATTGTCGGACTTGTCGTCGGCAATCGGCTTAATATCCACGCTGTCCACAAAAATTAAGGGACGCGCTTGATACGCTTGATGCAACACTTCGCGTAATAAACTGGGGCTACCTTGCAATAAGGCTTTGACTACAACGGGTTGATAAACGGAAGTTTTCGCCGCCTCGTCCGTTTCATTTTGGCTACGGGCTTGCTGTTCGTCTACCACTTCTGAGCTAATTAACACCCCATTATTGCGGGCAATCACATCGCTTAAATAGGTTTGCAACTCCTTAGCCACTTGCGCATACGTCATTACCGAAGGGTAAAACAGCTTATCTAAACCTTGTTGCTGCACCCGCTCGTATTCTTTCATCATTTCCGGCGTGGCATTGGCAATTTGCCGAAAACGGCTGAGCTGTTGATAACCTGTATCAATTTTTTGGCTGAGTTGTACGCTCCATTGCGTTAGCGGCAAAATCAGTAGAAAAATCGTCGCCAACGACAGCACGATTAATAAACCCCAAGCCAGCAATTTCTGATGCTGCATGAAAACCGCATTAACTGGCATGAGCAACCTCAACTTTCGCTTCAATATGGAAACGGTCTCGTCCGTTTTCTTTATTGCGGGTGATGGGCGATTTAAAGCGTACATTGGAAAATTCGGGGAGTTCTTCTAAGGTATCAATCAGCGATAACACCTTGGCAGATTCGCCGCGAATCTCTAGATTCTTGCCTTCTAAACTTAAGCGCTCCAACCATGTATCAATCGGAATACTCACCGATAATTTCTCAACAATATCCAAAGCCACGGGCGAGGTTTTGCGCTTATTTTCCAAAAACTGTAAGGCCTCTTGAGCAAGGCTGAGTTGATCACGTACTGCCAATTGCTCAGCCGAATCACGTCGTAAGGTTTTTAAAGCGTCATCAATTTGCTCGGCACGGCGCAACTTGTACCCCAACGGGGCAAGCAAAGCTAAACCCAACATACTTAACGCAAAATACAAAGGAATTCGCGACCAGCTTTGATTATTGGCATTGGCTTGCTGTCTGAATAAATTAATCTGCCCCGCGCCATCCGCCACTGACACAATCTCAACTTGCTCAAAGCCGACTTCTTTCAATTGACGGACTAATTTATCCACCACATGCTGAGGCGATACATAAATATCCGCAATCACTTCCTTACGCAGTTTATCGTATTGCGCCAAACGCACATCGTAATACGCATTATCCACACTAAACGGCGTTAAACGGTCTAGCTGATAACCGACCACTTGACGTAAATTATCCTTAGCGGCTTCGGGAAAGGCTTTCTTCAAATGCAAGGCTTGCGCTTGCCCCAACTGCAAATCCACGGTGTATTTCTTTTGCTTCGCCACTTTCGGCAATAACTGCCCTAGCGGTACATTCATACCCCCGAAATAAAACTGACCGCGTGATTGCGCCTTACCGTCTTCGTACCAGAACACATTGGCGTATTGCTCCCCCTGCATTTGAAACACCACACTAGGCGTAGTTGCCCGAAACCACTTACGCAGCGGCTCTGGTAAACTCTGGCTTAGCCCGTCGCCCCACCATTGCAGGAATGCTTGGAATTTTGCTAATAATAACATGAATGTTTATATAATTTTTATTGATAACCCCAAACGCAATCCTACTCCATATTTATCACAGTGTCGAATCTCCCTGATTGGATGCAGAAAGCCGCGCCTAACGGTTTACAAGCGTCAAGAGCTGCGCTACGATTGCGCCCTTGATTTTGCGACGCAGAATCTTAGGATAGGTGTCCGAGTGGTTTAAGGAGCACGCCTGGAAAGTGTGTATACGTTAACCCGTATCGAGGGTTCGAATCCCTCCCTCTCCGCCATATACCCAACAAAAAGCCCGCTAGTTTCTAGCGGGCTTTTTTTATGCCTAAAACATTACAAAACCCTTTTAAGCAGAACAATGGGGTTAACCGTTTGTATGCTTGATACTCTTGCCCGACGCGCCAACTATAACCTTAATTTGTAGGTTGCTAAGCTGCCTGATCTTTCCCCTTGCCTTTTCCTTGCATTCTGTCCTAAGCTCATTTTAGCAAATTAACAGGACTCCAATCCTACTTACGGCGGCACAACCGCCCAAAAGCACTGGCGGTTTTTTTTCGCCTGTAGAATACGCTTATACGGTTTATGCTGGGTTCGCGTGGACTACAACACCGCTCAGCGGAAATAAGCGCGTCGTTTCCGTAAGGACGATTGGAGAACCTAGCAATTTTGCGCCAATCCATAAAACTTACGAAAAACGATGCAAGTGCATTGCCTAAGGCGGTGCGCGTGTGGAGCTGTGGTATGAGCCTTGCCCGTGATTTGATTGATGCCGCGTTACTCAGGCGAAAAACAATAACACTTACATTATCAGGCTTGCTTGGCGTATTGATCCGCAGTTAGGGTTAAACCTTAACTGCATTTTCAACATTAATCATTGAATTACACTAAGCTTAATTACAGATCACATTAATTTAGATGCGAGGGTAAGGCGTACCATTTAAACTTTATAAATAACCGTTCTTCTGATAATAAATAAATTCTTGATAGCTTAAGCAGTTCTCTTGAGATAGCTCAATATTGTTTTGTACAGCTTCACTACACTCCTAAAAAAGGGCAGCCATTTAAATCTCGTTCACAACGTTAGGAGTAAGTATGAGCAGTAAAAAAGCATTTTTCATGCAACGCTTAAATGACCACATTCAATATTTAGATAAAGTAACTCGTACTATTAAAGGCAAAATGGAATTTGCGGGTACAAATTGCCGTTGTTGTAAATTAGGTCAATGGATATACGCGGAAGGTCGTGAAGAAGTGAGTTTATACGCGCCTGCGGCTATGCCTTTATTTGAACAGTTAATTGAAAAACACGAAGAATTTCACGTCATTAGCGGCAAAATCTTAGAACAATTCCAAACCGGTGATATTGGCCAAATTCACCAAGAAATGACGGAAGTGCATAAACTTTCCAATCAACTAGTATCAATTTTATTAGAGATTGATCGCTATTCAAGACAAGTGGCGGCAGCCTAATACGATAGGGTTTAAACCACAGCTAAAGTTAGTTAACTTTAGCTGTTTTTATGATGCAAATTTATTTTAATAATAGTGTTAAGTTATCAATAAATGCCTGCATTTCGGCATCCATACCAATCGTAATACGTAAATATTCATTAATACGCGGCTTATTAAAATAACGTACTAAAATCCCATTGGTTTTTAATTGCTGATATAAGTGTGCTGCATTGCCTTGTGGCGGACGCGCAAACACAAAATTAGCCGTCGACGGTAATACTTTAAAACCCAGTTGCGTTAATTGGGTCACCGTCCATTGCCGAGTCTTAATAATTTGCTGGCAGGTATATTGAAAATAATCACGATCTTGCATCGCAGCGGCTGCGCCCGCTAATGCCAAACGCCCTAAAGGATAGGAATTAAACGAGTTTTTAATACGCTCTAAACCAGCAATTAAATCCGGATGTCCGACCGCAAACCCTACCCGCAACCCCGCTAAAGAACGGGATTTAGAAAAGGTTTGCACCACGAGTAAATTAGGGTATTTGGCTACCAATGGAATCGCCGTTTCGCCACCAAAATCAATATAGGCTTCATCCACCACCACGACCGATTGCGTATTACGCTGCAATAACGCCTCAATCGCGTCTAACCCCACAGCCATTCCCGTGGGTGCATTTGGATTAGGAAAGATAATACCGCCATTTTCTGTAGGATACGCACTTAAATCCAAACTGAAATCCGCCGCTAAGGGCATGATTTGGGTCGCAATTTGATATAAGTTGGTATAGACCGGATAAAAGCTATAGGAAATATCCGGAAATAGAATGGGTTGCGAGTGTTTTAATAAGCCATGAAACACATGCGCCAACACTTCATCTGAACCATTGCCTACGAATACGTGCGCCCGTGTTACACCGTAATAATCTGCCACGGCGTCCTTTAAAATATCGCCATTGGGATCAGGATATAGGCGTAATTGTTCATTCACATGCGCTTGTATCGCTGTCAAAGCAGCGGGCGATGGTGGATAAGGGCATTCGTTAGTATTGAGTTTAATATAACGTTGGTCTTTGGGTTGCTCTCCCGGTACATACGGGTCTAAGTCGTGTACCAAGGCACTCCAATATTGGCTCATGATGATGTATCTCACTCCGGTAAGAATCGTGCCCCAATGATTTTATACGTTTCGGGGCTAAATAACGTATCCCAAAAGGGTTTAGAACTGGGAGCAAATACCCACGCCACAATCACTAAACTGACTAATAGGGTAGCTTTCTCAGGCTTACGCGTATCCAGTAATTTTAAGGCTGTACCAAATGAACGTTTGATTCTACGGTCAGTAAAATCCACGCTGTATAACTCGTCTAAAGTTAAATGTAAGACAAAGCCTAGGAATACAAATAACGCATCTAACCACGCCATAAATGCGCTTTTGCCTAAAATATAATAACTGAAGCTCGTCGTTAAGAAGCTAAAGAATAAGGCGGCAGTAATCGAATGAATCGAACCACGATGCGAGGTATATTGATAAAATAATGTCCACACCGGATAGCGAATCACTGCGTAAGTCGCTAAGCCTACGCCCCACAATTCGACTATCGACAGATTTTTCTCCGAGGAAAAAATGGCAAGAAAAGCCGCAATAATGCCGAACAAGGAAAACATAATGCGGCTGGGATAGGCATGTTCGAGATCAATATCCGGCAAAATGCCGCCAATTGTGCCCATAACCGCTAACACCAAGGCATCTTTGGGCGCAGCTAAGCCAACTTGTAGACACAAGACGGATAATAAACCTGCACCCGCCGCTGCTACTGTAATGTGTGTATTAAAATTTGCCATATTCTTGTTATAAGTGAATCTGCATTATTGTAAACCGCGCAATAAATCGCGTTGAATATCCTGAATATTTTCTAAGCCGACTGAAACGCGCACTAAGCCATCACTCACACCGGCTTGCGCTTTTTGTTCAGGCGTTAAGCGCCCGTGTGTGGTGGTCGCAGGATGGGTAATGGTGGATTTCACATCACCTAAGTTAGCGGTAATCGACAGCATTTGCGTTGAGTCAATCACTTTCCACGCGGCTTCTTGTCCGCCGTTGACTTCAAATGAAACGACCCCGCCAAACCCGCTCTGCTGACGCTTGGCTAATGCGTGTTGCGGATGAGTGGCTAAGCCCGGATAAAATACCTGCTTGACTGCGGGTTGCTGCGTTAACCATTCCGCCAACATTTGCGCATTCGCACAGTGAGCTTGCATACGAATTTTTAACGTTTCCAAGCCTTTCAGGAATACCCACGCATTAAACGGACTCATGGTAACGCCGCCGCTGCGTAGAACACCATAAACGTCTTTACCCACTAAATCTTTATTGCCTAATACTGCACCGCCTAACGTACGTCCCTGCCCGTCTAAATATTTAGTAGCCGAGTGCACCACAATATCCGCGCCTAAACGCAAAGGCTGTTGTAAGGCTGGCGTACAAAAACAGTTATCAATCACCAATAAACTATGATTGCGATGCGCAATGTCAGCTAAGGCTGCAATATCGACTAACTCAGTTAACGGATTGGCGGGCGTTTCGGCAAATAATAAACGGGTATTGGGTTTTAAAGCCGCTTGCCATGTGTCTAAATCACTTAACTTGGCAAAACTTACCTCAATACCAAACTTCGCAATATAAGTTTGTAATAATACGGTCGTAGTGCCAAACACGGAGCTCGAACAAACCACATGGTCGCCGGTTTTTAATAAGCCTAACATGACCGCTAAAATCGCACTCATGCCTGAAGCTGTCGCCACACAGCTTTCTGCACCTTCTAATGCCGCTAGGCGCTCTTGGAAATAACGCACAGTGGGATTAGTAAAACGTGCATAAATATTGCCGGGTTCAGTGCCGCCAAAACGGGCAGCCGCTTCCGCCGCATTCTTAAATACAAAACTGGAGGTTGGAAACAGCGCCTCACTATGTTCATTTTCATTGGTGCGTTCATGTCCCGCACGAATGGCTAAGGTTTCAAACTCCCACGCTAAATCTTGCATGTTTATCTTTCCTAAAAAAAGTTGGGTTGTAGACAACCCACAACCCAGTCAGTACAGCATTTAGCCGTTTAACACACTTAAGGTTTTAACAAACGATAATTCTGTGCTTGTAAACGACCCACTTCTGCTACACCAGAAGGCACAATGTCTTCTGGCTTTGCATCATATAAATCGGCAAATTTAATTTTGCGGGCGAGAAGTGTGTTGTAACACACTAAGAATTTAACGCCTTTTTCTTTTAGGTCTGTAATCATTTTCGGCAGCTTGGCGTCGTTTTCCATTTCTTCTGCCTTAGCGCTGGTTAATAACTTCAACCCGTCACCGTTCATTACAATCACAGCATCGGTTTTCTGTTCAGCAGCATCTAGGGCTTTAATATAATTATTTACATTGGCTAATGCGGTTAGATAGGTTTTATCATCGCCATCCATACTAATATGCACAACGACTTGTTCAGCGCCTTTATAATAATCTTTGGCAACTTTAGGCGCGGCTACGCCCGGATCAAACTTGGCATCGTCAGCGTAACTCGGCACGCTGACTAAACTTAAGCAAACGGCAACTAATAGCGGCTTTAACATAATCTCCTCCAAGCTTTTGTTATTGAGCAATCCGTGTGAATTGCTCAGTAAAACTAGCACTTAGCAGACATTTGATAAAGCGCAAAATAGAATAAGGAAATTAGTTAGCCAAATTTTGCGTAATATAGACGAGGGTATTTTCATCCACACGGTTAAATAAATTAATCACATCGGCATTTTTCATCCGGATACAACCGTGTGAAGCAGGCGTGCCCAATTTGCCTTCTTCCCCTGTACCGTGAATATAGATATAGCGTTCTTTAGAATCGACATCACCGCCTTTATTCACACCCGGTTCTAAACCTTCCAACCACATAATACGGCTAGTAACATAATCGTCTTTGCTATCCGCACCGGGTGCAGTCAGAATTTCAACTTGTTTACCGGTATTTTGGCGAGCTTTGAAGATTGCACCTAACGGTGCACCATCGCCAATTTTTTCAGAAATTTTATGTAAGCCAAGCGGGGTTTTATCACTACCCTTCTCACTGCCTGTACCGTTCGCAGCGGTAGAAATCACCCAACCCCCAACTGGCTGACCTTGCTCGACCAAATACATACGTTGTGCGCCTGCATCCACAATCAATAATTTTGCAAAAGATTGGGTAGGAAACCGCGCTGTCAGTTGCTGCATTAAGGGCGCAACATTCGGCGGGGTTGCCTGCGGTGCTTGCTGCATAGGTGTATTATTGGTAGGTAATGGCAACGGCTGCATTAAATCCTCAGCCATACAAACCCCTAGACTAAACGCTGTCACTAATGTCAATGGCAGCCATATTTTCTTCACGCTTGGTTTTTTGTTCATCATTGCGTAATGCCTCTAGTTCAGTGAAGTAATCGTTGTTCTCGCCTGTTACATAACAGCCCGTAAAGACGGAGCAATCGAATGTATTTAAGCGGTTATTGCCTTTGCTTACCGCTGCAATTAAGTCGTCTAACGGTAAGTAAAATAAGCGATCTACGCCAATAGCTTCTGCTACTTCTGCTTCGGTTCGCTCATGCGCGATAAGTTCCTTCGCGGCAGGCATATCAATACCGTATATGTTCGGAAATTTGATAGCCGGTGAGGCTGAAGCAAAATAAACCTTATTCGCACCCGCGTCGCGTGCCATTTGCACAATTTCGCCCGAGGTTGTACCACGTACAATCGAGTCATCCACCAACATTACGTTTTTACCCTTAAATTCCAGTTCTAAGGGATTTAACTTCTGGCGCACGGATTTTTTACGCTTAGCTTGCCCCGGCATGATAAAAGTACGCCCGATATAGCGATTTTTAATAAAGCCTTCACGGTACGGCACACCGAGGGTGTACGCCATTTCTAACGCAGAGGTACGGCTGGTATCTGGAATCGGAATAACCACATCAATATCATGATCCGGCCATTCGCGTAACACACGCTCCGCCATTTTATGCCCCATGCGCATGCGAGCTTTTTGCACAAATACATTATCAATAATGGAGTCTGGGCGAGCAAAATAGACGTATTCAAAGATACAGGTATTGTATTGAGGATTATCCGAGCATTGGCGGGTATAAACATTGCCTTCAGGTGTAATAAAAATAGCTTCACCCGGTTCAACATCACGAATTAGTTTATAGCCTTGGGTATCTAAGGCCACACTTTCCGACGCCAGCATAAACTCTTTGCCTTTATTGGTATCGCGGTAGCCATACACTAAAGGCCGGATACCGTTAGGATCACGAAAACCAACTAGCCCATCTCTCGTTAACATGGCGACGACTGCATATGCGCCTTTACAACGTTGATGTACACCCGAGACCGCCGCAAAAATGTCATCCGGTGTAACGTGTAAAGCATTTTGTCTTTGTAATTCTTGCGCAAAAATATTCAGTAAAATTTCCGAATCAGAATCGGTATTAATTTGCCGCCGATCCTGTAAATACAGCTCCTTACGTAGCTCATGCGCATTGGTTAAGTTACCGTTATGCGCCATTGAAATCCCATAAGGGCTATTCACATAAAAGGGTTGCGCTTCCGCAGAGGAAGAAGAACCTGCGGTTGGATAGCGTACATGCCCGATCCCCATATTGCCTTGCAACATGCGCATATGCCGTTCGTGAAATACATCTTTAACTAGACCATTTTCCCGACGCGAATACAGCTTACGACCATCACTGGTTACAATTCCAGCAGCATCTTGCCCACGATGTTGTAAAACCGTTAAACCATCGTAAAGCGCCTGATTCACAGGCTCATGTCCGATAATCCCGATAATCCCGCACATACCTCAGCCTTCACTTCACGTGCTATGAAACGTTGTATTCTACCCCCATAAAACTAAAACAGCCACGCACGACGACATGCCTGGCTGCTAGAAGAATTTATAGGAATACTCGATTAAACAATGACTACTTGGCGGCGTCTTGGGGAGTATGCTCAAAATACCCAGAAAAATCCTGAGGTATCATAGCCTTTACTTCCACAGCGGCTTTTTCAAACCAAGGCATTAAAATAGAATCTTGCCACCACGCATTTTTAGAAACCGTCGTTAGACTCAATAATAAAACCAAGAGTGTCACAATTAGCCCGCCCCGAAGCACACCAAAGATACCACCTAATATATGGTCGACTCCACCTAAACCAATAGACGCAATCGCCGTTGAGATTAAATGATTAACAATTGCGCCAATAATCAATACGGTAAAAAAAATGACCGCAAACGAAATACCTAATTTTACGACTTCACTTTGCCCTGAAAATGGCAAATGCAGGGCTAGCGGCTTAAAGTAGATAGCGGCAAAACCAAAAGCCGCCACCCACGTTAAAAGTGATAAAGCCTCACGAACAAATCCTCGAATTAAGCCAATAATCGCGGATAACACAATTAATACGAGAATACCAAAATCGAGGATTTCTGCTGTCATAAAATTTTCAATTATTATCGGGTTACAAAGCTATTTTGAACGTACGTATTTTTAGTATAACGCTCTTTCATCTTAGCTTGTGCCGCTGCTGCATCTTCTTTTTTCGGATAATCGCCTACACGTACACGATAAATCGCTTTGCCATCGACCTTGGCTTCGACTAAAGCCACTTTATAGCCTTCAGCCGTCATAGACTTACGTACTTCTTCCGCTTTGGCTTTATCGGAGCTTGCCATTAATTGAATAGAATAATCACCATCGGTGGTAGTTTCACTATCTTTAGTAGAAACAACCGAAGCTTTTTCGCCTTTTTCCGCTTTAGCGAGGGCTAATGATTTCTCAGCCGCTGCTTTTTCAATAGCAGACATTGATTTAGCAGGCGTTTCTGTTGCTTTTGGTACAGGTTTTTCACCCACTAAAACAGGTCGAGGGCTGCGTTTCTCTTCCGGCGCACTAACAGTATTTCTGCTTGCAGCGGGACGGTCTTTACTAGACGCAGATTCAGCCGCTTGACTGCCAGTGGCTTTAGATTCGGAATTAGGCAAGTTCAAGGGTTGCGTTTCTGTACCGGTCAAATCGGTCGTGGTTGTCGTACTAGCGGTCGACGGCGCTTTGGTATCGTTTGATCCCATATTGCCTAAGCCATTTTTCAGTTGCCCATCGGTATCTACCACTTGACGGCTTTCTGACGGTGCGGGTGCAGTTGGACGTACGGCAAAACCAGCCGCAGGTGCAGTTGCTGTATTAGTAGCTACTGGTGCTGTTTCCACTGGAATCGCTTGCGGCTGTGTTGCATTACTACCGTCCAGAGTAGTGCCCGCTCCCGCCGTTGTAGCGGTATTATCTTGCGGCACTAAAATAGGTTTGCCATTGGCATCCGTTGAAACTTCGGGGAAACCTAAGATCGTTTTGGTTTCAGCCGGTTGATTAAGATTCGCGTTCTGCAAATCGCGGTTTTTACCTTTTAATAACCAAGCTAACAGTAATGCGGCTACAAGAACCAGCACAACTGCGCCAATCATACGTTTGGTGGTCGCCTTATTATCCATTTGATGCCATGCTCCTTAATTTTAAGACACTCAATAACTTTTAAAAATTTGCATCCTGTGTGGGAAATACTGAACTTAGTGCTCTAACGTGGTTAGCATACCGGTAACCACTAAAAACGAACCAAAAGCAATAATGCGATCATTGGTATTGGCTGCTTGTTTAACATTGTCCCATGCGGTTTGAAAATTACTATATAACTGAATTGGTGCGGTTACACCCTGTGCTAACATTTGTGTTTTCAACACCCCAATATCGACCGCACGCGAACCTGTTAGTTGCACTAATGCCCACTCATCGACCAGTGGGCGCATAATGTCGATGACCCCAGTACTATCCTTATCCGCAAGTATAGAAAAAATCACGAATAATTTTCCATCGCTTGGATTTTTTTTCAGCCATTCCGCTAATTCTTTTACAGCGTGTGGATTATGCGCCACATCAATATACAGCTCAGGCTGGGTTTGCAAGCGTTGTAAACGCCCCAGCACCTGTGCTTGTTCAATTCCCTGTTTAATAGACTCTAGGCTAATCGGCAAACGTGGTGCTAATTGCAGCAAACCTTCACGCACACAAGCCGCATTCTGTAATTGATGTGCGCCCAATAAACGCGGTTGCGGCAAATCCTCTGCATTAAAATCTCGACCGTATTGATATAACACCGCAGCCACCGCTTGTGCTTGTTCTGCAATACTAGCGGGTGGATTAGGGTCACCACAGACAATCGGTTTATGCGCGCGCATAATGCCCGCTTTCTCATAGCCAATGGCTTCACGGGTACTGCCTAACCATTCCACATGGTCGATACCAATGCTGGTAATAATCCCTACATCAGCATCCCATAGATTGACCGCATCTAAACGCCCGCCTAAACCTACTTCCAGCACCATAACGTCAACTTGCGCTTGTTGAAAGCACCAAACCGCCGCCAATGTACCAAACTCAAAATAAGTTAGGGAAATATCCGCGCGCGCGGCATCAATCGCAGCAAAGGCTTGGCAAATAAATGTATCATCAACCGGCTGCCCATTAATCGCAATGCGCTCGTTGTAATGCAGAATATGCGGTGAGGTATACGTGCCCACCTTATAGCCTTGTAAATGCAAGGCTTGCGTTAACATAGCGCAGGTTGAGCCTTTGCCATTTGTACCCGCGACCGTCACAATCGGCACGGTCGGCGTGAGCAAATTCAGCCGCGCTGCAACTTGCCGAATCCGCGTTAACCCTAAATCAATGGCAGATAAGTGCAAGCCTTCCTGCCATGTTAACCAATCGGCTAATGACCTCACGCCGCAACCGCTGGTAAAGGGCTGGTTTGGTTTTGCAGCATCGCTAAAATATCGGCGATGGTTTGGCGCAAATCCTTACGATGTACAATCATATCTATTGCACCTTTTTCTTGTAAGAATTCACTGCGTTGAAAACCTTCTGGCAACTTCTCGCGCACGGTTTGTTCAATAACACGCGGTCCTGCAAACCCAATCAAGGCTTTAGGCTCAGCAATCTGAATATCACCCAACATAGCAAAACTGGCGGATACGCCACCCATTGTAGGGTCGGTTAAGACCGAAATATACGGTAAATGTTTTTCGCTTAGTTTGGTTAATACAGCGGAGGTTTTCGCCATTTGCATTAAGGAAAATAAAGCTTCCTGCATCCGAGCGCCACCACTGGCTGTAAAGCAAATATACGGAATACCTGCTTCAATCGCAGCTTGTGCACCCCGTACAAAACGTTCACCCACTACTGACCCCATTGAACCGCCCATAAAACGGAAATCAAAAGCAGAAGCCACCAATGGCACGCCTAAGACAGAACCTTTCATGGTAATTAATGCATCTTTTTCGCCGGTTTCTTTTTGTGCCGCGACTAAGCGATCTTTATATTTTTTGGTATCACGAAACTTCAGCGTATCGGTTGGGGTAATGCCTGCGCCAATTTCTTCACGACCGTCTGCATCTAAAAACATTTCTAAACGCTCACGCCCAGATAAACGCATATGATGATCGCATTTTGGGCAAACATACTCATTTCGTTCTAATTCAGCGCGATATAGCACGGCTTGACAAGACGGGCATTGATGCCATAAGCCTTCAGGAATCGACTTTTTCTCATTATTGGCCGGATTGGTACGAATGCGTGAAGGTAGTAATTTTTCAAACCAACTCATTGTTATGTAACCCCCTAACTGTTGCTATCCATTGCGTGACGCATGGTAGCCAGTAATTGACTAATATTCGTTGTAATGACCTGCGTATCGGTCGGTGTGGCTTCTACTAATTTGACAATTGCGCTGCCTACCACTACCGCATCGGCCACTTGAGCCACCGCCTGCGCAGTAGCGGCGTCCTTAATGCCAAAGCCAACCCCAACCGGTAAATTAGTGTAATGGCGAATTTCATCTAAACGTTGTGCAACTTTGCCAACATCCAAACTATTCGCACCCGTTACGCCCTTTAACGAGACATAATACAAATAACCGCTGCCCACTTGGGCAATGGTTTGAATACGGCTGGCGGGAGTCGTTGGGGAAATTAAGAAAATAGCGTCGACATCGTGTTGTTTAAACACAGGTAATACGTCTACGCCCTCTTCGGGTGGCAAATCAACAATCAATGCGCCGTCGACTCCAGCAACTTGCGCCGCCTTGGCAAAAGCCGCATAACCCATCACTTCAACTGGGTTGAGATAGCCCATTAATACCACAGGCGTATTGTTGTCGGTTTGTCGAAATTGCCGCACCATGTCTAGCACAGAGCTTAAGCTGGTGTTATGCAGCAACGCCCGTTCATGCGCTAATTGAATGGTTGAACCGTCCGCCATTGGGTCAGAAAACGGTACGCCTAATTCAATAATATTCGCGCCTGCTTGCACCATTGCATGCATCAGGTTTACGGTAATACCGGGTTCAGGGTCACCCGCCACAACATAAGGAATTAAGGCGGCTTTGTGTTGCGCTTTTAAGTTTGCTAAACAACTGGCAATGCGACTCATAGCGTAATTCCCTCCCGACGCGCAATCGTATTAATATCCTTATCGCCACGTCCTGATAAATTCACAATAATGCTTTGCTCAGGGCTTAATGTTGGGGCAAGTTTCATAGCATACGCCAAGGCATGTGAGCTTTCTAAGGCGGGAATAATGCCTTCCTTACGAGTTAAGGCATGGAAAGCGTGCATGGCTTCATCATCCGTAACCGCTACATACTGAGCGCGCCCAATATCTTTTAACCACGCATGTTCAGGCCCAACGCCCGGATAATCTAAACCCGCAGAAATCGAATGGGTTTCAATGATTTGCCCATTGTTATCTTCCATTAAATAGGTACGATTACCGTGTAATACACCGGGCTTACCCGCAGTTAAAGGTGCAGCGTGTTTGCCGGTGTCAATCCCTGCCCCTGCCGCTTCTACCCCATACAGTGCAACCGATTCATCGGCTAAAAACGGATGGAATAAACCAATGGCATTTGAACCACCGCCCACACAAGCCACTAAAGCCTCCGGCAATTTGCCGTCTTGCTCCAAAATTTGCTGACGCGCTTCACGCCCAATCACGGCTTGGAAATCACGTACCATTGCCGGATAAGGATGCGGCCCTGCGACTGTACCGATAATGTAAAAGGTATCGTCCACATTGGTTACCCAATCGCGCATCGCTTCGTTTAACGCATCTTTCAGGGTTTTCGAGCCAGACGTTACCGGCACAACGGTCGCGCCTAATAATTTCATGCGGTAAACATTGGGCGCTTGACGTTGTACGTCTTCCGCCCCCATATACACCACGCACTCTAAGCCTAGGCGAGCGGCAATCGTGGCAGATGCCACACCGTGCTGACCTGCGCCGGTTTCCGCGATAATACGGGTTTTACCCATGTATTTAGCGAGCAAGGCTTGACCAATCGTGTTATTAATTTTATGTGCGCCTGTGTGGTTCAAATCTTCACGTTTTAAGAAGATTTTCGCGCCGCCTAATTCACGCGTCCAACGTTCGGCAAGGTATAAAGGGCTAGGGCGACCTACATAATATTGTAAATCACGATCAAATTCGGCTTGAAAGGCGGGATCATGTTTTAAAGTATTATACGCCTGCTCAAGTTCATAAATCGGTTCCATTAAAGTTTCGGCAATAAACCGACCACCGTATATGCCGAAATGCCCTTTTGCATCTGGCATGGCATTCCAGTCAAATTCGCTAAATTTCACGCGCCCTGCACTCCTGCTACATCAGTCCGCTGTAAAACCTGCTAAGTTACCATAAGCCCGACCGCCTATCTAGAAACCTATTGCGTTGGGATAGACGCTAAATCGCCATAAGCGGCTTATTTCACACAGCGAATGGCGCTTGAAACCCGATATTTACCGTATTTTAATAATGAATTTAAAAATGGCTCTAAAGATTGTGGGTTATCCGGTGTAAAAATCAATTGATAACAGCCTTCACCCGTTATCTTATAAGCAGCTTCTACTTGAGGCTCTTGCTGTAAAAAGCGCTCAAATTGCTCAAACTGTGCCACTTCCATAAACATTGTGATGAAATGCCGCTCAATCTTGGTTTGGCGAATAGTATAAGCACTAATTAACCCATGATCTTCTAATTGCTGAACGCGTGCGGCGACCGCTTGCCCACTTAAAAACACCTGCTTACCTATTTCCTGCCAACTCCGACGGCTATTTGCCTTCAAACATGCCAAAATTGCCTGATTAATCTTATCCATGTGCTCCCACTTACAAACTGTAACTAAAACGCTGCAAATACCTACAGTTCACAATTCTTATTCTAACCCAAACACTTTACTGTAAGGCTTTAGCCAATTGCAGATTACTATCATGAGCCAAGCATTATTAGTTATTGATTTACAAAACGATTACTTCCCTGATGGCAAATTTCCGTTATGGAATACAGAACAAACCCTAGCCAATATTGAACAAGCGATTGCTCACGCCCAAGCTCAGAACATTCCAGTTATTTTAATTCAACATATTGCAGATAGCAGTCAAGGGCTTGCCCCATTTTTTAATGAGGGAACAGAGGGAGTGGAAATTCACCCGCGCATTTTAGCCGCCGCACCTAATGCGCCGATTGTCGTTAAAGCATATGCAGATAGTTTTTATCAAACGAATTTAAGCGACGTATTAAAGCAGTTAGACGTAAATGAATTATTAGTGTGTGGCATGATGACGCAAAACTGCGTGACTCACACCGCCATTTCTAAAGCGGCGGATGCGTATCAAGTCAGCATTTTGCCGGATTGCTGTACAACGGTTAGCGAAATGCTGCACTTAATTGCCTTACATGCGGTTTCTACTCGCGTGGCGTTAATTCCTGCTACTGTTGCCTTACCGGGTTAAGCACTGGCCACCGCTTGCATAAACGCTTGCACCTTGGCGCTGTCTTTAACGCCGGGGGCAGCCTCTACACCTGAGCTTAAATCCACAGCATAAACCCCGCTTTGCTGAATCGCTTGTGCCACATTATGCGGGGTTAAGCCACCCGCCAAAATAATAGGCTTAGTATAATGTTGTGGTACTAACGACCAATCGAAGGTTTCACCCGTTCCGCCTGCCCCACCAAGCGCATGGCTATCTAATAAAAAACCTTTGGCATGCGTATATTGCTCGGCATACGCTTGAAAACCACCCACGCTTTCTAAACCGTGAATACCCACCGCTTTAATATAAGGACGCTGAAATTGTTGGCAGTAAGCAGGCGTTTCCAAACCATGAAATTGCAATAAGTCCAACGGCACTTGCGCTAACACCTGTTGGACAAATGCGCGATCCGCATCCAAAAATAACCCCACCGTGCTAATAAAGGGCGGCAAGGCTTGGCAAATAGCAGCGGCTTGTTCAATGCTGACATTGCGCTTGCTTTTGGCATAAAACACGAGCCCAATCGCATCTACACCTGCATTTGCCACCATTTGCGCATCAATAATAGAAGTAATGCCGCAAATTTTTACCCGACAACGTTTAGCTTCTGTTTGCATCGTTATAACACCGCAAAAATGCTTATTGTGGCCAAGTTGCTCAGTCTGAAGCAATTCCAAGTCGCATAATAATCTGCGAAATACTGCCTATTAGCTGTTTCAATCAAACAATCTGGTAGCGCTTCACTAAACTTATAGTGAACTAATCAACTCAGGATCAAGCAATGGATTCTACTAATTTATATACACCACCTAAAACAGCCGTGCGTGATGTCACTGATGTAATGGGGCATACCATTACGGCTAATATTTTAGCCGCTATGCGCAAAACGCGTCCTTGGGTCTTATTTTTAGCTATTCTCGGCTTTATTGGCGCATTTTTCACAGCCATTGCAGGCATTATGCTTATGGCGACCATGACCTACTTAGGACAAGCGACGGGGGTAGAAGGCGCGTTCTTAGGGCAAACACCGGGGGGCATGACCACCATTATCGGTATGGGGGCAATTTATATCGTCATTGCCATTATCTACATTATTATTTCCGTCTATTTATTACGTTACGCAAGCGCAATTAAGCGCCTCAATGGTTCACATAATGTGCGTGATTTAGAAGATGCACTAAACGCCCAAGCCAGTTTCTGGAAAACAGTTGGCATCATGGCACTAATCTCAATTATTGCTATGTTAGTGTTATGGGTTATTGGCATTGGCGCAGCCGTCTCGCAAATGCCAGTAGGTTAAACACCATGCGCTAACCCCAGTTATATCAATACATGCTGGGGTTAGCCTGTTCAGTTATTTAAAAATCTCAGTAAAAAACATCTGCATTCCAGCCCAAGAACGCTTATCTGCTGCCTCATCGTACTTTAAATTTTCAATCCCGTATTTGCCTGCCTCTGGATTGGTAAAGCCGTGGTGTACGCCAGAACCATAAGTCACCAATTGCCAATCGGCTTTAGTTTTTTCCAGTTGTTCCGTAAATTTATTGACGGTTGGCGTTTGTACCATTGCATCCGCATTGCCATGAAACGCTAAAATTTTAGCTTTAATTTCGCTACCCTCTGGTGCAGATGGCAACGCCCCGTGGAAACTCACCACACCTTTAATATCCGCACCGCTATACGCCAACTGCAAAATCGTGCCACCACCAAAGCAATAACCTATCGCTGCTAGCTTACCACCATCGACTTTATCGCTTTTTTTGAGCTGTTCTAAACCCGCTTTAGCCGTACCGCGCCACGCCTCAACATCGGCGGTCGTTTCTGTCATCCACTCTTTGGCTTGCCCCGGTTTATCGGTCACTTTGCCATCACCGTACATATCCGCCGCAAATGCCACATAACCCAGCTCGGCTAGCATTTCAGCACGTTTTTTGGCGTAATCATTCAAACCCCACCATTCGTGTACTACCATCACACCGGGGCGTTTTTCCTTAAGCGCGTCGTCATAATACAAATAGCCGGTTAATTTTGTACCGTCATATTCATAATGCACCGCTTCGCTTTTCACCGCCGCCAGCACATGAGTGCTTAATAATGCCAATCCCACAACCGCTACTTTATTTAATAATTTCATGCTTTCCTCCTAGCTATTCCATACAGGTTTAAACATCATAAGCAGACATGACTGCATCAGCCTAAAAAGCTTGCGATTAATAGGTTAACCTTAAGCTATTACCACTTAGCATAAGTCCGCTGCACATAAGCCTCGACCAACGCTTGGAATTCTTCTGCAATCTGTTCGCCTTTCAGTGTTACGGTTTTTTGTCCGTCCTCATACACGGGGGCAACCGGCGTTTCGCCACTACCGGGTAAACTAATACCAATATTGGCGTGTTTACTTTCACCCGGGCCATTCACCACGCACCCCATAACCGCTACTGACATGCTTTCCACCCCGGTATATTGATCGCGCCACACGGGCATTTGCGCACGCAGCCAATTTTGAATCTGCTCGGCTAAGCGTTGAAAATAATCGCTGGAGGTACGCCCACAACCGGGACAGGCAATCACTTGCGGCGTAAAAGAACGTAAGCCCAAGGCTTGTAAGATTTCCTGCGCCACAATTACTTCTTTTTCACGTTTGGCGTGTGGTTCGGGTGTTAAAGAAATGCGAATCGTGTCGCCAATACCTTGCTGTAATAACACTGATAATGCGGCTGTTGAATACACAATGCCTTTACTTCCCATACCCGCTTCGGTCAAACCCAAATGCAAAGGGTAATCACAACGCTTCGCTAAATCCCCATAAGCACGAATCAAGCCCTGCACTTCGCTCAGTTTGCAGGACAAGATAATATGATCATGTGCTAAACCGTATTCTTCGGCTTTGGCAGCACTGCTTAACGCCGATTCCAACAACGCTTCGTGCATCACATCATACAATTCTAAGGGTTGGGTTAATTGGTTATTTTCATCCAGCTTACGGGCTAATAATTCTTGATCCAATGATCCCCAGTTCACACCAATTCGCACGGGTTTATCATAACGACAGGCAAATTCAATCATTTGTGCAAATTGTTCATCGCGCTTTTTGCCACGCCCCACATTACCCGGATTAATACGGTATTTGGCTAAGGCTTCGGCGCATTCCGGTACAGCCGTTAGTAACTTATGCCCATTAAAATGAAAATCGCCAATCAACGGCACGGAACAACCCATATTATCCAAGCGAGTCCGAATCTCTGGTACAGCTTGTGCCGCTTCCAAACTATTCACGGTAATCCGAACTAATTCTGAACCGGCACGCGCTAGTTCTGCGCATTGAATCGCGGTTTTAACTGCGTCGGCAGTATCGGTATTAGTCATAGATTGCACGACGACAGGCGCATTGCCGCCAACTGTCACTGCCCCAATTTTTACTGCAACTGTTGGATGGCGTTTTATAATGTTGTGAGTTTGCATAAAGTCTTCAACTGGTTATCAACACGGGGAATTATGCCCGATTGCAGATTCTAGATGCGAGTCATACCTTGCGCTAAGCCAGCAGGTTTCACTTAACATTGTTTAACCAGTTATCTAAATAAATTTTTATCCAGCATAAATATTCTTATAATCAAACACTAATAAATTGGGCTTTCTATGGAGCAAACTAATGAAAATTAATAAAAAATACACAATCGGCTTATTCCTGTGCACGGCTTTAAGCATGGCATTTACACTACCAAGCCAAGCAGCCGCTAAGAAAGCGGCAGCAACCGAAGCTAAAGCCGAAAATCCAAGCGCACAGTTAGAATACAAATTGGGCTTAGCAGAAGACGGTAAAACTTATCAATTATGGATGAAGTCTTTAAGTACCCCCAAACCTGATATGAGTCTCACCGGTCAAGTTACGCTTAAAGTACCGCATGATGCTAGCTTTCAAGTGGCTAATTTAAAAAGCAATATCGAAGGGGTGACTTGGGTAGAAGCATCTCGTGTAGATGCACCGAAAGAAGACGCACAAGCCGATTATATTTCATTCTCATTTGTTGGCTTACAAGGCGCAAGCTCACGCAATTACGGTTGGGAAAAAGATAAAGAACAAGTCATTTTTAGCTTTGAAAATAAAACAGGCTGCGTTTCTGGTGCGGCAGTCATGGCAAATGATGATGCCTTTAATGCTATGCCGAACTCCGCTAATACCAATCCGGGCAATCAATTTACCAATTTAGGCTGGGGTTCAGTTAATGAAAACCACTATAAAGGTAACTATGGCGAAGCCATCAAATGCCCTAAATAGTTGATATTGCTGACGTAGTGTTTAATTACCACACTACGTCGACCTATTCTCTAACTAGATAATTATAATAATTAAGCAGAGAAACCCCATGCGAACTCAATTAAGAAAAATACTAGGGCTAAGCGCCTCTGTTCTGCTATTAGCAGGCAGCAATGCTTGGGCAGCACAAACGTTGGAATATTCTATTCGCTGGAACAGTAGCGATGCCCGCTATCATGTGTATATGCGCCCCACCACTACCCCTAACCCAGATCGAAGCATGACGGGGCAGGTTACTATCGTCGTACCGCATCTCACGGGTACAAGCGCGTTTTCACCTGTTGCACTAAAAAGTACAGTTACTAATACACTCTGGGCGGATAATTCCCGAGTAGACGCACCGAAAGAAAATTCTAACGCCGATTATATTTCCTTCTCGCTGTCTTACGCGAAAGCAGATACGTTTGTTTGGAAAGCCAATGAGGAAAAAGAGGTTTTCAGCTTTGCCAATAGTGGTACTTGTCCTGGGCCGATTGTCATTATGAATAATGACAGTGATCCTTTTAATAAAATTCCGAACTCGGTTAATACCAACCCCGGCAACCAATTTACTAACTTAGGTTGGGGTGATTCCAGTGATAATAACTTCTTACGCACGTATGGTTATGCGGCCGACTGCCGAGATACGGATAAAGATGGTATTAGTGATACTGAAGAAATAGCAATTGGGACTGATCCTAATAATGCTGATACCGATGGCGATGGCTTAAATGATAACGACGAGTTTAATCAATATAAAACTAACCCACTTAAACAGGACAGTGATGGGGATGGATTAAGTGACAGTGCAGAAATCAACATTAATAAAACTGACCCGCTAAAACCGGATACTGATGGAGATGGCTTAACCGATGGTGCAGAAGTCAATACTCATAAAACCGACCCGCTTAAAGCCGATATGGATAATGATGGCTTAAACGATGGTGCAGAAGTCAATACTCATAAAACCAATCCACTTAAAGCCGATACCGATGGTGATGGTTTAAGTGATTCAGTTGAATTAAATACTACAAAAACTGACCCGACTAAAACTGATACCGATGGTGATGGTTTAACTGATGGGGCAGAAATTAATACCCATAAAACCGATCCACTTAAATATGACACAGATGGTGATGGTTTAACCGATGGAGTAGAAATTAACAATACTCAAACCGACCCATTAAAGCCGGATAGCGATGGTGATGGTTTAACCGACGGGGCAGAAATTAATACCTACAAAACGAATCCGCTAAAACCTGATACCGATGGTGACGGTTTGAATGATGGGGCAGAAATTAATACCCATAAAACCGATCCCTTAAAACCCGATACGGATAGCGATGGTTTAAATGATGGGGCAGAAATTAATACCCATAAAACTGATCCCCTAAAACCCGATACAGATGGCGATGGTTTGAATGATGGAGCAGAAATTAATACGCATAAAACCGATCCCTTAAAACTCGATACAGATGGCGACGGTTTAAATGATGGCACAGAAATTAATACGCATAAAACTGATCCCCTAAAACTCGATACCGATGGCGATGGCTTAACCGATAGTGCAGAAATTAATACCCATAAAACCGATCCGACTAAAGCCGATACAGATGCCGATGGTTTACCCGATGGCGCAGAGCTTAATACGTATAAAACCGACCCGCTTAAATCCGATACGGATGGGGATGGTTTGCCAGATGGCACAGAAGTCAATACTGCGAAAACCGATCCGCTAAAACCGGATACCGATGGGGACGGCTTACCAGATGGCACAGAAGTCAATACGACGAAAACCGATCCATTAAAGCTCGATACTGACGGTGATGGCTTAAATGATGGGGTTGAAGTTAATACCACTAAAACCGACCCGTTGAAACTGGATACGGATGGGGATGGTTTAAGCGATAGTGCAGAAATTAATACCCACAAAACCGACCCGACTAAAGCCGATACGGATGCCGATGGTTTGTCAGACGGTGCAGAAATTAATAACCATAAAACCGATCCGTTAAAACCCGATACCGACGGCGACAGTCTAAGCGATGGGGATGAAGTTAATAAATATAAAACCGATCCCTTAAAAGTTGATACCGATGGAGATGGCTTAGCCGATGGTACAGAAGTAAATATGCAACCCAACCCATTAGTTGCCGATACGGATGGCGATGGTTTGGTGGATGGGGATGAGGTTAATAAATATAAAACCGATCCGATGAAACCAGACAGTGACAACGATGGTTTAAATGATGGGATTGAGGTTAATACTACCAAAACTGACCCCTTAAAAGCGGATACCGATGATGATGGGGTTGATGATAAAACTGAAGTGGGAAGTAGCCCCGCTACCCCGATTGATACGGATTTAGATAGTATTATCAATGCGAAAGATACGGATGATGATAACGACGGCATTTTAAGCCGTTATGAAACCTATAACAGTACAACGACACCCGCTGATGATGATACTGACACAGATGGCAAACCTAATTACTTAGACGCTGATGATGATGGCGATGGTATATTATCTAAAGACGAGGGTAATGATCCAAATAAAGATGGTAATCCTTCTGATGCGATTGATACTGACGGAGATAGCATCCCAGACTATTTAGATGCGAGTAATGCCTTAAAAATCCAAGTCAAAATGCTATTACAAGGCGCATATGACAGTAAAACAGGGCTAATGACTGATAGCCTGCGTACTAAAAATCTCATTCCTAGCAATCAACCGTATAGCAATGCAGGCATCTTTAAATATGCGGGTCGGGAAGTAGCAACAGCAAGTTTGTTTAGTATTAGCAGTAGCAATGCACCTGTGGATTGGGTATTGGTGGAATTGCGTGATGCGATGACCCCTTCAACAATTGTAGCGCGTTTTGCAGGCTTACTCCAACGGGATGGGGATGTGATGGAAGTCACTAAAGGGGACGTAACCTTACCACTGGAAGGCATTAAACAAGGTAAATATTATGTGGCGGTTCATCACCGCAATCACTTAGGCATTATGACCGCGACCCCCGTGGAGTTAAACAGTACCACGCCGACCTTGATTGACTTTACTAAAACCTCAACCGTTACTACTTACGGTGCAGATGCGCGTTATAACCCTTATGGCACAGCCACTGCTTTGTTATGGGCAGGTAATGCCAATATTGATACGCGGATTATTGCCAACGGTCCTTATAACGATACTAGTGTCGTTATGAGTGATGTGTTAAGTGATTCTAATAACACTTTAGGTAGCACTAACTATCAATTACATGGTTACTATGCGACGGATATTAACCTTGATGGGGTGGTTATTTTTGCCGGACCGGGTAATGATGTAAACACAATCTTAGGCAATGTGTATTTGCATCCCGCCAATACCACTTATAGCGCCAACTATATCATTACTCGTCAAATCCCTTATTAAGGGAAGCAACAAAACGGGGGCTTAGCTGCGCCTAAGTCCCCGTTTTATCAGTATAAAAAACAAGCTGCTCAGCTACCAGTCAGATTGCTCTGAGTATGATGGTTAACATCAGCGAATACTAGGCAAACACAGCATAAACAACGTTTGCGCGGCATTTAGGGCTTAATAAAAAATATTAACTAATAAAAAAATACTGGTATTTAACAATGAAAAAAAAACTCAGTCAGGCAGTTTCTCAAGGGCTTATTCTGCTGGCACTAGTAAATGCTAGCCAAACCGCTACTGCCAGTGTGACCGGCAATATCCAGTATAAAGTTACTTGGGATAAAACCGACTCGCGGTATCATGTGTTTATGCTTCCCAGCGCCACACCCTCACCCGATTTAAGTATGACTGGGCAAGTTACCTTACTTGTGCCACATGGGACGGGAACAGATAAATTTGTGGTAGACGAAAGCGATATTCGCTCTACTAATAAAAACCCGTGGATTTTAAGCTCAACTGTGGCTGCGCCGTCTGAAAATCCCACCAAGGACTATTTATCTTTTACCTTTAATCTGAATGATATTAAAGCTTTCAAATTTCAAGAAAACACCGAACAGGAAGTATTTAGTTTTAAAAATACTGGGCCTTGTATAGGCAGTGTAGAGCTGATTAATAATCTGACCGATCCCTTTAACCAACCACCTGAAGCACCAAAAAACTCGAAAAATACCAACCCTGGTAATGCCTTTGCCAATGCGGGCTTTGGTTCAAATAATGACAATGATTATGGTGGCAACTACGGTAGTGTAGCCAGTTGTGAAATTACCACCGTCAACAGTAAACCAATTGCGACCAAAGATAATGTTACTGCAACAGGCACAGACGCATTAACCATTGATGTGTTAATGAATGACTCGGATATTGATAATGATACGCTGGCTATTAAAAGCTTTACCCAAGGTGCATTAGGCAAAGTAACGCAAGCAGGCACAAAACTGATTTACACGCCCGATGCCAGTGTCGATGATATTGATACTTTTACGTATACAGTTGAAGATGGCAAAGGTGGGGAAGCCACTGCTGAAGTTACCGTTACCTTAAAGAAACCTGCACCAGTCAATAACAATCCAGTGGCTTATGCCGATACGGCAACGATTACGGCTGGTTCATCGGTAACTATTGACGTTTTAAAAAATGATACTGATGCCGATAACGATACCTTAACTATTGATAGCGTGACGCAAGGTGGCAAAGGCGGTGTGGTTGCCATTGCCAATAATCAAATTACCTATACACCACCTAGCAGCACTTACACAGGTACAGACAGCTTCACTTATATTGTAAAAGACGGTAAAGGCGGCACGAATACCACCTCGGTTACGATTAATGTGCAAGCACCTAACCCCACTAATCAAGATCCTGTACCCGTTGCGGATAATATTACGGCCGCAGCAGGGGTTGCATACAACTTTAACCCAGTTGCCAATGACATCGACCCAGACGGTGATACCTTAAGTATTCAAAGTGTAACTCAAGGTGCACACGGCACGGTTAGCATTAATGGCAGCAGCGTCAGTTATACGGCTGATACCAGCTATAAGGGCGCGGATAGTTTTACTTATACAGTGAGTGATGGTAAAGGCGGCACAGCCGTTGGTAAGGTTGATGTAACGGTTATTTTAGCCACTATCAATGAAAAACCGATTGCCGTAAACGATACCGCAACCACTACCTTTAATAAGCCTGTCTTGATTGACGTATTGCAAAACGATAGAGACCCAGACGGCGACAAATTAACCTTAGAATTTAGTCAAGGTAAAAACGGGGGTGAAGTTACCATTAACTCCCAAAACATTTTAATTTATACCCCAAAAACCAATTATTCGGGCGAAGATAGTTTCACTTATACCATTACCGATGGCAAAGGTGGTTCAGCAACAGCCACTGTTACGATTAATGTCAGCGGTGGTACGACGACCCTAACCGCCTTACCTGATAGCTTTACGGTAGATAACAATGTCACAACCGTATTGGATGTGGTAGCTAACGATACGATTCCGGCCGCCAAAGTAGCCACGTTAACTATTATTGACGCACCTAAACAGGGTACGGCTAGCGTTAAAGCAGGCAAAATTGAATACATTCCTACCAAAGATTTTATAGGGTCTGATAGCTTTACTTATCAAGTAACGTTAGATGATGGCTCGACTAGTCAAGCGAGTGTCACCCTTTCAATCCGAGCGGTTGATCTTACTCTAGATACAGATAAGGACGGCTTAACCGATAGTGACGAATTAATGTTAGGCACTGATCCGAAAAAAACCGACACCGACGGTGATGGAATTGATGATAAAACAGAAATCGGCAGTAACTTATCCAAACCTTTAAATACGGATGGCGATACCTTAATTAATGCCTTAGATAGCGATGATGATGGTGATGGTGTCTTAACGAAAGACGAGCTGGGCGATCTTAATAAAAACGGCATTCCAGATTACTTAGAGAAACTCGCTTTAAGTAGTCCTGATATGTTTAAACCTGTACCTACTTTATCAGAATGGGCACAAATTCTATTAGCCTTATTAATGGCTTTTGTGGGTTTACGCTACCAGCGTAACACAAGAAAAGATTAATTAATAATCACCTAATAGCCAGCCGAGGCTCTTTTGATGTAAATCATTAAAAGAGCTTCCGTTTTGTAGCATAAATACTACTTGCCTTGCGTAACGACTCAACATAGTCTTATGCTTTAAACGTATTTATTTAGTGTTAGCGTTGCAACCGCAAAAGAGACAGTTTGAGTTATAGATCAATAGGTAACGGGCTACTTGTTGTTCAGAAAATATCTCCAATCAATAACAGTTCAATAAAGATTTACTGTATAGGTCGCGGTTGTACAGTGTTCAAAGCGTGAATATCCGGTTTAAAAACCAAAGTCTAAAGTTGAGGGTTTATGATGAACTTAGTGAAACGTACCATTGCTATTAGTGCGCTTATTTTTGCATCAATGGCTACTACAGCTAATGCCGCACAATCGCCAAATTTCTCATTCAAAGATATTAATGGTCGTAGTCATCAATTCGCTGAATATCGGGGTAAATGGGTAGTAGTAAACTACTGGGCAACTTATTGTGGCCCTTGTGTAGCCGAGCTACCTGCATTAAATACGATTGCCAAACGCTTCCGTAACGAAGCGGTTGTTTTGGGAATTGAAGCAGGTGAGACCCCGACCGACAAATTACGTCAATTTGTGGCGCAAAAAGGTTTAAGTTATACCGTTGCCCCCACACAAGATAGCGCTATGTATGGCATGGGCTTAATTTACGGCGTTCCCACCACTTTCATTGTGAATCCACAAGGTAAAGTTGTAAAAACGCATATGGGCGCGATTTCTGCCGCACAATTACAGCGTTATATTCGCAGCGATAAAAAAGATAATAACGTTGCTGATAAGTGTAAAAACAATCGCAACGAGGAAACCTGCTAAGGCAGTCTTTCTGGCGAAAACCTAGACGGCTTATCAAAGCAGTCTAGGTTGAGTTTGGCACTATTTCAGACGTAATTGCTGACCGGGTGATAATTTATAATCCGGTGCTTGTAGACTATTTAAACGAATAATATCTTTCCAGTAAACGCCAGTATTGCGCATTACTTGGAAAACAGTATCGCCTTTTTGTACGGTATAAGTACCGCCGCCTGTGTAATTACTATTAACTGAAGTACTTGAGCTACTACCATAGCTAGGTTTTGTACTGCTGGAACTACCGCTGTAATCATAATAGCCGCTACTGCTACCTGACGTATTTGGTGCAGTGTAATCGTAGTAACTTGAACCGCCACTACTTGCACCATAGCTTGCACTCGCATTGCTGCTGCTACTTGGTGCCTTAGGTTTACTATAATCGTAATAGGTGCTTGAACCACCCGTACTCGCCGCTGCACCGCCGCTATAATCGGTATAACCATAAGTGGTTGCACCTGTATTAGCCGCCGCACCTTGATATTGCGTCTGATAATTTGGCTGATACGTATTGGCTGGAGGACGATAAGTATTAGGCGCAGTATAAGGGCGTGCCGCACTGGCGCTACCCGCCATACAACCATCACCGTGATGATGGGCTAGACCTTGTGGTGGTAACACATGTGCATGGGTCTTACCACAATGGGTATGGGTCACTGCATTACGATTGACTGCTGCACTACCACCGCCTCGATTATAGTTACCGTTTTGCCAATAAGGATTCGGCGCGCACGCAGTCAGCGCTACAGCCACTACCGAAGCAGTCGCTGCCAATTTAAATTGTTTGACCATACTTCACCTTTGTAATTACAAAATTAGGGTAGGAAATCGTGAATTAGATTCAGCAAGCTTATCAATTGGTTCACAAATTTAAGGAAAAGTTTCTTAATTAGCAAACGAAAGCCATGCGCTTAACGCGGTTTGTCCTGCACTAAGGGCACAAAATAGACGAATGCTTGCTCACTGGTTTGATAATGATCTTGATCCAAGCGCTTAATCACTTGTAAGACTTGCTGCTGCTGCCCCACTGGAATAATCAAATGCCCGCCAATACTTAATTGTTCTAATAAACTTTGCGGAACTTCATCGGGCGCAGCCGTTACAATAATGGCATCAAATGGCGCTTTCGCCGCTAACCCCCAACTACCATCCGCTAAATAGGCGTAAATATTGGCATAATCTAAGGCTTTGAGTAATTGCTTACTACGTTCATGTAAAGCGGCAATACGCTCCACACTATACACTTCTTGTACTAACCCAGCTAATACCGCTGCTTGATAACCTGAGCCAGTACCTACTTCTAAGACTTTTTGAGGAACAGGCTGCGTATCCAACAATAGTTCAGTCATACGCGCCACCGTATAAGGGTGAGAAATGGTTTGCCCGTAACCAATCGGTAAAGCAGTATCTTCATAGGCACGACTGGCTAAGGCTTCCTCCACAAATAAATGCCGAGGCGTATGTGCCATCACTTTTAACACCGCCTCATTCTTAATACCCGCTTGATATAAACGGGTCACCAAACGATTGCGAGTCCGTTGTGAGGTCATACCAATGCCCTGTCTATCTAACATGTTGTAACCAACGCTCGGTTTCATTTAAGGCTTGATAATAAGTTAGGTCTGTATGAATCGGGGTAACCGACACATAACCTTGCTGAACAGCATAAAAATCTGTGTCCGCGCCTGCATCAGCCGCATCTCCCGCAGGTCCAATCCAGAAAATTTCTTTACCACGCGGGTCAATCGAACGGGTAACGGGTTCTGAACGATGGCGTTTGCCTAAACGGGTGACTTGCATACCTTGAATATCCTGCCATGCAACATCAGGCACATTAATATTTAAGATCATTTTACTATTAACGGGATAGCTTTTTATAAATGGCATTAATTTTAGTATAACTTCTACTGCGGTAGCATAATGCGATACGGGTTGATGGCGTGTCAATGGTGCAAGCGATACTGCAATCGCGGGATAACCCAAAAAACGCCCTTCCATCGCGGCGGCTATCGTGCCAGAGTAAAGCACATCATCGCCCATATTTTCACCGGCATTGATACCAGAAATCACCATATCAGGATCATGTGCGTATAATCCTAATCCCATATGCACACAATCGGTCGGAGTACCGTTGATGCTATAAAAATTATCGCCCCGCTGCGTCATGCGCAGTGGATTTCGCAACGTTAAGGCGTTACTAACACCGCTGCTATCTTGATCAGGCGCAACCGTTATGACATTGGCAATGTTCAATAAAGCGTCGCGTAACTGATTAATTCCCGGTGCTAAAAACCCGTCATCATTGCTGAGTAGAATATTCATGAGTGCTGAAGATTTCGCATTATTCCGTGAATCCATGCAGGAAGTGCTCCCATTAAAGCCAACGAATCAAGCCCAGCATGATACTGCAAAACCGCCGCCAATACCGTTCAAGAGTATAGAAGATGAACAACAAGTGATTATTGATATGTTATCGGATGCCTATGATCCGATAGAAATACAACCGGGAGATATGCTGAGTTATGTTCAACCTGGCATTCAAACCCGCATTTTTAAAAAATTAAAATCCGGGCATTATCGCGTTGCCAGTGAATTAGATTTACACGGTTTGAATGCACTACAAGCCAAGCAACTATTATTGGAATTTATCCACCATGCACACCCGGGCATGGGGGAATGTGTACGAATTATTCACGGTAAAGGCAACCGTTCTAATCATCGCGGACCAGTGATTAAAACCAAGATTAATCACTGGTTGCGCCAACATAATCGCGTATTAGCCTTTCACTCTGCCCGCCCCGTTGACGGCGGTACGGGCGCGATTTATGTATTATTGCGGCGTTGAAGTAAGCGGACTGTGGCTAAACCGCCAAAGAACATTAACGCCAACATATTCAAACTACCGCCACCGCCGCCACCACTGGACGCAGCGGCTTGCGTAGTCACTGTCACTGTATCACTACTTGTTAAACCCACATCATTTTTGACAGTGACTTTAAAACTAAGCGTTTGTCCAGCCGTCGAGGGCGCTGTAAAACTGGCTTGTGGTTTATCTATATCACCTAAAATAACTTTTTGCCCGTCAACTTGTTCCCACAGATAGGAACTTAACACGGCTGTACCGTAACCGTTGTTTTGGCTGGCGCTGGCATCTAAGCTTACTTTAGTACTTACAGTAACGCTTTGATCAGTACCTGCTTTTGCAACGGGCGGTAACGTTACCGCTAACAGCGCACGATAGGCATCTAACAAGCCCTGCCCGTATGTAATAAAGGACGTATTTTGTGGCGTCATTGGGCGCGCTGACGCTTTTAAATTATCTTCAATAATAGCCGCTACTTTTTCTGGCTTAATCGTGCCATCGACCAAATTCGGATTAGCCGCCAACATTAAAGAGGCAACACCCGCTACATGCGGCGCTGCCATACTTGTCCCGCTCATGGAGGTGTAAGTATCAGCCGTCGGTGTTGTCACCCCCATATTATAGGTGGAATAAATTTGCTGTCCGGGCGCAGCAATATCGACGTTTTCGCCATAATTGCTATAAATCGACTTTTCGCCTTCTGCCCCAACGGAAGCCACCGAAATAACATTCTTACAATTCGCAGGCATCACATTAGCAGAATCAGCCAGATCGTTACCCGCTGCCACCACGACTACCGCACCTTTGGCTACAGCGGTATTAATCGCACCTTGCATAGCAGAGGGGCAATTACCTGCGCCGCCTAAGCTCATATTAATCACTTGGGCGGGGTGTTCATTAGCCGGTAAATCGGGCACTGTTCCCCCCGCTGCCCAGATAACACCATCCACAATGTCAGAAGTCTGACCGCCGCATTTCCCTAACACCCGTACATTTAAGAGCTTAGCATTCCAATCAATACCTGTTATGCCCACACCATCATTAGAACTTGCTCCAATGATTCCCGCCACATGCGTACCATGCCATGAACTATTTGTAGGGCTACAATTTAAAGCGCCTTGTGCTTCTGCGGTGGTGACCCAGTTACCCGCATCGGCTGGATTTGCATCCCGCCCATCACCGTCATTGGCTTGAGTAGACGACGTAATAAAGTCATAACCCGCTAAGCTCGCATCGCCATTCACTAAACGATTTTTCAAGCTACTATGATTTAAAATTCCAGTATCCACTACCGCCACAGTAATATCTTTTGAGCCTTGGCTAATACCCCACGCTCTGGGTAAATTTGCAGCCCCTTCCGCGCCGGAGTTGGCATTCTGCAAGCCCCACTGATTCGCATAAAAAGCCGGATCGTCCGGTAATACAGCTAAGTTTACCTCGGATGCCAATGGCATAACCCAACGGTCAGCTTCCGCCTCCACGACTACGCCTTGCGCTTTTAAGTTATCCGCATACGCTTGCGCCTCATCTGCGGTCATGGCGTAGGGCAGTTTAAGCACATGCGCCCCCGTCGCCATCGGGCGCTTATAACTGAGCGGTAAGCCACTTGCGGCCATTAAGCTATTTAAACTGGCTTGCGTCATCACTTTGCCCTTAGGGTTAGTCGCTGTCGCAGGCAGCTTTACCATTAATTGAGTTACTAAGGGTTCATTTGCAAATAAATCAGCATATTGAGCTGACGTAACCGCCAGCGTTTGGGCACTCGCCATAAGCCCTAAACCCGTAATTAACAGGTTTAAGCGCAATGTTTTTTGTTTCACCAAAGTCACCTATACAACGTTTATTTTTATAAATATGAGGTGTGAATTGTTATAAAATGTCGCTACACCAGACTAGTCTCACAATAAAACCCGGTCTGGTGCAACTCTTTTCCGATAGGCTTACTGTTTAGTTTTAAAGCGATAAAAAGCTAATAGGCTGACCAATCCTAAGCCAAACCATGACCAACTGCCGCCGCCACCACTACTGGGAGTAGGAACGGGACTTACACTATTTGCAGTAACCATAACCTCATCACTACTGCTAAAACCCACATCATTAGTCACCGTTACTTTAAAGCTATAGGACTTATTCGCCACATTGGGAATAGTAAAGCTTGCCTTAGCTGCCAAACTATTATTAAGCGTGACTGCATCGCCAGCTATTTGCGTCCAGACATACTTTGCTAAGTTAGGTGTACCGTAAGCACCATTAGTACTAGCACTGGCATCTAACGTTACGGTCGTATTGCCCGCTACTGTTTGATCTGCACCTGCATTCGCGGTGGGTTTTGCTTGTACCGCTAATAACGCTTGATAAGCATCGACTAATCCCACGCCATAGGTTTGCGTTTTATCCTGAGCAGTCGGAAATGCTCTTGAGGAGGCTTTTAAATTATTTTCAATCGCTGAACTGACGGTTACACCAATAGGCAAGGTATTATTTTTCAAATTTTCGTTGGTTGCCAGCATCAAAGCCACGGTGCCAGATACGATAGGTGTTGCAAAGCTCGTACCATCACCGGTCGCAAATATATCCGTAGTCGGTGCAGTAACTCCCGCATTATTCGTCGAAATAATGCTTTCGCCGGGTGCTGCAATGTCAACTTTTGCACCAAAATTACTAAACCACGAGCCATTGGCATTTTGATCAACGGCGGCAACCGTAATCACATTTTGACAATTGGCAGGTTCGCTATATTTAGCATCCATCGTTTCATTGCCCGCCGCCACGACCACGACCGCGCCACGATTGACCACATCATTAATCGCACTTTGGTAAGTATTAGAACAGGTTGCAGTTTCTGTCGTTCCACCCAAACTGAGGTTTAATACTTTTGCGGGCGTTGAATTGGTAGGCACATTCGTAACAGACATACCCGCAGCCCAACGCATGGCATCGGCAATATCCGAGGTATAGCCGCCACATTTGCCTAAGACCCTTGCGGTTAATAACTTGGCATGCCAATCAACCCCTGCAATACCCGTCGCATTATTGGCTTGAGCCGCCATAATGCCTGCGGTATGAGTGCCATGCCATGAACTATCACCCACTTCACAATCTGTAAACTCAGGAGTTTGGCTATCCGCTTGTGTCAACCAATCACCCGGATCAGAGGGATCGGTATCGCGCGCATTCTTATCATTAGCCGTCGGCAGATCATTAATAAAATCATAACCGGCTTTACTTGCTTGCCCACCAACTAACCGATTGACTAAATCAGCATGCCCGACAATACCTGTATCAATATCCGCAATGGTAATAGCGGCTGAACCTTGGCTAATACTCCAAGCCTGCGCTACATTAGCCGCCCCCACGTATTGCTCAGGGCTTTGCAAATGCCATTGCTCACTGAACTGGGTATCGTTTGGCACAAGACTTTCGACCATCGGATGCATCCAACGGTCGGGTTCAGCAAAGGCAAGATTGGCATTTTTTGCCAAATCCTGCGTATAAGTACGTGCCTGTGCTTCCGTCATCGCATAAGGCAATTTCAACACATGTGAACCGTTACTCAAGCTGCGTTTATACCTGAGCGGTAAACCACCCTCTGCCATTAACTGATTGAGGCTACTTTGCGTCAAGGCTTGCGCTCGTCCATTTATAGTCGGGGTATTAGCCGTTTTAACCACAATCTGCGTAATCAAAGGCTCAGGGCGCAAGAAAGCTTGATATTGATCCGCTGTTACAGCTAACGCCGTTTGCACAGAACAACTTAAGCCAACACTCAAACCTATGCTTATATATTTTTTATACATTATATTAACTCTAAAAGTACTAGGGGGGCATTAGCGGGAATTAGGATTGGCAATATGCATCACACCATCCGCTTCAGCGTATTCCACTAAACCTTGTTGTCGCCATTGTTGGAAAATTTGTTCAGCTTGGGCTTTCGGTAAGGGTTGGGTAAAGCGCAGAACATGCGCTGCCCCTGACATAGGTCGCACGTAATCCAAGTTTACACCGGCTATTTGGGTAAGTTGCTGAATCACACTTGGTAATAAATTGCCTTGGGCATCGGTAGACTGGCTGGGTTGTGGTTTTACAATGATTTGCTGAATCGCAGCCAACGTGACCGACACAGCGGGCGACGTACCTCGATTAGTATCGGTATGCGCCTCCGGGGTACAAGCCACCATTAAAACACTACACAACATTAATAAAGGTAAACGTCGCATCTTTAATTCCTCTTAATAAGTCGTCACACCATTTGCACCGCCTAAAATCAAGACATCAGCGGGGCGAATAGCAAATAAACCGTTGGTCACCACACCCGAAATCTGATTGATTTTACTCTCTAATTCAACCGCATTGAGGATTTCCAGACCATGAATATCCAAAATAATATTGCCATTATCAGTCGTAAAACCTTCACGTAAAACCGGATTACCGCCTAATTTGACCATTGCGCGGGCAACTAATGCCTGCGCCATTGGGATAACTTCAATCGGTAACGGAAATTTGCCTAAAACATTAACCAATTTGGAATCATCGGCAATACACACGAATTTATCGCTCGCACCTGCAACGATTTTTTCACGGGTTAATGCACCACCGCCGCCTTTAATCAGTTGTAAATGGGCATTTGATTCATCCGCCCCGTCGACATACAACGACAATTGCCCAGCTTCATTTAAATTCATCACGCGAATGCCATGCCCTTCTAAACGCTTGGCAGAGGCAACTGAACTAGCCACTGTGCCGTCAATTTGGTTTTTCATGCTCGCCAATAAATCAATAAAGTGATTAGCGGTAGAGCCCGTGCCAATGCCGACAATCATGCCCGGTTCGACATACGCAAGGGCGGCTTCCGCTGCGGCTTTTTTCATTGCATCTGCATTCATGCCTGTATTTCCTGTGGTTTTGCTTGAATATTCCCGTGCAGTTTGCAATATACTAGTCGCCTCGTAAAGTTACGAAGCACTAGCAAAGCCATGTCTGAATCATTAATCGAACGTATTCTGAAAGCCCGTGTCTACGATGCCGCTATCGAAACGCCCCTAGAACGCGCCCGTAATTTAAGCACTCGTTTACAAAATGAGGTTTATCTCAAGCGCGAAGACTTACAGCCAGTATTTTCCTTTAAATTACGCGGTGCTTTTAATCGCATGTTTAAATTAACAGCCGAGGAACGCGCACGCGGGGTGGTCGCGGCATCTGCGGGTAATCATGCACAAGGGGTCGCGCTTTCCGGTAATAAGTTAGGCATTAAAACCCAGATTGTTATGCCTAAAACCACACCAGAAATTAAGGTCAAGGCGGTACAAGCGTTTGGCGGTCAAGCCGTTTTACACGGTAACAACTACGACGAAGCGTATGCCCATGCGCGTAAACTCGAACAGGAACAAGGTCTAACCTTTGTACACCCGTTCGATGATTTAGATGTGATTGCCGGACAAGGCACGGTGGGTATGGAAATTTTGCGCCAACACCCCGACAACATTGATGCCATTTTCCTAACTGTCGGGGGCGGGGGTTTATTGGCGGGCGTGGGCAGCTACCTGAAATACCTCTACCCACATATTAAAATTATCGGGGTTGAACACGAAGAAGCCCCCACTTTATACGCCTGTTTACAAGCAGGTGAACGCGTACAACTGCCACAAGTGGGAACATTCGCGGACGGTGCAGCGGTTAAACTGATCGGTGAACAAACCTATGCAATTGCTAAAGATATCGTCGATGAAGTGATTCTGGTGAATACCGATGAAACCTGTGCAGCGATTAAAGATGTGTTTGAAGATACCCGCACGCTTTTAGAGCCAGCGGGTGCATTGTCAATAGCCGGTTTGAAAAAATACGTGGCGCAATATCAAGTGCAAAATCAGCATTTAGTGGCGGTTGCCAGTGGCGCGAATATTAATTTTGACCGCTTACGCCATGTGGCAGAACGTGCCGAATTTGGTGAAGGGCGCGAGATGTTATTAGCAGTTACCATTCCCGAACGCCCCGGTAGCTTCCGTGAATTTTGCCACGCTATTAGCAATCGTCCGATTACTGAATTTAACTACCGCTTTGCTGATGCTCGTGATGCACAGGTGTTTGCGGGTGTGAAAATTTCCGGCGGCAAAACCGAACGTGAGAATTTACTAGCGGACTTAACCAAGCAAGGTTATAGCGTTACCGACCTAACCGATAACGAAGTTGCCAAAATTCATTTGCGTTACATGGTAGGCGGGCATGCACAAGGTGCGCAAGATGAAGTGTTATACCGCTTTATGTTTCCCGAACGCCCCGGCGCGTTGCTGCATTTCTTAACCAGCATGAGTGGCGGCTGGAATATTAGCTTGTTCCATTATCGCAATCACGGCTCTGATTTCGGGCGCGTACTCGTGGGCATGCAAGTACCGGCGGCGGAACGCGAAGCCTTTCATGAATTCCTCAATAACCTAGGTTATGACTATTGGGATGAAACCGATAACCCCGCTTATCAGCGTTTCTTAGGCTAACACGCGTAGCACTTCATCCGCTGTCAACTCCCGCCACGCACCCAGCGGGAGTTGCACATCTAAACTTAAACCACCGATTTTTTCACGATGTAACGCCGCCACCCGATTATTCACCGCTGCGAACATACGCTTTACTTGATGATATTTGCCTTCGTGAATGGTTAAGCGCACTTGTCCATTGGCTAAAATTTCTACTTTTGAAGCCGCACTTAAGCCTTTCTCACCGTGTAATTGCACACCTTGTACTAACTGATTAGCCGCCTCTTCATTTAATGGCTCTGCCAAAGTAGCCAGATAGGTTTTCGCCACATGGCTTTTTGGCGCGGTAATTTTATGCGACCAATTGCCGTCATTGGTTAACAGAATTAAGCCAGTGGTATCTTTGTCTAAACGCCCGACAAGATGTAGCGTGTGTTGATGCGAATGGTTTACCAACGATAATACCGTGCGATGCGTGGGGTCTTCAGTTGCCGACACAACATCCACAGGTTTATGCAGCATGATATACAACAAACCCGCCAAGCGAATCGGCACACCGTCTAATTGCACAGCGGCATCTTCGGCAATATGCAACTGCGGCTTAGTGACCCTTTGCCCTTCTACTTGCACCCGCCCTTGGCGAATCGCAATTTGCGTTAAAGAACGGGGTAAATTCGCCGCTTGGCTCACAAATTGATCTAAACGCATGACTTAAAGCTGCCAGTTCACGAAGTTTTTCAACAACTGTAAGCCGTCATCCGCTGATTTCTCAGGGTGGCATTGAATGGCAAACACATTGTCTTTAGCAATTGCAGACGTATAGTGCATGCCGTAATCGGTTGAGCCTGCAATTAAATCCGGCGTGTTGGGTTCAACATAATAACTGTGAACAAAGTAAAAACGCGCCCCATCTTGAATCCCTTGCCATAAAGGGTGTTCAACTTGCTGCCAAACTTGATTCCAACCCATTTGCGGTATTTTTAAACGTACACCGATTTCTTGATGCACTGTACCAAAATAACGCACATTGCCCGCATAAATGCTTAAGCAATCAATGCCGCCATTTTCCTCGGAATGCTGCATCAACACTTGCATGCCCATGCAGATACCCAAAAACGGTTTAGTCTGAATCACTTCACGCACCACGTCGCCAATGCCACGCGTTTCTAATTCGCGCATACAATCCCGTGCCGCGCCCTGCCCCGGAAACACAATGCGATCCGCTTTATAAATAATATCGGGGTCAGCCGTTACCGTAATCGTAGCTTCAGTACCTGCCACATGGCGCATGGCGCGTTCGACCGAATGCAAATTGCCCATGTTGTAATCAATAATTGCGATACGTTGCATTACAAACTCCCTTTGGTTGACGGCATCATACCCGCCATGCGCGGATCCGGTTCAACTGCCATACGCAAAGCACGTCCCAAGGCTTTAAAAATGGTTTCTGCAATATGATGCGCATTGCGGCCCCGAATATTATCAATATGCAAGGTCAACATGGCATGATTTACAAAGCCTTGGAAAAACTCATAAAACAAATCGGTATCAAACTGTCCAATATGCGAGCGCTGATAATCCGCATGATGCTCTAAGCCCGGACGCCCCGAAAAATCCACCACGACCCGTGATAAAGCCTCATCCAACGGCACATATGCATGCCCATAACGCCGAATCCCTTTTTTATCCCCTAGGGCTTTTGCAAAGGCTTGACCCAAAGTAATACCAATATCTTCCACGCTATGGTGGTCATCAATATGACGGTCGCCTTGACACTCAATACTAATATCAATCAAACCATGACGCGCCACTTGATCCAGCATGTGTTCTAAGAAAGCAATGCCGGTATTGAATTGGGCTTTACCCGTTCCATCTAAATTAATGGTGACTTGGATTCGAGTTTCAAGCGTGTTGCGTTCCACGCTGGCAATGCGTTGGCTCATGGACAAACCTAGGTTAAAAACGGTCTAATATTTTAACATAGCTTAGTTATATGCCAATAAAGGTTTGTTTAACAAACTTTGCTATAAATTTTAATTTGAATTCAAAAAATAAACTTATTGAAACAGAAATATTCAATAAAAAAAATTGGCCTATTTTAAAAATGATTAAGTTATATACTTAAACAGTCTTAAACATACCCCAAGTTTTATATTGCGTCCTCGCGAGGGATTTATGCAAACCAAGATATCTTCATCTAATACCCACTCCTTTAATTCTACAATCAATGACATTAGTACAGCTTGTCCCCACTGTAATAGTTTGATTTGGGTAAAATTACATCGAAAGTGGTGGCAAAGAATTTTACATCCCAGAAAAAATTTATGTTTTTGTAGAAATTGCCGCCAAGAATTCTGGCGTGATAACTATGAGTAATAGTTAACATTTATTTTAGGTATTATTAACATCCCCCCATCAACTGAATTAAACCGAAAATATTGGCATCTAATTTGTCTAAATCTCCGGCGGGAATCCACCATTCTGTGTGAATAACCCCACCGACTTTTTGAATGGGGTATTTATCCATAAACGCTTTTTTTACTTGAAAGCGGGTCACATAACCAATGCCGCTATCTTTAATATTCCATTGGATAGCAATTTGTTTGGCGTATTCCCCATTAGTAACAGAGTAAAAAATAGGCTGTTCGGGTAAGCGTGCCGACCAACGGGTATAACCATTTTGCTTTACTAGTTCTAATTCTTGTGGGCTAGTAGGTCGGTATAAAGTTATAACTTCCATCGTTATGGCTCAGCTTTTTATAATAATTGGTTAATTAATGGTTCAACCATTTCCTTACCGCGCAACGCTTGCATCCAGCTTATTGGAATAGCATCTAACCCATAATAAATACCGGCTATGCCGCCCGCAATACAAGCGGTGGTATCAGTATCATGCCCCAAGGCAATCGCGGCTTTAATCACAGTTTCGTAGGACGTTTCGCGTTGTAACACCATTCTAGCGGAGCGCATACTATCCACTACATAGCCGCTACCCTGCCCTATCGGTTTATCATCGGGGCGAATATAAAATTCTAGTTCTGCGGAATAATCTGAGGATTCGCCGTAATAAGCGCGTAAGGTATTCACTGCATGTTGCCATGCAACATCTAGGGATTGTGCATTTAATAACCCACGCGCCCATAAACAATATAATGCGCAACAAACTTGCGAACGTTTAGCCTGTGCGTTACTACGGATTGTAACTGTGCTAATTCAATTAATTCTGCATCTGTGCCCTGATGCCATAAAGCAAGCGGCAATACACGCATCAACGAACCATTTCCATTAGCTTGATCATCGCTTGCGCCTGCCTGCTCGACTGGATAGCCCTGCATGATACGCCGAATCGCCGCCGCAGTTTGAATGCCGACATCAAACACTTGCTGGTTTACCGCCATATAACCGTATTTGTACCAACGTACTAAACCTTGTGCAAAATCCTCTAAACCCAAACCTTGCTGCTTTAATAATGACGCTAATAATACTAATGCCCGCGCACCATCGTCTGACCACGTACCGTTTGGCACATGCGCATGGGCGCGCTCAAAAGCAGGCGGTGGGCACATATCTAATTGGGCAAAGGGTGGTAGCTCGCTTGGGTTGTGAAATTCATAGGGTACACCGACAGCATCTCCCACTAATAACCCCATAAACCGCCTGCCAAACGTTATTGATAAGCTATTGTTTGCATTTTTTATATCATTTACGAAATCAGCTAGTTATAACAGTTGCCACTGGCTTACACAATGCGATTAAATGAGCAGCAACAATAAAACAACACTAAACGTAAGTTAGTTGACGTTAACGTTAACTTCAACTATGTTTGGCGCTAGGAGAGAGTCATGCAGCATAAACTTTGGACTATTTCGGAATTAGCCGATGAATTAAACGTTACAACACGCACGATCCGATTTTATGAGGATAAGGATTTATTGCGCCCGCAGCGCTTAGGTGCAAACCGGGTGTTTAATTATCAAGACCGTGCGCGTTTGCACTTAATTTTACGGGGCAAACGTTTAGGCTTTTCGCTAGAAGAAATCAAAGAATTCATTGAGTTATATAAAACTGAAGTAAATCCAAACCAAACAGAACAGATTGATTATTTGCTGCAACGTGTCCGTGCGAAAGTCGCTACTTTACGCCAACAGCAACAAGATTTAGCTATGACCATTGATGAGCTAAATCATATTGAAACCTTATGTCTGGCAGAGTTAGACGGTATTAAGCGCACCTAGACAAGGCACTCCCTCCCCCACCATTGCTGGAGAGAGGTTATGAAATCAGTTGTTATTGCGGGCTACGCGCGTACCCCGTTCTGTTTTGCGAAGAAAGGCGAATTAATCAAAGTTCGTCCCGATGATTTAGCTGCTACCGCCGTAAAAGGTGTCATACAGCAAACGGGCATCGACGCTAATGAACTTGAAGATTTAGTGTTGGGTTGCGCCTTTCCCGAAGGCGAACAAGGCTTAAATATGGCAAGGCTAGTGGTTTTGCTGGCGGGCTTACCACAAAGTGTCGCTGGGGTAACCGTTAATCGTTTTTGCGGCTCGTCAATGCAAGCGATTCATCAAGCGGCGGGTGCAATCCAAATGAATGCAGGTCATGCGTTTATTTGTGCGGGCGTCGAATCCATGACGCGGGTGGCAATGGGCGGCTTTAATCCCTCACCTAATCCCAACTTATATAAAGCCATGCCACAAGCGTATATGAGTATGGGGCAAACGGCTGAGAACCTAGCAAAGCAATACCACATTAGCCGCGAACAACAGGACGCTTTTGCAGTTGCCAGTCAACATAAAGCCGCCGCAGCGCAGGCAGCGGGTAACTTAGCAGATGAAATTGTCGCTGTAGGCAATGTTACGCAAGACGGTTGTATTCGCGCCGATACTAGCTTAGCAACGTTAGCCACGCTTAAACCTGCGTTTGAGGTCAATGGCACGGTCACAGCGGGCACTGCATCACCTTTAACTGATGGTGCAGCCGCAACTTTAGTATGTTCGGAAGAATTCGCCAAAGCCCACGGTTTACACATTCTGGCACGGATTAAAAGTATTGCTGTCGCCAGTTGTGCGCCGGAAATTATGGGGATTGGTCCAGTACCCGCCACCTTAAAAGCCTTACAACGCGCCAATCTAAGCATTAGCGATTTAGATATTATTGAGCTAAACGAAGCGTTTGCCGCGCAATCTATCGCTTGTATTGATGATTTAAAGCTTGATCCCGCCAAAATTAATTTAGACGGTGGCGCGATTGCATTGGGGCATCCCTTAGGCGCGTCCGGTGCGCGTATTACAGGTAAAGCGGCGGCTTTATTAAAACGCGAAGGTAAACAATTTGCACTGGCGACCCAATGTATTGGGGGTGGGCAGGGTATTGCCACTATTTTGGAGGCTGTGTAATGGACATCCGTAAAGTTGCCGTGATCGGCGCGGGTGTCATGGGTGCGGGCATTGCCGCCCATGTCACCAATGCCGGAATTCCTGTGGTATTACTCGACATTGTGCCACCGAATGCCAGTGATCGCAGCGTGGTTGCGAAAACGGCTATCGAGAAAATGTTAAAAACCGAGCCTGCGCCGTTTATGCATCCTAAAAATGCCAAACTGATTACGCCGGGCAATATTGAAGATGATTTGGGTTTATTAGCCGATTGCGATTGGATTATTGAAGCGGTGGTTGAGCGCTTAGATATTAAGCAATTCTTATATCATCAATTAGAAAGCGTGCGCCGCCCTGATGCGATTGTCTCCTCTAATACTTCGTCGATTCGCCTTAGCACCTTAATGGCGGGTATGCCTGACGGCTTCCAGCAGCATTTTTTAATTACCCATTTCTTTAATCCACCCCGTTATATGCGGTTGCTGGAAATTGCGGTGGGTGAACAAACGCTGCCAGCAGTAGTGGAGCGTATTCACCAATTCTGTGACGTTAAATTGGGTAAAGGCGTGGTGTTTACGCACGATACACCGGGCTTTATTGCTAATCGTATTGGGATTTACTGGATACAAACCGCTATTTTAGAAGCGATTCGGTTAGGTTTAAGTGTAGAAGAAGCCGATGCGGTGGTAGGGCGACCAATGGGTATTCCCAAAACCGGCGTGTTTGGTTTATCCGATCTAGTGGGTATCGACATTATGCCGCACCTCATGCAAACCATGCGGCAAGGTTTAGCACCTGACGATCCCTTACTAGATAAAATGGTATTGCCGGATGTGATTAGCAAGATGCTGCAAAACGGCTATAACGGGCGTAAAGGCAAAGGCGGTTTCTACCGAATTAATCGCGAAAAGGGTGGCAAAGTTAAGGAGTCGATTAATCTCAACACAGGTACGTATGCACCTTCGCAAGCTGCACAGTTAGCCAGTGTTGAGGCAGCGCGTAAAGGCGGTCTACCCGTACTCATTGCTGCTCCCGATAAAGGCGGTGACTATGCGTGGAGTGTCTTATCACAAACCTTAAGCTATGCCGCCTCTTTGTTGCCAGAAGTTAGCGACAATATCCCAGCTATCGACCAAGCCATGCGCTTAGGTTACAACTGGAAATACGGCCCATTTGAGCTAATTGATCAAATCGGTGCAGATAATTTTGCTAAACGCTTAAGCGCTGACGGTAAACCTGTGCCCAGTTTAGTTGAAAAAGCCCGCGCTCAGGGTTTCTATCGGATTGAAAACGGCGAGGTGCAATACCTTACATTAGATGGTAGTTATGCCAACTTGCAACGCCCAGCGGGTGTGTTATTGCTGGCAGATATTAAGCGGCACAGTCAACCAATTGCGAAGAACCCTTCCGCCAGCCTGTGGGATATTGGTGATGGTGTAGTTTGTCTGGAATTCACCAGCAAAATGAATGCAATGGATCCGCAAATCATTGAAATGCTGCAACACGCCTTAAGCATTATTCCACAACGTTATAAAGCCTTGGTGTTATATAACGAAGCTGAAAACTTCTCGGTAGGCGCAAATTTAGGCTTAGTGCTGTTTAGTGCCAATATAGCGGCGTGGGAGTTAATCGAATCCATGCAGCATCACGGGCAAGATGTCTACAAAGCTATGAAATATGCCCCCTTCCCCGTGGTAGGCGCACCGTCTGGTATGGCATTAGGCGGTGGCTGTGAAATCTTACTGCATTGCGCCGCGATTCAAGCCCATGCCGAAACCTATATGGGATTAGTCGAAGTGGGCGTGGGTGTGATACCCGGTTGGGGTGGCTGTAAAGAAATGCTGCAACGCTGGTCACTTAGTCTTAAACGTCCCGGTGGTTATATTGCGCCAGTGGCTAAAGCCTTTGAAATCATCAGCATGGCAACGGTTGCCAAATCTGCGCAAGAAGCCCGTGATTACTTATTCTTACGCCCCGGCGATGCCATTACCATGAATCGAGATCGCTTATTAGCTGATGCGAAAGCAAAAGCGTTAAGTATGCTCGAGCATTATCAAGCGCCCCCCATGCCAGAGATTAACTTACCCGGAAAAACCGCTAAGGTTGCCATGCAATTAGCCGTAAATGACTTCCAACTACAAGGCAAGGTCACCCCACATGATGCCGTCGTGGCAGATGCGCTCGGCGATACGCTCAGCGGTGGCGATACCGATATGACGCAAACGCTTACTGAAGATGAATTATTTACCTTAGAACGTAAGTATTTCATGCAGTTATTGCGTACACCCGCCACCCTAGCGCGAATTGAACATATGTTAGAAACCGGGAAACCTTTGAGGAACTAGCCATGCCAACCTATAAAGCTCCCTTGCGCGATTTTCGCTTTGTCTATCAAGAATTATTTAATGCAGAAGACTTGCAAGCACTGCCCGGTTTTGAGGAAGTCAGCCCTGATTTAGTGGAAACGATTGTTGAAGAAGCCGGAAAATTCTGTGAAAACGTATTACAGCCGTTAAACCAATCCGGCGATGTGATTGGCGTTAAGTTTGAAAATGGGCAAATCACAACGCCACCCGGCTGGAAAGAAGCCTATCAAGCCTATGCTGAAAACGGTTGGGGCGCATTAACCGCTTCCCCTGAGTACGGCGGGCAAGGTTTGCCGAAAACCGTCGGGATTATGGTGGAAGAAATTCTGTGCGGGGCAAACTTATCATTCGGCTTATACCCCGGTTTAACCGTGGGAGCCTATAACGCAATTGTGAGTCACGGTTCAGAAGCCTTAAAAAATAAATTTCTACCGAATATGGTGGCGGGCATTTGGAGCGGCACAATGTGCTTAACCGAACCCCAATGCGGTACGGATTTAGGTTTAATTCGGACCAAGGCTGAACCTCAAGCAGACGGTTCATATCAGTTAACCGGTACGAAAATCTTCATTACCTCTGGCGAACACGATTTCACCGAGAATATCATTCACTTGGTATTAGCGCGTTTACCCGATGCACCTTCCGGCATTAAGGGCATTAGCTTATTTCTAGTGCCTAAGTTTAGGGTAGACGACAACGGCAATCTTGGCGCACGCAATCCCGTATTTTGCGGCTCAATCGAACATAAAATGGGGATTCACGCCTCAGCCACTTGTGTTATGAATTTTGACGGGGCAACCGGTTATTTAATTGGCACGGCACATAAAGGTATGCAAGCCATGTTCGTCATGATGAATGCCGAACGTTTAGGCGTAGGCATGCAAGGCTTAGGCATTGGTGAAGTGGCTTATCAGAATGCAGTGGCTTATGCGCGTGATCGCTTACAAGGACGGGCGCTGAAAGGCGCTGTACAGCCAGATAAACCTGCTGATCCCTTATGGGTACATCCGGATATAAGACGTATGTTGTTAACCATGCGGGCGTATACCGAAGGCAATCGGGCGTTAGCCGTGTGGGTGGCGCGTAAACTAGATGAATCACTACACGCTACTGACCCCGCGCAACAACAAACGGCGGAAGATTTCGTAGCGTTAATGACGCCGATTGTTAAAGCCTTTATGACCGACTGCGGCTCAGAAATTGCTAATTTAGGCATGCAAGTCTACGGCGGTCACGGTTATATCCGCGAATGGGGCATGGAACAATTTGTACGCGATGCCCGTATTGCACAAATCTACGAAGGCACTAATGGCGTACAAGCGTTGGATTTAGTTGGACGTAAATTACCTGCGCATATGGGACGCAACTTACGCCCGTTCTTCCATGAAGTCAGCGATTATTTAGCCAATAAACAAAGCGATGAACGCGCTGAGTTTCAACCCTTTGTACAAGGCTTAGCTAAAGCTTTTGGGCGTTTACAACAAGTCACGGGCTGGATTGGGCAAAAAGGCTTAGCGAATCCTGAAGAAGCAGCGGGTGCGGCAACGGACTATTTACGCTTATTTGCGCTAACAGCATTAGCTTATTTATGGGCAAAAATGGTGGAACTAGCCTTAACTAAACGTGACGGAGCGGAACGTGAGTTTTATCAAGCCAAGATTAATACCGCACGCTTCTTTTATGAACGCTTATTGCCACAAACCGGCGCATTAACCGCAATTATTATGTCGGGCGCAGGCAGTATGATGAATTTTAATCACGAAGCATTTTAAGGCAACCTGTATGCAAGCAGTCGTTAAACTGGAACAAAACCAAGGGGTCGCTACCCTTACCCTCAATCGTCCGCAGGTATTAAACACTTTAAACGAAGATATGGCGTTTAGTCTGCGGGAGCTGCTGGGACAAGTTGGCAGTGATGACACGGTTAAATGTGTGATTATTCAAGGCGCAGGCGGTAATTTTATGGCGGGCGGCGATATTCACGCATTTGCCGAAAGCCTGCAATTATCGCCAGAGGCTCAGCAAGAAGGCATGCTGGAATTAATCAATATTGTGCATGACTCGATTCGCTTGATTCGGGAAATGCCACAGCCTGTGATTGCCGTCGTGTCGGGGATTGTCGCGGGATTTGGTGTGAGTTTAATGGCTGCTTGCGATTTAGTTATTGCTACTGAAAATACCCGCTTTAGTTCGGCTTATTGTCAATTGGGTGTGTCGCCCGACGGCGGCAATACTTATTTTTTACCCCGCTTAATCGGGGAAAAACGCGCCAAAGCCTTTACCTTATTAGGTGAAGTGTTAGACGCTCACATGGCTTTAAGCTTTGGTTTAATTAATACCATTGTCTCAACTGATCAATTAACTGAAACCGTACAACGTTATAGCCAACGCTTAGTGATAGCGGCACAACCGGCATTAGCGAATAGTAAACGTTTACTCAATGCCTCAACCCAAAACAATTTAGAACAACAGTTATTTGCAGAACAGTTGAGTTTTACCGAATGCACATTAAGCCCCGATTTTGCGGAAGGCGTGCACGCCTTTATGGCAAAACGTAAACCGCAATTTGGGAAAAAGGAGAACGCATGAGCAGCTTACAAGGCAAAACCTTATTAATTACCGGCGGTAGTCGTGGCATTGGCTTAGCCATTGGTTTAAAAGCCGCCGCGCAAGGCGCGAATATTGTGATTGCCGCTAAAACCACCGAAGCCCATCCCAAATTACCCGGCACGATTTACAGCGCAGCCAAAGAAATCGAACAAGCAGGCGGACAAGCGTTACCCCTGCAAATGGATATACGCGATGAGGCACAAATTGAACAAACAGTTGCTAAAACGATTGAACAATTCGGTGGTTTGGATATTTTAGTCAACAATGCCAGCGCGATTAGCTTAACCGATACGCTAAATACGACGATGAAGCGCTTTGATTTGATGCAACAAGTCAATGCACGCGGCACATTTGCGATGTCGCAAGCCTGCCTACCGCACTTACTGAAGGCGGCAAATCCACAAATCTTAATGCTATCGCCGCCGTTAAATATGCAGGCGCAGTGGTTTAAATCGCATGTGGCTTACACTATGGCTAAATACGGAATGAGTATGTGTGTATTGGGCATGGCGGAGGAATTTCGCGGCAAAGTGGGCATTAATGCATTATGGCCGCGCACGGTAATTTTGACTGCGGCTGTTCAAATGTTGGGTGAACAAGTTAAACCGGATATGTGTCGTAAACCGGATATTGTGGCAGATGCTGCGATGGTTATTTTGCAGCAAGACGCTGCCAGCCACACGGGGAATTTCTATATTGACGAGCAGGTATTAACAGCACAGGGGGTTAATGATTTTACACCTTATGCGATTAATCCTAACAGCCCCCTCTTGACGGACTTATTTTTGGATGGTTCACTCACGGTATGAACATAATAAGAAATCATTAATTTCAGAGGCTTGTACCACCATCTATATCATAACAAGGGTACAAGTTGCATAAACGGCAGGAGGAGTGACAATGCAAAAACCATGGCTTTCCAGTTATCCGCCTTATGTACCTGCGGAAATTGATACCCATCAGTACCGTTCCCTTGTGGATTTATTTCAACAAACCGTGGCTGAATTTGCCGATAGTCCCGCTTATAGCAATATGGGCAAGGAGCTAAGTTATGCGCAAGTTGATCAATTCAGCAAAGCCTTAGCCGCTTATTTAATTCGCGGTGCAGGTATGCAGCCCGGCGAACGTATTGCCATCATGCTACCCAATGTCTTGCAATATCCGATTGCCTTATTTGCGGGTTTGCGAGCGGGTTTAATCGTGGTGAATACCAATCCGATGTATACTGAGCGTGAATTGGCGCATCAATTACAAGATTCAGGCGCAACCGCCATTGTTATCTTGGATAATTTTGCGCACACCTTACAAGCCATTCTGCCAGAAGTCCCTCAGCTTAAAACGATTATCACCACGGGTATTGGTGATTTACTCGGGGACTTTAAAGGCTTGTTGGTAAACGTTGTCGTTAAATACGTCAAAAAGATGGTACCCACTTATCAGTTACCCACTGCCTTACGCTTTCGCCAAGCTTTAAATTTAGGGCAGCATTACGCGGATCATTTTCAAGACGCAAACCCACAACACGAAGATATAGCCTTTCTACAATACACGGGCGGTACAACTGGCGTAGCAAAAGGCGCAATGCTAAGCCACCGCAATCTAATTGCTAATATTTTGCAAGCTGATGCGTGGACTGCTAAAGATTTAATCAACGGACAAGAAATCTTCATTACTGCCTTGCCGCTGTATCATGTGTTTGCATTAACGGCGAATGGCTTCTTTGCGGTTAGATTAGGTGCAAAAAACGTGCTGATTACCAATCCACGCGATATGCCTGCTTTTTTAAAGGAACTGCAAAAGCATGCTTTCACCTTTATCAGTGGTGTGAATACCTTATTCAATGCCATGCTGAATCATCCCGATATTCACAAGGTTAATTTTTCCGCTTTGAAAATTACCTTAGGCGGCGGTATGGCGGTACAACGTGCCGTCGCAGATAAGTGGAAACAAGTGACCGGCGTTACGCTACTAGAGGCATATGGTTTAACCGAAACTTCGCCAGCCGTGTGTATTAATCCCGTCGATTTACCCGAGTATAACGGCATGATTGGCTTGCCTTTATCCTCCACAGAAGTTTCTATTCGGGATATCAACGGCGATGCCTTGGATTTTGAACAAGCAGGTGAATTGTGGGTAAAAGGCCCGCAAGTTATGCAAGGCTATTGGCAACGCCCCGATGAAACCGCCAAAGTCATGCGCCCGGAAGGTTGGTTACGCACAGGCGATATAGCCCTCATGAATAGTCAAGGTTATGTCAAACTGGTCGACCGCTTAAAAGATATGGTGCTCGTTTCGGGCTTTAATGTGTATCCGAATGAAATCGAAGACATATTAGCACTGCATCCTAAAATTCTCGAAGCGGGTGTCATCGGTATTAAAGATGACTATTCGGGTGAGGTGGTTAAAGCCTTTATTGTGAAAAAAGACCCCAGTCTAACCGAAGAAGAAGTACGCGATTATTGTCGGCGCGAATTATCCGCTTACAAATGCCCAAAACAAATTGTGTTTGTAGACAATTTGCCAAAAAGCAATGTAGGTAAAATTCTGCGTAAGGAATTGCGCAACTTATAGCGCTACAAAGAAAAGCAAGCCAATAAAGTGTGGGATAATACAGGATGGGTTTATTGGCTTGCTGAAAACAACCTAGCGATTCATTTATTGCTTTGTTTATTACTCTTAAATTAGGCGGTTACCGCTTGTAAACGCTGGGTAATTCGTAAATCCGGCAACATACAAAGTTGTTGCCCATTACTGACAATAATCTGTGCAGCCCAACGCAATACACTCATAGGCATGACTGCCCCTTCGATGAGATTATGCATAATATGCCGACAGGTTTTAATATCCAGCTCTGAATTAGCGTTAGTTTGCCAATCTAACTTTTGTTGATCGTCTAAATCCGCTAATAAACGTCCCAGAATTTGCTGAATAATGCCCACTTGTTTCCAGCGACGGCAGCGATCATAAACCGTTTTCCATGTACCGTATTTGGCGGGCAACTGCTCCCACGGGCGATTGGTAGCCAGCACCCATAAAATACCCTCAATCGTGGCTTGATGACTTAACCAAGGTCGACCGCGTTTACCACTTTTCTCTAACGGTAAAAGATTTAAAATAGACAAATATTGCTTATCGCTTAAACGATACTGATTGAGATCTAAATTATTAATTTTGCGACGGCTTTGGTTAACACGCTTGTTATTAGCATAAGGCTTATGCAGTGTTAGGTCTGCATTCTCCCCAACATTGCCAGCGTTTTTTGCTTGAATAATGCCCATATTCTACTCCGACTCACTTAGTTAGGGTTGCCCTCGATCCTAACTATATTTTTTTGATTAATAGTGGGCATAATTTAATCCTATAAGGGTAATAATTCAATACAACTAAGCACTTACCGCTTACAACTTTAGTTGTAAATAGCTGCTTATTTCTTGAAAAATTGCTTATTTTTTAAGTATTAGGTTTAAATAATCAAATTTAATTATGTTTAAATTAATTTTATCTATAAGTACGGGTGCATCCATTGGCGCAGTAATGCGTTGGCAATTAGGCATAAAATTGAATGCCTTATACCCGCAGCTACCCTTAGGAACACTAAGCGCTAATTTGCTTGGGGGTTACATTATTGGTTTAGCCGCCAGTTATACCGCACAACACCCTAATCTCAGCCCTGAATGGCGTTTATTGATTATGACAGGCTTTTGCGGGGGCTTAACCACCTTTTCGACCTTTTCCTTAGAAGTGGTTAACTTATTACAGCAAGGGAAGTTTACATGGGCAATGGCAAATATCAGTACACATGTTTTAGGCTCATTGCTCATGACATTTTTAGGTTTTGCGACATGGCAAGCTATTAAGCAATGGGGTTAGTTGTGCTCATTTTAAGCAACTGTAATTGCTGATTCATAACCGTCACTTGTATCTGCCCTTGCAAAATACCCTGAAACGTATCATTTACCAATGCACCGCGCCAATCCTCGGCTAATTGGCTGCGGTTCTCGACCAACATCTTCTCAATTTGTGGACGGGTAGCAATGAGCTGTGGCGCAAGTTCATGTTGTTGTGCAATCTTTTGTAACACCAGCATTAATAAATCCGCCACCAGTTGTAACTCCGTATCTAATTTACGGCGTTTGGGTAATTGCGGCCAGTTTGCTTTTTCAACTGCCCTACCCGCTTGAATACATTGCAACCAATCCGCTGCATATTGATTGGCTAATTCCTCGGTCATGCTGCGTAACACTTTGATAGCTTCAATGCTTTGTGGTTGTTTACGCGCTAACTCCAATAACAATTCATCATTTACAATCCAGCGGCGTGGAATATTATGTTGCACTGCATATTGTTCGCGCCATTTAGCTAGCTCACGTAATACCGCTAATTGCGCAGGCTTCAGTAGTTGTAAATTGCGTACCCGCTGCCAACTGGTTTGCACATCAATTGCATAAGTCTGGCGATCCATGAGGCGTTGCAAGGCTTTATTTAACCATTGCTCACGCCCAAGTTGCTTAATTTCATGCTGTAAAAATAAATATACATCACGCAAATAACGTACATCATCAATCGCGTATTCTAATTGCTGGGGCGTTAAAGGGCGTTGTGCCCAATCCGTACGGGCTTGCGATTTTTCTAAATCAATGCCGACACAAGCTTCCACTAAACGCCCATAACCGATCTGATCCCCCATACCAACAATAGCCGCCGCCACTTGTGTATCGAAAATCGGCGTAGGCAATAAACCACCACTGACATGATATAACAGCTCTAAATCTTGCCATGCTGAATGCAATACTTTGACGCGCTTAGGCTCAGCCAACCAAATAAATAATGGCTGTAAATCCTTAATACTCAGGGGATCAATACAGGCCAACACGTTTTCGCTGGCAATTTGAATTAAACAAAGCTTGGGAAAATAGGTATTTTCACGAATAAATTCGGTATCTAACGTCAGCCACTCACTGGCATCTAATTGTTGTAGTAAGTTTTTTAATTGTTGATCCGTTGCAATATAGTCAAACATGCCGAGCCACTAAGATTAGGCGAAGCCTATATTCTAAGCTAATTTAAACCAAGCTAAACACTCTCATTTATGGAGAGCCAGAATCAATATATTAGAATATCCTTATTTATTAAATAATTAAATAGTCATTGACATATGTCAAATTAGTGGCACAATAATAATTATTGAGAAACACAATAATTGTGCATCGCAATAAAGTTTAAATTTCCCCCGCGTGCATTTATTCCTAACCGCTAGAGAGGGTAATTGCCATAGTCAATATTGCTAGGTTGAATATGGCGAAGAAGCGGGGAAGCCCAGTCGGATCGGCTGGGCTTTTTTTATGGCGTTTTCGTTAACTGACTCTGTAAATAGCTTTCGATAGAAGCCGCTGTATTACGTTCCGACTTCGCTAAATTCAAATTACTAATCAAACTATTGCCGCGTAAGCCTAATAAATAACGATTCAGTAATACGGCATCATGCACCGTATCCGCCGAGCCATCGGCATCAATATCCAAAATACTTTGTGCAGCACTTAAACGTTTTTCTAAAGTCAGTGTATCCAAGGTTTCATTTACGACCCCAACCGTTAAGGCTGAACCGCGTTTACCGGCTAAATAACGCTCAATAATAACACCATCAACTAAAGCATTAGGCTTAGTAGCGGGGTTTAATAAACTGAAGCTGGGTTCAATGGCTGGGGTATCTAACCACGCTTTAATACTGGGATAAAATAATTCCAAACGACTGTATTCGTCGGGGGCGGTGGGGGTTGTACAACTCGATGAACCACCTAACAACGTGCCATTCAAATACGCAATGCCATTTTGTTTCACCCAAATGCCCGAACCACTACTACCCGGTGCGGTAACGCCTGAACTCCATTGTACTTTTGAATACGCACCATTAGGATCAGAGGTAAACATATAACCGCCATTACTGGTCGGCGTTACTTTAACGCGCCCCATAAATTGACCTTGCGAAATTTTCTTCGGATAGCCTTGGGGATGGTGAATTCCCGTGACTGTCTGCGCACTGCTTAAACTGGTGGTCGTCCAGCCTGCTAAGGTAACACCCAAGGGCGGAAAGTTTTTCAATTCAACCAACGTACTATCTAAATTACCGTCAGTCGCGTGTAATACAGCACCGCCTGTAGTTTGACTATAGGTGGCATCAGCACCACCACAAGTAGTACTTTGATACATCCAGTAAAATTCCATATTACTAGCCGCATAATCGTTATTAACGCAGTGCGCCGCCGTTAAAAAATACGGAATTTGTGTACTAGTATCTCGATCTGCCAACAATGTGCCTGAACACAAAAAACTATTGCCGTCTTGTTCAGTGAACACATAACGCGCCACCGCCTGCCCGGTATCCTGCCATTCGGCTGTATCACATTTAATATCCACCAAACAGCTTAAGGCGGGGTCAGTTGTCACCGTGGCTTTTAAATTGGCATTACTGGGATCAAGTACCAAGTGCGACAGTTGTAAAATACTGAATTCAATCTCGCTAATCGTTACCGCATCCGGTACAAACAACTCTAAACCAAGGCTATCGCCTGCCATTGTTTCTGTCCAAAGCATGCTATACGCACTAGTATTCAGCATTTGCACTACGCTGCTATCGGTTGGTGAAAACACGCGTAATTCCACACCCTGCGGCCAATTCCCTAACTGTAATTGCGCCCGTAAGCGGGTTGCTCCGGTAGAACTCAAGGTAAAATGGGCAGCTTGCCCACCAACTACGGGCGTCCATGTCCATTGGTTTAAATCAACGACCTGTTTTAGGCTAGTCGGCAATTCCCGCCCCACCCCAATACGATAAGCTTTATAACCTGAATTATCGGTTTGCTGTAAACGCTGTTGTTCATTGCTGCTCAAGCTTGGTAAGCGATATGCATTGGGTTTACTGCCAAGACTTTGCGCTTTAGCAGTGCGCGTGGTAGCACTACTAATGGGTAAACGTAATTGGGCTTTAGTGGCAGCCGCTTTAGTTATAGGTGGTTGAAACGTTTCCGGCGGTACAAACACGGCTGCGTTACAAGTCCATGCCATACTCAATAAACCAAGTAGTATTAAAATGCGTAACATACAACACCTCACTGTAAGGCAGCCTCACGCACAATAAAGTTACTATTGGCGTATACATTAGCGGGATGTAACAAAATATTGCCAAACAACACATTGGTATCATTATTAGGCCCGGCATATAACACGATGCCATCCAGATTTAAATCCGCTGCATCGTAGCGTTGAATTTGGAAATTAGAACTGGCAGATTCATTGTTAGCATCCATTAACAATAACGCTAATATACTGGTACGGTCGCTATTATTACCCTCAGCAATTAAAGCCGCGTCTTGATTCACATCCCCCGCCCATAACGCTTGCAATGTACCCTCGACATAAGCCGCATGTGTGCCATAGGTTGGCGTGCTGCTATTACTAAAATCCACGAAGGTTGCATCTACACCTAAATTAATGGGCTTGGCAGTCCTAATGCTTAAATGATTACGATGCCATAGCCGCACGTAATAAGCGGCAGCGGGCGCAGCATTAAATATTAAACTTGATTGCTGATTAAGCGCCTCGACGACTTGCCCATTACGCTGTATTAAAGCCGCTTTGCGAAAGCTAGTTTGCGTCATAGGGTTATAAAGCTCGACTAACACCCAATCGACCGGCGCAGTATTACCCGTTGTTGCCAACACCGTGTAGCTCGTAGTTTCTAAACCCTTATAGCCTAAATACGCATACGGTTGTTTTAACGGCAATAAGCCATCAGCGCGTAAGGCATCTCGCATTAACTGACTGCTATTGTCATATGCACCTTGCAAAATCGCCTTTAGTTTTAGATTGACCGCATTACCGAGCGTTACTTTCATTGGTGTACTAGTGAAGCTCGCTTTATAGACCGTCGCGCTTGCGGACGCACGAATATAGGTCGTGCCCACAAAACTGCTAACCGGTTTAAAACTGGCGGTTAATAAACTGGTATTGGTGCTGGTCGGCCATTGCGCATTGCTATCCAGCCACGCCACCACAAAATATTTATCGGTATCAGCGTCTTGATCGTTATCAGTGGTATCGTCTTGCGCTTCACCGACAGGTTGTAAACCTAAAGCGAATAGATTACTGCTGGAAACCCACGTCAAGGCGTGACTATTGTAGTGAATACGCAAACCTAGTCCGGTACTGCTTAGCGTTTCCGGCGCGGTTACGCTATAGCGTAATTGGTAATCAAACGCACGATTATCCGTAAGCGTGATCGAGGTTTGGCTGGGTGTTACTATTTGCGCAGCGTATAAAGGGCTAATCCATACGCAACTCAGCAAGAGTAAACAAAACGCAACTCTCATAGGTTATAAGCTTATTGTTGTGATTCATGCTATCTACGGTCATGATGACCGGATTACTAGCCAAATTAAAAGCCAAATCCGATAATCGACTCTATTATTTTTCAGCAGTTATTCAGCATGAGCAGCCAAAATCCACAGGTTCAATTGCAGCAATTACTCAGCCATTGCCAAAGTTTACAACTGGCAAGCTTAACGGCTGATGGCAAACCAACCATTAGTTATGCGCCTTTTATTCAAGATAGCCAAGGCAACTTTTATATTTTTATTAGCCAATTAGCCAGCCATACCCAAGACTTGCTTCAACAAAGCAAAGCCGCTGTAATGCTGATTGCAGATGAACACGATACCCGGCAGATTTTCGCCCGCACGCGAGTGAGTTATGACTGCGAAGCGTTTGCTATTCAACGGGATGCACCCGAATACTCTGCTTTATTAGATGCGATGCAAGCACGCTTTGGCGAAGTGGTTGGCGTATTGCGCGGGCTGGGGGATTTCGTCTTGTTCAAACTGAAGCCTACTAGCGGGCGCTTTGTGTTAGGTTTCGGACAAGCCTTTATTTTAACGGGTGACAATCTACAAACCTTACACCCTATTGATGCCCCCAAACGTCCCGCTTAAATTTGCTAAACAGAGACAAGTTAGCCAGTATGCGCCGCTTTAAGCCAAGTGGGAGAAATCTGTGTCTTATCTGTATTTAGCCATTGCGATTATTGCCGAGGTTATTGCCACTAGCTCCTTAAAAGCCTCGGCTGAATTTACCAAGCTTTGGCCGAGTGTAGCGGTGGTGCTGGGTTATGGCACAGCGTTTTATTTCATGACCTTAGCCTTACGTCAAATCCCATTAGGCATTACTTATGCCATTTGGTCAGGTTTAGGGATTGTCTTGGTGACCGTCGTCGGCGCAGTGGTTTATAACGAAAAACCGGATGTTCCCGCCTTAATTGGCATGGGCTTAATTATTGCGGGTGTGGTTGTCATTAACCTATTTTCTAAAATGAGCACGCATTAAGCGTTTTGGGTGCGAGTACGATTAATCGCTTGCTGCCAGCCAGCGTATTTCCGTTGGCGCTCCGTTTCATCTAGATACGGCTCAAAGCTACGCGCCGCTTGCCATTGCTTAGCAAATTCCAGAGGGTCTGGGCATAAACCCAACTGTAAACCCGCCAAATAGGCTGCGCCTTTTGCTGTTGTTTCCAATACGCGTGGGCGATCCACTTGTTGATACAACATATCGGCTAAAAACTGCATAGCCCAATCTGAAGCACTTAAGCCACCATCGACGCGTAATACCTGCATTTGTTGCCGCGTCAAACCTGAGTCTAGCAACATGGCATCGACTAAATCTAAGGTTTGGTACGCCACACTCTCTAAAGCTGCTCGCGCAATCTCCGCCGCCCCCGTATTACGGGTTAAGCCGTATAACGCGCCACGGGCTTGCGCATCCCAATAGGGCGCACCTAACCCCACAAACGCAGGCACTAAATATACTGCTTGATTGGGGTCAGCTTGCGCGGCTAAAGCATCGGTTTCGCTGGCATGCTTAATAATTTTTAAGCCATCTCGTAACCATTGAATCGCCGCACCTGCCACAAAAATCGAACCTTCCACTGCATAAGTGGCTTGCCCATTGAGTTGATAAGCAATGGTACTGATTAGATTTTGCTGTGATACCACCGCACGCTGCCCAGTATTCAGCAAAATAAAACAACCGGTGCCATAGGTCGACTTCAGTGTTCCCGGTGCAAAACAAGCTTGCCCAATTAAAGCCGCTTGTTGATCACCGGCGACCCCGCGAATCGGTATAGCAGTGCCTAATAAAGCTGCTTGCGTCACGCCAAAATCATCCGCCGAATTTTTAACTTGCGGTAACGCCACCCGTGGAATATTAAAACGCTGCAATAATTCATCATGCCAAGCACCTGCGTGAATATCGTATAACATGGTACGGCTGGCATTGGTCGCATCGGTAGCATGTACCTTGCCACCCGTGAGTTGCCAAATTAACCACGTATCCACCGTACCAATTGCCAATTGTCCGGCTTCGGCTTTCGCTTGTGCGCCTTCCACATGATCCAAAATCCAGCGAATTTTGCTGGCACTGAAATAAGGGTCAGCGCGTAACCCAGTAATGGCGTGAATCTGTGCTTGATAGCCTTGTTCAACTAAATATTCACAAAATGCGGCGGTACGTCGGTCTTGCCAAACAATCGCATTATAAAGCGGCTTACCCGTCGCCTTATCCCAAACAATCACCGTCTCACGTTGGTTGGTAATGCCAATACCCGCAATTTGTGCCGCTTGGATATTCGCCTTGGCTAACACAGCGGTTAATGTTTGCTGCGTGGTCTGCCACAAATCCATTGGGTCGTGTTCCACCCAACCCGATTGGGGAAAATGCTGGGGAAATTCCTGCTGGGCAATCGCCACAATCTCTAAGTTTGATGTAAAAACAATACTGCGAGTTGAGGTTGTGCCTTGGTCAATTGCAAGTAAATAGGACGAATTCATACGCTTGCCCCTTGTGCAGTAAACCAATCACTTACCGCTTGACGTTGGGTGGCTGTCATATGCAAACCGATTTTGCTACGTCGCCATAAAATATCCTCTGCGGTACGCGCCCATTCTTCGACTTGTAAAAAGCCGATTTCACGCTCGGTAAGCGTTGCACCAAAATCCTGCCCTAAATCCGCCTTACTTTGCGCATTACCCAACATATTCCATGCACGTTTGCCATAACGCCGAATCAAACTGTGTGCCCATGCCGCATCCAAAAAGGCATAATCACTTTGCAATTGCTGGATTATGGCATTGACCTCTGATACCGCAAATTCACCACCCGGTAAAGCGGCGTGACTCGTCCAAGCGCTTTGCATCTGCGGTAAATACGCTTGTAACTTGCTTAAAGTATCTTCAGCCAAACGTCGTGACGTGGTAATTTTGCCGCCGTATACATTCAATAATGCCGCTTGATTTCGATCCAGCTCGTGTAAATGGGTTTGCCCTTTATCGTGATTAATTTCCAACACATAATCGCGGGTAGCGGCTTGCGCTTGGCTTGCCCCGTCATCAAATAAAGGGCGTACGCCCGCATACGACCAGACTACTAAATCCGGCGTAATGGCTTGCTGAAAATATTCACTGGCTGCTGTACACAGATAGCGCGTTTCTTCGGGCGTAATTTCGATATGGGTTAAACCGCTGTGGTGATCTTGGTCAGTTGTGCCAATTAAGGTAAAGGCTTGTTCATACGGAATCGCAAAAATAATGCGACCGTCTTGATTCTGGAAAAAGTACGCCCGATCATGTTCATACAGTTTCGGCACAACAATATGACTACCGCGTACTAAACGCACATGATGTTCGTTTCTCGTAATTTCGCCTAAATTTTGCAGTACTTGATCAACCCACGGCCCGGCAGCATTAACCAACACCGTTGCCGTTGCCGTCGTCAACTCAGCGCTATCATTATCTTTAAACTGTAAACGCCAATGATCCGCTTGTCGTTGCGCAGCGCTTAACGTAGTACGCACACGAATATCTGCCCCACGTTGTGCGGCATCTAAAGCATTTAAAGCCACAAACCGCGCATCATCGACCCAGCAATCGGAATACTCGAAGGCAGTATCAAAATTAGCCTTTAAGGGTTGCCCTAACGCCGTTTGTTTTAAGTGTACGGTTTGTGTTGCAGGTAAGATTTTACGCCCCCCTAGATAGTCATAAATAAACAAACCTAAGCGCAATAACCACGCGGGACGCAAACCGGGTTGATAAGGTAAGACAAAACGTAACGGCCAAATAATATGCGGTGCATTGCTTAATAACACTTCGCGCTCGGTTAACGCTTCACGCACTAAGCGAAATTCGTAATATTCCAAATAACGCAGCCCGCCGTGAATTAACTTAGTGCTTTTAGACGATGTGCCTTGCGCTAAATCGCCTTGTTCCAGTAGTAACACGGATAAACCGCGTCCCACCGCATCGCGGGCAATACTACAGCCATTGATTCCGCCCCCAATCACCGCTAAGTCATAATCGACTGCCACTGGATTTGCTTGCTCGACCATATGCCTAGTTCTCCCACTGTTTATGTAATAAGTGTAGCTATCCCTAGATTAAAGGTGGAAAGACTAGGGTGGGTTTATGGGAAATAATGCAGCCTTACTAGACAGAGATCAGGCATGCATAATCTACATACCTGATTTTTAAACAGTTAGTTGTAAAAGTAAGCAACAAAATCGCCAGTATTTGCGCTATTTAAGCCCTTCCAAGCACAACCTTTATAAGTGGTATCATTACCACCTTGAGCAAACGCATCAGTATTGTTAGCAGTTACTGTACTGCGGTAATACCAAGTATTGATGTTGGCATTATTTTGGTAATCAAATTCAATTTTACCCGTGCGCACATGAACAAAACAGGCTGTACCATTGGTTTTTTTAGATGGTGTTGTAATCCATTGATTTAGCCCTAATGAACGGTTTACATACCGCACGGCTTGTGACACATCAATCGTCTGTGTAGTAGCTTTAACAATGGCTCTATTCGTTGATGTCGTTTGTGGTTTATTAGCTTTTGAAACCACGATTGACATAGCTACTTTCGGTAATAGTTTCTGGCGTGCAGTATCCAGTGCATTATCAACCTTGCTGACTGCATCGCTTCCTGTTACTGCTGGCATAGCATTTAATAAGGGTTGCACATCAACGGTAGCAGGGGCTTCAATTTCGACTTTAATATCATTGACCATTTTGGTCGTTTTGACAAACCCTACATTTTTGGTTGCTTCAACATTTATCGTAGGTGCGGCTATCGTTGCTACGCTTACCAAGCCTACAACTAATCCTACTGCAACACTAAGTGGTTTAGTGCTTAACTTTACTTTCATACCGAACTCCTTGGTTAATTTTATTGACACATTAACAATGTGTAATGCTATGAACAGCTAATTAACTGATTAGTTCCTGAACACCATGAAATAGTTAGCAATCTAAGCCTTATCAATAAACCTGCATAAAAATAACACTAAGCCTAAGGTTGCTGCTTATTTTGCAAAGTTAAGCGGGACAAGTTAACGTTTAAATCTTACTTATTTGGCTACCCCTCTTTATATGTCTCAATACCCAACCGAATCGGCTTTTCTGGCTAATTACAATGCCCGCGATTTTGCAGCCCCGTTATTAACCGTTGATCCGGTGTTATTTACGTATCACGAACAGCAATTAAGCGTGTTACTAGTCAAGCGCACGCAATTCCCAGATAAGAATTTATGGGGTTTGCCGGGCGGTTTTGTGGATTTAGTGCAAGATCAGGATTTGGAAGCCACCGCGCGACGTAAGTTACATGAAAAAACGGGGGTGATTCCACCGTACTTAGAGCAGCTATACACCGTTGGCAATGCTCAACGTGATAAGCGTGGGTGGGCCGTTACCGTAGCGTATACCGCTTTAATCGCTTACCAAACCTGTGAAGTGCATATTGATACCGTCAGCGATGCACGTTGGTTTCCATTGAATCAAGCACAACGCATGGCTTTAGCCTTTGATCACGCCGCCATTATTGACTATGCACGCGAACGTTTACGCCAAAAAGCGTTATATTCGATTGTGCCCGCCTATGCACTACCGGAAACCTTTACCTTGAGCGAATTGCAACATTTACATGAAGTGTTAATTGGCAAGCGTTTACAGAAGAAATCGTTTCGCCGTCGGATTGAACAAGCCGAATTACTAATCGACACGGGTTTAAAATACAGTGATCAAGCCGGTCGTCCTGCTGCTTTATATCGCATGAAAGCCCATGCAGGCGATTTTACGTTTGTGCGTAATTTGGAGGAATAAGTTGCTTGATTACCATACTTTCACTCCCCATATTAGCGTCAGTGAACGCAAGCGCGTTATAAAATACATAACCAAATCTTAAAAAATTACTGAGGAATTGCCTACATGAGAATGGATAAATTAACTAGCAAATTCCAATTAGCCTTACAAGATGCCCAATCATTAGCCTTAGGGCGTGATAACCAGTTTATTGAGCCGATTCACTTAATGATTGCATTATTAGACCAAGAAGGCGGTTCAACGCGTGGTTTATTAACGCAAGCCGGTGTTAATGTGAACCAATTACGCTCTAAATTGGGGGAAGCCGTAGATCGTTTGCCCACGGTATCCGGGGGCGATGCGGGCAGCGTACACGTCTCGAATGATTTGTCTCGTTTATTAAATCAAACCGATAAAATTGCCCAACAACGCAAAGATCAATACATTTCATCGGAATTATTTGTTCTGGCTGCCTTAGATGATAAAGGCACATTAGGCAATTTATTACGGGAAACCGGCGCAACCAAACCCGCTGTTGAAAAAGCTATTGATAGTGTGCGCGGTGGGCAAACGGTTAATGACCCTAATGCGGAAGATCAACGCCAAGCTTTACAAAAATATACGGTTGATCTTACGGAACGAGCGGAACAAGGCAAAATTGACCCGATTATTGGGCGCGATGAAGAAATTCGCCGTATGGTGCAAATCTTACAACGCCGTACCAAAAATAATCCGGTGTTAATCGGTGAGCCGGGCGTGGGTAAAACCGCATTGGTGGAAGGCTTAGCCCAACGTATTGTCAACGGCGAAGTACCGGAAGGTGTGAAAGGTAAGCGCTTACTCTCGCTGGATTTAGCGGCTTTATTGGCAGGGTCAAAATTCCGGGGTGACTTTGAAGAGCGCTTAAAAGCCGTATTAAATGACATTGCCAAATCTGAAGGCAATGTGATTCTGTTCATTGACGAAATCCATACAATGGTAGGGGCGGGTAAAGCCGACGGCGCAATGGATGCGGGTAATATGCTTAAGCCTGCGCTGGCACGCGGTGATTTGCATTGCGTGGGGGCAACCACCTTAGACGAATACCGCCAATACATTGAAAAAGATGCCGCCTTGGAACGACGCTTCCAAAAGGTATTAGTGGATGAGCCAACCGTAGAAGACACCATTGCGATTTTGCGCGGCTTACAAGAAAAATATGAAGTGCATCATGGCGTAGAAATTACCGACCCGGCGTTAGTTGCAGCAGCTACCTTGTCTAGCCGTTACATTACCGACCGCCAATTGCCGGATAAAGCTATCGACTTAATTGACGAGGCGGCATCACGGGTACGGTTAGAAATTGACTCTAAACCCGAAGCCTTGGACAAACTGGAGCGGCGTTTAATCCAGCTTAAAATTGAACGGGAAGCGCTGAAAAAAGAAACCGATGAGGCATCTAAAAAACGCTTAAGCGATTTACAAAGCGAAATCGACCGCTTAGAAAAAGAGTATTCAGATTTAGAAGAAATCTGGAAAAGTGAAAAAGCCGATGTGCAAGGCACAACCCATATTAAAGAAGAGCTGGATCAAGCGCGAATTGATATGGAAACAGCGCGGCGGGCGGGCGATTTACAACGCATGGCTGAATTGCAATACGGGCGTATTCCAGACTTAGAACGGCAATTAGCCAAAGCCGATGAAGCATTAACTCAAGACACTGATAAAGCGCCTAAGTTATTAAAAACCCGAGTAACGGACGAAGAGATTGCCGAGATTGTCTCACGTTGGACAGGTATTCCCGTCAGCAAAATGATGGAATCTGAGCGCGATAAATTACTGCATATGGAAGACGCCTTAGGCAAACGTGTGATTGGACAGCATGAAGCTGTGGTTGCGGTATCGAATGCCATTCGCCGAGCGCGCGCGGGCTTATCTGACCCGAATCGCCCTAGCGGTTCATTCCTATTTTTAGGGCCAACTGGGGTAGGTAAAACCGAATTAACCAAGGCCTTAGCCAGTTTCTTATTTGATACTGATGACGCAATGGTGCGGATTGATATGTCCGAATTCATGGAAAAACACTCGGTTGCCCGTTTGATTGGTGCGCCTCCGGGTTATGTGGGTTATGAAGAAGGCGGTTATTTAACTGAAGCCGTGCGTCGTCGCCCTTACTCCGTAATTTTATTGGACGAAGTGGAAAAAGCGCATCCCGACGTTTTCAATATCTTGCTGCAAGTGTTGGATGACGGGCGTTTAACCGACGGCCAAGGTCGCACCGTCGACTTCCGCAATACTGTGATTATTATGACCTCTAACTTGGGTAGCTCGATTATTCAAGACATGGCGGGGGAAGAAAATTATACGCAAATGAAAGCGGCTGTAATGGAAGTGGTCGGTACGCATTTCCGTCCGGAATTCATTAACCGGATTGATGAAGTGGTCGTTTTCCACCCACTCGATAAAGCCGAAATTCGTAAAATTGCGGATATTCAATTGAATAACCTGCGCAAACGCTTAGCCGCGCGTGAATTAGGCTTACAAATCAGTGAACCTGCCTTGGACTTCATTGCACAAGCAGGCTTCGACCCTGTATATGGCGCGCGCCCCCTCAAACGCGCAGTTCAACAAGAGGTCGAAAATCCATTAGCGCAACAAATCTTAGCGGGTAAGTTTATGCCCGGCGACACGATTGATATTGATCTACAAGATGATCACATCACGTTTACTGCGCTAGTTAATGCTTAATCTTATTTAAGCTTAACGTGAGCGAACGCCGCCTTGTGCGGCGTTTTTTATTTTTGCACCCATCCCATAATAACTGACATATTATTAAGCTTTGGATTTAAGGGCTAATCTGTGAAGGCAAGAACTGCACAAACTTATAAAGCTGCTATTCAGGCGTGGGGTGCGGATATTTATACACCCATTAATATCAGCTATTCTGATTATTGGATACCAACACAACCACTTGAAAGTTTATTAAATACAGGAATGGTAGGCTTGAATTTATCTGGTTTACCGCTACGAACCCGTGCAAAGCTAGTCAAAATTGCCGTTTGCGAGGCACTTGGTTATCCCATTCCTAAATCATTCAAAAAAACCCAGCCGCGCTTTATTGGGCAGCAACTTGATATTTATACTCAAAAATCATTGAATTTACAGATTTGGAACGAAGAAATAATACCAACTCGTCGCTATGCCCTTATTCAAGTTTCGCCAGAAGATATTATTCTCAAAGTTAAGGTTGTTAGTGGTCAGGCGTTGGCAGAGTTGGACACAACCGGAACATTAACCACAAAGTATCAAGCACGGCTTGAAACAGGTGCAGCGCCACTTGAATTGGTTTCACAATATGATACCGCAGACATATTACCCGCTATTGCTAACGTTGTTGGTTTTTCAGCTCAAATAAGCCCCGCCGATGAGCCTGAAGTCAATAATGTTTTACCCATTCAAGTCATCTTTGAACGCTTGTCAGTTTTGATTGGCGTTTCATTTACTGACCCGGGCAAGGTACAGGAGCGTAATCGCGGTGCTGCATTACACCGATTAGTATGTCAACAACTTGGCTATACCCGCTATGAAGATAATGGCAAGTTTCCTGATATACGCCATCAATTATTGGAAGTGAAATTGCAAACATCAGCAACCATTGATCTGGGGCTGCTATTACCCAGCAGCACAGAACGGCTTGATATAAAACCCTTAGGCAATCATCAGCCACGCCATTGTGATACACGCTATGCTATTTTTCAGGCAACCACCGCTGGAAACACCGTAACACTGACGCATCTTTATATTGTTAATGGGCAGGATTTTTTTACACGCTTTCGGCAATTTTCCGGCAAGGTACAAAACCAAAAAATCCAAATATCCTTACCGCGTGATTTTTTCGGGAGTTAAACCGAAGATATTCCATACTTTCAGATTTAATGCTTCGATCAATGCAGCCGCCTGCGCAGATGGCAACACCGCATAAATACGCTTGGCAAGTTGAATAATCGCTTTTGAAGCGTCTAGTTCTGGGTTCGGTAGGGGAAAGTGCTCAACATATTGGGTAATAAAACGTCTACGTCCGGCATATAGTTTATTATTGAAACGGTAGTCATAAAACTTTTCAATGAACGTAGAATTAGCAATCGCTAACGCCAACCAGAGTAAATCTGTATTTGCTGAATGTTTACATTGCAGCCAATAACATTCTCCACTCACAACACTACCTTCAGTATCGAGCCAAAATATGGGCTTTTCGGCAATATCGGGAAATACTAACTTAGGTGCAGCCCAAGCAGCAGGATCATGTGGAACCCAAATTTCATACCATGCACGCCCTGCTTCAATAACATAAGTGCGAGCACTGAGAACAGGCTTATGAGACTCTAAATATTGTTGCGCTTTGGGGTAGTGCCTAATATCTACTGCTTGGCGTTTACCTTGCCGAATTTCGTGTGGGTAAAGAATCTGTTTCAAATGCTTGGGATTGACAGGTTTAACTGCTTTAAATGGCTGCCCCCAATGACGGGTCATTAAGGGGCGCAGTAACTCTGGTCGACCATTGGGTAATTGTTCCCAATCATGGCGGATAAAGACCTTATCAGCCGTTGTTTTCACTCCAACCCGAATTTTACCAATATCGCCAAACCTACCCCATGTATGAGCATTTACCGTATCTAACCAAGCATTATTTGAAGCTGAGGCAACACGCCAGATACCCGCCGCACTATTGCCGTTATCCAATATGCCATGTTGAATGCGAAAACAGTTTCCATTGGCAAGGGATACAATACCGTTATGTTGAGCCGTCAAGGCAGATAAGACATCTTCCGCATGGGTTGATGCCGGTTCTGTTGTGGCATAAATAGATGAAAAAGGAATACCTTTGGTAGCATACGCTAACGATTGCTTACTATTTACTAACAATACCGCAGGTAAAACGGCTGCATCGAACAATTTTGTGTCACCTAAATCCCATATATGTCGAATATTGAAACACGACAACAAGGCTTGTCGAACCGATTGTCCAGATTTAGTGGTCATAAAACGGTTAGAGGTAATAATGCCCGCCGTGCCTTGAGGTGTAAGTATTTTAGAAATACCTAATAGAAATGGATAATAAAGATCAATGCGACCTGTTAAACCAAATTGTTTTGCTAATAACTGAGCCTGATCAGCACCAATAATTTGTGTGCGAACATAAGGTGGATTGGCAATAATTAAATCAAAAGACGCTTGCGGTTGTGTACTCAAAAACAAATCTGCTTGCTGTCCCCTAGCCGCCACCCATTCGAGAAAGTCACGTTTTTCTAGCGTTAATTTAAGCTTTGGATATTTTTTTTCTAACCTAATACGCGTTTGTGTTAAAGCAAGTTGATGAGTATCAAAGGCAAATACCTCGACCCGCTGGCAGATGTCTATAGGCAACGCATCTAACATTGCCTCTAATAAAATACCATTACCTACCGCTGGATCAAGCAAGCGAATTGAACCTTGATTTGAAAAATTAGCGACTTGCAACATTTGCTTAGCGACAAACTGCGCCAAAGTTAAAGGTGTATAAGTTGCACCGTCCGCTTTTTCAGCATTCACACTGGTATAACGTGGAACAGCAGGTTTTTTAAGATCTAGCATCACAAATTCTACCGAAAAATCAGAGGGCGAAATTCATTCCAATCTAAACGAAAACAACAGACTACCCCTAATACATAGGGTGTCTTGTGTCACAGCTTAAGAATTGCTTCTTCTCAGCTAATGAAATTCTATCTTTTTATATAATTAATTTCTAATGATTATGTGAATGCTAAATTTTCAACAATTCGCTAGTTTTTAAAATTAAAAAACAGCGGCAATAAAATAAAAAACCAAGGAATCGCCTAACCGTAGGCTAGATTAGTTTTCATTATTTTCAAAAAACATCATTATTTCTCCTGCTTTTAGGCAAATTGCTAAATCTCTTTTATATAAGCTTTGGTTTTACCATTTCTTATATGGATGAGGGAAATAACTTATGGAAAAGTTTAATTACCAATCGGTTTTATTAATCTGCGGATTAGGGGTATGGTTAGCTGCTTGTAGCCAAAATAGTTTATATGATGAAAATAAAGCGAATGCTGTTAAAGAAGGCATTGCGAATACCAGCCCCATTGCCCGTGCCAATGCGTTAACCGATGTTATGACTGCCACCTTGAATTTAAGCGATGTGCAACAACGTCAGGTATCAGCACTGAACTTAGAATATTCAACCCGCTTTAATGTATTAGCCAATTCACGTAATCCAAGTATTAATAAAAAAGCGGAATTTGAGCGTTTATCAAAAGAAAAAGAAACGCGAATTAAAGCCTTATTAAGTAGTTCACAAATTCAAACTTATGATAGCAATCGAGCTGACTTATTAGATACTTATCGTATTATGTAGCATCACCGTTAGAAAATCTGACTTGGTTTTATACTAAGTCAGTTTTAACAAAACTTTACATTTATTTTTACCCCGATATTTTTTATTCGCCGTTTGAATAGGATTGCATTATGCACGGAACGCAGCAAACTAATACAGATGAGCAGGCTATCATTCAAATGAATGTGGCTGATTTTATTCTTCAGCGCTTGCAGGCTTGGCAAGTTAAACGTATTTACGGTTATCCGGGGGATGGAATTAGTTTATTCGACGCGGCAATGGATAAAGCACAGCGTGAGGGGACTGCTCCCTTATTTATTCGCCCAACGCATGAAGAAATTGCCGCGTTTTTAGCGACGGCTGATGCTAAGTTTTCGGGTGAAGTCGGTGTTTGTTTTTCCACGGCTGGTCCGGGTGCATTTCATATGTTAACCGGGTTATACGATGCCAAAATGGATAATCAACCTGTAGTGGCAATTTTAGGGCAGAAAGAAAGCGTTACCTTAGGTTCGGATGTCCAACAAGAAAGCAATCTAGAACGTATCTTTGCGGATGTAGCGGCTTTCGTGCAAACCATTGTAACGCCTATGCAAGCACCAATGGTGATTGATAAAGCGTTTCGGGTGGCGATTGCTCAGCAGCAACCTTGTGTCATTATTATTCCGCGTGATGTGCAAGCTATGCCTATGCCCGCGTTGGATCGCACGCAATTAGTGTCACGAAGTAGTTGCGTACCGCCCACCACAAAAATTGCGTCGCCCTTAGCCGATATTCAAAAGATGGCGGATATTATTAATGCGGGTAAGCGAGTGGCTTTATTTGTGGGGCGCGGCGGTACACAAGACGCTACCGATGATTTATTAAAACTGGCTGATTTAACCAAAGCGGGAATTGTGACAACGCTCCGCGCTAAGCAAATTATTCCATCTGACACACCCGGTTATGTGCAGCATTTGGGCTTATTAGGCTCAACGGCTGCTTATAAAATGATGGAAGAATGCGATACGCTAGTTTTCTTTGGCACTAATTATCCTTTTCCGAATTGGTTGCCAGCTAGCGGGCAAGCACGAGCCGTACAGGTGGATATTCGCCCTGAACATTTAGGCATTCGTTATCCCACCGAACTTAATATTTGGGGAGATAGCCATGCGGTATTAAGCCAGCTATTACCGCTTATTCAGCCAAAAACAGATACCCAGTGGCGCGATGCGTTAAGCCAAGAATTACAAGCGTGGGATCATATTATTGATAAGTTTTGTAACTTGCCCGGTAACCCAATTAATGCACGAGTGGTCTATCGCGAATTAAATAAACGCCTACCAGATAATCTCTTGATTACGGTAGACGGCGGTTCAACCGTAAAATGGTTTGGGCAACAAATCCGCTTACGACGCGGAATGCAAGCCGATTTATCTGGACGTTTGTCCAGTATGTTAGCCGCTATGCCTTATGCGATGGCGGCTAAATTTACCCATCCCAATCGTCCTGTTTTATGTACGATTGGTGATGGGGCTTTTCAAATGCTGGCCATGTGCGAATTAATTACGATAAAGCGCTATATGGCACAATGGCCGAATAAGCAGTTCATTATTATGGTATTAAATAATAGTGAATTAACCGAAGTGGCGTGGGAACAGCGCTTTGAAGACGCAAATCCTATGTGGCAAGATGCGATGCAAGTCGAAGCCTTTGATTATACTGGCTATGCCAAATTATTAGGTTTTCAAGGCATTCGTGTGGATGACCCCGCCAAAGTCGCGCAAGCATGGGAACAAGCCTTTGCGCATCAAGGCGTTACTTTACTTGAATTCTGCACTGACCCCACGGTTTATCCGTTAGCGCCGTATGTTCCGGATGATTATGTACAAAAAGCGCTGCAAGCCTTTGAAAAAGGCGACGCGAATTTCCCAGATGCGCTGAATAATGCCTTAGCCGCGTTAAAACTCGAATGGGTTTTACAGAATAAAGATCCGCATGCGCCACAAATGAATAAAGGTCGTGATTTACCGCCCGGTGTTTAAATACCGGGTAAATCAGATATAAGCCGCAAAATTACAGTTAAAAGTACTGGTAATTTGAACAATTTTTCCTATAGTTAGCGGCGGATAGTGATAAGAACCTTGGTATTGCTATAACAAGCTGAATTAACCCTGCCTATCCTATGCTTTGGTAAATCCACTTTGCTATGAAAAATACATGAAAGCACGAATTTAGGCTTTAATTTCCCCTTACCCCGTGCAGCAAGATGATTTACAATCGCCCCCTTATCGCAAATCGTTGCGTTTTCTTTTGAGACTGAACAAATGACTGACTTAACATTATACCGGAATATCGGCATTTTCGCCCACGTGGACGCGGGCAAGACCACTACAACTGAGCGTATTCTGAAATTAACCGGCAAAATTCATAAAATCGGTGAAGTACATGATGGTGCATCCACTATGGACTTCATGGAGCAAGAAGCCGAGCGTGGTATTACTATTCAGTCAGCCGCGACCACTGCTTATTGGAAAGGTCACCGCTTTAACATTATCGATACCCCGGGGCACGTTGACTTCACTATCGAAGTGTATCGTTCACTGAAAGTATTAGACGGTGGTATCGGTGTATTCTGTGGTTCAGGCGGTGTAGAACCTCAATCAGAAACCAACTGGCGCTATGCGAATGACTCTAAAGTTGCGCGTGTTATCTACGTTAACAAATTAGACCGTATTGGTGCGGATTTCTATCGCGTTGTTAAACAAGTAGAAGACGTACTAGGTGCTAAACCTTTGGTGATGACCTTACCTATCGGTACAGAAAGTGACTTTGTAGGGGTAGTTGACCTATTAACCCAAAAAGCTTGGGTATGGGACGAATCCGGCGACCCATTAAAATACACCATTCAAGACGTGCCCGCCGACATGGAAGCGAAAGTGGCTGAATGGCGTGAAAAACTGATCGAAACTGCGGTTGAGCAAGACGATGAGTTAATGGAACAATATTTAGGCGGTGATGAGCCTGCTATCGAAGACATCAAACGTTGTATTCGTAAAGGCACGATTGCACTGGACTTCTTCCCAACTTACGCGGGTTCATCCTTCAAAAACAAAGGCGTGCAATTAGTATTGGATGGCGTTGTTGATTACCTGCCTAATCCAACTGAAGTTCCGCCTCAACCTGAAACCGATGACGAAGGTAACGAAACCGGCAAATACGCTATCGTTGATCCGAACGGTCCATTACGCGCATTAGTCTTCAAAATCATGGATGACAAATACGGCGCGTTGAACTTCGTACGTATTTATTCTGGCCGCTTGAAAAAAGGTGACACCTTATTAAATACCTACACCGGCAAAACTGAACGCGTAGGTCGTATGGTGGAAATGCATGCGAACGACCGTTCTGAAATTGAATCAGCACAAGCAGGCGATATTATTGCCTTGATTGGTCTGAAAAACGTACAAACTGGTCATACCTTAGCTGACCCGAATAACCCAGCGACGCTAGAACCAATGGTGTTCCCAGATCCGGTTATTTCGATTGCTATTTCACCAAAAGACAAAGGTTCTGCGGAGAAATTAGGCGTTGCGTTAAGCAAAATGGTGCAAGAAGACCCGTCATTCCGCGTTGAAACAGATCAAGAAACAGGCGAAACCATTCTGAAAGGTATGGGTGAGCTGCACTTAGATATTAAAGTTGACATTTTACGTCGTACTAACAATATCGAAGTTATCGTGGGTAAACCACAAGTGGCTTACCGCGAATCTATTACACAACGTGTAGAAGATTCTTATACCCATAAGAAACAGTCGGGTGGTTCTGGTCAATACGGTAAAATTGATTACACCATCGAGCCAAACGAGACGGGTGCAGGTTATGCATTTGAATCTGTTGTAGTTGGTGGTTCAGTACCTCGCGAGTTCTGGCCTGCCATCGACAAGGGCTTCAAAGAAAGCATGAACAAAGGGCCATTGGCAGGTTACCCTGTCGTTGACGTGAAAGTCACCTTACGTGAGGGTGCTTACCACGCGGTGGACTCTTCTGCAATCGCGTTTGAAATCGCGGCAAAAGGTGGTTACCGTCAAACTATGCCGAAAGCAGGTCCACAAATTCTTGAGCCAATCATGAAAGTGGATGTGTTCTCACCCGACGCAAACGTAGGTGACGTTATCGGTGACTTGAACCGTCGTCGTGCGATGATCAAATCACAAGATACCGCTGCAATGGGTGTTCGTGTTAAAGCAGAAGCGCCATTATCCGAAATGTTCGGTTATATCGGTGACTTACGTACTATGACATCAGGTCGTGGTCAGTTCTCTATGGAGTTCTCACACTACGCACCTTGCCCAAGAAACGTATCGGATCAAGTTATTAAAGAAGCGGCTGAACGTAAAAAAGCGGCTGAAAATAACTAATCTCTTAACGCTTAGCGTTATACGAAAATCCCTGCTTCGGCAGGGATTTTTTATTTCAGCGCATTATAAGTATCCAAATAAGTCGGTTCATAATGCTGCAAGGCTTGCTTAATTGCTGCGCTATTGATTAATGGCGAAAACGTGCGCGCTAACACATTACAATTCCACAAACCAATAATCGGCTGCTGCCCAAACGCATAACGCCCTTTTTCATCCAATTCACTACTCACATAATCGTCGGCAAAGTTTGCGTTAAAACTACTGCTACCCAAATCTAAACTAATCCCCACAACCGACATATTGTCGGTATTCATCACACCATGCGTAAAACCCACGGCTTGCCATTGCGCAATTAATTGTGCGGTTTTGCTCACAATCGCCGTCAATAAAGCCGCATAAGGGTTTGTATTTTTCACTAAATCAACATAATGTTGTGCTAATACAAAATCGGCTAATTGCTGTAAGTTTGCATAATTTTTTTGAAAATAAGCCAATTCAAATGTGCCAAAACGGATGTGGCTGGGCATGACTCTGACTAACAAAGCCGCTGGTTCAAAGCTTTGCCGATAGACTAATTCGCTATTGGATTGCAGTACCCCTAAGCAACGCAAGCTTGGAATTTTTAAAGCGGCTAATCGCTCACTGAGTTGAAATTCTTTTAGGCATTCATTAATACCTGCCCGACCGTCCGCAGTACGTGCATAAGCAGTGCGCCCAGCACCTTTTAAACTGATTTCGTAATGCCCGGTTGGCGTTTGTACATCCCCCAACAAAACCACCCGCCCATCCCCTAAAAACGGATTAAATTTGCCAAACTGATGCGCCGCATAGCCTTGCGCTAACGGTTGACAGTTTGCGGGTAGAGCGTGTGCACAGCATAAATCCAGTAAAGCAGGTTGCTGCAAGTCATTAGAGGTTAGACCTAATAAGGTTGCGACAGCCTCACTTTGCTGCACCCAAGCGGCTTGAGGCAACGCTTTGGGCTGAGTAAAAGTATAAAATGTTGCGGGTAACTGGCTAAAACGCTGCGACCATTGCCACATTATTCGCCTAATTTTTTGTGTAATTGCGCATTCTCATCACTTAAATAGCGCACCAAGAAATCTAAGCTACGAATAACAAATTCTAATAAATTCGTCGCAATATACGGCTCTTCAATTTTTAAACGACTGTATAAAGGGCGACTAATTTCTAACAACTGTACGGTATGTTCGTACGCACGTAAGCGCACAGTACGTGGGCGACGATCAAAAAACGACATTTCCCCCACTAAGCCACCCGCATTAATATGCCCCACTTCATATTCCTTATCACCATCCACATGATAAAGCCGTACCACACCGACAATCACCAAATAAAAACGATCACCTAATTGATTAACGTCAGCTAATATTTCCTGACTTTGTAACTCTACTACACGGGTATAGCGTATAAATCGGACAATTTCGTCATCCGTAAGGGCAGCACAAAAATCCTGACACTGCGTTTTAACTTGGGTTAATAAATTAGTATTCATATTTTGCATTGCAATTATTCCCATAACTGAAAGCTTCTCATTATAGGCATAGAAAGCCATTTAACTAAAAACTCTATTGCAAATTGCTGGCAGATTCAGCATAGGTTTGGCATGCGTAAAGTTCCAGATAGATGGTAGAACACATAAGCCTAATTTATGGATAGAATAGCCCTATTATTAAAACAAACCCATTGTCTTGATAATGAATAGTCATTAAAAAAATTATAAGTTTTTTCTGCAAGAGAGTATTTATGAAAAAAACCGCTATCGGCTTAGCATTTTTATTAGCGTTTACCGTGTCTAATACAACTTTAGTTCAGGCTAAGGAAACCGGCCCATTACAAATCAATATGAAGTCTTATGCCATTAGCAGCAATGCAGAAGGTAAAGAAGTTGCCACCGAAACCACAGAAGTTGATCCCAAACAAGTTTTAGAATTTCGTGCTATTTATAAAAATACTGGCAGCGCTGCATTAAACGATTTAGTCGTTACAGGTCCTATTCCTAGTGCAACCCAATACCAAGCAAACACAGCCATTGCACCCGTGGATGCTACCTTTGAAGTAAGTGTAGACGGCGGCAAAACCTATGAATCCGAACCAGTTACCCGCACGGTTAAGGGTAAAAAAGTTATTATTCCAGCCAGCCAATACACACATGTTCGCTGGATTCCAAATGTCAGTTTAGCGGCGAATAGTGAACAAGTTTATAGCTATCGAGTGCAAGTAAAATAAGGTTCGCCTTATTTATAAGGTTGAGTAAAACAGTGTCTACTCAACTAATCACCAGATTTAGTCGCAGGATTAAATCTTAGAAGATGTTGTTATCTTCACTTTACCTAATCATAAAAATTATTGAGTCAAGCCCTATTATGAGTCATTACAAACCTCTCGTAAAAGCTGTTGCCCTAGCCCTCATGACCGGCGTTGCCTTCGCTACGCCATTAGCTTTACCAGATATTATTACTAAAGTAACCGGTACTTATTCGGATACACAAGGCAACAACTACACCGCAGAATCGAATGAGTTAATCATTAAGATTCGCCAAGTACGTACGGCTGCCTTAGATTTATTAGCCGGAGACAAACATAACTTAACCACTAGTGGCGGTAATACCACCTACACCAGCTATAAATTAACCAACAACGGTAACATTGACGAAAGCTATAGCCTGACGGCGGGAAATAATACTACAGACGATTTAGATGCCGATACCATTAAAATTTATCAAGATGTTGATAAAGATGGTCAAGTCAGCGCGGGCGATACTGAAGTAACTGCGCCTTTAACTTTAGCACCGGGTGAAAGTGCTCAGTTAGTGGTCGCCGTGCAATTGCCCATGTCCATAAGCACAGGTGGTATTTTAAAAGTAGAAGTATCGGCGAAAGATGCACAAAACAACGTAACCATTGGTACACCCATTGAAATTACGGTTATAACAGATTCATCAAGCGCACAAACGACTTCATGGCCCCAACCTGCGGGCGGTAACTGTCATGCGTATCGTGTGATTGACACCCCGAACAGTTGGACTGGGGCAAGTAACTTTGCCGCAAGCCAAACCTATCAAACCGTTTCAGGTCATTTAGCTACTATTGACTCTGCCAATGAGAATGAATTCGTGCGTAGCTTATTAGGCACTGAGCATTATTGGTTAGGTGGTAGCTTAACCAGCACGGGTTATACGTGGATGAATCTAGACTCTACCAGTTATACCAACTGGGAAAACCCGCCTACAGGTGCAGTGGGTGATGCACTGATTATGGCAAATAACGGCTTATGGTCAACGGCTGTGCCTAGTGCGCAAATGCCGTATATCATCGAATTCGATACGCCTTGCCAACAATTAGATCAACACGTTGCGATTGATTTAAAATCAGCGATTGATATTAATTGCGATGGGCAAATTTCAACCGATGGTGACACTGACTTTGGCACGGCTGATATTGAAAATATCGAAAAAGATCAGTGTATTATGTTTAGCTCAACCGTTTCTAACAGTAGTACAACTAATACTGTTAAAAACTTCATCCTGAATCAAACATTAGATGATCGCTTTGCTTACGTGGCAGATTCTACCAAAATCGACGATGCCCCCGTCGCTGACCCAAGCTTTGACACAAATACGCGTGTACTCAGTGTTAATGCCGGTGACGTTGCACCGTCTGGCAATAAAGTGGTGATTTATTCTGTGAAAGTAGTTGATAATCAGAACTAAGCCAAGCCCCAAACCATCCTCAGACACCTGAGGATGGTTGAAAAATAATAACAATAATTGAGTGTCGTTATGTCCATTCCCAAGCTATTGCTACCCACATTAGCAGTGGGAGGTTTGTATTCGCAAACCGTGCTCGCTAACCAAGCACCTACAGCATTTCAAGTGTCTGGTTCTTTTGTGAATAGCAGTGGCGAAGCACAAACAACAAGTAGTAATCGCATTCGGGCATTATGGGCAAACAGCAATGCAATTGAATCCGCACAGTTAAGCCTGCAACTGCAAACGCGCCAAAGCCAAGTCCAAGTTGGTGATTTAGCAATCTACCAATTACATATTCAAAACAATACAACTCAGACTACCCAAACCTTAAGCCTACGGTTGGAATTGCCAACAGGTTTATCACTGGTTGATAACCGATTACAACTGAATAATGCCAGTCTTGCACCTGATAAAGGTGCACAAACCTGGTCATTACCACCATTGGCTGAGGGTGAAAGCCATACCGTCCGTTATATTGTCAGGGTAACAGCCAAAGCCAAGGATTTAGAGCTAATCCAGCAAGCGCAAGTGCTGGCACAATTGACCGATCAGAGCATTCTCAAATCACCGTTGATTCAAAATAAACTTACGCTAAAAGACCAAGGCTTATTATCGAATGACGGTTTAATTTTAGGGCGCGTAAGTTTTGCTAAAGACTGTAGCGCGGAAGCGTTACCGATTGGTGGCACTAAAGTTTTCTTAGAAGACGGGCGTTATGCGATTACAGACGCTCAAGGCGATTTTAGCTTTCAGGTGGTTAAATCCGGCGTACATACCGTTAAATTAGACAATCAAAGCCTGCCACAAGGCACACAGCCCTTAGTGACAGATAACCGCCAATTAGAAGACGGTAGTAGTTTTATTTTAGATGTATTTCCCGGGGCTAGTCGGCGCGTGGATTTTCAAATTGCTTGCCCTAGTAAACAAGTGGATGCCACCTTAAAAGCAGTCAAACATCTAAATAAGCAATTACAAGATCATGATGTCTATGCCCAAGGCGAACGCGCTAAACAGTCTGAACCGCTATTAGCCAGTCAAAGCCAATTACTGAATAACACATCCGCTAAGCCTAGCCGAAGTAAAAAGGTTAAACGCCCTGTTGTGCAACGCTTATTTACCAGTCTAACCCCACAACAAGCGCAAGCGTATACCTGGTTATGGCCAACTACGAAAATCGTGGATGATGGGCATCTCATTTTAGTTATACCTGCGACCGAAACCGCCACTTTATATGTGAATGGACAAGCGATTAGTGAAGCGCAAGTCGGCGAACAAATGATTGATAGCAGCAAAAACATTCAATTATTAAGCTGGTATGGTTTGGCTTTGCAACCCGGTGATAATCATTTAGAACTGCGTAATCAAGCCAATCGGGTCTTAACACAAAAAACGCTCCGTAGCCCCAAACCGCCTGCACAAATTCTTATTCAACCGGCTAAAACGGAATTAGCCGCTGATGGAGGTATTTCAAATTTACCGATTACCATTCAAGTATTAGATGAAGATGCGCAACCGACACAAGGCGATTATTTTTTAACAATACATGCCAGCGATGGGCAGTGGTTAGAACCAGATATTCAAAATCAAGTCGATGGGCATCAAGTACGCATTAGCAATGGACAAGGCACAATACATTTACGCAGCTCAAATCAAACCGGCAAGGTACGTTTAAACGTTAAATTAGAACAGCTATCAGACAAAGTCCAAATTAGCCAAGTCGCCCCCCAACGCCCGCTGATAGCCACGGGTTTTTTAAATATCCAAGCGCATCAAGGCGGTAGGCACGCTAAGCAAGGGCGTGTGTTTATGAAAGGTAGCCTAAAAGGTGGCTTATATTTAACGCTGGCATATGCTTCTGATAAAACCCAAGACGATTATCCCTTTTATAGCGATGAAGACCCTGCCCGCGATTATTACCCGGTAATGGGTGATGCGTCGATTCACGGACAAGAAGCGAAAAGCCATGACAAGCTGTATGTAAAAGTCGAAAAAGGCGTCAATAGCCTGATGTATGGCGATTATGCAGTGGATAAAGACAGCGGTTCATTAAGCGAAAACTTAGCACGCACGCCCCGGCATATCACAGGATTGGCATCCCACACCAGTTTAGGCAATACGGATATTGAATTATTTGCAGCGCAACAAACGCATAGTCATCGCGTGGAATGGATTGCAGGTAATGGCACTAGTTTAAATTATCGTTTATCACGCGGCGATATTCTGTCAGGCTCAGAAGTCATTGAATTAATTACAGAAGATCGTACCAACCCCAATTTAACCATTAATACTTATACCCTAGCGCCCTTAACTGATTACACGCTTGATCCTGTTAGCGGCGATTTACAGTTTACTCGTGTAATTCCAAGTTTTGATATTAATGGCAATCCCATGTTTATTCGCGCCAGTTATGAACAGACGGATACGGCGAAGCAAGATAAGCACTGGGTGGCAGGCGCACGCGTTAAACAGCAATTGACGGATGATTTAAGCGGGCAACTGAATTACAGCCGCGACGACGACCCTACTGAGGGTTCACAAACGGCAGGCATTGCCTTGGATTATAATCCCAGCAAAAAAACCAATATTAATGCGGGTTATGCGCAACATGAAGACTTTTCTAGCGCACAACAAGGGCAAGCTTACACACTGCAAGCGCAACACGAATGGGATGATAAATCGAGCACACAGTTTTTATATGCCCATGCTGATGAGCATTTTAACAATGCGCCTTCTGGCTTAGTCGCCGGTACAGAACGCACGCAATTACGCCATACCGAAGTCATTAGCCCCGATACCCAAGTCATGCTGGAAGGCATGGCAAATTCTGCTAGTAAGACCCAAGCCAGTAACCAAGCTATTACCGGCAAAATTCAAACGCGTGTGGATAATTGGCAAGTCAGTGCGGGGGCACGCCATATTCAACATGAACAAGCTAACCAAACCCGCGAACACAATACGGTATTAGCAGGCGCTCAACGTAGTTTCAAAGTTGCCGAGCGCCCTTTACGCGTGCGCGCCGAATACGAACAGGACATACAACAACATGATTTTAATAAAACCACGCTGGATGCCGAAGTGGCGCTCACTAAAGATACTAGCGTATATGGACGTTATGAAAACGGTAATGACATTTTGGGTCTACAAGGCTTAGATGATACCCAGCGCCGAGAAACCTTTAAGTTAGGAGCCAAAACCAAAGCGAATAAAAATCTGGAACTGTATTCAGAATATCGTTCGGATATGTTGGCAGATGCAGCGCAAGCCGATGCCGAAGTTGCTACGGGTTTACGCGGGCGCTATAGCTTAGAAAAAAATCTCGAATTACAGCCAAATATTGAAGTGATTAAAGCGCCCAGCCATTCTGCGGTAGAAGATGCAGTTGCTACTTCTTTAAGCTTAAATGATACGCGTAATACTGATCAGCAACGCTATCTAAAATTAGAAACGCGTAAGAGTGAAAACCGCGAGTTTTATGGCGCGAAAGCCAGTTACGTTGCTAAGTTAGACGAGGATTGGACGGGCTTAGTACGCGACGAAATAAGTGTGGATAAAGCCGCTGAAGGCGAGTTAAAACGCCATCGTTTTACCTTAGGTGCAGCGCATCGTCCGCAAGCTGATGACGGTCAATTAAACAGCCAATATTTGTATCAACTTAAACAAGATAAACAGAGCCAACAAGCCCTTGATAGCACCACGCACATTGTATCCACCCATCAAAATTTTGTAACGGAATCCGGTACAGAAGTTTACGGGCGCTTAGCGGCTAAACATCAACAGCAACGCATGGGTACAGACAATCAGCAGAGTGTCACTGCAATGGCAGATGCGGGCATCAATTTCGATTTAAATGAAAAACTAGCCGCTGATGTACACGCAGGCGTCTTAAGTACCGATGATGGTGCAAAACAATATGCCTATGGGGCGGGCGTTAAATTAGCGGTGGCTGAGAATTGGCGCTTAGGCGTGGGTTATAACTTTAGTGGTTTTAATGACGACGATTTAGACAGCGGCAATAGCAACCGTGAAGGCGCTTATGCCAATCTGCAAGCCAAAATTGGGGAAGATATGTTTAAAGCCATTCAGCCGGAAATTGCATCGGCAGACGATACCCGCTGGCAATATTTAGACACACCCAGCCCTAGCCAGTTTAACTAAACACAAATCCGCAGAATAAAGCTGTGGTTTAAACAGGCTGTAGTATACTTCATGCCTTGTTTGAGCGGATTTGGAGTTTTTCATGAGTATCAGCAATGAAGCAGTCGCTGCACTCATTCAAGCACATATACCTGATGCGCAAGTCAGTGTGACGGGCGACGGCTATAAGTATGAAACGGATGTCGTGAGTAATGCGTTTGAAGGCTTATCCAAAGTAAAGCGCCAACAATTGGTGTATGCGGCGGTAAACGAAGCGATTACCTCTGGGCAATTACACGCCTTAACTATTCGTACTTTTACCGTGGCAGAAAAACATGGATGAAAAAACCAGAGCATCGCACCCGGTTTTAAGACCGATTAGTGATCAAGAATTAGCGCGGGAAAGTTGGAAAATCTTCCAAATTATGGGTGAGTTTGTGGACGGTTTTGAACGTCTGGCACGGATTCGCCCCTCGGTTAGTATTTTTGGTTCAGCACGTACACCTGTCGATGATCCTTTATACAAATTAACCGAAGAAATCGCCTTAAAACTTTCGGATGCAGGCTTTGCTGTTGTCAGTGGCGGTGGTCCGGGTTTAATGGAAGCGGCGAATAAAGGCGCATATGAAGGCAAATCACCCAGTATTGGTTTAAATATCCAGCTTCCGCATGAACAAAGCGCGAATGCTTATCAGGATATTTCTTTATATTTCCGGCATTTCTTTTCGCGCAAGGTGATGTTTGTTAAATATGCGTCGGCTTATGTGGTGATGCCCGGCGGCTTTGGTACGCTAGATGAATTAGCCGAAATTTTAACCTTGGTGCAAACCACCAAAACGCGACGCATTCCAATTGTTTTAGTACACAGTCCGTTCTGGCAAGGTTTAGTGGATTGGTTCAGGAATACGCTGGTCAAACAAGGTACAATATCACCGCAAGATATGGATTTATTTGTCATTTTGGATGACGCTGATTCTATCGTTAATCATATTTTCAAATATTATGAACACGCCATTTCGGGTCCATCCGCCGAAGAATTGGCAAATTTCGTGGAGCTATAAAAATGAAAAAAGTAGTCGTAATGGGCTTATGGCTGGCTATGGCACAATTACCCGTGTATGCCGATGAAATCGCCAATGTACCGCCCCCACCAGATTTAAGCAGCACTGAAATGCCCGTTGATATGAATGCTGCTGTTCCTGAAACCGCAATGGAAGCGGAGGCTTATGTTGCAACCGAGGTTGCGCCTGAAGCCACTGCGCCTGTCGAAACCGCTGTGGTAGCGGAAGAAGCAGTTGTTGTAAGCGCCCCCGCAGCACCCGCTGGTGACAATGTAGACACTGAGCAAGTTGGGCGAGTTAAAGTACAAACTATTACCAACCGTGACCGTTACGGCACGATTCAAGAAGAACGTGTCACCGCAATGCGCAGTGAATTGAATTATATTCCCGATGGGAGTAGCGAAGGTTATGCCTTAATTAATGCACAAAATTCCCAAGGCAAAACCCGTAATGCACATGATCGCAATAGTGATTCTGTGATTCCAAGCTGGAAATTATTCTCTTGGTAAGCGCGCATTAAATGTCGGTTTATACTCCCGTAAGTGAAGCTGAACTCCACAGCTTCCTTGCCGATTACGCCATCGGCGCATTAGTGTCTTTCACAGGTATTCAAGCCGGTCTGCAAAATACCAATTACTTTGTGAACACTACGCAAGGTGCATACGTTCTCACCCTGTTTGAACAACATCATGCCGCTGAACTGCCTTACTTTATGCAGCTTATGCAGCATTGGTCGGCGGCTGGCTTAGCCATTGCCCAACCAATTGAAAATCGTAAGACTAAGATACTCAACGAATTAAACGGCAAACCTGCTGCACTCGTGACGCGTTTAGCCGGAGTGCATGTTGAACAACCGAACCTTGCGCAATGTGCCGCCATCGGTCAAACCTTAGCGCACATGCATAACAGCGCCCAACACTTTACCGCTTATCGTGCGCCGGATCGCGGGCATGTTTGGCGTATGCAAACCGCGCAACAACTAAGCACACAAGTAGCGGCAGCGGATGCTGAATTGTTACAAAGCGAAATCGCCTTTCAGCAGCGCATTCCGTGGCAACAACTAGCACAAGGCACGATTCACGCCGATTTATTTCGGGATAATGCCTTATTAGTAGACAATACCATCAGTGGTGTCTTGGATTTGTATTTTGCCTGTTACGATAGCCTGTTATATGACTTGGCGATTGTGGTAAACGATTGGTGTGCAAAGAGTGACGGTAGTTTAGATAGCGCCCGGGTCAATGCTTGCGTTAGCGCTTATCAAGCCTTACGCCCGTGGCAAGCCTTAGAAACCACGCATTGGTCAGGGGTGTTAAGAGCGGCGGCCTTACGCTTTTATTTATCCCGTTTACACGATAGCCTACAACCCAGCTTAGGGACGTTAGTGTTACGTAAAGACCCCGGCGAATTTCGTGCAAAATTAGTTTGGTTACAACAGTATGAGCCTTGAACAATCGAATCATATTACACTGGATGCGCGGCGCTTGCTTTGCCCAATGCCCGTCATTCGCGTGCAACAAGCCGCCGAAACACAACCCGTGGGTACGCTCATTACGGCAATTTGTACCGACCCCGGTGCATTACATGATATTCCCGCATGGGCGCGTATTCATGGGCATACAGTGGTTGAAAGTCGCAGCGAAGGGCGCGAACATATGATTACGATTCAAGTGGGCGAATAAGTTAAGATACTAACATCTGCTAAAACTTCCCGAATCCACTTGCCTATCGAACGCTATCCCTTGGTTAAACATTGGAATTAAATGCATGGCATCACTACACGAGCAATTATTAAAAGCGGGTTTAATTGATAAAGATAAAGCCGCCGATGCAGAACGCGAGCAGCGTAAAAAAGCCCATCAACAAACCGCTAAAGCCAAAAAGAAAGGCGCAACGGTTGATGAAGTTAAGCTCTTAGCCGAGCAAGCGCGTCAAGCCCAAGTCGAGCGCTCTAAAGAATTAAACCGCCAGCAACGCGAACAAGCCGAGCAAAAGGCAATTCAGGCACAAATTAAGCAATTAATCACGTTGAATAAAATTGATAGAAGCAAGGGTAATCAGGCTTATCAATTTGCGGATAAAAATAAAATTAAGTCGATTTATGTGACTGAAAAATTGCAAGATCAACTGGCTTACGGCGTTATTGCCTTGGTGAAATTAGGCGAAGGTTATGAACTAGTGCCTAAACAAATTGCCGAGAAAATTATGCAGCGCGATGTAGCGTGTGTACTCGTCTTAAATACCGGCAGCACGAATAGCCAAACGGATGAAGCAGATGATCCCTATGCTGACTTCAAAATTCCTGATGATTTAATGTGGTAAGCCTTTACAAATTCTATGCAAACTAGCTCAAACCCAGCGCGGCATCCATTTATTGCCATGTTAATGTCTGCCGCCTTACCCGGTTGGGGGCAGTTGTACAATGGCGAATTGAATAAAGCGATTTGGTGGGGTTTAGGCTTTTTCTGCTTAACCATTCCCAGTACGGTGGCAATTGCCCTGTATTTGCCGCCGGAATCTATGTTAGACGGCTTTATCTTGAGTGGGCTGACATTACTCGCCTTATGGTTTGGCGGCATGATTGACGCATGGCAGAGTGCAAAACGTAAAAGCGAATACCAGCCTTACAGTTGGCAAAATAGCGGCGTTTATGTATTAGTTTTTCTGCTCAGTAATTTCTTTGTATTGCCCATTATTATGCAGTTCGTGCGTAAGTATGAAATGGAATCGTTTTTAGTGCCGTCGGGCAGTATGGAACCAACCATTTTAACCAATGAAATGTTCTTTGCGGATAAACGCTATAACTGCCCCGGCTGCAAAACCAAAGTGCAACGCGGGGATATTGCGATTTTTGTGTATCCCAATGACCGTAATCAATATTTTATTAAGCGTATTATTGGTTTACCCGGCGAAAAAATTAAAATCAGCGGCACGACGATTTATATCAACGGCAAGCCGTTAACTTTAGTACAGCAGCCTTTAAAACAAGGGGTGCAAGTGACCGAAACCGACGGCAAACGCAGTTGGAATGTAGTCTGGTCAAAGCCGAATTTAGCCTTACCCCAAACCGAATTAACCATTCCTAACGGCTATATGTTTGCACTGGGTGATAATCGCTCTGCTAGTCATGATTCGCGTTTTTATGGCGCAGTGCCTTTAGCCGATGTGATTGGCAAAGCGCGGTTTGTGTGGCTCTCGGTTAAGGGTAATAGCATTCGTTGGGAACGTATGGGGCATTTATTGCCTTAACTGTTCTGTTCGCTTTTACGCTTAATACTATCTGGCGAAATATACACAGGTGGCGTGTTGCCTTTAAAGGGGCTGGGTTTATGCGGCACTTGCGAACGATCTATATGGAAATAGCGATAGCCATTCAGCATTGCAGAAATGGATGAACCCTTGCCTTTTACGTCATGCCAAATTGCCATCACAATATGCAAAATCGTGAACCAAAAACTGAGATTCGCTAACACTTGATGCACTTTATATAAAGGGCTGCCTAGAAAAGTAGTGGGTGAATTATAGAAAAAGCCTGTGAGTGCCGTGGCAAGTAATACACCGATATACAACGGGTATAACACTTTCCAAAACGGATTATGCGCAAACCAAACAGGTAATTCCGTGCGCCCACCACTTAAATAAAACATCAGCATTTTTTTAAACGCGCTGTGTTGTGCATCATCCAAAATAAAAGCGCGCCAACTGGCTGAGCCGGGCAAAAGAAATAAAGCAATTAAACGCGCTGCAATGGTTACAATTAACAATTGTCCGCTAATTAAATGCCAATCGCGCCAGAAATCTAAATCAACTGCGCCCCCGTACTTCACCACCCAAGCACTGATAAAGCTCATACTGAGTTCTAACACCATTAAGGCATGCAAAACGCGTATCCAGCTCGACCACACGGGTATTGCCTTAATCTCAGTGGTTGCCGCCATTCTAATCTCCCTAAACAACAAAGGCTTTAGCATACGACGTGTACACTAAAGCCTTTAATAACCTTAATTCAATGACGATTAGCAATCTGCACGCACTAAACGTCTGAATTAACTCATTTGCTGGGGTTGGCTGAACAAAGCGCCCGGCTGGGAGCATACCCGCCCGGATTCGTTATAGGCATACACTAAACTGCCTTTGCGCACGAATACGTTTTGTTGCGTAAAACCAATTAAACCGTCTTCTGGATAACGTTGTGGTATGGCAATTGAAGTTACAGGTTGACCAATATGGTCATAAATATAAATTAACGTTCCTTTTTGTAATGCATTGCTGATCATAAAAGTGCCCTCTCTGCTCTAATTTTCAATCAATTTAAGTACTACTACGGTTAGGAGGAGGTAAGCTGAACTATAGCTTAATTTTTATTAAGCACTTAAAAAAAATAGAAATTTTAGGGTCTCTGCTACGGGGGTACTCCCTAAGCTAGGGCATGACGCAACCTCAATCTTTTCAACAAACTATCTACCTTTTGACAAAATAGTTTCATACCTATGCATGCCTTAACGTAAACTCTTGTTTTCGCTAATTACCGAGGAGTTAGGCATGGCTGCGGCCAATTTATTAGCCCTATTAGACGATATTACAACCGTACTAGATGACGTTGCAGTCATGACCAAATTGGCAGCTAAGAAAACAGCCGGGGTCTTAGGTGATGATTTAGCCTTAAATGCGCAACAAGTCTCTGGCATTCAAGCCGAACGCGAAATTCCTGTTATTTTGGCTGTCGCCAAAGGTTCATTTAAAAATAAACTGATTCTCGTCCCCACAGCATTAGCCTTAAGTGCCTTTGCCCCCAAACTCATTCCACCCTTATTAATGTTAGGCGGTGGTTATTTAGTATATGAAGGCTTTGAAAAAATTTATCACAAGCTGTTTCATAGTCATGCCGAAGAAGTAGAAGAACAAAGCGAGGAACAACAAGTCATAGCCGCGCTTAATGATCCTGAAGTGGATATGGTGGCATTTGAAAAAGAAAAAATTGACGGCGCGGTACGTACCGACTTTGTATTATCGGCCGAAATTATCGTTATTGCGTTAGGCTCAGTTGCCCAATCTTCATTTGCCGTACAAGCCGCTGTGGTAACAGGAATTGCCGTTCTTATGACTATCGGCGTGTATGGCTTTGTGGCAGCCATTATTAAGCTGGATGATTTGGGTTTATATCTAACCGCAAAATCCAAAGCCAATAGCCTGATGCATACTATTGGTGAAGGTTTAGTTAACCTCGCACCTTATTTAATGCGGGTCTTATCCGTGCTAGGCACAGCCGCTATGTTTTTAGTCGGTGGCAGTATTATTATGCATGGCTTACCGCATTCGCATGAATTTATTGAACATGCAGTTGCCTTTGTTAAACAAGTTGGCTGGGTGGGCAATGCGCTGGCGGCTATTACCCCTAGCATTTTAGACGCGTTTGTCGGCGTAGTGGCGGGCGGCATTATTATGGCAGTGGTTGAACCCATTAAGCATTTAGTGCAAAAGTTTCGCGGTAACACCGAGAATGCCGAAGCGCATTAATTAAAACGCGCTGAGATCGTGTTCGGTCATATCGCCTTCCACGTTCATGCGAATCACGCGCACTTGCGGCATTCGCTTTAGAATATAGGCAGCCAATAACAAACCAGATTGTTGGTTGCCATTGCTTAACGCAGTCAATAACTTATCGGCAACAATTTGGCAACGTTGCTCGCTATCAGGTCGATCAACCCATTTGCGGCTCATTTGATAACCTTTATCCATATCACGGTCTAATAGGGCAAAGTAATCATCGGCTTCTGCCAAAATAAAATCCGGCACGTCAATATCACGAGTAGTGTCATTGATTTGAATCTGTAATTGCATCAGGCTGTCAATCTCCCTTCCCATTGGCTTTGCAGCTTATTAAATTGCTATGGGAAACGAAACTAGACCAAAGTGGATACGGATTACGCTTATGTTATTAGTCATTAAACAAGTCTTGGATGCTGCCCGCTTACAAGAAGTACAAGCCCTACTCAAAACGGGTGAATTTGTCGATGGTCGTCTTTCAGCGGGTATGCAAGCCTCGCAAGTCAAATATAATCAAGAACTCGCGCCACAAAGCCCCCTACACCGCCGCTTAAATGCGTTAGTCATGAGCCCCTTAGTGCAACATCCTGAGTATCAAGCCGCTGTATTACCGTTGCGTGTTGCCACCGCTTTTTTTGCACGTTATCAACCGGGTATGACTTATGGCTTTCATGTAGATGATCCGGTCATGGGACCGATGTCGGGGCGTTATCGTACTGATGTATCAACCACCGTATTTTTAAATGACGATTACACAGGCGGCGAATTGGTGATTAAAACCAGTTACGGCGAACAACGCATTAAAGGACAAGCAGGTGATGCGGTGGTGTATGACTCCGGCAGTTGGCATCAGGTTGCCCCAGTTACGCAAGGCGAGCGTTTAGTAGCGGTAACGTGGGCGCAAAGCATGGTTAAAGACCCGCAACAACGCGAATTGCTTTATCAATTAGCGCAAACTCGTGAAAGTATTATGCAGAAATTACCACAATCGGCTGACGCTGCCAGCCTTAGCACAGTGCACATTAATTTATTGCGAATGTGGAGTGAAGTGTAAGCCAATTGACGAATAATCCACGCAGTTTGTCGGAAATTACCACAAAATCGCCGATGATCGACTACAAACTCTAGGTATTAGGGAGTCTTTCATTGGGAGCGATTGCGTGGCTCAAGATACCGTCGATAATAGCGGATGGCAAAACCATTTAAGGTATATTAGCGTATGGGGACCATTAGCGGCTATTCAACTCAGTACTATTGGCGGGCTGGGTTATTTCTATGGGCGTTTAGAGAGCATTGATCAAAATAATGCAACACCCCCCATTATTACCACGACACTCAAAGTCGAACCTGCCCCTGTGGTTAGCAACAGTTATCCCATGTTTGAGCAAGCCCCTAAAGTCACCCGGGCTGCACTGCATATTCCCGCTACACTGATTGAAGAACCCAATGCCTTAACCATGCAAGTGGGCAAGGACTTCGCGAATGAGACCGTAAAATCCAATACGGCTGAATCCCGTAGCAAGCATATTGATTCTATTAAACCCACACCTAAACCGCTGCATAATACCCAACCCTCAAACACGCCTACACAAACTAGCAATAGTAAAGCCTTAACCCCAGTAAAAGCGGTTAAAGTCGAAGACAGCACGCGCAAAGCTAAATTGGATAAAGCAGATAACAGCAAAGCGTTAAAAAAAGTACAAACACTTGCCAACGTAAAACCTGAAGTTAAAGAAAAAAACGCAAACAAGCCCGTGCCTAAAATTGAAAAGCCAGCTAAAGCACCGGAAAAACCGCTTGAGCCTAAAAAGGCTGAAAAAGTCCCAGAAACCAGCCCGCTTAAATCGGCAAAAGTACCCAAGTTAGTTAAAGCCAAGCGTGAAAAATTAGTGGTAACAAATATTGAAAAGCCGCTTAAAGCCGATACTAAGCCCAATAAGCCAGTTGTTAAACTACAAGACGATAATGGACGCTGGGTGTATTTAGGCGAATTGCGCGATTACGGTTGGTATGGGCAAAAATTGCACGTCTCACCGAACAGCGGGCTACCTGATATTGGGCAAACCTATCGTACTCAGCTTATTCATGGTACTTACGACCAACCACATGGCAATCGCAGTATGGGGGGCTTTCAGCAAGGTGATGTGGTGCAAGTTGAAAATGTTCAGCGAGAGAATAATGGCAAAGTCTGGGCAAAACTGAGCAAGGTTCACAGCGTAGGGCGGTTTGACGAATAAAAAAAGCCGCGAACTAAGCGCGGCTTCCATTAAGCTAACTGTGGCGCTTAATTTATTTCCAGAAATTCGCTTCTTGAGACGCAATTTCACGGACTTCTGCGGCTAATTCTTGATAACGCTCGCGATACTCGCGCCATTCACCTACGTAGTACTCTTCAGCGTTGAATTCGCCAGATTGTTCGTAAGCGATGAATTTTTTTTGCATGTCCAGCATTTCGCTAATCAGCTCTTGCTTTCTGCTCATGAATAATACCTCTTGTCACTAACCCAGTTGCTAGGGGCAGCATAAACCGATAGCCCAAAGCGGGATATACCCCGTTTCGGGTAGAAATTAATAACCGCCTTTACGGTTGGTCGCGGGCAAACCCGCCACTTTTAAGCCTTGTTTACTAGGCGCACGCGGAAACAGCGTATACATATCTTTACTACTGAGCTTTTTATCGCCCCATTTTTCAGCCATTGCTTTTTGGATAATACGTTCCATTGGCTGATTGCCATTGTTATTAATGTATTCGTCGCGTAAGTAATTTAATACATCCCAATGTTTATCGGTCAGCTCAATGCCTTCTTCAGCGGCAATAACTTTCGCAACTTCTTCATCCCAATCGTTGAGGTCGACTAAATAACCCGTTTCAGTGGTTTCAATCGTTTTACCGTTGACTTCATATGCCATAGTGTCACTCCTCTAACTAAAAATTCGATTAACTGAAAATTATACGCAATCAACCTACCCCTCCTATTCCTCAAAAGGGATAAAAGCGGCATTAGTGTTGGCAATCCTGCATTATTCAGTAGGCTTGAGCGTTTTAATACTTTTATGTGGCAATAATAAACCACAGCCCATTAAATGTGCGCCGCCTAACCCGTATTGTTGCAAGCGAATCGAGGCATCATTATCCAAATCAGCAATCATTAAATGGCGGGTTACTAACGGGGCGGCGGGTGTATGCAACTGATAGGTTTTACCGCACATCATTTTTTTAACTTTGAAATCGGCTACCTGTTTAATGTCTTGCGCCATACGTTGTAAGAATTCGGGTTCGGATTCCGTCGCCGACGATACGATATAACGTGCAAACAACACCGCTGCATTCGTAAACGGCTTGGTCTTCATGTCGCCGACTTGCAAGGGGCAATCATCCAACTGCAAAGTTTTGCCCGCGAGCTCTCTGACCGTTTCTAAACGAGTCTTCGGAATACGTAGCATTAAGCGGGTACGTTTTGACGGCAATAACCACTGATGTTGCGCATCATCCGGTCGTTCCCAACCGTTACCACTTTCCGCCACATGAATAGTATGAATCCCCGCCAATGGTTCATGTGCTAACCAAGGTAAATGCTGTTGTAAGGCTTGCGATAACAACCAAGCATGATCCAACGGCAAACGTTTGGCTTGCATGGCAAAGCTCACATCTAAGACATCATCAGGCGCAATAAACGGTAGCGTTTTATCTTCATCTTCCTGCCAAAACATGGCTTACCTCGCGGAAGAAAAGGCAATTTCTAACTGATCGTACCAATCATCTGGACGGTCTTGATAACCGGGTGGTTCAATATCAATCTGGAAAAAGATAGAACCCGTTTCAACCGCCCGTTTTTGTACCAAGGCTTTTAATTCAGCAAAACTACTAACCGTCTCGCCTTCCGCCATCAGAATTTGGCTTAATGTCAACATGCAGCACGCTCTCACAATAAAGGTATGGCAATATTGTAACGAGGCGCGGCATTAGACGAAACATCCCCGACTGGAGAGAGGTTATCTACGCAAAGCCTCCGTATTTCCTCAACATTGTTTGTTTAATATCAAGCAAAATAAATAAACTGACTAGGCAATATATGCATACCACAGAAACCTTAAACGACATTTCCCCCATTAAAAGCCTAGCTATTCTAGGTGGTACAACTGGTTTACTCTTATCACGTCTAGCCTTCGGTTTTGAACTGTATCCCACTATTATATTTACCTTGGGCTTAGGTGCAGTCGCACTTGCATTATTAGTGGGGCATAACGCCTTAGCTATCCGACGTTTTGCCAGTCTTGGTTTATTAATTTTCACATTAATACTATTTGCCATTTACCAATATCAACAAGATTCATTTGACAATATACAGCCCATTGCCTTTTTTCTTACGTTACTCATATTTACGATTGCCACAGCATTTATTCAATCGTGGTCTGTCACAAAACCCCATTATATCTATAATGAACTATTTAAAAATGCATGGAATAACCCGATTCATATTACCTTAGCTTTGCTGCTCACAGGTGCGACCTTTGCCCTTTTGGGTCTAGCTTCTTTATTATTTATGAGTTTAGGCTTAGGTTTTTTTAGCACTATTCTATTTAATAGCGTCGTTACCCCTATTATTATGGGAACAATGATGGGTATAGCGATTGGCATTAGCTACCAATATCAAGAGCTAATTTTTAAATTTAAACATTTGCTATTTAGTCTATTTAAAATTCTTGCTTACCTATCTGCCGCTATCACCATCATCTTTGCACTCAGTTTACCCTTTACCTTAGAAAAGCTATTTAGCGGTAATAATGCCGCTGTCATTTTATTATGGTTAACCTTAGTTAGCATTACTTTACTCAATTCACAAGTAGATGCCAGCTACAACCGTCAGCAGGCGATTAATGCTAGTTTCTTCAACCATTATTTATTAATCAGCCAGATTTTCTTAAGCCCTATTTTCATAATATTATCATTATATGCAATTTATCTACGCATTGATCAATATGGTTTAACACCACCGCGCTTGTTTAGCTTAGCCGCCGCTTTATTTGCCTTTATCTTAACCGCAGGTTATGCAGTTCTAACTCTTAAATATCAATTCAATTGGCGAAAAGCTATCATTAAAGCGAATCCCCCCGTGGCTTTATTCGGCTTAGCCTTTGGCATCTTATTATTATCGCCATTGCTTAGTCCAACCCGTTTATCCACTAATAATCAGGTCGAGCGTTTATTAACAGGACAAGTCAGCCCAGAACAATTTGACTATAGCTTGTTAAAGTACCATTTAGGCAAGGCTGGCGAACAAGCCTTAACAAAATTAGCAGATAATAAATCACATCCCCTGTATGCTCATATCAAAGTAGGCATTGATAAAACGGAAGAAAAGCCTATTTCACCCCCTGAACCTGAACTGATCATTGTGCCAAATGCAGACTTACCACCTGAACCGGAATTGAGCACATTAGTTGCCACCATGAAGAATAATTGCCATCCACAATCACATTGCATTTTAACGACGGCTGATATTACAAAAACAGGTAAAAAAGATATTTTATTGTTTAACATAGATAAAACTTCTCATCCGAGCTACCCCATTATATTAAAAGCTTACCGAAAACAAGGTAAAGATTGGCAAGAGTTTGCGAGATTAATGCCGACGGCGGCGATGGATTTACCCGAAGCCATTAAAAATAATTCCCCTGATTTTTATGTAAATGCGATTAAAGCAGGGCAAATTAATATTATTGCTCCCCCAGTGTATGATGTAACAATTGGAGAATTAGAACTTAGACCTAACCGTTAATAATATTAAGCACAAATCCTTGAATTAGATTTACTTAACCCCATAGTTCGCAATATATGAAATCTATTTTTGCTTTACATCATGTTAGCTTAATCGTAGCCAATACCGAACGTGCATTGGAATTTTATCGGGATATTTTGGGATTGAGCGTCAATCCCCATCGCCCTGATTTGGGTTATCCGGGCGCGTGGTTGGATATTAATGCGCAACAGCAATTGCACTTATTAGAGCTACCTAATCCTGAACAAGGCTTAAGCCGTCCCGCACACGGTGGACGTGACCGCCATTTTGCTTTGTATTGTCATGACGTAGCTGCACTGGCACAGCAATTGAGCCAAGCCGATATACCGTTTAGCCGCAGTCGTTCCGGTCGCGCCGCACTATTTTGCCGTGATCCTGATGAGAATGCCGTGGAGATTATGCAATATGTCCCTGACTGACACCGATTTAGCCGATTTACGCCAAGCCAAACTCTTATTGGAAAATCCCGGTTTGGCCGCTCGTATAACCAATTTAATTGGTACGCCTTTGGAAAAAGGCTTAGCCATGTTGCCCAAAGGGGCAAATGAACTGATTGCCAAAGCCTCACATAAAGCGCTCGAAACGGCGTTAAGTGTGTCGCTTGCCACGATGGATAAGCAAAATAAACAAGCGACCAATTGGCTACATAAAACCTTTGCGGGCTTAAGCGGGGCAGCCGGTGGCGCATTTGGCTTACCTGCATTAGCCGTAGAATTGCCCGTTTCGACCACTATTATTCTGCGTTCGATTGCGGATATTGCACGTAGCGAAGGTGAAGATATTGAAAACCCCGCCACCCAATTGGCTTGTTTAGAAGTGTTTGCCTTAGGCGGTTCGAGTCAAAGCGATAACGCGGTAGAATCGGGTTATTTCGCCGTGCGGGCAGCTTTGGCTAAAACGATTTCCGAAGCCACTCAATATATGGCAGCTACCAGCCTTGCTCAGCAAACAGCTCCGCCGTTAGTGCGCATGGTAAGCCAAATTGCCGCCCGCTTTGGTATACCTGTGACGCAAAAAGCGATTGCGCAATCCTTACCGGTGGTAGGCGCGGCAGGTGGTGCATTAATCAATACGTTATTTATTGATCACTTCCAAAATATGAGTCGTGGGCATTTCGTGGTGAGACGTTTAGAACGCAAATACGGCGCTGATGTAATTAAGCAGGCGTATTTACATCTACACACATAATACACAGCCATTTAAATACCAAAAAATAATTTATAATTATTTTAAATAACGAATTTTATTGTTTTTTTGAACCTAAGCTTTTAATTGAACTACTGAGTAATAAGAAAATTTTTATTTTCTTAAACATTTAAGAATTTAATCAACTGATAAGTCAATAGTTCAATATGAAACCTTATAAAAACACTGATGTTTTGAAATACCTCAAACTATTTGGCGATTTTTGCCTCGCTCATTCTACTTTACAACCTAATTTAGAATACTTTCACAGTTCTGATATTGGTTATTTAGCTTATATCAGATATAAACATGTTCTATTTTCTCCGAAAGAACATATTATAGTATTAGGCAACCCCATCTGCCCAGAGAATCAATATTTATCTATTCTTAAGGAGTTTATCAACGCCACCCATCAACAACTTATTTTTCTACATCATGATGAGCGGTTAACTGGTGCGTTAGAAAAGCTAAATTATAAAACTAATATGTTTGGAACAGAAACTTTGCTTGATTTAGAATCGTTTAGCTTGAAAGGCAAAAATCGCTCTAAACTTCGACAGTGGTATAATAAATCACGCAGAGGACAAGTGATCTGTGAAGAGGTTCAACTGAATACACATAACTATCATGCTATGAAAAAAGTCTCAACAGAATGGCTAGCTAAGAAACAACAAACTAATTTTGGTATATTAACGCGCCCCTTTACTGAAAAAGATCAATCTGATGTACGCTTTTTTGTGGCTAAACAAAATGAAACCATAATTGCCTTTGCAGGATTCGACCCTCTATATAAACATGGAGAAATTATAGGCTATTATCATAATTTTGATCGAATGTTGCCAAATGCACCACACGGCGTAGGTGCTACTATCTTACTCCATGCCATGAATACATTTAAACTAGAGGGGATAAAATTTGTTTCATTGGGTTTATCTCCTTTATATAATTTAAAAAATTATCCTACACAAAATAAATTTACTCTAAAAGTGCTCAGATTCACTTTCAAACATTTAAACTTTATTTATCCATTTAAAGGAAATGCCAGTCATAAAAAGAAATTTGACGGCAATAAAAAGCCAATCTATTTTAGTAGCAAAGAAAATTCTATTCTTGATTTATTCATAATTCTCTTTTCATTGTATGAGAAGAAACCAAACACAGATTGCGCTAAGATTTCTATATCAGAACCAGTAAAAAGTGGTTTATAAATCTAAAACTATTATGGATACTCGTAATCCAGTGTCTACAGGTTGTAGCACTGGAGAGTAGTTTTAGTTCGCTAATCATTTAGAAAAACTTAATTTGACAATATTTAAGGCTGAATATAAACCAACGTATCCACAGATACTTGCCCAAATAATTCAATTACTTCGTCGTTTTTCATGCGAATACAGCCGTGTGAGGCGCGTTTGCCTAAATTACCTTCTTTATTCGTGCCGTGAAAATAAATCGCCCGGTTAAACGTATCCACACTACCGCCTTTATTTTTGCCCGGTTCTAAACCGTCTAAACGCAAAATGCGTGATAACACTAAAGCTGTGGCGCTGTAATTGGGTTTGGTATAAATCTTGGCAATTTCCCCAGTATTTTGCAGTTTGTCGAATACCGCGCCGCGTGCTGCATTTTTGCCGATTTTGGTACTAATACGATGCGCTCCGGCTGGCGTGGTATTGCTTTCGGGTTTGTTACCTAAACCATTCGCAGCGGTTGAAATCGTAAATTTTTGTACTAATTTATCATTTTTATACCAATACATACGTTGTTCGCTGTCATCCACCACAAACACCCCATTGGCGTAATAACTAGGGTATTTTTCGGCTAATTCCGCCAATAAGTTAGCGTGTTTTGCTTTCCCCGGTGTAGCTGTGTTAGCAGGTTTAGTTGTGCTACTGGTCGCATCGTTATCAGTAGCTGCGTTGGTATTCGTATTTATAGGTTTTAAAAAGCCTGTAAAGACATAGCCAGTTTGCTGCTTATAATCAATTTCTGCCCAGCGCCCTTTCACGCCGCCAATAGTTTGGTTATTACCCACTAACTGATTCACTTCCACTTCTGCACCCCGCTTTAATGTGCCTAAACTACTGGCATTACTATCGGGTTTAGCGCGTACCATTAAGGTAGTGGAAACATTCACTTCGTATAAATCCCCCGCCAAGGCATTTGTAATACTGCCTAGGCTTAAGATTGCACAAAAGGTTGTTGCTATAATTTTTTTCATGTCATCATCCCTGCTACGGCAGTATTAATTTCAAAACAAATCTTAAGAATTTACGTAAAAATTGCTATTTTCGGATCTTTAGCTTTTTGTCTATAGTCAAAGGGTAAGTATAGGTGGCTTTAGAGGTAGGCGTGAATAATCCTAAATGGCTGAAACACCAGCACTATTCAAAAAGACAAAGGGGGCAATTTAACTTATTACATGCCTTTCTGATTATTGCCATTGTGGTTGGCGCGGCAGTGTTGTACCAAAAAAATAGTTTTCCATATATACACTATAAACCCGATTTTTCGAGTGTAAAACGCATTTTTAGTACGCCCCCCGATGCCGATTTATATGATGATCATTTAGCAAACCAATCCAGTTCCACCCACAGCCGCGAACGTCACAAATCAGAGGCGAACAGCGAACGTAAACCGGTTAAGCGCCCAGATGAGAGTACACAACTCACAAAACAACGCTATGCTGTACAAGCGGCAGCAGGTTACGACTCACGCCGTTTATATGAATTACGCGATGCGTTAATTCAGGCAGGCTACCCAGCTTATTTGGTAAGCATTCAAACACCGGATGGCATTATGTTTAAACTGCGAATCGGGGCGTTCAATAAACGCGAGCCTGCCGAAGCATTACGCGATAAATTACGCAATCGTTATCCCGAAACCTTAAGTAATAGTTTTGTGATCGAAGGCGCTTAATTAGTCACGGCTAATTCTTGCTTGACCCCTCTCAAGTTTGAGTCATATCATGACAAGCGATTCATAAGTTAGGCATAATAGCTAACGTATTTTAAGTTTGAGGTGAGCATATGGATTTAAGTTGGGATTATGGTTTGCCTGCTGCCATTATTGTGGCTTTAATGGCGTGGGCTTGGATTTGCTTCTTCTCAGTAGTATTAAGCGGTTCGCCAATCTACTAATAAGCAAAAACGCTATACAGCAAAAAGGCTGCAACTTGCAGCCTTTTTTTGTGAGACGTTCATACACTTAGACCGAATTTAAGCCGCTTCTAATACAGCCGCTTTAAGTTTATTCACTGCTGCATTTTCTAACTGACGAATGCGTTCAGCCGATACTTTGTATTTATCCGCCAAGTCTTGCAGAGTTGCTTTTTCCTCTGCTAACCAACGTTGTGCCAAAATATCTTTACTGCGTGCATCCAGCCCGTTTAAAGCGCTTTGGAAACGATCACGGGTATAAGCATCCCATTCTTCAGCTTCTAAGGTTTCAGCCGGGTCTGCCGATTCTGCTGCCAAATACTGGCTAGGAGCAAATGCGCCTTCATCATCGTCTTGATCTGGACTCAAATCAAACGTGACATCATTCGCACTTAAGCGTTTTTCCATTTCATAGACTTCGGCTGTGGTCACGCCTAACTCATCCGCCATTGATTTGGCTTCTTCATTACTTAACCAACCTAAGCGCTGTTTGCTACTACGCAAATTAAAGAACAATTTGCGTTGTGCTTTGGTAGTCGCCACTTTCACAATTTTCCAGTTGCGTAAGATGAACTCGTGAATTTCTGCACGAATCCAATGTACAGCAAAGGAAATCAAACGCACATTCATATCTGGGTCAAAGCGTTTCACTGCTTTCATTAAACCCACATTGCCTTCTTGTACCAAATCACCTAAAGGCAAGCCATAACCGTTATAGCCACGCGCTACTTTCACTACAAAACGCAAGTTATGCAGAATTAATTGCCGAGCTGCCTCCAAGTCTTCCTGTAATTTTAAACGCTGGGCTAATTGTTTTTCTTCGTCTGCGTTTAATACCGGAATCGCATGGATCGCATGGATGTAACTTTCCAGATTACCAACTGGAACCGGCAACATTTGGCCTTTGAGAACTAAAGCGTTGGTCATCTAAAATCTCCTTGATTCAGTGTAGTGCATGTTAGCACTCTGATACTTAGAGTGCTAATTCTAAGGTAGAGTTCATGGTTTTTTATTAAATTCATGTAAGGTTTTTATGCCTAGGCTACGCTATCCCCTTACACGTCAAGCGATTGAAAAATTATAGACGCTCGTCGGTCTAAGCTATCGTTTTAGCCTTAAAAATATAAAAATTTAGCCAGTCCTACCATTAACAATACACTGATTACTGGATAGTGTAATTTTTAACGAATAACTAACAATCTGAGCAGCTAATGAATCCTGAAGAACAAGCGCTAGTTGAAAAAATAGAGGCTAATCGTTTTTTGACTGCGGCCGATCGGCAGTTTCTATTAGATCGCTGGCGCGAAGCCACAGCGCAACTGCAAGAATGCGAACACATATTGGCGCAACTGCAACAAAATTTAAGCGATAAAGACCAGCAAATTAAACATTTAGCAGAAGCGGCTCAACAATCCACGCAGGCGCAGGCTACTTATGAACAACACTTGCAAACACAACAGCAAGCGTTAGATGCTATTCATGAGCAACTACAACAAACCCAAACGACATTACAAGCGCGTGAACAATATATTGCACAGCAAGCGGAATTATTAGAACACGACCAGCAAAAGCTAGCACAGTTACAACTCGAATTAGCCAACCAACAGCAAGATCAAGTTAAACAGGTTTTTGAACAACAGTTCAGCCAATTACAACTGGGTTTACACGAGTTAGAACAGCAATTACAGATAGCGCAACAAACTATTCAGGATCGTAACCAGCAGTTAAGTGAGCGGGATCAACAACTCAATCAACGGGATCAGCAGTTACAACGCTTAACCGAGCAATTCCAAAAATACACCGCCGACATTGACGAAAAAAATCAGCAAATTCGTAAGCGTGATGTGTTGTTACAACGCAGTAGTGAACAAATTAGTCGGCGCGATGAACAGTTGTTGGCGCAAACCCAAGTTATTCAGAAGAAAGATTTACGCGCTCAAGAACTAGAACAGATGCTTGCGCAAAACTTGCAACAGCTAACTCATAAAGAACAAATCATTGCGGCGCGTAATATTACGATTCAGGAAAATGATCGCGCTATGCAAGTGCGTTACGATCAATTAGTCGATCAAATTCATACGTTAGAAGAACAAATTGTTAGCAAGACCCAGTTAATTGAGGACTACGAGGGGCAAGTTGCGCAACATAGTTATGAGTTGGTGAAATTTACCCAGCAAATCAGTGCGAAAGAAGCCTATCTGACGAATAAAGAACAACTGATTCAAGAACGCGACCAACAAATTCAAAGCCAATTACAACAACTACAACAACGCGACCAACAGATTAATCAATTGAGTGAACAGTTAACGCAATTGGCTAAACAGTGGCAAACCTTGCAAAGTCAAGGTGATCAAGCTCAACAACGGTTAATCGAACTGGAAACGATACTAAGCGGCAAAGATCAACAATTGCTCGAATTAACCCACTTGTTACAACAAAAAGCACAAATGTTGAGCGAAAAAGAACAATTTATACATGATAACAGTGCTCGCCTACATGCTAAAGAACAGTTATTAAACGAACGTGAAGACCGTTTAATGCAACAAGAGCAATCTTATTTGGCTAAGACTAATCAGCTTGATCAGGCATTGCAAACCAAGGAACAACTGCTTAGCCAACAATTAGCCGCCTTAAGCGATAAAGATAAATTGCTGCATGAAAAAGACGGTTTAATTCAACAACAAGGCAAACAATTGCATGAACAAGCTGCAATGTTGGAAGAACGTGACAAGTTATTGCAAAACAAAGACCAGCATATGCTGGAACAAAGCTGTCAAATGGGTGAACGCGAATCGGCATTATTGAATCGTGAACAGGATTTACAACAACGTGAATTGCATATTGGCGAGCGTGAACAGCAATACATGCGGCGCGAACTGCATTTAAGTCAACAACTAGAAACTTTGGTAAGTATGACAGGCAATGGTCAATTAGCCAGCTTACCTGCCTTAGATGCGGATGAGTTAGAGCAAAAAGTCCAGCAACGCGAGAAAGTGATCCAACTGAAAGATACGATTATTAATCAACTGACACAGCAACTAACGCAAAAAGATAAAGCCTTGCAAACCCGGGATATTTTGCTGCAAAAATTGGCGCATCATTTAAAACCAGAGGAGCAAGCGCAATTACAGCTTGATTAGAATCAATGTGTATTAAAGCGGTTATGCCATACTAGTGGCTATAACTTTATCCACGGAACGCTGCTATGAACGAACAGAACTTAACACGCCTGATGTATGGCTTAATCATCGTCGGCTTAGGTATTGCGGCGATTGGCGTGAGTTTAGTTATCTTTACCGATATTGTGACACAGCAAGGTGTACAGGGAATTGCACTGATTGCGGGCTTGATTGCAGGCGGTTTATTTCTCTCTATTCCCGCCAAAATTTATTTAACCTTGCAACTAATGAAACATAACGATGCCAAGTTAAAGGCGCAACGCAATAACGGTCTATCCTAATTGCTGAAATTGCCATAAAAAAAGGCTGCTAATGCAACCTTTTTATCTATTTTTTAAACAACCGTTTAATATTTGGTTTGTTGTGTACCGTAATCATCAGTCGCATCAATTTCAAATGGATCATCATGATAGGTATCGCCTGGGTTAGCTTTTTGCACCATTGCCCGATAAATAAACCAATCTAAACTAATCCAACGACCGCCGCCCATAAAAAATAACGCAATCAGCATAACGAAATACGCCATATACACTTCAGTTGGGTTATTAGCGATAGTGGTATAGCCGTGACTCAGCAAGAAATTATGCAATACCGAGCCTAGACTGGAATCGCCTAAACTAGAGGCAAACCAGACGCCTACCACAAATAATAGCAGTAAGCTAATCCAACGCACGCCCAAGCCCAAAATTAAGACTACACCTGCAAACAGTTCAATTGCGCCTAATAAATTCAATAAACTGCCCGTGTCCATTCCGAACAAGGTCATATTATTAAGGCTGGCTAAACTGTCTTGATGCGCTTGCGCATTTGTCCAAGTGCTAGGCTTCCATACGACAAAATTAGGACCGGAAAATAACCCTAAGTGTTGTGTACCTGCTACCCAAAATAAAGGCGCTAAAAATAGACGCATTAATAAAGGGGCAATAAAATCTAATACCCGCAACCACTCAAAGCTTAAAAATCCAATTACATATCGCATAGCAACGCTCCTTAGATTATGTGTGTTGGCTGAGTACCGTTCTTAACAATACTCGCATAGGGCAAAATTATAGTGGGCTTTTGCCGATTTAGGGCGGTTATCTAACTCGTGGAACAAGCCCGCCTGCCTTTATTATTCGGCGTAACGCACGCAAGCACGGTCTGTTTCCCAAATGGTTAAGGCGCTAACGTGTACTCGCTCGTTATTTAAACGTTGCGCAAGGCGCTGGAAAAAATAACGCGCAATATTTTCAGCGGTGGGATTAATGTCCTGAAAAGGCGCTAAATCATTCAAATAGCGATGATCCAGTTCATCCGCAATCGCCCGTACTTCACGCTTAATCTCTTTGAAATCAATCGCCATTCCAATTTCATTAAGTTGCGTCGCTTGAACTTCTGCTTCAATTTTCCAATTGTGCCCATGCATACGACTACAAGCGCCGGGATAATCGCGTAATGTGTGTGCAGACGCAAAATCAGCAAGAACTTTTAAAGTGTAAATAGCCATAGCATCTAATTAGCGTAAACCGGCGGATGATAGAGAAGTGCTTGGAAAGACGCAAGTTTTGCCATTTTTATGGGCAGAAATTTGCTGCATAATGCCTGCTGCATCTAAACCACAAGCGGCTAATTGTTCCTCACGTAGCGCATGTTCAATATAACGATCTGGAATACCTAAATTTAATACATCCGTATGCAAGCCTTCCGCATGTAAAAATTCATTTACCGCACTACCTGCGCCACCGGCAATCGCATTATCTTCCACGGTAACTAATAAATCATGCGTACGCGCCAATTCCCGCAGCATGCTCTCATCTAACGGTTTAATAAAGCGCATATTCACCAAACTGGTATCTAGGGTATCGGCTGCTTCTTGGCAAGCGGTTAATAATGAGCCAAACATTAGAATGGCAATGGATTTGCCTGTACGCAATTTTAAGGCTTTACCCAACGGCAATGCATGCAACGCTTTATCGGGTTCGACCCCAATACCTTTACCACGCGGATAACGCACAGCCGCAGGGCCATGATGTAAAAAGCCGGTATACAACATTTGTCGGCATTCATCTTCATCGGCAGGTGCCATTAACACCATATTCGGAATGCAACGCAAATATGAAATATCGTAATTGCCGGAATGGGTAGGCCCATCTGCACCGACTAAACCCGCCCGATCAATCGCAAGCAATACTGGCAAATTTTGAATCGCTACATCATGTACTAATTGATCATAAGCGCGTTGTAAAAAGGTTGAATAAATTGCGACAACTGGCTTTAAGCCTTCACAAGCTAAACCAGCGGCTAACGTTACGGCATGTTGTTCAGCAATCCCCACATCATAATAACGCTCGGGGTATTGTTCGGAAAACTCCACCAAACCCGAACCTTCACGCATCGCTGGGGTAATGCCAATTAAACGTGGGTCTAACGCTGCCATGTCACATAACCATTGACCAAATACTTGGGTATAGGTGGGAGTAGAGCGCTTGCTACTGGGTACAATACCTTTATCTAAATCAAAAGGACTTACGCCATGATAAGTACAAGGGTCATTTTCCGCTGGTTCATAACCTTTGCCTTTTTGCGTCAAAACATGCAATAAACGCGGGCCTTTGATTTGCTTTAAGTTACTCAGCACATGTACCATTTCTTGCACATCGTGCCCGTCAATCGGCCCGTAGTATTTAAAGCCCATTTCCTCGAATAACGTGCCGGGCAAAATCATACCCTTCATGTGTTCTTCAGTCAGCTTGGCTAATTTCGATAAAGAACGGCTATGCGATAAAGCTTTTTTACCGGTATCTCGCATGGATGAATACACACGACCCGATAACAGTCGAGTTAAATATTTACGCAATGCCCCCACATTCGGCGAGATCGACATTTCATTGTCATTTAGCACCACTAATAAATCGGCATCTAAATCCCCAGCATGATTTAAGGCCTCATACGCCATACCGGCTGTCATCGCACCGTCGCCAATAATGGCAATGGCTTGATAGTCTTCCTGCTTGATTTTAGCAGCTAATGCCATGCCTAAGGCTGCACCAATCGAGGTACTGGAATGCCCGACGCCAAACGTGTCATATTCGCTTTCGCAACGTTTAGGGAAGCCTGCTAACCCGTCTTTTTGGCGAATTGAATCCATACGTTCGCGTCGCCCAGTGAGAATTTTATGCGCGTAGGCTTGATGACCTACATCCCACACGAGACGGTCTTGCGGCGTATTAAACACATAATGCAAGGCAACAGTTAATTCCACTGTGCCCAAGTTTGAGGAAAAATGCCCACCGCTATGCGTGACAGAATTTAATAAAAACTCACGCAACTCCTGACAAACTTCGGGTAATTCTTCTAAATGTAATGCCCGTAAATCAGCGGGAGAATTAATAGATTCAAGCACAGATGCGCTCCCCATAGCATTTAATACTATTGTCCTAAAAAATGGTGCATCGCTTAGCGTAAGCGTTTTACCGTAAACTCAGCAATTTCACGTAATAATTGCGCAGACTCACCAAAGCTGCTTAATGCCTCAATTGCTTCATCATGCAACAGTTGTAATTTTGCTTTTGAGGCAGCCATACCAATAATGGCGGGATAAGTGGGTTTATCCAAGGCTTTATCCGCGCCTTGAGTTTTACCCAACACATGCGTTTCACTCTCAATATCCAAAATATCATCTTGTACTTGAAAGGCTAAACCCACACATTTGGCATAATGATCTAGCGCATGCAGTTGCTCAGTGCTGATACTGTGCGCAGTATAAGCAGCCGCTAACACACTGGCGCGGATTAACGCTCCGGTTTTGTGGATATGCATATTTTCTAATTCCACTTCCGTTAACGTTTTGCCAACTGATGCTAAATCAATGGCTTGTCCACCTACCATACCACGCGAACTTGCAGATTGTGCTAATAATTCAATGATTTTTAGCCGCTGTTCGGCTGGAATAGCCAAATCCGGATGAGCCGCTAATAATTGGAAGGCTAAGGCTTGTAAGCCATCACCCACTAAAATAGCAGTTGCTTCATCATAGGCTTTATGACAAGTGGGTTTACCACGCCGCAAATCATCATCGTCCATTGCAGGCAAATCATCATGTACCAATGAATACACATGCACTAATTCAATTGCCGCCGCCGGAATATCCAACACACTTGGTTGAATACCTAACGCTTCACCGGTAGCGTACACCAATAAAGGGCGCATCCGCTTGCCACCGTTTAATACGGAATAACGCATGGCCGCATGTAAACGCTGTGGATTAATATGATCAGCAGGCAGAACTTGTGCTAATACCTGTTCTATACGGGTCTGCCAAATCTGCAAATGCTCACGAACGTTCAGCATTAATGCTCCCCTAAAGCCGGAAAATCACTGCTACTGCCATCGCTATTCACCAATTGTACCCGCTGCTCGGCTTGCTTTAAGGCTTGTTGACAAACTCGGGTTAATTGCACGCCGCGCTCATATTCTTGTAAAGACGTTTCTAAAGATAAATCACCGGACTCTAATTTTTGCACCAATTGCTCTAATTGCGCTAACGCTGTTTCAAAATCCAGCGGATTGGTAGAATTCGTATCTGTCGACATTAAATACACCTATAGCTAGGCTTAAATAAGACTAGTAAAACCTAAACTAAGGCTATTCAGCAAGTGTCATTCGCTTTTTTCAATAGAATATGCCTTGAATTAAGCCTATTAACCACCCAAACTGCTAACAAATTCAAACTGCTATTCCTAGCAAGGTATAAGGCTAACATAATGTTAAGAACCGCAACTTTTTATAGTTTTATTTCTATGGTCGCGCTGGGCGCTAGTTTAAATGTCAGTGCTGATGACTTAATTATTAGCTATCCCGCTAATGCAGCGCTTGCGCCACCAACGCCAGTCGTACCTGCCGCCCCTAGACCTAGTACGCCACCGCCGCCTGTTAGCGTTAAACCCAATGTGCCCGCACAAGTAAGCCGAGCGCAATTCACCACAGGTTTAAGCAACCGCGAACCCACAAATAATGTGACGCAAGTCAATGCGGGGCAAACGGTTTACTACTTTACCGAATTAATGGGATTACAAGGGCATACGATTACGCATAAATGGCAGCGGAATGGGGCATTTCAATTAGGGCTGCAATTTCCGGTAGGTGCAGAACGCTGGCGTGTGCATTCCAGTAAAACCATTGCGCCTAATTTAACTGGAACATGGACGGTTAGCGTGCAAAATGATGATGGGCAAATTCTGCGACAAGATACCTTGCAAGTATTGCCAGCGCTTGCTTCAGCGCCCACCCCGCCTTCAGCTACGCCTGTTAATACCCCTGTCATTCCAGCACCAAGCCAACCGCTTACCCCTATTCCAGCCGAAATACAAAAAGCAGCGGCAGACAAAAAATTACTAAGTTCAACGCCTAGTACGTCAGCAACGAATACTACCAGCAATACTCAATCAACTAACGTTAGCAATTCGCCCCAGTCAGAAGCCAACAAGACGACGACTAACCTTGATACGGCAGCTAAAGATCATGCCTCTTGGGATAAACCCAGCACAGATAGCACGACCAAACCCATGTGGGAAACCTTAAATCGTTAACTTAGAAGTTACATAACAATAAGGTAAAAGGAATATCATGCGGGGTTTGTTTGCCCCGCTCTAATAACCAATCCGCTTCCATAAAGCGCAAGCTAAAGCGTTGTTTACCCGCACTAATTTCAGGATAGTATTCCACATGTGCGGGTAATTCGATGCGAATTAGCTGATACGGTTTACGCGCTTCTAAGTTACAGTTAAAGAACCCCGCTTTACCAATTTCTTCGCGGCGCTCAGCCGATTGGCGAACAATACCTAATACCATGCTAGCGGCTGCATTCACCCCAATGTAAGGTGCTGCCCAATCACTAAGATTGGCTAAGCGTGCATCTAAGGGTTGTGACTGCCAATAATGAAATAGAGGAATATCAAAGCTATTAATGCCGCCGGGTAAGGTCATACGCTGGCGTAAACTATTAAAAAAACTATGTGATTTTAAGTGTTGCCCCAATTGCCCCTGCTGTTGATACAGCAATTCACTTTGGCGTGTTAAATCTTCCAAGACTTCCGCAAATTGACTAAAGCCCTCATCTTCATGTCGCATAAAACCGCGTGCGGTTTGCGCCATGCGCTCTAATTCTTTCAGCACTTCGCTTTTTAAATCAATACGCGCCGATAAATTGTAAAGCTCTAATAATAAATGTAAGGCGCTAATTGTGTCTTCAATAGAGGGTTGTCCGACTAAATGCGTTTGAAAGCGTTTGACCAATAATTCTAAACGCATAAACAAACGAATTTTTTCGTTAAGCGGCTGTTCGTAAATTACCATTGGTTGCTCTGACAATTGACGAATCACTTCGCCTAACGGTTGTTTATAAATAACCATAAGACACTCAGTATATTGAGTCGATGGCTATTTATAGCAAAAATCATTTAAGGGTCGCAACTTAAGTCTCAGATAAAGCTAAATATTTAATGTGTAAGCAATTTATTTGCTGATATAAAGCTTCCACACTTGTGGTATTTTTTAAGATATCGTCAGCTAAACTTAAACGTTTATCACGATTAATTTGCGTTTGCATAATTGATTCAATAACCCCTTCTGTACTGCCATCCCGTTGTTTGACACGTTGTTTTTGTTGATCGGGCAAACAGTCTATGACTAAAACTCTATCAAATAGTTTAGTATAATTTTTTTCAAATAATAGAGGTACATCCACAATTATATAGGCATGCGCTTTATATTCATTTATTTTATTGATTATAGATTCTTTTATAAGCGGATGCAGAATCGCTTCTAATCTTGCTAATTGCTCAGCATTATTAAATACCGTTTCACGTAATAAACCCCGATTTAAACTACCCTCTGGGTTTAATATCGCTGTACCAAATGCGTAAGCAATTTGTTGTAAGGCAGGCTGACCCGGTTCAACCACTTGACGCGCAATTAAATCAGCGTCAATGACGGGAATACCTAAACTTTGCAAATAGTTAACGGCTGTGGATTTACCACAACCAATGCCACCCGTTAAACCAATTTTTAACATAAATGGCTACAAACACGAAAAGCCAGTCTGAAACTGGCTTTGAAATTCGTGCATATTCAATGAATTATGCTTGCGCAGCGAGTGCTTTAATGTGCGCGTTCAAACGGCTTTTATGACGTGCCGCTTTATTTTTGTGAACAATGCCTTTATCTGCAATTGCATCAATTACAGGGACTGCTGCATTGTACGCAGCAACGGCTGCATCACGATCACCCGCTTCAATAGCACGCAGAACGTTCTTGATTTGGGTACGCAGACGTGAACGCATGTGCCGATTGTGCATACGGTTATTTTCACTTTGGCGTACACGTTTTTTAGCTGAGGCTATATTAGGCAAGGGTATTCTCCCGCGAAACCATTCCGAAAAATTAAGGGGCGTATTGTGCCGCAATTCAATAAGCGCTTCAACACCTAAACTTAAAAATTAGTGTATATGTGCAAGAATCCCATCCAATTCATCTAAACTATTGTATTCAATCACTAACTTACCTTTGCCACGCTTAGAATGATTGATGCTAACTTTCGCCCCTAAGGTATCCGCTAAACGGCTTTGTAGCTGGCTAATATCCGCATTCAGCGTAGGCTTAGGCGCAATAATCGCTTGCAATTCACCGGCTAAGGTTTGCTTAACTAATTTTTCAGTGGCACGTACCGATAACTGGTATTGCGCGACTTTATGTGCCAATTCAATCTGCTGTTTACCTTGTAACGCTAATAAGGCGCGGGCATGCCCCATTTCCAATTTGCCTTCTTCCAGCAAAACTTTGCATTGGCTTTCTAACTCTAATAAGCGTAGTAAGTTAGAGACCGCCGCACGCGAACGCCCAACCGCTTCCGCCGTTTGTTGGTGGGTCAAACCAAATTCATGGATTAAACGATTTAAGGCTTGTGCTTCTTCTAAAGCATTTAAATCTTCGCGCTGAATATTTTCTATCAAGGCCATAGCAGCGGCAGCTTGATCAGGCAGCTCGCGCACAATCGCCGGAATTTCTAGTAACCCCGCCAATTGTGACGCACGCCAGCGCCGTTCACCGGCAATCAATTCGTATTGCCCATCCGCTAATTTACGCACCACAATCGGCTGCACTAAGCCTTGTGCCTTAATGGAATCAGCTAAGCTTTGTAAGCCCTCTTGCGCAATGTTTTTACGCGGTTGATAAGGGCTGGGTGAAATTTTTTCGACCGCTAACAGCTTTAATTGGCTGGCATCGGTAACGCTCTCGCTATTGGCCGAACTGAGTAATTTATCTAAACCGCGTCCCAAACCGGATTTTTTAATCATACTGTATCTCCTTGTTCGGGTACGTTGTAACCGTGTTTACGCAAAATTTCGGCTGCCAAGGCTAAATAAGACAATGCGCCGCGTGAGCCTTTATCATATTCCAAGGCGGATAGCCCGTGACTGGGCGCTTCGGCTAACCGTACATTGCGCGGAATGGCGGTGTTATAAACCTTGCCTTTAAAGAACGCATTGATTTGTTCCGACACGTCCCGCGCCAAATTACTGCGGGGGTCATACATGGTGCGAACTAAGCCCATCACCTCCAGCTTCGCATTTGCAGTTTGTTTAATGCGCTCAATCGTGTTCACTAACGCGCTTAAACCTTCCAAAGCGTAATACTCGCATTGCATCGGAATTAACACGCTATCCGCCGCCACCAAGGCGTTCACCGTCAACATATTCAACGAAGGCGGACAATCAATCAGCACGTAGTCATAGCGTTCTAATAACGGCTCTAATACCGCTTTTAGCCGATATTCACGTTTAGCTAAATTCATCAGCTCGATTTCAGCGGTGGTGGTTTCGGGTGAACCGGGCAGCACATCCAAATTACCCGAGGGTAATTCTTCTAGAATATCCTCAACGCTGGCTTCACCCAATAAGACATCGCTTAAAGTAACTGCTTGCCCGTGCTTTTCAATGCCTAAGCCGGTGGTAGCATTGCCTTGCGGATCCATATCCACCAACAACACCCGCCGCTTCATTGCCGCCCACGAAGCTGCCAAATTAACCGTCGTGGTAGTTTTACCCACGCCCCCTTTTTGATTCGCCACGGCAATGACTCGCGCCACCATAGTTTAATCTCGCTGTAGTTCTAACAAATGTCGCTCGGCATCTAAACCGGGTATATGTAGCACATGTTGGGCGGTTACGCGCCAACCTTGAGGCAATTCTGCCAATTCGCTTTGTGGATAACGCCCTTTCATGGCATACAACGTGCCGTCTGGGGCTAAATGCATGCCAGTGCCGTTCACAAAATCAGCCATTGAAGCAAATGCACGACTAATAATCGCATCGAAAGTTGTCGGTGCTGCCCACGCTTCCACCCGCGTTTGCACGACTTTTACATTTTTCAAACCTAATTCCAAGATTGCTTGCTGCATAAAGCGGGTTTTCTTGCCATTGGTATCCAATAAGGTAAAGTGCCGCTGCGGTTGCATAATGGCTAATGGAATCCCCGGCAAACCTGCGCCACTGCCCACATCTAAGCAATTCTCGCCGCGAATAAACTCCGCCACGCTTAAACTATCATCAATATGCAACAACTGCATTTGTGCCGCATTACGCACCGCCGTGAGGTTATACACCGCATTCCAGCGTTGCAGCAATTGCAAATAATGCTGTAATAAGGCGCGTTGTTCAGGCTGCATGATTCGGATTCCCTTTTTTCAAGTGCACCAATAACAGCGAAATAGCCGCCGGTGTTACCCCCGGAATCCGGGACGCTTGCCCAATAGTTGCCGGTTGCTGGTTTTGTAATTTTTGCCGCACTTCATTGGATAAGCCGCGCACCTGCGCATAATCCAACCAAGCCGGAATATAGGTTTCCTCATTACGCCGTTGCCGCTCGATTTCTTCGGCTTGACGATCAATATAACCGGCGTATTTGCACTGAATTTCCACCTGTTCTTTAACCGCTACATCACTAATCTCCGAACCTACGGCTGCCAAGCTGGTTAAACTGGTGTAAGTCACATTTGGGCGGCGTAATAAATCATACAGCTTAAAATCCCGCGCTAAGGGGTCACCAAATACCCGTTGGGTTTCGTCCGCACTGAGCATATGCGGGTGTAAGACGGTGGCTTTTAAGCGTTGGGTTTCGCGTTCAATTGCTTCACGTTTTTCGCTAAACGCCCGCCAACGCATATCATCCACTAAGCCTAATTCACGCCCGATTTCGGTTAAACGCAAATCCGCATTATCTTCACGCAACAATAAGCGATGTTCCGCCCGACTGGTAAACATGCGATACGGTTCTTTCGTGCCAAGCGTAATTAAATCGTCGATCAACACCCCGATATAGGCTTGATCGCGGCGTGGATACCAACCTTCTTTATCTTGCGCGTAACGGGCAGCATTTAAACCGGCTAATAAGCCTTGCGCCGCCGCTTCTTCATAGCCAGTTGTGCCATTGATTTGCCCGGCAAAGAATAAACCTTGAATCACTTTGGTTTCCAAGGTCGGCTTTAAGTCACGCGGATCGAAGAAATCGTATTCAATCGCATAACCGGGGCGCACAATATGCGCATTTTCTAAACCTGCCATTGAGCGCACTAAGTTATATTGCACATCAAACGGTAAGCTGGTGGAAATCCCATTGGGGTAAATTTCGTGAGTATCTAAGCCTTCCGGTTCTAAAAAGATTTGATGCCGATCTTTATCCGCAAAGCGCACCACTTTATCTTCAATCGATGGGCAATAACGCGGGCCAATCCCCTCAATAACGCCGGTATACATGGGCGAACGATCTAAACCGCCGCGAATAATCTCGTGGGTTTGTATATTGGTATAGGTAATATGACAAGGCACTTGACGCGGATGCTCAGCCACCGAACCCAGAAAAGAAAACACGGGTGCAGGATCATCGCCGGGCTGTGGTTCAAGTTTAGAATAATCAATACTACGTGCATCAATACGCGGTGGTGTGCCGGTTTTAAGCCGATCCACGCGAAACGGTAACGCGCGTAATTTTTCGGACAAGGTTAACGATGGAGGATCACCCGCCCGCCCACCCGCATGATTGCTTAAACCAATATGGATTTTGCCACCTAAGAACGTACCGCTGGTTAATACCACTGCGCGCGCCGTAAAACTTAACCCCATTTGCGTAACAACGCCGACGACCTTTTCGCCTTCTAGCGACAAATCATCCACTGCTTGCTGAAACACTTGCAAGTTGGGCTGGTTTTCTACAATAGAACGCACCGCCGCCTTATAACGCACCCGATCCGCTTGCGCCCGCGTCGCGCGCACCGCTGGGCCTTTACTGGCATTCAAAATCCGAAACTGAATACCGCCACAATCCGCCGCGTGTGCCATTGCCCCGCCTAAGGCATCCACTTCTTTGACTAAATGTCCTTTGCCAATGCCGCCAATCGCTGGGTTACAACTCATTTGTCCAATGGTTTCAATATTATGCGTCAATAATAAGGTACGACTCCCCATACGCGCAGCGGCTAACGCTGCCTCCGTTCCGGCATGACCGCCGCCGATAACAATGACATCAAACGATTGTGGGTAGTGCATGTGCGTGCTGACCTTGGCAAAGACAAAAGAGAACTGCGCATTGTAGTATGAGCCTGCGTTTGGCTCAAATTATCCTAATACGCTTTAAAGTGCATCAGTTTGCCCTAATATAGTAGCTGGACAAAAAATATAACTTGAGGAAGTTTACATGAGCGACGCATTAAATATTGTTTGCCCGCATTGCAATGCAACCAATCGTATTCCGGCTGAGCGTTTAAGCGATAAACCCAAGTGCGGTAAATGTCACCAACCGTTATTCGACGGGCATCCGGTGGAATTAACGGGTGAAACCTTCAGCAAAATGATTGCCCGCACCGATATTCCGGTGGTGGTTGATTTCTGGGCACCGTGGTGTGGACCTTGCAAGATGATGGCACCGGCTTTCCAGCAAGCCGCGCAACAATTACAGCCGAATGTACGCCTTGCTAAAGTCAATACGGAAGATCATCAAATGATTGGCGCACGTTATCAAATCCGTAGCATTCCAACGATGGTAATCTTTAAAAACGGGCAAGAAGTTGCTCGACAATCCGGCGCAATGAGTGTTAACGATATTGTGCGCTGGGTACGCAGTAATAGTTAAAGCGCGTTATACTCTGCCTATTCTTTTGGGCAGCGTATGCAAAGCATGGAATTAGAAACTTTTAGTAAAGCGTTAGCCGATCAAACGCGGCTGCGCATTGTGCTACTTGTCGCGCATAGAGGTGAGTTATGCGTATGCGAACTCACCCAAAGCTTGGAATTGGCACAACCGAAAATCTCGCGGCACTTGGCTATCTTGCGCGAAAGCGGCGTATTATTAGATCGCAAAGCCGGTTTATGGGTGTATTACCGTCTGCATCCGGCATTAGCAACTTGGGCACAAACCATTATTCAGCAGCTTGTGATCGGCAGTGCAAGTGAGGTACTTTACTCAGCCGATTTACAGCGTTTACAAGCCGCCACTCGCTTAACCGAAACCGTCTGCTGTGCTAATTAGCCTCTAGCTGTTTTAAACGCGCTTCCAAGCGGTCTACATCCATACGCAAGTCGTCGACCGCATCCAAATACGCCTTTAATTCCGCTTCGGCAGGGACTAAACGCGCTTCTTCCTGTAAATATTCTTGGGTATTTAAGCGCATAGCGTGCGCCGTATCGTCTAGCCAACCTTTAGACTGACGCGCTATTTGCCCCAACTGATGCGCCATCACATCGCCCACTGCACGCGAGGCTAATTCTTCCCAATCAATATTCACTTCACGCAAAATCTGACTAAATTGCATACCTAAGCCAGTATCGCCCGCAATCGTCACACCCTGCGCTAACATGGCTTTACCGCTGTCCTCAGCCGTCGCTAAGCGCATAAACCCCAACGCCGAACCTGTAATTGTCACATCCGGCTCGGCGGCATAATCCGTACTCACGCGAATACGCTCGGTGGTTGGCAGAATATCAAACTGCATATCAGGGTTAGTAATGTGTAAGCGAATCAGCTTACCTTGCAAAGCTTGCAAACGGTTTAAAGCTTGCCCGTGCGTGCTGGCTTCCAGTTGTAACCACGCATTAAACGCCGCTTCGAGACTGGCGTTAATCGCTATTAATAGCATGAGCTATTCCCTTATTCTTCATCGCAATAGGCTTAATTCTATACCCAAAACTTGCCATGTGCGGCAGTTTTGTAGGCTAATAAGCATCTATCGGAGGGTTAGACCATGTTAATTAAAAAACCTGCATTATTGACCGAACAAGACGTGACGGATTACCGTTTGTATCAACAGCGGCGGCAGTTTTTAAAAACACTCGGCGGTTTAAGTTTATGGGGTACGGGTTTAGGCACAGCTTTGGCTGCTCCCAAAGATGAGCTAAGCGATTATAAAGACATTACCAGCTACAATAATTTCATTGAGTTAGGCGTAGGCAAGGACGCCCCCGCAGAATTGGGACATTTGATTAAAACCAGCCCCTGGGAAGTAACCGTTGACGGTGAGTGCGCCAAGCCGGGTAAACTGGATTTAGCCGATATTTTAAAGCTGTATCCGCCTGAAGAACGCATTTATAGCCTGCGTTGTGTGGAAGGTTGGAGCATGGTTATTCCGTGGCAAGGTTTCCCATTAGGCAAATTTCTGCAACGCTTTGCCCCCATGTCTAAGGCTAAATTTGTAAAATTCGAGTCGTTGTATGATCCCACACAAATGCCTGCACAAAAGCGTCGAGCGTTTGATTGGCCGTATACCGAAGGCTTACGCATAGATGAAGCCATGCACCCGCTTACGTTGCTGGCGACGGGTTTATATAACAAGCCTTTGTTGGGGCAAAATGGCGCAGCATTGCGTTTGGTTGTACCGTGGAAATACGGTTTTAAAAGCGCGAAGTCAATTGTGCGGATGAGTTTTGTTGAAAAAATGCCTGTTTCGACTTGGATGGCAGAAGTACCGGATGAATACGGCTTTTATGCGAATGTGAACCCTGCTGTTTCGCATCCGCGGTGGAGTCAGCGTAAAGAACGGCGCATCGGCGAGTTCCGTAAACGCGATACACAAGCCTTTAACGGATATGCTGATCAAGTTGCCCATTTATATACTGGTATGGATTTAAGCGAAAACTTCTAATGCAAATAGCTAAAACCTATTTCAGTCATTACGTTAAGCCGTTAGTGTTTGGCTTAGCCTTACTGCCTGCACTGTATTTGGCGTGGGCAGTTTGGGCGAATGCTTTGGGTGCAAACCCTATCGAAGCGATTACCCGCGACCTAGGCGACTGGACGTTACGCTTTTTGCTGATTACTTTAAGCATTTCCACGCTGCGCCGCTTATTACACTGGGCGCAATTGCTTAAATTACGCCGTATGCTGGGCTTATTTGCGTTCTTTTACGCCAGCTTGCATGTTTTGAGTTATATCGGCTTAGATCAATTTTTTGATTGGGCAGAAATTGGCTTAGACATACTCGAGCGCCCGTTTATTACAGCAGGTGTCTTTGCGTTTTTATGTATGATACCGCTGGCGCTAACCTCAACTAAAGCCGCTATGCGCCGTTTGGGTAGACATTGGCAACGCTTACATTATCTGATTTACCCCTTGACTGGCTTAGCCTTGCTGCATTTCTGGTGGTTAGCCGATAGCAAAGCGCGGAATACTGAGCCGTTGATTTATAGCCTAGTATTTGCGCTATTGTTAGCCGAACGCAGTTGGGTTTGGATCACTCGCGCTAAATCGGCTTCTAAATCCAAGGTATCTTTGACACGGACATAAGCACCGATAAAAGACGCCATGCGTTTTACAAAATGGGCTTGCTTACGTTCTAACGCGCTAACCGAGGCGCTTAAGGGCTGATTCTTTACGCTAAATTCGCAAATCAAACGCTGCACATAATGATCTTGATGCACCAAACAACGCAGTTCGTGCTGATGTTGTTTGATCACAATCCAAGGCTCATTCAGCGTAATCATTAATTCATAACTCATGGCAACTGACATTCGGCTTTCTCTTAAGGACAGACAATTAAATCACCGAGTTCATGCACTTCATTGCGAATGCGGCGCATCACTGGCAATAATTCCATAAACACTTCTAAGAGTTTAGGGTCTAAATGCCGACCTGCCATAGATTGCATAAGTGTAATCGCTTCTTTTTCGCCGATAGCCTTCTTATAAACCCGCTCATGTACCAATGCATCATAAATATCCACAATGCTGGTAATACGTGCCGAAATGGGAATTTCTTCTGCAACTAATTCACGCGGATAACCCGAACCGTCCCATTTTTCGTGATGACACAAGGCAATTTCTGCCGCCATATCCAAAGCGGGGATTTTTGAGCCTTCTAGCATCTTTGCGCCAATTTCAGTATGCCGTTTCATAACCTCAAATTCATTATCGGTTAGCTTTCCGGCTTTTAATAACACACGGTCTGGAATGCCAATTTTGCCTATATCATGCATGGGCGCAGCCAACCGAATATCGTCAATTTGTTGGGTTGACCAACCTAACGCTTTCGCCATTGCCGCCGCATATAAACCAATACGCCGTACATGTGCACCCGTTTCTTCGTCGCGATAACTGGTTAAACTCACCAATTTAATAGCAATTTCTTCTTCACGTTGACGAATTTTCAAGGTGCGCTTTTGCACCTCATTTTCTAGCTTTTCTTGGGTTAATAAGCCTTCGCGAATGTGCTGTAAACGCTGCACTTCTTGCCGATATTTTTCACCCAAATGCTGGACTAATAATACGGGCTGCTCATTAACCCATAAAGCACTGGCTTCTAAAGCTAATTCATTGCCTAGATGATCCGTTTCAATCCAAAAACCGGAGCTGAGGCTTTTCTGGCTTTTTACTTGCCAATGCGCTTCGGCTTCATCCATAAAGCAGCTTAGATAAGGAAAAATATCCTCTAAATGATACTGGGTTTTAACCGTCGAATGCCCCGTAAAAAATACCAACCAATCCGGTAATTCGCTGGAATATAATTTAAACTGCCCCGCTGCTTCCCGAATAAATACCACAATATTTAACGACGCATAAATAGATGCCAGTAAATTATCCATGCTGCACCATTAATTGAGTTGCTAAACTAATAAACATTGTGTCGACCCCACTATCCAGTTTCGCACTGGTTTCTAATACGGGATAACCGTATTGATCTAATTGTTTTAAATGCGCGGCTTCTAATTGCCATTCGGCTTTCAAATCTGATTTATTCACCGCAAACACTACTGGAATTTCACCGTTTAAGGCGCGTACCCGCTCATAGATTTTAATGCCACCGTAATAGGAATTAAGGCGTGTACCATCCATGACAATGACATAGCCCGCCAAGCCTTTTAAATAGCTTTCACGAATACTCGAAAAATCGTCTTCACCCGCAATATCCCAAATCATTAGCATTAAATCTTGCCCTGCGACGTTTAACAGTTTTTTATCAATTTTAACGCCGACCGTGGTTAGGTATTTTTCAGAAAAGAGACTATTGACATAGCGACTAATCAGGCTAGTTTTGCCAACTGAGAAAGACCCAAGTAGACAAATCTTTTTTTGAATCACATGATGCCCCACGCTTGTTTTTATTATTAATAAAGATCTACCTGATAGCTAACGCTTCGCTCGTTCTTTATAGTAGTAGACGGTAAGCCCTGTTGCCCTGCCCCATATGCCACCATACAAAAGGCAGGAACGCCTGCTGCTACTAATATATTGCGCATATTTTGCGCACGTTGCAAGGCTAAACTGGTATTAAATGCATCTGAACCGGTTAAATCGGTATTACCAATCAGCTTAATTTGCACAAATTGGCGGCGTTTATGCGCGGCGTTCAGCAATGCCAAAATGGTTTTACTTAATTGCGCAATATTGGCTTGTTGGCTATCAATTTCCGCCGATGCTAGGGCAAAATTATAAGGGCTATTAACAATCGCTTGGCTTAAGCGCTGTAAATTCAATGCCTCGCTATCTGTTAATTGCAAGGCTTGTATATCCAGCGCATTAATTCCCGTAACCCCACTATAACGCTGTTGTGCTTCAGTAAGCCATGATTGTTCTGCCTGCCCTTGTAAGCTTAAAACGCCTTGATTTAAAGATAATGTAACTGTAGCGGGTGGCTTAAGTATGTATTGCGCGCGTTGCAAGACTAAGCTTTCATCCATAGATAAATACGGTTTAGCTTGCCATTGCAGGGGATAAGCTGCTTGTAAGTCAGCAGATAATTGGCTTAAAGGTGAAGCAACTAAAGGGTCTTGTAAGCCTTTTAAAACAAATTGATCATCCACCACTTCGCTTTCTAATAAGGCAATACCGGGTAAATTTTTAGTAGCTTGTATGACCGCTTGTTGCCATTGCTGAAAGTTATAATAGTGATATGCCCAGTAAGCCAAGCCCACGCCAAGGCTAAGTAATGCGCCATAAGCTAACCACGGTTTTTGTGTGCTGTGCACTTGCCGTTGAACCTTTAAACAACGACTTAACTCATGACTTACTGTACTAAATGCGCCATTATCCCCGTTATAGGCTTTTAGAGCTTGTGCATATTGGCGGTGAATATTTTCCAAAACTTCCACCAAAGAGCTGCGTAGTTCACTGGGGCTATTACCACGTACCACTAATGCCATAACCGCATACGGGCCATGTTCTACCAATACGGTTAAATCACCCAAGCTTAAGGTGCGTAAATGTTCTTCTTGCTGAACATGAAACGAATCAGCAATGAAATCCTGAATCGCGCTTAACATACTGGAAACCATATCAGGGTCATTGCTCATCGCATTGTCTGCCACTACATGCCCTAACAATAAACTGCTATGCCGATGAATTAAAAACACTTGTTCGACTTGGTAAACCAAGGTACGCATTAACGCAATTTCAGAATAACTACGCCCAGTGCGCCATGCATCGAAGCGCCAACGCAAGGCTCTAAACGATAAGCTTTGTTCTAGTAATTGGTTAAATGTGCCTAAGGCTTCGCTGAGAGTTTCATTAATGGACTTGCGAATCGCCGGTCCCATCACCGGATACAATACATCAGCCAAATGTTGGGGATTTTCATAGATTGACTGGCTTAAGGCTTGCTCCACCGTAGGCGCAAGCACTTCTGCTAAGGAATTATCTTGCCGAGCGCGTAGCTTCAGCGCTTCTGTAATGACAGAAGCGACACTGGCACTGTATTGCTCGGAATTTTCAAATTGCTGCTTTAAGGTCAGCAGAAAATCATAATCTTTACCCAGCAATAACTGGCGAAGCTGCGCAATCTCTTGAGCGCCCGCCATCTGGCATTAACCTAACTCTCCAGACAATTGCTTAGCCATATCGCCTAATAAGCTCGCAATTGCCTGACGGTCTGCTTTATCGTGTTTTAACTGCTCAATCGCCACTTTCGTTTGCGTCAGCAGGTCTTGGCGTTGTTGTAATAAATCTTGTTTTAACTGAGCGACTTCTTGGGTTAAGCGCTGATGCAGCTCTTCTTGACCCAAGTTTTGGCGGCGGCTCATTTCTTCCAAAGTGCGACCAATTTGAATAAAACGCTCGCGGGTTTGTGCAATATCGCCTAAACGTGCTTTGTTCTCTTCGGCCAGCAAATCTTTCAATAAGCGCACTTCAGATTGCAACGCATCCAGATTTTTACGCATTTCCTCACGAATGGAACTCGTCCAAACTTTGACAAAACGCTCTAACATAATCTGCCGTTTTTCAGTTTCGCGGGCTTGCTCACCGAATAGGATATTACGCACCATATCCAGATTTTTTTCGGTTAGCGACTCATCAAATTCGGGGCTTACTGTAGCTTGAGCAAAACTATTAGTATTAGCTAATGGCGGTATAGCCGCTTGGCTATCAAGTGTGGGGTTAGTCATAGTCTTTGATCTATTCTTATTATTTGTATGGTAAAACTACCCTAACAAGCTGCTTTAAAATTTACCAATTTTCCAGACAGAAGGGCTAACCTATAAGCAATGCTTAAAACATCGCTTATAGCCACCTGTTAAATAATCTCTAGCAATTGCTTACGTAGCTTCTCGCTTTCAGCACGCCCTTGTCGTGTAGAACTAATCGTTTCCGACCACTCATCAAACAACACTCGCAAATCTCCGTGCGTATTTGCTTGCTGAATACGGTCTGTTAAACCAGAAACCGCAAACGCCCCTACAAAATGCCGTAAGGTATTCGCCATAAAGTTCTTCGCCATTGGCAACTTGCTAACATCCGTTTCACTTAATAAGGGACGAAATTTAGTAGTTGAGGTTGGCGTAGCGCTAGGCATTGGGTTTGTTTCGGCTTTACTCCCAAATAAACCACCGCCTAACAATGAAGTTGTGGTAGTGGGTTTAGGTGTTTGCAACACCGATGTATTAATAGCTTGATTAGCTGCGATATAACCTTGCTGTAGTAAATTTTGAATAACACCTTGAATATCATCAATTTTAGGTAAGGCACGCAACTCTTCAATCGTGCGTTTGCCATCAATATAAATTAATACTCGGCGCTCAATTGCAGACAAACCGCCCGCTTTTAAATCTACTTCAGTCCGACCCTTATCTGTTTTTATAAAAATTGTATTCATATATGGCTCATCCTCCTAAGACTGTCACTATGTCCAATTAGCAACGTGCTCGCTCTTTCCTTGAGCCGCTAACTCCCTCTTTATTAAGGGAGTTAAGCAGAATTATCAAAACCACACTAGATTTATTTGATAAGGCGCATCAATTTTTTAGGTTTAGCTCAAATATTAATCAGATTTTTCTAAAGGTGTTTATTTCTCTTCCACTACCTGAATCAGTGTTAAACTTTGCCGTTTAACAAGATGTTTTTTCAGGATTATTTCCTGAGCAACACTTATTTGCTTCTGCTTTAATGGTAATGCTTAATGGCTTTTTAGTAGATGTTACGGTCGGTACGCAACACGCCACGCTACTATCATTTGCTTCTACGCCAAATTCTTTAATTTCACCCATCGTTAAATAATGCTCCCACGCAAAGCCTGATGGATCGACTGTCCAATGCTTATCACTTTTCGCATAACAACAGGTAGTTGCCCCCTGATCTAATACTGCATCACCTGCTGCCGCTTGTGCTCGTTGTTTTAGCTCGGCTAATTCCTGCTCATTTTCCGCTTGAAAGCCGAAATGATTCACGCCTAACTGGGTATGACGGGTGGAAATGGCAAAGTTAATACGCGGATCGTCCAGCATCCACTTAGCATAATCGGCTTTTTCCACAGCGGGCGGCTGCCCAAACAATTGACTATAAAACTCAATATTTTGCGATAGATTATCAACAGATACATGCACATGAAAACGCTTCATTAGGCAAACTCCAGTGTTAAATTTTAAGACCTTGTTCGTACCACGCTTTGCTACGATTGACGATAGCCACCACCGACAACATCGCAGGTACTTCAATTAATACGCCAACGACCGTGGCTAACGCTGCCCCCGAATTAAAACCGAATAAAGCAATCGCGGTGGCCACGGCTAATTCAAAGAAATTACTCGCGCCAATTAAGGCGGACGGTGCGGCCACGCAATGTGCTACGCCGCATTGTCGATTCAACCCATACGCCAACATGGCATTGAAATAAACCTGAATCAGAATCGGCACAGCCAATAACAGAATGACAAACGGTTGCGCTAACACCTGTTGTCCTTGAAAGCCAAACAACAACACTAATGTGCTTAATAGTGCCGCCAATGACCAAGGTTGTAGCGTTTGTAAAGTACGCTCTAATTGCCCGCGCTTGAGTAACACTTTACGCCAGAATTGGCTAAGCAAAACAGGCAGTACGATATAAATCAGCACCGATAAGAATAGGGTATCCCACGGGACACTAATCGCAGCCATCCCCAGCAATAAGCCCACCAAGGGTGCGAAGGCAAACACCATAATCACATCGTTTAATGCGACTTGCGATAAGGTGAAATGCGGTTCACCGTCGGATAGATTGCTCCACACAAATACCATTGCGGTACAAGGCGCGGCGGCTAATAAAATTAAACCCGCGATATAACTATCAATTTGCTCGGCTGGCAACCAATGGGCAAACAACACGCGAATAAATAACCAGCCCAATAACGCCATTGAAAACGGTTTGACCAACCAGTTAATAAATAGCGTAACGCCGATACCCTTCCAATGTTGCTTTACCTGTTGCAAGGCTTGAAAGTCGATTTTCAGCAACATGGGAATAATCATGAGCCAAATTAAAGCCGCCACGGGCAAATTTACTTGCGCTATTTCTAATTTGGCAATTGCTTGAAAGAGACTAGGCCATAATGCACCTAAGCCAATTCCTGCCCCAATACACAATAAAACCCAAACGCTAAGATAACGCTCAAAAAAACCAATGGCTTTACCTGCTTGCGCGTTGGCAGTCACTTCACATTGTGCCGACATGGTTACAACCCCAAAGCTTGTTTAACGGCTGGCACTAAACGCGCACGAATCTCATCCCGCACTTGTATAAAGCTTTCTAAGGCTTCGCCATGTGGATCGTGAAACGGCAAATGCAGGGTTTTAACGGCACCAACAAATACCGGACAAGCCTCTTGCGCGTTATTGCAAACCGTAACAACCAGATCAATCGGCTGCTTGGTAAAGACATCCACATCTTTGGGATATAAACCCTCAATCGGCAACGAAGCTAACTGCAAAGCCTGCAATGCACCCTCGGCCACGTTGGGTTGTGGCTTTGTACCAGCGGAAAACGCCTGCACTTGCCCTGCAAGGTCATGATTTAAAATCGCTTCAGCCATCTGCGAACGGCAAGAATTGCCCGTACATAACACTAATACGCTATACATAACACGCTCACGGTTTAACAGTGTGCCTAGCGTAACATATTATATTCGATTTAGTGAATATATGTTTTTACAGATACGAACAAAAACCCCACTAGCAAGCTAATGGGGTTTAAATCTAAATAAGCTGAAATACTGAATTTACGGGCAGTGATCGAACTCACAATGGTTATTGGGATTTCGTACTACAGTCGTTTTGCCATCTGGACAGAGCTTAGCTTCTTCTGTACAACTTTTCTGAGTACGTGGTGAATGGGAATAAGCACTCACTTCGCTGGGTGATGAATAACAACCCGTTAATACCATACTGATTAGAATTATTAGTATCTTCATTTCGTCTCACCTCTGTTTGCCTATTAAAGCGCTTTACCCCATGCAACTAAATTATCGAAAACCGACTTGTCAATTCTTACGCCGCTATTATTAGAACCACCGCCGTTTGTATGAATGCCGATAACATACCGACCGACACCATCATCATAGAAAATGGGCGATCCACTCATACCACCGTAAGTATCATTTAAATAGACCAAGCGTTTTGCAGTAGAAGAACGCACCACATCAGCGGTTATCCACGGATCACGGGTCGGTTTATCGCCCGGGTATCCATAAATAATCGCAGGTAACCCATTTACAGTACTGCGATTTTGAAAGCCATACCAACCTACTGTATTACCAATACTACAATTTAGTTTAATTGCACCGTAGTCATAGTCAGAATTTCCGCTACCTGTCCAACCACCCACAGAATAAAACCGTCTAGCAGCACAACTACCGAAAGGTGCAACAGAACTATTTGTTGCACCATACGCTGGATAAACCGTCGCAGAACTATTCCATTTCCCCGTTGAACCACCACCGTGTACACAGTGACCAGCAGTCGCAACGGTATCTTTACTGATTAGCCAACCTGTACACATCTTAGCTTGGTTATTATTTACAAAGCTAATAAAGACTGTATTTCTAGATAATTTCTGATAGTTATTACTATTAGATTCATATGGGTCAACCTTAAACCTACTGTCTGATCCTAAAACAGATTCAATTTTAGTATTTTTTGGATCATCTAGTTTATTTAGTTGTTTAACTTTTTCTGATGTTAACGGGGTAATATCTGCACCAGTATCGGCTGCATTTAATTTAATATTACCATTATATCCTAATGTTTTAGCATTTGAAATCGAAGCACTCTCCAACACATTCACAAACGAACCATCGCTTGCAACTGGCGCAGCTTTATTATCTGCAAATACTGTTGACGCAAGTATTGACATACCCATTGCAGGTATAAGACGTATTATACTTTTCATAAGAGTTCCACCTCTTGACTACACACTTTTATCGCTATAACTAATATGATCATTTATAAACAAAAAATATAATAAATCTTATTTATATGGCAAATTGAATAGCATTTTAAATAATTTATTTGGCTGTCATTTCATTTTTGTTAAAATTAAAGAAGTAGCGTAACCCATTAGTTAGTTCGAGTTTGCAAAAAATATTTTTTCTGAATCAATTTTATCTAATTAATAAGTGTAAAACTAACCAATAAAATTTAATTTAAAACCCATGAAAAGCTCAAAAAGCAAGCAATTAACATGGTCAAATATAAGGTTTTATGATTAAAAATTAACAACAACGATTTTAAAAAATCAATATTATTTATTTAGATAAATACTAATCTTTTTTGATAATTTTTTAAAATTAAAAACACTGATTTCCATCCTAATATCATTAAATATCAAAATATTACAAAAATAAATAGCCTTGGCATGCCTCATGCTGTAACACTTAAAACACATTAGGCAAACACTATGACACAGCAAACCGCCAATCCTTATTATGCTATTGGGCAATTGCTCAAAGCAGCACAGACGCAAACGACTCATCCTGATGCGGCTACTCGTGCGCGTGCCGCCGAAAAAATCCAACAATGGCAGCAAGTGTTTACGCAAATGTTAGACGGTTCGTTACGTGTAGGTTCACGCACGCCGTTACGTGATACGCCTGCGTGGGTTACGTTAGAAGTCGCAGCGGGCGGTTTTGCAACCGGTCATTTATTAGCGGGGGGTGCATTACAAGCGCATGAACAAGAATTATTAGAACTACTCGATTTAAGCACCCATCCGCAGCCGCGCTTGGCTTTGAATCATTATTTTTTAAGCGAGGCAGGCTTTAACCAGTTGCTGACTTGGTTGGAAAACGGCAAATATCACATTGCTGCCCCCGAAGAAGGCGCGTTATTGGTAGTCGCTTGCTTAGTGCAACTGGGCTTAATCGAGCAAGCGGCGGCTTTAGTCGAGACATTAACGCCGTTTTTTGAGCAACTCCGCTTTTATCCGCAGCCTACTAATACCGCTCGCTATGTGCATAGCCTCGTACACCTGCAAACAGTGGCGGAATGTATTGATAGTCTACAAGATATTCAGACAAATCCGCGTGTATTAGCGCAGCGCGAAGCGGTGAATGTGTGGCTACCGTTTTATGATCGGGTGGTGGCTTTAATGCTGGAAACGGTCGTCAATGACCAACCTTGCCAAGCCATTTCTAAGGATTGGCTTGCGCGCGCCCAAGCCACCTTAAATGATTATGAGCGTCTTAAAAAACGCCATACATTAACGAGTAAACACCGCCGCCCAAATCATCATCAGTATCAACTGCGTGAATTCATGCGCCAATATGCAAAAAAGCCGCAAAGTGTGCAAACGGGTTCAGCACTGTGTCGCATTAGCTATATTTTAAAAAGTTATGTGGCGAAACGTGGCGAACCCCATTCGGCACACTGTCAACAAAAGCGGGCGCGACAAGTGGATGACTGCCAGCGACCCATGTTAGCTGAAATGGCTAAACCCTTAATCCAGCGTTTGCAAGCCTTACCGCAAACGCAAGGCTTAAGCAGTACTGAAGCGGTGTTATACAATATTGACGCAGCGGAAGCACAACGCTTTAGCTTACCGTTTAATGCCGCCATGCCTGAGCGTTTTCAGCGACGTTTACAATGGGCCGTGGATGATAGTCTTGAAAATTTAATGCAGCGCGGTTTACTTACCTCAGGCGAAACCTTAGCGCGAGTATTGCCTCAATTAACCGCAGACTTACACGCGGCAGTCTTTACTGAACCCAGCATTCGCCACTTATACGCCGCGCTTTATCGGGCATTTCGCCAACGCCGTTCCTTATTATTATTAAATTTAGAGCATCAAGTCCGTTTTAATGAATTACCTTGGGTAAGTGTATTAGAAACACAACGCAGCTCTAATAATCATGCGCAAACGCAGCCAATGCGCCAAACCTTACAAGATATTAGCGCTTTGGTATTAAGCCGTTTTCCACAAACGATTACTCCCAATAAATTACTGCAAGAATTAAGAGCCTTAATCAAACAAGCCGATTTAACCATTCCGTTGGTAGACGAATTAGCTGTAGATATTTTCATGGGGCAATTCACGCCGAAATTTAGTGAAGCGGTACATAGCGCGGCGACTTTATTAACTGATTCCTTATATGCACGTTATTATGCTATTGATTATGCAGCGGTATGCCAGCAATTACCCTTACCGCAAACACCCCCGACGAAAAATATTAAGCAATGGTTTAGTACTCAATCAACGCCCGATTTTAATACCCAACAACTTGTGAAAGTGTGTGCCGAACGCGCTAATCTAACACAAGCCGGTTGGAGTAGACATAATAGCGAAAATGGCATGATTATCGAGCAGCAACAGATTTTAACCACGCATAATCTGGCTAGTTTATGGCAGGCTGTGCCGCTTGCACCGGTTTTACAAACGGAATTAATAACATTAGCTAAAAGTTGTTTTACATGGATTTTAAAACAACATATTTTACAAACTAAACAATGGCAGGCTTTGTCATCATGGAAACTGTATTTAATCAATGAAAAGCTAATGGCTTATGCATGGCGGCAAATGGTGTTTTATTTAAGTTTAGTACCCGCACCGGATTTAAAAGAATTTTGGGTATGGGCTGAAATTATTCTAAGCCAGCATCCAAACCATTTAATACCCAAATTCGCAGCACATTTAACCTGTCTAAAACAAGCTGCGCAAGGTGAAATTATTCCCCGTGAACAACAATTTTTAGGATGGCAATCGTTAACAAAAGCGCAATAAACTCAAAAAAGAGGCGGGTAATAACACTCGCCTCTTTTGCTTTAATGAACGGTTTATTAAGGACGTGCATCCATAACGGCACACAATTTATCTTTATAAACCTGCTCCACTTGCAAATACTCAGACGCTAAATTCAGACGTTCATCTGAACCTAACGCCGCCTTTTGCATCGCATTTTGTAACGCTGTACGTTTTTGCTTAAGGTCGCTACAGCTACTGTCACCTGTCTTAGGCGTACTTTTACGATAAAATACCGCCGTTTCCGCGCTAGTGGGCTTATGATTTTTATCTAAACAATGAGTGCGATTGATTTCCAGCGCATCCGCTTGTTTGAGTTTTAATACGGCATCACAAACATTTCCCCTTGGGTCTTGCATTTTACCCTGTAAGGTATTACCCACCGGCTGTAATTTAGAAACAACTTTATTTTCCACTAAGATTAAATCTGTGCCTTGAATAGTAAAAATCGGAAAACCCATCATGCTCCATGTGCCTTGCATAGCTTGTACATCCGCTGTGGCTAAAGTGTCTACCGCTGCATTAGGTTTGCTAACAGCTTTAGATTTTACAACAGCTTTCTTAGGTCTTAGCTTGGGTTGCGGTGTTTGCACAACGACTTGCGGTTTATTAACCACTGAAGGCTTAGTCGCAGGGGTAGCGGCTGTTGAAGGGGATTCGGGTTGTGTACTACAGGCATATAATCCCAAACTTAATCCAATTACGAACACATTATGTAATAAACGCATAGGTTATCCTTTTTTAAATAAAATGCTAGTTATCACATTAAAATCTAGGGGCGGACTTTTAAATCACATTTTTGCTTCTCACCCGCATCTAAAATACTCATGCTATTAGTAATACGTTCAGCATCTTGTTTAACTAAAGCTTCATCTAGTTTATTACCCGCTTTTTCTAACTTTTTGACTTGGGCTTTCGCTTGACGAGCTTGCTGATAAATAGCATCCAGCCCGGCTTGTAATTGCTTACAATTTTTGCCACTAAAATCCGTATAGGTATGAGCAGCTACTTTAAATAATGCTACGGTGGCATTTTTCTGTATATTGCCCTTTTTACACTCAGATGCTGCAATCACAAGCTGTTCTCCCCGCATGGTAACGTTGGCTAAACAGCTATCCGACCAGTCCCCTTTCATGGAAGGTACTCGCCCGACTAACGCATTATTTTGAATGTTCAGGGGATAACGTATTTGTTCTTTTGCCCAGCGAAAATTTTGCCCGTCAATGACGACAAACGGTAAAGCGTTGGGAAATAAGCCCCAAGAACCTTGCATCGCAGCTAGATTCAATGACGACTGCTTGGCAACAACTTTAGCGGCAGGTTTAGCTGGTGGTTTAAGTGGTGTTGTTTTTTTAGCTTGCGGAACGGCTTTAGGCGCGCGAATGACAGCCTTGTTAGGGGCGGGCGTGTCGGTTGCTTTCGAGTCGGGAGTCGTCGCACAAGCAACCAAACTAACACACAAACCAACATTAACTAATACAGTGGCTAAACGCATAAACTGATCCTACAGGATTAACAAATACTTAGAATTATAGAGATGTTTTTGCTTGAAACACTACTTATTAGTTAAGCGAGTTTACCGATAACCTTGTTTAGTCCATTGCAGCAAGTAGCTAAAAGCATAGCCGAAATGCTGTTGCACCATGTCATAATCATAGCCATAGCCGTCTACTTTGCCTGCGCTTAAACTGTCTAATTCGCTATGCAACGATTCCAATTGTTGTAAAGCTTTTTTCGGTACATGATGCGTTGCTTTAGGTTGTTTAAGCCGTTGTAAGCTTTGTTGCACAAGCCGTTGACTGGTTTGCAAGCCTTGCTGCACCGCAGGCGGTAAGGTGATGGTGCGGGCTTGATGACTACGCGAGCGCGCTTGTAAATAAGCGGGAAGCTGTTGATAAAACTGTGTGTGCGCTTCGCTGAGGGCTTGTATGGCTGGTAAATAGTCTGGGTCTAATTTGGCTTGCTGAAAGGCATGCAGCAAGGTTGGAAAATAGACCTTATCACCCTGTTTAAAAGATTTTAATTTTTTGCCATTCACCCCTTCCACAAATTGCAAAAAGGTGGGACTGCCATAACACCGCTTCACATCAGCTTCAATAGGCATACTCACAAGCACATAAAAAACTTCAGGTTGGGTAATAACCGTGGGAATGGGTATTAGCGGCAGGCTGGGTTCAGTTGCTGGTTTAGGTGGCGTAGGTATTGTGCTGCTTTGACTTTGCCCCCCTTCATTACATGCTAACAGCAGCGCGCTAAGCCCAACTGCTAGGCTTAGCTCGAAGTTTAATTTAATTACGCGGTTTGGCATGTGCAGGGCGAAAGGTCTTACATTGCGCGGGGTCGGAATCGAAATAAGCACCGTCAATTAAATCAATGCAATAAGGAATCGCCGGAAATACGGCGTTTAAACAATCATCAATTGCCGAGGGTTTGCCCGGTAGATTGACAATCAAGCTTTGCCCCCGAATGCCTGCGGTTTGCCGTGAGAGAATGGCGGTGGGTACGAATTTTAAAGAGGCGGTGCGCATCAGTTCACCAAAACCGGGCAATATTTTAGTACAAACGGCTTCGGTGGCTTCGGGTGTAACATCGCGTAATGCTGGGCCCGTGCCGCCTGTAGTCACAATCAAACTACAACCTTCAATATCAGCTAAGGCAATTAAGGCTTCGGCAATTAAGCTTTGTTCATCGGGAATAATACGGGTAACGGCTTGCCACGGCGTGTTTAACACACGTTCAAACCATGCATGAATGGCTGGGCCACCTTTATCTTCATATTCGCCACGGCTGGCGCGGTCAGAAATGGTTAAAATACCAATACGGGCAGAAATTTCGCTCATGCTTTGCTCTCTGGTGCATGTGGATCAATCAAATCGCTTACATTCGCTTTGCGCCGAATCCAGTTTAGGGCACGCAGTACCCCTTTACGCCCGACAATCCAACGTTCAAGTTCGTATTTACCGGGAAAATTCATAATGGCAATGCCAATGAGAATAGTTAATAAACCCTGTCCGGGTAATACCAACATAGCGATACCTGCGATAATTAATAAGATGCCTAAGGTATTGCGTAAGATATTGCGGGGCTGTAGCAATAAATGCCAAGGGTCATCTTGATGTTCGCGCACAAAATAATTCGCGGGAATTTTGCGTACCAATATGGGCAAGAGTAATAAAGACAGCACGAACACTAAAACGGAGGCAATGCCTAATCCAACATACACGGCTTCCACAAATAAAAAACCCTATGTAATTTACATAGGGTTAAGTGTAACACCGTTGGCAAAAACCGTAGTTTAAACCTCGGGATTTGCCTTAATTTTGTGAATGCTTAAGTCAGCACCGTTATATTCTTCCTCTTGGCTGAGGCGAATACCGACGGTTTTCTTGAGCAAGCCATACACCACAAAACCCGCAATCGTCGCAATACCTACGCCAATCAGCGTACCGACAGTTTGTGAAGCTAGACTCACGCCGCCTTTACCGCCTAAGGCTTCTAAACCAAAGATGCCAGCCGCAATACCGCCCCATGCACCGCATAAACCGTGCAACGGCCACACACCTAATACATCATCAATTTTCAGTTTATTTTGCGTGAGGGTAAACGCCCAAACGAATAATGCGCCTGCAATCGCCCCCACCACTAATGCGCCCATCGGATGCATTAAATCTGAACCCGCACACACGGCAACCAGTCCAGCTAACGGGCCATTGTGTACGAAGCCGGGGTCGTTTTCGCCCATAAATAAGGCGGTTAAAATGCCACCGACCATTGCCATTAAGGAATTCATCGCAACTAGACCGCTAATGTCCCCCACTTTTTGGGCAGACATAACGTTAAAGCCAAACCAGCCAACGATTAATACCCAAGCGCCTAAAGCTAAGAATGGAATGCTGGAAGGCGGATGTGCAGAGGTTAATTGACCTTGTTTATTATAACGGCCGTAACGATGCCCCAACATAATGACTGCGCCTAGCGCAATCCAGCCACCCATCGCGTGTACTACCACTGAACCTGCAAAATCGTGAAACTCTGCACCAAAGGTATTTTTTAACCAATCTTGCACGCCGTATAACTTATTCCAAATCATGCCTTCGTAAAATGGATAAACCAGTGCAACCAAGATAAAAGTTGCTGCCAATTGCGGGTAGAATTTCGCGCGTTCCGCAATTCCACCGGAAATAATCGCGGGAATCGCAGCCGCAAAGGTTAGGAGGAAGAAGAATTTAACCAGTTCATAGCCATTGTTAATACTCAAACTGCCTGCACTGCCAAAGAAATTGGTGTGATACGCGATATAATAGCCTATAAAGAAATAAGCAATCGTTGAAACCGCAAAATCGGTAAGAATCTTAACAAGCGCATTAACCTGATTTTTATGCCGTACCGTGCCGACCTCTAAAAAGGCAAAGCCTGCATGCATGGCAAGAATCATTACTGCACCTAATAGCACAAATAATGTATCCAAAGCGGTGGTCATATCGGCCATTGCTTGGCTACCTCCCAACAACAGTTAATCTAAAAACGCTATCATAATGCGCTTAAATTGCGGTACTAGTAGGCAGTCGCACAAAAACGGGGATTTTCAGAATAATTTCAGTCAGTAAGGTAATTTAATCATTAAAAAATCACTAAAACGGTGAATAAATTAAATTAAGAGTTATTTAGGTGCATAATATGCACTTTGTTAAGACATTGAACAAAATCACAGCGTTACATGCAGCCATGAACATTTCTATCTATACTCTTGCGCTGATATTCGGGTGTGTGTCAGCACCCTTTGACTAACCCTGACGTCACGGGCTTATGAATTTATTACACAATCCGAAAATTCCACTTCCGGCCATTGCTTTATTTTTAGGTGGCTTATTGTGGGTCGCATCTCTTATTCAAGTAGCATTTCACACCACACAAGGTTCAGTCATGGGCTATTGGGTGTTTGCCACGGGCTGGCTAGGTTTTTCTCTATTCCAATTTGCTTGGTATGCTAACTTACTGATTCTGATGGCAGTGTTAATGATGCATCATCATCCTAATCGCGCCATGACAATGGCAGTGTTAGCGGTATTAGTCGGTGGTCATGCATTTTGGTTTGAATCTATTCCCAGCCAAGGCACAACCATGCACATATTGCGCCTTGGGATTGGTTTCTGGCTATGGTATGCCAGCATTATTCTAATGGCATTGGGCGTTATTTTTGGCATTAATGACGATTAAGCACCTGCTGCTGCTTTATTCATCATGTCTAAAATACTGTTTTTAATTTTAGTAGCTTCACCCAACAAAGCAGGCGGCAAAGGTTTACCCCCGTAAATCATCATGTCCATATTTTGTGAATACAGAGCTAAATTACCTTGCTTATCCTGCACTAACGATACTTGGCAAGGTAGATAGGCAGAGGCAGCATCGGATTGTTCCAGCATCAGCATAGCGGTCATACCACCGCATACTTGGTAGGTTTTAAATAAACGATGCTCTAAACCAGTTTCAGCTTTAGCCAGTTCTGAAACTGAGACTGGATACAGATTAGTAATGAGGTAAGCATTCGCCGCTTTAGCGAGACTTTGCTCGACAGCCTCCGCCGTTAAACCTGCTTTCACCGGCACTTTCCAAACGGTCGCATCGGCACTATTTCCGCTACTTTTTAATTTATCCCAAACTTCGGTATAAACTTGCTTGGCTTTGGGATCAAGCTGCTTTAACACTTGTACATCTTGTTTAAGATTAGACACTTGCCCCAACATGGGTGCAAATTTGAGATAAGCGACTGTGCCAATTATTAGACTTAACACACCGATAGCCGCCAATAGATTACGTAAAAAGCCCATTACGCTAAACCTCTTATTGTTATTATGCTGTTAGCTAAGCACTAAGCAAACGTTACTTAGTGCTCAATTGTCCATTATGCCAATTATTGCGTATCAATTTTAGCCATTAGACCAAATGACTTGACGAACGGCCCTGCCATTTTAGGGTTTTTCATCATAGCGCCATAATCGCCTTTGACGAATTTCAGTTTACCGAACGTATAAGCTGTGCCTAAACCCACTAAGCCTAGACCGTCTTTCACCCATTTCATCCAATCTTTACGATCAGCACGCATATCCCAATCAGCGCTTTCATCAGCATATGCACCCGCACGAACACATTCACCGTTTTCAACAACGAATACGCCGCGTGGTTTATCTTCGCCTTTGAAGCCACAAGCAATCACTGAACTAAAGCCAATTTCAGCTAATTTGTCTTTTACTTCTGGGTCAGCATTCCATTGATTTTTTAATTCATTCATCCAATCTGCCGAAAATAACTCAGGCATGAATCCTCCTTCCTTAATGAGTGTGTTAAATCACCTATTCTATATATCCTTCATGGAATTTTTATGCAACCGGATTGTAGGGAATGCCAACCTCTCCCAATAGAGATAGGCGCGTTGTTGTACGCGTTGGGCAGCTTGTTCCCATGCTTGCGTAACAGGGGTATCTAAACGCGGTTTGGGTTGAGTTTGCACGCTAGATGCTTCCGACCAAGGCAGTGTACGATAGACTGGCTCACAATTGGCTGTCCACGCGGGGTATTTAATCACATCGAAATACGGTGAATAGTCAAAATCGGCAGGCGTAAATAAGCGAAAGTTGCGTTCATAGAATTGCCGTTCGTGTTGCTTGCCTTCAATACTAGGCAGAATCGGGTAATGCACACTTTGAAAACAACGCGCAATCATACTGGAACAGACAATATGCGTGGGTTCACCAGCATTATGTTGGAACAAGGACGAGCGCCAACGCCGAGGCAAAATCGCATACGGGAACATAAAGCGTGCTAAATCCAATAATTGGCGCACATCGTAACCCATCCCCAAGTGTTTAATTGCCATGTGTGCCACACTATCTGCATCACGCCACGTTAAGCCCGTTGGACGGCACACGCGTAAATGCTCACGTTGATAGGTTCTTAAGGGTGTCACAATTGTGCCACGCCCTAGCAAAGATTCAACCACCAACGGCTCTAAAGGATCGCCTTGGTAAAAGGTTGCCAACCGCGCTTTAATTTCAGGGTCACGAATGTCGTTTAATCGCCCAATATAAATGGCGGCATGTGTCCACGGTGATAAGGCTACGCTTTGAATAACGCGACTCACCCGCGTTTGCCCTGCAAATAAAATCACATCGGCGGGGCGTACATCGCGTTCTAACGCTTCAAAATTGTAGATGGTGCTAAAATCTTGTTCATTTGGGGTAGCATTTAGCCAATTGATGCCCATTTGCCACAACCAATCAAACAATCGGTTCAGGGAAATACGCAGATAATGGAACATGAGCTGCTCCTTAACAAAAACAATAAAAACCTTTAACTGTTTGACCGTAATTATACTCAATAGTTGACTTAATTACTCTGTTTTGTACTATCAAATTTAATCCACCTCGGCAAAGGTCTTATATGCAAACGGTACATGTTGTCTGCCCACATGATTGCCCTGATACCTGCTCTATGTTAGTGACAGTCAATGAACAAGGGCGAGCGATACATATTGAAGGCAATCCGCAGCATCCACCTACCGCAGGCGTGTTGTGTACCAAAGTTTCGCGTTATTTAGAGCGTACTTATCACCCTGAACGCTTGCTCTACCCCTTAAAACGCATTGGTAACAAAGGTTCAGGGCAGTTCCAGCGCATTAGTTGGGACGAAGCTTTAGAGACTATTGCCACTAAATTAAATGAGATTAGGCAACGCAATCCGCAAGCCATTCTGCCCTGTAGTTATGGCGGCACCATGGGCAAAGTGCAGCAAGAAGGTATGGCAGCGCGCTTTTTTAATCGTATCGGTGCCTCATTTTTAGATAGAACCGTGTGTGCTAGTGCGGGTGGTGCAGCGTTAAAAGCCAGTATGGGCGCAGGCGTCAGCGCTGATCTTGAACAAGTTGAACATGCCAAAGTGATTTTAATTTGGGGTAGCAACCCAATCGTAACGGGGGTGCATTTTTGGCGGCGGGCGCAAATGGCACAACGCCAAGGCGCGATTTTAATAGCGATTGATCCGCATCGTTCATTAACTGCGCAAAAATGCCAGCAACATATTGCGATTTTACCCGGTACTGATGGCGCGTTAGCCTTAAGTTTATTGCATGTGTTAATCCGTGATGGACTAATTGACCACGCCTATATTCAAGCCTATACCAACGGTTTTGCAGCCGTAGCCAAGCGTGCACAAGCTTACCCACCGACTGAAGCCGCCGAAATTTGCGGCATTACGGCGCAGGAAATCGAAAATCTCGCGCAATTGTTGGGCAAAACCGCCATGCAAGACCAGCAACCCGTATTAGTGAAGCTGGGTTATGGTATGCAACGCGTGCGCGGCGGCGGTAACGCGGTTAGAGCAGCGATTGCTATTCCCACCGTATTAGGCGCGTGGCGACATAAAGCGGGCGGTTTGATTATGTCAACCTCAGGCTTTTTTCCGTTTAATACCCCAGCCTTAGAACGCCCCGAACTACGCCGACACCCCGCCCGTACAATCAACCTGAGTCAATTAGGCAACGCGCTCTTGCAAGACGGCGATGACAAAATCGAAGCACTCATCGTGTATAACTGCAATCCTGTAGCGATTTTGCCAGACAGTGCCAAAGTTGCCGCAGGCTTTGCCCGCGAAGACTTGTTTACCGTGGTGTTGGAACATTTTCAAACCGATAGTGCCGATTATGCCGATATTATTTTGCCCGCCACCACGCAATTGGAACACAGCGATATTCACCGCGCTTACGGGCATAACTATATTCAACTCAGCCAACAAGCCATTCAACCCTTAGGTGAGTGCAAACCCAACAGTGAAATTTTCCGCCTGATTGCCGCACGTATGGGTTTAACTGATACCGCTTTACAAGAAGATGATGCAAGCCTGATGCAACAAGTGTTTGATTGGCAGCATCCGCACACGCAAACGATGCAATGGGTAACTTTACAATACCAAGGTTGGCAGCGTTTAGCTGTTCCCGACGCACCATTTGCCCAAGGCAATTTTCCGACCCATTCCGGCAAGTTTGAATTTGTTGCTGCTGAATTGGGCGAATACGCTATACCCGATTTTTTGCCGCCACACGAATCTGCCTTAAATCAACCCAAATTAGCTCAGCGTTACCCGCTGCAATTTATCTCCCCACCCGCACGTCACTTTTTAAATAGCTCGTTTGTGAATGTTACTAGCCTGCATAGCAAAACGCCCGAACCTACTGTTGAATTAAACCCAGACGATGCTGCATTACGCGGAATTGAAAACGGGCAAACGGTCACGATTAAAAATGACCGAGGCTCATTTACAGCCTTAGCGGTTATCACCGACAACGTGCGCCAAGGAGTCGTGGTTGCACCGTCGATTTGGTGGAAAAAACTGTCTAAAGACGGCAAAAATTGTAATGAAATCGCCAGCCAAGCCTTAACCGATTTAGGCGCGGCCGCCACTTATTATGATTGTTTGGTGGAGGTATATAACTAAACCTTTGTCCACAATTAAGGGAAAAGCCTGTGCCTTTCCCCTTTTGGGTTTTTACACTGCAACCCCATGTTCACGAGTGGAATGGAATTGAATATCCGGCCATTTTTCTTGCGCCATTTGTAAATTCACCCGCGTTGGTGCGATATACACCAGTTCACCTGCATGGTCATACGCTAAGTTTTGCGAAGCTTTGGCTTTAAATTCTTCAAATTTCTTTTCATTGGTTGAAGTGACCCAACGGGCGGTTTGCACATTAACGCCTTCAAAAATCGCATCGACTTTATATTCGTCTTTTAAGCGTTGTGCGACCACATCGAACTGCAATACACCCACCGCGCCTAATATCAAGTCATTATTATTTAAAGGTTTAAATAACTGGGTCGCGCCTTCTTCGCACAATTCGGCTAAACCTTTTTGCAATTGCTTCATTTTTAGCGGGTCACGCAATTGCGCACGCCGGAATAATTCTGGCGCGAAGTTGGGAATGCCTGTGAATTGCAAATTCTCGCCTTGGGTAAAGGTATCGCCAATGCGAATACTACCGTGGTTATGAATGCCAATAATATCGCCGGGGTAAGCGTCTTCCACATGTTCGCGGTCAGAAGCCATAAAAGTTAAGGCATCGGGAATTTTTACGTCTTTACCAATGCGCACATGCTTGGCTTTCATGCCTTTTTCAAATTTGCCCGAACACACCCGCATAAACGCAATACGGTCGCGGTGTTGAGGGTCCATATTGGCTTGGATTTTAAACACAAAGCCGGTAAACGGTTCTTCGGTGGCTTCCACTTTACGGCTAGTGGTGGGGCGAGCTTGTGGCGCAGGTGCGTTTTCCACAAAATCATCGAGTAATTCGCGGATACCAAAACTATTTAACGCCGTGCCGAAATAAACCGGGGTAAGCTTGCCGTCTAGGTATTCTTGCAAATCAAATGCGTGGCTCGCACCTTTGACTAATTCGATTTCATCACGTAATTCTTGCGCCTGAAACTCTAATAATTCATCGAGTTCGGGATTATCTATGCCTTGAATTTCTTTATATTCGACTTTGCGCTCGGTGCTGCCTTCGTACAAAATCACTTTGTCTTGGTATAAATGATAAATGCCTTTTAAACGCTTACCCATGCCCACCGGCCAAGTAATCGGCGCACATTTAATTTTCAATACCGTTTCGACTTCATCCAACAACTCAATCGGCTCTTTGCCTTCGCGGTCGAGTTTATTAATAAAGGTCATAATCGGCGTATCCCGCAGGCGACAAACCTCCATCAAATTAATGGTACGTTCCTCAACCCCTTTCGCCACGTCGATCACCATTAAAGCCGAATCCACGGCGGTTAACACGCGATAAGTATCCTCCGAGAAATCCTCATGCCCCGGTGTGTCCAACAAATTGACAATGCGCCCGTTGTAAGGAAACTGCATCACCGATGAGGTAACCGAAATCCCGCGTTCCTTCTCCATTGCCATCCAGTCGGACGTGGCATGCCGCGCCGCCTTACGCCCTTTCACCGTCCCCGCCAACTGAATCGCCCCCCCGAATAACAATACCTTCTCGGTCATGGTGGTTTTACCCGCATCTGGGTGGGAAATAATAGCAAAGGTACGGCGGCGCGCCGTTTCTTGTAAGCGGTCGGTCATAACGAATCTGAAATCAAAGCAGTAAAGGCGCGGATTATACCTGAAATCCACAAATGAGCATTAGCAAACAGCATCAAGCAGAACTGGGTTATTGGGTTGGCAAACCGTATTGGGGGAAAGGTTTTTGTACCGAAGCCGCGCAAGCCGTGTTGGCTTATGCGTTTAATGAGTTAGCCCTGATTCGCGTTTATGCGCGTTATTTAGCCCGCAATCCGGCTTCGGGACGGGTTATGCAGAAATTGCACATGCAGTATGAAGGCACACTGCGCCAACATACCAAAAAATGGGAACAATACGAAGATTATGTGTTTTATGGTTTGCTGGAACATGAGTGGCAATCCGTTGATTTTAAATAAGTGTTGAATTCATCCCTTTTTTCCCAGCAAATAAATCCACTATTGTCTAAGCTCAGGTTTAATAAAAATGGAGGATAGATGATGAAAGTCATACATAAAGTGTTAAGCACCGCGTTGATTGCCGCCTTTTGTTTAGTAAGCACGGCAAGCCAAGCCGCCGAACGTATTAAATTTGCCCGCAATGCGGTGTCTAAAACCGTTACAGGTACTTTAAGCAGTTATAACAGTCAGCGCGTTTATATTATTGGCTTACAAGCGGGACAACGTTTTGATATTCAGCCAGTTTCAAACCGTCATCCGATTACGGTTTCTGTAGTCGATCCCACTGGGGAAAGCATTGACGATTGGGGCGCAGATTGCCATTCCACTCATAGCAGTACCACGGAATACACCGGCGACTATAAAATCTATGTGACCGAATGTGCGAAAGCTGACCCGTGGAAAGGTTCATTTACTATCAATATTTCAGCACTGCATTAAACAACTCTCAGCAAGCAAGCAAATAGGCTTAGCAATTTGCTTGCTTTTCAAACAGGTTCAAACCATTTAGCGACCAATTCATACCATTTATTGAACTCTTAGGGTTTTCTAAACAATCTCCACTATTGTTTTAGTATGTGACCGAGAACGCCTCGGCTTACTTATTAAAACGGAGTTCGTCAACATGGATAGTTTAACGATTGGTGCTAATTCTGCACCCAATAGCATTGGCAATAATAATTATAATGATTACAGCGCGGCTGCTAGTTCAACCCCAAGTGCTAGCAGCGTGCGCAACTTTCATGAAGTTTATAATGCACGTGGAGCAGATGCGAATAATGCCAGCTCAACCGTAGGTGGAGCAAATGGCAGCACAGGCGCTAATACGGATAATAGCAGTTCTGGCACAAATACAGATCAAATGACCCAGCTACTGACAAATTTAATTATGCAATTGTTACAAATGTTACAAGCCAATACAGGTGATAACAGCAATAACAACGCTAATCAAAATAATTCCGGTACACAAGGGACACAGCCCGGCGCGGGTGCTCACCAACAGCATAATGCTCATAATAACCAACACAGCGGTCAAGGTTGTAGTAAAAGCACTTCAGCTTGCGAGGCTTAATTTGCGTTTACATTAAACCAGCTTTCAATGTTCCTCTCTCCATAGCAATAGCCTTAGTTGAATTGAACTAAGGCTTTTTCTATTGCGCTTGTTAAGGGTTAACAATCAGTCTGCATTCATCCAATGATTTATAAAATGAACTTGCAATTAGGCTAACATCTTGATAAATAAGCGCGTCTATCATTCCTTGTACTTGACAAGCGCAAGCACTAACACTACATACAAGGGGGCTAACTATGCTAACTTTTCATTTAAAGGACTAAACACGATCATTATGGACAAGATCACTTCTTATACTGTCGGCGCATTAATGACAGTATCGCTGACGGCTGCACCGACTTATTTCAATACAGCACATGCATCCGCTAAAGCCTTTAAATCATTCAAACGTACCAGCGCCGCAGCACCAATAAAAAAGTTTCGTTACAAAGCCAGAGTGGCTACGCCTACAGGTGGCGGCGGTTGCCAAACCCTTAGCGCAGATACGCTAGAAGCTAAAGCATCACCCTTTCGCCAAACCATTAATCAAGCCGCCCAAAAATACGGCGTTAGCACCAGCTTAATTAAATCGGTAATTACCATTGAAAGCTGTTTTAAACCAACGGCGCGAGGTTCATCCGGCGAAAAAGGTTTAATGCAACTTATGCCGGGTACGGCGCGCCGCTTCAATATTAAGAATGGCTACAGTGCCCAGCAAAATATTCATGGCGGCACAAAATACCTAAGCTTGTTATTAGACCGCTATAATGGCAACACACACCGCGCTGTAGCCGCTTATAACGCGGGTGAAGGCAATGTGGGTTTATCCGGGCGTATTCCGAATAGCTATTATGTGGGCAAAGTCATGCACGCTTATAGCAAGTTCTCGAAGGGTAAATCACAAGCCCGCTTTGCGCGTTATGATGCAGTAAAAGCTGAACCTACTCATTTAGCAGTAGGGGCTATTTTTACGCCTGTGAATGACGGTAAACCCGCGAATAAACGAATACGTACTAAACAAGCATTGTTTAAAGCGCAAGGCGCAGAACGTAACTGGCCGTGGGGGCAACGTAAAACCCGTAGTCAACAGCAAGGGGTTTATCAAGTCAGAACCGGCGATACCTTATACGGTGTCATGCAGGAAACGGGTATTCCCGTCAAAAAATTAATGCGTTTAAACGGTTTAAAGTCTGTCGATAATTTATCAGTGGGACAGGTTTTAAGATTACCAAAAGGAAGAGGTTAAGCCTCTTCCCCTTGGTCTTGGGCTTAAGCTTGACCGTTAAAGCTGGCACGTCCCACAATCAGCGGGTCGGTATTGCCAATATTACGGTTATCTTTACCTTTGTAATCCAATTTGTTCAAAACATAACGCATTGCATTTAAGCGTGCACGTTTTTTACAGTCGGATTTAATGACAATCCAAGGCGATTCAGAGGTGTCGGTATGGAAGAACATAGATTCTTTCGCTTTGGTGTAATCATCCCATTTATCCAAGGAAGCTAAGTCAATCGGGCTTAGCTTCCATTGTTTTAAGGGATGTAATTCACGTTCTTTAAAACGACGACGTTGTTCTTTACGGCTAACGGAGAACCAGAATTTAATCAAGTGAATACCGCTATTCACTAAATCACGTTCTAATTCAGGTGCTTGGCGCATAAACGCTTGGTAATCTTCATTGGTACAGAAACCCATAACCCGCTCAACCCCAGCGCGGTTATACCAAGAACGGTCAAACAACACGATTTCACCCGCTGATGGTAAATGCTGAATATAACGCTGGAAATACCACTGACCTTTTTCCAAATCGGTCGGTTTCTCTAACGCCACTACACGCGCCCCCCGTGGATTGAGATGCTCCATGAAGCGTTTAATTGCACCACCCTTACCCGCTGCATCCCGGCCTTCAAAGAAAATTACTAAGCGTTGCCCGGTTTCTTTAACCCATGCTTGTAATTTCAGCAGTTCGACTTGTAGATGATATTTTTGCTTTTCGTAAGTTTTACGCGACAAACGATTTTTGTATGGATAAACCGCATTACGCCAGTCATCTACCAATTCATCATCTGGGCTAACGGGCATACCCGCTTCAAACTTCTGCCAACGCAATAAAGCGCTTTTTAAAGCAGCCGCATCATCGGGTGATGCACCTTCTAAAATAGACTCTAAGGCTTTTAATGCCATTTCGCCATCTTTAACGGGCATATTAGACTTGTCTAAAATATCTTCTGCGGCTGTTACTTTTGCGTCTTGCGCTTTGGTACTGTTTTGCACCGTTGCTAAGGTCTCTAACCCTGCATTTAACGCTTGTTCTTCATTAGATTTGTTATCAACAACATCGTTCTGTTGACTCATTCTATCGCTCCACTATAGTCAATAACGCTCAGCTATTAACATAGCAGACCTAGACTGACTCTGTGCTGACAAATATCACATTCAAATCCTACAGAACCTAAGTGTTTTCACAGAAATATATAAGCCAAACTAAATGCCAATAGAAATAAAATAATCCAACCATAAATCGACCACTGCATGGGATCAAATTGATATTTTGCGGATTTCTCTTTGTTTTCCTTTGGCTTAGCGTCTTGTAATGCAGTGAATAATTCTTGCCGTACCTGCCCCCGCATTGCTTCCATTTCAGGATCAGCGGTGGGCATATCCTTAAACGTTTTTTGCATAGCTTGAATCATTTCCGCCCGTAATCCCGCCTTTAAGCCATCATACTGTCCTATTTCATGCCCACGTTGTATGCCTTTAAGTTCACCTTGACTAAAGCCTTCATCAAACGCTTTGGCTGTACCGATTCGATAACCCAATAGGAAACCTAAGATAAAAATAATAAGCAGTAAAATAACCCAACCGTCTGCGCTCATGGCTTCACTTCCCCTATACAACCCCTGTCCACCTTTCATAGTATAGAAAGTGTTATTTTGTCGGGAACTTTTCCGTTTAAAATATACTCTCAATCAAAGAGTAAACATCGGGCTTAATGTTTATATGCAATTACGTACTTCTACACTGCTAATGGGTCTATTAGCAGGAATAGGGAGTTCGGCGGCTGCGAGCGCTGCAACACCCCAAGGGGAACTGACCGTCAGTTTCAATCAATTACCCGTCAAACAAATTTATACAGGAAAACTGTTTCAACAAGATTGGCAATCAGCCGTGTGGGATGGCACACGCGGGCGTGCTTGTATTGAAATTGATAAAGCAAATCCCCGTAGCCGCTTATTACGCATTAAATACCCTGCGCATCAAGTCGGGCCGGTTAAAAGTGGCGGTCAAGCGTTGGTACGTTTACAGCAAGCAGAGGAATATTACCTCAGCTATCGGGTACGTTTTCAGCCTAACTTTGATTTTCGCAAAGGCGGTAAATTACCCGGTTTAGCCAGTGGCGATGGCAAATATTCTAACGGGGTTAAACCCGTGCACGGTGACGGCTGGACAGCGCGTTTAATGTGGTTAAACGATGGCAAACTTGTACCGTATGTGTATTACGTGGGTATGCCTAAGGAAAATCACTGGGGTGAAAGCTGGGAAACCAATACCTTCTTAAAACCGGATGTCTGGTACACGATTACCCAACGCATTCGTTTAAACAATCCGGGAAAAAGCGATGGAACTTATACTATTTGGTTAAATAATCAAAAGATTGCGGATCGGCACGATATGTTATGGCGCTATGGTAATAAAGGTATGATTGACTCCTTTATTTTTAGCACCTTCCACGGTGGCAATACTGCTGATTGGGCGCCGCGTTGGGATTGCTACGCGGATTTTGATGATTTTCGGATTGCAGCGACGCCACCGACTATTTTAAAAACGGTGTTATCACAACGTTAAGCATATGGCAGATTTTGCGCGATGGGCGTTCTAACCTTGCCGTCAGTTTGTGTTAAACTAAGCGTCATTTTGCAAAAATTAATGATGAGAGTTTCACATGGCTGGCCATAGTAAATGGGCAAATATTAAGCATAAAAAAGCGGCAGTAGATAAACAACGCGGTAAAATTTGGACAAAGCTCATCCGTGAAATTACGGTTGCAGCCCGTGAAGGTAAAACCTCTGATCCAAATGCAAGCCCTCGGTTACGCTTAGCAGTTGATAAAGCTTTGGGCGCAAATATGCCGAAAGATACCATCGAAAAAGCGTGTAAACGTGGTTCGGGTGAGACCGGCGCAGAAAATTATACGGAAGTGCGTTATGAAGGTTACGGCCCGGGCGGGATTGCCGTCATAGTGGATACCATGACCGATAACGTTAACCGTACTGTAGGTGAAGTACGCCATGCGTTTACCAAACACGGCGGCAATTTAGGCACAAATGGTTCAGTTGCTTTCCAATTTAAAAAGATTGGTGTAATGAACTTCGCCCCCGGCGTTGATGAAGAAAAGCTGATGGAAGCAGCATTAGAAGCCGGTGCTGATGATATTCAAATGGATGAAGACGGTTCTGCGGAAATTATTACTGCACCGGAAGATTTTACTGCGGTGAAAGATGCCTTAGTCGCGGCGGGTTTTACGCCAGATAATGCTGAAGTCACCTTACGCGCCGATAACTCCACCTTTGTGGATGGCGATATAGCGGCTAAATTGCTGAAAATGATTGATATGCTGGAAGATTTGGACGACGTACAAGACGTTTATACCAATGCGGACATCAGCGATGAAGCCTTAGAAGCACACGGCTAATGAATATTCGCCGTATCTTAGGCATTGACCCCGGTTCTCGGCAAATGGGTATCGGGGTGATTGATAGCAATGGGCAACGTAGCACTCATATATATAGTGCTTGTCTGCGCCTACATCGTGATTCCTTACTGCCCGACCGTCTAGGCAAAATCTTTGCTGAAGTGACAAGCATTATTCAACAGTACCAACCGCAGGAAATGGCGATTGAAAATGTGTTTGTAGCGACTAACGCAGGTGGTGCATTAAAACTGGGGCAAGCACGCGGTGCAGCAATTTGTGCGGGCGTGGTCGCTGGTTTAACGGTTGCGGAATACAGCCCGCGTGAAATCAAGCAAGCCACCGTTGGTAAAGGTTCAGCCGATAAAACCCAAGTGCAACACATGATTAAATATATGTTGGGTTTACATGGCACATTACAAGCAGATGCTGCTGATGCACTGGCTATTGCCTTATGCCATGCGCATGTGGGGCATATTAATCAACGCCTTGCGCAAGCAAGTACAAGGTCATCCTCATGATTGGTTTATTACGCGGAAAATTATTAATTAAACAACCGCCTGATTTATTAATTGATGTAAATGGCGTGGGCTATGAAGTACAGGCGTCTATGACTACGTTCTACGACTTGCCCGAACTTGAGCAAGAAGCCACCCTATATACGCATTTTGTAGTTCGTGAAGATGCGCAAGCCTTATACGGCTTCAGCACGACCACCGAACGCGAACTCTTCCGCTTACTCTTAAAAGTAAATGGTGTTGGCCCTAAAATGGCGTTGGCGATTGTCTCGGGTATGAGTCCTGTGGAATTTAATCACACGATTCATAGCAACGATATTACACGCCTGAGCAAAATCCCGGGCGTGGGCAAGAAAACCGCTGAACGTTTAGTCATTGAATTACGCGACCGCTTGCCCAAACTGACCGAAACTGAAGCGGTAAACAACACAACGGCTAAGCCCTTTAGCCTGTCGCATAGTGATGAAGCGATTAATGCCTTACTTGCCTTGGGTTATAAACCTGTACAAGCCAGCCAAATGATTGCCGCTTATGAAAACCAAGGTTTAAGCGTGGAAGATATGATCCGCCAAGCCTTGCGTGCCAGCTTACGCTAAGTCAATTCTGACAATTCGCTGAAATTTCCAACTGAATACATGTCAACCTTGTCACAAACTGACAAGGTTGTTTATGTCATTTCTGCTTAAAAAATACATTAATTAATTAAATTTATTTATAAATTAATAATTTATTTATCATGTTTACAGTTGGCACAGGGGTTGCAATAGAGTTATCACAAGGACACAACAATAAAAATAAGGGCTAACGGATTAGAAGTTTACCAGCAAGCCCCAAGGGAAATGAGAGCAGGCTTAACCATTAACAACAATAAAATGCCTAGCCGATCCCGACTCCTATCTCCTCCTGTGTTTAAAGCAGGAGGAAATTTAAGGAAGCCTTGTACTAACAATAACAACAAGTTTCAGCAAGCCCTAAGGGAATGAGAGCAGACTTAACGATGAATAACAATAAAATGTCTGACCGTCCCAACTCCTCAGCCCCTTTGCTTTAAAAGCAAGGGGGATTTAAAGGAAGTAAGAACATAATAATAAGAATCTGCGAATAACAATAATAAAGCCTTCTGTGTGGAAAATTGCCTCCGACTACCGGGGGCATTTTTTTAGGTATTTTTTTCTAATTGCTTCACCGCCAACCAAGCCTCTTCCATTTGCGCTAAATCACATTGTTCTAAGGTCAAACCTTGCGCTAATAAATAGCCTTGCATCTGTAAAAAGCGCTTTTCAAATTTATGATTTGCCAGCCGTAAACTATTTTCAGAATTCACATGTAAGAAACGCGCCAAATTAGTAACCGCAAATAATAAGTCACCAATTTCTTCTTGAATGCGGGCTTGCCCTTGTTGTTGTTCAACGGCTTCGACCACTTCTGCTAATTCTTCCTGAATTTTTGGTACAACTTGTTGCCAAGTTTGCCAATCAAAACCCACACGTGCCGCACGCTTTTGTAATTTTTCACTGCGTTGTAATGCCGTAAGACTTAAAGGAATATCCGCAAAAAATGGATTATTGGTTTCGGTCGATTTTGCCGCACGCTCGGCTTGCTTAATGGCTTCCCAGCCCTGCTTTTGCTCCTCAATGGAGGCATAGTTAGTATCAGCAAACACATGCGGATGCCGTCTTAGCATTTTCTGACTAATGGCATGTACTACATCCTGAAAACTAAATAGCCCCTGTTCTTGTGCAATTTGCGACATGAACACGATTTGTAATAATAAATCGCCTAATTCATCACACAACGCGGGGGCATCTTGCCGATCAACCGCATCTACTACTTCATAAACTTCTTCTAAGGTATAAGGCAATAAGCTTTGCCATGTTTGCTTTAAATCCCACGGACAACCTGTTTCTTTATTACGCAACTGCGCCATAATTTCTAATAGATCATTGATTGCTTGAATTAGCGGGGATCTTTTGCCTTGCATACCTTTGCCTACTATCTTATTGTGTCGATGCGTCCAGTATACAAAATGTTGTAATAATGATACATTTGTTGGGAAAAATGATCCCGGCAGGTAGCTTATAAAGGTTATTTAACCTATAATCTCCCAGCATGTTGTATATATAGCACATTGGTTGAGCAAGGCAGCTATTGTGCGGGGTCTGCTCAGAATACAGATTCAGACAACTGGATAATTATTCAACAACTTGAACTCGAAACCAGGCTTAAGGAGATCACAATGACTCTGAAAAAAGTTGCAGGTGTCAGTATAGCTGCAATGGTCGCAGTTATGATGACCACTACTGCGTTCGCAGCAGAAGACGGAAAATACGTACAAAACAGTGCTGGCGAAGCAGTGAAAAATAGCGCAGGTGAGTGCGTACAAGCACAATTTGGTAGTATGCCAGAAGGCTGTGAAGGTGAGGTAGCTCCTCCACCTAAACCTAAACCACAACCTAAACCACAGCCAAAACCTAAACCTAAACCACAGCCAAAACCGCAACCTAAACCACAACCTAAACCAATCCAAAAAGTTTCACTGAGTGCGGATACGACCTTCGACTTCGATAAAGCTACTCTGAAACCAGCGGGTATGATGGCATTAGACCAATTCGTGGGTGGTTTACAAGGCGCTCGCGTAAGCGGTATTAGCGTTTCAGGTCACACTGACTACATCGGTACTGACGCTTATAACTTAGATTTATCTAAACGCCGTGCTGCATCTGTAGCTAACTACTTAGTAGGCAAAGGCATTCCAGCCGCTGCATTACAAGTTCAAGGTTTAGGTGAATCTCAAGCTAAACAACCACCTGCAACTGCTGAACAACGCGCTGCTGACCGCCGCGTAGATGTAACGGCATCCGGCACTCGTGGTCGTTAATTCTTAAGTACCTTTGGTATTTAAACAAAAAGCCAGCCTCGCGCTGGCTTTTTTGTGCCTGCTCTACCCTGTTATGAATATTTAATGGGCTTTCACCCCTCCGCTAACATGTTGACTAGCATAGACGCTTAGTCTTTCTGCTTATTTCATCATTAAAACTCACCACAAACTTGGAGAAGTTAGAATATGTCCCTAATCGTGGGAATCCCCCAAGAGCGCTTGGCGGGTGAGCGGCGCGTTGCCATTGAAGCCAGCGTTATCCAAAAATTAGCTAAACTGGGCGTACAAGTAGCAATTGAAGCCGGAGCGGGTCAGGCTGCTCTAATTCCAGACAGTACGTTTACACAAGCCGGTGCAAACTTAGTTGATTCAGCGGCTGAGTTATACAAACAAGCCAAAATTATTTGGACAGTACAACCCCCTGAATTAGCCGATATTCAACAATTGCCAGCGGGTAGCGTATTAATTGGCACGTTACAGCCGTATAAATACCCCGAGCGCGTAAAAGCCTTGCGTGATCAAGGCGTGACTAGCTTTGCAATGGAATTAGTACCGCGTATTTCGCGGGCGCAAGCGATGGACGTATTGTCCTCGCAAGCGGCTGTTGCTGGTTATAAAGCCGCTATTATGGGCGCAGATTTATCCGTGCGGTTTTTCCCGATGCTAACAACCGCCGCTGGTACTATTCGCCCCGCCAAAGTGATTGTGATTGGTGCAGGCGTCGCCGGTTTACAAGCCATTGCCACCGCCAAACGTTTAGGCGCAATGGTTGAAGGCTATGACGTGCGTTCAGCCACCAAAGAGCAAGTACAATCATTAGGCGCGAAATTTATTGAGCTGGGCATTAGTGCGGAAGGTGCAGGGGGTTATGCGCGTGAATTAACCGCCGAAGAGAAGCAGCAACAACAAGCGGAATTAGCCAAACATATTGCAACCGCCGATGTATTGATTACTACAGCGGCTGTGCCCGGTCGCCCTTCGCCCAAAATTATTCCCAAATCGACGGTAGAGGGTATGAAGCCCGGCGCGGTGATTATTGATTTGGCGGCAGAAGGCGGTGGCAACTGTAGCTTAAGTCAGCCGGGGCAAACCGTTATGCATAACGATATCCTGATTCATGCACCGTTAAACGTACCTAGCCAAGTGCCAGTCCACGCGTCTGAAATGTACGCCAAGAACTTATTTAATTTTCTAAGCCCTATGCTCAAAGAGGGGCAGTATCAGCCTGATTTTAATGATGAAGTGATTGCAGGCGCATTATTAACCCATGAAGGCAAAATTATGCCGGATGCCATTCGTCAATTAGTGGAGGCAACAGCCTAATGGATGGATTTACCGCACTGTATATCTTTATGTTAGCGGGTTTCACGGGCTATGAAATTATTTCTAAAGTGCCCGTGATCTTACATACCCCGTTAATGTCTGGCTCTAACTTCGTACACGGTATTGTTTTAGTCGGTGCAATGGTCACATTAGGCGGCGCAGAAACTACATCAGAAATCGTGGTGGGTTTTATTGCGGTTGCCTTAGCAGCGGGTAATGCGGTCGGTGGTTATGTGGTCACTGAACGCATGTTGGATATGTTTAAAAGTAGCAAAGGAGGTAAATAAGCCATGCATTATCTAGTGGAAGCGGCTTATTTTATTGCTGCTATCTTATTCATTATTGGCTTAAAACAAATGTCATCACCTGTCACTGCCAAACGCGGTATCGTTTGGGCAGGCATTGGCATGGTATTAGCCACCGTGGTGACTTTTGTACACCCTGAAATTAGCCGTAACTATGTGCTGATGTTAGTGGCGATTGCGATTGGCGGTGGGGTTGCTTGGTATACAGGCAAGCGGGTAGCAATGACCGATATGCCACAAATGATTGCCTTGTATAATGGGATGGGCGGCGGCGCAGCGGCAGCCATTGCCGGTGTTGAACTGCTTAAACACGAACCCATGAGCGCGGGTGTGCAATTACTGGCAGTTGCTGGCGCATTAATCGGCACAGTTGCCTTTTCAGGTTCATTAGTGGCATTTGGTAAATTGCAGGGCATTAAATCACTACGCAATTCCTTACGCTTTCATAATCAGCAAAGAATCAATGCAGCGCTGTTTGGTGTTACTGTATTGCTAGGTTTAGTCATTGGTTTAAGTGGCACGCATTATTCCATTATTTTGCTGGCGATCTTCTTCTTATTAGCGTTAATTTTTGGTGTCATGATGACGCTGCCCATTGGTGGCGCAGATATGCCAGTGGTTATTTCCTTATATAACGCCTTTACTGGTTTAGCCGTGGGGGTTGAAGGTTATGTCTTAGACAATCCCGCCATGATGATTGCCGGAACGGTCGTCGGTTCAGCCGGAACATTACTCACACAATTAATGGCTAAAGCCATGAATCGCCCGATTTCCAATGTGTTATTCAGTAACTTTGGCGAAAGCAGCGGTAGCGCACAAGAAGTAACCGGCAGTATGAAAGCGATTGAAGCACCAGACGCCGCGATTATGATGGCATTCGCTAATAAAGTAATCATTATTCCGGGTTACGGTATGGCGGTTGCGCAAGCTCAGCATAAAGTTTGGGAACTGACCAAAGCCTTACAAGAGCGCGGGGTTACGGTTAAATTCGCAATCCATCCCGTCGCGGGACGAATGCCCGGTCACATGAACGTGCTATTAGCAGAAGCCGGTGTACCTTATGACATTATTTACGATTTGGACGAAATCAACGAAGAATTTAATACCGCTGATGTCGCCTTAGTAATTGGTGCGAATGATGTTGTTAACCCAGTAGCACGGATTGATCCCAGTAGCCCGATTTACGGCATGCCAATTTTAAATGCGGATCATGCTAAGAATGTTATTGTGGTTAAACGTGGACAAGGCGCTGGCTTTTCTGGCATCGAGAACCATTTATTCTTCGCCGATAATACGCGCATGTTATACGGTGACGGGCAAGCGGTTGCTAATGAATTGATCAAAACCATGAAAGAAATTTGACGGAAATTTCTTGACATTTCTCTAAAATTGCCTGTCTTCGGACAGGCTGTTTAGAAAATTATCCACAATTCAGTTTTCGTTCATAATTTTGTAATTTTTGTCAAGATAGCCAATAAAAATATTTTAACTTATTGATTTTAAATAAAAAAATACGTTGATTAATTTTTAATCAAAATGGGCAATCGCCTTATTCCGCAAGGCTTTCAGCGCCTATTTTTAAAGTAATCCACAGACTTATCCACAGGTTTTGTGCATAACTCCACAACTTCCATTAGAAACAAGCAGTTGTTAACGACTCAGCCAAACGAATGGTAATTTTCCTAACATTTACACAACGCTACTTTAGTAAATCCCTTAAAATAGTTTTATGAGTTTCAGCCAGCTTGCCCAGATTGTTGTGCCGCGTCCATTTCGCACAGCCTTAACTTATTTAGTCCCAACTGATTTAAAATTGCAGGTTGGCGCACGCGTAGTTGTGCCCTTAGCCAAGCAACAAAGCATCGGGTTAGTGTTAGCTTTAAATAGCATTGCCCCAGAAGCTAACACCGCCAGCAACTTAAAACCGCTGGATGCCATACTGGATGCAGACGCCTTAGTCGATGCGCATTTATTGCAGTTTCTACAATGGGCAGCCGAGTATTATCACCACCCCTTAGGCGAAGTCATATTTCACGCCTTGCCTGCAAATTTACGTAAGCCTAAACCTGTCTCTAAACGGTTACAGCCCTTATTGCCAGCACAACCCGCTGCCGCCAATCGTGCAAACAGTAGTCATAGCAGCTTAAACCTAAGCGACGAACAAGCGGCTTGTTTAAGCCAATTACAAACTTGGACAGCCGAACATAAGCCAATCTTGCTACATGGCATTACAGGCAGTGGCAAAACCGAAATCTACTTACGCCTGATGCAGCCGTTGATTGCAAAGGGTGAGCAAGTATTAATGCTAGTGCCGGAAATTGGCTTAACACCACAATTATTACAACGTGTCTCTGAATTTTTTGCGGGTATTTCGATTGTGAACTTGCATTCGGGCTTAAGCGATGGCGAACGTTTAAAGGCTTGGTTACAAGCACGCAATGGGTCAGCACAAATTATCATTGGCACGCGTTCCGCCGTCTTTACGCCTGCCCCGCAGTTAGCGCTGATTATTATTGATGAAGAACATGACGCATCTTTTAAGCAACAAGAAGGCTTTCATTATCACGGCAGGGATTTAGCTATTAAACGCGCCGCCATGCTAAAAATTCCCTTGTTATTGGGCACAGCCACCCCTGCCTTAGAAACCCTGCAAAATGTAGCCGCTAAGCGTTTTCATTACGCTAAATTAGAACAGCGCCCCGGCAGCACTCGTTTACCCAAACTGTTATTACAAGATACGCGACAATTAAACTTACACGCTGGTTTAACGCCCCCCAGTTTACAAGCGTTGGAACAAACCTTGGCAAGGGGCGAACAAGCAATGGTGTTTTTAAACCGGCGTGGCTTTGCGCCGACCTTGCATTGCCCGACGTGCGGTTGGCAAGCCAGTTGCCCACATTGCAGCGTCAATTTAACCTACCATGCGCGGCGACATCGGTTGTTATGCCACCATTGCGGCTTTGAACAAGTCACGCCTGAACATTGCCCCAGTTGTCATAACCCCTCGATTACCACGATTGGACACGGGACAGAACGCTTAGAAATAAGTTTACAACAACAATTTGCGGATTATCCGGTGCTGCGAATTGACCGCGATGCCACACAAACCAAGCAAGCTTTAACCGATAAATTAGAGCAAGTGTATAGCAATGTCCCCCTCATTTTGGTGGGTACGCAAATGTTAGCCAAGGGGCATGATTTCCCTAATCTGACCTTGGTGATTATTTTAGAAATTGACCAATCTTTATTTAGTACGGATTACCGCGCCTTAGAACGCTTGGGGCAATTGTTAATTCAAGTCTCTGGGCGAGCCGGACGCGCCGATAAACCGGGGCAAGTCATTTTACAAACCAGCCAACCGGATAATCCTTTTCTGCATCAATTAATTAGCCAAGGCTATGCACCATTTGCCCAATATTTATTAGAAGCGCGTAAACGTTGGCATTTTCCACCGTTTAGTTATCAAGCCTTAATTCGCGCCAGCCATATGCAAAGCATGGAAAAAGTTATGTTATGGCTGGAACAGGTAAGCCAACACATTACCGCGTTGGGTTTAAACAGCGTGCATTGCTTAGGCCCCACCCCTGCTGTTATCGAGAAACGTGCGAATCGCTACCGTGCCCAATTATTATTAAGTAGCCCTAAACGCGCCCCATTACACAGCGCGCTTTACCACTTAACCCAACAACTACCGGTATCGGGACGTTCAGGTATGCGTTGGTCGATTGATATTGATCCGATTGATTTTACTTAATTAGCAGGGCATGCCTACTTGAAAAAACTAAACATGACTATATTAATGAAGACGCGGCGCAAACCTGTCGACCTATTATAAAATTTATTCAATGTTAGGGAATCTGCACCCAAAAATAGCGTCTAATCGTATAATTACCGCCACTATACAAGCCAACGCTTATTTTTATCCTGTATTCGCTATAATTTATAAGAGCGCTCTATCTAGCTAAGGGATCGTGTACTATGACCAAGGACTTTAAAACATCAACCGTAACCCAGCCGAATGTTGCCCAATATGGCATGAGCTGGATGTTTGGCGGCATAGCCATTGGTCTTATTGTTGGCTTGTTTGTGTATATTGTCATCAACAAAGACATTAATGCAGTACCCAGCCCCAGTGAAGTACAAGCTGATACCAATGCGGCTAGCACTGCGTTGCAAGAAACAGCGTTAATGCAAGGCAATACGACAAACACAAGCAGTCAGGCTGATACACAAGTGCAACCTAACTTTAGTTATCACGCTGTGTTACCACAATTGGATGTCCCTGTAGCTATTACACCGGATACTAGCAAGCCCGCAAAACAGCTTAGTAATAGTGCTGAAACAAAGCCTACTAATAAGGAAAGTGTTCCCGTTAGTAACGCAAAATTAGGTAAATTTAATGCTCTTCAGGTGGGTTCTTATAAAACTCAAGCGCAAGCTTCTGCCATGCAGAACCGTTTGAAACAAAACGGTTTATCTACGCATATTGAAAAAGCCGAAGTAAATGGGCAGGATTACTATCGGATTAAGTTAGGGCCGACCAATTCGGCAGATGTTTATAACAAATGGCAACAAACTTTATCTAGTATGGGAATTAATCCTCTACCGATTCACCTATGATAAAATGCCACTAAGTTCATGAGAAACTAGGAGAACTACAACTATGGTACAGTTAGACACCTATAGCGGTACACTGGTAGCCAATGCCAGTGAAGCCGAGCGTGCGAACTTTATCCGTAAGACTTATTTACACTTAGGCGGCGCAATTTTAGCGTTCGCAGTGGTTGAAGCCTTATTAATTAAATCAGGTGTGGCCGAATCCTTTGTGCATTTGCTGCAAGGTAGCAAATGGATGTGGTTGGTCGTCATGGGTTTATTTATGGGCGTGTCTTACATTGCTGATAAATGGGCACACTCTGCTATTTCTAAAGAAATGCAATACGCAGGTTTAGGCTTATTCGTGGTAGCGGAAGCCATTGTGTTTATGCCATTGCTGTATATTGCGCAAATGAAAGCGCCAACCGTCATTCCACAAGCGGGTTTACTCACCCTGTTATTGGTAGGCGGTATTACCTTCACAGCCTTTACCACCCGTAAGAATTTTTCATTCTTAGGACCTGCGTTAAGTATTGGTAGCTGGATTGCTTTAGGCGTGATTGCCTTATCTATTCTGTTTGGTTTTAACTTAGGCTTATTCTTCTCTGCCATTATGGTCGTGTTTGCAGCAGCCTCCGTGTTATACACCACTTCTAACATTATTCATGAGTACCATACTGAACAACATGTGGCGGCTTCATTAGCCTTATTCTCAAGCGTTGGCTTAATGTTCTGGTATTTAGTGCAAATTTTAATGAGTTTAACGGGCGACGATTAATTCAATTGACATCATCGCTGTAAACACTATAAAGCACCCCTTGAGGGTGCTTTTTTTGTGTCAGAACTTCTGCTAGGAATAATCAGTATATGGCAATTTACGCGATTGGCGATTTACAAGGCTGCTACGATCCCCTACGCCGCTTATTAGACAAATTGCAATTTGATCTAAACCAAGATCAAGTTTGGTTTGCTGGAGATTTAGTCAATCGCGGTAAGCAATCGCTAGAGACGCTACGCTTTGTACGTTCCCTAGGCAAATCAGCGATTACGGTGTTAGGTAATCATGATGTTAGTCTCATTTGTGCCTTTCACGGCTTGCGTAAGCCACATCGTACACTAAGCGAATTAGTCGCTGCCCCCGATTATGCCGAGTTAGTTGCTTGGTTAGCCCAACAACCGTTCTTACACATTGATAAACGCTTAGGATATGCCATGAGTCATGCGGGTATTTCACCGCAATGGGATTTAGCCACTGCGCAAACTTGCGCCCAACAATTAAGTATGCAACTAAACTCAGATAATCCGCTAGCATGGTTAAAAGCCGTGTACGGCGACGAGCCAGATGTATGGCAAGACGATTTGCAAGGGGTAGCGAGAGATCGTTATAGCTTAAATGCCTTTACCCGGATGCGCTATTGTCGTTTAAACGGCAGTTTAGATTTTGAAAATAAAGATTCGCCGCAAAGTTTGGTAAAAAGTGACACAGTGCCCAAATTGATTCCTTGGTTTTTATTTCCGCGTAAACAAGCCTTAGGGGTTACAACAGTGTTTGGTCATTGGTCAACCTTGGGGTATTATCATTCTTCAAGCGCGATTGCCTTAGATACAGGCTGCGTCTGGGGCGGACGCTTAACAGCTATACAACTTGATACTAATAACACAAGCGCAATCAGCATAACGTGTAATGACTATGGATAACGATAAAAAAGAACCCAGTACCTATACCGGTACGATTAAAGTCAATATTCGGGGCAAAGATTACTATGTGCATAGTTCTGCCCCTTTACCCATGATGAATCTGGCGGATTTAGAAGAAGGCTTACAACGCAACCGCTTAATTATACAATCCGCCCAAGAACGTATTCGCCAAGCCTTTATTCAAGAAGCTATTGAATTTGCCGCACCTTGGCAAATCAATTATGACTCACCAATTCAAGATGCCATTCAAGCCCATTTAAATATTAATATGCTGATTCCGCTGATTAATCTAAAAGGCGGTCAAGCGGTGTTTGAAAAGCTGGAAACCTTTCCCGTACAACAGCGTGTTGAACTCATGCGTAATCTGGCAGAGCGCTCGGTATTTATGCAAGAACTCGTGCCCTATAACACTATTAACCGCAGCCTCATTATCACGTTGGTGTTGATGTTAGTGCTGGCCTTAGTGTTGGTTTAGTTGGGTGATAATTGCAGCAGTTCAACCAATACCGCCTCAATAGCAGGCATATCGGGAATAAAGCACAGCAAATGGGAAGCACGTACTTGTCTGGCGACATAAGGGCAACGCTGCACATTGCCGCTGTGATCGTCCCGCAAAGTATCTGGCAAAATATCCAGCATATTTAAACTGCCCTGTACTTGTAAGGCTAGAAACGGTAAGCCGGGTTGATTGGATACTGTATGCAAAATTAAGCATTTCGTATCAGCAGTGGGAGCACTTTCTTCTTCCAACATACACAACGATTCTAAAGACACCACTGGAATTTGCCGATCCCGCCAATCTAACCAGCCTTCCACGCCCGGATGCGCAGATGCCGCCAATTTATTTACGCTTACCAATTCAGCCATCAGATTCAAGGGCAACAATAAATTGCCCTTTTGTAAACGCACAATCAGGCTTTTAATGGCGGGTTTAATCGCTTCTGTCATACTGCCTCCGCTGTTTTTTGTTGTTGTAAGACGGTTTGCAAGGTTTCTAATAACACGTCGTTCTGATAAGGCTTGCCTAAAAAGTCGGTTGCCCCCAACGATTCCGCATGTTCACGGTGTTTAGGCGCAGTACGCGAACTAATCATAATAATCGGTAACTTCTTCCACTGATCTTGGGCGCGTAATTGTGCTAATAATTCAAAGCCATCCATGCGCGGCATTTCGATATCACTCAGCGCAATATCCGGTTTGAATTCGCCGATTTTTTCGAGGGCATCAATCCCATCTTTTGCCGTTTCTACTACGTATTTTTGGCTAACTAAGAATTTCTCGGTTACACGCCGCACCGTCACCGAATCATCAATCACTAATACACGCACTGCTTTTTCTTCCACAGAAGCAACATTAGCTAAAGGGCGGCTTAAATTGGCTGCACGCGGCAAGGCACTACTTGCTTCAATTGTTTCACCTAAGGTCAGCGTTTCTATCGGTTTAGCTTTGCCGACTAATACTTGCTGAATCGTAGAAAGCAAGATTTCATTCTGATAAGGCTTGCCTAAGAAGTCGGTTGCCCCCAAAGACATGGCATGATCTTTATGTTTAGCCGCCGTACGTGAACTAATCATAATGACGGGTAAGTCTTTCCATGCCCCATCATGGCGCAAATGACCTAACAATTCAAAGCCATCCATGCGTGGCATTTCAATATCTAATAAAACCACGTCGGGCTGAAAATCACCCACTTGTTCTAACGCATCCATGCCGTCTTTGGCTGTACCCACAATATAATTTTGGCTGGCAAGGAATTTCTCCGTCACACGCCGCACCGTTACCGAATCATCCACCACCAAAATACGCGGCGCATGATGATCAATGACTGCGTTTTTCTCGGGCTGTGCTTTCGTACTGATTTGGGGCTGGGTTAATTGCCGCGCTAAGTCGGCCATATCCGGTACTAGATACACATTGCCATCCGGCGTTACCGTCGCGGCGGAATACAAACGACACCCTTTAAATAACACGCCCAGCGGTTGTAACACGACCTCACGTTGCCCACGAATTTTATCCACCGCCCACGCAAAGGTTTGTTTATGTAAATCCACCAACACCACGGGAATCATATCCTCATCATCCCATTCGCTCAGTGCATTATTAATGAGGAAATGCCCTAAATGATTTAATTGGTAACGTTGTCCAGCAAATTCCACGCGTGAATCTTTAACAGCTAAAGCCGCCTTTAAGTCTTTACCACTAATGCGCGTGACGCCTTGAATCCCCGTCATAGGCATGGCAAACACTTGGTTTTCCACATCAATCAATAACACTGGATTGACTACCATGGTAAATGGTAAGCGCATATTGAATTCCACGCCTTCGCCTAGTTTGGAATCAATCTGCAAACTACCACCCAAGGATTTCACTTCGGAATACACCACATCCATACCAATGCCGCGTCCGGCAATTTGGCTTAAGCTATCCGCCGTACTAAAGCCCGGGCGTAAAATTAAACGGTATAACTCGCTATCCGGCACGTTTTGTCCTTCCAGCAATAAGCCCATTTCAATTCCACGCTTACGTAATTTGGCAGGATTCAAACCGCGCCCATCGTCCCGATAACGAATGACAATCTCAGCTTCATCACGGCTCACGCTTAATTGGATAGTGCCCATTGGCGATTTGCCAACTTGTTTCCGCTCTTCGGGTAATTCAATACCATGTGAAATCGAGTTACGAATTAAATGCTCCATTGCAGTGGTCATATGCTGCAATAAATGCCGGTCTAGTTCGCATTCTTCGCCTTCCACTTCCAGATTAACTTGTTTGCCCAATTCTGCGCCGGTTTGCCGGGCTAAACGCCGTAAGCGCGGGGTTAATACACTCACTGCCACCAAGCGTGTATCTAATAAATCTTGCTGCACTTGCCGAATCATCCGCATATCGTTTTGCAGCAATTGTTCACTTTTATCCAATTGTTGGGATAAATCGGCTTCCAAATTCACCAAGTCATTCAAACTTTCCGCTAATGAACGTGAAATTCTTTGAATTTCAGCATATTGATCCATTTCTAGCGGATCAAAGCCATCGGCAGTCGCTTGGGCGCTTAAGCCCGCCGCTTGTCCAGCATGAATCTGAGCTTCAGATTCCAACTCTAATAAACGCACTTGCTGACGTAGCCGTGTAACCGTACGCCCTAATTCCTCTACGTCGATCCCCATACGGCTCATTTGTTCAAATACGCGGATTTTTTGCACATTCAAACCCACTACTTGCTCAATTAAGCGATCCACAAACGCCGCAGGCATACGAATCGTTTCCTGTGGATTGGTGCTTTGACTGGTTAAGGTATCGGTAATCAGAGCCGGATTGCTGGTATTACTCGTACTGCTATTATCCAGAATCGCTATATCCGGCAAACTATCCGCCTGTTCCGCCAACATACGCTCTAATAAGCTACCGGCTTTATCCAAACCTGCCCACATAGAGGCTGAACCCGCACTAGGTGTAGTAGTAGGCGTAGGGGTTGGACTGGGGATAGGTGCAGTCTCCACCCGAGCAGGTGCGGTTTGTGAATGCTCAGAAAGTGCATGAATTTGATCAATACTGGTTTGTACTTTCTCCAATACACTGGCATCTGGTGCACCGGATAACGGTAGTTGTGCTAATAAGCTTTCCGCTGCATGACTCACATCTGCAATGCTAAACACCTGCGCCATCCGCGCCCCGCCTTTCAATGTATGAAACTCGCGCTCTAATTCACGAATAACATCACGATCATGCGGATTTGCCCGTAAAGCGTGCATATTGGTTTCTAAAGCTTGCAACTGTTCAGGGAATTCCTCCCAGAATAATTGCCATACCAATTGTGTTTCCGCATCCACAGGCGCAGTTATTGCAGGTTTAGGTGCTGCTGCCATCGCCGCTATAGGCTCAGCAACCACTGTTTCAATAGGTTCAACTGCGACTGACTCAATGCTACTAGGTACATCATCTATAAGCTCAACCGCCGCAGGCTCAATAACCGTGCTTTCTACAGGTTCAAACACCACAGCTTCGTCAAGTTCTACTGTATCTATAAATGCGGTACTTTCCTCGGCAATATCAAAGCTAGTTAAATCAAACCCCGAATCATCCGCATCCGCTTCGTCACTTGTGTCGGATAAGCTTACATCGGTGCTTGAAGCATTAGCTTCGGTTGTTAGTGAAAAGTCTAAACTGCTATCGTCTTCTTCATCAATCGCCCACAACTCATCGCTAACAAGCGCCGCGCTAGGTTTATCGTCTGTAAAACTTAAAGCTTCTTCCGTTTCATCGCTCACAACATCAGGGTTAACGGCTGCTTCGAGCGCAAAGTCTATAGGTTCGTCAAACGTAGGCTGTGCAAAATCTAAATTCTCTTCGGTTTCTGCCAACACTGCTTGGGTGGCGGCTAAATCCTCCTGGTCTAGCTCATCTGCTAATAAATCAAAATCAACTAGGTCGGCAAAGGCTTGCGGTTCAAGTGGCAGTTGTTTATTGAGCGTTTCAACCGAAGCTGCTGGCAGTGTGGCTGGGGTTGAACCTGAAAAATCTAAACTTTCAGCAAAATCTACTTCATCCTCAATCGCAAACTCGCTAGTTGCAGTAGGCAATTGGCTATTAATCGGCTCGAATAATAAGTCTTCGCTAGCAAAGGCAAGGCTTGCTCTTGGCTCTGCTGGTGCAGAAGTCTCAAGCGTTTCTTCCGTTAGGAAACCGGGTAAGGCTAATTCGTCTAGTGCTGGCTCGTGCTGGCTTAATACCGTTTCGGTTTCTGCTGCAAACTCAACAGAATCATCATCTGTCAAATCAAATAAATAACTACTATCCGCCGGAGGTGCTTGCGTAACACTTGTGTCTACCTTGGCTTGCTCCATTACCATAGGTTCAATATCGGCAGGTGGCGCAACAGGGGCAAAATCTACATCTACCAACTCCAAACCTGCAAAATTGAGTTCAGGGCTGGCGATAGGCGCAGGCGTACTAACCGCCTCGTCCATTGGTGTCAGTTCTAAATCATCCAATAAAGCAAAACTAATATCGTTGTCGGCGGGCTGGACAGCTATAGCCATTGGCGTTGTAGCGGGTGCAACTTCTATTACATCCCAATTTAACGCCTCTGTTTCCTCTATAGGTTCGGCTATGATAGTAGGCGGTGTTATGGCGGCCAATACCGGAACATTGGGTGTTTCGACTGTAGGCGCATCCAGCATGAAGGACACATCCTCATCCAGCGCAAAGTCTGCATCTGTATCATCAACTGTAATGAATGATTCAGCGCTAACGGTAGGGCTGACACTTAAGGCAGGCGTTAAGTTTGCTTGGCTTATAGGCGTTTCACTAGGTTCTGGCTCATCATTCAGAATCGCCTCGGCTGATTTAATCAGCGCTTCAGTACGGGCATCTTTAACAATCGCTTCGACATAAAAAGCCTGACGTTGATTGACCTCATCCAGCGCCTTACCAATCTGTTTCACAATGCGATCAGTGGCTTCAAAACGTCCTGACATCACTTGATTTAACAGATTCTCATGCGCCCAACCCAAATCCCCTAATGCCAGTGCCCCCGCCATGCGGCTGCTGCCTTTCAGCGTGTGGAAGGCACGACGAATATAGGTTAATAGGCTGGTATTTTTACGATCTTGTTGCCATTCAGGATACCAACTCTCTAAGTTTTCACAGATTTCTGCCACTTCTTCGGTAAAAATCTCGAAAATTTCCTCGCCTAAATTATCACGTAAGCTAGGTTGCGGTGGTGTAGCGGGCGCTACAGGGGCAACGACTGCGGCAGCAGCGCCTAAACCTAAGAATTTATCCGGCGTAGGCGAAGCTGCTGTCGTAAAGTCGAATTCGTCTACGCTGGTTGTAACGCTGCCATCGACGGACGGGCGCTGCGTAAGCGGTGTAACAAGTTGCTCGAACTGTTCGCTTGGGCTGCTTTTTTTTTTGCCTCAACATCTTGCTCGACTGCGTTTAAATCCACGCCGCCGAGTAAATTAATCGGACAAAGCTGGTCTAATTCACGCAACTTATCAAAGCCAATCGGCAACAAGGATAAATAATCCTCACCTTGCAACTTGGTAGAGACTGAGGCTTCAAATAAGGTCAAAATATCCGCAAAAATCGCCAATTCTTCTTTAGACGGCGTGCGTTTTTGCGCAATTAAATCTTTCGCTAAGTAACGTTTAGCTGTTTCTACCAAAGGCAACATTTCTTTTGCGCCGGACATTTCCAACGCGCCAATAATGTTATCTAAGGCTAAAACCGCCTCATCCAGATAGAAGAATGACCAACCCTCTTTATAGAAAGACACCAAACGCGCTTGAACTTTGCTTAATTCAGTTAAAACAGTACGTAATAAGCTACGGCTGGCGGATGGATCTAAAATTAAACCATCAGGGCTAAAGACATCTTCGGTAATGTCATAACCGGTTTCCGCGTATTCTTTTAGGACTTTTTCTAAATTAATGTAATGTGCGCTGATATTCATCAGGCTTTCGCGTGACGGCCCGCTGTGTGAATCCAAATATTCTTTTAGCGTGTCACACAGCCCTAAGGTTAGATTGCTGGCTTGCGATAAGCCCATCATGCCCAAAGTACTGGCTAAACGTGAAGATTTATCCAATAACTTACTCAGCGCTTCGGCACAATCACTCTCATCGGGTTTAATGCTTTCTACAATCACTTGCAGCGCTTTCAGCTCATCAATCACCGAACCGGAAACCGCGCGCCATAAATCACGACCCGGTGTCGTATAATGTTGGCGTAGTTCAGATAAGGTTTCACCTTGTGGTAAATACATATCCAAATTGTAAACACGTTTTACCTTATCGGTTAAATCCGTGCCAGATGCAGATAAGCCAATGTAATATAATAGGTTTTTGATCAATTCATCGGGTACAGTTTCATTGTAGACCGTTTCGCCTAACTCACTAAACCGACGGATTTCGCGCTCCATACGACCCATGAGCATTTTAACCGCAATACCATGCTCTAAGCGGTTTTCGCCTAGCGCTTCCGCCAATGCCGCATTAATCCACCATAATTTGCGTAAGCGCGGCGTTTTATTCAGCACTTGCATATTGGTTGATACTTTGGCCGCCGCTTGTAGCATTTTTTGCGGTTCGTCGCCTTTAAACCAACCTAATAAAGCTTTTTGAAAATAAAAGCGCAGTTTTGTGACAACTTGGTAGAGCTTCTCAGCGTCCAATTTGACGTATTCATCCGTGCCCATTTGCTCTAAGCCAAGGCTATCGTCCTCAGGTAAGAACACTAAATGCTCGGACAATAACTCTGCATCACGTGCCGCCCGCAGATTATTTAAAGTGGGTAAAACAATAACAGGTAAGTCGGCATAACCTTCGTTTAAATGCTTGAGATATTCTGATAATTGCAGAATACCTTCGGCAATGGCTTCGCGCGCCGCTTTAATATTATCTACTTTGTTTTGCACTAAGGCTTCAAGTAGCAAGACTAATTCGCGTCCCAGCATACTCGCACCTTCTGCACCCAGAATATCGAGTACGCCCCATACTTGGCGAATAGTTTCTTGACACGCTTCTAAGGCTTTGGCGTCGTTAGCTTCGGTATACTGACTAAACGTTTGTTTAGCCGTTGCCAATAGGCTGTCAAGCTCACTTGAAATCCAGCCCAGACGGCTTGCCAAACTTGATTTATCCGAAATCATATTTCACACCTGTCTTATTTTTTTTCTTCTACCAGATTGAAACCCGCGATTGCAGTACGTAAATCCGCCGCCGTGTTATTCAAATCTGCTACTAATACTTTTGCTTCTTGACTGTATTGCGCGGTCTGCAAGGTAATTTCCTGAATCGCCGTCATGGTCGCACCCACGCGGCTCGCCATATCGGTTTGCTTGCTAGACGCTTCCGAAATATTACCAATCAAACGCGCTAAGCCTACGGTAACGTTTTCCACTTCATCCAAGGCTGCACCCGCTGATTCTGCATTACGCGCACCGTCTACAACCTTAGCGGTGGTTTCTTCCATCGAAGACATAACTTCGTTGGTATCCGCTTGCATGGTACGAATTAACACGTCAATTTTGCGTGAAGCGCCCGCTGCACGTTGTGCCAATTGCTGCATTTCATCAGCTAAGCGGCGAAAACCTGCACTAGCACCACTCGAGGTAGTTTGAATGGAAGCATTCAGTGCCAAAATATTGGTTTGCTCGGTAATTTCATTCATTAAGCGCACAATATCGCCTACTTCTTGTGAGCTTTCACCTAAGCGTTTCAAGCGTTTAGACGTAGATTGAATTTGCTCCCGAATCGCCACCATATCAACAATGGTTGCCCGTACTGTACGTGCGCCCGCTTGCGAAATTTCCAAAGATTTACGCGCAACTTCCGCTGAGCTTAAAGCGTTGCGTGAAACCTTTTGAATAGATTGCGTCATTGTCGCAATTGCAGACGTTGCCACTGCAATTTCTTGTGCTTGGCGTGAACTGGAATCGGCTAAACGACTGATTTGTTTATCCGTCGCTAAAGCAAACCCTGTTAAACGCCCTGAAGTGGTATTCATCCGCACGACCAAGGCGCGTAAGGCATCTACCGCAAAGTTGACCGCATCGGCTATTGCACCGGTAACGTCTTCTGTAACCGTCGCTCGCATGGTTAAGTCACCATCGGCCAGCGGACTCATTTCATCCAATAAGCGTAAAACCGCTTGTTGTTGCTGACGCGAGCCGTCGCTCACTTGTAGTTGCAATTGGCGATGGAAACGATATAAGAAAAACACTAAAGCAATAATTAAAGCCAGCAACAAGACAACAATAATTTGATAACCGAAGATAGTCATAACCGACCTCCTAAGTTATCTAATTCCCCTTTTTCTAAGGCTTTAACAAAATTACGTGCGTTTAAGACGGCTACAATCTGCCCTTCTAAGGACAACCATTGATCGGTATAACGCTGCCAAGAGTTAGATAAATGTGCGGGCATCGGTGCGGAAGGGGTATCTGACCAAACGTGGCGTACACCATCAAACTCGCCGATTTGTAAACCAAACCATTCCTGTTGCCCACGCACTACGAAAACTTTAGAAATACTACTCGGTCGCCATTGCGGTAATAAAAACGCCAACATATCGACCACGGTTAGTAACTGCGCTCGAAAATACGCTACGCCACGCACAAAGGCAGGCACACCGCGTACCCCCGCAAAACTACTAATAGTCATCACTTCTTCCACTTGATCGCAAGGAATCAAGCAGACTTGTTGCCCAATATGTACCGAGAAGCCCGCCCATTCTTTTAAGTCTTGCTCATGCTCCGAACGTAAGCTGCGCTTTTTTTCGCGTAATAACGCAAGACCCGCTAATAATTCATACGGTGTGGCCATATCGCCCTACCCTATGAGTGAATTGGGCAATCGTATCCAGTAACACGTTCAAGGAAAGCGGTTTAATGAGATACGCCTTCGCCCCTTGGCGCATCGCCCATAAACGGTCGGTTTCAGTAGATTTGGAACTGCAAACTACCACGGGAATATGGGCAGTCTCTGGATTACGACTTAATTCACGGGTTGCCTGAAAACCATTGAGTAATGGCATGACAACATCCATAAAAATTAAATCGGGTTTACGCGATTTAGCGACTTCAATCCCTTCTTGACCATTGCAGGCAATACTCACTTGATAGCCGTGTTTTTCGAGTAATGCTTTAAAAATACGTGTTTCTGCCAATGAATCGTCAATAATGAGAATATGTGGAGCAGCCATAGGTGGTTACCTCTAAAAATTTTAGTAAGAGGCTGCAAGACTGGACGAATTAGCACCCGCTGGAACATGTGTATAGATCGCAGCCAACAAATCTTGTTTGGTAAAGGGCTTAGTTAAATATTTATCAGACCCTGCCAAACGCCCACGCGCCATATCGAAAATACTGTCTTTACTGGACAGCATGACGACTGGAATATCACGGTATTGCCGATTCGCTTTGATTAATGCACATGTTTGATAACCGTCCAAACGCGGCATCATTATGTCAATGAAAATGACATCCGGTTTGAAAGAGGCAATCTTAGCCAATGACTCAAAACCATCACTTGCAGTAACAACCCAGCAGCCTTGTTCACTTAACAAAACTTCAGCCGTTCGCAAAATAGTTTTACTGTCATCAACCACAACAACCTTAAGTCCCGTTAGGTCGCGCTCTTGCATATTTAATTGGGGGTCAGACGTATTCACGCGCATAGCTCTTTTTTTTTGTAATTATTCCAAGCAAACCCATTTATTAGGGTGCTGGCGCCTATTAAAGGTGCGGAATCTATGACAAACCGGCACTTATACTATGTTTTTATATTATTTAAGTTTACTTTATTAAAACAATTAGCCAATTCATTTCAGATGAACGTTATACCAACAAAGCACGACTATCACCTGCCACCAGTGTAATATGCGTGATTTCAGGCGCACAATTACGCCGAATTGGCACACCCGTTGTACCAATGCCTCGGCTGGTATAAACCCACGCTTGATTCACGCGATACAAACCTTGCACATATTTACGCCCTAATACCGGACGAATAAACGGTTTACCGGGTGATAATTGCACCTGACCACCGTGTGTATGCCCCGATAATTGCAGTGAAATACGCGGATCATTGGCGTACCAATCAATCATATCCGGTTCATGCGCTAATAGTACGACTGGCTTATTTCCGCGCAGTGTATCTAATGTTGCCTTAATGTCCGGTTGACCAAGCCAGCCGTCATCAATACCTGCTAGATGTAATACACCTGTTGAGTGTTGAATATCCAAACCTTGATTACGCAAAACTGGAATACCGTGTTGCTCAAAGGTTTCCACAATCAGTTTGGCATCCGTTTTAATATCGTGATTGCCCATGACGGCAAAAATGCCATATTTAGCATCAAGTTTAGCCAGAATTGGTACTAAATCGAGAATATCTTGTTCATCGTGCCAAACATAATCGCCAGTTAATACCACTAAGTCTGGTTTGAGCGCGTTGGTTTTCTGCACAGCGCGCTCAATATGTTCAGGCTGTGTGTAAGGACGTAAGTGCATGTCAGTTAACTGCACAATCGTAAAACCCTCTAAGGCAGGTGGTAGATTTTTGACGGGAATATCCACAAATTCTTCCACCAGCCAGCGAATTTCATTCGCACGTTCGGCATGTCGATCATCATGAAAATATGGCAGACGACCAATGCGATTTAATACACGTTGCGGGGTTTTAATGGCAGTTTTTAACATGGAAATATCCTCAATTACATGCCGAACTGGAACAAATCAGTATCAGTCACTCCAGAGGCACGCACGGTTTTCAAGGCTGCTGCATACGCACATAGAATACCACCTGCATAAATAATCCGCTTACGAAAATAAATATCTGCATCGGTATCATTTAAACTAGCATCGGTATTTAGTACTTTTTCGACATGACGCACAATAATTTGTTCAGGTATATAACAAATACGGTTATTTTTATAACTACTCATGCGCAACTCTGCGACAGGATAAGCCCCTCCATCGGCGGAGGAAACTGTCACAATTAACGCGGGCTTATGGGCTAATGCGGGTAACCCTCCCCAGAGTAAAAAGAAGTTCTTTAAACCTGCGGGAACTTGCCCATGCCATTCGGGGGATAAAATCACAAAGCCATCACTAGCCGCTAATTTTTCTGACCAAGGGTGCAGCAGCGCTTGCCACTTGGCATCACCCTCCCAAATTCCTTCGTCCCATAAGGGGAAAGGATTGCCTGCCAGTGATAGTACTTCGGTACTAGTCGCTTGTTGATGATCTAATAACGATTGTGCAATCACCCGCGCCACTTTTTCGGTTTGTGAGGCTTGGCGGTGACTGCCACTAATTAAACTGATATGCATAAATACTCCTCCATAAAAAAACCGGGATATACCCGGTCTTTTCATGTCTGTCCAATAAACCTGTGAAGTTTAGATATACAAACAAATGTCAGATTCACCCGCAAATTCAAAAAAGGCGGCTGCCCCTGCATATTCAACATTATCAATGAACTCTTTATGATCCATGTCGAATAAATCGACCGTCATTTGACAGGCGATAAATTTGACATCGGCTTCTAAACACAATTCACGTAATTCAGTCAGGCTGGCCACGCCTTTATCTGCCATTTTCTTTTTCATCATGGCAGTCATCATGCCTTGCATACCGGGCAGGGTTTGTAAGATTACAGGCATTGGAACTGGCATTGGCATACCTGGATTACCGAGTGAAGTCACTTGTAAATCCAAGTCTTTTTTCAGTAACTGTAAGCCGTAAAAGGTAAAAAATACTTGCACATCGTAACCTAATGCTGCCGCTGTAGACGCCAGAATAAATGGAGGATATCCCCAATCTAACGTACCTTTCGTTGCAATGATGGCCAGTTTTTTCATGCTGCAATCTCTCTCTGTATTGAAAACGCTTGGGTTTTAGATAAACCCACCCTCCTATATTAGGAAATTAATATAACAGAATTTTCTAATTTAGGCAGTGCTTTAGCGGGAGATTTTATGCGGCATTTGGTAATACTAATTGATAGCCAGATTGATACCAACCAATAATTCCACCTTGTAGATTCAGTGGTTCAAGCCCTGCATTCTGAGAAACGAACATACAAGCTTGGGCAGAACGTGCACCGCTACGGCAATAAAACACAATGGTTTCATCTTTAGGTAAGTCATTCAGACGCATAGGCAAAGTATGCAATGGCATTACTTCTGCACCTTGAATCATACCTTGCGCTACTTCAGACGCAGAACGCACGTCAATTAAGCGTACTCTTTGCCCTTCATCTAGCATTTTTTTCAACGCAGCCGCATTAATTTCACGAACTCCAAACATCTGTCTATACCCTAATGTTAATATTTCAAAATATAGTAATATTCTTATTTATGCAAAATAACTGTCAAGTTCTTTTTAATATTGGGGTGTTTTTACAAAAATAAAGGCAGAGCGGTTGCCCACTCTGCCCATCAATGAAATTACTAACCCATATTTAGCGGATACTTAAAGTAAAACTTCCGGTAACACTGCTTCTATAGGTTGTACTTTCTAAAGTGTAAGTGCCTGCATTGAGCGTTATTACAATTTTTGAATTAGTACTACTACCTGAATCATCATCATATGCTAACACTGCACCCGTTGTACCTCTACCTGCCAATAAGTAAAGATAGGTATCAACCGTGGTTGATGTCAGATCAATGGTAACGGTTCTGCGACTGCTGAGGGTAAAACTATGATATTTGGCAAAACGCCCTGCACGATGCACAGAATTACAACCTGCTGCCCACGTACCACTTGTAGTTGCACCAATATTTAGCGTACTAATGCTACATGTACTAGGAACAAACGTAGCCGTCACTGTTTTGGCTGCATTCATGGATACGGTACAAGTACTTGCTGAACCACTACATGCACCTGTCCAACCTGTAAACGATGATCCCGCAGTCGCCGTTGCCGTCAAGGTAACACCAGTATTTAAGGCATATTGTTCTGTACAATCTGTGCCACAGCTAATCCCACTGGGGCTACTCGTAACTGTTCCGCTACCTGAACCTGCTTTAGTGACAGTTAACATAGGCGCATCTCTTACGCTAATTGTAAAACTTCCTGTCATCCCACTATTATATGTTGTACTTTCTAAGGTATAAGTACCTGCACTTAATGTTGCAGAAATACGAGAATTGCTACCATCACCTGCATCATCATCAAACGCCAAAATTGCACCCGTTGTACCTCTACCTGATAACAAATAAAGATACGTATCGGTAGTAGACATTAAATCAATGGTAACTTTTTTACTGCTGCTTAAAGTAAAGCTGTAATATTTGGCAAAACGCCCTACACGATGCACAGAATTACAACCTGCCGCCCACGTACCACTTACAGTCGTGCCAATACTCAGTGCGCCAACACTGCAAGAACTAGTACTAGGCGCAAACGTGGCTGTTACTGTTTTGGCTGCATTCATGGATACGGTACAAGTACTTGCTGAACCACTGCATGCACCTGTCCAACCTGTAAACGATGATCCCGCAGTCGCCGTTGCCGTCAAGGTAACACCAGTATTTAAGGCATATTGTTCTGTACAATCTGTGCCGCAACTAATCCCACTGGGGCTACTCGTAACTGTTCCGCTACCTGAACCTGCTTTAGTGACGGTTAGTGTATAGTTAGTAGGAGAACTTCCAGCTTGTCTAAAGTTTGCAACGGTTGATGCAGTAGCATTTAGCACTCTTGCATTATCAGCAGTTGTTGCATGACCTGTGGCAACACCATTTTGAGTTTTATTTGGATTAGAAAAGAATTGTAAACGGGTACAATTTACGCCTGCTGCTGTACAAGCATTGTTATATGCCATAATTGAGCGCCATTGACCCGCAGGGTAAGCATACCCATGTGCATGTGCATAAGGTGTTGTACTTGTATCAACAAACGTATCGTGGCGCAACCCCATATTATGCCCAAGCTCATGTCCAAAACTGTAGTAGCCCGTTGCACAATTAGTAGCAACCGTACTAAAGCCATTATTGGCAAAACCGCTTGATACATTTTGCATGAGCCAAGCTAAACCACAATAATTTCCACCATTCTCAACCCAAAAACTCACTAAATCCGCTTTATAGGTATCCCTTAGGCTGTGGATATTGTCCAAGCACCCGTCACTGGTTGATGTAATACAGTTTAAAGCATGATCAAGACTACTCTGTTCGGTATAGGCTACTTCAACAGAATGGACAAGATTTAAACGAAATGTGACGCCACTTCGTACATAAGCCGCATTTGTTTCGCTAATTGCTAAATCGATCAAAGCTTGCATAGCAGCCGTACCTCCGGCGGCGGCTCTAGTAGTTGCACTATAGGCAACCATAACATCAATACGATCAGCACTATCTAAGGCTTGGTTCGTATTTTTTTTTAAATCCACTTGAGGCTCAGAAGATTGCGGCGAGGGTACGTAAGGTTCGTCTGCTGGCATACGTCGCTCATCTATTTCTTGTATAGAATGTACGTTGTTACCTACAAAACGAATCTGATAACGACCATTAGGATACACAATATTACCAGCCACAATATTATTATTAACGACTAATGTAACGGTACTTAAAGGTTCATTCTGAATAAATCCTTCCCAAATAAAACCACGATTTGTTACTTTCACTTGTTTATTGATTGCAACTAACGATTTATTATCAAAAAGATTTAGTATGAAAGGAGTAGCAGCGCTATTTTTATTATCCTTGGAAGCATTTAAAATATTCAGATCTATATTAACTAGGCGAGTTCTTTTAATTGTCGGATTATTTGCCGTGATCCTCGATGTATCATAAGCTTCTTGAGAAGTTACAAATAGATTTGGCATGACCTTATTTTCAGCAAATGAAAATGAAGGAAGAAATATAGTTGTGAGAAAAATAACAACACTAAGCAACCCATGCTTAGACCAGCTTTGCCCAAACATAAAGACACCTCATTTAAAATTGGGGAGGTATCATTAACTTAGGCGTATATGATTGTTTTATCAAATAAAATAAAAAATTTTTAATATAAAATTTTTTTATTCATATTAAAAATTCAATAAATATTTATAATAATAGAATATTCATCTAAAAAACATAAGGCTATCTATACAATAGCCTTATTATTTTACCATTTTGATTATATATTAATCAACCACTATATTAACCATCCCTATTGCTGTATTACCGCATTTGTCTTTCACCACATAAGTAAAATAAGTGGGTGCACAAGATTGCGCATTTGGCCAGAACTTAATCTGTCCATCGACAATTTGTGCAGTGCCTGCATCAGTAATCACGCGAGTGATACCTTCTTTACCTAAACCAACTAACTGTAAGTCTGTACCTAGGTCATTACTTAACACATCATATGGGTCTAAGGTTGGCGGGTCATTGGAATAGGTAAAACGAATTTGATCTTTACCCAATTCAGCAGCTACACAAACAGGACCTGGGTCAATGCCTTTGTTTACTGTAATACGTACTGTCGCTGTCGCTTCTAAGCCTTTGGCATCAGTAATCGTGTAGGTAAAGGTATCGTTACCATAAAAACCTTTAGCCGGTGTATACACCAACTTACCATTCACTTTTTCGACTGTACCGCCTTTAGTACTCGTCGTCTGGAACGATTTTAGGCTAATGCTATCTTGATCAGGATCAGAATCATTGCCTAATACATCAATCGTAACGGCGGTATCTTGGGTGGTCGTTGCGGGGTCGTCATTTGCAATCGGTGCATGATTAACAGGCGCTGTAATATGCACTGTCACCGTAGCCGGTTGTGAACGATTCGAGCCGCTGACAGTTACATAAGTGAACGTCACATCGCCGGTATAATCTTTCGGTGCGGTATACACAAAATGATTATCTTGAATACTGACCGTGCCGTGTTGCGGAGCACTCAGCAACTCCAAGGTTACTCCAGTTTTGGGATTATCATTATTCAATGCGTCAATGGATAATTTACTGCCTTGTTCAACACTACCTTCATCATTGCTGGCTACTAAGGTAATAGGCGTATTTCCAATCACAGTAACCGTAACCGTAACATGAATCAGTTCACCTGTAGAATCGGTGACATCGTACTTAAAGGTATCAACCCCAATAAAATCAGTTTTCGGCGTATATTGCAGCTTGCCATTGACTGAAGTAATTGAACCACCCTTAGTAGAAGTTTGATCAAATGTTTTCAGGGTTAAGACATTGCCATCTCTATCACGACCACTATTCCACAAGCCAATATAAATTTTGGTATTAACCACCGTCATGGCGGTATCGGTTTCATTGCGATTTACAGGCGTACTATCACAAGCTTTAACATCCACCTCGACCGAAGCTTTATCACTCACCACCCCGTTGGCATCAACAATGGTGTAATAGAAGGCATCAGTCCCCACAGCACCTTCTTTCGGCTGATAAACCAAAGCGGTTTTAGCCGCATTCGGTGCAACAACACCATAAGTAGTATTAGTAGCTGCGGCAGGGGTATTGATTCTAATACCAGTGCCCTGGTCATTTGCCAGCACTGCTAAATCTATGCTCGCAGCTTTACAGCTTTTAATCGTAAAGTTGTTATCAATATCCGGGTTAGCAATCGGCGCTTCTGGATCAGAACCACCGTTATCGCCGCCTTGATTACCTTCAGTAGTTTTATAAGTATCAATGCGTTGCTTATGATCCGCCACGTTATGTAAAGCCTGACGCACCCAAATAGGTGGGGCTGGAATTAACTCTTTACGCCATACGACTTTAGGATCGGTGCGAGTTGTGCCACCTTGTGTAATGACTTCATCTTTGTATTTGTTTTGATACGTTACGTACTCAATATCCACACGACGGTTTTTATGGCGTTCATCATCCGTATTGGGGTATTTAGGTTGTGCTTCGCCGAAGCCTTCTGCTAATAACTCATTACCATTAAAGCCATTTTTAGCTAAGAAATCACGTACAGCACGCGCTCGGCGCTCAGACAAATCTTTATTGTGCTTATCAGAGCCTAAATCACAGGTATTGCCTGCGATATGAATGTTACCTTCATGCCCAGATGCGCGAATTTGGGCAACCACGCTTAATAAGCGTTCTTCAGCTTCCGGCAATAACTTAGCACTATTTAACTTAAAGAAGGTATCAGACTCTAGCTCCATTGTGTGTTTAACCAACTTGCGTTGGACTTTCGGCGCTTGTTTAATCTCTTCACCCGGAATTTCTACGCGCACGCGGCGATATTGCTGCTCCGGCTGCCAAATACCTGCTTCGCTGGCAATATCATAACGATAGCCAACCCCGCCACGTACTTCAGTTTTCTGCTCGCCCTCCACAAAGCCGCCGGACTTTTTATAAACATCAATATTTGCATTAATGCTATGCGGTGAATCGGGGAAAAATTTCTCTACCCCTCCCGTAACGGTTAACTGTGTGGCTTTCTTTTCATTATCGGCAACTTTGGATGCCCATTCATAATCCACGCCGCCTTGTACGCGCATCGCTTGTTCAGGAAGGTACGCACCAACACGCCCACCTACCCCCAAGTCATACGCTTTTTCATAGACTTTCGTGCCTGCTTTATCATCTAACACGCCGACTTCGCGTTTATCAGAAATACCTTTACTGACATGCCCAGACCAGAACATTTGCTCATTTTCTTGACCGTAACCTACGGTTACTTTTTTATCTTTGGCTTCATTCTGGTCGTAAGCACCAAATACTTTGTTAACATGCGAAACCTGACCATTGGCATCTTTAGATACCCAGTGATGGCTAATTTTAGCCCCAGCACCAGTCAGATTTTCCTCGCCTTTGTCTTTATCTGCTTTAGGATTAACCCCTAAATAGCCTTGACCGATTGTGGCACTGTCTTCAGATTCGGCAAATACATGGCTTAAATCGGCTTTACCTTTAAATTCAGTATCAATGCCTACGCCAATACGGGTTTGCCCACCCGTATAACCTGTGGAAATACTGCCTGTTTCAGTGGATTCATCAATAAAACCATCAGCCTCTTTACCTAGCTGTTTTGCTTGAGCCATAGTATCTGCTTGCGCAACTTTAGCTTTAGCTTTGACAGTAGGGGTAGGTGCGGAAACAACTTCAGGTGTCGCACATTCACCGCGTGCAGGATTACCACTATCGCAGGTGGGCGCTAAGTTTGCCGCTTGATTATCGACCACTTGTTGATGCGAACCAAAAGAACCTGTCAAACTTCCACCTGCTAAAACTGTCACAGAACAGAATAGCAGTGGTAACGCAGCCCACTGTGCCGAAAACAATTTTTTCTTATACATCGTTATTATCTCTCAGCCATTCGCCTAATTTTTATAATTTTGGCAACATACTTAGACGTTTTATGCAGAGAAGCGTAATTTAACTGAATCATTTGTACGATAGTACGAAATATAGTCATTTAACTGACGCCCCGTAAGCCTTATCTTATACTTATTAACACTTTCTAACTTTAGCGCTGTTTAACTAGGTGTCCAATAAACAGCAGACAGGCGGGTATGCATTTCTACGGTTAAATCAACGTTCATAGAGGATATCGAGTACTGGTTATGTCTGCATTCAAATCTATCGAATTCGTGCCTCTATTCGTAATTTGGCTGATTTTATATTGGGTTTTGGCAAAAATGGGGGTATTTCCAGCCAAACTAAATTATGTCGTTAGCCACATCCCACTACCCTCTGGCGTAATGTGGAAACCTACGTGGGGCGACATATTAGTATTATTGGGTGTGTTTACCCTGTATTTTGAATTAGCCAAATCTACCCGCACCTCAGAAACCAGCATTGCCGACCATTTGTTATCCACATTTGTGTTAATCGGCTATCTAATTGCCCTACTGACACAACCGTGGGCAGGTAATTCCGTGTTTATGATTTTAACTTCCATGTCTTTCTTAGACGTCATTGCAGGCTTTACTATTACTATTTCAGCCGCAAGGCGTGATCTATCAATTGGCGGTAAATCTTAATCAATGATAGCCTTAGAACATGATGAATGACCCGCTAACGAAATGAGCCACTATCAACACCATACCAAGAAACGTTTTGGTCAGCATTTTTTAACCGATAACAGTGTCATTGAGCGTATGTTGCAAATTTTACGCCTACAAGCAGATGACCCCGTTATTGAAATTGGTCCGGGTTCTGGTGCATTAACCTACCCGCTTTTAGCACAATTAAAACACTTAGATGTCGTAGAAATTGACCGTGATATTATTGCGTGGTGGCAAGCACAAACTCCATTACAAGACAAACTTACCATTCATGCACAAGACGCCTTAAAGCTTGCCATTCCCAGTTTACAGCGCGATACACGTCCCTTACGTGTTGTGGGAAATTTACCTTACAATATTTCGACGCCCCTTATTTTTCACTTATTACGTAATCGCGCTTATATTCGCGATATGCTGTTTATGTTGCAAAAAGAAGTAGTAGATCGCATTACGGCTGAGCCAGATAGTGAACATTACGGGCGTTTATCGGTGATGGTGCAATATTATTGCCAGCCACACTATGTGTTAACCGTTCCCCCTACCGCCTTTAGTCCGCCGCCTAAAGTAGATTCAGCAGTGGTCTATTTGCAGCCGTGGCAAACACCGCCTCATCTCGCGCAAGATGAAGCCTTATTTTATGATTTAGTGGCGCAAGCGTTTTCACAACGGCGTAAAACCTTACGAAATACGCTACGTGGCTTATTAAGCACAGAACAAATTGAGTTAGCCGGAATCAACCCACAACAACGCGCCGAAACGTTAAGCGTTGAAGACTTTGTGCGCTTAAGTAATTTGCTATAAGCCTAGCGCTTATAGCTTTGACATCCATTGTTCGTGGAATTGTTGTTCTGGCAATTGCCAAACTTTGGCATGCAGCTCGCTCAACAATTCCTCGTCTTCCAAAATTACCAAACGCTCACTATTAGAAATCGCACTGGGCCCTTGTGCCAATAAACGCTCTACCCATTCTGCCCGCTGTTGCCGACTCGATTCAGGCACATGGCTACGCTGCGGAATATAGGTCATGTGTTGTTGGAAGGCTAACGGATCGACAATCACACGAATGAATAAATCACGAGTGGAGAAACAAGGGTGTTTCTGCAATTCCACATAATTTTCTTCAAATTTTTGTAAGATGAAATCCGGCGCGGTTTCATCCGGTGTAGCAAATACCAAACTACCCGGTTTGGTTTGAACGCTAGTGAGGGTTGCAGTCAATATAGACAGTAATAAACCACCCAAGACAGGTGACATCCATAAAAATGCCATTGGATTAAACACAATTAGCACTAAACTCCAAACTGCCCCGATCACGGTTAGCCATTTGTATTCCTTTGCTGATTCTGCCCAAGGCAAACGGCTAGCAGACGTACGCTGTTGTGTGCCCCAACTGGCTTTTTTACCTGATAAAATTTGCACAATAAACTTGCTGTAATACATCATACGAATTGGTGCAGTTAAGACCGATAACAGCGTTTCGGTAATCACGCTTAAGCTAATGCCTAATACTCCGCCAAACTGTTGATTGCTTGGCTTGTTCAGTTCCAAAGCAATGCCAAACGTTTTATACACAAACAGCAAAATGAGAGTTAAGCCAAATAAGGCTTTGTTACCCAAGGTCAGTGGAATTAGGGTAAGAGATGGGTAGAAAATCGCCACCAATGACAGCACTAACAGCCACACTAGCCAAATGAGTGAGCCGACATAGGACATAATGCCGCCCAGCAATAAGAAGCGGTGCAAATTAGAAATACCGTGCGACCAGATAACCAGCCAGTGCTGTAAATTGCCTTGACACCAACGCCGATCCCGTTTTAATGCATCGGTTAAGGTTGGTGGTGGGCGTTCAAAACTGCCTTCTAAGTCGTAAGCCAGCCACGTTTCCCAGCCTGCGCGATTCAGTAACGCTGCTTCCACAAAATCGTGACTTAGAATTTCGCCACCCAATGCGCCTTCATATTCCAATTTAGGTAAATGACAATGTGCCATAAACGCTTGAGTACGAATAATAACGTTATGCCCCCAGTATTGGCTTTCACCTAGCCACCAATAATGCAAACCTGCAAAAAATACCGGGCCGTACATGCGATTGACGAACTGTTGTCCCCGCGCATACAAGGTATCTAAGCCCACGTTATATAAAGGCGATTGGATCAAACCAACACGCGGATTAGCCTCCATTGCGGCCACCATACGCACCAAAGCATCGCCAGTAATCAGGCTATCCGCATCCAATACCACCATAAACGGATGGCGTTTGCCCCAGCGCCGACAGAAGTCCATGACATTGCCGCTTTTCTTCTTGGTACGATGTTTACGTCGCCGATAGTGAATACGTTGGGTATTGCCTAAATCACGGCATAAGGCAGACCAACCGGCTTCTTCACGCAACCAGTTACTAGCATTATCTGAATCAGACAGGATATAAAACTCAAAATGCGCTAATGCACCGCTACGTTCTAAGGATTGGTAGATACTTTTTAAGCCTGCGTAGACATAAGCAATGTCTTCATTGTAAATGGGCAGAAGAATCGCCGTGCTATCAGTGCCGGTCAATACAGGCAAGGGCGCTTTTGGTGAACTGGCAATGCGAAATGCATCGCCTTTGCGTAATACCCATAACCCCGTAGTGGCGGTCATAAACCCCAGCGCCAACCAGAAAAATAAAATGCCAAACGGTATTAGAATCAAAATTTGCCATAGCAACGGTAAAGCTGCTGGTAAGTTAAAGCCTAACCAAGTGCTGGCTAATAGGGTTAAACCTATAATACTGGCAAAAAATAGGATGCGTCTGGATTTGGCAGCCAAACGCCACTGGGCATTTGGCTGACTTTGATTTGGCTGCTGACTCATTTAACCCTTGTTTAATGGGTACGTTGTAAAGAGCGTAATAAGCGTAAATTAATCGTCTGCAATGGGGCAACCCGAATACTGCTACGCTCAAAGCGGGGACCTGTTTTGCCGCGACTGTCTAAGCTATCCACTTCACTTAATTTGAGTTTTTGTGCCTGCTGCGCCGCTAACTCTTGTCTAACGGTATTTAAAAAGCGCTCAATTAAAACTTGCTCGCTACAAGGCGCTAAGCGCATTAATTTTTGTGTTACCTGCGCCAGCAGTTGTTCACGCTCATTTTCTGCTATTTGATGCAACTTCAAATAGTTATCTGCACGTTTTTTTGCTAGTTGCCAACTGTCCATACCCGCATCAACTGCTGGCAAGTGTTTACCGGCTATCGACACATTTTGTTCAATCATTGTTGTGTACTTCTGTTTACGAATAGTTTTTAAAAACAGGCAAATTTAATGCCATTTACTACCTGATTTATATCACACTTTTATGGTGCAACGCACAAATCTTGCGGCACTGGATAAGACCACGTTTCTGTCAAAGGGTTTCCCCCACTCGTCAGTTGTACAGACAAATTAATCGGCTCTGCGCAACTATCAGGGAATAAGACCGCAATCACACGCCATCCTTTCACATAAGGATTTTCTTGTACTACCATAGGCTTGGCTTGAGCTTTGCCATTAATGGTTATATTGGCAGTAGGTGGTTCTTTCAATGGGGGCAACTGATTAAAGTCAATAATAAAACGAATGCGGTTATTATGCCCCGGCATTGAATCCACAGCTTTATTAGTGACACGAGTCGCTGTAACTTTGCCCAGCTTATGAGCTTCCGGATCGGTTGAACGCCATGAAAGCCGATAATGCAAATGCTTAAACTGCATACCTGCATCGCTTTGCCAAAACGCCACAATATTATCAGTGGTGTCGGATTCTGTGTGTAACCGCATCAGTTTAACTTGACCACTGCCCCAATCTTCAAGAGGCTCTACCCACACACTCGGACGTGCATGATACCACGCTTCCAAGTCCTGATAATTATTAAAATCTCGGTCACGCTGCATTAACCCAAAGCCTTTTAGCTGCTTACTGGGTATTGTGCCTACATTAAAATACGGTACTTCGGCTAAAGGTTGCCATAGCCAGCCTTGATCTGCTTGTTGCACTAATAAACCGTCAGAATCATGCACTTCTGGGCGATAATCCCCATAACGATGGGTAGAGTTTTCCCCATGAAAAAACATACTTGTCAATGGAGCAACAGCAATCTGCGCCATATCTTGCCGTGGATATAATTGAGTCTCCACTTCCATATCCGTATGACTCCCCGACGTTAATACAAAACGGCTCGCGCCAGTTGTAGAGGGTGAATCTAACAGAGCACAAAAGGTAAAAGTTTTGGCATCCGCCTTAGGTTTTTCTAACCAAAATTGTGTGTAGTCTGGAAACTCTTCTTTGCCTTCCAATGACGTATTAATGCCTAAGCCTCGTGCTGATAAGCCATAATGCTGATCTTGTGCTAGGGCACGAAAATAACTCGCACCTTGAAATACCATGGTTTCGCTAAAAGCAGCATATTCGCCACCTAGTTTGCTTAAGATTCTAAAGCCTGTAAAACCCATACGGGGCTCATCATTTTCTAGGTTTAAGAACTTAACTTCAGAATAGTCGTAATAATCTTTAGAAAATTTGATGGGGTGCGCCTGCCCATTTTCCCAGGTGAATAATTCAATAGGTTGAATATAATGCATACCCGGATGCATAAACTCTAGCTGAAAGGGTAGATTTTCAGCACGCCAAAAGGTTTTATTATGCCGGAACTTGATGTGTTGGTAATGGTCATAGGTAATCCGACCCGTATCCACTTGCATCATGGGCGTTTTTACAAAAGCTTGGGCTGACCGTTGTTCAGCTAATTGTTTAACATAGGAAAAACAGCCGGTATCCTCTGCCCGTAAGGGTGCTTGATACCCACCTATGTAGATCAGGCAAAGCCAAGTAATAACATAAAAAATTGATTTCATTAGAATAGTGACCCGAAGACGGCAAAAATCAGTGCGCCAAGGAAATGGCGGCAGAAATTGTAGAGTAGAATTTGCTAAACGTATAGAGCGAAACGCTTAGTCAAAAAACTATTTTCTACACAATCCTTTACAGGATGTATTCATCTAACTTTCATCCCCACAACGCTAATAAAGGGAAGGATTTAATACTGTCATGAAGCGTGATTTATCACTGGATATTTTACGGGGCTTAATGCTGATTATTATGGCCGCTGATCATTTTGGTGAACCTGTATTTCAGCATATTTACGAGTTTGCAGGCTATATTAGTGCGGCAGAAGGCTTTGTATTTTTGTCGGGTTTATTAGTTGCGTTAGTCTATGGGCGTTATTACCACGCACATCACTGGCAACTAGAACAAAAAATCTGGCATCGCGCGGGGGTAATTTATTTTTATCACTTAGTTGTTTTACTCGGTGTCTTTATATTTACCACATTAACCAAAATCTATACAGGTGCTTATTGGCATAGCTTTGCTGAGGCAATGCAAGCCAACCCGATTCCCGCACTATTATCTGGCATCGTCTTGGTCTACCAACCTTCAATGTTAGACATTTTACCGATGTATGTAGTGCTAATGTTACTTGCGCCCATCAGTTTACGCCTAATGCAACGTTATAAAACCACCGGCATGACAATCGTGTTAGCTACCAGTTTAATGATCTGGGCCTTACCGCACATAGGTATAGGCAATTTAGCATGGTTACCTAAAGCTTTAACTGTACAAGTAGGCGCATTCAACTGGTTAGCATGGCAATTGATTTTTGTTAGCGGCATGGTCATCGGCTTTATTCGTTTAGAACGTAAAGGCAAACCTTGGCAACCTAAAATCAGCCTGATGTTATTAAGTCTACTGGTCATTAGCTTTTTATACTTGCAGCGTCATGGTTATATTCACGCCGAGGGTTATATTGTGCTTCAATGGCTACAAACTTATAGCCATATTGCGCGGGATAATTTGGGTTGGTTACGTTTGGTTAATGTGCTAGCCATGATTTATTTTATCAGTGGCTTTATTGCACTAACTCGTGATTGGCAGTGGGTTAAACCGCTGCAAAAATTTAAACAATGGTTAGCATTTTTAGGTCAACACTCGTTACAAGTGTTTGCCTATCATTTAGTAGTTTTATACTTTTATATCCCCTTCCGCTGGGGGGCGTGGGCAATTACAGATCCGCAAAAATGGTTCGCTTTGGTGCTATTTTTAGTCAGTCTGACGCTACCCGCTTGGCTACATGCACGTTATCAAGCACAGCAAAAAGCGAAACGAACCCAAGCCAAAGCGATAACACTTATCCCTAATATCAGCGCCATGCCATGCGCAGCAGCAGGTGCTTAACTAACCTGCTTCTGCCATTCGAGGCTTAGAATTTGTAGCCTTTATGTAAGGCTACAATACCGCCGGTCATATTGGTGTAAGTCACTCGTTCAAAGCCTGCCGTTTCCATCATGGCTTTTAAAGTGGCTTGATCGGGGTGCATACGAATCGACTCGGCCAAATAGCGATAACTTTCCGCATCATTTGCCACTAACTTACCCATTAACGGTAAAAACTTAAACGAATATTGATCATAAACTGGCGCAAGCAAATCGTTAGGTTTAGAAAATTCCAAGACTAATAAACGCCCACCCGGTTTTAAGACACGCAACATTGAACGTAAAGCAGCGTCTTTATCCGTTACATTACGTAAACCGAATGCGATGGTAATTATATCGAAATAATTATCGGCAAATGGTAGGTACTCCGCATTTGCTTGCACATAACGTACATTGCCTCCAATGCCTGCATCCGTCAGGCGTTCGCGACCATTTTCTAACATAGACGAATTAATATCCGACAAAATAACTTGTCCAGTTTCACCCACAATTCGGGCAAATTTTCCCGCTAAATCCCCTGTGCCACCCGCTAGATCTAAAATTCGGCTACCTTGTTTCGCACCCGCTGCATCAATCGTTAAGCGTTTCCACAGGCGATGAATGCCGAATGACATTACATCGTTCATAACATCGTACTTGTCGGCTACTGAATGAAATACCCCAGCCACTCGACTAGCTTTCTCCTTAACAGGGACTTGCTGAAATCCAAAGTGGGTTGTCTGTTCCTTTTCTGTCATGGGTATGTATCCACAGTTATTCAAGCGTTTGCGTATTGTAACAGGCCACAACCCATACTTCATGGAGATAAATTATGAAAAAACTAATTGCAAGTTTAGGCTTAGGCGTCGTCGCCATAGCTCCATCGCAAGCGTGGTCTGGCGGCAATATGGCAAATAGTATGCCCAATGGCAGCCCTAATATGAATACTGGCGGCCATTTTGGTGGCGGCGGACACCATAGTTTTAGTGGCGGCTCTAATTATTATGGCGGTGGCAGCCATAGTTTTGGTGGCGCGAACGGTCACAGTGGCGGTGGTGGTAGTTGGCACGGTGGCGCGAACGGTCACAGTGGCGGTGGTAGTTGGCACGGTGGCGCGAACGGTCACAGTGGCGGTGGTAGTTGGCATGGTAATAACCAACATAATGGTGGCTGGTCAAACTATAGCGGTGGACGTGGTCATCAGGGGGCAGGTCATAATTTTAACGGCGGCAACTACAACTTTAGCCAACATGGTTATCAGCGTGGTGGTCGTTCCGGCACGAATGTTTATATTGGCAACCACGGCTTTGGCATCCAACGGGGTCGCAACTATATCGGCTTTGGCGGTGGTAGCTATCATCAACCCGGCGTTAGCGTTGCGGTACAACGTGGTCGCGTAGGTGTCAATTATCAGGCAAACCGTTACGTTAACTACGGTTATAGCCAACGCTATGTTGCTCCACGCCCAGTCGTCCAATATCGTCCGGTTTATCGTCCAATCGTGCATAGACCCGTTGTGCAATATCGTCCAATTGTACATAGACCGGTTGTGCAGTATCGCCCAGTTGTACATAGACCGGTTGTGCAACAACGCCCTTATATACCAGCCAAACAATGGCAACGCCCCGTGGTTAACTATGTTAAACACTACTCTCAACGGACTTACGAAGCACCTAATGCCTATTGGAGTCGCGTAAAAAGTGGCGGTGGTTGCCCAAGCAGTCATTGTTATGGCGGCAATAAAATCCAAATTACATGGTATAGCCGCCCAACCTATCGCCCTTATTATGCGCCTAGACCCGTAGCAAAACCGCAATATGCTGCTGTTAAGGGTTGGCAACGCTCAGCACGCGTTAACAGCCATTGCTATAAACCTAAACCTGTACAACGTATTGTGAAAGCACATAAACCGGTCTGCACATTGACGTGTCGTAGCTAAGAGACTAGGGGATTAATGTTTTTTCGCACTAAATATGCTATCAAATGTCTAAACTCTACGTTTTAATGTTGTAGTAGGAGTATTTATGTCCCCTAAATATTTGATAGCAGGCTTAATATTAGCCACCAGCTTTAGCGTTTCCAGCGCGCACGCCGTAGATCGTTACTATGATACTAACGAGATTTATCAAGCCTCTGAAGGTAGTCAGAACTTGAACAAATACCGTTATAAAGTGCCTAAAAACAGTTGGTATATGGCTAAAATTAAACCAAAACATAAAGGTTTGGTACGCCCTAAAAATCCGCAGCCTGATACCGAGCGTCAAGCCATACCGTTTTGGGGTGATGAAACCAATCGCCAATAACTGGGGTTAGCTTCAGCATAAAGCTGGAACAACTTCTGTTGTTCCAGCTTTATTCATTTTTAATAAGGCACAAACAGTTTATCCATTGCCTGCAAAATGAAAGGGCGTTCAACAATCGCAATAAAACCCGCCATTGCTAACCAAGGACCAAAGGGCATTGGGTTCGCTTTTTCATGTTTTTTAAATAAAATCAATGCAATCCCAAAAACTGCCCCAAACAATGCTGAGCTGAAAATAATAAACGGCAACACTTGCCAACCACCCCAAGCGCCAAGGGCTGCAAGCAATTTGAAATCACCATACCCCATACCTTCTTTGCCGGTTAATAGCAAAAAGAGCTGAAATACACTCCATAAACTAAGATAACCCAACATTGCACCTAGCACTGCGCTATGTAAATCGGTTAAGCCAAAGCTTTGCATGTTGACGATTAAACCAGCCCACAATAAGGGGTAGGTTAGAATATCGGGCAATAACATGGTTTTGGCATCAATCATGAATAAGCAAATTAATGTCCAAGTAAAGCCTAATAGGAACAGCAAAACAGGACTAAAACCAACTTGCCATGCCACCCAAATAGATAAGACAGCCGTTATCAATTCAATCGTTGGGTATTGCATGGAAATCGGCGTGCGACAATCCCGACATTTTCCGCCTAAGACTAAATAGCTAATAATAGGAATATTTTCTAAAGCGGTAATTTCATGCCCACAGACTGGGCATTGTGACCGTGGCACAACCAAATTAAAGGTGCCCGTGGCATTGATATCATCCGTACTATGTCCTAAACATTCCTGACAATCTCGCTTCCATTGCTTTTCCAACATAATTGGTAAGCGATAAATCACGACATTTAAAAAGCTACCGACTAATAGCGAAAATAGCCCGACGGTTATTAATAACCAAGTAGTATTAGTGTTAAGTAAATAAATTAATTCCATGTAGATACTATACCACTGCCCCAAGTTTAAAGATTGGTAAGTACATAGCAATAATCAAACCACCAACCACAACCCCTAAGACCGCCATGATTAACGGTTCAATTTGTTTGGCTAAGTTATCCACCAAACTATCCACTTGTTCCTCGTAGTATTCCGCCACTTTGCCTAGCATTTCTTCTAAACGCCCGGATTCTTCACCAATTTTAGTCATTTGAATTACCATACTAGGGAATAGTTGAGCAGTTTGCATGGCAAGATTTAATTGAACACCACGAGCCGTATCCTCTTTCATACGCCAAGTGGCTTCCTCATACAACGAATTACCAGTTGCACCCGCAACTGAATCCATGGCCTCCACTAAAGGCACACCCGCTGCAAACATAGTCGATAAAGTCCGAGTGAATCGAGCAATCGCTGATAAATTCAAAATGCTACCAATAATCGGTATTTTTAACGACACGCGGTCCATATAACGGTCGAATGCTTTAGATTTTTGACGGGCAGTAGTGTAAGTATAACCAATTGCGACAAAGCCAATAACCGGCATCCACCAATAGGCTTGCAACCATTCCGATAAACCAATAACCCAGAGTGTAAAGGCAGGTAAATCTGCGCCGAAACTACTAAATACTTCTTTAAACTGCGGAATAACGAAGATCAACATGATGGCTGATACCACTACCGCCGCAATAATAACGATGATGGGATACATCAAGGCTTTTTTAACTTTAGCTTTTAAGGCTTCATTTTTTTCTTTGTAAGTCGCTACCTTTTCCAGCATAGCTTCTAACGTACCCGCTTGTTCGCCCGCTGTCACCAAGTTCACAAATAACTTATCAAAGTGTTTAGGCTGACGACCTAAGGCTACGCCTAAACTTGCACCACCTTCTATATCAGTTACCACTTTTTGAATCAGATCACGCACCGCAATATTGTCACCAGTGGTCCCAATCATTTGTAATGATTGCACCATTGGCACCCCTGAACGCATCATAGTGGTTAATTGGCGTGCAAAGTAAGCAATATCTGAAGGTTTAACGGCTGGTTTAAATAGCGGTTGCGGTTTGCGGTAAATACGCCCCGGATTAATACCTTTACGGCGTAACTCCGCGCGTAACCAGTTAGGATTGGTTGCAGGCGTTTCCCCTCGAATCTTAACACCATTGCGATTAACGCCTTCCCAGACATAGATATGTTGCTGCTCAACTGGGGCAGCAGCCCGATTCAGGGTTTTAGTCTGCATGGTTTTGATCTACGTTATTTTTATGATAATAACCAAGCCTAACACAAATTAGGCTAAGCAGCAGGTTAGCTTGATAATCGGCTTAAGTTACGCGACCCTATAACAGTACTAAATTATCACGGTGAATCAGCTCAGGACGATCGATATAACCTAAAATACCCTCAATCGCTTTGGTAGGTTGACGTTTAATCTTATCGGCTTCATCACTGTTATAATTCACTACCCCTTTTGCAATCAATTGTCCGTTGTTATCTAAACAACTGATGACTTCACCACGATCAAACTGTCCTTCAACTTTGGCAATCCCCACTGGCAATAAACTTTTGCCCGTATTTAAGATAGCTTCTGTTGCGCCCGCATCCAGCCAAACTTTACCCGTATTGGCTAACTGCCCTGCAATCCACTGTTTACGCGCCGCAATGGGCGCAGCTTCAGCTAATAATAATGTACCCAACGCTTCACCTGCATGCAGACGTTCTAATACGCTTGCTTCACGACCTGAAGCGATAATCGTGGCACAACCCGAACGTGCAGCGCGTTGAGCCGCTAACACCTTGGTTCGCATCCCACCACTACCAATATTCGTGCCTGCACCACCGGCAAATTCTAAATAATCGGGATTATTCGCTTGTCCTTCGCTAATTAATTGCGCATTCGCAAACTTACGAGGGTCTTTATCGTATAAGCCTTGTTGGTCGGTTAAAATGACTAGCAAATCAGCCTCAATCAAATTACCCACCATTGCACCCAAGGTATCATTATCGCCTAAGCGAATTTCCTCAAACGCAACCGTATCATTCTCATTAATAACCGGAATAACTTTTAGATCAATCAGTGTGGTTAAGGTACTGCGTGCATTCAAATAGCGACGACGATCTGACAAGTCATCATGTGTTAATAATACTTGGGCGGCGTGAAAACCGTGCTGTTGAAACACCATTTCATATGCATGAATCAAGCTCATTTGCCCAATTGCGGCGGCCGCTTGCTTCTCATATAAGGCTTTCGGTTTTACCTTCCAGCCCATACGGCTCATGCCTTCTGCGACCGCACCCGACGATACCAGCACAATTTCAATCCCTGCTTGACGTAACCGAGCCATTTGCCCTGCCCAGTCGGCTAATGCCTCACGGTCTAAGCCTTGCCCGTCACGGGTAAGTAATGCACTGCCAATTTTGACTACCCAACGCTGAGTAGTCTGCATAAATTCAGTTCTGTTGTTCTGCATGTTCGTCTAGGTATTGCATGATTTGGAAGCAAAGATCTTGTGTACCTTCGCCCGTTGCCGCCGAGATTCTAAACACCGGCGCAGTCCAATTCAATGCATCCACAATCTCTTGGCAACGTTTTTCACGTTCTTCTACTGGCAATACATCAATTTTGTTTAAAACCAGCCAACGTGGATACTGAGCCAACTCATCGCTGTATTTTTCTAGCTCAGCTTCAATCGTATGAATGGCTTTAACAGGCTCGTTTTCTTCCGCCATTGGCGCAATATCTACTACATGCAATAGCAAACTAGTTCGCGACAAATGGCGCAAAAACTGAATGCCTAAACCTGCACCTTCTGCTGCACCTTCAATTAAGCCCGGAATATCTGCCATCACAAAGCTTTGCAATGCACCCACACGTACAACACCTAAATTCGGATATAGTGTGGTGAAAGGATAATCGGCAATTTTCGGGCGGGCAGCGGATACCGCACTAATCAACGTAGATTTACCAGCATTAGGTAACCCTAATAAGCCGACATCTGCCAATAATTTCAGCTCTAAACGCAAAGTACGCAGTTCACCGGGCGTACCGGGTTTAGATTGACGCGGCGCACGATTGGTGGAACTTTTATAACGTAAATTCCCTAATCCGTGCCAACCGCCTTTGGCGACCAATAACTTTTGACCTGCGCTCGTCAAATCACCAATCAACTCGCCGGTTTCATTATCATAAACCACTGTTCCCACAGGCACGCTGATTTCTCTATCCTCACCGCGTCGCCCAGTCATTTGGTTACCCATGCCATTTTCGCCCCGTTGCGCTTCATAATAACGTTCGTGTCGAAAATCAACCAAGGTATTCAAATTTTGCTCAGCTACTAAATAAACGTCACCGCCATCACCGCCATCACCGCCATTAGGACCGCCGAACTCGATATATTTCTCACGGCGAAAGCTTACACAACCATTACCACCATCGCCTGCTTTCACGCGAATGGTTACTTCATCAACAAACTTCATAACTTTATGCCTTCAATAAGCAAAAAGCCCCGACTGGCGGGGCTTTTCACAAATCGTATGAGTAAGATTCAAACTTAAGCTTGTGCTTCAGTAGGTTGAATACTTACATATGTACGGTTTTTAAGACCTTTATGCTCAAAAACGACTTTACCATCGGCTTTAGCAAATAAGGTATAATCCTTACCAACACCCACGTTTTCGCCAGCGTGAAAACGAGTACCGCGTTGACGAACTAAAATATTGCCAGCTAAAACGAATTGACCACCGAAACGTTTTACGCCTAAACGTTTGGATTCGGAGTCACGACCGTTGCGGGTACTACCGCCTGCCTTCTTATGTGCCATTGCTGCTTCCCCTTATGCTGAGATACCAGTGATTTCGATCTGTGTCAGATACTGGCGGTGACCAGTACATTTCTGATGGTGCTTACGGCGGCGGAACTTCATAATCCGCACTTTTTCGCCGCGAGTCTGGGCTTGCACGGTTGCAGTTACTTTGCTGCCTGCAACGTAAGGCGCACCGATTTGCACGGAATCGCCTTCCCCGACCATCAGGACATTTGCGAAATCAATGCTAGCGCCTTCTTCTGCATCCAGTTTTTCAACTAAGATGACATCGCCTTGAGCGACGCGGTACTGTTTACCGCCGGTTACGATGACCGCATACATGATTTGCGTTCTCCAAAAATGTCCTGTTAAAGAGTCGCGGGATTGTATCGAAGTCGCTTGTCAATAGCAAACAGCAAATAAAATATTTAGCCCTTTGGGGTGTATCGCTTGACACCACGATAGGCTATTTCTAGCATTCAAGCACTTTACTTAGCTCTGGTTTGTAATGGATTTCAACTCAATACGCCAATTGGCTGATGCAGATATGCAAGCAGTCAATGCCCTCATTCAGCGTCGCCTACATTCGGAAGTGGTACTGATTAATCAACTCAGTCACTATATTATCGGTAGTGGTGGTAAACGCCTGCGTCCATTACTGGCTTTACTGGTTGCACGTGCCTGCGGTTATCAAGGGGATAAACATATCGACGCTGCGGCAATTGTCGAATTTATACACACGGCCACGCTATTACATGATGATGTGGTGGATGAATCAGACATGCGACGGGGCAAGCAAACCGCAAATAATGTTTGGGGTAATCAAGCAGCGGTTTTAGTCGGCGACTTTTTGTATTCTCGCTCATTTGAAATGATGGTGGATATTGGCAGTATGCGCGTTATGGAAATTTTATCCACTGCCACCAATACCATTGCCGAAGGTGAAGTCTTGCAATTACTGAACTGCCGCGACCCCGATACCACTGAAGCGCGCTATATGGAAGTCATCCATTCCAAAACAGCCAAGTTGTTTGAAGCTGCTTGCCAATTGGGTGCGGTCTTAGCTGGTCTAAATAGTGAACAAGAACAAGCGATGGCACGCTATGGTATGCATTTGGGCACAGCCTTCCAATTGGTAGACGATGTGTTGGATTACACGGCAGATGCTGCTGAAATGGGCAAAAACGTAGGGGATGATTTAGCGGAAGGTAAGCCTACGCTACCATTAATTATTGCCATGCAGCGTAGTGCAGCGCCCACACAAGCTATTTTGCGCAAAGCAGTAGAGGAAGGCGGCTTAAACGAGCTGGATACGATTATGCAAGCTATCCAACAAACCGATGCTATTGCTTACACTTTGCAACGTGCCACTCGAGAAACTGAGTTAGCTATTGAAAACTTAAGCGTACTACCTGCCAGCGATTATAAACAATCACTGGAAAATTTAGCTTGGTTTGCCATTAAGCGCAGCCATTAACCAGCAGAGTAGTCAAAATTATTTTAAACTCTGTAAATTAATGTAACGATTTTTAGGGTAAACAACTAATTAGGTTATGACCTAATTATGCAAGGGACTTTATTATGAAAATAGCCGCAATTATTTATACGCTAATCGCTGTGACCTTAGTGGTTTTAATGGTAGCGCGTCCTTATGTAGAAGTTGCCAATGCAACACCAGTAGAGGCCCGTACCACAAGTACTGAACCTAGCAGCACTATTAACAACAATACTACAACCAGTACTGAACCCAGCACAACACAGCCAGTTACTACAACACCCATAACGCCTGCACCAGCGGCAGTAAATGTCGAAGTCACGACACCTGCACCTACTACACCAGCAAGCCCCGAACTAACCGTTAGCCCTGCGACACCTGCACCCACAGATAACAATGTTGTACCTACAACAACACCTACTGCATCCAGTAATCCTGTCGTATTTCCAGCACCAGAAACACCTGTAACCAACAATGTACCGGCTACTGATGCACCTACGACCATGACAGCCCCTGCTACTGATTCCCCTGCAATGCCTGCACCTGCTAGTGAAACCACCGTACCAACGACTCCCGCAACTAACTAATTAGCTTGCGCGTTACACTAGAAAAAAGGCTGCGAACATGGCAGCCTTTTTGCTAAGAACTTCACACGCTAGGTACGCAAACCCCGGGAATTCGACCGAAGCCAATTAAGCGCTTAGCCCAATAGCCATCCAGTGCCTCAGTCGTTATCGCACGTCCAGTACGTGGCGCATGCACAAAACGACCATCACCTAAGTAAATACCTACATGGCTCACACGACGCCCACGTGTATTGAAAAATACTAAGTCGCCTTTTTGGGCTTGGGCACGTGGAATTTTTGTAGCCGCACGATATTGATCAGCAGCCGTTCTAGGCAAGGCAACCCCCGCACCTCGACCAAAAGCGAATTGAGTCAAACCACTGCAATCAAAACCTGTGCTAGGGTTTTCCCCACCGTAACGGTACATCTTGCCTTGTTGCTTCTGAGCATTCCATACCACGCGATCTAACGAGGTAACTTCACGTTTTCCTTGTGCTTGGGTAGGAATAGGACGGGCTTGAACTGCGCGATTATTGACGGGATAACTGTAACGCGTTCTATTATTAGAATTATTAACACGCTTTTGATTAGCATAACGCGTTAAGAAATCAGAGGTGCTTTCATTAGAACTATTATTCGTCGTTCGTAACGCTGCTTTGCGAACTTGAACCGAACCTCCTTCTACTTCAGCCGTACTGGTTGAGGATGTTGAACAACCCGTAATTAACAGCATTGAGATGCTGACTGCAATTAACAGTTTAGATTTCACACTAACACTACTCATTATTTAATTGACCTTTCCAGGGTACATAAACCGAGGAACTCCTTTTCAGGATTTATCAGGGTGTCTTCCTAACACGCAATTAACCTTACAAATAAACCATGAAAAATACAATGGCATTTCTCATATTTAAAAGTGAATTAATATTGAATATTTTAATAGATTTATATTTACCACAGTGTAGCAAATAAACGACATTTCTTTATTTTTATATTAATTGTTTAATATTTTAACAACCTTAAAATTAAAAAGCCACATTACTGAAATGTGGCTTACAACGCAAGTATTATGCCCGATTAGAGTGCGCCAGTATTACGTCCGTAGAAAATTTCTTTTAATTCTTTACGTAATTGGGTTTCAATTTGCTGCAAGTCTTTTTCAAAATAATCATTTTTTCCCAAACCAAACAAATAATTATCTAAATCGAACTCTTTTAGCATCATTTTGGTGTGGAAGATGTTTTCCTGATAAACATTTACATCCATCATGGTGTAATTACGCTTAGTTTCAGGGGATAAGAAATTCTGAATAGAGTTGATCTTATGGTCAATAAAGTGCTTTTTACCCTTTACATCACGCGTAAACCCACGCACGCGATAATCCATAATAACAATATCGGATTCTAAACTGTGAATTAAATAATTTAATGCTTTAAGGGGTGAAATTCGCCCACAAGTGGATACATCAATATCAGCCCGGAAGGTACTGATCCCATTATCTGGGTGACTTTCAGGGTAAGTATGCACAGTTAAGTGACTTTTATCCAAGTGTGCAACCACATCTTCTGGATAAGGGCCCGGTTTTGCCGAATTTGAGAATTTCTCTTCGGATAAAACAGGTTCTTCTGACACTAAAATCGTAACACTAGCCCCTTGTGGTTCATAATCTTGACGTGCCACATTTAGAATATTCGCGCCAATTATATCCGCAACATCGGTCAAAATATTGGTTAGGCGATCCGCATTGTATTCCTCGTCGATATAGGCAAGGTATTCTTCACGGTGTGCAGGGCTGCGTGCGTAACACACATCATAAATATTGAAGCTTAATGTTTTGGTTAGGTTATTAAAACCGTGTAACCGAATCTGCTTCTGATGACGCTCGACCAATTCTCGTGTCCCTCCTTAAGGGTAAAAAAATACACTCACCAGCACACCGCTAGGATGGATGCGAACTATGCAAAACTCTGCCCTAGGGTGCAAGTGAAATTACAATTAAATTGCAGGAAGTATTTCAAAATCATGGCTGATTTCGGCTGTTTTGCCCAACATGATTGAAGCTGAACAATATTTTTCCGCAGAAAGATTAATCGCCCGTTCGACTTTGTCTGGCGCTAAATTGTGTCCTTTCACAATAAAATGCAAATGGATTTTAGTAAAAACTTTGGGATCTTTTTCAGCACGTTCAGCTTCAATCAATACTTCACAATCTGTTACTGCTTGCTTTGATTTCTGCAAGATCAATACCACATCGAAAGAAGAACAACCGCCTAAGCCTAATAGCAGCATTTCCATAGGGCGAATTCCCAAGTTACGCCCACCGACTTCGGGCGCACCATCCATTACCACGGAATGCCCACTACCGGATTCGCCGACAAAACTCATATGGTCTAGCCACTTTACACGTGCTTGCATAACCTCATCCTCGACACAAAACGCTTATTCTAACAGAGAAAAAAATTGCAGTTTGTCATGTTTATAGCTGAATAGCTTTTATACGAAAGGCTTAACGTTTATGATGGTATTCATCCAATATGACAAATTAATTAATAAGGAGAGTAGTATGTTCGGTGAGTCACACGATTTAGCAACTGAATTTCCAGAATTCAAAGACAAAATCCATATACTAAAAATGGAAGACCGTCACTTTGCGCGTCTATTCGAGGAATATCAAACAGTTGATATGCAAATAGTACGTTCAGAACAAGAGATTGAAGTGCATTCTGATGAGTTTATGGAGGAACTCAAATTAAAACGCCTGCATTTAAAAGATGAATTGTACGCTATGCTCAACAATGCCGCATAAAGATTAGTACATTACGCCGTTAGCCTACATTCAATCGCATCGAATAGTAGGCTAGCAATATTCGCATGATAAATTTGATCTAATTCACGAATACAAGTCGGGCTGGTTACATTAATTTCGGTAATATAATCGCCAATCACATCTAAACCGACAAATAATAAACCCATTGCTTGCAACACGGGGGCAAGTGTTGCACAAATCTCATATTCACGCGCAGTTAAATCGACGCCAACACCCGTTCCGCCTGCTGCTAAATTAGCCCGTCCCTCGCCTTCTGCGGGAATACGTGCCAGAGCATGTGGAAAAGGTTTGCCATCAATCAGCAAAATACGTTTATCACCTTGCTTATATTCTGGTAAAAAACGTTGCGCCATGACCGTTCGTTTACCAAAATGGGTGATGGTTTCTAAAATAACGTTGGTGTTTGCATCACCCTGTTTGATCTGAAAGATCATAGAGCCGCCCATACCGTCTAAAGGTTTGACGACGATATGTTGTTGTTCCGCTAAAAACGCTTTGATTAAACCCATATCACGTGTAACACGGGTCGCGGGACAATATTGTGGAAACCAAGTTGCAAATAATTTCTCATTAGCGGCGCGAATACTTGCCGGACGATTCACTACCAGTGTGCCTTGCTTTTCCGCCATTTCTAATAGATAGGTGCTGTAAATATACTCCATATCAAATGGCGGATCTTTGCGCATTAGCACAACCGATAATTCATGTAAGGGTTTAACAATAGCCTCACCCAAATCATACCAATGTTGAGCATTATCATAGACGCGCACGGGCTGCATACGAGCATACACCACGCCATTGTCAATCCATAAATCACCTTGCAACATATGATACAGAGGACAACCCCGCCGTTGTGCTTCGAGCATCATGGCAAAACTGCTATCTTTTTTAATATTAATGCTGGCAATATGATCCATGACCACGCCAACGGTATAAGTTGTCGGGTTTGACATGGTAGCGCTCCTAATTATTAAAATTCAGATTTAATATCTCGACCTAACAATTGCTCGACCGCTTTCGCTGGCGGCAATTGTTCATATAAAATTCGGTAGACCTGCTGGCAAATAGGCATTTCTACACCTGCTTGCTGCGCTAATAAGCCAATGGATAACGCGGATTTTGCACCTTCTACGGCTTGCCCAATTTCTACAATGGCAGCTTCACGTTCCTGCCCTTGTCCTAAAGCTAAACCTAAACGGCGATTACGCGATTGGTTATCGGTACAGGTCAACACTAAATCGCCCATACCCGCTAACCCCATCAAGGTTTCAGCTTGTGCGCCTAACTTCACGCCCAAACGCATCATTTCCGCTAAACCACGCGTAATTAACGCAACTCGCGCATTTGCACCATAACCCAAACCGTCCGAAATACCGGCAGCAATCGCTAAGACATTTTTCACCGCCCCACCTATTTCCACGCCAATAATATCGTCAGAAAAATAAGTGCGGTAATTATTCCCTTGGAATGCGGTCGCAATATCTTTAGCAAGTGTTGGACTAGTAGCCGCTACCGTCATCGCTGTTGGTAAACCGCGCGCTACTTCAGATGCAAAGGTAGGTCCAGACACCACGCCATAAGCCGAATGGGTGGGCAACTCTTCCCTTAAAACTTCATGCAATAATTTGCCAGTATTAATTTCCAAACCTTTAGTGGCCCAAATCAGCGCCGCATTTGGTGCTAACAAATTGTGCATGTTTTGTAGTAAAGGACGAAAACCATGACTTGGCACAACCAATAAATGATGTTGAGCAAATTGTGCTACTTCGGCTAGCTCATGACTTACCTGCAATGTGCTAGGAAAAGCAATGCCGGGTAAATAACGGCTATTTTCACGCTGCGCTTTTAAGTCTGCAATGTGGGCAGCATTAATATCCCACATTAGAACATCCAAACCATTACGCGCCAGTTGTAAGGCTAGAGCCGTACCCCATGAACCCGCCCCGTATACTGCAATAGTCTGGATGCTCATAATAGGTTTTCTAAATTAGTGAACAGCGTTAGGTGTTTCTTCTGCTTCGCGCGCTTGTTGCTCTTCTTGTAAGCGACGCATGTATAAGCCATCAAAGTTAATAGGCGATAAATGCAATTCAGGAAAGCTACCTTTAGAAACTAGACTTGCAATCACCTCACGCGCATAGGGGAACAAGACATTCGGGCAATAAGCAGCTAATAAGTGATTGAGCTGATCTTGGCTATAGCCCGTAATGAAAAATACGCCCGCTTGGGTTACTTCAACCAAAAAGGCGGTTTTATCATTACTTTTAACTGTAATGGTAATGGATAACGCCACTTCATAATTATCATTGGATAAGAATTCGACCTGCGTATTCAAATCCAAATTCATATTGGGATTCCATTCTTGGGTAAAAATTACCGGCGAATTAGGCGCTTCAAATGAAACATCTTTGAGGTAAATACGTTGAATAATCAGTTGTTGTTCTGCGTCTGTGCTCATTATTATTGTTCCTATGAATGAGGGGGAAAAAGTAATGGATCTAATTTACCAGCCCGATCCAAGGCATTCATATCATCAAAGCCGCCAATATGCTGCTCGCCGATAAAAATTTGCGGTACAGTATCACGACCACTAATCGCCTGCATCTCTTGCCATAACGCAGGATTAGAGCCAACATCAATTTCCGTATAGCTTACACCTTTTGCCTTCAATAAGGCGCGCGCGCGTTGGCAATAAGGGCAATAACGCGTGCTATAAACTTTAATCGGTGGCGTTAACGTTTGCTGATCGGTAGATTCGCTGATTCCCATGCAGAAATGCCTCCAGCCAAATTACTAACGTTGGTAAAGCCTGCTTTCGTTAATTGATTACAAGCATGTGAAGAACGATTACCGCTGCGGCAATACACTAAAACTGGCTTACCTTTAGCGCTATCCAACTCCAACATGCGTGTTTTAAGCTGACCTAAAGGAATGTGTTTAGCGCCTTTAATTTTTCCCGCCCGCACTTCCGAATCTTCACGTACATCTAAGACAACAGCGTCATCCTGATTCAGCAGTTGCACCGCTTGCGTGGTATTTAACTGCTTGTATTTGCGATTAAGCCGACCAAACTCTGTCCAAGCAATTAAGCCGATAATCGCAACTAAGCCTATTATTAATAAAGGATGATTTTGTACAAAAGTTAAGTAATCTGCCACAGACAGCCCTTGCTTCAGAAAGAAGTGTTAAAGATATACAGCCTCATGCGAGAGGTAAACCCTTCATGTAGGAAAATTTGTGCCGTATTCGCTTAAAATCAAATGATCTTGACTTTAATGGGGAGTCGAACAAAACACTTCCTGCATCATACTAATTAAACGCAAGGTACGACTATCACCCACACGGTAATACACCCGATTAGCGTCTTTACGTGAGGCTAAGATGCCTTTATCGCGCAAAATGGCTAAATGTTGAGAAATATTACTTTGCGATGTGCCTACATTGTCTACAATATCTTGCACACTGACTTCTTTATCACCTAATACACATAAGATTTTTAAGCGTAAAGGGTGGGAAATAGCTTTAAGTGAACGTGATGCGCGGTCAATATCCTCTTCTTTGACCAATACCCCATCAATGGTAAAGTCACAGTTACCATGCAATTCCATATCATCTAACATAATCGTTTCTTTCAAAGTGATCTCTCAAATTTATAATGAGTTAGTATATTAGTATACAGCAATACGATGATATATTGTCTGTAGAAGGCTGTCATCTCTACCCCTAAAGTAATACAACAGTAATTATTAAAAATTTTTATTAAATAGATAGATTCTTACGAACTATTCTAGCAGCCAGACGTCTATGCTAGGATTTAGGGGCTTGCTTACTCAACATAAAGTTATAATTAATCGTGAAATATTATTATTCTATACTCTGTTTAACTTTAATTGGCGCTGCGGGCTATGCTGCTGATTTAGAAAAACAACAGCAATTGCAGCAGGAAATTCATCAACTTAGTAATACATTGGAAACACAGACAGCCAATTCCAATACGCTAGAAGCGGAAGTCACTCGTTTGGAAAAACAATTGGGTAATATTGATAAGCAGGTTTATCAAACCGAGCGAAAAATTGAGACAACCCAACAACGCTTACGGGATACCAATCAAAAAAAGATCAAATTAGAAGTCGATTTAAACACACAAAAAACCGGCTTATCCCAACAATTACAAGCCATGTACGCGGCCGGTGAACAGTCCTATTTACGCTTATTATTAAAACAGGATGAACCCTCCGACATTAGTCGCACCTTTCATTATTTTAAATACCTGAACGAAAACCGGGTAAAACGCATTACAGATGTTAAACAAACCCTCAGAAAAGTGGAAAAAAGCCAAGTTGACATTACGCAGAATCAACAAGCGCTTAATGCTTTAACTGCTGACTTATCCAAGCAAAAAGCTAATTTAGAATCTACGTTGTCTGCGCGTTCGTCTGCTTTAGAAAAATTAAACACCGACATTAGCACGAAGCAAAAACGCTTAACGGCTTTAGAGCAAGCGGAAGCAGCTTTGCAGAATGTGCTAGGGCGCTTGGCCGAAAATCAGGCTAGTAATCAGCCATTAGAACCCAGCTCAATGACAAGTAACACCACACCGTTAACCCAAGGTTTAAATGTACAAACCACCGAAAACGTTAAGTATTCTGCACGTAGTCCTTTTTCTAATTTAAAAGGCAAATTAGCTTGGCCGGTTAATGGACGTATTTTGTATCCCTATAATTCGCGCCGTAATGAAAAACAGCGTTGGACTGGTGTGGTAATTGAAGCGTCTGGAGGCTCTAAAGTAAAGGCGATTGCGAAGGGACGCGTAGTGTTTTCAGGCTGGATGAACGGTTACGGGTATCTAGTGATTTTAGATCATGACGGTAAATACATGAGCCTTTATGGCTACAATCGGGCAGTGTATAAGCGCGAAGGTGAAACAGTTAAAGCCAATGACACAATCGCTGCTGTAGGCAATTCTGGCGGGCAGAATATAAATGCGCTTTATTTTGAAATTCGCCAATTCACCACGCCACAGAATCCGGCTAATTGGTGTCGCTAAACTACTTAACTTAATTTAGGGTAAGTATCACCAAAGCTAAATAGTACAGAACAAAAGTGCATTTCTTGGAGAGAGTGATACACTTACGGCACTCTCTTTAATCATCACCTATAGCGACCTTACTACTAACCTGCATGGACGCAGGTAGGTATAAAAATCGGAGAATACGACCTTTATGCAAACACGTTATCGCGTCCTCGCGGGTACTTTAGCAGGGATGGTAGTCGGTGTTACTACCAGTATTAGTCTCAATGTCTTTGCGTTTAAACAAACCGTTGAAAGCACACCCCCGTTAAATGAGTTGCAACAATTTTCGGAAGTCTATTCACGCATAAAAGAAAGTTATGTTGAAGAACCCAAAGATAAAGAGCTGATGACCAATGCCATTCGTGGCATGTTAAATGGGCTTGATCCGCACTCGGCTTATTTGGATGAAGAAGAATTCAAAGAATTACAAGTCGGCACGAGTGGCGAGTTTGGTGGCTTAGGTATTGAAGTTGGCATGGAAGATGGCTTTGTTAAAGTGATTTCGCCAATTGATGATACACCCGCGCAACGGGCAGGTTTGCAAGCCGGTGATTTAATCATTCGCTTGAATGAAACCCCCGTAAAAGGCATGACCTTAAACGATGCGGTTAAATTAATGCGTGGCAAACCCGATACCAACATTGATTTATTAGTCGTACGCGAAGGCAAGGATAAGCCCTTCAAAGTCACCTTAAAACGCGCCATTATTCAGGTAAAAAGCGTTAAAAACCGCTTGCTTGAACCCGGTTATGGCTATGTACGGGTGAGTAGTTTCCAAGCCAAAACCACCGAGTCGTTAATGGAAGCGCTCGATGCGCTAAAAAAAGAAAATAAAGGCGATTTACGGGGCTTAGTCTTAGATTTGCGTAACAATCCGGGCGGCGTATTAAATGCAGCGGTAGGCGTTTCGGATGCCTTCTTAGACAACGGTAAAATCGTCTATACCGAAGGGCGTGTACCCGATGCCAAAATGGAATACAACGCAAATAAAGGCGATGTGCTCAATGGCAAACCAATTGTGGTCTTGGTTAATCAGGGTTCTGCCTCTGCCTCTGAAATCGTTTCAGGTGCATTACAAGATCATAAACGGGCTTTAATCGTCGGGCAAAAAACCTTTGGCAAAGGCTCTGTACAAACCGTTTTACCGTTAGATGAGAAAACGGCTGTCAAAATTACAACGGCGCGTTACTTCACGCCAGCGGGGCGTTCGATTCAGGCGGAAGGCATTAAGCCCGATATTGAACTGAAGCCATTAAAAGTACAAAACGCAGATGATGACAATCCCTTTGAGCCATTGTCAGAAGCTGATTTGTCTAAGCATTTATCCAACCCAACGAATAATAGAGCATCTGCGCCTGCTGATACGAACGATAAAGCTAAAGATGAAGCAAAAGCCGAGGAAAAAGCGGCTGATAAGCCAGAGCAAAAACCGGTGGATGTACCACCTGATACAGAAATGCCAACCTTTAATAAAGATAAAAACGCTAAAGCTAAAGATAAAAAGCCGGAAGACGAAGATTATCAATTACGCGAGGCGGTTAATATTCTCAAAGGTATGGACTTAGTCAGCAGTCGCAACAGTACAGCAGTAAAACCGGCTAGCCCAGCGCCTGCAACTGCCGATAGCAAAACGACTGCACCCAGCGACAAGAAATAACGGAGTCTGTTAAATGCCTAAAGTATTAGTACCGCTAGCTAATGGCTTTGAAGAAATTGAGGCCTTAACGATTATTGATTTATTGCGTCGCGCTGCTGTTGAAGTGGTAACAGCCAGTTTAGATGCCTTAACCGTCACGGGTGCACATCGGGTTGCGGTTTTAGCCGATAAGAGTTTAGATGCTGTGATGGACGATGAGTTTGATATGTTGGTGTTACCCGGTGGTTTGCCGGGAGCTGACTATTTGAATGCAGATACTCGTATTCATCAGCTTATTACACGGCTAGCACAAGCGAATAAAGCTATTGCCGCCATTTGTGCTGCGCCCAAAGTCTTAATTGATAATGGCGTAGTCGCGGGCAAACAAATTACAGCCTATCCGGGTGCTTTAGCGCAAACCAATACGAGCGCTGTCAATGTGACAGACGCAGCCGTACAAGTAGATGGACGCATTATTACAGGGCGTGGACCAGGCACAGCGATGGATTTTGCACTACAATTGGTAGAAATCTTGCAAGGCAACGACGTTCGACAGACTGTAGAGGCTCAATTAGTCAGACTATGAGTGAATTAACGCATTTCAATGAACAAGGACAAGCCCATATGGTAGATGTGGGTGCAAAAGCCAGTACTGCACGCGTAGCTATTGCCGAAGGTCGTATTGAAATGCAAGCCAGTACGTTAGCACTCATTACACAAGGTACAAATAAAAAGGGCGATGTCTTAGGCATCGCTCGCATTGCAGGCATTATGGCTGCCAAAAAAACGGCAGATTTGATTCCCTTGTGCCATCCACTGGCTTTAACACACATTAACTTAGAGTTAACCCCTATTACGATACCTAGTGCTATCCATTGCCAAGCTACTGTAGAAACGCGAGGTCAAACTGGGGTTGAAATGGAGGCACTAACGGCGGTTAATATTGCCTTATTAACCATTTATGATATGTGCAAAGCCGTTGATAAGGGAATGCATATGGAAGGCATTCGTTTGATTCATAAACATGGAGGTAAATCAGGTACATGGAATGCACCTATACAAGCTAACTAATCTATGCTTAAATTTTAAGTGACTCTTTTTAGCAATTCTTAGCCTGTTAACAAACCACGGAGGGTTAAAATGCGCTTGCATCTCCCCTACCTCTCTCGCAACGCATTTTTTAGCTATTTAATGCCATTGCTTGCATTATTTATCTATTCCACAGCTTCAAATGCTGCACCTAGCAATTCGACCATTGCCTTAGTCGCAACGATCAATAATCAAGCCGTACTGGCTGCTGCTCATTGGAGCATTTTTAAGATTGATGATCCCTCAACTCCCCTAGTAACCTTACCCCGCCATACAGGTACGATAAGCTTACCGGCTGGCACGTATAAAGCTAAGGTCGAAATGCAAAACAAGACTCGAGAACAAAACTTCCGAGTTGAAGCAGGCGTTATGAGTCGCGTCGTTATTTCGATGGACTAGTCAATTTATAACCTTGCGTATTATGGCTCACCCAACGTGTTGAGCCATCTACCAATTGTTCTTTTTTCCAAAACGGCGCGTGTTGCTTTAATTGTTCCATTATAAAACGACAGGCTTCAAAAGCATCCGCCCGATGCGCCGAATAAACAGCTACCAGCACAATCGGTTCGGTAGGTTGAATTAAGCCCACCCGATGTACCAATAAAACCTGATTTAATTGCCAAGTCTTAGCGGCTTGTTGGGTAATTTGCGTTAATTGCTGCTGCGTCATAACTGGATAATGCTCTAATACCATCGCTTGTACGGTATCGCCGTCATTAAAATCCCGCATAAAGCCTACAAAAACCGCACTTGCACCCGACTGCCCTAAATTAACATGCTGTTGCTGCCAATCGGCTAAGTAAGACCACGGCTCAAACCCGGTTTGCAAAACTTCAATCTGCTGCACTACTTAACCCCCGGTAACAGGTGGAAAGAAAGCCACTTCATCACCTGCGCTCACAGCCGTTTGTAAATCTGCGTACTGTTGATTGACTGCGATTAAAATATTATTCGGTAGAGGTTTATTTTGCGTACTTAATTGCCAAACTCGTTGTACATCTGGCGCTAGATTAGCCGCAACGTTTGTCTCTGCCATATTTAATGTTTCACGCAAACTTGCAAAAAATAACACTTTAATGCTCATAGCTTTCCTTAAAACAAGGCTAACCGTATACAGATTAGCCTTGGCATCTTATGCCAGAACTACGCAGGCATATAGTTCAATAACGGCTCTACATCAATCGCATTGCCTAACTGCTGTTTAGCGTATTGTAAGGCATATTTACGCTCACGGAAGAAACGCTCTTCACCAATATGTTTGGCTAAACCTGAACGTTCAAACGCTTCATATACTTGTAATTTGGTACGTGCCAAATAGAATTCAATACCGGCAGCTTTTAAACGGTCAGATAATTTTTCCAGCATTTCCTCGCCCGTGGAATCGACTTGGTTAATCGCCTCCATATCCAACACAATCACTTTCAACTGCGGCTTTTGGGAAATCGCATTAAGAATTTTTCCTTCTAAATAACCGGTATTCCCAAAATATAAATCCCCATCGAACCGATAAACCGCCACAGTATTGCTGGTTTGCAATTTATGCGTCACTGCATCACGCATTGAACCGTCAGTGTGTTTTGCCACTTCCACAAAACGCGGACTCATGGTGCGATACACGAATAAACCTAAGGATAAAACCACGCCTAACAGAATGCCTTTATCCAAATGCGGCGCAAATACTAAGGTTGCAACAAATGTTACCACCGCCACTACGCCATCATGCGGTTCAACTTTCCATGCGTGTTTAATCGGCGCAATTTTAATTAAGTTAATAACTGCCATAATAATGACCGCCGCTAAGGTGGCTTGTGGCAGGTAATATAACAATGGCGTTAAGAATAATAAGGTTAAAGCAACTAATAAACCGGTTACGACCGAAGAAAACCCTGTCATTGCGCCAGAGGAAAAATTTACCGCAGAACGTGAAAATGAACCGGAGACTGCATAACCACTGAATAAGCCCGAGGTCATATTGGCTAAACCTTGTCCGACTAGTTCTTGGTTAGCGGATAAGCGTTGCCGTGTTTGCGAAGCCATCGCTTTGGCAATGGAAATTGCTTCGACGAAGCCAATTAGACCAATAACCATTGCTGTCATTATTAAAGAGCTAAGCGTTTTAAAATCTAAACTCACATTCGGTAGTGTAAAGGATGGTAAGCCTTTCGGAATCTCACCAATAATACTACCGCCCAAACCTTTATAATCAATTACCCAAGATAAGACGGTTGTTACCACGACGGTAATTAAGACCCCGGGTAAACGTGGTGCAAATTTGCGCAGAATTAATAGAGTACTTAAGGCAAATGCCCCAAAAACCAGAGTAATCAAAGAAGTATCCGGCAAGGCTTTAACCGTCGCTATTAAAAACTCATAATGGTGCTCATATTGATCAGCTTTAATTTTTAGACCAAATAATTTAGGCACTTGCGAGGTAGCAATAATCAATGCACCTGCATTCGTGAAGCCTAACACAACTGGATGTGATAAAAAGTCGACCAAAATGCCTAATTTCAGTAAGCCTAAGCTCAATTGGAAAATACCAATCATTAAGGCTAACAAGGCAGAATAAGCCACAATGGTTTCAACGCCCAAGCCTGCATACGGTTGCATAGCAGCGGCGGACATTAATGACACCACCGCAACCGGACCTGTACCTAATTGGCGTGATGAACCAAATAAAGCAGCAATCATCACCGGTAAAAAAGAGGCGTATAAGCCAATATAAGCAGGCAAACCCGCTAATTGCGCATAAGCCATTGATTGTGGTATTAGAATCAGCGCAACGGTCAGACCCGCCATTGCATCTGCTTTTAAGACTTGTGGATTTTTTAACTCACCTATCCACGATTTATACGGTGTAAACCGATCCTTCCATTCACTAATGAAAGACAGAACCCAACTGCCCATGTCTGTGCATTCCTCTGCGGCATTTTTATCAGATGACCCTAAAAAGAAACCAGCGATAGAAACCGCTGGTTTATTAGAATATAAGATTATACTGAAATTTACAGATTACCTAGTAAACGGATTCAATACTAAACCCGGGTTACTATAGTATTCTTCAATACTACTTACTCAACTGTTACTGATTTCGCCAGATTACGCGGCTTATCTACATCCGTGCCTTTTAACACGGCTACGTGGTAAGACAAGAGCTGCAACGGCAAGGTATATACAATCGGTGCTAACATATCCGGCACGCGTGGCATTGCCAACACATGCACATTTTCTGCCGCATGAATGGAGGCATGCTTATCGGCAAACACATATAACACCCCGCCGCGTGAACGTACTTCTTCTAAGTTAGACTTGAGTTTTTCCAGCAAATGACTGTTGGGCGCAACGGTTACAATCGGCATTTCTGCATCAACCAACGCTAACGGACCATGCTTCAATTCACCTGCGGGATAGGCTTCGGCGTGAATATAGGAAATTTCCTTAAGCTTGAGCGCACCTTCCATTGCAATCGGATATAACTCACCCCGCCCTAAGAATAAGGAATGTTGTTTATCAATAAAGCTTTCAGCTAATTTTTCAATCGCGTTATTCAAATCCAAAGCTTGTTCAATCAGGGCAGGCAATTTGCGTAGATTATTAACCGCTTCGCTAATCTCAGTGGCATCTGCGCCTTTCGCCTGTTTCAGCAACAACATTAAAAGCTGTAACGCCACTAATTGCGTGGTAAAGGCTTTAGTCGATGCCACCCCAATTTCAGGCCCGGCGACGGTCATTAACGCCATATCCGATTCACGCGTCAGTGAGCTTTCTGGTACATTACACACGGTTAACGTGGCTAGTGCCCCTTTATTGGCTTTGATTTTTTCTAAAGCGGCTAAAGTATCGGCGGTTTCACCTGATTGGGAAATCGTCACAAATAATAAATTCGGGCGCGGGGGTTGACGGCGATAGCGGTATTCACTAGCGACTTCCACTGAACAGGGAATATTCGTATGCGCTTCAATCCAGTAACGTGCAACTAAACCAGCATGGAAGCTCGTACCGCACGCAATAATCTGAATTTCTTCAACTTGTGCTAATAAATCCATCGCATTGGCTGCACCGAATAAACAAGGTAGCACTTGCCCATCGCCTAAGCGCCCTTCCAAGGTAGCGGCAATCGCAGCAGGCTGTTCGTAGATTTCCTTAAGCATAAAATGCCGATAAGTACCTAATTCAGCCGCAAACGCAGATGCATTGGATTGCTTAACTAGGCGTTCCACAGCTTGTCCTTGGCTATTCACAATCTCTACTTGTTGGCGAGTAACCCGCGCTACATCACCATTTTCTAAATAAATAAAGCGATTGGTGACGGGTAATAAGGCTTGAATATCTGAACCGATAAAGTTCTCACCAATACCTAAACCAATCACCAATGGGCTGCCTTGACGCGCCACGATTAAGCTTTCTGGCTCAGTGGGTGCAATAATGGCTAGCGCATACGCCCCCTGCAACTGGCTGCGTGCCGCTAAGACGGCAGCAAATAAATCTAAGCCTTGGCTTTGTAAATCAGCAATTAAATGCGCCACCACTTCGGTATCCGTATCCGAGGTAAACACATAACCCTTGGCTTTTAATTGCTCACGTAATTCTGCATGGTTTTCAATAATGCCGTTATGCACCAAGCCAACTTTTTCATTACTGAAATGCGGATGGGCATTACGTTCCGCTGGAACACCGTGTGTTGCCCAACGAGTATGCGCAATGCCAAGATTACCAAGCAGCGGATATTCGGCTAAGTTAGCCTCCAGCATTGCAACTTTTCCTACCGAACGCGCCCGGACTAACTCACCTTGGGTATTGATAACGGCCACTCCGGCTGAATCATACCCCCGATATTCCAACCGCCGTAAGCCTTCCAATAAAATATCCACTATAGGTCTTTGCGCTACAGCGCCCACAATCCCACACATTATTGTTTCTCCTTGACGGGACGTACCCAACCTTTGACTGTAATTTGTTTGGCGCGGGCGACGGTTAACTCACCGGCGGGTGCATCTTTACTAATCGTTGAACCTGCTCCAATCGTCGCACCGTCGCCGATGTTTACAGGTGCTACCAATTGCGAACACGAACCCACAAACACGCGATCACCAATCGTGGTTTTATGTTTATTGGCACCATCGTAATTGCAAGTAATCGTGCCCGCACCGATATTCACATCCGCGCCCATTTGCGTATCACCAATATAACTTAAGTGATTGACCTTACTACCTTTACCAATCTTTGCTTTCTTAGTCTCGACAAAGTTACCGATGCGGGCTTTTTCTGCCAATACCGTACCCGGACGTAAACGTGCAAACGGTCCCACATCACAATGTGCCGCAATAACGGTTTCTTCAATTACCGAGTGCGATTTAATGTGGGTATTATCGCCAATCTCTGAATCTTGAATAATGCAGTTGGCTTCAATTGTCACATTATTGCCTAATGTCACCTTGCCTAATAACACCACATTGACATCCAGCGTCACATCTTGTCCTGCAAGCACTGTGCCACGAATATCCAAACGTGCTGGGTCAATGACTGTTACACCTGCCAGCATTAATTGTTCTACTTGGCGTAATTGGCAAGCCCGTTCTAAGCGCGCCAGTTGTACCCGATTGTTTGCGCCTTCCACTTCCACTGGATCAGCACACATTACCGTGTTCACGGGTAGACCTTCAGCCACAGCTAAGCCTACACAGTCGGTCAAATAATATTCACCTTGTGCATTTTGCGGCGTTAGTTGTGCTAGCCAGCGTTTAAAATCGGCTGCTTTGGCTGCCATAAAACCGGTATTCACTTCTTGAATAGAACGTTGTGCAGGGGTGGCATCTTTCTCTTCAACAATGGCTTGTACCTGTCCGGTTGTATTCCGCACAATCCGTCCATAACCGGTTGGATTACTCAATTGCGTAGTTAAAATACATAAAGCCGCTTGTTGTAAGCCATCCGCTAATAACTGTAAGGTTTGGCTACGAATCAGCGGTACATCGCCATAAGCAATCAGTACGACTGTATCATCTGGTGCTAACTCAATCGCTTGTGTAACGGCATGACCCGTGCCTTTTTGTTCGGCTTGTAACGCCCATTGAATGGATTCGCCATGAATACGTTCACGTACCAAGTCACCGCCGTGCCCATACACCACCGCCATTGAAGTTGCGCCTAATTGAGCGCAAGCATCCACCACATGTTGCAACATGGGTTTACCAGCGACGGGATGTAACACTTTAGGTAATTGTGAACGCATACGAGTGCCTTGACCCGCTGCCAAAATAATCGGGAAAATAGTCATAATGGCTTAATTCTATTTAAAATTTTGTTAAATCAATTTGCGCAAAATTTTCAACCCAAGGGTGTTGTAAGCCTTCGGTTACTTGATTTTCGCGTACTAGGGCGCAAGTTTGCATACCTGCCTGCTGAGCGGCATCTAATTCTTCTCGGATATCGGATAAAAATAAAATGTGCTCAGGGGCTATGCCAATGACCTGGGCTATATGCTGATACGCCCCTATTTCACGCTTATGCCCCACTTGCGTATCAAAATAGCCGGAAAACAAAGGGGTTAAGTCACCCGCATCGGAATAACCGAATAGCAATTGCTGTGCTTGCACCGAACCGGATGAATACACATACAGTTGTAAACCTTGCACATGCCACGCTTGTAAACCCGCTACCGCATCGGGGTACACATGCCCCGTAAAATCACCGTTAGCATAGCCTTGTTGCCACATTAAGCCTTGAATGGCTTTCAGTGGCGTAACTTTTTTATCATCACGAATCCATTGCTTTAACTGTTCAATCACCCCACTTAGTGATAATACGGGGTTATTGACTTCGTAGCGCACCTCATCAATCAGTTTAGCGACAGCGGGATTCGTTCGATTTTCCACCACAAAGCTTGGCATGTGTTCGTAGGCATAAGGAAACAACACATCTTTGACAAAAGCTAGGCTGGTAGTAGTGCCTTCAATATCGGTTAAAATGGCTTGAATCGTCATTAGTTTTGCAACTTGGGAAAACGGTTAGCAATGTCACTGCCGGTAAAATTCGCTACCCAACCCTCTGGATTGGTAAACAAACGAATCGCTTTAAAATGCGGATTAGCCCCCATATCAAACCAATGCGTCGCACCCGCCGGTACGCTGATTAAATCGCCTTGCTCACACAATACTGTATAAACCTGATCGCCTAAATGCAGATAAAACAAGCCTTGTCCTTCCACAAAAAAGCGCACTTCAAATTCAGAATGGGTGTGTTCGTTTAAGAATTTAGCGCGTAGTGCCGCTTTATCGGGATGATCTGGGTTCAAACTCACCACATCCACGCTTTGAAAGCCATTTTCCTGCATTAAGCGTTGAATATCGGCTTGATAAGCAGCAATCACCTCCGCTTGAGTCGCATCGGCAGGCAACGGCGCGTTGGCTTGCCAGCGTTCAAAACGAATACCATGCGCGGCTAAACGGGTACTGATGTCATCATAATCGGTAAAGGTTTGAGCTTGTGCAGGTTGTTGTTCCTGATAAATTTTTAAAATACTCATGTTAGTTATCCAATAATAATTGGCGGTAGTAGCATTCAAATAAGAATTCTAAGGCTTCAATATGGCGGCGCGTATCCGTTATAGTTTTTCCCCACGTATAAACCCCATGTCCGCGAATTAAATAAGCTACCGTTTGAGGATTCGCATCCAAGTAAGCATTCACTTCCCGCGCTAATATAGGTATATCTTGTTGATTTTCAAATACCGGAATGACTAATTGGCTCTCGTGTGTGCTAATACCCGGAAAGGCTTTTTGCACTTCATAACCCGTCAATACCACTTCTCTTAAACGCAGGGATAACACCGTGGCATTTACTGAATGCGTATGCAACACGCAACCGATTGTTGTATCCCGTTGATACATTACGGTATGTAAGCCCGTTTCGGCCGACGGTTTCTTACCTGTTTCTAAAGACTGCCCGTTTAAATCGGCACGTAAAAAACCATTGCTATCCAAATAGCCTTTATGCTGCCCAGAACTGGTAATCAAGATTTCATGATCGCTTAAACGTGCTGAAAAATTACTACTGGTGGCAGGTACCCATCCCCGTTGGTGGAAAAATTGACCCGCTGCAATCAATTCATGACGTGCGTTTACTAATTGCTCCTGCATGTAAATTCTCAAGCCTAAAATCACTGCCTTTTGTAGCACTAATTACCTGTACTATAAAGTTACAAGACTAGTAATTTATGAAAATTTTTAATATAAGCATGCTATTTTCAGCCAAGATTTTAGGTGCTTATGCGCATACCCCGCTTCTATTGCCCCATTGCCCTCAGCGTCAACAGCAGTGTTAACTTGCCGGAAAATACCTTCCGCCATGCCATTCAAGTCTTGCGCCTGAATCTAGGTGAAGCGCTGATTGTATTTAACGGGCAAGGTGGCGAATATTTAGCGACAATCGACAGCATTAGCAAACGCGGCGCAAGCGTGGTGATTCAGCAATATCAAACCGGGGTTAGCGAATCGCCTCTAAACTTAACCTTAGCACAAGCGATTATTAAACCCGATAAAATGGATTTTGCGTTACAAAAAGCTGTGGAATTAGGGGTCAGTGCCATTCAACCGTTATTCACCGAACGTAGCGTAGTGCGTTTAAATAAAGAATCATTAGAAAAAAAACACAGTCATTGGCAAGGTATTATCATTGCGGCGTGTGAACAATCCGGGCGTTGTATTGTACCAGTATTAAAGCCTAGTCTTTATTTAGAAGATTATTTAAACGAAACGCAGACAACCCAGCGTTTAATCTTAGTGCCCGGCGATTATCCTAAAATTAAACAGTTACCCCCACCTGAACATAATGAAATTGAATTAGTTATTGGTCCGGAAGGCGGTTTTTCTGAAAGCGAAGTGCAGTTAAGCTTACAAGCGGGTTTACAAGCTATTTCGCTCGGCTCGCGCATATTGCGAGCCGAAACTGCCACCTTAACCAGCTTAGCCTTATTACAGCAACAATTCGGCGACCTTTAAGGGGTTTTTGCCGGTAATTGTGACGGTAGTTGTGCTTTAGTCGCGTCTAAAAATTTCTCTAAACTAGTAGCGGTTTTTACACGCATATCCAAAGAACTCAAACTTTGATTATAAGTAGGATCAGTGGAAAACTGCGCATGAGTCGAAGCCTGATCCACTAAATCAATAATTTGATATGCCAACAAGGGGGAACTTAATAATAAAGCGACCCCGAGTGCAGAACGGATTGTTTGATTATTCACACGCCACAGATAAATAAACAGCAAGAACGGTAATAAAATAACATTGGTTATTGTTACCAGCCAATCACTAATCAAATCTGATGTAAAGAAATAATCCCCGAGTTGCGCAACTTCAATCACCACTAATGGAATTAAGGTAAATAGCGCAGCAATATTTAAAGCAGGAATAATTTGCCAGCGATGTGTCACTAAACGGGTAATTCCTGAAATAGCCAAGGTAAAGGCTAATAAGGCTAATACATTGGGTAACAAAGTACTTAAATAAAACAACGGATCTTTCTGTAAAGTCGTATCCAAATAATTATTTAAAACTAGAGAAAAAATAGTTAAGCCTAATAAAACGCTTGTCCAAACCGGATTACAAATAGGGGCAAACACCCCCGTACAGCGTTTGACTTTAGCCGTCGCTACTGGCGTATCTGCTGACAATAAACGTAACTTACGGTTACCTAATACAATTTCACTAGGCAAACTTAACGGCTTATCAGGTTGCTGTACTGTTTTGTTATTTAAGCTAATCGGCACATTATCAAAATTCGTCACATATACATTATGATCGACATCTTGATATAAACAAACGTGATGTGCTGCAACTGACTCATCCGATAAAATAATATCATTATCAAAAGCTCGCCCAATTGTAATTGGAAAATCTTTTAATTTATGGTATTGGTTTAAGCCACGCGCTTGAACTTCTAGAATTAAGGCTGCCATTTGAAACTCTCAAGCATCCGTTTGAATAATTGCAAACCGTTATCAAAGTTAATGCCGGTCATATCTAAATTAAACAACATGCCTTGTTGTTTATGCCCAACTAATGCCCCGGTAACTAAAATATCACTCAAGCCCGGATAATGCAGATAATCACGGCGACACACTGTCATTTTGAAATCTTGTCCGCTTACCGCTACAAAATCGGTATAGCATTTAAAATTAGTAACATCATTTTTATCCGCTTCACTTTCAGTGCTACTGGAATTTAAGCGTTCATAACGTCTATAAAAGCGGGTGGGAATCAGTTGATTGGTTTCCAGCCAAATATATTCATACGACAATTTCCCAACTTCTAAACCTTCATCTAAATAGATATTGGTGTCATTTGCGCAAGTGGTGTAATACATTTTCATGAGGTTTTCAGACTGAGCTTTTTCGCTTTGATCCCAACAACGAGTTGAACCCTCAATATCACCAGTTACTGAAAAATTGCCAATTTTTAAAGTTGTCCATTTTTTACTAAGCAAACGTTGAATATAAGCCGAGGAATTTTTTTGTAATTGTTCGGCAATTTTCTTTTGAATTTCACTATCCGGCTTATAATCACTCAGCTTCAAATGCTGTAAAATAGTATCTAAATATTTAACTGGCACTAGAAAGCTAATCTCATTACCGGAGGTGGCCACATTAATACCTACAATTGCCCCATGCTCATCTAAAGTAGGGCCGCCACTCATACCCGGATTTAAACTACCTGAAAATAAAATATTATTATCGTCACTAAATTTCATGACACCGTTATTCGTGCCTTCAATAATAGAAAAGCCTAAGTCCAGCGGATTACCTAATGAATATAAATCAGCACCTTTTGGCGGTTGTTGCTCGGCAATAGGCAGCGGCTCACCTAATGGCACTTCAGCTTTTAAGACGGCTAAATCGTGAATGACATCAACCGCTAATAATTCTAATGAACCGGTTTGCCCAGCCGTTGATAAATAATCCAATTGATAAGCGGCTGGATTATTCACATACAAGCTAACCACATGATAATTGGTAGCGAGAATATGGTTATTTTGCACCACAAAGCCCGAGCCAATGGTACTTTTCTTGCCAGTTTGCTTGCTAATAACACGGATTTGATAGACAGATTGCTCTACATCCGTATAGAGCGAAGATGAGGTTGGCTTGGCGTAACTAGGCATCATTCCTAGCAAACTTAGCAGCACTACCCATTTGGTGAACACACGGAACATACTAGCCCTTTTTGCTTACATGCGGCTCATAATGATAATTATTTGCTTAAATACTCGATGGGGCACTTAACAGTACCCCATAGGTTAGTTGAATTACTTAATAAAACAAAGATTTTTCTGAAAGGATTTTTAGTTGTACCTAACCGCTCAATGCATTTATTTTGCGAAATTCAAGGTTTAAGCAACCAATTACAAACGCTTAAATACTTGTTGCGCAAGCTCAATGGTTTCATCTAAATCTGCCTGAGTATGCGCCATTGATACAAAACCCGCTTCATACGCCGATGGTGCTAAATAGACCCCAGAATCCAGCATACCGTGAAAGAAGCGATTGAATTGTTCAATATTACAATTAGTCACTTGTTGATAGGTACTAATTTTTGCAGCTTCGGTAAAGAATAAGCCAAACATGCCGCCCACTTGTTGTGTAATGAAAGGTACTTGCGCGGCATCGGCTGCTTGTTTTAAACCTTTTAATAAATAGCTAGTTTTCGCGCTCAAATCCGCATAGAAGTTAGGGGCTTCGACTAATTCCAGTGTTCTTAAACCCGCCGTCATGGCTAAAGGATTGCCGGATAATGTACCGGCTTGATACACCGCCCCCAACGGTGATAGGTGCTGCATAATTTCACGTTTACCGCCAAATGCCCCCACTGGCATACCACCGCCAATAATTTTACCCAAGGTGGTTAAATCTGGCTTAATATTATACAGACCTTGTGCACCGCCTAATGCCACCCGAAAGCCCGTCATTACTTCATCAAAAATTAAGACTGCGCCGGATTGGTCACAAACCTCACGTAACGTCTCCAAAAAGCCCGGTTCGGGTGGAATGCAGTTCATATTGCCGGATACAGGTTCAACAATAATACAGGCGATTTCATGTCCACGCTGCACAAATACTTCGCGCACTTGTTCGCTATTGTTGTAATCCAAGGTGAGGGTATATTGCGCTAATTCGGCGGGTACACCGGGCGAGCTGGGTTGCCCAAAAGTTAATGCACCAGACCCCGCTTTAACCAATAAAGAATCGCCATGCCCGTGATAACCGCCTTCAAACTTCACCATGTAATTACGTCCGGTAAAGCCCCGCGCTAACCGAATCGCTGACATGGTGGCTTCTGTACCGGAACTGGTCATCCGTACCATTTCAATCGACGGCAATAACTGGCAGATTTTTTCAGCCATCGTAATTTCGATTTCGGTAGGTGCGCCATAACTTAAACCGTTGACTGCCGCCACTTGCACCGCTTCTACAACGGCTGGATGCGCGTGTCCCGCCACCATTGGGCCCCATGAACCGACATAATCAATCAGACGATTGCCATCCGCATCCCACATATAAGCCCCTTGTGCACGGGCAATAAAACGCGGTGTACCACCAACGCTACGAAAAGCGCGTACGGGCGAATTAACGCCGCCGGGGATGGTGTATTTAGCTTGAGCAAATAACGCTTCAGAACGAGTCACGCGGTAAATCCTTGTAATGCATAAGTAGACGGCTATTTTTTCGTATTCTTAAGGCGCTTGTCCAGTTAGCTAAATTTTATCGTTAGGGGTTTACCGTTCATCCTAGGCTCATATTCGATTTGGGCAGAGCTGACTATACTTAACTAGCAAGGATGTCGCGTTCAGGCACGGAAGCCTTTTCTTTCCTAATCCACACAATAAAATTACATACAGGAAAGCGGTCATGCCTATTACTATAAAACCTAAACAAACCGGTTTTAGCTTACTTGAGTTACTGATTACCGTTGCCATTATTTCTATCCTAGCAATGGTTGCAGCGCCCTCGTTTCAGTCTATGATGGAAAACAATCAGACTTTAACGTTAGCCAATCAACTAATCTCTGCATTCAACTATGCGCGTAGCGAATCAGTGAAACGCCGTAAACCTGTCACAGTGTGCGCCCGCAATACATTGGGCAATGGTTGCAGTAGTACGGATACCTTTATCAATGGCTGGATTGTTTACGAAGGCACAACTCCACCCACTAGTAGCACTACCAATCTGATTATTGGCGATACTCAAGTTAAAGCAGGTGATATGGAGCTAAGTAGTAGTAGCTCAACCATTTTGCGTTCTATTACTTACACCATTACAGGCAGTGCCAAAAATAGCGGCACAATTTATATTCGTAGCGCTGGCATCAACAAACGTAAAATTGTAATTTCGATGAACACCGGACGGGTGCGTGCCTGTCGTCTGCCGGAAGGTGAAACCGAATGCGCCGATTAGTTATCCCTTTTTAAATAGTAACAATACTGGGCGGCATGGAGATTGCAGACGCTGCTTATTTGGTCGAGAATTCAAGCAATACCAAATAAAGGAGATACTATGTCTACGCTCCATGCTCAACTAGCAGCGCATTATGCCCAAATCAAAGACAAGCAGATGCGCGAGCTGTTTGCTCAAGATGCGGGGCGCGCTGAGCGTTTTTCGCTAAAAGTCGATGAACTGTTACTGGACTATTCTAAAAATCGTATTACCAGTGAAACCCTAAACTTATTACTGCAATTAGCCGAGCAAGCACAAGTTGCCACATGGCGCGAGCGCATGTTTAACGGCGAGAAAATTAACAATACTGAACATCGTGCTGTTTTGCATACGGCGTTACGCAATCAATCACAACGTGCGGTGCGGGTGGACGGTGAAAATGTTATGCCGGCCATTCATGCGGTATTAGACAAAATGGCAGCGTTTACCGAAAAAGTACGCGCCGGTACTTGGTTAGGTTATACGGGTAAACCGATTACCGATATTGTGAATATTGGCATTGGCGGTTCGGATTTAGGCCCACAAATGGTTTGCCAAGCGCTTAAACCGTATGGGCATACCCGTCTGAAGATGCATTTTATGTCGAATATAGACGGCGCACATGTATTGGAAATTTTGGAAGATTTAGACCCAGCGACCACGCTGTTTATCATTGCGTCTAAAACCTTTACTACTCAGGAAACCATGACCAATGCGCAATACGTGCGTAAATGGTTCTTGGCTCAAGTACAGGACGAAACCCAAATTGCAAAGCACTTTGTGGCAGTGTCCACGAATACCCAATCAGTTATTACATTTGGGATTGATCCACAAAATATGTTCGAGTTTTGGGATTGGGTGGGGGGGCGCTATTCGTTATGGTCGGCCATTGGCTTAGCGATTATGCTGTATGTCGGCGCTGATAATTTCCACGCGTTATTACAAGGCGGCTATGCAATGGATGAGCATTTCCGCACCGCCCCCTTGGCCACCAATATGCCGGTTATTTTAGCGTTATTAGGCATTTGGTATAACAACTATTTCCAAGCTGAATCTCACGTTATTCTGCCTTATGATCATTATTTGCGTAGTTTGCCGATGTATTTGCAGCAAGCGGATATGGAAAGTAATGGCAAATCAGTGGATCGGGAAGGCAACCCCGTTAATCAATCTACGGGCGCTATTATTTGGGGCGCAACGGGCATTAATGGGCAACATGCGTTCTATCAATTGTTGCATCAAGGCACAAAATTAATCCCAGCTGATTTTATTATTAGCCGTAAACCGCCCACGAGTTTACATTTGCACCATGAAATTTTACTGTCTAATTTCTTGGCACAAACCGAAGCCTTAATGCAGGGGCGTACTTTAGCCGAAACGATAGCTAGCGGTGCAACAGAGCCTTATACGCCTAAAATCTTTGCTGGTAATCACCCTAGTAATGCTTTGATTTTAGATGAATTAACGCCGCGTAATTTGGGCATGTTAATTGCTTTATATGAACATAAGATTTTTGTGCAAGGCATTATTTGGAATATCAATTCCTTTGATCAATGGGGTGTGGAATTAGGCAAAATCCTCGCTAAACAAATCCTGCCTGAATTACAAACCCGCACACCTGTCACTGCGCATGATGCGTCCACTAATGCCTTAATCGGTTATAGCCGCGAGTTTCTATAAACGAAACCTGACAAGTATCAAGGGATACGGCGGCGCTTAATCCTCATTCACTATACTGGAGGGTAGAATTTACCCTTTGGTTTAGTCTTAAACCAATGAATCAATAGCAATAAGAGCAACGAGGCAAATATGGAAATTATCGCCGGAGATATTGGCGGAACAAAAAGCTGGTTAGCCTCCGCTACCACACAAGGTCGGATTATAACGCGCATTAATTACGAGCATGTTTATGCCAGTAATGATTTTAGAAGTGCCGAAGCATTACTAAGCCAGTTTATGCAAGATGCACATTTAAGCCGCGTCGACGCCGCTTGTTTAGCCTTACCGGGTCCTGTAACCCGTCATAAACCGATTCATTTAACCAATTTAGATTGGGTATTAGAACGTGCGCCTTTACAAACGTTGTTAGGCACACACGATGTTTATTTTTTAAATGATTTCCAAGCAGCGGCTGAAGGGGTTGCCTCACTAACACCCGCCGAATATATCGAACTGAATCCCAACGCTGAAAGTACCGAAAACGGTACACGGGTTATTACGGGGGCAGGTACGGGTTTAGGTTTAGCCTTTATGCAAGCGGATATACGCGGGCGTTATTACACTTATGCCACAGAAGGCGGCCATACCGATTTTGCCCCCGCGAATGCTCAACAAGAACGCTTACTATTGTTTATGCGTCAAAGCTTTAAACATGTGTCATGGGAACGTTTATTATCCGGGGCGGGGGTTAATGCCTGTTATCAATTTTGCTTACAGGATTTAACGAATACACTGCCCGAGACCTTAAAGCATTTAAATGGTGCGGAAATTTATCAACAAGCCCAATCTGGGGATACTATCTCGCGTGCCGCCTTACAATTATTTGCAGATGTTTATGCCAATTGGGTAGGTAATTTAGCCTTACTCTATCAACCGAGCGGCGGTTTATATATTGGCGGTGGCATTTCTGCACGTCTCACAGAATGGTTAACGACGGAACGATTCTTGCAAATGGCTATGGACAAAGGGCGTTTGTCACGAATCGTACAACAAACTCCTATTTACTTAATTACCAATATGCGGCTGGGTTTGCAGGGTGCGCTAATGGCCGCAATTAATCATCACTGCGATTAATTGTCTATCGTTTTACAAAGGGAGTTTGGATATGCCTTTGAATAAGCATCAACAGGCAAAGTTATACCGTTACTACACTGAACCGAAAATGGTAACCGAATTAACTCGGCGCACCTTAGCGTTAGTGTTGGCCGGGGGCGAAGGTTCGCGCCTAAAGGATTTAACCGCGTGGCGTGCGAAACCAGCCGTACCATTTGGTGGCAAATATCGCATTATTGACTTTGCCCTATCCAATTGTGTGAATTCAGGCATTCGCCGCGTGGGGGTATTAACCCAATATAAAGCGCATTCCCTGATTCGGCATTTGCAACGGGCATGGGGCTTTATGCGGGCAGAAATTGGCGAATTCGTGGAAATTCTGCCTGCTCAACAGCGCACCTCCAAAAAGGAATGGTATCAAGGCACAGCAGATGCCTTATTCCAAAATCTAGACATCGTTCAACGGCATGACCCCGATTATATTTTGGTCTTGGGTGGCGACCATATTTATACGATGGATTATTCTAAAATGCTGGTGGAACATGTCAATGCAGGCGCGGATTTTACGGTTGGCTGTATTGAAGTGCCCATAGAAGAAGCCAAAGGCTTTGGCGTAATGGCGGTAGATCAAAATCACCGCATTACCGAATTTACCGAAAAACCCAAACACCCGCGTGAAATTCCCAATAAACCGGGTATGGCCTTAGCTTCGATGGGGATTTATATCTTCTCCAAAGACTTTCTCTACAAAGTTTTATATGAAGATGCGATGAAACTGCACTCCTCGCGGGATTTTGGCAAAGATATTATTCCATCCAATATTCACCGTGCCAAAGCGATTGCTTATCCGTTTAGAAATGAAGCGGGTAATCCCGGTTATTGGCGCGATGTAGGCACTGTGTATTCATATTGGCAAGCCAATATGGAATTATGTTCAGTTAAACCCGAATTAAATTTATATGATCGTGATTGGCCGATCTGGACGTATCAACCGCAATACCCGCCCGCTAAATTCGTATTTGATGATGAGGGCTGTCGCGGCGAGGCTATTGATTCATTAATTTCCACGGGTTGTATTTTATCGGGCGCACGTGTTAAACGCTCTATTGTCTTCTTTGCTAATACGCTAGAAAAACAAACTATTGTGAAAGATAGCGTAATTTTACCCAAGGTTAGTATTGGCAGCCATTGTCATATTGAACGCGCCATTATTGATAAAGGTGCGGTCATTCCCAGCGGTATGACGATTGGTAAAGACTTGGAATTAGATCGCAAGCGTTTCCACGTAACCGATGAGGGTATTGTGTTGGTAACGGCTGAGATGTTAGGACAGAAATTACGAACAGGTGACAAGGATTCTTTATGGCGACTAGCCGTTTAAACGTAGTGTTATGTTGGCATATGCACCAACCGTGGTATCGCAATGGTTTACAGGGCGATTACCGTTTACCTTGGGTGTATTTACATGCGCTCAAAGATTACAGCGACATGGCGGCGCATTTAGAACAACATCCGCAAATGACAGCGGTGGTTAACTTCGCCCCCATTTTATTAGAACAGTTAGATGACTATGCACAGCAACTCAGTGCTTATTTAAGCAAGGGCAGCCCGATGGCAGATCGGCTGTTAAACCTACTGGCAGGCGTAGAGGCGATTCCTAGTGATAAAACGCAGCGTTCTGAATTAATTGCAGAATGCCAACGCTGTCACGCGCCTACCATGATTCATACGCACCCGCCGTTCCAACGTTTATTTAAAATGATTGGTGCAACTGATGAGAGCATTAGTAAACAGCAACTATTTCGTTGTTCACTGGCTTATTTAAGCGAGCAATACTTCTTAGATTTATTAACGTGGTATCACTTAGCGTGGATGGGACAATCTTTACAAGACGAACCCACCGTACAACGCTTATTGAAGCAAACCAGCGAATTTAGCACAGCAGACCGGCACGATTTACTGAAAGTGATGCAACGCTGTCTTAGCGAAATTATTCCGCGTTATCGTGCCTTAGCCAATCGTGGGCAAATTGAACTATCCATGACGCCGTATATGCACCCAATTGTGCCCTTACTGAATGACTTCCAAAATATGCGGTGCGCTCAACCCCACGCACCTGCGCCAGAAGCTAGCCATTATCCGGGTGGTACAGCGCGTTCTATGTGGCATTTACAGCGTGGCATTGAGTTATTTCAACACTATTTTGGGCGTAAGCCGCACGGTGTTTGGTTATCCGAAGGCGGTGTCAGTGCAGACGCCGTACAATTGCTGGATGAATTAAACATTGAGTGGACGGCGACTGGCGAAGGCGTATGGCGCAATAGTTGCCAAATTTCCCATTATTGTGGTGACGACGAAAGTAGTAAACGCAGCCTGTTTATGCCGTATCGTTTGCCCGATAGCCAAGTGAATGTGTATTTCCGCGATGACGGCTTATCCGATCTGATCGGCTTTAAATACAGCGATTGGCACGCCCGCGATGCGGTTAGTGATTTGGTGCAGCATTTGGAGAATATTGCCGTATTTTTAGGCGATAAAGCACCACAGCAAGTCGTTTCTATTATTCTCGATGGCGAAAATGCTTGGGAATATTACCCGAATAACGGCGCTTATTTCTTGAATGAGTTATACAGCCATTTAGCTCATTCTGACTTGCTGAAAATGACTACGTTCCACCAGTTACATGACGCAATTGCCGCGCGTCCTTTACCGCAATTATGTGCGGGTAGCTGGGTACACGGCACCTTCTCAACGTGGATTGGTTCAGACGATAAAAACCTTGCATGGGATTATTTGGTCGATGCCAAACACGCTTATGATAAAATAATAAGCAGTGGTGAATTAAGCCCTGAACAACAAGAACTCGCCAGCCGCCAATTAGGTGTGTGCGAAGGCTCAGATTGGTTCTGGTGGTTTGGCGATTATAACCCCGCTGATAGCGTGCGTGACTTTGAACGCCTCTATCGTCAACAACTAAAACAGTTATATGAATTATTACAAGTACCCGCACCTGCTTATTTAGATAAACCACTTTCACTAGGCGGTGGCAGTGCAGAAAACGCGGGCACAATGCGTAGGAACGTTTAAATAAAAATGAGTATTTTAAACCACATCGGACGTGCAGCCGGTCTGTTACTGCACCCTACTTCGCTACCGTCTGGCAAATTGGATGCAGACGCGTGGCAATGGCTGGATTTATTGGCGCAAGCAGGTGTGCGAGTCTGGCAGACTTTACCGTTAGGTATTCCCTTAAGCGGCTTATCCCCGTATCAATGTGCCTCGGCTTTTGCCGTAAACCCCGCTTTGTTTCCCGATTCCGTCTTAACACAAGCCAAAGATGACTTATTTGCAGGGGTAGAATACCAAGCATGGTATCAACACCAACAACATTGGTTGGATGATTTTGCCTTGTTTATGGTGTTAAAGCAGCAATACGCGGGCGATTGGGGGCAATGGCCAGAACCGATTCGCCAACGTGAACCCGCTACTATTCAGCAATTACGTAAACAATATCAAGCTGAGATTCAAACCATCATTAAGCAGCAATTCGCTTATTACCACTATTGTAAGCAATTGCGTTCTTACGCTAATGAGCGTGGTATTCATTTGTTTGGCGATATGCCGATTTTTGTCGCTTATGACAGTGCGGATGTCTGGGCACATCCCGAACGCTTTTTATTAGATGATAAAGGGCAACCGACATATGTCACGGGTGTACCGCCGGATTATTTTTCCGAAACAGGGCAACGTTGGGGTAATCCGCACTATAACTGGGATTACATGCAGTCTGAAGATTTCAGATGGTGGAAACAACGCTTAGCCTATCACTTTGAATTTTTCGATATTGTCCGCATCGACCATTTCCGGGGTTTTGCGGCTAGTTGGATGATTCCCGCTGATCAAGACACCGCTTTAAATGGATTCTGGCAAACTGTACCGGGCGATGCCTTATTAGCCAGTATTCAAGCCGAAATGGGCACAGTCCCCTTAGTGGCAGAGGATTTAGGCTGTATTACGCCAGATGTCATTGCTTTACGCGATAAATACGATATTCCGGGCATGAGTGTCTTACAGTTTGGTTTTGATCACTTTGAGGATAACCCGCATAAACCGCAGAATGTGCGCCCAAATACGGTGTATTACACGGGAACTCACGATAATGACACCGTGGTCGGCTGGTTTAGTCACCTAGATAGTGGTATGCAACAACACGTACTAGATGTGTTAGGCTGCCCAACAGCCGAGCAAGTAGCACCTGCTATGATTAATACGGTATTAAGCAGCAACGCCTTATTAGCCATGCTACCTTTACAAGACTTATTAGGCCTAGGTAGCGAAGCGCGCATGAATGTCCCCGGGGTAGCTGAGGGCAACTGGACATGGCGTTTCCAATGGGAACAAATTCCCGCTAATTTGGCATCAGACTTGCATAACCTATTACAGGGACACCAGCGCAATGAACGAGAACTTGAGACTCATACAACAAGCTAAACATCATGATCCGTTTAATTGGTTGGGATGGCATCCGCTGCCAGACGGCAATTGGGTCTTACGTGTATTTTTACCTGCTGCGGAAGCGGTTAGAGTAGCAGGTACTAGCACTGAACTTACGCGTATTCCCAATTCAGACTGTTTTGAATATACCTCCTCCTCTGCTCTGCCTAGCCATCCTTTACTACAATGGCAGGATAAGCAGTCTAGCCAATGGTACGATGTCATCAGTCCTTATACCTTTGCCCCGCAAATTGGCGATTTGGATTTACATCTATTAGGTGAAGGTCGCCACCATCATACTTGGACTATCCTCGGTGCGCATATGCGTACCGTCGATTCGATTGAAGGTTGCCTGTTTAGTATATGGGCACCGCATGTACATCGGGTTAGTGTGGTAGGCAACTTTAACCATTGGGACGGGCGCGTACACCAAATGCGCAGCCGAGGCAAATCCGGAATTTGGGAGTTGTTTATACCGGGCGTACAGCCGGGTATGGCGTATAAATATGAAATTTTGGCGCGTGATGAACGGGTCATTCTAAAAACTGACCCTTATGCGCAGCAAATGTTTTTACGCCCGGAAACAGCCTCACAAGTAGCCAATACGCCACAACATCAATGGCAAGATCAAACGTGGTTAGTCCAACGCCAACAATTTGATTGGCAACATAAGCCGTTAAGCATTTATGAACTGCACGCCGGTTCTTGGCGCAAACACCCCGATGGGCGTTTTTATTCATGGGCAGACTTAACCGACAGTTTGATTCCTTATGTTAAAGGCTTGAACTATACGCATATTGAATTATTACCGATTGCAGAACACCCTTTGGATGAATCATGGGGTTATCAAATCTCCGGTTATTACGCCCCCAGTGCGCGGTATGGCTCACCGGATGAGTTACGTGCTTTTATCGACGCCTGTCACCAAGCAGACATTGGCGTGTTATTGGATTGGGTACCGGCACATTTTCCGAAAGATGACTTTGCCCTTGCGCAATTTACTGGTGAGCCTTTATATGAACACCCGGATAAACGCCGAGGTGAACATCAAGATTGGGGTACGCTGATTTTTGATTACGGGCGTAATGAAGTTAAAAACTTTCTATTTTCCAATGCTTTGTATTGGATAGATGAATTCCATATTGACGGTTTACGCGTGGATGCCGTGGCATCTATGTTGTATTTAGATTATTCCCGCAACCCCGGTGATTGGACACCTAATCACTTGGGTGGGCGTGAAAATTTAGAAGCCATTGAATTTTTACGTGAAATGAATGCGGTGGTGCATTTATATCACCCCAATGCGCTAACGATTGCCGAAGAATCGACGAGTTGGCCAGCGGTTACTCGCCCGATTGAGTTTGGCGGTTTAGGGTTCAATATGAAGTGGAATATGGGCTGGATGAATGACAATCTACGCTATATTCAAAACGCACCGATTCACCGCAAATACCACCATAATCTGCTGACTTTTACGCAGATGTATGCCTATACCGAAAATTTTATTCTGCCCTTATCGCATGATGAAGTGGTGCATTTAAAACGCAGTATGCTGGATAAAATGCCGGGAGATTACTGGCAAGTCTTTGCGAATTTGCGATTATTTTATGCGTGGCAATACGCCCACCCCGGCAAAAAATTATTGTTTATGGGTGGCGAATTTGGGCAGTGGACGGAATGGAACGTTAAGAAAGAATTAGATTGGGCGTTATGTAGCTTTCCCGCGCATGACAGCCTGCGGCATTTAGTGCGCGACTTAAACGCTTTACATAAAGAACAAGCGGCGTTGCATTATTACGATTTTGATGCGCGTGGCTTCCAATGGATTGATTGTAATGATTCCGACCAATCCGTCTTAAGTTTATTACGCTTTGGTGCAACACCTGATGACGCGGTGGTGGTGTTATTGAATTTTACGCCCGTGCCACGCTATGCCTATCGCATTGGTGTTCCCAACGCAGCGGCTTATCGTGAATTGTTAAATACCGATTCTGAGTTTTATGGGGGTAGCAATTGTGGCAATGCAGGTACGTTAGCCGTCTCCGCTGTTCCTTGGATGGGGTTTGAACAATCCATTGAAATCACCCTCCCGCCATTAGGCGCACTGTTTTTACAAGCTTGCTCATGAATGTATTGTTTGCTGTTAGTGAAGCCTACCCTTTAGTGAAAACGGGTGGGCTGGGCGATGTTGCCTATAGTTTGCCATTAGCCTTGCATGCGCAAGGTAGCGATATTCGCTTGGTTTTACCCGGTTATCGCGACGTTTTAAAGCAATTAGGCTGTGTTGAGATCTTAGGTTGGTTGGAGTTACAAGGCGCGTATCGCATGCATACCGTGCGTATTCTACAAACCCGACACCCCGCCTATCCGTTTCCGTTATGGATTGTGGATTGCCCTGCGTTATTTGACCGCCCCGGCAATCCTTATCTGCAACCTGCTGGTTATGATTGGGCGGATAATGCCGAACGCTTTACGGTCTTTGCCCGCGCGGTTACTGAATTAGCACAAGATCATTTACACCTTAATTGGCGACCTGAGGTAGTACATGCGCATGACTGGCAAACGGGTTTAGTACCTGCGTTTTTAGACCTTATTCCACAACGCCCCAAACGTATTTTTACCATTCACAACTTGGCATACGGTGGGCATTTCTCACACAGCGATTTTGTTAGTTTACAATTGCCGGGGCAATGGTGGTCAGCGGAAGGCGTTGAATTTTACGGCGGCATGTCCATGCTTAAAGGCGGTATTATCTATGCCGATATCGTAACCACGGTTAGCCCCACTTATGCCCAAGAAATTTGTACGCCCGCGTTTGGTTATGGCATGGAAGGCTTATTGCAATCCCGCCGCTATAAATTATTTGGCATTTTAAACGGTATCGACAATCAGGTTTGGAATCCGGCGAAAGACAGTTATTTAGCGGCAACATATTCGGTTAACCGTCATTTGAAAGCAGGTAAGCAAGCGAATAAACAAGCTTTGCTGGAACGCTTGGGTATGTTTAAGGCAGAGACGCAATTAGCTGCGCCCTTATTCGGGATGGTTAGCCGTTTGGTTGAACAAAAAGGTGTGGATTTAATTATCAATGCCATTCCACACATTCTTGAAACCACCAACGCTAACTTTGCCTTAATCGGTGCAGGACACCGCTATTTTGAGCAACGCTTACGCCAATTGGCTGAGCAATACCCTGAACGGGTCGGTGTATATATTGGTTATGACGAAGGCTTAGCGCACTTATTAGAAGCGGGCGCAGATATGTTCTTAATGCCTTCGCGTTTTGAACCCTGCGGCTTAAATCAGATGTATAGCCTGCGTTATGGCACGCCCCCACTTGTCTATTTCACCGGTGGTTTAGCCGATACCGTTACCGATACCCATCCCGAAACGTTAAAACAGGGTAAGGCTTCTGGTTTTGTGTTTTATGAACCCACTACCCCGGCTTTAATAGCCACTATGCAGCGTGCTTTAGGGTATTTTGCACAACCTAAAATCTGGCAAAACATCCAAAAAATCGGCATGAAACATGATTTCGGCTGGCAACACAGCGCACAACAGTACCTTGATCTTTACGCCCGTTAGGCTTGAATGCACTAGCTTAGAGGAACAACTATGGCGACTTATTCTCGTGCTACCCCTTATTTACATATGCCCCTAGAGCCACTGGGCGACAATACCGAAAGCATCGCAAATGACTTTCAACGTTATTTATCCTATCACTTAGGGCGCTACCCCGGTTGCCCGCCAGTATATTTATATCAAGCCTTGGCTTATACCTTGCGTGATCGTTTAACCGTGGATTGGCGGGCGACTTGGGCAGATTATTTAAAACCGGGCAAACGCCGCGCCTATTATATGTCATTGGAATTCTTAATCGGGCGCTCATTAGGTAATAACCTACTGAATATGCATGTGGAAGGCTCAACCCGCCAAGCCTTACAACAATTCGCCACCAACTTAGAACAGGTCAGCGAACAAGAGCCGGATGCGGGTTTAGGCAATGGTGGCTTAGGCCGTTTAGCCGCCTGTTTTATGGATAGCTGCGCTACCTTACGCTTACCAGTAGTGGGTTATGGTATTCGGTATGAATACGGTATGTTCCGCCAACGCATTGAAAACGGTTACCAAGTTGAAGAACCCGATCATTGGTTACGCGATGGCTACCCGTGGGAAGTAGAGCGGGCAGAATATCAACAACGTATTCAATTCGGTGGGCATACTGAGCATTACACCGATGAGAACGGGCGGCATAAAGTACGCTGGTTAAGTACCGATGATGTATTGGCGATTCCTTACGATGTGCCAATTTCCGGCTATCACAATCATACGGTGAATACCCTACGCTTGTGGAAAGCGTCCGCCACTGATGAATTCAATTTAGACGAATTCAATGCTGGGAGTTATACCGAAGCGGTGGAATCGAAAAACCACGCTGAACATATTTCAATGGTGTTATACCCCAACGATAGCAGCGAAAACGGCAAGGAATTGCGTTTACGTCAGCAATATTTCTTAGCTTCCGCCACGATCAAAGATGCGGTACGCATGTGGGAACGGCAAAACCCCGATAAGCCTTTTAGCGAATTTGCCGCCGAAAATGTGTTCCAAATGAATGACACGCATCCAACTGTAGCCGTAGCGTGTTTAATGCGGATGTTGATTGATGAGAAGCATTTAGAATGGGATGAAGCGTGGCAAATCGTGAGCAATTGTATGGCATACACCAACCATACCTTATTGCCAGAAGCCCTAGAACGTTGGCCCGTGCCGTTATTTGAAAAGCTATTACCGCGTATTTTAGAAATTATTTATGAAATCAATGCGCGTTTCTTGCGTGAAGTGTCCATGAAATGGCCGGGTGATACCGAACGTCAACGCCGTATGTCGATTATTGAAGAAGGCGACGTTAAACAAGTACGCATGGCGTATTTAGCAATTGTCGGCAGTTTCTCAATCAATGGTGTGGCGGCATTACACTCGAAATTATTAGTGGAAGGCTTATTCCGTGACTTCTACGAGTTATGGCCACAAAAATTCAATAATAAAACCAATGGGGTTACCCCACGGCGTTGGATTGCCGAAGCCAACCCGGGTATGACCGAATTAATTAGTGAACAAATTGGTAACAACTGGATTGCTGATCTCAGTCAATTAGATCAGTTGAAACCGTTTGCCGCTAAAACCCATGCTAACTTCCATGCCCGTTGGCGAGATGTCAAATTCAGCAACAAACAACGCTTAGCCGATTTAGTTAAACAAGAATGCGGCGTGGATTTCAACCCCAATGCGTTGTTTGATATTCAAGTCAAACGGATTCATGAATACAAACGGCAATTGCTGAATATTCTGCATGTGATTCATTTGTATCGGCGTATTAAACTGGGGCGTTTAGACAATTGGGCGGATCGTTGCGTCTTGATTGGCGGTAAAGCAGCGCCCGGTTATGTCATGGCTAAACGCATCATTAAACTGATTAACAGTGTTGCCGAAGTGGTCAATACCGACCCAGAAGTCAATGGGCGTTTAAAAGTGGCGTTCTTGCCCAATTATTGCGTTTCCAGCATGGAAATTATTGCACCGGCGGCGGATTTATCCGAGCAAATTTCAACAGCGGGTAAAGAAGCGTCTGGCACGGGCAATATGAAGTTCATGATGAATGGTGCATTGACCATTGGCACGTATGACGGCGCGAATATTGAGATTTTAGAAGCGGTCGGCGACGACAACTTCTTCTTATTCGGATTACGCGCGGAAGACGTGGATGAATTACGCAAAGCCTATTCACCCGCAAAATATGTCGAGCGCGATGAAGATTTAAAAGGCGTGCTGGACTTAATTCGTAGCGGTCACTTTAACCAATGCGAACCCGGCATTTTCGACATGATCTTGAACGCCATGCTCAACCCTCATGACCCGTGGATGACCCTTGCGGATTTCCGTAGCTATATTAACGCGCAAGAAAAAGTCGCGCAAATCTGGCAAGACCCTACGCATTGGACACAAATGAGCATTATGAACACCGCTAGTTCCGGTTTCTTCTCAACCGATAGAACAATGCAGGAATATAACCGCGATATTTGGAAACTCACGCCCACGCAAGGTTAATCAAAATTATGCCCCGTTCTATTTAAGGTAACGGGGCATAGTTAAATCTACCTTACCTGTACTTTCACCAATTCTTCGCCTTCGGGATCAGTTACATGCACAGCACAGGCAATACATGGGTCAAAGCTGTGAATAGTTCGCAAAATTTCAACCGGCTGTTTCGGGTCGTGTAATACATGCCCTTGCAATGAAGCTTCATACGCGCCTGCTTGATTATTGACATCACGCGGGCCTGCATTCCACGTACTCGGCACAACCGCTTGATAATTAGCGATTTTTCCGTTTTCAATCACAATCCAATGCGCTAATGCGCCGCGTGGGGCTTCCATAAAACCCACACCTTGCGCCAGACTCGGCCATGAAGAGGGTTCCCACAAGGTTTCGTTAAAGGTTTTGGTATCGCCCGCTTTGATATTGGCAATCAGACTATCAAACCAACCTTGCATTTTATCGGCGATGATTTTGGTTTCTAAGGTACGTGCTGCCGTGCGTCCCATCGTGGAATATAACGCGTCAATAGGTAAGTCTAAGGTTTTTAGGCTGCTATCCACTAATTCTTTAGCTTGCGGGTAATTGCCTGCGTACAGCATTAACATGCGTGCCAAAGGCCCTACTTCCACTGCTTTGCCTTGCCAACGCGGTGATTTCAGCCATGAATAAGCTTTATCGACGTCCAATTGCGTATACGGCGGTTGCGGACCTGTGTAATTCAATTCGGTTTCGCCTTGGTACGGATGCAAGCCTTGGGTTTGCCCGCCGCTATAGTTATACCAAGAATGCGCCACGAATTCTTGAACCTGGTCATTGGCATTTAAATCCACCGGGTAAATGCGCGATAAATCCCGATTCAAAATTACCCCGCGTGGAATCAGACAGCTTTCTGGTTCGTATAGCGATTTTTCAGGAAAATCCCCATACGTCATAAAGTTGCCTAAGCCTTCACCTTGCTTAAACCAGTCTTTATAAAAACCCGCAATGGCGAGCGTATCCGGCACATACACTTGATCGACAAAGGTACGCATTTTCTGAATAATATCTTGTACTTGTGACAAGCGTTTCGCATTAATTGCCGAATCGGAATTGAGGTCAATCGCACATGGTACACCACCCACGACAAAGTTCGGATGCGGATTTTTCCCGCCAAAAATCGTATGCAGTTTGACAACATCGCGTTGCCATTGCAGCGCTTCCAAATAATGCGATACTGCCATTAAATTAGCTTCGGGTGGCAATTTATACGCAGGATGCCCCCAATATGCTTTGGCAAAAATGCCCAATTGCCCCGCATCCACAAATTTTTTCAGCTTGGTTTGTTGATCGGCAAAATAGCCCGTGCTGGCATTCGGCCAATGCGGTGATACGGTTTGCGCTAATTCCGAAGTAGCTTTGGGGTCAGCTTTTAAAGCAGACACGACGTCCACCCAATCCAACGCGTGTAAATGGTAAAAGTGCATAACATGATCGTGCACATATTGCGCGGCAATCATGAGGTTGCGAATTAATTGGGCATTATGCGGGATGCTATAGTTTAACGCGTCCTCAACCGAGCGAATCGACGCCATGCCGTGTACCAAGGTACACACGCCACAAATCCGCTGAGCATACGCCCAAGCATCGCGTGGGTCGCGCCCCCGCAGAATAATCTCAATACCACGAACCATTGTGCCTGCTGAATACGCTTGCTCAATGGTCGAACCATTCATTTGCGCTTCAATCCGCAAGTGACCTTCAATGCGCGTGATGGGGTCAACAACAACACGTTCAGTCATGGCGGCTCTCCTCGCGAGCTAAATAATCGGTTAATAATTGGTATTGTGCAGCGCTTTCGTCGTGCATAGTATCGTGAGCTTGTTCGATTGAACCGCAAGTACAGGCTAAACGTACATTTAAGGCGGCTTCCCATGCAGGCAATTGGCTAGGTTTAGAGGGAGCGAATAACTCACTTGTCGCCCGTGCTAAAAAGTAACTGGCTTGTGCTTGCCAATCACCTTCTGCCCCACAACGGGTATGCTTGTCTAATGCTAATGATTTAGCAGTTTTAGTCGCTGCTGCCAATTCCAATTCAGCCGCATCAGTTTGTTGGGCTAAGGCTAATAGTTTGCTTAAGGTTGCATCCGGATATTGTGGCAGCACGCGCTCAATAAATTGCGAGCCAATTTGCCGCTGTTGTAAACGGCTTAACACACTTAAGGCTTGGCGAAATTCGCTATCTTGCTTAATCATGCTAATTTGCCCTCGCTGCTTGCGTCACGTTCCACCAAATGCTCGGCAATTAATTCGGTTAAACCCACTACCGGTAAATCCATTTGGTTTTCTTCCAAGCCTTCTTCCAATTGAATGCGACAGTTAGCACAGGCTGTCACCAACGTATCCACCTTTAATTCATCTAATTGCTTTTTCTTGCGCTGGAAGGCTTTCATTTTAACTTCGTTCGCATCTTCATTGGCCGATACGCCACCGCCCGCCCCACAACACCAGTTCAACGTACCTGCGTCGCGCATTTCCACAAAGTTGCTGGCAACTAGTTTTAAGAGATTACGCGGTTGTTGTACCACACCGCCGCGCCGGACTAATTGGCAAGGATCGTGGAACGTAAGCTTGGCATCTTCCATACCTTCTGTCGGCAATAAGCCTTGTTCACGTAATTCGTCTAATACTTCCACAATATGTTTAGCTGCAAAGCTATACGGGCGACCGATTAGATTCGGACCTTCCCAGCGTAAAGCGGTATAAGCATGCCCGCATTCGGGGCTAATTACGGTTTTGACTTTGAGCTTCTCAGCAGCATTTACCACGCGATTCACCAATTCTTTGGCAATGTCACTTGAGCCGATTTGAATACCGGAATTAGTGGCTTCAAAGCAATCGGAACTTAGCGTCCACGTTTTACCCGCATTAGTTAGAATTTTACCCACTGCTTCTAAGTATTCAGGGTAATTCATGATTTCCATTGAAGACAGCATCAGCAAGTATTCCGCGCCTTCAAGATCAAAGGGCACTTGCATACCTGTGGCTTTCTCAATGTGCTTAACTTGTGCTTGTAAGGCAGGCAGTTTAACCCCCATTGGACTACCGATTTGCACCGCGCGGGTGGATGCGCCCACCAAGCCTTCGGGTACATGCCCTGACGCCACCATCCCTTCGCGTAATTTACGAATCATATAAGTAATGTCATTACCCACGGGACAAATCAACGAACAGCGCCCACACAAGGAACAGGTGTTATACACCAGCTCTTGCCATTGGCTGAGCATTTCATCGGTGACGGGTTTGGCAATGCCTAATTTAACTTTAAGCTTGCCTAACAGGGTAAAGTTTTGTTCCCACACACGACGCATCGGTTCGAGTTTATAAATCGGGGTGTAACGTGGCTCGGGGTTTTCGGTATAAAACGAGCAAGCACTGGCACACATCCCGCAGGATACACAGGAACTAAAGAAGCTGGCTATCGGTGCGTCAATCTGCGCTTTCAGGGCATTAATACCCCGTTCTAAACTTAATTCGCTCATGATTTTACTCCGCGTAGACCCATTGACGCGCCGTTATACCAACGAGATAAAAACAGCGTGAAGGTGTGCATTAATTTGCTAAACGGAAACAGCACTAACAGGGCTTCGACACTCAAAATATGCAAACCCAATAACCATTGCGGCGATAACCCTAAATGGTGATAGGTCATATAACCGGTGAGTAAAGGCAAGAACGTGGCTACCCACACGAGGTAATCATTGCGCCGTGACAAAAAGCGTTTAACCGGCTGCGATAAGCGATCAATCAGCAATACGACCAAGGCTAGCATACTTAATACCGCTGCCATATCGACTACTGGCGTGGGCAAATTTGACCAACTAATGCCTAAGCTGTGTTTAATTAAGGCAATATGCGCGGCGAGTAAAAACATGACGATAAACAAGCCCACATGAAATACATAGCCCGCGATGACAGTAATCTTATTTTGTTGGAATGTACCTTGATCGACCTTAAAGCGCCGCCCGATTTCCCGCCAACCGCCTAAGCTGGGATTGCTTTTAGGCACAGCTAAATTTTTCGCACGCCCTAGTGACAGAATTTCGGCAAAGCGCAGTACTATGCCTATCACGAAAATCATGACTGCAATACTAAACAACGGGCCTTTGACCCACTGTAAAAACAGCACATCGTTCATGGCTGCACCTCCCGATTTAATTCATCCACATTCACGGGTTCACGCGTTTGTTTAGCTTGTTGCTTGGTTTGTTTATTTAAAGCAGCAATCGCAACCCCGGCTGCCACCCCAATCCCTGTGGCAAACACCACATGCTGACGGGATAAACTGCTAGGTAAAGACACAGGGTTATATAAGCCGCCGAAATCCCAAAAGCCCGGTTCAGAACAACCAATGCAACCATGCCCAGATTCAATCGGAAAGCTCGTGCCATCATTCCACTTGGTAGTCGCACAGGCGTTATAGGTAATCGGGCCTTTACAACCTAATTTATACAAACACCAGCCTTGTTTTGCGCCTTCATCATCAAACGTTTCCGCGAATAAGCCGCGTTCATAAAACGGACGACGATAACAACGGTCATGAATATTTTGCCCATAAAAGGCTTTCGGCCGCCCTAAATGATCTAAGGCGGGCAAGCCAAACGCTAAGAAATGGGCAATCACACCGGTAATCACCACCGGAATCGGCGGGCAACCCGGTACATTAATAATCGGCTTATCTTTTATAATATCGGCTACCGATACCGCACCTGTAGGATTCGGGTTGGCTTGTGGTAAACCGCCATAAGCGGCACACGACCCCAGCGCAATAATTGCCGCTGCGCCTTTCGCAACCTGTTTCAGCATATCCAGATTGCTCACGCCTGCAATGGTCGAATAGCCTGCATTGCCCAGCGGAATCGAGCCATCCACAATCAGCACATACTTACCATAATTGGCTTGCATCGCTTCATCACGCGCTTGCTCAGCAGCCTCCCCCGCTGCGGCTTGTAAAGTGTGTTGATAATCTAAGGAAATCGTATCAAAAATTAAGCCTTCTAAACTGGGGCTATGTGCGCGTGTAATGGATTCTGCACAACCCGTACATTCCTGAAACGAAAGCCAAATCACCGAAGGACGGCTTGCTTTTTCCAGTGCTGCTGCTAATTTCGGAATCATGCTGGGCGCTAAAGCCATACTGGATGCTAATAAGCCACAAAACTTTAGAAAAGCGCGCCGTGAAATGCCATTTTCGCGTAACTGTTCGCCCACAGTGGGCGCATTAAACTTAGTCATCTGTCACCTCAGCTTCCATTGCCAAAATGCCAGACAGGGTGTTTAACCCTTCGACTATATCGTCAGATTGCGAGCGTAAAATTTCCGGAACGTGATCTACTTCAATGAAGTAACCGATGCGTTTATCTTGTTCATTGAAATGCTGAATACGCCAAATTCCTGCATAACTGCATTCTTGAATACGCGTCTTGCCTAAGACATCCAGTTCAATTGCAATTTCACCTTGCCCTAAAAACGTTTCGAGTTCTGCTAATTCACTAGGGCTAAAGGGAATGCCATTTAAATCCAGCATCGTGGGTTGACCTTGTTCAATCAAGGTTTGCAAGGCGTGACGAATTTCGTGTAAGACAGGTTTGAGATTGCCAGTAACAGACATAGAAAATCCTCCCTAATAAAATGATGCAGGCGCGAACTGCATATCGGTTTGCCATTCTTGTAACAGTTGCGCGGCTTGTTCGGCAGCGCGGGGAATATTGGCAGCTACGGGGGGGGTGAGTTCTAAACCCCACGCAAAGGTGGCGTATTGAATACCAATTAAGGCACGTTCACGCGGTAAGGCATCCGCAAGGCGGGCGATTGATAATAGGTCTAATAAACCGACTTCATGCGCACTGCGTTTGGCTGTGCCAAGGAATTCATCCATTGCCTGATTGCGGTAACAACACACTGTACCGGGCGGCGCATGTAATTCCACGGCATCCAGTACCAATAAATGTGTGTGGGATTCGATTTCGCTCGCTAGGATAAAACTGAGCGTGCCACCGTCGAGATAGGTAACATTTGGCAGATTTGGATACTGTGCTTCCAAATACTGAAGGAGATGAATACCAATACCTTCGTCTTGCAGTAAGGTATTGCCAATACCAAGAACCAACATCATGTAGCTGCTTATATTTGTTGTGTTGGTTTAATAATACGCTTGTGATTTTGACAGATAGTTGTCCTAGATCAACAAAAGAAAATGATTAATTTCTAATATTAAAAATGAGGGCATTAATTTTGGAGATAGGACAATGTGTTTAGCAATTCCCATGCGGGTTATCGCCGTGGATGCTAGTGGTTTAAGTGCCACTTGCGAAGCAAAAGGTCAGCAGCGACAGGTTGGCTTAATCATGTTAGATGAAGTAGTACGCATTGGTGATTATTTGATGATTAGCTTAGGGCAAGCCATGCAGAAAATTAGTGTGGAAGATGCCAAGCAAACATGGGCTTATTATGAAGAAATTCTAAACTTTAGCCCCAGCCATTAATCGAATAAGCCTAGGCTCAGGGCGATGAGTCTAGGCTACTGAATATCAATCCGTTTTTTCGCCGGAACTGCTGGTTTGGGTCGTTGGCTTTAATGCAAAATTACTAAACATATCCATCCAACGTTTCATCGTGTCAGTCCCACCAAACATAGCCGGTTTAAAGAAGGCGGTAGGGTCGTAACCCTCAACCCCCATACGCATACGATTCAACATTTCATCCATAATCGCCCGGTTGAATTCCTGCATATCCGGCAACCCCATTAAGCGGCGTAATTCTTCTGGGGTAATATCCACATCAACTTTAATATTCATAAGCGTCCTACCTCTCGCTGTGAACCCCTATTGTGCCACAAAATGCCGAACTGACACTGACTAGCATCAATCACAGCGCGTCCACGGGTAACCGCTTAAACGGGTTTGTAATAATTGCGCGGGACGTGAAGCGTCATCGGCATCGGTTACTAACATTAAGGTAACGGTATCACCTTCTACCCTAGCGCTAACCCCTTCAACTTTATATTGATCATCAATATGCTCCAGTAAACACAGTGAGCCTTGTCTATCCACTACACCAATTGCCCCGCCTACAAACGCGCCATCGTTATAATTATCTTCTGTGGCTTCAGCAGCAGCGGAAAACACCCAACTCCCATTTGGTAACAAAGTCGCATCGGTAAAACATAACGGCACATCGCCCACCGTACCCAAGCTATACGCTTGAATCGTCCCTAATGCGCTACTTGGTACAACGACCTTATCCACAATCGCTTGCTCTACTTCCGTCCAACTAATAGCAATGACCGCATTTTCTGAGTTTTTCTTATTACCACGCTGCAATAGGTATAAGGTTGCTCCACGCACGAAACCGCCTTCAATATTCAGTTTGGCAAAGCGTTGTTTTAGCACTTCGTATAATTCACTAAAATCGACAATGTGCGGCTCAGTGTTGATAGCCCCGTGTATATCCAAACCTAAAACAACGCCTTGACGCCGTTTTTTCTTAGAGCCTGAACCTAACGCTAATAACGCACCATGCTTATATTGCTCAAACGCAGGTAATAAAATTAAAGCTTCAAAATCGGGTTTAGCCGCTTTGCGTTCTTCGTATTCATCCGGCAATACCCCCTCCAATAAAGCCAGGGTTGTACCCGCTTTTGCGGGCTGCTCACTGGAAAAAATCCCCAGATGATTTTCATCATCCGCCACCACGTACAAATATTCTTTAACTTGCAACAGCCCACTGGCGGCTGCCAAATAAGCGCCACGCCCTTCACTCGTGGGGGCTTGAAGCGTCAATTCACAAACTGGGGTTAATTCAAGCATTACCTACACTCCTAAAATTTTGCTAATGTAAGCAGCATAACATAGGCCACAAATTAGGAGATCTAATGAAACTGTTTTACTCGCCCGGTGCTTGTTCTCTTGCACCCGCCAACAGCAGTACTGAACGTTATCGTAAGATCTTTATATTGGCATTAAAAACAACTCAGCCCCTTTACAAGCCGCTAGCATTTTGCCATCTGGACTAATACCCACTATCAAACCATCGACTTCTTTGATAGTTTGCTGATTAAGTAAACTATACACATCCGATTTTAAATTAACATTAGCTTGGCATTTTAAATCCTGACTTGGATAAGCGACAATATCCACATTCTTTATTATGTATTCCATATAAGCGGCATAATCCGCCTTAATTAATTGTTTTTCTCGATTTTTTATAGAATAGCTTGCAGGTTTTCCTGTTTCTGTTTCAATCAGATCAAACCCAGCTATAATATATTTCTCATCCAAACTTAACTCAGGAGTATTAAAGTAATCCTTGTATTGTTTTTGCCAAAGTAAGGAAAAACCTAATCCCTTTCTTTGCAAAACTGCCAAGAAATGGTTGTTTGCATGGATTAATAAATAATTTTTGTGTAATTTCACTTGCATATTAGGTTTAGCCAAGCCGGTAAAGCTTTGTGTACCTAACCATTGTCGTTTAGCATAATTCCATTGATGAAGTAGCAAGTCGTCATCAAGCACCTCAACTGCAATAAACAATTGGCTTGTAGGATCAATAATATCTGCTACAGGTGTTGCATTGGATACAGGCGTTACTTGCCAAACATCCACTAATTTACGTTTAGCTAATTCTTTTAATTCGTCTTTATTAAGCACAATGGAAGATTCATCAGAGCGTTTTTTATTATAAATCACTAATAATTTATTATTATCTAAAACACTCGTGGCATCAGCATGATGAAAACCAGACCTATAGCGAGTTTGCTTATTGGCAAATAGCTCTTTCGTGCATAAGTCCGTAGATGAAAGCCCTTGCAGCAAGATTTGTTTATTATTCGACGCGACCTGTACGACCTTAAACATTTCGGCTCGATCGTCCTGCTCACAAATTACTTCAATCGTCTTACGTTGAGTGAAATCCCAAATAAATACTTGCGCACCACTGGCTTCTGCCAAATACAACATCTGATTATCAGGTGAAAACTTAATATTATAGTTATCCCCTTTATAAGAATTATAATAATTAGGAATCTGCGTTTGATATTTTAATTTACCGGTTTGTGTATCCCATATCCGAATACTGCCGTTAGTGTGATCATCATAATGGCGTTTACCCGCAAAAAATGAAGCAAATAAACGTCCATCCTGACTAAACGTATAACCCATCGCATAGCCCTGTGGATAATGATCGGCGGTTTCATTAGGAATATTACTGGGTAACAGGAGTATAGCATTTGCGGGCTGGGTAAGCGGCTGATCGGCAAAAGCCAATGGCATACTTATTAACACGATCATGCAGACTGTATAATAAATTTTCATGCTAATTTAATACCTATTGTGGCTTGTGGTGTGTACTTGCTACTGTACTTTATAAAAAACTCAACAGCTTAAAAGCAAATAGTGTTACATGGGTATTAAGAACAATTCAGCCCCTTTACAAGCCGCTAGCGTTTTGCCATCTGGACTCATACCCACTATCAAACCATCGACTTCTTTGATGGTTTTCTGATTAAGTAAACTATATACATCCGATTTTAAATTAACATTATCTTGGCATTTTAAATCTTTTTCAGAATAATAACTTTTAAAAAAATTATCTTTTATCATTGGTTCTATATAAGCAGTATAATCTATCTTGTTTATTTTTTGTTTTCTACGCATCAGAGGATAGGTTATAAACCTTCCTGTTTCTATTTCAATCATATCAAAATCTGAGACAAGATATTTTCCATCTAAACTAAAATCAAGATAAATCAAATCCTTTAAAGAGTTGTATTGCTTTTGCCAAAGTAAGGAAAATTGCAGGTCGTTTCTTTTTAAAATAGCCAAATCTTTCTTGGGTGAGTAGATTAACAAATAATTTTTGTGTAGTTTTACTTCCATATTAGGTTTAGCCAAGCCAGTAAAGGTTTGTGTACCTAGCCATTGTCGCTTAGCATAATTCCATTGATGAAGTAGCAAGTCGTTATCAAGAACCTCAACTACAATAAACAATTGGTTTGTACGATCAATAATATTTGTTAGATGTGCTGCATTGGACACAGGACTTACTTGCCAAACATTCACTAATTTACGTTTAGCTAATCCTTTCAATTCATCTACAAACTTAATGGTGAATTCATCAGGGTTTTTGTTATTATAAATTACCAATAATTTATTATTGTGTAAAACAGCTGATGTTTTTTCATTATGAAAAAAACCAGATGCATAACCAGACGAATAACGAGTCTTCCCATTGACAAGGGTTTCTTTAGTGCACAACTGAGTATAGCAAAACCCTTGCAGCAAGAGCCGCTTATTATTTGGTGCAACTTGTATCACGTCGTAAAATTCAGCTCGATCTCCCTGCATACAAATCACTTCAATCTTATTACGTTTTGTAAACTGCCAGATAAATACTTGAGACTCAGTAGCACTGGCTAAATATAGCATCTTATTATCAGGTGAAAATTGTATATCATAGCGATCCCCTCTATAAGAGTTATAATAATGAGGAATCTGCGTTTGATATTTTAATTTACCAGTTTGTGTATCCCATATCCGAATATTGCCGTTAGTGTGATCATCATAATGGCGTTTACCCGCAAAAAATGAAGCAAATAAACGTCCATCCTGACTAAATGTGTAACCCATCGCATAGCCCTGTGGATAATGATCGGTCGTTTCATGAGGTATATTGCTGGGTAAAAGGGGGATAGCATTTGTATGCTGGGTAAGCGGCTGATCGGCAAAAGCCAATGGCATACTTATTAACACGATCATGCAGACTGTATAATAAATTTTCATGCTAATTTCATACCTATTGTGGCTTGCGGTGTGTACTTGCATTATAGGTAGAAAACGTCTAACTACCCAAGCAGGAAAACCTATGCTGATTCGACCTGAAAAACCCTCGGATATCGCTGATATTTTTGCAGTAACTCAAGCCGCGTTCGCCAATCATCCGTTTAGCCAGCAAACCGAAGGCTTTATTGTGAATGCGTTACGTGCCGCCGAGGCGCTAACAATTTCATTAGTGGCAGAAGTGGATAATAAGTTGGTGGGGCATATCGCATTTTCGCCACTGACGATTAGCGATGGTACAGCGCATTGGTACGGATTGGGTCCACTTGCTGTGTTACCGGCTTATCAACGCCAAGGTATCGGCAAAGCCTTAATGCAACAAGGTTTAGCCGACTTAAAAGCCAACGCTGCGCAGGGCTGTGCCTTGGTGGGTGATCCCCATTATTATCCGCAATTTGGCTTTAAAAACAGTACGCACTTAAGCTATACATGCATACCACCGGACTATTTCTTTATATTGCCATTTACTGCAACTGTTCCGCAGGGCATTGTTACCTTCCACGCCGGATTTGGAGCAACCCATTAATGCAAAGACGCGACTTTTTAAGTTTAATAAGCATGCTGTTGCTGAGCAGTTTGCCCAGCGTTGAAGCCAAGGATAACGCCGCCATGTCTAGTAAAAAACGTATTATTGTGATTGGCGCAGGCTTAGCGGGCTTAGCCGCCGCCAAAACGCTACAAGCGCAAGGACATGAAGTACTGGTGTTAGAAGCGCGTGACCGCATCGGTGGGCGTATTTGGACAAGTACGAAGTGGCCAGATATGCCCCTAGATTTGGGCGCGACGTGGATTCATGGAGTTAAAGGTAATCCCTTAACCCAGTTAGCGCAAAGCTTGCAGGTCAAGCAGATTGCAACTAGCTATGACAGTAGCATTACTTATAATACCGCTGGCAAAGCCTTAAACAGTAGCGAAGCCGCCACCTTGGAAAAGGTACGCAAGCAAGTGTTTAATGCAATTAAGCAAGCGCAAAATCAGGTCAGTGATCGCTCGATTCGGGCAGCCATTGAACCTTTATTTACCCAAGCAAGCCCTGCCACCCAACGCCTGATTAATTTCATTCTCAGCGGTAATATTGAACAAGAATATGCAGGCAGCGCAGCAAAACTCTCGGCTTATTGGTATGACGCGTCTAAAGCCTTTGCGGGGCAAGATGCATTATTTGCCAAAGGCTTCCACGTTATTACGGACTATTTAGCGCAAGGCTTAAGTATTAAATTAGGGCAAGTCGTACAAACGATTCATTGGCAAAACCAGCCGCTACGCGTTATTACCCAACATGCCGAATTTAAGGCGGATCAAGTATTAGTTACCTTGCCACTGGGTGTATTACAAGCTAAACGGGTGCAATTTCTGCCGGACTTACCTAACAGTAAACAAACGGCGATTGCCAAATTAGGTATGGGTGTCTTGAATAAATGCTACTTGCGCTTTAATAAAGTCTTCTGGCCAACCGATGTAGATTGGCTGGAATACATTCCCACCGAACATGGCAAATGGACAGAATGGGTTAGCTTTATGCGCAGTGCAAAACTACCGATTTTATTGGGATTTAATGCCGCCGAACGAGGCAAAGCTATCGAAGCGTGGACAGATCAACAAATTGTTAGTAGCGCGATGCAGACCCTCAAAACGCTTTATGGCACTGCGATTCCCGACCCCGTGGATTATCAAATTACGCGTTGGGCATCCGACCCGTTTGCCTTAGGTTCTTATTCGTATAATGCGGTGGGTTCAACCCCAAGCATGCGTAAAGAACTCGCCAAACCCTTGGCTAACACAGTATTTTTTGCAGGTGAAGCCAGCGAAGCCAATTATTTCAGTACCGCACACGGTGCGTATTTATCCGGTTTACGTGCTGCTAAAGAAATGGGCTAACCTGCCTTTGCTTTACTAAAAAAATAATACTTTCATAAAGGTAGCACTCAAGGCGCTACCTTCTCGCTTAGCAATTATTCTAAACCTTGGCTCGCTAAGTATTCATCGTAAGTACCACGATAATCCACTACGCGCCCGTCCCCTTTCACATCAAAAATACGGGTAGCAACGGAGCTAACGAATTCACGGTCGTGTGAAACGAATACTAATGTACCGTCGTAGCGGTCTAACGCGCCGTTTAAGGCTTCGATAGATTCCATGTCTAAGTGGTTGGTGGGTTCGTCCATTAACATCACATTGGTGCGCGATAACATCATACGACCAAAAATCATGCGACCTTTTTCCCCACCGGATAACACCTTAACCGATTTTTTTACCGTATCGCCGCCGAATAATAAACGCCCTAAAGTGCCACGAATTTGGGTTTCCGCGTCTTCGCCTTCATAGCCTTCTTTGCGCACATACTCGGCAATCCAATCGGTTAAGGGGCGGTCACTTTTAAACTCGTCTTCGTGATCTTGCTCATAGGTACAAAAACGGGCTTTTTCTGCCCATTTAATCGTGCCTTTTTGCGGTTGCAACTGCCCTTCTAACAGTTTCATTAAGGTGGTTTTACCTACACCGTTTTCACCGATAATCGCCACTTTTTCACCGGCTTCAATCGAGAAGCTAAAGTTATTGATTAAAGGCTTTGCCATCCCTTCATAACCGAAGGTCAGGTTTTCGACTTCCACCGCAAAACGGTGTAAACGCTCTTTTTCGTCGTATTCAAAGCGAATCCACGGGTATTGACGGCTAGAAGGTTTAATATCCTCAGGCTTGAGTTTTTCAATTAATTTACGGCGACTGGTCGCTTGTTTCGCTTTGGATTTATTGGCAGAGAAGCGACGCACGAAATCTTGTAACTCAGCAATGCGCTCTTTGGCTTTCGCATTCGCATTGGCTTGACGCTCACGCGCTTGGGTGGACGCTTCCATAAAGTCGTCATAGTTGCCCGGATAAACTTGGATTTTACCGTAGTCTAAGTCGGCGGTATGCGTACACACTTGGTTTAAGAAGTGGCGGTCATGCGAGATAATAATCATGGTAGATTCACGATTATTTAACGTGTCTTCTAACCAGCGAATCGTATTAATGTCGAGGTTGTTGGTTGGCTCGTCGAGTAACAAAATATCAGGATTGGCAAACAGCGCTTGGCAGAGCAACACCCGTAATTTCCAACCCGGCGCCACTTCGCGCATCGGACCATTGTGTTGCTCGGTCGGAATACCCACGGCTAATAATAATTCACCCGCCCGCGACTCGGCAGTATAGCCATCCATTTCTGCAAACTGCCCTTCTAATTCGGCAGCCTTCATATAATCGTCTTCTGTTGCGTCGGGATTCGCATAAATCCCGTCCTTTTCTGCCATGACTTTCCACATGGCTTCGTGCCCCATCATCACGACATCGAGCACGCGGACATCTTCAAACGCAAATTGATCTTGGCGTAAATAAGCCATGCGCTCAGTTGTATCTTTTGAGACATTACCAAACGAGGGTTCTTGTAACCCACACAAAATTTTCATAAAGGTTGATTTACCAGCGCCATTAGCACCGATTAAACCGTAACGATTGCCATCACCGAATTTGACCGACACATTGTCAAACAACGGCTTCGCACCGAATTGCATTGTAATATTCGCAGCGACTAACACAGGGGAATCCTCTTGAACTTGGAAAAGCAGCAATGGGGCGCTACTGTAGCATTTTTACGGGGGGGGTGCAGCTTAGCTGCTACAACACTGTACGCTGCCAAGCAACGCACAGCTTATACCAATGGGTTATTCTTCAATATTTTTCAATATGAACTGAATAAAGGCGTTGGCTTTAATTTCCTTTTTACCTTTAATCAATGTTCCCATATCAGCATTAGCTTTCGTGCGGGGTTTTGTAAGCATACTATAACCCAGCGACTTAGCTTCTTCTTGCGTAATCGTTCTATTATCCGGTATATCATAGGAATCCGCACAAGATTTAACACCAATAATAGTTTTACCTAAAGCGCCAGCCATAGTTTCCGCTTTAGCTTTAGTTTTGCTAACAGCTTCCGTAATTAATTTAACTTTTGCCGAATAATCATCATATAACCATTCAATCGCATTCAGGTTTACATTCTCAATTTCAATTACTGTATTAAGAATGGCATCAATCGTTTCTAAATTGGTAATAGTAACTATTAAATTATAACTACCTTTAGAAATTTGCGTAAACCAGCCAGTTTCCGACTGAATTTTAATATTGTCTAAACTAATAATCGCGCTGGGGTCGATTTCTTTAATGGTTTGTACTAATGCTTTAACATTTTGGTTTTTATCGAGAGCGGCATTACCAAAAATTAAATTTTCGCCTTGTACTGTTAAATTCAATTTAATTCCATTGGCATCAATAAAAGCGCTGGCTTGTTCTGACACATTTAAAACGCCATTTTTCATTGTCGCTTGTTCCTTATACACAAAGAGTTGTGAAGCATTAGGGTTTGTGATTCAGCTATAATTTTAGGCGAACTCCTTTGGCTTGCTTGAATAATTTCGCTTAAGTTGGCGATTTATAAGATGAAATTACCGTTTTTCATTTAAAAATAAGCAAATTAACAAAAAGCAGGCACACCATGCGCTTGGTGACTAAAACGTATATGCAGAATTTGCGCAATATTGATGAGGCTATCTCGCGCTTCCAACTCGGATTTTGGTAAACCCTTATGACCATTAAACGCGCCCCACATCGCGCCTGCCATTGCACCAATGGTATCGACATCACCTTCACACGCTTGCACAAAACTTAGCATAGCTTCAAAGCGTTTATCCAGAAAATATAACGCGATATAAATCGCCGTTACACAGGAAGTGAGCGCCGTCATGCCATTGCCTAACTTCGAGACCACATATTGCGGTTCTATGACATAATCAAACGTGAGCCAATGCCGAACCAAATCTAATTGTTCTTTAAATTCAAATAATTGGCAATAAGCCAATACAATATTAATAACGTCTTTAGGCTCAACCTGATGCAATAACTTAGCAGTTGCCACGGCAATAATACGAGCACCTTCAATGCCTAACGGGTTGACATGCGTCACTTCAGCGGAAGATTTAGTATGACGCATTAACGCGGTTAAATTGCCCGGCATATACAGCGCCATAATCGGGGAACGCATTGCCGCACCATTGCCATAAGAACCATTGGGATAAATAGCAGTGTTAGCAATTTTCCAGTTCTGCCCTGCTTTAATGCGCTTTAATACTTTGGCAACCGCAGGCCCATAACCCCGATCCCAACGATAGCTGGCGGCAAAGCGTTGTGCTAAATCTTCTTGGTCTATTTTGCCTTTGGCAATCAGTGAATTGGCTAAATCCAACGCCATTTGCGTGTCATCCGTCCAACGCATTTCACCGCTGGCGGTACGCCCAATCGAACGCCACAATAATTGTTCAACCACGCCCCCTTCATAAGGCGCACCCAACGCGTCACCATAGGCTAAACCTAATACGCAACCGATATATTGCTCTTCACGAATTCGCATACTTATTATAATTATCAGCTTGTCTTAAAAGAATCGATTACCTAGCAGCGTTAATCATAACGCATTCGCTGTCTGAATCACTATGCTATAGCGGTATTCATACGACAAGCTGTGCAATACGTTAAGGTGCTTCGTGCTTTACGATAACCGCGTAAATTTTCATGCTTAAAATAATGGCAGAGAGCGCAAAAGTCACAAGATTAGCCAAAATAACCGGCCATTGTTGTAGCAATAGCCCCCAAATCAACCAACACAATACCCCTGCTACAAACAGCGAATACATTAATAATGAAATACTGGAGGTGTCACGGGTACGAATCGTTTTTAGAACTTGCGGTAAAAAGGCAATGCTGGTTAAGGTTGCTGCCATATAGCCCATCATATCCGTTAGGGACATAGCCAATACGCCTTGCTAAAAGCCATGAGTGTACTGCATTTCACACGACAAACCGCGAAAACGCTAAGAAACTTAATGTTGTTGTAGTTTAGTTTGCACTAATACATAAGCAGCCGTCATAGGGCTGGTTTGCATGTCAGCCGCTTGCAACTGTTTAAGACGCGTTTGCACCAGATGCTTTAAGGCTAAACGATCTACCGCTGATAATGTAGTACTAAGATCGGCTTGTGCTAATACCAATAGTAAAGCACTTTGCCGTTGACTTAAGGCTTTTAACGTAGGAGCAGGTAGCGTCGTAACATCGCCTAACGGTTCAGTGCGTAAAACTTTTAGTACTTCGGCGGATGAATCAGGGTGTTTTAATAATTCCCTCAGCCCATTAAAGCGCGTTTGCAATTGCGTGAAAGCTGCTTGGGGTTGAGATGTTTGTAAAAGCGATAAATAAGGATAGGTTAAGTAAATTTGCACTAATTGTTCAGTTGGCAATTCTTTCAATACATCATTGGGAATCTGTGGATTCTCACTACGCAATGCTACTTCATCAAATAAAAAGCTAGGAATAGGATAACGCGCCCCAGTGTTTAATAAGAATTGGTATTCTGGCTGATAATCGGCTAGGTGAGCGTCTGCTAATTGTTGGCTATCTCGGGTTAGCGGCCAAACACCCCAAACTGGCTCATAATGCTGCCCGACTTTACGCAAAGACATAAAATATTTTTGTCCTTTTTGCAGCATTAAATATTCAGCCAATGGGTTTAAAGACGGCATCTGCAAAGTAAAACGTTGCTTAGCTTTGGGACTCCACCACTTACTGGGGGCTAGACTGGCAATCACCACAAGTTCTCGACTTTTATCGGGATTAATGCGCTTAACTTCAGCCATGACCAAGGCATCTTGGTCTTTACCCACCCACATTAAATGATCAGGTGTGCCTGCAAATGCAGCTCCTAACCAGCTACTTAAGATCACAGCCCATATGACACGCATTATAGATACCCCCACCCCAACTGATCTTAAATTAGACTGCCATTTTGCTTAGTAGTTCTGCACTGCACCAAAATAATCTTATAAACGAAAAAAAACCGACGCCTAAACGCCGGTTTCTTTAGTTTCTGTCGCTAGAATTTAAGCGTGATGTGGACCAACCACTTTATCAGCCATTGATTCTGGCAAGAAACGTAGCACTTTCACACCAATTGTTACCATAACCAACGTGAGTGCCATACCGCCCATCCCCAACATAAGTTCCCAAATGCTAGGTTGGTAAGTATTAATAACGCCGTCAAAGAAATCGCTGGAAACCAACGAACCGGGGAATAAAGTTAAGGGATACGCTTGTCCACCAACAATAATCACATATAACTGCGCCATACCACCCAAAATAGTTAACGCAGCAGCGGCTAATAAGGCTTTGTGATTATTCGCTAGTAAGCGGCAGAAAATCAGTGATAAGGGCAATAAAGCGCCAAGGAAAATTTGACCAAACCAGAATAAGAAGGTGTAAATGCCACCGTCCATTAAAATGAATTGTTCTATACCTTGACGCTGAGTAATGTATAGATTGGTTAAATGGCGAGCGCCTTCTAACAACAATACCCCACCAATGAATACCGCTAATAAATACCGCAGACGATTCAACGTTTTGTCACCTAATTCACGCCCAGTCCAACGATAGCTAAAATACAATACTAAGATGAAAACAGCTAAACCAAAGGCAAAAGACATGACGACAAACAAAGGTGCCATCACCGCTGAGTTATAGAAATCGCGTGCCACTAAGAAGCCAAAGATTGAGCCTGTCCCCATCGTCAGAATTAAACGCCACACGAATGCCATTGAACCGGCCGTTTTATACATAGGCGCCATTTTACGATCCATCATTGTCCAAACATACAAGACGGATAAGGCTAAGAAGCCGTTATATAAAATAATGTTCCAAGCGAAAATCGAGCGGAAATTATAATGTGTCATTGCCACAATAAGACGATCAGGGTGACCAAGGTCTAATACCAGTACAATCAAACCGCCGATTAAGCAAGACATTGCAATTAAGGCTGATAAACGCCCCATCGGTTGATAGAGCTTTTTACCAAATACTGTCCCAATCGAACCGACGTTTAATGCGCCAGAAGCTGCTACGATGAGGAAAATCGCAAACACATGCGGTAAACCCCAAACGATTTGATTATTCATACCGGTTACATAGTGACCGGTATGTTCAACATGGAAGAAGGCATAAGCGCCTACCGCCAATAAAAGACCGAGAAAACCAAGCCAAAGGTAGAAACCTTTTTCGGCTTTAATCTCGCGATAACTGATTGCTTGACTTGCCATTGTTTCTGCCTTTTACCTTAAATACCGAGATAGCGAACGCCTGTATTCAATTGCAGATCTGCTCGAATTTGCTTACCGCCCTGCGCTTTCAACGTTTGACTAATTAAGCTATTCGGATCATTCAGATCCCCAAAAATTACCGCATCGGGTGCAGCTTCGACACAAGCAGGTAAACGTCCTTCATCAATACGGTGAGCACACATATTGCAGGATTCTACCGTTCCCATACCGCGTGGTGAGGTTGGCACTTGATCGGTCAAGGGTTCATGCACAAAGCTACGCGCTTTATAAGGGCAAGCCATCATGCAATAACGACAACCGATACAAATGTGTTTATTCACTTGTACAATGCCATCCGCCCGTTTCATAGAGGCGCCCGTTGGACACACATCCACACAAGGTGGGTGTTCACAATGCTGACACATAACCGGCAAGCTAAAGCTGTTTAAAGTTTGCTTATCCGTTACATGCACCACCCGCGCCCAATGCGCTTTTTGTTCGGGACTAGATTTAGGATTGTTATCCCAACCGTTTTCACGTTTACAAGCTTCGACCATTGCCGCACCGCCATCGGTGAGCTTGGTTACATCAATTAAAATACCCCAGCGATTTTTACTACTGACGGGTTGGTCTGCTGGTTTCGCAATCACTGAACCAGCCGCCTGCGCTTCACGCATGACCCAATGACCCGCCGTCGCAACTGCGGTTACGCCGCCTAGCGTAGCTAGAAACTTACGGCGATACGTATCGACCTGATTTGGTTTCATTGCATAGCTCCTGTCGCTGCGGGATTAACCGGAGTAGGTGCAGCAGGCTGTGCCACTATTTGCATCTGCTCTACTGTAGGGGCAGGTGCATTTGTCATCGCTTGCGAAAAATTATGCCCCTGAATTGAACCGACTTGATGCTGATAGTTTGGATTTTGCATCACTTGCGGACGATCCGCATGACATTGGAAGCAATCCAATTTTACGCCTACCGCTTTATGGCAGGTCGTACAGAAATGCTCTTTATCACCATAATGCAATGGCGAACCATCGGCTTTCGTGGGTGCAACGTGACAGTTAATACATTCCACTAAGCTATGTTGCTTAGTACGAATGCCTTCTAACATTGTGGCATCACGTTGATGCATCAGCATATCCATATGATGGCTACGCATTTGGTCAGTCGGTTCTACGCAGTGTTCCGACTTTTGCTTAGCTGTTGCTAGTTGAGTCGGTGGCGGCGCTGAATCACAGCCTGCCAGCAACGTAGTCAAGCCTACGATAGCCGCCAGAAATAAGGTTGAGAGCTTGCTAGTCATGCGGATTCCTGTCGAGCCTGTCCCGCTTAGGGAGTAAAATTACTCCCCAAGCCCCATTTCGATATAACCAGTTGGACATACGTCCGCGCAGATATGGCAACCGATACAACGGCTATAATCCGTTGCAACATAACGACCTAACGTAGCTTGTTTTTTCGGTACGCGATACACCGCATCTTGCGGACAGAAAATAACGCAGTTGTCGCATTCAAAGCACATACCGCAGCTCATGCAGCGTTTTGCTTCAGCGACCGCATCACCTTCGGCAAGTGAATTCATACGCTCGGCAAAGTGACCTAAGACTTCCTCAGAACTCGGTACATCTTCGGTACGGATATGACGAGCAACAGGTGGGAAGTGCCCTAAGAATAAATCTTTAGAACGCACGATCACACTTTTAGCGCGGTCATCGTAGTTGTGCACTGCGTATTTCGCGTCGGATGTACCACGTAAGTCTTCTGATTTAGTTTCATCAAAGCTAGTCGGTTCTAAACCAGCTTCTTGTAACTTACTCAGTAAGTCAAAATGGTGCTTATCCACTTTTGGACGCTTTTTAATTTCTTCAGCGCGTAAGAATTGATTAATGGTATCAGCCGCAATTGACGCTTGCCCAATGGCGGTAGTCAATAAATGCGGACGTACCACGTCACCCGCTGCAAAATGTTTAGGTTTACCCGGTACTTGGTATTGCGCGTCGGCATTGATTTGGTTACGACCGTTATTCAGGGTCTCAAATCCGTCTAATTTACCGAACTGACCGATAGCAGAAACGATTAAATCCGCTTCAATAATGAATTCAGTACCGCCTTCTTTGGCTTGTGGCACATTGCCTTTCACCACACACTCAACTACTTTTAAGCCTGTGGCGCGACCGTTGGCATCTAATACCAATTCTTTCGGCATAACTTGCGTCAAGATGGTAACACCTTCGTGCAGCGCATCTTGTACCTCATGCGGCGCAGCGGTCATTTGATTCAACGGGAATAAAGTCGTTAATGTGACGGTTGCAGGCACTTTCTCACCCACATCACCGTGAACTAACTTACCTGTCGCGGCATCTTCTGGTTTTTCAGCGTAATTAGCTAACGTACCAATCCGGCGAGAAACCGATACCACGTCGATAGAGGTATCACCACCACCCACGCACACAATGCGAGGGGCTGTGTATTTCATAGTGCCTTTATTAAAGGCTTCCAAGAAATCAACCGCCGATATGCAGTTAGGCGTGCTATCCCAATTGTCTACAAATAAGCCGCGACCGTTCCAGCAACCCACTGTCCATAAAATAGCATCGTAATCAGCTTCTAACTGCTCAACCGTAACATCGCTACCAACTTTGGTATTACAGCGAACATCGATATCGCCTAAATCTAAAATACGTTGAATTTCCGCGCCTAATTTATCGCGGGGTACACGATAGCCCGGAATACCGTAGCGCATCATGCCACCCAGTTCTGGGTGTTGTTCAAAAACGGTAGACGCATGACCCATACGGCGTAATTGATAAGCCGCTGCCATACCCGCAGGACCACCGCCAATAATGGCAACTTTTTTGCCACTTAACGCAGGCGCTTCTGGAAATTTAAAGCCTTGCGCAATCGCGGTATCGCCAATGTATTGCTCAACTGAGTTGATACCGACGAAATCGTCAACATCATTCCGGTTACAACCCGTTTGGCAAGGCGCTGGACATACACGACCCATCATAGAAGGGAATGGATTCGCAGTAGTAGAACGGCGGAATGCATACTCTTGCATGCTCATGCCAACAGGTGGTTTTTCAATCCCGCGCACGATTTGCAACCAACCCCGAATATCTTCACCCGATGGGCAAGAACCTTGGCAAGGCGGAGTTTTGTGAATATACGTAGGACATTTATGTGAAGTATCACCAACAAAGATTTTGTCGTGCATACTATCCCATTCATGATCCCCGTCTTTAAAACGGCGGAAGGTATGACTTTTTAATTTGTCATCGTGCGCTGCGGTTGCCATGCCTATTCTCTCCTACTCTTTGACTCGCTTAGTGCGAACCAGAAATTCATTCATTTTCAATTCACGTCGGGTAACGAGGATGATTATGCGTCGTCGTCATCTTCGTCTTCGTCTTCCTCAGGACGTGCCTGAACGGAGACCTGCCGTTGCAAGATAATTGCGTTACTCACTAATTGGTGCACGCTGACAATTTGATCCATTGTAAAACCATAGTACGGCAATACTTTGGTAAATTGTGATTTACAAATGGCGCAAATTGCCGCCATGTGCGTAACACCATGATGGGTTGTGACATATTTCAAGGCTTCTGCACGCGGTTGTGCGCCTTTCACGCGTAATTCCATCAAGTCATCGGTTAATAAACCGCCGCCGCCGCCGCAACAGAAAGTCGCGTCGTGAATGGTTTCAATCGGCATATCAACGAAGTTATTACAAACGGCCTTGATGACATTACGTGGGTATTCAAACTGACCACCCGGTTTATCACCCATACGGCTACCACGCGCCACATTACAGGAGTCGTGGAAGGTCAGAACTTTGTCATCGTTTTCAGACTTATCCAGCTTCAATGTACCCTTTTGAATTTCACCCCAAGTGAATTCCAAAATATGTTGAGGCACAGGATAACGTTGGTCTAAGAAATCAAATGGTCCGGCTAAGGTGTTTAAGAAGCTATAACCCACCCGCCATGCGTGACCACATTCGCCGAATACAATCCGCTTCACTTTCAATTTAATGGCAGCCTCACGAATCCGCAGCGAAATCCGCCGCATGTTTTCATAAGAGCCGATAAACATACCAAAGTTTGCGCCTTCAGACGCGTAGGAACTCAGTGTCCACGTTACGCCTGCTTCATGGAATACTTTGCCGTAACCGACTAAACCATCAACGTGCGGTTCAGCAAAGAAGTCCGCCGAAGGAGTAACTAGTAAAATTTCTGCGCCTTCCTCATCCAAGGGATAGCGCACTTTAATACCGGTATCCGCTTCAACGTCTTCCTCTAAACCTTCTAACGTATCGGCTAATGCCATACCCGGTAGACCGAGGTTGTTACCGATTTTAAATACCTTACCGATAATTTCGTTGTTGTATTTAGAACCGTAACCAACGTGATCTAAAATTTCGCGAGCAGCCATTGAAATTTCAGCCGTATCAATACCATAAGGGCAGAACACGGAACAACGACGGCATTGAGAACATTGGTGGTAATAGTTATACCACTCTTTAAGTACATCTTCGGTTAAGTCAACTGCACCCACCAATTTCGGGAAATATTTGCCCGCAAAGGTGAAGTAACGGCGGTAAACCTTACGCATTAAATCTTGACGGGCGACCGGCATATTTTTCGGGTCAGTCGTGCCAATGAAATAATGGCATTTATCTGTACACGCGCCACACTTTACGCAAATGTCTAAGTAGAGTTGCAGTGAGCGATAACGGCTTTTTAAATCTGCCATTTTCGCTAAAGCGCGTTCTTTCCACTCAGGAACTAAGTCGCCTACTTCTGCAAAGTCTGCCGGAAAATGTAACGCTTTTTGAAAATCTTGTTTGGCAATGTACGGGCCTTTACCTGCCATTGCGCCTTCGTGAATCGGCGGTACGGGTACAAAGCCTTCGCCGGTTATCACTGGAATTTCGTAATCTGCCACGGTGCTACCTCACATTATTCGTCGCGATACAACTTACCGGAACGCTCTAACTCCAATGCCCAAGGGGAAATATGGCGTTTTTCGCGTGGGTTATCGACTTGATTACGCGTTGGACTGAAGAACACACCCGGGGCGTGTAACAACTTACTGATAGGGAACACAATCATTAAGACTGCAACCAATAATAAATGAATCAGTAAGATAGGACTTGCGGGCAAACCTTGATCACCTAAGAAACCAAAGCTTAATAAACCGCTAAAGAAACTTTTAACTTGAGTAATGTCAGTATGTGCTACAAAACTCATCATTAACCCGCTGACACCAATGCCGATTAATAAAGCCAGCATTAGATGATCAGAAGGCGCAGAGATGTAACGCACACGATCTACCAAGAAGCGACGCGCCCATAAACCCGCTAAGCCAATCACCATTGTAAAGCCTGCATAACGACCAAACGGTTGTAAGAACAGTAGCAGTTCATTCATGGGTACAAAGTAGCGTAAGTGTCGAATGAGTACTAACCACAATGACATGTGGAATAAGAACGCAAACAACCATAGGGTTTTATTTGAGCGGAACAAGCTCTCAAAAAACACCACTTCGCGGAACATGCGCGCAACCACACCTGTTTTTGTGACAGGAGCGGGGGTGGTGGGGATTTTTAATGGGGCTGGTGTTTTCCAGTATTGGCGAACTTTTACTGCTATCCCGCCAATCAGGATCAGCGTAGCCGCCCAATACAGCAGTCCGTAAAGAATGCTTACGAAGGTCACTGTGTACTCCTGCTTGCTTCCTAATTCTCTCTTCTGAAACTCTGTGTGACTCTTAAGATGTTAAGCACAGAGCTTAAGAAGAGGGCTTCGTTGCCGAAGCCGTCTTATACGTACTGTGTTATACGCAACCGGTTGGTTTTGGTAAGCCTGCATATTTACAAGCTTGTTTACCAGGACCGTATGGGAATAAAGAGTACAAGTATTTAGAGTTACCTTTATCCGCACCTAAACGTTTACCAACTGCTTTAGTTAATACACGAACGGCTGGCGCGATTTGATACTCTTCGTAGTATTCGCGTAGGAAGTTTAAAATTTCCCAATGTTCATCGGTCAATTTTACGTCTTCTGCATTAGCTAGTGCCTCAGCAACTTCCGGTGTCCAATCCGCTAAGTTCTCTAAGTAACCTTCTTCATCTAATGCGATGCTTTTTCCGCCTACTTCTAGTGCCATGGTGGCCTCCTATCAAAAATGTAAATCTTACAGCCAGCTTTGCGTACGATCAGTGTTTGCGGTCAGATCAACGAACCCTGCGTAATCCACCACTTGTACGCCTTCAATGGCTTTGCCTTCTAGGCCGCGTGCTGCTAAATCAGCACCCAAAACATAGACTGCTTTATCTGCCATTGCTGCTTTCACTGCATCAGAAAAGCTAGTGCCATTGATTGCGCCAACCACTGCATCCTCGATCATTAGGATGGAATCACCCGCTTGCGCGTGCTTCAGGCATGAATCAAAAGCGACCCGTTCAAAGGGTGATTTGTTGACGACATGTAACATAGCCATAAATTACCCTCCTCAAAAACTTAAGATGACGTCTTGTTCCGCCATCATTGCCGCCATTTCACTGCGGTTAACCACGATAATGGATGATTTTTCTGCATAATCATCATCCGCATCTTCGTAAGTTAACGCCATCAGATCATCAACGGTTAAACCGCGTTCTGCTAAAGACTCCGCTTCAACATACAGTTTATTGATGTCGTAATCGCCTAATGCACGATAAGTAGGCGAGAAGTTTTTCATACCAATGCCTTTACTATTTTGGCCTTTGGTAATTTGATAAACGCCATCATCTAAAAACGCTAAGCTCACGTTTTGCTCGAATGCGGCTGAAATTAAGACCACTTCTAATGATTCCAGCGCGTAAACCGTACCGTAAGGAGCTTTGCGATTTACAAACAGAAAATTCTTGGTTGTCATGCACTAACTCCTTAATCGCCAAATACGATCAAACGATCAGATTGGATACCGCCTTCCACTAACTGACCTAAGCCAGAAATACGGAAACCCGGTGCAATATTGTGAGCATCTAAGCCTTGGCGTTTAGCTTCGCCTTCATCCATGATGCCGCGACGTTGAGCCGCTGCAATACAAATCACCAAGTCCAAGCCGTGTTGTTGCGCTAACTCAGTCCATGCTTTTTGCAATTGACGGTCATCAGACGGCGGTACAGTTAAACGTGTACCGTTATTTACGCCGTCGTGATAGAAAAATACACGAAAGATTTCGTGACCTTTTTCTAACGCAGCCCGCGCAAATTGCAACGCTGTATCAGCCGATTGATGCTGATAAGGGCCTTCATTAATCAGAAGTGTATATTTCATGCGGCTATTCCTGTCAGCATCAGAAGCGGATATGAGTAGATGAATTCAGGTTGTTACGTGCACCACGCCAGTTATCAATGTGGTATTTGGTGAACGGTAAACCCGTTACTTCAAAGAAGCGCGGCCAGCCAATACGCTCAACCCATTCATTAATACGTTCCCAATCTTTTGCACCGGCTTTATAGCACTCGAGAATTTTCTTCACGATTGCAGTGGCTTCTGGCCAGCGTGGTGGATTGTTAGGAATACCCGCCGCTACTAAACGTTGGAAGGTTGGTTTACCACGTGCATTCGAGTGGTTACCGCCGATCCATACCGCTAATTGAGTTGCTTGGTGGTCATTGATTTGCATCGGTGGGCAAGGTGGGTAACACGCACCACAGCAGATACATTTTTTCTCATCGACTTCAAGCGAAGGTTTGCCATCAACCATTGCAGGGCGAATTGCTGCCACTGGGCAACGTGCTACAACGGATGGACGCTCACACACATTACCGACTAACGCATGGTTAATTTTAGGTGGTTTGGTGTGTTGTACGTTGATCGCGATATCACCTTGACCGCCACAGTTGATTTGGCAGCAAGAAGTAGTGATATGTACACGGTTAGGCATGTTCCATGATTTGAACTCAGGTAACAGCTCATCCATCATGGCTTTCACTACGCCTGATGCATCTGTACCCGGAATGTCACAGTGTAACCAACCTTGCGTATGCGACAGGGTAGTCACTGAGTTACGTGTACCACCAACTGGGAAGCCTGCGTCTTCCAACGCTTTCACCAGCGGCTCTACTTTCGCGCCATCAGCAACCATATATTCGATATTAGAACGGATCGTGAAACGTACATAGCCTTCGCCATAAGTATCACCGATATCCATCAATTTACGCAGCGTGAATACGTCTAAAATACGTTGTGTACCTGCACGTACCGTCCACACTTTCTCGCCCGTTTTTGAAACATGAACTAAAACGCCGGGACGTGGATCTTCGTGATATGCCCACAAACCATAGTTGCGGCGCATAACAGGGTGCATGTACTGAAAGCCATCTGGACAGCCAGATTCAATCGGATCGCGCATTTCGGGTGCGGCCATTATGAAGCCTCCTGAGAAATCTTTAGCTAAAAGTTATATTCAGTCAACTTAGTGGGTGTTGCCTCTCTATACCCCACCCACTAAGCACAGCAAGTCTGCTTAAGCAGCCGCCATTTTTTCTTCACGTTTGCGGTTGAACCAGGCTTCTGCCGCTTCATCCCAACCATCGGTACGTACATAAGATACGTTACGTGGTTGTTTGATCATATTTGGATCTGGGTCGATACCAATGCCTTCGAGGAAGTTAACCAAACCAATACGCTCGATCATCTCACCACAACGCTCGTGTTCTAAGCCGTTTTCAGCCCAGAAGTCGATAATGGTTTGCGCTAATTCAACGATACGCTCGTAATCTTCTTCGGTATCTAACTTCATGAATGGGATAACCACTGTACCCATTAAGTCACCGATTTTCAGCGTACGTTTACCACCGATTAAGATAGTTACACCTTTGTCATCACCTACTTGTAAGGCTTTTGGCATAACGTTCAAGCAATGCATACAACGTACACAGTTGCTGTTATCTACCGTCATGGTATCGTCGTCGTTTAATTTGATCGCATTAGTCGGGCAACGGCTAATTACGTTATCGAACATGTATTGACGACCCGCAGAACGATCACCTTCTTTGCCAATTTCTTTGGCTTTCTTCATGATCATTTCTTTAACGGCTTCTTGGTTGACTTTCATATCGTCGCGCCAAGTACCGATTACTGCAAAGTCTGCACGCTCAATCGCGTTTTGGCAGTCATTTGGACAACCAGACACTTTGAATTTAAATTTGTAAGGTAATGCAGGACGATGTACGTCATCAGTAAAGTTATTTAACAAACGACGGTGAATCGCATGTTCATTACAGTTAGACATTTCGCAACGTGCCGCACCCACGCAAGACATGCCGGTACGTACACAAGGACCTGCACCACCTAAGTCCCAACCGTATTCATTGATTTCATCAAAGAAGTGCTGATAGTTTTGGCTATTTGCACCGATGAACATGATATTACCGGTTTGACCGTGGAAAGTTTGTAAACCAGAACCCCATTTTTCCCAGCTATCGGCTAACTGACGTAACATGCCTGTGCTGTAATAGTTACCGGCAGGTGGTTGCACACGTAACGTGTGGAACTCTTTAGATTCAGGGAACATATGACCGACTTCAGAAAAGCGCGGAATAATCCCACCACCGTAGCCGAAAACTGAGATGGTGCCACCTTTCCAGTAGCCCATACGAGTTTCATAGGAATGCTCTAATTGGCCTAATAAACCATTGATGGTATTACGAATCCGCTCATCGGGATGCTCATCGCGTAATTTTTTGAAACCGCTGATAAAGCTAGGCCAAGGGCCTTCTTCCAGCACATCCAGCATGGGCGTTGGATAATGATTCGTTGCCATACCTGCCTCCTCAGTAAACGATACTATGGCGTTTTTCTTGACCTGCTCTACCAAGAGTCAAGCTAAATTAAGGATTACGACCGGGTTGTGTGCAAACCCCAATCAAATGTCCAGTAAGTGTATGCGTCGGGCTAGTTTCGTAGAATCTCACCCATGGGGTGTTAACGATTCCGGGGGATATCTCTTAGTAGATATGCCCACAAACTGTCCTAAATTAGCCTCTCTCAATAAGCAGGATACTATATTATTAGATAATAATATTTCAACTAACTTATATAGTTAGCCGAGCTAGCTAGAGGGAATAGATGAATGTCTAAACAGTATGATTTAAGAGATAGTAACGCTTATCAGGCATGGCGTGCACAAAAATTATCAGCCTATCCGCTGAGCATAACCGACTGTATGACCGCAATAAAATCAGCGGAAAATCCTCATTTATCAGAAGTTCAGCAATTAAAAATACAGTGTCAAAACTTTAATTTTGCGTTTTATCAATTTGTTGCAGGCGATAAACGTGCTAAGCCCGCAGTCCACCACTTGAGTGCCTTAGTAGGTTTAAATGATTTAAATAACAACTTATGCGCAGATCATGATGGTTTAACTTCCTTGCAAGTAACCAGTCATATAGGGCAACACGACTACATACCCTACACCACTAAACCGCTGAGCTGGCATACCGACGGTTATTACAATCTGCCACATGAGCAAATTAATGGCATGCTATTACACTGCGCCCAGCCTGCTATTGAGGGCGGAAGTAGTTGGCTAATGGATCATGAAATTGCTTATATTTTATTACGAGATGCTAATCCTGATTTTATTCAAGCCCTCATGCATCCAGAAGCGTTTACCATTCCAGCGAATATCTTAAACGGTCAAGTGATTCGCCCCGCACAAACCGGAGCGGTATTTAGTCTGACAGCGAGCGGACATTTACATATGCGCTATTCTGCACGACAACGCAACGTCAGTTGGCGAGAGGATGCAACCACCCAAGCAGCCGCTCAATTTTTATTAGATTTATGGCAACAACCCTCAATCTATAAACTCAATTACACATTGCAAGCAGGTGAAGGTTTGATTTGTAATAATGTTTTACATAATCGCACCCAGTTTACGGATAGCGATGATCCCGCCTTAAAACGCTTATTATACCGTGGGCGTTATTATCAACGGGTGGCAGAACCTACTACAGGCGCTGGTTGAGTAATCAGAGCTTGCATAAATTGATCAACCACGGCGGTATAAGCAGGCTCTTTGCCTAGCAAATGATTAATATTGTAATGATTCATTTGCTCACGCAACACCGCCCCTTGACCGCCTAATTTTTTTTGTTTATCAATAAATTGTTGAGCTTGTAAACAATCTGAACCACGCGGAATCGAACACACTGCTAACACGGGCGGCAACTTGTGCTCTAGGCGTTGTAATGGCGAGTTTTTCGCCCAATAAAAAATATCGTTACCAAAGGCTTTGTCATAGAGTTTGCCGTGAGGTTCTTGCATTAATTGCAGCACATTCATTGCACCACTATCCAATACGACTGCACCCAACCAAGGTTTAACCTTTGCTAGCTTTAACAAAGACGGCGATGCCATCACTAATGAAACTAAATGTGCCCCCGCAGAGTGCCCCATTAAAATAAACCGATTGGCATCTGCGCCCCACTCACTCGCGTGGGTTTGTGCATGACTAATCGCAAATGCCACATCTTGGGCTTGCTGGCTCACATCCGCTTTAGGTAATAAACGGTAATTAGTCGAAATAAATATATAGCCACGAGCCGTCCAATATTGCATTTTATGGAGTACCGAAGCTGGATTAGCCTTATCACCTGAATCCCATCCCCCCCCGTGTACCATAAACAACACAGGTGCTCGCGTCACATTAGATGGAAGGTACACATCAAATTGTTGTGCAGGGTCTGTTCCATAAGCAATACCGCTAATCTTTTGAATAGTGGGTAATACTTCGTTGGGGCTTGCCCAACTAAAATGCAGCCACCCAAAATAGCAAACACACAATAATAGCGTCTGCTTAAGCTTAGACATGTTGACACTCCCTGTAATCAGTGCATCAAGTTATGGTCAGTATAAAGAAGCATTACCCTAGCGTGGTTTGCCACTAAGACAAACAAAGCAGTTCATAAGACGGGTGGGAATACCTTGTTTTATAAATAGTTAGCGATGGCAAATAGTTTGACAGTGTGTAGTTTATATCTAAACTTGGTTTAATGACTATTTCTTAGGGTTTGCTTAATAAACAAACTAATCTAAGTTAAGCTTATTAAGCGAGCAACGCTTTTGTGTTTTTCATTTTTAACCATAAATAAACTATTAAACCCCATGAAATATATAAATCACTTATTCCAAATAGGGCTGCTATTGCTGTTGAGTGTGCAATACAGTTTTGCTGACGAAAAACCCGTGAAAGTAGGTATCAAGCTGTCTGAACCTTGGGTTATGTATGATGAAAAACAGCCTATAGAACAACGTAAACCCACCGGTTTTAGTATTGATTTGTGGAATGCTATTAATGAGAAGTTAGGGCGAAAAACTGAATGGGTTTATGCCGATACAGTGCCACAAATGATTGATATGACCGCAGCTAAAAAGGTGGACGCTAGTATATCAGCAATTACCGTTACCAGCGCCCGCGAAGAAAAGGTCGACTTTTCCAACTCTATGTATGAATTAGGTTTACAAATTTTAGTTCCATCTGACAACACGCCTAATCCGTGGTTGGTCGCATTGGAAGAAATTGCCAAACTGTTTACCTGGCCCGTCATTCTTATCATTATTACTTTAGTATTAGTCTTTGCACATGTGCGCTGGCTAGTGGATCGGGTTGGCAGTGACGAACCTTCCTTTGCACCTACCTACTTTAAAGGCATCATGGATGCCGGTTGGTGGGCGTGGACTATGTTCATTACTTGGGATACACCGCAACGCAAAGGTTTAGCTCGTGTGGTAGATTTAACCTGGTTTTTAATCGGCTTTTTATGTTTAGGTATTTTAAGTTCGGTTATTACAGCCGCACTCACCTCACAAAACATTAACGGTAGTATCAAAGGCGTTAAAGATTTAATGGATAAAAAAGTAGTAGCGGTTGAAACGGATGCGCCCATTGAATATTTAAAGAAAATCGGTATAACCCCTATTCCTGTTAAAAACTTGGCGGAAGGCATACAAAAAGTTTCCAATAAAGAAGCCGATGCCTTAGTACACGATGGTCCACGCCTTGTTTATTTGGCTAACCAATTTAATACTAAAGCACCTAGAAAAAAACAGGTATTAGTTTTACCTAATAGCTTTAATCCACAAACCTATGCTATTGCTTTCCCCCAGAATAGTGAACTCCGCGAAAAAGTTAACTATGCGCTAATGGAACTGCGTGAGGCTAAAGGCTCGGAAGAAAGTGTTTATGAAGGCTTACGTAAAAAATGGCTGACCAATAAAGAATAATCTTTAATAAGAAGGTGGTTAATTTAACCACCTTCAAAATAATCTAAATCTAACTTTTTCACCTCATAACAGCCGCTACTGAGCACGCCAACATTGTACTCCACCATAAATCCAGCTAATTGTTGCCCGTCAATTAGGATCAACTTAGTTTCTAAATGCTGCGCATATTCTTTAGCCTCACGCGTAAAAGTCGAGGTTGTAATAAAAATTCCCTTATGCGCTTTTTGCCCTTGTAATGCACCCGCAAATTTTTGCAATTCGGGGCGCCCTACAGGTGTTTCCCAACGTTTGGCTTGTAGATAAATCACATCTAAACCTAAACGGTCTTGTTTAATAAAGCCGTCGATACCTCCATCACCGCTTTTGCCAATAGCACGACCAGCGTCTTGTCGATTACCGCCATAGCCCATTTTAACCAATAGGTCGATAACCAAATTTTCAAAAAAAGTCGGCGGCATTTCTTTCACTGTGCTTAACACTTCTTGCTGCAAATTACGCATTAACAATTGATACGCTGCGGCTAAAATATCTTCTGGCGTTTCCTCTGCCATAAAATCAGGTGCAAATGCGGGCGTATTAATTTCAGTTTTTTTCGGACGCTTACGTTGAGTAAAGGCTCTAAACTCATTAAATTGCTGTAAAGATTGCATAGAAATTTCAGCTGGGTGTGTATTAAAAAAAGCCAAGCCGCGTTTACTAATAGCAAAATAACCCCGACGTGGCGCATCTAATAATCCAGCTTGTTTTAAATAGGTTCTCGCCCACCCGACTCGATTACTAAATACGGTCTGTGCACCACTGGCTAATAATTCCGTGCGTTCGCTAGCGCTTAATTGAAACTCATCAGCTAAACTTTCTACCGTAGTACTAAATTTATGTTCGCCGCCTTGTGCAGCTAACCGTAATACTGGAAATAATAAGGCTTGATAGCTAGGAATAGGCATAATTAAACCGTTAACTTCGCATGTGGTAAGTCACTTAAGTGTAAGACATTCGGCAAATCATCTAAGGAACGCAAGCCAAAATAATCTAGAAATTGCCGCGTTGTACCTAATAATTCGGGTCGACCCGGCGCTTCTTTTTGCCCAAGCACTTTAATCCATTCGCGCTCTAATAAACTCTTAATAATCGTTGGGTTGACCGCCACACCCCGAATAGCTTCAATGTCAGCACGTGTAATCGGCTGCCGCCACGCAATCAACGCTAAGGTTTCTAAAAATGCTCTTGAATATTTAACAGGCTTTTGTGTTTGATGCCGTTGTACCCATAATTGATAACTGGCTTTGGTTTGCAAGCGATAACCACTAGCACTTTGCATTAATTCAAAACTTTGTGTAGCACAATCGCGCGCTAATTCTAACAAAGCCGCTTGAATATCCATTATTTGAATTGCTTCTTCTGGTGCAAAATATTGCTGTAATTGCGCCAAACTTAAAGGCTGCTCTGCCGTTAACAAAATAGCTTGTAAAATTAATTTTAATGGCATGGCTATCCCTAATTCGTATGGTTTAGACACTAACCTTAACGATATTGCACGCTGAATACAATTTAACAATTAGCAGCAAATTCTAACCGTTTATCCTCTATACGCCCTGTTCATTTTTGCTGTTTCTACACTCGATAGGTATACCACCTACTAATAATCGAGTTAGCCATGCCAATAAAAATCAATATATTTCAAAAATTTAGTTTATTTCTTAGCTTATTACTAGGAAATAGCCTGTGTACCGCCTTAGCTCAGGAATTACATCCACCACCAACGGCTCCAACGTGGGCATTACAAAGCCGTTTAGCAACTGAACCCCCGAATACCGCCTATTTCATCTGTCACCCCTGCAAACTTAGCCAAACAGGCACACAGCAAAGCCTCGAATTAGAAGGTGTGTATTTTGCTAAACCAGATTATAGCCTCAACGATGTATTGAATATTTTACATCCTACGAACCTAACACCTACCTATACTTTTGCTAAAGAAAGTAAATTAACGGTTAAACCGCTTAGCCAAGGCAGAATTGATTATAATGACAGTCGCTATTTAACCTATTTAGGTTATGGAGATTATCTAACCATTCCAGTTACACGCTTATATGAACAAGCCAAAAACAATGATATTAAGGCGCAATTTATTTATGCCTTGTTTTGGCAAGAAATGGCTAGACTTGATCCAACCGGAAATGGCTTAACCTACTTCAAGGATATTATTCAGACAATTGCCGATAAAAATACCGACGCCAATATTTGGCTAGGTGTCATTTATGACAGTGAAAATAAAACTGAACAGGCTATTAGACTTTATACTAACGTCTTAAAAACTAACAGTAGTCCTGTTGCCCAATATCAATTAGCCATGTTGCTATTAAAAGATAACTCTAACAAACCACAGCAAAAACGTGCTTGTCAGTTATTACAAAAATCCAGCGAAAGTGGTTTGGATCTAGCGCAATATAATTATGGCGTTTGTTTATATTTAGGTGAAGGTATCGTGCGAGATCGTAAACGGGGTGAGCGTTATTTCGCATTAGCGGCAGCTAATCATGTATCCAATGCACAAGCATGGTTTCAAGCTTGTAAAGTAGATTTACCTAAAATCGAACTTGATAAACTAATTTATAAAAATTGCCCACAAAGTAAACCCTAATTTGTAGCGTAGTGTGTCATGAACTACAAGCGGTAAATTCCTACCGTCCATCTGTCGATGACCTGTTCCCTGCAACCCACTATCTACAATTTAATACTAATAGCTATCTTGCTTCGCTTTAGGAATACGACCATGAAATGCCCTCATAATAAGCGCCTCAACCTAATCGGGGGAATGTTATTATTTTATTGCACACAAACGTTGGCAGCCGATGCTGCTACTACTGCTAGTGCCCCTGCCATTGATTTACCCGTACCAACGCCCGCACCTAGTTGGTTTTTAGAAAAAGCGCTTGATCCTAAACAAGTAGGTTTACACGATTTGGTTTTAGATAATAACAGTGTATTTTTAGGCACAGGTGAAGCCGATAAAGTTGTTATTAAAAATGTTGATATAAAAAATGGTAAAATCACCGCGTGGTCCGAAGATACTAAACAGCCCGGTATTTATTTAGGTTTAGGCTTAAATCCGGCTAATAACGGCACGCCTTATTTAATTTGCCGCCAGTGTAATGTCACTGATCCGGCTAGCAAAGCCAGCTTTAAATACGATGGTATTGTATTTGCCAAACCGGATGTTAGTTTTGCGGATGTTGCTAAAACGCTTAAACCCAAAGATACGCCTGCCACCTATATCTTTGATGACGAAACTAAACTAACCGTTAAACCTACTACTTTTGGTACAGTAAACTATAGCGACCCACGTTATTTACAATCGCTCGGTTATGGCGATTATATTAATTTGCCGGTCTATACCATTTTATACGATAAGGCCAAAGCAGGTGATACGAAAGCGCAATTCGTTTATGGCTTATATTGGCGAGAAGTCGCCGGACTTGATCCTAGTGGTGATGCTGAAACACATTTCAAAGCTATTATGCAAGCATTAGCCCCTAATAATAATGATGCTAAGTTATGGTTGGCTAACATTTACAAAGCCGGTGATAAAGCTAAAGATGCAGTGCCCCTATATGAAACACTCATCAAAACCAATAATAACCCAATGGCTGCTTATAAACTGGGTATGATTTATGCTAATGGAAACACAGATAATAAAGATTTAGCCAAAGCCTGCCAGCTCTTTGCACAGGCAACACAAGGTGGTTTAGATTTAGCGCAATATGATTGGGGTTATTGTTTATATAATGGTGAAGCTGGCAAAACTGATAAAACCAAAGGCGAGCAATATATGGCATTATCCGCTGCCAATAATGTATTTTATGGTACATCACGTTACAATGATTGTGATGTAGAGTTGCCGAAAATTGAAAATAATACTTTAATTTTTAAAACCTGCCCCGAAAAATCTAATTAAGACGGCGAATATATAGGGGTGCATAAGCTGTTTCAGCCTGCACCACTTCAATTAACTGGGCTTTTAATAATTCTAAAATCGCCATTAAAGCCACAACTACACCACGTCGCCCTTCTTCCAAGGTAAATAACTGTTCAAATGCAACTAATGACTGCTGTTGCAGACACGTTAAAACTTGCGTCATACGTTCACGAATGGATAAATGTTCACGTTTAATTTCATGGCGAGACATTAATTCGGCTTGCTTTAAAATCGCTTGAAACGCCTGCATTAATTCTGATAATTCGACTTGCGGTAATAATTTCGGGAGTGCCTCAATTTCTGCATAAGCTTTTGCGGGTAAATGCTCGCGTTCTAAACGGGGTAATCCATCCAAAACTAAAGCAGCACGCTTGCATTCTTCATAGGCTTGTAATTGTTGAATTAATTGCGCACGCGGGTCAGCTTCTTCTGCATTCAATGTAGCGGGACGGGGTAATAATAAACGCGATTTAATTTCTGCCAACATGGCTGCCATTAGCAGATATTCAGCGGCTAAATCCAGTTTAAATTCCTGCATTAATTCGACATACGCCATATATTGCTCAGTAATTTGTGCAATCGGAATATCACAAATATCAAAATTTTGCCGTCGAATTAAATACAGCAATAAGTCCAGCGGGCCTTCAAATGCCTCTAAGAATATTTCTAAGGCATCGGGGGGAATGTATAAATCTTGCGGCAGCGTAACGACTTGCTCGCCACGCACCACCGCAAAGGGTAAGGAAGTTACCCTGTCGTTCATTTATTGATAATGCGTAAAGCGCATAGCGCTCATCACATCGTGCATGGTTTGCTTGGCCACCACTCGCGCTTTTTCCGCACCTGCGGCTAAAATCTCACGTACTTTATTACGATCAGCTTCTAATTCAGCCGCGCGCGCTTGCATGGGTGCTAATTCCGCTTGTACTGCTTTAATAATCGGTTGCTTGCATTCAATACAGCCAATACCAGCGCTACGACAGCCTTGTTGTACCCATTCTTTCGTCGCCTCATCTGAATAAATTTCATGCAACTGCCAAACTGGACAACGGCTAGGTTCACCCGGATCAGTACGGCGCACTCGATTGGTATCAGTTGGCATCGTGCGGATTTTCTTATCTACCGTTTCCGCAGAATCCCGCAAGGCAATCGTATTGTTATACGACTTCGACATTTTCTGCCCATCTAAGCCCGGCATTTTGGACGCTTTGGTTAAAGCCGCTTGGGGTTCGGGTAAAATTACCTTACCTGTACCGTCCAAATAACCCAATAAACGCTCACGATCCTCTGCCGACAAATTATGTTGTTCTGCCAACAAATTACGTCCCCAGACTAAAGCCTCCGCATTGCCTTGCTCTTGGTATTGGCGACGTAAATCTTTAAAAGATTTTGCGTGCTTTTTGCTCATTTTTGCCAAGCTTTGTTCTAAATTGGCTTCGTGATTGGCTTCACGCCCGTATAAATGGTTAAAGCGGCGTGCGACTTCACGGGTCAATTCAATATGCGCCACTTGATCTTCACCCACCGGCACTAAATCCGCCTTATAAAGCAGAATATCCGCTGATTGCAACAGGGGATAACCTAAAAAGCCATACGTTGCTAAATCCCGTTCTTTCAACTTTTCCTGTTGATCTTTATAGGTGGGAACACGCTCCAACCAACCTAAGGGCGTAATCATAGATAACGCTAAGTTTAATTCCGCGTGTTGTGGCACTTGCGATTGCACGAAAATCGTAGCTTTTTCAGGATCAAGCCCAGCGGCTAGCCAATCAATCGCTAAATCTTCCACATGCTGCGAAATATTATCCGGCGTTTCGTAATGCGTGGTTAATGCGTGCCAATCTGCCACAAAGAAAAAGCAGTCATATTGATTCTGCATCTCCACCCAATTTTTAATAACACCGTGGTAATGCCCCAGATGCAATAAACCGGTAGGGCGCATTCCAGAAAGAATACGCAATTTCTGTGTTGGCGTCGTACTCACGCTATTCCCTTTTATTAAGCTGATATCGAGTGACTGATTCTACAAGAAAAGTGCTGGCAAGTGCTTAATCAATGTTGCACTAACCAATCAATACTGCCCTTACCTTCACGCAATACCACTGGATGTTCATCCATTAAATCGACGACAGTTGTAGGTTCATGTCCTGAGAAGCCACCATCAACAATCAGATCAACTTGATGTTCCAAATAAACCCGAATTTGATACGGGTCGGTCATTGGAAACTCATCGCCCGGCAGAATTAAGGTGCTGGACATCAGCGGCTCGTTTAACTCTTCTAATAAAGCTAAGGTAATCGCATGATCGGGAATCCGTACCCCGATGGTTTTACGCTTAGGATTGAGCAAGCGGCGTGGCACTTCCTTAGTGGCTTTTAAAATAAAGGTGTAAGGGCCGGGAGTTAGCGATTTGATCAGTCGATAATTGATATTATCCACTAAGGCATAATTTGCAATTTCTGAAAGATCACGGCACATCAACGTAAAATTATGTTTGCTATCTAATTTACGAATGCGCTGAATGCGCTCCATAGCCGCTTTATCATCTAATTGGCAACCAATCGCGTAGCTAGAATCGGTGGGAAATACCACCACCCCGCCGGTACGTATAATCTGAATCGCTTGGCGTATCAGGCGAATTTGTGGATTCTCTGGGTGGATTTGAAAATACTGACTCATTGTCCGTTTATCGTTTAGAATGGAAAACTTTAAGCAATTATACCAACTTACATGAAGTTTCTGTTTGACTTTTTCCCGGTCGCGCTGTTCTTTGCTGCTTATAAGCTGTTTGCCAGCGTACCGCCTGCGTTAATTCAAGCCGCCAATCAATTGCCACTGATTCAATTGGATCAATCTCAACCGAAAGATGCCATCTTATTTGCAACGTTGGTGATTATTTTAGCGACCCTACTTCAGAACGTGCTGTATTACGTAAAATATAAGCGTTTTGAACGGATGCACTTAATCACCCTAGGTATCTTACTTGTATTTGGCACGCTAACCCTATTGCTCAAAGACCCGATGTTTATCAAATGGAAGGTCAGTATTATTAACTGGGCGTTTGCTATTGCCTTTATAGCTAGTCAATTTGTGGGTAGTCGTAAAACGATTGCTGAACGTATGATGTCTAATGCCATTCAAGTACCTAAAGCGATTTGGCAGAAAGTAAATACAATGTGGGCTGGATTTTTCGCCGCAATCGGTGTATTAAATCTAATTATTGCCTATAATTTTAGTGAAGATTTTTGGGTTGATTTCAAAATGTTTGGGGTCTTTGGATTAACCTTTATATTCATCATCTTGCAAGTGTTTTACCTGCAAAAATACGCTGTTGAATCTAAGCCATAAGTTACAAAGATTTAAGGACACAAGCGAAATGTTATATGTCATTATCGGTCAAGATGTAGACAACAGTTTAGGGGCACGGCTGGCAGCTAGACCAGCGCATGTGGAACGTTTACAACTTTTACGAGAGCAAGGACGCTTAGTGATTGCTGGACCAAATCCCGCCATCGACTCGAATGATCCCGGTGAAGCCGGTTTTACGGGCAGTGTAATTATTGCCGAATTCGATTCGCTAGCGGCAGCACAAGCATGGGCTAATGCAGATCCTTATCTAGCCGCAGGCGTTTACCAACAAGTCACCGTTAAACCTTTTAAGCAAGTTTTACCTTAATTAACAATACATAAATTCGATTTAGAGGAAGATTTAAATCCATGCGTCTAACAACCAACAATATGATCGCAACTGGGCTAATTGGCTTAACCTTAGCAGTTTCTAGTTTGTATGCGACTGCTGAAGACAAACCAGCGGCAGATAAAGCCGCGCCTGCCGCAGCTACCAGTACCACGACCACCACAACTACGACCGAAGATAAAAAAGTCGTGGCAACTGTCAATGGTCAAGCCATTACGCAAGATACCTTAGATAGCGTCGTGAGTATGGTTCGCCGTTCAGGACAAGGCGAAGATCTTGATACTAAAGGTATCTTAGACGACCTCGTTATCACTGAACTGGCACGCCAAGAAGCCAATAAATCCGGGGTAGCTGAGCGCGAAGACATTAAAAATAAAGTCAAAGATTTCACCGATAAAATCGTGTTGAATGCTTGGACTCAAGAAAAAGCCTCATCCTTTAAAGTTAGCGATGATGAACTGAAAAAGATTTATGAAAAACGTATTTCTGGTGCAGACAAATACGAATACAAAGCTCGTCATATCTTAATGAAAACCAAGGAAGAAGCCGAAGGTATCATTAAAGACTTAGATAAAGGCACAGACTTCGCCGATTTAGCCAAAAAATCGTCTGATGGTCCATCTGCCTCTATGGGCGGCGACTTAGGTTGGTTTAAATCTGACACAATGGTTAAACCGTTTGCCGATGCAGTGGCTAAAATGGAACCGGGTACGTATACCAAAGAACCCGTACAAACTGAATTCGGCTGGCACGTTATCAAGTTGGAAGAACGCCGCGACGTTAAACCCCCTGAGTTTGAGAGCGTTAAACCACAGTTACAACGCCAGTATGAACAAGAAAAAATGCTGGAATACATGAATGAATTACGTGGCAAAGCTGATGTAAAAATCATGTTGCCTGAAACTAAACCGGCTGCCGCTACCAGCACTGAAACAAAACCGGCGGATACTGCACCAGCGGCTGCGCCCGCTCCGGCGGCTGCTCCTGCTGCCGCACCAGCTTCTAAATAAGTAAGCCTGCTTTTAGTCCCCGTTACCGCTATAGCTAACGGGGATTCTCGACATCAATTCTAATAACTTTTATGGTGTAGCCATTATCTTCATTGCGGCTGGGGTACTTCTATGAAACCAGAATGGAAAGAGTTTCTCATTAAACGGGGCGCGGAATTTTCAGGTGATTCATTAGTCTCGTTTGGCAATCCCGATTTAGAACGCCGCATTCCACCCCGTGGCGCAATCTTATGTGACCTTTCACACTTTGGCTTAATTCGCATTATGGGCGAAGATGCCGAAAACTTTTTACAAGGGCAATTTACCAACGATATTCGCCAAGTGACGGATCAATGGTCACAGCTTAGCGCTTATAGCAATCCTCAAGGGCGGGTCTTAGCGACGTTTTTTATCACTCATCGCCAAGGCAGTTATTACTTAAGCGTCTCGCGTGATTTGGTAGAAACCTTATTAAAGCGGCTACGGATGTATGTATTACGCTCCAAAGTGTATTTAGAAGATGCTTCTGCCAGCCTTGTGCATTTCGGTTATGCGGCTCCCGATGGTGATACACGTCTGATTGAGATTTTGGGTAAAGCGCCACAAGCGGCTTATGAAACCTTGCAGATTAATAATCTGACGATTATGCGCCAACCTGCGCCGATTCCACGTTATAAAATCTTAGGCGAACTGCCCGAAGCCTTAAAACTTTGGCAGCAACTTAATGTGAATGCGGCTTGTGTCGGGCGTAATGGTTGGGAATATTTCAATGTGCAGTCTGGCATTCCAATGGTTACCAAAAAAAGCTACGAGGCGTGGGTGCCGCAAATGCTGAACTTGGATTTAATTAATGGCTTAAGCTTTACCAAGGGCTGTTATCCGGGACAAGAAATCGTAGCGCGTATGAAATACTTAGGTAAATCCAAACGCCGTATGTTCCGTATTGCGATTCCGCACTTAGTCCAGCGCCCGTCGATTGGTACACCTATCGCCAGTCCTCAAGACCCCGAAGCAGGCACTATTTTAAATGCCACTTTGAATCCAGACGGTTATGTAGAAGCTTTAGCAGTTATGAAAATTGCAGAAACTACACAAGCCCTAACGTTAGGTGAGTACAAAGTGCAACTGGCAAGCTTGCCTTATAGCTTGGAAGACGAAGCGGTTTAATCCGCTTCTTCATAAAACATTGCACCTTGCCCACGCTCTCGAAACCATTTGGTAATAATGTATTTAACACCCTGCACGACCGGCATACCTTGATGCAAAGAGGCATAATTAGGTCGCCCATCAGGGTGTAAATTATTCCAAAGAGCCGCACACCCCTGTTTGGGCTTTACCGCCGTTTCAATAATCGGAAAGTACGTTGCCCCGCCTGCGACCACATCATTTAAATACACCACAAATGTCCATGTGCGCTGCCCTAAATCCTTTGCATAACGTTCGTAAATATCGGTATTCGGGGCAAAATAATCATGATGTTCTTTAAATTCCTGCCCTACCGCATAACGCTGCGCTTGAATCGGTTCAGCATAACGGGCTTGAATACCTAACGTGCGGGCGATTTTCTCATTGACTTTATCCACTAACGGATGCTGAGTATTCACCAAATGGCAGGTTTGACTAGTGCGATAGGCATAATCCCCGTTGCTATGCGAGACTTCAGAAGGACTTAACTGGCTATCGGTAATTTCAATTAACTGCTGACATTCATTCGCACTCAGAAAATCTTCAATGACATACAACTGCAATGGTTCAGCTAGCACTTGATGAATAGTCAGTTCTGGGTGAAAACGCCCTAAAGGTGGCTTGGCTAAGGCAGCATAATCAATGACAGGTTGAGTTTGTGCAAATTCCAGCGGATAAGCCTCGCCCAATAATTGTTGAATTTGGGGCGTTTGAAAACCATGCTGTTTCAAAATTTGGCAAAGCTCTACAGGGCTACATTGCCGTTGTAAATTTTCAGTTACCCACGCTTGCCAGCTTGGCTCAATTACAGTTTGCATTATTATTCTCCTATATCTATCAGACTGTTATTTACTGCGTTCTAAACGTGCTGTCACTGCCTAGGCTATTAACGTTCACAATGGTGAGATAAGGGGCAAAATGCTAACTTTTTATTCCACTATGATCTTTGCGGAAGTAAAAAACCGCAAAAGCACTTACAGTAAAATTAGCGTTACGATGCGATGGAGTAAATGGTTATGCACACAACGTTTTTTACACAACCGCAGCAAATATTAGTCACAGGCGGCACAGGTTTTGTAGGTCAACACTTAATCAAAGCCTTACAAAGCGATGGGCATCAGGTGTGGGTCTTAACGCGCCATGCTAAAAAAGCCCAAGCCTTGTTTAAGCAATCCGTGCAAGTGGTAACAGGTCTAGACCAACTTAAACAACCGATTGATGTAGTTATCAACCTAGCGGGTGCACGTATTTTAGGGCAACGTTGGACAACAGCACGTAAAGCCGAGTTATACAAAAGTCGGGTGGGGCTAACCAATAAACTGGTCGCGTGGATTGCAAAGACCCCCAGCAAACCCAAATTATTATTAGGCGCATCGGCGATTGGTTATTACGGCATTCAAGCCCAAGGCGATAATCACGATTTGACGGAAACCAGTCCGCCGCAAGCTATTTTTATGTCAGAGTTGGTGCAGGCTTGGGAACAAGCTAACGCTCAAGCTTGCCAATACGGCGTCAAAGTCGCGGTTATGCGCTTTGGCTTAGTACTCGGCAACGATGGCGGGGCATTGCCCATGATGTTATTGCCGATTAAATTAGGTCTAGGTGGCAAAATGGGCAGCGGTCAACAATGGTTATCATGGATGCATATTGAGGATTTGGTACGTGCCACAGCGCATATTGGCATACTAAGTTTACAAGCTGCGGCAGACTTTACGCCTTATAATTTCACTAGCCCTCAGCCGGTACACCAAGTGGAATTTGCCCAAACAGCCGCGCAGCTTTTACATCGTCCAGCCTTTATGCCAGCTCCTGCTTTACCTGTCCGCTTATTGTTAGGTGAGCAAGCTGATTTATTGCTGGAAGGCCAAAAAGTCCTACCACAAGCCTTGTTAGACAGTCATTTCGAGTTTCGCTATGCCGATTTAACCAGTGCATTAAGCGCCTTGGTAACTGCTTAAGTTTTAATCGAATTATTGTATAAGGATTAATCAATTTATTTTATAAAAACATTTAAGCTTATAGAGCTATAGTCATGAGTGGTCAAATAACAACACTAGGAGCTTTTATGTCACGCAAACTATTTTTAAGCGTTCTGCTGACACTAGGTTTAATGGGCATGCAAGGCGCACAGGCGAGTATGGACGATATTGTACAAACCTGTCGCAGTAATGATAGTTTTCACAAAGCCGCTGCTAAAAATGACTTAGCTTATTTAAATGTTTGTTTATCGGCGGGTTTTCCAGTTAATACTCAAGAAGGTAATGGTTGGACAGCTTTACATGCCGCTGCTAAAGCCGGTAGTACAGGCGCAATTCAATTGTTATTAAGAAATAATGCTGACCCCAGCGTTCGTGATGTGAACGGGCGCACAGCTTACGAACAAGCTGAACTGATGGGGCATCACGATGCAATGGCTTTGTTGAAAAATAAATAGTTCACAATAAGGCTGTTTCAAACTATTTGAGACAGCCCTTTTCCTGCGCTTAAACCGTTACAACCGCTTCATGTTCTGTCTGTTCGGATACAGTGGGTTTTGCGGGAAAGATTTTGCGTACCACCAAAAAGAATACTGGCACAAAGAAAATGCCCAGTAAGGTTGCGGAAATCATACCCCCTAAGACACCTGTTCCCACCGAATGCTGGCTACCTGAACCCGCCCCCGTGCTAATGACTAATGGCAATACACCTAACATAAAGGCAAATGAGGTCATCAGAATGGGACGTAATCGAATACGTACCGCTTCTAATGTGGCTTGCATTAAGCCCATGCCGTGATCCATTAATTCTTTGGCGAACTCGACGATTAAGATAGCGTTTTTAGCTGATAAACCAATGGTAGTTAATAAACCGACTTGGAAATACACGTCATTTGCTAACCCTCGGCTATAAGTGGCTAATAACGCGCCGACGACGCCTAACGGCACAACCAACATAACGGCAAAGGGAATCGACCAACTTTCGTATAACGCAGCCAAAGCTAAAAACACTACTAACATCGAAATGGCATATAACATCGGGGCTTGTGAGCCAGAGGCTTTTTCCTGATAGGACATGCCTGTCCATTCATAACCAATGCCCGGTGGCAGTTCTTGAATAGCCTGTTCGACAATTTGCATAGCCGTGCCTGAACTTACCCCCGCTACTGGCGCACCTACCACTTCAACCGCAGACATACCGTTAAAACGTTCAAGTAACGGTGAACCGTAGACCCATTTACCTTTGGCAAAGGCGGAAAACGGTACCATTTCGCCGCTGCTATTGCGCACATACCATTTGTCTAAATCATCAGGCAGCATACGAGTTGCCGCTTCACCCTGTACATAGACTTTTTTCACACGCCCTTTATCAATAAAGTCGCCAACATACGAACCACCCCACGCCATAGATAAGGTTTCATTAATGGTACTAACGGGCACACCTAATGCGCCCGCTTGGCTAATATCTAAGTCAAGACTGTATTGTGCCGTATCATCTAAACCATTGGGACGTACGCCAGTCAAACGCGAGTCTTGTGAGACCTTCTTTAAGAATTCGTCGCGGGCGCTCATCAGCGCATCATGCCCTAAGCCCGCACGGTCTTGCAGCTCCACATCAAAGCCTGCTGAACTGCCTAAACCACGTACCGCTGGTGGTGCAATCGCCACCACCCGCGCATCCCGAATTTTGCTTAATTTACCCATTGCTCTAGCCGCCACGGCTTGCGCCGTTTTATCCGGCGATTTCCGTTCTGACCAATCCACTAAACGCACAAATGCCCGCGCCACATTTTGCCCATTTCCGGCAGAACCCATACCCGAAACAGCAAATAGGCTGCTTAATACATCTTTCTCGTTTTCTAGGAAATACTGTTCAACTTGCTTAATAACTTGCAAGGTGCGTTCTTGCGTTGCCCCCGGCGGCAATTGAATCTGGACGAATAACGTACCTTGGTCTTCATCCGGTAAGAAGGACGTGGGCAACTTAGAGAACAAATAAATCATGCCGCCAATAATTAAGCCGTATATGACTAAATAACGCAGCGGTTTACGCAACATGCCGCCCACCATACGCTGATAGCCGTTACTACCACGATTGAAATTACGATTAAACCAACCGGAAAAACCGTGTTCGCCATGCTGGGATTTGGGTGGTTTCAATAACGTAGCAGTTAGGGCTGGCGTTAAAATCAGCGCAACCAAGACGGATAACACCATAGACGAAACCAGCGTAATGGAGAATTGTCGGTAAATAACCCCGGTAGAACCGCCAAAAAACGCCATTGGAATAAACACTGCCGAAAGCACCAAGGCAATCCCAATTAATGCACCTGTAATTTGTCCCATTGACTTACGTGTCGCCGCACGAGGTGATAATTTTTCCTCAACCATTAAGCGTTCGACGTTTTCAACGACTACAATCGCATCATCGACTAATAAACCAATGGCTAACACCATGCCAAACATGGTGAGGGTATTAATCGAATAACCTGCTATGTCTAATATTGCTAATGTGCCCAATAACACCACAGGCACAGTAATAGTAGGAATTAAGGTAGCGCGTAGGTTCTGTAAGAACACCAGCATAACGATAAACACTAAAATAATCGCTTCAATCAGGGTATGCACCACACCCTCAATCGAAATACGAATAAACGGTGAAGAATCGTAGGGAATTACCGCTTTTAAGCCGCTAGGAAAAAAGGCAGTCAGTTCATTTAACTTAGCTTTAACCGCTTCCGCCGTATCTAAAGCATTTGCACCGCTGGCTAAGGTAACGGCTAAACCCGAAGCTGGATTGCCTTTATAACGCGAAATTACGTCGTAATTTTCACTGCCTAATTCAACCTTAGCCACATCGCTTAAACGAATTACAGCACCGTCTGGCGCAGTTTTTAAGACAATCGCTTTAAATTGCTCCGGTGTTTGTAAACGCGATTGCGCGGTTACGGTAGCGTTTAATTGTTGCCCCGGCACAGCAGGCGTACCGCCTAATTGCCCGGCAGATACCTGCGTATTTTGTGCTTGAATCGCTGACTTTATTTCAGAAGTTGTGATTTTATAATTGGTTAATTTCAGCGGATCTAACCAAATACGCATGGCATACGGCGCACCGAAGACTTGGGTATTGCCTACCCCTTCCACTCGGCTTAAGGAATCTTGCACATTGGTCGTAATGTAATCGGCAATATCGGTTTGTGTGAGGCTACCATCTTCGGAAATAAAGCCAATGACTAATAAAAAGCCCGTTGAACTCTTTGCAACTTTAACACCTTGCTGCTGTACCGATTCCGGCAATTGTGGCAGCGCCAACTGCAATTTGTTCTGTACCTGTACTTGCGCAATATCCGGGTCAGTACCAGCAATAAAGCTAATATCCACTTTACCCGTGCCCGCCGAACTACTGGTTGAGGACATATATTGCAAGCCATCCAAGCCCGTCATTTTCTGTTCAATGATTTGCGTTACGGAGTCTTCAACGGTTTTCGCCGACGCACCGGGATAAGTAGCCGAAATTGAAATCGTTGGCGGTGCAATATCCGGGTATTGCGCAATCGGCAAATTCGGAATCGCCAGAATGCCTGCTAACATAATGGCAATCGCAATAACCCAAGCAAAAATAGGTCGATCAATGAAAAAGCGTGACATCACTGATCTCCTTTATTTGGCTTGACTGGGAGTAGCAGGTGCGCCCGAGGTTGCGGGCATACTAACCTTTACCTCAACTGCGTCAGGCGTAGCCGGTTTAGCAGGTGCTTCCGCTTTTAAGGGCTTACCGTCTGCGCCTAATGGCAACGGTTTGACTTTTGCCCCGGGTTTAATTTTTTGGAAACCATCGACTACAATTTGATCGCCCGCGCTTAAACCTTCATTAATCAGCCACTTATTCCCTATTGCTTGTCCCGTTTTAACCACTGTGGGATTTACAGTATTCTCGCTACTATTCAATAACCAAACACTGGCATCACCATTGGCTTTACGTGAAACCGCTTGCTGTGGCACTAATAACGCCGCTTTTTGTTCGCCTGTTTCTAAACGTGCTCTGACGAACATACCCGGCAATAATTGGCGTTGTGGATTATCAAATTCAGCACGCACGGTTAATGCACCCGTGGCTTTATCCACGCTAGTATCCGTAAAGGCTAAATGCCCAGTTTGACTATAAGCCGCGCCGTTCGGTAACACTAAACTAACTTGTGGCGTAATAGCATTTTTGCCGCTGACAAAATCGGTACTGGCTAAAGTGATATCCACCCAAATCGGGTCAAGGCTTTGCATGGTCGCTAACGCGGTGGCTTGATTAGCCGTCACTAACGAACCCGGCGTAACCACTGATTTACCCACATAACCCGTAATCGGCGCTTTAATCGTACTGTAAGCTAAATTAATTTTAGCGGTTTTAATGGCGGCTTTGGCCACTTCCACATCCGCTTGCGCTTGCTTAACTTCGGTCGCTTGGTCGTCGTAGCTATCACGGCTAATTAACCCACGCTCAACTAACGCTTGATTACGCCGATTTTTCGTGATGGCCGTTTCTAAGTTAGCCTGGGCTTTAGCTAATTGGGCTTGTGCGGTTTCTAAAGCCACTTGATAGGTACTGTTATCAATTTGATACAGCGGCGTGCCTTTGCGTACTTCTGAACCTGCCTCGAATAATTGGCTTTGAATAATACCGCTGACTTGCGGGCGCACTTCTGCGGTTTGCGCAGCAACCACCCGCCCGGGTAATTCATTGGTTAACACGACGTCTTGGGTTTGCAAGTGCATAACGCCGACTTCGGCTTCTTTGGGAGGCGCTTTCTTCGCAGCATTGGGATCTTCTTGCTGGCAAGCACTGAGCCATACCGTACTTAGCAAGCAAACCATACTCAATAGTTGATGACGGCGACGGGTTCTTGGCATGCTGTTGTTCCTTGTACGCCGGGTTTCATACCCTAGATTAAGCAAAAGACATTATTTAATGTACGCAAGCTCGCGGAATGCGTTGTACTTCAGAGCTTTTGTCGATAGCAGCGCTCCACGCTAACACAGGTGTATTAGCTCCAAATGGTTCGTCATAATCCAACCAAAATACTTCACGCGCCGCTTGTTGTTCTGTATATCGCGCATCATAGCCTAAATAACGAATATATTCTGCATGACGCTTGGCTTTGTTTAAGTTACTGAAAAATCCCAAAGAAATGGCATTTTTATACGGACCTTCTGGCACAACTAACACATCTGCCACCGCAAATTTCTTAATGTCACTCACAATCTGCTCCGCTTGTGCAGTATTGGCTTGTGGCGCGATATAAACCAGAAAATTTAAGGTTTCCATACTGCGCATAGGACGCATGGTCACCGCTAAGCCTAAGGCTTTAATCTTATCAGCAACTAAGCTTGCCGCTTTTTCAGAATTATACGGGCCTAAGGTATAACAAGTGCTTTGTTCATTTTCCGTACTTTTGTAAACAGTTTGCTCAATATCTGTGCGCAATTGCAGGCTACTAACACCCGTTTGCGTTAGCGGTGGTGGCGTAAGGTCTTGCTGTGGTGCTAGAAAATTATTCCACAACAAAAAGCCCGCATTTAAAACAATTAACAGAATTAAGGCGTAGTACACGCATCCTCCAGCGTGATATAGCGCAGCCCTTGCATTAATAAGTCCGTTTCAATTTGATAAGCACCTTGTAACCAAGGCTGTAAAGTTGTGGCATCTCCCCCAGTTAAAATACGTTTAGCCGGTTGGGTAAAAGCCGTTTGCATACGGGCGCTAATTCCCTCAATCGCCCCTAGTAACGCAAATAAACAACCGCTGCCAATTGCTTGGCTAGTATGATCGGCTAATACGCTCATATCTTCATCAAATGCCACGCTAAGCTTACCTTGTGCGCGGGCAATCAAAGCATCAGCAGATAAATGTAAACCCGGAAAAATTACCCCGCCTAAATGCTTACCGTGTGCATCAATTGCATCTAAAGTCACGGCTGTTCCGCAATCAATCACAATACAAGGCTGGGGTTTGGCCAACTGATGAGCAGCAATTAACCCAACAAAACGATCCGTACCTAACCGTGCAGGTTCTCGATAGCCTGACTGAATACCATAGCCTTGGGCTTGCGAACGAACTAACTGCAAGGCAATACCGCGTTCAATACATAAAGCGTGTACGCTCTCAGCAAATAAATGAGTTAAAACATGCACTAAGGTAATATGTGTTACGTTTGGATAACTCTCTAGTAAATCAATAAATGCTGCCAAGGCTGGACGATCCGCATAAGCCTGTGCATATTGCGTTGATAAAACCCCTGTGACTGAAAGTTCAGACCACTTCAGGCGTGAATTGCCCGCATCCACCAGCAAAATTGTCACATTCGCACCGATACATCCGCTGAAGAAAAGGTAGTAATACTGCCGTTTGGGCGTTGTAAGCGTAATTGCCCCTGACTATCAATGCCGCAAGCGATACCTTCATACTGTTCATTGCCTGCCATGACTCGTACAGGTTGTTGATCCAATACATCCCAACGCTGCCAATGACGCTGGAATTCTGCCATATTTAAGGTGGAAAAGGTTTGAAAATCTGCACCTAATTGATTTAATAACGCAGCAATTAAACGATTGCGATTTAGGGTCTGCCCTTGTGCAGCGGCTAAACTCGTCCAAGGCTGTGTAATCAATGGGTTATGCTGCGGCTGCACATTCACATTTAAGCCAATACCGACGACAACTTGCTGTAATGCCCCCACTGCTTCCAACAAAATACCGCCGACTTTTTGCTGCTGAATGTAAATATCATTCGGCCATTTGACCCCGTGTTGACAAATTCCGCACTGTGCTAACGCCTCTGCCACGCTTAAGCCAATACTTAGCCCTAACATACCCAAATGCTCGGGTATCGCTGCAAAGCAATATTTGAGCGATAAATAAATATTCAAGCCTGCGGGAGAATCCCACACACGCCCACGGCGCCCGCGCCCAGCCGTTTGCTGCTCGGTTAAACACACATCGCCACATTGCCCGTGATCTAACAACCATTGGTTGGTTGATGGCAATTGTTTAAAAATTTGGAGTTGTGGAAATAAGGTGGTAGCTGTTGGTGTGAGTAACCCCTGAATTTGCTCTAACGCTAATGGTTCAAGCGACATACAAACGCTGTACTCCCCGCATTGCATATAAACTAAAAACTAAGCCCAGCGTTACCAGTATACTTGATACATAAAAACTTTGAGCTGCGCCAAATTGATACCAAGTATAACCACTGATTAAACTGCCTAATGCACCGCCTAAACCATAACTAACCCCGGAATATAGGGCTTGTCCACGCCCTTGTAAGGCACTGGGAAAAATATGATGCACTATATGAATCGCCGAAGCATGAAATAAACCATAAGTAGCAGCATGTAATAATTGCGCCAAAATTAAGAGCGGCAAAGTTTGCACAAACTCACCTAAAACTAACCAGCGCAGCGCTGTTAACCCTAACGCCAGCACAAATAAGCGTTCTGCGCCAAACTTATGCATGAGTGGCGACATCAACAAAAATAACAAGACTTCGGCTAATACACCCAATGCCCATAAACTGCTAATCAGCCAAGCGTTATACCCGACATCAGCTAAATATAAACTCAAAAAATTATAATAAGCGCCATGACTGGCTTGCTGTAAGACACAAGCGGCTAACCATAAACTAATACTAGGGTGTTTTAATATGTCAGTTAAGCTGACTTTAGCTTGCAGATGTGGCGCTGCAACAGGGGTTTTATCACTAACCAACCATGTACTGAGAAAAATGGCAATAAACAGCAGCAGTTGCACATGCAAGACAACCGTCAAACCATAACGATTAATCAACAGTGGTAAACTAATCACCGCCAGAATAAAACCAATCGAACCCCATAAGCGAATCGCACTATAACGTTTAACGTGTAAACCTAAATGATTCAAGGTTAAAGCTTCAAATTGCGGTAAAGGAGCGTTCCAAAAAAAACCAAATCCTGCAACTAAAAGTAAATAATCTAAAAAACTCGTGGCTTGATAAACCAGTGCAAAACAAAGAATCGTTAGAAAACTGGCAAGTTGAATCCATCTTAAACGCTGCCCATGATGATCGACTAACCAACCCCACACTAACGGCGCTAACACTTTAGTTCCCATAAACAGCGCCATAATTTCGCCAATTTGCAGGGCAGAAAAACCTTTTACATCGGCTAAATACACCGTCCAATAGGGTACAAATACGCCTAAAGCCGCAAAATAAATAAAGTAAAAGCTAGATAAGCGAGCATAAGGTATTGAGGTATTCACAGAACTTTTTATCGCTAAAATGACACTAAGTAAAAAACCCCATTCCCTAATAAACAGGAGTAAACGCAGATGCGTCTTTATCGTTTTGGGTTAGTTGCGTTAATGCTAGGCGGTGCATTGGCGTTAACTGGCTGTCACAATCCACACCACGGCGAATCCGTATCCATTAGTTATAACAGCGGCGGTTATTATCATGGACGCCCGCATTATGGACACGGCTATCATCGCCCTGTAGTGGTTGTACCGCCGCCCCGTCGCGTAGTGGTTGTACCGCCACCTCGGCACGGTTATGGACATAGCAAACGTGATGACCGCCGCTATTATGACCATAATCGCCGTGATCCCGGCAGATACCGCGATCCCGGTCGCTATTAGTTCATTAAGCTTATTCTACCTTGCCCGGAATTGTGGGTAAGGTAGTCACCACATCCGCATTTTGGGCACGGTGGCGTAACGCATGATCCATTAAGGTAATGGCTAACATTGCTTCACAAATAGGCGTGGCACGAATACCCACACAAGGGTCATGCCGACCTTTGGTAATCACTTCCACTGCTTCACCGTCTAAGTTAACCGTGCGTCCCGGTATCCGCATACTAGACGTCGGTTTAAACGCAGTGTGTACAATAATTTCTTGCCCAGACGAAATGCCGCCTAAAATGCCGCCTGCTTGATTGCTAAGAAAGCCTTGCATCGTGATTTCATCGCGGTGTTCTGTGCCTTTCTGTGCCACACAAGCAAAGCCCGCACCGATTTCCACACCTTTCGCCGCATTAATCGACATCATGGCGTGCGCAATATCTGCATCTAAACGATCAAAAATGGGTTCACCCCAACCCGGTGGAACATTCGCCGCCACCACGGTAATTTTTGCCCCAACAGAATTACCTTCCTTGCGCAAGGCATCCATATAGTCTTCCATAGCCGCTACTTTGCTGGCATCTGGGCAGAAAAAAGGATTATTACCAATTTCGTCCCAGTTCAATTGCTCAGCAACAATCGAACCCAGTTGTGAGAGATAGCCACGAATCACAACGCCATAACGCGCTTGTAACCACTTTTTAGCAATTGCCCCAGCGGCAACGCGCATGGCTGTTTCACGCGCCGACGAACGACCACCACCTCGATAATCCCGCAAACCGTATTTTTTATAATACGTGTAATCCGCATGCCCCGGACGAAAGCGGTCCAGAATATCCGAATAATCTTTTGACCGCTGATCCGTATTTTGAATGATTAAGGCAATCGGTGTACCCGTTGTCTTACCCTCAAACACACCGGATAAAATCTGCACCTCATCCGCTTCACGGCGTTGTGTGGTATGCCGACTTTGACCGGGTTTACGGCGATCTAAATCAATCTGAATATCAGCTTCACTAAGCGCAAGCCCGGGCGGGCAGCCATCTACGATGCAGCCAATGGCGGGACCGTGACTCTCACCAAAGGAGGTAACGGTAAATAATTTTCCAAAGCTATTTCCTGACATGCGGCAATTGTAACAGTAAAAATCTTAACTGAGCAGGGAGTTTAAACAATTGAATACTTATTGACCATTCTTAAGTATTGCCTATAAAATGCACTTCATCATAAAAAATATTATTGACAAATTCACGCAAAAGCCCGTTTTGAGGGATTATTTCCCTCAATTCTTGTTTTTCGATAAAATTTATATATTAAAAAGCGTTATTTTTAAGCAATCGCATGAATGAAAATAATGTGCAAATGAGGCAAACGTCAGAACTTATTACCTACCCGATTAACTAAGTATTAAAGCACACTGTTTTACACTAGAACGGTGTACGGGCTTAAAACACATCGGTAAAACAACAATATAGCGTAGGGGATTTAACAATGCACGAGGGTAAATCTTATCAACTCGCAGCGTTAGCCATGGGAATGACCGCCGGGGTTACGGTAGCGGCGCTATTACCCAATTTGAATTGGTTATTAATTGCTAGTACGGCGCTGAGCGGTTATGTTGGCTGTTTATTGCCAGATATTGATCAACCAGACAGCAATCACTATCGTACCATTTATTTATTAAGTCGCATTGCCGCCATTGTTGCGCCGTGTATTCAGTTCTTCTACCGTCCCACGGATTTGTTAGTGGCATTGCCCATTGCTTTATTATTAGTCTCTCAATTCTGGCACTACGTAAAACAAATTGTCAGTCATGAAGGGCACACACATTCTTTACTAGCGGCTGTATGCTTATCGTTAGCAGTGGCATGGGTAGCGTATCTAACCGCAGGCGTACCCGCCATTATTCCCGCTTTCATTGCCTCTAGTGTGGGCTACGTCTTGCATTTATTGCTTGATGATTTAACCCGGATTGACTTAATGCCACGGAGAGTGGCTAAAACAGCTTTAAGTACCCTAGGACAAGGACATAGCCAAGAATTGTATAGCATTGTTGCGATTGGCGCGTTAAGTGGCATCGCCATGTGGCTACTGTAAATAAAGGGTGAGCCTGTTCTCACCCTTATCAATCGACCTTAAGCTTGCGGCGCTTGTTCTTGAGCTGCAATTTCTGCATGAACTTTCGCCATATCCACTTCACGCACTTGACCAATGACTTGCTCTAATTGACCTTCGCTTAACATACCCGGTTGTGCAAACAGTACGACTTGCTCACGGAAAATCATCAACGTAGGAATCGAGCGAATTTGGAAATGCGCCGCTAAATCTTGCTCTTCTTCGGTATTTACTTTGGCAAAGACAATATCAGAGTGATTATCTGATACTTTTTCATAAATGGGTGCAAATGAACGGCAAGGTCCACACCAAGGCGCCCAGAAATCCACAATCACAATGTCATTATTGGTTATGGTGTCTTCAAAGGTTTGGGCGGTAATTTCTTCAGTTGCCATAGCAAACTCCTAATTAGGTTTTCAAAGATAGGACAACAACTACAGCAGGGTTGCCCAATAAACACATTAATTTTAGTCAGAATCCGCGTAAGTTTGTCCCCAACGTGGCATTAACGTGTGGGCAATGCCAATATGATCCAAAATCCTTGCGACCATAAAATCAACAAGCTCTTGAATCGTTTGGGGATTTTGATAAAAACCGGGATTAGCAGGCATAATAATAACGCCCATGCGTGCCAGCTTCAGCATATTTTCCAGATGAATTTCCGAAAACGGCGTCTCACGCACTACCAGAATCAGTTTTTTACGTTCTTTTAAAGCAACATCTGCCGCCCGTTCTAATAGGTTGCGACTACTACCACAGGCAATTGAAGATAGCGTGCCTGTAGTACAAGGGCAAACCACTGTAACATCCGCCACCCCGCTACCACTGGCAATTGGCGCTAACCATTGTTCACGTTCAAACACCTGTAATTGACCGGGTTTGGCTTGGTAAAGTTGCGTGAAATACGCTTGTATTTCTGCGGCGCGGGCGGGCAAGCGGTGTTCAGTTTCCATATTAATCACAACTTGCGCAGGACGCGATAACAACAAATACACCCGCACAGGCTGTTGTAATAAACATTCCAGCAGACGCAAGCCGTATTGTGCACCGGATGCGCCTGTCATAATTAGAGTAACGGTTAACAAAACTTACGAATCCTACACAGCTAACGCAGCCAGTAGTTTGTCATGAATACCGCCAAAACTGCCATTACTCATAACGAGTATATGGTCACCGGCTTGTGCTTGTTGTGTGACGCTGGAGACTAACGCATCAATCGACGTAAGTAACTGGGCTTTTTCGCCGATTTCAGCAACCACCTCGGCTAAGTTCCAATCTAAACCAGCAGGTTGGTATAAATACACCGCATCAGCCGCTTGTAGTGCTTGGGCAAGCTGTGCTTTATGTGAGCCCATGCGCATGGTATTAGAACGCGGCTCTAATAAAGCAATAATGCGAGCATGACCGACCTTGGCGCGCAAGCCTGCCAACGTCGTAGTAATAGCCGTTGGGTGATGTGCAAAATCATCGTAAACCGTTACCTCGCGGACTGTGCCACGCACTTGCATACGGCGTTTAACACCTTTAAATTCCGCTAAAGCAGCAATTGCTTGATTGGGTGCTACGCCCACATGTCGCGCAGCAGCAATTGCGGCTAATGCATTATTCACATTGTGCTCACCCAATAAATCCCATTGCACTGTGCCTTGCACTGCGCCTTGGTACAGTACCTCAAATTCGCTGCCATCAGCTTGTATCAATTCAGCTTGCCAATCGCCTTGTGCAAACGTTTCCACAGGCGTCCAACAACCTTTGGCTAAGGTGTCACGAATACTGGCTTCAATGCCATTTGCAATTACTAAACCTTCACTGGGTACAGTACGAATTAAATGATGGAATTGGGTTTGAATGGCTTGCACATCAGGAAAAATATCAGCGTGATCGTATTCCAAATTATTTAAAACGACGGTACGCGGATGATAATGCACAAACTTAGAACGCTTATCAAAAAAGGCGGTATCGTATTCATCGGCTTCCACTACAAAAAACGGTGAATCGCCTAAACGCGCAGAAACTCCAAAATTTTCGGGTACACCGCCAATTAAAAAGCCCGGTTTTAAACCAGCATATTCGAGAATCCACGCCAGCATACTCGACGTAGTGGTTTTGCCATGTGTGCCTGCCACGGCTAATACCCAGCGTTCCCGCAGAATATTTTCATACAACCATTGAGGGCCTGAGTTATACACCAAATTTTGATTCAGCATATGCTCAACCACTGGTAAACCGCGTTTCATGAAATTACCAACGACAATACTATCGGCTGGCTGGGCTAAATGCTCAACCTTATAACCCTGGATAATATCCACACCCTGCTCAGCTAACATGGTACTCATGGGTGGATACACATTGTCATCCGAACCTGTGACCTGATGCCCCGTTTCGCGTGCTAATAAGGCAATGCCCCCCATAAACGTACCGCAAATGCCCAAAATGTGAATATGCATGAAATTGCTTAACCCTTACTTTTTTAAATACGATGTTGTTTAACGACGTCTGCCATAGGAATCGGTTTAGAAATACCGTAGCCTTGCCCAAAGTCTACACCAATTTCCCGCAGCAATTGGATAATCTGGTCGTTCTCCACGTACTCTGCAATGACTTTAATGCCCATCATATGCCCCACTTGATTCACCGAACGCACCATTTCGGCAGCGACCACATCATTGATAATATCTTTAATAAACGAGCCGTCGATTTTCAAATAATCCACCGGCAGCGATTTTAAATAGCCAAACGAACTTACGCCTGTACCAAAATCATCCAATGAAAAACTACAACCTAAGTCCTTTAGCGTTTTAATAAACTTTCGCGCTAAATCCAGATTATGAATCGCAACCCGTTCCGTAATTTCAAAACACAACATGGCAGGGTTAATATTGGCTTGTTGAATTTCATCTAACACAAACTTTAGAAAGTCTGATTCATCCAAACTTTGCCCAGATAAATTTACGGCAAACACGGGTAATGGCTCTTTTTGCGTAATCTGCGTTAAAGCCTGAATTAAATTATGCACTACCCAACGATCTAAGCGTGGCATCATAGAATAGTATTCTGCCGCTGGAATAAATTCATCAGGTGCAACAGGTTGGTTATTTTCATCATATAACCGAATCAAGGTTTCATAATGATGAAAAGCGTGTTGAAATTCCACTGCATTCAGTGGATGAATAGGCTGTGCAACTAATTTAAAATTGCCAGCCTCGAACGCTTTCTTTAAACGCCCCAGCCATACCATATGGCCACGTTGCTTTAGAACGTCCTGGTCATTGGGTTTGTATAAATGAATACGATTGCCGCCCTTCGATTTTGCAACTCGACACGCAGCATCAGCCACCGACAGTATTCGGTTTGGAGTGTTTAGGCCCTTATAAATCGGTACAAATGCAATACTACTACTTATATTATGCCGAGTTTTATTCCATTCAAATGCGTACTGCTCTAAGCGTTGGCGAATACGCTCCGCCGACCTTAAAGACATGGAAGGTTCGTTCTCGCCAAATAATATGCCGAATTCGTCCCCGCCTAAACGCGCTAACAAATCCCGACGACTATCAATTTCTTCTTTCAGAATACGAGAAATACGTTCAATGAGTACATCGCCCGCATTATGCCCCATACTGTCATTAATAATTTTAAATTGATCCATCGAAATTAAACAAAAAGAATGTTTAATTCCGTGTCGTTGGACTTGCTCTATGGCCAATTTTAACCGTAATTCAAAACTTTTTCGATTTAATAATAAGGTTTGTGGGTCATGTTGCTCTAAATAATCGAGGCGTAATTGCAATGCATTTAATTCAGTCTGGTCTCGAATTAACAATAACCAAGCGCTAACATCGGATTCTGCATAATGGGCTTTTTGTACGGAAAATAAGACTTGTAAATCACCAATACTGGTAGTGTGTAATATGGCAACTTGTGTTGATAACTTCTCGTGCGGTGTTAATTGGACACGTTCCAACCAAGGAATAACTTGACGTGTATTTGCTTCCATTAAAGAAAACAGCTCCGTAAAATGCTTACCACGCGCACTACGAACCTTATATTTTAATAGCTTTTCAGCAGCGGGATTAATGAACTCTAACAAACCATTAGGACGTACTAGTACTGCTGATTCATGCACACCCGCTAAAGTATTAATCAACATATTCTGTTGAATTAAATACCATCGTTCTTTTAGATGCTTTTTATAGAAAACAAAGAAACCCACGCCAAGCAGAAGTAGGCCGATAATAACGAACAGTAGAATGATGCTGGTAGCTGAGAGCTCTAAAAGCGGTGGCACCCGATTCCCCAATTTAAGCGTTTATTTTATCTATTATTCTTAATTAACCTGAGTTCGATGTAAGCAAGTAGCAGCCTTTTGTGGAATACTTCATGGGATAACCACATCCTAAAATTACCCACGCAAGGCTGCTACCCTGATGTTAACACGACTGTTCTGCGAGATAGATGATTTTTGCCAAGGCTTTTTACCGCATTGGAAAGCGAGTGTATTAGAACCCCCGACCACCCGCCCAAAGCGGAATCGTCCGTGTGGTTTAAGTCTGAGTGAAGTGATGACGATTTGGGTACATTACCATCAATCAGGCTATCACACCTTCAAGTGGTATTACCTCAAACATGTTCAAGTCTATTTGAAGTCGGCTTTTCCTCAGTTGCCCAGTTATCAACGGTTTATTGAGCGCGTTCCCGATGTATTAGTGCCGCTGACGCGGTTCATGCAATCCCGCTGTGAAGCCAGTCGCGGAATTGCCTTCATTGACTCCACCCCCTTACGCGTCTGTGACAATATTCGGATTCCCCGTCATAAGACCTTTGCCAATACCGCAGGACGAGGGAAGTCATCCACCGGCTGGTTCTATGGCTTCAAGCTGCATCTCGTGGTGAATGATCAAGGTGGTATCGTGTCCTTTGCCTTAAGTGCGGGTAATGTCGATGATCGCCAACCCGTTCCCACCCTGATGAAATCCGTGGTTGGCAAAGTCTTTGGGGATGCAGGCTATCTCTCTCAGGCATTGGCTCAACAACTCGCTCAGCAAGGCATTGAATGGATTACCTCGTTACGGAAAAATATGAAACAGGTCGTGCGTTCTACTTTCGATCAATTGCTCTTGCGTAAGCGTTTTATCATCGAAACCATTAACGATCAGTTGAAAAATCAATCGCAAATTGAGCATTCTCGCCATCGTTCACTGCCTCATTATGTCGCTCATGTCATCGCCGGGCTTATTGCGTATTCCTATCAAGCGAAGAAACCCTCATTGAACTTAAATATCAATGCGTTAGCCATACTCTAATGCTATGCCTTACGTCGAACTCAGGTTAATTATGCTTTGAGTTGGTGCAGGCTACAAGAGTTAACTGAAGATCGGATTCTTTAGCTTAAAATCCAATAAAAAAATAGGCACTTAGTGTAAGTACCTATTCATGAATAAACCTAATCGGCTCATTACACTTTTTCTTTAATACGAGCTGCTTTACCTGTTAAACCACGTAAGTAATACAGTTTAGCGCGACGTACGTCACCAGAACGTTTTACTTCAATGCTAGCAATGCTATTGCTGTAGGTTTGGAAAACACGCTCTACCCCTTCACCGTAAGAAATTTTACGTACAGTGAAAGCGGAATTTAAACCACGGTTACGTTTGGCAATTACTACACCTTCGTAAGCCTGTTGACGTTCTTTATCACCCTCTTTAACCCGTACTTGCACCACAACGGTGTCACCCGGATTAAAATTAGGGATAGTTTTAGTCATTTGTTCTTGTTCAAGTTGTTGAATAATTGCGTTCATGATAAACCTCTAATGAAGCCTCTAGCTTCTGTCAAACTCATCTATATATTCGTCTAGCAAACGTTGTTCTGCGTTTGTTAGCGTTTTCTTGGCTAACAAATCGGGACGACGTTGCCAGGTTCTACCCAAAGCCTGCTTCTTACGCCAGCGGGCAATATCAGAGTGATTACCACTCTTAAGCACTGCTGGAACTTCTAAACCTTCTAACACCTCAGGGCGTGTGTAATGAGGGAAATCCAACAATCCTTCATAAAATGAATCTTGAGCGGCTGATTCTTGATGACCTAAAGCACCGGGTAGTAAACGCGTAATGGCATCAATCATTACCATTGCTGCTAACTCACCACCGCTAAGCACGTAATCACCAATAGAACATTCTATATCGACTACTGATGCAATCACCCGCTCATCAATTCCCTCATAACGACCACACATTAAGATCAAGCCAGATTGCTTAGCAAACTCGCTTACCATCACTTGATCTAACGGACGTCCCTGAGGACTTAAATAAACTACCGAGCCTGTATTATGTTGTTTAGCTGCGCGGACAGCAGATAATAATTTATCTGCTTTCATGACCATACCCGGTCCGCCACCATAAGGGCGATCATCAACTGTACGGTGAACATCCAGCGCATAATCTCGTGGATTCCACAGATGCAACTCAATTAGCTGGCGTTCTAACGCACGGCTGGTTACACCATATTGAACCACGGATTGTACTAATTCAGGCAATAACGTAATGACATCAAAACGCATGGACATGATTAAAAATCAGCATCCCAATCGACGACAATACGCTTTTCGTTCAAATCAACTGACTGAATCACTTGATGCATAATCCAAGGCACTAAACGCTCTCGCTCACCTTGCACGACTAATACATCATTTGATCCAGTTTCAAACAATGAATCCACTTTGCCAAAAACTTGCCCTTGAGTATTTACAACCTCTAAGCCAAGCAAATCTGCCCAATAATATTCATTATTTTTTAAGGGCTTTAATTGCTCACGAGTAATAGCAATCGTACACCCTACTAGCTTTTCGGCTAAATCCCTGTTATCAACTCCGTCTAATTGAGCAACAATAGCTTTGCCCTGCATTTGACCGTTGATTACAGTATAGGCTTTCCATTCTGTACCGACTTTAATGAGCCAAGGACTATAGTCTAAAATGGCTTCCCGACGTGCAGTATTGGAATAGACCTTTACCCAACCTTTAATGCCAAACACACCGGAAACTTTTCCTAGTGTTATCATAAGTTAGGTAATAACTTAGCTTAAGCCGCTACAGTTTCAGTAGATTCTTTCAATAATCTGGCAACACGATCACTGGGTTGTGCGCCATTTTTCAACCAGTAACTCACGCGATCTTGCTCAAGATGTAAACGTACTTCTTGACCACGTGCAACAGGATTGAAATAACCAATGCGTTCAATATATCCACTATCACGCGGTTTGCGTTCATCGCTAACAACGATTTGGTAGAAAGGACGCTTTTTAGCACCACCGCGTGCTAAACGAATCTTGACCATAGTTCAACCTTAAAATCAACTATAAACACGGGGCGGATAACCACCCCAAAATAAACGCGCCATTCTACGTGATTTTCACTAAAAGTGAAGACTTGATTGCGCCTAAAAATAAAAAAGACCTCAGAACCTGAGGTCTTAAATCATTGTAATACCAATTAATATGCTATTTTCAGCTTTATTTACCCTTAAGAACAGCGCGGAAAGTAGCGGAAATGTCCTGTAATCGGCATTTTAAAGAGCACATCTTCTAGACGTTCACCTTCACCAATATTGTGTACGACCAAATACCGATCCGGATCAACAGATGATTTCCGATCCACCACGATCCCAATATGTTCTTGATCACCGCCTAAACTCCAAGTCACTAAATCCCCTGGACGGTAATCCCGTGGATTAGTAGTAGCCGGAACACGTGCCCCATGACGGGTAAAAAATGCTTTTAGATTATGCACCCGACGATGATCAATATTAGGGTCAGGTCCCATCATATTCCACTTAGGTAAATTGGGATAAGCATTAAAACTACGTGCCATGTCTTCATGTACATATTTTTGTAGGTCTATACCTAATTTACGATAAGCCCGAATGACAGTATCGGTACAAACACCAACATTATTCGGTACATCTCCATTCGGATAACCGATTTCTCGATAACTTCCATCGTAACGCACGCGATATCTCAAACGATCTAACGCCGCATAAGACACACGTTCCGGTGTAGCAACTGTAACCCGTGCCGCAGAAGAACGTTGCATTTGCCGCGAGTGTTGGCGTGAATTATATTTTCTGCTACCACTTTGGCTGTAACTTTGTCTGCTAGTTGAACTAGTTGCGGTATGACCCGTTGTGGATTTAGCGCGATTACGTGAAAACCCTGTCGGATCATCATAAGTACTGGGTGCAGAAGAACACCCAGATAATGTGCCTAAACTTAAACTACTAATAAAAGTTAGTAAGATTCCAAATTTAGTGGCATTCACTATGCCTTTGTTTGTCTTAACCATGTAGCACCCCTGTACCGTGCGACCGTTATTAACATTCAGAAACCATGTCCCTATGACTGAAGTTTGATAATTATTGTTCGTGCATTTGGGATGTCAATCAGTTTAGATAGGCAAAAGCAACCCAAGCTTAATAGCTTGGGCAACCTGAATTAAATGGAGTTTTGGTAATCCCCCAACGATATTCCAATGACGCATGTGGGTCAGATACTAAACTACTTGCATCCACGTTTTGACGTAATTCACGCAGGGTCATGTAATATTCTTCACCTAAAGTCATTTGTACCATACAAAAATCGTTAAGATTTTTCATTTCACTAGCAGGTGGTTGGTCATTTGCAAATACTGCTTTAGCCCAACGTGCCGGTTGTGAACCCGGGTCAAAACGACCAACGCGGTCTAAATGTGCACGTAATGAGTCAAAGAACATTTTTAAACGCTTATCACGACCCGGTGTAGAGTGATCATCATATTCTTTAGCGTTCATACAATGACGACCTTCATTACGAATTTTTTGCAAATACCATAAGGCATCATAGACGTACACACTACGATCATTCGCATACATACATAAGGCTAATAATAAGCGAGTCGTTTTTTCATCCGGGCGTTCTTCACGCTTGCCTAATTTATGTGAAATGATGTCAGTAAATTTAACATAGTCATAATTTACACTAGCCGCCGCTTCAAATTGCTCTAAGCTATAACCCGGCTGTTCAGAAGCAGGCTTGCCTAAGTTTTGGGGTTGTTTAAAACGACGATAACCATCACCATAACGTTTATCTTCAGGCACATAAAATGGGAACGATGGTGTTCTCAATAAATAGCGTGCTTGTTTGGGTGTCGTAGAAGCCATTACTTCCGCAATACCTGCATCTGTTACTTCCACAATTTGATAGGAGTGAACACCAGGCGCCACATAAACGTCACCGGCTTTAATCTCAGCTAAAGCGACGGGATAGGTGTCATTACGCAGTGACTCACTACTGGTCATATCCGCAACATAATCCATAAAGGCACGTACGCGATTAGGCGGGGGTAAATTATCCCAATTACCCATTTTATTACTAATCACCTGCCCTGCTTTATCACGGTTATTGATGACAAAGGGTAAACGATTTTCAAATGCGAAAATCAAACGCATCATGTATACAGCGTCTGCACAATCGTTTTCAAATTTATAATAGATTGGTTTTGCTGGATTCATAAAAATATCGTCTTTCCAGCTAGTTTTTACCCACTGACGATAACGATCTTCCCAGCTATCATCCCACTGATTTTCAGTTGGCCATACTTCGGCATGAGCTAAAGAAGGTAGAAAACTGACTATTGAAAGAACAAACAAACTAAGCGCAATAATTCTTTTCATGAAATTACAACTTTTGAAGGGTGTGACACACTCATTGTAAGGCTGGCACAAGTATCCATACGCAGACCTGCTAGAACGCATTAGCCTAAAGTGCATAGGAAAGAATTTCAATGTAAAAATGCCTAATCATGTAAATTAGGCATTTATTTAGACTAATTCCAATGGCAAACACAAGCCATTATACGATTAGCGTTGGTATTGCTTCATCACTTCACGTGAAGCTGCATCCATACTTACCGCACCTTTGTATACACCTTTAGCTTTTACGCCCGGTAATTTAATTTTACCACCCGTGCCGCCTTTAACTTTACCTTTACCGCCTTTACAACCATAGGTATGAGTATGTTTAGGGTTGGTATAAGCATGGCTATGCATATAAGAATCGGTGCAACCCGGAATCGCAGGGTGGCTATGACACCATTTGTCTGCTTTCGGATTACAAGAACCGGCTTTTGCTTTTACTGATCCTGTAGAACCACCAGTAGAGCCACCAGGAGGAGTCACTTGAGTTTGTTGACTACCACCAGCTACTTGCTGACTGCCACTAGCAACTTGTTGGCTACTGCTTGATACTTGCTGACAGCCCGCAGCAAACATCCCAGTGACCAACAAAATAGCGAGAGTGAGTTGGGATTTAATTTTCATCGTCTTGATCTCTTTCGTTGTTTACAGGAAAGCATTTTAAGTACTAGTTAAGCATTAAACATTTATAACTAGACCAAAATTTATTTTAGTACAAATCTATATAAAAGCCTGATCAGTGGTTAAATTGAGCTTATCCCAAGCTTATTATTCATTGTACATACAGGTTTAACCTGCCTGTTATAGGTTGCACCAAATTTCAGAAAGGTTCAAACAAAAAAACCCTTACTTTTACAGTAAGGGTCAAAATTTTAAAAATTTTCTAAGTTAATTTAATTAATTAACGTTGATAGGGTTGTAAGGTTACGCGCGAATCAGCACCTAAACCGACAGGACCTTTATAGTAACCTTTTGCTTTAATAGGTGGCATTTTTACAGGTGGTACTACAGGAGCGCGATAGCCACCGCCGCCACGACGTTTACCGCCACCACGACGTACTTGTTTAACGACTTTTTTGCCGCCGCCACCGCCACGTTTAGCAGGTGGAACTACTTTTACAACTTTCTCTTCAACTACAGTTTGTGTAGTTTGTTGGCTACCAGTAGCTACTTGTTGGCTACCTGATGTTTGTTGTTGACTACAACCTGTTGCAAATAACCCTACGCACAACAAAGTTGATAGTGCTAATTTAAGCTTCAATTTCATTACATTAAGCCTCATTCTTAATTTAAAGAATCATTCCAAAATTTAGTCGTGTCCCTGACTATAGTCTGTTTGCGTCAGATGCACAGAATATATTTAGTACAAAACTTTGCAAAAAGTCAGACTATTACAACAATCTTTTTATTTTTACCACAAACAAAAAAGCCTGCTGTGGATAAGCAGGCTTTTTCACGATCTAAACGGAAATTTAGATACGTTTAACGCTAAGCGTTAATCCATTACTTTTGGTATTGGCTTAATGCTGCACGTGAATTTGCATCCATTGCAACAGCACCTTTGTAATGACCTTTTGCTTTAACGCGTGGCATTACAGGTGCAGCTGGAGCTGGACGTACAACTGGAGCTGGTGCAACAACTGCTGGAGCTGGTGCTACTTCAACCGCAGCTACTGCTGTTTCAGGAGTAGATTGTTGGCTAGATTGTTGTTGGCTACAACCAGTTGCTAACAAAGCTGCGAACAATACACCTGCAATAGTTAATTGAGATTTCATATTTTTAACTCTCTCACGAAATTAATTGGAAAGGGGATCTATGCACCAAATCAAGACTTTGACTTGAAACAATTTATGCCAGAACTCAGCACAACAACCCCCGTCATGCTTTTTCATGGACTTCTGGACGCTGCAAATCATACAACTAGACTAATCAACTGGCAAACTACTCTTATAGCAAACTGTCAGATTTTCGATAATTTGTACAATTAATGTCTTGTTTTTAACCTGAAAAACCACCCATCGGCGGAAATCCACCACCCGGTGGCAATTTTCCCTTCATGCCTGCCATTAATTTACGCAAGCCGCCCTTAGAAAATTGCTTCATAACAGTACTCATCTGTAAATGCTGTTTCATCAAGCGATTCACATCTTGCACTTGCAAACCACAACCGGCAGCAATCCGACGTTTACGTGAGGCTTTAATCAAATCTGGATTACGTCGTTCCTCTAAAGTCATTGAATTAATAATGGCAATCATGCGTCTGATTTCTTTGTCATTTGCTTGACTCTTTAAATGCGCAGGTACGCTACCCATACCCGGCAATTTATCCATCAAGCCCGCAACCCCACCCATTTTCAGCATTTGCTGCATCTGTTCGCGTAAGTCTTCAAAATCAAAGCCTTTACCTTTATTGAGTTTTTTCGCTAATTGCTGGGCTTTTTTATGATCAACTTGGCGCTGGGCTTCTTCAATTAAGCTTAAAACATCGCCCATACCCAAAATACGCGATGCCATACGGTCTGGATGGAACGGTTCTAAGGCATCTAACTTCTCACCCACCCCAATAAATTTAATGGGTTTTCCCGTGATATGTCGCACGGATAATGCTGCACCGCCACGCGCATCCCCATCTGCTTTGGTTAATACCACGCCGGTTAATGGTAAAGCATCACCAAAGGCTTTTGCAGTATTTGCCGCATCTTGCCCGGTCATGCTATCAACCACAAACAAGGTTTCGACCGGGTTAATAGCTTGATGAATGGCTTGAATTTCAGCCATCATGTCCGCATCAACGTGTAAACGTCCCGCCGTATCAATGATTAAAACATCAATATATTTACGTTTAGCTTGTTCAATCGCTGCTTTGGCAATCGCAACCGGCTGTTGATTGGCTTCACTGGGAAAGAAAGTTGCACCGGTTTGAGTCGCAATGGTTTCTAATTGTTTAATCGCCGCTGGACGATACACGTCACAACTGGCAACCATTACCGACTTATTTTGCCGTTCTTTTAAAAAGCGGGTCAGTTTACCGACCGTAGTGGTTTTACCTGCACCTTGTAAACCTGCCATTAAAATCACAGCGGGTGGCTGGGTATTTAAGGCTAAACTCTCATTTGCCTTACCCATAATGTCGACTAACTCATCGTTAACGACTTTAATCAACGCCTGCCCGGGGCTTAAACTTTCTAATACTTCTTGCCCTACCGCGCGTTCTTTCACACGATTGGTAAATTCCCGTACGACGGGTAAGGCGACATCCGCTTCCAATAGCGCCATACGCACATCACGCAATGCATCTTTTATGTTGTCATCGGTTAAACGCGCTTGACCACGGAGCTTTTTTACCGTCTGCGAGAGACGTTCACTTAAATTCTCAAACATGCTGGACTTCTTCTAGGCCGACTTAAGCACAAATTGCTATCATAACATTAAAGTAAATTTGAATCTGTTGCCTTCCGTATAAGGGCTACTGTATCTATCACCTTGCTGAACTGTAGTTGTGCCAATGACAATAATGATTAATCTACTAGCTACAATCGCGTGGCTGGCGACTTTTATCTTAATCGGTCTGCGCTTGCGCCAACGGCTGCAAGGTCAGCCCGTGCAGTACCATTACCTTCTCCAAGTGAGTTGGCTTGCTGCGCTGTTATTACAGGGCATGAGCGTTTTTTACAATTTATGGCACGAACCGGGACTATATCTCAGCTTCACAATGGCAAGTTCGCTCATTATGTGGCTGTGTAATTTGCTGTTGTTTATTGCCAATCTCAAGCGCCCTTTAGAAACATTGGTGTTATTTATTCTGCCGTTTACGCTGAGTACCATGCTAATAGCGGGTTTAGAAGACCGCCCAACAAACTTACTAAACCTCAATGACGGTTTAGGTTTGCATATCTTCTTCTCATTGCTGGCGTATAGCATGTTGGCAATCGCGGCTCTATTAGCGCTATTTCTCGCTTGGCAAAATCGGCATTTACATAATCATAAACCCAGCGGCTTAATTCGCACTTTACCGCCGCTATTGGATATGGAAGCTCTGCTGTTCCAATTCATTATGGCGGGGGTGGTATTACTGGCATTAGGTCTACTTACTGGTGGTTTTTATGTAGATGATTTATTTGCACAACATTTAGCCCACAAAACCTTGCTATCAATCCTCGCTTTGTTCGTTTTTAGTACGTTATTATACGGACATTGGCGTTATGGTTGGCGCGGGCGTAAAGCAATTCACTGGACACTTAGCGGCTTTATCTTATTGATGTTAGCTTTTTTTGGTAGCAAATTTGTCTTGGAATTCTTAATTAGCTAGCGCCGCCTAACAACTATTTGTTGGTTAGCTGTGAGTAAATGCCGTGAGCAAAACTAAAGTTCAATATTACTGTACTGCTTGTGGCAGTGTGCATAGCAAATGGGCAGGGCAATGTTCTGAATGTGAAGCGTGGAATACCTTAGAAGAAAGCATTGCAGTTGCTACTGCTAAACCCGCCAATACCCGCGTAGGCAACTATTCAGGGGATAAAGTAGCCATTCGCTCCCTAAATGAGGTGAATTTGAGCGAAGATCCACGTATTCCTACCCAACAACCCGAGTTAGATCGGGTATTAGGCGGCGGATTAGTCATGGGTTCAGTGATTCTGATAGGTGGTGACCCGGGTATTGGTAAATCTACTATCTTATTGCAAACCCTAACGGAATTAACCAACTTACGTAGTTTATACGTCACGGGTGAAGAATCCCTACAACAAGTTGGTTTACGCGCTAGACGCTTGGGCTTACCTACCACGGGTTTACGCCTGTTAACCGAAACCTGCGTTGAAAATGTCATAACACTGGCGCAACAAGAACAACCCAATTTAATGGTAATTGACTCCATTCAGACCATTTACACCGATAGCCTACAATCTGCTCCCGGCTCAGTGAGTCAAATCCGCGAATCAGCCGCAAAATTAGTACGCTTTGCTAAACAAACCCAAACGGTTTTATTTATTGTTGGGCACGTGACAAAAGAAGGCACATTGGCAGGACCACGTGTGCTAGAACACATGGTCGATACAGTTTTATACTTTGAGGGTGATCCGGGCGGTCGTTATCGCATTTTACGTGCGGTTAAAAATCGCTTTGGTGCGGTAAATGAACTGGGTGTGTTCGCTATGACCGAACAAGGTCTCAAAGGCGTAAGTAATCCATCGGCGATTTTTTTATCACGCCATGAAGAACCAGTTTCGGGCAGTGTAATTATGGTCACCCGCGAAGGCACGCGCCCGTTAATGGTTGAAGTTCAAGCATTAGTTGATCAAAGCCATGGCAATGTGCCGCGCCGCGTCACCTTAGGCTTGGAACAAAATCGTTTGGCTATGTTGTTAGCGGTAATGCATCGACACGGCGGTATTTCTATGTTTGATCAAGATGTTTTTATCAATGTAGTCGGTGGCGTTAAGATTTCAGAAACCGCCGCTGATTTACCATTACTACTTGCGGCTTTATCCAGTTTCCGCAATCGTCCTCTGCCTGCTGATCTAATTGTATTTGGAGAGGTTGGACTTGCTGGTGAAATTCGCCCAGTACCAAACGGGGAGGAACGATTACGCGAAGCCGCTAAACATGGTTTTACACAAGCCATCGTACCGAAAGGCAATAAACCGCGTCACCCCATTGAGGGTATGCGAATTGTAGCGGTGACTCGACTGGAAAAAGCGATTGAACAACTGATGTAAACTTACAACACATTAAGGATAAGTGTTGACTCTTTGCAACACTTATACTAATTTTAGCGCGTAAGAGTATGCCGCAATTTAAGTGATAATTACCAACTTACGGTCATACCGAGGGTATGTGTTGCTGAACTCCCTTCTTATTAAACGGCGTTAGTGTAAAACATTGTTTATTAAATCGCTCTCACCCATACCTACAGACGGAGAGTAAGTGTCTTGTCGTTCTCAGAATTAGGTTTAAATGAAGCCTTTGCTGCAACTATCCATGCCGCAGGCTATGAAAATCCAACAGAGCTTCAAAAGCAACTGATTCCTTTAATTACGCAAAATCAAAGTGTAATTATTTGGACACAATCAGCATCCGGTAAAACCGGAGCGTTTTTGATCCCTGCCATTAATTACATTCTAAATAATCCATTAGAAGAGCATCGACACGCCCGTATTCTAATCCTGACCTCGCGTCGTGATCGGGTGAATCAGATTAACTACACTATCAAGCGTTTGTTAGGTGATGAGCAACAAATCCGCTCCGGCTTTATTGTGAGTGGTCGCCCTTATCAACCGCAAATGCGTTTATTACGTCGTCCTTTAGACCTTATGATTGCCACGCCCGGTCGTTTGAACGACTTGGTAGACAACAATAAGGCAGATTTTTCTAAGTTAGAAATGCTAATTATTGATGACCTTAGTGCGATTTATCACAAAGGTTTGCACGGTCTAATCAATAAAATCTTATCCGAACGTACCTCAGCTTGTCCTGCCATTGTATTTGTGCGTAAAGAAGAAGAAGTCAGCAATTACGCGCGTGCCATTTTAGCAGGCGCACAAGAATTAGAAGTCGAAGAAGATAAAAACCCATTGTTACAAATTCCACAAGTGGTGCACTTAGCGGACGATTACACACATAAAATCGCGCTAATGGATCACTTATTAGATGAATTCGCAGGCGAACCCACTTATATTTTCACGGTTACCAATAAAACCGCTAAAGCCTTAGCAGAAAGCTTAGCGAATCATGGGCATGCAGCGGAAGTAGCGGCATCGCTTGCTGAAGAAGAACGTGATCCAAGTATTAATCCAATTCTGATTTATGCAGATCAAGACAACGATAAGCCTGTATTAAGAGGTGATGAACATATCATCAACTTTGAATTACCGGCTAAAGTCGAGGATTATGAAGCGCGTTTTGGCAGTTTACCGACCGATTCCCGCGAAGAAGCCGTGATTGCGGTAGTATTACCGCGTGAACGCGAAAATCTGAAACGTATTGAAGACTACTTAGGCGATTCCATCGAGCAATGCACTTTACCGGGCTTAGCCCCGTTAGAACATACCTCAAACTTTACGCCATCCGTACGGTCGCCTCGCAGCCATAATGGTGGGCAAAACCAACGTAATCATTCCCAAAACCCGGGACAAAATCGCGGTCGTTCTAATAGCGGACAAGGTCAATCTCGCGATAATCGTGAGCGGCGGGATAATAATCGCGGTGGACAAACTAATAATCGTAGCCAGTACGATAAACCGCGCCAAGACAACAATGACCCAAATCGTCAGCAACAACGTAAAGGGCCTTATGGGCGTATGAATAACGGCGGTCAACAACAAACTCGCCGTAATGATACTGGCAGCGGCGGCAATGGCAATTATAGTCAGCCACGTCGCCCACATTATCCCAATGCGAACATGCAAAATCGTGATGGCGGTAATCGTGGTTATGAAATTGGTGATTGGGAAAAGAAACAAGACTACGCCTCAACCACCCCGCAAGATAAAAATGCAGGTGATAAAAAAGTAGTAATTCGTTATAAAGAAAAACGACGCATTATTACGAACTCTTGATCTATGATGGCTTACCGCGAAGATTTACAACAAACCTTACACAAACTTATTGCTGAGCATCGGCAATTAGACCAAACCATCAGCTCGTTAAGAGAAACTCCATGCGGGGATCAATTTCTGATTACCCGCCTGAAAAAGCGCAAATTATTATTAAAGGATACGATTGAACGCTTAAACAGCCAATTGATTCCCGATTTAAATGCTTAAGCCTTGGTAGGCCATAAACCTCGTATAGCGGCAATGCCCTGTGCACCGTATATACGCGCTGTGGCTAAATCGCTGGCTTGCAAACCACCTAGCGCATACAGCGGTTTATTGACTTGCTGAGCTAAATCTTGAAATTGTGTCCAACCTAAGCAGGCACTGTCGGGGTGTGAAATTGTCGCTTGTACAGGCGATAACAGCATAAAATCACAAGCAATACCTTCGGCTTGTTGCAACTCCGCAAGATTATGGCAAGCCGCAGAAAGATATTTGTTTTGTAAATAAAATGGGCGTTGCTGAATTGCCATTAATTGCGTGCTATTGAGATGTAAGCCATCGGCTTCATCTAACCAAACAGGCGGCGTATTCAAAATAAGCTTGGCTTGGTAGCGATGTACTAAGCCAATTACTTCGCGTGCTAACGCGACATAAGCCTCTGATTGCAGGCTTTTAGCGCGAAACTGTACTAATTGAATACCAGCTTGCAAGGCTTGTTCTAGGCTTGCTAGAAATTGCGCTGTATCTTTCGGTTCTGGCGTAATGAGATAAGTTTTGGGTAATTGCGCCGCTGTGATAATAGCTTGATTCGCTAGCGGGAAATCAAATTGGTTTAAATCTGCCGCTGTGACCCATTGGGTTTGCTGCCCTTCTTTGCCATGTGCTTCACCGGTAAATCCTGTTACCTCCCACACATCTAAATACACCAAATGTTCAATATATTGGTGACGTATTTGGATTAAAGGACTGGCTTGTGTCACATGAATGCCAATTTCTTCCTGTAATTCACGAGCTAAAGCAGCTTCCCGCGATTCCCCTGCTTCAACTTTGCCACCGGGAAATTCCCATTTACCGCCTTGTGAAATATGCTGTGGGCGTTTGGCAAGAAAAATCCTGCCATCCGCCCCTCGAATTACTGCGGCAACTACATACAATGGCTTAGGTTTAACTGCGGTATTCGGCATTGATTTTCACGTAGTCATATGAGAAATCACAAGTCCACACGGTTGCACTGGCATTGCCACGCCCTAAATCAATCCGAATCGTAATTTCAGCCGGTTTCATTTCTGCTTGACCTAATTCTTCACGATAAGTTGGCGCAGGTTCACCCTGTTGAATTAATAAGGTATCACCTAGCCAAATTGTCACTTGGCTGACATCTAGATTCTCAATCGGACTACGGCCTACCGCCGCTAGAATACGTCCCCAATTTGGGTCACTTGCAAATAAAGCTGTTTTCACTAATGGCGATAAAGCGACGGTATTACCTACGATATGCGCTTCCTCACGCGTGCTTGCACCTTGCACTTGCACACTAATGAACTTAGTTGCGCCTTCGCCGTCCCGAATAATGGCTTGTGCTAGATATAAGCAAACTTCTTGTAAAGCCGCTTGAAATGCCGCCACATTTGCACCTTCAATCGCAATCGCAGACTGCCCCGTTGCCACTAAGACCAAAGAATCATTGGTGGAAGTATCACCGTCTACCGTAATGCAATTGAAAGTTTCATCCACCACTGCATTCAAACAAGTCTGTAAGGTAGAAGCGTCAACTTGTGCATCGGTTGCCACATAAGCCAACATGGTCGCCATGTTCGGGTGAATCATACCCGCGCCTTTGGCAATGCCCGTAATCGTGATGGTTTTACCATCAACGCTAAGCTGTTTACTGATGGCTTTAGCGACCGTATCCGTGGTCATAATCGTGCGTGAAGCTTCTAACCACGCATCTGCGTCTAACTTAGCAAACGCTTCGGGTAAGGCTGCGTCAATCTTTTCCACAGGTAATTGCATGCCAATTACCCCTGTAGAAAACGGTAAAACTTGCTGCGCTCGGCAACCTGCCAGTTTCGCTACCTGCTCACTGCTAGTACGCGCCGCATGCATACCGAGTTCACCCGTCCCAGCATTTGCATTGCCTGCATTAATTAACAAATAGCGGGGCGTATCCACCGCTAAATGTTCGCGACAAATCCAAACCGGCGCGGCACAAAAAGCATTTTGGGTAAACACCGCCGCTGTGGTTGAACCTTCGGCTAATTCCATTAGCAAAACATCATTGCGATTTTTATAGCGTATGCCCGCATTCACAGACGCTAAGCGAACACCCGCAATCGGCAATAACTCAGTCGGTGCAGTCAAATTAACAGCCATGTTAAACCTATCCTTAGTTCAATTTGCCGTGACAATGCTTATATTTTTTGCCAGAACCACAAGGGCAAGGGTCATTACGCCCTACCTTATCGCCTTCTCGCTCATAGGTAGCATTATCAAAGCTAGCCTCTACCACTTCCTCATCATCCGCAAACGCATTTTCTACATTGGGATGCTGGAATTGCATGGCATCTTCGGAAGGCTCATCAAACTGTACTGCGGCTTGCTGCGGTTCGTTTAATTGAATACGCATTAAAAACGCAATCACATCATGCTTAATACGTTCCAGCAATTGCTCGAACATTTCAAACGCTTCACGCTTATATTCTTGCTTAGGGTTTTTCTGTGCATAACCGCGTAAGCCCACACTTTGCCGTAAATAATCCATCGCGGCTAAGTGATCTTTCCACTCACTATCTAAGACATGCAGCATCACATCGCGCTCTAAGCGACGCATGTTTTCTGCTCCAATCATGTCTTCTTTAGCTTTTAAGCCATCAGCAACTAGGGCTTGAATACGATCACGTAACTGCTCTTCGTATAAATTCTTTTCCGTTTCTAACCATTGGCGAATCGGCGCATCAATCCCAAAATCAACATAAAGCTGTTTTTGTAAGCCATCAATATCCCATTGCTCATCGACGCTGCCGGGCGGGATATAGGTGCTAATCATTGAATCAACGACATCCACCCGAATCGCTTCGATCATTTCCTGAATATCATCAGCTTCTAATAGATCGTTACGTTGTGAATAAATGACTTTACGCTGGTCATTTGCCACATCATCATATTCCAACAAATGTTTACGAATATCGTAGTTGTGGGCTTCTACTTTGCGCTGTGCATTTTCGATGGATTTAGATACCAAGCCTGCTTCAATCGCTTGACCTTTTTCCATACCTAAGCGCTGCATCATGCCTTTTACACGGTCAGATGCAAAAATACGCATTAAGTTATCTTCTAAGGACAAGAAGAAACGTGAAGAACCGGGGTCACCTTGACGACCTGCACGCCCACGCAACTGGTTATCAATCCGGCGGGATTCATGGCGTTCTGTGCCGATGATATGTAAACCACCCGCTTTTACCACTGCCTCATGACGTTTTTCCCATAACGCTCGAATTTTCGCCACGCCTTCTACATCGGGATTTTCGCCTAGCTGTTTAATCTCCTCATCGAGTGAGCCGCCCAACACAATATCCGTACCACGACCTGCCATATTGGTAGCAATCGTAACCGCACCCGGACGCCCTGCATTCGCCACAATATGCGCTTCACGCTCATGTTGCTTCGCATTTAATACTTCGTGTGGAATGCGTAAAGCTTTCAATTTATTCGAGACTAATTCAGAAGTATCAATCGAGGCTGTCCCCACTAAAATAGGTCGACCCTTTTCTACCGCACTTTGAATTTCTTTAATAATGGCATCGTATTTTTCTTCAGCCGTCAAATACACCAAGTCGTTTGCGTCTTTACGTGCCATTGGGCGATGCGTTGGAATGACAACCACTTCCAAACCGTAAATTTGCTGTAATTCAAAGGCTTCTGTATCCGCCGTACCGGTCATACCGGATAATTTTTCATACAAACGGAAGTAATTCTGGAAGGTAATAGAGGCTAAGGTTTGGTTTTCAGCTTGGATTTCTACGCCTTCTTTAGCTTCAATCGCTTGGTGCAAACCTTCTGACCAACGACGACCCGGCATAGTACGACCGGTAAATTCGTCAACAATCACAATTTTGCCATCGCGGACAATGTAATCCACATTGCGCTGGAATAACGCGTGTGCCCGCAAAGCCGCATTCAAGTGGTGCAAAATACTAATGCTGACCGTGTCGTATAAACCTTGACCCGCTGGCAAAATACCGGCTTCAGACAATAATTGCTCAGTGCGTTCTTGTCCGGCTTCCGTGAAATAAACTTGTTTGGCTTTTTCATCAACCGAGTAATCGCCAGGACCATCTTCTTCTTGTTGGCGCGTTAAAACCGGAATGATTTGATTAATTGCGGTATACAGTTGTGAAGCATCGTGGCTTGGGCCTGAAATAATTAAAGGCGTGCGTGCTTCGTCAATCAGAATTGAGTCTACTTCGTCGACAATCGCATAATATAACGGACGTTGGACGCGCTCTTCTTTGCGAAACGCCATATTGTCACGCAGATAATCAAAGCCAAATTCGTTATTTGTACCGTAAGTAATATCAGCAGCATAGGCGTCACGGCGTTGTTCTTGGCTTAAACCATTAATAATCACGCCCGTGCTTAAACCTAAAAACCCGTATACGCGAGCCATCCAGCCTGCGTCACGTTGTGCCAAGTAATCGTTCACGGTAATCACATGCATACCGCGCCCCGGTAGCGCATTGAGGTAGGCGGCTAAGGTCGCTACTAACGTTTTACCTTCACCCGTACGCATCTCGGCAATTTTACCATCGTTTAATACCATACCGCCGATAAGCTGTACGTCATAATGACGCATTCCTAACACGCGTTGACTGGCTTCCCGTACCGTGGCAAAGGCTTCGGGCAATAAACTATCAAGGGTATCCCCTTTTGCTAAGCGCTCGCGAAATTCAGCCGTTTTGGCCTTCAATTGATCGTCGGTTAGACCTTTATACTGTTCTTCAAGTCCATTGATTTGTTTGACGATTTTTGAATAAGACTTAACCAGACGGTCATTGCGGCTGCCAAAAAGTTTCTTGGCTACTGAACCCAGCATACGTTTCTCTCTTGTATCCTTATCCAAAGAAAAAGTCCGGCAGTAGCAATCTGCGCTACATCCGGACGCTATAGGTGTATTATATCCTGATTAGCTGGCTATACAGTGAATTTTCAGGTATTAACGATTAATAATCATTCATCTGTACCTAGATAATCGCGTGGATTCACTTGTTCGCCCTGTTTTAACACTTCTAAATGCAAATGGGGACCGGTAGAACGACCTGTATTACCCAGCCATGCAACTAATTCACCTTTTTTAATAACTGTACCCTGCTTGGCAGAAGTCGCATTTAAGTGGGCATAACGACTTACTAAGCCATCGCCATGATCGACTTCGACCACATTGCCATAACCCGGTTTTTCGCCAACAAACGAAACCACTCCGCCCGCCACTGCATAAATATCCGTGCCAATAGGACCTGCGAAATCTAAACCTTTATGCATACGCATATTGCCATTAAAGGGGTCACGCCGAAATCCAAACTCGGAAGAAATATAACCCGTTTTAACCGGACGCCCAGAAGGCAACACCTCTTCTTGTAGAGTCAAACCTTCAAGGATTTGTTCCAACGTTGCCAACATACCTTTTTGGCGCTCTAAACCGGTTTCACTGGATTGAAAAGCTTTCAACAAATCTTGAGTAGGGGTATGGGGGCGTAGGTCAATCTCACTAAAATCCGCGCCACCGCGCCCCGGTTTGCTATCCAGCGAGAATTCCTTCGGATCAAGTTTAGCTTTATCCGCCACTCGTTTTGCTAAGGCATTCAGGCGGGTAATTTCCGCTTCCATGCCCCCCAAACGTACTGCTAAGGTATCCACATCCACGGTATAATTGGCGTAAGCTTTTTTAATTTGATCAACGGTCGTCAACTGATTTTCCAAAGCTGTCATCATTTTGCTAGCTTCAGCGGCGGATAAACTACTATATTGGGGGGTAGCATCGAGGCGATAAAGCCCCAGCATTTGATTAATGGATAAACCGATGATTAATAAGGCAATAATGGCGGCAGGTATTATTAAATGTTTCCAAGGATGTAATTCAAAAGACGCACGCCTCGAACCATCCTCACTTAAACAAATCACCTTCATGGTAATACATCCTTAAATTTCCCTATTAGCGTTGTAGAACGTCTGATTTTTTTATTGGAATTGTTTGCTAAACCAGCAACTTGCTGAACACTATGGAAAAGATTAACAGTTTTATCAATACAGAAATTACTAAAGGGCTGCACCAACTGGATGAGCTGGTCTTGGAAATTGCGCAATTTATACGCTTGGACATTGCAGAACGCATTTGGCCCATTGTGAAACAACAACGTTTGTTGTTGCTGACAGATGACCCTCATTTGGCTACGCATTTACGTTTTCAACAACACTCATTACAACAGCATTTAAGCAAATACTTAAATTACAGACTAAACGCGGTGCATATTAAATTGATTAGTTTGCCCAAGGCAAGACCCACGCCTAAAATTACTACATTTTATGTTACTGATAATACAGCAAATAGCTTACTAGATGCAGCGCAAGACATTGAAGATAAGGAATTGAGAGAAAGCTTCAAGCGGTTAATCCGCATGGCTAACCGCCCGCAAGCATTCGATTAAAAATAGGCAAGGGTGTAATTATCCACGAATATTGTTTGCGATTTTTCGGTTTCGTCTAATGTTACCATATCCCAAGCATCTTGCTGTTTAAGCAATTCACGCACTAATAAATTATTAATGGCATGCCCTGCCTTATAGCCGTGGAATGCGCCAATAATGCCATGCCCTAACGTGTATAAATCACCCACTGCATCCAAAATTTTATGACGAATAAATTCATCGTTATAACGCAAACCGTCTGGATTTATTACCCGATATTCATCTAATACAATGGCATTTTCTAAACTGCCCCCTAACCCTAAATTACGTGAGCGCAGCATTTCCACATCGCGCATAAAACCAAAGGTACGCGCCCGTGCAACCTCACTAGCATAAGCCTGTGATGAAAAATTAATCTCTAACTGCTGCGCAGTCGCATTGACGGCTGGATGATTGAAAGCAATTTCAAAGCTAGCTTTAAAACCTGCATAGGGTGTTAAACGCGCCCAGGCATCGCCTTTACGTGCCTCAATCGGCTTGGTAATTTTTATAAAACGTTTAGGCGCATCTAATTCTTGAATACCTGTTGATAGGATTAGATATAAAAATGGCGCAGCACTACCGTCCATAATCGGAATTTCAGGTGCATCAATTTCAATCCATAGGTTATCAATACCTAGTCCCGCCAAGGCAGATAATAAATGCTCAATAGTGGCCACTTTGGCCGTCTCGGTAACCAAACCCGTACACAACATAGTTTCCCCAACCCGTTCAGGGTGAGAATCAATTATTACGGGTGGCTGTAAATCCACACGTTTAAATAAAATGCCAGTGTTAGCGGGGGCGGGTTTCAAGGTCATGGTAACTTTTTTACCGGAATGTAGACCGATACCCGTGGTGGTAATCGTTTGTTTGAGTGTGCGTTGTTTTAACAAAGTGCATCCCCTTTTATCAACAGCGCTGAGAATATGGTGGCAAAGCGTATTTTATTCTAGATAGCAAAGCCAGAGCTGAATAGTAAACTGCTCAAAAATAGCACTTTTTTAGATAATAAAGAAATGACAAGAAACAGTAGGCTAACAATAACCTACTGTTTTGGGAAGAATTCTAGCGAGTGAAGCATTGCATGATCGTGGGTTAATCTGCTTGCTTACGTAAAAATGCAGGAATATCTAAGTTTGTTTCACCGGCTTTTCCCCGATAAATGGACGGAATGTCTAAGTTATTTTCATAACGTCCACCGGTTGCACCCAAATGTTTAGGCGCTTGTTCTAATTGCACAGGTTTTAAGTTCGCAACCCGCGCATCGTCCCGCGACTTACGTGACGCTTCCGGGGTTGGTGCTGGCTTTTTACTAGGCGGTACACGCGTATTTGCGCCGACCTCTTCCAAACCTGTTGCAACAATAGTTACCCGAATACTGTCTTTTAAGTCTTGGCTTAAGGTTGTGCCAATAATGACATTTGCATCGTCAGACGCAAATTGACTGATAACACTACCTACTTCTTCAAATTCATGGATACCCATATCCATGCCGCCGCTAATACTTACCAAAATACCGCGCGAACCCTCTAGGCAAATATCTTCCAATAAAGGGCTAGAAATCGCGGCTTGTGCGGCTTTTGCTGCCCGATCTTCACCTTGCGCTTGACCCGAACCCATCATGGTAATGCCACCGCCCGCCATGACAGCACGTACGTCGGCAAAGTCCACGTTGATTAAACCGGGATTCGTAATGAGTTCTGCAATACCTTGTACTGCATTCAATAACACCCCGTTTGCGGCTTTGAATGCATCCAGCAAAGACACATTTTTACCTAGCGAAGTCAGCAATTTTTGGTTAGGAATGGTAATTAAAGAATCGACGTGCTTATTCAATTCTGAAACACCAAACTCAGCCGACTTCATGCGCCGCGCACCTTCTAAAGTAAAAGGACGCGTTACCACTGCTACAGTTAGAATACCCATATCACGGGCAATTTCTGCAATGACCGGCGCTGCACCAGTGCCCGTGCCACCCCCCATACCAGCGGTAATAAAGAGCATATCCGTGCCGCTGATTAATTCTTTAATGCGTTCACGGTCTTCTAACGCGGCTTCTTTACCAATATCAGGATTAGCGCCCGCGCCTAAACCTTTAGTCAGCGAACTACCTAATTGCAGAATGTTTTTAACACCAATACCTTGTAGCGCTTGCGCATCGGTATTAGCACAAATGTATTCAACGCCTTCGATGCCAGATTCCAGCATGTGTTTCACGGCATTACCGCCGCCACCGCCTACACCAATGACCTTGATCACTGCACCTTTCGGCGCATTGTCCATTAATTCAAACATGCCCATCCTCCACAACTGCTAAAAACTTCCCATAAAGAAGGACTTGAACCTTTCCCACAAACTGTCCTGTTCCACATCAGTATTGTAGCTACGTCTTGTCCCATATGCCTGCTGAGCCATCCCGTACATCAACAGCCCTACTCCTGTGGAATGAATAGGGTTTTCAACCTCACCGCGTAACCCACCTACGTTGCGAGGCATACCAATGCGTACGGGCATATGAAACACTTCCTCTGCCAATTCCCGTACGCCGCGCATTTTACAAGCACCACCTGTAAGGACGATACCTGCACCAATGCGTTCTTCATAACCGCTGCGTCTTAATTCTTGTAAGACCAACGCAAATAATTCTTCGTAGCGCGGCTCTATAACCGAAGCAAGCGCCTGCGCTGATAAACTTCGTGGCTCACGTTCACCTACCCCCGGAACTTCAATCAATTGATTATCCGGTGCTAATTGACGTAAGGCCGTTCCATAACGAATTTTTATGCCTTCTGCATGCTGCGTCGGTGTTCTGACCGCCACTGCTATATCATTAGTAACCTGATCCCCAGCAATGGGAATCACTGCGGTATGGTGAATCGAACCATTAATAAACACCGCAATATCACTCGTCCCACCACCCACATCGACTAGGCATACGCCTAATTCTTTTTCATCTTCTTCTAAAACAGCATAACTTGAAGCCACTTGTTCAAGAATAATATCAGATACTTGTAAATTACAACGTTCAACGCACTTTACGAGATTTTGTGCTGCACTATTAGCCGCTGTGACCAAATGTACGCGTGCTTCTAGTCGTACACCGGACATACCAATCGGTTCGCGAATACCTTCCTGCTGGTCAATCACATATTCTTGCGGCAAGACATGCAGAATACGTTGATCCGCTGGAATCGCTACTGCACGCGCTGCATCCATAACGCGATCTAAATCACCGGGTGTCACTTCTTTATCTTTTATCGCCACAATGCCATGTGAATTTAAACTACGTACATGACTACCCGCAATTCCCACATAAACAGAATGAATGGTAACACCCGACATCAATTCTGCTTCTTCCACCGCTCGCTGAATAGATTGAATGGTGGACTCAATATTAACTACAACCCCTTTTTTCATGCCACGAGATGGATAGCTGCCAATGCCAACAATTTCCATGCGCCCAGCATCACTGATTTCGCCCACCAAAGCGACCACCTTGGAAGTACCCAAATCCAATGCTACGATCATGTTCGATTGTTCTGCTTTATGTGACATTTATTACTCCTAACCAGCCTCTGCATGTATTTACAAAGAACTGAGTTGAGATTGCTTCCATTCTACTGCTAAACCGTTGGTGTATCGTAAATCCACCCGTCGAATTAATTTTGCATTTGTACCTAGGGCTTGGTTATAAGCCACTTTGAAACGTGCAAGCCGCTGCTCTTGATCTTTATTACCCAACAAGACCTCAATGCCGCCTTTTAATTTGAGTCGCCAAGCGCCCCGACTATCCTCAATTAATTCACTTACTTCTACTGGTGTACCTTTCAATTGATTGGTAACTTGTAAATAAGACTCGGCCATACTGCGACCAGATACTTTAGGACTAAATAATACGGGAATAATACCCTGCAAACCGGGCAGCTCAGCGGTGAATAATTCCCCAAACTGATTTACTAATTGCTCCGTACCCCAAAATGCAATCGGTCTTTGTTCTTCAACTTCAACAATTAATTGACTTGGCCAGACTCTACGTAATTTAACTAATCGAATCCAAGGCTGTGTTTCCAGATCTGCTTCAAGTGCATCAACATCCAATAAATAAAGATTCGTGTTGCTGTACTTGGCAATAATCTGTTTTAAATCCGTATCTTTTAGGTATTTTAACTCACCTTGAACATCAATCTGACTAATGGGTAAATTTATTGGATTATTTAACCATGTTTGGATACCCAACGCCAAACCTAATATCACTAAGCCTACTGCCATAAAGGTAGCAGACTTTAATGAAACCTGTGACAGGTTAGGTAAATTTACCTGCCATAACGGTTTTTTTTTGACGGCACGGCGTTGAGGCTTTGCCATTAAAGCGTTGTCTCCAATATACGTAACACCAGCGCTGGAAAATCGAGACCAATGGCGCGTGCCCCCATTGGCACTAAACTATGATCTGTCATACCCGGATTTGTATTCACTTCAATTAACCAAGCCTTACCTTGTTGGTCACGCATCAGATCGACCCGTCCCCAACCGCGTCCGCCCACCGCCGCAAATGCTTGTAAGGCAAGCGACTGCATGGCAGCTTCATCTTCTGGATTTAAACCACAAGGACAATGATAGCGAGTGTCATCTCTAAGGTATTTGGCTTCATAGTCATAGAATTCACCGGGCACTTCTAGACGAATTAATGGCAAAGTCTGTCCGTCTAAAATTCCAGCAGTATATTCCGCCCCTGTAATCCATTGTTCTGCGATGACCGTTTTACTACAGCTTGCGGCTTTCGCATAGGCTTCAGCTAAATCTTCAGCACGTTTTACCTTAGATAGGCCAATACTTGAGCCTTCGGTTGCAGGCTTTACCATTAGCGGCAGACCCAGCTCATTGATGACCTGCTGAAAATCTGTCTCTTTATTTAAAATTCGATAAGCTGGAGTGGGCAAACCCGCGCCTAACCAAACCCGTTTGGTCATGAGTTTATCCATACTCAAGGCAGATGCCATGACTCCACACCCTGTGTAAGGTAATCCGAGTATTTCTAATGCACCTTGTAAGACGCCATCTTCGCCGCCTGCACCGTGCAATATATTAAAGACTCGATCAAACTGCCCCGTTTGCAACACTTGAATAATGTTACGATCCACATCAATGCCATGTGCATCCACGCCCGCTTCTTGTAAGGCTTGTAATACGGCCGCACCACTTTTCAGTGAAACCGGACGCTCGGCTGACCATCCCCCATACAACACAGCGACTTTACCGAATTTTTTAGTATCCATTAATTAGCCCCTTGCCCTTTTACAATTAATGCTTCTGGTAAACTGGCGGCTAATGCCCCCACACTACCAGCCCCTTGGGTTAAAATAACATCCCCATTTTGTAATATCTGTTTCAAAACACCGGGAACATCTTCTACATCTGCCACAAAAATAGGATCAACCTTGCCACGAATACGAATGGCTCTAGCTAATGCTCGCCCATCTGCACCCGGAATGGGCTTTTCACTAGCGGCATACACATCCATTAAAATCAGTACATCGGTTTCTGACAGAATTTGTGCAAAATCCTCAAATAAATCCCGTGTACGCGTATAACGATGTGGTTGAAAAACAAGTACTAAACGGCGTTCTGGCCAAGCATTACGCATAGCATTAAGTGTAGCCTGCATTTCACGCGGATGATGCCCATAATCGTCAACTAATGTGGCAATTCCTTTACCAAAGTTAATATCGCCGTACATTTGGAAGCGACGCCCAACCCCATCAAACTTACGCAAACCGGCTAGGATCGCGTCATCCGCTACATCTAACTCCATTGCAATCGCCATTGCGGCTAACGAGTTTAAAATGTTATGCCGTCCCGGTAGATTCAATACCACCTCTAACTCACGCCCGGAACGTTTACATTTCACGGTATAACAGCTTTGCGTGCCGGTATAACGCACATTGGTTGCGCATAAATCCGCATCGTCTTGATCAATACCATACGTTACAACGGGGCGATTAACGTTCGGCAAAATCTCACGCACATGCGCATCATCCACACATAACACGGCTAAGCCGTAAAACGGTAAATGGTGTAAAAATTCAACGAAGGTTTGTTTTAATTTTTCAAAATCCCCGCCGTAGGTTTCCATATGATCCGCGTCGATATTGGTAACCACCGCAATCATGGGTTGCAAATGCAAAAATGAAGCATCGCTTTCATCAGCTTCGGCTACTAAATATTCGCCCGTGCCTAATTTAGAGTTACTGGCTGAGCTATTCAGTTTGCCGCCAATCACATAAGTTGGGTCTAAGCCGCCTTCAACTAATAAGCTGGTGGTTAAACTGGTGGTCGTGGTTTTGCCATGTGTGCCTGCGACCGCAATCCCATGGCGAAAGCGCATTAACTCCGCCAACATTTCAGCCCGACGCACAATCGGAATACGCTTTTCACGCGCCACAATAATTTCAGGATTGGTAGGATCAATCGCAGTCGACACGACTAATACATCTGCGCCTTCGGCATGTTCCGCTGCATGCCCTTTAAACACTTGTACGCCTAATGATTGTAAGCGCCGTGTCATGGTATTTTCGGCTAAATCTGAACCTGATACGCTATACCCCAAATTCGCCACGACTTCGGCAATGCCGCCCATACCTGCACCACCAATGCCGACAAAATGTAAGCGGTTAATGCGTTTGCGTGCGAGTTGATCGCTGCCTAATTTCATGGTTATTGTCCTGTTGAATTATTAAAATCATAACCTGCATAAGTGGCACAGATAGCCGCAACTTGTGCAGTGGCTTGAGGTTTAGCTAATTGGCGAGCGGTTCGCGCCATTTGTAATAATTGACTGCGGTCTGATACCAAGCTTTGTAAAAGCTCAGTTAATTTATCAGCATCTACATCGCGTTGTTGAACTAATACCGCTGCCCCGTTATCGGCTAAATAATGGGCATTAGCGGTTTGATGATCATCAACTGCATGTGGAAATGGAATCAGAATAGAAGCCACACCCGCTGCGGCCACTTCCGCAATGGTTAATGCACCCGCGCGACAAATAATTAAATCTGCCCATGCATACGCCTCTGCCATATCTTCAATAAATGGCATGACTTCTGCTTGCACACCGGCTTTAGCGTACTGTTGTTGCGCATCCTCAATATGTTTAACGCCTGCTTGATGCCTAACCAACGGAACTTGCGCTACTTTCAATTGTGCTAAAGCTTGTGGCACTAAACTATTTAAGGCTTGCGCCCCCAAACTACCACCGACGATTAAAATATGCAGGGGTTCATGTGCTCGCGCTGCCATACGTTCCGCCGGAGCGGGTAAGCTGGCAATATCCAAACGTACCGGATTGCCCGTGGCTAATACCTTATGACTGGCAGGAAACGTCCCCGGAAAACCTTCTAAGACACGCCGACACACCTTCGATAATAATTTATTGGTTAAACCTGCCACCGCGTTTTGCTCGTGAATCACCACCGGCTTACCCATTAAAGCAGCCACTAAACCTCCCGGTCCTGCGACGAAGCCGCCCATACCCAATACCGCAGCGGGTTTATGTTTGCGCATAATACCAATGGATTGAATCAACGCACGAGTCAGATTAATCGGTGCAACCAATAAGGTCATTAAGCCTTTACCGCGCACGCCTGCCACATCCAGCCATGCCATTTCAATACCCGCTTCGGGAATCACACGCGCTTCTAAGCCTTTATGTGTACCCATCCAAATCACCGGAATATTCTGCGCCATCAATGCCCTTGCGACGGCTAAACCGGGGTAAACATGCCCACCTGTACCACCTGCGGTAATTAAAACCGGACGTTTTGTTTGCTTAGAGTCCACGCACTATTCTCCTAACTGTTTTTCCTGTGCGAGAAGTATTTTTGGCTTTCTTTTCGGGTAGACCGAATTGGGCAATTTGGGTTTCGCGATGTACCCGCATAACTAAAGCAATGCCCATCAAAGCAACAATTAAGCTACTACCGCCATAACTCATCAGCGGTAAAGTTAAGCCTTTCGGTGGAAAGACCGCCAAATTTACGCCAATATTTAAAATGACTTGTAAACCCAACCAAAAGCCCATGCCGTAGGCGATATAAGCCCCGTAATGTTGACTGTGCTTATCCGCCTGAAAACCAATATAAAAACTGCGATACACCAGCAATGCATATAACGCCAGTACCGCTAAAATACCTAAGAAACCGAATTCTTCGGCCAATACGGCAAAAATGAAGTCGTTATGCGCTTCGGGTAAATAGAATAACTTTTGTACGCTACCGCCCAAACCTTGCCCAAACCAACCGCCGTCACCAATCGCTAATAGGGCGTGTACGGTTTGATAACCCTGATCGGTTTCATATTCCCACGGATTGAATAAGGCTTGCCAGCGCGCCCCGCGATACCCCCAAAAAGAGGCAGGAATCATAATGATTAATGCACCGCCTAGTAATAGGCCTAAGCGTTTGAGCGGCACACCGCCTAAAAATAATAAGGCTAAACCACTGACTAGAATAATGACGGTTGAGCCAAAATCGGGTTCAATTAATAACAAACCGCCAATCACCCCTAGTACCACTAAGGGGATCACTAAGGGTTCATAAGAGGGTGAAGTTGCCAGCTTTTTTCCGTGGCGAATCATATAACCGGACAAATACAACAGCATAATGAGCTTAGCGACTTCAGACACTTGCAAATTCATAAAGCCCAAATCAATCCAGCGATAACTGCCTTTAATATTTTTACCAATGCCCGGAATCAACACTAAGACTAAAAGCACCAGAACAGCAGGCAATAACCAAACACCTAAACCCCGCCAAAAATCAAGGCGGACTTGATAGATGAGTAAGGCAAGACATAAACCAATGCCTAAAAACCCCAATTGCCGTTGTAAGTAGTAATAAGCGTTTTGATATTGCTTATCGGCAACCCATAAGGACGCTGACCCCAGCATGACAATGCCAATGCCTAATAAGGCAAACAATACCAACATTAAATCTCGGTCAAGGTAACGTGACCAAGGGGTGCTGCTAAATTGTTGTAAAGTCGTACCGGTGTCACGTAAATTCATGGCAATGCCTGTACTAATTGCGTAAAGACATCGCCACGATGCGCATAGCCTTTAAACATATCGAAACTGGCACAAGCAGGTGATAACAACACATTATCGCCGGGCTGTGCTAAATCGGCGGCTAGCGTTACCGCTTCTGCCATATCTTGTGCAAATACATAAGGGGCATAACCTTGTACTGCTTCGGCAATTAACCCGCGATCTTCGCCCATTAACACTAAGGCACGGGCTTTTTCCGCAGACACAGCACGTAAGGGACTAAAATCTGCGCCTTTACCTTGCCCCCCGGCAATTAACACGGTCTTACCCGGTAAACCTGCCAAAGCGGCTAAGGTCGCGCCGACATTCGTGCCCTTAGAATCGTTATACCAACTCACAGCCTTGCGTTCACGTACCCATTGGGTACGGTGTTTTAAGCCGGTAAATTCACGTAAGGCTTGCAACATACCTAACAAGGGAATACCCGCCGCTTCACCTAGAGCTAATGAAGCTAAGGCGTTGGCAATATTATGTTCGCCGGGTAATTTCATTTCGTTGGCGGCTAATAACAAGGTTTCACCTTTGGCTAACCAACGCTGCCCCTCATGTTCACGCACGCCATATTGCCCAACATCAGGTACATCTAAACCGAAACTGACGCTACTGGCATAGTTACTGTTTGCCAACATTTGCATCACTAACGCATCATCCCGATTCACGACCGCACATTGGCAATGCTGATACACCACTTGCTTGGCTGCCGCATAATCGGCGTAACTGGCGTAACGGTCTAAATGGTCTTCGCTGACATTTAATACCACCGCAGAAATCGCTTTTAAGGAATGGGTGGTTTCCAGTTGAAAGCTTGATAACTCCATAACATATAAATCAGGCACAGGCTGTTCTAATAAATCCAACGCGCTATAGCCCAAATTGCCCCCTGCATAGGCTTGCACGCCTGCGGTTTTAGCCATGAGTTCAACTAACGTGGTAACGGTACTTTTACCATTCGAGCCAGTAATCGCAACAATGGGCGCTTGGGCTTCACGCACGAATAATTCAATATCGCCAATAATGGCTGCGCCGCGTTGTTGAGCCGCATGAATTTCCGCTGTGGCAATCGCAATGCCCGGACTCACGATTAAGGTATTAGCCGCTTGAAACAATGGCTGTGCTTGGGCAAACGCGCCAAAATAATGCTCAACGTTGGGATAACGCTGTAATAATTCGTCTTTACCCGGCGGATTTTCACGGCTATCCACCACTGCAAAACCAATGCTGCGCTTTGCTAAATAATTCACCACGGATAAACCCGTTTGCCCTAAACCGACCACCAAGGTTTGCCATGCTGTTGTCATTTTTTGTATTCCTAGCGAATTTTTAAACTACTTAAACCAATCATGACCAGAATTACGGTAATAATCCAAAAGCGCACAATCACGCGAGGTTCGGGCCAGCCTTTTTTCTCATAGTGATGGTGTAACGGTGCCATACGGAAAATTCGCTTACCGCCGGTAAGTTTGAAATAACCGACTTGCATAATCACCGATAAGGTTTCTAACACAAACACACCGCCCATAATGGCTAAGACAATTTCCTGGCGCACAATCACCGCTACAATGCCTAAAGCTGCACCTAACGCTAATGCACCAACATCGCCCATAAACACTTGTGCGGGATAGGTGTTAAACCACAAAAAGCCTAAACCTGCGCCAAAAATTGCCGCGCAAAAGACCAATAATTCACCTGCACCGGGAATCTTAGGCACACCTAAATATTGCGCAATATTCGCATTGCCGCTGGCATAGGCAAAAATACCCAAACCGCCTGCTACCATAATGGTCGGCATAATCGCTAAGCCGTCTAAGCCATCGGTTAAGTTAACGGCGTTACTTGCACCCACAATGACCAAATACACCCACGGAATAAACAAAATACCCAGTGGCCAATAAACATCTTTTAAGAAGGGAAAATACAAGGTCGTTTCAGGAATAACTTCGCCCGGATAAGTCGGCTTAGGTGCAATCGTGTATAAGAAAATGGCCGCCATTAAACCAATGAGCGTTAAACCGATGTATTTCTGCTTAGCCGTAAGCCCTAAATTCCGGCGCATTTTCAGCTTGATATAATCATCTAAACCGCCCACCAAGCCAAAACCGAGCGTTACAAATAACGATACCCAAATATAACGGTTGCTTAAATCTGCCCATAACAAGGTAGCGACTGCAATCGCTAAGATAATCATCACCCCGCCCATCGTTGGCGTACCGGCTTTCATTTGATGTTGGGGGCCATCTTCTCGAATATATTGCCCAATTTTCAAACGAGTTAAGGCGCGAATCATGCTAGGGCCCGTCCATAACGCAATGAATAGTGCCGTCAATAAACCCAAAATAGCCCGCAGGGTTAAATATTGAAAAACACTAAATCCGCTATACACATGGTTGCTGAGATATTCAAATAACCAAACCAGCATTATGCCGCCTCCTTATGGGTCGTTAGCAAAGCCTCCACCACACGTTCCATACGTGCTGAACGAGAGCCTTTGACTAATACCTGACAATCTGTTGTTAAATTTGCTGTTAAAGCGCTAATCAAAGCGTCAATATCTTGAAAAGCCTGTGCTTGCTCGCCAAAGGCTTGGCTTGCATAGCGGCTGAGTTTGCCGAGACTGTAAAACTGTTCAATGCCCAACTGTGCAGCTTGTGTGCCAATCGCTTGGTGTAATTCAGCCTCGTTATTGCCCAATTCGCCCATATCGCCCAATACCATAACGCGTTGACCTTTTAAACCCGCTAACACATTGACCGCTGCGGCAGTCGATGTTGGGTTGGCATTGTAAGTATCATCAATCACTAAACCGCCATGTAAACCTTGCTTAGGATTTAATCGACCCTTGACCGACTGTAAAGTTTCCAAGCCTTGTTTAATTGTTGGCAAATCCAACCCTAACGCCAATGCACCTGCGCTAGCCGCTAAGGCATTTAATTGATTATGTTGCCCTAATAATTTTAACTGCACCGCTAGGCTTTGCCCTTGATAATGAATCAACAATTCATTATTAGCATTGATACTGCCACGCACATCCGCAGTCGGGCTGAAACCAAAACTCAATACCGGGCGGCTTGTATTTAAACCACGCCAATAATCAGCATAGGCATCATCCGCGTTAATAATAGCAATCCCATCGGCACTTAAACCTTGAAAAATATCGCCTTTTTCACGAGCAACACCCGCTATATCGCCAAAATGCTCTAAGTGCGCGGCCCCCGCGTTATTCAAAATAGCAACGGTTGGTTTAGCAATTTGCGTTAAATAGTGAATCTCACCAAAGTGATTAGAGCCCATTTCAATGACGGCATAGGCATCCGTCGCCCGTAAACGTAGCAACGTTAACGGCATACCAATATCATTATTTAAATTGCCAATCGTAGCGAGGGTTTGCCCTTGTACCGACAAAATCGCGGTAAGCATTTCTTTTAGCGTGGTTTTGCCATTCGAGCCGGTTAAACCAATAACGGGATGCGTATAAGTCTGCCGCCAAGCCGCCGCTAAACGCCCTAACGCTAAACGCACATCATCCACCACAACTTGCGGAATGGCTGCCTCAATCGGGCGCGAGACTAAAGCCGCCGAGGCTTTACCCACGATTTGCGGCACAAAATCATGTGCATCAAAACGTTCCCCAGCCAGCGCCAGAAATAAATCACCCGCTTGAGCTTGCCGTGAATCGCGTTCCACCCGTTCAATCGCTACATCGTCACCAACTAAACGCCCTTGCGTCATTGCTGCAATGTCAGACAAGGTTAACCATGTCATAGGCTGAACTCCTTTAAGGCTTGCGCCGCTTGTACACGGTCATCAAACGGCACGGTGTGATCGGCTAAGATTTGCACGGTTTCATGCCCTTTGCCTGCAATTAACACGGTATCCCCGGCTTGTGCTTGTTGAATGGCGAGACGAATCGCTTGCGCACGGTCATGTTCCCACGTTACGGGAATCGTGCTATTTGGCTGAATGCCGCCCATAATGTCCCCAAATATTTGTTTTGCTGATTCAGTACGGGGATTATCATCGGTTATGATTAAAAAATCAGCATTCTCTTGAGCCGTTTGCGCCATTAAAGGGCGTTTGCCACGATCACGATCCCCACCGCAGCCAAATACACAAATTAAACGGCGTTTGGTATGTGCCCGCACAGCCGTTAGCACTTGCGCTAATGCACCCGGGGTATGGGCATAATCTACCACCACTAATTTTTCAGCCGCTTTCGCAGTAGCCACCCGCTCCATACGACCAGGTACAACCCACACATGTTGTAATAATTTAACGGCTTGGGTAAATGCAATGCCCTTGGCTAATAACGTACCTAAAGCAGCCAATAGATTATGCAAATTAAATTGCCCCAGCACCGGCGCAGTTAAGGCAGCTTGTTGACCTTGCCAATGCACCGTGGCTTGAATCCCGCTATGGTCAAAAACTGCATCGCTCGCTACCAAACTATCTGTTGGATAATCGGCTAATGTGCCTACCCCATAGCCAATCACTTGTAAATCTTGTGCCGCCATTTCAGCCGCTAATTGTTTACCAAACGCATCATCTAAATTTAACACCACAGCTTTTAAATTCGCCCAGTGAAATAATTTACGTTTAGCCTCCGCATAAGCAGCCACCGTGCCGTGATAATTCAAATGGTCGCGGGTTAGATTGGTTAATACCGCAACATCAAATTCGACTCCTTGCACACGCCCTTGATCCAAGGCATGCGAGGATACTTCCATAGCCACGCTAGTAAAATTTTGCGCTTGTAAGTTGGCTAAAGCTTTTTGTACAGAAATCGCATCCGGCGTGGTATGCGTTGCGGTTTGAAGTAAACCGGGTGCACCTAAGCCTAATGTGCCAATAACGGCTGCTGAATCCGCTTGCGCAGCATTTAAGGCTTCTGCAATAAAATGTGTTACCGAAGTTTTACCATCTGTCCCTGTAACCCCCACCATAAACAACGCTTGGCTAGGTTTGGCGTAAAACCGAGCTGCAATCAGCCCTAAATTCGCCCGCAAGTGTTCAACTGGAATTAAGGGAATATCTAAACTGGGCAAATTAAGGTTTTCTTCCGGCTCATACAGAATTGCAACTGCACCGGCTGCCGCTGCCGACAGCGCATAAATCAAGCCGTGTTGTTGCGTGCCGCGTAAGGCAACAAACACCATTCCCGGTTGTAGATTACGGTTATCTAAACTTAAGCCCGTAATACTCAGATCAGGGGCGTATGCCACCCAACCGCGTAATAAGTCTGATAAAAGCATAGGTGTCATGGTGTACCTGCCGTGTTAGCTGCTTGAGTTGTTGATTTCATTTTCGGCAAATTATCGGGTGGAATATCCAATAAACGTAAGGCTTCTGCCATTACTTTGGAAAACACAGGCGCGGCGGCCAAACCGCCACTGTCTTCAATTTTTGGTTCATCAATTTGTACCGCCACCACTAAACGCGGACGGCTGGCGGGCGCAATGCCAATAAAGCTGGTTAAGTAACGGTCATCACGATACGCATTATTAATAAATTTATAAGCTGTGCCGGTTTTTCCTGCAATGCGATAGCCCTCGACCATTGCCTTTTCACCTGTACCGCCCGCTCTTACAACGGCCTCCATCATACGTAAGACCGCCCGTGCATTTTCCGGTGTCATCACTTGCTGCCCCTGTACTGGTTTCTCACGTACATTAACCGTTACTGGCAACAACACCCCATTCGCTGCAAAGGGTGCGTAGGCATGCGCTAGTTGCAATAAACTTACCGACAAGCCATAACCATAGCCATGAGAGGCACGGTCAACTTTGCTCCACTCCGTATAATTCGTCAGTTTGCCCGGTGTTTCCCCCGATAAGCCCGCATCGGGCACGCGTCCAAAGCCTACCTTGGTCAAAAAAAACCAATGATCGCGTGGATTCATGAGTAATGCGACACGACTTGCCCCCACGTTACTAGACTTTGCTAATAAGGTTGGCAAGCTAATCGTGCCGTAATCTTTTTTATCTTTGACGATATATTTACCAAAATGCAGCTTACCCGGAGATGTATTAATCTCAACATCCGGGCCGATTGCACGAGATTCTAAGGCAGCCGCTAACGTTAAAGGCTTAATGGTTGAACCCGGTTCGGCTTTATCTGTGACCGCTCGATTACGGTATAAATTCGGCTCTAAGTCTTTGCGATTATTGGGATTAAACGAGGGATAATTCGCCATTGCCAGAATTTCGCCCGTATGCGCATCCAATACCACCAATGAACCCGACTTTGCATTCAATTCAACAATACGATTTTTTAATTCACGATACGCCAAATATTGAATGCGCCGATCCAAGGTAATGCGTACATCTTGACCGGGCTGCATATCTTCAAGACTTTCGACATTCTCCACCAAACGCCCTTTGCCATCACGAACCGCGCGTTTTTTACCGTTCTTACCCGCCAACAAAGTATTTTGGGTTTGCTCAATGCCTTCAATCCCATTGCCTTCAAGATTGGTAAGCCCTAACACATGCCCAGCCGTTTCGCCCAAGGGATAAAAACGCCGATAACCCTGCTCTACCTCAATTTTAACGGTTTTTGGTAAATTTGACGCTAATAAGGCATCGGCGGTTTCAGGAGTTAATTGCCGACCTAAATAGAAAAAGCTTTTATTACCCGCCCCTTCTAAGCGTTGTAACAATTCACCATCCGCCAATTCCAACTCTTGCTCAATCCGGCGTAAAACCGTTTCTAATTGAATAAAGCGGGAGACACTTGTCGGTGATTGTAGCGTGGTGCTGATAGTGTCAGGCGTAACGCTCGTAGTCGTTTCAAGCGTATTCTCAGGCGGTTTAGGCGCGGGCGTTTGTGCATTCACCGCATCTTCATGTCGCCATTCTTCGCGTACTTTTAATAATTCCTTGGGATTAACCGCAATCGAAACCACCGGCGAACTAACGGCTAAAGGTTCATTATTTCGATCTAAAATCATGCCGCGATAGGCAGGCACAATTACATCTTTGGTTTGACGCGCATCTGCTTTCCGCTGTAATTCTTCTTGTTGGAAAACTTCAATCCAAATAGCGCGAATTAATAAAATGCCTAACAACGCTAATAAAAACATTAATAGAAATAAGCGCCGTCCTTTTAAAACGGGTAAATTAAGGGGACGACGCTTCTTCACTCGTTAATAACCTTTATTTGTGCGGCGGTGGGTTTTTGCATACCTAATTCAGATTTAGCCCGATTATCTACCCGAATCTGATTAAGGATGGTACTTTGTTCTAATTTCAATCGACTCCATTCTGCACTAAGCCGATCTCGTTCTTTTTCTAGCGTCTGTAATTCCATAAATAATTGGCGCGAGGTATGCCGATTTTGCACTAGCCATAATGCAGCAGTAATCACCATGATATACAACACTAGCAAACTTAAAACATTTGCCCGATTCATATCGCGACCCGCTCAGCCACTCGCATAATGGCACTACGCGCCCGTACATTTTGTGCTACTTCCTCATCCGAAGGACGCAATGCTTTACCCAATGCACGTAGCGGCGGCTGCATTTGGCTAGGCATAATCGGCAAGCCCTTCGGCAACTTAGGTTGTTCAGTAAATGAGCGGATAAAATGCTTCACTAAACGATCTTCTAACGAGTGAAAGCTAATCACGACCAAACGGCCTTGCGGCGCTAAATGTGCAACAACTGAGGCTAAAGCTTGTTCCACATGCTCCAATTCTTGATTAATTTTAATCCGAATCGCTTGAAAGCTGCGGGTAGCAGGGTGTTTACCGGGTTCACGCTTTTTGATTACCGTTTCGATTAAACTGGCTAATTTTAGCGTAGTGTCTAAGGTTTGTACTTGACGTACGTCGATAATTTTACGCGCAATTTGCCGAGAAAAGCGTTCTTCGCCGTATTGCCATAAGACATCGGCAATTTCTTTCTCCGGCGCAACGGCAAGCCATTGAGCCGCACTTAAACCACTCGAGGTATCCATACGCATATCCAGTGCGCCATCTCGCATAAAACTAAAGCCTCGTTCGGCTTCATCCAGTTGCGGCGAGGACACACCTAAATCCAATAACAAGCCATCTACTTGCGCAGGCAAATTTAATTCAGCTAAGGCTTGTGGAAACTCAGAGAATGCGCCATGCCAAACAAACACACGCGGGTCACGTTCAGCAAGCGCTTGCGCATGGGCAATGGCGAGCGGGTCTTTATCAATCACTAATAAGCGACCGTTCTCATTGAGTTTCGATAGAATTAACGCGCTATGACCACCGCGCCCATAAGTACCATCAATATAAATCCCATCGGATTTTATATTTAAGGCTTGCACCGCTTCCTGCAATAATACGGTGTGATGAATATATTCTGCTGCCATTAATCAATACCGTACCAATAACTTAACCCTGTTGATAAGTTTAACTAGTGCAAATAAAAAAGTCATAATCATGGTTTAACGCGTAACTTAAACCAACACGCCTAATCCCAGTAAGCAAAATAAGCAGTCTATTTTATAGGAAGGAAATAGTTAGAGTGAATGGGAATATAGGTAGACAGCTAAAATGTGTCAACGCTATTCCGCACTAACCCCCATTTACTAGCAAAATTGCTTAAAAATTAAATATTTTGATAAAACAAAATAACTTACTTTTAATTGATTTTATCAACCCAACGTAAGATATAACGCGGGGTTGAACTTTAATAAAATAAAATGAGCCAATCGATAAGCCGGGTTCTGTCGTGGACAATCATTCATCTAGGATTTACGTCACCATAAACCTCAAGCAACCTACCCGGATACAGTGCGGGTCACACCATAGTATCCCTATTTGGTTTTGCTCCAGACGGGGTTTGCCGTGCCGTCACCTGTTACCAAGGACGCGGTGCGCTCTTACCGCACCCTTTCACCCTTACCCTTAAGCAGGCTTAAAGGCGGTTTACTTTCTGTTGCACTTTCCGTCGGCTTGCGCCGCCCAGGCGTTACCTGGCGTCTCACCCTATGGAGCCCGGACTTTCCTCCCTCCTATTGCTAGGACAGCGATTGTCTAATCAGCTCAGGGGGCGAACCTTAACAGATTATGCATTAACTTGCATCTGGCTTGTGGGTGCAGATTTGGGCGGCGTTTGCAATTTAATCGGCCAATAATGATAAAATTTTGCGGGAAAATATTGAGGATAATGGCTGGCGCTATACGCCAAAATTAAAGTCGAGACTAATAAAGCTATTAAAATATCGGTTAGCCCATTAATCAACCATTTGAACATAAACGCCTCGGGTTTGAGCTTAACACTCACTAAATACTCATTCAGGCGTTTTACAATAAAGCGCGCAGTACAGACAAGCAAACTTATGTGAAGTGCTATAATTTTCCGCTGAATAAACCCAGCATAACCTTGTAGAACTTAGCAGTTTTATACCGTCCAATAGGCGTTTCTGTTACATTGTGCGTTTAAAAGCTGGGGGTGTCCGCTTGGACTGAGAATACACCCTTAGAACCTGATACGGATCATACCGACGCAGGGAATGCTTAAAGGCAACCTGTGTCTATAATTTGGAGTAAGACATGAGTGCCATCCCTGAGTCATTCCTAAAAAAAACCGCAGAATTATCTACCGAAGTTACTCAACCGTTCCCCAATTCTCGTAAAATTTATGTCACCGGCTCACGCCCCGATTTAAAAGTGGGTATGCGTGAAATCCATCAAACCCCAACCTCTGCTAGTTTTGGCTTTGAAGAAAACCCACCGATTCCGGTTTACGATACCTCCGGTCCTTTTACCGATCCCAATGTGCAAGTGAATTTATTGGAAGGCATTCCCGATGTGCGCTTAAACTGGATTTTAGAGCGTAACGATACTGAACAGTTAAATGCACCTACCTCTGAATACGGTTTAGCACGGCAAAGTGACCCCAACTTAGCACACTTGCGCTTTGCACACTTACGCGCCCCGCGTCGTGCTAAAGCGGGAAAAAATGTTTCGCAAATGTACTATGCTCGCCAAGGCATCATTACCCCAGAAATGGAATACGTTGCCATTCGCGAAAATTTAAAACTCCAAGAATTGCGCCAAGACCCCCGTTACGCCAAGTTATTACGCCAGCATAAAGGGCAAGCGTGGGGCGCAAACTTACCGGATGAAATTACCCCCGAATTTGTACGCAGCGAAATCGCGGTGGGACGTGCGATTATTCCAGCAAATATTAATCACCCTGAACTTGAGCCTATGATTATTGGGCGCAATTTCCGCGTGAAGATTAACACCAATATTGGCAACTCAGCCGTAACCTCTTCGATTGAAGAAGAAGTCGAAAAAATGGCATGGTCGGCGCGTTGGGGCGGCGACACCTTGATGGATTTATCCACAGGTAAAAATATTCACGAAACCCGTGAATGGATTTTGCGCAATGCGCCAATGCCCATTGGGACAGTGCCGATTTATCAAGCCTTAGAAAAAGTAAACGGTAAAGCTGAAGATTTAACGTGGGAAATTTTCCGCGATACTCTAATTGAACAAGCTGAACAAGGTGTGGATTACTTCACGATTCACGCAGGCGTACGCTTAGCTTATGTGCCATTAACCGCTGATCGGGTGACTGGCATTGTCTCGCGGGGCGGTTCAATTATGGCAAAATGGTGTTTAGCGCATCATCAGGAAAACTTCCTCTATACCCACTTTGAAGACATCTGCGAAATCATGAAAGCTTACGACGTGAGCTTCTCATTAGGCGATGGCTTACGTCCCGGTTCAGTCGCCGATGCCAATGATCGGGCGCAATTTGCGGAATTGGAAACCTTAGGCGAATTAACCAAAATCGCATGGCAACATGATGTACAAGTCATGATTGAAGGCCCAGGGCACGTACCCTTACACATGGTAAAAGAAAACATGGATAAGGAGTTACAGGACTGCTTTGAAGCACCGTTTTATACTTTAGGCCCCTTGGTAACGGATATCGCGCCCGGCTATGACCATATTACTTCGGGTATTGGTGCAGCAAATATTGGTTGGTACGGCTGCGCGATGCTGTGCTATGTCACGCCCAAAGAGCATTTAGGTTTGCCAAATAAGGAAGATGTACGGGTCGGTATTATTACCTACAAAATTGCGGCTCATGCAGCAGATTTAGCTAAAGGTTGGCCAGGGGCACAATTACGCGATAACGCTATGTCAAAAGCCCGCTTTGAATTCCGTTGGGAAGACCAATTTAATTTAGGCTTAGACCCGGATCGAGCGCGTGAATATCACGACGAAACCTTACCGAAAGATTCCGCGAAAGTTGCGCATTTCTGTTCCATGTGTGGCCCGCATTTCTGTTCCATGAAAATTACCCAAGATGTGCGCGATTATGCAGCCAAACAAGGCGTGGATGAAAAAGCCGCGTTGGCTAAAGGTTTAGAGGAAAAAGCCGTTGAATTTGTGAAAACAGGTAGCAAACTTTACCATCAAGCCTAAAACGTCTATTAGACAAATGTCTTAAAATGCATTATTTCCGGCAAGTAACCCTAGTACAATTTACTTGTAGTTAGGCATATTGCCGGACTTAATTACTTGCGTTCTTAGGGTACTGTCTGTTGGTCAAAAAACTTGTCTTAGCACCGACAAATTTAAGTTTGTCAGTGCTTGCTGTTGTACTACTAATCAATAATATCAAATTTTGGGGTCTACTCACCGATAAACTCTCAATCAGTAGCTTGAATGGTTTTGCTTATACTTTGGCTTTATTTGGCTTACTGCTGTTCATTCTAAGCGTTATTGTATTTGTGTTTGGGCAAAGACGTTTCTTGAAACCTGTGCTTGCATTGCTGGCTATCTTGTCTGCGGTATTGGGTTATTTTACGCAAGATTTAGGCACGATTTTCGATGCCGAAATGTTACGCAATATGGTAGATAATGTTAAAGAAGCCAACACACATGAAGCGATGGATTTGTTGTCATGGAGCTTAATTAAACATGTTGTCTTATTTAGCGCTCCTCCCTTAGCCTTGCTCGCGTTAACAGAGGTTAAACCGCAAACGTGGTTAAAAGATAATGCACAACGCCTATTAGCCCTATTAAGCATTGCAGCAGTTACGGGCGGTTTACTCTTTGCCAACTACAAATATGTTATTTACTTCACCCGCCTAAATCGGGACATTCGTTCTTATATCACGCCCGTATACGCTATTGCTTCTAGCGTGCAGCTTTATCACCGTATGCACAAAGCCCCACCCGTATTTAAACCACTGGCTACCGATGCTAAACAACAAAAGATCGGTACGAAACCAACGATTGGCATTATGGTGGTGGGTGAAACCGCGCGTGCGGATCACTTTGCCTTAAATGGCTATAACCGCCCCACTAACCCTGTACTAAGTCAAATTTCCGATTTAGTTACGTTTAAACAGGCGAGTTCTTGCGGTACATCTACCGCGTTCTCTGTACCGTGTATGTTCTCGTTTTTAAATCGTGAAGATTACACACCAGACTTAGCCAATGAACAATCCAACGTATTGGATGCTTTAAAACTGGCGGGCGTTAATGCGATTTGGATTGATAATAATTCTGGTTGTAAAGGGGTTTGTGATCGTCTACCGAAAGCGGATCAGCGTGCCAGTAGTGCGGGTGAAGAAGCGCAAGACGATTATTTATTACAGCAATTAGATGAAATTCTACCAACTATCAAATCTGATACTTTGATTGTCTTGCATATGTTAGGCAGTCATGGTCCGGCTTATTACAAGCGTTACCCCGCCGATCAAGCGACTTTTACGCCGTATTGTGCGAACAATACCCCACAAAATTGCGAAAGCCAGCAAATTATCAATGCCTACGACAATACGATTGTATACAGCGATAAAATTTTAGCGGGCATTGTTGAGCGCTTACAAAAAACTCAGCCGAATGCAGAAAGCTTTATGTTATATGCCTCGGATCATGGCGAATCTTTAGGCGAAAATGGCGTGTATTTACATGCATTGCCTTATGCGATTGCTCCAGCAGCGCAAACCCATATTCCTATGTTGTGGTGGATGTCGCCAGATTATGCACAAACCCGTAACTTAAGCGTCGACACCTTAAAAGCCCAGCAAGATAAAGCGGTATCACATGATTTCTTATCACATACGTTGTTAGGCGCATTTAATGTGCAAACCTCGATTTATCAACCTGAGTTAGATTTGTTAAAGCTCAAATAAGCTTTGGTTAATTGCCAAGCGCATGTACCTAGGCGATAGTCAAGCTATCGCCTTTTTTATATATACACACTTATGGTTACCCTTACTCCACAAACTGCCGTTTACACTACAGCCCAAGTACGTCAACTTGATCAAATTGCAATTCAGCGGCAAGGCATTGCAGGCTATGAGCTTATGTATCGTGCCGCGCAAGCCGCTTTTGAAAACTTAATTAATTATTGGCCGAATACCCAAACCATTTGCGTAATTTGTGGCGCGGGCAATAATGCAGGTGATGGCTATGTGTTGGCACGTTTAGCCCAGCAAGCAGGCTTGGAAGTGGATGTTATTAGCCTAAGTGACCCGCATTGTTTACAAGCTGATGCCCAGCAGGCTTATCAAAATTATGTGGCATTAGGTGAAGACGCCATTGCTTACGCAGGCACATTAAGTTCAGCAGATGTCTATGTCGACGCGCTACTTGGCACAGGCTTAAGCCGCCCGCTCAGTGACAGCTACTTACAGGTTGTGCAACAACTTAACGCACAGCCACAGCCTATTTTAGCGGTAGATGTGCCTTCTGGTTTAAATAGCGATACGGGACAACCGCTACCCATAGCAATTCAAGCCAATGTAACCGTCACCTTTATTGCATGGAAGCAAGGCTTATTAACCGGGCAAGCGCGTGATTATTGCGGTGAGTTAGTCTTAGCTAATTTGGATTTGCCTAAGGCGGTTTACCAAGCAGTTACAACACAAAACTTTATTTTAGACGACAATTACTTGCACCAAGCCTTGCCTAAACGTAAACGTTCTGCCCATAAAGGCCATTTTGGACGCAGTGTATTAATTGGTGGCAATGCGGGAATGAGTGGGGCGATTCAATTAGCAGGGCAAGCCGCCTTACGTACCGGCAGCGGCTTAGTCTCTATTATTACCCATGAAGCCCATGCGCCCTTTTTAAATGTTACCCAACCAGAACTGATGGTGTTAGCAGCAACAGCCACAAATGACAATGTGATTGCTGATCGTCTGTATACGGCTAATGCGCTGGGGATTGGCCCGGGCTTAGGGCAAAACGCTTGGGGGCAGCATTGGTTTGACCTGCTAAGTAGTTCAGCGACTTGCCGTGTGTTAGATGCAGATGCCTTAAACTTATTGGCGCAACAACCACATGAACGCAGCGATTGGATTTTAACGCCACATCCCACTGAAGCCACTCGCTTACTAGGCACAACCACACAAGCTATTGAGGCTGACCGTATAGCTACCGCTCAACTGCTGCAACAACGTTATGGCGGTGTTGTCGTGCTAAAAGGCGCAGGCTCCATTGTAGCCTCAGCAACACAATGTGCATTTTGTATTGATGGTAATCCCGGAATGGCATCGGGGGGTATGGGTGACTTATTAACCGGTATTATTACCGCTTTATTAGCGCAAGGTTTTGCCTTATTTGAGGCTGCTGCATTAGGTGTATTCATTCATGCACAGGCAGGCGATTTAGCTGCCCAACAAGGTGAACGCGGTTTAATCGCTTCTGATATGCTGAGCTTTATTCGTACTGTTGTTAATCCATAATACTTATTCATGTTTTCAAACCAAACTTTAACTATTTGCGACGAAGCTGCTATGTTGGCCTTGGGTGCACAAATTGCTGATTATTTTCCAAAAGGCGGCTTAATTACCTTACACGGTGATTTAGGTGCAGGTAAAACCACCTTAGTGCGTGGTTTATTACGGAACTTAGGTTATCAAGGCGTGGTCAAAAGTCCTACTTATACCCTTGTTGAACCTTATCAGATTGCTGAACGTGCGATTTATCATTTTGATTTATACCGTTTAGCCGAGCCGGACGAGCTGGAATACATGGGGATTCGCGATTATCTGCAAGCTGCCAACTTGTGCTTAATTGAATGGCCGGAAAAGGCGGCTGATTTGTTACCGTCGGCTGATTTACAAGTCCATATTCAACACAAGCATTTACAGCGCAAAGTAAACCTGATTTTTAATCATAATCAATAGCTTAAAAGACTATTGTAAAAATTTACTTGAAAAACGTATTCTTATAGTTTAATACTAAAAGGGTATACATCTCTGACCTAATCAAAATCTAACGACAGGTAACAATGGGGTAAGGTTAAGGGTTTGCCTGTAAATTCAAATATATATGAGTCTCGGTCATGAATAGCGATAATCAGACCCGTCGGGGTTTTATGCTCAAATTAGGCGCGTTAGCCAGTGTCATTGCGGCAGGTGGGCTTGCGGCTGCGCCCGGCACGTTTTCCAGCACTAAAAAAGCGCATTTGGTTAATGCTAAATTAGTCGGTAATACCGAACTAATGGTGTTTTCTTTATTTCTAGACGCTTCCGCCACTTATAAAGTCTTTACCTTAACTGGCCCAAACCGGGTGGTGGTAGATTTAACCAATACCGGCATTCAAGGGCAACTTAAACAAGGCGTACACGACCGCCCTCCGCTCAAAGCTATTCGGTATGCCGAACGTCCCGATGGCAGTCTACGCATTGTGTTGGATATGACCCAAGCTGTGAATGCCAAAAGCACATTAACTAAACAAAGCGCAGGCAACTACGTTTTAGAAATTGCCTTAACACCTACTGGTAAAACCACCAGCAAAGCAACGCCTGTTGCCACTAAAGAAAATAAAGCAAGTGCCAATCCCAAAACTGCAAAACCTGTAGAGTCGCTCAGCGGTACACCAACTAAAGGCAAATTTATTGTGGTTATCGACCCCGGACACGGCGGTAAAGATCCAGGCGCGATAGGCCGCAACGGTACACAAGAAAAAGATGTTGTTTTGGAAATTGCGCGTAAATTGCGAACACAGATTAATCGTGAAAAAGGCATGAAAGCCATACTCACGCGTGACTCTGATACGTTTATTCCTTTACGTTCCCGTATGGATATTGCGCATCAATACAAAGCAGATTTATTTATTTCGATTCATGCGGATGCCAACCCCCGTTCTAGTTTAAGTGGGTCATCCGTGTATATTCTGTCGAAAAATGGAGCTTCGAGTGAAGCAGCACGTTTATTGGCAGAAAGCGAAAACTCGTATGAGTTAAAATTTGGCGACCGTAATTTAAGCGATACCCAAAACCGTCTTGCTTCTGTGTTATTGGATTTAAGCCAAAACGCTATGCTAGATCGTAGCTTAAATGGGGCTAAAGGTGTTTTGGCCGAATTACGGCAAATCGCTACGCCATTGCGTAGCCAAGTGGAAAGCGCGCAATTTGTGGTATTACGCTCGCCAGATATTCCATCTATGTTGGTTGAAACCGCATTTATTAGCAATCCATCTGAAGAAAAACGTTTAAGAACCGGGGCTTACCAACAAAAATTGGCAAATGCAATGTTTAAGGGCGTCAAACGTTATCAAGTCGCGTATGCTAGCGGTAATCAACGCGCAGCATAAGTAAGCTCTATGAATACTCTACGTTTGTGGCAAATTACGGATACGCATTGTTATGCGGATGATCAACTCGCTTTAGAATGGTCGGCATTACCCGTTTATCCTAATCTATCCCTGCAACGTGTATTAGCACATTTTCAACAACAATTAGGCGAAGCATCGCAAGCGGCTGAGGCTTTAATTATTAGCGGTGATTTAGCACAAGCTGAAACATTAGCTACTTATCAACGTCTCAATCAACTGTTACACGTTTTGCCAATTCCTACTTACGCCTTGCCCGGTAATCATGATCAACCTCATTTAATGCAACAAGGCTTAAATGGGCGGGTCAGTTGCCCTAGCATAGTGCAATTTGATCAATGGTTTATCTTGCTACTGGATACCAGTAAACCCAATCATTCCGATGGGCATTTAAGCGCTGAACAGCTTGCAAATTTACAACAACAGCTTGCGCAATTACCCGCCGACGCCTATGCCATTATTTTTATGCATCACCAGCCTGAGTTAATTAACAGCGCTTGGATGGATGTTATGGGCTTGCAACAAAAGGCGGCATTCTGGCAAACCCTAGCCCCTTTCCCCCAAGTAAAAGCAGTATTTCATGGGCATATTCATCATGAATACTATACTGTACATCGGTTTGCGAATGGGCGTTGTATACCAATTTACGGTACACCCGCCACTAGCATTCAATTGCAAGCGAATCATCCCGTCTTTGCATTAGCGTCCGACCAACCTGCTTGGCGTACTATTGAACTCAAATCGGATGGCTCGCTTATTACATTGGTTAATTATTTATCAAAATTATAAGCTTGGCTTAAATCTTGCATTTATTGCAGTGCAACAAGCTATAAGAGAACAAACCCATGGCTCACACTAGCATTCCCACACGTTACGACGTTTTAAACGCCTTAGATACGATTTTGTCTGAAAACAAAACGGGTATTTTTCTAGTCGCTACCTTAGAAAATGCTTCTTGCCGAATTGCAGTACAAAAAGGTGAAATTACCCATTGTGTGTATAAACGGGCGGTAGGCAAAGCAGCGATTCAAGCCTTAGCGGGTTGCATGGGCGGTACATGGTCATTTATCGAACGGGGTGTTAGTTTATTTAAAGCCGACAGCCAAGTGGATCATGAAACAGCACTGCGTTTATTGGAGTTGTCACCCAACAAAACGTTACCTGATTTAATTTTAGTTGAACCTAAACCAATGCATACGCAAGCCACCAAATCGAGCTATAACGCCCGAGTTAATAATTTGTTCTACCGTGGCTTTACAGGCATAACCGCCGAACCCAGCACAGAGTTACCTTTCGCCGCCAACCAACCTATTGAAAAAGTCAATAATCGCTTTTATCGCGGAAGTTGAGCGCCTAACCACGCGGCTCCGCGTACCCCGCTGGCGTCGCCGTAGTACGGTGGTACAAGGCGAGTGCTAACGTGGTCTGAAAATACGTACTCACCCCAGAGCTTAGGCACATCGGTATATAAACGTTGAATATTCGACAAACCGCCGCCTAACACAATCACATCGGGGTCGAGTATGTTGATAACATGCGCAAGGCTTTTGGCTAAGCGCCTGCTATAAGCTTGTACAACCTGTTCAGCCATTGCTTGTTGTGCAGCAAGCGCGACAATCTGCTCGGCTTTAAGCACTTCACCACTTAACGCAGTATATTGTGCTTCAAAACTAGGCCCGGATAGCCACATCTCAATACAACCTTGTTTACCACAATAACAAGGCTTGCCTGCTAACTCCGTTGGGGTTGGCCAAGGCAAGGGATTATGCCCCCATTCACCCGCAATGGCATTTGCACCTAGCAAGACATTGCCATTTACTACTACGCCAGCCCCTGTTCCCGTGCCGACAATGACACCAAACACCACGCTTGCACCCGCTGCCGCGCCATCGGTGGCTTCAGATAAGGCAAAGCAATTGGCATCATTGGCTATTGCCAACGAGCGCTGTAACAGTTGCTCCAAATCGGCTTTAAACGGTTTGCCATTTAATACCGTGGAATTAGAGTTTTTCATTAAACCCGTGGCGGGTGAAATTGCGCCGGGTGTACCGAGACCTACGCTACACGTCTGCCCTGCTACTTTTTCAGCTTCCAGCACTAAAGCTTGTAAGCTTTCAAGCGTGGCTTGATATTGCCCTTGTGGTGTAGCAACCCGTTTACGCCAGAGGGCTTGCCCTGTTGTGTCTAATAACAAGGCTTCAATTTTCGTTCCACCTAAATCAATACCAATGTGCATACTTAACCTGCGGTTGCTAATGCCTGTTCCATATAAAGCTGGCGTAAGCGTCGAGTTAATACTCCCGGTTTACCATCACCTAATACATGCCCATCAATTGCTACTACGGGCAATACAAACGCCGATGCCCCCGTACTAAACGCTTCTTTCGCTTGATAAGCTTCTTGCACTGTAAAAGCGCGTTCTTCTAAGGTTAATGCCTGTTCTTGGGCTAACTGCAACACGGCTGCCCGCGTAATACCGTGTAGAATTTGCTGATCCAAAGGGCGAGTTACAAGGCTATTCTCTTGGGTAATGATAAACGCATTGTTGGCTGAGCCTTCATTCACATAACCCCCACTGACTAACCACGCGTCGTCCGCCCCCGCATTAATTGCTTGTTGTTTGGCTAAGGAAGCAGGCAATAACATGGTGGTTTTAATATCGCGGCGTTGCCAACGTATATCTTCCACTGTAATCACCTTAATACCGTGCTCGGCTAACGGGCTATGCATTAAATTAGCCGTTTGCGTGAATACAATAAGGCTGGCGCTAATATCGCTGGGTATCGCAAAACTGCGCTCAGCACTCGCACCCCGCGTTACTTGAATATAAACAATGCCTTCTTGCAGTTGATTGGCTTGCACCAAGCGAGTTTGAATTTGCTGTAAGGTCTCTAATGATACGGGCAAATCCATATTGAGCGCGGCTAATGAGCGTTGTAAACGGGCAAGATGTGCAGCATTATCAATTAGCTTGCCTTGTAAGACGGAACTGACTTCATACACACTATCTGCAAATAATAAGCCGCGATCAAAAATCGACAAGCTGGCATTTGTTTCATCAATATATTCACCATTCACATACACGGTACGGCTCATAGTTACCTCTAAGTTTGCCTAAATTTTATAAATGTAGCAGTGTGCGGCGAATTATCCGCCTTGCACCTGAATAGAGATATAGACGTTAATTGTTGGAAATTTTAAATTTCCCAATGCCTAGCCATTTGCTGTAGCATAAAATATATACATAACCAATAAAGAATAAAAAATTGGGCGGCTATTTTGAATTCTAATCCTTCTATTCCCAAGCTCTATATAGAGCACAGTGGCACATTTGCAGGCTTAACCCATTGTATTGATACGGCTATTCAAGACGGTGCAAAACATTTACTGGTTTTGAGTTGCAACAACCTCAGTTATGAGCCGGTTAGCTTAAATCAGTATTTACAGCGCTTAAGCATTCCTATATTTGGCGGTTTATACCCCGGTTTAATTCTCGAAGATGCATTAATTGAGCGCGGCAGTATTGTGTGTAGCCTACCCGGTGTCGCCAGTAGCTTTTGCTTACAAGAGGTATCGGCAACCGCGCCAGACTTTCTAGCCAGTTTGCAACCGTATACTGACACGGTTACGCCTAACGATACCTTGTTATTATTGGTCGATGCTTGTAGTCAAAATCTAATGACTTTGCTGGATAACTTATACGAGTTAACCGGCGATATGCAGTGTCAATATATGGGAGGTGGCGCGGGTTTTACCGATTTTTCTCATCAACCTTGTCTTTTTAGCAACCAAGGCTTATTGATCGATAGCGCCTTACTAGTACGCATTACACAACCTGTACAAATCACTATTGAACATGGTTGGCGCAAAATCGCGGGGCCCTTTGTTATTACAGGTTCAGATGAAAATGTCATTACCAGCTTAAACTACCGCCCTGCCTTAGAAATCTTCAGTGAAGCCGTTGCCTTAGATTGCGGCTTACAGTTCAACCCGGAAAGCGATGTCTTTAAACCATTTTTCCAAGCTTACTGTTTAGGCTTAGCGCGTCTGCAAGGGGAGATTACCCTACGTGAGCCTTTATACACTGAAAACGGTAGCATTATCTGCGCCGGTGCAGTACCCACCAATCACATGCTGTATATCATGCAAGCTACCCCTACCGATTTATTAGACGCTACGGATCGCTGTTTAAATGCATTAATGGCACAAACAGACCCGCCGCCCTATCGCTTAGGTTTATTATTTTCTTGTATTGGTCGTATTTTATTTTTAGCCGAAACCGCACAACAAGAACTGGCAACACTGCGCCAGCATTTGCCTGCACAAATACCATTAATCGGTGCATTAACTGTGGGTGAGATTGCCGATCCTGGTAATGTTTGTTTGGAATTCTTAAATAAAACCTTAGTGCTAGGCATGATAAAACAAGCAGAGGCAAATGCGGCATGAATGCAGCTATGCAATTAATTTCAGTACAATATGCGCTAGCCTTATTGATTGGACAAGATTTAACGCTACAAGGCATGTTGCGTAAATTTTTGCCCTCTGCCTTAAAACTATTACACTGTCGCAGCGGCTATCTGTGGTTATATTCGCAACTGCCCACGCAGCCCATTGATGAACCCACTTATTGCTATCCACAATTAAAACACCGTTTAAGCACTACTGTGCCGTCATTAGTGGCACGTATTACCACACTTAGCCAACAGCCCACTTTGTTGAAAGTCCCAGGTGAATGTTTAAACGTTGAAACCAATTTCTACCACTTACTACCGATTGGGCAAAGCGGCTTATTGGTATTGACCCGTCAGGCAGAATTTTCACAGGCGCAATTATTAGCACTAGAACCCATTTTGAAGCGTTTAGAAACGGCTTGCTTAGCCTGTGTGCAACATGAATACGTGGAAGTCATGCGCCAAGCAGCATTACACGCTAAGGAATTAGCGGAGCAAGCCAATAAAGCCAAGGATGATTTTCTTGCCATGATTAGCCATGAAATTCGCACACCCATGAATGGCGTCATCGGTTTAACGGATCTCATGCTGTATAGCGATAATTTAAATGGTATACAACGTGATTACTTACAGATGATTAAAAGCTCATCGAATTCATTGTTGACCATTATTAATGAAATCCTCGATTTCTCACGCATGGAAGCGGGTACATTATCTTTAGTGAGTGCTCCCTTCCGCTTAAAAGAATTAGTACAAAGCACCTGCAATCCACTCACAGTACGCGCTAAAGAAAAAGGTTTAGTGCTGCATTGGAAAATTAACCCGCACATACCGGATGAGTTAGAGGGCGATGCGGGACGCTTACAGCAAATTCTGCTGAATTTATTAGGCAATGCAATTAAGTTCACAGAAACGGGCGACGTCTGTCTGAATATTAGTCTACAAAGCGATACAACAGAGCAAGAACAAACCGTGCTATTAATTGCCGTACGGGATACGGGCATTGGTATAGCCTTAGATAAACAAGTGGCAATTTTTCAGCCTTTTCAACAGGCTGACTCGTCAATTAATCGGCGTTATGGCGGTACAGGCTTAGGCTTGGCAATTTCCTCACAACTGGTAAAAATGATGGGAGGCGAGTTGCGAGTAGAAAGCACATTAGGCAAAGGCAGTATTTTTCATTTTAGTTTGCCCTTTAAACGCAACTTGCAAACGCTTCATAAACCCATAACTAACCCCACGACCTTAGATGTAAGTAAGCGCCCCCTGCATATTTTATTAGCGGAAGATAATCCGATTAATCAAATGCTGGCTTTACACTTATTACATAAGGTCGGGCATCAGGTGGAAGTTGCGGAAAATGGGCAGCAAGCGATTCATCATTGGCAACAAAATAAGCCACAAGTTATTTTAATGGATATGCAAATGCCGATTATGGATGGCATTGAAGCCACGATCAAAATTCGCCAACTGGAACAAAGTACACATCGTTTCGCTACACCGATTATTGCCCTGACCGCAAATGCGCGTGAAGTGGATAAGCAGCGTTGCTTGGATGCAGGGATAAATGGCTTTTTAAGTAAACCGTTTAATGCTCAAGATTTATTAAATGTGTTAGAGCAATTGCAGATTAGCTAATAAACATCATTTCCCCCATTTAAGCCAGCACTTTATAATTCGGCTAAAACCACCATTGAGACAATAATAATGCCGACGATTGATACGATTCTCGCCGCTAGTCCTTATGTGCAATTTCAATTAGAGCGTCATCCCGAATGGCAAGTTTATTGTGAAGCCAGTTACCCCTATGCCGAGGCGGAATTAGTCGCTAAGGTAGCAGCGGAAATTGCCCCCTTAGTCAACCACGACGAAGTATTACGCGCTGTACGGCAAATTCGTCATCGGGAAAGCGTGCGCATTGCTTGGCGTGATTTAAGTGGGCAAGCCGAACTAGTCGAAAGCTTACGCACGACCTCAGATTTAGCCGATGCGTTAGTGGATGCCGCCTTAAATTGGTCCTATAAAGAATTAGTTGCCAAACACGGTACACCGCGTAGTCATAGTGGCGAAGCCCAACACATGGTGGTATTGGGTATGGGTAAATTAGGTGGGCGCGAACTTAATTTCTCCTCAGATATTGATATGATTTTTGCCTTTCCCGAAAACGGCGAAACCGATGGCAAACGCAGTCTGGATAATCAAACCTTTTTTACTCGCGTGGGGCAGCGCTTAATTGGTTTATTAGGGCAAACGACGGGCGATGGCTTTGGCTATCGAGTGGATATGCGGCTACGCCCATTCGGTGAAGTAGGCGCTTTAGCCTTATCGTTTGACGCGATGGAAGGTTATTACGAAACCCACGGGCGTGAATGGGAACGGTATGCTTTGGTGAAAGCGCGGGTGATGGCGGGTGATCAAGCGGCAGGCAAAGAATTAATGGAACGGTTACGCCCGTTTGTTTATCGGCGTTATTTGGATTATGGCGCAGTCGAACAATTACGCGATATGAAAGCCATGATCAATCGTGAAGCCGAACGGCGCGGCAAGTTTCAAGATGTTAAACTGGGTACTGGCGGCATTCGGGAAATTGAATTTACAGCGCAAGTCTTTCAACTAATGCGCGGCGGACGAATTCCAGAACTTCGTACCCGCAATTTATTAGAAACCCTTACGGTATTACTCAAACACGCGTTAATTACGCCGACTGAAGAGAGCACCTTACGCACGGCTTATCATTTTTTACGCCGTACCGAAAACCGTTTGCAAATGTGGAATGATGAGCAAACCCATTCCTTACCCACAGAAGCCCAGCGCCAAGCTGCCTTGGCGGTCAGTATGGGATTTGCTGATTGGCTTAGCTTTAAAGCAGAACTTACTTGGCATCAAGAAGCCGTTGCCGCTATTTTTCAACGGGTATTCCGCGTGGAAGGTGACGAGCGCAAACACGACCCATCGGTCAATGATGTCTGGGAAGGCACAGTTGCCTTAACTCAAGCACAACAGGTATTACAAAATTTAGGCTTTAAACAAACGGATAGCGCCGCTCAAGCTTTACACGAGTTGCGTACAGGTCGCTTATACGGCGCATTAACCGAAATTGGGCGTAGTCGCTTAAATCGCTTAATGCCGCAATTGCTTAGCACCTGTGCCGCTACTGCCACGCCCGATCAAACCTTAGAACGCAGCCTACGCATTATTAATAAAATTGCCAGTCGTTCGGGTTATATTGCGATGTTAGCGGACAACCCGGGGGCATTAGATCAATTTGTCCGCTTGGTCAGCGAAAGCTTATGGATTACTAGCCAACTCACCGATCATCCTATTTTATTGGATCAAATGCTTGATCCCCGCCAATTGTATACCCCCTTAGATCGACAACAATTGGGCAAAGCCTTACGTGAAGAATTAAGCCATATTGATGAAGACGACACCGGCGATGTTATGGAACGTATGCGTCAATTCAAACAAGCGCAAGTGTTACGCGTAGCGGCGGCGGATATTACTGGGGTATTGCCATTAATGCAGGTTTCCGATCAATTAACGTGGATTGCGGAAGCTGTGTTAGAAGAAAGTTGGCAACACGTATGGCGCACGCTATGCGCACAAACAGGCGAACCACATTACCAATTAGAGGGGCAGTCCCATAAAGCGGGGTTTGCGATTATTGGTTATGGCAAACTGGGCGGTTTAGAACTGGGTTACGGTTCAGATTTAGATATTATTTTCTTACACAATAGCCAAGGTACTGAACAACAAACTAATGGCAAAAAGCCGTTAGAGCATGCTGTGTTTTATGCACGCCTTGCACAACGTATTATTCACACCCTAAGCACATTTACCCCTGCCGGACGCTTATACGAAACTGATACGCGCTTACGCCCAAGCGGTGCGTCAGGCTTATTGGTTAGTAGTTTAAAAGCGTTTCAAACCTATCAAACCGAAAAAGCTTGGGTATGGGAACATCAAGCCTTATTAAGAGCACGAGCGATTACAGGCACCGAAAGTTTAATGCAGCAATTTGAAGCCACGCGCCGTGAGATTCTTTGCCAAGCACGTGACCAAGCTGAAGTGCGCCGCGAAGTCATTGAAATGCGCAAAAAAATGTGGGATACCTTAGGCACGCATAGCAATAAAGTCTTTAACCTTAAAAAAGATCCGGGTGGGATTACCGATATTGAATTTATAGTGCAGTATTTAATTTTAGCGAATGCGCATGCCCACCCTGAACTGATTCGCTGGAGCGATAATATTCGTCAATTGGAATCTTTACAGCAAGTTGGTTTATTGAGTGCCGAGCAAGCTGACACACTGGCTGACATTTATCGGGTCTTACGCGATGAAATTCACGCTCGTAGTTTGCAAGAACTGGATAGTAAAGTGCCGATTAGCCAATTTGCTAAAGAGCGTGAATATGTACAACATACTTGGTTGAGCATTATGGGCGCTTAGCGCCCTTGCCTTACTGCTTATTAGGGAAAACATTTATGTCACAAACACCAGCGGATTTACCTAAAGCTATGCCACGTGAGGCAAGTCCACGCATTGCTTCAACACGTACAGCCACTTCCCGCTCAGCGGAATCACGCTCTGCTAATGAACAACGCGCTGAACCTAGAACCACACCAACACGACCCAGCTCAGATCGTTAGTTATTTATATTTTTTATAAATTTCACAAATTCCAATAAAAAAATTTTACTAATTGTGGAATAATTATTTATCCAATAAATCTATGTCTAACAGTAATTATTATAAAGGATAGGCATGAAAGGTATATTTTTTACCGAATTTTTGCATATGGTAGAAGCTCAATACTCTGTCAATATGGTCGATGACATTATCGAAGCGGCTGATTTACCATCTAAGGGGGCTTATACCATTGTCGGTGCTTATTCCGACGAAGAAATGGTTAGTTTGATGCAGTGTTACGCAGAAATAACTCAACTTTCAATTCCAGACATACTCAAAGCTTTTGGGCGACATTTATTTAAGCGCTTATTTCCGATTTTTTTACGCCAACAACGCCATTTGCTGATTCAAGATCCTTTCACCTTATTTGAAAACTTGGATCATTATGTGCGATTTGAAGTCTTCAAACTTTATCCCGACGACGAACGCCCGTCTTTTAAAACCCAACGCGTGGATAATTACACGCTGTTAGTCGATTACACTTCACCCGCACCGCTGATTTATGCCATTTATGGGGTACTCGAAGCGGGTTTACAACATTTTGGGCATACAGACGCCACTATCTTGCTTCAAGATTTGTCTATTAACAAAACGACCCACGCTATTTTTACAATAAAACTCAAACAACCTAATAATAGTGAACATTATGACACCGCTATCCGATCTTGAGCGCTTACAACGCCGTTTGGAGCGCGAACGCCTTGCGCGACAGCAAGCCGAACAATTATTAGAAGAAAAAAGTTTAGAACTGTATCGCACCAATCAAGAATTACGTGAATTAGCCAATTCATTAGAGGCTCAAGTTGCCAATCGCACCCATGAATTAGTGATTGCGCGTGATCAAGCCTTAAGCGCCAATCGGGCAAAAAGCACCTTTCTCGCTACCATGAGCCATGAAATACGCACACCGATGAACGGTATTATCGGTATGGCAACCTTATTACGTGATACCGAGCTAGAGGCGTATCAGGCAAGACAAGTTGATACGATTTTACAGTCTGCCCAAGCATTGTTAGGCATTATTAACGATATTTTGGATATTTCACGGCTGGATGCAGGTAAGCTTAGCCTGATTCAAGAAGAATTTAAGCTCAATGATACTATCAGCAGTATTTTAGAAACCCTATGGGTCATTGCCAACCAAAAACACCTAGAGTTATTTGCATTAATCGACCCACAAACTCCGAATATTTTGTTTGGCGATGCCTTACGTTTGCGCCAAATTTTGTTGAATTTGATTGGTAATGCGATCAAATTTACCACAAAAGGACAGATTATTATTCGGATTGCACCTCTCGCTAATACCAAAACCTTACATATTGAAATTCAAGACTCGGGTATCGGTATTCCCGAAGATAAACAACATGCTTTATTTCATGCTTTCAGCCAAATCAATCAACACGATCAGCATAATAGTTCGGGTACTGGTTTGGGTTTAGTTATTTGTCAGCGTTTAGTCGATTTAATGGGTGGTAAAATTGGGGTACACAGCATTCCACAACAAGGCAGTACTTTCTGGTTTGATGTACCGATTATGCCCACAGTTGCACATAACGTTTCCTTACCTAACCTTGCCATGCACTGCCTTGTACTCATGCAACCGCTACATCATGCACAATTAGTCGTACAACAATTACGCAATATTGGCGCTAATGCGTATGCAGTTGATAATTTATTCGACGCCAAGCAATGGCTTAAACAAAATCAAATAGAGTGGCTATTATTCCAAGACACTAATTTTAGCTCTGAAACACAGCAACACTTTCAGGATTTCTTAAAAAGTTTACACAAACTGCCTTACATGATTAAAACCTGTGATTTCACGCCGCAAACTCACACAGGCGGTTGTGCATAGTGCAGTATTGGGTTTACGGGAATAGGTTGTAGTTGCCTGTCAAAACCCATTACCCAAGAGAAGTTACACGCGTTGTTAACCAATCACGAATCTATTAAACAGGGCTTACACGCGATTAAAAACTTTACAATTCCAACCACTGCTATTACCACGCCTAAAAAATCACCGACTAATCAGATTTCAGCGCAAGCACATACGATTCTAGTGGTTGAAGATAACCCGATTAATCAAATGGTGGCACAGGGTTTACTTAATAAATTAGGCTATCAAGTAACGTTGGTTGACAATGGCTTTAAGGCATTAGAAATCTTAGAAAATCAGCAATTCGCAATTATCTTAATGGATATTCAAATGCCGGGTATGAGCGGTATGGAAACCACAGAAAAGATTCGTAGCCGTTGGCCTGAGCTTACAACACCGATTATTGCTCTAACGGCTAATGCAATGAAAGATGATGAAGTGCTTTACTTGGAAGCTGGCATGAATGCTTGTTTAACTAAGCCTATCAAATTAGATGTGTTAGACAAAACCCTGCAATACTGGCTCAACATGCCAATGGCTAGTTTGGCAAAAGTATAGAGGTGGCAGTTAGTATAGCGCCAGCACATAAACAGGTTGTGGGGCTATAACAGCGACAACAACCTATCCTCCATCGTTCTGGTAATTGCTTATTGCGTTATGTGTTCAGTGCCAATACTAACTACCGTAGCGACCTATCCTATTAGAGATAGTACTATAGATTTAGTATGCGAAAGTTAAAAATTAGATTTAATTTTTTAATAATTATAATTGATAAAAATCAAATTTATAAAAGATGAGTCGCTTTAAAAATTAAAATCCCCCCGACCAAACAGTCTGGGGGGTAGAGGAAGTCGAGATATGGTCAGGTATGTTATTGTTGTTATAAAGTAGACCTGCTCTCTATCTCTTGGGGCTTGCTGTTAAATCTTGGCGTTTTCGCTTTAATCGCTGTTCCGCTCTGACAGTTATACTATTGCAATGGCTATGCCAACCTTGCAACAAATACATAACAATATGATTTAATTAACCTGAGTTCGATGTAAGCAAGTAGCAGCCTTTTGTGGAATACTTCATGGGATAACCACATCCTAAAATTACCCACGCAAGGCTGCTACCCTGATGTTAACACGACTGTTCTGCGAGATAGATGATTTTTGCCAAGGCTTTTTACCGCATTGGAAAGCGAGTGTATTAGAACCCCCGACCACCCGCCCAAAGCGGAATCGTCCGTGTGGTTTAAGTCTGAGTGAAGTGATGACGATTTGGGTACATTACCATCAATCAGGCTATCACACCTTCAAGTGGTATTACCTCAAACATGTTCAAGTCTATTTGAAGTCGGCTTTTCCTCAGTTGCCCAGTTATCAACGGTTTATTGAGCGCGTTCCCGATGTATTAGTGCCGCTGACGCGGTTCATGCAATCCCGCTGTGAAGCCAGTCGCGGAATTGCCTTCATTGACTCCACCCCCTTACGCGTCTGTGACAATATTCGGATTCCCCGTCATAAGACCTTTGCCAATACCGCAGGACGAGGGAAGTCATCCACCGGCTGGTTCTATGGCTTCAAGCTGCATCTCGTGGTGAATGATCAAGGTGGTATCGTGTCCTTTGCCTTAAGTGCGGGTAATGTCGATGATCGCCAACCCGTTCCCACCCTGATGAAATCCGTGGTTGGCAAAGTCTTTGGGGATGCAGGCTATCTCTCTCAGGCATTGGCTCAACAACTCGCTCAGCAAGGCATTGAATGGATTACCTCGTTACGGAAAAATATGAAACAGGTCGTGCGTTCTACTTTCGATCAATTGCTCTTGCGTAAGCGTTTTATCATCGAAACCATTAACGATCAGTTGAAAAATCAATCGCAAATTGAGCATTCTCGCCATCGTTCACTGCCTCATTATGTCGCTCATGTCATCGCCGGGCTTATTGCGTATTCCTATCAAGCGAAGAAACCCTCATTGAACTTAAATATCAATGCGTTAGCCATACTCTAATGCTATGCCTTACGTCGAACTCAGGTTAATTAAAAATTATCAAAACAAGAACTGCTTGGCAGTAGATTGGCAGGTAACTTTACTGTCAGAAAGCGACAGCTTGGGCGGGCGAAAGTGACAAGCCTGACTGAACTTGTCACTTAACGCTAATGATGCAGTCGATAATTGAGGTTTGGGCAGAAAGATACGTTACGTTAAGCTAATGGAGAGAACCCTATCGCCTCAATTTTCTTAAACAAGCTATTAACAAGCTGGGACTTTAGGTAAATCGTCTACTTTTAAAGTGCCTTTTTGGCTGGTAAACATAACAGTACCTAATGCACCGTTATTTTGGAATTGTGAAATGCCACTAATTTGATTATCACCTGTATCGTATAAGCTCACGCAGCCATTAGTTTTTATAGCTAAACGTTGTTGAGCTGGAAATACGGCATATTCAGTACCGTTTTGTGAGCCAGTAGATGAAGGTGAGCCCCAAGAAGCCGGCCACCATGTTTTAGAGTTGGCTGTTGTACCGCTGCTTTGTGTTTTAGTATTACCACTCGCATCGGTTTGGCTTTGAGTCTGATTAGAAGTTGAAGTGGCTTGCTGACTATCAGTCGGCGCTAATAAGCCATTTGCATCAATAAAGTTAACCAAGTCATTCGACAAATTGTTAACCGTATTTTTCAGGTTATTGTTAAACATATCGCTTAACATCACCATATTGCCTTGCATCCACTGACCTAAGCCACCTAATGCTGGAATATTGAATTGTGCCATTTTGCCGTTGCCTTGTTGCAATGAATTTAGCAAAGATTCAACAGAGGCTAAATCAACATTATAACGGTCGGCTAGTACTTGCAGTTGTTGCTGCTGATTTGAAGTCAATTTCATAATTTTTCTTCCGCATATAGAGTAATAAAGAGGGCGCGGAGTACTTATACAACAAAAGGGAGGTTTACGAAAAGAAAGCCTGCTTTTTGCAGGCTAAAGGGGGTAATCGAGAATTTGGTGGTGGCCGGAGACGGAATCGAACCATCGACACGAGGATTTTCAATCCTCTGCTCTACCAACTGAGCTATCCGGCCGTTGAGGGCGCTATTACAGCGTTTAGGGCTTTTTTTGTCAAGCAAAAATTCAGAAATTTAAACATAAAACGCTAAACTAATAGCGCAAACTAGTTTCCAACTAGCTTAATATAGGCTGAAAGCACTCAAACAAAGGACAATCGCATGTGGTTTGTTTGGGTATTAGCGGCAGTGGGTTTGTTTTTATTCGCACAGTGGCTTAATACCTTCTTAAAGCAAAATTTTAATTTACCGCCGGATATGCAAATGTTAATCGTCTTAGCATTTACGGGTATCTTGGGCATTTTAATGTTTGCCAGTTTATGGGATTGGCATAGCGATAAGCCTACGCCTAGCCAAACAGCCCCGAATATTGCGGTTAACATACAAACCGCTCCCACACCTAAAACCGACGCCCTTACCCAGTTTGAACAGGAAACCTATCCTGATCTTGCTAATTTACGGCAATCCATGTTGCAACAATTACCAAGGAAGCCGTAAAGCCCCTTCCTTTAGGTAGGGGATATAAGGCTATCGGCGGCACGCCGATTGAAGCGATCTATTTTGTTGTTCAATATACTGCTTAAGCACAGATAAAGGCGTACCGCCGACACTTCCTGCAAAATAAGAAGGCGACCAGAGTGAACCTGATTTTTTGCATATCCAGTGTTCACGAAGGTAAACGAACGCTTGTTTCAATTTTCGACTGGATACGCCTTTGAGTGAGTTAATCAGCTTGGAGAGTTGCACTTTAGGCGGGTAATGAACCAACAGATGCACATGGTCGCATTCACCATTAAATTCGGTAAATTCTACCTCAAACGCCTCACAAATCTCTTTAAAGATGATTTCTAAACGCTGAAGGCTGGCTTCATTGAAAACGTTGCCTCGATATTTAGTGATAAAGATTAAATGGGTGTGCAACCTGAGGACGCAATGCCGCCCCGTTCGGATATCCATAGACTAATACTTCAATCATCGGTTAGAGTCTTATATAATAAGGATTATGATAGAAAAGACCAATCTCAAAACCTTAAAAGTTCGCGTCAAGGATAAACACCAATCTATCCTTGAACGCATGGCATTTGAGGTGAATCAGGTCTGGAATTCAGCGAATGAAATAACCGCAACTTATTCCTATATCCCTGTACCTGAAGTAGGTTGGTTAAAAAACCATTTTTCCGCGTTTGATCTGCAAAAAGACCTAAAAAGTATTAAAGCAGAACGTGGATTTATCCTGCATTCAACCACTATTCAAGAAGTGATTGCGGTTCACTATAAATCACGTCGCCAGTTTAAAACCGACAAATTGCGCTGGCGCGTATCCGGTGGTACGCGTCGTTCCTTGGGATGGATACCATTTAAATCGGGTGCAGCCCAATGGAAAAATGGACAAGTCTATTTTGCAGGGCATTTTTTCAAGGTGTGGGATAGCTACGGATTGTCTCAGTTTGAGTTCCGTTCGGGTTCATTCTCCCAAGATTCGCGTGGTCGTTGGTATTTCAATATTGTCGTGGAAGCTGCTCAAATCGCATCCCAAGCGACAGGTCAAGTCGGCATTGATTTAGGTTTAAAAGAAGTTACCACTTGTAGCAATGGTTTAAAGCTTGAATCTAAACAATTCTATCGTCAACTGGAAACAAAGTTAGGTGTGGCGCAACGGGCTAATAAGAAGCAACGTGTTAAAGCTATCCACGCCAAGATCAAAAACCGTAGACTCAACCATATTCATCAATTCACCACACGATTAGTCAAAGACAATGCGCTAATCGTCGTCGGCAACGTTAATAGTTCCCAACTTGCTAAAACCAAGATGGCTAAATCGGTTTTGGATGCAGGTTGGTACATCCTGAAAACACAGCTTGATTATAAATCGAAAGCGATGCAAGCCGTGTTTATAGAAGTGAATGAATCGTACACTACCCAAGCTTGTTCGTGTTGCGGCAGTATTTCTGCCAACAGTCCGAAAGGTAGAGCAGGCTTGCGAATAAGAGAATGGTCATGCCCTGAGTGTGGGGCGCTGCATGATAGAGATATTAATGCCGCCAAGAACATTCTCGCGCTCGGACATGAGCGTCTGGCAGCAGGAATCCGCGCCCTTTAGGGCGGGGAGGATGTCAAAAAGCTTACAAAGCTTTTTCGCTAAGGTTACGGCAATGGGTGAGCAAATGCCGCATCAACGCCCCTTTTTGCAACGAATTGTAGATAATCGTTGGGCGCGTCAAACACAACTTACGAAAGCTTATCAAGATATTGATAAAAGCCGTCGTACCTTTTGGATGTATTACCAAACAGGCGAGAATCAATATGTCCGCAAGATGTTTGATACCGAAGCTAATCGTCTGAAAAACACGATTCAAGATGCGCTAGGCGAAAGCTTAAAATCCGAACAAGCTGAATGGGTGTTAGTGGATGAGCAAATTGACAAAGCGGGTCAACAACTGAAGCAAAGCAAGCTGCTTAAAACCAATAAAACCACGTTTCAACCTTATACCGATGCCAATAGCCAATATTTGGCGCAGTGGCTTAACCAGCAACAAGAAAGCACGATTTTGATTAACTTAAATCAGCTTCGGCAGGAAGAGAATAAAATTCGGGAGCGGATTCGGTATGTGCAAGCTTATCAACGTAGTAACCCCGATTTGCGCGAACAGATCAATACCTTATTAGGCGAATGGCAATATGCGCTAATTTATAACCAATATGCGCAATACCGTTTATTATTTGCGGTTGAAACCTTGCTAGTCATACAACAAATCGGCTATAGCGCGGATTTGCGCCCTTTAGTGAATTTACGCACTGAAATACGCAACCAAGCGCCTGAAATTGTCAACCAAGCGATTGAAGTGCGTACCAGTGCCGAATACAGTTATCAGCCAGAAATTGAACGTAAATATCGTCCTAAAAATTCAGCTCAACATTAACTGCGGCCAAAAATTCTTTTTCCCGTTCCAGATCTGCCACTAATAACGGGCGCTTGGCTTGCAAGTTCTTTTCAGTAAAGCTGATTTCGATTTTATTTTTGCCTAAACGCAAGCGTTCAATGCGGGGAGCGTGTTCATTTCGTGAACGATGCAGTAACACCGCCATGCGTAAAATAATACTGAGATACAAGGCGCTTTGATAACTACGCGGATTCAACAATTCAAATAGCTTAGGTGAGAGTTTTTGACGATGCGTGCGCACTAATACGCTTAACCAACGCTGTTCTTCATTAGAAAAGCCGGGTAAATCTGCATTTTCCAGCAAATAGCCACCGTGTTTATGATAACTGGTATGCGCAATGGCTAAGCCAACCTCATGCAAATCAGCCGCCCAACCTAATAAGGTGTCAAACTCATCCGGCAATTTCCAATCGTCTTGGCAACGATTAAACAGCTTATGCGCGGTTTTACGCACTGTCTCTGCATGAAAACTATCCACTTGAAAGCGTTGCTGCAAGGCATGCACGGTCTTATCGCGTAAATCGATATGCTGATAACGGTCGAGACGGTCATAAATCAAGCCTTCACGTAATGCGCCGTCTGATACCATCATGCGCTTGATTTTTAAGGCTTCAAACACCGCAATTAAAATAGCTAAACCGCCTGCGAAGACAGGTTTACGTTCATCACTCAAACCCGGCAGCTTTAACTTATCAATATGCCCGGCTTCCATCATCCTGTCGCGCACCTGATACATATCGTCTAAGGTAATGCCATAAGGCGCTAAGCCAGTCTGTTGAATCACTTTTTTTACGGCGCGAATCGTGCCAGAAGCACCGGTTGCCGATTCCCAACCAATCGCCCGATAAGCTGCTTTAATCGGCATTAATTCTAAGTGGGCGGCGGTTAAAGCTTTTTCCCAATTGGCTTTACCTAAACTGCCGTTGGCAAAGAAGCGATTAGTACTACTCACACACCCCATGCGCAGGCTTTCTAAATGAATGGGGTCATAGCCTTGTCCAATAATCAATTCTGTACTGCCGCCGCCAATATCCATCACAAAACGCTTACCACGATGATCTTGTGCTAGCGAATGCGACACACCTAAATAAATCAAACGCGCTTCTTCACGCCCGCTAATAATGGAAATTGGATGACCTAAAGCGGCTTCGGCTAATTGCAAAAATTCAGCCGCATTTTTAGTCTGCCGTAAGGTATTCGTACCCACCGCCGCCACATTTTCTGATGGAAAATCCTTGATCCGTTCACCAAAACGACTTAAACAAGCTAAAGCACGTTGTTGGGCAGCAGGCACTAAATTGCCTTTGTCATCTAAGCCACCGCCTAACCGTACAGATTCACGTAAGCGGTCTAACACCGTTACCTGACCGTGGTTATCCACTTGTACCACAATCATGTGGAAGCTATTCGAGCCAAGATCAATGGCCGCAAGTTTACGCCCAGCATGTTTTAACATGGTGCTAGTCCTTGAGGGTTAGAACGGAAAGGATAAAAAAGTTTAGTGGTCTAACACCATAATGGCATCGACTTCTACTTGGGCAGCGCGGGGTAATGACGCAACCCCAATCGCAGCACGCGCCGGATAAGGCTCGCTGAAAAATTCCGCCATTACTTGATTTACAATCGGAAAGTTTGCTAAATCAGTTAAGAAAACGTGTACTTTCACACAATCGTTTAATGAACCACCCGCCGCCTCAGCAATTGCGGCTAGATTCTGAAAACATTGGCGAACTTGTACCGTTATATCGCCTTCCACCATTTGCATGGTTTCTGGCACTAGGGGAATTTGCCCAGATAAATACACGGTATTACCCGCACGTACCGCTTGTGAATAAGTTCCAATCGCTTGCGGCGCGTTAGGCGTAGAGATGATCGTTTTGGTAGTCATGCGATGTTCTACTCATTAGTCGATTAACAGATAACACATTGGGAATGTGTTTTAACTGACGCATGACTTCTTGTAAATGGTTAATGTCATTGACCTGAATAATCAAGGTATCTTGTTGAATGCGATCATCACCGCTGATTTTTAAATCCACAATATTCACGTCCATCTTATCCAAGACGCGCGTAATATTATGCAATACCCCTTTCACATCCTGCACTTCCAGCACTACACCAGCAGAAAACTTTTGATGCTGCATTTCTTCTGCCCAAGCCACGGATAAAATATCATCAGGCTGCGCAATTTTTTGTAAATGCACACAATCCGCTCGGTGAATCGCTAAACCACTGTGTAAATCTTGATGAGCCACAATGGTTTCACGCGGTAAGGGCAAACAACAGTTAGCCATTTTGACGACTAACCCCGACGTACCTTTGATTAATAAGGTATTGTCTGCTTTATCGGTTTCAATCGACTGGGTATGCCCCAATAAACGTTCCGCCATTAATTTAGAACACTGTTCGCCTTGCCCAATTGCCGTATAGAACTCATTTAAGTCCTTATAATGCAAGGCGTCTAAGACTTCGGTTAAACGCTGATCTTCCACATTCGCAAAACTGCCGCCACGACTGTGCAAGCTAATGTCTAGGCGCTGCCGCCCTAAAGCTAAGCGTTCTTCAGCGGTTTGATGCCTTAACCAAGATTGAATACTGGAACGTGCCCGCGCCGTCTTTACAAAATTCAACCAAGAAGGCTGTGGCGTGGCGTGCGGATCGGTTAATACTTCAATCACCGCCATATGATTCGGAATAACTGTGCGTAACGGTCGCTCAATCCCATCCACTAACGCGCCGATGCAATGATGCCCAACATCGGTATGAATCGAATAGGCAAAGTCAACCAAAGTTGAACCCGGCGGAAATTCTTTCACTTCGCCTTTCGGGGTTAAAGCACTCAGTTCGGCATTATTCAAATCCGATTGCATATACGAAAAAAATTCAAACGGATTTGCAGATTGATCGCCTAAATCCCGTACCTGCCCTAACCAACGGTTTAAAGCATCTTGCGTAATATTCGGCTTTTGGTCAGCGCTCATATCCGGAAAACGCCATTGCGCCGCCACCCCGTATTGCGCTACTTGATACATTTCTCGCGTTTGAATTTGAATGCGCACTAATTGGCGGCTAGGGGTTAGCACCACCGTTTGCAGCGCTTGAAAGCCATAGGTTTTGGGATTAGCAATATAATCCTTAAATTTGCCCAATTGCGGATGATATAAGCTATGGATTAGACCCAAAGCTACATAACAATCCTGCCAATTACGTACCAAAATTCGCACCTCTAACATTTCTTTATTAATGTTAAACGTACCACCTTGGCTTTTAATATGTTCTTTAATGCGGTTATACAGGGTGAAAAGATTTTTCTCCCATAAAAACACCGCACTACCGGGCAAAGCGCCCATAATACGCTCGGCAACCGTTTCTAAAATCTGATTATGCCGTTGGCTATTATTTGCTAAATAAGTCTGTAACTCACTGTGAATGCAGCGACTACGCCACGGATAAAGCTGCTGAAAGGCTAATAATTGCAGCTCACGGCGTATCGCATTCATCCCCATGCGCCGTGCCAAAGGAATATAAATAGTGAACGTTTCATGCGCAATACGCCGCCGTGCTTCCGGCTTCATACTGCCTAAAGTACGCATATTGTGCAGACGATCCGCTAATTTAATTAATACCACGCGAAAATCGTCGGTCATCGTTTGCATCATTTTATGAAAACTAGCAATGACGACTTCTTGCTTCGTGGAATAGGTTTTATCCATTTCCAACTTGGTTACACCATCCACTAAATCCGCGACGGTCGAACCAAAATGACCAGCTAATTGTTGTTTGGTGTAATCGGTATCTTCAATCACATCATGCAATAAGGCTGCACTGACCGTGTCGGCATCCATATGCAAATCCGCTAGGATGCCAGCCACTTCGAGGGGATGCGTAATATAAGGCTCACCCGATTTACGAGTAATACCATTGTGAGCATCTGCCGCTAACAAAAAAGCATTATAAACCTTGCTCACATCCGGTTCGGACATATAACGCTCGATCATTTGCATAAGATCGGCAGAGCGGAAAAAACCGCTTGGATAACTTGCAGTGTCCACAAGCACCCCCACTTCTTTACTAGAATTAATCGTGATAGGCGTTTGCAGATTTCTTGCTCACAATGCCTTCGGCAATCTCGCGTAACGCAATCACCGTGGGTTTATCGCCTTCTTCTGGAACTAATGGCTGAGCGCCATGTGCAATATCTCGCGCGCGTTTAGCGGCTTTTAAAACTAAATCAAAGTTATTGTCGACGTGTTGCAGACAATCTTCTACAGTAATACGTGCCATAAGTGTTCACCCTAAAACTAGTTGACATTAAGCATTATTGCGGTACTGGTCAACCCTAAAATCATTAACTTAATAAATTGCCTAACGTAACATTAGGCTGACTTTCTTGCATTTGACACAATTCGGCTAAAAATAGTTCAGCCGTAGCAATCGCGTCTTCCAATGCATTATGCGCTGGATAACGTGGCAAGTTGTAATGTTTGCGCAAATTTCCTAAACGCAACTGGTTTGGCTTGACCACCTGCATGGATTTATCCATGAAGCGCTTTTCCATCGCCAAGGTATCCACGAATAACATAGGTAGCGCTTGCCCATACACACGGGTCATAGCGCCTTTCAAGAAATTGTGCTCAATCGGCTCATAATGCACCACAATCACTTTGCCCGTCATGTGTTCTAACAACTCATGCAACGCATCGTGTAAGTGCATGCCCGCTTGCATACGGTCATCAGTAATTTTATGCACCACGACCGTTTCCGGCGGTAATACCATATTTAATTTAATAATACGGTGTTTACACGCGGATAAATGCACACGCCCTTGCTTAATTTCGGTATAACCCATGCTGAGAATCGCGTCTTTATTCGGATCTAAGCCCGTAGTTTCAAAATCTAATACTAAATAATCCAAATCCCAAACATTATCCGTCAGTTTGGGAAACGGGGCTTGCAAATAGCGCTGGGCAGTCGGATGCGTCACCTTTTTCAGAAGACGCTTCTTCTTAGCCTCTGGTGAAAACCAGTCAAACATTAGCGAAACCTATCAGCTTTATAGTGGGTGCTCATAATGCCTTGTGTATTAGAGATCACTTCAAAAGCATCTTTTAAGTGACGGCGCTCTAAAACAGAGAGATCTTCAGGTGGAACATAATTGTCGGGTGCTTGCCCTTTTTCAATCTGAGCAGCTTGATGGCGTAACCGTATCATACTAATTAATTCAAAGGCATCGCGTAAATCTTCGATCATACTGCTGGATAATACGCCACCTTCAATCGTTTCCAATTGTTGTAAGCGATCCCACGTATTGACCTTACGCACGCCTTCCGCTAACGCAAAGACACGCACTAAATCAATCACGGGCACTACCCCGCGTTTCTTCATATCCATGCCTTTCTCATTATTGCCGCCTTTGTCCAACACAAAGCCACGGAAAAAGCCCAACGGGGGTTTAAAGGTCAAGGCATTGCTGGCTAATAAGGTTTGGAATAATGCATGTGATTTGGTCATATCCAACACCTCTTGGCGCAAGGTATACAGCAAGCAATCATCACCGTAGAGACTACGCATATCAAAGAAGATGGTGGAATAAAGTAAGGCTTGTGGTTCTGGCGTTAAAATCCAGTTGGTGAAATAGTCTTTCCAAACTTTATACGGCTGCCGCCATTGTTCATTGGTTGCCATAATATTGCCGGGGCAATAGACATAACCGCATTCGTTTAAGCCGTCACAAATAAACTTAGCTAAATTGGCAAAGTATTCACCGTGTAAAGCCGGATCATAATCATCTGACAGAATCATGCCATTGTCTTGATCCGAATGCGCGGTTTGTTCACGCCGCGCCATTGAACCTGCGACTACTAAGCAATACGGCACGGGGGGCTGCCCAAACTTCTCCTCACCCATTGCTGCTAGGCGGCGCATAATGGCCTGCCCAATCGAACTAATCGCATGCCCAATGTCATAGGCAGGCATATTATTGTTCACAAGGCTAACCAATACTTTGGGCAAGGTAGCGCTTAACATTTTTAAGCGTTCAATATCTTTAGCCGCGTAAATATCGCCCACTAAATAAATCGCATTATGGCTTTGGCTACGCAATAAATCGGTCGCGGAAATTACCCCCACCACTTCAGCATTATCCACAATCGGAATATGCCGAATATTACGCCGCGCCATTAATAATAAGGCTTCAGAAGCTTGATCGTCTGGCGCGAGCGTTAACGGTTTTGCAGTCATAATATTCGAGACTGGCAGTGCTACATCTACCCCTTCAGCCACGACCCGCTTACGAAAATCTACGTCGGTTACAATACCTGATAACAAACCTTCTTGATTGGTCACCATTGCGGTTTGTGCATTAACTTGTGTCATTTGTTGCGCAACTTGGCGGATACTATCTTCTTCTGATACCAACATTGGCAGCTTCATTAAGTCACGAATATGCATGGCAATCATGGCGTGATTATCTGCACCACGAATATCCTGAATCGCAGAACGTAAGCGATCCGGTTTACGCTCAGCAAAATATTGACGTACCTTGTCGTAACGCTTGACTAAACCTAAAAAGTTATCGGCGGGAATCGCATAAAACAGCGTATCTTCAATTGCATTAACATTTAAACTCACTGGGCCGCCACGCATCACGGAACGGTATCCCACCCATTCGCCTTCGGTAAAGCGACCGTATAAATCCCCATTTTCGAGTAAAACTTCCACCGCACCGCTACGAATTAAATACACCACATCATTGCGCTGCCCAATCTTTAAAACCTCAGTACCCCGTCTAGCGTACTGAATTTGCAACGCCATCGTAATTTCGTTTAGGGCTTCTTTTGGGAGGTCGGTTAGGGGCGCAATTTTAGCTAAATAATCACGGATTTCGAGTTGCTCTACTTCCATCGCTGGCCTCATAAATGCTTGATAAAGATGTACGCAGCATACACGATTTAAGGAGGCGGCTTTATTGCTTTACGACAAATAATCGAACGATATTTGGAAAATAATGTTGCACTGCAAGGCGGCTAACTTAAATCCTATAGGTTTAAGTTAGCCGCATATAATTTAATCAACCAAGCGATATAATGTGCCACAGTAGGGGCAACGGCTGGTTTTATCCGCCTGTTCTTCTGGCGCTAAGAATACGCGCGGATGACCACACCACAAGGCATTATCATCAGTTGGGCAATGTAAGGGTAAATCTTTTGCTCTAATAACGACTTCTCGGCTGGTAGCTAGTTCTTGATAATCTGTCACACTCGGCTTCACCATAAGTCACCTCCTGCTTAAACGTAAGTTAACCAATCTTGGTATTTTTCGGCACGTCCATGCACAACATCTAAATACAAGGCTTGCAGTTTTTGCGTAATAGGTCCGCGTGAACCTTCACCAATAGCACGGCGATCTAATTCACGAATCGGCGTTACTTCAGCGGCTGTACCAGTAAAGAATGCTTCGTCTGCACCGTAAACTTCATCCCGAGTAATACGCTTTTCACGTACGCTATAGCCTAAATCCTCGGCTAATTGAATCACGGTTTTACGGGTAATACCGTTTAATGCAGCGGTTAGTTCTGGCGTATAAATAATGCCATCTTTCACCATAAAGAAGTTTTCAGCACTACCTTCTGCCACGAACCCGTCAACATCTAGGGTTAAAGCTTCATCATAACCATCATCTAAGGCTTCGCGTAATGCCAACATAGAATTAATGTAGTTGCCATTTGCTTTAGCCTTACACATGGTGACATTGACATGATGGCGCGTAAAAGATGAGGTTTTAATACGGATACCTTTTTCCATATTTTCCGCACCTAAATAAGAACCCCACGTCCACGCTGCCACCATAACATGCGTTTTCAGATTATCTGCACGTAAGCCCATGCCTTCCGCCCCGTAATAACACATAGGGCGAATATAAGCCGATTCTAGTTTATTCTCGCGTACTGCCGCTTTTTGCGCTTCATTTAATTGTTCTTTGCTGAATGGCATCGCCATCCGCATGATTTTTGCGGAATTAAATAAACGATCAGTATGCTCTTGCAAACGGAAAATGGCTGTACCTTTTTCCGCTTTATACGCACGCACGCCTTCAAAGACGCCCATACCGTAATGCAACGTATGCGTTAAGACGTGCGTTTTCGCGTCGCGCCAAGGAACTAATTCCCCATCAACCCAAATTAGCCCATCGCGATCAGACATTGACATTGTTATGCTCCACAGCCATCTAAATGAAACGTAAAAGCATACACGTCAGGTTTAAACCTGACTAGCAGCGCCTGAAGCAAAACCATAAAAAAGCCCTAGGCAACGAGCACTAGGGCGAACAAGTTGACATCCTCCCCGCCCTAAAGGGCGCGGATTCCTGCTGCCAGACGCTCATGTCCGAGCGCGAGAATGTTCTTGGCGGCATTAATATCTCTATCATGCAGCGCCCCACACTCAGGGCATGACCATTCTCTTATTCGCAAGCCTGCTCTACCTTTCGGACTGTTGGCAGAAATACTGCCGCAACACGAACAAGCTTGGGTAGTGTACGATTCATTCACTTCTATAAACACGGCTTGCATCGCTTTCGATTTATAATCAAGCTGTGTTTTCAGGATGTACCAACCTGCATCCAAAACCGATTTAGCCATCTTGGTTTTAGCAAGTTGGGAACTATTAACGTTGCCGACGACGATTAGCGCATTGTCTTTGACTAATCGTGTGGTGAATTGATGAATATGGTTGAGTCTACGGTTTTTGATCTTGGCGTGGATAGCTTTAACACGTTGCTTCTTATTAGCCCGTTGCGCCACACCTAACTTTGTTTCCAGTTGACGATAGAATTGTTTAGATTCAAGCTTTAAACCATTGCTACAAGTGGTAACTTCTTTTAAACCTAAATCAATGCCGACTTGACCTGTCGCTTGGGATGCGATTTGAGCAGCTTCCACGACAATATTGAAATACCAACGACCACGCGAATCTTGGGAGAATGAACCCGAACGGAACTCAAACTGAGACAATCCGTAGCTATCCCACACCTTGAAAAAATGCCCTGCAAAATAGACTTGTCCATTTTTCCATTGGGCTGCACCCGATTTAAATGGTATCCATCCCAAGGAACGACGCGTACCACCGGATACGCGCCAGCGCAATTTGTCGGTTTTAAACTGGCGACGTGATTTATAGTGAACCGCAATCACTTCTTGAATAGTGGTTGAATGCAGGATAAATCCACGTTCTGCTTTAATACTTTTTAGGTCTTTTTGCAGATCAAACGCGGAAAAATGGTTTTTTAACCAACCTACTTCAGGTACAGGGATATAGGAATAAGTTGCGGTTATTTCATTCGCTGAATTCCAGACCTGATTCACCTCAAATGCCATGCGTTCAAGGATAGATTGGTGTTTATCCTTGACGCGAACTTTTAAGGTTTTGAGATTGGTCTTTTCTATCATAATCCTTATTATATAAGACTCTAACCGATGATTGAAGTATTAGTCTATGGATATCCGAACGGGGCGGCATTGCGTCCTCAGGTTGCACACCCATTTAATCTTTATCACTAAATATCGAGGCAACGTTTTCAATGAAGCCAGCCTTCAGCGTTTAGAAATCATCTTTAAAGAGATTTGTGAGGCGTTTGAGGTAGAATTTACCGAATTTAATGGTGAATGCGACCATGTGCATCTGTTGGTTCATTACCCGCCTAAAGTGCAACTCTCCAAGCTGATTAACTCACTCAAAGGCGTATCCAGTCGAAAATTGAAACAAGCGTTCGTTTACCTTCGTGAACACTGGATATGCAAAAAATCAGGTTCACTCTGGTCGCCTTCTTATTTTGCAGGAAGTGTCGGCGGTACGCCTTTATCTGTGCTTAAGCAGTATATTGAACAACAAAATAGATCGCTTCAATCGGCGTGCCGCCGATAGCCTTATATCCCCTACCTAAAGGAAGGGGCTTTACGGCTTCCTTGGTAAATGACTAAATAATCAAAGGCTAATATTAATTTCGATCTAGCGCTTTAAATACACTGAATTCTTGAACGGGTTTTGCCCATGCATACGGCGCTGCGCCATTATAAACGCGGCTACTGCGTTGGAAGCCTGTAGCTACCGTATTGCTAACGGAACGCGTCTCTAAACGCTGATACTCTGCCATAATGCGTGATACATAATTCTGGGTTTCCCGATACGGGGGAATACCACTGTACTTTTTAACCGCACCAGGTCCCGCATTATACGCGGCCAAGGCTAAGGCTTTATTGCCATTAAACTCACGCAACATTTGGCTCAAGTACTTAACGCCGCCTTTAATATTTTGATGTGGATCCCACGCATCGTTTACCCCCATCAAATCCGCTGTTCCCGGCATCAACTGCATTAAACCAATTGCACCCGCACTGGATAAAGCACGCGAATTAAAACACGACTCTTGCTTCATCACGGCGCGTACAAAATTTTCCTCAACACCATAGGTACGTGCAAAGGTTTGCAGCGAAGGTAAATGAGGTTCTAAACGGCGCTCCATTTGATCATGGCTTAAACCACCGCAATGCATACGTGGAATACCAGCCGCCGCGTAATTACTATTAAAAGCAGTTGGTACTCGAATCGTATTTAAATTCATCGCATTCGCAGCATAAGTTGTATTAGGTTTGGCTTGCGGCGCACCGTACTTTGCCACCAGTTTATATTGTTTACCTTGTTTGGGGGTATTGGTTAGCCAACGCGTACCGTCTTTTTCGACGTAGGTATAAATTGCAGCATTTGCAGTCTGACTATAGCTCATGCCAACGCATAAAAAAGACAACGCTAATAGACCGCTTGCCGGACGTAACTTCAGATTATCCATTGCTACCACTTATATTTGTTGTTCATATCTAGAGCATGTGATCCAAGAGGATGCTACTGCTGGGTTTGTTATTTGTTATAAGTGCGACACCACTTACTATTATTATCATCTATAATGGAAATATAGCTAGGCTTATGGAGCGCTGTCCAGTCAGCATACGACAAACGGAGCATGGAGTTGGTATTTTTATAAATATGTCCTACACTTAGGACAGCTTAGATCGCAAGTTTCGCGGTCTTTCACAAGGACGTGAAACCGCCTTCTGGGTTCGTATCAGATTTGTGCGAACCCTTTCATCATAAGCGTAAACGTTAATGGAGAATTTTAGGATCCACTAAGCGAAACGGCGCAATCGGTGCATCAAAATACTCACCATCATCCGCCAACATTTGATAAGCCCCCTGCATAACACCTAACGGCGTATCTAAAATAGTACCGCTGGTATAGCGGAAACCCTCACCGGGACGTAAATAAGGTTGCTCCCCGACGACCCCCTCTCCACGCACTTCCTGCACTTGCCCTTCTGCATCAGAAATAATCCAATGACGCGTTAATAACTTCGCTGCCACTGTACCATGATTCACTAAGGTTACCGTATAGGCAAACACAAAACGGGATTGAGCCGGATCGGATTCTTTTTCTATATAGTGGCTTTCAACTGAAACTTGGATGTTGTAGCGTTGGCTATCCATATGATGTGTTCCTTTACACATTCTGACCGTGAGCAAACATATAGCACTTAACACATAAGCACAATAAAATCCGACGGAAGCATAAAAATGCATAGTAGAAATTTAATAAGCAAATCACAATCTAATAAAGCTATTAAATTTTCAAAAACAAACAAATATCTCTATTAAACTACATAAATAAGCATGACGATTAAGTGACACTGATTTACTAAATTGTCAGGATATGACAGAAGTGACGCGCAAATAATACTCAAAAAATCCCATTCAGCCAACAAACAGCCGGTTTTTAGTATAAATAGCAACTGGCACGACTCCTGCATTTAGGGAATCGTCCAACAAGCAAACAACTTTAAATTTCTAACTAATCCTAATAATAAGGAACTAAAAATGAGTATGAAAGCACAAGTACAAAAAGGTTTCACCTTAATCGAATTAATGATCGTAGTTGCCATTATCGGTATTTTAGCTGCGATGGCATTGCCAGCTTACCAAGACTATACCAAACGTTCACATGTTTCTGAAGGTTTAACCCTAGCTGGCGCTGCAAAATTAGGTGTTACGGAATTCTACGCAGATAAAGGTACTTGGCCAACCAGCAATACGGATGTAGGTTTGGGTGCTGCTAATACGATTACTGGCAATGCTGTGAATTCTGTAGGGGTTGCCACTGGTGGTGTAATTACGATTACTTACAATACTAAAGTAGAACCAGGTAAAACTATCGTTATGACACCAACTAACGCGCAAGGTTCTATTAAATGGAACTGTGCAGGTACAACTGGTGGTACAGTTGCTGCTAAATATCGTCCAGCAACTTGTCGTTAATCGAATAAACAGTTAATCAAAAAGAGGTCTTTGATTAGACCTCTTTATTATTGTCTAATAATATTACCCTCTTTATGAATAAAAAATATAATAAAGGTTTTACCTTAATCGAATTGATGATGGTAGTAGCAATTATTGGCATATTAGCTGCCCTCGCATTACCTGCCTATCAGGATTACACAAAACGAACACATGTTGAAGAGGGATTAACTTTAGCGGCAGATGCTAAATTAGCGATAGTTGAGTATTATTCAACTAATGGTAAATTTCCACAGGATAATGCGGCTGTTGGTTTACCAATTGGTACAAGCATTACGGGCAATGCTGTCAAGTCTATAATAGTTAATTACAGTCGTGTCGAAATTGTTTACAATACTAAAATTCTAAACAATGCTACTCTTTATATCCAAGGTAGTATCGTCAATGATAATATTCATTGGACTTGTAATCAGGGAACAATTCCAGCGGCTTATAAACCAGCCAGTTGCCGTTAAAAATAGCAATGACTATAAAAATTAAATATTTATTTAAAATAGAAAATAATTATAAAAACCTATTCAATGAATAAAATAAATTTTTCTTTTAGCAATTGGTTATTATATACTATTCTAATAATTGTCTATTTTATTTATTGGAACGGTTTAGACAGTGCATTCATTTTAGATGATATAGTTAATCTAAGTAATATAGGTCAGTATCAATACTTAGGCAAATGGAATGACTTCTTAATTTTTTTATTAAATGGTGATAGTGGACCTACAGGTAGACCTATCAGTCTGGCAAGCTTCTATTTAAATGATAATGTATGGGCAGGTGCCGAACCTTTCGACTTTAAATACACTAATTTGTTATTACATTTACTTAATGGTATCTTAATTTTCTTTTTTATTATTCAAATTACACGACTAAGCAAACTGGAAGTTCATTTTCAAACTTGGCTTCCTCCTTTAATAACTAGCCTATGGCTTGTTGCCCCACTACATACCACAACTGTTTTATATGTCATACAACGTATGACAGAATTAGTTACTTTATTTACAATAATAAGTTTAATAATTTATTTATTCCTGAGAGATAAAATTATACAACAACAGTATAAAAATATTTATTTATATCTAATATTTTTTATTTTAAATTTTATCTTAGCAGTTTTCAGCAAGGAAAATGGCATATTAATTGCAATTTATATATTAATATTAGAATATACAATAATAAATAATCATGAAAAAAATAAAATCTTAAAAAAGATCCACTTAATATTTGGCTGGATTCCATTATTATTAATATTTTTATTTTTATTAAAAGCGGGTTTCCTAGATAATCATAGTCGATCTTATAGCACTATTGAACGATTAATGACAGAAAGTCGTATTTTATGGGATTATTTATTTCAAATAATAATACCAAAATCATCTTATATTAGTTTATTGCACGATGACTTTACTGTTTCAAGCAATATTTTTAACCCCTTAACAACTTTTTTTTCCATATCTGGAATCATGGCACTACTCATTAGTGCATGGAAATATAGGATAAAAGCACCTATTTTTTCATTTGGTATATTTTGGTTTTTTGGCGGTCACCTTTTAGAATCAACAACGGTAGCGTTGGAATTATATTTTGAACATCGCAATTACCTTCCAATGTTAGGAATTATAATTATAATAGCTTATTATAGTCTAAAAATAATTCAACAAAAAAAATATACATACGTTATAAGTGCTTTTTTAGCAACTTATATTATCATTTTAGGGTTAAACACTTATAATTTAAGTCTAAAATGGACAAAACCTATAGAAATGGTTAGCTCTTGGCTAGAAAACCACCCAAACTCTCAAAGAACACTAGAAGCATTAGATTATTTAATAGGCGAAAAAATTAGTATAAATGATCGTCAAAAACTATTAAATTTATTAGATAAATCGGCTAAAAAATCTAATAGTGATTCGTATCTCGTATTTCGTAATTTAACTATTCATTGTAAACAAAATACACTCACATTCAATAATTTGCAAAATGCCACACATGAGTTAAAACAAAGTGGTTTTGTGCTAGCGACACCTAGTGTTTTCGCAGGATTTTTAAATGAATGGTCGAATACTGATTGCGGAGAGTTGTCAACTGACACAATGCTACGGTTCATTGAAGATATCAAAAAAATTACACATCTGCAAAAAGGCACTTTTCCTCATACACTAGCCTATTGGCAAGGAGAAGTTCAGGTAAGACAAGGTAATCTAGATGAAGCGATAAAAGCCTTTGAAGCTTCTTATCAATTACACAAAGATTTAGATCTACTCTTATTGCAAGCAATGTATTTACATACAGCAGGGCTTGATGAAGCAGCAGAAAAAAAATTGCAACTTGCTTCAGATGATTTATGTAATAGCTGGCGGCAGTGTTGGATCTTAAAACTACGCCAAGGTGATATTGATGAAATACGTCGTCAACTCACCACTGTTCAAATAAAGGCTAACAATAATGAGCAAGCTGTCCATCATTCTACCAGCGAAGAACGAAGCTGAGGGTTTAAAAAGTTTTTTACCGCGTTTACGTAAACAACAACCGCATGCAGAAATTATTGTAGTTAATGACGGTTCAACGGATAGTACCGCTGAAGTGTGTTTGGCCAATGGGGCAATTGTTGTAACGCACCCTTATAGTATGGGCAATGGCGCGGCTATTAAAAGTGGGGCTCGCCATGCTACAGGTGATATTTTAATTTTCATGGATGCCGATGGGCAGCATCAACCTGAAGATATTCCGCGTTTACTCCAGCATTTAGCCAACGGTTATGATATGGCAGTCGGTGCACGGGATGGTCATTCTCAAGCCTCTAAAGCACGGGGTTTTGGCAACCATTTATATAATAAGCTAGCCAGTTATATGACTAATCATCAGATACTAGATTTAACCTCTGGTTTTCGCGCTGTTAATGCCATGAAATTTCGTGAATTTTTACATTTATTACCTAACGGTTTTTCCTATCCCACAACGTGTACAATGGCTTTTTTTCGTTCGGGTTACAGTGTCATTTACGAACCAATTACAACGCCAAAACGTATTGGTAAAAGCCATTTGAATATTACACGAGATGGTATTCGCTTCTTTTTAATCATATTTAAAATTGGCACTTTACATTCTCCCCTCAAACTCTTCTTACCAATTAGTTTAAGTTTTTTCGCTACAGGCTTTAGTTATTATCTATACACGTTAATAACAGCAGGGCGCTTTACTAATATGAGTGCTTTACTCTTTAGCACGTCCATGATTATATTTTTGATTGGTTTGGTTTCTGAACAGATTACCAGTTTGATTTATAATCAACAGCACAATAATTCAGTCATTCATCCTAACTTAGCGTCTCATTACAAGAATGATAATGTTCATTCTGTCAATGAACAGCCAGTTATTTAATATGAGTATGGCTAAGCCCACGGTATTAGTAACCACTTCCACATTTCCACGTTGGCAGAAGGACAACGAGCCACGTTTTGTTTATGATCTTAGTAAACGACTTGCCACGGAATTCAATATTATTATTCTTGCCCCGCATGCAACTGGAGCAGCTATTGAAGAACAGTGGGATGGTATGCAAATCTATCGTTATCGTTATGCACCTGAAAAATGGCAAACCTTAACCTATAATGGCGGCATTAGTGCCAATTTAAAGCAAGACCCTTGGAAATTTTTATTACTTCCATTATTTTTCTTAGGACAATGGTGGGCATTGAGAAAAGTACTCCATCATTATAATGTTGATACGATTCACACACATTGGTTAATTCCACAAGGTTTAGTCGCTGCCTTTACATTACTTGTTTATAGAAAAAATATAAAGTTAGTTTGCACCTCTCATGGTGGCGATTTATTTGGTTTACAAGGTAAAATTAGTACTTTTCTAAAACGCTGGGTTATTAATCATTGCCATGCTATTACCGTAGTCAGTCAAGCAATGCTGCTTAAAGCCAAAGAGTTAACACACAATCAATACCAAGCCATTCATGTTATTCCAATGGGTACAGATTTAACACATACTTTTGTACCTAATCCGAATATAAAACGAGCTGCTAATCAATTATTATTTGTAGGACGCTTAGTTGAGAAAAAAGGGCTAACTTATTTATTGCAAGCACTACAACAATTACAACCTAATTTTCCTAATTTAGAACTAATCATCGCTGGTTCTGGTCCTTTAAAAGATCAGCTCATACAGCAAACACAACAATTAGGTATTGCACATCAAGTTAAGTTTGTAGGTAGATTAACGCATACAGAATTGGTAATGCTTTATCAAACTGCCACTTTAGCTGTCTTTCCATTTATTCAAACCCAAGATGGTGATATGGAAGGACTAGGGCTCGTAATGGTGGAAGCAATGGGCTGTGGTTGCCCTGTGATTGCCAGTGATTTGCCTGCGGTACGGGATGTTATTAATCATGGAGACAATGGTATACTAGTAGAGCCAAATAATAGTAGAGTATTAGCGGTTACTATAAAAGATTTTTTTCAATTCTCAATAAAAAATGAACTTATTGATTCTATGACAATTTTAAAAAAATTTGATTGGCTTAATATTGTTGATCTTTATAAAAATATAATTAAAAAATAAAATACTTACTAATCCGAAATATAATTTTATGTCATTTAAATATCAAATATCTGTCATTATTCCCGTCTACAATGATCAAGCTGGTTTAGATTTTTGTTTAGAAGGTCTAAACAAACAAACTATTTCAGATAATGAGTTCGAAATTATTATTGTTGATAATGGCTCATATCCAAACTTGCAAGTAGTAGATTATCCTAACTTACAAATAAACTTTATTAGTTGTATGAAAAAAGGATCTTATGCAGCTAGAAACGCAGGAATTAAAGTAGCGCTAGGGGAATATATTGCTTTTTTAGACGCAGACTGCCAACCAATAGAGAAATGGCTGGAAATAGGTTTGCATACTTTAAAAAATAATCCTACCAAGACTGTTATTGCTGGTAATGTTAGCCTAATACCTTCTCAAAATCCAAGTATCATAGAGCAATATCAATGCTTAACAGGCTTTGGGCAAAAAGAAAATGTTGAAATTAATCAATTTGCTGCTACAGCAAATATATTTGTTAAATATGAAAATATAAATGAAATCGGTCTATTCGATGATAGACTATTATCTGGTGGTGATAGAGAATGGTCATGGAGAGCAAAACAATGCAACTATAATATAATATATAGTTCAGAAGCCTTGGTGTACACACATCCTCGCAAAACTTTAACCGGAGCAATAAAACAAGCTCGACGTGTAGCTGGTGGGCGTTACAAAATAAAACAACTTAAGCTCATTACAAACCCTATCGGTCTTAGCAAACTAGCGCCACGCCGTAAAATTTTTGAATCTATTTATTGGATATTAAAGCAATCACAATTAAATATTATTACACGTGTTAAATTATTAGGCATTGCCAGCTTCTTAAAATTAATTCAATTTTATGAAGCTATACGATTAAAATTAGGCAATTTACCTGAACGCTGTTAAGAAATGAATACTTATAAAATTTTACATATAAGCGATGATGAGAAATTTATTGAACCTTTTATAAATTTTATAGAAAATAATCATCAAATAGATAATCATTATTTTATTGTTTTCAATAACAATTCACATACATATGTAAAAGAAAGAAAAAATCTAAATAAAATTAATTTTAACCATAAAAGTATAATACTATTACTATTCAAATGTTTTTTTTCAGAAAAAATAATTTTACACGGTCTACACAATAAAAAATTAGTTTTCTTGCTTTGGTTTATGCCATGGGTACTAAAAAGAAGTTATTGGTGTATTTGGGGAGCTGACCTATATTCATTTAAAATTAAGAAACATACATTAAAATCAAAATTAGATTATATATTGCGTTGCCAAATTATTTCCAGAATTGGACACTTAGTATCGTATTTACCAGGCGATATTTTATTAGCGCGACAATATTTTAATGCTAAAGGCATATATCATGAATGTTTTTTATATCCTAGCAATCTTTATAAGCATACAGAGTTACAGAAAAAAATAACAACGGATATTGGTATTTTAGTCGGCAACTCAGCAACACCATCTAATAATCATTTAGATATATTTAGGAAATTGCTAATACACAAGGCTAAAGACATTAATATATATTGCCCACTTTCTTATGGCAAGAGCGAATATGGGAAGTATATTGAAGCAGAAGGTAAAATATATTTTGGAAATAAATTTCATGCCTTGTTAGATTTTATGCCACTAAAGAATTATTTAGAGCTATTAAGCAATATTGATATCGCTATTTTCGCTCATGATAGACAACAGGCAATGGGAAATATAATTAGCTTGCTTGGATTAGGCAAAACAATTTTTTTAAGAAAAAATACTACTTCATGGGAATTTTTACATAATCTTGGCTTTTTTATTAAGACATTTGAAGAATTTGATTTGAAGAAAATAACACAAGAGGAAGCTTCTCATAACATTATGAAAGCCAAAAGTGTTTTTTCCGAAGAGGTTCTTTCTACACAACTCAACAATCTTTTTGACAAATAATTGTATGCCCTATTATACAGTACAAGAATTAGAAAAACTAAACTTCAAATATTTAGGAAAAAATATTAAAATAAGTACTCTTGCTAGTATATATAATCACGAGCAAATTGAAATAGGAGATAATTCTAGAATTGATGATTATTGTATATTATCCGGAAAAATTAAAATAGAAAAACACGTACATATAGCACCTTTTTGCCTACTAGCAGGGGGTAGTGAAGGCATAACTATGCAAGATTTTTCAGGATTAGCTTACGGGGTTAAAGTATTTACACAATCAGATGATTATAGCGGAGAAACATTAACTAACCCTACAATTCCTAAAAAATATAAAAAGGAGCTGAAAAAACCTATAACTATAGGAAAGCATGTTATTATAGGAACAAACTCTGTAATAATGCCGGGGGTTAAAATTGAAGAAGGAACATCCATTGGTGCAATGTCTTTAATTAGAAAGTCTACAGAAAATTGGAGTGTTTATGTCGGCAATCCAGCAAAAAAAATTAAAAATAGAAAAAAACAACTGTTATTGCTTGAACAAGAATTCTTAAAAGAAGAACAACAAAATGATTCCATTTAATAAACCACCATTTACTGGTAATGAAACACAATATGTTCTTCATGCTATGCAAAGTAGCAAAATATCTGGGGATGGCAAGTTTACTTTAAAATGCCATCAGTGGTTTGAAGAAAAATTAGGTTGTGTCAAAGCACTCTTAACACCTTCTTGTACCCATGCTTTAGAAATGGCTGCCATATTAATTAATATTCAACCCGGCGATGAAGTTATTATGCCGAGTTATACTTTTGTGAGCACCGCTAATGCTTTTGTTTTACGCGGAGCTCGAATCATTTTTGTTGATATTAGACCTGATACTTTAAACATAAATGAGTTATTAATTGAGCAAGCTATTACAAGCAGAACTAAAGCCATAGTTGCTGTTCATTATGCAGGAGTTAGCTGCGAGATGGATCACATTATGTCTATAGCGGCTAAATACAATATTTTTGTCATAGAAGACGCTGCACAAGGTATGATGGCAACTTATAAAAATAAGCCATTAGGCACACTAGGACATTTAGCGACTTATAGTTTTCATGAAACTAAAAATTATACTAGTGGTGGCGAAGGAGGTCTATTAATTATTAATGATCCTCAGTTTATTGATAGGGCTGAAATTATTCGTGAAAAGGGTACAAACCGTAAACAATTTTTTCAAGGTATCGTTGATAAATATACATGGGTAGATATTGGTAGTAGTTTATTACCAAGTGAATTACAGGCAGCTTATTTATGGGGTCAACTAGAAAATAGTGATTTAATTCTCAAAAATCGTATGAAATCTTGGGAATTCTATAAAACAGAACTTCAGCCTTTAGTTGAGGAAAATTTTATAGTTTTACCTACTATTCCCGATGAGTGCAAACACAATGCTCATATGTTTTATATAAAAACTAAAGATGCACAAACCAGAAAAAATATTCTTGAATATTTTAAAAACAATTCTATTTTAGCTATATTTCACTATATTCCATTACATAGTACAGCTGCTGGCATACAATATGGCATATTTAATGGGGATGATAAATACACTACACATACTAGCCAGTGTATTATTCGCCTGCCTTTATATTACAACTTAGAAATTAGCGATCAAAAAACAGTCATTAAACATATTAAAAAATTTCATTATGAAAAAACAGCTTATCTAGTATCTTAGTAAAATTTATATTAACAAATTTAAATGTTAAAACAGAAAATATTTAATAGCATAAAATGGAATGGCATTGCTTTAATAAGTAGAGCAATAATGCATTTCATTCAATTATTATTAACTACATATTATTTAATCCCTAGTGATGTTGGTATACTTGCTATTGTTTTTGCACTTATGACATTTGCTCAAACCATTTCCGATGGAGGAATTAATCAATCAATTATTTACAATCAACACTTGAATGAACATGAATTAGGTCAAATATATTTTTTTAATTTATTAATTAGCACTTGCATTTCTTTTATTTTGATTACAGCTTCTCCTTTAATAGCCAACATATACAAAGCCGAGAAACTAATTTCACTATTAGTTTTAATTGCAATAATATTATTTATTAATTCAACGACACAAATCTTAAAAACATTGGCTCAAAAAAAACTGGCTTTTCAAATTTTATCAAAAATAGATATTATTAGTAATATAATTGGCTTGATTATAACTTCTATTAGTTTTTATCTAAATTTATCTATCTACTCCCCCGTTTCTGGTTTACTGGCATCTGTAATGTCATCTTCAATTCTTACATGGATATTTATAAAACCACAATGTAATATAAAATTTAATTTAGATTGGAATTTTAAAAAAATTTATTCCTCTATAATATTTGGTCTAGAAATTTTAGGCGCTAATATCGTTGGCTCTATTACTTCCAAACTAGATATATTAATTGGCGGTTTATTATTAAATTCAGAACACATTGGTATTTATAGCTTAGCTAAAGAAATAAATTTACGTATATCTAGCACTATTAATCCTATTATTACAAAAATCATGTTTCCAGTGATGGCTGAGCACCAAAATAATACAAATGAACTTAAAAAATTATACATTAATACTTTAAGCATAGTTAACGCAATTAATATACCAATTTATACAGCAATCTTATTCTATTCATATGATATTATTATTTTATTCTTTAATGAAAAATGGTTGGCTACATTACCGCTCTTAAAAATCTTGTCTATATGGGGAATTTTTAATGCGACAGGTAATCCAGTCGGAATACTATTAACAGCTAAGGGAAAATCTAAATTAGCACTTTACTGGAATATAGCATTATTTCCTATAACTGTTGTATTTGTACTTTTAGGGTCGTTAGTAAATATTCAGTATTTGGCTATGTCTATGAGCGTCTTATTCTTAACTACTTATATCCCTAGTTGGTATTTTTTAGTCTATCCTGTTTGCAAATTAGATTTTTTAGATTTTTTTAAGACTTTAATCCAACCTATTATTTTATCTTTTGTAGCTGCAACAATAAGCTATTTGATTATTTTTAATTTAGAAACAACAAACCTGCATTTTATTATAGGTCTAATTATTTTCAGCCTTATTTATTTTTATATTAGCTATAAATTAAATTTTTTATGGTTTCATACTATTAGTGTTTTTTTCAATCATAATAAAGGGATAAAGTCATGTGTGGTATAGCAGGTTATAGTCTTTCTACGCCAATAAATACTGCATACCAGCTTGAACAATTATCTCAAGCAATAGCACACAGAGGTCCAGATGACGAAGGATTCGTATTAATAAATAAAACATATAAAAAATTCCAAAGTTATGCTTCTCCACGTAGCCCAATATTATTGAAAAATACTTTACCTGAATATTTCAAGGCTATTGACTTTCATCATCATATTGGATTATCTCATGTTCGTTACTCAATAATTGATTTGTCTATAAATGGTCATCAACCTATGTGGAGTCAATGCCAATCCGTTTGTGTTACATTTAATGGTGAAATTTACAACTACCTTGAGTTACGTAAAGAATTAGAAAATGTTGGATATAATTTTTATACCAAATCAGATACGGAAGTTTTAATTGCTGGTTATTTATATTGGAAGGAAAAAGTTTTTTCAAAACTAAATGGCTTTTTTGCAGTTGCAATTTACGATAGAGAGAAAAATGCTACATTATTAGCTCGTGATCGTATTGGAAAAGCACATTTATATTATCTCATTAAAAATAATAATTATTATTGGGCTTCTGAAATTAAATCTCTTTTAACATTAAAACTAATAGATCGCTCAATAGTTAGACCAGATGCAATTTATGAATTTATTGTTTATGGTAAACGTGACACATCAGGTACTTTTTGGCATGAAATTAAAGATTTCCCGCCTGCACATTACGTATGGCTAACCGATAATGAAGCTTTTACGCCCATTCGCTATTGGAATATGCCAACGACTCGTTATAGTACTCAAGATATAAACCGTAATGAAGCTAGCATTCATTTAAGAAACCTATTATTAAATGCTTTAGAACTTAGAATGCGAGCTGATGTCAACATTGGATTTGAATTGAGTGGCGGTTTGGATTCATCAGCGTTAGTTGGAATAGCATGCGGTATAATGGGTAAAAGTATTAATGCTTTTACTGTAAAATTTGATGATAATAGTGCTGATGAAGAAAGCTATGCAAATTTAGTTAGTCAACACTATCCTCAACACATAAATTATAATGTCATTTACCCAAAAAATAATAATTTCTGGGAATCTGCTAATAATTTTATATATTTACAAGAAGAACCTTTTCACTCTCCTAACCTACATACTAATCAATTATTACGCAAGCATTTAAAGGAACAAAATATACATGTAGTTTTAACTGGAGCTGCCAGCGATGAACTACTTGGCGGGTACGCTGGAGATTATAATGGTGTATTTCTGAGATATTTACTTGAAAACAAAAAATACAATGACTTTTTTTACGAATTAATTCATAATAATGAGCTTTCAATTGGCAAAGGATTAAAAAAGTTAATTATTAGTCAATTATCCGAGAGAAAAATAGATTTACTAGTAAAAAATCTATCTCCTGCAAAAAAAATCTTAAAAAACCTATTACTAACAAAATCAATAAAACATGATTCTTTAATTAATACCTTTGATAAAAGAACTAATGCTAATATGACATATAAAATGATGAATTATTGGTTACGTTCAAGTTTCAAATCAGATTACGGTATTCCTATAGAAGCACGTGCACCATTTTTAGATTACAGAATTGTAGAATATTGTATGCAATTACCCCCAGAATATTTAATTCATAAGGGATGGCAAAAACACATATTACGATTATCTATAGAAAATCTTTTACCAGCACCAGTGACATGGAGAAAAATCAAAATGGATTTTCCTTTTCCGTATAAATATTGGTTATTAGAAAATGAAAATATAATTCATGAAAAAGTTAATAATATAAACTGTCCATTTATAGATACCAAAGGTTTGAAAAACCAATATAAAAATCTTGTAAATAAAAATCCAACTTTACTGTGGCGAACGATATCCACTTTATTATGGTGGAAAAGATTTATTGAACAAAAAGATTTATAATAAATTATTTCAAACATAGTAAATTACTCTAAATTTGAGTCATGTATTAGTTTTAATATATGACGATAAGTATATAAATCTAATCTTTCGCGCATTTATTTCTTTTCATAAAATGAGTTATGTATAAGAAAATGTACGAAAACTTCAAACTAGTAACTTGTGTTAATATACCTTTTAAATTTTTTTCAAAAATTGAAGTGAATCAATATAAAGAAAAAACTTTATTATAATCATTAATCATATTCTTTAAAGTGAAATTTTTTTCAACTTCAGCACGATTAAAGTCACCTAAAAATTTTCGTAAAGTAATATCATCTGCCAAGTTTTGAATTGCACTAGCAAAACTATTGACATCACCTAAGGTACATAAAAAGCCCCCATGCCCATGTATAATTTGTTCTGGCAATGAAGCTACATTTGAGGCCACCACAGGCAAGCCACTTGCCATCGCTTCTAAAACCGCAATGCTATGCCCTTCTCTAACAGTCGGAAATAATAAAATATCCATGTTTCTATATAACTCAGGCATTTTCTTATGAGGAATGTTCCCTAATGCATATAAACGTGGGTGATCTAATAATTTGGATTTTTCACGTAACCCAGAAGTATAATAAATCGTAATATTTTTATCCAAACGTTCAATAATTGGTAATAGTAAATCAGCACCTTTACGCCGTGTTAAATTCCCACTAAATAATACTTTTATTTCTTTAACAATATTTCTTTTTTTCGGAAAAAATAATTGCTCATCTACACCGTTGTAAATTACTTTAATTGGTTCTTTAATATTTAAGTCTTGTTGAGCTAGATTAGCAGTATATTGGCTAACGGTGGTAAGTACATCAGCATATTTTACAGCTAGTTGATGTAACCAGCGTAAATCTGTACGACCATGTATTTTTTGCACAAGGCTACTATAAGGATGCAATTCCTTATCAATTGCATAACCGTGCAAAGTAACCACCATTGGTACATTACGTCTCAGATGAAAAATAGCAGAATCCGGTGTGCAGTGAATAAGGTTAGCTGTTTCTTTACGACCAATAGGGTAATAAGCAAAAGGAAATAAACTCAGCTTAGGTGAATAAGGAATGATCTTGTAATTTTTGATATGTTTTGCAAGCTGTTGATGCACTACATAAGCACCATTACCGTATGCTATTGGACTTATAATCATATAATTTTTAATTTCAGATTAGTTAACTAACCACTCTTCCGATAGCTAGTTTTATATACAATTTGAGGCTTGGTGAACGCTGTTCAGCCTGCTACACTGTAGAAAATTCCCCTAATAATCATCTAAAATAATGTTAATGGGATAACAACAATTATGAAGCCTTTACATGAATCTACCCTTGCTATCATCGGTCTTGGTTACGTCGGTTTACCGTTAGCCGTTGAGTTTGGCAAACAATACCCTACGATTGGTTTTGATATTAATGCAGCGCGTGTGGATGAGTTGCGTGGTGGTAGCGATCACACGTTAGAAGTGAGTGTTGCGGATTTAAAAGCAGCCACTCAATTAACCTACACCAGTCACTTGCAAGATATGCGCGATGCGAACGTGTTCATCGTGACTGTGCCAACGCCGATTGATGCGCAAAAATGCCCGGATTTACGCCCGTTAGTGGGTGCGAGCGAAAGTATTGCCAAAGTTCTAAAGCCGAATGATATTGTGATTTATGAATCCACCGTGTATCCGGGTGCGACGGAAGAGGATTGTGTGCCGGTTTTAGAAAAAATTTCGGGTTTGAAATTTAATGTGGATTTTTTCGTGGGTTATTCACCCGAGCGGGTTAATCCGGGTGATAAAGAGCACCGAGTCTCGACGATTAAGAAAGTCACGTCCGGTTCGACCCCTGAAATTGCGGATTTTGTCGATGCCCTGTACCGTAGCGTGATTGTGGCAGGAACGCATAAAGCACCCAGCATTAAAGTCGCAGAAGCTGCGAAAATTATTGAGAATACCCAACGTGATTTGAATATTGCCTTGATCAATGAATTGGCAGTCATTTGCAATCGCATGAATATTGATACGGATGCGGTGTTGCAAGCGGCGGGTACTAAGTGGAATTTCTTGCCATTCCGTCCCGGTTTAGTTGGCGGACACTGTATTGGGGTTGATCCGTATTATCTAACGCATAAAGCGCAGACTTTGGGTTATCACCCAGAAGTCATTCTAGCCGGACGGCGGATTAATGATGGTATGGGTGCGTATGCGGCCACGCAATTAGTCAAAGCCATGATTAAGAAGAAAATCCAAGTCGAAGAGGCGAAAGTATTAGTGATGGGTTTGACTTTTAAGGAAAACTGCCCGGATTTACGCAATACTCGCGTCACCGATATTTTGAAAGAATTACGCGAATATCATATTGAAGCGGATGTGTATGATCCGTGGGTCTCTGCCGAAGAGGCGCAACACGAATACAATATTACGCCCATTAAGCAATTGGCACAAAACCACTACGACGGTATTATTATTGCTGTTGCCCATTACCAATTTAAGGAAATGGGCGCGGATTATATTAAGTCCTTAGGTCGCAGCGATTGCGTGTTATACGACTTGAAATCCATGTTCAAGCCGGGGGAAGCCACCTTACGCTTGTGAGTTAGGCGTACGCTTAAATAAACTAAAACCTAATAAACCTGTACCTAAACTACTCATGCTCCAAGCGAGCATGGGTTGTTCGGGTAATAAACCAAACACCAGAATACCCGCCATTAACAGCGCGCCACCACTCACTGAACCCAACACTTGTTGGCGAGCGGTTTGGACTTCTGCGCGTAAGGCTTTAATTTGTTCAGATTCCCATTGCAGCTTTAATTTATGCTCTTGTGCCTGCTTTAAGACATCATAAACCAGCGTTGGCATTTCGGGGGCAGCTTCCACCAGTTTAGGTAAATTCTTTTTAAAGTTATTCACCAAGGAACGCACACCCACTTGCTCATCCATCCAACGCTCAAGAAACGGTTTAGCAGTTTCCCATAAGTCCAAATCGGGATACAACATGCGTCCTAAGCCTTCGATATTTAACAAAGTTTTTTGCAGCAAAACTAATTGCGGCTGTACTTCCATATCAAAGCGGCGAGCAGTTTGGAATAAGCGCATCAAGAAATAGCCAAAGGAAATATCTTTGAGCGGTAAATTAAAAATAGGCTCACAAACAGTGCGAATAGCCGATTCAAACTCATCAATCCGCGTGGTATCACGTACCCAGCCCGATTGAATATGCAATTGCGCCACCCGCTCATAATCCCGATTAAAGAATGCGTGGAAATTTTCAGCTAAATACCGTTTATCTTCCGGCGTTAGCGTACCCACAATGCCAAAGTCTACCGCCATATAGCGCGGTTCTTGCGGATTACTGGCATCCACAAAAATATTGCCGGGGTGCATATCCGCGTGAAAAAAGTTGTGTTTAAACACTTGCGTAAAAAACACTTCCACGCCCAATTCGCCTAAACGTTTGAAATTCACATTGGCCGCCCGTAGCTGTTCTACATTGCCAACGGGAATGCCATAAATGCGCTCCATTACCATGACATTCTGATGCGTATATTTCCAGTATACTTCTGGCACATACAAAATCGGATCAGATTCAAAATTGCGACGGGTTTGGCTAGCATTGGCGGCTTCGCGTACTAAATCGAGTTCTTCTAAAATATTTTTCTCATATTCGCGCACCACAGCCACCGGATGTAACCAACGGCTACCTTTCCAATAACGCTCCACCAAACGCGCAATGGTATACATCAACTCTAAGTCTTGCTTAATGGTTTTGTCGATGTTGGGGCGTAATACTTTTACGACAACATCTTTGCCATCCCATAAACGCGCCGCATGTACTTGCGCTACAGAAGCAGATGCCATTGGATCAGTTTCAAAATATTCAAACACTTCAGCCACTGGCTTACCTAAGGCTTTTTCAACCAAAGCTTTAGATTGCTCACTGGAAAACGGCGGCACACGATCTTGTAAACGGGCAAATTCAACCGCTATATCTTCGGGCAATAAATCCCGTCGAGTAGAAAGCATTTGCCCAAATTTAATATAAATGGGTCCCAATTCTTCTAAAGCTTCGCGTAAACGTTGACCACGTGGCGCTATTTCGGGTTTTTTACGCCAATTCCACGGGGCAAGGTGATAGAGAAACGCGACGGGTTTTAAAAACGGAATTGTAAATAGCAATTCGTCTAAACCATGCGCAATAAACACACGCAAAATAGTCCATAAACGCAATGCGCGATTAAATAATTTCATGCCATTCCAGCCAAATAATTGATGACGAAACGAAGGGCTGCATTGTGTCATATTCTGCTTGAACATGAAGCTGCTGCTTGAATATGTCTTTAGATTTGTCAAATTCAAGTGGTTTAAAGCTAAGCAAACGGTGCATCTGCTACCGCTTAGCTGAATTTTGTGACACCCTAAAATTTTAAATAACGCTAAAAGTGCAGATTAAAACTTATTGACTATACTTGAGTTAGGACTATTGCGGGTAAATTTTAAATCTAAATGGAGTTCGATATGCCAGCAGCAACAGGACGTGAGCAGGTAGGCACGGTACTTTCTAAACGCGGTAAAGTAACCGCCCGCCAAGCAGGGCAGACCGAAGCCCGAATTTTAAAACGGGGCGACCCTATTTACGCAGATGATGCGATTCATACCGTGCGTGGGGCGAATATTCAGCTAAAAATGTCAGATCAAAATATTATTATGCTAAGGGGTGGCTGTATTTTTCGAGTCAATTTATATCGCCCAAGTTATAGCAATGCAGGCGTACAGCGCTTTGAGTACATTGGCGGCGCATTACGCGAAAGTCGGCGTGAACCCCAACCTGCCTTGGCAAACTATGGGCTATATGTCTAACTTATTTTAAGCATTCTACAAATTGTGTAGCAGCATTTTGTAACAAATCCACATAAGTGGTAGGGGTCAGGGCTAAATTGACACCTAAAGGATCTAATTGACCAATCTTAATACCAGTACCATCTGCTAAGGTTTTAACCAAAGCAGGAGAAAATTGCGGCTCTTGAAATAAACAAACCGCTTGCTGGCTTTCAATGATATGGCGTACATCCTGTACATGTTTAGCACCCGGTAAACGCGAGACATCTAAGCTTACTGACCCCGCATAACTTAATTGATAGTGCGTATCAAAGTGTTGCCATGCATCGTGAAAGCTTAAATAAGGACGTTGCTTCAATGGAGCTAATTGCTGTGCAATTGCTTGATCGCTAGCGTGTATGCGTTGAATCAATTGCGCGGCATTAGCTTGATACTGCGCTTTATGGGCAGGGTCAACACTGCTTAATTGCTGGGCAATTTGCCTAGTCATGGCAATGGCATTCTGCGGATTCAACCACAGGTGCAAATCTTCATCTACATGACCTTCATGCGCATGCCCAGCGCGTAATTTTAAATGTTGAATGCCTGCGGCTTGACTTAGGCTAATCAGCGTTGTGCCTTTGCCTAGGTTTTGCAAGGGTTGTACCAGAAAGGTTTCAAAGCCCGAATCAATTTGAAAGATAACCTTAGCGGAATCTAAGGCTTGTCGATCCGAAGGTTTTAACGCGTAATGATGTGGCGATGCGCCATCAGGTAAAAGCTGCTTTAGGTTAAAGGCAGAATATTCGCCTCCTGCGACGGCATATACCAAAGCTTGTATCGGTTTAATCGTACTAATAATCACCGGCTTTTCTGCGGTTGCCTGTTCCGTACTATTACAAGCTTGGCAGACAACAAGGCAGACTCCCAATAAAATCGCTAAAATACGCTGCATGAATATACTCTTTAAATTTCGGTGGCTATGTCCAAACCCTTATTGCGTACGCTAGAACCCATTAGTCTACAACGTGGACAACGGGTGATTTTGCACGATGTGAGTGTAGAAATACATTCGCACTCTATTTTAACCATCATTGGCCCAAATGGTGGGGGCAAGTCGACTTTATTAAAAGTGTTGTTAGGTTTAGAACAACCAGACAAAGGCAAAATCTGGCGACAACCGGATTTAAGCATAGGCTATGTTCCACAAAAGTTTCAGCTCAATACCTTATTACCTTTAACCGTTGAGCGATTTATTGGTTTATCACTTCCACGTCATCATGCCAAACGCGTGCAAGCCATTGCCGCACAAATTGGCATTAGTTATTTATTAAGCCAATCTGTTCACAGCTTATCAGGTGGCGAATTACAACGTGCGTTATTAGCCCGTGCGTTATTGCGTAATCCACAATTATTAGTCTTAGATGAGCCGGGGCAAGGCGTAGATGTGGCGGGCTTAACTGAACTGTATCAGTTGCTAACCCAACTTAAACAAGCCAATGGTTACGGTATTTTATTGGTGTCACATGACTTGCATCTAGTGATGGCAGCCACTGACCAAGTGTTATGCTTGAATCGGCATTTATGTTGCTCAGGGCAACCCGAAGCCGTTTCACAACATTCCGAATACAAGCGGTTATTTGGCAATATTAACCTAGATAGTTTAGCCATTTATACCCATCACCATGATCATCAACACAATATACACGGCTGTGTCATTAGCCCAGAGCATAAGCATGGATGATTTTATTGTACGAGCCTTATTGGCAGGCAGCGCAGTTGTGCTATTAGCGGGGTTATTAGGCAGCATTTTATTATGGCGACGCTTAGCTTATTTGGGCGATACCTTGTCGCATTCTTCCTTATTAGGCGTAGCATTAGGTTTACTGACGGGCTTACCGATTAATGTGTGGATGATGGTGGTTTGCGCTATCGTTGCGTTGCTATTGTTATATGTGCAATACAATCCCCGTCTTAGCTCCGATACCTTATTGACCATTATTGGGCAAAGCGCCCTAGCGATTGGCACGGTTGCCCTCACCTTTTTACCCGGGGTACGTGTCGATTTAATGGCCTATTTATTCGGTGACATTTTAGCCGTCAGTCACAGCGATGTACTCACCGCTTGGGGCTTAACTTTCGCTATCTTTGCTTTAATGTATAAATTATGGCGTCCCCTGATTGCACTGGCAGTACATGAACCGTTAGCACAGGTTGAAGGCATCAATGTGAAAGTAGTAAGTGCGGCTTATATGCTATTAGTGGCGTTTACTGTGGCAATTGCTATGAAAGTTGTTGGCGTTTTATTACTGACTGCCTTACTGATTATTCCCGCCGCTACTGCTCGGCGTTTTGCACGTACACCTGAAGGTATGGTTGGCCTAGCTATGATTTGCGGCTTAATTGCCTTAGCGGGTGGCATGTTCTTATCTTTGCAATTTGATACACCCACGGGGCCTAGTATTGTTATGTTGGCGAGTCTCCTATTTTTAGTAGCGCAATTCGTGCCCAGCCGTACAACTGCCTAATATGACAGTTTGATAAAATTTTATTGTGCAATGCAGCATTAAATGCTAAAACTACGCCACCTTAACCTAAGCCTATGACAAGCATGGATATTACAGCGCTTTACCCCGGCACGTTTGATCCTATTACTCGGGGTCATTTAGACCTGATTACCCGCTCACGTAAATTATTTCCACGTGTTGTCGTTGGTGTTGCCTCCAATCCGAAAAAACGCCCCTTATTTTCCTTAGAAGAACGGGTGAACATGATTCGGCAAGAAATTGACGATTTACAACTAACCAATATAGAAGTCATTGGTTTTGAAGAATTGTTAGTGGATTTGGCGCGTAAACAAAATGCTAAAGTTTTAATTCGTGGGATGCGAGCAGTCGCTGATTTTGAATATGAATTTCAACTAGCCAGTATGAACCGCTCATTAGCACCGGATATTGAATCGGTGTTTCTCATGCCCAACGAAAGCTACTCCTTTATTTCATCCACCCTCGTCAAGGAAGTTGCCACGTTAAACGGTGACGTATCACGCTTTGTTGCTCCACATGTACTTGAAGCATTAAAACAAAAATTAGTGCAAATTCGCATCGAACGAGGTCTAAATAACTAATAGGCTTATTACGACATTGATTCTGGTTAATGTCTCGCGTACAACGCGCCTGTTAAAATTGAAATTCCAAAACGCATAGAGGACGGATAGAAATGGCTCTAATGATTACCGATGAATGCATTAACTGCGATGTGTGCGAACCAGAATGCCCTAATAATGCGATTTCACCGGGTGATGAAATTTATGTAATTGATCCAACCCGTTGCACAGAATGCGTGGGTCACTACGACGAACCACAATGTGTTTCGGTATGTCCGGTAGATTGCATTCCAAAAGACCCCGAACACGTTGAAAATAAAGAGCAATTGATGAAAAAATATGAAAAATTAATGGCAGAAAGTTAATTTTTCAATTTTGCAAATGCTTATAAACGCCCAAGCAATTTGGGCGTTTTCGTTTACAGTGTTTTCAAAAAGGCTACTAGTTGACGCTGTTCGTCTGCCGATAAGTTAATCGGCGGCAAATCTTTTTCAAGCGTAGCGTCGTGTGAAACGCTCACATAATACGCCAGCACTTTTTCCAGCGATGCAAAGCGCCCATCATGAAAATAGGGGGCAGTGTGCGCCACATTTCGCAAACTCGGCACTTTAAACGCACCTAAGACTGAATGCCGATCCCGTGTCATATAATTTAATTCTGCGCATTGTTCAGCCTTAGCGTCACTAAACCCGCCTAAACAATTAAAACGATCTACTCGTAGTTCATCTAATACGGCTGCCCGCCCGCTATCTTTACCTATGACCCCCGAACCAATATTTTGAAAACCCAAATTGCTTAATTGCGCCCCCGAATGACACAAAATACATTGAGCTTTACCCACAAATAAACGCGCTCCGGCTAATTCCTGCGTATTTAAGGTAGAAACGTGGGTTTCGGCTTGATTAAGCTGTTGCAAATAATGCTCAAATCGACTGGGCGGTGTTTGCAAAGTCGCCATGTAAGCCGCTAACGCTTTGCCCATATTGGCATAAACTTGATCAACTTGTTGTCGGGTAGTATCCGGCAACTGTTTCCATGCCTGTAATTGCGCTAAATCGCCTAGAGGCGTGGCAGCCTGAGTTAAACGCTGAGGCAACTCAGACGGTAAAGCGCTCTTAAAGACTGTTTGATATTGGCTTGCATATTGCGCATCGCTCAGTAGTAGCTTAACCGCTTCCGTGCGGGTAAAACCGTGTTCCAATGGATTTTCCCAAGGGGCAAGCGCTTGCGACCATAAGCTATCTTTACGCCCGTCCCAAAAAAACCAATGCTGCTTTGCGACTCCCAATAAGGAAGGTGTATTGCGTGTGCCGGTTGCCAATGCGCTGGCAACTGCTAAACCGTCTGCAAATTGCTTATCCGGTTGATGACAGCTTGCGCAGGCAATTTGTGCATTACGGCTAAAACGTTTATCAAAGAATAAATGCTGACCTAAATCAGCGGCGGCTGCATTATGTAAATAGCGGTTGGATGCATCCGTGGCGGGATTAGGGTTAGACTTGAGGCTGTTGAGGGTAGCTAATTCTTGCGCAGTCCATTGAAAGTTGGGTGCAGAGGTAGATAACTGTCCATAGCTATAAACCCCCGCCCCAATAACTAGCAAACTTAGCGCCCCTAGCAATAAATGGCGCATAAGCTTACTTAAAAACTAAATTTATAAACAATTTTGTCATTCATTGATTTAGATTGCAGCATAAAGCCTAATAGCCACTCGCCGGTCATACTGTATTTCAAACCTTCGATACGATATTCACCGACTTTATCGGTTGCGACTACTTTGGGTGCAGTGGGTAAGCCGTGTCCATGCGCAGGCATACCGCCATCCATTGCAATCGTTAAATCGCTCGGTAACGTTTGTGTACTGTTTAGTTTTAAGGTGCAGTTCTGAAAGTCACCTACCGCAGGCGCAGTTACACACTGAAGTTCGCTTTGTAACTGCCCTTTCACACTTGTTTGACTTAATTGCCAAGGTGTACTGGCATAACTTACTGAAGTACTTAGTCCTAAAACCGCACTTAACAATACATAAGGTATAGACACTGACATGACTTAAAACCGATAGCTAAAGTAATTAGGAGTACGATTCGTATCAGGATAATTATCCACAGCATTACCACCTATAGCTGCGTTTACACCTACAAAGCTCAAACGCAGGGCGCTAGGATTACCGATACTACTACGTGGAAAATTGAATTCCGCTGTGGTATCACCCGTGCGGCGAATTCCATACGCCACTTCTGTCCAATTCCAGTTGTCGCCACCAGTGCCGGTGTAACGCCATAAGGTTGTGCCTTCAATTAAATATTCAGCACCTAGCCCATCTTGGCGGTAACCTGTCGCAGGGTTTTCATCTGTGTCTAAATATATGTTATGCCCCCATACATTCTGAATATTAACCGTGTTTTTGGTACGATAAGCGAGATAGACGGTGGAACTGCTATTCGCCATCCAGCCTTCTTGCCAATCAATTAGATTTGCACCACTCATCTCATTTGGATCAATACCAAACGAGGTTTTACCCGTCCAATCTGCAAGATTACCGTCTACCGCCATGCTAGTGACCGTGTTATTAATACGTGGGTCAGTTGGTGGAGGTGGGGTAACACCACTAGTATACATGCGATAGTTAAAATAACGCACCGCCGCATTCGCGTTGGTAATACCATCCGGATACGCATCGGTAGCAGTACCACCGAAAGCGGCATTACTTCCCCAGAAAATGACGCGTAACTGACTAGGATTACCTAATAAACTACGAGCAATACGAATTTCTAGGGTATTCGCATTCACCGCAGAAGTAGCTTCCCCTTGATAAATCCAGTTCCATGAACCATTCGTACCAATATAACGCCAGACACTACGCCCTTCGATTAAATAATCTGCTCCCATAACATTACTGCTGGGGTAACCTGTCGCCGTATTATTATCCACATCCAAATAAGCCTGATAAGCCCAGTTATGTTCTGGAATTGCGTCTTGGGTTTTATAAGCGATATATAAATTGCTATTGTCATTAGCCATCCACGCCTGTAACCAATCTAATTTATTAGCAGCGCCGCTAATATCATCAGGGTCGGCTGGGAACGGCGTTAAACTTGCCCAATCATTTAAGAGACCATTAACAGTCAAACCTGCCGCACTGTTTGAATACGTATCAGTGCTGGGCGGAGTGGGTGGCTCTGGGTTCGTTGTACCTGTCGTTTCTGCGCTGTTACTCAATGGATTTACTGAATGCCAATCACGCGGTGTAATCCGGAAACTTGACCAATGCGCATCCATATACGGGGCATCTTCGGCACGCGGCATGTGATAAAACGTAACGGAGGGCCAAACCACAATATCTTGCCCACTAATGCTTTCATTATTGGCAAAGGTGCTGAGATTATCAGCGCAACCGTTGGTGGTTGGATTATGCGAAGCAAATAATTCACAGGATTTTTGCTTGGTTACATAGAAATCAAAATGCGTAAACGGTTCAGCACTAGGCCCCGTATCCATCTGATTGGCTTGATTTAAACGAATGTCATAGGAAATTGGCAAGCCTTTAGTATTTTTCAAGTTGCCATCCAGAATACGCCAAGTACGTAGGCTAGTCGGTTCAACATTACGCGCCGTTTCGGTGGTAAAACGTGTCACAGCTCGCGTAGTTTTGCCACCTGCTTGGGTATAGTTAAACTCTTCTACAATATCGTCATTGCCCGTATTACCCAAATCAAAATCCAACTTCCAAAAGAAGTTATGTAAGTGCGCAATACCGACCTTATTATTCTCAATCAACCAACCTTGGCGTTCTAAACCACCTGTACCAAAGCGTTGCAATGCACCAGTAGCGCCAATACCCGGTTCAATCGAGCCATCATCAAAAAAGCGCCACTGTGGAATATAGTTATATGCACCAATCGAGGACATACTAAACAGACTTAAAGCATCGCCTTGTAGACGGTCGCTATTGTCAGTATAAGCATCATCGCGTGTTCCCACTTGCTTACACAGTACGTTTTTACCATTGTAGGTTAGTAACTCGCCGTTCGGGCAATCCTGAGTGCTGAGATTCATCATATAGCTATTGCCTAAACCATAATCCGATACATCGTGATAACGCGCGCCGTTATCGTCATAAGGAACATGGATTTGCGCTAATGCGGCTTGGTAAAACACCATTTGTCGTGTACCCCCACGCGGCGTGTAAAATACATGGTGCAATAAAATGCCTTCGCGGGCGCGGTGTTCCCAACACATATCCCAACGCGCTTGGTTGGGTAAGGTTACATTGATATAGTAATTATCCGCACAAAATTCAGCTGCTTGCGTTTGGGGTAAATAACCCAACAGTAACCAGCCCATTAACAGGCTGAGACTTAAACGTAGAATGCGTTGCATAGTTCACCTGCCTTAAAATGGATTGCGAGCATGCCAATCGCGTGGCAGTAATTGGAAACTGCTCCATTGCGTGGCAATACGGTTGCTGTCTTCGCTGCGGGGTAAATGGTGATAACTTTGTTTATACCAAACCACCACATCTTGCGAATTGATAGCTTCATTATTAACGAATTGCGACACATCGCTGGCGCAGCCATTCGCTGGCGCATTACGCGCGGCTTGTTTTTCACAATCTTTATAACGGGTAAAGAAAATATCAGCAGCTAACCACGCTTGATTATTGCTATTTGCCCGACTTTGATCGTAATCATTCGGCACAATTTCATAAGAGATTGTTCCCACGCCGCCATTCGTGGTTGTACTATCGCGCACCCGCCACCAACGTTTGGTTTCTGGATTTTGTAGGCGCGAGGTTTCTGTGCCTAATACCGTCATGCTTTTCACTTTGGTTAGGCGATCAACACTCGGCGTACTATTGAATTCTTCAATGACATCATTGCCATTGGTCGTATCTAAATCAAAATCCAAACGCCATAGCGCATGTGTGGTAAAACCGGTTGCAACTTTACCCGTTGCCATCGCCGGCCAGCCGTATTGCGCAGCCGTGGCATTCACGACTGGCAATTGCCCACTAATGCCTAAACTGGGTTCAATTGTGCCATTTTCATATAAGCGCCAACGTACCGAGTAGTTGCGTGAGCCGACTTGTGACTGGCTGGCTAAATCCCAGAATTGCCCTTGGCGCTGTGTGGTGTATTTGTATAAATAACCGTGGCTACGCACTACTCCGCATAACACATTGCGTCCGTTGCTGGCGTATAACGTGCCACCTGTGCAATCGGCACTGGTCAACGTTAATAAGGTATTGCCTAAGCCAGTATCCGTATTAATGAACGCGGACGAGGTAGCCGCATCATCCGCATCGACTTGTAATTGCGATAAGCTGGCTTCACCCAAGACGCGCCGCGCCGCTTGATTCGGCGCTTTATAGCTCACTTGTGATAACACCACGCCTTCAGCGGGACGCACTGTCCAACACAGATTCCAACTTGCACCCGAGGCAAAGGTTTTATTAATTTGCTGCCCGGTACAGGTAGTAGCCACAGCAGCATAGGCGAGGGGTTGCCAAGCCATAAGCAACCCTGCCGTTAAATACAGCATTGGTTTTTGCATAGAGGATTTCCTTTAGAAACCAATATTTTGGGTAACAATACCCTTGGATAAATTCACAATAGGGCTGACTTCAAACACCACAGACGCATGGGTATACAGCAAAACTTGGGCGCAACGGTGCAAGCCACATTGTTTAGAAGCAGGGTTTAAGCGCTCTGGCAAACTTTCGGCATCAAACACAAACGCTTTAACATTTAATTGACTAACGGATGTTAATTCTTTGCCGGTAATACGCTTGTATTCTGTGTTTAATAAGCGGCGTTCTTCAGCATCAGCAAAGATCAAGTCGGTTGCACGTTGTAATTCATTAGCGGTTAATGGCAATTGCAGCTTTTGCTTACGTTCCGTCGATAGCACTTTATTAGTGGTTAAATCTACCACACTGAACACCGTTTCATTCTTAGCGTAGTCATAGCTATACACATCCGCCAAACGTCCGTTTTGCCCCTTTTGATTAATGTGCCGTTCGACCAATAAGGTTTCGGTTGCAGGTACAGCCGCTACAGCACTGCGCCCACTTTGACTAGTAGTACGCATGACAGCAGTGGTCGGTATGGCAAGATTTAAAGCACGATTGAATTCAGTGGTATTCAGCGGATCAAATTCACCCGCCATGAGGGGTTTGAGACAGAGCGGAAATAAAGAAGTAAAGCTCAATAATAACAGCAATAGCCGATTAGCTTTCATAGACTTAGACCAGCATTAGAAAACACTAACGCCAGTCTAAGTAGCTAAGTTATTGATGGCTAATGGACACTCACTAAGCCTAAGCGAAATACCGATAAATGGTAAGGGATTTACTAATTAGTTAAATTTTGGCTGGTAAATGCCATTAGTACCTTACGTTGTGCATCCAAAAGCTGTAATTGCCCATTATTCAAACTGAATTGATGTACTGCTTGCAGTTTCTGTAGAAAACGTTGCTCTACTTGGTTGCGTTGTTCATTACAGGCCATTTTAGTTGCACTGGTTGTACCTACTCCTAAACTGCCGTCTGAACCTAAGGTGTAATTGCCTGAAAAACGATTGCAACCAGCAAAGCCTGATAAACGTAACTGATCGAATTCTAGGGTAATCGGACGTTCACTTTGTAGACTTTCACCCAATAAAGCTTGTAATTGCCATTGTGTACCGGCTAAGGTTTTGCTGGGTAACACGGCTGCTTGCGGCTCAAGGCTATAAGCAGAGATAACGGCCAGCCCGATTAATGCGAAGGTTATTTGCCCAACCACAGAGGACAGTATTGTTTTAATCATAATATGGGGTCCTGATATTATTTTTTTATTAGTCGTATTAATAATAAAAAAGTTTCAGCCGCCTATCCAGTGGATTAAGTATAAACTGCCACACAATTTATCAGCATGGAGTATCCGCAATGGATTCAAGCTTATTACCCGTTTTAAACCAAATCGCTCGTACCCTTGCCCAGCTCGAACAACAATTAAGTGGTAAGACTCAAATTGTGCCGCCCAATTTTGACGAATACATAGCGTTTACGTGGAAAAAACAGCATAACCAAGGGCAATTTCAAGCCATTCAGCACCCTAAATTAATTAGATTGGATGATCTACAGGGCATTGATCGGCAAAAGAGTATTCTCGTGCAGAATACCGAACAGTTTTTAGCGGGAAAACCTGCCAATAATGCCTTATTGTGGGGTTCAAAAGGCACGGGTAAATCTTCCATTATCAAAGGTTTGCTCGAACATTATGCGGCACAAGGCTTACGCATTATCGAAATCGACCGTCATGATTTAGTCGACATTCCCGACATTACCGAACTGTTAAGACAAAGCGATAAAAAATTTATTCTATTCTGTGACGATTTATCGTTTGAAGCGGCGGACGTTAGTTACAAAGCCCTAAAAGTTGCGTTAGACGGCGGTATGACCGCTATTCCAGAGAATGTCTTGATTTATGCCACCTCAAATCGGCGGCATTTATTGCCAGAATACATGGCGGACAATGTGCAATCGCAAACCCAAGTCGATGATTTAGAAGTGCATTATGTGGATACGATTGAAGAAAAAATCTCGCTATCCGAACGATTTGGTATTTGGCTTTCGTTCTATCAATTCCGCGAAGACGCTTATCTAACTATCGTGCAACATTGGCTGCAACATTTTGGCTTAGGTTATGACGAACAGGTGGCAAAAGAAGCCTTAATGTGGGCGCGTACCCGTGCGTCTAAAAGCGGACGGGCAGCGTATCAATTTGCAGTGGACTATGCGGGGCGGCAACCTTAAGCCGCTTTTGCACTCTTTAAATGCGCTTGCATACTGGCAATATTCGCGTCGATTTCAGCTTGAATTTGCTGGGCTAAATCCGGCGTTTCATCTAACCACGCTTGTGACCATTGAATGCTGTCTGGCGTTACTCTCGCTAAGTGTGCAGGCCATTCGGCTTGTAATGCGTCTAGTTGAATCGCAAATTCACCATTATCAAACGGCAAGCCAAACGCATTACGTTTAAGTGTGAGAGTTTCGCGTTGGTCTTGCGCGGCATGCACTAACGCGCGGTGATGACAATAAGGGTTATTGCCGCGTTTATCGAAGAATACGTGCGCCGTCCAGTTGCAACCGCCTCGGCATAAATCTGCGTATTCACAGCTTTGGCAAAAACCCCACAAATGATCTTTGCCGGTTTCCGTGCCTGCATTTAAATTAAAGGTTAATTCATCGGCAGTCGTCACAATGTCGTATAAGGATTGGGTGCGAATATTGCCGCCGGTATAACGTCCGGTTGGTAAAGAAGGACAACCTTTAATCGTACCGTCGGCTTCAATACCCAAGGTACTTAAACCTGCTGAGCACCCGCGCCAAAATGCCCACGGATTTTGTGAACCGTGCCCACGCAATAGCTTTTCATAAGGGCCGTAATACCCCACATTATTGCCGGGCTGCATAATCAAGCCTTGTTCTAAACCTTTGGTCGCTAGATAAGCTAATACCGGATGGACTACCAATAATTCGGCGGGTTGCAATAACCAAGTCGCATTCTCCACCGCATTCCCCATTGGCACTGTCATGGCTAATTGCCAACCGCTAATCCCCTGCTCGACTAACTTTTCATACAATAAGGGCAATTCGGGCGCAGTTAAGCGATTAATTTGGCTATTCGCCGTAATCGGAATACCCGCATTGCGCAAATGTGCCATCGACTCAAACGCATAACGCCACGAATTCGCTTTACCCCGTTGTAAATCATGATTTTGCTCCATGCCATCGACAGACACCGACACGGATAATAAACCCGCGTCTTTCATACGCCGTGCCGATTCCGCATTAATGCCATAACCACCGGTAGTCATGGAGCAATACATACCGTGTTTGACTATGGCTTCAACCAACTGCAACCAATCTTTACGTAAATACGCCTCACCGCCGATTAAGGTAATTTCATCAATGCCTAAATTCGCCATTTGCTTAATTAAATCTAAGGCTTCGGCGGTCGAAAGCTCATCGGTACGGGCATTGCCAGCGCGTGAACCACAATGCTGGCAAGCTAAATTGCATTTCAGGGTAATTTCCCAGACCGCATAAGCTTTACGTTTACGTAGATTGGTCGGTGTTAAAGCAGTCATATTTTTGTAGTTCTAATAAAAGTTAATCGAATCTAGTAGCGTCTTGAATTTTTACGCTTTCGGTAGCACTAAATCTTTAGGAATATTAGGTCCACCGTACACAGGTAATGCATCGCCCCCATTTAAATCGACAGGTTGGTCGATCACGGGCATGCCATATACAGGGCGCGCCCAACCGCTATCAATCGGTAAATTCGGGTTAGGATTCGGCACAGGCGCACCGTAAATGGCACGATTGTCTGGTGGGGTCGGTGTGGGATTTGGCACAGGCGCACCGTACACTGCGCGAATATCAGGCACAGACGGGTTAGCCGGACGATTCCACAATTGATTCAAAATTTGCTGAATCAAATTAAACAGATTTTGTGGATTGTTTGAGGAATTATTATTGTTTACCCGATTGCCAAATGCCGCACTCATTTGCGCGTTGGCTTGTAATACAGCATTGCTTTGATTGCCATTTGCCACGCGTGGAAATAACGCATTGGTGCGATTTTGTGTATCCATTGGTTGAGCCTCATAATGGGTAATAAGGCTCAATGCTAGCTTATCTCTCCGTAGAGCCTTGCATCGCTTAGATATGCGGTCATTTTAATGCTTTAAACGGTGTAAGCTACTGTTTTTATTTGGCATTAATTATATTAAGAAACGCCTGCACAACGTGTTTTTTGTGTCTTATTAATTTGCATAGTTTTAAGGTTTAGCGTTTCCTGATAATCAATCGCCTGCCCTAAACCCATTTTTTCCAGTTCCTTTAAATTTGGGCAATTAGCAGCGTTGACCGTATCTTGACTACGCACCCAATAACTTAAATCATAACTTTTAAGTTGCGCAGGCGCTTCATAACTAAACGTTTTTATTTTTTTGCGTTCAGCCAAATCCCATATGACTAAATCCCGCATTTGTGCCGCTGTACCGCTATCTAACACCAAAAATTTGCCGGTTTGCCCTAGATAATACTCCGCATTTTCATTTGCAATACGCCAACTCGTCTTTTTGTCAGTTAACGGGCATTTCACCTTTTCCGTGGTATTTTTCTTCACATAAATACTAAAATTTGTGCCCACAGCATCGCTGGCAGTAGGTTGTTCCATGACCACATACTTATCTGCAAGATGACACTTAGGCGCGGGAGTGATCGCATCTGCCAGACTAACGCTGCTAATACCGCCAATGAATAGAATACTTAAGCAAATTCGCATACCAGTTTCCTGTTATTTTTAATAATAACCGGCAAGTATAGGCAAGAAAAAACAAAACGTTGGCGCAATAATACCCTATTTAGCGTCATGTGGGCATGTACGGGAAAAGGCGCGAATCTGCATAATCTCGTGGGTATCAATCTCCTATGAAGTGATAGACAGGTCAAAAGTTTAATTTATATTTCTGTATTTCCCCCAATAAGGGTAAAGTACTTGCCATTAAAAGCATCACTTATTGGCTACAAAATCTGCCTTATTCGTATTACTAGTTAAAGGATTCAGCTTAATGTATTTAATTAATACAACCACTAACCGGATTGAGGCACTACCCACCAAATATTTTGGTGAATTAGGATTTACAGAGCGCAAGCATTTACAGGAATGGTTAGCTTATGAACCTAATGCATTAGGGGAAGAATTACTGATTATTCAGAAAGAATTTGATGGCTTTGACGAAACCTGCGAGCGCTTAGATTTATTAGCCTTGGATAAGGCAGGTAATCTTGTCATTATTGAAAATAAACTAGATGACAGTGGACGTGATGTTGTCTGGCAAGCTTTAAAATATGCTTCTTACTGTTCAAGCTTGAGTAAACTACAAATTATTGAAATTTACCAACAGTACCTTCATCGCTATCAAAATAATGATGATGCTGTCTCTCAAATCTGTGAATTTTTAGAAATACCAGATATTGAGGAAGTTAAATTAAATACAGGCAACAGCCAACGCCTTATATTAGTTGCTGCCTATTTTCGTAAAGAAGTAACTAGTACGGTCTTATGGTTATTAGGTCAAGGTTTAAGCATTCAGTGTTTTAAGGTTACACCTTATCAATTACAAACAGAATTATTACTCAGCATTGAACAAATTATTCCAACACCAGAGGAACAAGAATTCCGAATTGGTATGTCTGTCAAGGAAGCTGAAGAGAAAACCGCTGACGTTATGCTAAAAAATCGACATAGCACACGTATGGCATTTTGGGAACAAGCCTTAGAAGCATTACGCAATAGTGGGTGCAATTTATATAATAATATAAGCCCTAGCAAAGACCATTGGCTTTCTGCTGGTTCAGGTATTAGTGGTTGTGCTTATAATCTGATTTTTGGGCAAAAAGAAATTCGCGTCGAATTATCATTTCATCGAGCTAACAAAGAAGAAAATAAGTATATCTTCGATTACCTTTATGAGAAAAAGCAAGAAATTGAAACGCTGGTTGGTAAAACACTAGAGTGGTTGCGCCTAGATAATAAAAAAGCAGCGCGGGTGCAAATTACACATGAAATAGATAGTTATAACAATGAAAACTGGGAAGAATGTATTAACTGGCTTATTGATAATTTACAGTGCCTAGAAAAAGCCCTATCCCCACATTTACAACCAGCCGCACGGCAATTAAAGCATATGCCTCTTCAATCTAACAATATTCAAACAATTGAGTTATAAAAAGACTAGCCTATTCCAAACCACTGTATTTAGTAATGCCAGCTTATGAAACCAGTTAATCCGTATCCAGTTGTAGGGATACCCTACTCTTCGATTAGGACGATAAGCCTATGAATCAACGCCCCCAAACGGTGTATTTTTTTGGTACTTGCGTCATGGATTTAATTTATCCACAAGCAGGGGTTTCGGCGGTGCAATTGCTACAGCGCGATGGGATTAAGGTGATTTACCCGCAAGCGCAAACGTGTTGTGGGCAACCCGCGTTTAATTCCGGCTACCGTGATGAAGCCCGTATTGTGGCTAGAGCACAATTAAGCTTATTTCCTAAACCGATTCCGATTGTTGTGCCGTCGGGTTCGTGTGCAGGCATGATGAAACACCATTATCCCGAATTGTTCGCCGGACAAGCCGACGCGGCGCAAGCCTTAGCTGTTGCCAGCCGTGTGTATGAATTCACCGAATTTTTAGTCGATGTATTAAAAATTGAACTTAAAGACTTGGGCGAACCGATTAAGGTGGCGACCCATACCTCGTGTTCAGCGCGGCGCGAAATGGGCGTGGCGGATAAAATCGAACACTTGTTAGCCCAATTAAGCCATGTGGAAAAAGTCGAACAAGCGCGAAAAGCCGAATGTTGCGGGTTTGGTGGTACGTTTGCGGTGAAAGAACCGGAAATTTCTGCCGCGATGGTCTTGGATAAAGTGACGCACATTCGTGCTACACAAGCCCAGCGTTTAGTCAGCCAAGATTGCGGCTGCCTTATGAATATTGGCGGAGCAATGGCGAAACAAGGCGAGCCGATTCCTAGTCAACATATTGCCGAATTTTTATGGGAACGCACGGGAGGTAAAGCAATATGATGTCTAACTTTCGTCAAACCGTTAGCCATAATCTAGCTAAAGCGGAGATTCGCGCTAACTTTTACCGTGCAATGGATGGCTTAATGAGCCGCCGTTTAGATCAATTCCCAGATAAGCCTGAATTGGAACGCTTACGTAGCCAATGCATGGCGATTCGTGCCAACGCTTTAAGCAAACTGCCGGAATTGTTGGTGCAACTGGAAGCGAATTTAACCGCGAATGGCATTCAAGTGCATTGGGCAGAAACTGTCGAACAAGCCAATCAAATCGTGTTAGGCATTATGCAAACTCATAAGGCTAAGTCGATGATTAAAGGCAAGTCGATGGTATCGGAGGAAATGGGTCTAAACCATTTTCTGGAAGCACAGGGCATTGAAGCCTTGGAATCGGATTTAGGCGAATTCATTATTCAGCTTGATCATGAAACGCCCTCGCATATTATTATGCCCGCCATTCATAAAAACCGGCTGCAAATCGCCAAGCTCTTTCACGAAAAATTCCCCGATATTCCGTATACCGAAGACGTCGATGAACTCACGCAAACGGCGCGGCGGATTTTGCGCGAAAAGTTTTATGCTGCCCCCGTAGGTCTATCCGGCGTGAATTTCATGGTGGCTGAAACCGGCACACTGTGCTTAGTGGAAAATGAAGGCAATGGGCGTATGTCCACGACTGTGCCACCGGTGCATATTGCGGTCACTGGCATTGAAAAAGTGGTGGAAAGCTTAAGCGATGTACCGCCGCTCTTAAGCATTCTGACGCGCTCAGCTACCGGGCAACCCATTACCACCTACTTCAATATGATCTCTAGCCCACGTAAACCCGGCGAAAAAGACGGACCTGAAGCAGTGCATTTGGTGTTATTGGACAATGGGCGTTCGACCATTTATAGCGACCCGGAATTGCTGGCTACCTTGCGTTGTATTCGTTGTGGGGCGTGTATTAACCATTGCCCGGTGTATGTGCGTATTGGCGGGCATAGTTATGGCACAGTCTATCCGGGACCGATTGGTACGATTTTAGAGCCACAAAAAGCCGGTTTAGATGTGTATGGCGAACTCACGCAAGCCTCCACCTTATGCGGCGCGTGTGCGGAAGTGTGTCCGGTGCGTATTCCGATTCCTTCGATTATTAATCGCCTACGTTACGATGCGGTGCGTCAAGATCAAGTGACGACCAAAGGTGCAGGCAAACGTCGCTATCTCAGCGAAGCTGCTACGTGGAAAAGTTGGGCATGGGCGGCTTCACACCCGCGTATTTATAATTTCAGTGCCAAAACCAGCACACGCTTACGCGGCTTAGTGCCCAGCAAACTCAGCGCGTGGACTCATGTACGCACCGCACCGCAAATTGCTGAACACACCTTACACGAACGCCTACAACAATTGGGAGTCGATTATGAATAACGCCCGTTCTGCAATTTTGGCGCGTTTAACTCAAGTCGCCCGCCCATTAATGGATAGCCAAGGGCGCGATTATCTAAGCCGCTATGACTGGACGCTAGACGAACGCATCCAACGCTTTAGCGAACGTATGCAAGCCGTGCGGGCGGAAATTCACGTAGCTAATAGGTCTACTTGGCTGGATACCTTAGCCGATATTTGCCAACAAAAAGGCTTAAACAACCTGCTTTACGCACCTAATACCGTGCTGGGGCAGAAAATCAGTGCGCAAGCCCAGCGTTTTCCTAAAGCCTTGGACTATGCGCAACCCATTGAATTATGGAAAGATGAACTGTTTCACCAAGTCGATGCCGCATTTACCGCCACTGACGGCGGCATTGCTGAAACTGGTAGCCTCATTCTGATGCCCAACAGCGACGAACCGCGCTTAATGTCGCTCGTGCCACCGATTCACATAGCCCTACTCGACACTGCTAAGCTCTACAGCACCTTTGCCGAAGCGATCCAAGCGCAAGGTTGGGTGCAACATGGCATGCCAACCAATGCCTTATTGATTTCGGGGCCGTCTAAATCAGCGGATATTGAACAAACGCTCGCGTATGGTGTACATGGACCTAAAGAATTGGTGGTGATTTTGGTTTAGCGACTAAGCTATATTGCAGCAATACACAAGTTAGGTAAGCACAATGCTTGGAACAAACATTACCTTTGAAGGCGTTAAAGGTGTCGGCACTATCGCTTTAGAGCTACAACCCGACCAACGGGTTTATACCTTTATTGGGGTTAATGGGATTGGTAAAACTAAAATGCTGGAGGCTTTATTTCAATATCTACTTATTTCTTACTCACATATAGCTTATTATCATTGGCAGCACATAAGCAACTTCATTGTTTTTAATAGTATTAAAATCAACAACAATTATATTGAAGATATTGTTAGAACGAAAAGTATTCATCCAGAAATGATTCCAAAGCATTCTCTTCCTATATTATTTTTAGCTTCACAAAACCGTGGTTTTATTCAACACAACAATAATAACATAAAATCCATAGGATCATTTAATGAACGTCATGATAAATACATTTCAAAAATAATTAACCAAATGGAAAATAATTCAGTTTCGATTAATATGGAGACAAATATAGAAAGCTGGTTTATGACACTAGCCCAATCTTCCAATCCCTATCAAAAAGCCGAAGACAATCGTGAAATAGAAATCAAAACCGTTTTAAAGCTACTAAATCAAATCGACTCCAGCATTGATTCTAATTTCTTGGAAATTAGTGGTGATGGGCGAGTTAGTTTAAAAATAGACAACCAAAAACGTGAGTTATCTCATTTAAGCACAGGCTTTGCTTCTATTTTAAAAATTATTCAAGCCATTGTTTCAGGTTATAGTTATTTCACCAATGAACAGCAGTTACAAAATGTTAAGGGTATTGTGTTAATTGATGAAATAGAAAGCCATCTTCATATTGCGTGGCAAGCGCAGATTACTCCTTTATTAAAACGCTTATTTCCCAATACTACCTTTTACATTAGCACGCATTCATCCATCGTCTTATCCCAACTAGAAGAAGGTGAAGCCTATCGCTTACAACGTGATGCAGATGGTATTGTTCGTACCCATTTAATTAAATCCCCAAACAATGCCGCAATTGTAGATGTTTTGAAAGATGCGTTTGGCATTGATCTAAATCAGATGAAATTAGAACGTATGTCCGCCACTCAACAAGCCGATGCTAAACAACGCTTACTAGCTTTGATTAATCAATAAAGGAATAACGATGACTCGCCGTGTGTTATTAGATACGAATTTATTGATTGCTGCTTTTGACGCAACAAGCACAACTTCTGAAGAAAAGCGTACTCACGCTAAAACCATTTTAAGCCATTTGTTGAGTGATAATGAGGTAGCACTAGCCATTACGCCGTTAATTCGTTATGAAGTACTGCGCGGCATTGCTTGGTTAGACCCTGAAAACTATCAAGATTTAAAAAATATCTTATCTGCTTTTACAGAATTTGATATAAGCCGAGAAGTTTCCGAGCTAGCCGCTGATCTGTATCGCTTTGATAAACACCAAGCCGAACAAAAAAATGAAAATAAAAACCTCGAAAAACGTAAATTCGATATTTTTCATTTAGCCTGTAGCAAATGCAATCATTTGGAATTAGCCAGCCAAGATACCGATATTGCCAAGCTAAATTTACTGTATTGTGAATATACGGCTGCCTGCGATGAAGTTAAGCTTGAGCCTACAAATCCACTCCTGGCTGTGCCCTGATTCCCGCTCGGTAAGCATGCTTTACGTCTTCGATTACTGAAACGGTATCAGCTAATTCGATTAAAGCGGCACTGGCGGCACGTCCTGTGATTACCACATGTTGCATGGTGGGGCGGTGTTGTAAGGAGGTGAAGACACGTTCAGCCTCTAAGTAGCCGTAATTCAATAAATAGGTGAGTTCGTCTAATACCACTAATTCTACATTGGAGTCGCTTAGCAGACGTTCAGCCACGTGCCAGCCACGTTCAGCGGTGGCAATGTCGCGTTCGCGGCTTTGGGTTTCCCATGTAAAACCATCGCCAAGCACATGCCATTCAACCTTGGCTTGTTGTGAAAAGAATTGTTCTTCGCCGGTATCGGTACGGCTTTTCAGAAATTGCGCCACACCGACTTGCATGCCGTGACCTAACGCCCGCGCCACCATGCCAAACGCTGAGCTGGATTTGCCCTTGCCATTGCCGGTTAATACCAGCAATAAACCTTTATCTTGGTCGGCTTGGGCAATTTGCGCATCTATTACCGCTTTTTTACGTTGCATACGGGTTTGGTGACTTTGTGCTTTATCAGTCATGGGATCGCTTTCGGTGGGTAAGGTAATAATAAGGGGGATTGCTGAATCGGCCATTGCCCTTTAGCGAGATTATTGCCGGTTTGCGCGTGAAAGGTCACATAACTGTATTTTCCGTAATGCGGTAATTTGCGTAACAGGGTTTGCCAACTTTTCGTATCCAGTGCATCTAATAACATAAAGGTGCGTCCATCATCCACACGTACCGCAACCGCTAAGCTGTGTTCAGCACATAGATAGTGCGCGTCACTCAAGGTAAATGACACATCGGTTAAGCGATTTGGTTGCTGAATATGTGTTAAGAAATATTCGTGTGCAGCATTTTTGCCACCCAACATAATTACCGTACCGCTTGCGGGAATCGCTTGCGTATCATCTTGAATGACCGTACGTGCATCTTGCGCCTTTAAATGTTGCGCCCATTGTTGCCACGCGGCTTGTAACTCGGGATTCGCCTCTTTAGCAATCACAACAACTTTCGGTTCATCGTTAAATAATGCGGCTAAGGCAGCGGGCAATTCAGCCTGATCGGGAATCCGCAAGACATCAAATTCAGGGTCGACAGCCACTTGGGTGGGCAGATGCGGCAAGGCAAATTTAAAGCGTTGTTGCTGTTGCGTGAAATTCACAACATGGCGTTGTGTGCTGCCATCTGCAAAGCTAAATACAATTGGCACATTTAGGCTAAAGGCGGGGCTGGTTTGGGTTTGTGCCAGCGTTAATTCAGCACTAAACCCATTGCCATCGGCTTGCAAAGTCGCGCCTTGAATCGCCAATTGCGGTGCACCACTGCGATACAACCATTGTTGTTTAAATTCAGTGCTTGCCCCTAAGGCGTCTAACACATTTGCAAAGCTGGCATCACGAAATTGGTAAGTTTTATAGAAGTCACGCAGCTTGGCATAAAAGGCAGCATCGCCTAATTGCTCATGCAGCATGTGAAATACCATCAAGGCTTTGTCATAACCAATCGCTTGGCTACTGTCATTATGTCGCGCTTGAAATTGGCTTAAGGGAAAATCGTTGTTTTGATTCACCAAGGTGGCGTATTTCTGCAAACTGTCGCGCCGATAGTCCGCACCCTGCCCTTGCTGTGCTTTTAAACGCTGATCGGCAACATACGCGGTTAAACCTTCTGACCAATTGCCTTGTGCCCTATCCACATACACGCTATTGCCCCACCAGTTATGCACAATTTCATGCGGCAATGAGGTGTAGGGAATAAACGGTAAGCGCATCACACTTGCACCCAACATCGTAAAGGATGGCATACCCCAACCCGTGGGCCAAAAGCTTTCCACCACCACAAACTTGCTATACGGATACTGCCCCAATAATGCCGAGTATTCGTTGAGGTATTGCTGGCTGGCGTCTAAATACTGTTGAGCTAAAGCGTCATCCGCTTGTCTAAGATAAACCGCTGTATCAAAAGCCTTATTCTTGCTTTGATACGCCTTAAATTGACCGGCAATCAGATAAAGGCTGGTTTGCGGTTGGCTTTCTTGCCACCCTTGAGCTATGGCTTGCCCTTGACTCAGGGTTAGCCAATCCGAGGGCAAACCTTTAATATGCAAGCGAAAGCGATGCAAGCTATTAGCCGAACTTGGATACCAGCCACTATTGGCATCTAAATAAATCCCGTGGCTATCAAATAAACGGCACGCTTCCCGCAGCCAATCACAGTTGGGTGTCGAACTCAGTTTAGCTTGATAGCGCAGCGTTAGCGTAGCTTGCGCAGGTGTTAAGTTAACTTGGTAAAGATGCGTATCTGGGGTAACAGCTAGTGGGCTAAGTTTAGGAGAATTCAACTGAAAGTCTTTTCCCAAACTAAACTTAAATTGAGTAGGTTTTTCCTTATCTATCGGTAGTTGCAGTGTATCCTCTACTTGTAAAACGCCATTGGGCAAATCGGCGTTAAGCATGAGATCGTGCTGCAATACCCAACCTGATTCCGCTAACCCGTCTATTGGCAAGCAACATAAAAGTAGGATGCAACTATGTTTCAGAAAGTGCATAGACTCTTTTCCAAACGTGTTCACCAGTATTTTCCCGTCCTGCTGAGTATGCTATGGCTATTAAGTATAAACGCTGTTAACGCGGCAACGCTGGAGCATAAAGATCAACAAGCCGTGTTGAAATGGTTACAACAGTATCAACCCAACGTCTTACACGCTAAAAAATCAACCACTTTCAGCAATTTTATCAATCAAATTGCCAATAAAGAGGTGATTCTGGTGGGCGAAATTCACGACCGTTATGATCATCATTTGACACAATGCGCCATTTTGAAAAGTTTACATGAACGTAACCCCAAAGTAGCGCTAGGCGTGGAATGGTTTCAGCAATCGTTTCAACCCGTAATTGATGATTACTTAGCCGGAAATATTGACGAAGCCACCTTATTAAGCCGTAGTGAATACTACGAGCGCTGGCGTTATGACTACCGTATGTTACGCCCGATTATGCAATACGCTAAAGCCAATCATATTCCGGTGATTGCTCTAAATGCGCCAATGGAATTAACCCAAAAGATTTCCAAAGGCGGTTTAGCTGCACTTAGCCCCAGTGAACGGGCGCAATTACCGCAAATGATAGCACCTGCCAATGAGGCGTACCGCTCACGTTTAAAACAGATTTTTGCGCAACACATGGGCAGCGATAAAGCCAAGTTGGAAAATTTTCTGATGGTACAACGCGTATGGGACGCGACCATGGCACATAATATCAGCCGCTTTTTAAAGCAACATCCGGGCTGGCAAATGATCGCTTTAACGGGTTCAGGGCATATTATACACGGCAATGGTATTCCCCAAGATTTGGCTCAACAGAATCCCAATTTAAAAATGGCTACAGTAATTAGCGGCACGGCGGGCGATGTACAAGCGGGTATGGTGAATTATGTGGTGCAAACACAGCCCTTAGATTTGCCAGCGACGGGTAAATTAGGCGTAATGTTAGATCAAACTCCAACTGGGGTCGTGATTAAAGCCTTAATGCCAAAAAGTGCAGCGATGCAAGTGGGTTTACAAAAACAAGATCGAATTGTGGGCTTAAATAATCAAAATATTCAAAATCTTAGCCAGATCTTACAGCAACTCAGCCAATTTGCACCTAAAGAGGTTATCAATTTAGAAATTGCGCGAACTGGACAATCTAAACCATTGCGCTATCGTGTTACGCTTCAATAATAGCGAATCGAGGGTAAACTATGCGTGCACGTTTTTGGCATGAGCGTTGGCAAAATAAAGAAATTGGCTTTCATCAAGACGAAGTGAATGGACATCTTCAACAATTTTGGTCAGAGATTAAAGCGCCAAAAGATGCCTATGTTTTCGTGCCGTTATGCGGTAAAAGCCGCGATATGTTATGGCTACGTGAGCAAGATTATAAAGTGATGGGGGTAGAACTAAGCCCGATTGCTGCTAACGAATTCTTTGACGAGAGCAATTTAAGTCCAACCGTATCCGTGCAACCGTCATTTGAACTTTGGGAAGACGATAATATTGCGATCCTGGTCGGCGATTTCTTCGATTTAACCCCTGAACAATTGCAAGATTGCGGGTCGGTCTATGATCGTGCCTCTTTAATTGCGCTACCACCCGATATGCGCGAGCGTTATGCACAGCATTTAACCGCTTTACTTAAGCCCGGTATTGAAGTGTTATTGATTGCGTTGGAATACGACCAAGCCCAAATGGCTGGACCGCCGTTTTCCGTATCGGAGGCGGAAGTGCACCAATTATATGATGAGCACTTCCATGTTGAGTTATTACATATCGTTGATGCGTTAGACGATAGCCCAAATTTCCGTAAACGTGGTCTAACTCGCTTAGATGAAAAGGTCTATCGCCTCACGCGCCGTTAATATGCCTATTTCAGCGAGGCAGATTGTTGATATTCTGCCCGCACTTGCTGAATACGCTGATTCAACTTATCAATAAACTCCGCCATTTTTTGCCGTTTGGTTGCATCATTAATTTTCTTCATAAAATCGTTGGCTTCTGCAAACGCCGATAACATGGCATAACTATACGCAATATGGCTATACACGGTTGAAATCGGCTCGGCGGGAGCTTTCGGGTCAATCGGGATTTGTTTAGCTAAGGCGCTGGCTTCTGTTAACAATTGTTTGGCAGCTACTTGGTTGCCAAATAATGCCTGTTCATTAGCTAAACGCGTAATTAACCTGAGTTCGATGTAAGCAAGTAGCAGCCTTTTGTGGAATACTTCATGGGATAACCACATCCTAAAATTACCCACGCAAGGCTGCTACCCTGATGTTAACACGACTGTTCTGCGAGATAGATGATTTTTGCCAAGGCTTTTTACCGCATTGGAAAGCGAGTGTATTAGAACCCCCGACCACCCGCCCAAAGCGGAATCGTCCGTGTGGTTTAAGTCTGAGTGAAGTGATGACGATTTGGGTACATTACCATCAATCAGGCTATCACACCTTCAAGTGGTATTACCTCAAACATGTTCAAGTCTATTTGAAGTCGGCTTTTCCTCAGTTGCCCAGTTATCAACGGTTTATTGAGCGCGTTCCCGATGTATTAGTGCCGCTGACGCGGTTCATGCAATCCCGCTGTGAAGCCAGTCGCGGAATTGCCTTCATTGACTCCACCCCCTTACGCGTCTGTGACAATATTCGGATTCCCCGTCATAAGACCTTTGCCAATACCGCAGGACGAGGGAAGTCATCCACCGGCTGGTTCTATGGCTTCAAGCTGCATCTCGTGGTGAATGATCAAGGTGGTATCGTGTCCTTTGCCTTAAGTGCGGGTAATGTCGATGATCGCCAACCCGTTCCCACCCTGATGAAATCCGTGGTTGGCAAAGTCTTTGGGGATGCAGGCTATCTCTCTCAGGCATTGGCTCAACAACTCGCTCAGCAAGGCATTGAATGGATTACCTCGTTACGGAAAAATATGAAACAGGTCGTGCGTTCTACTTTCGATCAATTGCTCTTGCGTAAGCGTTTTATCATCGAAACCATTAACGATCAGTTGAAAAATCAATCGCAAATTGAGCATTCTCGCCATCGTTCACTGCCTCATTATGTCGCTCATGTCATCGCCGGGCTTATTGCGTATTCCTATCAAGCGAAGAAACCCTCATTGAACTTAAATATCAATGCGTTAGCCATACTCTAATGCTATGCCTTACGTCGAACTCAGGTTAATTAGCAATACTTGATCCGGTAGTTGCGGCAAACTCTTGGCTAAGCCGACGGCATCCGCCAATGTTTTACCCGCAGGTTGCCATTCATTCATCAGTAAATGGACTCGGGTCAATGAGCCATTAATTAAAGCTTGTTGCGCTGGATCTTGACTATCCGCTAATTCTTTCTCAATTCGTGCAATATTTTTTAATGCCGACTCTTTTTGCTGATGTTGTAACTGCCAATCAATAATTTCCAAAATCAATAAAGTACGCGCATAAGCATCATCCGTTTTTTGCACAATGCTATCCGCTAAATCAATCTCATCTAATTTAAGCAACTGCTGAATGCGGCGTTTATTTTCCGTTTGTTGCTCTAATGGCACTTGGAAACGGGCACTAATCACTTTTTGCTGTTCATTTTGTGTCACAGCTTCGTCACGCAAGGTTTCATGCTCTTGCTTGAGTTGAGCTTGTTTGGCAAGTTCTTCGGCAGATTTGGGTTTTTCTTCCGCAGGTGTGGTTTCATTATCCTTTTTCAAGGCAGTAACCAATTTAGCTTCACGCTCTTCTGGTTTCTGTGTTTCGGCCAAGGTACTTTCGTCTTTCATTTCCTCAACGGGATGTCCCGCCACTAGGGTTTGATCAGACGCGCCATTTCCGTTAGCAAATTCTTGCGCCTGTGTGATCACTTGCGACATCGTTTTGGCTAATTTAGCTTTAGCTTCCGCTTTGGCTTTTTCCGCCTCTGCTGCCTGCGCAGCAATTTCTTCTTCTGATGGTTGGAAAGCGTAATAAATTCCGCCTAAACCGACGGCTAATACGGCAATAGCCGCCGCAATTTTAATAGCAATAGTTTTATCGTTAGTTTGGGCAATGCCTAATTTACGCTTTGCATCTTGGCGTAAATTTTCTTCTTCATCCAATTTAGCGCGTTCTAAGGTATCGCGTAATTGGCGGGCGCGCTCATTTTCTAGCTTGGCTTTTTCACGCTGTAATACTTCTTGGCGCTTTTTATTGTATTCAAAGCGTTCACCCACAATACCGCATTGTTCACAGGCTTCTAACTGGGAACTGCCCGTAATATTGCGCATTTTAGGTTGTTGATGCCCACAAGCCGGACAGGTATAAACCTCTTTAGAAACTTCCACGACATCGGGTTCTTTATCAACCAATTGCAGCGTGGGGCGAATTTCACATTGCACTTGCAGCGTTTTTAGTTTGTCCTTAATCGCTTGTGCTTGTTCTAAGGTAATCGACTCTTTAATCGACGCCATACCGTTGTTAAATAACAAAGCATCGGATAACTTAAATTCCAGTTTAGGACTGTTATCCCCTAACAAAGCTAAAATTGCTTTAATTAAAGCGTCTAACGGTTTATCTGAGGTATGACCAATTACCACCAGATCATAGAGCTTTTCTGCCATAGCATAATCCAGAATTTTTATTATAAATAACTGGCTTAAGCGTAACCAGACAACGCAAGACAGTAAATGGCTAACGGACAAAGCGCGTTTACGCTCGTCGGATAATTACCGCAGTACGCAACCGAGATTGACCGAATTGCGACATCTTATCGAAGTCCACCCGACTAATCGGCAAATACTGATTATCCAGTGGGTAACGGTATTCTTCTTCATCAATCAGCGGATCGTGAATATATACAAAGCGCTCGTCCATCGCGGTTACTACCACCCAGTGCGGTACTTTGCAATGATCAAAGCGGTAAGTACTAATCAAAACTAGCGGCATTGCCCCTTGTTCTAAAGCGGTTTGAATATGCTGTTGTGTGAGCGTGACATAATGAATCGGCATATTTGCAGCGGTTAACTGTTGGAGAAAATCTGCATGTACCAAACTGACCACTTGCTTCTTTTGTTCGCCACGCACCGAATCAATAAACGGCGTATCCGTGGTGGATAAATAGACTTCTGCGTTGAATTGGCGTTTGACTGCCGCCAGTGCTAAGCCTAACGGGCTGCAACCGCCATGCCCTGCCATCATATAAATAGTGGTCGCTTCACGCCAAATACGCAATTCTTCAGTAATGTCTAAAGCCTGTGCTGGGTTTAACGCTGCCATACTCATCATTAACGCCGCAGGCCCACAGGTAAAGCCAGTGCTTTGCGCATAATAAGGTACGCTGGCTTGCGTGGTAACTGCCTGTTTTCGATGCCGTAAGCGCTTTTGTAAGCGTAAGGCATCAACATGATCTTCATAATAATCGTGGTACTCGCCAAAGGTACGATAGCCAAGCTGCTCGTATAATTTAATTGCGCCCTGATTATCCTTACGTACTTCTAAGCGCATGGAAATACGCCCTGCTTCGCTACAAATGCTTTCGGCTTGTTGTAATAAACGTTGCGCAATGCCTTGCCCGCGTAATTGGGGATCAACCGCAATCGAATAAATCCGCGCTAAACGTGTGCCACGATGCATTAACACCAAACAATAACCAGCAATCACCTGCTGCTCATTAATAGCAACCAAAAATCCGGCACTGGCTTTATGTAAAAAATGCCGAAAACTGCGCCGACTGATTTTATCGGTTACAAAACACAGTTCTTCCAATTGCATTAAACGCGGTAAATCGTCTAATTGCGCGGTACGAATGTTTAAAGGCGCAGTCATGTAGGTTGTCCTTGTAGTTGTTGCCAAGCCACGCGTATGACTTGCCGTGCGCGCAACAGTACACATTCTTGCCAAAGCGCAGAAGCAGGATTAAAGATTTCGCGTAAATTTTGCCGAATAACGGCAACTTGCGGATCATTAAAATCCGGTTGTGCATGCTGTTTATACAGCAAATGCTCTGCCCGTAATGCATCAATTAAGGCTTGAAACGGATACGTGCCGTATTCCAAGGTTAAGAACATGCCGTCTTCACGCATGGCAGCGTGCCATAAATAATCCATCAATCCGACTAACGGCACGGAACAAGATTCGCCTAATTCGGGTACGGTCACTAAGCCACCAAACCATTGCTTCGCTTGGCGACTGGCAACACTATGCGCAGGATGATCGCAAATTAATTCACCGTGCCCAAATGCACCTAAGCCGGTATGTAAATCCAACACAACAACTTGTTTATCGGCAATACGCCAGCGTTGAATTAAATCCTCCACGAGTCGGCGCGAAAAGCTGGGTGCTGAACCTCCGTAAAATAAGCCGGTCGAATCAGTATATTGACCTGCGGCAACGGCTTGTCGCCAACGCGTATCTGACCAGCTCGGGTCGGGGGCGGAATAATCCGGCTTTAACAAATCGTAATCCCGATTTACTGGCAAAGGTTTTGAAAAATCGACACTATTACGGTTGAGATCTATACCCTGTTCATTCACGCGGCGTTGCCAAGCAAAGCCCCACGGATTAAGGGCGTGGATCAATGCGAGGGCACTATTGTCTGGCAAGGTTTGTTGCGCTAATTGCCGCAAAACATCGGTTTGAATCGCCGAACCGGCAAAGCCTTCTACGCCGTGGGTCGCCGAAATCAGGATTAACACTTTTTCGGCTTGTGGATTACCCAACCATGCGACATCGGTATATAACGCATTCGCTTGCGGATCGAGCGCGGGATACAGGATTGGCTCATGTTGCAAGGCGCATACTGGTAGGCGTAGGGCTTGTAAGAATGCAGCACGCGCCGCGTGATAATCCGAGGGAAACGCTGTTAAAGCGGGTTGGTAATGTGGCGAAAACATCCGCAATGCCTCAAAATAGGTTCAGCAAATAATTATCATACTAAGCAAGGAGTACAGCGCTATCATGGCTGACCATATTATTTTGATCGACGATCTCAAACATTGGAAAAAAGAATTTCCGCGTTATCCGGTGATAGCTGCTAAGGATTACCTTACCAATCCGCAATGGTCTAAGAAGACTAATGTACGGGTGATTAACCTGTGTAAAGATTTAAGCTATCAAAGCCTTGGTTATTACGCTTCCTTACTCGCAGAAGCGCGTGAACACCGCATGTTGCCTTCGGTACGTACCTTACAAGATTTAAGCCGTAAAACCTTGTATGGCCCGTTATTAGAAGATTTAGATAAAATGGTCGCGGAAGCGTTTGGCAAACAACCGCAAGCCTTGGATATTGCGAAATTTGAAATCGTGGTGTCATTTGGGCAATGTGAATCGGATGCGTTAAAAAAACTGGCGCGCAAACTGTATGAAAGCTTCCGTGTGCCTTTATTACGCGTGGAATTTCGTCGTAATGGGCGCTGGCGCATTAGCAAATTAAAAGCGGGTAATTTAAGTAGCCTGAGTCATCCACAGCAAGATTTTTTCTTTCAGGTTTTAGAGCAGCATTTAAACCAACGTTGGCAAAAATCCAGCGAACAAGCGCAAGCGCGTTACGACATTGCGATTTTACATAATCCTGAAGAAGCTTTACCGCCTTCGGATAAAAAAGCCTTAAGTTTATTTATTAAAGCTGCCCAACAAAATGGCATGCGTGCCGAATTAATTACCCCGAAAGATTACGGACGCTTAGCCGAATACGACGGTTTATTTATCCGTGAGACCACAAAACTCAACCACCATACCTATCGCTTTGCGCGTAAAGCTGCCAGCGAAGGCTTAGTCGTAATTGATGACCCTGATTCGATTGTGCGTTGTGTAAATAAAATCTTTTTGTACGAATTATTGTCGACTAACAAAATTGCCACGCCCGACTCCATTATTCTCGCGAAAAATGAATCATTACTGCCTGCCGAACAAAAACTCGGCTATCCCATGATTTTAAAAGTACCAGATGGCTCATTTTCGCGCGGTATGTTTAAAGTCAAAGATCGGCAGGAATTAGAAAAACACGCTTTAGAATTATTTGAACACTCCGAACTTATTTTGGCGCAAGCCTATACCTATACCGATTTTGACTGGCGCGTGGGCGTATTAAATAACGAAGTGTTGTATGTCTGTCGTTATTTTATGTCGCGTGGGCATTGGCAAATCATCAATCACAGCGGCAATAAACCGATTAATGGCAAAGCTGAAACGCTTGACCCCAAAGACGCGCCAAAAGACGTGTTAAATACCGCCTTAAAAGCCGCTCGTTTAATCGGCAATGGTTTATACGGCGTGGATTTAAAACAAACCGATAAAGGCGTATTAGTCATTGAGGTGAATGATAACCCTAGCATTGAATCAGCGGTGGAAGATAAATATCTAGGCGATAAGTTGTATGACAAAGTAATGCGCGAGTTTTTACGGCGTTTAGAGGGACGTTCACAAGGTAAAGTTGCGTTACGCGCCGCATAATTAGGCAAGCGTTAATATCAGGTTATGCTAATATACTGGCTAGTTTTACTAGCCATGCAAACTTATGACCCGCCTAATTACCCCAAATACACCGAATAAAACCCGCCGTTGGTTACGTTGGCTAATGGAATTTGCCATTCTAGCGCTGATTTTGGTGGGGGTACGCACTTGGCAGCAATGGGGCATGATTACGGGCGAAGCACCGAGTTTTGAGCGCATGAGTTTGAACGGGCAAACCGTTAATTTGGATGATTTTCGCGGTAAGCCAGTCCTGATTCATTTCTGGGCGGATTGGTGTCCCATGTGCAAAATGGAACAATCAACCATTAGCGCGATTAGCCAAGATTGGCCAGTGATTACGGTCGCGTTTCAATCCGGCAATGAAGCCAATGTGCAGAAATACATGAGTGAACATAAGATTGAGACGTGGCTAACCATTGTGGATGCGGATGGCACATTAGCCAAGCAATACGGCGTAACGGGCGTGCCGAGCGCGTATATTCTGGATGCAGAAGGCAATATTCGCTTTAAAGAAATTGGTTTGACCTCAAGCTGGGGATTACGGGCGCGTTTATGGTTAGCGCAACAATTAAGTAAAAGTGAGTAAAGGCTGATTATTCAGCGGTCACACGCTCTAATTCTGCCAGCGACGTAATCCCGGATTTCACCTTGTGTAGACCGGATTGGCGTAAATCCCAAGTACCTTCTTTGCGGGCTTGGTCGGCAATTTCAATCGAGTTAGAGCCATTCATAATCATGCGCCCCATTTCTTGAGAAATCGGCATCACTTGATAAATCCCCACCCGCCCTTTATAGCCTTTAGAACAATCGGGACAACCAACCGGCTCGTAAATCTTTAAGGTTGGAATATCTTCGTCTTTGAAACCCAATTGTTTTAAAGCTTCCGGTGGAATATCGGGATTATGCCGTTTGCATTTTTCGCATAAGCGCCGCGCCAAACGTTGCGCCACAATCAAGTGAATGGAAGACGCAATGTTGAACGCAGGTACGCCCATATTCATTAAACGGGTTAAGGTTTCGGGTGCGGAGTTAGTATGTAAGGTGGATAACACCAAGTGACCGGTTTGCGCGGCTTTAATCGCAATTTCAGCGGTTTCAAGGTCACGAATCTCCCCCACCATGATAACGTCCGGGTCTTGCCGTAAGAAAGCGCGTAAGGCATCCGCAAAGGTTAAACCTGCTTTGGGATTGACGTTGACCTGATTAACCCCCGGCATATTAATTTCGGCTGGGTCTTCAGCAGTGGAAATGTTTTTTTCTGGCGTGTTGAGAATGCCTAGACCAGTATACAACGTAACGGTTTTACCACTACCCGTCGGCCCAGTTACCAAAATCATGCCATCGGGCTTGCTTAACGCCTTCATGAAATCTTTTTGTTGTTTAGGTTCAAAACCTAGCTTTTCCACACCTAGCGCGGCATTGGAGGAATCGAGAATCCGCATAACCACTTTTTCACCGTAAATGGTCGGTAAGGTGTTCACCCGGAAGTCGATTTTTTTCTTTTCATTCACCGTAAAACGAATCCGACCGTCTTGTGGTACGCGACGTTCGGAAATATCCATGCGGGCCAATACTTTAAGCCGCGAAATGAGTTGTGAAGCCGCATCATTCGGTGGTGAGGCTACCACCTGAAGAATCCCGTCTAGGCGGTAGCGAATTCGTAAATTTTTCTCAAAGGGTTCAATATGAATATCCGATACCTTGCTTTTAATCGCGTGCATTAATAGCTTATCGACGAATTCGACCACCATCGGGTCATCGCCATCGGTTTTTTTCAGCTCTTTAGTATCAAGTAATAATTCACTAGGGGCTGCGTAAGTAGGCTGAGGTGCAGGGCTACCCGCAGCACCGCTTTTACTTTTAGGCGCTGGGGGTGGCGGTGCAGCCGAACCCATCATATCAATATCAGCATTAATCAGTTGGGTGAGCTTATCAAACTCAACAAACACCGGCTCAGGGGTTAAACCTGTGGCAAATTTAACATCGTCTAAATTAGTAAGATAAGTCGGATCGGCTAAACCAACGGTTAGCGTTTTACCCTGTTGAAATAAAGGCGCTAAGTTTAAGCGGCGCATCTGTTCATTAGACAGCAACTCAGCCACTTTCGGATTAATTTCGATTTGGTGTAAATCCACCATGCTTAGCCCGTATTCCATGCTGGCTGCGTAAGCTACGTCAGCAGGGGCAGCTAAACGATTTTGCACCAAAAAATTGACTAGATTAACCTTGTCTGCCCGTGCTTTTTGCACAGCTTGTGTTGCTTGCTCTTTGCTAAGCAATTCCTGTTTAACAAGTTGCCTAACCAAGCCCGGTAAAGGCGGTGCAGAGGTTAACGGTATCATGAAGCTAACTTTATTGTTCTAATGTTATTAAGACTACCGAATGAAATGCTACTCTCAATTTCGGCTATTTTAAATTTAAATCCGCTAAACTGTTATTTTATTACCATTAAATTGCCTGTTTTTGTGCAAATTTTGCTTACCCTATTGAAATCATTGCTGAAAATAAGCTTAATAAAAAAAATAAATTAAAGTTAGTTGATTTAAGCTAACAAGTATTAATCAGTTACTCGCACCTAGATATAGAATTCACCATACTGTTTACTTACAACAGTTAGTAATCTACAACTTGGGGCTAAAGGAGTGTTGGTAGAAAATTAAGCATATCTCATGAACCGTATATTGCTATGGTGCGTCATAGTGTGCAAACAAACGAACAACAAACGTTCCAACAACAAATACCTGGTAAAAAGCCATGCGAATTCATACCTTTGTGCTTGCGAACTTATTCTTTAGTGCTGGCTTAGTACTGAGCAACCTATCTACTGCTTATGCCCAAGTGTGTCATGCGGATGCGAGTCCTACTACACCGGCACGGCGTTTTGTAGAGCTAGGTAATGGTACGGTAGCCGATCAAAATACTGGCTTAATGTGGAAGAAATGTTTAGAAGGTCAAATGGGAGCCAAATGTTTCGGTACAGCAATGGCGGTGCCGTGGGAATTAGCACAACAGCAAGCCCACAATCTCAATGGGCAACGCTTTGCGGGCTTTAATGATTGGCGTTTACCTAACCGCCAAGAATTATTAAGTATTGTCGAACGCCAATGTGAAAACCCTGCCGCAAATTTGCAAATATTCCCACATACCCCCGCCGCTGGTTTATGGTCGGCGGATGAAGTGGGTTTAAATGCGTGGACGCTCGATTTCACACGCGGCAGGGAATATAAAAGCTTTAAAGGCGGTGGCAAATATGTCCGCCTTGTACGACGCTTACGGTAAAATAATTTGCGGCGTTAAGCGTACCCATGTTAACGCACTGGTCTCCACCAAACTGACAATCACTTGGGGAAACAAACCCAACATAATGACTAAGCTGGTTAGAAAACTTAAAATGAATAATTCGCGTTTCTTTAAATCGGGCGAATCACGGATAATATCGTGGCGAGCAACCCCTAAAAAGCCTTTACGGTAGAAATTTAAGAAATAAGCTGCCCCCAAAATTACCACAAATAATACGACTAAGCCTGCGCCTGTAAAAGTATCCAAAATACTCATTAATAATAGAAACTCAGCGGGAAAGCCGGAAGTTAACGGCATCCCTAAACTAGCCACACCTAATATTAAGAAAAAGCTGGCTAATAACGGCATGGATTTGGCAATCCCACCTAAGCTTAATAATTCCGTTGAACCCGTGCGTTGATGTAAAAAGCCGGTTATTAAAAATAACCCACTGGAAATCATTGCAAAGTTTAATAACTGAAAAATCGAGCCTTGAATTCCCTGTAAACTAAAGGTTGCAATTCCAATAATGACTAAGCCAACGTGGCTTAAACTGGAAAAAGCCAGCATACGGCGTAAACTGGTTTGCCCTAAGGCAGCAACTGCACCGTATAACAAACCAATCATACCTAAGCCAACTAATACCCATTGAAAATCATAAGCAGCTTGCGGTGATAAGGGAATTACAAAGCGTAAAATGGCGTATGCACCGACTTTTAAGCCCGTTAATAATGCCCCTACGCTGGCGGGGCCTTCTTGTACAACCACGGGTAGCCAGGTGTGCAGCGGAAATAACGGCACTTTGACACCAAAGCCTAATAATAATAGGAAAAATACCGTGACCTGCACGCCATAACTGCGACTGGTTTGCAATAAATCGAGATAGGAAAAGCTAATTTGTGGCTGTTGTAATGCCATAACCACAAAGCCTAATAAAATAGGCAAGCCACCGATTAACATAAATAGCGTGTATTTTACTGCCGCATACCGTCGATTTGCACCACTGCCCCATAAACTAATCAGGAAAAATAACGGAACGAGCGTTAACTCCCAAAACAGGAAGAATAAAATCGTATCTAGGGCGCTAAAAATACCCAGCATGGTACATTCTAATAACAGCAATAAGGCGAAATATAAGCGCGGTAAGGTGCGAATGGCATTCCATGAAGCCAAAATTACCATGATAAATAAAATCGCAGTAAACGGTAGAAATAATACTGCTAGCCCATCAATGCCTAAACGATAGTAAATACCTAAACTTGGCATCCACGGGCTAGTTTCTACAAATTGGAAACCGGCTTGCTGTGGGTCGAATTTAATTAAGATAATGCAACTTAAAATGAATACGATAATGGCAGTGGTTAAGGCTGCCCAACGCGCCTCTTTACCGCGCATTAAACCCGTAATGAGTGCACCAATCGGTAAGATTAGAATTAATAAACTTAACCACGGAAAGTGAGCAGAAATAGCGGGCATCAGTGAGCACTCCCGTGTGTCATGGTATTTAAATCTGGAAATAAGGCACTTAAGCCTTTAACGGGTTCAGCAATTAATTCTATCCACGGTGCAGAATAGAATCCCACCCCAACAATAACCAACATTACAACACTGGCTAAAAAGGTTTCAGCCGGATACGTCGGGTGTTTGTCCCAACGCGAGGTATCTTTAGGCGGCTGCCCTAAAAAGGCTTGTTGGAAGGCTTTTAATAAGAAACCGGCGGCAATTAAGTTACCAACCGCCGCCGCAATCGTAATGAGTGCGCCAAAGCGTTTAATCGAACCTTCTAATACGAAATGCACTGCGTCAAAACCCGGTGTACCCGGCATGCCAACAATAGCTAAACCAGCGACCAAAAACGCTAAGCCCACAATGGGGATGTAATCGAATAAACCGCCTAGTTTGTCTAAGCGAGTGGTTTTAGTGCGTAACCAGACTAAACCCGTCATTAGCGATAATCCGGCAATTGCCAAACCAAAATTCAGTGCTAATAAAATTGCCCCGCGTAAGCCCATAGGGTGCAAGCTAAATAAGCCGATGGTGAGAATGCCAGTATGACTAATCACCGCAAAGGCTAACATTTCGCGTAAGCTGGCTTGACGCATGGCTAAAAACGCCGCATAAAACACACCCGCCGCTGCAAATAAGGTCGCAATGGTGTGCCATTCCTCGACGGCTTCCGGCAAGATGGGAAATACAAAACGTAATAAGCCGTATACCCCTACTTTTAAGCCCAGTAGATAAATTGGCGCAATAGCGGTATTGCCGTCACGCATAAAGCTAACCAACCAACCGTGTAAGGGGAATAAGGGAATACGCACGCCTAGCGCATAAAATAAGGCGAAGAAAACTAATGTACCAATGGTATCGCCTCGGCTGAAAGACATACTGGCTAATTCATACAGGCTAAAGCTCCATTGCCCGTTATGCGTATCAGCATAGTTCCACGCCAACAATAATGTGCCAACCGCCAGTAATATCACGCTCACCCCCATAAATTCGAGGTAACGCGCTAACGTCGGTTGAATATCGTGGGCGGTGCCCCAGCGTTTGGTAATATAGCCCACCAATAACAATTCAATGAACGACATTAAGCCAAACCAAAGCAAATCCACCGTAACGAATTGGCTAATAATCGTGGCTTGAATCACCATCATAACCGCTAAAATGGACGATTCGTGCAGCTTACGCACTAAAATATAAGCCACTGCCAATAAGCCCAATACGCCGGTTAAAAGAATAAATAACACACTAATGCCGTCGACCGCAGCGTGATAATGCCATGCCCCAATCAAGGGTACATGCTCGGCAAATTGCATCACACCCGCGATTTGATGACTATCAAAGCGTAGATATAAACCAATGGCTAACACCAATTCAGCGGCGGCAGCAATACCAGCGATAGCCACCGCAGCATGCCCACGCACTTTGATGAGAATTAAACCCGTGAGCAAGGGCAATAGTTGTAGAATGCTGAGAAACGGGGTAGACGCTTGGATTTCTGTAAAAGTCATTAAGCTTGCTCCTAAAGAATCACAACCAGCGTTACCGCTATCAATAAAATCAAATAGCGCGGCTGCGATAACAAGCGGTCCACGCGTTCTAAATAATGCCCAATCAAACGCAGCGTATGCTTAGCTTTGCCGCTTTGTTGTTGCAACAATAAATGCTGTTCAATGCCTTCAAAATATTCAGCCAGCGCTTGCATCGACTTACCCATTAAGCCAGAACCTACGCCAATTTGATTTTCAAGGCGTAAGCGCCCTTGTTGAATGGCTTGCATGTCTGCCAGTGAAGAAATTCCCGTGCTTTGGCTCGGCGTGCCGCTAAGCTTATCTAAAATATGCCCGTCAAAGACTTGTGCTTCTTGCGATAAGGCTTGGGTTGGGCGAATAAATAACCAATCGGCTAAGGGGTCAAGCCAAAAGCGATGCAATGCGGCACTGTATAAACGCGGATAACGCTGTAACCAATGCGGGGCAGCGGGGGCGGGCTGCCATTGCACAAATTGCGCAAACGAGGGCGAATACAGGAATTGATAAGCGCGCCAAATCGCATGTAAGACTAAATGCACCAAAGCTAATGCATACCAACCGAAGGCAATCTCCAACAACATTAAGCCGGTTTGCGCTAAGGTTGAAAATACCAAAGAGGTTTTAATATCAGTTTGCACTAAACCGCCTAAGCCGCCGTAAATGACAGTTAACACTCCAATAAAGCCTAATAAATACCCAAGCTCTGGCACTTGTTGTAACAAGGGATGAATACGCAATAATAAATAGATGCCTGCGTGTACCATAATCGAACCATAGAAAATGGTACTGGAGGGCGTTGGCCCTTCTAACGCACGGGTAATCCACGCTGAAAAGGGGAACTGTGCGGATTTTACTAAGGCAGCCCCCATAAAACCCAAGGTCATAATCGCCAACAATAAACCGGAGATATGCACATTCGGCGCTAATAACACCGACCACTCACTGCTACCGTACCACGCAAACCCCATAAAAATACCCAGTAAAAAACTGGCATCGCCGACTCGATTCGTCACAAACGCCCGGGTTGCATTATCGGTGGCGGTGTTGCTTGCCCAGTTATAGGCAATTAATAAATAAGAACTAATGCCCGCCAACTCCCAACCGACAAAGCTCAATACTGCGCTACCGGATAAGGCAATAATTTGCATGGCGGTGGTAAATAAGCACAGCACCATGAAAAAGCGTGCAAAGCCGATTTCTCGATGCAAATAATTCACGGCAAAGCGCATGACGAGTAGGCTAATTACCGCAATTAGCGTGGCAAAGGTTAGGCTTAAACCGTCTATTCTAAAACTCAGCGTACTAAGGTATTGACCGCTTTGTAGCCAATTTGCGACTACCAATGAGTGTGGTACGCCCTGCGCGAGATAATCCGCAACCGCTATCAGCACTAAGATTAAACTACTCGCCAATGCGCCTAAGCCTAACCAACGTACTGGGCGTTCGCCTTCTTCAGTACGGGTAATGCCTAAAATCTGCAAGATGCCAATCAAACCCGCCGTTACCAAAGGAATACCGGGGATTGCTAACCAAATTCCATTAGGCATGGTCATCTCCTGTAATTAAAGCTGGGGGTAAGTAGCCATGATGCCCTAAATACCAATCGGTCGAATGCGGCGCTTGTGGCAATTTATGCACCATACCCTCCCAGCGTACAAAGCCTTTACCTGCTTTAAACTGATGAATTTCATTAGTATTCGGTGGTTTCACCGCTAATAACACCCATTCATTATCTAACAATTGTTTGAGGTAAGCGTGTCGTGCATAAATCAAACCTAAGGTCGCCAATTCGGCTTCTACCACAACCAATAAGCGCATAGGCTCGTGTAATTCCACCATTTGTTGCGCTAAGCCCGTGCGTAAATCGCTAGAAGCGCCTTCCATCACGCCAAATAAACCCGTTAAGTTATGCGTGGCTTTACTGCCCGAACCAAAATAACCGTTTTGCATCCGCGAGAAGTAATAATCCATCGCAATGCCAATCCCCACCACGCCATTGCCTTGTAATTGTGCTTCTAGCCAACGTCCTTCAGGGTCTTGTGTGGGGTTATAAGAAATCAGGAAGGAACGCCGATCCCAAAACACATGCTTGCTTAAGCGACGCGGCGCAATAAATGCCACCGCACAACCTTGATGCCCTAATTCGGCTCGTACTTGATCCGGCGACGCGGCGCGATTTTCCACATGGCGTTTGGCTTGTGCTGCGGTTAAATACGTAGGGGCAGACGCAAACTTACGGCAACGCTCGTGCGCGGATAATGCCACCGCTTGTTTAACCGCTTGTTGCACTTGTTGGAATAAAGTGCGATGGGTGGCAGGCACTAAATCCGCATCCGGCCAAGCAACATCATCGCTCGTGGTATCGTGATCACCCGCGGCCCACCAACTATTCGGTGGAATATGAATATCGTGCTCCGCTGCTAACCGCGCTTTAATCTCTGGCTCATTCACACTAGAAACAAACGCTCGCGCATTGGGAATCCCAAAGCGCCCGCTGCACGCACCACAGCCATAACCCAAAATATGCGGGTTATTCATTTGCCGTGAGCGATGCGCCATTAACACCACCAATTCAGAAAAATCTTGGGTAAAGCCGGTCAGTTTTAAGAAGTTGGCCACTTGCTTCACCTTCTCGTCTTGACTTAAACCAAGCTGATTGTGTTCCAAGGTAGGGCAAGCCAAGACTTCAGTAGCGGTGTAGTCCACCCGTGTGGTTAAGGGCACGCCTAATAGAGTTTCACGCTTTTGAAACCAACGTTGGTAAGTTCCCGCACTCAGCGTCCGTCCGATTAATTCGCCTACTGCATAGGGCAGCATAAACGCCAAGCCCCAGAACGTCCGCCATACGCTTTGCCGCATCCCGTGGTTTTTCAACTGGCGTAAACGTGAAAACCAATGCTGACGTTTTTCATGCGCCGCTAAATCTTTTAAATCTTCCGGGTCTGGCACTTCCAAAAAGCTATGAACAGCCGTCACCACGGGTTGCGCTAGTTTTAAGGGTTTGGGTGCATCCAAAGCTTGCCAATTATTCGGCATTCCAAACACACCCGCCGCCCCCAGCGTTTCATAATCTGGGGCTAATTCCTCTAAATGCCGCCGCACACTTTCTTCGCGGTCATCCATACAGAAAATCAGTTGTGCTTTGGGTGCTGCACTTGCTGTTTCAGAAGGCTTATTCAGAATCGCGCTGAAAATTTCCTGTTGATAATGGTATTCATACGCCCGCAACCAAATATAGCCGCTGGTATTGGGGTCATCCAATTGCTCCAATACCGCTAACATGCGCTCAATGTAGCTTTGCTCATAGGCTAATACCACAGCAGCAGGAAAGCCTAAATGCTGGCACAGTTGGAATAAACGCCAAGCCTTGCGGTAAATATCCGTCCCGACCGGAATTACCACTTCGGGCGCAAGATTCCACGTTAAAATCTGATGCGCAAGTTGCTTCCATTCGCTGGGATACACATCTTCTTGGCTTTCTAAATATTCCAGCGCTAAATGCTCTAAATACTCTGGTAGATTGGTATTGTAAGCATGATAACGCACAAAAAATTCATCTAAGTGCTGATTAAAATAGCCGCGAATTTCGGGAATAGACGCGTCCAAATGCCAATGTTCACGCATAATACGTCGGGCGTATAAATGCTCTAACACCAAGCGCACTGCTAAATAATCGGCTAACTCAACGGGTACATCTAACCCCAAATACTGCGGGCGTTTACCGCGCCAATTAAACATACCCGACCAACCGGGCAACTCTAACGCCAGCGTGCGTAAATAAGCACCCCAGTGGGCTTTATCAATGCCAATCCGAATTAATTCATGCCGAATGGTTTCTACAGGATCATCGTCTAAGGAACTGACATAATCCCGCCATGTTTCTAAACCTTCTAACCACGGCGTAATATCTTGTAAGGCTTGATGCCGCCAAAACGCATAAAAACCCTGCATAGCGCGTTGACTGTGTAAACTGGCAATACCCTGATCCAACCACGTCGCCATATAGCGTGTTAATTGCGGCTGGATTTCTTCCATAATATCGAGATTGGTTAAGCGCTTTAACAGCGTACGCAGCGTAATGTCATCGCCCACTTGCCCTAATAACGTCAGCAGTTGGTGGCGGCTTTGCTCAGTGATTAGGCTATCGGCATCCGCCGTTTCCCCCACCATGCCTTGCTGCTTAATGCTATCCCACACCTCATTAATATTTTTCAGGCGCAGATTTAATAACGCTTCGGGATGCGGCAGATCATAATTCAGTTCTAAGCGTTGTAAGCAAGCCTCCCATAAAGCTTGAATAGCCACCGCCTCGCTTTGTTCTGCCGCCTCTAATAACTTTTCGCGCTGCTCAAACGCCACATTGCTTTGAAATTGTTCTAATGCGCGATTTTCCTCAACTTGCCAACGCATTTGCTGGAAGGAAATCGCCTTAATATTATTCACCAAAATCGTGAGATATAACTCGCGCTCACTCGCAGGCACATTATCTTGTTCTAAAATGCTATTAATATCGTGCCGATTAATGCGCCCGTGTTTATAACATTTGCGATAGTCCGTCGCGGGCAAATACCCGATTGAACCACTTTGCTCATACACTTGGCGCAAGGCTTGCGCAAACGGCAAATGCTCATAATTCATTAAGGGGTTAAAGTGGATAAAATCCTGTAACGGCGCTTGAATCGGTAATACGGCATCCAAACCTGCAATTGCCGTTTGTAATAAGTCGCGTTGTTGCTGTATGTAATCGTGTACCATGCTTACATACCCCCCGTTATCACAGGATTAAAATTCGTCAGGAATTGCTGTACGCTGGGTTGAATCATGTCTAATAAGGGCAGCGGGTAAAAACCCAATATAAAAGTAGCTGCCAATAAGCTACCTGCTGCCAGCAGCTCTACCGCGTGTAAATCATCCACTTGTTGCATATCCAACCGCATAGGACCGGTATACAAATGCTTAATAGTACGTACGCTGTAGGTAGCGGAAATAATCACACCGACTGACAATAAGGCGATAAACCATTGCCAGCGCTGAAAACCGCCTAATAACACTTGTAATTCCGCCACAAAGCCCGCTGTACTGGGTAAACCAACGCCCCCAATAAACGCCAAAATAATTAAAAAAGCAAAGCGTGGGGTCACGCGAATCAAAGAACCGTAGTCGTTAATATCCCGGGTATGGGTACGCTCGTATAACAAGCCAATCAGCATAAAGGTTGCACCCGCGACTAAGCCATGTGCCACCATTTGAAATTCTGCACCGATTAAGCCGTAATTATTCAGGGTGGAGATGCCGATTAATACCACGCCCATGTGACTGACCGAAGAATACGCGATCATTTTCTTCATATCGCTTTGTCGCCATGCCAATAAGCCGCCGTAAATTAAGCCGACGACTCCCACCAAAAATAGCCAACCTTGCAAGGCTTGCGCGGCAGCGGGTAAGGTATCAATGGCACGAATTAAGCCATACGAACCCATTTTTAATAAAATACCGGATAACAAAATACTCACTGGGCTAGGCGCTTCCACATGCGCAACCGGCAACCAACCGTGTAATGGAAAAGTTGGCATTTTCACGCCAAAGCCAATCAATAAACCTAAGAAAATCAGCGTTTGTTCGGTGGCAGATAATTGATGCGCCCCTAATGCCATTGCTTCAAAGCTAAATTGGTGATTCGGTGTGGCATCGAATAACACCAATAACGCCAATAACATAAATACCGAGCCGCCCATGGTGTAGAGTACGAAATTTAAGGCAGCGGTTTGGCGATTCTTGCCGCCCCAACGATCAATTAAAAAGAACAGCGGAATCAATACTAATTCCCAGAAAATATAAAATAAGCCCCAATCTTGCGCCATAAATACGCCAAGCGTGGCTGCTTCCAGCAATAACATTAATACGTAATAGCCTTTAATATGATGTTTGATCATATGCGAGGCTAGCATTGCCATGAGCACTAACACGGTAGTCAGCAACACTAGGGGAAAAGAAAAACCATCCACCCCTAATGCGAACGATGTGCCTAATTCTTTATTCCACACATGCTGTACTAAGAATTGTATACCGGGCGTTGTAAACGAAAAATCCCGAATTAAATAAAAGGCATACAACATATTGATAAACGCCGCCGCAATCGCAGCATAGCGTATTAATGTAGGGCGTGTGCTGGGTAATAGCGCTACCAAAGCAGCACCCGCCGCTGGTAATAAAAGCAGCAAGGATAAGCGATCCATAAAGCCTAGCGGTGTTGAATAAGGATTAAAAGAATATAAGCAAGCGATAATACACGCTTGTCCGCGCAACTAACACCCATTATCCCCATAAACTCTAACGCTTTCAAAAGCCAAGCCTTCACCAATAACTAGGGTATTTACGCAACGGCGATAGATTATTAACCAGTAACGCAATGCACAGTAAAATAACAACGCCTAGCAATACGGGGTCTAACACATAGCCATAACCTAACTGGTGGACTTTATCGCTGCCAATAATGGCGATTAACGCCGTGCCGCCACCGGGAGGATGTAAAGTGCGGGTGAGATACATAGCAACGGTGCTTAAAGAAACTGTTAATGCGGTACTTAACCACAACGGTTCTGGCAACAACTGATAAAGCGTAACCCCAATAATTGCGCCGACTAAATGCCCGCCTAACACATGCCGAGGCTGTGCAAAGGGCGCAGTTGGCGCACCAAATAATAAAACGGCGGTCGCACCAAACGAGCCAATCAGAAAGAAATGATCGTGCTGGGTTAAATCGGAATAGCTATTCAAATAAGCAATCGCGGCAATCCCCACAAACGAACCCAGCCATGAGCACAAAGCATTGCGCCAATTCAACGCATGCGGCGAAGGCTTACCACCACCGCGCATTTTTGCAAAATACGCCTGTAAATACTGTCGCATGTCATACACCTAACAATCCGAGGCGCTAAGCCTAAACAGCTCGGTCTAAACTTGCCTATATCACTTATGAGTAGGCGGCGACTTTGTATCGGCGTGTGAATGAGGGTGCTGGTGGTTCTGACAGTGGCAAGTGTTAGCGGTTGGCTCAGGCACTAAATCCACCCCGCCCTCATGCCAAGGGTGACAACGCCCAATACGCTTTAAAGCTAACCACCCGCCTTTCGCTGCCCCGTGTTTCTCTAAAGCTTCTTTCGCATAATGCGAACAGGTGGGATAAAAACGGCAATTACTGCCTAATAATGGGCTAATAAAAAGCTGATAGCCGCGAATCAGCGTAATCAAAATTCGTTTCATACAAGAATTAAGCCAGCAATTTAAAGGTCAGCAGCATGGCTGCAATAAACAGCGCAAGATACACCCAAGGCAGGGCAATTAAATAATTAATCCACGGTAATGCCCCAAATCCATAAGCCAACCACGCGCCAATTCCCGAAATACCAAACATCACTGGCACGGCAAACGCCGCCACCAATAACAGCCACGCCCACGACACCTGCATATTCGCAATACTGATCACGCTACCCGATGCTAAGAAAATGCCTAATATCACCCCGACGATACTAATCAACGTATTCAACCACAGCAACCACATAGCTAAACTCCCAAGCAACCTGCATCAATAACCACTATAGCGGATTTGCAAGGGCTTGTATTAGAGAAGGTAATTCACCTGTTTGCCCACATACAAAATCGTGAATAACAACACCAGCTTTGATTAAAAATTATTAACAAAATAGATAATTTTTGACCAATTCAACTAATATAGTTACTTTATGAATTTAAAAAATAGATTTGAAAATTTATGTTTTTAACTCGCCGTATTGCCCACGTCCGTTTTGACGATCACAACCAACCCATTGAACATTGGCTCGATGAGCATTTACGCGATGTTGCGGAGTTAGCGTCAAGTTATGCTAATGATTTTAATAGTCGTGAATGGGCTTATGTAACGGGGCTTTGGCATGATTTAGGTAAATATAATCCAGAGTTTCAGGCTTATATTGGGGTAAAAAGTGGTTATAACCCTAATGCTCATATTGAGCAAAGTGGTAAGGTGAACCACTCTGCCGCAGGTGCTTTATATGCCGTACAAAAGCATAAACTGTTGGGTATGCCACTCGCTTATTTAATTGCGGGGCATCATGCAGGTTTACCTGATTGGCATAAAACTACTGAGGCTGATGGGCGTTCATTAGCGGAAATACTAGAAGACAAAGAGCATTTAGCTAAAGCTTTGCAGGTCGATATACCCAAAGACATTTTAGCGCAGGACTTGCCGAGAACGCCCCCGATTGGCAAACCCCATGAATACGCCCTATGGTTGCGCATGTTATTTTCCAGTTTGGTGGATGCGGATTTTCTGGATACTGAACGCTTTATGCAGCCTGAGCAATTTGCTCAACGTGGGCAGTACCCCGATTTGAGTACTTTGCGTGAAGTGTTTAATCAACACATGCAAACATTTGCAGCAAATGCAGAACCTACACCTGTTAATCAAATTCGTGCGCAGATTCTTCAAGATTGCCGTGAGGCAGCACAACAAACCGCAGGTGTTTTTTCATTAACTGTCCCTACTGGTGGTGGCAAAACCTTATCAGGTATGGCCTTTGCTTTAGAGCATGCGGTACAGCATCACAAAAAACGTATTATTTATGCGATTCCTTACACCAGCATTATTGAGCAGACCGCCAATATTTACCGTTCGATTTTTCAAACGCTGGGTAATTGTGTCATTGAGCACCATAGCAATCTTGACCCTAGTAAAGAAGATGCATTAAGTCGCTTGGCTTCGGAAAATTGGGACGCGCCGATTATTGTCACCACCAATGTGCAACTGTTTGAGTCCTTATTTGCTAGCCGCACCAGCCGTTGCCGCAAATTACATAATTTGGCTAATAGCATTATTGTGTTGGATGAAGCGCAATTATTACCGCCTGATTTTCTCAATCCTATCCTCAGTGTGATGAAAAGCTTGGTCGAGCATTATGGTGTGACCTTTGTGTTATCGACCGCTACTCAACCTGCTTTACAGAGTATTTATGACGCTTTTAACAAGCCCTTACTCAAAGGTTTTGAGCCTGAGCAAGTCACGGAAATTATTCCAGATTGTGCGCAACTGTTTGCCGATTTGGAGCGGGTGCAAGTACAAGTTCCTGATGACTTAAATACTGAGCGCGATTGGGAGGATTTAGCTACGGAAATTGCTGAGCATGAAACGGTGTTAGTGATCGTTAATACCAAAAAACAGGCGGCTGAATTGTGTCGTTTATTACCTGCGGATACTTATTATCTCAGTACCAATTTATGTGGTGAACATCGTTCGGAAAAGTTGCAAGTCATTCACACCCAATTGAAGGCTAAACAGCCGATTCGAGTAGTGAGTACTCAGTTAATTGAGGCTGGGGTGGATGTGGATTTTCCAGTGGTGTATCGCGCTTTGGCGGGTTTAGATTCTATTGCACAAGCTGCTGGGCGTTGTAATCGGGAAGGCTTATTGGCAGACAAGGGTAAAGTGATCGTATTTGTGCCGCCCAATAATCACAAGCTTAAAGGTCAGTTGGGTTTATCAGCCTCTACTAGTAAAAGCTTATTGCCTTTGTTTACCGAAGCACCTTTGCATCATAGCCATTTTAAACGCTATTTTGAGCATTATTACAGCCATACAAAATCACTGGATGAGCAAAGTATTGACGAACTACTGACTAAAGATGCTCAACAACTCAAAATTCAGTTTCGTACTGCGGCTAATCGTTTTCGCTTCATTAAAGAGGAAGGTTCTACGGTGTTTGTCACCTATGGTGAGGGCGCAAAGCTGATACAACAGCTTAAAGTGTTAGGTGCTTCACGCTGGCTCATGCGCAAACTGCAACGTTATGCTGTAACGATTCACGAGCAGGATAAAAACCGCCTAGTTAAAGCGGGTGATATTCGTGAACTGGCTAATTTAGCAGGTATTTATGAGCAGGTCAGTGATGGTTTATATGATGAAAAATTAGGGCTATTAGTGGATGGCATCAGTCTGTCCACTGACTTTCTAACCAGCATGTAAGGAATTTCCCTTATGTCATTTAGCTTTTGTTTAGAAGTAACAGGCGATTTTGCTTGTTTCACTCGTCCTGAAATGAAAGTTGAGCGGGTGTCTTATGATGTGATTACCCCATCAGCAGCGCGAGCCGTATTTGAGGCGATTTTGTGGAAACCTGCAATACGTTGGCAGGTACGCAAAATCGAAGTACTTAAGCCGATACGTTGGATGAACTTACGCCGTAATGAGGTTGCCAGTGTTGTACCTGCCGGTTCGGTAAAATCTGCTATGAAGCAAAGTAAGGGGCAGTTAGGTTTATATATTGAGGAAGATCGCCAGCAGCGGGCAGGTTTATTCTTACGCGATGTTAAGTATCGCCTCCATGCCGAATTTGAGCTACTCAGCCCCGATACTGATAACACCGTCATCAAATTTGCGGAAATGTTTAAGCGTCGAGCCAGTAAAGGGCAATGCTTTAATCAACCGTATTTAGGTACACGCGAATTTTCTTGTGATTTTCGTTTAGTTGAAAACCCTACCTCACAAGAGATTCCTGATGAGTTACAAGGCAAACGTGAACTGGGTTGGATGCTGTATGACATGGATTTTGCCGACAGCGATAATCCTATGCCGCGTTTTTTCCAAGCTACCATGCAAGATGGTGTCTTAACCGTGCCTGCGTGGAATAGTGAGGAGATACGCGGATGATTCTGCAAGCCTTATATGACTATTACCAACGCAAAGCCCAAGACCCTGAATCTGCCTTAGCACCTGCTGGCTTTGAAAATAAAGAACTCCCTTTTATTTTAGAATTGCGTGCGGATGGTAGCTTAAATCAGATTGATGATACTCGTTCGGGCGAAGGTAAAAAGCGTCGAGCTAAGTCTTTTCTAGTCCCGCAAGGTGTGAAAAAAACTTCAGGGGTTGCCGCCAACTTGCTATGGGACAATGCCGAATATGTATTAGGTATTGATACCAAAGGCAAACCTGAGCGCGTTAAAGAACAACAAGCCGCCTTTCTCGCCAAGATTCAAGCTTTAAATTTAGCTGAGAAAGATAAAGGTATTGTGGCAGTTATTGAGTTCTTAACCCATTTAGATCACGCCGTTTTAGCACAAAACCCGCTGTGGGAAGAAATCGAGAAAACCAATCCTAATCTGACTTTCCGTTTACAAGGTGAAACCGCTTTAGTGTGTCAAAGTCGAGCGGTACAAAATGCGTTGGCAAATGGTGAAAGTGATGAAACTGCACAAAGTACTTGTTTAATTACAGGCGAAACAGCGGAAATTGAGCGTTTGCACCCTGCGATTAAAGGCGTATGGGGCGCACAAACCGCAGGCGCAAATATTATTTCTTTTAATTTAGCTGCGTTTGCTTCCTACGGTAAAAGTCAAAGTTTTAATGCACCTGTGAGTAAGGAAGCCGCGTTTGCGTATACCACTGCTTTAAATCACTTATTAGGTAAAGATTCTAAACAACGTATGCAGGTTGGCGATGCCTCTACGGTATTCTGGGCGAGTAAGGATGATGCACTAGAAGATAATTTTGCGGCGATTTGGGGAGCGGGAGAGGCTGTCAAGGATGATCCTGACCGTAATACGCCAGCAGTCAAGGCGGTATTTGAGGCAGTGGAAAAGCATGGGCGTACACCTGCTTTGGGAGAGGAAACCTTATTTTATATCTTAGGTTTAGCCCCTAATGCTGCACGAATTAGTATCCGTTTTTGGCAGGTGGCAACAGTGCGTGAAGTGAGTCTACGCATTGTCGAGCATTTCAAACTTTTGGAAATTGACCGTAGTGAGCGCGACCCTGAGTTTTTACCTCTGTGGGTATTACTGCGTTCCATTGCTCTATTAGGTAAAACCGAAAATGTACCGCCTAATTTAGCGGGTGAGGTGATGCGTAGTATTTTAGAAGGGCGACCTTATCCCGAAACCTTATTATCGTCTGCCCTACGGCGCATTCGTGCTGAGCAGCAAGTCAACTATCCGCGTGCCGCTTTAATCAAAGCCTACTTAAATCGACTTCATTCTACGGAGAATCTCACCGTGTCATTAGATAAAGAGAATGCTCATCCTAGTTATCACTTGGGGCGTTTGTTTGCGAGCTTGGAAAAGATTCAAGAGGAAGCCAATCCGGGCTTAAATGCCACGATTCGGGATCGTTATTACGGGGCTGCCGCCGCTACTCCTGTCACAGTCTTTTCAACACTATTGAAATTAAAAAATCACCATTTGAGCAAAATGGATAATCAGGGGCGAGTCAGTAATTTAGAAAAATTATTAGGCGAGATTATGAGCCATATTAATGATTTTCCGAGTCATTTAAGCTTGAAAGATCAAGGGCGTTTTGCCATTGGCTATTATCATCAACGCCAAGATTTCTTTAAGAAACGCGAAAAAACCGACCCTACTGAACCTAAATCATCTGAACTTGCCAAAGCGGGCGCACAAGGAGAATTGCTATGAGCTTAAACCATCGTTATGACTTCGTTCTATTGTTTGATGTCAAAGACGGCAATCCGAATGGCGACCCTGACGCGGGTAATTTACCGCGTGTCGATGCCGAAACAGGGCAAGGTTTGGTAACGGATGTGAGTCTCAAACGTAAGGTGCGTAATTTTGTTGGCTTATTACATGGTGAACAGCCACCGTATGAAATTTATGTCAAAGAAAAAGCCATTTTAAACAAACAACATGAACGGGCTTATCAAGCCATTCCAGATGGTGCGGCGATTTTGGCAGGTGATGATAAAAAGCGTAAAGGTGGCGATAAGGTAGAGGAAGCTCGTCAATGGATGTGTCAGAACTTCTATGATGTCCGTACCTTTGGCGCGGTGATGTCAACTGGGATTAACTGTGGTCAAGTACGCGGTGCGGTGCAAATGACCTTTGCCCGTTCGATTGACCCTGTGATTGCTTCCGAACATTCCATTACCCGTATGGCAGTGGCCACCGAAAAAGAAGCCGAAAAACAAGACGGCGATAACCGCACGATGGGGCGTAAATTCACCGTACCTTATGGTTTATACGTCGCACATGGTTTTGTGTCCGCACACCTAGCCGATCAAACAGGCTTTTCTGAAACGGATTTAGAACTGTTATGGCAAGCCTTAGCTGAGATGTTTGAGCATGATCGTTCGGCCGCACGCGGTGAAATGGCAACTCGTGGACTGTATGTGTTTAAACACGAAGGCAAGTTAGGCAATGCCCCTGCTTATAGCTTATTTGAGCGTATTAAAGCTGAAAAACAGGTCGAAGTACCGCGTAGTTTTAAGGATTACGTGGTGACAGTGGACGCGGACAACTTGCCAAATGGTGTGGAGTTGCTTAGAAAGGTAGGTTAAAAGTTAGAACAAGGCATTAAGGTTAATATTATGAAACTCCACTCACTAGACCTCAAAAACTTTCGTTGTTTTGCTCAGCTCAGGGTGGAGTTTCATCCTCAATTAACAGTGTTAGTCGCCAATAATGGTCAGGGTAAAACCGCTATCTTAGATGCCTTAAGAATAGGCTTATGGTCGTTTTTAAGTGGTTTTGATTTGGCTAATCCAAACACTACCGTACCTGCTGCCAATAGTATAAGCATTGAGGATGCTAGAGTTTTAAAAAAAGATGGCTCGATGATAAGGCAGCTACCTGTGGAAATAATTCTAGATAGCATGGTTGGGGCTATACATGCAGGATGGGGATATTTTTCAAATCACACATGGAAACGTTATCGAGATAGTGAAAAAACAGGTTCGCATACCAAAGATGATGAATCATCCAGAGAGTTAAAAAAGTACTCAGCTAGTTTGCAACAGGATATTAGAGACCTAGATAAACTACGCATTACCTTACCCGTCTTTAGTTATTACGGCACAGGTCGTTTGTGGAGTGAGAAACGTCTGACGAAGGCTAAGCGCAACAATAAAGAAATTATCGATGCAAATACCCGTACCTTTGCCTACTTGGACTGTCTTGATCCTTCGTCCAGTTATAAACAGTTTGAAGAATGGTTTATTTCTGCCTTTATTAAAATGCGTGAGGATCAAATCCGTCGTTTAGAAGCAGGTCATTCGCAAGTGACGGCGAATCCCTTAGTGGAAAACCCGATTACGGTTATTCAACAAGCCGTTAATGAATTATTGGCCAGTACCGGTTGGCGCAATATGTCTTATAGTGAAACGCACGAAAAATCCTTAGTCATGCACCACGACCTACGTGGCACACTGAAAGTGGATCAACTCAGTGACGGCATTAAAAATATGGTGGCAATGGTGGCGGATATTGCTTACCGCTGTGCCTTATTAAATCCGCACTTGGGAGCAGAAGCCGCCTTAAAAAGTGAGGGGGTTGTTATGATTGATGAGGTGGATATGCACCTGCATCCCCAATGGCAACAAACGGTGATGGCGGGTTTATTAAGCGCTTTTCCTAAGATTCAATTTATTGTGACCACTCATAGCCCACAGGTGTTATCAACCGTTGAACGTGAAAATATTCGCTTATTAGAGTTGGATAGTAATGGCATAGGAACAGCGTCCATCCCTATAGCAGATTCTTATGGTGAACCTAGTCATGATGTCTTACAAGCGATTATGCAGGTTGATCCGCAACCGCCCGTACCTGAAAAAGTCGATTTAGAACGCCTCACCGCTTTAGTCGATCAAGGTTTATATCAGAGTGAGCAAGCACAACAATTACTCGCGTCTTTGAAACAACGCTTAAGTCCTTCACATCCCCAAATCGAACGCATTGAGCGTAGTATTCGTCGCCAAGAGGCATTGGCACGATGAGATTCATTCGTAAAAAAGCGCAGTATTATCACTACTCCCTAAGTCGTGCTAATGAGAAGCCACCGCAAACTGCCGAGCAAGCAACGAGTCGCTGGGATAGTTTCAATAAAAAGAAAGACCTACAAAACCTACTGCTAGAGGAACAGTTTTATCTGTGTGCCTATAGTGAGATTCGCCCTGATCTGAAGCTTCTCCCTGATCTGAAGCAAATGGGGGCACATATTGAACATATAGAACCCAAAAGCCAGCATCCCGGCCGCACTTTTGATTACCAGAATTTAGTGGCGTGTGCGTTGTCTGAGCACGATTTGACACAATATGCGCGTACAGATCATTTTGGTGGTCATGCTAAATTGGGGCAGTATGATAGTAGCCGTTTTATTTCGTGTTTGGATGAATCGTGTGCTAAGACATTCGCGTATCTGTCGGATGGACGCATTGTGCCTAGCCTACACTTAGCACCTATCGACCAAGCAGATGCCCAATACACGATTGATTTGCTGAATTTAAATTGTGGCTTTTTAGTGAATCGGCGTAAGCAATGGTTAGATGATTTGGATGCTTTAATTGACAAGCATTTAGCCAATAATGATTCCTTAACAGATTTAGCCGCAATTGATCTGCTGCCTTGTAACAAGAAGCTCAGCCCTTTTTTTACAGCAACCCGCCAGCGTTTTGGGCGCATTGCAGAGCAAGTGCTTCTGGAGTATCCAGAATTGCTATGACCACCGAACTCCACGCCATAATGCTGTCTGCTCTACAACACTACAGCTATTGCCCGCGCCAGTGTGCGTTGATTCATCAAGAGCAAATCTTTGAGGACAATGTGTTTACCATACGCGGACACTTGGCACATGAGCGGGTAGATAGTGGTGAAAGCGGGGTTGAGTATGGGGTGCGGGTGGAACGGGCTTTGCCTTTGTTTAGTGAACGCTTAGGATTGGTAGGAAAGGCGGATGTGGTGGAGTTTCTGGCGGATGGCACGCCTTATCCTGTGGAATATAAGCAAGGCAAACGCCAGCAAAAGCTCCATGATGAGGTGCAACTTGCTGCCCAAGCTTTATGTCTGGAAGAAATGACGAGCAAGGTTGTGCCAGAAGGGGCAATTTACCATCATAAAACCCGTCGCCGTCGTGTTGTTTTGATAGATGCTGCATTGCGAGAACACACAATTGCTTTAGTCCAGCAAGTGCGTGATTTACTAGCATCTGGCGTTATTCCTGCACCAACATCTGAACGTGCTTTGTGTCAAAACTGTTCTTTAATCGATGCCTGTCAGCCTGATTTGGTGGGTAATGCCGCTACTATTGCGCGTTTGCGTAAGCATTTATTTAAGGTGGAGGATGAATAGTTTATGAAACAACTCCTCAATACCCTTTATTTGTCCACTAACGATAGCTACCTCAAATTAGAGGGGGAAACGCTCGTACTGATGGTGGATCAGGTAAAGCGTGGGCAAGTGCCCTTGCATCACTTAGGTTCGATTGTGTGTTTAGGACGCGTAATGATTAGCCCCAAATTAATGGCGCGGTGTATGCAAGATGGGCGCTCGATTGTTTGGTTGGATGAAAATGGGCGTTTTCATGCACGGGTGGAAGGGCAAGTCAGTGGCAATGTTTTATTACGCCAAGCTCAATTTCGGGTAGCGGATAAACCTGATGTGGCATTGGGTTTAAGTAAGGCATTTATTGCCGGTAAGCTTAGAAATTCGCGTAATGTGTTAATGCGCAGTGCGCGGGATAGTAAGAACGAGTCTGAAAAACAAGCATTGACCAAAGCCGCCAAAGCCTTAGCAATTAATCTGCGCAATGTAGAATATGCCGACTCGCCTGCCTCGGTATTGGGGTTGGAAGGTGACGCAGCACGGGTTTATTTTGAGCAATTCAATACCATGATTAAGCCGCAAATGCGCTCTGAGTTTGAATATAAAGGGCGCAGCCGTCGCCCGCCCAAGGATGCGGTGAATGCCTTAATTTCATTTATTTATGCCTTGATTTTAAACGATTGTCGCAGTGCCTTAGAAACCGTGGGGCTTGATCCACAACTTGGGTTTTACCATGTAGTACGTCCCGGACGACCTGCGTTAGCCTTGGATTTATTGGAAGAATTTAGAGCGGTATTGGGCGACCGTTTAGCCCTGACGCTCATTAATCGTGGGCAATTACACGAAAAAGATTTTGAATTTCGAGAAGGTGGCGCGGTTTATTTGAATGAAGTGGGGCGTAAAACGGTTGTCTTTGCTTATCAAGAGCGCAAGAAAGAAACCTTGCAGCACCCCATCTTAGAGCAGGCGGTGGAAATTGGTTTATTACCTTTATTGCAAGCTCGTTTATTAGCGCGTTATTTGCGTGGGGATGTAGCGTCCTATATCCCGTTCCTTAACAAATGAGAATCCTCCCCTTCCCTAGCCCGTCTTCTTATTAGAGCAAGGGATTTTATGGAGTACGTGTATGTTGATTTTGGTGAGTTATGATGTATCGACCGAAACATCATCAGGACGACGGCGTTTACGGCGGGTAGCGAAGACTTGTTTGAATTACGGTCAACGCGTCCAAAAGTCAGTGTTTGAATGCAAGGTCGACGCTGCGACGTATGAATTACTGCAAGCCGCGTTATTGAATGAAATTAGTTTGGTTGAAGACAACTTACGAATTTATCGTTTAACAGAACCGTTAAGCAAAAATGTCCAAGAGTTTGGTAAGTTTCGTGCAACGGATTTTGATGCACCTTTGATGCTTTGATATGTTAAAATACACCTTGGTAAGCAGAACGCGAACCCTAAGCTATACCCAATTTCCCAAGCGGTTCGCGATTTTTTAATCTATTGATTTAGTTATGATTTTAACCCTACCTGCCCTTGTGTTTACTGTTTATTCGTTCTCAAAACGAACGATTCGCGTAAACCTGTCAAAAACTTCTCTATTTTTAAGCCCTTATCCTTGGGCGATTCTCCCGGTTAATTAAATCGGGAGTGGATTGAAACATAAAATTGGCAAATGCATCTATTAAAAATGTCTCATTCTCCCGGTTAATTAAATCGGGAGTGGATTGAAACGATAAACCTGTTGATTTCAATCATTTCAACATAATATTCTCCCGGTTAATTAAATCGGGAGTGGATTGAAACAAGCGGTGCGCGAAGTGCTGATGACCGGACGCTATTCTCCCGGTTAATTAAATCGGGAGTGGATTGAAACACCACACATGCCATCATAATTCGAGGGAGACGAATATTCTCCCGGTTAATTAAATCGGGAGTGGATTGAAACAATACTCATAAAAACAGTTTCTTAAGTACTTCAACATTCTCCCGGTTAATTAAATCGGGAGTGGATTGAAACAGATCATTAGCCATATATTGCTACTCTATTGTTATATTCTCCCGGTTAATTAAATCGGGAGTGGATTGAAACCCGCATACTCCCGAAAATGTGGCTCTGTGTTTGTAATTCTCCCGGTTAATTAAATCGGGAGTGGATTGAAACAATGGCATATCTGATGCTGCAACTATCAAATATGGAATTCTCCCGGTTAATTAAATCGGGAGTGGATTGAAACATTTTGTTAGCCATAAATCCCCCTTAAATCGCGCATTCTCCCGGTTAATTAAATCGGGAGTGGATTGAAACAGCGGTAATTGCTGCACCAATACCTGCGGAGTTTATTCTCCCGGTTAATTAAATCGGGAGTGGATTGAAACATCAAAAAACAATAGAACGCCGTCATCAATCCAATGCCATTCTCCCGGTTAATTAAATCGGGAGTGGATTGAAACCGGCTTAACCTCGACCTCGCACTCACCATTAGATATATTCTCCCGGTTAATTAAATCGGGAGTGGATTGAAACATGATCTTAACCTCTTTAACAAAGAAACAATCAGCCATTCTCCCGGTTAATTAAATCGGGAGTGGATTGAAACAAAACCATACGCTTTTACGGTCAATAACCACACCGATTCTCCCGGTTAATTAAATCGGGAGTGGATTGAAACAGAATATTTACCACGGTTACATTGCCTGCTGTAAAGATTCTCCCGGTTAATTAAATCGGGAGTGGATTGAAACGCTCCGATACCCTTCTTCCATTGCCTGTTAATTCTATTCTCCCGGTTAATTAAATCGGGAGTGGATTGAAACTTGCTTGGGCGTCGTCGCTCTGAAACTGAAAAAAAATTCTCCCGGTTAATTAAATCGGGAGTGGATTGAAACAGCAGCAGAGTAATTACTAAAAACGAGCCATAAAATTCTCCCGGTTAATTAAATCGGGAGTGGATTGAAACTAAAAGTACCGCGGGAGATTGGTCAATTTTTGCATATTCTCCCGGTTAATTAAATCGGGAGTGGATTGAAACTGATTGAAACAAATTTGACATAGCGCCAATTGTTGCATTCTCCCGGTTAATTAAATCGGGAGTGGATTGAAACATTACGGTGCGCCCGGCTCGTTTAAAACTTCCGGTGCATTCTCCCGGTTAATTAAATCGGGAGTGGATTGAAACTTTATAAGCACCCGCCGAAACTCTACCAAAAATATTCTCCCGGTTAATTAAATCGGGAGTGGATTGAAACCTGCTCTTAGGGTCGGTCGAAAAATTGTTACAAAATTCTCCCGGTTAATTAAATCGGGAGTGGATTGAAACTCGGGTAAATAACTTGGATCTCGTCAAAAAACAAATTCTCCCGGTTAATTAAATCGGGAGTGGATTGAAACATCATATGGAAATGGCATCCGTCAACTGGGATGATATTCTCCCGGTTAATTAAATCGGGAGTGGATTGAAACACCCTATCCTATTAAAACACTAATCCCGTCCAATATTCTCCCGGTTAATTAAATCGGGAGTGGATTGAAACACGGACAATCCAACCCAAAGTTCCATCCGTTTTTAATTCTCCCGGTTAATTAAATCGGGAGTGGATTGAAACCGCCACCGCCAGTGTCACCACCTCCCGTACCGCCAATTCTCCCGGTTAATTAAATCGGGAGTGGATTGAAACCAGGTACAGCGGCGCAATATGGAATAAATGGGCAATTCTCCCGGTTAATTAAATCGGGAGTGGATTGAAACGGCTCGGAGCTTTTCGGTGCGACGATTAAACACCATTCTCCCGGTTAATTAAATCGGGAGTGGATTGAAACTGGTTGATGCTGGCAATAATGTCAAGAATTAAACCATTCTCCCGGTTAATTAAATCGGGAGTGGATTGAAACATGCTTGAGCCTTACTGCTTCGGCTGCCTCCACCATTCTCCCGGTTAATTAAATCGGGAGTGGATTGAAACTGAGAACGCAACATAAATTAAAATCTCCACAAGTATTCTCCCGGTTAATTAAATCGGGAGTGGATTGAAACTGAATAATCCGATTGATAACTAAGGATTTTTAATATTCTCCCGGTTAATTAAATCGGGAGTGGATTGAAACGCATCAATGGTGTTGATCAAATGGCACAGCATCGCCATTCTCCCGGTTAATTAAATCGGGAGTGGATTGAAACCGTGACCGAGTGGTGCATCATGCCATTTGCACGGTATTCTCCCGGTTAATTAAATCGGGAGTGGATTGAAACACCTGGTCGAATCCTATGAGCTGGATCATCATGTATTCTCCCGGTTAATTAAATCGGGAGTGGATTGAAACCTTTTAGGTTGCGGTCTAAGGTTAGGTTGGCGCTTACATTCTCCCGGTTAATTAAATCGGGAGTGGATTGAAACCCTTTCCCCTGCCCGTTCCGGCACGTTCGGAAGGTTATTCTCCCGGTTAATTAAATCGGGAGTGGATTGAAACAAAACAGATTCCGATTTACCGGGTATTAGTCGGCATTCTCCCGGTTAATTAAATCGGGAGTGGATTGAAACCGATATCGAAAAAATGCGGACGTGGTGGCATTGGATTCTCCCGGTTAATTAAATCGGGAGTGGATTGAAACTTTTCCCGGCAATACTGGCGGCGCAACGGGCGAAAATTCTCCCGGTTAATTAAATCGGGAGTGGATTGAAACAAAAACAACGGCTTTTTCTTGGACGAGCGGAAAACGATTCTCCCGGTTAATTAAATCGGGAGTGGATTGAAACACTAGGTTGCCACTCTAGCGTCATGCCAATTTTTATTCTCCCGGTTAATTAAATCGGGAGTGGATTGAAACTATCACTAAAATTAACCTCATTGAGTGCATCAAATTCTCCCGGTTAATTAAATCGGGAGTGGATTGAAACAGTAATTGCCTCTGTCCTGTCGGCAGCATTGGTAGCATTCTCCCGGTTAATTAAATCGGGAGTGGATTGAAACTGCATTTCTCTAGCAGAGTTATTGAGCTTTAAGCATTCTCCCGGTTAATTAAATCGGGAGTGGATTGAAACCGTTAATGTTGTGCAATGGCTCAAGGTACGCGTGACCATTCTCCCGGTTAATTAAATCGGGAGTGGATTGAAACGTTGTCCGATTTATCGGGATACTTTGATTTAAGCATTCTCCCGGTTAATTAAATCGGGAGTGGATTGAAACTAAATCTAAATTGACCGCAAATGCTTACAGCCATTCTCCCGGTTAATTAAATCGGGAGTGGATTGAAACTGGATATATCTCGCGTGGGTTTACTTTTAGCTCTGATTCTCCCGGTTAATTAAATCGGGAGTGGATTGAAACATTGCAATCTCCTGTTATGTTACTAAATCAAGCAATTCTCCCGGTTAATTAAATCGGGAGTGGATTGAAACATCGAATCTTAGTAAAAAACATCCAGCAAACACGATTCTCCCGGTTAATTAAATCGGGAGTGGATTGAAACCCGCTTCGTTCGTTTTTGACCATTGCTCACACAGTATTCTCCCGGTTAATTAAATCGGGAGTGGATTGAAACTACGCTAATTTCACGTGCTGTCATAGACGCTGACAATTCTCCCGGTTAATTAAATCGGGAGTGGATTGAAACTACGCTAATTTCACGTGCTGTCATAGACGCTGACAATTCTCCCGGTTAATTAAATCGGGAGTGGATTGAAACCATTGTCTGATACAACAAATCCCTGATAATCTGCAATTCTCCCGGTTAATTAAATCGGGAGTGGATTGAAACCCCCTCACCATATTTATTATGGTCATGATACAGTGATTCTCCCGGTTAATTAAATCGGGAGTGGATTGAAACAGTATATACATCCTGTGCAGCGCGTCCGGTACTAATTCTCCCGGTTAATTAAATCGGGAGTGGATTGAAACGACATTTACGAACTCATAAACTCCGACGAAATGTCATTCTCCCGGTTAATTAAATCGGGAGTGGATTGAAACAGCCCGACTATTTCAAAACGGCTAGATAACGGCATTCTCCCGGTTAATTAAATCGGGAGTGGATTGAAACAGAACTACCTGTCAATTGATATTGAGACAGGGCAGATTCTCCCGGTTAATTAAATCGGGAGTGGATTGAAACATTCTTGGTTTTATGTTTATGGCTAGGTTTTAGTATTCTCCCGGTTAATTAAATCGGGAGTGGATTGAAACGGTGTGAGATGTAAACCTATTTTAACTTATGTGGTAATTCTCCCGGTTAATTAAATCGGGAGTGGATTGAAACGCAAAAATTCGTTATCCATTGATTACATTATGCCATATTCTCCCGGTTAATTAAATCGGGAGTGGATTGAAACTTGAAAGGGGGATTCCATATTCAATTAATATTAAGGATTCTCCCGGTTAATTAAATCGGGAGTGGATTGAAACATCAACCCGAGGTATTTGTCATGCAGCAACTTGCGCCATTCTCCCGGTTAATTAAATCGGGAGTGGATTGAAACTGCAATCTCCACCAACGCGGCATGGAGCAAGCGGATTCTCCCGGTTAATTAAATCGGGAGTGGATTGAAACACTGTCCGGTGTGCGGTCGCAACTTTGTAAAAGCTATTCTCCCGGTTAATTAAATCGGGAGTGGATTGAAACATTACTAAAATTACTAGTTTTGCAAACGCAAACCCAATTCTCCCGGTTAATTAAATCGGGAGTGGATTGAAACATTTTTAAGAATAATTGCATAACGGTTTTCAAAATACATTCTCCCGGTTAATTAAATCGGGAGTGGATTGAAACAAAAATAATAAACGGTTTAGCAGCACCCAGTACAAAAATTCTCCCGGTTAATTAAATCGGGAGTGGATTGAAACCGCTCCCGCTCTAATCTGTTAATCACCTCCACTATTCTCCCGGTTAATTAAATCGGGAGTGGATTGAAACCGCTCCCGCTCTAATCTGTTAATCACATCCACTATTCTCCCGGTTAATTAAATCGGGAGTGGATTGAAACTTGGACACCGAAACCACCGGCCTGAATAGGGCAGGCATTCTCCCGGTTAATTAAATCGGGAGTGGATTGAAACATACATACAAATAAAGTGGGGACACATGAAGGAGAAATTCTCCCCGTTAATTAAATCGGGAGTGGATTGAAACTGTTAAACGCCAGTAATATTCATGCACATCCCCAAATTCTCCCGGTTAATTAAATCGGCAGTGGATTGAAACCAATGTAGGGGCGAACCTACGTGTTCGCCCTTGGTATTCTCCCCGTTAATTAAATCGGGAGCGGATTGAAACGTAAATAGCCGATTAATTTTTGCTTTATACCCATTTTCTCCCGGTTATTTAAATCGGCAGTGGATTGAAACCAATGTAGGGGTGAACCTACGTGTTTGCCCTTGGTATTCTCCGGTTAATTAAATCGGGAATGGGTTGCAACACGCGTACCCCAGTCGTCGCATTTCGTACTTGCCTTTTTTGCCTACTCTACACTATGCTAAAACGGTAGTTGCACTGGCAGCTACCCAACAAAATTCTGGAACTTCTGAAACAATCTAGGCGGTATCCACCCGCCACCCTCAGGCGGTTTTTTTGTGCCTGTAAACTTGCATCTGGCGGATATGCTGGGTGTGTAGGGCATACAAAACCGTGCAGGCGGAAATAACTACGGCGTTCTCCTAGAGACGTTCAGAAGCACCCGGCGTTTTGCCAAATTCTGAAAACTGAATCTAGGAGTGATTGCGATGACGCATGTCCCTACCCTTATTGCGCCTGTGAGTCTCACCGACGGGAGGCGCGTATGAGCTTAGCCCGTGATTGGATTGAAGCCGCCTTACAAGCTGACCTCAGCCAAAATGAACTCAGAGCCTTTCTGGTGTTATTCCACCAAACCCTTTGTTATGGCAAAACCCACGACGCGCTGACTTTAAAACGCGTGGCGCAGCTTGCCCATGTGCGCGTGGATCGCATCACACCCGCCCTGCGTGCTATTGCCGATAAAGGCCTGATTGAGATCGAAGCGCACGCGGTATTTGGGCAAACCTTTAGCATTCCGCCCGTTTTGCTACCACGCGCTCCCAGCGGTTTTGTTGTGCCTGCCCTCCCGAAAAACAGAAAGCCGCCCCCACAAAACAGCAATAGCTCACCCGAAAAACAGGTAACAATAACCACTAAAACCCTTACCATTGAAAACCCTACCACCACCACCGCTGCCACCGCGCAAGCCTTGCCCTATCCACCGCAATTCGACGCGGCACAACGCCAACGCGCGGGTGAATTGTTAGACGGGTTAAGCCCCCATGATGCCCATGATTGCTTAGCGATTTTGACGCATGCCTTGCGTGAACCGCACAAAGTCCGCAGCCCGCTCGGTTTGCTGTGTCAACTCGCCAAAGCCGCCCGCCGTGGCTGTTTAGATCGGGCTTGTCTACGTTCACCAACCCCAAATGCTACCGTACCGCTAGCACCGCCCCCGCGACAGGTGCAACACATCCAAGCTCGACAACGCGCCATTCAAGCCGAAATTCAGCATATACAGCACATTTACCGCCTAGCCGATACGCCCTTACCTGACCTCGAACTCCAAAAATTTGCAGGTTTGCAACTGGAATGGCAACGCTTAGCCACTGAATTAGCCGCGTTAGTAACTTGGTAAAATTAAGCTTGTCCACTATGCTTCCAAGCTAGGTTAATACTTAAAAGCTTATTTTCTTATGCAAGACACCACGACAGCGCGTTTATTAGCCCATAAACCGCAAATTCAACGCCCTTTACGCTTTATGACTTGGAGTTTATTAGCGTTAGGTTTAGGCATTGCAGCCTTACCCCATATGCCTGAAATGAATGTCAGCCATGCCGATAAATATATGCATATGCTGGCTTTTTTCGGTTTTGCCTTTTTATTGGATATTAGCGATACCCGCAGCTTTTGGCGTTACAAAGTACCCATTTTATTAGGCTACGGTGCGTTAATTGAAATCATCCAAGCCTTTTTACCGTGGCGTTCGTTTGACCCGCTGGATTGGGTAGCCGATGCGTCCGGCGTATTATTATATTGGTTGGTTTGGTATGTCGTGCTACGCCCTTTATTAGCAACTAAACTTAAACCCTAAGTTTTAAGCAACAATAAAGGTTAGTTCATGGACATAAAGCAATACGTTTTATTGAGTCTGTTGTTTCTGTTACAACTGACCTTTAGCATCAGGGTGTTATTACGCACCCACCGCCAACCCGCTTCACGCATTGCTTGGTTGGTGGTTATCAATGCGTTCCCGTTTGTGGGCGTTTTGGCGTATTTAGCCTTGGGTGAAGTGTCGATTGGTTTAAGCCGTATGCAACGCCTGAAATCGGTACAGCGCTGTTTAGAATTAGCGCAAATCAATAATATTCCAATACAACCGCCCGAAATCCCCATCCGGTATCAAGCCTTGTTTACCTTAGGTCAGTCTATTAGCGGTTTTTTTCCAGTCGGTGGCAATACCGCACAATTGTTAGCCAACAGTGAAGCCGCTATAGCGCAATTAGTTGCGGATATTGATGCAGCCCAACACCATATTAGTATTCTGTTTTATATTTGGTTAAACGATAACAGTGGCACAAAAGTAGCCGATGCTTTAGTACGCGCTGCCCAACGCGGCGTTACCTGCCGTATTTTAATTGACCGTTTCGGTTCACGCTTTTTATTACGCAGCCCGCTTTGGCACAAAATGCGAGCGGCTGGCGTGCAGCTAGGCATTGCTTTGCCTGTCAAAAGCTTATTACTAGCCCCCTTTACGGGACGCTTAGATATACGTAATCACCGTAAAATAGTGGTGATTGACCGTGATATTACCTATTGTGGTAGCCAAAATTGTGCAGACCCCGCGTTCACCATCAAAGCTAAATACGCGCCGTGGGTGGATATTTGGGTACGCTTTACCGGCCCGATTGCCAGCCAAAACCAGATTTTGTTTGCAAATGATTGGTTATTGCATGTGAACGAAGATACCAGTCAACAATTACGTTTACCCACCATTGCAGGCTTTGATGACAATGTGATTGCACAAGTGATCGGCACAGGTCCCACAATACGCGCCACCGCCACCTCTGAATTCATTAGCCAATTACTCAGCGTGGCGAATTATCATATTTTTATTACCACCCCGTATTATGTACCGGATGAAATTATTCAAACCGCACTGTGTACAGCGGCTTATCGTGGGGTTGATACCAGCATTATTTTTCCAGCACGCAATGATTCATGGATTGTGAGCGCTGCCAGCCGTAGCTACTACATTAGCTTGCTACAAGCGGGCGTAAAAATTTATGAATATCAAAAGGGTTTGCTACACGCGAAAACCATTACCCTAGATAATGAACTCAGTTTTATTGGCTCAACCAACTTAGATCGGCGTAGTTTTGAACTGAACTATGAAAATAATATGCTGATTTATAACCAAGCCTTTACCCACGATGTGCAAACCCGGCAACGCGCTTACTTAGCCGATTCGCAGCAAATTACCTTAGAAGCTGTGCAAGCTTGGTCGAAGCCTAAACAGCTTTGGAATAATACCATCGCTATGTTAGGCCCGGTTTTATAAGCCTTATGGTTGCGTACTAGGTGTGATCGGTGTGCCCGGCGCAGGGGCAGCGGCGCTGGCTTTATTAGGATCAGGGTCAGTTAGTTTATAAATCTCTAACTGCCCGTCTAAGATTTGATAACCCGCGTGTACTTGCTCGCTGCCTTGCGGTACATCGACAATCGCCTTGCTCGTACTTAATGTGCCGCTAACCCACACAGGTTCAAATACGCGTTCCATGCCTACGCTTTTATCAGGCAACGGCTTAACCAAAATGGTTTGATTGACGGGCGGCGGCGGCACATGAATACACGCGCCAAAGAACGGCACTAACAGGAATTCTTTAATCATGCCTTTCTCATCGCCCGCATCTAGAACCGTAATAAATCCGGGAATTTTTACCTTTTTGCCATTCAAAGCCGGATTAATCGGCGCACTGTTCAGTTCTGCCTGCATTTTCTCCATCACTTCGGCTTCGCCCTTACCGCCTTCGGGAATTGCGTCGATTTGGGGTTGATATTTCTGCATGATTTCTTTTAGACCTTGACCGGGTAACTCTAATTCTTCCCAGCTCATTTCTTGAAAGGCAGGTTCAGCCGTAGCCGCAGGGGTTGCTATTGCGGTCTTATCCTCACCGCACCCTGCCATTAATCCCAAACTTAATATCAACCCAGCCCAGCTTTGAATGCGCATATTAAACCCGTACGGTTAAACCATCTTGTAAAGAACGGCGATAGGCAATCGCCCCCGGTAATAAACTGAACACTACTGCAAGCGCGGCTACCATAGCAAGTAGGCTCAAAGCTTCAGCATCGGGTAACCATGTTTTTAAATAAAAGCCGTACTCCGCCATAACCCACGGTCGCGCGATGAAAATCCCCAAATACACGAGTAACACGCCCAACACGCAACCCAATACCGTCAAGACACTGGCTTCTAATACAAACAACAAAAACACTTGGCTAGGATGCGCCCCCACTGCACGGAGAATCGCCATTTCGCGCCGTCGCTCGTTTAGTGTGGATAACAACGTGGTTAACATCCCCAATAAACCCGCGATCACCACAAAGCCGGAAATAATGCGTAATACCGTCTCGAACATCCCCAAGGCTTGCCATAATTCGGCTAAGGCTACGCCCGGAATCGTGGCTAATAAGGGTTCACGCTTATAATCATTAATCTCACGCTGCATCCGAAACGCAGCCGCGCGGCTTTGTAAACCCACTAAAAACGCGGTAATCACTTTAGGTTGCAGATTTTTCTTTAAGGCATCTTCTGCTGAGATTTGATAACCCGGAATTTTGACCCCGCCTAACCAATCCACATGAATCGCTTCAATGCCTTCTAACGACACATGCACCGTGCGATCTAATGGCGTGCCGGTTGGCTTTAAAATACCCACCACCGTAAACGGCTTATCCGCGTGTAAATTAAAGTTAGTGGAGGTTGTCCCGTGCGCTAACACGATTTTATCACCTAAGCGATAACCCAATTTCTTAGCCACTTCCGCGCCCAATACCGTATCAAACACTTGGCTAAAGGCTTGACCTTGGGCAAAGGCTAACGCTTGTTTATCGCCGTATTGATAATGCTTAAAATAATCCTGATTCGTGCCTAATACCCGATAACCGCGATGCGAATCACCCAATGATAAGGGAATCGTCCACGCCACATTCGGCTTAGCGGCAATCTCTTGATAAGACTGCCAGCTAATATTATTAGTGGCATTGCCAATCCGAAACACGCTATACAGCAATAATTGCACAGGTCCCGAACGCGCCCCCACCACTAAATCCGTTCCAGCAATGGTATTAAGAAAGCTGGCTTTGGCTTCTTTGCGGATATAATCCACACCCAATAACAGCGCGACACTAATCGCAATCGACAAGACCGTTAGCATTAAACTGCTGCGCCGATTCCATAGGCTGCGTAAAGTCAGTTTTAACAGAATCATGCTTGGTTTAACTCGTTCAAATCGACCACCCGCGAAAAATACGGCGCGATATAAGGGTCATGACTGACAAACACAATCGTGCTGTGTTGTGCTTCGGCTTGTTGGAATAAGAGTTTTAGAAAACTATCGCGCATATCGGTATCCAACGCCGAGGTGGGTTCATCAGCAATAATCAATTCTGGGCTGCCCATCAAAGCCCTAGCCACCGCCACCCGTTGCTGCTGCCCCACGCTTAAATCCGTCACTGCGCGCCGCCCTAAATCTGCTTCTAAGCCCAACTGCTGCAATAAATGCGCAGTACTCAGACTTAAGTTACCTGCTTGGCGTTTACGTTGCGCCGAAAATTCACAAGGCAACTGGATATTTTCGCGCACTGATAAATACGGCAGTAAATTAAACTGCTGAAAAATAACGCCCATATGATCAGCACGTAAGCGATCCCGCCGCGCCCCCGATAAGCGTTCTAAGGCTTGCCCTAATAGTTGAATGCTGCCCGCGCTGGGGGTAAGAATTCCCGCCAATAGATTTAATAAAGTGGTTTTACCACTGCCACTCGCACCCTTAATAAACAGATGCTCGCCTTGCTTAACCTGCAAATGCGGAATGTATAGCGCATCCCGCGTTTGCTTAGGCCAGCGATAACGCAATTCGCTTAGCTCAATCACTGCCATTATTTTAATAATACAGCCGCATCTTGTTCTAAGCTAACCGCCGACGCTTTATCACCATTTAACCATTCCACGTTAAGTTTTTTAATCGCGGGAAAGGCTGCAAATAATTTAGTACTCAGCGAACCGAGTTCCGCAGGTTTAGTGCAAGTAAACTGCCATGTTGCTTCAATATCACTGTGTGCATGCTCTTCATGCTCGTGTTCATGCTTTTCACCTGCCTGTTTATGTTCATGTTCGTGCTTGTCAGCGGCATGTTTATGTTCAGGTTTGGCCGTCTCGCTATCGCTGCTAACTTGCATTAGCGCGGCTTGTAGTTCGGTTTTAGTTAAACTGCACTCAGCAGCAGCGGGAATATCAAATAAGCTCGTCGGATTTTCTAACTGTGCCTTAACCTTGGCGACTTGCTGGCTTTGTTCGTCGGTACTAGGTTGATGCTCAAACCCCACTAAGTTGGCGGCGGGGGAATCCAAACTGATTTCCAAACCCTTGTTGTCTACCGCCAGCGATAAACTGGCTACCCCGTGTTCATGTTTACCGTGCTGTTCCATCACGGCGGTTTCATTGGCATTCGTTGCGGTTTCGGCATGAGCTGCGACTACATTTATACCCAAACTAAAAACCACTAAATAACTAAGGTGAATCGCTGTTTTCATAGATTAATCCTACTGATTTTTGTACATACCCGATAAGTGGTTATAGAGTAATTGATTGCAACAAAGTTGCAAGTAACATTATGCCGTTTAACGTTAAACCTTATCCATTAAACTAATATGTTTGCATCCACCTAACCCCTAAGCAACAATGCCAGCATCATGTTAACCCCAAGTTAAACTTATGCTGTCAGAGCAGGAACTACGCGCCCGGCTACATTTTTGGCGTGCCAAAGGTATTGGCCCGGGCAGTATGCGCCGTATTGTAGAATTTTTTGGTAGCGCCGCTGATGCTTTACATGCCAGCGATAACGCCTTAGTCGAAGCCGGTTTAAAAGCAGAAGGCATTCAAGCCTATCGGGCGTTACCCGCTGATGCGGCCGCCGTTGATTGGCATTGGTTGAATGCGTCTGAACAGCATCATGTGTTAGTGCCCGAAGACCCGCGTTACCCTAGCCTATTAAAAACTATTCGGACTGCGCCCGGCGTTCTCTTTGTCAACGGCAACGCTGAATTATTAAATGACCCGCAAATTGCAATGGTCGGTAGCCGCAATCCTACCCAAGGCGGCAAAGATAATGCTCGCGCCTTTGCGCACTATTTTGCGAATAATGGTTTAAGTGTTACCAGTGGCTTAGCCGCAGGCATTGACGCTTATAGTCATGAAGGCGCATTAGATGGCGGCGGTCATACTTTAGCCATTGTTGGCAATGGTTTGGATATTGTGTATCCCTTGCGCAATAAAGCCTTATACAGCCGCATTGCCCAACAAGGCGCATTAATTTCGGAATTTCCGATTGGCACACAAGCCCATGCTCAACATTTTCCACGCCGTAACCGGATTATTAGCGCCCTGTCGTTTGGCGTATTGGTGGTCGAAGCGACGTTACAAAGCGGAACGTTAATCACCGCCCGTCATGCGATGGAACAAGGTCGGGAGGTGTTTGCAATTCCCGGTTCAATTCATAATCCATTAGCGCGGGGTTGCCACCATTTAATTCGGCAAGGGGCTAAGCTCGTGGAAACGGCAATGGATGTGTTAGAAGAAATTGCCCCGCAGTTAAACGCGTGGTTGCATCAAGATAAACCCAGTTTATTAAAAAATACCCTTTATGATGTCACCGCTTACGAAGTCACAAGCGCCGATAATCTTGATCCAGACTATGCAAAAGTGCTGGATGCGTTAGGCTATGAAGCAGTCGCAATTGATCAGATTATTCTGAACACAGGCTTGACCGCTGAGACAGTTTCATCCATTCTGCTAATGCTGGAACTTCAGGGGCTTGTGGCAGCGTGTGGTGGTGGGCATTACATGCGGTTAAGTCCCAGAGAGAGGATTAAATGAAAGAAAACACCTTGGATGTTTTATTCTATCTTTTCGATAATTATCCTGACATGGGGGACAACTTGTCAGAAAATCGTGAATCCATGCATGATTACCTACAAGACGCTGGCTTTTTAAACAGTGAAATTACCCGTGCCTTTGATTGGCTGGAAAGTCTAGGCGACAATGCCGAACGTGTGGAAGCTACCGCTCACAGCTATACCACGCGCGTTTTTTCTAGCTATGAACAACGTTGGTTGGATGCTGAATGCCAAGGCTATCTGATCTATTTGGAAAACTCTGGCGTGATTAGCCCAGAAGCACGCGAACAAATCATTGATCGCATCATGGAATTAGAAGATACCGATTTCAATTTAGACCGTTTGAAATGGGTAGTGATGATGGTGCTGATTAATCGTCCTGAAGAAGGCAATAGTTTCTTCTGGGCAGAAGGTTTAAACATGCACGGCGGTGCGCCCATTCTGCACTAAGTCCCCTTTGCCATTCATTCAATCCATTACGGTTTGTCGCCTATTGGTAGGCAGACCGCTTATAATCCGTTAGATTGACTGCCTGATCCCCACTTAAATATTGCTAACAAGGGATAGGCATGACCACCAGCAGCCCGCAATTAATTCACGCGACTTTAAGCCAGCTTAATCAAGTTATTTTAGGCAAAGACAGCCAAGTCAAATTAGCCTTAAGCTGTTTATTAGCCAATGGGCATTTATTGCTAGAAGATTTACCGGGCATGGGTAAAACCACATTAGCGCATGCCTTAGCCAAAGTGTGTGGCTTAGATTATAAGCGGGTGCAGTTCACCAGCGATTTATTGCCAGCGGATTTAATCGGGGCCAATGTATTCGAGCCGCAACCGGCCAGCTTTAGCTTTCATGCAGGTCCCGTGTTTAGTCAAGTGTTATTAGCCGATGAATTAAATCGGGCTTCACCTAAAGCACAGAGCGCCTTATTAGAAGCAATGGAAGAAAAGCAGGTGAGTATTGACGGCAAAACCTACCCATTGCCGCAACCGTTTTTCGTGATTGCCACGCAAAATCCACAAAGCCAAGCAGGCACATTTCCCTTACCAGAGTCGCAATTAGACCGTTTTTTAATTCGTATTTCATTGGGTTATCCCGAACCGTTAGCCGAACGCGAAATGCTCAAAGGCAATACGGGGCGCACCAGCCTAAGCACGCTTACACCAATGCTGAATGAAGGGCGTTTGAAAGCGCTGCAAAGCTTAGTGCCACAAGTCAAAATGACCGATAACTTGCTGGATTATGTGCAACGTTTAATCGCTTATACCCGACAAGCGGATGTCTGCCAATTGGGTTTATCGCCGCGTGGTTCGCAAGCCTTGGTGAAAAGTGCGCAAAGTTGGGCACTGGTACAAGGGCGTGGGCATGTGTTGCCGGAAGATGTGCAAGCCGTATTTTCAGCAGTGGCAGGGCATCGCTTAGTTGGACGACACGATACACAAGGCGAAGCGCTTGCCCGGCATATTCTGCAACAAGTCGATGTGATTGCTTAATATGGCTGCTGTGTTTAGCCAACGCTTTCATCATTGGCTTGATCAGCGCTTGCCCAAGGCGCGAGAAGTCACCTTAAATCAGCGCCGGATTTTTATTGTACCCAGCAAAACCGCATTCGCTGCCTTCGTGGCGATTATGGTGTTATTTATTCTGGGCATTAACTTTCAGAACTCTTTGATTTATGCGGTTAGTTTTTGGTTATTGGCCTTATTAATTGTCAATATTTTCTACACTTACCGCAATTTATCCGGCTTAACCATTAGCGCCATTGGTATTGAACCCTGCTTTGCAGGCGATAATGCCAGCATTGAAATTGCTGTCAGTTGTGCGCCAAAGCAAAGTAAAATCGCGTTACAACTGGGCTGGGACAAACACGATACGGTCGCGTTTAATTTGTTGCAAACGCACAGTGTGCACCAAATTTTGACCTATCCCACCGAAAAGCGCGGCTATTTCAGCCCGCCGCGTTTAACGATTGCCACTTATTTTCCCACAGGTTTTGCGGTGGCGTGGTCGTATATTGCTTTAGATATGCGCGGCTTAGTTTATCCTAAACCGCAAGACTACCCATTTGTGCAACAGGGTGCAGCGTCTGATCTTAAAACCGAAGATGGCATTGAAATCGCCAACGGTACTAATGAATTTGGCGGGGTACGTGATTATCAAATCGGCGACTCACCTAAGCATATTCATTGGGCAAAATACGCACAAACCAATAAGCTTTATACCAAAGCCTTTGTCGATTATGGTTCGCATGATGTATGGCTGGATTGGCAACAACTGCATTTAGCCAGTACCGAAGCCAAGCTCTCGTATTTGTGTTTTCAAGTGTTAGCGTTTAGCCAAGCGCAACGCCAGTTTGGGTTAAAACTGCCACAACTGACTCTCGTGCCGAATAAAGGCGAAGCGCATAAAAATCAGTGCTTACGCGCCTTAGCTTTGTATGGGTTAGACGATGTATAAGCAAGTCACTTACAGCGGTATGTTATGGCTACTCGCCGCGCAATTGATCGTCATGTTGCCCTTTGCCTTGAACCTACCTTTCTGGCTGATTCCAGTGATGTTGTTTTCAGCAGGTTGGCGATTACGTGTCATAAAAAGCGGCATTAGCCAACCGTCGAAAAGCTGGAAATTCGGCTTGGTTGGAGTTGGTATCATAGGGTTATTGTTAAGTGGCTTAACATTTCCCTCGCTGGAAGCCATGTCCGCGTTATTACTATTAGGTTTTGCTTTTAAATCATTGGAAGTGGTACAAAAGCGCGATGCCTTAGTCGTAATTTTTACCGGCTTTTTCTTAATTGCCCTGCAATTTTTATATAACCAAAGCATTAGCGCCGCTTTATACGGCATGTTGTGTATGGCGATTCTGACCGCTGCCCTGATTGGTATCCAGCAAACTATTGCCGAATATTCAGCCAAACAAAACCTGCTGTTTAACTTAAATACTGCCGTATTTATGTTGCTGCAATGTTTACCGTTGATGCTCATTATTTTTGTATTTGCGCCCCGCTTTCAGCCATTTTGGTCAATTCCTTTACTGTCTACCTCTCAAGCCAAAACCGGCATGACGGATCGAATTGCTCCGGGCGATATTGAGAACTTAAGCCAATCCACCGAACTGGCGTTTCGCGTGACTTTTAAAGACGAACCACCCAAGCAACAAGAATTATATTGGCGCGGTTTAGTGTTGAATTATTTTGACGGGCAAGAATGGCGGCAATTTGCGGAACAATACGAATTAGACGACCTGAAATACCAGTTAAAGAACCATTACGCCTTGCCTGCGGACGCTATTCAGCCACAAGGTAAGGCAATCCATTACGAAGTGGTGTATGAAAAAACCGGACAACCGTGGTTATTTAGTTTAACGCCGAGTATCACAAGTAATGCTGACTTAATGACAGGCGCGGACTATCGCCTAATGAATTCGCAACCGTTACAAGCCCCGTTATTACTGCATTTGACCAGTTATCCTGAACAGGCTTTAGATTTGCATTTAGATCCCTATTTGCAGCAACTAGCCTTACAATTACCCGCCCAAGGCAACCCTCAAACACGCGTATTAGTGCAGCAATTACGTACTCAATACCCAGATGATGTGGCTTATATTCAAGCCGTGTTAGCGCGTTATAGCCAACAGCAATTTACTTATACTTTACGCCCGCCTGCGATGGGCAAAGACAGCATTGATAGCTTCTTATTTGAGGCAAAACGCGGCTTTTGTGCGCATTACGCAGGTAGCTTTGTGTTTATGTTACGCGCGGCAGGCATTCCAGCGCGGATTGTCGCCGGTTATCAAGGCGGCGAATGGAATAAGGAAAATAACTATTTAGCTGTGCATCAATACGATGCGCATGCATGGACGGAAGCTTGGCTAGCGGGTAAAGGTTGGATACGCATAGACCCGACCGCCACCATCGCACCTACCCGAATTGAACAAAACTTAGAAAGCGCGGTACAAGCTGAACAGAGTTTCTTGGCGAATCAACACTTTAATATTCGTAAAGTGGCATGGTTGAATAACTGGCGTAAACAATTAGATGCCATACAGTACCATTGGCAGCGTTGGGTATTGGGTTATGATGGCGAATCGCAAATGGCTTTTTTGCAAAATGTGTTAGGCGAATTATCCATTGGTAAAATCGGTTTGGTAATCATGGGTTTATTCGCCAGTTTAGCGCTGCTGTGGTTGCTGGCATTAGGTTTGCTTAAACCCAAAGCACATGAAGCCTTAGAACAGCAACTTTATCGGCGCTTTAGCCAACGTTTAGCTAAGCACGGCATCCAACGCAGTAATGGACAAACACCACAAGCCTTTGCCCAACAAGCGGCACAAGCCATTCCGCAATGGCAAACCGCGATTCATGCCTTTACCCAAACCTATGAAAACCTGTGTTATCTACCGGAAAGCGACCGTCCCGCCTTGCTACAAGCGCTTAAACTACAGTTAAACGCCCTCAAATAGCTTAGTCGTATTCGCTGTCTTTCCAGATGCGTAACACCGCAAACACATCGGCAGGCGTTTGCGTTTCACGCCCGGCCACTTCTTCTGCGCGTTTAATCACTTCGGGAATATGCGTGCGTAAAAACGGATTCACGCTAAATTCCCGCCCTAATTCAAACGGTACGGTTGCTTTACCACTGTCTAATAAATCCCAAGACTCTTGTAAGCGTTCGTTTAATAAGGGGTTATCCGGTTCAACCCATTTAGCAAAACCAATATTATCCACCGTGTATTCATGCGCACAATACACTTGGGTTTCCGCTGGCAATTGCGCTAGGCGTTGTAAGGAGGCGTATAAGGTTTCTAAGGTTGAACCAAACACTCGCCCGCAACCATTGGCAAATAAGGTATCCCCACAAAACAAGCTATTTTCACCGAAATACGCAATATGCCCCGGTGTATGCCCCGGAATATCCAATACCTCAAAGCTTAAGCCTAAGGGCTCAAGGTTAACGGTTTGTCCATCGCCCATTGCGCGTGTCATATGCGGAATAATTTCGGTGGCAGGACCGTATACGGCTAGATCAGGATATTGTTCTAACAAGCCGTCAATACCGCCGACATGATCGCGGTGACAATGCGTGGTTAAAATGGCTATTGGTTGCAAATTAAGTCGTTGTAGAGCAGTTAATACAGGTTTGGCATCGCCGGGATCCACAATCGCGCACTGGCTACCCTGTTCATTGGTAATCAACCAAATATAGTTATCAGTAAAGGCAGGTACGGGGATTACTTGAATCATGCTACACCTCGTCAAATTTTATTTAGTCGTCTAGTCAAGCTGCGACCTTATACTCAAGTATAATCCTAAGTTTGCAAGCTACTTAGCAGATTTTCACATGAGCCTAAACATTGGACAGCTTTATATTGTTTCCGCACCTTCTGGTGCTGGTAAATCCAGCTTATTGAATGCGTTAAGACAACAATTAGACCATATTGCCATTTCCGTTTCGCATACCACCCGTGCGCCACGCCCCGGTGAGGTGCATACCCAGCATTATCACTTTGTTAGTGTAGATGAGTTTAAGGCAAAAATTGCCGCGCACGATTTTCTAGAACACGCGCAAGTATTTGATAATTTTTACGGCACATCGCAGTCGGCGATTGAGGCGCAATTAGCCCAAGGCTTGGATGTGATTTTAGAAATTGATTGGCAAGGGGCAAGGCAAGTGCGTGACCGTATTCCCGGTGCACTGAGTATTTTTATTCTGCCGCCCAGTTTGCCTGCATTAGATCAACGCTTACGCAATCGTCAGCAAGATAGTGAGGAAACTATTCAACGACGTATGCGCGATGCTCAAAGCGAAATGTCACATTATCCAGAATACGATTATTTAGTGATTAATGATGAATTTGACACCGCATTAACTCAATTAAAGAGCATTTTTCAGGCAAATCGTTTACGTTTAATGAGCCAGATACAACGGCAAGCGGGCTTATTGGCAAAATTAACTAACCCCTAACATAGCTGTGATTTTATTGTAAAAAAATTGTACATTTTTAGTAAAGTTTGTCCTAGCACAAAGCACTTGACAATTTCATAAAACAGTGATTGACAAGCGGTTTTTGATTGCCTATAGTTTTGCGCTTCGTAGCAAAAGGCAGCCTGTCTGGCTGCCTTTTCGTTTTTCAGGCGTAGTGGCTCTGTGTTTTTTTAGGAGAGTTTGAGCATGACCCAGGCATTAATGTCGACCTATGCACGCTTACCTGTGACTTTTGTAAAAGGCGCAGGCGTTACCTTATGGGATACACAAGGTAATGCGTATTTGGATGCATTAAGTGGCATTTCCGTTTGTAACATTGGTCATGCGCATCCAGCGGTTAGCCAAGCGATTTGTGAGCAAGCGAACACACTGGTGCATACCTCCAACCTGTATAACATTGCTCATCAAGAAGCCTTGGGTGAACAATTGTGTGCCTTATCCGGCTTGGACAAAGTCTTTTTCGGCAATTCAGGCGCAGAAGCCAACGAAGCCGCCATTAAGATTGCACGCTTATACGGGCATAACAAAGGCATCGAGTTACCCACCATTATTGTCATGAGTAACTCGTTTCACGGGCGCACCATAGCGACTGTTACCGCTACCGGTAATGTGAAAGCACAAACTGGCTTTGCTCCGTTAGTGGCTGGTTTTGTGCGTGTTCCGTATGGCGATGTGGCAGCCGTGCAGGCGTTGGCAGCAACTAATAACAATATCGTAGCCATTTTGGTTGAGCCGATTCAGGGCGAAGGTGGGATTCGCATTCCAGCCGCCGATTATTTACCGCAGTTACGCGCTATTTGTGACCAACACGATTGGTTGTTAATGCTGGATGAAATTCAAGCGGGTTTATGTCGTAGCGGCAAATGGTTTGCGTTCCAACACAGTGCGATTAAACCAGACGTGATGACCTTAGCCAAAGCGTTAGGTAATGGTGTGCCGATTGGCGCATGTCTTGCAGGTGCAAAAGCCGCTAATGTGTTTGCCCCGGGTAATCACGGTTCGACCTTTGGTGGCAATCCTTTAGCCTGTCGTGCAGCATTAGCTACCTTAAAAGTCATGCAAGACGAACAATTAGATCAGCGTGCCGCCGAATTAGGTCAGTACTTTGTTACACAATTTAAACAAAAGTTAGGCAGCCTAAACGGTGTTGACGAGATTCGTGGACAAGGTTTATTGCTAGGAATTGAATTAAATAAAGATTGTGGCGAATTAGTTAAGCAAGCGCTGGCAAAAGGTCTATTAATTAATGTAACGGCAGGTAATGTGATTCGATTACTGCCCCCCTTGGTCACCAGCCAAGCAGAAGCGGATCAAATAATAACAATCGTGACCCAATTGGTGCAGGACTTTTTACAACCTGCTAGCGAATGAGAGCGCTATAGGCATAGCGTGGAGAGGAATATAACTATGCAAAATGTCAGACACTTTTTAACCCTTACCGACTTTAGTCCAGTGGAGCTACATGCGTTGATAGGACGCGCCATGCAGCTAAAAGCGGCTTGGAAACGGGGTGAAGTGTATGAACCCCTCAAAAATCGTACATTGGCTATGATTTTTGAAAAATCATCCACGCGTACCCGCGTATCCTTTGAAGCTGGTATGGCGCAATTAGGCGGTCATGCCTTGTTTTTATCACCGAATGATACCCAATTGGGACGTGGTGAACCGATTGAGGATTCCGCCCGCGTTATTTCACGTATGGTAGATGTGGTGATGATTCGTACCTTTGAGCAAGCGAAGGTACAACGTTTTGCAGAATTTTCGCGCGTGCCGGTGATTAATGCCTTAACCGATGAGTACCATCCTTGCCAATTATTGGCGGATATGATGACGTGGATGGAGCATCGCGGCTTACCCAATGGTAAAACCGTGGCATGGGTGGGAGATGGCAACAATATGTGTCATTCTTGGATGGATGCCGCTAAGTTATTTGGCTTCCATCTCAATGTGGCTTGTCCTGAAGGTTATGACCCTGCGGATGATGTGAAAGCCATGAATGCGGGTTTCGTTAGCTACTTCCGTGATCCCAAAGAAGCAGTTAAAGGCGTGGAAGTTGTGGTGACGGATACGTGGGCTAGCATGGGGCAAGAAGCCGAGAAAAAGGCACGTGAGCAGGCGTTCCAAGGTTATCAAGTCGATGATACCATGATGCAATTAGCTGCACCGGATGCGATTTTCATGCACTGTTTACCGGCTTATCGCGGTATGGAAGTGACTAACGAAGTCATGGAAGGTGCACAAAGCGTGATTTGGGATGAAGCCGAAAACCGCTTACATGCACAAAAAGCCTTATTGGAAATCTTAGTCTGCGGTTTTCCGGAAGGCATGCCGGAATAATGCGTGTTGTTTCCGCTAACTTAAACGGCATTCGCTCGGCAGCCAGTAAAGGCTTTTTTGACTGGCTGGCGCAACAAAATGCAGATGTCGTGTGTTTACAAGAGAGCAAAGCGCAAATTGCCCAATTACAAGATAATCCGCAATTTTTTCCAGCGGGTTATCACTGCCATTATCACGATGCGCAAAAGAAAGGTTATAGCGGCGTGGCGATTTATAGCCGCACTGAACCGGATGATGTGATTATTGGCATGGCTCATCCCGAATTTGATGCGGAAGGGCGTTATATTGAAGCACGTTTTAATAATCTAAGCGTGGTTTCGCTGTACTTACCGTCTGGTACATCCGGCGATGAACGGCAAAACGCTAAGCTTAGCTGCATGCAACATTTTGATGGCTTATTTGCGCAAATGTTAGCATCAGGGCGTGATTATATTTTATGTGGCGATTGGAATATCGCGCATCAAAACATTGATTTAAAAAACTGGAAAAGCAATCAAAAAACCACTGGCTTTTTACCAGAAGAACGCGCTTGGTTAGACAAGCTATTCGGGGAATTAGGCTTTATTGATAGCTTTCGCGCGGTCAATCCTAATGCTGATGAATACAGTTGGTGGTCATTACGGGCAGCGGCTCGTGAAAAGAACGTCGGTTGGCGTATTGATTACCAAGTGCTAAGCCCTTCCTTACAAGGCTGTGTCGAACATGCTTACATTTATCGGGATGAAGCCTTCTCCGATCATGCACCATTAGTCCACGATTATACCTATTCATTATAAGTGGACTTGAATTCTAAGGTTTGCACCCCCATTCGAGAGCTGCAACCTTTAATGCTTATAGCAGGAGCTTATCTTGGAACAATATCGCGGGACTACCATCCTGAGCGTACGCCGTAACGGTAAAGTCGTAGTCGGTGGCGATGGTCAAGTCACATTGGGCAATACCATGTTAAAAGGTAATGCTCGCAAAGTACGCCGTCTGTATAACGATAAAGTCATTGCTGGATTTGCAGGCGGTACAGCCGATGCCTTTACTTTATTTGAACGTTTTGAAAGCAAATTACAAGCGCATAACGGCAACCTAACGCGGGCAGCGGTAGAACTGGCTAAAGATTGGCGTACCGACCGCATGTTACGCCGCTTAGAAGCCCTATTAATTGTTGCAGATGCTACGGCTTCCTTATTAATTACCGGCAATGGCGATGTCGTCGAACAAGAACATGATCTGATTGCCATTGGTTCGGGCGGTGCATTTGCACAATCAGCCGCGCGGGCTTTATTAGAAAATACCGAATTAAGCGCCCGCGAAATTGTCGAAAAAGGCTTACATATCGCAGCGGATATTTGTATCTACAGTAATCATAATTTGACTATCGAGGAACTTTAATGGCGATTGCAACCATGACCCCGCGTGAAATTGTGCAAGAATTGGATAAGCATGTCATTGGTCAAGACAAAGCCAAACGCTCGGTAGCGATTGCGTTACGTAACCGTTGGCGTCGTCAACAACTGGACGATAGCTTACGTCCTGAAGTCACGCCGAAAAATATTCTGATGATTGGGCCGACGGGGGTGGGTAAAACCGAAATTGCCCGCCGTTTGGCTAAATTAGCGAATGCGCCGTTTATAAAAGTCGAAGCCACTAAGTTTACCGAAGTCGGTTATGTGGGTAAGGAAGTCGATTCGATTATTCGTGATCTTGCCGATATGGCAATGAAAATGATGCGCGAACAAGCGGTTTCCAAAGTGAATTATCGCGCCCAAGAAGCGGCAGAAGAACGCGTATTAGATATTTTATTACCACCACCGCGCAAAGAAACGACAAGCAGCGAGTGGTTTAGCACGGGTAGCGATGAGGATAAGCCTAAAGCCACGGAAGATAATGCCACTCGCCAAAAATTCCGTAAGAAATTGCGTGAAGGCGAATTAGACGACAAAGAAATTGAATTGGAAGTATCGGTTAATGCGGTAGGTGTAGAAATTATGACGCCGCCGGGCATGGAAGAAATGGCCAATCAATTGCAAGGCATGTTCCAAAACTTGGGGCAAAGTCGTAAACGCAAACGCAAATTAAAAATTAAAGATGCGCTGAAAGTCTTAACCGAAGAAGAAGCGCACAAAATGGTTAATGAAGAAGAATTAAAACAACAGGCGTTATACGCGGTTGAGCAAACCGGCATTGTGTTTATTGATGAAATCGACAAGGTAGCGCGCAGTGGGCAAACCTCTGGGGCGGATGTATCACGTGAAGGGGTTCAGCGCGATTTATTGCCACTGATCGAAGGCTGTACAGTTAATACGAAATACGGCATGGTGAAAACTGACCATATTTTGTTTATTGCTTCTGGGGCATTCCATGTTGCTAAGCCCTCTGATTTAATCCCAGAACTACAAGGTCGTTTACCAATTCGCGTAGAAATGGATGCCTTAAGCTCTGCCGATTTTGAGCGGATTTTAACCGAACCGAATGCGTCTTTAACCGAGCAATATCAGGGCTTATTGGCAACTGAAGGCGTAGCGCTTAAATTTACACCTGATGCGATTCGCCGAATTGCGGAAATTGCTTATCAAGTAAACGAACGCACCGAAAACATTGGCGCGCGCCGCTTACATACCGTGGTTGAACGCTTATTGGAAAATGAGCTATTTGATGCACCGGATTGCGCGCCAGAATTGACGGTTGATGCGGCTTATGTAGATAAAATCTTAGGCGAATTGGTCAAAGACGAAGATTTAAGTCGTTATATTTTATAGGACGAGAGATTAGGCATGACACCCACAGATATTACACTGAATCAAAAGTCGCGTGAGCTAGTCATTACTTGGCCCACGGGTGAAACTCATACCATGAGCTGTGAATACCTGCGGGTGCATTCGCCTTCGGCTGAAGTGCGGGGGCATGGCCCGGGGCAAGAACGCCTGCAAATGGGTAAGGAAGACGTGGCTATCACGGGCATTGAACCGATTGGGCATTATGCCGTGAAGTTAGTATTTGATGACAATCATGACAGCGGTTTATACGATTGGAATCTGCTGTATGACTTGGGCAAAAATCACGCCCAACACTGGCAAGCTTACTTAGACAAACTGCAAGCAGCGGGCTATCAACGCAAAGCCCCCGGACAAATTATCTAATGATAAAGCTACGCGATGCTTTGGATAAGCTGAAATACACAGCAGAGGGCTTAATTCCCGCGATTGCCCAGCAATATGACACGCAAGAAGTCCTGATGATGGCGTGGATGAACCGCAGCAGCATTGAAGAAACCTTGCAAACCGGACGTGTGTGTTATTGGTCACGCTCTCGTAATAATTATTGGCGCAAAGGCGAACAATCGGGACAAATGCAGGTACTTAAAGAACTGCGTTTTGACTGCGACGCTGATACCATTTTATTGCTGGTTGACCAGACCGGGCCTGCTTGTCATACCGGACGCCGCTCTTGTTTCTACAACAAAGTCGAAGGCGATCAAGTCATCATTGACCGCGAAGTCTTAATCGACCCACATACCTTGTATAAATAAGCAAGCGATTTACTCTTGAAGGGAACGCGGTTAATTGCTGCGTTCTCATGACTACCCCGCCGCTTATCCAAACCCTCCCCAACACCTCGCAAACTAACGGTTTCGTATATTTACATCCCCTAGCAATTCGCCCATGATGAGCGCTATTTGCAGCACAAATACAGGGCTTTGGCTAATGCTCACAACCATAAAATTAGGGCAATGGGATCTTTCCGCGATTCTGCGTTTTACTGCCATTTTATTTCTAGGGTTTGCCTCGGGTTTGCCATTGGCATTAACCGGGCAGGCTATGCAAGCGTGGTTAACCGTGGATGGTTTAGACATTGCCACCATTGGCTTTTTGGGCTTAGTTGGCATCCCCTACTCGTTTAAGTTTTTATGGGCACCGCTCATGGATCGCTTTGAGTTGCCCTTATTTGGGCGACGCAAAGGCTGGTTAGTGATCACGCAATTGGGGTTGGCATTATTGCTGTGGTGGATGGCTGCTTTAAGCCCGAAAGATAATTTGAATCTATTTGCGGTCGCAGCGTTAGCCGTAGCGTTTTTATCCGCGTCGCAAGATATTGTGATTGATGCCTATCGAACCGATATTCTCGCACCAAATGAGCGCGGTTTAGGCGGTTCATTGGCGATTTTAGGCTATCGCCTAGCTACGATTATTTCCGGTGGAATTGCTTTAATTTGGGCGCAAAATAGCGGTTGGTCGCATGTCTATACCTTAATGGCGGGTATTATGGCAGCAGCAGCGGTAATTTCTTTTCTATTATTGCCGCCCGTTTCCGCCACTTTAAAGCCCTTAGATTCTGATCCCAAACAAGAACTCGCGGGCTTTATGGCGATGTTGCTGGGCTTTGTAATCGGTTGGTTCGCCATGCATTACCTATTAATTTTATTAGGTTTTGATCCCGATAGCCCGAATAAATGGCTGCAATTAGGTTTTATTGTTGCGCAACTCTCCGCCGCCTTACCGCTGGGTTATAAATTAGCTCGATGGGTCGGCTTTGAAACCTTAAACCGCTCCTTAGACAGTTACTTTGCGCAACCCTCTGCGGTGGCGTTCTTAGTATTAATCGTCTTGTATAAGCTAGGTGATGCGTTTGCGGGTAGTTTAACCACACCATTCCTTATAAAAGGTATGGGTTTTAGCCAAGCCGAAGTGGGAATTGTCATAAAAGTAATCGGAGCATGGATTACGATTTTCGGCGTTATTATTGCCGGTTTCATTATGCTCCGGCTCTCCCTATTTAAAGCCTTGCTGATTTTTGGCTTATTACAACTAATTTCAAATTTAGGTTTTTGGTTATTAGCCGTGGAAGGCAAAAATGCGTGGGGCAGCTTTTTATTACCCGCATTTGATATTGGCATTATGGCGGTGAAAGAAGCCAGCCAAATCGACTATTTATTAATGCTGGTTATTGCCTTTGAAAATATTTCAGGAGGCATGGGTACAGCCGCCTTCACCGTGTTATTAATGAGCCTGTGTAATCAACGCTTTACCGCTACCCATTATGCGCTGCTCTCAGCCTTTGCAGCATTAGGGCGAATTTATGTTAGCCCGTTATCTGGGGTTTTATCGGAAAGTTGGGGTTGGCCCAATTTCTTTATTTTTTCAGTGATTATGGCGATTCCCGGTTTGTTTGCTGTGTGGGTTATGCGCCCGAATTTATTGGGTTTGCAAAAAGCTAACCCCTGAATGAATGACTTAAGTTAATAACTGCTTGTTTTTTGCGCTTGTCATTAACCATAAACTGAAATTATGATTAACCTATCCAAAAAATTGGATTGGGGCACAATTCTAAAAATTTAAACTATATTAAGCTGAAGTTGCAGGGATGCAACGACTTAGACGATTTGTGCATCTTCATCAAACGAGCAGAAGATTAATTCAATGTATAAGAATAAAACCGCTTCGTTGTTACACACATCTCCACTCATCTTGCGTGGACAAATCGCTTTTCTGTCTAAACATGGGGCAACTTGGTTTTGGGGGCATTTCTTAACAGCTAGCTTATTTGTGAGTTTGCGTTGGATCGACAATAACGAAAATCTAGCGTTATTAACCCTATGGTATGGTGCAATTATTATGCTGGGGGTTATGCGTTGGATCTTTGATCAGAGCTTTTTCCCAGACCAAAATTACACAACAGAAGAACTGAAAAACTTTGCACAACACTATTTATTATATTCCACACTGACTAGCACGTTATGGGGCATTTCGGGCATTGTGTTGTTTTCGCAAAACACCCTGACACAAGCCTTGCATTTGATTTTATTAACGGGTGTTGTCATATCCACCTTACCTATGCTTACCCTGTCGCGCTTTGCGTTATATATTCAAATTGGCGTGATTTTATTGCCGATTACGCTTAATTTATTATTACTCGCCGATAGCCAACAACAAGCCTTAGGTCTTGGCATTATGTTAATGGCAGGACTATTGATTAGTGCGTCCCAAGCCTTAACCAATCTATTAAATGACCTTAACGCCACGCAAATACGCATGGAAGAACAAGCGCATACCGATCAGGTTACACAAATGCCAAATCGTCGCTTCTTTGATCAAGCCTTTAAAACAGAATGGCGGCGGATGGCACGCGAAAGCAAAATGATTTCCTTACTCATGATTGATGTCGATCATTTCAAACGTTACAACGATAAACACGGGCATCATGCAGGCGATCAATGCTTATTAACCGTCGCCAGTTGCATTAAGTCGGTGGCTAGACGTGCCTCTGATATTGTGGCACGCCACGGTGGCGAAGAATTTGTAGTGTTATTGCCAGATACGTCGATTGAAGACGCCAATGAAATTGCTGAACGCTTACGTAAAAATGTTGAAGATCAACGGATATTGCATGCCGATGGGGCATTGCCGCGAATTGTAACCGTTAGTATTGGCGTTTCATGTTGCGCCCCGCCCCCACCGGCTGCCCGTTTAAATAAAACGCAAGATGAGCCGATTTTATACCCTGCGATGTTACTAAACGCAGCGGATCGCGCTTTATATCGAGCCAAACGCAATGGACGTAATCTAGTCGAACGCGAATTTTGCGGGCAAACCCACGCTACTGTCACTCCGCTTTTAAGTAATGCCAGCAATAACCACGCAGTTATTCACGCCGCTTAATCTTGTTGTACCATTCACTCTCTTTGTACGGGAGTCAATGGCTTGGATGTTAGTTTTATCATTGCCTTATTAATTTTAGGCGCAGTGGTCGGTTTATTAGCCGGTTTATTAGGCATTGGTGGCGGCGGCGTCATGGTACCGGTCTTAACCGGCTTATTTGCGGCACAAGGCTTTCCTGCCGATCAAACCTTACACATTGCGCTAGGTACATCTATGGCGGCGATTGTGCCAACCGCTTACGCCAGTCTGCGCGCCCACCATGCTAAAGGCGCAGTGTTATGGGATGTGGTTAAAAAAATGACGCCTGCCATTTTAGCTGGCACATTCCTAGGCACATTCTTAGCCGCTTACTTACCCACTAAAGCGCTGGCAATTTTCTTTGCCGTATTTATGACTTATGTGGCTATTCAAATTTGGGTGGGTATTAAACCGCGTACTAATGCGCAATTACCTTCCACGCTAGGCTTAGGAACAGCGGGGGCAGTGATTGGCGCGATTTCAGCCTTAGTGGCGATTGGCGGCGGCTCGCTCACCGTCCCGTATTTAATGTGGAACAATGTCAATATTCGCCAAGCCATTGCCACGTCGGCAGCCGTGGGCTTTCCGATTGCCGTAGCTGGTGCACTAGGCTATGTGATTAATGGTTGGGGTATACCGAATTTACCTGCACATACCTTAGGTTTTGTCTATTGGCCTGCGGTTATTCTGATTGCCAGCGTAAGTTTCTTTACCACTAAAATCGGCGCAAATTTAGCGCATAGCCTGCCGGTTGCAATGTTAAAGAAAGTCTTTGCGGTATTAGTGGTGTTATTGAGTGTGAAGATGTTGGTTGGGGTACTCTGATAAAAATTTGATTTGGCTTAGTTAACAGAAATTAGGTACAGAGTCGCTGTAAATACATCCGTGTACGCTCCAGCGCCGCATCCATGCGGCACAGGCTCTGTCCCTAATCCACTGTTAACTTGCCAAGCAAATTATGTGCGCATAGCCGTACTGAGTTTATTCCAATACCTTGGGGACTAAATACAAGCCATCTTCGACTTCGGGGGCAATCTTCTGATAATAATCGCGATGATTGCTTTCAGTGACCACATCAGGGCGCAAGCGTTGCACCATATCCAACGGATGCGCCATTGGCGTAACACCGTCGGTATTAACCGCTGCCATTTGCTCAACCAATGCCAAAATATTACATAAGCTTTGGGTATAGCCTTCAATCGCATCTTCCGGCATGGCTAAACGGGCTAAGTTTGCGACTTTTTTTACGCCATCGGTATCAATTGCCATAGATTAGCCCTCCAATTTTTGTTTAAGAATTGCATTGAGTTGCTCAGGGTTAGCTTTACCCTTAGAGGCTTTCATGGCTTGCCCAACAAAGAAACCAAACAGCTTGTCTTTACCACTGCGGTATTCTTCCACCTGCTTAGGATTGGCGGCAATAATGCCATCAATTAAACCTTCAATCGCTGAGCTATCAGTAATTTGCTTGAGACCTTTTTTCTCGATGATCTCATCGGTTGTGCCTTCACCGTTCCACAACGCATCAAACACTTCTTTAGCAATTTTGCCGGAGATGGTGTTGTCCTGAATACGTTTTAACAGCGAGGCTAAGGCTTCGGTCGTAACGGGTATAGCATTAATTTCTAAGCCTGCTCGGTTTAATGCCGCCGCTACATCACCATTCATCCAGTTGGCGGTTAGTTTAGCGTCATTGGTTAAGGCGGTAACGGCTTCAAAATACTCTGCCACTTCACGGCTTTGCGTGAGGCTATCCGCATCGTATTGGCTTAAACCGTATTGCGTCATAAAGCGTTGGCGTTTGGCATCCGGTAATTCCGGCAAGCTTGCCCGCACGCTTTCAATAAATTCTGGTGTAATTTCTACTGGCAATAAATCCGGATCAGGGAAATAGCGGTAGTCATTTGCGTCTTCTTTGCCGCGCATCGAACGAGTTTCGTTCTTATCCGGGTCATACAAACGTGTTTCTTGTACCACTTTGCCGCCAGATTCAATAATGTCGATTTGCCGTTCGACTTCGATATTAATGGCGCGCTCAATAAAGCGGAACGAGTTGAGGTTTTTTAATTCCGCCCGTGTACCAAACGGTTGACCGGGTTTGCGTACCGATACGTTAGCATCGCAGCGGAATGAACCTTCCTGCATATTGCCGTCACACACGCCCAAATAACGTACCAAGGCATGCAGCTTTTTCAGATAAGCCACCGCTTCTTTCGCAGAACGCATATCCGGTTCAGACACGATTTCTAATAACGGCGTACCCGCACGGTTTAAGTCAATGCCGGATTTACCGTGGAAATCTTCGTGCAAGGATTTTCCCGCGTCTTCTTCCAAATGCGCTCGGGTAATGCCGATACGTTTAGTTGAGCCATCTTCTAGCTCAATATCCAAATGCCCTATCCCAACAATCGGCAATTCATATTGGCTAATTTGATAGCCTTTCGGTAAGTCGGGGTAGAAATAGTTTTTACGTGCAAATACCGAACGGGGCGCAATATGCGCGTCTACCGCTAAGCCAAATTTAACCGCAAAATGCACGGCTTCTTTATTTAAAACGGGCAACACACCCGGCATGCCTAAATCGACTAGGCTGGCTTGGGTATTGGGTTCAGCGCCATACGCTGTGGATGAACCGGAGAAAATTTTACTGTTAGTCGCAAGTTGGGCGTGGATTTCCAGCCCGATGACGGTTTCCCATTCCATGTGCTGTGCTCCTTAAGCAAACTGGCTTGGCAATTGTTTATGCCAATCCGTCATTTGTTGATATTGATGCGCAATGTTTAACATACGAGCTTCTTGGAAATAGTTGCCCACTAATTGCATACCCACTGGCAAGCCGTCTGCTGCAAAGCCAATCGGGAAGGTCATACCCGGCAAACCGGCTAAACTGACCGGAATGGTGTAAAGGTCTTCCAAATACATAGCAATCGGATCGTCCTTTTTCGCGCCTAATTTAAACGCGGTGGTTGGTGCAGACGGTCCCATAATCACATCAACTTCGCTAAACGCTTGAGCAAAATCTTGTTGAATTAAACGGCGGATTTTTTGCGCCTTTAAGTAATAGGCGTCGTAATAACCGGCAGATAACGCATACGTACCGATCATAATACGGCGTTTGACTTCTGCGCCAAAGCCTTCCCAACGACTGCGCTCGTATAAATCTTTTAAGTCTTTGGGGTTCTCACAACGATGCCCAAAGCGCACGCCGTCAAAGCGCGACAGATTCGACGAACACTCCGCAGGTGCAACCACATAATAAACCGGTACGGCTAAATGGCTATTCGGCAGGCTAACTTCTTTAATAATCGCGCCACGGCTTTGGAATTCTTTAATTGCTCGCTCAATCACCGCGCCCACTTGCGCATTTAAGCCTTCAGCAAAGAATTCTTTGGGTAGACCGATTCTTAAACCTTCAATCGAATCCGTTAAAGTCGCGGTATAATCCGGTACAGGCAAATCCACGCTGGTCGAATCGCGGGCATCTAAACCCGACACCACATTTAAGGCAATCGCGCAATCTTCTGCCGATGCTGCCATTGGGCCACATTGGTCAAGGCTTGAGGCAAAGGCAATCATGCCGTAGCGTGAAATGCGCCCGTAAGTGGGTTTAATGCCGGTAATATTACAAAACGATACAGGTTGACGAATCGAACCGCCGGTATCACTACCTAACACCATTGGCGCTAAACGAGCGGACACAGCGGCAGCACCACCGCCCGAACTGCCACCGGGTACACGTTCGGTATCCCACGGATTGCGTACTACACCATACGCTGAAGTTTCATTAGATGAACCCATTGCGAATTCATCCATATTATTTTTGCCTAGTAAAACCCCGCCTGCTTGTTTGAGTTTTTCGGCAACATGGGCATCATACGGCGCAATAAAATTATTCAGCATGTTTGACGCGCAGGTAGTCAACACGTCTTTAGAACAAAACAAATCTTTTAAGGCATACGGCACACCGGCCATTGCCCCGTTTAATTCCCCTTGGCGAATGCGATTATCAATGTCGACCGCTTGTTGCTTAGCATTATCGCGCGTAACGGTAATATAGGCATTCAGTTCAGGGTTAAACCGTTCAATACGGTCTAAATAAGCATCAGTGACTTCCATCACCGAAAATTGTTTGGCTTGAATCCCATCGCGTAGCTGTTTCAGCGATAGGGTATGAATTGGGTTAGCCTCAGACATGGTTTCTCCGTTGTGCGGCTTTATTATCGTGTTGCAATAAGCGGCTTACTATAAGGCAAGCCGCTTATCCCTAGCAACCAGCATGCCGTTTAACGAGGGGCTTCGCCTTGCACAATATAATTACCACTAAATGTCGAATTTCCCGGATGTAATAACACATTACCCATTAATAGATTAGTGTCATTACCGGGTCCGGTGTAAACCGAAACGCCATCCAAATTTAAATCCGTGGAATAATAACCTTGTAGACGATACGCCGCGTTATAGCCTGAATTTTTCGGGTCTAAGAGTAATGCGCCTAGAATCACGCTGGCATCGCTACCCGCACCCGCTGAAATCAATGAATTACTATTATTGGTATCGGCCGCCCACATAAACGCCATATCGCTCGCTTCATAACGCGCAAAATTTTTGCCATAAACTGCGGTAGTAAGTTGGGTAAAGTCAATATTTGTATTGCTTTGTTCGCCAAGTGATACGGGTACTTCCGTCATGACCGCTAAATGATTACGATGCCGTACCATCACATAATATAGACCGGATTTAGCATTGCTAACGGTAATAAAGGGCGAACCCGTAACAGGGTCAACAATATCACCATCACGTTGCAGAATGGCGGCGGTCGCAGCCCGGCGTTTACCCGGATCATACACATCACGTAGTTCGACTAAAACCCAATCCACTGGTGCATTAGCATTGCTGGCGGTTTTGACAATTTCAGATAGGGTTTCCTTGCCTGTATAGTCAAACGGGGTTGCTACCTCTGCCGAATCAGTAAAACCCACGGCTGTGCTTAAACTGCCATAAGGTTGTAAAGCGGGTAATAAATTCAAGCGATTCAAATCATCTGCCATCATTTTGGTTGTTGACCGATACGCCCCCTGTAATAACACTTTGACCGATAAACGCACGCTAGGTGTATCCGAAACATCGGTAATTTTTACATTGAAGGTTTGCGTTTGTACTGCATTTAATTTGCCGTCAGAGGCTGAAGTAGTCACTTGATAGGTATTATCTTTATTAGCATCGGTTGGATTCTCGAAATCAGGTGCAGTAATAAAGTTAAGTGCACCTGTAGCTGCATCAATGCTAAATAAAGCAGCATCCGCGCCACCACTAATGCTATAACTTACTGGCTCTTGATTCGGATCATTCGCCACCACATCGGCGACTTTGCTTTGATTTTCGGGCTGGCTTAAATTGACGGTTGCAGCACTTTGGTAACTGACAATCACCGGGGCAAGATTTTCATAAACATCCTTCACGACTATATTCAATGTCTGACTAGTCGTTAACGCGCCATCACTAACCGTAACCATCACTTGATAGTTATTATTTTTATCACTATCGGTCGGTTTTTCATAATCCGGCGCAGAAATAAAACTTAAATTGCCTGTGCTGCCAATTTGGAATAAACCAACATCTGCGCCTCCGGTAACGCTGTATTTTAAAACATCATTATTCGGGTCGGTTGCAGTAATCGTCGTAACGGCAGTTTTATTTTCGGGTACGTTTAAGGTAACGGTTGCCGCACCTGCATTACTGGTAATAATCGGCGCACCATTTTCTGATACATCAGTAATCGTTACAAATAATAATTGGCTGGTTTGCGCCTTACCATCGCTGGCAATTACCGTCACCATATAAATATTATCTTTATTCTGATCTAGCGGTTTTTCAAAATCCGGGGCATTAATAAAGCCTAATTGCCCGGTATTGGTATTAATTTGAAATAAGTTGCCATCATTATCTTTAGCTAAGCTATAAGTAATCGGGTCTTTATCCGCATCAGTCGCTTGAATCGTCGTAACCGCTGATTGATTTTCTTTAACAAACACATAATCGGCAGCCGCTCCGTTATTATTGCTAATGACCGGCGCTTTATTTTCATCGACGTTTTTAATTTGCACGGTAATAGTTTGCGTAGTGCTTAGGCTGCCATCCGAAACCGTTACCGTCACAAGATACTCATTATTTTTGTCAGCATCCGTCGGATTTTCATAATCCGCTGCGACCACAAAGCTTAAAACACCGCTATCACTCAGCGTAAATAAAGCTTTATCTGCGCCACCACTCAGGCTATAACTTAATTTGTCATTATTTGCATCAGTAGCTAACACTTGTGTTACCAACGCAATATTTTCATCTAAAGGAATCAATGCGCTCGTTTGCCCGCCGTTACTGGTAATAACTGGCGCAACATTTTCAGCAACATCAGTCACCGTAATCAGCCATTGTTGTGTTGCGCTTAATTTGCCATCACTGACCGCCACATTCACGATATACACATTGTTTTTATCGGCGTCGCTTGGATTTTCATAATCCGGTGCTTTAATAAAGCTCAATGCACCTGTGCTGGCATTAAGGCTAAACAGGGCTTTATCTGCACTGCTTGTTAAACTATATGTTAATACATCATTATTTGGGTCAGTTGCGCTAATAGTTGCTACTGCGGCTTTATTTTCAGGGTGTTTAATACTGACCGTTGCCGCTCCGCTATTATTACTAATCACAGGCGCTTTATTTTCTTCTACATCGGTTACTATTACCGTAACCATTTGTTTACTGCTGGTTAAACCATCGCTAGCTATCGCTTCAAGAATATAGCGATTATCCTTATTACTATCCGTAGGCAATTCATAATCGGGCGCAGTTATAAAACTAATTTGCCCGGTGCTCGCATTAATTTTAAAGAGTTTTTCATCTCCGCCACTCGTGCCTAAACTATAAGTAATCGGGTCATTATTAATATCGGTTGCGGTAACACTGGTAACCGCCGTTTGATTTTCCGGCACACTGACCGTCACGGCTGCATTATTATTGACTTGTCCGTCTATATACGTACCAATCACCGGCGCAGTATTGACAGTAGGTTGTAGCGTTAAACTAGCGGTATCGTCTTCATTTGCAAAGGAGGCTCGATTAAACGGTGTGGAATCCGGGTCTTCATTAAATGCGTAGTTTATTTCAGCCATTAACTTATAACTGGCTAATGCCCCAACTTTGGCTTTGATCTTTAGAGTTTTGCTGCTATTGGCGGCAATTGTACCCGCATCCCATTCGGCTTTGCTGGGATTAAATGCACCATTCGCATCATCGCTAACCCACGTTAAACCTTGTGGCCAATCAATCCCTACTTGCACCAAACTAGTGGCAATAGAAGAACTATTCGTAATTTTATAGGTTAACTGTACTTCCGAATTATAAGCAGGTGTCAAACTACTAGCACTAGCGGTTAATGACAAATCCACTGGGTTAGAATTAGTACTGGTTAACCATTTGAAGAAAGCGCCAGAGTCATAGCCTGGATCGCCAGCATCGGCAATGGCAAGTTTTACATGATAGGTTTGTCCCGCAGTTAAACCAGATAATGATGCCGTCAATGGCTTAGTAAAACCATCCAATTGCAGATTCGCTGCACCTGTACCATTGCCATTATCAAAATAATAAACCGCATTGCTTAAATCACAACTGGTGCTGTCTGCTTTACTGCCTTTAACACCATTATTAATATTATTAACCGCAATACCAACTTTTTTACCCGGCACATAAGCCGCATTTTGTGTACCGTTTAAACCCGGCCCAGACATAAATAAACCAAACGCATCATTAAACTGACTACACACATATTCGGGATATTCATCTGAGCCGAAGGCAAATACGAAGTTGGCTTTATCGCCTTGTGGCACAATATCAAATTCAATAATAGCCGGATCGTATTTAGCGATACCACTAATAGTGGTTAAATCCTTATCCGCATAAACGGAGCGTACATTAAATGAATAAGCAGAATTATTATTAGGTCCAGCCAAGGTACTAAGATCGCCAGTATTCATAAATACACCGTCGGCAATACCTAAAACCTCTTTACCTCCCACAAACGTGCCCAACTGCTGACTTGTGCCCTTAGTAATCGTCAAATTCTGAATCGCTAGACCTGGACCATCTAACGCAGTAGCTAATTGGCTAGCGCTAGATTGTGCGGTAAAAGTGGGTGCAGCCGTGGCAACATCAACACTCATCGCAAAACCTGTCAGTACACTCAAAACCGAGGCAGAAAACCCATGCCGCCTTGCTGCCCTTGTGTGTATTCTTGTCATTATTAACCCCAAATTTTCTTATTTTTCTACAGATTAGCCCTAATACTGTAGTTAGCCTTCTATATCAGTTTGTTGCAATGTATAGCCGCTTTTGCAAAGTTAGCTCATCCCTAACTTCAACTATTTAGCTAGTAAGCCCATTCCTAACTAACCTGAGTTCGATGTAAGCAAGTAGCAGCCTTTTGTGGAATACTTCATGGGATAACCACATCCTAAAATTACCCACGCAAGGCTGCTACCCTGATGTTAACACGACTGTTCTGCGAGATAGATGATTTTTGCCAAGGCTTTTTACCGCATTGGAAAGCGAGTGTATTAGAACCCCCGACCACCCGCCCAAAGCGGAATCGTCCGTGTGGTTTAAGTCTGAGTGAAGTGATGACGATTTGGGTACATTACCATCAATCAGGCTATCACACCTTCAAGTGGTATTACCTCAAACATGTTCAAGTCTATTTGAAGTCGGCTTTTCCTCAGTTGCCCAGTTATCAACGGTTTATTGAGCGCGTTCCCGATGTATTAGTGCCGCTGACGCGGTTCATGCAATCCCGCTGTGAAGCCAGTCGCGGAATTGCCTTCATTGACTCCACCCCCTTACGCGTCTGTGACAATATTCGGATTCCCCGTCATAAGACCTTTGCCAATACCGCAGGACGAGGGAAGTCATCCACCGGCTGGTTCTATGGCTTCAAGCTGCATCTCGTGGTGAATGATCAAGGTGGTATCGTGTCCTTTGCCTTAAGTGCGGGTAATGTCGATGATCGCCAACCCGTTCCCACCCTGATGAAATCCGTGGTTGGCAAAGTCTTTGGGGATGCAGGCTATCTCTCTCAGGCATTGGCTCAACAACTCGCTCAGCAAGGCATTGAATGGATTACCTCGTTACGGAAAAATATGAAACAGGTCGTGCGTTCTACTTTCGATCAATTGCTCTTGCGTAAGCGTTTTATCATCGAAACCATTAACGATCAGTTGAAAAATCAATCGCAAATTGAGCATTCTCGCCATCGTTCACTGCCTCATTATGTCGCTCATGTCATCGCCGGGCTTATTGCGTATTCCTATCAAGCGAAGAAACCCTCATTGAACTTAAATATCAATGCGTTAGCCATACTCTAATGCTATGCCTTACGTCGAACTCAGGTTAACTATAAACAACACGGCACAACCCAACCTGAATTAAATCCAGTTCCACGCCATGTTTCACAGTAAATTAATTGATTATTTAATAGTCAAATTTAAAAACAATCTATTTTTTATTCAGTAAATACTTAGAATTTTCTAGTAAATGCTTGAATAGCACCCTAATACGTTCAGCCTACAGTCAACTTATAATTATTGGATTTTTTATTGACCACTTAATTATTAACTAATTTTGTAAAAATAAAGAGCAAAACCTGTGTACATAGAACAAAAAATATGCATTTTTTATCGTTTGGACAGTGCCTTTCTACAGCAATTGGTAAAGACCACTTAGTAATAACCAGAAAAAAGATTGTTCGGTTTGTTGCGCGTAGATATATAAACCACCTAAGCCAATTAAGCTTACATAAAATAGAACATTTAAAATACGTTGAATAATATTGGCGAAAATCCAACCGACGACTAATACGCCGCCGGTATACCAAAGATTCGAGCTTACCAGCCATGTGCCAATCGTTGCCAAAATGACTAGTAAGCGCAACATTTAGAAAAAGCGACTGATCATGATTAAATCGCCTTGCACATCCGGCGGTAACGGGATGCGCATTTTATGCCCGCTACCCGGCGCAACCTCTACCTCTTCGCCAACAAGGGTTTGCATGCGCGTTAAGCGATGTTCGGTATTGCCATAAGGCGTAATAAATTCCAAGCGATCCCCCACACTAAAGCGGTTTTTCACTTCTAATTCCAGCCAGCCGTTTTCCCGATCCACACGCATGACTTCCGCCACATATTGTTGCTGATGGGCTTGCGATGCACCGTAAATATAGTTTTGGTATTCATGGGTGTGATGGCGTTCATAGAAACCATCGGTATAACCGCGATTGGCTAAATTCTCCAATACGCCCAACAATTGCGGATTAAACGGACGACCAGCTAAAGCATCATCAATCGCTTGTTTATACACTTGCGCAGTACGTGCTACGTAATAATGTGACTTGGTACGCCCTTCGATTTTTAAGCAATCTACGCCAATTTCCACCAAGCGTTGTACATGCTCAACCGCACGTAAATCCTTGGAATTCATAATATACGTGCCGTGTTCATCCTCAAATACTGGCATTAACTCGCCCGGACGATTGGCTTCTTCCAAGAAATATACACGGTCGGCTAAGGGATGGCGTTCTTGATTGCCACATGCGCCCAAGCTTTGCGCTTGTTGGAACGCATCCATCGACAACACCGCTTCTTTCGGTACGAATTTCCCTTCCGCCGCTTCCACCGCTTCACTGGGTTTATATTCCCAGCGACACGCATTGGTACATGTACCTTGATTCGGGTCGCGGTGATTAAAATAACCCGACAATAAACAACGCCCCGAATAGGCAATACACAATGCGCCGTGCACGAATACTTCCAACTCCATCTCTGGGCATTGTTGGCGAATCTCGGCAATCTCATCTAAGGATAATTCCCGCGACAAAATCACCCGCGTTAAGCCTAAACTCTGCCAGAACTTAACCGCCGCATAATTCACGGTATTCGCTTGCACCGATAAATGAATCGGCATCTCAGGAAAAGTCTCGCGTACCAGCATAATCAACCCCGGATCCGCCATAATCAAGGCATCGGGTTGCATCTGAATCACCGGCTCTAAATCCGCAATAAAGGTTTTCAGCTTGCTATTGTGCGGCGAAATATTCACCGCCACAAAAAACTGCTTACCCAACTGATGCGCCTCGGCAATACCTAACGCTAAATTATCATTCTTAAACTCGTTATTGCGTACCCGCAACGAATAACGCGGCTGCCCGGCATACACCGCATCCGCCCCAAACGCAAACGCTTGGCGCATTGATTTCAAAGTACCGGCAGGAGCAAGCAATTCAGGGCGTTTCATTCACTATCCACAAGGTCAAACTCTCAAGCAGGCATTATAAGCGGGAAGTGCAAAAGCGGCTAATTTCCTAGATTTTTCTCAACTTCGCTTAACAGTAATATTAAAGTGCATTCATTTCATTGAATGCCTGCCAATCTACAATCTTATCTAACAGGGTTTGATTCGCTTCACGCACAAAATTTGATACGGTTTTATGGAATCTTACAGCCTTACCCGCTTAAATACTGTTGGATAGCTTTAATGGGCATAAACAAATTGGCTAACTGGTCAGGTGCAGCTTGAAAACCAAATTGTAAATAATATTGTTTAGCATCATCATGCTTTGCATCTACCAACAGCCCTACTAACCCCATTGTCTCGTAGACGCTTAGCGTTTTTGCCAATGCTTCAACTACTAAATACTCACCTAAACCTTGGCGTTGAAAGGATATATCGACAGCTAAGCGTGCCAACTTAGCGGCAGGTATACGTTGCGGATATTTTTTCATCAATTCTACGGGCAAACATTCACTGACGACCTCACAGACTGTCAAGGTCATATAAGCCAAAATTTTTTCAGGAGTTGCCTCATTTATCAAGACATAGGTACGGGCAATGCCTTTATTCTGATGCTGCCGCGCAGTGGTCTGCAAATAATGGTTTAACGCATTATTCCCACAATCAAAAGCAGTACGTTGATGCTGTTTGCTTAAAGACTGAACTAACATCAGCTTGGTAAACTTTGTTGATAACGCTGAATGGCACGTTTTAATTTTGGCGTAATCTGTGGTACAGAGCTATCTAACAATTGGCAAAACCACACGCTGTCTTGTTGAGTCAAACGAATAATATTCTCCTGCTCAATCATACGCTGGGCTTTTTCCAAAGCGGCCTGTACCAAAAATTGATTCAACGTAGCACCTGATAATGCAGCAGCTTGTTGCAGAATCTGCTTTACATCCTCAGAAATGCGGGCAGTTACCCGTTCGCTTTTAGGTAAGGTAATATCCATAATTGTTTATCTATGGTGACAAAATGACACCTCATTTTTAGCCTAAAATGACCAATTACACCAATAAATTTTTACATACAAGGGAATTGTTACAAGTTTGGCTAATCACCTTAAAACGTACCTATTTTCCTAAGACATATTTTGAACGTATGATTTTTATAAATTGTGATCTACCCCGCGAATAGTGGACAACCCTAAAAGCGAGTATTCTTTCCTGACAGAGAGGTACTTGAATGAGCACGACAAAACCATCCGGCAAAAAAGCCACGCATATACGACACAGCCAAGAATACAAGGTTGAAGCTCTGAAGCTAGCGGCGGATTGGGGCATAGCCAAAGCAGCCAAGCAATTAGGTTTGCATGAATCACAACTATACGCTTGGCGCAAAGACAGTGAACATGCCAAAACAGTGAGTGAGCGTGAAGCGACCTTGGCCGCCGAAAACGTGCGCCTGAAACGCCAACTCGCCCAACAGGCAGAGGAGTTGTCGATCTTAAAAAATGCGGCGACGTACTTCGCTCAGCAACTCAAGCGAGGTACGACTACATGAAACATCATCGGACTGAGTATTCTATTGACGGCATGTGTGCCTGTTTTGGCGTATCACGTAGCGGCTACTATGCGTGGTTGCGGCGCAAACCTAGCCGCCGTTTTGCACAACACCAACACTTGGATGAACGGGTTAATGCCTTGTTTGACCAACATAAAGGCCGTTACGGTGCCAAGCGTATCCAGCTGCAAATCCAACAGAATGATCAGCAGCACTACAACCTGAAAACCATTGCTGCCAGTCTGCGTCGTCAGGGGCTAGTGGCCAAAGCTGCCCGTAAGTTCAAGGCAACCACCTACAGCAAACATAACCTGCCGGTATTTGATAACCTACTAAATCAGGACTTTAGTGCCACAGCTCCTAACCAGAAATGGGTCGGTGACATCACCTACCTGTGGACAGAACAGGGTTGGTTATATTTGGCCGTCATCCTTGACCTGTATTCCCGTCAGGTCATTGGCTGGTCAATGTCCGAGAGGATAACCGCAAACCTCGTGTGTGATGCCCTGCAAATGGCTATTTTCAAACGCAAGCGCCCAATAGGTGTGATCGTGCATTCTGATCGTGGCAGCCAATACTGTTCCCATGCCTACCGGCAGTTGCTGGAAAAGCACCAACTGGTAGGCAGCATGAGTGCCAAAGGCAACTGCTATGATAATGCGTGTGCCGAACGCTTTTTCCACTCACTCAAGGTCGAAACCATCCACGGTGAGCGTTTTGTTACCCGTGAAATCATGCGCCAAACGGTGTTTGAATACATTGAAACCGACTACAATCGGCTTCGGTTACACTCTGCCAATCACTATCGGAGTCCAGTAGACTTTGAGGCAGATTTTTACCAACCACTCGCTTCTTGAGGTGTCCATTTTTGATGGGGTAGATCATAACATCTCGTGTGACGGGCTCGGCGGGGAGTAAATTGGGCGAAGTCGCGGGCTGTCACCGCGTCCGTCGTCGACATAATTGTTAGAAATTTTTCTTTATATCTGCAAGAAGCCACTGAGATATTTCATTTATGATATGTGTTGCTGCGAGTTTTGCAGACTCCTGTAGATTAATGTTTATATCAAGTATTTTCCAGTCTTCACATTTTGCATCTGAATGATAGTTCCAACTCAGTTGAATATTTTTCTCATATGAATAATTAAAGATGAATTTGCTGTTTGAGTATATTGGGATGATATAAATTTCTACAAAATTCAATATCTCAAATTTTGGTTCTAATTTTAATCTAATTATATTTTTCTCTTCGTCGAAGTATTGAAACCCATCGATAACTTGACGAGTTTTGCTAACTTCAACCAATTTGTAATCATCGTCATTATGATAACCACCAAGGAAACCTAGTCCCATTATACTATCACGGTAACCTCGTGGTGTGGCTATATTGCTGGGCTTTAGTGGTTTCTTTACATATTCTTCAGTTTTATATTGATCAGTCTTATATTGAGGTCTTAAGAAGAAACCTTTTTCTTTGTTCTTTTCTAACCACGTACCAACGCCTTTAGAATTTGGTGTTATATTTGAGGTGATCTTATCAGCATCTCCTATTTTGTATAAATCTTTAAGTTCATTTGGCCAATTATCATTGGAATTAAATATTTCTTTGAAATTTAATAAAAACTCATCTAGTCTTTCTTTTTTGAAACAAACTTCTTTATGTTTGGATTTTACTAAATTAAGTAAAATATTGTCATTCTCTGCATTATTGCTTTTATTTTCTGTGTTACTTTCTTCAGGCAGGCCAAAAGCATCTAGTATTATTTGATGTGTCTCTTCAGTTATGTGTCCAAATAACTCGGTATTATTTGCTTGACTCACAAAAAATGGTTTTTGATTTGTATTTGAAGATAAATCGTCTGCAACATAAGCTGAAATATCAAGATACCTAACATCACCTTTATACTCTAAAATAGCAGTGAAAATGCTTTCAGTAAATTTGCTAAATTCGGAGCCAGCTAATGACTCTTTATCTTCTTCAGAGGAAAACCAGAAATAGAGATTATTTAACTTATTTTTCTCTGCTGATTTTTTAAAGAAATCCCCTTCATTGTATTCGCTTTTAATGTATTGTGTTCCACTAAAACATGAGTCTATTATTTTTATACATAGATTAGGGGATAGACTTCTTATCATTCCGTCTAGTTCTGAATTTCTTAAGCCTGTAGTTTCTTTTTTGCTTTGTTCGTAATCAGACATCAGATAGAATAAGTCACTTACGTCTCTTTCACCGTGGCCTGAAAAGTAAAACAAAAATTCATCTATGGGCTTATCTTTATACTTTTCTATAAATTTTGATATTTTACCTTTTGTAGTTTGGCCTCTCTCATTAGAATTTAGATATAATATATCATCAAATTCTTTGACGCTTTTAATGACTTTATTAAATGTCTCTGCATCATTGTGACAGGCAGGAAGATCTTTGAATTGAGATGAATCATATTTTTCAACACCAATTATTATTGCTAGATTCACGAAAATCTCCTTGTATTTCTAATGTATCGGAGTTGAGTGGGGCGTTTGTGACCATGAAGTGACTCTTTAGAAGAGTCGCTTCATGGGCGCAAATGTATCCACTCGAATGGGTTGATAGCCAGAACGCGGAGCGTGGTGGCTGCAACCCGTTCGAGCGAAGCTCAACTCCGATACAATAGCGCAGAACTGCGTATGCGGTTCTGCGCTATCGTCGAGTTGACGGGCGCGGCGGGGAATAAGTTGGACGAAGACGCGGGCTGTCACCGCGTCCGTCGTCGACACACTCGTTAGCCTATCATATGAAATTATTAAAATTATCTTCTCTTTTGCACATGGATTGGCACAGTGCATAGTCACACTCATAGAGAATTAGGATGGAACCAAATCCTTAATTTTTAGCTGATTTATTGACTCTGATTTGTATGCGCTTTTTAGATGTTTTAAATCGGTATTTTGGCTATTTTTGTTGCCAACACAAGTAACTAAGAAGCGAGAGCCTTCTTTCAGTATATAAACTCTACCACCATTGCCAAACCCTAATTCTTTTATTTCGGTGCCAATAATATCATCGCGGAAGTTAGCATTTTTTGGATTGTGTTGTAAAAATCCTAGTTGCTGCTCAAGTTTAATACGGTCGCTTTCCGGCAGCCGTACAATTCTCTTTAAAGCTCGCTTGGAAAAAGTCAAAGATGAGTAACAAGCGCTGAATCTTTTTTCAAGATTTCCAACTACCTTCTCCTGCGCTGCGAGCAGTTCTTCTTTGTGATTTTCCCATTCTTCTTTGTCTGCAAGTAATGCTTTTATCTTACTGTCTTTTTCTTCAATTTCTTCTAGTAATTCTGTAACCTCTTCTATTGAAACAGAAGAGTCTTGTTTCTTAACGTAATCAAAAGCTTCTTTTTCTTTATCGGCAAAATTTTGTCTTAAAGTTTTGGCCTCTTTTTCAAGACTAGCAATTTTAGCTTCTTTCGCATTGATGTCTTTCTCCATTTGAGGAGAGACAGCAGCCCATCTTTGGCCACCACACCTATCACACTTGTAGCCTTTGTTGACTATCCAGTCAATGATCTCGTTTTTGTAGGCGAGCATGGCAGTACCACCAGCAATTATCGCAATACATATCGCCATAGCAAAACCCGTGCCAGCAAATAAGAAACTAACCCAAGCCCAAAAGCCAAATCCAGCTGTTGCACCACCAATAATTTTTACGAAAAAATCTAAATCAACTTTTTCTGAATGACCACAGTCTAAGCATCTTATTTTCATTTTTTAGCTATCTTATCTATGAGTTTATTAAAAGTTTTCTAATTGATTAAATCATAAAATTCCTTGTGGTAGTTAAATATTTCAGATTAACGGATGCTGATTTTTAAAGCGATGTTTAAATATGATATTTATTACTCTTGATGTGACTCTTTTCTAAGATACTGTATTGTGCGTCACTATTTTGTGCTAACGTAAAGTTCACCTGCAAATGCAAAAGTAACGGCCATAGGCCGGGACTTTTGCATTTGTCAGGTGCAACGGGAAGTTATATTTTGATGTATCTATATTAGTTTCAATTTTTTTGCTTTTTGATTAATGAATGTATAATTTACGAAAGAAGCTAGTTTGTAAAAATTGTCGTGGCAATAAATTCTTGTTTCATCTGCTCTGTGCGTATTTTTAATAAAATCTATCGGACTTATTACCCGGTATTTTTCGTCTACTAACGAGGCTGGTACGTTTGGTATTGATTTAATGTAGTCATTGTGATTTATTTCTTTGTCATTCAGTATGTCGTATGTGTATGCCTCATAAATATCATTTCCAGCATAGTCCTGACTTAGTAAAACATAAAATTGAAATGCGCTAAATAAATCAACATAGCAATATAAAAATTGCTGACTTTTGCTTCCAACCAATACCAAACTGTGAACCGGATAATTGATACTTTTGTACTTATTGCTTTCGAAAAGTAATTCGGACGCATTGGGAATAAATGGCGATAGTATGATCTTATCTTTTATTTTGTTTGATGTAAGGTCAATCACATCTGATAAATTGTTTCGGCTTACTCCTTTGAGTGTAGCAAACCCTGCTGCAATTTTTGCAAATCCTTTCTTAAAAATAACATTCCCGAGTTGAAATGGTATCTCTATATCTCCAGCCAAATCGTCCATTATTCTAATGGTTTCACCTTTTGAAACCTTACCCTCTCTTTCCAGGTAGGCTCTATAGTTTTTGCCATTTTTTTCTGAGTCGGCATATATTATTCGTTTCTCATCATCGAAAAATGGTTTTTTAGGAAAAAATCGGCCATTTTTAAAAAAAACATCAGTTTGATATTCTGGATGAAATGCGGAAACACTAGGCGTACTGTTTCTGTCTTTGTTTATCGGTAAACGCGCAACAAATGCGGTAAATATTTTTGTGAACTCTTTATCTATTTCTTCATTGAGCTGTTGATTCGCGCGGAATGTAAGTACATAATTTGATGCTATTTTACCACCAAGTGCATTTGGTATTATATGCTCAAGAGACTTATGATCATCTTTATTTGGATGGTCTTTCTCTGTAATGGTTTTGCCGGTCAAGTAACATATTGCCATATTAACTCCTGATTAGAATGGCGAATGAATATAACGTCTCAATTGACGGGCGCGGCGGGGAGTAAGCCGTAAGAATCGCGGGCTGTCACCGCGTCCGTCGTCGAATTAATCGTTAGAAATTAGCTATTGTATTTTGAAAATTTCTGATATTCTCGAAACTAGCCATTGATAACGCTTTTCGACGTTCTCTTTATTCCACTCAGAGTAATCTTCAATGACTTTCTTTGTTATTTCAAATGATGTTTTTCCATCAAAACCTTTTCCATTGTTACCTTTATATATTTCTGCTTTATCGACAAAATTTCTATTGCTTGCTTGGATGTTCTTCGCTCCTGATAACAAAGTTAAATTTCCCAAGCTATTTAGTATCTGAGGTATTTCATCATCGGCGAATTTTAGACTCCAGTCTAAGCCATCTCTATCCCATCCTGCGGGCAAAATATGCTCTGCATGTAAATCCCTACTGATTGGAATAAACTCTTTTTCATCGTGTTCAAAATATTCTACTGCCAATAATACAGGCTTCAGCCAATTAGTCCAATATGCATAGTCTGTTGACAAAAGCCCTTTGTAATCGTCATATTTTTGTAAGTTTTCTATTATCAGATTTCTTATATCCTCTATACTTTCTTTATTTTTTGTCTTTTTCAAGATATTGAAAGATGTTTGCTTAACGCGATTTGTAGTTCCACCGGCAATCCAGCTTTGATAATAATAGCCAGTTATTAACTTTTTTAACGCTTCATAATTTGGATAATCAACATGCTTTGCTGTGGTCAATATGGCTTTCCAGTAAATACTATGCCTTAAATACTTCAGTAAAGAAACTTGTCTATCTTTTGAGTTGTTTTGTATTTCTAGGTAATTGTTGGCGAATTTTTCTATATCTAAAATAACTTGCTGCGGATTTTTATCTTTAAATTGTTGTTTCAATTCATCTTGTAAAGATTTTTTTGGATTATCTGTTTTTAGATAATATAAATATAAGTTAAATATACCTTGTAGGCTCTCATCAGAAAGTTTACAAGTATTCTCAATGCGTTTCCATACTTCAATAAAGCTTGTTCTTTTTTCTTCTTCCAAGTTTTGGAGTAAGTATGCTTTGATAATATCTGCGGGAGTTAAGTCAAGACCGCGATCATTTAAAACTGTAAATAACTTAATTGCGAAGCCTTCATCATAACATATGATTTTTATCATTGTTGTTTTGTTAAATAGATAATTTATAAATCCCCCAAAGTCAGGAATAAAATCATCGCTATTATTTATGTCTTGTGCTTTATGAATTAAATCCCTAAAATAAAAAGCTGTTTGCAAGAATCGATTCTCAGCAAGCTCTTTCCTGTTTGCAGAGAAATTTATTTGATTTAAAATACTTTCTTCAAACAATGCTTGATTATTTAAATGAGTGGTTAATTTTAATCTTTCTTTCCCTTCAACTAAATCTCTAATGCTATTCGAGATAATGTTTTTCTGAGCTAGCTCTAAGGCTAAATCTCTTAGTACGCAGAATAATATAGTAAGTGTAGTTAATCTTTGTTGACCATCAACAACTTCATAACTATTAGTCTTTTTTACAACAACGACTGATCCTAAGAAATAGTTTGGATCAATAGTCTGATCTTCCTGATGGTTTTTATAAGCATCGAGTACATCATACCATAATTGTTCTACTCTTTCTTTATCCCAAGAATATGGTCGCTGATAGATCGGCATCTGGTAAAAAGCATCTATATCACCAAACATTTGTTTGATGGTTTTGTTTTCGGGTTTAAATATTTCATCAGTTGTACTCATTAATAATATCTCAAGATTGTTGTGCGTTAATTAATTTGGATTTAAAAATATTTTGGCTTGGGTTGTTGTTTAAATAGGTGTCGTTTTCTAACGCTTGAGTTAAGCCGCGCCGCGAAGCGGCGTCGGCTTGAACGAATTGTTAGACATTATTTGCCGACTACCTTGGTGATCTCGCCTTTCACGTAGTGAACAAATTCTTCCAACTGATCTGCGCGCGAGGCCAAGCGATCTTCTTCTTGTCCAAGATAAGCCTGTCTAGCTTCAAGTATGACGGGCTGATACTGGGCCGGCAGGCGCTCCATTGCCCAGTCGGCAGCGACATCCTTCGGCGCGATTTTGCCGGTTACTGCGCTGTACCAAATGCGGGACAACGTAAGCACTACATTTCGCTCATCGCCAGCCCAGTCGGGCGGCGAGTTCCATAGCGTTAAGGTTTCATTTAGCGCCTCAAATAGATCCTGTTCAGGAACCGGATCAAAGAGTTCCTCCGCCGCTGGACCTACCAAGGCAACGCTATGTTCTCTTGCTTTTGTCAGCAAGATAGCCAGATCAATGTCGATCGTGGCTGGCTCGAAGATACCTGCAAGAATGTCATTGCGCTGCCATTCTCCAAATTGCAGTTCGCGCTTAGCTGGATAACGCCACGGAATGATGTCGTCGTGCACAACAATGGTGACTTCTACAGCGCGGAGAATCTCGCTCTCTCCAGGGGAAGCCGAAGTTTCCAAAAGGTCGTTGATCAAAGCTCGCCGCGTTGTTTCATCAAGCCTTACGGTCACCGTAACCAGCAAATCAATATCACTGTGTGGCTTCAGGCCGCCATCCACTGCGGAGCCGTACAAATGTACGGCCAGCAACGTCGGTTCGAGATGGCGCTCGATGACGCCAACTACCTCTGATAGTTGAGTCGATACTTCGGCGATCACCACTTCCCTCATGATGTTTAACAGTTTATTAGGCGGCGTTCTGGAATATCAGGATAGGAAGCCTGCGCTCAATCGGTGAGCACACGCTGCCTATTTGGTTCGTTGAGCATTCCGCATAGTCTGGCATTATCATAAATCATGTCCCCAACATTCAGTTAATGTTAATGAATAAAAAGCATACACGAAGCCCCGTAGAACCAGCAACCTCGTACTCCCATGAGTTCTGGAAAAGCTGAACACTTTTTCTTGTTAAACAAGGTATTACTCAGAAGTAGGTGTCGTGGTTTGTATTGCGTACTAAGTAGTACATTGCCTACTTTCCTGACGATTACATTCGTACTCATACACCCCAACCAGTAGAAGAATTTCTCAACAAAGTAGGGCGTAAAGTCAACTTGAAGGCGTAGCAATTGGGGCAAGTCGTCGATGCTATACGGATTCTATGCCACTGTTGCCCGTGATTACAGCGATGCCCTCGAAAGTTTAGAAGTGCTTGAGGGTGAAGAGCGTTGTTCCAATCTGATCTACCCATAAAAAAAGCTGCCCGAAGACAGCTTTTTCTTATACTACATTCAGCCGTAACCCTTAGAAAAATAAGGCGACTTTAGCTTCTGCACGGTATTTATGCAGCAACGGCTCGGTATAACCATTCGGCTGCTCGCGTCCTTTAAATACCAAATCACAAGCGGCTTTGAAGGCGACGCTGCGCTCGAAGTTGCCGGACATTTTGGTATAAGTCGGGTCGCCTGCATTTTGTGCGTCAACTTTGGCAGCCATGCGTTTGAAAGCGTCCATGATTTGCGCTTCGGTACACACGCCGTGGTGTAACCAGTTGCACATATGTTGGCTGGAAATACGCAAGGTAGCGCGGTCTTCCATTAAGCCGACATCATTCACATCGGGTACTTTAGAACAGCCAACGCCTTGGTTCACCCAACGCACCACGTAACCTAAAATACCTTGCGCGTTGTTATCCAATTCTTGTTGGATTTCCTCGGCACTCCAGTTCGGGTTAGTCGCAACCGGCACGGTTAAGATGTCGTCGATATTCGCACGTTTGCGGCTTTTCAATTCGGCCTGACGCGCAAACACATCTACTTTATGGTAATGCAGCGCGTGTAAGGTAGCCGCTGTAGGTGAGGGTACCCATGCGGTATTCGCCCCCGCCAGCGGATGGCCGATCTTGGTGGCCAGCATATTCGCCATTTGGTCAGGAATCGCCCACATGCCTTTACCAATTTGCGCATGACCGGGTAAACCGCATTCTAAACCGATGTCGACGTTCCAATCTTCATAGGCTTTAATCCACGCCGCTGACTTCATGTCATTTTTGCGGATCATTGGGCCTAATTCCATTGAGGTATGCATTTCGTCGCCGGTGCGATCTAAGAAACCGGTATTAATGAACACCACGCGTTCTTTAGCGGCACGAATACATTCTTTCAGGTTAACGGTGGTGCGGCGTTCTTCATCCATAATGCCGACTTTCAGAGTATTACGCGCTAAGCCTAAAGCGTCTTCAATCCGACCGAATAATTCGTTGGTGAACGCCACTTCTTCCGGGCCGTGCATTTTGGGTTTAACGATATACACGGAGCCGGTGCGGGTATTCTTCGCGCTGGTGTTGCCTTGCAGATTGTGCATGGCAATCATGGAGGTCATATAACCATCCATAATGCCTTCTGGGATTTCGTTACCGTCTTGGTCGATAATCGCAGGATTGGTCATTAAGTGACCGACATTACGCACGAATAATAAGCTGCGACCGTGTAAGCTAACTTCGCCGCCGTTGGCGCCGGTGTATTGACGATCTGCATTCATGGCACGGGTAAAGGTTTTGCCGCCCTTGCTCACTTCTTCTTTTAAATCGCCTTTCATCAGCCCTAACCAGTTGCTATAGATTAGGGTTTTATCGACTGCATCTACCGCCGCTACGGAATCTTCACAGTCCATAATTGTGGTTAAAGCCGCTTCCATTAAAATGTCATTCACACCGGCGGCATCGCTTGCACCAATCGCACCGTCACGGTTGATTTGCACTTCAAAATGCAAGCCATTGTTTTTTAATAATACGGCGTTAGGGCTTGCTGCCTCGCCTTGATAACCGACGAATTTTTCAGGCTGTTTTAAACCCGTGCTTGAACCGTCTTTTAAGCTGACTTGTAACGCGCCATTTGCCACGCTATAAGCGGTTGAATCTTTGTGTGAACCGTTTGCTAACGGTGCAGCCTCATCTAAGAAATTACGCGCAAATTCAATTACTTTTGCGCCGCGTACTGGGTTATAGGTTTTGCCTGCTTCCGCGCCATCGGTCGCTGGAATAGCATCTGTGCCGTATAACGCATCATATAAGCTGCCCCAACGTGCATTCGCCGCATTCAACGCAAACCGGGCATTCATCACTGGAACAACCAATTGCGGACCTGCGGTATTGGCAATTTCAGTATCGACATTTTCGGTCGTGACTTGGAACGCATCGCCTTCTGCTAATAAATAACCAATATCTTGCAGGAACGCTTTATACGCATTGAAATCAAAGTTCGCTCTATTCGCGACTAACCAAGCGTCAATTTGTGCTTGAATGTCATCGCGTTTTTTCAATAACGCACGGTTACGAGGTGCCAGATCATTCACAATCGCTTCTAAACCCGCCCAAAACTTAGCCGCATCCAGCCCAGTTCCCGGTAACGCTTGGTTGTTTACGAAATCATGCAAAAGTGTTGACACTTGCATACCGCCAACTTGAATTCTGTCACCCATCAGTCACGTTCCTCAGTAAAAAAATTAAGATTGTCGACACCAGCCCTTATAACTCAAGTTTTTGCAAAGCACAATCACCCTGAATTAGGGGTGAATTTATACAACTGTGTGAAATAACACAGTTAATTGTGTCAATTCACACAGTCCTGATATAGAAGCATTTTCTAATAAACTGATATTTAAGTAAATTATTGTTTGGCATAGAGTTTGCTGTGGCGTGTTCACCAGACTCACAAGAAAGGCTTCCCCATGAAATACGCGCTTCCCGGCTTATTGCTCTGTTGTTCTACTCTATTACTGAGTGGTTTGGTACAGGCGAATGAGACAGATACCTTAAATGTCACCATTAAAACCACTAAGCAAAAAAAATCACCGAATGAAGCGCGTGCCAAACTTGCCGAAAATACCCCCGTGTTACCCGCTGACGGTGGCGAATTCTTAAAACAACTGAATGGCGTAACAGGTAGCCGCTTCGGTGGGCGCGGTATCGAACCTATTATTCGGGGACAATCGCAAACCCAAGTGAATGTGTTATTAGACGGTGCGTATTTACACGGCGGTTGCCCTAATCGTATGGATCCACCGACCAGTTACGCCGCACTGGAATCTTATGAAAAAGTTACTGTACAAAAAGGTGTACAAACCTTACAAAATGGCTCGGGCGGCTCGGGTGGTACAGTAGCATTCGAGCGCGATACCCGTAGCCTTGTTAAACCAACAGGTGGCTTAAGCGGCAAACTCACCGCCACCACAATGTCTAATGGTGTTAAACACGATCTATCTGCCGATTTAACCGCCGGTAATCAAAAAGGTTATGTGCGTTTATTTGCGCAAGATCGCAACGCCGATAACTATAAAGACGGTGACGGTAAAGAAGTGCGTTCGTCTTATAAGCATCGCCAAGGCGGTGTAGTGTTAGGGGTTACACCAACCGAAAACCGCTTAATCGAATATTCTTATGAAAACAATGACTTCTCGGATGCACTGTATCCGGGGGCGGGTATGGATAGCCCCACCGAACAAGCCGATATTCATCGCTTAAAATATAAAGACAAATTTGACGGCGCAATCAAAAGCGTAGATGCGGAAGCCTATATCAGTAATGTTGACCACGTTATGGACAACTACAGCTTACGCACACCCCCGCCTGCCACAAAAATGTCTGTGCCGACTACGTCGGACACTAAGGGTGGCAAACTCGCCTTAACTTCTACTGTGGGAAATCACACAGAAGTTACCTACGGTCTGAATGTACAAGATCGCACGCGTAACGCTGTTATGCAGAACAAAACCACGAATAAAGATATGTTCTTATTGTGGCCGAATGCCAAAACTAACCAAACCGGCGTGTTTGCGGAAGCCGAAACCCAGTTAAATAACAATGGCAAACTCAAATACGGCGTGCGTTATGACCAAGTAGAAGCCAGTGCGGATAAAGCCAATGTCGCCTTAGCCAATGGTATGAGCGCGAATCAGCGTTACAACACGGTGTATGGCACAACCGCTAAGGATAAAACGGAACACAATGTTGGGGGTTTGTTACGTTACGAAAAGAATTTAAATGAGCGCACCACTGTATTTACGGGGGCTAGTCATACCGTACGCACGGCGGATGAAACTGAGCGTTATCTTAATAATGGCAACTGGACGGGTAATCCCGATATTAAACCGGAAAAGCATAATCAATTAGACTTAGGGGTCAGCCATAAAATCGGCAAAACCCGTTTAACTGGCAGCGTATTCGCGGATAAAGTCGACGATTTCATTTTACGCGATGCCAAAATGGTTAATGTTGCAGGCACGCCCACTAAAACCACGATCTACCGCAATGTTGATGCGGATCTATACGGTTTAGAATTAGGTTCAGAAGCCAAATTGAACGATAAGTTGAAAGTATCGGGTGATGTGGCTTATGTGCGCCGTAAAAATACCACGGATAACCGCAATATTGCGCAAACCGCGCCCGTCATTGGCAAAGTGCAATTGGATTATGCTGCTACTAAATGGGGTGGCGGCACACGCGTGCGCTTTGCAGGCAATCAAGGCAAGTTAGATAAAGCCAGTCCGGTTGAAGTATTAGATAAAGCGGGTAACCCTGTTAGCGCTGGTGGTTATGCGGTATTCGATGCCTATGGACGCTACAATATTACCAAAGCCACACGGGTACGTTTTGGGGTTGATAATCTATTTGATAAAACCTATGCCGAGCAAGTCAGCCGTGCCAACTCAGATATTGCCAATCCACAGGCGATTCGCGTGAATGAGCCGGGGCGTACTGCGTGGTTGAAGTTAGAAACTGAATTCTAAGAGTCTGGTTTGTCCATTCGGGGTACTTGGCAACAACTACCCCCTTTTTAAAGGAAACATACAAAATGTCATCACTGTTGAAAGCCACCATGATGAGCGTTTTATTAGTCTTTACCGCTGCTTGTGGCGCTGATAATGCCGCTAAAGGCAGCGCCGCCGCTGAAATCAAGGTTGAAAACCCTTATGTACGTGCTGTACCGCCCGGTCAACCAAATAGCGCAGCGTTTCTGACCTTGGTTAGTAGTTCAGCTAAGGCACATAGCATTAAATCGGCTGCTAGCCCTGTGGCGGCAACGGTCGAACTGCATACGCATACCAATAACAACGGTGTTATGGAAATGCGCCAAGTGCCGCAAATTGATATTCCGGCAAACGGCAAAACTGAACTCAAACCGGGTGGTTTGCATATTATGTTAATTGGTTTAAAACAAAACCTGAAAGCCGGTGAAAACGCCAATGTAACTTTGCAATTTGAAGACGGCAGCAGCAGTACCATTACCGCACCGATTCAAGCAGTAACCCCACCGGCCGGTATGGGTATGGGACATACGGCGCATTAATTCATATAAGGCTTTGCTGCAACACGCTATAGTCAACGGCATGTTGGATTTAACAAGTTAAAACCCATGCCGCAAACCACTGAACTGATGCATACCTTAAAAAAGCTACTCAAACGCCATAATAAAACCTATGTTGATGTTGCGACTTGTTTAGACTTATCCGAAGCCAGCGTTAAGCGCTTGTTTTCCGAACAGAATCTTTCGCTACAACGCTTAGATGCGATTTGCGCCTTAATGGAACTAGAGATTTCCGATTTAGTGCGAGAAATGAAGGCGGAACACTCCCAACCGATTAGTGAACTGAGTCTGGCGCAGGAAAAAGAAATTGCTGACGATCTAAGCTTATTAATGATTACGGTTTGTGTATTAAACCGCTGGACACTCACCGATATTATTCAGAATTATAATTTCACTGAAACCCAAGTCATTCGTTATCTCGCGCATTTAGACCGTATTCATATTATTGAATTACAGCCGAGTAATCGCATTAAATTATTAGTGGCAGCGAATTTTAAATGGCGCGACGATGGACCGATTATGCAGCTTTTCCGTGCCAAAATTGAAAGCGAATATTTCCGCACCAACTTTAGTAAAGCCAGCGAAAAATTGATTGTACTGAATGGCATGTTAAGCGATGCCAGCAATGCGCTCTTCCAGCGCAAAATGGCACAACTGGCAAAAGACTTCGATACCCTAAGCAAAGACGACGCGAGTTTACCGATTGGACAACGCAAAGGTTCGACCTTACTAATCGGTATTCGAGATTGGGATTATGAACGCTTATTTGGGGATAAACGCAAACCAACCCATTAATTTTAAATATTTTTTAAGAAATCAACTATACTGACGGTTTCTCTACCCCTTAAGGAAATCGTATGATGACACGTCGCCATTTTTTAGCTACTGGCGTAGCGGCATCGTTGGGTTTAAACGGTTTAACGCGTAATACCGTACAAGCTGGCACTAAAGCATGGTTTATGCCGGAAGAAGGCAGCCCGCATGAAGGTACTTGGATGGCGTTTGGGGCAAGTGCGGCTATTTGGGGTAAGAAATTATTGCCTGACGTGCAACGCAATCTAGCCTTATTGGCCAACACTATTGCACAGTATGAGCCGGTTTATATGTTAGTTAGGCAAGCTGATTTAAGTACCGCACAAGCCTTAGTGAATGACAAGGTAAAATTAATTGTCTGCCCGCTGGATGATTTATGGATACGCGACACGGGGGCAATTTTTGTCTTAAATGAAGCAGGCGAGAAAGCCGCGATTGATTTTAATTTCAATGGTTGGGGCAATAAACAAAGCCATGCTCATGATGCTAAGGTTGCCAGCTTTATTGCCAAGCAAAGCCAAGTACCGCTGATGCATACGTCTCTGGTAATGGAAGGCGGCTGTATTGAAGTCGATGGCGAAGGCACAGCCATTATGACCGAAAGCTGCGTGATTAATCACAACCGCAACCCCAACTTATCCAAAGCGCAAATCGAAGATTTACTTATGCCCTTGTTAGGTTTGGAAAAAATCATTTGGTTGCCGGGCATTAAAGGCAAAGACATCACCGATGGGCATACCGATTTTTATGCGCGTTTTGTCAAACCCGGCGTAGTATTAGCCGGTTATGATCCAGATCCCAAATCTTACGATCACGCGGTCACACAGCAGCATTTAGAGATTTTAAAACAAGCTAAAGACGCTAAAGGCAATGCATTAAGCGTTACGACCTTAACCAGCCCGCAAGACATTCGCCCGCAGTTTTTAAATAATGAATTTGCTGCCGGTTATATTGGTTTTTATCTGTGTAATGGCGCGGTCATTATGCAAAATTTTGGTGATAAAGCGGCTGACCTTGCGGCTAAAACTGCCTTACAAAACGCTTATCCCGAGCGCAAAATCGAACAGATTAATGTCGATGCGATTGCAGCGGGGGGCGGTACGATTCATTGTGCCACGCAACAAGAGCCAGCCAGCTTCGCCTAACCCCTCTAATCTGCGCAGAAGTAGCATTATTTGCTACTTTTCGCCTTATGCGTTTCTACTTCAGGAATCAGCATTGCCCTAATCAATACCTTCACCTAAGCTGTTGTTCATCAAGCAAAAACACAACAACGAGGTGACTTATGAATGAAAATATTGCCATGCCTAGCTCTAATAGCTGGCTACTGTTTGTCAAATTAACCTTTGCGATTTCTTTAATCTCAATGGGCTTGTTTATTTTCTTTATGGAAGGCTCATTACTGGTCAAAGGCTATATGGCATTGAACTCCTTATTTCTGGTCAGTGCTACCATTATGCTATCCAAAACACTGCGCGACGAGCACGAAGCCGAACGCTTACTCAATAAAATCAATGAAGCCAAAACCAACAAAATCTTAAAAGAATACGGCGCTTAATTTTTAGGAGTAGCTTTATGTTTTATTTAATTGAAAAATTGGCAACCGCCGCGCGTGCTAAAACCCGCGAACGCTTAGAATCGACAGTGGATAGCCAAGCCTTAAGTATTCTGGGTCAAGAAATTTATGACTGCGAAGCTAACTTACGCCAAGCCAAACAACATTTAGCGCAAGTTATGGCAGACAAAGTCAAAATGCAACGGCAATTGGAGCTATATAAAGCCAAACTTGTTGAAAAAGAAGCTTTAATTCAACGTTATTTGGCGCAAAACGATGAGCAAAATGCGGCGGTCATTGCCAATGCCTTGGTTGATCAAGAAGCCTTGATTGCGCAACAACAGCAACAATGTGAGCAATTACAACAGTATGAAAATCGCTTACTCGCCAATTTGAAAACCACGACGAATCAGTTAGAAATGTATCGGGCGCAATTACACATGGCGCGCACCACGCAACACGCGCAGCAAGCGGTCGGTAAATTAGCAAAACACAGTAATTGCCATAGTGATGCTTTCGAGAAAATGCAGGATTCGGTAACCCGCTTACAAGCTAAACAAAGCGCGTTTGATGATCAAATGCAAGCCATGCAACAGATTGATAGTTATATGGAACAGGGCACAACCTTGAATCTCGCCAAACTGGAGAAGCAAGATAAGGTCAATGCTGTGTTAGCCCGCTTACGCAGCCAGTCGCACTAATTCCAACACGCGGGCTAATTGCGCCATCGGTGTATAAAAATGCGGGGATAAGCGAATACCGCCCCCGCGTGGCGCACAAAAGACGCCATTGGCTTGTAAGTATTGATACAGCGCATCTGTATCACCTTGTTTAAGCTTAAAGCTCACAATACCGGAACGCCGTTCTAAGCGCGTATCACTCAGCAGTTCTACCTCGGGTATCGCGCTTAAACCTTGGATTAAAAATTCGATGCGTTCACTGACTTGCTGCCAAATGTCGGCAATGCCGTGTGTAAGTAATACGTTTAAGCTGGCATGTAAGGCATGAATTCCCAACATATTCGGGCTGCCACATTCAAAGCGTCGTGCCGATTGGGCAATCTGATAAGTTTGCGCGCTGTAATCACTCAAACTTTCGGCCGTATGCCAACCGTATTGCGTCAGTTTAAGCTGGGCTAAATGCGTTTGCCGCACATAAAACAGCCCCAAGCCTTCCGGTGCTAATAGCCATTTATGCCCATCGGCGACCACGAAATCGGCATGAATCGCTTGCACATCCAAGGGAATTACGCCTAATTGCTGAATCGCATCCACGCAAAATAAAATGTCATGACGCTGGCAGAATTCACCGATACGCTGTAAATCCATGCGTAAGCCATTGGCATATTGCACTGCACTGACTGCAATTAAACGGGTATTGCTATCACACAGTTTTAATAAAGCGGTTTCGGGATCATCCGGCGCGTGCGTTAAATCCAACATACGAAACTCAACGCCTTGCTCTGCTAGCGACTGCCACACAAAGCGATTTGAAGGGAATTCTTGCTGAATACCCACAATATTATCACCCACACGCCATTCTAAACCGTAAGCCACAAACGATAAGCCTTCCGACGTGTTCTTCACCAACGCAATCTCATCCGCATGTGCGTTCAATAAAGTAGCGGCTTGTGCGCGTAAGTTCTGTTCCACCGTTAACCACTGCGGATAATTCAACGTGCCTTGCGTAGCATTTTCTGCGGCAAACGCTTGTACTGCCTCCGCTGTGGCTTGTGGCCAAGGGGCAACCGCCGCATGGTTCAAATAAATACAAGTCTCGGTCGCAGGAAATAAATCGGCTATACGCGCATTCATCGCAGAAACTCCACAAATTTTACATAACTGATCTATAAGCTAAGCTACCCGATAAACCTATAAAAAGCAGCTTATGCGTCCTGTTAACAAAGCTTATTACGCTGGGTTCACCGTGCTGATTGTTCTATTGTTAGGCTTTGCATGGGTCTACAGACAATCCATTATGAGTCAGCTCAATACACAAATACGCGGTCAATTCACGGTAGCCGAGCGCTTAAATCAATTTGGCACAAGTGCCGCGCAACGCTTACAGGCTTATTTTCAACAAGCGAATTTGGATTTTCCACCGCCCAAAATCGCGCTACTGGCTTTTAAAGACAGTAAGCAACTGCAATTGTATGCCCCGAATAAACAAGGCGCGTGGCAGTGGGTTCACACCTACCCCATCCAAGCCGCCAGCGGTGGCTTAGGGCCTAAGCTACGCGAAGGGGATAAACAAGTCCCTGAAGGCCTTTATCAAGTCGAATTGCTCAACCCGAATAGCCTGTTTCACGTCTCACTCCGCTTGAATTACCCCAACGCCTTTGACAAACAAATGGCAGCGCTTGACGGACGCGAACAACTGGGCGGCGATATTATGATTCACGGCAAAGCCAAGTCGATTGGTTGTTTAGCAATGGGCGACCCAGCCGCTGAAGAATTATTCGCCCTCGCCGCGTGGCTAGGCAAAGACAATCTGCAAGTGGTCATTGCGCCAACCGATTTACGCCAAGTTAATGCAGCTTTACCCGACAATGTGCCAGTATGGACGCAAGAACTGTATGCGCAATTAAAGCGGGAGTTAGCGAATTATCCATTAAACAATCATTTATCAGAATGAAAATAGTAAAATAATTACATATTTTTAGATGAATTTAACGAGTTATCATAATGCAAGTAAGCAAAATAATTTTATTACTAATAAGCCTATTAACGTTAAGTTTTAGTATTTCTATTTATGCAGAATCGAAAAAAGCGCCAATTGACACATCAGGCACTTTAATTAATGGTTTACCGCCTGATGTATTTCCGGGTTATTGGATGTCTACATCTGTTGTGCAAAGCAGTGAGGTATATAATTTTGATGTACCTAAACCAATAGAACATATTCAACTTGAATATATACGTAATAATGTTTTATATATCGAAGCCATCAACGTTATGTAAGTAACTATCTAGAAGTTTTCGCGTATAAGATTTTACTGATGTAAACTGGTTGTCTGTTCTCCAAGTATGCCTACACTAATGAAATTTGCCCAGCCAATCCCAGAAGAAGTCCGCATTACCTTGCAGGAAATGTATATGAACCACCCGACGTTCCGCTGCCGCCAGCGTGCCCAAGCAATTTTATTGAGTACGCGCGGCTTTAGCATTACGGAACTGTGGTCAATCTTAGATGTGCGGCGCGATGCCATCAGTGGGTGGATCGACCGCTGGGAAGATGAAGGGCTGCTGGGACTTTATGACCGTCCCCGCGCCGGTCGTCCTACGATATACACGTCGGCAGAAGTCGATCTATTGAAAACCTTAGTGGACGAAGAACCTCGCCAAATCAAAACAGCCCAAACTAAACTGGCTGATATGACCCAAAAAGTAGCCAGCACTAGCACCTTGAAACGCCTGTTAAAAAAAATTCCAATACCGCTGGAAGCGGATGCGTAAATCATTGAAAGATAAACGTGATTCGATAGACTTCGAGCGTGAGAAGGACATTCAAGCATTCCTTCACCAACAGATGGCAGCGGGTAAGTTGCTCATTTACTACTTCGATGGCTCCGGTTTCACCACCACCCCTTGTGTCCCTTACGGATGGCAGAAACGGGGCGAAACGCGCAGGCTGCCTACTACCCAGAGCAAGCGTTTGAATATATTAGGTTTTATGAGCTTGGGTAACAACAGTTTTTTCCACACGGTGGAAGGGCGCGTTGACTCACAAGCAGCCATTGCCGCTTTTGATGCGTTTGCTGTTCGTTATGCTGAAGAATTCGCCCAAACGAAGACACCTTGCGTTGTCATTCTGGATAACGCCCCGATACACACCAGTAAGGCTTTCATCGGTAAGTGCGATGATTGGATGTTGGCGGGAATTTGCTTACATTTTTTGCCAGCTTATAGCCCTGAACTCAATCCTATCGAAATACTTTGGCGAAAAATCAAATATGAATGGTTGCCGCTGGATGCATACAAAAGCTACAAGGACATGAGGGAGCAGGTATTGGCTATACTGGCTGAATTCGGCAAAAAATAAACGATAACTTTTGGATAGTTACTTATTTAGGTAAAAAGATTAATATTCCTTTAGATAAATTAGAAACTCGAAGAGTCTTTGAACGTCCAAGGCTTGTAATGGCCAACAAACAAATGACTGAATTTTTCGTCTTTATTCAATATATTACTAGTACAGATAAAGAGACATCTATTTATAAGGGCAGGTGTAGCCGACGTTCGCCAGACGCTTTAAGAATAGATTTTACTTTAAATGGTATAAAGAATATGGAAGTACTTAAACATGATTAAATTTCAACTATAAGTGATAAACTTTACGGGTCATAACCATATATTGTTGTGACCTTTTTAATGAATTCTTACTTAGTTATTTTATTAAAGCCAAACTTTTAATATTAATTATTTTATCATTTTTATTTAAATAATGCGTAATGTTTAATTAGAGTTATTTACATATTGCACTTCCGTGTTTTCTCGCCTATGCTTCTTCGTAGCTAGTTCGCTAGCGTTTACAAAATTCTGGGACTGTTATCCCTTTCTTTGGCGGCAATACCGCTGAAGGCGGTTTTTTTTCGCCTGTAATACACTCATGCGCGGTTTTGTCGGGTATGCGTGGATTACAACACGGTGTAGCCGAAATAAGCGCGTCGTTTTCCAAAGAGGCGATAACAGTACCCGGCAGTTTGCCCATGTTAAAACTATCTTTGGAGCATTACGATGAGCCTTGCCCGTGATTTAATTGATGCTGCGTTGGCGGCAGAGTTAAGCCAGAACGAATTGCGCGTATTTTTAGCGTTATTGCGCCAAACCTTGTGTTACGGCAAAGCCAGCGACGCACTGACCTATAAGCGCCTTGTGAATTTGACGCATGTACGCAAAGACCGTTTATTACCCGCCTTACAAAAAATACTAGACCAGCAATTATTTAGCCAAACGCCACATAAAACCTTTGGGCAATGCTTCCACATTCACGCGAATTTTCTAACTGCAAGCCAAGGGCAAATTTACGCGCCCAGCCTTCCTAAACAGCGAAGCCCGTTCCGCGAAACAGAAGCCGTTTCCGAAAAAGCGACGCATACAATATCCACCGTTACTGCACTTAAACCGGACACAACGACAAGGCTAGATGCCCAGCAATTGCCCTACCCGCCGAGTTTTAGCCCCGCCATGCAACAAGCCGCCGCCAAATTATTAGACGGTTTACACCCCGACACCGCCCGCGATTGCTTGCACTTGCTCACGCAACGCCTGCAAAAAGGCGGCATCACCTCGCCCTTAGGCTACTTACACCAACTCGCCCAAGCTGCCCGCGCTAATCGTTTAGATTGCAGTGCCTTACAACACAAACCAAACGCAGCCCCAAGCCAGTCACAATCACAAACGCCACTGAATGCCCGCTTGCACGCCTTAGCCTCGGATATTCAAGCCTTAGACCGCTTATACGCCCTCGCCAACACGCCGATGGACGCAGCAACCTGCTTAATCAGGCAAGCCAAGCTAAAAGAATGGGAAGCAGTCTATGCCAGCTTGCAACGTGCTACACTTCAACAGAGTAAAACCACATAAGCATTAATTTATGACCGTTGCCACTTACTTCCGCTGGTTGGCTTGGTTAATGCAAGCGTTGCAGACACCAATTGTTCTTGCATATGCATTAAAAAATCAGAATTAAACGTGTTTTTTTATAGCGCTGATTAACTGCCACGCCGCCTATTGGCAAAATCCAGCATACGTTGCGTGGAGCGTAAGGCTTTAACGCGAATGGCTTCATCCACAAAAATCTCGTTTTTACCCGTTTCGAGCACTTGCAATAAATTGTGTAAGCCATTCATTGCCATCCACGGACAATGTGCACAGCTACGGCAAGTTGCGCCTTCGCCCATAGTCGGCGCGGCAATGAATTCTTTATCAGGGGCGGCTTGCTGCATTTTATAGAAAATACCGCTGTCGGTTGCGACGATGAAGCGTTTATTCGGCAGGGTTTGCGCGGCTTTAATAATTTGCGTAGTTGAGCCGACCGCATCTGCCAGTTTAATTACATCTTCTGGGGATTCGGGGTGTACTAATACGCCTGCATCGGGGTATTGCTCCATTAAATCACCCAAGGCGCGGTATTTGAACTCATCGTGCACAATACAAGAGCCTTGCCACAGAATCATATCTTCCGCACCCGTTACGCGTTGAATATAGCGCCCTAAATGCCGATCCGGTGCCCATAAAACTTTTTTGCCTTGTTCGTCTAACCAAGATACCAATTCCACCGCAATGCTGGAGGTGACGACATAATCCGCGCGCGCTTTGACTTCCGCGCTGGTATTGGCATAAACCACTACAGTATGTTCGGGGTGTTGGTCACAAAATGCTGAAAATTCGTCAATGGGACAGCTTAAATCCAAGGAACATTCGGCTTCTAAAGTGGGCATTAACACGCGTTTTTCAGGATTCAGAATTTTGGCGGTTTCACCCATAAAGCGCACACCTGCCACAATTAGCGTTTTTGCGGGGTGTTGATTGCCAAATCGCGCCATATCCAGCGAGTCAGACACATAACCGCCGGTTTCTTCCGCTAATTCCTGCAAATCTCGATCCACATAATAATGCGCGACTAACACCGCATCCTGTTCTGTTAGCTTTTGTTTAATCTTATCTTTAATCGCTTGCTTTTGTTCCGGCGTATAATGCGGACGTAAGGCTTCAACTTGTGCAGTAATCGGTGCTTTAATAACGGGCAAAATGGGCGATTGGGCAGCCATACAAGCTCACTCTCTAAACCAGAACGAAGGCGTTAAGCATGGCGGAGATTCTCGGGGGATTCAAGCTTCCTCTGTCTAGCAGACGATTTTCTACCAAATAAACGGCATAGGGCTTGAGTTTTAATAAGCCTACTTCTACCCTTAGCATCTATTACTTATTCTTAACTTTTCATTAACCCTTTAGTTGTTTATTTGAGGTAACACCTATGCTGATTCGGCGTGTGGGGGTTTTAGTCGCTTTATCTATTTCATTAGCGGCCTGTAGTCCACAGGAAGTGCAACCTGATTCTGAATCTGCACCTTCGGTTTCTTCTCGAACTTATGTACAACGCAATACTAATGCCGCCCCCCGCGTGCAATCGCGTTATCGCTCTAACTACGATGAAGACAGTGTTTCACAATCGCGTCGGCAAACCCAGCGCGCTCGCCCTAATACGCATTATGCCCCTGTGCGGAATCAAGCCGCTGCTGGGCACGTTGCTACGCCAACACAGCTAGGTTCAGCCGGTGGCGATAGAACCTATCGCGGGCAAGGCGCATTAACCCAATTACCCGATCACATTGCGGGTACTTTACGCGCTCGTGGCTTCTCAGAAGCGGGTATGGGTGCTTATGTACGTCCGGCTAATGGCGGCGCACCCATTTTAACCGCGTATGCAGATACGCCACGTAATCCCGCCTCTACCATGAAACTGGTCACCACCTATTCGGCTTTAGGCGTGTTAGGCCCGGATTACCGTTGGCCGACCGAACTGTATATCAGTGGTCCTATTAATGGCGGCACATTGCAAGGCGATGTCACAATTAAAGGTTATGGCAACCCTGATTTCCGTGAACGCGATTTACGTCAGTTAGTGCAAGCCTTACGCGCCCGTGGCATTCGCCATATTGCGGGTAACTTCGTGATTGATACTACCTACTTCAATATCGGTTATAGTGCGCCGATTGATGGCAACACAGGCGCAGCTTATAACGCGCAACCCGAAGCCTTGTTATATAACGAGCGTGGTAGTTGCTACACCGTGCGCGGTAAAGGCAACCAAGTTCAGCGCGTTTGCTCCAGCCTGCCACGTTCACCCGCCGACTTAAACGCTAACTTATTTGGTGATTTCTGGCGCATGTGGAACGGTGAAATGGGCGGCACAATGGAAGGCAGCTTACGCGTAGGTTCAGTACCCGGCGGTTCGCAATTGATTCAGACTCATTACTCAAACCCACTGCGTGACGTTATTGTCGAAATTAACAAAGACAGTAACAACGTGATGGCACGCCAATTATTGCTGTCAATGGGTGCAAAACAATTTGGTGCACCGGGCAATACGCAAAAAGGCGCACAAGCGGTTGGGCAATTCCTCGAAAGCCGTGGCTTACGTTTTGGCAACTTACGCATTGAAAACGGTTCAGGTCTAAGCCGTATTGAACGTATTTCAGCGCGTGAGATGGGTGAAATGTTAGTAGACGCGTATAACAGCCCTTATCGTTCCGACTTAATCCGTTCAATGGGCGTGATTGGGGTCGACGGTACAGTTAAAAATCGGCTGCGTAACTTAGCTGGGCGCGGTAGCTTCAAAACCGGCACATTACGCGATGTGCGGGCGCTAGCAGGTTACTTAACCGCTGCGAATGGCCAACCTTATGTTATTTCCATTATTCATAATGATGGCAATATCCGGGGCGACGCCAAACAAGCACATGACCAATTAGTGGAATGGGTCTACACTGGCGGGCGTTAAGCCTTAAACGCTGCAAGAGCCGTGTTTAGCAATCTTCCGCCCAAAGCCCCTTCCTTTAGGGAGGGGATGTAGGGCGGTTTTGTTGCTCGATGTATTGTTTCAGGACGCTGAGTGGTGCACCTCCCACACTTCCAGCAAAGTAGGAAGGCGACCACAAAGAACCTGATTTCCTGCATACCCAGTGATTCCGTATTTCAGAAAATTCCTGTTTGAGCCTTCTGCTGGATACGCCTTTCAACGAATTAATCAGCTTTGAAAGCTGCACTTTTGGCGGATAGTTAATCAATAAGTGTACGTGGTCACGTTCACCGTTGAACTCTGAAAGTTCAACCTCGAACTGTTGACCTACATCACGGAAGACAGCTTCAAGGCGTGAAAGTGATTCCTCGTTGAAGACTTTTCCCCGGTACTTTGTGATGAATATCAAATGCGCGTGCAGCATGAAAACACAATGTCTTCCTGTTCTTAGTTCCATTAGACCAATTCCTTGATAAGCATTAGAATACAGTTAGAATGCCAGATATGAAAGCGCAGACCAATACCATCCTGAAAACCCTCAAAGTCCGCGTGAAGAACAAGCACTCTGCTGTTCTTCGCCAATGGGCATTTGAGTGCAATCAGGCGTGGAACGAAGCTAACGCTATCACGGCAGAATACAGCTACATAGCCGTGCCAGAAGTCGGCTACCTCAGAAATAATTTCACCGCTTTCGACCTACAAAAAAGCCTTAAGGGCTTGAAGGGTGAGCGCGGGTTCAGCTTACACTCTCAAACGGTACAGGAAGTGATTGCAGTACATGCTAAGGCACGTAAGCAATTCAAGAAAGACAAACTGCGCTGGCGCGTGTCTGGCGGTAGTCGCCGTTCACTTGGCTGGATTCCCTTTAAATCCGGCGCAGCCGTTTGGAAAAATGGACAAGTCCGCTATAATGGTCATTTCTTCAAGGTATGGGATAGCTACGGATTATCTCAATACGCCTTTCGGTCGGGTTCATTCACCGAAGACTCAAGAGGTCGATGGTACTTTAATGTAGTGGTTCAAGTGCAAGCCACTGAAGTATCAGGCAAGGGTGCGGTAGGCATTGATTTAGGCTTAAAAGAGACTGCTACCTGTAGCAATGGTTTAAAGCTTGAATCTAAGCAGTTCTATCGCAAAGCCGAAAAACAACTAGGTATGGCGCAACGTGCCAACAAGAAAAAGCGGGTTAAAGCCATTCATGCCAAGGTTAAAAACCGTAGAGCAGATGCTATTCACAAGTTTACCACTCAATTAGTGCGTGAACACTCATTCATTGTCGTTGGCAACGTCAGCAGTTCAGGTCTTGCTAAAACTAAAATGGCTAAGTCCGTTTTAGATGCAGGCTGGTTCATGCTGAAAACACAACTTGATTATAAATCGAAAGCGATGCAAGGCGTGTTTCTAGAAGTCAATGAAGCATACAGTACCCAAGCTTGTTCGTGTTGCGGGAGTGTTTCCGTCAACAGTCCGAAAGGTAGAGCGGGACTTGGAATAAGAGAATGGACTTGCCCTGACTGTGGGGCGCTGCATGATCGTGATGTGAACGCAGCACGGAACATTCTCGCGGCAGGACATTGCCGTCTCGCGGGAGGAATCCCCGCTCTTTAGAGCGGGGAGGATGTCAAAGCGGCTCTGCCCATAAATCATGTTCGTCGGCGTGGGTAATACGCACGTTGACGAATTCCCCGACTGGCAATTCCACCCCTTCAATCGTTACTTGCCCATCAATTTCTGGTGCATCCCGATAAGTTCGCCCTAAGCTCACCCCGTCTACCGCTTCATCAATCAGAACTTTGAATTCTTTCCCGATTAAACGGCTCAGCTTGGCAGCACTGATTTCCGCTTGTACTTCCATAAAGGCTTCTAAGCGGTTTTGCTTTTCCTCTTCAGGAACAGCACCCGGTAACGCATTGGCTGGAGCACCTTCAATCGCTGAATAAGCAAATGCACCGACCCGATCTAATTCAGCTTCTTCTAAGAAATCCAGCAATACGCCAACGTCTTCATCCGTTTCACCTGGAAAGCCGACGATAAAGGTGCTACGAATCGCAATATCTGGGCATATTTCCCGCCATTTATGAATGCGCTCTAAGACTTTTTCCGCATGTGCCGGACGCCGCATATTTTTTAAAACGTCAGGGCTGGCGTGCTGAAAGGGAATATCCAAATACGGCAGAATTTTACCTTCCGCCATCAGCGGCAATAAATGATCTACATGCGGATAAGGGTATACATAATGCAAACGTGTCCATACACCCAACTCCCCTAAGGCTTCGGCTAATTGCTGCGAATGGGTTTTAATCGGGCGACCTTTCCAGAAACCCGTGCGATATTTCACATCAATCCCATACGCGCTGGTGTCTTGCGAAATCACCAATAATTCTTTCACACCTGCGTTCACCAAGTTTTCGGCTTCTTGCATGACATCGCCAATCGGGCGTGAGACCAAATCCCCACGTAAGCTGGGAATAATGCAGAAACTACAACGATGATTGCAGCCTTCGGAAATCTTTAAATACGCATAATGGCGCGGGGTTAAACGCACGCCTTGCGGTGGAATTAAATCTTGATACGGGTCGTGTAACGGTGGCAAATGTTGATGCACCGATTGCATAACCGCTTCATAGGCATGTGCGCCGGTCACCGCTAATACATTCGGGTATTGCGCTAAGACCTTATCCGCATTCGCCCCCAAACAGCCCGTCACAATGACTTTACCGTTTTCGTCTAAGGCTTCGCCTATGGCTTCTAACGATTCTTGCACAGCAGAATCAATAAAACCGCAAGTGTTGACGACGACTAAATCCGCCTCATCGTAACTACCACTAATGGCATAACCTTCGGCGCGTAATTGCGTCAAAATCCGCTCGGAATCGACTAAGGCTTTAGGACAACCGAGGCTAACAAAACCGACGCGGGGTTGAGCTTGTTTCATAGCGGTATATTGGGGGGGCTAACAAAGAAGGGGGCATAGTATAACGCAGTTTTTCTAAATATGCTTGCGCTGTTGCAGGTCAACCAGAGCCAAACACTATATCTTGTGTCAAGCATAAAATAATTCATGCACAAAGTTATACACAGGCGTTTAACACAGCCATAAATGATAGTGAACCGCAGCAAGCTGAACTATTAATGAATAAATAGTTAATTTTAATAATAAAATTAAGGATAAACTCCTAGCAAAACCCGCGTGCTTGTTCGAGTTGATAGCGATCTACATTTTTATACACAAACTTATCCACAGGAAATCGCAGGCGTTTAATTGTTGAAATGCAAAGAATTAATTTTTATTTAATCATTAAATTTTCATAAAGCCTTCATAGAGCTTGATTGATTAAATCAATTGAGACGCTGGCAAAGCGTGTCATTCGACTAATGGCATAATACACAATATCTTGTGTGTTAATTTCAAATTATGCACTAAGTTTTCCACAGCTTATTAAAATCGCCGCTAAATGCTCATTTAGAAACAACCATTATTTTTTAAAATTTAAATCTTTGATTTTTATAAATAATAAAAATCAGCTATTCGCTTTTTTTGTACTAAACTGACTAATTCACTCAAGATTAAACAAAGTTTTCCACAAACTTATCCACAGGGTATGGAGCACTCTCTATCAAATGGCATATACAAGCTACATTTTAGGTATGGTTAGAATGGGCTTGATCGCACAAGTTAATTCGAGTTTTGAGGAGACTTTGAATGTCTAAAAGACACCCGGTTATTGCCGTTACAGGTTCATCTGGCGCAGGTACAAGCTTTGTTAAACGCGCGTTTGAGCATATTTTTTACCGCGAACACATTACCGCCGCAATTGTGGAAGGTGATAGTTTCCATAGCGTTACGCGTAATGAGTTCAAACAACGCTCGGCGGTTGAACCTAACTTTAGTCACTTTGGTCCAGAAGCCAATGACTTCCATTCGTTAGAAGCGTTATTCAAAAGCTATGGTGAATGCGGTAAAGGTAAAAAACGCTACTACTTACATAATGATGAAGAAGCTCGTTTTCACCAAGAACGTTTGGCAAAAATGGGCGTGGAATGCACCGCAGGCAATGGTGAATTCACGCCGTGGGAAGATACCGAAAGTAATACCGACATCTTATTCTATGAAGGTTTACACGGCTTAGTACACGATACCACGGCTGATAAAAAATACGGTGGTTACAATGCGGCGCAATACGTGGATTTAGGAATTGGCGTTGTGCCTAGCGTCAACTTGGAATGGATTCAAAAAATTCACCGTGATAATAAAGAGCGCGGTTATTCAGCCGAAGCCACGGTGGATACCATTTTGCGTCGTATGCCAGATTATATTAATCATATTGCGCCGCAATTCTCGTTAACCGATGTGAACTTCCAACGCGTTCCTACCGTAGATACCTCTAACCCCTTCATTGCACGCGATATTCCTACACCCGATGAAAGCTTTGTAGTAATTCGTTTCCGTGATCCGAAAAAGTTTAATATCGACTTCCCTTATTTATTAGCCATGATCGGCGGCTCGTTTATGTCACGCCGTAATACCATTGTTGTGCCGGGTGGCAAAATGGTTATGGCAATGGAATTGATCTTAAACCCTATCATTCACGAGATGTTGATGCGGCGTCACGGCTAATTCCGTCCCATACACTTGAATGCGCTCTGCCAGACGTTGGCTTAATACCGCACTGGCAGCGCCCAAACTTTGCAAAATCAATTCCGCTTCATCCTTATAGGCTTGTACTTTAGCCCCTGACCAATACGGCGGCGCATACTGCAAATTATTAATGCGATCCGCTAATTTCACTAACCACACTTCATACGGCTGTTGTTGAATACGTGCCAAACTATCGCGCATCTGTTCGGCTTTGGGTAGTTGCGGATTTTTGCTTAAGGCTTGTACCCCATCCGCTACCGTTTTAGTAAACAATAAGCTTAAATCGCTATAACTGACTTCGGTATCTTCCAGCGTGTCATGTAATAACGCGCATTGTAAGGCGAGATTGCCATCGTAGTGTGGGTGCGCACATAAGGCATGCATGACTTCCATCGCCACTGCCGCAGGGTGATTAATATAATCATAAACCACCCCCGGTACGTGTCCGGTATAGCGTTGCCCGCGATGCGCCAAACAAGCAAAATCCCAAGCTTTCAAATAACACTCAGGTGACCAATTCGGTTGGTACAACATAACTAAGGTCGTGCTTTAATTAATATTATGACAGTAATAATTTTAGTATAGATTGACGCAAATCTTGTGCGGCGGGTTCTGAATAAGGCTTAGGGCTAAACCTACCCCAAACTGGGGTGGGCCATGCTTCGTCCTGCGTAAAGCGTGCAATATGGTGAATATGCAATTGCGGCACGACATTGCCTAAAGCGGCGATATTCAGTTTATCCGGTTGAAATAGTGCTACCAAAGCATGACTGACTTGATCCGACTCTTGCCAGAATTGCTGCCGATCTTCTGGCGTTAATTCGTAGATTTCACGTATCTCTGCCCGTCTAGGCACAAGAATGAGCCACGGATAACGGCTTTCATTCATTAATAACACGCGGCATAACGGTAAATCCGTAATAAAGAACGTATCGTTAGCTAATTGCGGATGTAACACAAAGCTCATACTTACGCCCCTGCCTTCATAGCGTTTAAGGTATCCGGGCTGTATTCAAATGCATCTGAATAAAGCTGATTATCTGGCAAGCCTTGTGCTAAGAAACTTAGTTTAGCAGCATTAATCATCGGCGGTGGGCCTGACATATACACATCGTAGCCGCTTAAATCCGGAAAATCGCTGGCAACTGCCGTGTGTACATAACCTGTACGTCCTAACCACCCATCTTCTGCATTTGGTTCAGATAATACAGGTACATAGGTTAATAAAGGTTGGCGTTCTACCCACGACCGCACCACACTATCCATATACAAATCGACTTGAGCGCGCGCCCCCCAATACAGGTATACAGGACGGGTTAAACCGGCTTCCATCAGTTGTTCTAACATACTTTTTAAGGGCGCAAAGCCTGTACCGCCACCCATTAAAATTAACGGGCGTTCGCTGTCATGAATATAAAAGCCACCTAAGGGGCCTTCAATCCGCATTAGCGCCTTTTCCTGCATTTCATTGAATACATAGCTAGTGAACTTGCCATTGGGTACATGGCGCACATGCAATTCTAATACTTGATCATTGAACGGCGCATTCGCCAAAGAGAAGCCACGCCGCGTACCATCTTTCAGCAAAATATCAATGTATTGCCCGGGTAAAAAGCGTAAGCGCTCCGAGGCAGGCAGTTTGAGTGTTAATTCCATGACATCCGGCGCAAGCTTCTGCATTTTTTCTACGCGTACTGGCAAGGTTTTCACTTCAATTTCCGTATCGCGTCTAATGTTCGCTACTTCTAAATCTAAATCGCTTGCTGCCGCCGCCATACATAAATAGGTTTTACCACGCGTCTCATCAAACGGCGTTAATCCCTGTGCTTTGCCAAACGGATAATGGACTAAACCCGTTAAAATAGTAGCCGCGCATGAACCGCAAACACCACCACGACAACCGTATGGCAACATTACCCCTTGGCGTAAACCAGCATCTAAAATAGATTCATTCGCCTCTGCCACAAATTCAATATTGGACGGGTGTAATCTGATACGGTATGCCATGCCTATCTCGGTTGTTTATCAATGAATAGGCTGAATTTTAAAGCAATTCAAACCAGACACCAACTAACCCACTTTGAGTGGCTATATCAATAGGGTTTTGCAGGCTTATTGCACATTGCGCCTGAAATAGCCTATCTTAACGACCTCACACATATTAACGATTATTGAGGAGTATGTACGATGGCTCATACCTTACCAGACCTGCCATTCGCTAAAAATGCCTTAGAACCGCATATGTCAGCCGAAACGCTGGAATATCACCACGACAAACACCATCAGGCTTATGTAACGAACCTAAATAACCTGATTCCGGGCACTGAATATGAAAATATGTCATTAGAAGACATTATTAAAAAAGCGCCTGCCGGTGGTATTTATAACAATGCAGCGCAAGTTTGGAATCACACCTTCTTCTGGAACTGCTTAAGCCCTAATGGTGGCGGCGCGCCGAATGGTCCACTAATGGATGCCATTAATAAAAAATGGGGTTCATTTGAAGAATTCAAAAAAGCCTTCCAAACCTCTGCCGTAGGTAACTTCGGTTCAGGTTGGACATGGTTGGTGAAAAAAGCCGACGGTTCAGTGGATATCGTGAATATGGGCGCAGCCGGTACACCTTTAACCACCGGTGACAAACCTTTGTTTACGGTAGACGTTTGGGAACATGCTTACTACATCGACTATCGTAATCTGCGTCCTAAATTCGTCGAAACTTACTTAACCAACTTAGCGAACTGGCGTTTTGCTGAAAGCAATTTCGCTTAAACTGCTCAGCGCTAAATGTATAAAGCCGGAAAAAAATGCTCCGGCTTTTTAATATGTTTAAATAGAGCAGTCACTTAATTTAAATTCTGTACGACGATCTAATTTATCTTGCTCATTATCTGTTCCACTTCCTATAATATTCTCACTAAAACCTTTTCCTTCCGCTCTGATTTTACCTACCACAGCTGGTGTTTCTTCCTGCATTAAATTTTGCACGGTGGTGGCTCGTTTTAAAGATAACCCCTCATTAAAACTAGCGCTACCAGAGCGGCTACTATGTCCAGCCACGATTAAACAGCGGTTGCTGGCTTGCAAATATTGTCCAATATTTTTAATCCACAATTTATATTGGTTTTGAACTAAATGATCTCCATAAAATTCTTCTGAACCCACTTTAAATAATATTTTTAACGTTAAGACAGGCGATTGTTTAAAATTTAACTCCAACAATTTATTGAAAGCCTGAGAAGCAGCATTGGTTTGATCAAGCTGTAAATAGGTAATATATAAGCCTGCATAAGTTCTTAGTACTTGTCCATTGGGTTGTGCCGCCGCTTCTTGATAAAGCGTTAATGCCTGCGAATATTGATGCTTAGCGTATAATTGACCTGCTTCGTTTAATAAGGCCTGTATTTCAGTAGTCGTTTTAACTGCTTCTAAATTAATGGGCTTTTTTAATAAATTATAAACAGGGCTATCTTTAAACTCAGGGGTAGTTTGATAATTTAAATTGCTATCCGCCAACCATGCATCTGCACTGGCTACAATTTGTTTAGTCTTTAAATTACGCGCAATGGCTTTTAAATGATATAACTTATTACCAGCGCTAGGGTGGGGTTCTAAGGTAATAGAACCTTGAATTAAGAATTTACTTTGTTGTAATGCATACCGATCAAATTGCACTAAGCGCTTAATTTTATGTTGTTTAGCACTGTTTTCTAAATACTTTAAAATATCTTGGCTAATTTCTAATTGTTCTTGTGAATAACCGTCCACAAACCAATCCACTGCCACCGGTTTTGATTTTACTTTATCAAGAAGAGTTTGATGCTTATAAACACTGGTGAATAAAGTATCACCAATCATCGTACTCGCTTGTTGTAGGGACACAGGTTGTAAATTTGCTCTATCTAATCGTAGCTGTTGAGTTGTACAGGCCACGCTTAGCCAAAGCAAGGTAGCCATAATGAGCCATTTTTTTAAATGCATAGTTACTTACCATTCAATTAAAGAGTAATCCCTAAGGATTGTTCTAAGGTTTTAAAATCGGGGCGACGCGGTGATTGAGCCTTTGGTACAGGCGCTGGCGTCGCCCCGTTAAGCGGTTTTGCAGTTGGGTTAACATGTTGTTTCGCAACCTGTGCTTTAAATTGAGCACTACGCTTTGTAGCGCGAGGTGGACTGGGTTTGACATGTTTCTGTACTTTGGTCGGTAAAGAGGGCGTTTTAAATGGCTTGGTGTGGATAGACGCATTCCGCGTTTTAGGCTTATCCGGTTGAGCTACGAGCAATGTAGGCAGATTAGTGTGTATAAGCCCATTCAGCTTTTCAGGCTTAGTCGGTGGAATGGTGGGAGATTGTGGCACAGGCGTAACTACAGGTGACGAACTTAGCACATTGGGTTCATCGGGGGTGGGTATAGGCAGTACGTCGTTTTCAGGCGATACCCTAGGTGGTAGCGCTATTAAATGGTCATCATTGTCATTAGGAACATCCAATACATAACGACTTAACAGAAACGCCAACGAACTTGCCAGACAGAACGCACAGATTACTAGCCCCACAATCTGTAAAAAATAGTTGATGGACGATTTATGGTTTTGAGACACCACTACAAACACTACCTCTAGCCAACACAGCGATTAATTTATGGATTAATTTACCGATAAACCTAGGCTAATTAGGGCGTGTTTGCTTACAAATACAGACAATTCAAAGGTTTTTATGGATATTATGAAAAACTTTTGGGTCTAGATAAAGATTATTAACGAAGGAACACTCGATATGATTCGCAAAGGCTGGCCAATTAGTTTCAGTATTAGCATTATGGTTTGTGTATTAAGTACACAAACACTTGCCGAAACGCGCTTTCCCCAACCGCGCAAATTTATGGTCGAACAAGACTGTGAGGCTTATAGCTCACTTAAAAAACAAACCAATGCTTCGGCTTTGCGCGTAGGCAGTGCTTATATTGCCTATGCCGAAAACAAAGCAGCAAATGCCACCCACGCCTTGATTGATGTTGATAACCATAATACTAACAAATGGGTTGCGTTAAGCTGTGGGCATTATGCAGATACACCTAACAACGCAAACGCCACGCCACCCACTGAAACTCGCACGCCACCCACGAATCAATGCTTAGTGTTTTTCGATAATGATAATAACCCGGTGAAACTCAAGAACGGACAACCTGCCGATATTACGCCCCCGTTACCAAGCTTAAATGCGTTTGACAAAGCGGTTGATGGGGTGTGTGGCAAAGCAGGTAAAACGGTAAGCGCCAATGAATTCCGTGATTTATTACGTGCGAACCCTGAAGTCTTAAAACGCATTCAGAGCTTTACAGTAGGTAAAGTATTTGCAGATCGCCCAGCAGCCACGTCTACTGATGCGTATTTAAACGAATTGACGGAAGCGTGGTTTAATGTGCAGGGTTTTAATCATATTTTCTGTGGAGAACCCAAAGCTAATGGCCCGGTTGACGGTTTACACTTTGTGGGGCGTTATGTGCAATTACAACAAAGTGGCGAAGCCTGCCGTATGGATAATTATCGGCAAAATGAAGTTGTACCCGGCGTATTGTATTCTATGGGCATGATCGTGCATTTACCGAATGGCGGCACAGCACGTTCTTCGATTAAAGGCTATGGCTTCACTTTAAACGCTGAAGATATTTTAAAATCCGCCACTAAAGCGTTTAGTGAAAACCCTACAGCTAGTCAATCTAGTACGGCCTGCTTATTACCCACTACCGATGACGGTAAATCATTTACCAGCGTGTTTGTACGGCGCTACAACGGTATTCGTACCTTCTATCCCGATGCTACGCCGGATACGCGTAAAAATCCGGCTTGTCTGGCAGCTGTTAGCTTATAGTGAGTTAATCGTAAACTGGGTTATTTCAGCAGAGACGCTGTAAATACGTCCCTGTACGCTCCAGCCCCGCATCCCTGCGGGGCAGGCTCTGCCCAAAATATCCCAGTTTCCTTATCATTGGTTACTCAACATGACTATACCGCGTCGTATCCACTAAATCCGCCTCTTCAAACCCTTTACGCCGTAAACGACAGGCATCACAAACCCCACAAGCACGCCCTTGGCTATCCGCTGCATAGCAAGTCACAGTACGCGCATAATCCACGCCTAATTGTTCGCCTACACGAATAATATCGGCTTTCGTTAAATCAATCAGTGGCGTGTGAATCGTAATCGGTTTGCCTTCTACGCCGGTTTTGGTGGCTAAATTGGCCATTGCTTGAAAGGCTTGAATAAATTCAGGGCGGCAATCGGGATAACCGGAGTAATCCACTGCATTTACCCCGATAAAAATTGCCTGTGCATCTAACACTTCCGCCCAACCCAAGGCAATTGACAAAAATACGGTATTGCGCGCCGGTACATAAGTGACAGGAATGCCACTACTGGGCTGTGTCGGTACATCAATCGTAGTATCGGTTAAAGCTGAACCGCCAAAACGCGATAAATCTAAATCAATGATTTCATGACGTACCGCTTGCAGTAATTGGGCTTGTTCTATCGCGGCTTGTAATTCGGCGGTGTGGCGTTGCCCGTAACGAAAACTTAAGGCATAACAAGCGTAACCTTGTTGCTTGGCAATGGCTAACACGGTAGCGGAATCCATACCACCGGATAATAAAATAACGGCTTTTTTCATAGCAGACTGCGGGGGTTAAACAAGCGCTAAGTGTGCCACGCTTAAAGCGTATCGACTACTAAGCGCTGTACCGATACACAGAATCTTCGTTAAAAACGAACAATAGACGAACTTATTGTTAGTATTTTTGATTTGTCGAATGCCGGAAAATGACGTATAGTTAGTTCGTGTTTTGTTCGATTTATCAATAAGGAAACACAAACATGCTCACACGGCGGCAACAGCAAATTATGGATATTATCCATAAACTGTACGCGCAAAATGGTTACTTACCCACATTGGACGAAATCGCCCATGCGGGAGGAATCAATACGCGCAGTACAGTACACCAACATGTGCAAGCGCTGATCCAACAAGGCTATCTGGCGGCAACCACGGGCAAACGGGCGTACCGTTTACCAGAACCAGCGGCACGCGAGGATTATTTGCCTTTACTTGGCAAAATCGCAGCCGGGCAACCGATTGAAGCCCTTGCTAGCCAAAATGAAATTAGTGCCGATGAAATGTTTCGCGGTCAAGGACGCTTTGTTCTAAAGGTTAGCGGCGAATCCATGCGCGATATTGGCATTATGGATGGCGATTATGTGGTTATTCAAAAGCAGAATATTGCCAGCAATGGCGAGATTATTGTCGCATTAGTGGATAAACAAGAAGCAACCTTAAAACGGATTTTCTATCTACCGAATCGCAAAATCGAATTACGTCCTGAAAATAGTGATATGGAATCCCTGATCTATCCGGCTAAGAGCGTACAAGTACAAGGCAAGCTGGTTGGCGTATTCCGCACTTATTAAGAACCCAGACCCGTAAACGTGCCCTACGGGTCATTTGTGGGCGGTGAAGAATCCAGCGCCGCCCTTTCTTTTTCCAAGTAAGCCAAGGAGGTGTTGTTATGTCTGACACAACCCCGTCCCAAACTTCACTTGCACCTGAAACCGCTACTGCTGCCCCCATTGACTGGTTGGAAGTTTGGCAAATCACCCGCGCCTTACTGGTGGTATGGGCGGTCGCCATTTGGGGCTTATTAATTTTATTGCCGGGGATGTACCAAATCACCGATCTGGCGAGTGCTGCCTTGCACATGCCTTATATGTTGATCGGTTTGGTATTAGTAGGGGCTGTATCAGCCGCTTATAAATTGCATGCTACCAAACCCTTATTTTGGTTTTTAAGTGTGCTGTGTTTATTAGCAGGCTGGGTTTAAGTAACACCGTATTCATAACGTCAAACTACTGACGCATTCAACATCCCAAGGAGGTTTGCTTATGAGCCAATCCAAACCTAATGCACAAACCGATCGGGTCACCGTCTTACTCGAAAACAAATCAGTGTATGACCTGCGTAAAGACTTACAAAACGGTGAAATGTGGTTAAAACTGGCAGCCTTAGCTGCGTTTTTAGCCGCAGCGTTTTTCGTGGTCAAATATTTTGTGGGCGGCGATATGCACCCCGAGACATGGACAGGCGAACAATGGGCAAATGCCGCGCTCGGTTTAGGCATTACCGCCGTCATTACCGCCGCCCAAGCCTTTTTATACGGCAGTGGTTATCAAGGTCCTGCTGCCACCGCCGCTACTATTGTTGTGGTGTTTTTCGGCTTATTTGCGGATATATCGCAATCTATGGAGCGCGAAGATGCGACCGTGCGGCATCGTTCGGAAAACTCACAAGTGTTTCAAGCCGCCCTTGGCAGTATCGGTACCATTAGCGCCTCCGGTCAGATGTTATCGAGCGAGCAAAAAGCCTTAGCCGATACCCAAGCGCAATTACAACACTGGCAAACCCTCAAAGCGGAAAAAACCGCTAACCCCAGCCGCGTGGTGCAATCGCATAAAGTGATTGAGCGCAATATTGCCCGCCTGCAACAGAATTATCTGTCCTTACAACAACAAAACCATATGCAAGCGCAAAACCGCGCCACGCTTTTAACTGGCGCGATCGCTCAAGCCAAAGCTTTGGAATACGACGAAGATAAACACTACGCCATGATTCGCTTATTAAAAGATATGTTCGGCGTAAGTGGGGTATGGGCATCGTTTTTATTCTCGCTGATTATTATTGGCACGTTTGAATACGCGTTTAGTTTTGTGGGCAGTTATGTCACCGATCACAAAAAAGCCTTACGCGCTTTAGGTTTAGACACACAAGGCAACCCGATTCATCCACAAGCCAAACATACCGTGATTGCCGAGCGGCATATTCCCAAAGATTATGCAAATAGCTTACGCGAACAGTATTTAAAAACAGCTAAAACAGAAACTGCCGCAACGACTGTCGCGTTAAGCCAGCCTGATTTTACGCAAATTAAAGCCAAAGCCAGCGTAAGCGCTAGCGATGACACACCTAGCCCTGACGTTACACCTCAACAAGGTGAAGAACCCCCTGCGGTGCAGACCCATACCTTACACACTGAGCCTATGACCGACAGCACACGCACCCAATTATTCAAATTAACCTTCTTAGCGGTGCGTAAAGCCGTGCTCAATGGCGACTTAAAACCCACCGTCCGCCCTGTTACCGATGCTGTTACGCAAGTCATTCGGCAGCACACCAAAACCTTGAATTTACAGCCTGCTTTGATTGGTAAACCCGAGCGGCAAAAGATGGCAGAAAAGATTCTGGAAAAGTTAGCCCAAGAGCACATTTTGCAACTCAATCAGGAAACTGGCATTGGCAAACCTAAGTATTTGCTGGCCACAACAGAGCTAAACCCCCGTGTTGCTTATAATCCTTCGGTTGGGATGAGTTAAGGCAGTTCACGCATTTTAACTCGATAATCAGTAGGTTTATCTTGATTCTGGCTGCATTTTGCAGCTAGATCAGCTATATAAACCTAATTGGCGCGAGGTAAACTGAAGTTAAATGCATGAAATTAAAATTATGGAGTACAACGCTAGGCTTGGTTTGCGTATTCGCTGAAGCGAATGCGGTTGATTTGTATGGTCCGACCACGGGGTCGGAAAATCTCTGGCAAATTGCCTCTCGCACACGCCCCAGTGAAACGATTAGCGCCCAACAAATGATGCTCGCCATCCGTGAGAAAAACCCAACAGCATTTACGGCTCCCAACATTAATGCGCTGAAAAAAGGCGCATATCTCACGATTCCCCAGATTGATGAAATTATTGAGTACGATAAAAGCCAAGCGCTGCAAACTTCTAAGCAACATAATCAACGTTGGCAAGCCAGCGCTACAGCCGAGACCCGCGCTAACCCTAAAGCCAGCCGTAAAAATCCTAAAGTGCCAACCACGGTTAGCCTAGCGCAGATTCAACGCAGTCAACGGCAAATTCAACAAGAAGTACACGCCATGCGCCAACAATTGCAAGCAGAGCAAGCGCAAACCCGCCAGTTAATTGCACGCATTAAATTACTCCAAACCAGCCAAACCACGCCTACGCCAGTGGCTTTGGCTGATTTGTCCAAACTACAGCGCGAAATTGACCAGCTTAAAAGCGTATTAGCTGAAAAAGATGCGCATATTCAAAATTTACAAGCCTCGTTACGTGAAGCCAGCGCTACGATTAAACGCCAATATACAGAAAACCAAAGCTTGCAAGCTGCCTTACCTGTCAAAGCGGCAGCCACTAACCCAGTCGTCGCCCAGCCTAGTTTAAGTTTACAAGCAGTGCCCGAAGCGCCCCCGTCCAGCCAGCCTATGGCTAATAGCCCGCCCGATAAACCGATCGTGTTTAAAGATCAATTACCGAATGTAAGTAATAACCCAAAGCCTGCGTTAACGCTGCCTAACACCGAGCCTATGAAAACAGGCGTGCCCTTAAGTAATCTGATTAGCCAACAAGCCGCGCAAGCTGAAGCCGCAGGCACGAACGATGTTAAAAAACCACCCTTAACCCCGTCGCGGATTTCGATTATGGTGGCATTAGCTTCGTTATTCTTTATTATGGGCTTACTGTGGCGGGCGTTTATTCAACGTCGCCTTCATCAATCTTTACCCTTAAAACGAGTTAAATAATGCAAGCCAGCGTATTGCTGTTACACGGTTTATGGATGACGCCCTTTGTCATGACCCGTTTAGGCAATAGCCTAAGCGCAGCGGGTTATGAGGTCATTACACCCAAGTACGCCACGGTACAAGCCAGTCCGGCGCAAAATGCCGACACCCTTTACCAAGAATTACAAGGCTTAACCCAGCCTCACTTACATATTATCGGGCATAGTTTAGGCGGCTTAGTGGGTTTGCATTTATTAAGCCGTTACCCTGATTTACCGCCAGGCAAACTGATTACTTTAGGCACGCCTGCGCAAGGCAGTTGTATAGCCCGCTTATTCCAAGATACACCCGTGTTAAATGCCGCGTTTGGGCAAAGCTTGGCGCAAGGCTTATCCGGTGAAGCCATTCCCAGCGATATTCAACGCGACTGGGGCGCGATTATTGGTACATTGGCGATTGGTTTGGGTGCGCCATTTTTAGTGGGCAAAGGTGAGCATGACGGCGCGGTACTGATTAGCGAAGCCGAACACCCTGCCCAAACCGAACGCCTGTATTTGCCAGTCTCCCATAGCGCCATGTTATTTTCACCCCGTGTCAGCCAAGCCATTTTGCAGTTCTTACACACGGGGCATTTCACAAGCAAACTCAATTAAATACTGGCAAAGGCCTTATAAATAAGCTAAAAGCCGCAAGGTTAAATTTTTAATTGTTGAGCGCTGCTATGAAATACGATGTATACGGTATTGGTAATGCCTTGGTTGATAAAGAATTTGAAGTCGAAGAAAGTTTTTTTGCCGATAACGGCATTCAAAAAGGCTTAATGACTTTAATCGACGAAGCCACCCAACAACGCTTATTGCAAACTTTGCGTGACACCTACGGTTTAAAAAAACGCGCCAGCGGTGGTTCGGCGGCCAATAGTATTGTAGCAGTGAGTCAATTTGGTGGTAAAACCTTCTACGCTTGTAAAGTTGCCAACGATGAAACGGGCGAATTTTATATGAATGACTTGCAAGCCGCTGGCGTTAAAACTGGCTTAGAACAAGTGCGCTGCCAATCGGAAGGTGTTACAGGCAAATGCTTAGTTATGGTTACACCAGACGCTGAGCGCACCATGAATACCTTTTTAGGCATTACCGCCGATTTTTCCGAAGCCGAATTGCATTTAGACGAGCTAAAACAGGCACATTATTTGTATATCGAAGGCTATTTAGTGACCTCACCGATTTCCCGTGCGGCGGCGATTAAAGCCCGGCAAGTGGCTGCCGAACACGGTGTCAAAACCGCCATGACCTTCTCTGACCCGTCAATGGTTAAATACTTCCGCGAGGGCATCAATGAAATGCTGGGCGAGGGCGCGGATATTTTATTCTGTAACCGCGAAGAAATTTCCCTATTCACGGGCAAAGACGAGTTAGAAGACGCAATTCAAGCCGCGCAACCGTTTGCTAAAAAACTGGTGATTACGCTAGGCAGTAAAGGCGCATGGGTGGTGGACGAAACCGGTCGTACTGAAATTGCCCCGCATTTAGTAAAAGCCGTGGATACCAATGGCGCGGGCGATATGTTCGCGGGCGCGTTTTTATACGGTATTACCCAAGGCATGGACAATGCGCAAGCCGGTAAACTCGCTAGCCTTGCCGCTGCCAAAATTGTTTCCGTATTTGGCGCACGTCTAAGCCCAGAAGCGCATCAAGAAGTCTTAAAAGCGGTGGTTTAACGCTTTTTTAGGGCAATGGCTCAAGGGCTATTGCCTCGATTCGGCAATAATTTTCACCACAAACTCATTAAAAATAGAGCTTACCCCGTAAATTTTCACTTTTGCTTGCGTCTTTACTTACAGAACGTAATGCAACAAGGAAAATTTTATGTTTCAACTCTTATTGAAGACCAGCGTTATTATCGGCGCTTGTATTCTATGGTTGGCAAGCCCGACTACGCAGGCTGAAGACCTCAGCAAACTATGTCAGACCTTTGTACAAGCCAGCCAACCTTATACCCAAACAGCCAAGCAAGCCGGTTGTTATACTGATATGCCGTTTTGGCAAGCAAGTCCCACCGCTTTAACTAACTGGTGTTTGAATACCGATGATGAGCAACTGACCGCCGATGTTCTCCAATTTCAAACGATAGATCGGTTGGATGATTCTCAGGCACTGCATAACAAAAGCCATTTTATTGAGGCTGTCTTAAAACAGCGTCAATTTGAATGGGATGAGTGTGTTAATACTAAATTCTTAGACAGTTTAAAAAAAGGTGATTATCAATCCGTACCGCAGTGGTTGAAATGGGGGGCAAATCCTGATTATGTGCAATACGACCCGAATGATCACAGCAATATTTTTTATTATTTTATTTGCAACGGCATTCCTAAAGGCAAAACAGTGGGGTTTATTAAAACCTTACGCTTATTATTAAAAAAACCAGTGAATTTAGACCTCAGTCCGACTAATGGTGGTTCGGGTAATGCGATTAGTTGCGCCGCGCTATTAGGCAATGCGCAAGCGTTAGAATTAATTTTAAAAGCGGGGAAAGTCGAAGGTAGCGGATTAAATAGCTCAGGGGAAAACGCTAATGACTGGGATGTCCCGTTAATTTCTGCTGTCACCTTTAGTAAAGATTTAGAGTCCATTAAAGTGCTTTTAAAATACGGTGCTGACCCCAACTTCAGTTTTGAGACGGAAAACAAACCCTTATTAATTGCGATTAAAGATAAACAACTCGCGATAGCACACACCCTATTAGATGCGGGTGCGGCGGTTAACTTGGGGGATAAAGGCAAATGCCAAGGCAAGCTGCCCTTGCAGTATGCACAAGACTTGAGTGGAGTAGCGGCTAAAGAACAACAGCGACTCATTCAACGCCTTCAGCACTTAATGCAAGTGCCAAAAAATGCATGTGATTAAACATTCAGTTTGAGGCAATGGCTTAATGGCTATTGCCTTGCCTTAAGCTTGAGTAAGGCGGTGCATTCGCTTGGTCTTAAAAAGTTGTCAATTTGCCATAAATAAGGCGTTATTTTAGGCAACATTATTTTCTTAATCGACATAAAAAATTATGTCCGTAATTATTAACAAAAAATATCAAAACAATTTGAGTCAAAACTTCACAAAAAATATAAGAAATTCTACGCCTTACCAATTAAAAAAACAGATTATTTTCTAAGTTAGCATTTAATTTTAAATGCTTTTAGTTTATTTGACATAAGTCTAGTCAAATAATCCATCAAGTTATTATTAATAATCTATTAATTCATAAATAAAAGTTCATTGAATAAAATAAGCCTGTATTATTTTATGGAAAATTCCATATGATCAAAATTCATACAAGCACATTGAGTATTACTTTCTATAATCGAATGAAATGTAAAAAAACCTTAACATTTGCAAAAAGCTAATTAGGAAGTAGTTCTATATGGATGTAGAAGACGGCAGTGTGCGTTTATTTTTCAGACAATTTTGGCACACATTCTTTAAAGAATCGCAGAGTTATGCCGGGCATTTAGTATCAATAGAATGTTTATTTAACTTATTAAGTAGCAATATCAATATAAAAGATATTCTAAAAATATGCGATGTTAGGCAGTTATATCCATTAGAAAGCCACTTTAATTATAAAGCGGATTCTAGTTTAAAGCAGAATAATTGTTATTCCGTCCAATTAGTCGAGGCTTATGATCGACAATTATCGGCGCGTTTTCATCATTTACTTCCACAGATTGTAGAAGAGTATCGCCACCAGTTTATTGATCAATTACGCTGCACTCATTTTCTGGGAATGGCTGGTAATGAAGCGATCATGCTCTACCCTTCTCAACAAAAACGTTTGTTTGCAGAGCAAGTGCAAACAATTGCGGGCGAAGTGCGTAACATTCAAACGGGTTTTGGCAATTACCGTTTTAATGCACCCAGCCCGCAAAACTTGCCTAACTTGCTTGCGATCTATGCTGATAAAGTTGAGCATTTACTTAAAGAAGCCAATGAATCAAACATTCATTATTTAGCGAGTTTTGCACAATATTATTTCACGCTATTACACCCATTTTATGAACGTTGTGGCCGTACTAGCGAAGAACTAATGTATTTGATTTTTGAAAAAGTCGGTTACGGTTGGCGTTATATTTCAGCGCGAGGTGATCGTTCATCACAATTAGCCAATGAACGAATGCATTTAATTAATGAATTTGCTGAAGAATTTAATCGTAAAATTGCCCATTATTTTGGTCTACAACCACAGACTATTAGAAAAACACCTGATATTTACCAAGCACTCACAGAAACTTATTTCCCCGAGCATTATTCAACTATTTACTGTTCTCCCAACGACAAGCCTTATTATTATATCCATCCTGTTCCTGAGATTTTAACCGCTTATTATTTCTTAATGGAGGGTTTATTATTAGATGAACTAACACACTTTTCTCTAGAGCAACCTTATTCTCACATTCTTCGACTTGGAAACCATTTACGGGATTATGGCAACACTCATTACTATATGCCAACTGGTTATAACGATAATTTAAATTTACGCCAAGTGTTAGCAGATATCGCGGGTCAAGCCATTTTTGTGCCAGCTAAGCCGGATGCATGGCGGCATTAGCACAGGCATTAATGAGTGGTGTACTCCAGCACCACTCTTGTTTTTATTTATGATCTGCGAGGGATATTAAAAACAACAATAAATCCATTTATTTATTCATAGAAAATTAATAAAAATAAGAAGGCGCTTAAGCTTTGCGCTTGCCTTTCACCTTGTTCTGCCCTAATCTAAAAACAAGGTGTTTTCACCTGTTTGTAAAATTTCGGGACTCTAATCCCCACAAAAGGCGGCACACCGCCACAAGCTCAGGCGGTTTTTTTGTGCCTGTATTTCTACGCTGACGCGGTTTTTGCTGGGTTTGCGTGGCATACAAAACCGCCTCGGCGGGAATAAGCGCGTCGTTTCCTTTTGGACGATTAGAGAACCTAGCAGTTTTGCTTTATCTAAGAAACAGAAGGAAATTAAGACGATGCAAACATCACGTCAAAGCTGGCGCGTGGCTGGAGGTTTAGTATGAGCCTTGCCCGTGCTTGGATTAGCGCCGCATTAAACGCCAACCTCACGCAAAATGAATTAAAAGCGTTTTTGGTTATTTTTCAGCAAACGTTAGGCTACGGCAAAGCCAGCGATGCCTTAACCTTCAAGCGTATTGCCAGCCTTGCCCACGTTCGCATTGATCGTCTGACCCCCGCCTTACGCGCCATTGCTGACAAAGGTTTAATCGAGGTGCAGCCGCATCCGATTTTCGGACAAAGCTTTAGTATTCCCGCGCCGTTGCTTGCCCAATACCCCGCCCGTTTATTCACGCCCGCGCTTCCGCAAAACAGAAAGCCAGCCCCGATAACCCGCAAGCTATCACCCGAAAATCAGGGACATACCGTTACTAACCCAACCGTAAATAACCCGACCACCACCGAACTAAACGCGCAAAAATTGCCTTATCCCGCTAGTTTCAACGCCGCCAGCCGTCGTCGTGCTAGTGAAATTCTCGACGGTTTAAGTCCGCAAAATGCCAACGACTGCCTACAAATCCTGCAAAAAGCCTTACAACAAGGCAGAGTCAAAAGCCCCTTGGGTTTGCTGTATCAACTCGCCAAAGCTGCCCGTAACGGTACGCTAGATCGAAGCTGTTTAACACCGAAAACCAGCTTGTCCACGACGCAGACAGCCGCGAACTCATCCGCCGCACAAACTCGCGGGCGGCTGCAAAGCATTCACGCGGAAATTCAGCATATTCAAGCCCTGTATCAGTTAGCGGGTTGTGAATTGCCGGAAGAGGAACAGAAGAAAGTGGCGCGACTCAAGGAGGAATGGGGGCGCTTAGTGCAAATATAGCCGCCGTTAGCAATGGCGCACAATTCACAGCGTATTTCCTTCCCTGAAAATGGCAAGCCGTAATTTGCAACTAAACTAATTTTTGCGGTCTAATCCATTATTAAAAATGATTGTTTACGAACAATTCGACTTAATTTCATCAAAGGAAAAATCCCGTGAATAAATTATTATTTATAACTTTAATAAGCCTTATCACTAGCAATGCATTGGCTATGCCGAATCCTGCGTCTAAAAACTGTGTGGATAAGGGCGGTAAACTGGAAATCGTTACCGAAAAAAATGGCGGTCAAGTGGGTATGTGTCATTTGCCGAATGGCGTGGTTTGTGAGGAATTTGCTTTATTACGCAAGGAGTGCCCAGCTACGCCGAAACCGGCTATGTTAGGGGGTTATACTTCTGTTTCAGTAAATAATGCGGATGTTAAACAGGCGGCAAGTTTTGCAGCTAATCAAGTAAGTAAAGGTAAAGCTAAACTAAGAAAGGTAACGGCGGCACAAACTCAAGTAGTGGCAGGTTTAAATTATCGTTTGGTTATTCAATTAAGTAATGGTCAACGTTATAAAGTAGTGGTGTATAAGCCGTTGGGTTCTGGGGCAAAATTGGTTTTAAGCTCAGTTAGCAAACTTTAACGCAATTTAGAATAACCCTGTTGATACTAACAGGATTACTCATAATATTATTATTTTAATTTCGTTGATGAACTTAACGACATTTCGCCTTGTAAGTTTTTATAAACTGTTACGTTATATTTATCGCCATTGGTTAATTCCACATTCATGCGATAATTCATACCCGCTACCACTTGTTGTTCTGCTGAGCTAATGGTTTTAATGCCTGCTTGCCCGTTTGTCAGTTGTTGCGCGGCAAAGTTAGCGGCACATTTTACATTAGAATCAGATGTTGAAACTTGACTGAAACCACCTAAAATCACCGGCGTATTAGGGTTAACAGGAGTGTTAGGATTCACAGGGGTATTAGGGTTAACGGGGGTGTTAGGGTTCGTATGATCGTTATTCGGGCGATTAGGACGATAGCAATTTGTAAAGCTATTAATCAAATTCTGAATGATATCATTTAGGTTATTAGGCATGCTTTGATTAAAGCAATTATTATTAGGGCGATTGTTATTAATCTGTTGATTAGAGTTATTGTTATTATTTACATAACTATTAGACAAATGATTATTTGAATAAATTGAAGAAGTCATAATAATATCCTCATAGGTTTTGGTAGTAAAAAGCTACGCTTTATCTATAGTTTGCTCCTTGGTTGAATAATGAGTTAAGCATGACAGAGGGTTTATTTTATAAGATGACTGAAATGTACTCATTTGAGATTTAAAATATGACTCTGAATACTTTCGGCTTAATTTATCACACAAAAAGTAATGGTAATTTGTTATTAAGCTTTATCATTGCATACTTATTTATTAAATAAATAATCAATATTTATAAAGACTATATAAAAAACTATTTAACTGATTATACTCAATTTAACTCAATAATCACACAAATTGGTTTTTAATAAATCGACTGATATAAGGATATATCATCATGAAATTAGCTTATGTAAGTATTATTAGTACTAGTCTGTTAATCAGTAGTGTGTTTACAACCAGTGCAACAGCAGAACAAACCCGTAGCCTTAATTATGCCGATTCTGAAATGCAGTTATGCGGACAAGCGATTGATGCGCAAATCAAACGCCAATATGGAAGAGATGCCAGTTTGGTAGTCTATACTGACCAATTGTTAGGCTATTTCATTTCCAATGGCGGCATTGAAGGCGTGCGCGGGGTTGGCATGGTAAAAGGTTTAGCCAATCCGCCACAAATTGGCTTTGATTGTGTGGTGGATACTGGCAATAAACGCGTACAAAAAGCCAAAATTACGGTATTAAAAAGCAACACCCAAAATACTTCCAACACCACGTCTGTGCCTTATGACAGTGCGGCGGGGCAAGCTTGTGTCAATATGATTGATCGCCGAGTTAAAGGCATATACGGGCGCACCACTCAATTAGTTTACGATGCCAGCCCCTTCAAGATCACCGGACAAACCAGTAAAACTAAAACATTCTCTGGTAAAGGTATCGTTAAAAACTTGAAAAAAGTGCCAAAGGTTAATTTCAGTTGCACGGTCTCGAATAGCTCTGGGCGTTTGATCAGCTCAAGCCTAAGCATTAAGAAATAATGGAGGTGGGGCATAGTGTTTGATCGCTATGTGCCAACCACAATTTATTTTATTAAGCTTTTTGTTGTTTGGACTGATTGGTTCGCTAATTGTTGACTTGCATCATATCCGCCTAACGCCTTGCAAGGTAGATTGAAGGTACTTGCGAGGTTTATTAGGACAATAATGATGAAAACCATCCAGTTATTAGCGGGAAGTTTGTTAGTTTGTGGTCTTGGGGTACAAGCCGCTGAGCGCAGTATGTTGGTGCTGGATGTGTCTGGCAGCATGTGGGGGCAAATTGATGGCAAACCTAAAATCGAAATTGCCCGTGATGCTTTAAAAACGCTAGTAGCCGATTGGCCCGCCGCCCATGAAGTAGGTTTAGTTGCTTATGGGCATCGACGTAAAGATGATTGTCAGGATATTGAAACCTTAATTCCAGTTGGCACAGTCGATAGCGCCCATATAGGGCAAGTCGTTGATGCCTTAACCCCTAAAGGTAAAACACCGTTATCCGCCGCTGTCAAACAAGCAGCCAATGATTTGAAATACACCGAAGAAAAAGCCAGCGTTATTCTCATCAGTGATGGGGTTGAGACCTGTGATCTTGATCCGTGTGCCTTGGGCAAAGAATTAGAAAAATTAGGCGTGGATTTTACCGCGCATGTCATTGGTTTTGATGTAGCACAAGCGGAAGATCAAAAAGGTTTACGTTGCTTGGCAGAAAATACGGGCGGCAAGTTTATCGCGGCGGCCAATGCTGAAGAATTAAAAACAGCATTAGAACAAACCGCAAAAGCGCCTAGCTCCGCCCCCGAACCGGCTAAACCTACGCCACCCAGCTTACCCAAAGCTACGTTACAGATTACCCCGACAGAAGTCATTAAGGGGGCTGAAATTGAAGTCAAAGTAGCAGGCGATGCCGATATGCTGCAAGGCGCGAATATACATTTGGATCTATACAAAGTTGGTAAAAACGTTTCGATTGTTCACTATTACTTATACAAAGATAAAAAAACAGGTGCTTATAAAACCCAAAAGATGCGCGTACCGAATGTAGCGGGCGATTTTGTCGTCAAACTTACACAGGGAGATAAACGCGAGTTAATTACGGAAGCACCCGTAACAGTAACCGAAGCCGATATTCAATTGCTTGCCCCCAGCCAAGCGGCTAGCGGCAGTAAAATACAGGTAACACTGCAAGCGCCCTTGGGCTTAAGTGGAGAAGTGTGTCTGTACCCACAACAAGGCAGCAAACGCTTAGACTGTGTATTTGTGCGAGAAGACGCGATTGAAAACTATCGTCCCATGCGCTTTACCTTACCGGAAATTGCTGGGGCATATGTCTTTAAATTTGAAGCAAGACCGGATAAACGCGTTGTAACCGAACTCCCGATTCAAATCGGTAATAGTCAACCTTAAATACCTGATGAGATTGAGCCGCTAAAGCTCAATCTCAACTAACATTGTGTGGTTTAACGATTTGCGCAGAAACCCACTGCAACCGACTGCTTAGGTTGCACCAAATTATTCCAACTTACCCCTTCCGCTGTAATGGTCTGTCCTGCTTGGGTGTAAGTAAAATTCCAATAGTTGTAGATTTTTCCTACGATATTGAACGTTACTTTCCAATCAATTGCGGTGGCATTAGGGTTATACACCTTTACATCTGTACAGTAACCTGATCCCCAATCGTTGGTGTTGGTAAGCGTTACGGTTAACGCTTGGGTACTGGCTTTAGCAAAACTTGCCGTTACAGTTTTAGCGGCGCTCATACTGACTGTGCAAGTAGCGGCTGTTCCAGTACATGCACCAGACCAAGCCGACAACTTAGAACCTGCCGCAGGTGTTGCGGTTAAAGTAACGCTTGTCCCTTGGTTATAATTTTCCGTGCAATCCGTGCCGCAGTTAATACCCGCAGGAGCGCTGCTAATTGTGCCCGTACCCGTGCCTGCTTTACTCACTGTTAACGCATAGGTTGGCACTTTAGCAAAACTTGCCGTTACAGTTTTAGCGGCGCTCATACTGACTGTGCAAGTAGCGGCTGTTCCGGTACACGCACCCGACCAAGCCGACAACTTAGAACCTGCCGCAGGTGTTGCGGTTAAAGTAACACTCGTACCTTGGTTATAGCTTTCGGTGCAATCCGTGCCGCAGTTAATACCCGCAGGTGCGCTGCTAACTGTGCCCGTACCTGTGCCTGCTTTGCTAACCGTTAATAACCGCTGCACAATCGGGTCAGCTTCATCGGTATCCGTCGCTGAGCTACAACCTAAATCTTGTGGATAATCAATTTTGCCATCTTGATCGTTATCAATCCCATCAGAACAAGCGGGTTTACTGGGTGTTGTACTGCTACTAGGTTTCCAATAATTGCCTGTTAGCACCAATAGATTCAGCATATTGACCGAATCTTCGTAATAATTTTCGCGCTTGTTATACACCAAAGCATAAATCGAATTCAGGAAGCTTTGTTGGTTGGCTTCCAACATTGCGCCCACACCAAAGGGGGCAATAAAAAAGCTTGTGCTGTAATAACCAATCGGTGTGCCATTTAACTGATAACCTGCTTTGATATTACTGGCATTATTTGCAGTATTGCTGGCTAACCACCGTACCATTTTTAAGACCTGCGCCTTGGATTTAGCATCATTGTTTAATAAAGCATCCAAACCTAAACGCCACGGCGTGCGCCCAGCATTGTAGTAATACGCACCATCGTTACCGCCTTCTAAAAAGCCTGAGTACGCCGGTTGGCAAGTTTTATCACAATTGATTAAAAAGTCGGGCAATAAACCCGTGCTGGCGCTTTGACATCCTCCCCGCCCTAAAGGGCGCGGATTCCTGCTGCCAGACGCTCATGTCCGAGCGCGAGAATGTTCTTGGCGGCATTAATATCTCTATCATGCAGCGCCCCACACTCAGGGCATGACCATTCTCTTATTCGCAAGCCTGCTCTACCTTTCGGACTGTTGGCAGAAATACTGCCGCAACACGAACAAGCTTGGGTAGTGTACGATTCATTCACTTCTATAAACACGGCTTGCATCGCTTTCGATTTATAATCAAGCTGTGTTTTCAGGATGTACCAACCTGCATCCAAAACCGATTTAGCCATCTTGGTTTTAGCAAGTTGGGAACTATTAACGTTGCCGACGACGATTAGCGCATTGTCTTTGACTAATCGTGTGGTGAATTGATGAATATGGTTGAGTCTACGGTTTTTGATCTTGGCGTGGATAGCTTTAACACGTTGCTTCTTATTAGCCCGTTGCGCCACACCTAACTTTGTTTCCAGTTGACGATAGAATTGTTTAGATTCAAGCTTTAAACCATTGCTACAAGTGGCAACTTCTTTTAAACCTAAATCAATGCCGACTTGACCTGTCGCTTGGGATGCGATTTGAGCAGCTTCCACGACAATATTGAAATACCAACGACCACGCGAATCTTGGGAGAATGAACCCGAACGGAACTCAAACTGAGACAATCCGTAGCTATCCCACACCTTGAAAAAATGCCCTGCAAAATAGACTTGTCCATTTTTCCATTGGGCTGCACCCGATTTAAATGGTATCCATCCCAAGGAACGACGCGTACCACCGGATACGCGCCAGCGCAATTTGTCGGTTTTAAACTGGCGACGTGATTTATAGTGAACCGCAATCACTTCTTGAATAGTGGTTGAATGCAGGATAAATCCACGTTCTGCTTTAATACTTTTTAGGTCTTTTTGCAGATCAAACGCGGAAAAATGGTTTTTTAACCAACCTACTTCAGGTACAGGGATATAGGAATAAGTTGCGGTTATTTCATTCGCTGAATTCCAGACCTGATTCACCTCAAATGCCATGCGTTCAAGGATAGATTGGTGTTTATCCTTGACGCGAACTTTTAAGGTTTTGAGATTGGTCTTTTCTATCATAATCCTTATTATATAAGACTCTAACCGATGATTGAAGTATTAGTCTATGGATATCCGAACGGGGCGGCATTGCGTCCTCAGGTTGCACACCCATTTAATCTTTATCACTAAATATCGAGGCAACGTTTTCAATGAAGCCAGCCTTCAGCGTTTAGAAATCATCTTTAAAGAGATTTGTGAGGCGTTTGAGGTAGAATTTACCGAATTTAATGGTGAATGCGACCATGTGCATCTGTTGGTTCATTACCCGCCTAAAGTGCAACTCTCCAAGCTGATTAACTCACTCAAAGGCGTATCCAGTCGAAAATTGAAACAAGCGTTCGTTTACCTTCGTGAACACTGGATATGCAAAAAATCAGGTTCACTCTGGTCGCCTTCTTATTTTGCAGGAAGTGTCGGCGGTGCGCCTTTATCTGTGCTTAAGCAGTATATTGAACAACAAAATAGATCGCTTCAATCGGCGTGCCGCCGATAGCCTTATATCCCCTACCTAAAGGAAGGGGCTTTACGGCTTCCTTGGTAATTGGTTTGAATACTATCAATCGCATTTTGTGATTTTTGGATTACGGTTAACCAAGCAGCATTTTGGGTTGCATCATAGAAACTACGGAAATGCGCTGGCATAAAATCCGAAGAACGCGGCGTATATTGGTTATACGGGCTGCTAACATCTTGCGTCCAATCGCCTAACTTAGGTAAATAACTGGTCGCGCCAATGGTTGAGGTTTTAATCACTTCAATGACTTTTTTAGCTTCCGCCAAATAGTTAACTGTGCCTGTACTACCCCATTGGGCATCGGCTAATAATAAACCGTAAGCAATATCAATATCGCCATCAAACGCGTTATTGTTGCCACCTATCATTGCACCATTTTGAATTTTCCAGCTCATTAGATTGCGATTAATCGCACTGGGGTATTGGCGCGCATAATACCACAAGCCGTCAAATAGGCTTTGAGCATTGGCATCATAACCCGCCATTAACGCTACCGTAACCATCCCGAAGCCTTGACCTTCGGATACGGTTACGTCTGAACCTTTCCCAAAAGCAATACGATATAAGGCTTTGCCCACGCTATTGTTGCCTGCTGTGACTAAATAACCTGAGTTCGACGTAAGGTATGACCTTAGTGTATAGCTAAAGCATTGATATTTAAGTTCAACGAGGGCTTCTTCGCTTGATAGGAATAAGCAATAAGTCCGGCGATGACATGAGCGACATAGTGAGGCAGTGAACGATGGCGAGAATGCTCAATTTGCGATTGATTTTTCAACTGATCGTTAATGGTTTCGATGATAAAACGCTTACGCAAGAGCAGTTGATCGAAAGTAGAACGCACGACCTGTTTCATATTTTTCCGTAACGAGGTCATCCATTCAATGCCTTGCTGAGCGAGTTGTTGAGCCAATGCACGAGAGAGATAACCGGCATCCCCAAAGACTTTGCCAACCACGGATTTCATCAGGGTGGGAACAGGTTGGCGATCATCGACATTACCCGCACTTAAGGCAAAGGACACGATGCCGCCTTGATCGTTCACCACGAGATGCAGCTTGAAGCCATAGAACCAGCCGGTGGATGACTTCCCTCGTCCTGCGGTATTGGCAAAGGTCTTATGACGGGGAATCCGAATATTGTCACAGACACGTAAGGGGGTGGAGTCAATGAAAGCAATCCCGCGACTGGCTTCACAGCGGGATTGCATGAACCGCGTCAGCGGCACTAATACATCGGGAACGCGCTCAATAAACCGTTGATAACTGGGCAATTGAGGAAAAGCCGACTTTAAATAGACTTGAACATGCTTGAGGTAATACCACTTGAAGGTGTGATAACCTGATTGATGGTAATGTACCCAAATCGTCATCACTTCACTCAGACTTAAACCACACGGACGATTCCGCTTTGGGCGGGGGGTCGGGGGTTCTAATACACTCGCTTTCCAATGCGGTAAAAAGCCTTGGCAAAAATCATCTATCTCGCAGAACAGTCGTGTTAACATCAGGGTAGCAGCCTTACGTGGGTAATTTTAGGATGTGGTTATCCCATGAAGTATTCCACAAAAGACTGCTACTTGCTTACATCGAACTCAGGTTAAATAATTGCTTTTCCAGTAATCATAAAAATCGCGCACATGCTGATCTTGCTGTGCTTGGGTAAAGTTGCTAGGGCGAATCGTGCCAGCGGCATACGTGATATGTTGCGGAAAAGGTCGATTGGGGGCAGCCCAACTGAGTACAGGAATGAATAGCAATAGCCCAACGAGCCAGCGTCGAGCTAACAAAGTGCCCATAGACATTACACAGTCTCCTAATCTTTATGATTGTTGAAAAGCTTTTTTAAGCGCAAGTTCTCAAAAAATACTCAACCACCATCATAAAGCAGTCGCTATAAAGAAATCTATGGAATAGACGTAATAACTAATCTCAGCGTTTTTCCGCATACGACACGGTATACGCCGCGCCTTGTTTTAGCTTATCAAAGTTACCGAAGGTGTCTTTCAGGTTACGTTTCATGTATTCACGTAAGCCATTAATCGTTACCAAATAAACCCGCCCACCCGGTTTGAGATGCCGCTGCATATCGTGTAACAAAATGCTCATCATTTCCTTGCCGACTTTGGCGGGAATATTCGAGGCAATCACATCAAACCGTAAATTTTTGTCGATATGCTGAAAACCATTGCTGAGCATCGCTTTGGCATTCGACAATTTATTTAAGGCCGCATTTTTATTGCTGTATTCCACCGCCATAAAATCTTTGTCGACCATTAAGGTTTGCCCTTGTGGCGCAAGCTTGGCCATAGTTAAGCCAATCGGGCCATAACCACAACCAAGATCAAAGCAATCATCGTTAGGCTTAATTTCAAGGTATTTAAGTAATAAGGCTGTGCCTTCGTCGATTTCGCGCGGGGAAAAAATACCCCAAGTGGAAGCAAATTGTAGTTTTTGCCCGCAAAGTTCAGCCTCAAACCGAATATCATCATGCAAGCTTTGGGTGTAAGGAATATCTGCCATTAGAATAACGCCGGAAGCCAATGTTTGCCCACAGCAAACGTAGTGATGAATGCGGCTAAACCCGTAACCCATAAGCCAATGGCCATCGGTTTGCTTAACCCCGGTTTTAAAGCAATCATGCCGACAATGACGTAAGTCATTAAGCCGAGAAACTTGCTAATCACAAAACCATCAATACCGTGCCCATTATGGTGGGCTAACCAAGCGCCCGAGCCTAAAATCAGTAAGAAGGTAGCGGATGAACCTGCAATTGCGGTCATATTGGTAACAGCGGGGCTATTCATTAGCATTAATACACCACGCACTACATAAATTAGCAGGGACAATGAAATAAAAAATAAATGCATATGCACTAAGCCAGTGCTCATAAAGGCGTATCCTGTTCTAAGGCTTGAAAGATTTGGGCGGCTTGTTGAATCGCATCCGCAACATTATCGGCAAGTGTGCAATAATGCCCCATTTTACGCCCAACCCGTGCTTCACGCTTACCGTATAAATGCAGTTTGGTATTGGGGTTTTGCAGCAAACTTAACCAATCGGGTTGTGAGCCATGCCACACATCCCCTAATAAATTCACCATGACCACAGGCGACAATAAATGGGTATCGCCAAAGGGTAATTCACACACCATGCGAACTTGCTGTTCAAATTGCGACGTAATACAGGCGTCCAGCGTATAATGCCCACTATTATGCGTGCGCGGTGCCATTTCATTTACCAATAATTCGCCCGTTGTAGTGACGAAAAATTCCACCGCCATCACCCCGACAAATGCCAAACATTGGGCTATTTGTGTGGCGGCTTGTTGGGCAGCTTGCACTAATGCGGGGCTAATACGCGCAGGTACAATGGTTTGATGCAAAATACCTTTGCGGTGCTCATTTTCTGCCACCGGAAAGCAACGCACTTCTCCCGCTACACTACGCGCTAGAATCACGGAAATTTCCCGTTCCAATGCCACGCGCTGTTCCAATACACAATCGACTTGCCCTAATTGCAAAAAGGCATCTTGGGCTTCTTGGGCAGAGTGCACGGTAATTTGTCCTTTACCGTCATAACCCAAACGCGCCGTTTTTAAAATAGCGGGGTATTGAATGGTCGCGGTATGAATATCGGCGAGTTCCCGAATCGCAGCAAACGGCACTGGCGATAAGCCACAGGTACGCACGAATTCTTTTTCGACAATGCGATCTTGTGCCACTTCTACCGCTTTAGCTGCGGGGCGCACCGGACAGAATTGGGTTAAAAATTCTAACGTCCGCGCTGGAATATTTTCAAATTCCGTGGTGACTACATCGCATTTGCCACCAAAGCTGCGTAGTGCATGTTCATCATCATAAGCGGCAATCATATGTTCATCCGCCAATTGCGCCGCTGGGCTATGCGGATCGGGTTCAAGCACAATGACGCGATAACCCAAGGTGCGAGCCGCAACAGTAAACATACGCCCAAGTTGCCCGCCGCCGAGCATACCAATCGTTGATCCGGGAAGCAGTGTCATAAAATTTTTCAGTCGGAATTATTCAGGAGGGAGTTGCATATTCATAGCGTGTAAGCGCTGTTCTTCGCGGAATTGCGCTAATTTTGCCGCTAGTGCGGGGTCTTCATTCGCCAACATAGCCACTGCAAATAAGGCAGCATTGGCTGCGCCCGCTTCGCCAATCGCAAAGGTTGCCACGGGTACACCCTTGGGCATTTGCACAATCGAATACAGCGAATCAACACCACTTAAGGCGCGAGTCGTAACAGGAACACCTAATACCGGCACAATGGTTTTAGCGGCTAACATACCGGGTAAATGAGCCGCACCACCCGCCCCGGCAATAATGCATTTTAAGCCGCGACTTTGTGCCGTTTCCGCGTACTCAAACAGTAAATCGGGGGTACGATGTGCCGATACGACACGATATTCGTGCGCAATACCAAATTTTTCTAGTTGTTCAACAGCTTTGGCCATTACCGACCAATCGCTATTGCTACCCATAACGACGCCGACTACGGCAGAAGGGCTTGGGGTCATGATGCTACCCTTGTTTCCTGCAAAATCTGATATTATAACGCTATGTTTCCTTTCGCACTATTTGATTAGAGCAATATCTGTAATGAATACAAATTCGACTTCCCCGACCGTGTTTGAGACAAACTTAAGCAGCTTGCCTTTAATTGCCAAAGGTAAAGTGCGGGATATTTACGCGATTGACGATGAACACATGTTAATTGTTACCACAGATCGCTTATCGGCGTTTGATGTCATTATGCCCACGCCTATTCCGGCTAAAGGCATTATTCTTACGCAAGTGGCTAACTTCTGGTTTAACCAGCTCCAGAATGTGATTCCTAATCACTTAAGCGATAAAACCTTGGATGATTTGCCTTTAAGTGCGGATGAAAAAGCGATGCTGCAAGGGCGTAGCATTATAGTAAAACGCTTAAAATCGTTACCCGTGGAGGCAATTGTACGCGGTTATTTAATCGGCTCGGGCTGGAAAGATTACCAACAAACTGGCGCGGTGTGCGGTATTCAATTACCGGCTGGCTTACAAATGGCAGATCGTTTGCCCGAACCTATCTTCACGCCTTCCACCAAAGCGGATGTTGGTACACACGACATTAATATTAGCTTTGAAGACATGCAGGCAAAACTGGGTAAGGATTTGGCAGAACAAATTCGCCAAGTGAGTATTGAGTTATACCAACAAGCAGCCGCTTATGCCTTAGAACGTGGCATTATTATCGCGGATACCAAATTTGAATTTGGCTTAGATAAAAATGGCAACTTGGTATTAATTGACGAAATCTTAACACCAGATTCATCACGTTTTTGGCCGGCTGATCAATATCAAGTAGGTATCAGCCCACCGTCTTTTGATAAGCAATTCGTGCGTGATTACTTAGAAACATTGGATTGGAATAAAACGGCTCCGGGACCTGTATTACCGGCAGCAATTGTCGGAAAAACGGCCGAGAAATACCGCGAGGTCGCAACTATATTAGAGGTAAGTTTATAACTCTCTAACGGTGTGTATGCGTTTTACTACAACGCTACTTTCTATAGTGAGCGGTGTAAGTTTTTGTACAGAATCTTATGCCGCCACTTATTACAACTCCGCCCTCAGTCTTGATGTAGGCAGTGCTAAATCGGATATGAGCATTCAACGTATTGCTTATAAACGGGAAACAACGCAATTATTGCGCGTAGGCAACACTGCTTTACCCGGTTATGTCGAAACCTCGTTTAATCGCTGGCATGGAGCGCAGCAAAATACCTATGCCGTGGCAGTGTCGCCTGTATTCGTTAAAACCTTATGCCAACATTGCCGCGCTAAACCTTATGTAGAAGCTGGTATTGGGGTGGCTGTCATTTCACGCCACAAACTGCGTACTAAAAAGGGCGGTAGTCGAGATATGGCAAGCACGTTTCAATTTGAAGACCGCTTAGGCATAGGCATTAAAACCAAAAAGCTGGATTATCATTTGCGTTATATCCATTACTCCAATGCTAACCTTAAAAAACCGAATGCTGGTTTAGATACTATTCAAGCCGGAATTGCCTTTAATTTTTAAATTAGCTAAGTGCTTAACGTTCTTTAAGTTTTGCTACATTCAGCTTTAAGCTACTATGCCATGCACTAAAATTATAACCTAAGTTCTCACAGGAATTGTTGCATGGCTGTGGCATTGCCGTTTAATCCCTACAAAACTTGGCTACCGCGTCTTAATGAGCAAGCCCCGCCCTTACTGAGTTTGGCATTGGCATTAGTGTGCGGTTACTTATTGGCGCGTTTGATATGGGCAGTTGTGCCGGTTGCACCGGATAGCAACCCAATCACGATTAATGAAGCCAATATTGAATTAACCCCCACCCAAAATGCAGGCGAGCAAATTGCGCAAGTGCATTTATTCGGTACAGCCGCACAAGCGCCGCTACCCCAAGCCGCGCCACCGCCTAGCACACCGCCCAGCAATTTAAAATTAATGGGGGTTATTACGGGTACATCGGGTTTTGCAATTATTGAGAATGCGGGGCAACAAAAAGCCTACCGCTTGCATGAAAAAATTGAAAATACCAATCAAAGTGTAGCCAGTATTGCGGCTAAGTCGGTTAAGCTCAGTACAGATGGCAGCAAAAGCTTAACAGAGTTAAAACTACCAGAGTTGGGCAAAGCAATGCCTAATAACGATGCTATGAATAATCCCGACATGCCGCAAGAGATGGCAATGATGCCTGAAGAGATGCCGATTGAGGCAGAACCTGTGGTAGTGGAAGAGCCACCAGTCATGGAGCAAACGCCAGAAATTCCACCTGAACAAGTTCCCGAAGCAGTGCCGGTTGCCCCCATTCCTGCCGATGTCACACAGTCTACACAGCCGCAACCGCCACCAGCGAGTGCGCCAAATACACCGGATATGATTTTACCACCCGGTTCAACCCAAGCCTTACCTGAAGTTGAACAAGGCATTGTACCACCCACCTTAGAGCCTGATGTTGTACCGCCCACTGCCGTCGAACCCCCACCGACTAACTAACACAGGAAGTCTTTATGCCATTCGCTTATCGATCATGGCTAACGCCGTTACAAAGCAAACTACCGAATGCGTTAGCCTTGCTATTAGCTTTGGTCTGTGGGGCGCTATTAGCCCGTTTAGTTTGGCAATTATGGCCACAAACCCATGATTCGCCGACACCGATGCAAGCCACCCCCGCAGAATTAGCAGACACTAGCCCTAGTCATGCGGTAAATATTGCTAATCAGCATTTATTTGGGGTTGCGCCACCGCGTGCGTCACCCCCCCCCAGCACACCGAGTGCTGCACCGTTGCCCAACATTAGCTTATTAGGTGTCATTACCCTCAGTCCTAAAGTGGCGATTATTGCGGTTAATAATCAAGAAAAGGTTTATAGAATTGGTGATACTTTAAAGCCTTCTAGTGCGGAATTAGTGGGTATTGAGGCTGAATCCATTACGCTTAAATACAATGGGCGCAAACAAACGATTAAGTTACGTAAACCGCATCAATTGGCAGCCAATACTACCCAAACAATGGGAAATAATTTATCCGGGGGCGTTATGTCTGTGCCCTCAGCCATGACAAACACAGCAGATATACCGCCAGAGACTGGTTTGCCACCCACGGATATTCCTTCCGACCTGCAAGTGCAAAATGCCAATACAGCGGCTGCACCAAACGTCGCCTTGGCGCAATTTCAGAAAGAAGTATTGGCAAATCCGAATAAATTTATGGATTTGATTGCACCACCGTCGCCCGTCATGAAGGACGGCAAAATGTTGGGTTTTCGGATTATGCCCGGCAAAAATATCGCTTTGTTTAATCAAACCGGCTTACAACCCGGCGATATTGTTACCAAAATCAATGGTACAAGTATGAATTCGCCCGGAGCGGGTTTCCAAGCGTTACAAGGTAGTATGAATAGTAGCGCGGTTAATTTGGAAGTGGATCGAGGCGGACAAAGCACCCCGATCAGTATTAATTTCTAAATGCGCCGTTGCGCGTCAATCACAGAGGGTAGTTTCAATAGCTTTTCCAAGACACCCACCAATTGATCAACATCACGCACTTCCAAGGTTAAATCCATGACGGCAAAGCAAGAATCTTGGGTACTACGGGTATTCAAATTCACAATATTGATTTGTTCACGCGCAAACAAATTAGCAATTTGGCTTAACACACCCGCCTTGTGATAAGTGGAAATCGTAATATCCGCCGCATACGCCGCCGCGTTAGAACTCCATGCCACTTCAATTAAACGGTCCGCGCGTTCTTTACGTAAGTAACTTAAATCAGGGCAATCGGTACGATGTACAATTACGCCGCGCCCTTGTGATAAATAACCAATAATGTCATCGCCATTCACTGGGTGACAACAAGACGCCATACGCGTGTATAAATGTTTAACACCGCGTACTTCAATATCATTGATATTTTGTTCGGCAATTTTGCTTTTGCGTAACTTTAGTTCTGGCTCGTGCTTACGTAGCAAAAAATTACGTAATTGCGCCACGCTAATGTCACTTTTGCCAACCGCAATCACAAATTCACGCTCAGAACTGCGATTAAACTGCTTAGCCAATTCCGCATAATTGAACTTGGGTAAATTCAACAAATGTCGTTCTTTATCCAGCAATTTTTCGCCGTCTTTATAATTTTGTTCGTGGTGTTGTTGGCTAAACCATTGTCGAATTTTTTGTCGAACACCAGCAGATTTAACATACCCCAATTCGGCATTTAACCAATCTTGGCGTGGATGTTCTTCCTGCCCGACAATAATTTCGACTTGTTCGCCATTTTTCAGAGTGTAATCTAGCGGCACTAAATGCCCACTGACCTTCGCACCAATGCAGCGATGCCCCACGCTAGTATGCACGTAATAGGCAAAGTCAACGGGAGTTGCGCCTTTGGGTAAGTCAATAATCTTGCCTTTAGGGGTGACCACAAACACACGATCTGTAAAAACTTCCGTGCGAAAATCTTCCAGTAACTCACTATCAGTGTCATTAGCATCCAATAAGCGCCGTAAAGAATTAATGGCTTTATCTAATGCTTGATCTTGCTTACCGCCTTCCTTATAACGCCAATGCGCCGCCACGCCTAATTCAGCAAATTGATGCATATCGCGGGTGCGAATTTGAATTTCGACGTATTTCTTTTGTGCGCCAACTAATACCACGGTATGAATGGATTGATAACCGTTAGGTTTTTTATTGGCAATATAATCATCATATTCTTCGGGAATGTGCATCCATTGCTCATGCACCACATCCAGAATTTTGTAACAGGTATGCGTATCATCCACAATAATGCGCACAGCTCGCAAATCGTATAAGCCGTCAATATCCACCTGCTTGCGTGTTTGCTTTTTCCAAATGCTGTAAATATGTTTGGGACGACCGTAGACTTCGGCTTTAAGCTGCTTTTGCGCTAGTAATTCCTTAATTTGCCGTACCACGTCATTGATAAATTGTTCGCGTTCAATGCGCTTGCCTGCCAATGAAGACGCAATTGCCTTATATTGCAGTGGGTGTAACAACCGGAACGATAAATCCTCCAGTTCCCACTTAATTTGACTGATGCCTAAGCGATTAGCTAATGGCGCATACAAATCCATCGTCATACGCGCAATGCAGCGGTGAATATCGTTGATTTCGTGTCTAGCAATCAGGCGTAAATACTGCAAATTCCACGCAAGCTTAATTAACACAGCGCGAACATCGCTAACCATTGCCAGCAACATACGGCGTAATTGTTCCGCCTGTTCTTTGGGGGCAATGCTGGTATCTGTGGTTTCAATACAATCACGGAAACGCTGCAAATTACGCATATTGTCGACTAAAGCACCGGGCGCTTGCCCGTATTGCTGCTTTATTTGCTCAATAGTTAGCAAATTATTAAAGCGTGGATCGCACAGTAAAGCGGCGATAATCGTGGTTTGATCAACTTCTAAATGCCTTAAGATTTCAGCTACATCCAAACCGCAAGGCTGTAAGTGATCTAACGCTTGGGGAAGCTGAAAAATACGTTCAACTAGGTACTGTAAAGTATGATAATCCTCCGCATCCTCTGATACCCAAAAAAAATCAGTCCAAGCAGTTGCATTGAACGCGTGAGTTTCCAATATTTTACTATGTCGCATGTGGCTTGTGTCCTTGCGTGTTTCCGTCCTTGGAAACAGGTTCATGGGATTCCACTATCGTTACGCTTAGCCGCTATCTCGCCTCAATTATAACGATAAGTTATAGCCCTGATAATAGGTGTTACCCCAGTTAGCTTATGGAAAATAAGCAGAAAAATGCATGACGTTATCGTGGATTTTTAGTTAATTCACGCCATTGCCCAACTGCAAGCCCGTCTAATGTCCAAGTGCCTACCCGATAGCGAATTAAACGCAAGGTAGGAAACCCAATCGCAGCGGTCATGCGTCTCACTTGACGATTACGCCCTTCATGAATAGTTAACTCTAACCATGTATCAGGAATCGTCTGCCTTACCCGAATCGGTGGATCACGCGGCCATAAATGTACTGGCTCTGCCATCATGCGCACCTGTGCGGGACGTGTCATGCCGTCCTTTAGAAGGATGCCTTTGCGTAAAGGTTCCAACTGTTCGTCGGTTGGTCGTCCTTCCACTTGTACCCAGTAAGTTTTGCCCGTACTGTGTTTGGGATCGGCTATTTTATGCTGCAATTTGCCATTGTCCGTTAAGACTAACAGCCCTTCACTATCCCGATCTAAACGCCCTGCCGTATACACCTGTGGAATAGGAATATAATCCGCTAGGGTGCGCCGCCCTTGTTCATCCGTAAACTGGCAGAGCACATCAAAAGGTTTATTAAATAAAATAATCCTTGCCATCATTAAATTATAATGAAAAAGCCTATTATAACGATTGGCTGCAACCACTAATAGTAAACGCCCTTAACCTTAGTGATATATCTCTAAAATTTAACCTTGCAAACTCTTGAAGATAAGCATTAGCTCATATAAAGTTGAGAATCATTTTCATATCAGGTAAAGCACATGCATTCCGTTGCGCCCCAACCTCTCTCCCAGTGTCATGAACACAGTGCTGCCCATATTCAATCTATTCAAACCGATAATGCGACGCGCATTCGCCTACTAGGTATGGGCATCGGTCACGGCACTCATATTGAAGTGTTACGCAATCGACATGGCGATATGGTGTTAGGCAATGGTAATAACCGTATTAGTCTAGGTCGTTCGATTACTCAGCATATTTTGGTACAGGAGTCAGCTACATGAAAGCCTGTTGTGATGGTGAAGGTAAAGCGTGCCAACACAAAGCGCCTTTACATCGTAAACTTGCTTTAGTCGGTAATCCTAACTCCGGCAAAACTACTTTATTCAATTTGCTGACGGGGGCGCGGCAACGCACAGGTAACTGGCCTGGCGTAACAGTTGAACGTAAAGAAGGTTCTTGCCGTATTCAAAATGAAGATTTACAAGTAGTGGATCTACCCGGCACTTATTCGTTGGATTTTGGCGATACCTCTGCCGATGAACAAGTAGCCCGTGAATTTGTGCAAACGAATCCCGATTATTTATATTTAAACATTATTGATGCCAGCACTTTAGAACGCGGTTTATACCTGAGTTTGCAATTACGTGAACTCAATGTGCCCATGATCGTCGTGCTAAATATGATGGATGTGGCAGAACGGCGAGGCATGCAAATTAGCCCACATGCCTTACAAGAACGCTTAGGCTGCCCCGTGATTCCCGTGTCCTTACGTCAAGGGCGCGATTTAGCCAATGTGCATCAGGCAATTTGTCATTTCGACCCCACTACCTCTATAACACCGTTTGCGATTGCTTATCAAAGCAGCGTTGAACAGACAATTGCACGCTTACAAACGCAAGGCATGAATCGTAGTGAAGCCATTATTGCGCTGCAAACCAACCATAGCGATGCGACTATTGTGCAACTACGCCAGCAAGTTGAAGCGCAAACCCATGAAGAGTTCGACTTTTTATTAGCCGATGCACGTTTTGATTTAGCCACCCGTATTGCACAACATGCCGTGCATGAACGTGGCAAAATCAGCCGCACGCTATCCGATAAAGTGGATAACTGGGTGTTAGGTACATGGACAGGTATTCCCATCTTTTTATTGATGATGTACCTGTTGTTCCTATTCAGCATTAACCTTGGGGGCGCATTTATTGATTTCTTCGACCTCAGCGTGCAAACCCTTGCGGTCGACGGCACACGCCATGTACTAGAAAGTTTACACTCACCCGATTGGTTAACGGCCTTACTAGCAGATGGTTTAGGCGGCGGCTTACAAGTCGTGGCGACCTTTATTCCCATAATTGCTGCCTTGTATTTATTTCTGACCATTTTGGAAGAATCAGGTTATATGGCACGGGCAGCGTTTGTCATGGATCAATTCATGCGCAAACTGGGGGTGTCTGGCAAAGCTTTTGTGCCCTTAATTGTTGGCTTTGGCTGTAATGTACCCGCCATTATGGCAACCCGTACCTTAGACAGCCAACGTGAACGCATTCTTACCGTACTTATGGCGCCGTTTATGTCCTGTGGCGCACGTCTAGCGGTCTATGCCTTATTTGCCGCTGCCTTCTTTCCCACAGGTGGGCAAAATATGGTGTTTTTACTGTATTTAATCGGCATTGCCTTCGCCATTTTAACCGGCTTAATCATGCGTAAAACCGTCTTACAAGGCGGTACGGATCATTTCGTCATGGAAATGCCAACCTATCAAATTCCGGGTTTACGTAATATTTTGTTAAATACTTGGGGTAAGTTAAAAGGTTTTGTATTAGGCGCGGGCAAATTAATTGTCATGGTAGTTATGCTGATTAACGTAGTGAATAGCCTTGGTACAGACGGCAGCTTTGGTAATCAAAATACGGAAAAATCCGTGTTAAGTTCAGTGGCGAAAACCGTCACCCCAATTTTTGAGCCAATGGGAATTACGCAAGCCAATTGGCCTGCAACCGTGGGCATTGTTAGCGGTTTGCTAGCAAAAGAAGTGGTCGTCGGTACACTAGATGCATTGTATAGCCAAATGGATGCACCACCTGCTAGCGAGGCAAGCGCAGCCGCGCCTTATGATTTAATAGCTGGTTTAACAGCGGCGGCTGAAACCATTCCTGTCAATGTGAGGGATGCGCTCGGCAATTTAAGCGATCCGCTGGGCTTTGGCAGTATTGAGGAAACACCCGAAGTACAAAGCGCAACCTTTAGTGCTATGCAAAAATACTTTGATGGCAAAGTGGGAGCGTTTGCTTACTTACTGTTTATTCTGATGTATTTTCCTTGCGTAGCGGCTACAGGCGCAATGTACCGTGAAGTCGGCGCGCGCTGGGCCTTATTGGGGGTCTTATGGAGTACAGGCTTAGGTTATGGTACGGCGGTATTGTATTACCAAGTGGCTACCTTTGCACGGCATCCTAATCAGTCCTTAATCTGGATTGCGCTGGTGCTAACTAGCTTTACACTGGCAATTTATGCCTTACACAGAGCAGGGCGTAAACCGCAATCGCCTATAATTCCCTTACAATTTAAGGTAAGTTGAGATGTTACTAGGGCAAATTCGTGATTATGTGAAAGCACGTGAAGTCGTTTCTTTACAAGATGTCATGTTGCATTTTGATATTGCGGCCGATAGCGCGGAATTTGCCCTGAATTACTGGTTACGTAAAGGTAAAATTCAATTAAAAACAGCCAATTGCAGCAGCGGCGGTTGTAGTAGTGGTAGTTGTAACAGCAGCCAAAGCGCTCAATATAGTTGGGCGCAACGTGCTATTCCCCTGCGTTTTCACGCGCGTATTTCTTGATTTTGATGCCCAAAAATACATTATAACGTCTAAAATTTGTTTAAATTTTAAGCTCTTAATTAATAGTAGTTTATTTACCCGCAGAACAAACGTATTTTATAGGGAGCATACGCCAAGCGCGCATGCTGTAAAGGGCAAGCTATAATTGATTTAAATTAAGCATAAATTAAATTTTAAATATTTAAAACAAATAAATCTCAATGGAAAGGGGCTTATGGAATTATTAACGTTAACGAATACGCTGTTACAGCAAATTCCACAAAAATTGATTCCGAATGCAGCAGATGGCGCTATTTTACAGCAACATCAGGCTTTCTTTGAAAAGCATAAAGCGACGGTGATTCAAGGTTTTTACGATTTTATGTATGACCAAGATGCCACCAAACAACATTTATCTAATGAAAACCGGGCAACCCGTGAAGCCTTGCTAAGCCAATGGTATGAAATCACTATGCAAGGGCATTTCGATCAAGCTTATTGGGCATGGCAAGCCTTGGTCGGTATTGTGCATATTAAGCATAAAATTCCCGATTCAGCCGTATTAGGGATGTGGAGTTGGTTAATTGATAATTTAAACCAAGCCTTATTAGCTGAAAAGACGACGGCAGAAGTAGCGCAAATTATGAGTATTTTGCATAAGGTGCAAGCTACCGTATGCAGCGTGATTATTGAAAGCGCGAAGTTAAGCCAACAAGAAGCCATTAAACGTGCTTCTGGTTTAAATCCGGCTATTTTAAATCGGTTTATTGAAATTGAAATCAATGAGTTATTAAAGCAAGGTCGTACTGCTTTAGCACAAACCATGCAAAAACAGGCACGCGTGGCTTAAATCAGTTTAACTACCCTATGTCAAGCATAGGGTAGTTGCCCAGTCGATTATTTATCTAACTGTGAAACATCCCGCACTGCCCCGCGTGAGGCAGAGGTAGTCATCGCAGCATAAGCTTTTAAGGCTGCACTGACTTGGCGATCCCGATTAACCGGTTTCCATGCTTGATTGCCTTTGGCTTGCATGGCAGAACGGCGGCTTGCTAATTCCTCATCGGAAACGCGCACATTGATACGCCGATTGGGAATATCAATATCAATGATATCGCCTTGTTCAACCAAGCCGATTGCGCCCCCTTCAGCGGCTTCAGGTGAAACGTGCCCAATCGACAAACCGGATGTACCACCGGAGAAACGCCCGTCAGTAATCAAAGCGCAAACTTTACCTAAACCTTTCGACTTAATGTAAGACGTGGGGTACAACATTTCTTGCATACCCGGTCCCCCGCGCGGTCCTTCATAGCGAATGAGAACAATGTCACCTGCTTGAATTTGGTCACCTAAAATTCCTTCGACGGCAGCATCTTGTGATTCAAAGATTTTTACAGGACCGGAGAAAGTTAAAATGCTGTCATCGACCCCCGCCGTTTTGACTACACAACCGTCTTGGGCAATATTGCCAAATAACACCGCTAAACCACCTTCTGTGCTAAAGGCATGTTCTAGGTCACGAATACAACCCGCCGCACGATCTGTGTCTAAACTATCCCAACGTTTAGCTTGGCTAAAGGCTACTTGTGTCGGCACATTGCCGGGCGCAGCACTATAAAACTGATGCACCTCTGCATTTTGCGTGCGTTGAATATCCCATTGATCCAAAGCCGCCGCTAAACTTGGGCTATGCACGGTTGCGACCTCGCGGTTTAATAAACCAGCGCGATCTAATTCGCCCAGAATCCCCATAATGCCGCCTGCACGGTGTACGTCTTCCATGTGATAAAGCTGGGTAGAAGGTGCTACTTTACACAACTGCGGCACTTTACGACTGAGGCGATCAATATCATTCATGGTGAAATTAACACCCGCTTCTTGCGCGGCTGCCAATAAATGCAAAATGGTGTTGGTTGAACCACCCATTGCAATATCTAAGCTCATGGCATTTTCAAACGCAGCAAAATTGGCAATCGAACGCGGCAATACCGATTCATCGTCTTGCTCGTAATAACGTTTGGCTAATTCAACGGCTAAGCGCCCTGCTTTTAAGAATAATTGCTTACGGTCGGCATGCGTGGCTAAGGTTGAGCCATTACCCGGCAAACTTAAGCCCAGTGCTTCGGTTAAACAGTTCATAGAGTTAGCGGTAAACATACCAGAACACGAACCACAAGTAGGGCAAGCTGAGCGCTCCATTGTATTGACATCGGCATCGCTTTGTTGCGGATTGGCGGCGGCAACCATTGCATCGACTAAATCTAGTTTAACCGGCTTACCCGCAATCACGGCTTTACCCGATTCCATAGGTCCACCAGAAACAAAAATTGTCGGAATATTTAAGCGCAATGCCGCGTTTAACATGCCCGGGGTAATTTTGTCGCAGTTAGAAATACAAATTAGCGCGTCAGCACAATGCGCATTTACCATGTATTCGACTGCATCTGAAATTAATTCCCGCGAAGGCAGCGAATACAACATTCCGCTATGCCCCATAGCAATGCCGTCATCAATCGCAATGGTATTAAATTCTTTAGCAACACCGCCCGCAGCTTCGACTTCGCGTGCGACTAATTGCCCTAAATCCTTCAGGTGGACATGCCCCGGCACAAACTGGGTAAAGGAGTTAGCAATCGCAATAATCGGTTTTTGGAAATCCTCATCCTTCATGCCCGTGGCACGCCATAAAGAACGTGCGCCAGCCATATTACGGCCTGCGGTTGAAGTGCGGGAACGGTAGGTGGGCATTGTCATACTCCTAAAGCTAAGTCTATCGCTAAAGCAGCATTCTAACGCCCAGATAAGAGCAGGCTCAATAAAAGAAAAAAGGCGGGAAATTCCCGCCTCAAATTCGACTCGAAAACCTTAATGTCAGATTGAAGATCACGCGTTACTTACAAGGTGTAAGCGCGTTCCCCGTGGGATACAGTATCCAAACCTTCGCGTTCTTCATCTTGCGTAACACGTAAGCCCATCGTTTTGTTCAATACTGTAAACAAGACGAAGCTTACAACACCAGACCATACAACCGCTACACCTACACCCCATAATTGGCTGATAATTTGTGCAGAACTATACGGTGCTACTGTGCCCGTTGCGTAATCAAATACCCCAGTACCGCCTAAAGCTGGATTGACTAAGATACCTGTACCAATCGCACCGATAATACCACCGATACCGTGTACACCGAATACGTCTAAAGAGTCATCGTAATTTAATTTATGTTTGAGCGCTGTAACACCCCATAAGCAAGCTGCACCAGTGACTAAGCCTAATACAATCGCGCCCATAGGACCTGCAAAGCCAGCCGCAGGGGTAATCGCTACTAAGCCCGCTACTGCACCCGAGGTTACGCCTAACAGTGAAGGTTTACCGCGTAATAACCACTCAGCAAACATCCATGATAAACCTGCCGCCGCTGGGGCAACAATGGTATTCAACATTGCTAATACCGCTGTACCTGTAGATTCCAAGTTAGAACCAGCATTGAAGCCAAACCAGCCCACCCATAGTAAAGAAGCACCAATCATGGTCATCACTAAAGAGTGTGGCGCCATGGCATCGCGTCCGTAACCCACCCGTTTACCAACTACAATTGAACCGACTAACGCTGCCATTGCCGCATTGATATGGACTACTGTACCGCCTGCAAAATCTAATGCACCTTTCGAGAATAAGAAGCCTGCGGGTGCATCATAAGCAGAAGGACCACCCCAGAACCAAACCATGTGCGCCATTGGCAGATACGATAAAGCAAACCATAAAACCGTAAAGACTAATAAGCTGGAAAACTTAATACGCTCGGCAAAACCACCGACAATCAAGGTACAAGTAATAGCCGCAAAGGTTAGTTGGAAAATCATAAACAGCATTTCAGGAATAACCACACCTTTACTAAAGGTTTCTACGGTTACATTCGGATCAACGCCTTGTAAGAATAATTTACTAAAACCACCAACAAAACTATTTAAGCTACCCCCATCGGTAAAGGCTAAGCTATAACCAAAGGTTACCCATAAAATAGAGATTAAGCAGAAAATGGTAAAAACTTGCGCTAACACAGACAACATGTTCTTAGCGCGAACTAAACCACCGTAAAATAAAGCCAAACCCGGAATCGTCATTAAAATAACAAAGGCGGTGGAAACCATCATCCACGCATTATCACCCTTGTTAGGCGTTGGCACTTCATCAGCAAATGCCACACCCGTTAAACTGAGTAGCGTGAGTAGCCACATTAAACTTACACGTATCTTCATACTGTTTCCCCTTACAGTGCGCTCACACCGCTTTCGCCGGTACGAATACGAATCACCTGTTCAACCGGCGTCACAAAAATTTTGCCGTCCCCGATCTTGCCGGTATTGGCGGATTTGGTAATCGCTTCAATGACCGCTTCAACCTGCGCATCATCGACCGCTGCTTCAACTTTAATTTTGGGCAAAAAATCCACGACGTATTCCGCGCCCCGATACAGTTCAGTATGCCCTTTCTGACGACCAAAGCCTTTTACTTCGGTAACGGTAATGCCTTTGATTCCAATGTCCCCCAAGGCATCACGCACATCATCCAGCTTAAAAGGCTTGATAATGGCTGTTACTAATTTCATGGATATACTCTCCTTAACATAGCAAACTAGCCCCTACCTAAGCAGTAAGGGCTAACGGAATAGATTAGAAATCGAAATTTTTCTTCCAAGAAACAGAAGCGCGTAGATCGTTGTCACCGTTGTTTGCTTTCGCAGCACCACCGTTAGCTTTATCTAAAGCTAAGGTAAAATCACCGGCTTTTTTCATAGATTTAGTAACAGAAACTTGACCGTGGGTATAATCACCGATAGCAGCTTCTTTAAAGTCATAACGCCCAACTTTAGCGCCATAACTCCAATCATTTTTCAACTCACCGGTATAACCTAAGGCATAATAAAGGTCATGTTCTTTACCCTGATTCCCTTCTTTACCTAGGGTATAGTCAACTTCAGCCCCCACCCCTTTATAACCTGCTTTGGCATATAACTCAGTAAAATCAAGACTATTATCATCAGGGTAAGCGTACTTAATAACGCCTACGTCATAACTCATACCACCTTTAAGCTCTTTTTTATAACCTGCATACAAATCAAGCTCTGTGCCTGAATCATTTGCAAATTTGGAATTAGAAGCCCAAGTCCCAACATAGACACCGCTGTCATGTGAATAATCCAAGCCACCTTGGATAGCGGGATCGTCCTGAGTTTGAGTCATACCACGCCACATATAGTTGCTAGTAACCCCAATGTTGGCACTTGCCCCAGCAAACGCTTGTCCGCTCACTAATGCGCTTAACACGGTTAAAGTTACGAGGGATATTTTCATTGCTGTTGTCTCCTAAAAAAGCTGGATCTGTTTCATAAATATGATTTAGCAAGACGCGTGCCAACCTGCACCAAGACGCAACATGATGAATAAATCCTCATATTTGTGGTAAAAAAGCCGCAGTGCGCGTTGCCTGCTTAAGTGTAGTGCACTTTTTTAGGGCTTTATTTGTGATTACTGCACCAAATAATCTGCCATACAGCGAAACCGAGCTTTGCTACAATGCAGCCATGCACCATTACATAGGAATTTGCCATGCAACCCTTTACTGCTTTAGATGAACTCAGCAAAAAATTAAGTGCTTTAATGCCACAACCGATTAAATCCTTACAAGAGGATATGGAAAGCAATGTACGTGGTTTATTAGAAAGTGGTTTACAAAAAATGAACTTGGTTACACGCGAAGAATTTGAGATTCAAACGGCGGTATTACAAAAAACTCGAGCTAAATTGGAAGCCTTAGAACAGCGGCTTGCTGCACTAGAAGCCGCGAATCAAACACCTATAGGCAACAGTGAACTAGACAAGCCCTAAAGCAACATTAAAATAGCTGGGGTACAATAACGGCTTTGTGCATTTATTAAATAAGAGACTGAATAATTTATGAAAGCGCGTTTTTATTTAACATGGGCAATCATTTTTACCGCTAGCTTAAGTTTAGCAGCTTGCTCAGATAAAACTAAACCAGCAGAAACCACTGCAACCGTAGCGCCTAGCAGCGCAGCTGCTAAAACTGAGAGTGCAACTATGAATGAACTTGTAAAAACTGATGTAAAAGTCGGCGATGGCGCAGAAGCAACACCGGGTAAAATAGTATCAGTACATTATACTGGCTGGCTATATGATCCAAATGCTGCCGACAAACACGGTACTAAATTTGATAGTTCACGCGACCGTGGTCAACCGTTTGAATTCCCCCTAGGTGGCGGTCGTGTCATTCAAGGATGGGATCAAGGCGTAGCGGGTATGAAAGTAGGCGGGCAACGTACCTTAATCATTCCAGCCAACTTAGGTTATGGTGCGCGTGGGGCGGGTGGTGTTATTCCACCCAATGCAACTTTAGTGTTTGACGTTGAATTATTGGGCGTGCAATAAGCATTTATTGCTTGTGTAAACGCTGAAAAGGCGTAGTGATCACTACGCCTTTTTTGTTGACTGAAATTCCGGTACGATGCTTTAAACTAACCCCCACCGACGCTCCGCTATTCTCAAGATTAATTATTATGAAAGAACGTATTCAAAAAATTCTATCCCGTGCCGGTTATGGCTCGCGCCGTGAAATTGAACGCTGGATTGAATCCGGTGAAATTTTAGTAAACGGGCAACCTGCAACTGCGGGGCAAGCGATTGATGAAAATGACCGTGTTAGCTTACGCGGGCAGCGTCTGCATTTAGAATCACGCTTACACGCCACACCCAAAGTATTAATGTATAACAAACCTGCGGGCGAAGTGTGTACCCAACATGACCCAGAAGGTCGCCCAACCGTCTTTCAACGCTTGCCACCGATTCGGGCCGGCCGTTGGATTATGGTGGGACGCTTAGATATTAATACTGACGGCTTATTACTCTTTACCACCGATGGCGAATTAGCCAATCGTTTAATGCATCCGTCATCTGAAGTAGAACGCGAATATGCCTGTCGGGTATTAGGTGACGTTACCCCCGAGATGCTGATTGCTTTACAAGAAGGCGTTGAACTAGAAGACGGCAAAGCCTCCTTCTTACGGATTATTGATGCAGGCGGGGAAGGCGCAAACCATTGGTATCATGTGGTATTAGCCGAAGGGCGTAATCGTGAAGTACGCCGTTTATGGGAATCACAAGGTGTTAAGGTCAGCCGCTTAATTCGCGTGCGTTATGGGCATATTGATCTACCGCGTTATTTACGCACGGGTCACCATAAAGAACTCGATGTTAGGGACTTACGCAAACTTTATGAATCAGTTGGCTTAGCCTTCGATGATGGTTCTACCTTTGTCCCGAATAAACCCGAACGTCGCCCCAACAATGAAGCAGATGCTATGCCTAAGCGTACACGCCCGACAGGTCGTAACACACGCGGTACACCGCCAGCTAATAAACGCTTTAGCGATAAACCCAACAGCACTAATAATGGCCGTGCAAAACGCCCCACACCACGCCCACGCTAACGTTCCGTAAGTAACGCCCCTTAATGACCGGGGGCGTCATCCCATAAATATTTATGCAACTGTAATTGAAAGCGTACCGGCAAACGATCCGCCAAAATCCATTCAGCTAACTCACGTCCATTCATTTGTTTATGACTGGGTGACAGCAATACTTCACAGCGCTGATAAAGCTGATATTGCTCGGCTATTTGTTTAAACCAGTCATAATCCGCACGCGAGCAAATTACCGCTTTTAGCTGATCTTTGGGGTCTAAGTAATCTATATTCGTCCACAGATTCTTACTAACTTCACCTGAATCTGGGGTTTTAATATCCATTACTTTCACCACACGCGGATCAACCTGTTCTAGGCTCAGCGCACCGCTGGTTTCTAGCGACACTTCATAACCCATATCACACAGCTCAGTTAACAGCGGAATACACTGTTTTTGCGCCAAAGGCTCGCCGCCCGTGACAGTCACATACTGTGCTTGATAGCCTGCCACTTGCGCTAAAATGGCGTCTAGCGTCATATGTTGACCGCCCGAAAAAGCATAAGCCGTGTCGCAATACTGACAGCGTAAAGGGCAACCCGTAAGACGCACAAACACCGTGGGTAAGCCAACGGTGCGTGTTTCGCCTTGTAAGGAAAAGAAGATTTCCGTAATACGTAAGCTACTCAAGAGTTAATGCCCTTCGCTCTTCATACGATCTAAGCGCGTGCTGGCATCACGAGACGCATCGGTATTCGGGAAAAACTTAATCACATCTTCCAAGGTTTTACGAGCTTTATCCCAGTCTTGCAGCTCGTAAAAGCTGTAACCCAGTTTTAAAGCCGCATCAGAACCTTTTTCACTGCCTTTATATTCACGTAACACTGTTAAGAACTCATCGACCGCTGCCTTATAATCCTTTTCGGTATAATAAGCCGCTCCAATATAGTATTGCGCCACTGATGCGCGTGAACTATTGGGATAGTCTTTTAAGAACTTACGGAACATGGGAATCGAGTCTTTCGGCGCTTTTAACAAAGTTTCAAACGCGACATCGTAAGCGCTGCGTTCATCTTGTGAGCCGCTGCCATTCGCAGCCGTATTGCTAGTAGATGTTACGCTACTACTAGTTGAACTAGTCGTGCTACTGCTATTACTGCTACTGGTGTTGTCCGGTTTGGTTTCAGCAGGTTTATCCGTCGAACTTTCGGTAGTCGTTTTCGGCGGATTAGCGTCATCATTTTTCCCCGTCCCATAGCTGTAATAACTGTTAGGGTCGGTTTTTTCGACAGGTTTGCTGTCTGACTTAGCGCTGTCACTGCTATTAGTGCTACTGCTATACGCTTTCTTTTCATCCGGCTTAGCATTATCCGCATTACTACTGCTACTCGTCGTGGATGAACTGGACATAGAAGAATTAATGTCAGTGGGCTTTGCTGTGTCCTTGAGCTTATCCATTTTTTCATCAACTTGCGTAAAGCGATCTTTTTGATCCTTCTGCAAATTTTCGACTTCATTACGCAGCTTTTCATTATCGCCGCGTAATGTACTCACCTCGCGTTCCATATCTGAAATGCGCTGCAACAATTGATTGGCAGCATCATCAGACAAAGGTTCAGCCATCACCGGCATCGCGAGTAGGCTTGCCACCATACCGGCTAAACCATGACGTGCGAACGTTTGTAACATTGCTCTATTCTCCAGCATATCGAATTTCAACGCGGCGATTTTTACCCCATGCGGATTCATCATGACCAAACACGGCTGGTATTTCCTCGCCATAACCAATTACTTCAACTTGATCGAGTTTTACGCCCTTGAGTAGGACATAATCTTGCACGGCATAACCGCGACGCTCTGACAACGCGACATTATACTCACGTGAGCCGCGTTCATCTGCATGCCCCTCTAATTTAACCTTTAAATTAGGGTAAGCCGCTAACAAAGCCGCGTGGGCATTCACCACCGCTTGGTATTCTGGCTTAATATTCGAGCTATCGTAATCAAAATAAATCACGCGCTGCGATAAAATACTGGCAGGATTGCGCAAATCAGCAGGGGTATAACGCCCTTCGCCATTACCGTATTGCCCAGCACCATTTGCGCCGTTGCCATAACCGTACTGTCCGCCCCCATTTGCGCCATTGCCATAGCCAGCTTGCCCAGCGTTACCATAACCCGCGCCATATTGCCCATTGCTACCGTAACCATTCGCGCCACCCGCTGCGCCCGCGCCATTTGCGCCATTATTTTGTTGCGCACAACCGGCTGCCGATAACGCCAGCACTAATACAACCGAAGTAAAATTTCGCAATTTCATACTGTTATCTCGCTATTGTTTTATCAGCATTAATCTAAATAAGGTGACCAAGCTGGATCACGTACATCACCCGCTTGGGAATATAACACTTGATGCGCTTTGCCATTATCACTGGCGACCGCTAATGACGAACGTGCCCCCGCATCAGTTGCATATAGAACCATTGTGCCATTCGGGGCTAACGCGGGCGATTCATCCAATGAACCACGCGATACGGTTAATTCCTCACGCGAAGCCGCATTCATCACGGCAATACGGAAATTGCCGCCGTCTTGCCGCACCATTGCCACTTTATTGCCTGCAATGCTTGCGCCCGCATTATAGTTGCCATTAAACGACATACGACTTGCACTACCGCCATTAGCGGAGACTTGATAAAGCTGTGGTTGTCCGCCGCGATCAGAGGTAAACACAATCGTATTGTTATCCGCCCATTGTGGTTCAGTATCAATGCTGCGTTCTTGGGTTAACTGACGTAAACCACCGCCATTGGCATTTGCGACATACACATCATAATTGCCACCGTTGGATACACTTAGTGCAATCGAACGCCCATCGGGCGACCAAGATGGTGAAATACTGGAAACATTCGGATCAGACACAGCACATTTCCCCCCCGAGCCAATGTCTTGCACATACACCACTGGGCGACCGCTTTCATAGGAAACATAAGCCAATTGCCGTGCATCCGGTGACCAAGACGGCGACATTAACGGCTTATTGGATGAAGCAATTGTGCGGGGATTATGCCCATCTGCATCTGATACGATTAATTGATAGCTTTGCTTTTTGGCAGGGCCACTGGCGGCAATATACGCAATTTTGGTATCAAACGCGCCTTTTACCCCAGTAACCTTCTCGAAAATTTCATCAGCGGCTTTATGTCCAACACGACGGGGATTGCTTTGCGCCGGAATCCGGAAGCTACCCACTTTCTCACCAGACGCAACATTCACCAAATCAAATTCTAAACCGCCTGCTTCGCGCCCTAACACGGCGTATTCAGCACCCGAGGCTTTTAAACTTTCAGGGTCTAAACTGCCCGCCCGTGACGGATCAACTAAAGCAAAGCGCCCTGAACGTTGTAAATCTTCTTCAATAATTTTGGCTTGATTACCAAACGGCGCAACTAAAATACGCGTACCGCTAGCCGATGCGTCGCTATCAATACGAATATGCAGTTCTTCCGCCGTTGCGTAGGTGGCCGCTACTAAAGCGGACAAAAATACAGTTTTAAGTATCGGTTTTAGCATGGTTATTACTCAAACGTAATCACAAGGGTATCATCATAAAGTTCGTCGAATTCCGGTTTAGGAAAAGGGTCTGAACCGTGAATAGCTGCTTTCAACGAATCACAAAAAGCCGGAGTACTGGCATTATTACAAGACAGTGTAAAGCGGCGAATCGTACCGGGCGCTTGCAAGGTTAAACGGGCTGTGCCTGCCATACCAAAGCGTTCAGTCGGTTTATGCCAATTGCTTTTCACTTTACGTTCAATCGCACGACTCCACGCAGCTCGTGCTCCACTCAAATCACGGTTACTATTGCCATTACCTTGATTGCCTGCGCCATTTCGCCCATTATCCGCACGATTATTGCTATTGCCGCCATTACCATTACGTGCCGCTTCTTCCGCTTTACGTTTGGCTTCAGCCGCTTTCCAACGTTCACGATCTTCGGCTAATTGCTTGGCTTCGGCTTCTTCCGCCGCTTTACGTTTAGCTTCCGCAGCCTTCCAACGTTCACGGTCTTCGGCTAATTGTTTGGCTTCGGCTTCTTCCGCCGCTTTACGCTTCGCTTCAGCCGCTTTCCAACGTTCACGCTCTTCGCTTAACTTTTTCTCTTCTTCGGCTGCTTTGCGCTGCTTATCCTCTTCCGCTACTTTACGGGCTAAGGCTTCTGAACGCTCACGCGCCGCCGCTTCTGCTTTTTCAGCTTCGGCTTTAGCTTCCTTATCAGCTTTCGCTTTTGTCTCACGGGCGGCTTGTTCCCGCGCTTGTTCGCGTTCTTTAGCGGCAGCACGTTCACTAGCTGTTTTAGCCGCTTCCTCTGCCATCGCCGCTTCACGGATTTTAGCCGCACGTTCACTCGCCGCTTTTGCTGCATTTTCTGCATCACGTCGTTGCTGTTTAGCTTCCCGCTCGGCAGCTTGCTGTTTGGCTTGTTCCCGCGCTAATTCACGCTCCCGCGCTTGTTGGCGTTGTTCTTCTGCCAATGAAGCTTGCTTGCGCTCTTCGGCTCTGGCTTCTGCACGCGCTTTAGCTTGAGCCTCGGCACGTTTGGCAGCCTCAGCCTTAGCTTCCCGTTCGGCAGCCTCTGTTTTAGCATTGGCACGGGCTTCAGCTTGTTGGCGCGCTTCTGCCGCATCCGCTTTAGCTTGTTCTTGCTTAGCTTCAAGTTTGGCTTGGGCAGCTTGTTCTTCTAAAGCCTTTGCCGCTTTAGCGCGTGCTTCTTCAATTTCTTTTAAACGCTTCTGCTCAGCATTCTCTGACGGAATTTTAGGCGCTAACGGTATCACCTCAGGTGTTTTAAATTGCACACTGGGTTTGGGCAACGGCAGATCAAGCGTTTCAGTTTCTTGGGCAGGCGTTGGTTTGCTTTCAGCGTTTTGAGTATGACTGCTGGCTGGCTCGTCGCCGGTTGCCCCTGCTTGTTCAGCATTCTCTGCGGATTCCGTTTGCGTAACCGGAATCGCTTTGGTTTCGTCTTCTTTAAAAAACGTAAAGTTGCCAATAATTAATAAAATAATTAGGGCATGCAAAATCAGCGCCCAAATTAAAGCCTTGGGATTTTTCGTTATTTCTTTCAACATGGTCGTAAAGCCCGTTCCACGTTTGTTTATTTAATTTGGTTTAGCAGGCACTGGATCGGCTAAAATACTGATTTTCTTTGCGCCTGCCCGTTGTGCCGCCGCCATAGCTTTCATTAAATGCCCTGTAGTCGCGGTATCATCGGCTTTGATATAAACAGCACGTTCGGCTTTTGGGTCTAATTGGCTGCTTATATACTGCACTAACTGCGCCTCGCTCACAGGTGAATTTTTATCAAGAAAGTATTGTCCTTCTTTTGACATTGAAATAGTCAAAGGTTCAAGCGCACTATCAGATTTTAATTCATTGGCTTGCGCATCCGGTGCATTCACATCTACCCCCGTTTGCATCATAGGCGCAGTGACCATAAAGATCACCAACAGCACTAACATAACGTCGATATACGGCACGACATTCATTTGTGCCATGACTTTACGTGGCCGACGGCTCATGCGTTTTTCCTCTGTGCTGCATAATGCCGTTCTAATAGTGCCGTAAATTCTTCGCGGAAGTTATCGTAACTGACCACTAAACGATCAATTTTGTCGCTAAAACGGTTATAGGCAATCACGGCTGGAATGGCAGCAAATAAGCCAATCGCCGTGGCGATTAAGGCTTCAGCAATTCCCGGTGCGACTACCGCTAAAGTCGCTTGCTGCATTTTACCCAAGGACATAAACGAATTCATAATGCCCCATACCGTGCCGAATAAGCCCACATACGGGCTGGTTGAACCCACGGTGGCTAAAAATGCCAGATTCTGTTCTAGATCATCGACTTCTTTAGAAGCCGCCACACGCATCGCGCGTTGTACCGAATCCGTCACCGATAGGCGTATGCCGGGATCGGTATTTAAGGCGCGTTTATATTCATGGAAACCGTCAAAGAAAATACGTTCTAAACCGCGCCGCTCAGGACGTTGGGCTAAGTCTTCGTATAGCGTATTTAAGGACACCCCATTCCAGAACTGTTCCTCAAATTTATTCACACTGCGTTGTAAGCCGGATAATTTGCTGGCTTTAGACATAATCAGCGTCCATGACAGCAAAGACGCGACCACCAACATACTCATAACAATTTTGACCACAGGACTAGCGTCCATGATCAGCTTCACGATTGATAACTCAGTTGTCACTGAAGTAAGCCCTTTATCTCTATTGGAATTGCTTTTGGGCGGAATTTTTCTGCATCCACACACACCACTTTGACTGTCCCCGTCGTCAAAGTTTCCATTTCGCCCCCTTGTGTATGGCGTACAATGACTTGTTTAAAGGTAATACTGGTTTTACCTAATTCGTCAATTGTTGTAATTACAGTCAGTTGCTCATTAAAACGTGCTGGTTTTCGATACGCAAGCTCTAAATGCGCTACCACGAAAATTATGCCCCAATCAGCAATCAACGCATCTTGTTCAAACCCCAATAGCCGCAGCCATTCAGTGCGTGCACGTTCCATAAATTTTAAATAATTCGCGTGATATACCACGCCGCCCGCATCGGTATCTTCATAATACACACGTACTGGCCATGGAAATTCATTCAAAAAGCTCAAGATTTTCTCCATCTTTGGATTCAAAGGCTGCTAAATGCGTGGGAATCGTTAGCCCAAAATGTTGCCAAGCACGCCGGGTTGCCACACGCCCACGCGGGGTACGCATTAAATAACCTTGCTGAATTAAATAAGGTTCTAATACATCCTCAATCGTACCGCGTTCTTCGCCAATCGCTGCTGCTAAGCTATCCACGCCGACCGGACCGCCATCAAACTTATCCATAATGGCAAGCAATAAGCGTCTATCCATTTGATCAAAGCCTTGTTCATCCACGTTCAACATATTTAAGGCTTGATCGGCAACCGTTTTAGAAATAAAACCATCGTGTTTCACTTGCGCGTAATCACGTACCCGCCGTAATAAACGATTAGCGATTCGAGGCGTGCCACGTGAACGCTTAGCAATTTCATACGCCCCAGCTTCGTCAATTTGTGCGCCCACAATACCGCCCGCACGACGCACAATATAAGCTAAATCTTCAACGCTATAAAATTCAAGACGTTGCACAATCCCAAAACGGTCGCGTAATGGTGAGGTTAATAAACCCGCGCGCGTAGTTGCCCCGACTAAGGTAAACGGCGGTAAATCCAATTTAATCGAACGCGCGGCTGGTCCTTCGCCGATCATAATATCCAGTTGGAAGTCTTCCATCGCGGGATATAAGATTTCTTCAACCATTGGACTTAAGCGGTGAATTTCATCAATGAATAAGACATCGTGCGGTTCTAAATTGGTCAATAGCGCAGCTAAATCCCCGGCTTTTTCCAATACTGGGCCAGAAGTTTGCCGTAAATTTGCACCCATTTCTTGTGCAATAATATTGGAGAGTGTGGTTTTACCTAAACCGGGCGGTCCAAAGATTAAGACATGATCTAACGCATCGCCGCGCTGCAAAGCTGCCCCAATGAAAATTTCCATTTGTTCGCGTACTACAGGCTGTCCGATATAATCCTTTAAACGGCGCGGGCGAATTTGTTCATCGACGCGATCTTCTTCCCGCGAAGCTTGCGGCGAAAGTGTACGGGGTACTGATTTCTGCATAAAACATCTGCCTTGGCTGTGTTACTACAATCTAGCCTGTCCTGATTCAGGCACTTTGCCCTATAATTTCCCCCAGTAGCTTAAGCACTGAGTCCCATGTGATGAGGAATTGTTTTGATCATTAATCGTTACATCTTTAAAGAAATAGCCAATAGTTTTGCGGCTACTTTATTGATTTTGACTCTAATTATTGTCGGCAATACCTTTGTACGCTTACTCAGCGATGCCAGTAGTGGCGCATTGCCGGTTGATTTAATTGGGGATTTATTAGGCTATAACTCACTTAAACAATTAATTCGCCTGATTCCCGTTGCCTTGCTCATTGGTATGATGCTGGCATTTAGTCGCTTATATCGTGACTCGGAAATGTCAGCCTTACAAGCCGCTGGCGTTGGACCACGCCAATTCTACCGAGCCATTTATAGCTTTGTTTTACCCCTTACCGCCTTGATGGCAGTGCTAATTTTAGTCGTTTCACCTTGGTTAGAATCGCAAGATTATACCATTCGTAGCGAGTTGAAAGCACGCCCCGAAGCAGCCGGTATTCCAGCGGGTGAATTCGTCAGCGCAGGCTCAGCCGAACAAAATTACACTACACTCACCGAAAGCATTGATGCCACTCATACGGTTATGAATCGTTTTTTTGTACGTTTAAAAAACCATGAGAACGAAGTGTTAATTTGGGCGGATAGCGCCTTATTATTTGTAGATTCTGTCAGTGGTGAGCGTGTGTTACAGATTCATAAAGGCTATCGCTACGAAACGGATGCAAAAACTGGGGTCATGAACGTCGTGCAATTTAAAGAGCATAGCTTACGCATTCCGTTGCATAGCTTAGGCGATTATAAAGATGTTGATGCTACCCCCACCACCGAATTGCTAACCAAATCAGATCGCGTTTCTCAGACTGAATTACAATGGCGTGCTTCGATTATTTTGTCTGCGCCCATTCTTGCCTTACTTGCCTTTCCCCTAAGTTATACACCGCCACGAGCCGGACGCTATAGCAAAATTGCCGTTGCTATTTTGATTTATGCAGTCTACGCCAATGTATTAGCCACCTTACGCGGCATGATGGAACGCGGTTCGTTCCCTTTAATACCCGGTATGTGGTGGGTACATCTCGTCATGATTGCGTTAAGTTTGTGGCTGTTACATCGCTATTATGGAAAACCACGATGAGTATTCTTGAGCGTTATATTTGGCAAAACGTGTTGTTTAGTATTCTCATGGCATGGTTTTCACTGGCTGCCCTCGATACCTTATTTGCATTTTTGGGCGAATTAGGCGATGTCAAAGAAGGCACGCACTACGGTAATCTGCAAGCCCTGTTTTATGTCTTAATGGGCACACCTAAGCGCTTATACGATTATTTTCCAACCGCTACCTTAATTGGCAGTTTATTAGGTTTAGGTAATTTAGCCGCGAATAGTGAATTAACCGCCATGCGGGCAGCCGGGGTATCAATTGGGCAAATCGTGGGTATGACCTTAAAACTGGGCTTAGTCTTAGCCATTGGTGTGTTTATATTAGGCGAATGGGCAGCACCGAAAGCCGAACAAGCAGCCGCTAGTTTCAAAGTGCAAATGTTACAAACACAATTTAGCGTAAGTAAACAAGGTATTTGGGTTAAACGCAGCAATCAACTAATTAATATTGGCAAAATGTGGTCAACCGACAAATTAGAAAATATTGCGATTTATGACATTAATCGTGAGGCAGGACGTATTCACAGTATTAGCCGGGCAAAAACCGCTGAATTAACCCAACAAGGCTGGCGTTTAAGCGACTATCGCCAACAACTGATCGGGGAACAACAAATTACCCAAACCCAACAAGCCGAAATCATTATGGCGGATTTTATTCCCAACGATATGTTAATGATTGCCGCCGTCACCCCCAATCAATTAGCCGCTCGTGAATTGGCGCAATATATTCAGCATCAACAAGCTAATGAATTAAAGAGTGATCGTTTTGAATTAGCCTTTTGGCAACATTTTACGACGCCACTGTCTACCTTAGTCATGCTGATTATTGCTGCGCCGTTTGTTTTTAACTTTCAACGTAATGCAGGCGCAGGGCAACGTATTTTCATTGGTATTTTAATCGGTATCAGCTTTTTCTTAATTAACCGCTTATTGGGCAGTATGGGGCTGGTTTACGGCTTACCGCCTTTATTATCGGCTACCTTGCCCTTATTACTGTTTTTATTAGGCGGTGTTTGGATGTTACGAAAAGTACGTTAGGGTTATAACCATACTTATAACCCTAATTCTGACCAGCGTTGATCGACTTTATCTTTAATCGCTTGATCCATCACAATGGGCGTACCCCATTCCCGTGTGGTTTCGCCCGGCCATTTATTAGTGGCATCTAAGCCCATTTTTGAACCTAAGCCAGATACGGGCGAGGCAAAATCCAGATAATCAATCGGCGTATTTTCAATTAAGGTGGTATCACGAGCGGGATCCATGCGCGTGGTCATTGCCCAGATAACATCTTGCCAATCACGCGTATTCACGTCGTCATCCACCACAATAATAAACTTGGTGTACATAAATTGGCGCAAGAATGACCAAACTCCCATCATCACACGCTTAGCATGTCCGGGGTATTGTTTCTTCATACTTACCACGGCTAAGCGATAGGAACAGCCTTCGGGGGGTAAATAAAAGTCTACAATTTCCGGAAATTGCTTCTGCAAAATCGGCACAAATACTTCGTTTAAGGCGACGCCTAATATGGCGGGCTCATCCGGTGGTCGTCCGGTATAGGTACTGTGATAAATGGGGTCTTTACGGTGGGTAATACGCTCTACCGTAAACACCGGAAAGTTATCCACTTCATTATAATAGCCCGTGTGGTCACCAAACGGACCTTCAGGTGCAAGATCATCCGGGTAAATATGCCCTTCTAACACGTATTCAGCCGAAGCAGGCACTTGTAAATCCGAGCCAATCGCTTCGGCTAATTCTGTGCGTGAGCCACGCAATAAACCGGCAAAGGCATATTCGGATAGGGTATCAGGCACGGGGGTAACTGCGCCTAAAATGGTCGCGGGATCAGCCCCCAAGGCGACAGCCACGGGAAACGGTTTGCCCGGATACGCTTGTTGGAATTCTCGAAAATCCAATGCACCACCACGATGCGATAACCAACGCATAATCACGCGATTTTTGCCAATCACTTGCTGGCGATAAATCCCCAAGTTCTGCCGCTTTTTCTCAGGGCCTTTGGTAATGACCAAGCCCCAAGTAATTAAAGGCGCGGCATCGCCCGGCCAACAATGTTGAATCGGTAATTGACTTAAATCGACTTGCTCGCCTTCAACTAGCACTTGTTGGCAAAGCGGACGACTTACCACTTTTGGCGCCATATCCAGTACTTTGCGAAAGATAGGTAGGGAATTTAACGCGTCTTTAAAGCCTTTGGGTGGATCTGGTTGTTTTAATAGGGCTAATAACTTGCCAATTTCGCGCAACGCATCGGTAGATTCTTCGCCCATACCCAGCGCAACCCGCCGAGGTGTACCAAATAAATTGGCTAATACCGGCACAGAGTAGCCTTTAGGATTTTCAAATAATAACGCTGGACCGCCTGCGCGTAAGACTCGGTCGGCAATCTCGGTCATTTCTAAATAGGGATCAACCTCGGCTTTAATCCGCTTTAATTCCCCAATGGCTTCCAGTTGTTGGATAAAATCGCGTAAATCTTGATACTTCATAGCAAATATCATAATGGATTTTTACCCAATTCGCCTAGATTGGCTTTATAATGCGGCAAAACAAAGCAACTATAAAACTTGGGGCTAATGGACGTGAAAGAACCTGATTCCAGTTTGCTGAGCAAACCGCTATTGCGTTATTGGTTGGCAACGCGACCTGCTTTCTTATTGGCAAGCTTAATTCCAGCGTGTGTCGGCGTAGCGGCAGCCTATGCACAGCACTACACAATTCATTGGGATTTATTCGCCCTGACCCTATTAGCTTTAGCGCTTACCCATGCGGGAATTAATGTCCTCAACGATTATTACGATAATCTGAATAACACTGATAACCTGAATACAGAACGTCTCTTTCCGTTTACGGGTGGCAGTCGCTTTATTCAAAACGGTATTTTCACGCCGGACAACCTATTCAAGTTTGGCATTAGCTTATTACTCGCGGCGGTCGCCATTGGCTTACTCTTAAGTTATTTAAGCAGTTGGCGCTTATTAATAGTAGGCATACTCGGTCTCTTAGTAGGCTGGGGCTATTCCGCGCCCCCATTACGTTTAAATAGCCGAGGTTTGGGTGAAGTGGCGGTAGCGATTGGCTTTGGCGTTTTAACCCCGTTAGGTGCTTGGCTAGTGCAAACTCAACACTTTAGTTGGTACCCGATTGTTATTAGCCTACCGCTAGCATTATTAGTCATGAATGTCTTATATATCAATCAGTTTCCCGACTATACGGCGGATAAACAAGCGGGCAAACACCATTGGGTCGTGCGTTTAGGGCTAAACAAAGCACCATTGGTTTACCAAACGTCGATTGGCTTAGCCTTAACCTTATTATTACTATTAATTTTTAACCAAACCTTATCGGCTTGGAGCTTATTAAGCGTATTGCCCTTAGGTTTTGGTATTGCAGCCGAACGCCAATTAGTGCGCTATGCCTTTACGCCTGTGCAATTACGCCCGGCTATTCAATTTACCCTCAATGCCTTGTTATTACACGGCGCTTTGCTGACGTTTAGTTTATTTATCCGCGACTAAACCGATTATAAACCGGACTGCCCCCGCTTATCCTCTGCGGGTTTGCGGCTAATCGCTAACTAAGCCACATTCCTAAAAAAACTAGGTATTGTGGTATGAAACGAGTCAGGAATAGTTTAATCCCCGAAGTACACGAAGATTTATTTGTTGCCAACGGTTCACAACGTTTGGCGGCAGATGCTGCGTTTCGCTGCGCTTTGACCTTGGAAAAACGGCAATTCTATGCGGAAGCGGTACGGGCGTATGAGCATTTGGTACGGGTTTTTAAAAATGATCCTGATATTTTTGTGCAAACCCAAGTTGCTAAAGCCTTACTGAATCGCGCAGTCATTGTGGGTGAACGGGTGTCGCCGTTAGCTGAAAAGAAAGTACAAGATACCTTAATCACACATTTTGTCTCGAAATACGGTGCAAAGATTCCGGTCGGGGTAGATTTACAAGTCGCAGGTGCATACATCAACCGTGGTATGCTGTTGGAAAATACCAAACCTGAATCGGCTAAAGCAGATTATGCTACCGCCTATGCGTTACTCGAAACTTATCTCAAAACGAATAGCTTGCCCCAAGGCAAATTAGATAATTTGGACGAGCATTTAACTCGTATTTCAGGCTTATTAACGCCAGCTCCCACTGCCTCCGAACTCGCTACTACAACACCCTCTGCGGATACTAATCCAACTGTCGAAGCAGCAACGCAGATCAATACCGACTCTCATACGCCAATTGAAGCAGCAACGACTGACACCGTAGTCGAGGCAAATTTATCTAGCGACAATCTCACAACGACTATATCTGAGCCAGAAGTAGCAGTTGTTGAACCCGTACTTGAAGTTGAAGCGCAACCTGAGCCAGAAGTTGTAACCGTTGAACCTGCCGTAGCCGAAGTTGACGCCCAGCCTGAACCAGAAGTGACAAGCGCTGAACCCGCTGCTGAAGTTGAAGCGCAGCCTGAGCCAGAAGTGACAAGCGCTGAACCCGCAGCCGAAGTTGAAGCGCAGCCTGAGCCAGAAGTTGTAAGCGCTGAACCCGCTGCTGAAGTTGAAGTGCAGACTGAATCAGAAGTGACAATCGTTGAACCCGCAACTGAAGCAAAGCCTAAATCAGAAGTGGCAGCTAGTGAACCTGTAACAGAAGCTGAAGCTCAACCTCAACCTCAACCTGAATCAGAAATAGCAACTGTTGAACCCTCCACCGAGGCTGAGACAAAGCCTGAACCAGAAGCTATAACGGCTGAATCCACAGACGAAGTTGACGCAAAAGCTGAAACTCAACCCACAACTGAAGTTACAACTCAGCCTGAACCAGAAGCCGCCGAGGTTGCAATAAAACCTGAATTGACAACAACTGAGGTAACGCTTGCCACTCAGCCAAACGGTAATGCCACTAATCCTATTGATACTGTGTTAGATGGCGCTCAGACCAGTATGCTATTGCCTTCTGAAGCAGTGACTGAAGCTATTGCGCCAGCAGGTATTGCAGTAGAAACCGCAATAGCTCAGCCACTTACTTCAATACCCATACAAACAACCCTCGGGCTTGCGCCTGAACTTGTCGCCAGTAATGATGCACAAGTTGCCATATCCCTACTCGAAACCAGCCCTTCTGTTGAAACACAACCTATTGTTTCTGCAAGTGAATTCATTATGATAGATATACAGCCAAAAGATGAATTAACTAGCCGCATATTCCAAGCTCTAGTCCATAAACGTGCCATTTTGCTAACCAAAGCTGCCCGCCCTGAAGTAATTGCAGTTGATAATGCATTACAAGCGAACTTTGCCGATCAGCTAACGCCGGTACAGTTAGCGGATATGTGGTTATTTGAAGCCAGCACGTATGAAACCCAAGGCGACTTGGATGCAGCGTTAAAAGTCTATGACAAGATTATTGGGCTACAAGCTGCTTAAACGACTGTTGATCCAAAGCTGCTAATAAGCGCTCTACATCGACTGTGCTGTGTGCTGCTGATAACGTTACCCTTAAACGCGCCGTACCTTGGGGTACGGTGGGCGGACGAATGGCCGTCACTAAAATACCTTGTGATTCCAAATAAGTACTGGCGGCCAAAGCATGCGCATTCGAGCCTAAAATAATGGGCTGAATCGGGGTTTGTGAATCCATTAATTGCAAGCCCAATTGCTCGGCACCTTGGCGAAACTGCTGGATAAGCTGCTGCAAATGCTCCCGCAAATGCTGCCCTTGTTGTACCAGTGCTAAACTGGCTAAGGTAGCAGCAGCAACTGCTGGGGGTTGCGCTGTGGTAAAAATCCATGACCGTGCTGTTTGTTTTAAATACTCAATTAGAGCCGAATCACCTGCTACAAACGCCCCTGCTGTTCCCAATGCCTTACCTAATGTTCCCATTAGAATTGGTACATCGCTGGCACTGAGTGCAGCTTGCTCCAATAAACCTGCCCCCGTTTTGCCTAATACACCTAAGCCATGTGCATCATCCACCATTAACCAAGCATTGGCTTGTTGCGCTAAGCGAGCTAACGCCTGAATCGGTGCAACATCGCCATCCATACTAAACACGCCATCGGTTAGAATCAGTTGCGTGTGTTCAGTGTGTTGTAAACGCTTAGCCAATTGGGCACTGTCGTTATGTGCATAACGTGTGACTTTTGCACCAGATAATAAGGCTGCATCAACTAATGAAGCATGATTCAATTTATCCGCATAAATGAAATCGTGTCGCCCTAATAACGCATTGGTAACGCCGATATTCGCCATATAGCCTGTGGAAAATAACAACGCTTGGGCGCGCCCCGTAAATTCGGCTAGGGCTTCTTCTAATTGTTGGTGTGGTTTGCTATGCCCATTAACCAAATGCGCCGCACCACTGCCAACACCGTATTCATTTGCTGCTTGTTGAAATGCTTGAATAACCGCCGGATGATTGGCTAAACCCAAGTAATCATTGCTACAAAACGTTAACAGCGCCTTGCCGTCGATAATCCGCCGTGGCTGTTGTGCAGTTTCTGCCAAACGGGTACGCCGATATAACTGTTGTTGCTGTTGTTGCTGTAAAAACGCGTGCAATTTGGCAAATTTATCCACAGTCTTGTTCCCAAACTAAAAAAGCACCCGAAGGTGCTTTTTTGCATGAAGTCTTAGTGAGCAGAATTACGCTTTCTTGATGAAGAATACGTATTGGCCACCTTGCTCTGCACTACCTACCATGTCATTGCCAGTTTGTTTACAGAACGCTTCCATGTCTTTGACAGAACCGGGGTCTGTGGCAATCACTTTTAAAACTTCACCAGACGCCATACCATTGATTGCTTTTTTAGTACGCAAAATGGGTAATGGGCAGTTTAAACCACTTGCATCTAATTCCTGATTAAAATCAGTCATTATTATCCTCTCCTACTAGTTAACTGGGATGTGCGATCCAAAACACAGCAAATAACATATCATCAAAATTGCCGAATCGCCATATCTTTGTATACTTAGCATTTTCAAGCAGTGAACACGATATGAGCGGGCAAATCATCGAATTTAGTAAAATGCAGGGGGCAGGCAATGACTTTATGGTAATTGATGCGATTCGACAAACGATTGATTTATCATCCGCACAGATTCAACAATTAGCGAACCGCCATTTTGGTATTGGCTTTGATCAACTCTTAATGGTTGAACAATACACAGGTGAAGACGCTGATTTTCGTTATCGGATTTTTAACAGCGATGGCAGCGAGGTTGAGCAATGTGGCAATGGTGCGCGTTGTTTTGCACGCTTTGTCTACGAGCAAGGCTTAACCCAAAAAACCACGATTCCCGTAATGACCAAAGCCGGGCGCATTGAATTACGCTTACAAGCAGATGGGCAAGTAACGGTTAATATGGGAGTGCCGCAATTAGAACCCGCGCAGATTCCCTTTAAAGCAGCGCAACGCCAAACTCGCTACGAATTAGCACTTAATGAACAGAACATTCACTTGTCAGCCGTGTCAATGGGGAATCCTCATGCTGTATTAAGAGTTGATGAGGTAGATATAGCGCCGGTAGCTGAATGGGGGGCAGCCATTGAAACACACCCACAGTTTCCACAACGCGTTAATGTAGGTTTTATGCAAGTGCTAGACTCTGCACATATTCGCTTACGGGTTTTTGAGCGCGGTGCAGGCGAAACCTTAGCTTGTGGAACGGGCGCATGTGCAGCAGTGGTTGCCGGGCGTTTGTTAGGGATTTTAGCAGAAAGCGTATCCGTACAGTTACGTGGGGGTAATTTACAGATACAATGGTTAGGTGAAGGTCAACCTGTTTGGATGACAGGACCAGCCGTTACGGTTTATAGGGGAACAATCAGCGTATGACTAAACGGAATTCTCAGGAGCGCAACCCATTAGACGCCCAACAAGTTGCGGAATGGTTATTGGATAACCCCAATTTTTTCCAGCAACATGAAATGCTATTAGACCACCTTTCCCTACCGCATCCTCAGACGGGTAGCTCCATTTCCTTATTAGAACGTTTAGTACAGCGGCAACGCGAACAATACCGTGCATTAGAAATGCGCCAGCAAGAAATGCTGAAAGCAGCACGCGATTCTGAGCATGTGTTAGCGCGGTTACACCATTTAGCGCTAGAACTGATTAATGCGGATAGCCTCGATTCTGTAGTCGCAACTTGTAATGACGTATTACGCGGCGATTTTAAAGCCGATAGCGTGGTCTTACGGTTAATTGGTTATGGGCAAGCGCGGGACGGTTTGCACTTTATTGACCCTGAGGACAAATCCTTAAAACAATTGGCGACTTTATTCCGTAAGCGCCAACCCGTCTGTGGTCGCCTACGCCCCCGTCAACAAGTGTTTTTATTTGGCAATGAAGGCTCAAGTATCAAATCGGCGGTGCTAATTCCCTTATACGAAGCGCGTGAAATTGGTGTGTTAGCCTTAGGTAGCGCGAATGAAAACCGCTTTTACCCGGGCATGGGTACATTATTTATTAATCAAATGGGTGATTTAGTAGCACGAGCACTATCACGTTATTTAGAACCGCACCTACATGATAATGCAGGCACGGGTTCTTGAATTTAATAACGCTTAGATGAAATCAGTTCGGACTTTCAAAGAACACGTAAGGTGTAGAATAATCGCTGAATTCAAAATAAACTTTTTTCTCACCGTCGTCTTGCACGCCGTTTAAATTCAAGTCAATTACGCCATAGCCAAAGCGATAAGGGCGCTCTGCATGTGTACCTGTACCGGCGGCTGTGGTTAATTTATCAATTTTGATAAAACGTCTGACTAATTTTTCACCCGAATAAATTTCCAATACGCCATTAACCCCAGCCCAGTTATTGATTTGCCGACCAATATTATTTTGGGTTTCTTGCGTACAACCTGCCATTAAGACTGTACCGATTAAGGTACTTGCCAGCGCTAATTTAGTGAATTGCATAGTCTGTCACCTTCTAAATTAATAACCTAATATTCTTGCGATCCGCATATCACCATTATCTAAAGCCATTTGCAAGGGCGTTTTTGGTGGATTATCCCGCGTATAAGCCTGTGGATTGGCACCTTGAGTACGCAAATAATTGGCAATATCAGCGCGTCTGAAACGAGCTGCATGGTGTAACGGCGTCCAACCATTAGATGTAACCGCATTAATATTACCGCCCGCATTTTTTAGCGCAATTACAGTAGAAAGTGAACCGGCAGCTACTGCGGCGTGCATAGCCGTTTCCCCTAAATGCGTTGCAGAATTCGGATTAGCCCCCTCTTGCAGTGCCACTTGTACAGCCGCTGTATTACCAGAACGCGCTGCATCCCATATTTCTGACGTAAGTTGTTCTGCAGTTTTCGGAGGTGGCTCAGGTTCAGCAGGCGCAGCAGCCGGTTGTGGCGCATTTGCATTTGCTACAGGTGCAACTGGTGGATTGGCAGCGGGAGCAGATGCAGGGCTGACCGCCGGTTGGGGAGCGGGGGTAGCAGGTACAACAGGCGCGGCGGCAGGTGCAGCCGGGGGGGTTACCGTACGATTCGAGCGAAAATTACCAAAGACGTCCTCGGTCTCATTTGCCAAAACCGGAACGCTTACACTACTAAGTGCAACACTGATTAATAATGACCATGCCGAAAACCGAAGTGCAGTCATATCCTTACTTTTCCTTGCCTGATGTAATTTATGGTTAGACACAGGCTTGACAGTGATTATAGAAATACCGTGCGATGCGCCCGCTATAATTGCCGCGTTGTTGAGCAAAGTTGAGTGCTTCCTGATGCAATAAATCGACGTCTTTCACACGACCTTTAAATAAAGAGTCAACAATAGCTAAATAAGTTTCCTTGCTCATAACGGGAAACGCCAGCGTTAAACCAAAGCGATCCGCTAATGCCAACGTATCTTCTTCATCGGCATCCATATGGCTTAAATCATGAGGTGAAGCGTCCGTAGGCGCATCTAATAGGTGACGGCGGTTAGAGGTAGCATAGACCAAAACATTTTCAGCCGGTTTTTCTAATGTGCCGTCCATATTGCTCTTCAGCAAACGGTATTCATTGCTACCTTCTTCAAAGGTCAGATCGTCGCAATAAATGATGAAACGGTAGTTACTGCTAGCATCTGCAATCTCATCAATAATGTCGACTAATAAATTCAAATTATCTTTGGGTAACTGAATCATGCGTAAGCCATAGGTATGATATTTGGTGAGCACTGCCTTAATTAAGGATGACTTACCCACGCCAGATGCACCCCACAATAGCGCATGGCTGGCGGGTTTACCGCGCAAGAAATGTTCAGTATTTGTGAATAATGCGTCTTTTTGCGTATCAATCCCCACCAATGATTCGGGTTTCACCAAATCCACACTGGAAATGGGCTTGAGGAAATGACGGTTGGAACGCCAAACCGCCGCAATACAACTACGCCAATCTATCGTCAATTTGCCAAAAGCCATGGGGTTTGCCTTTGTAAAGTTAAATAATTACTGTTAATAAGTTTAGCTGTTTATCGTAAAATTTTCCGAGTGTTTCGGATGATACGTATAGTTTGAAAGCCTATACGTCAAATTCATGATCTATTTACCAAATTATTCTAAAACGGCCGCCGCTTGTTGATCCGCATGATAAGACGAGCGTACCATCGGGCCACTTGCCACTTGTGAAAATCCCAATTGCTTTGCAATCTCAGCTAATTCCGCAAATTCATCTGGCGTTACAAAACGATCAACCGGCAAATGATGACGGCTAGGCTGTAAATATTGCCCTAAGGTCAACATATCACAATCATGTGCACGTAAATCTTTTAAGGTTTCGATCACTTCTTCGTTGGTTTCACCTAACCCTAACATCAAGCCCGATTTGCTTGGAATATGCGGAAATAATTGCTTGAATTCTTTAATCAGTGTTAACGAATATTGATAATCTGCACCCGGACGAGATTGTTTATACAAGCGCGGCACAGTTTCTAAGTTGTGGTTGAATACATCCGGCGGAGCGCTTTTTAAAATAGTCAGCGCAATGTCCATCCGTCCGCGAAAATCAGGGGTCAGAATTTCAATATGAATCTGTGGGTTCAGTTCACGCGTACGTTGAATACAGCTTACAAAATGCGCCGCGCCACCATCGCGTAAATCATCGCGGTCAACCGAGGTAATGACCACATATCGTAACCCCATTGCCGCAATGGTTTGCGCCATGTTTTCAGGTTCGTTTTCATCTAATGGTAAAGGTTTACCGTGCGATACATCACAAAATGGGCAACGACGTGTACAAATATCACCCATAATCATAAAAGTGGCAGTGCCGTGGCTAAAGCACTCGCCTAAGTTAGGGCAAGCCGCTTCTTCACACACCGTATGCAATTTATTGTCACGCAGAATTTGTTTTAAGCGTTTAACTTCGGGTGAATTGGGCGCTTGGGCTTTAATCCACTTGGGTTTACGGCGAAATTCGGTAGTAGGTTCAACTTTAATCGGAATTCGGGCAACTTTATCTGCGCCGCGTTCTTTGTGACCGGCTTCTTTACGAGGCGTATCCATTGGCGGTAAGTATCTCAATTAGCGTTAGTTGCCGTATTATAAGCGCGGTTACCTAGGCGGATGCAAAACCTTTTATTAGCTGACCTCACCATACAACTTACGGTAAAAGCCATCCTGCCCTAATAACTGTTCATGGCTACCTTGTTCGCTAATATGTCCATCTTCAAACACAAAAATATGATCGGCTTGGCGTACCGCGCTTAAACGATGCGCAATGATTAAAGTCGTGCGATCTTTTAAAAACACATTCATAGCCTGATGTAGCTTCTGCTCGGTTTCCATATCCAGCGCGGAGGTGGCTTCATCTAAAATTACCACACTGGGTTTGCTTAAGATCATGCGTGCAATCGCTAAACGTTGGCGTTGCCCACCGGATAAACGCATACCTTGCCGCCCCACAATCGTATCTAAACCTTGTGGTTGTTCCCGGATGGTTTCTTCCAATTGCGCAATACGTAAGGCATTCCACAATTCATCATCGCTGGCAATACGTCCCATGCTTAAATTAGCGCGAATCGTGTCATTAAATAATGCAGGGTTTTGTAACACGGTAGCGACGTGTTCCCGCACCACATCTAAACCAATCGCCGTAATCGGAACATCATCAAAGTACAATTGCCCTTGTTGGGGTTGATACAGCCCAATTAACACTTGTACAAACGTTGATTTACCACCGCCACTTGCCCCGACTAAGGCAATTTTTTGCCCGGCTTGAATCGTTAAGCTCACATCTTTTAATACAGGCGACTTATCACCATAAGCAAAGGTAATATGTTCAGCGCGTACACTCACAGTGGGTTTAGTTAAGAAGGGGTTGGCTAAATGTGGATATTCGGGTTCAGACGGCAAGGCTAATAAAGTATTAATCCGTTGTAAGGCGGCTTTTGCGCCAAACCAACTGTATTGAATGGATAAGACTTCTTGGACGGGTCCCATCATAAACCATAAGTAACTGAATACCGCCAGCATTTCACCAATGCTTAAATCCGAAAAGACCACCATCAACATACTAACCGCGCGGAAAATATCAAAGCCGGAAACAAATACTGTAAAGGATAAACGGCTGGCGGCATCGCTACGCCAAGCAAACCGCCCCGCATGAACTTTTACATCCTCGGCATAATTTGCAACGCGTGCAAAGAAATTGGGGGCGCGGTTACTGGCACGGACTTGTTGAATAGTTTCTAAGGTTTCGGTTAACGCTTGTTGGAATAATTCAAACGCAGAGTTTTCTTGTTTTTTTAGCTCTTTAACATATGTGCCCATTTTGGTGGTAATCATCACTACTATGGGGTTCAACACCAGAATAAATAACGCCAATTGCCAATGTAGCCATAACAAAACGGCAGTCACACCTAATAGCGTTAAAATAGCCACGACGAATTTACTAATGCTAACGCCCAAAAAGCCATCAATGGTTTCGACATCCACCACCAAACGCGAATTAACCGTGCCTGTGCCTAAGGTTTCATATTGCGACATGGCAATGGTTTCAAGGTGCTTTAATAAACGCTGGCGAATATGGTAGGTAATATCTTTGCTAATTAGCGTGAATTCACGGGTTTGATAAACCGAACACACTAGCCACAACAAACGTAACACCACGGTTATTAGCGTCATTACGCTGATATACAAAATCGGGCTATGCCACGCTTCTGGAAACAAATTGTTTAAAAACGCAATACTTGCCCCGGGCTTATGCAATAGCACTTCATCCACTAGTAATGGAATCAAGAGCGGAATCGGCACGCTTAACAACGCTGCTAAAATAGCAACTGCATTGGCTTTGAACAATTGTTTACGATAATGCAGCACTTGTTTAAACAAGTCTGACCATTGATAAGTGGCTTCTGTATTCATGCAGCAAGGCTAGTCAGTTTTCATAAAAATGCCAATAAAAAAGGCGCTGAGTAGCGCCTTTTGCAATCATCACAATTTAATAATCAAAGATTATTTAACTTGTCCGACCATGTAATCTACTGCGGCTTTCACATCTGCATCAGATAATGCAGCATTACCACCTTTCGCTGGCATTGCGTTTTTACCGTTTAAAGAGCTGTGATATAACGCGTCTTTACCTGCTGCAATACGCGGTTCCCAAGCCGCTTTATCGCCCAATTTAGGTGCACCGGCAACACCAACATCATGGCAAGCGAAACAAGTGGCTTTATAGGTTTTTTCACCATTGGCAGACGCTGCTTCTGGCGCAGCTGCCGCTTGTGCTGGAGCAGCTTGTGCTACTGGAGCAGTTTCTGCTGCTGGAGCAGTTTCTGCTGCTGGCGCGGGTGCAGCTTCCGTAGGTTTGGCTTCTGCCGCTGGTGCAGCAGCTTGAGCAGGCGCAGCTTCCGTAGGTTTGGCTTCTGCCGCTGGTGCAGCAGCTTGAGCAGGCGCAGCTTCTGCTGGTTTAGCTTCTGCCGCAGGTGCTGCTTGTTTTGCATCCCCCGCAGGGGCAGCCGCTTTAGCTTGGCTAGATAAATCAATACCCGCTTTACCTGTCATATAAATAATAGCGTTTTGTACTTCTTCATCCGTTAAAGTTGGATCACCACCGCGCGCAGGCATTGAACGAATACCATTAATAGCATTTTTCATTAAGCCGTCTAAACCTTGCGAAGTACGTGGTTCCCAAGCCGCTTTATCATCAATTTTTGGTGCACCTAATACGCCTGCACTGTGACATGAGGTACACACCGCATTAAATACCGCCTCACCAGAACGAGCGGCTTTTGCTACACTTTTATCAACTGTTGTAACTGAACCAATCGGCGCAATATTTGCATCGGATAGTGCTAATTGTGCGGTTGTATCAATTTCACCTTTGGTAGAATTATGCTTAATGGTGGTAACCAAGTTAGAAACCAGTACAAAAGCGGTTGCGCCAATAATAAGAAGACCGCCCACTAATAAGGGCTTAGCCATAGGATCGTTAGGTGTGTAGTGTGCCACTTTTTCCTCCTGTTAATCGGGCAAGCTTCGCCCCGAGCCAGTGAATCTGAAGAACTGAAAAGTCTTAAACTGGCAGATTATATTCAATCTAACTAATATTCACCATCTATCTGCAAGGAAAACTTGACGTGAGTCACAGTGATTCTTTATGGAGGGGAGATTTAGTAAATTTATTGTGCAACTTTTCCATTTATCTAAAATTAGTCTAACCTTAATGAGCAATCGCTTGTAAATTAACTATTAATAGTGTTTACGCAGTTGCTTTGAACGATTAGTCTATATTCATGTCTACGCACCAAACTTGGAACGTTTCATGACTGATATTGCTGTGCTCAAACGAAAACCGACTTTACTAATAATGCTTGCCAGTCTAATCATTGTCATCGCACTGACAGCGATTGCTGTTAGTTGGAAGCGCAGTACGATTGAAACCGACTTACTACAACGCACCCGCCAAGCCTTAACTCAAGCTAATCTATCCAGTAAAAATATTAGTATTAGTGGGCGCGACATTGTATTAAATGGCAGCGTTAGCAATCAAAGTGAAGCCGAACATATTATGCATGTTGCTTCGGAAGTCAAAGGTGTGCGGACGGTCGAAAATAATCTAACGATTGACCCTAATACCCCTGTGGAAACCAATCCTGAAACGACTGAAGCGCCTGTAAGTCAACGTAAGTCACCCGCCACAATGGTCGATGGGGTTTATCAACCCAGTAAAACTCAGCGTATTGAAAAAATTGACCTCAGTAATATTCAATTTGAATATGCCAAGTCTGATTTAACCCCCGAAGCCAAAGCGACCCTAGATAAAGTAGCACCGATGCTAAGGGTAGATCCCAAACTGGTTATAGAAATTTCTGCACACAGCGAAGCACACGGCTCTGCATTAGGTAGTATGACCGTCAGCCAAGCGCGTGCCGATGCCATGCGTGCTTATTTAATTTCTAAAGACGTTTTGCCTGAACAGGTAGTTGCTAACGGTTATGGTGCAACTCGCCCGATTGTGAAACCCGCCTCTGATATTAAAAATCGGCGGGCAGAAATTGTGGTATTAAGTACCGAAGACAACTAGAAACTATGAGTTTTAGTACGCGAACGCACCACTAAATAACCTTGCTCTAATTCGGCATTATAAATTAGCCCCATTTGCTGATCTTCACTTGCCATTACAAAACAGGTTTCACGTTTTAATTCAGCCGGTTGCCACCAAGGCGCTGGCAGGTCTTTCCCAGAAAAGGTGGTATTCATTAACTCTGCGGTTAAGGGTTTTTGCTGCAAATGATTCGCCCGGATAAATTGCTCCACAGATTGACGCGGCAATTTAAATTTAAACCATGAAGTATTGCCGTCAGGCGCAGTACGATGCAGCCCCTGCGCTTCCCCCACATTTGGCACTTCCGTTTTAAACCATTCGCTCATTGCTTGCTTTACTTCCGACTCAGGGGCAGCGCGGTAAGTGGATGATTCTGCAGGCAATAACCATTCTGCAATGTACGGTGTTAGTACCAAACTTACACCTGCCAAAATGGTTAAGCTCATCAACAGGGGAAATAAATATTTTTTCATAGTCGTAACTGGTTAGTTCTTATCAAGGGTCTGCCCTATTATGCGCTCAAATACCAAAGCTATGACAGTTTAGGCTTATCTCACTTGTATTAAACTAAGTTAACCTGAGTTCGACGTAAGGCATAGCATTAGAGTATGGCTAACGCATTGATATTTAAGTTCAATGAGGGTTTCTTCGCTTGATAGGAATACGCAATAAGCCCGGCGATGACATGAGCGACATAATGAGGCAGTGAACGATGGCGAGAATGCTCAATTTGCGATTGATTTTTCAACTGATCGTTAATGGTTTCGATGATAAAACGCTTACGCAAGAGCAATTGATCGAAAGTAGAACGCACGACCTGTTTCATATTTTTCCGTAACGAGGTAATCCATTCAATGCCTTGCTGAGCGAGTTGTTGAGCCAATGCCTGAGAGAGATAGCCTGCATCCCCAAAGACTTTGCCAACCACGGATTTCATCAGGGTGGGAACGGGTTGGCGATCATCGACATTACCCGCACTTAAGGCAAAGGACACGATACCACCTTGATCATTCACCACGAGATGCAGCTTGAAGCCATAGAACCAGCCGGTGGATGACTTCCCTCGTCCTGCGGTATTGGCAAAGGTCTTATGACGGGGAATCCGAATATTGTCACAGACGCGTAAGGGGGTGGAGTCAATGAAGGCAATTCCGCGACTGGCTTCACAGCGGGATTGCATGAACCGCGTCAGCGGCACTAATACATCGGGAACGCGCTCAATAAACCGTTGATAACTGGGCAACTGAGGAAAAGCCGACTTCAAATAGACTTGAACATGTTTGAGGTAATACCACTTGAAGGTGTGATAGCCTGATTGATGGTAATGTACCCAAATCGTCATCACTTCACTCAGACTTAAACCACACGGACGATTCCGCTTTGGGCGGGTGGTCGGGGGTTCTAATACACTCGCTTTCCAATGCGGTAAAAAGCCTTGGCAAAAATCATCTATCTCGCAGAACAGTCGTGTTAACATCAGGGTAGCAGCCTTGCGTGGGTAATTTTAGGATGTGGTTATCCCATGAAGTATTCCACAAAAGGCTGCTACTTGCTTACATCGAACTCAGGTTAAGTTAAACAAGCGTTTGGCATTAGCTGTGGTCACGTCAGCAATCGTGACTAAGTCGCTTTGGCGCAAATCGGCGAGTGCTTGGGCAATCACGGGTAAACGCGTGGGGTCATTACGTTTGCCGCGCCATTGGCTATCGGGTTGGTCGGGTGCGTCCGTTTCCAGCACTAAGGTTTCGAGGGCGACCGTTGTTAAGACGTTGCGTAACTTATTCGCACGTTCATAAGTGCATGTGCCGCCCACGCCTAAGTAAAAGCCGAGTTTAATTAAAGTGTCGGCTTGTTGCAGACTGCCTGCAAAGCTATGTACCACCCCGCTTAAACCGGGGAATTTGCGTAATTGTTGTAATACCGCATCCAGCGAACGCCGCGCATGCACAATCACGGGCAAGTCAAATTCACGGGCTAGTTTGAGTTGCGCCACAAACAAATCGGTTTGTTGCTGCACATTTAATTCGGGTAGGTAGAAATCCAAACCGCATTCGCCGACCGCTACCGGGCGTTCCCGCATTAACCATTCACGCAATTGTGTAAGATGCGCGGGTTGGTGTTCAGCCAAGTAAATCGGGTGTAAACCGTAGCTGGCGTGCAACTGCGGTGAGCGCTCACATAAGGCTTGCAAGCGCCCCCAAGTGGCAGCGGTAATGGCGGGTAAGACCAAATCGCTTACGCCTAAAGCTTGCGCCGCTTGTGTTAACGCGGCACGGTCGGGGTCGAATTCGGGGTCGTCATAATGACAGTGCGTATCAATGAAGCGCATGTTTCCAACTTTCATCTAAGCGTTTGGCAGACACGGGGCGCGATGTACCGAGTTCTTGCGCGAATAACGACACGCGAAACTCTTCCATTAGCCAACGATAATCCCGCATCTCGCTATGCACTTGCACTTTACCTTTTTGCTTCCATTGCTCCCAATACGGCTGTACCTGTACGCGTAAACTGCGATCTTTGGTCGGGTTCTCGCTGAGTTTTTGCAAACGGCGTTGAATACCTTTTAGGTAACGCGGAAAGTGCCGCAATTCATCGGGGGTGACGTGTTCCAAAAAGCCGACATACACCAAGTGATTGAGTTGGTCGTTAATATCGTTTAATGCCTCCAACCACGCGGGTTGTACTTTGCTTTTCAATTGCTTACGTAAGTCGTGATACAAGGTCAGCGTTGGATTCAATAAGCGTCCGGCTTCTTGCGCTTGCGCCATTAAATGCTTACGCCCCACGCTTAAAGCGGCTTGGAATTGGCTTTGCTTACGACTGCTTAAAAACTCATGAAAGGTTTGACGAAACACATAACGAATAATGCTGTCTTTCAATTCCTCACATTTACCCGTTGCGGCGTATTGTAAACAGAGGCTAGCCATTTGCGGCACTTGGCGTGGAATATCTTTGCCTTCGCTGGGTAACGCCAATAAAAACAAGCGTAATACGCCTTGCCAATGCTGGGCTTGCGCATCTGGTTCATTGTCAAATAAGCGAATCGCCACGCTCGAACCATTATCCACTAACGCGGGCCAAGTCCGCAGTTTCATGCCGCCGGTTTCTAACCAATGCGTTTCCGGCAAATCGCCAAAATCCCATTGGGTTAGCCCCGTGCGTTCAATGCTTTGCGTGGGTTGTGCCGCCAGTTCTTGTTGGGTTTGTTGGCGTACCTTGCCTTTGAGTGCGTCTAAATCCCGTCCACCTTTCAGAATTTTGCCGCTTTCATCCGCCACTTCAAAACGCATTAATAAATGGGTATCTAATTTAACCTCTTGCCACGCTTCCGGCGGGATTGGATGCCCAGTCATACGTAACAATTGCTGATCAATTGCCGTTTGTAACGACACCGTATCGCTAGGTTGAATCGCTTCAGCACACGCCCGCGCATAATCCGGGGCAGGTACAAATTGCTTACGCACTTGCTTAGGCAAACCGCGAATCATTTCCGTGATTTTTTCTTCCAACATGCCCGGCACAAGGTATTCAAAGCGAATCGGCGACAATTGGTTTAAGCCCAATAATGGCACACGCACGGTTACACCATCGTCATCCGCTTTAGGATCAAAGTGATAGCGCAGCGGTAAAATCATGCCTTGGGTTTGTAAACTATCTGGGAATTGCCCGCTTTTTTCATGCCCCGCATCGCGCTGCATTAAATAATCACGGGTTAAAAATAACAGTTTGGGCTGCTTAAATTCGGCTTGCTTACGCCATTTTTCAAAGGAATGCCCATTGACCACTTGTTTGCCAACACGCTCATCATAAAATGCATACAACAAATGTTCGTCTGCCAAAATATCACGCCGCCGCCCTTTAGCTTCTAGCGTTTCAATCTCATTAATCAAATCGGCATTGTGTTTAAAAAACGGCGCATTACTTTGATATTCGCCATACACCAAGGCGTGTCGAATAAACAATTCGCGGGAGATTTCGCCATCAATCCGGCTGTAATTCACCTTACGACGCGGCGTAATGGTAATACCGTATAAGGAAGTACGTTCATACGCCGCGACTTGTGCGGGCTTTTGCTCCCAATGCGGCTCAGTATAGTGCCGACGCAATAAATGCCCCGCCAATTGTTCAATCCATTCGGGCTGAATTTTGGCAACCGTGCGGGCATACAAGCGCGACGTTTCGACAATCTCCGCCGCCATTAACCAAGCCGGTGCTTTCTTCTTTAAACCAGAGGCAGGGAAAATATGAAACTTACGTCCCCCCGCCCCCATATATTCGCGTTCTTCGTCTTTTTGCCCAATATTGCCCAACAACCCCGTGAGCAAGCTTTGGTGAATTGCGTCATAACTGGCATCCGCTTCATTTTCGGTTGCGCCCATTTCAGCCAGCATTTGGTGTAATTGCTGTTGAATATCATGCCACTCGCGCAGCCTGACATACGACAAAAATTCTTTCTGGCATAAGTCGCGAAATTTACGTTGGGATAAATGTTTACGCTGTTCGTGAAAGTAATCCCATAACTTCAAAAAGCCTAAAAAGTCTGATTCTTCGTCTTTAAAACGGCTGTGTCTTTCATCGGACGCTTGTTGTTTATCTAACGGGCGTTCACGCGGGTCTTGCAAGGTTAAAGCGGACACAATCACCAGCATTTCACGTAACGCGCCATTATCTTTCGCTGCCAACAACATGCGACCTAAACGCGGGTCGAGCGGTAATTTTGCCAATTGCTGACCGATAGGTGTGACGCGATAACCCGCATCCACCGCGCCCAATTCAAACAACAATTTATAACCATCGCGGATTAAGCGAATATCCGGTGGCTCGACAAATGGAAAGTCTTCGACATCGGCAACCCACATGGTCGCCAATTGCAAAATGACCGCCGCCAAGTTAGTGCGTAGAATTTCCGGCTCAGTAAATAAGGCGCGTTTGTTATAGTCGTCTTCGCTATACAAGCGAATCGCAATCCCGTTACTCACCCGCCCGCAACGCCCCGAACGCTGATTGGCAGAGGCTTGTGAGATTTTTTCAATTGGTAAGCGTTGTACGCCTGCCCGCCACGAATAGCGTGAAATCCGGGCATAACCGCTATCCACCACGTATTTAATCCCCGGCACGGTTAACGAGGTTTCCGCGACGTTGGTGGCTAAAATAATACGGCGGCGATTGCCATGCGGTTCAAAAATACGATGTTGTTCTTCAGCCGATAAACGCGCAAATAAAGGTAAAATTTCCGTGGCAGGCGGATGGTGTTTACGCAAAGCTTCGGCGGTTTCCCGAATTTCACGCTCACCCGGCAAAAATACCAAGATATCACCGGGCGCTTCATGGCTCAGTTCATCCACCGCGTCTAAAATCGCTTGGGTTTGATCGCGCTCTAACAGTTCTTCATCCGCATCCACATCAATCAACGGACGATAACGAATGTCCACCGGATAGGTGCGCCCTGACACATTAATAATCGGCGCATTATCAAAATGTTGGGAGAAACGTTCTGGATCAATGGTCGCCGAGGTAATAATTACTTTCAAATCACGACGTTTTGGCAATAACCACTTCAAATAACCCAACAGAAAATCAATATTTAGGCTACGCTCGTGCGCCTCATCAATAATCAGCGTGTCGTATTGATTGAGAAACTTATCTTGCTGAATTTCGGCTAATAAAATCCCATCGGTCATTAATTTGATATAGCTACTCGGCTGGCTTCGGTCATGAAAACGCACCTTATAACCGACTTGCTGACCTAACGGGGTTTTTAACTCCTCGGCAATACGTGCCGCCACACTACGCGCAGCAATCCGCCGGGGTTGCGTATGCCCAATAAAGCCATCCACGCCGCGCCCTAATTCCAGACACATTTTCGGCAGTTGCGTGGTTTTGCCCGAACCGGTCTCGCCGCAAATAATTACCACTTGATGCTTGGCAATCGCCGCTAGAATTTCCTCACGCCGTGCCGCCACTGGCAATTCCGCTGGATAGTCTGGCGTGGGTAACTGTTGCAAACGCCTTGCCCGTGCCTGCATTGAGGCTTGCATACGTGTCGCTAATTCGGCTAAGCGGGTTTCATTAGGCTGCTTTTCTAATGCCGTCAACACCCGCCGCAAGCCAAAGCGCTCCTGTCCCAAACAGGCAGGCAATTGATTGCGCAATTGACGGATTTTTAAAGAATACGAGTCGCTCACAATTAAGCAATTATTATAAGTAGAAGAAGTACGCATTGTAGCGCATTTAAAAGCAGGCGGAAAATAAGATATTGGCTTTATAAGGCTACTCTATTTTAAGTCATTAATAGCAGCGTTTCCTGGCCTTTTAATAATACCTTTGTGATAATCCTATTCTTTATCACTAAGCTGAGGTAATAATGCTTAAAATCGTATCCTTATTTTCAGGAGCGGGCGGTTTAGATTTAGGCTTTGCACAAGCAGGTTTTCAAGTGGTTTATGCTAATGAATACGATAAAGTGATTTGGGAAACTTATAGAAAAAATCACCCACAGACGTATTTAGATACCCGTAGCATTAAACAGATACCTTCAGTAGAAATTCCCGATTGTGACGGTATTATTGGTGGACCACCTTGCCAAAGTTGGAGTGAAAGCGGCGCAAAACGTGGCATTGAAGATGAGCGCGGGCAATTATTTTATGAGTTTATTCGCATATTAAAAGATAAACAACCCAAGTTTTTCTTAGCTGAAAATGTCAGCGGTATGTTACAGCCTAAACATAAAACTGCGTTAGAAGCTATTAAGCAAACTTTCGTAGATGCTGGTTATCATTTATTTATAAAACTATTAAATGCAGCAGATTATGGTGTTGCTCAAGATAGAGAACGTTTAATCTTTATAGGTTTTAGAAAAGATTTAAACATTCAATATCAATTCCCAATGGCAAATCTTAATAAACTAACCTTAAACGATGTAATTGCCGATTTAGCGGTTAATGCTGTTCCGGCAATTGATAAAACTAAACCTAATCCACAAGCACTTAAACGCAATCATGAATATATGACAGGTGACTTTTCTAGTATTTATATGTCGCGTAATCGGGTGCGGAGTTGGCATGAAGCTTCCTTTACTATTCAAGCCTCTGGAAGACAAGCCGCCTTACATCCGAGTGCGCCTAAGATGGTAAAAGTTGGCAAAGATCAATTCGCGTTTGTCACAGGCGCAACTTACCGACGCTTAAGCGTGCGGGAATGCGCAAGAATTCAAGGCTTTCCAGACAATTTTGAGTTTATTTATAACAACGTAGATAAAGGCTATAAAATGATAGGCAATGCGGTAGCGGTGGCATTTGCAAGGCGATTGGCGTTGTCGATTAAACAAGCATTAATGAACGCATAACGGCATTTTCTAAAGAATGACAGTTTTGAACTATAGTCAATTCAAATAAGCCGGTTTACTTGAGGTTAGAGCTTTGCTGAAACGCTATTCACTATTAGGCTTAATATTGGGCACATTATTCTTGGTATTGTCGCTCACACCAAGCCTATTACCACGGCCTTACGCATTGCAAGGCTTAATTTCAGGTATTAGTCTAAGCGTTGGGTATATGTTCGGGTTAATCATCAGCGCAGTTTGGACTTATTTAGGTTTTAAACAACCAGCAAGCTATTGGCAAGCTAAACTACGCCCATTGCTTCTAGGACTGTGTTTAACGCTCATAATAGTTACCCTATATTTCTCTAAACAATGGCAAAGCAATTTGCATAGTTTTATGCATCTTGAACCACCTAATCAGTTATATCCCATCGCGGAAGCTTTAATTGCTTTTACTGTATTTTATTTATTGGATTTAATAGCTAGGTTAATAGGCTGGCTTGCTAAAAAAGTTAAGCATTATCTGCAACCTATTATGCCAACGCGCGTCGCTTTTTTAGTTAGTGGAGTAGTAACGCTCATTTTTGTTTGGTTTTTATTAAATGGCTTATTATTAAAATTTGCCTTACATACGATTGATCAATCCTATCAAACATTAGATGCATTCACGCAAGATGAACAAGCTACGCCTCAAGCTGCAACGCAAACGGGCAATACAGCTTCATTAATTCCGTGGCAAACTTTGGGAAATCAAGGGCGTAATTATATTTTAACCGCGCCTAATCCCACACAAATTAGCCAATGGACGGGCAAAGCAGCGCAACAACCTTTACGGGTTTATGTGGGTTTAAATTCAGCAGAAACTCCAGAATTACGTGCCAAATTGGCTTTAGACGAATTAAAACGTATCGGCGCATTTAACCGAAAACTGTTAATCTTAATTACCCCCACGGGCACGGGTTGGGTAGATGAAGCCAGCCTTGACCCCTTGGAATATTTACAAAATGGTGATATTGCCAGCGTAGCCGTGCAATATTCGTATTTATCCAGTCCGTTATCATTATTAATTGAACCCGAATACGGACGTAAAACGGCACGGGCTTTATTTAATGAAGTTTATGATTATTGGACGAGTTTACCTAAAACACAACGTCCACAATTATATTTATTTGGTCTTAGTTTAGGTGCATTAAATTCAGATTTATCATTTGATTTATTTGATGTTATTAATGACCCACCACAAGGCGCATTATGGAGCGGGCCGCCGTTTGCTGCACCCACTTGGCGTACTGCTACCCAAGAACGTGATAAAGGCTCGACTGCATGGCTACCAACATTTAAACAAGGTAAAGTCCTGCGCTTTATGAACCAAAATGGCATGCCGCCTAACGCCAGCCAATGGCAGAATTTCCGTCTCTTGTTTTTACAATACGGCAGCGATCCTATTACGTTTTTCAGTCCGCATTTATTTTTGCACGAACCCGCTTGGTTACAAACACCGCATGCACCGGATGTTAACCCAGAATTACGCTGGTATCCGATTGTGACAGGCTTACAAGTCGCGGCGGATATGTTGATTGGGACAGGTACAGTACCGGTGGGTTATGGGCATGATATTGCAGCCGAGCATTATATTAATGCTTGGATTGAATTATTAAATATAAGCGATTATACGCCTGCCCAAATCCAACAATTGAAAATGTATTTCATGAAAAGACAAATAAATAAACAAGATTAACCTAAAATTATATAACGCTTTAGCATAACTTATTGATTTTTTCAAAATCGAATGCAGGGATACGTAGAATCATACATTTATTAGAACAAAGTGTTCATATTCCAAGCACCAACTTTGAAACTGCTAAAAGTTTGTAACGCAAGGATATCTTAGAGTCACTATAACAATTTGCAAAACAACCTGCTAAATTCTGATAATACGTTACAATAACCTACCTTTTTTCTCAGTTTTGCGTATACCTCATGTCTGCTACCACACACCCACATGTTACAACACCGCTGTTTGACTACCCCAAATATTGGGCGGAGTGTTATGGCACGTCTGATTATTTGCCCATGTCGCGCGCGGAGATGGATAAGCTCGGTTGGGATAGCTGCGATATTATTATTGTCACGGGTGATGCGTATGTGGATCATCCATCGTTTGGGATGGCGGTGATTGGGCGGGTGTTGGAGGCGCAGGGTTTTCGCGTTGGCATTATTGCGCAGCCCGATTGGCAGTCGAAAGAGGCGTTTATGGCGTTGGGTAAGCCGAATCTGTTTTTCGGGGTGGCGGCGGGCAATATGGATTCGATGATTAATCGTTATACTGCTGACCGTAAGCCGCGTTCGGATGATGCGTATACGCCGGGCGGATTGGGTGGTAAACGTCCAGATCGTGCCTCGATTGTCTATTCGCAGCGTTGCAAGGAGGCGTATCCCGATGTGCCGATTATTCTCGGCGGAATTGAGGCTTCGTTGCGCCGCATTGCGCATTTTGATTATTGGCAGGAGAAAGTGCGCCGTTCGATTTTGTTGGATACCGCAGCGGATTTGGTGTTGTATGGCAATGCTGAACGCGCTGTGATTGAAGTGGCGCATCGTATGGCAAATGGTGAAGCGGTTGAGGCAATCACCGATGTACGTGGTACGGCATTTATCCGTCGCGGTTCGCCTGATGGTTGGATGGAAATTGATTCGACCCGCGTGGATCAGCCCGGCAAAATCGACCGCATTATTAATCCGTATCTGAATACCACGGATATGGACGAATGCGAGATGGAAAAGCGCAATGTGCAATGGTTTGAATATCAAGACCCGCGTTCTAAGCGTCCCGATGAACATAAACTGACGTTTCACCCACGCGCCCGTTTAGACCGTGAAAAAACCGTGATTCGCTTGCCGTCTTATGAAAAAGTAAGCAAAGACAAGGTGTTATATGCGCATGCGAACCGTGTATTGCATCTGGAAACCAATCCGGGTAATGCGCGGGCGTTGGTGCAAAAACATGGCAATCAAGATGTGTGGATTAACCCGCCGCCGATTCCTTTAACCACACCAGAAATGGATTATGTGTTTGGTTTGCCCTATGCGCGTTTGCCGCATCCCGCGTATCAAGGCGAGCGTATTCCCGCGTATGAAATGATTCGCTTCTCAGTGAACATTATGCGTGGCTGTTTTGGCGGCTGTACCTTCTGCTCAATTACTGAACACGAAGGGCGCATTATTCAAAACCGCTCGCAAGAATCCATTATTCGTGAAGTCGAAGAAATCCGCGACAAAGTGCCGGGCTTTACGGGAGTCATTTCGGATTTAGGCGGCCCGACCGCGAATATGTATCGTCTCGCCTGCAAAGACCCGAAAATCGAAGCCGCTTGCCGTAAACCCGCCTGCGTTTACCCCGATATTTGCCAAAACCTCAATACCGATCACTCTGCACTAAAAGCTTTATACCGCGAAGCCCGCGAATTGCCGGGTATTAAAAAAGTGCTGATTGGCTCAGGGTTACGCTATGACTTAGCAGTGAAAGACCCCGGTTATATTAAAGAATTGGTCACGCATCATGTTGGCGGTTATCTCAAAATCGCGCCAGAACACACCGAAGACTCGCCCTTATCCAAGATGATGAAACCGGGTATCGGCACTTATCACGAATTCAAACGCCTGTTTGAAAAGTACACTAAAGAAGCAGGCAAAGAACAGTATTTAATCCCATATTTCATTGCCGCTCACCCTGGCACACGCGATGAGGACATGCTCAATTTAGCCTTGTGGCTGAAGAAAAACGGCTTCCGCGCCGATCAAGTACAAGCGTTTTACCCCTCGCCAATGGCATCCGCTACCACCATGTACTACAGCGAGAAAAACCCGCTGCACCAAGTCACCTACAAAAGCGAAAAGGTACAAACTGCCAAATCGCCGGAACAGCGCAAGCTGCATAAAGCCTTTTTACGTTGGCACGACCCCAAAAACTGGCCACTGCTACGCCAAGCCATTGCCGCAATGGGACGGCAAGAACTGATTGGCGATGGCGAGAACCAGTTGATTCCGCATTATAAAAAGGGCGAAGAAGACCTAGTGTACGAAGCACATCGGCGTAAAAATAGCTCGGTCGCCCACCAAAAACGTACCGAACCCAAAGCACGCCCTAACGCAAAGCCACTCGCGAACCAGCCAAAAGCGCAAGAACAAAAACCTAAACAAGGGCAAGGTGGTAAAGGTAAACCGCAAACACCGAAAAAAGGAACTATATTGACGCAACATACAGGGTTGCCGCCACGCTCACAGGGTAAACCAAAGCCGAAACCTCGCTAATCCGCTAAACTGTGTTAAAGTTTTTCTATATTAACCGTTAACAGCAGTCAGTGAAGTATGGATATTAGCATTAAAAATTTAGGTGCAATTAGTGAAGCTAATTTTACAGTTGGCGATTTAACGGTTATTTGTGGTAAGAATAATACGGGTAAGACTTATTTAACTTATGCAGTTTATGGTTTTTTAGATGATTGGCGTAATAATAATTATACTTTTTTATTTGATATTGATATGTCGCTATTGTTTCTAGCATCTGGCAAAGAAAAAATATCAATCGACCAATGTAAAGAATTTATTGAACAAGCTTTATTAAATGCTAATAATAGTTTTGCAAAAAAAATAAAAGATATTTTTAGCAATCAAAATAATTTACAGGAATCGTCTTTTAATCTAAAAATAGATATTTGTCAATTAATCAAAAACATTAAAAACAAGAAAAAAATAAATATAGTAATTGACATTGGAAAAACAGAAGAGAATTTTACCTTATTTTTCAATGCCGATTTTATTTCTCTAGAAACTAACTCTCGTATAAAAAAACTATATTTTACGCCTTTTCTTAATGATTTAATAAAAAAAGGAATAATTAGTGATTTTATACCAAGTTCTTTTGTTGTTAGTGCTGAACGTACAGGCGCAGCATTATTTCAACGTGAAGTTGATTTCACGCGAAGCCGTCTCATTGACCTAATGAAAGAAACATCTATTAACCCACAACAGTTATTAGGTCGTTTTACCGCAGAATATCCTTTACCCGTTAAGCATAATATAGATTTTATCCGTGATTTACCGAATATTGTAGATAAACAGAGTGAATTTTCTGTCAATCATCCTGAAGTTATTGCGGCTTTTAATGAGATTGCAGGCGGTGATTATACCGTTAATGCAGTAGGCGGTATTAATTACACTCCCCATAACCAACCGGATATAAAATTAACACTTGCAGAAAGTTCTAGTACGGTACGTTCCTTAGTAGACATTAGTTTTTATCTCAAACATTTAGCCAAACAAGGCGATTTATTGATGATTGATGAGCCAGAACTCAATCTCCATCCTGAAAATCAACGTAAAATCGCCCGTTTATTTGCCATGTTAGTCAATGCTGGGATTCGCGTATTTATAACCACACATAGTGATTATATTATCAAAGAATTCAACACACTGTTATTGTTAAATAAGCAAGACCAACGTATTAAAGAACTGGCTGAACGCGAAGGTTATCAAACATCAGAATTATTAAAACCAGAGCAGCTTAATATCTATATGACAACACCTGATACAAACATTAAGGATAGAAAAGCTTATAGCTTAATTGCAGCCAATATATCAGCCGAAAATGGTATTGAACTGACCTCATTTGATGAAGTAATTGAAGATATGAATCGTATTCAAGACGAAATTGTGTGGGGTTAATTCGATTATGTCTCACACTTCTGTGTTACGTAGAATGCTAAATTCTTGTAGCTTAGTACAACTTGAAGATCATTATGAAAGTAAAAAGGTAAAATTAAGCGAAAGTAAAATCTCCGATTCGAGTATTGAAATTTTGCATGTGCCACCTGATACCATTGTACTGGATTTAGATTCTGCCTTTAATATAGAAAAATTATTTCATGGTAAAGCGGGGGAGTGTAAACGTGCTGATTATATTCTACTTTCAGAAAGTGCTGAACGTGTTTTATTTATTGAAATGAAACGTAGTAATAGTTCAGCAACTGATATTAGTTTACAACTACGTGGGGCTTTATGTGCGTTTGAATATTGTCAAATTATCGCACGCGAATTTTTTGATGAACATAATTTTTTAAAGACGTATCAAAAGCGTTTTATTTCAATACGGCATACAGATGGTTATAAACGCAAAACAGCAATTGAGCGCACTGCTGGATTAGGGCAGAAACACTGCTTACCTGATACTCCCCTAAGAATTAGTTGGGCAAAAACAATTCAATTTAAACAGTTAGCAGCATAAATACACTTATCTAGCGAATAAAAAATTCTTTCATTTTCTATAAATAAAGCTATGTAAATTCTTAGAAATTTAACAAATATAGCTTTGCATTTGTACTGCCGTTGGGTGTACAAAACAAGGTGTTTGTCCTAGACTATTCTTAATAGCCTAACGAGAAATGCACCATGTCTAGTACAACTGTAAAAGATGACCGAATCAGTATTCGCACACCACCAGATTTGAAGCGGATGCTAATGGCCGCCGCAGCGGTTTCCAACATTTCCATGACTGACTTTCTATTGAACGCGGCGCGTAAAGCGGCTGAACAGGTGTTGGCAGAATCTCGCCAACTTACATTAAGCCAACAGGAATGGGATCGTTTCATGGATTTGTTAGATAATCCACCCGCCCCTAATGCTGCATTATGTGCCGCCATGCAACGTTATCAAACTTTGCTGGATTGAACGCTATGCAAGTTATGGCATTCAACTCTGCCTTAGCGCGGGATGCGTTTGATTGCGGCGAACCTGCTTTGAACCACTACCTGCAACAACTGGCAGGGCAACACAGCCGCAAAAACGTCAGCCGTACTTTCGTTGCCATTGATAACGACACCGTGACAGGCTTCTACAGCCTGAGCATGGCGGAATCAAAGTTGGTAGAGTTGCCGACCACGACTCGTAAGCAATTACCAGCACATTACCCCGTGCCTGTGGCTCGTTTGAGTCGCTTAGCCGTTGATAAAGCCTATCATGGACAACGGCTAGGTGAATTACTACTAATGAATGCGCTCATGCGTTGTGCCAAAATTGCAGGCGAAATTGGTACGGTCGGCATAGTGGTCGATGCAAAACACGAACAAGCAGCGCAATTTTATCTGAAATACGGTTTTACAGCTTATACCACTAAACCCCTCACCTTATTTATCCCCATGCAAACGGTTATGCAGTCATTTAAATTGTAAACTATGGCACTCAAACGCGATCAACAGTTCGGTAAATGTGTTTGCTGTGGGCGTGAAACGTTTTTAACCTTTCACCATTTAATCCCACGCAAAATGCACCGCCGAACGTTTTTTAAAAAGCACTACACGTCTGAAGCATTGAATCAAGGTATTGCAATTTGCCGTATCTGCCATAACGGCATTCATACTCTTTATACTGAAATGCAATTGGCTAAGCAGTTTGCCAGTTTAGAAGCGCTGTTAGCTGACCCTGCTTTGCAAACGCACTTTGCATGGGTCGCAAAATTGAAATGAGAGAAGTTTAGTCTTCTCTACATTGATAATGTTGGTCAACTTGCGCATAAGGATCAGTGCCTGTTACATCCCGCCAGTCTTTACCCGCACTCATAGGGTCATCACGATACACTTGCACTGAGTGCGCCATTGGGTTGTACTGACGACCGTTAAATTGATACATGGTGTAGCATTGCACGGGAATAGCGGTATCGTTGTAGCGACTGCCCACACTGTCTTGCAACATGACTTCAATGCGTCGCCCATTATGGCTAGGTTTATCTTGCCAAATCCGCACTTGATACGCACGTTCTGCCAATAAGACTTGCAATTGCCCATTGGCGCTGCGTTGTACCAGCCAAAAACTTTTGACTTTACCAGCATTCAAGCGAGCGCAGGCATTGGGGTAAGTTACTAGCCATTCCCAAGTCTTGGGGTTGTTATCTGTTTCCACATTAACCGCTTGCAATGGGCATTTATTTAAATTGGGTGTAGCCAAAGTGGGGCGGTTTTTTTCATAGTTCAAAATTGTTTGTTTGACATTGGCAGGCGCAGTGATCACCTTCAAACCCAATGCAGCATAGTCATTCGACTCTAAACGGGGATTAGCGAGTGCTAAGGTCGGTACATTCTGCAATTTTCGGAATAATCCGGTCTCTAAGCTAGGTTGAGCCGTTTGTGCTAACGCTAAAGACATAGAGCTAGTTATTAAATGTAGTGCTACCGCAAATGCCACTATTTTGGTCACTAAAAATAGTTTTTTCTTCATGCTAAATCCGAGCTTGGGGGTTATGTGTGATTAATTTGACAATATTTGTAAAAATTTGATGCCAACCTACATTAATTTAATGCGTAAATCCGATAAATGGTTAAAAATAAATTACTTTCGGTAGTTCATACTACTTGCACATGGGCTTTTATCAGCTAACCAGCCAGCGGGGGCTATGTTTATGGCAGAGACAGCAATTAACACGCATACCTATTATGCGTATTGTGTTCGCATGGTCAAAAAAGCCAATGAGGATTTGCAAAATCTTCAGAAATACCTTGATCCCACCTCCCCTAATTATTACCCCAACTATATTGCTAAGCTGCAAAGCTTGCAGGGTACAGTTGGCGCACCTAGTGATTTATCGACTAAAATTCAAACAGCACAAACTAATTTTAGCGCGTATAGCCAACGAGAGCAGGAGGCAAGAGCGGCTATTTCACAATATTTGCCAGTTTTGCAGACTTTACAAACTAATAAAGATTTTTGGAGTGCGCCAGAGGCTAAACGTTCTGAGTATCTCTATGTATTAGATACTGAAAGTTGCTTAGATACCTGTACGGATTGGGTCGCCGTAGGCTTAGCAGCACAGAATGGCTGGGGCGTAGTTGTTAATGAACCGAGCCAAGGTTGCCCGCCTTATACCTTTAGCAATAAAACCATTGCTTATACAGATGACAGCCAAACCGATGCGGTACGTATTTGGCAGCATAATGTTAGTTTACAGAATTTCAGCATTACCGATAACCGCAGCTACACCACTGCGCACCGCGATGCCATTCAATTGATTCCACCACCTGCTTATAAAGAGGTAACCGATGCCACGGGGAAAACCGTTAAGCAAAAATTGGCGGATCAAATGGCGGGTACGATTTTGGATAATCCTAGCGTCAATGCATGTATTGTACGCGCCCCGAATGCGCCCTTGCAGGGTATTTTTATGAGCGATGGCCTAGTGCGGAATGCCAACATTACCAGCAATGATATTACGGTAAAAGGGGCGCATGCGATTTCCTTAGCGGGTGTGTTAAGCGGCACAATAAGCCACAATCGTTTATATGAAGTCAGTCTCACTGGGTTGAATTTAATGCCACGCATTCGCCTATTCCCCTTGCGTATTGGTGGCAATATGGCGGATGACGGGGTTGTTTGTATTTTGGGGTTTGCGAGTGCGCAAAGTGTGGATTATAGCAATGTTATTAACACCAATAACCAAGTGGTGCGTTTAACAGGAACAGTAGAAAACTTAGCGCTGGAAGATTTACGTCGTACCTTGCCGGAAGAATTCCGCAAAATCGGCGTTGGGTTAGTCAATTTCCACTATGATGAATATTTTCAGCAATATAGCACCTGGACTTTACAAGATTTCAAAACGCAAGACCCGTGGGGTTATGCGCAATTGCAAGCTTGGCTGACATTACGCATTAAGGAATACAGCAGCGGTCAACGCGCCGCTAATAGCCCGTTACCGCCGCCCAGTACAGAGCAACGTGATCCCAAGGCATTTGGTGTATTGGATATGTTACGCAAAGCGCAAAGTGCCTTACAAAGCAACTCGCCCAGTTATATGAATACGCGCTTGGCAGATTTAAATGAAACCGCCATTCGCAGCTTTACTATGAAACGCATTGCCATTCGCAACGGCACAATTGCCACCTTAGAAGATCTACAAGGGGCAAATGCTTATCGGACTGCTATGTTGCAATGGATTGTGCCAGCGCAATTGATGAGTTAATTAACGGGTTAATCACTAGCTAAACAATTAGCTAGTGATTTTATTGGGTAACCCAACTTAGTTAAGAACATGCGTTGTTTGGGTTATAAATTTTTTTACATCATTGTTAAAACACTTATCGACCCATTGTGCATATAAACTGTGTGCTTTACATTTCTGATAGAAAAATCTCATATCATCAAAGGGTTCAAGCACTGTTTGATTAGTTAACGTTTGATATGCAATTTCGAGAAAGCCTAAACCATCATGTACTAAATCCGCCCGTTGATAATAGTGCTTATAAAGCAATGCCGATAAATTTGAATTATTAATTTCAATGTGAGTGACCTGTCCGCCTTGCTCTGGGAACAAAAAATTCACACAGCCTTTGGTTGATTCAATGCCCATACATGGATCTTTTAAACAAGATTGCACAGGCGAAGTGATAAAATAGATACGGCGATAAATACTCGAACTGAAATAATATTGCATCCGTTCTAAAATCGAAATTTTGGTTGATCTATCTTCTTGAATCGTAGGGGAAAACAAAAACTCAATAAAGGCATCCAGTGGGTAAAACTCAATATGCTCTGTATCGGGGGAATGTTTCCGTAAATGCTGGTCAAAATAGTGCGCTGATTTAAACAAGCCACTTGGAAACCAAGAGCAAACAAAAAAGCGCTCACCTTCAGTTATATTCTCACTCACGTAAGGATGTACGGTTGGCATTGAATTCACAGTATTTTGGTGAATCGTAATTTCTGTTTTACCTAAATCTTGCAACTCACTAACCAATAATTCCTTAGGCGTAACACCAAAAAACTCACTAATCATCAGCAAATGCAAAACGCTTAAATCCGCATATTCTAGTTCCAGATCAGAGACCATACTTTGCGTCAGCATATCCGTACTGGATAGATTAGGAATTAACTTCCGCATATAAGCATTAATTTGATCTGCAAATGCTGATTGTCTTAAGTTTTGCTGCTCACGCAGTGCCCGTAAACGCGCTCCATTTTGAGGGCGCAGGCGTTTAGTCTTAGATGATTTCAATAATTTCAAAGAAACAAATCTCGCACACAGTCCTCGCCATATTAGCTTAACACTTAAACTGTCAATGCGGTTCACATTAAAGCTTACTATTTATCGGACAAATCTTATTAAAAACATAACATCATGTAAAATAAGAATAATTCTACATCCAAGCGTATAATCAGAATAACGTAACCTACGTTGAATAACGTAATAAATCTAAAATTCCTTAGCTTACTCTATATTTAATAAATTAATTTTATTAGAGCAATAGTCACCCAAAACGTGCTTAATATGTTCTGGTCAAGTCCAGTCTGACACTTTAATGCAATATGCTTTCTCAAACACCGCTCACAATGGATGTAGGATGAAAAATACCGACAATGTATCTGTGCAATTGCTCCGCAAGAGTGAGCGGCGTGGTCAGTTTTGGTAAATATCTTCACATAAGTGATTCATTTTACAATAGAAATTCTGATTTCTGGTAAGTTTATTGTTGGTAGTAACTTACTTAATATGTGTCATATTTGTGACCGCAAATACAGGAGGCAAGATGGGGCTAACATTGATACTTACCATCCCAACACCTGACGTGTCGATTTATCTACATCACGAGGAACAGACGATGCAACATATGAAACTCAAACTCGCCGCTGCCATCACCGCAGCCTTACTCTCCACCACCGCAATGGCTGACGCTTGGACGACAACCCAAACAACAACACCAGGCAGTGACACAACTGTTCTACAGCAAGGAACAACAGGCTCTACACAGGCTTTCAACGCCATCAACATTAGCGGCACTCATACCAGTGGTACACAAACCGCCGCGATGGGGACTAATAAATTAACGCTGAATCAAGGAAGCGCAACGGGAACTGTTGGCACATCAAAACAAGCCGCTAACTACCTAAAAGCTGCTACGATCACCGCAGGAACACAAGCTCACACAGGTACAGGTAATATTGAGCTTAACCAAAACGCAGCAGGCATCGGAACAGGGAACCTTCAAGCCGTCAACGCCGCTAATGCTACAACAGCCGTTACCGCCATTACACAAAACGTTGTTACTGGGACAAACGTAGCTTTAACACAAGAGACTAGTGGCGCAAACAGACAAGTTGTCAATGACATTGATGCCGTTACAGTAACCAATGCAGACCAAACCGCTAGTCCTGTAGGTACTTTAGGATTAACTCAAAGTGGATCTGGTGCCCAAACACAGGCAGCAAACAACATCACGGCTGCCACGCTGACAGAAGCCACACAAACTACCGCACCAACTGGCACATTGTCCCTGTCTCAAAGTGGTACGGGCGCAAACACACAAGCAGCTAACCGTGCTGATGGTGGCAGCAATGCAATTGGCACACTGCGTCAAACAACTACCAATACGGTAGCAGGCACCATGAATCAAGATGGTGGCACAGGCAAAAAAACCCAAGCCCTCAACATGGCTAATGGCGCTGGCGTTACCACAAGTACCACCCAAACAACAACTGGTGAGCTTGCGATGAACCAAGGCTCAACAACCGCTGTAGCTGATGACAGCCAGCAAGCTGCCAACCTTTTGAAATCCACAGGAACTGGCAATGTTGAATTGGCAACACAAACACTTGGGGCAGTTGGTGCTGCTAAAGATTTCACCTTAGCACAGGTCAAAACAGGAACAGCAGGTACTGTACAAGCGGGCAACTTGATTGACATGAGTGAGGCAACTGGCGCAGGTGCACTGACAGCTAGTGACCAAAAGGTTATTACGACAGGGACTTTAATCCTGGCGCAAAATGCAAGCACCGTCACGAACGGGATTCAAGCAGGTAATGCTATCTTGACAGGTGCAAATACTGGCGGTTCAGCTACTCAAGCAGTCACTGCCACAAACTTGGTCATGACGCAAGGATCTGCTATCGACTCATTCCAAGCCGCTAACTATTTAGGTGACAAGCTCTAAATACTAAACAACAGCGGGATGCAAACCATTGTTTGTATCCCGTTCGATATTAATAACGAAACGGAAAAAAGTATGAAGCGTGTCGTTTTATATTTGGGAGCAGCTCTACCTTTTTCTGCCGTTGCAATAGCGGACAGTACATTACAGTCCAACTTTCCATCTATTCCGGCAGACTATTCGGAATTGCATACGGCAAAATTAATTTCTGACGCAAAACCGAGCTTCAATGACTACTATATCAACAAGACTAGTGGCTACAAAGTAACCGCGCCCAGCGGGGCACAATTTGTAGTAAATAGCATTACACAACCTAAATGTGCGTTTTATGCCACGTATGTCAGCACAGATGAAAACGGGTATTTGAATGCTGGCACGGGCAACAATCCAGCAGTCGTGAGCAATGTTTATGTTGGTGAGGTGAACTTTGATAAATGCCAATAAAATGCAGTTGCTACCTGTAGCTGTCAAAAGCAAACTCGGCATTGTGTTTGTTAGTGGTTTAGCGATGTTGTCAGGCTGCGCTAGCAATACCTTAGAAATCAGCAGTAATTTACGCGAAACACCAGAAATCAGCCGCTCGAATATGAGCAGCTCTATCGCGTGCATGGCATCAGCATTGCAGAAAGGCAACTCACAAAGTGCCTATATTTTCTTGGTCAGAGACATCAACGATGGCACGGTCAAAGAAGGTCCTTATCAGGATAGCCCCCTATCTGATGCTGGTCGCATCCAGTTGATCAACGTGCTGAGTGAGCATTTATACCCACACGTCGGTTTGGTGACAGACAATTTCCCCACCATGTTTACCCAAATAGGCAAGGAAGATGTCGGTTTAAATCGTTTTGGTATGCCATCGCCTGAAAACCTGAATGTATTCATCTCGGCCTACAGTGGTGTTATCCAAAACGCCCGCAATAGCCGTGGCTTACCCACGACTAATAGCATTACGCCATTGATTGTCAGTGGCGCATTTACCCGTTTTGATACCGACAATATCGCACAAGAAGGTGTTGGTAATAACCTTGGTACACGCACCAAACGCCTTGCAGAAAATGAGTTGGATGAAATCTGGCGTAAACCCACCGGCGAAATGGACTTTGGCAATACCTCATCCGCCCGCGCATTGTCATTGGTACTCACGCTGACTGACCCACGCAATAACCTAGTGGTAGCTTCTCAGTCATTTGATCTGGTGTTCTACCGTTCCAATAAGAGCTTCCGTTTGCGGGTTGGTATGGGCGAAGGCTATTACGGAATATCCAAAGATAACGTGGTGGTAGAAGGTGTTCACAGTGCGCAGAAAACCTTGCTGGATGCCGCAGCCTTCTGGCTACTCAATAAGGCTTATGGTGGTCAAACCAACTTTGGGGGCTGTTTCCTGAATGATGCTCAACAAAAACTCAACATGACCACAGAGCAATTTGCTGAAATCAGTGAAAGCAACCGCGCTGCCCAACAAGCACTCGCAGAAAAAGCCATCCGTGCCAGAAGGAATACCTCTTCTGAGAAAGATGATAAAGAAGGGAAAACTGACAAAAACGGTAAAACGGAATAACACGCATGTACCTTATGAGCCACCCCCACTTATGCGCTGGATTAGGATTACTAGGCATCTGCTTACTAGCAAGCATTCCTGCCTATGCGGATAGCTGGGTGGTGACTCAGGCTGTCAATGTCACCAATGCCGTCACCATGAATCAAACCAACACCACTAACTCAAAACAGGCAATGAATGCGGTCAACTTGGGTAATAGCACACTAAACAACAGTTCGCAGACCGTGACCGCTGGCAACGGTGTCACCATGAACCAAACTGATGCCAACAGCTCAAAACAAGCCATGAACATGATTTTGAGCACAGGCACAGTTAACAACACCTCTCAAACCGTTAACATGAGTTCAAAAGACTTAACGCTTAAGCAATCAGGATCGACGTCAAATAGCCATCAAGCTGCAAATATGATGCAAGCGACGACTATCGAAGGTAACAGCTCACAAAGTGTCACTGGCATCTCAGACCTCACTCTTGAAGCGACAAGTAGCGGAAGTGTTCAAGCCGTTAATATGGCATCTGCAACCGATATGGGGGGATTAAGTCAAGCGGTATCTGCAAGTGGGAATGTTAAATTCAAACTTGCCGGTTGCACTAACTGCTATCAGGCAGGTAATTATATGAATACCGATAATATCACCGCGAGCATGAGCCAAACTTTTACGGGAGGTACTATTGATTACTCAGAGAGTACTGGAGCAAATACTGGCAGTGTACAAGCTGGAAATATACTGATTCGTAAGATTGGTGGTACTGTTACAGGGACAGTCTCCCAAAGTTTTAACGGAGCATCAATTAATGTCTATGGAAACAGTACTCCACATAGCGTGACTCAAGCAGGTAATTACTTTGCTAAAAGATAAACGAAGGGGATTTTTTATGTCACACACTACAAAATGGCCGATACTTTTGATAGTCGTTGCAGTAGGTGCTTGTACTAATGCCCATAACGATCCACCAGCAGATAAAGAAATCACCAAAATACCATCCACAATCATACCAACATTCAACACGCCCGCTGCGGCACAAACTGAACCATTTGCAAGTTCTTCTATCGCTGCACCACCAAATGACCAAAAAATGCAGGAAGATGCTGCATGTTTTATGCTCGCAAACTGCCGCCCTAAGCAAACAACCGAATCAGCAACATCGTCAACGAATGCGACCACCGCATCCAGCCTAAACAATCCAACAGATAACAACTCATCAGGTGGCTCTTTCGGCAATACACAGGGTACTACACAGATAATCAATTCACCCAATCAAAACGTAATACTCACACAATTACCCGCAAACAACACTGTTCAAAGCCTCAACCGCATCTATACATCACAAATAACAACACCCACAGCTAATTTAACGCAACAAGCAACATTTAAAGATGTGGAGTTTAATCAGCTAGGCACTATCGACAGTATTAATGCTGTCAACGGCGTGGTTAAAGACAGTAACCTCAGCGGCACACTGGATCAGAACTTTAGTTTCAAAAGCATTGAAATGATCCAGCATAATTCATCTGGCAGCGTTCACGCCATCAATTACATGGGTGAGTCGATACCACGCCGCTAAAATCAAAAGAGTCAGACTCGATTGATTATTCGGTGAGAGGCAAAATGAGAATTACTAATTAATTTAAAGAATTAAGGCTTAGCACTTGACTAAGCCTTGTTATAACAGTTACGGCTTCGTTGCTGCTTTGGCTGCCGCTGCGTCTTTTGGTGTACCCGGTTTTAAATCGTAAGCAGCTTGAATTAAGGGTGGGCGAGTTTTGTCACCAAAATGTTGTTGGCGTTCCCAAACCTCATCCATTTGCTGACGAATACTGGCTTGGCTGGCTTTGGGCACGATATTCCGATACTGCTTAGATTCACCCAATAACGTGCTTACCGTTACTTGGTAAACTTCTTCGGGATCCATTTGCTTATGCGGGAATGCCAATTTGCCATAATCGTATAAACGTTTGCTAGGATCGTCTTCCCAATATTTCCATGTTTCAAACATACGGTCATTAAAGCCGGTCAAGAAAGGCCCTGGATTGACGGTTGCAATGTCGATACCAAATTCTTTTAGCTCCGAATTTAAAGCATCAGCAAATGCTTCTACTGCATGCTTAGAGGCGGAATAAGCGCCCGTAAACGGGTCTGTGGTTAAACCTGCTACCGAAGACATAAACACAATGCGCCCTTTGCCTTTTTTCACCATATTACGCGCTACCAATTGTGTTAGCAAAATCGGGCCTAATACATTGACTTCAAATTGATGGCGTAGATTTTTTTCCGGAATATCCACCGTACAACCGCCTTCAGAGACACCAGCATTATTTAATAACAGATCAATATCCCACGCCGCCGCACGGTCACGGTCTGCTTGTACCGTCACATCCATTTTTTGTACGCTGATATTTTGTGCAACATTACGTTTTTCAGCTTCGCGTTGAAGCTCCGCAACTTGTGCAACAATTTCAACGGCTGCAATCACTTTGCAACCTTTTTCAGCGAGACGAAACGCGACTTCACGACCAAAGCCCGTACCCGCGCCGGTAATCAAAACGTTGTATTGAGGCATAATGCTATCCTTGCAAATCATCCTTAACAGCTTAAAGCATAGCCAGCCTACCTGTGCTTTGTCGCATACCCGCAAGCTTACTCCGGTTTCTGCTTTACGCTATGCTGTAAGGGCTTGCGAGCAACCCAAATCCAAAGAGGAATTACTATGTTAAAACTCAAACCTTTGATGACAGCCCTTGGTTTATGCCTCATCAGTCTAAGCAGTTATGCGGATACCAACCCCAGCGTTAAGCCGTCTGACGTAGTTAGCGTTGTTACCTTGGATATGAATGGTGACGGTTCAATGGATCGCGCAGTATTAGTGAATAATCCAGATGAAATGTCCGTCGATTTATTGATTTATCTGGGTGAAGACGGCGCACATAAAATGAAATTAGCCCTCAACAAACCTGAAATTGCTTGGACTGGCGCTATGTGGGGGCAGTTACCCAGCCTAGAAAGCAATAACAAAGATTCCCTATTAATTAAATCAGAAAATTCGGCCATTGGGCGGGATCGTTGGTCGCAAAAACTCACGGTTGCGTATCGTAATAATGAGTTTGTCTTAGCAGGTTACACGTATGACTCGTATGACACGCTTGATCCGAAAGCAGGCAAAAGCTGCGATGTAAACTTATTAACCGGCAAGGGTAAGAAAAACGCTAAGGCGATTACGGTGGCTAAAAAATCACCATTAATCAAAGACTGGCAGAATGAAGGCGGCATTCCGGAGTGTGAATAACTAGCTAGGTCTAAGCCTGTTAACCTTTTGATTAACAGGCGCTTAGTCTTTAGTTTAAACGTGCTAATAGATCCGCATGTATTTCAGCACTGGCGGCGGCTAATACAGTTTTGGTCTCTAAATTTAATGCGCCGCCGCTTAAATCGGTAAAGATGCCGCCTGCTTCGCGCACAATCACCGATAAGGCGGCAATATCTAAAATATTAACATCCGATTCGATAATCGCGTCAATTTTGCCAGAAGCTAATAAGTGGTAATGCAAAAAATCGCCATAGCCGCGAATGCGCTGCACTTGGGTAATAATTTGCCCTAAGTTTGCCCACTTTGCACTAGCAGCAAGGCTAGCAATATTGCCCAAAGACAAAGCAGCTTGATTGAGCGCGGTATAACCACTTACGTTAATGGGCTTATTGTTTAAAAACGCGCCCTTACCTTTTTCGGCATACGCTAATTCATTAAAGCCCGGTGCATTAGATACCCCTAAAATCAATTCATCACCTTGCATTAAGGCAATTTGCGTAGAGAACATGGGATAACCACGTACAAAACTTTTTGTGCCATCAATCGGATCAATCAACCAATTGAATTCTGCCCCGGCATTGACTTTGCCCGTTTCTTCGCCGAAGAAGCCGTGATTCGGAAACCGATCCAAAATGATATTTTTAATAGTTTGTTCGGTTTGCACATCGGCAATAGTGACAGGCGACTGATCCGGCTTTAACTCAACCGCAAAATCACCGTGATAATATTGCAAAATAATATCTTGGGCAGCATGCACCGCATCCAGCGCGGTTTGTAAATACAAGCTCATTCGTGAATTCTCATCATAAAATTGGGGTGCAATTCAACAGGAATGCCCCAGACTGTCAAGCCTTGCGCACTACGCAAATGGCATTTAACGGTGAGTACTATGGGTCGAACGCCACCAAAACATAAAGGCAATCCAAGCCGGAATAATAAAACGAATGAGCGAAGCGACTAAAGCTTCTTTACCCGACATTGAGCCCATACTGTCGACAATACCCCAGATCACATTAACAACAAACCAAAGCGCAATAAAACTTAACAACGATTTAGGCAAAACATTAAAATACCGTCCTGCCAATAAAAAAATGATAAAGAGAAAAATCCCCACCCCAATGCCAATGACTACGTCCATAACACGTCCTTATAATAGTTAATTGATCTTAGTGGAGATTTATAACACTTTGTCTCTAGTAAGTCCCATTAAAGCCGTCGAACTCACCAAAGCTTCACACGAGTAGGCAGCCATTACATAAGTTTTGTTGCAAGTCGCAGCTAAACATTGAAAAATTCAGCTCTTGTTTAGCTGTTCGTGACGTAATGCCATGCCTGATTCCTTAAATGCCCAAGCGGCACGCGACTTATTAGAAAAAGCCAATGGTCGCATTACGCCCGCGCGCTTAGCTGTGTTAAGTATTTTGCTGGATGCACAAACCGCTTTAAGCCATTTAGAGATTGAACAAATTGCTGAGCAACAAGGCTTATCGTTTGATCGTGTGACCTTGTATCGTGCCTTAGATTGGCTGGTTGAACAGCAAATGGCACATAAAATCAATGGGGTAGATCGTACATGGCGTTATAACGCACAACGTGAACATCAACACCAACACGCCCACTTTCAATGCAAATATTGCAGCCAAATTTATTGCTTAGAACACTTACAACCGGCGTTTTTATTTAATTTACCCAGCGGTTACCAACTGGAAGAAGTCGAATTAACCTTGCAAGGGCGTTGCCCACAATGTGCTAACCCAGTCGTTTGAGTTTAAAGCAGTATGACTAATAAAATTCCTAGCCCCAGTGGCGATGCGCGTTTACCAATTACATTACTCACGGGTTTTTTAGGCAGTGGCAAAACCACTTTATTGAATAATTTGCTAAAACCTTCGTTTTGGGAACGTTTATTGCGCGTCCCCCCCTTAACGGCAGTCATTATGAATGAGTTCGGTTCGATTGGTTTAGACCAACAATTAATCGGCAATGTTAAAGGGCCAATGGCTTTATTATCCGGCGGTTGTGTCTGTTGTGAAATGCAAGGTTCGCTCGTTCCCACGTTAAAAAACCTCTGGATGGGACGCAAAGACGGCAGCCTACCGCCGTATGAACGCATTATTATTGAAACCACGGGCATTGCTGACCCTATGCCCGTGATGGAAGCCTTATTGCAATCGTCATGGGTGTCGGCACGGCATTATTTAGACGGTGTGGTAACGACGGTGGATGCGGTATTTGGGCAACAGCAATTAGATCAACATTTTGAAGCCGTGCGCCAAGTCGCCAGCGCCGACCGCTTATTATTAACCAAAACCGATTTGGCTGAACCTGCGGCGATTGTTACGCTAACCCAACGCTTACAGCAACTGAATCCCAGTGCGCCGATTGTGCCTGTACAACAAGGCGAAGTAGACCCTCAACATATTTTCAATTTACGGGCGTATCAGCAAAACCAAGCACAACAAGCTAAACAATGGTTGGGAGTTGAACAATTTCGGGCATTTAGCCCACTGAATAGCTCTGCCCCCGCGATTCGTAACCCTGCACAGGCTTACAACGCCAATGACGGGCGAATTCGTAGCTTCAGCCTAAGCTTTGAACAACCTTTACAATGGGCAAAAGTTGCAGAAGCCCTAGAAGCCTTAGCCGGTTTATGCAATCAGCGCTTATTGCGGATGAAAGCCATTGTGAATATGCAGGAATATCAAGGCCCAGTGGTGTTACACGGTGTACAACATTTGTTTTATCCCTCGGTTGAATTGCCAGAATGGCCGGATGCAGATCGGCATAGCCGCTTTGTGTTTATTACAGCAGATTTAGACGAGCAATTTGTAGCGGATTTATTAGAGCGTTTTACGCAAACCGCGCTGGCTTGAATTCGCTGGCAATCTTAATCACACAGAAATAGTTCAAACTCAAGGCTTGTGGCATCATAGCGCCTTTGTTTGATCAGGGCGTGAACATGAGCAACCCTAACTGGTTTACCGAGTTATCCGACGCTGGCACGATTTTCGGTTTAGAGCTAACCGATGCTGGCAAATTACACGAAGAACAAACCCCGTATCAGCACTTAGCGATTTACGATACCAAAACCTTTGGTAAGTTAATGACGCTGGATGGCTGCACAATGGTCACTACCCGCGATAATTTCGTGTATCACGAAATGATGGCGCATCCGGTGTTATTCAATCATCCCAACCCGAAACGGGTTTGCATTATTGGCGGCGGCGATTGCGGTACATTGCGCGAAGTGTTGAAACATCCAGAAGTCGAATCCGCAATTCAGATTGATATTGATGAACGCGTCACGCGTATGAGCGAAGTGTATTTCCCTGAACTGTGCGCTTCCAACCACGACCCACGCGCTACCTTAGCCTTTGAAGACGGCATTGCGTGGATTAATAATGCAGAACCCGATTCATTAGATGTGCTGATTATTGACAGTACCGATCCCGTGGGTCCCGGTGCAGTGTTATACAGCGAAGCATTCTTTAAAGGTTGCTGGCGCGCGTTAGGTGAAAATGGTTTGTTAGTGCAACAAAGTGAATCACCGTTAGTACATGCCGAGAAAATCATTAAGCCGATGCATGACACCATGCGTCAAGCAGGCTTTAGCGATATTAACTTGCATCAATTCCAATTGGTAAGTTACCCAACCGGTTGGTGGAGCTGTACCATTGCTGCTAAACAAGGTCAGATTCAATTCAGCCGTGAAGCGCAAGCCCAAGCCTTAAACTTCCCTACTGAGTATTACAATGCGGAAATTCATCTGGGTAGCAAAGCCCTGCCACAGTTTATGAAAAAAATCTTAGGTCAATAAACTCATGAGCCGTCAATACCGAGCTGTTTCCCTGATTTCCGGCGGATTAGATTCCATGCTGGCGACTAAAGCCATTATGGAACAAGGCGTACACGTCGAAGGCATTAACTTTTATACCGGCTTTTGTGTGGAAGGGCATACCCATGCCATTCGTAAGCAAGGGCGCGATAAAGTCAAACGCAATAATTCGCTGTGGGTTGCGGAACAGCTTGGTATTAAGCTGCATATTGTCGATATTGTCGAAGCTTATAAAGATGTAGTGTTGAACCCTAAATACGGCTACGGCGCGAATATGAACCCGTGCCTTGATTGCAAAATCTTCATGGTCAAACAAGCGCATAAGTGGATTCAAGCCAAGGGCTTCGACTTTATTATTACCGGCGAAGTATTAGGGCAACGTCCCATGTCGCAACGTGCCGCCGTAATGCCCGTCGTGGCACGCGAATCCGGCGCGGAAGATTTATTAGTCCGTCCGCTATCTGCACAAAATTTGCCGCCCAGTAAGCCGGAGCGCGAAGGCTGGATTGACCGCGAAAAGCTGTTTAATTTCAGCGGACGCACGCGTAAGCCACAAATGGCATTAGCCGCCCAATGGGGAATTGAAGATTATGCGCAACCGGCTGGCGGTTGTTGCTTTTTAACCGATGCGAACTATACGCAGAAACTCAAGGATTTATGGGCACATCGCCCCAGTCGAGATTATGAACTGGACGATATTATGCTGTTAAAAATTGGGCGGCATTTTCGCCCACGCCCACACTTTAAGATGATTGCCTCACGTGAAGAAGGCGAAACCAATTTTTTAGAAGGTTACAAAAACCAATTTACGTGGATTAAGACCGCCAGTTGCTCGGGGCCTTTAGCCATTTTGGACGGCGATACTATTAGCGATGCGGATATTGAATTGGCGGCACAAATTGCAGCCAAGTTTAGTAAAGGTCGTAATGAAGCCAGTATTATTTGCAAAGTGGCGCGACCGGGCGAAGATATTCGTGAAATTAGCGTAACACCCTTGGCGGGCGAATTACCCAACGAATGGATTCTCTAGCGCTGCATTAAGAAACGGTGCGGATCAACATAGAATAGACGGCTGCTAGCTTGTGGTAAGTTAGCATCGTATAGCCAAATTTGCGGGTAAGCGGAGTAAATCGCATAGTGCAAATGCGTTGGCTTACCTTTAGCATTGCCGGAATCACCCACCGTTCCGATGCTTGCACCTTGTTTAATCCAACAATGCTCACAGGTATTAACTGTGTCTAAGTGTGCGTAATAATGCAGCCGCGCTTGCCAACTCCAGATTAACGCATAATTGCCACCTAATTCGTCATAGCCTTTGCTTACTACCCAACCAGAGGTACTGACCAGTACGGGTTGACCTTTTTTCGCAAAAATATCAATGCCTTTATGCACGCCAGATTTACCCCAAGGGTAATACCAAAAGGAATGCGGATTCCAGTCAGCAGGGGTTGCAGCACTGACTGGTATCCGTGGAGTTTCAGGGGCTATGATTAAACCCGCCAACAAAACCGACAGTAGACTAAACCAAATTATTTTTTTCATAGTCGTGTTTCGCGGCTTGGTGAGTAGTGTCGCTTTAAATAATAGTCGGGTTTTGTGCAGGTTTGTGGCGACAATTAAGGAAAGATTGTGAAAGTATGTGCAAATTCAGTGCACATTTGCAGGAAGCTCCAAACAACGTTTGATCACATCTAATAGCGTTTCCATATCAAACGGTTTGCCAATAAAGTCATTCATGCCTGAGGCTAAACAACGCTCTCGATACCCGGGCGTAACATGTGCAGTCATGGCAATGATGGGAATATGCCGCCAAAGTTTATGGGTACGAATATGTTTGGTTAACATATAGCCATCCATGTTAGGCATACTAATATCCAATAGAATGATGTCAAATGTTTGTAAATCGAGCTCGATCAAGGCCATTTCCCCACCTTCAGCTATCACCACATTGGCACCTTGCTTCTCGAGAAATTTTTTACCCACAAATTGATTAATTTCATCATCATCTACTAATAAAATACGCAGGTTAGCCAAAGCCCCGTCAGTACTAATAGGGTCTAGTGAATGACTGTTTGCCTGACCGCACGCACTAGCTTCACATAAAGGTAAACGCAGGGAAAAATAAAAACGACTGCCTTGGTTCACCGTACTTTCTACTTTTAATTCCCCACCCATTGCCTCCACTAATTTAGCGCTAATGGTTAAACCTAAACCAATACCCAATGGCTCATTATGCGGCGAATAAAAAGGCTCAAATAAATGTTTCAATTGTTCATCGCTAATGCCTTTACCGTTATCCACAATCTCAAACTGTACTTCAACTAGACTAGGCGATAATAAATTTAATTTATGATTTAAGCGGACATAACCTGCGACATCGGTATACTTAATCGCATTATTGACTAAATTATTTAAAATCTGAAAAATACGCTTAGAATCACCGTATAAATCAATATTAGCATGCTGCAAATTAACAGCTAATGTAATACCTTTTTTACGTGCCATAACTAAGGAAATTTGCTGTACTTGATTTAATAAATTCTCTAAATTAAATGTAACGCGATTTAACTTAATGCCAACATAAGTTGCTCTTGATAAATCTAATAATTCATTCACAAGACTTAACATATGCACAGCGGCAATATCCAGCTTTTCTAGATAATGTAACTGCTCAGCATTGAGCGGAGTTTCTCGCATTAATGAGCCAACGCCAATAATAGCGTGCATGGGAGTACGTAATTCATGGCTCAAGGTAGCCAAGAAGCTATCTTTTGCATTATTAATGTGGGTTACAATATCCCGTTGTTCCCGTAGCATACGGGTTTGTTGCCCTTGATAATAAGATAAAATCAAGACAGACAATAGAACACCCAACTTAGAAATCAATAACCATTGCATATTATAATCAATCAATTCCAAACGCATACATAAGTTTGGAATAACACTAGCGGCTAATACAACCACGGCTATAAAAATTGGTTTTAATTTCTGCTTACCATTCCAAAGTTTAATAGTTAAAGTCATAATGAGAATAGGCAGCAAAATAATCGTGGCAGCGTATAAAACCAGTTCTAAATCGGGGTTTAGTCTTATTAATAATATACTGGCTAAGGCAGTTCGCGCACCATATAAGCAAATGGTTGTTAATATACGGTCTTGAGAAGGTTCAATCGTCGATCCGTAATAAAACGCTGATGCCACCATTAAAATAAATGGCAACACATATAGATAATTACTATGATAATTTAACAAGAAAAAACTAGGAAACAAATTAAAATCAATAATAAAAATAATAATTGAACTTAAGGTGAAAATACTTAAACTTAAATAACCTAATTTCATTTCTCCAATAAAAAGTAAAAAATTATAGAGTGTTAATACTACTAATCCCGAAAATAATGCAATCATATAAAAATTATTTAATTCATAGGACTCAAATAAGCTTTCTGTATTTAAAATTTTAATAGGCAATGTGAGTACGTTATAATAATTACGTATTTTTAAATACACAGTGGCATGGCTATCTTCAGGTAAATGCAGGGTAAAACTTGGATAACTCAACGCATCAATACGCTGCAATTGGCTTAGCTCTTGCCCAAGCTGTAGGTAAGCTGTCATCTCACCACCCAAATTGCGATTTAATAATAAATATTTATTATTGTTATCAATATTGTAAATATTTAATTTAACCCACCAAGTCGATTTGCTATGCCCTAATTTGGGTACAGATTCGCTTATTTGTCGGAATTTTTGTTGGTAGGGACTTGCTAAAATATCATTGATAGTTAAGCTATGCTGTGTATCCTCCAATAATTCTAAACGCTCAATATCGCAGTTGTTGGTTTGAGCATATACAGAACTTATAGAAAAAATAATAGCCAGTACTAATATAGAGAAGAGGCTATTTGAGCACTTCCTTATTAAATTTTTGTTCTCAAGATGTTTAAAAAACATACTCTCACTTTAACATTTCTTAACTAATTTCTTATTTATTATTTTAGGGCTTAGGGGCTAAAATAATGCCATTGTTTGAATAGTAATATAAATACTAATAGTGACGATTTCGCTAACACAGTAATAAATCCCTCATAGTAGGGTTATATTACTCGCTTGTATGAGATGAATTATCCCTGTAGTTCATCTCATTTTTTTATCTATTTTTGCAGTTTCGCCAGTAATGCAAAATAAAATTAAATTCTGCGTTAATTAAGTCAATAAAATCATCATTGATTAGCTCGGAATTATATTCGACATTAATTAATTTATCTAACAAGTTACTTAGCGTATGCGTGCCATAATAATGAATAGAACCTTTGGTTTTGTGGGCATAACGTGCAATTTCAGCGTAGTTTTTAATGCGAATAATTTGAATTAATTGCTGTTGACGTTCTTCTAGTTTAGGCTCTAAATAATTAATAATTTCTAATGCTTCTGTTGCTCCCAATTCGCGTTTCAAATCTTCACAGGTTCTATAAAATTTTCTACCCATATTAAACTAGATTAATAATTGATAGCCCTTACCCCATACGGTTCTTAGGTGAATGGGTTCTTTTGGATTTTCTTCTATTTTTTTACGTAAGCTGTTGATATGTACATCAATACTGCGGTCAAGCGGATGATGTTCTATGCCTCGAATATGCTGCATGAATTCATCCCGACTGACAGCTTGTCCCTGTTTATTGTATAAAATTTCGAGAATATTATTTTCAATCGGGGTTAAATTTATTTTTTTTCCATGCTTTTTTAAATAATTATATTGTGGGTTAAATTCCATATCACCAATATATTTATTTTCTAGATAGACATTACAGTGGGCAAGTATATTTTCTATACGCAGTAGTAGTTCTTTCTCATGAAATGGCTTTATGATGTAGTCACGCGCCCCATATTCTAAACCCAAAAGGCGATCATCTTCTGATTGACGCACCGACACCATCAGCACCGGCAGATGCGGATAATATTGACGTAACCATTGCAACCAAAAGATGCCATCTCTGCCCGGTAATAAACGGTCAAGAATGATAAGATCCGCATCTTTTTCAAGTAAAAAATCAATTAAATCTTCGCCAGCCGAAAAGACATAAACTTCGTAGCCATACCGACTTAATGCTCTTTTTAACAGGGTCTGCAATAACTCGTCATCCTCAATTAATACCACCGTCTGATTTTTACAGGGTTTGGGAAATGGGGTTATCATGGACACATTTTCGTTTAGAAAATAACGCTACATTTAAGGTGAAAAATTTTCTCATAAGAATAGTACTTTCTAAATGGCTGTTATGAACAGTTATTAAGCAAAATACTATGTTTTCCCCCAATTAGCACAAGTTTTTGCAACTTTACCGCACTTAACCCATGAACAAACGATGTTAAACTGCTTAAGATTTTGTCTGTTATTTAGTAAGGAAATTTTATGCGTATTGGAACTGCATTGTCCCCCTCCGCCACCAAAGTCATGTTGTTAGGCAGTGGCGAGTTAGGCAAAGAAGTCATTATTGCGTTACAACGCTTAGGGGTTGAAGTGATTGCGGTGGATCGTTATGCCAATGCGCCCGGTCATCAAGTTGCACATCGTTTCCATACAATTAATATGGCAGATCCGCATGCCTTACGTGCCTTAGTGGAACAAGAGCAACCGCATTTAATCGTGCCAGAGATTGAAGCGATTGCCACCGATGAATTAGCCCGTATTGAAGCGGATCAATTAGCAGAAGTCATTCCCACAGCTCGTGCGACGCAATTAACCATGAATCGTGAAGGCATTCGGCGTTTAGCAGCGGAAGAATTAGGCTTACCCACCTCACGTTATCACTTTGCTTCCAGCTTAGCCGAAATGCAAGCGGCGTGTGATGATGTAGGTTACCCCTGTTTTATCAAGCCGGTGATGTCGTCTTCTGGTAAAGGGCAATCAATGGTTAAAAGTCCTGAAGAAGTAACCGCTGCGTGGGACTATGCCTTATCCGCCGGACGCGTTAATCACGGACGCGTGATCGTTGAACAGTGCATTCAATTCGACTACGAAATTACCTTATTAACCGTGCGTGCATTAGGTGCAAATGGTAACGTTGAAACGCATTTCTGTACGCCGATTGGGCATCGCCAAGTAAAAGGCGATTATGTAGAAAGTTGGCAAGCACAAGCCATGTCAGAGACTGCCCTAGCTAAAGCCCAAGACATTGCCCAAAAAATTACCACAAACTTAGGCGGACGTGGCTTATTTGGGGTCGAATTATTTGTTAAAGGTGATGAAGTTTGGTTCTCTGAAGTGAGTCCTCGCCCACATGACACCGGTATGGTCACGATGATTACCCAATACCAAAATGAATTTGAATTACACGCACGCGCTATTTTAGGTTTACCTGTGAATACGGCTATGCATAGTACGGGAGCCAGTGCCGTAATTTATGGCGGTATGGACGCTACTGGCATTGCCTTTGAAGGCGTGGCAGAAGCCTTACAAGTACCAGAAACCGATATTCGCTTATTTGGCAAACCCGAATCCTTTGAACGCCGCCGCATGGGGGTTGCCTTAGCGCGGGGTCAAACAACAGACGAAGCCCGTCAACGTGCTGCCGAAGCTGCCAGCCGTGTTAAACCTGTTAAAGTCTAAGCTTATGCGTTAACTAAGCAGTTGTTTAGGCTGCTTAGCACTTTTAATCATTGTGCAAATCAATTATTGACTTTAAGACACTAAATAACCTACACTACAGTCATTCTTAGATAGACTAAGATAGATTTAAGCAGTAAGGAGCTTACTGATGTCAAGCAAAGCCTTTGATTTTTTGGTATTTATTGGGCGTTTTCAGCCGTTTCATAATGGGCATCAAAAAGTAGTAGAAACCGCGTTAGCACAAGCCGAACACGTTATTTTATTGGTCGGTTCGAGTTATCAAGCGCGTTCTTTGCGTAACCCTTGGACATTTGCCGAACGTGAACAATTTATACGGGAAATCTTCGCTGATGTGGGTGAACGCTTAATTATCGCCCCGTTATTAGATGAAACTTATAACGATCAGGCGTGGATTACCCGAGTACAACAAACGGTACAAGGCATTGCTTGTCAGTATCCACCAAAAGTAGGCAGTCAACAGCCGCGTATTGGTTTGATTGGGCATAACAAAGACCATAGTTCGTATTATTTGGCTATGTTTCCCCAATGGGCATCGGTTAATGTGGACAATGTGGCAGGTATTTCTTCCACCCCCTTGCGGGAACAGTATTTCTTACACGGGCAAATTGCCGATAACTTGCCATCTGCTATGCAAACTTGGCTCGCCAATTTTAAAAATACGGAAATTTATCAAGAGATTGCGGATGAGTGGGCATTTGTACGCCAATACCAACAAGGTTGGGACTGTGCGCCTTATCCGCCGACGTTTGTCACAGTCGATGCAGTGGTGGTACAAGCGGGACATATTTTATTAATTGAACGCAAAGCACGCCCCGGTAAAGGTTTATATGCGCTACCCGGCGGTTTTATTAATGCTCAGGAAAAATTACGCGATGCGGTGATTCGGGAATTACGCGAAGAAACCCGCATTAGAGTACCCGCCCCCGTCTTGGCAGGTTCGATTAGTAAGCAACAGGTATTTGATGACCCTTATCGTTCAGCACGCGGGCGCACGATTACCCATGCCTTTTTAATCGAATTAAAACCCGATGCGCAGGGCTTGCCTAAAGTCAAAGGCGGCGATGATGCCCAACATGCGTTGTGGGTGGCACTTGGCGATTTAAATCCCGAACGCTTATTTGAAGATCATTTCCAAATTATTAAAACCTTAATCGGTTAACACCCGTTTTTACGACGTTGGATAGACCGACGTTTCACTCAACACAGGAGGAGTTCCTATGTTTAAGAATATTATTTTGAATACCGACAGCTATAAAGCCAGCCACTTCTTACAATATCCGCCTCACACTGAATACGTGTCTTCTTATATCGAAGCACGCGGTGGCGAGTTCAAGCAAAGCGTGTTCTTTGGCTTACAGGCGTTTATCAAAGAATATCTATTAACGCCCATTAGCCAAGCCGATATTGAGGAAGCCGAAGCGTTATTTACCTTACACGGCGTGCCGTTTAACAAAGCCGGTTGGCAATACATTTTGGCGCGTTATAACGGTTATTTGCCGGTAGAAATCCAAGCGTTGCCAGAAGGTTCAGTAGTGCCTACCCACAATGCCTTAGTGCAAATTAAAAATACTGACCCGCAACTGTATTGGTTAACGTCTTACCTAGAAACTGCCTTATTACGCGCTATTTGGTATCCGACGACCGTGGCAACGGTTTCATGGGAAGTGAAGCAAACCTTACGCGCTTATTTACAAACAACCAGCGATGATGCCGAAGCCCAATTACCGTTTAAATTGCACGACTTTGGCGCGCGCGGCGTATCATCGCAAGAAAGCGCAGCATTAGGGGGTATGGCGCACTTGGTTAATTTTTTAGGCACGGATACGGTAGCCGCCTTATTAGCAGCACGGCGTTATTACCAAGCGGATATGGCTGGGTTTTCAATTCCAGCCACAGAACACTCCACCATGACGGCATGGGGGCGTGAACAGGAAGCCGATGCCTATGCCAATATGCTGAATCAATTTGCTAAACCCGGTAAAACCGTAGCTGTAGTATCAGATTCGTATGACATCTTTAATGCCGTTTCCCAGATTTGGGGTGAGCAATTACGCCAGCAAGTGAAGAACAGTGGCGCAACCGTCGTGATTCGCCCTGATTCAGGCAAACCAGAAATCATCGTGCCGGATTTGTTAAAACGCTTATATGCTAGCTTTGGCGGACGCATCAATAGCAAAGGCTATATTGTGTTGGATAATGCGGTGCGTTTAATTCAAGGCGACGGCGTGGATAAAGATTCCATTAAGTTGATATTACAAAGCATTGAACAAGCAGGTTTTTCCACCGAAAACGTCGCGTTTGGTATGGGTGGCGGCTTATTGCAAAAAGTTAACCGTGATACCTTAAGCTTTGCCATGAAAGCCTCGGCGGTGCAAATTAACGGGCAATGGCAAGACGCTTACAAACAGCCGATTACCGATGCTGGCAAAACCTCAAAACGCGGGCGTTTAGCTGTGATTCAACACAACAATGCTTATCAAACCCTTCGTGAAGATGCTTTAAAGGGGCAAACGGATTTGCTGCGCTGCGTCTATCGAAATGGTGAATTATTAATCGACGAATCCTTTGATGTGATTCGCACACGCAGTCATCAGTATGCAATACAGTCGTGAAAAATTAATCCGCCGTTATCAGCAAGGCGAGATACTGAAATATGTGTTTTTCTGGGGTCACACCCAGAAAAACCCTGACATCATCGACAAAAGCTGTTTTAGCCAGTGGTATCCCAGCCCATTTGTGCTTGAGGGTGTCACTTACGCTACCGCTGAACATTATATGATGGCGGAAAAAGCCCGTTTATTTAAAGATGAACGCACACGCCAGAAAATTCTTGCGGCAGAACATCCACATGCAGCTAAAAAGTTAGGGCGACACATTCAGCCCTTCCACGAATCGGTCTGGAAACAACAACGCTTTGCCATTGTGGTACAAGGCAATCTAGCGAAATTTTCTCAATATCCCGCGCTTAAAGATTTTTTATTGCAGACGGGTGAACGCATTTTAGTGGAAGCCAGCCCGATGGATACGATCTGGGGCATTGGCTTGGCGCAGGATAATTCCCAAGCCAGCAACCCAACTAAATGGCGGGGCGATAACTTATTAGGCTTCGCCTTAATGGTAGTACGCGACCAGCTACAACAGGCAAAATAAACATGAATATTCCTCGCAGTGCGCGCGCACAAATGGCAGAAGCCACCGTGACTATTATTAACAGCGGTCAATACAGCGCCCCCAGTGGTAAACGGGTACATATTGCGCGTGAAATTGCGGAATGTAAGGCACAAACCCGCTTATTTACGCCGGATTATGCCGCGAAATTCAGCCCACAAAGTTATCAAACCGTCTTGGAAGTTCAAGATGAAACCACCTTACAAGGCGCAAGCCGCTTATTAGCATTGGGGCAATTTACCAAAGTTGGCGTTTTAAATTTCGCTTCCGCAAAAAACGCAGGGGGGGGTTTTTTAGGCGGTAGTCAAGCACAAGAAGAAAGCCTTGCGCGAAGTAGTGCCTTATACGGCAGTTTGCAGCAATGCCCGGAGTATTATCACTATCACCGCAATGTGAATCACAGTTTGCTGTATTCGGATCATGTGATTTACTCACCACACTGCATGGTGTTTCGTAATGACCAAGGCGAGCTCTTAGAACAAGCGTATGCGGTTGATTTTATTACCAGCCCTGCACCGAATAAAGGCGCACTGGCGCGTAATGAAGCGCATAACCTTAAACATATTCCTGCTACCTTAAGCCGCCGTATTGAGCATTTTTTGAGTATTGCTGCGGAACAAGGCTGCGATGCCTTAATATTAGGCGCGTGGGGTTGTGGTGTGTTTGGTAATGATCCCGATGAAGTAGCCGCCGCGTTTGCCGAGCATTTACAGAAAAGCGGCCGCTTTGCCCAGCAGTTTAAGCACGTAAGTTTTTCGATTCCGTTTAACCCGAAAACGCCAGATAACACCAAAGCGTTTCGCAGATATTTCATGTGACGCAATGCTTGACCCACTATTTGCTAGATTTGCAGCAGAGACTGCCCCACAGGATGCGGGGCTGGAGGAAATTTAACGTATGAACATCGCTACTGGGGGGACTGCCCCACAGGATGCGGGGCTGGAGCGTACAAGGATGTATTTACAGCATCTCGGCGGAAAAACTAGAAAATAGTATTGAGCCAATTTAAGCCAAACTACTTATCGTCGCGCAACTGTAATTCCCACATATGTTTATAAATGCCGTCTTGCGCTAATAATTCCGCATGTGTACCTTGTTCAACCACCTGCCCTTTATCCATCACCAAAATCTGGTCAGCATCGACAATCGTGGATAAGCGATGTGCAATCATCAACGTAGTATGTTGCCCAGCAACTTCGCGTAAGGTCTGTTGAATCGCTTGTTCGGTCGCGCTGTCTAAAGAAGAAGTTGCTTCATCAAAGATGAGAATCGGCGGCTGTTTAAGGATGGCGCGGGCAATCGCCACCCGCTGCTTTTCGCCCCCCGATAATTTTAAACCACGCTCCCCAACTAACGTATCCCAACCGTCTGGCAAACTTTCAATAAAATGGCGAATATGCGCCATATCTGCCGCTTGTTCGAGTTCCGCTTGGCTGGCTTGTAGATTGCCGTATTGCAGGTTATAGCGAATCGTGTCGTTAAATAGCACAGTATCTTGCGGCACAATGCCAATGGTTTTGCGTAAACTGCTTTGCGTGACTTGGCTTATATCTTGCCCGTCAATCAAAATACGCCCTGACGTAATATCGTAAAAGCGATACAGTAAGCGGGAAATCGTGGATTTGCCCGCGCCGCTATGCCCCACAATGGCAACTTTATGCCCAGCAGCAATCTTAAAACTTACATCCCGTAGAATCGGGCGTTCATTTTGATAAGCAAAAGCCACATGTTCAAAGCTGATATTCGCTTGTTTAACCACCAAATCCGTAGCCGCAGGACTATCTGTGACTTCTTGTGGGGTTTCCAATAAGCGAAACACCATATCCATATCTGCCAACGTATATTTCATCTGCCGATAGATAATGCCTAAAGAACCCAACGGTAAAAACAGTTGCAGCATAAAGGCGTTGACCATGACTAAATCGCCAATGCTGATACTGCCTTGCACCACGCTATTCGCCGCCAAGAACATAATTACAGTAACGCCAATGCTAATAATGGAGGCTTGTCCAAAATTCAGCAGCGACATCGAGGTTTGGCTTTTAACGGCGACGCTTTCCCAATCGGCTAGGGTTTGATCGTAGCGTTTTAATTCCAGCTCTTCATTATTGAAGTATTTAACTGTTTCATAGTTGATTAAACTATCCACTGCTTGATTGCTGGATTGTGAATCCAGCCGATTCATTTCATGGCGATGATCCATGCGCCATTCGGTAATTTTGATGGTGAAATACACATAAACGGCTACGGTAATAAACGTAACTAACGCAAAAATAGGCGCGTAGTTTTTCAATAACATAAACGCGACTAAGCCAAATTCCACCGCTATCGGAATAATACTAAATACCATGAAATTCATGAGCGTACTAACCGAGGCTGTACCACGTTCTAAATCACGGCTAATCGCGCCGGTTTTTCGCTCTAAATGAAAGCGCAAGGAAAGTTGGTGTAAATGTTCTAACACCCGTACCGACATTTTGCGCATTGCGTGATAACGCACACGGGCAAACACGGTATCGCGTAATTCATTGAAGACGGAGCTGGCTAAACGTAATGCGCCGTAAGCCATTAATAAACTAACCGGTAAGACCACCACTTTCGCAGGTGTGGCTTGTAAGGCATCCACAAGGTCTTTTAATACCACTGGTACGCCGACCATTGCCACTTTAGACGCGATCAAACATAACAACGCAAATAAAGCGCGTCCGCGATATTCCCATAAAAACGGTAAGACAGATTTGAGATTACGCCAATCACGGCGTTCAGTAGAAACGCGTTCGGTGCGACCCGCCATTGCTAACCATCCTAATCAACACAATTGCCTTATGATAACGCAACCCAGAAACCACAGCGTTAACACAATTTCATTCTCAAGTAGGCGTAGACCTAGTATCCTGCACGCCTTTACGCGCCACTCATTAGGATGTGCCATGCCAAATCAAAAACCTTGGAGTCTTGATGCCGCTCGCCGCTTATACAGTATTCAACACTGGGGTGACGGTTATTTTGATATTAATGCGGCGGGTAATGTCGCCATGCACTTGCCTAAGCAAACGGGGCAAATTGATTTATACGAACTGGCGCAGCGCGTACACCATGAACAAGGCATGCGCTTTCCCTTATTAGTGCGGTTTGTGGATATTCTGCATGATCGGGTACAACGCTTACAAATCGCCTTTAATAAAGCGATTAGCGATGCCGGACAACACAGCCGCTATACCGCTATCTACCCGATTAAAGTCAATCAACAACGCAGCGTGGTTGAAGAAATCCTCAATGGCGGCAAACAACAAGTGGGCTTAGAAGCGGGCAGCAAACCGGAATTAATGGCAGTGCTGGGATCTGCGCCTGAAGGCAGTACCATTATTTGCAATGGCTATAAAGACCGCGAATATTTACGGCTTGCCTTAATTGGGCGGCAAATGGGACACCGCATTTTTATTGTGGTGGAAAAGCCTTCAGAACTGATTGAAAGCCTAGAAGAATCTGCAAAACTGGGAATTGAGCCACTGTTAGGCATTCGCGTGCGCTTATATTCACTCGGCAAAGGCAAATGGCAAAATACAGGGGGCGAAAAATCGAAGTTCGGTTTATCGGCCAGTCAAGCCATTGATATGGTCGAGCTGCTGAAACAAGCTGGTAAATTAGACAGCTTACAATTGCTGCATTTCCATATGGGTTCGCAAATTGCCAATATCCGCGATATTCAACGTGGCATGAGTGAAGCTAGCCGTTATTTTGCCGAGTTACACCAACTCGGTGCGCCTATTTCCGTGGTTGATGTCGGCGGCGGCTTAGGTGTGGATTATGAAGGCTCGCGTTCGCGTAACGATTGTTCGATTAATTACAGCTTACAAGAATACGCCAATACAATTGTCCGTAGCGTGTTAGATGTCTGCGAAGAATACGAATTACCGTTTCCCGATTTTATTACCGAATCTGGACGCGGGATGACTGCACACCACGCGGTATTAATTACCAATGTGATTGATACTGATCCCGAACAGCCTGAACATGTGCCGAATTTACTTGAACCTGCGAATGATGCGCCCGCGATTTTGCACAATCTATTTAGATTATATGAAAATAAACGACGCTTGCCGCCATCTGAGGTGTATCACGATGCAGCGTATTGGTTAAGTGAAGCGCATAGCTTATTTGCACACGGTTCTATTAGTCTGCAACAACGCGCCCAAGCTGAAGATTTTCACCGGGCTATTAGTAAAAAAATTCTGCACGATCCCGATTTGTTTGCTGAATTAGATAGTGAATTACAAACCAATTTACGCGAAAAATTAGCAGACAAATATTTCTGTAACTTTTCCCTGTTCCAATCTATGCCGGATGTTTGGGCCATCGAACAAATCTTCCCGATTATGCCGTTGCATCGTTTAAATGAACGCCCCGAACGGCGTGCTACCTTACAAGATATGACCTGTGATTCAGACGGCACAGTATCGCGTTATGTAGAAAGTGGGCATTTAGAAAGTACCCTACCTTTACATGAACTAAATGCCGGACAGCCTTATCTAATCGGTATCTTTATGATTGGGGCTTACCAAGAGATTTTGGGCGATCTGCATAATTTGTTCGGTGACACCGATTCCATTAATGTGGAACTGCTACCGAATGGCGGCTATAAGCTGTCAGAGCCGGAGCGAGGTGATACGATTGATGAATTACTGCGCTATATCCATTTCGAGCCAAAAGCCTTATTAGCGCAATGCCGACATAAATTAACCAAAACCGTCAGCGATTTAGAACGGCGTAAAATGTTACTACGTGAAATTGAAGCAGGCTTGATTGGTTACACTTACTTAGAAGATTGATTTGGGGATTCAGATGGAGTACTTGCTGCCTGCGGCACTAATTCTTGGCGCATTCTTATTTATTTTAAGCTGGATTATGGTGATCGTGTTTGGTTTCAAACACCATCCGATCACAGGTATAGTGGCGTTTGTGCCCGGGCTGAATGTACTCATATTACCCACGATCTGGCATCGAGTTAGTGGTTGGGTGATTACGGGCTTCGTGGGCTTATTAATTGCGGCGGCAGCATGGGGACTAGGTGCATTAGACCAAATTTCCAAACACGGCTTAAATTTAAGTTCCAAAGTAGGTATTCCGGCTGAAAGTATTGGTCTAAATCAAATTTCAAGCCAACCGGCTACCAACCCACAACCTGCTGCCATTAATAATGTTCCGTTAAATTTACCAGCGGCTGGCACAACACAGACTCATAACAATACTACCGCACCCGCCACGACTCCAACTCAACCTCATAATCTAACCAATCCCACACCAGTTGCCACAGAACCCTTGCCTACAGCACCATTATATAAGTTAGGTTTTGAAACTATTCAGGCGACTAAATTAGCCGAGTATGAAAACCAATATGTGCAGTTGATTCAAACCGATGGACGTAAACGTGAGGGGCGTTTACTTGAAATTAAAGCTGATGAAATTACCTTAGACGAGCGGACTACTGGACAAACGGCTAGCACAGCGATTAAGTTAAACAGCATTCGCCAAGCGTTTGTACTTGTTAAACAGTAAGAGAGTGTTAGACATGCAATGTTATGTGTATAGAAGCCGCCGTAAACCCGGCTCGTTTCTATTCTTACCGATTAAAGATGAATTCAACCGTGTACCCGAAACCTTACTAAAAATTTTCGGCACACCGGAATTTTCATTTGAATTTGAACTAAGCCCCGCCCGCAACTTAGTAATTAAAGCTGATCCGCAAGAAATGCTGAAAGTTATCCAAGAAAACGGCTTTTATCTGCAATTGCCGCCTGCTGAAGAATTCAAATGCTAATAAGCATACAGGGGATAAAATTCACTTTATCCCCTGTATTACTTAACAGACTAAATTAGAAGTTAAAGCTTGCACCAATAGTTAAAGCATCCACGTCTTTTTCAATTGTTCCTAAACTACCATTACCGGTTTTACCTACATTAAAATGGCGATCATAGCCACCTCTTACCGTCCATTGATTAGAAACATCGTACTCTAAACCAACACCTGCTACTGGATCAGTACCTTTATCTTTAAAATTCGCATCAGAACGTATCAATCCAGTTGGTGAACGCCAATCGTTTTTGCTTTCCCAACGTGAAATTCCTAGTTTTCCGTAAGCTTTTATACGGCGATTCTGGGAAATAGGCGCTTTACCAATTGCAGCTAATGTCCAAGCTGTAGTTTCTTGGTTTGCAGAATAACTACCAGCAGGGCTATTTCTATTACCACTATAAGTTTGACCTAGATCTTCATAAGCCCCTTCTACCCCCCAGTTTTCATTGAATTGATAACCCGCACGAGCACGCCATGTACTATCGGATTTATCGGTAGAAGTTCTACAAGGGCCGACACCGGGACAATAAGGAATATCAGAATACTTACTATTATTACGTGTCAGACCCGCATCCGCACCGACATACCAGCCGGTTTTGCCAGCATATCCCCCTGCTTGTGCAGAACTTGCAACTAATAGGGTTGTGCCAATAATTAAAGCTAATGTTGTTTTCATAATATCAATCCTTGATTTAAGTAAAGCTTCGCTTACAGTAGTTAGTGTGCATGTAAAAACACAAATGAAGCTAGATACCTTATTTATGTAAGACAAATTTGCTATTAACTGGCACAAATCCGATAAGTGGTAGTTTTCCGATTAATCTGCTGTATTTCGCATGTGATCCGCTAAACGTGCAATCGCTTGTTTGAGTTGCAGTTTTAATAATTCGTCATTTGATTGTTCATCTAATGCTAAATCCATACACATAATCCATTGGTCACGCATTTGACTATTAACTTGAAATGGAAAGTGGCGTTGGCGTAAACGTGGGTGACCGTATTCTGCTTCATATAAGCCCGGACCGCCCAACCAGCCTGATAAAAACTTAAATAATTTTGCGCGAGATTCGCTGGAATCTTGTGGGTGAATTTTACGTAGTTCGTAAGCTTCGGGCAGTTCGTCCATTAAATCATAAAAGCGATTCACTAATTGCAAAACGCCAACTTCCCCACCCAGCAGGTCATAATGGCTACGAGTTGCAGTTGTCATAGGTTTATTTCTCTAAACTGTCATAAAAGTTAGCTATCTTAGAGGGCAATTGCCGAGTCGCGCATGGAATTTTCGCAAATTGATTAGAAACTTAAGCTCGACAAGGTATAATCCGCGCCTTCACGTATTCATGAGTTAGTTTCCTGTGATCCAGAATTTGCGAAATATCGCCATTATTGCTCACGTTGACCACGGTAAAACCACATTGGTTGACAAATTATTACAACAATCCGGTACGTTGGGCGAACGCGCCGAAGTTACTGAACGTATGATGGACTCGAACGCGCTCGAAAAAGAGCGTGGCATTACAATCTTGGCGAAAAACACTGCGTTACGCTGGACTAATCCCAACAATGGCCAAGAATACCGTATTAATATTGTGGACACCCCGGGACATGCGGACTTCGGTGGCGAAGTTGAACGCGTTTTGTCGATGGTGGATTCCGTTTTATTATTAGTGGACGCGGTTGATGGCCCAATGCCACAAACTCGCTTTGTGACACAAAAAGCCTTTGCGCATGGTTTAAAACCGATTTTAGTCATTAACAAAATTGACCGCCCGGGTGCGCGTCCGCATTGGGTGATGGATCAAGTATTTGAATTATTTGATAATCTCGGCGCAACTGATGAACAGTTAGATTTCCCCGTCGTGTATGCCTCGGCTTTAAATGGCTTTGCGGGTTTGGAAGAAACCGTATCAGAAGGCGATATGACCCCACTGTTTGAAACAATTATTAACAGTGTGAGTGCGCCGGATGTTGATCCCACTGCACCGTTCCAATTACAAGTCAGCCAATTGGATTACAACTCTTACCTCGGCATTATCGGCATCGGTCGGATTAAGCAAGGTAAAGTTAAAACCAATACTGTCGTAAAAGCGATTGATACCGAAGGCAAAGTACGTAATGGGCGTATTTTGAAAATCTTAGGATTCAATGGTTTAGAACGGGTTGAAGTCAACGAAGCACAAGCGGGGGATATTATTGCATTCTCTGGGATGGATGAATTGCATATTTCTGATACCTTGTGTGACCCTGAAAACGTAGTTGCGTTGCCGCCATTAAGCGTTGATGAACCGACCGTTACTATGACCTTCCAAGTCAATACTTCACCGTTTGCCGGTAAAGAAGTTAAAACGGGTACATCTTCACGCCGTTTGAAAGAACGTTTAGAGCAAGAATTGCTGCATAACGTTGCCTTACGGGTAGAAGAAACCGACGACCCAGAGAAATTCAAAGTATCCGGTCGCGGCGAATTGCACTTAGGCATTTTGATTGAAAATATGCGGCGTGAAGGTTATGAACTGGCGGTGTCACGACCTGAAGTTATTATTCGCGAAATTGACGGCGAAAAAATGGAACCGTTTGAATCGGTAACCGTGGATGTGGAAGAAAGCAGCCAAGGTAAGGTCATGGAAGCGTTAGGCTTACGCCGTGCTGAGTTAAAAGATATGGCACCGGATGGCAAAGGGCGTGTACGCTTAGAATACTTAATGCCGTCTCGTGGTTTAATCGGTTTCCAAACCGACTTTATGACCATGACTTCAGGTACAGGTTTGTTGTATCACACCTTTGAACATTATGGTCCTTATAAAACTGGCGCGATTGGTCAACGCCATAATGGTGTGCTGATTTCTAACGGTATGGGTAAAGCCTTAGCTTATGCGATCTTCAATCTGCAAGAACGCGGTCGTATGTTTATTGGTCACGGTGAAGAAGTCTATGAAGGTCAAGTCATCGGCATTCATAGCCGCGACAACGACTTAGTCGTTAACCCTTTGAAAGCTAAGCAGTTAACCAATATCCGGGCAGCGGGTACAGATGAAAACTTGATTCTGACGCCACCGATTCGGATGACCTTAGAACAAGCGATGGAATTCATTGATGACGATGAATTAGTCGAAATCACGCCGAAAAACATCCGTATTCGTAAACGTTACTTAACGGAAAACGACCGCAAACGCTTCAGTCCGAAGAAAGAAGAAGCATAACCCGCCTTCTATCCAGCTTTCCTGCCTAGGCGGGAAAGTTTGGTTATACTTTCGCCATAATCATCATAATAAAGGGCGAGTTTTATTCAAAAAATGCTGTTTAGCTTGCTATTGGCTGGCTTATTAAGCGGCTGTGCGGCGCAAGTGATTTCGACTACGACCGATGTTGCCATTGCAACCGCCAAAATTCCGTTCAAAGTTGGCGGCGCAGTAGTCGATGTGGTAACAGATGATTAGATTTGAATAAAGTGCTGACGGTAATACTTGAGTTCTTCAATTGAATCCCGAATATCATCTAATGCTAAATGTTTGGTATCCTTTTTGAACCCGTCAAGAATCTCCGGTTTCCAGCGTTTAGCCAGTTCTTTAATCGTGCTAATATCTAAATTACGGTAATGAAAGAATTTTTCTAAGCTGGGCATTTGGCGGGCGAGGAAACGTCGATCTTGGCAAATAGTATTGCCACACATAGGCGAAACACCTGCGGGTAGCCAGTGTTGTAGAAAATCTAAGGTGGCTTGCTCGGCTTGGGGTGTTGTCCAATCGCTGGCTTTGACCCGTGCAATTAAACCAGAACCCCCGTGATGGGTTTGATTCCACTCATCCATTGCCGCCAAAGTGGCATCGCTTTGATGAATGGCAATCACGGGACCTTCTGCCAGAATATTTAAATTTTTGTCGGTCACAATCGTTGCCATTTCAATAATGACATCATGTTGGGTATCTAACCCCGTCATTTCCAAGTCAATCCAGATCAAATTTTCCTGATTTATCAGCATTAGGTTACACTTGTTTTTAAGTTAAAAATTGATGAAATAGTACCAGATTTACCATGCAAACTTTTACTTGGATTTTCCTGCTGTTCTTGGTCGCGTCGACCTTAACACAACTGTATTTATCGTTACGTCAGCGTCACTATGTGGCAGCGCATCGGGCGGCTGTACCGACTGCCTTTAGCGATAAAATCTCATTGGCTGAACACCAAAAAGCCGCCGATTACACCCTAGCTAAAGGGCAATTAGGACGGCTTGAGTTGGGGATTGCCTTCGTTATTTTATTGGGCTGGACATTAGGCGGCGGTTTTAATGTTTTAGATCAATTTTGGCGCGGCTTTGCTTGGAGTGAATTACTCACAGGTACAGCGGTGATTGTCAGCTTACTATTGATTAGCAGCTTATTAGATGTACCGTTATCGCTGTATCGTACCTTCGTATTAGAAGAAAAATTCGGTTTTAATAAAATGACCCCTAAAACCTTTTGGGTAGATTTGCTCAAAGGCATGGGCTTATCGTTAGCCTTAGGTCTGCCGTTAGTAATGTTGATTTTATGGCTGATGAATACGGCGGGCACATTATGGTGGTTGTATGCGTGGGGTACATTAACCGTATTTTCATTATTCATGATGTGGGCTTACCCGAAATTTATTGCACCTTTATTCAATAAATTTAGCCCATTAGAAGAAGGCGAAGTCGCAACCCGTATTCATGCGTTATTAGAACGTACGGGTTTTAATAGTAAAGGTGTGTTTGTGATGGACGGTTCGCGCCGTTCGGGGCATGGCAATGCCTATTTCACTGGCTTTGGCAAAAATAAACGCATTGTGTTCTTTGATACCTTGTTAAAAAGTCTGACGCCCGCGCAAGTGGAAGCAGTATTAGCCCATGAACTCGGGCATTTCAAACGTAAGCATATTGTTAAGGGTATGTTGCTATCTATGACGATGACGTTGGTCGGTTTTATGGCAATTGCTTGGTTTATGCAGCAAGAATGGTTCTATACTTCATTAGGTGTGCAACAACCGTCCACGTACATGGCGTTATTGTTGTTTGTAGTCGTAAGTCCCGTGTTTACCTTTTTTATTGGGCCAATAATGGCGTGGTGGTCACGTAAACACGAATTTGAAGCCGATGCATTCGCTGCCCAGCAGTCAAGCAGTACGGAACTGATAAGTGCGCTCGTAGGTCTTTATAAAGAGAATGCGAGTACCCTGACACCGGATCCCTTGTACTCAGCGTTCTATGATTCGCATCCGCCTGCTTCCATTCGGATTGCGCATTTACAACAACAGACCTGACCTTTATTAAGAGGGTTCTAAATGAAAGCGATGATCATTGTTCTAATGAGCGTCTTATTGATGCCATTAGCTCATGCCAAGGAAGGCAATGCAGTCAATGGGCAAAAGCTCTTTGCTGGTTCAAAATGTTTAAGTTGTCATGGCACGGATGTTTTTACTAAGCCGGATCGACAAGTCAAAAACCTAGCGATGCTCGAAAGCCAAGTTCGCCGCTGCGATGCCAATTCCAGTACTAACTGGTATGACGACGAAATCTTAGATGTCGTCGCCTATCTCAATAAAACTTACTACAAATTTTAAAGCAATGAGTAGACCGGTGGGCGTAACCTTAATACGCCCCCATTGAACCCGATGCTTCTTCTAATAATAAGGATTTCGCTTTCATACTGGCAGGTTTTGGCAACCCCATAAGCTGCAAAATCGTCGGTGCTAAATTGCTTAACCCTCCTTCCGTTGATAAACGCCAATTCACCTTATCCATAACCAAACAAGGGACAGGATAGACAGTGTGTTGTGTATTGGGTTCACCAGTTAAGGGATCAAGGTATTCATCACAGTTACCGTGGTCAGCCGTTAAAATGACGGAATAATCATTGGCAACCGCCGCATCTAACACACGTCCAGCTTCCCGATCTAAGGTTTCCACCGCTTTAATCACCGCATTTTCTACCGCAGTATGCCCGACCATATCGCCATTCGCGAAATTTACTACAATAAAGTCATACTGTTGTGAATTCAGCGCATTAATAACAGCATCTGCCACTTCAGGGGCACTCATTTCCGGCTGTAAGTCGTAAGTTTCCACTTTAGGCGATGGAATGACTAAACGCGCTTCTCCCTCATATGGCGCTTCACGCCCACTATTAAAGAAGAAGGTCACATGCGCGTATTTTTCGGTTTCCGAACAGTGAAACTGGCTTAAACCCGCTTGGCTAATGGTTTGCGCCAAATTAGTGGTAGGGCGTTCGGCTGGGAAAATAATCGGGAACGGATATTTAGCGTCATATTCCGTCATAGTGGTTAACTGTACAGGCGTAAAATCACCGCGTTCAAATTGATTGAAATCAGCCAACCCTAAGGCTTCAGCCGTTTGCCGTGGACGGTCATTCCGGAAGTTAAAGAATAATACCGGGTCATTCGAGCGAATTAATTCTGCATTCGGCATAATGCGGGGTTTAACGAATTCATCGGTTTCACCCGCCGCATAGGCATCATCCAGTGCAGTTAATGGGTCTGTAGCAGGTGTACCGATACCCTTAACTAACGCGTCCCATGCCAATTTGGTACGCTCCCAGCGTTTATCCCGATCCATTGTATAAAAACGCCCGCTGATGGTCGCAATTTCACCACCGGTACTTTTAATCGTTTCTAAAATCCGCGCTAAATATTGTCGACCCGCTTTCGGTGCGGTATCACGCCCATCCATAATCGCATGAATTACTGGTTTGACACCTGCGGCGGCGGCAATCTGCATTAAGGCAACTACATGATTAATGTGACTGTGTACGCCACCGTCGGATAACAAACCGATTAAATGTAAAGAACACTGGGCTTGTTTGGCTTGAGCCAGTGCCGCTTGTAACGTGGCATTATTGGCGAGGCTACCATCGTCTACTGCATCATCAATTCGCACTAAATCTTGCTTCAAGATCATGCCGCAACCAATGGTCATGTGCCCAACTTCGGAATTGCCCATTTGCCCATCAGGTAAACCAACAGAACGTCCCGATGCTTGTAAAGTGGTATGCGGATATTGACCGAAATACTCATCTAAGCGCGGCGTATTGGCTTCATACACCGCATTGTATTTCTTGCTAGGATTAACCCCAAAGCCATCCAGAATAATCAATAGCGTCTTACGACGTGGAATAGTAGTAGCCACAAGCACCTCAGCAATCTAAGTAAATTGTGTGTTATTTAACGCAACCTATTCTTTATCTTTGGGCGGTTCTGAGTTCGGTTTCGCTAAATTCTGCAACTCATTATCAATCTTCTGCATTTCCGCTTCCATTTCCGCCTCTGTCATGGGGCGATATTCGGGCGAATCCGTCGATTGCACAGGTTGCGTTTCTTTAAAGGAATAATGCTCATCTTCCCAAATCACAGGTGCATCCGGTGTGGGGGCAGTTGAGCTGCTTGGTGGTGGGCTTGCAGGCTGTTCTTGTAATAATTGTTGTTGCTCATGTGCTGCTTTTTCATCACGAAACGTCTGCACATTGCGTTGGAACAGCTTGCTTAAGAATAATCCGGCTTCAAATAATAACCAAATGGGTACTGCCATTAAGGTTTGAGAAACCACATCCGGCGGTGTTAAGAACATACCCAATACAAATGCTCCGACAATAATATACGGGCGTGCTTTGGTTAAGGTATCGGCACTCACTACCCCCATTGTAATTAATAGAATAGTGGCAACTGGTGTTTCAAAACTGAGCCCAAATGCCAAAAACATGGCAATGGTAAAATCCAAATACTCGGCAATATCCGGCGTGGGCATGACATTACTTGGTGCAAAAGCCACTGATGCCCGCGCAATCATGGGAATTACCACAAAATAGGCAAAAGCCATGCCGATATAAAATAGTGCAACGCTAGAAACTAATAGGGGTGTCACTAAGCGCTTTTCGTGCTGATATAAACCGGGCGCGACAAAGCCCCAGATTTGATAAAACACATAAGGTAAGGCAATTAAGAAAGCGACCAACAACGCCAGCTTAAACGGGATCAAGAACGGAGTCGCCACGCCAATGGCAATCAGTTTACTGCCGTTGGGTAATTGGCTCACTAAAGGCTCAGATAACGCGTTATATAAATCCTGTACAAACGGAGACAGCGCGATAAACACCACCATCACCGCAATCACCATTTTTAACAGGCGATCACGTAGCTCGATTAAGTGTTCAAGAAAACCTTGCAAGGCGCTATCAGCATTTGAGGGTTTATTCATGCGGGTTGGATTTGTTTACATCCGTCGGTTTTGCCATCGCTTGCGACGCGACTTCATTCACGGATTGATTTATATGATCGGTTTTGTCCTGCATCATAATTCGCAGGTTACGTAATTCTTCTTCTTGTTTATACAACATATCGCGCAGCTCATCGGTATGCAGTTCGCGCTCTAAATCTGCTTTAGTACGCGCAATAAAACGGCGGATGCGCCCTAACCATAAGCCAATGGTACGGGCAACCGCAGGCAAACGCTCGGGGCCAATCACCAATAAGGCAACGACCCCAATCAACAATAGTTCGAGAAAGCTGGCTTCAAACATACAAAGCTAGCTTACACTTTGTCTTTAACTTTAGCTTCGCCTTCAATCACACGCCCCTCATTGGTCTGATTTTGTGTCACTTGTGAGGGTGGGGTTTGCGTTTTATCCTCATCCCCGTCTTTAACTGCTTTCTTAAAGTTTTTAAACGCTTCGCCTAAATCACCGCCCATATTGCGTAGTTTTTTAGTACCAAACAATAAAATGACAATAACCAGAATTAGGATCAGTTGTAATGGGCTAAAGTGCATCGTTGAAACATCCTTTAAGCAGGACGGTTGGCTTTTTCAACCAAACCGGATAAACCAAACCGACGTGCCAATTCATTTAAAACATCGTCGGGCTGTAAATTTTGATGCGCCAATAATACCAAGGTATGAAACCATAAGTCTGCGACTTCATACACAATTTTATCGTTGGCTTGATCTTTCGCCGCCATAACGGTCTCAGTCGCTTCTTCGCCAATTTTCTTTAAAATGGCGTCTAAACCTTTACTGTACAGTTTAGCTACGTAAGAACTATCGGGGCTGGCGTGTTTACGCTCTTCTAACACGCTCGCTAATTGAGTTAATACATCTTGGGTCATAGGCGCAATTATACCGAATATTGCCGACGTAAGGCTAATGGCTGCATTAATTGTTGGTCATAATTCGGGATATGCAAATAACCTTCCTCTTTAACCACAACATCCAAACCGTGCTGTTGCGCTAAGACAGCCACTGCTTCAGTTTTTAAACTGCCTGCCGCTGCCAATGCTCGCGCTAGATCCATTAACAAGTGACTATTTTGTCCCAACATTTCGCGGGTTTCACTCACCAAACGCATCATCATTTTCTCAATATCTGCATCAGTTACTGTGAAATCCATACGACTGGCATAATCTTCAATCGTGTAGGTGGCTTGGAATTCAGGATCAAACCCATAGCGACGTACATACTCTAAGGCTAAAGTTGTGGCTTGTTCACGATCATGCTCACGCCCAGTTGAGGCATTTTGTACGCCAAAAACCATCTCTTCCGCAATACCACCCGCTAGATACACTTTAATCATATCTAACATAGAGCGATGGGTACGGTGAATTTGATGGGGAAAGGTAAAACCGCCTGCGTAAGAATTGGCAATTCGGCTTTTTAATTGCAGCGGTGCTAAACCAAACAACAGCATATACACCACAGCATGACCGGCTTCATGAACGCTTATATTCGCCACGGCTGATTTATCATTTTTATCGCGGATATTATCAATCGTGCCAATATAAGGATAATGCACTAAATCCTTGCCTACTTGCGCCGTAAACTGTAATGCCGTTTCGTCATAATGAATATGAATATTATCAGCATCTATAGACAGTGCGTGTAATAACAGCTTCGACAAATTGACTTCCAGAATATCCGTCACGCTTGAAAATACAGGACGCACGCCTTGTACAGGAAACACACCGTTACGGTAAATTAAACGTGCTACGCTTTCATCAATACTTAAACTAATCCCAGTGCGCTCATAGGTTTCATTACGTACTCGTTGGATTTCTCTATCAATTAAGGCAACAAAATCCTGTTTACGTAAACTGGGATAAATCAAATGAATATTGCCGAAACGTGCCACTTGCTCTGGACGAAATTTACGTAATAACGCGTTTTTTACATCCATCAGCGTTACTTTACTAGTAAACGCATGGAAAATATCCGCATCCACTTCGGCTTCAGCGGCTTGGATCGCTACATGGAAGGCATCGTCTAAATTGCCTGAAATTAAAATCAAGGTTTTCGCATGATTGATTGGCTCGTAAATGGTCTTATGCTTTTTTGCCTGCATAATCATATCGACCATTTCATCTTCCGTAATATTCAGCAATTCCTCAATTTGAATGTCGAGATTCAAGGCTTTTTTTAAACCAATTGCTTCCCATGAACTCAAATAAAAACTGGAATCTGGCACCGGCTCACCCGCATTGCGTTTGCGTTGCGCCTCTTGCCGCCGTTGATAAAAGCCAAATAAAAAACTATCTAAATCATCGCGTTCTTTTTTGGATAATTTACCGTCGGACAGCAATTCCCAAAAATCCATATATTTGGTTTGTGGTAAGGGCTTACCGTCATGATCAATCGTATTAAAGCGTTGAATTTCGTCAAATAACACAATATTCGGCTTGCCATCGTGAAAGCCATGACTTTCTAATACCGCCGAAACAGACGTATTCCACGAGGTTTGGTCAACGTTAGATAACTCAATTTCGGTAAAGCGATCTTGATAGTGCAATGCTTTGGCTAACTTACGCACTAAATCCGTTTTGCCCACGCCGGTCATTCCCCATAAATTGACAATCACAGGGCGCTTTAACAATTCGGGCATTAAATACCACACCTGAATGTAATCAATCAGGCTGTCGATAATTTTATCAATTCCAATAAATTGCTGCTTTAAACTTACTTTGGCAGCTTCTAATGTGGCTTTACGTTCTTGAACTAAGTCTTTATTAATTTTGAGAATATTATTCATCTGATTATCATATCCTTTGATGCTATTCCATAAAAAATTGCTGGAACCGCAGACCCGAAAATGCTACCATAAATGCGCACGAATCGCCGTTGAGATATAAAGCAAAAGGAATTTTTTTCATGAGCACCAAGCAACACCTACGTTTTATTGACTTATTCGCTGGCATGGGTGGTTTTCGTTTGGGGTTTGAGCAAGCTTGCGCAAAAACAGGTTATACGGCGCAATGTGTATTTACTTCAGAAATTAAATCGCATGCTATCACAGTTTATCAAGATAATTTTCCAAATAGTGAATTGCACGGTGATATTACTCAAATACATGCGCAGGATATTCCGGATTTTGATGTGTTATTGGCGGGTTTTCCTTGCCAAGCCTTTAGTTGCGCTGGAAAACGTTATGGCTTTGCCGATACACGCGGCACTTTATTCTTTGAAATTGAGAGAATCTTGCAAGAAAAGAAACCTGCTGCTTTTATTTTAGAGAATGTTGAAGGTTTAGTCGGACACGATAAAAAACCTAATAGCAATGCGAAACTAGGTAGAACATTAAGCATCATCTTAGAAAAATTACAACAATTGGGTTATCAAGTTACGTGGCAAGTATTAGATGCGCAACATTTTGGTTTAGCGCAAAGCCGTAAACGTATTTTTATTGTAGGGCATTTAAAGCAAGCTATTGATCTCAAAAATTTTTCCCGTGAAAACCAGTGCTTAAATGACATTTTACAACAAGGTCAAGCTTGTATGGATAATAAACTTTCACGTTTATTATTAGAAAATTATTCATTAGCAGAGCTTTACGGTAAATCGGTTAAGGATAAACGCGGTGGTAACAATAATATCCATAGTTGGGAGTTAGGGCTAAAAGGTAAAATAAGCACAGAACAAAAGCGTTTATTAAATTTAATTTTGTTATATCGTCGCAATAAAAAATGGGCTGAACAGAAAGGTATTCAATGGATGGATGGTATGCCACTAACACTGGCAGAAATTAAAACCTTTTATCAACATCCTGAATTATACACCATGCTACAGGATTTGGTCGCTAAAAATTATCTAAAATTCGAGCATCCTAAAGATGTCGTTCTTGTTCAAGAAAATGGTAAAAGCAAACAAGTGCGTATGCCTCGAACCGATATTGAAAAAGGTTACAATATCGTTGCAGGCAAACTAAGCTATGAAATTAGTAAGATTCTAGACCCTAACGGCATTGCCCCCACCTTAGTAGCAACCGATTTAGATCGGGTAGTGGTGCCTGATACGATGAGCAACGGCTTACGTACCCTAACATTAATCGAACAATGCCGCTTATTTGGGTTTCCCGACGACTTTAAATTAAATATTAAACCTACATTGGCACATGACTTATTCGGCAATACTGTTCCGGTTAAGGTGGTAACAGCGGTAGCAACACTGTTAATTCGTTCAGCTTTTGCAGACAAAATAACGCAGCAAAACCCCAAACCGCTGAGAACTAAATCATTTTCAACGGTAAATAACACACATTACTTAAACTCACCTACATCCGCATTTCAATACCTTGGGCCGCCATAAAGCGTTTAGCTTCACCAACGGTATATTCACCAAAGTGGAAAATACTGGCAGCTAATACTGCATCCGCGCCACCTTGCAAAACGCCATCGGCCAAATGTTGTAAGTTACCCACCCCACCAGATGCAATTAATGGAATATTGACGCGCTCCGTAATCGCTTTGGTTAAACCCAAATCAAACCCGATTTTCGTGCCATCCCGATCCATCGAGGTTACTAATAATTCGCCTGCGCCGTATTGTGCCATTTTCTCCGCCCATTCCAGCGCATCAATGCCCGTGCGTTTACGTCCACCGTGGGTAAATACTTCCCAACGCTCAGGTTCGCCCGCTTCACTGACTTTCTTCGCATCAATCGCAACTACAATACATTGTGAACCGAAATAATCCGTGGCTTCACGCACTAATTCAGGGTTAAACACGGCTGCGGTATTAATGCCGACTTTATCAGCACCTGCGTTCAGCATACGGCGTACATCTTCTAGCTTACGAATGCCACCGCCCACGGTTAAGGGGATAAATACCTGTGAGGCAACGGCTTCAACCACATGTACAATGGTGTCACGATTATCAGAACTGGCGGTAATGTCCAAAAAGGTAATTTCATCTGCACCTTCCCGATTGTAACGCGCCGCAATCTCGACTGGATCACCCGCATCACGAATATCAACAAAGTTCACACCCTTAACAACCCGCCCGTTATCAACATCCAGACAAGGAATAATACGTTTTGCTAAACCCATTGCATTGGTCTGTGGCTAGAAATAAAACCATATCGTATGCGCTTGACCATTGGTAAGCAATGCTTGGACGTTTATCCAGCGAACTTCTGCAAATTTTAATATTTCTCACCACACTCCAGTGCAAGAGTAATCATTTCATTGCTCTCTTTCGTAAGACAAGGATGTCCGCATCCGCTTTGACATGCGCTGAGCTTTAAGCGTGATTTTGAATAAGGAGTAATAAAATTATGACAATCGGTTTAATTTCCTCATTACTGAACCCAAACCATTCTATTGGCTCTATTGGTTCTAATGTTGGTTCTAATGGAAATGCTAGCTTAGGCAACTCTTTTAGTAATTCACTATGCGGTGGTGGCCTATTAGGTGGTTTAGGGGGCAGCTTAGGCAACTTATGCGGTGGTCTGTTAAATCAAATCATTGGTGGTGGCAGCAACGGTTCTATCGGTGGTGGCAGCAACGGTTCTATCGGTGGTGGCAGTCACGGTTCTATCGGTGGTGGCAGCAACGGTTCTATCGGTGGTGGCAGTCACGGTCACACGGGTGGCGGTTCATGGTCTATCGGTGGTGGCAGCAACGGTCACACGGGTGGCGGTTCATGGTCTACCGGCGGTGGTAGCAACGGTCACACGGGTGGCGGTTCATGGTCTACCGGCGGTGGTAGCAACGGTCACACGGGTGGCGGTTCATGGTCTATCGGTGGCGGTAATAGCGGCTCATGCAGTGGCTCATGGTCTGTCGGTGGCGGCAGCAATAGCCATATTGGTTCTGGCGGTCGTTGCTAATCCCCCTTGGCTTTTCGCTCCTCAATATTAAATTAGAGCAAGCCTAGTGCTTGCTCTAAACTTGTCTTGACAGCATTCGCTTAAATCCGTAACGTGCCGCGCCATTCAGGTGCTTCAGGCTATATAAGCCTAAGTTAAACGGGAAGTTGGTACATAAGCCAACGCTGCCCCCGCAACGGTAAACAAGTTAAACAATCGCATGATGCCACTGTGTATAACGGGAAGGCGCGATATTGGATTTTCTCCGCTTGTAAGCCCGGATACCGGCCTGATACACAGTAGTGAACCCCAACTACCCTTCAAGTCACAGTACGCGGTGGGCGTACAGGTACGGAATGTTTACATGAAAACACATCATTTCTGGGTCGTCAGTACGACAATCCTTTCCCTTGCTATTTCCCCGTTAGTTGTAGCAGACGATGCCACACAACTGGATACCGTTGTAGTTACGGCAGATCGCAAAGCACGCAGCGTCGACGATACGCTAGTACCCGTTAGTGTGTTAACCCGCAAAGATATTGAGCGTTATCAAGCCAGCAGCGTACAGGAATTACTGACACATATCGGCGGAGTTTCCATTAGCAATAATGGCGGTGCTGGACAGTTAACAGGCGTGCGCTTGCGTGGAGCGAATAGCAATCAAACGTTAGTATTGGTTGATGGTATCAAAATTAATATGGCATCCGCAGGCCTAGCCAGCTTCGAGCATTTGCCGATAGACAATATTGAACGTATTGAAGTAGTACATGGTTCACGTTCCAGCTTATACGGTTCAGAAGCGATTGGCGGCGTGATTCAGATTTTTACGCGCAAAGGTAAAACGGGCTTTCATCCTGAAGTTAGTGTACAAGCTGGTAGTCATAATAGTTATAAGCTTAATACCAATTTAAATGGCGGGAATGGCACAACCTGGTACAACCTCAATGTAGGCAAAGAACAAACCGACGGCTTTAATGCCTGCAATCCGAGCAAAGGCTGTTTTGTCAATGAACCGGATAAAGACGGTTATCAACGCCAAACGGCATCGTTACGAGCGGGTCATAAAGTAACGCAGCAGACCGATGCTGAATTACTGGTATCGCAGACTAGTGGTGATGTGCAATATGACGGTGCAACTAATCAAGCTGATACCGTGCAACAAATTAGTTCGATCAAAATTAAACACAGTTTCAAAGACCGTGCCGTCATTAGTGCACAATTAGGGCAAGCTACGGATAAGGCAACGAATCATACTGCCAGTGGAGCAACCAGTGGGCGTTATGATAATCGCCGTCATACAGCCAATCTGCAAGCTGATGTTCAAACTAGCCCAAATGGTAATTTAACGCTCGGTTTAGAACAGCAAACCGATAAATTAAGCAGTGATTTAGCCTATAGCCGCACGTCACGCGACAATAAGGCGGTGTTTGCCAGTTACCAACATAAATTAGGGCAGAATAAAGTTGAGATAGCAGCTCGCCATGATCATAACGAACAGTTTGGAAGTAAAAATACCGGAAGTATCAGTTTAGGGCATGAGTTCAATAATGGCTTACGCGCCACGGCTTCTTATGCAACGGCTTTTAAAGCGCCCACTTTTAACGATTTATACTACCCGTCTAGTGCCTATTACCAGCCCAATCCTAATTTACACCCTGAAAATGCACGTAATGTCGAACTTGGTTTAAGTGGCAAATTGACTAAGGGGCAATGGTCGGTCAATGCCTTTCAAAACCGTATAGACGATTTAATTGTTTATGATTTTCCTACGATGAAAAACTTAGATAAAGCGCAAATCAAAGGTATTGAAACCACTGCAACGACCCAAATAGCCGGTTTAAAAGTGCAAGGTAACCTAACCTTACAACAACCGGAAAACCGTACCGATACACTGAACGGCAAACAATTAAGTTATCGCCCTAAACAATTAGCCAGCGTGGATGTGGATAAGTCGGCAGGTAAATGGACAGTGGGCGCAACCGTACGTGGTGAAAGTAAACGTTATACCAATGCAACCAATACCGATATTTTAGCCGGTTATGGTACGGTAGACTTACGCGCCAGTTATGCCTTAAACAAGGATTGGACGGTTGGGGCAAAACTCGCCAATGTGCTAGATAAAGATTACCAAACTAATAAAGGTTATAATCAAGACGGTATCAATGGGTTAATTACCCTCAAGTACGCTCCGCATTAATCGCTCATTTGCTTTAGGAGTTTCTATGAGCACATTATCGAATAAACAACAATGGTTAGTCGGCGCTGCATTGCTGGTTGCAATGTTATTAACCCGTAGCCATATCGTGAATCATATACAAGATGCGTCTTGGGCTATTTTCTTCTTAGTCGGCGCGTATTTACGTCCCTTATGGGCTTATCCGGTATTTTGGTTAGCCGCATTTGCCATTGACTATACTGTTATTAGCAACGGCTCAGTATCCAATTATTGCTTTACACCCGCATATGGTTTCACCTTTATTGCCTATGCTGCGTTATGGGCGAGTGGACGTTGGTTTGCCAAGCAAAGTCTTACAAGTCCTTGGCAAAAATTTAGCGTATTAGGCACAGCCGTTATCAGCGGTACATTATTAAGCTTTGTCATTAGTAACCTTGGCTTCTATGCATTTGCCGGTTATTTCTCGAAAATGCCCGCGTTACACTATGCACAATCCATAGTGCAATATTTCCCAAATTATTTAGCGACCACTGTTTTTTATGTAGCAATTGCAGCATTAGTTCAAATCGCTATGCAATATAGCCAAATAAGAAAAGCCGTTTAAGTTCAATGAATAGGGCTTATTAGTTATTAATAAGCCTTCCATTTTTATTGTCATTTTCTAGGGAAATAGCCTAACTGTTAAATGACTAATGCTAGTCTTCCTATTGATTATTAACTGCCCAATAGGAGAGTCACTATGCTAAAGGTTATTAGTTTATTAAGCCTAACTTTCTTAACGCTCACAGCGTGTTCTACTACACCGGAAAATAGTGCTAACACAAGTTCAGTCACTACGAACAATAATCCTTGTAAAGCAACCACCGAAGCTGAAATTGCGGGGTTATTTGATCGCTGGAATAATGCCTTACAAACCGGCGATTCTAAAAAAGTTGTCGCAAATTACGCTACTAAATCTATATTACTGCCAACGGTTTCTAATAAGCCCCGTTATAGCGCTGCTGAAAAAGAAGACTACTTCAATCATTTCTTAGCATTAAAACCGGCGGGAAAAGTTACGCAACGTCATATTCAGGTTGGCTGTAATACTGCGTTTGATGCAGGTTTATATACGTTTCATATGGGCAAAACCGGGCAAGATGTGCAAGCACGTTATTCATATACTTATGCTTGGGATGGTAAACAATGGCTCATTACCAGCCACCATTCTTCCGCTATGCCAGAGAAAGCCAGTAGTTCCGCGCAAGCGTCTCATCATTAAAGCAATCTAGTTGGTAAAACTAGCTTATAAATTCGTTTATAAGCTAGTTTGCCTACGTGTATCGAAATGCCTAGCAAGCGCTTGGCAGAGCAACTAAACTTTTCTACGAGATTAATTGCAAACTAAGGCTGCCTTTGTCCACTTGCGCCCCTTCCTTATCTGAAATTGAATGCCAACAAATGCTGGAGAATTTCGTGCGGCAACGGGGCGATAAAGGTGCAAAGTTATTATCCAGTTTGCAGCGTTATATTCAGTATTGTACTTATAAATTACAGCCGCTAAGCCAAGCCGATCAGCAAGAAGTATTACAAGAAGTCGCCCTTAAACTATTAAGCAAACACAGCCAAGTTCAGACCAATTGCGCGGGCTGGTTATTTACCATTGTGCGTAATGAATATATTGATCATTTACGCCGTCAAATACAGCAAGTGCAAACCTTGGTAGAAAGCCCAAATGGCGACTTGATTGCATTAGAAGCCAGCTATGCCGTTACAACCCCTAACCCAGAAAATCTATTTTTAGAAACTGATTGTTTGGAGCATGTGTTCCAACACATTGAGCAGCAAATAACTGGCGTTGAAGATATGCAAATTTATACCGCGTATGCTTTGGGTAATAGTAATGAAGAAATTGCAGCGCAAACGGGACGCAGCACAGGCGCAATTGCTAAGCGTTTATCCTTATTACGCGAACGAGTACGGCAATTAAGGCAGGCATTATGTTAATGGGGGCAACGTATGACGCAAGCTGATCAGCATGATGAACAACAATGGGATGAAGTGTTTTCAGGGAAACGTTTGCCCAACCCCGCAAATGCCAATGAACAAGCAGCAGATGAATTACGTCAAGCGTTATTGTGGCGTTATGCCAAGCAGGGGCAAACCAGCTTAACCCCCGAACAAGCTGAAGCCTTTTATTGGTATGTAAATAATGTAAAGCAACAACGCCAGCGCCATGTGTTTAAAATTGGCTTATTGGGCTTAGCAATGCTGGGCATATTTAGCGCTAGTCTGTGGCTAACTTATCAACATGCACAATCTACATCCAATGCTGTACCGATACAGGCGCAACCGTCTATTCCAACGCATAACCTTGCTGCAACTGGCTCCTTAAGTAGCCACGCAAATATCGCCCCCGCACCTCAAACCAGCATCAATGTTAAACCTATTGCCGCTTTACCAACTATGTTAAGCATTCCAGCGGGGCAGTTTGTAATGGGCTGTAGTGCAGGCTGGGATGATGTAGTAGGCGGTTGCCGTGACAATGAATTTCCAGCGCATGAAGTAACGGTTGCAGCATTTGAATTAGGCAAATATGAAGTAACGGTGGGGCAGTTTAAGCATTTCGTTGAAGCCAGCCATTACTTAACTACTGCTGAGCAAAATCAACAAGGCTGTACGGTGCAAGACCCACAACGTAAAGGCAATTGGTTGATTGATAAAACCCGTAATTGGCGCAATCCGGGCTTTGCACAAACCGACAATCATCCGGTGGTGTGTATCAGTTGGTTGGATACGCAAGCTTATATCCAGTGGTTAAATCAGGAAACCCAATCACATTACCGGCTTCCGACCGAAGCCGAGTGGGAATATGCTGCCCGGGCAGGTAAAGCGACCGCTTTCTTTTGGGGCAGCCAGCCCAGCCATGCATTTGCCAATTCCCAAGGTGTGGAGGGAGCTGATAAATGGGAATACACCGCCCCTGCGGGTCAATTTGCGGGAAACAGTTTTGGTTTGCATGACATGGCCGGTAATGTGTGGGAATGGGTGGATACCTGTTGGAGTAATAGTTATCAGGCGGATTGCCCAGAACAGAATGTAAAGGTACGCCGTGGCGGCGGTTGGGATAACCATCCGCCCAGCATACGTTCAGCGTACCGGAGTTCAGGGAGTACGCTGGAACGCAGTTACCTGTATGGTTTTCGGGTAGCACGTTAGCGACAATTAGTTTGTGTATAAGCACCTGCGCGTCGTAATTGGGTCACCATTGCATCATTGCCTTGGCTGATAGCTATATCTAAAGGCAGTGCCATACTGCAATCGGTATAACCCGTGCGGTTCATGTTGGGATTAGCCGCATAGCGCAGTAACACACGCACAGCTTGGTCATTGTTATGCTTAACCGCATAATATAACGGCGAATACGGGTTTTCCGTGGCATCGTTTGGGCTTAGACCATTTTTCAATAACCACTCCAACATTTGTAATTCTGCTGGATCAGTGGAACTGTAATAGCTCATGCGCCCTAATGGATTTTTACCCTGTGCGGTTAGCGGTACACCCAAACGCAGTAAGACTTGCATCAGCTCATAATCCTTTTGATTAATCGCTTTCACCATTAAAGTTTCGCCTTTCTGCGTAAAGTTCGCGCCTGCGGCAATCACTTGTAGCATGCGGGCGGTATCGCCGCGTGCGGCGGCCGACATGAGTTCGCTATCCAATGTCCAGACCGCTTTATCCATATCGTCCATATCCACCACTGTGCCGTTTGCAATACAACTTAACAGGGTACGACTACGCGCAAATTGCTCCGTATCCACCACTTCAGCGTGTGCGCTGTTACACCATGCTTGTTGCCCGTATTGGTCATTGTTCCAACGTAAACCGCCCAAGTGACAACTGGCTTGTTGTTGAGTGTTATATTGATTTACCGCTTTTTCGGCATAAGTACTGCAAGCTTGTTCAGCGCGGGCATTGCTATTCAGGGTAATTAAACCTGCGATTAATAAGACAAGTTTGATTTGTGCATTCATAAAGCTGCTCTCTGTTCTATTCGGTTCTATAGCTACAGACGGCACAGCCTCAAAATCTTTACGGGGGTAATCGCAAAAATTTCAAATTTTTTTTAATGATTAGATGCTGGCTAAATTACCCTTGGTTTCCAGCCAGTATTTACGGTCAGATGCCCGCTTTTTTGCCAATAACATATCCATCAAACTATCGGTCGCCTCATCCTCATCAATTCGCAATTGCACTAAACGACGCGTATCTGGCGAAATAGTGGTTTCACGTAATTGCAGTGGGTTCATTTCCCCCAAGCCTTTAAAACGCGTGACGGTAATCGTGCCACGCTTCTTTTCCGCCGCCAGAATATCTAAACGTGCCTGCTTTTCGGCTTCGTCTAAGGCGTAATACACATCCTTGCCAATATCAATACGGTATAACGGCGGCATAGCAATAAAGACGTGACCGGCTTTCACAAGGGGGCGGAAGTGCTTAACAAATAACGCACAAAGCAGCGTGGCAATGTGTGCACCATCTGAATCCGCATCGGCTAAAATACAGACTTTGCCATAACGCAATTGGCTTAAATCATCTGTACCCGGTTCAACACCAATCGCTACCGAAATATCATGCACCTCTTGCGACGCTAATACCTGTTCAGGATCGACTTCCCAAGTGTTTAGAATTTTACCGCGTAACGGCATAATGGCTTGAAATTCACGATCCCGTGCTTGCTTAGCAGAGCCGCCTGCTGAATCACCTTCTACTAAAAACAATTCAGTGCGATTAATATCTTGTGAGGCGCAATCGGCTAATTTACCGGGAAGCGCAGGTCCCGCTGTTACCCGCTTACGAATAACCTTTTTGCTAGCGCGTTGCCGCCGATTCGCATTGCTAATGGCAAACTGGGCTAATTGGTCGCCAATCTCTGTATGTTGATTCAGGTATAAACTAAAAGCATCTTTAATTGCCGCACTTATAAAACTGGCGGCTTCGCGTGAAGATAAGCGCTCTTTGGTTTGTCCGGCAAATTGCGGTTCTTGCATTTTGAACGACAGCACAAACGCAATATTTTCCCAGACATCATCCGGTGTTAGCTTGACGCCGCGTGGTAATAAATTGCGAAACTCACAATAATCACGCAAGGCTTCAGTCACCCCAGTCCGCAAGCCATTCACATGCGTGCCACCTTGTACAGTGGGAATGAGATTAACATAGCTTTCTTGAATCGCTTCGCCACCTTCTGGCAACCAAAGCAAAGCCCAATCTAAAGCTTCCCGTTCAGCTTTTAGACTGCCTGTAAAGGGTTGTTCGGGCAGGGTAATAAATTCATTTACCGCTTCCCGCAAATAATCGCGCAAGCCGTTTTCGTAATACCATTCGCTACTGTCCGCTTCTGTACCCGATAAATCATGAAAGCGAATGCGTAAACCCGGACACAAAACCGCTTTGGCGCGTAATGTATATTTGAGTTTATTAACCGAAAATTTTGCCGTATCAAAATAGCTTGCATCCGGCCAGAAATGTACTGTTGTACCCGTTTCGCGTTTGCCTGCTTTGCCAATGACGTCTAACTCAGAGACTTTATTGCCATCTGCAAAGCTCATCCGATAAGTTTGCGCATTACGCTTAATGGTCACGTCTAATCGCTTAGACAAGGCATTAACGACCGAAACGCCTACGCCGTGTAAACCGCCGGAAAACTGGTAATTTTGATCAGAGAATTTACCGCCTGCATGTAAGGTGCATAAAATAACTTCTACGCCGGGCTTGCCTTGTTCTGGATGAATATCCACCGGCATACCCCGCCCATTATCGGTAACAGCTAATGAACCATCGGCAAATAAACTGACTTCAATTAGATTAGCATGACCCGCTAACGCCTCATCCACACTATTATCAATCACCTCTTGCGCAAGATGATTAGGGCGTGTGGTATCGGTATACATTCCCGGACGTTTACGCACTGGGTCAAGCCCAGTTAACACTTCAATCGATGCGGCATTATAGGTATTAGTGCTCATGCTTATCTTAAATAGTGGTTATTGACGAAACGTATCAAACGGAAAAGCAGCACGGTACGTTTGCTCAGGGGTATTAATCAATACGCTGGCTTGCCATTGCATATGCGCTTCAGTACAAACGGGTAGAATTAATTTGCCTTGATAATGGTGCTGATCGACAGCTTCCAGTTTAGCATATTGATAACCCATATACATATTTAACCCATCAATTTTTACGCCTATTGTTTGCACAGCGAGTAATTGCTGTACCTGTACACGTAGGGTTAATTCCTGCATTAAGGGTATCGTAGTGGGCGTGATACTAAACTGAACACTATGCCCCGCCGAGTCGCTTGCAGTACATGCCGCTTTACGCAAGTCACAGGGTACTTGTAGGCTTAATTCTGCTGCTTGTTGTGATTGTGTTTGCCAATACCAAAAGCCGCCCGATGCCACAATTAACGCAAGCAGAAACACAAATCCATATAGTGCCCAGGTTTTCATAGTTTAAATTCCGCTATGACAGGCGTATGGTCAGAAGGTTGTTCCCAAGTACGAGGCTCTTTATCAATCACACAACGCTCACAACGCTCAGCTAAGGCAGCGCTTGCCAAAATCAGATCAATACGTAAACCTTGATTGCGCCGAAAACCACCACCGCGATAATCCCACCAGCTAAAGCTCTTGTCCGTTTGCTCAAATAAACGGAAGCAGTCGGCAATACCTAATGCTTGTATTCTGCTTAAAGCGTCACGCTCAGGCTCAGAACATAAAATCTTGCCCTGCCACGTTTTGGGGTTATGAACATCAGCATCTGTTGGCGCAATATTAAAATCACCCAATACCACAAGCTGTGGATAAGTAGCCGCTTGAGTTTGTAACCAAGCCGTTACCTTCGTTAACCAATCCAACTTATAAGCATATTTTTCAGAGCCAACTTCTGAACCGTTGACGACATAAAGATTCACAACACGAATACCTTGAATAGTCGCTGCTAAGATCCGGCGTTGTGGATCGTCCAAGGTTGGAATGTCACTTATAACCTCGGTGGCGGGCGATTTAGATAAAATCGCCACCCCATTATAGGTTTTCTGCCCGGCAAATACGGCATAGTAACCCGCCGCACTTAATTCAGCCTGTGGAAATTGTTCATCCACTACTTTGGTTTCTTGCAAGGCTACAATGTCGGGCTGATTCGCAGCCAACCACTGAAGCAAATGCGGTAAACGGACTCGCAGTGAATTCACATTCCACGTGGCTATTTTCATGCAGCTTGCTCGTTGCTTTCGGTCAAACCGCTATGCCGTAATAAAGCATCCACTTGTGGTTTACGACCTCTGAATGCGATAAACGACTCCATCGCAGAACGTGAGCCACCCACTTGCAATACTTCTTGTAAGAAGGCTTCACCGACACCTGCATCAAATAAGCCTTCTTCTTCAAAGCGCGCAAAGGCATCTGCGGATAATACTTCTGCCCATTTATAGCTGTAATAACCCGCTGCATAACCACCGGCAAAAACATGCGTAAAGGTATTAGCCATGCGATTGAAAGCAGGGTAAGGCACAACCGCCACTTGCTGGCGTACTTCGTTTAATAACGCTTGTGCTCGACCAGCTTCAGCGGCTTGTGCATCCATATGCAAACGCATATCGAAAATGGCAAATTCTAATTGACGTACCGTTGCCATTGCCGTTTGAAAATGCCGTGCTGCTTGCATTTTATCGTATAAATCGTCGGGAATCGGCTCACCCGTTTGCCAATGCCCTGAAATACGATTCAATACCGAGCGCTCCCAACACCAGTTTTCCATAAACTGACTGGGCAATTCGACTGCATCCCATTCCACGCCATTAATACCCGCAATATCTGGGTAATCCACTTGTGTCAGCATATGATGCAAACCGTGCCCAAACTCATGGAACAACGTTACCACTTCATCATGTGTAAACAAGGCAGGCTTATCCCCAACTGGCGCGGCACTGTTACAGGTCATAAATGCCACTGGAATTTGCAAACCTTCAGCACGTTGAAAACGACCACAGAAATCGCTCATCCAAGCGCCACCGCGTTTATGTTGGCGTGCATACAAATCCAAATAAAATTTAGCCTGTAATTGCCCCTGCTTATCATACACATGATAAAAGCGTACATCGGAATGCCATAAATCTACGCCTTCAGTAACTTGCTGAATATGAATACCAAACAATTGCTGAACTAGGCTAAATAAACCCTCAATAACACAGTCGGCTGGAAAATAGGGCTTTAAATCTTCTTCTGAAAAATCAAAACGCGCTTGTTTGATTTTCTCACTAATATACGGCACATCCCAAACTTTTACTTGTTCTAAGCCATAATGCTCACGTGCAAACGCCTGTATTTCTGCAAATTCTTGCTCTGCAAACGGTTTACTACGTTGTGCCAAATCTTCTAAAAAGCTCAAAACTGCTTGTGGATTTTCTGCCATTTTAGTGGCTAACGATAAATCCGCATAAGTTGCATATCCCAACAACTGGGCTTCTTCCCGCCGCAATTGCAAGATGTCTTGCATCACTTGCGTATTATCCCATTCGGGATTTGCGCCTAGTTCAGAAGCACGCGTGGTATAAGCTTGATATAATTCTTCGCGTAATTGCCGGTTGTTGGCATAAGTCATTACCGCAATATAAGACGGAAAATGCAAGGTAATTACCCAACCGTCTAGCCCTCGCTGTTGTGCTGTTTGCGCTGCCATTTCTAAAGCAGATTCAGGTAAGCCCTCTAAGTCTTGCACATCCGTAATATGTTTTGACCAAGCATTGGTTGCATCCAACACATTGTCGGAAAACTTGGAATTAAGTTGCGAAAGCTGTTGGTTTAAGTCTTTAAAACGTGCTTTTTGCTCGGCTGGTAAGCCAATTCCCGATAATTTAAAGCTAAGTAAGCTGTCATCTAAATCTTTAAGTTGGGCAGCATTTAAGCCCTGTTCAGTTTCACGAATGCTTTTAATCGCATTATATAACACTTCGTTTTGCCCAATCTCAGTATGATAGTCACTCAATTTAGGCAAATTAGCATTATAGGCTTTACGTAATTCGTCGGTATTGACAACGGCATTCATGTGGCTGACGGGCGACCACATACGCTCTAAACGATTACCTGCTTCATTCAGTGGTGTAACCAAATTGTTCCACGTGAAACCGGTGTTATTAGCTAAGGTTTGTTCCAACCATTGCCGATTAGTTTGCAACACCTGATCTAATGCAGGTGTTACCTGTTCTGGTTTAATGTCAGAAAACGCCGGTAAGTCGGCATGACTCAATAAGGGGTTAGTTTGTTTCACGTGAAACCTCAAATATCCAAATTCGCTACAGTGAGAGCATTTTTTTCTATGAATTCACGGCGAGGTTCAACTTGATCGCCCATGAGCGTAGTAAAGACTTCATCGGCTGAAATCGCATCTTCAATACGCACTTGCATTAAACGCCGTGATTCAGGATTTAAAGTCGTCTCCCATAATTGTTCAGGATTCATTTCACCCAAACCTTTATAACGACTGATTTGTAAACCGCGATTAGCTTCATTCATTAACCAAGTCACCACTTGGTCAAAACGATTTACGACTACTTTACGTTCACCACGTTGAATATAAGCTCCCTCACCCAGCAAACCGTCTAACTCACGATTTACCGTAAGTATGGAGTTCACCTCAGGCATAAGAAAGAAATCACGGTCTAATTGCACCACATGATCTAACCCATGTTGGCGACGTTTTACATTAATCGTCCAAGCATTATCATCAATTTTATGGAGTTGTGCCGAATACGTATAACTACCATTCGCAGCTTGATTTAAGGTATCAATGGCTTGCTCAATCCAAGCTAAATAGTCAGTGTCACTCACTGCATCCGCATTTTCAGTTGAAGCTAAACGTTCAAACAATAAGGCATCCAATAAGCGACGATCATAACGACGTGCAAGACGGGCAATTACCTGACGTACAGTATTATATTGACGAACCAAACTTTCTAAAGCTTCACCACTGATGGCAGGCGCATCCGCACTCAAATGCAATTGTGCTTCGTCCAATGCTAATTGCAATAAATAGCGTTCCATTTCATTATCATCTTTAACATATTGCTCTTGTTTCCCGCGCTTTACTTTGTATAACGGCGGCTGTGCAATATAGATATGCCCACGCTCGACAAGTTCTGGCATTTGGCGATAGAAGAAGGTTAATAACAAGGTGCGAATGTGTGAACCGTCTACGTCCGCGTCCGTCATAATAATAATACGGTGATAACGTAGTTTGTCAGGGTTATAGTCTTCACGCCCGATGCCGCAACCTAACGCGGTAATTAGCGTTCCGACTTCTGCCGAAGCTAGCATTTTATCGAAGCGGGCTTTTTCCACATTCAAGATTTTACCTTTCAACGGCAAAATAGCTTGGGTACGCCGATCACGCCCTTGCTTAGCCGAGCCGCCTGCTGAATCACCTTCCACCAAGAATAATTCCGATTGTGCTGGGTCTTTTTCTTGGCAATCCGCCAATTTACCGGGTAAGCCCGCAATATCTAATGCCCCTTTACGTCGGGTCATTTCCCGCGCTTTACGAGCTGCTTCCCGTGCACGCGCCGCTTCCAGCATTTTACTGGTAATTAATTTTGCTTCTTGCGGGCTTTCTAATAAGAAGGCATTCAGGCGTTCATTCATGGAGGATTCCACTACGCCTTTTACTTCGGACGATACCAACTTTTCTTTAGTTTGCGATGAGAATTTAGGATCGGGTACTTTAACCGACAACACAGCTGTTAAACCTTCCCGTGCATCGTCACCGGTTGGGTTTACTTTTTCTTTTTTCGCTAAGCCTGAGGATTCAATATAATTATTCAAGGTACGGGTTAGGGCAGCACGAAAACCGGATAAGTGCGTCCCGCCATCCCGTTGCGGAATATTGTTGGTATAGCAATAAACATTTTCTTGGTAAGAATCATTCCATTGCAACGCAACTTCAACCCCAATCCCGTCTTGTTCGGTACTAAAATACACAATATTGGAATGAATGGGCGTTTTATTGCGATTTAAATGTTCAACAAACGCACGAATACCGCCTTCATATTCAAAAACATCTTCACGACCTTCGCCACGGCGATCAATTAAATGAATACGCACACCAGAATTTAAGAACGATAGTTCACGTAAACGCTTGGCTAAAATTTCATAATGAAATTCGGTTTGGGTAAAAATTTGTGAGCTAGGCCAAAAACGCACGGCTGTGCCAGTGCCTTCGGTGTCACCAACTTCGGCTAAGGGCGCAACAGGGTCACCCAATTTATAAGTTTGTTGATGTAAGCGATTGTTACGGCGAATACTGAGTTCTAATTTTTCGGATAAGGCATTCACAACCGATATCCCTACGCCGTGTAAACCGCCGGATACTTTGTAGGAATTGTCATCAAACTTACCGCCTGCGTGTAACACTGTCATGATGACTTCAGCCGCAGAACGACCTTCTTCGGGATGAATATCCACTGGAATACCCCGCCCGTCATCGGTCACTTTTACCGAACCGTCGCTAAATAATTCAACTTTAATTTCCGAGCAATAACCGGCTAATGCTTCATCAATGGAGTTATCCACAACCTCAAACACCAAATGATGCAAACCAGTGCCATCATCGGTATCGCCTATATACATTCCCGGACGTTTGCGAACCGCCTCTAAGCCTTTTAATACTTTAATATTGGACGAGTCGTAGGTTTGCTCTGTCATATCCATTCCGTAACTATTTGTAATATAAGTGGTGTTATACCTGACGGGTTACTTGCCCTTGGTGTACTTGAAATAAAGCTGCTTGCTGACCTAAGAGATGGGTCGCAATTGGGCGTGTACCAGTAATCATTAATTGCTGTTGAGTACTACACAAAATTTTGTATAACGTTTGTTGATTCGGCTCATCTAATTCTGCCGCTAAATCGTCAATGGCAATTATACCACGTTTTGTGGATAACTCGCTGATTGCATGGCTTTGAGCTAATAAAAGTCCGACTGTGAGTAACTTCAACTGACCGCGTGAAGCCACTTGATGCGCAGGCTGCCCCGCTAACAGAATCTTGAGATCTGCACGATGTGTGCCATATAAACTAACTCCTTGTTTTAACTCATTATCTAAACGGGAATCTAAAAAATTAAGAACATTATCCACAGCAAAAATATCCACATCCTGTGGATAACCTGTGCTTAATTGTAGTTGGGGCAACTGCGGCATTTGCAAGAGTTCATGGCTAATCTGTAAGGTTTGCAGAAGGGCTGCTAATGCTTGCTGTCTAAAACGCTGTATAAGCGGCTGTAAGCGAATAAGCTGCTCAGTCCAATAGGGAAGGCTACTACGCTGCTTAATATCGCGTAAACAGGCGTTACGTTGCTTTAAAACCCGTTGGTATTGCTTCCAGTGAGTATGAAAGTCAGCAAAGCGATAAAAGGCAATCCAATCTAAGAACGCTCGCCGTCCCGCAGGCGAACCCATGAGTAACTCTACCGAATTGGGGTGAATCAAAGTTAACGGTAAGTGAGTACTGAGTTCAGCCTGTTGTTTTATATCACTATGTTGAATACGAATACGGGTTTCATTGGCAGATTTACTAATTCCAATAGGATAACTTGTGGATAACTGCCCTTGTTCAACCCGCGCATTTACTAAGATTTCCGGCGCTTGATTGTGGATAACTTCTTGAATACGTGGTGTTCGGAATGAACGACCACGCGCTAATAAGCTTAATGCTTCTAAAATACTAGATTTACCCGATGCATTTTGTCCGTAAAAAATATTAATAGACGGTTCTAGATTAATTTCTGCACTGTGGATAATTCGACAGTTATGCACAGTTAGCTTACTTATCCACACCTTATTACCCTAAATCCTTATAAACGAATGGGCATGATTACGCTGCGAATCGTATCATCTTCAGGGTCTGTTAGCAGTACGCTGCTTTCCGGAGCATTGCAATGCAGGCGTAAGGTATCCCCTTGTAGGTTATTCACAGCATCCAGCAAATAATTGACATTAAAGGCAATCGTAAATTCTTTACCACTATAGTGAATATCTAATTCGTCCATAGCGACTTCTTGTTCTGGGTTATGAGCCTGTACTTGTAATAAGTTATCCACAAGTGTTAAGCGTACACCTCGGAATTTTTCATTCGATAAAATGGCCACCCGTGTCAAAATTTCTTTAAAGGTTTTTCTATCCACATCCACTTGGATTTGCCCGCTTTGCGGTACAGCCGCTCGATAATCTGGATAGCGTCCATCAATCAATTTAGTGGTAAAGCGCAAATTATCCAATTGTACGCGTAGGTGATTTTGGCTCGCTTGAATTTGCAATGGCATTTGGCAATCATTGCGGAGCAGCTTGGATAACTCCATAACGCCTTTACGTGGGATAATAAACTGGTAGGTTTGAGTAATATCAGTCATGGTTTCATTATAGAAACACATGGCTAACCGATGACCATCTGTTGAAACAGTACGCACACCTGCATTATTAATCTCTAATAACATACCATTCAGGTAGTAACGCACATCTTGATTCGCCATTGCATAGGCAGCGCGATCTAAAAGACGCTTAAATACATTTTCAGGGAGTTCAAAGCTATGTAAATCGCCAATGTCTTCTAATTCGGGAAAGTCAGTCGCAGGTAATGTTGCTAATTCAAAACGACTTCTACCCGAAGTTACCCGTGCCCGTTGTTCGTTCATGCTTTCGATGTGCACTAAACTTTCATTGGCTAATGACTTACAAATATCAGCTAGTTTGCGTGCAGGTAAGGTAATCAAGCCATCCGTGCTATCTAAGCTGGGTAACTGCATTGCAATTTCAAGTTCAAGATCTGTACCACGCCAATAAGTTTGACCTTGTTGGATACGTAACAAAACGTTTTCTAAGATAGGCGCTGTATGGCGTTTTTCCACAGCACCTAAAGTGGCTTGTAAAACTTCTAATAAGGCTTCGCGAGTTTGCACTAACTTCATGCTATATCTCTTAATATATAATATATAAAAACATAGTAGTAATAGTAGGTAAGAGCATTTTCTGTGGATAACTGCTTTAACATCATAATATTACTAGTAATTTACCTGTGGATAAGCTTGTGCATAAGCCTGTGGATAACTTGTGTATGAAATTGTGCATAACTTTTTTAAAAAGTTATCTACAAGTTATCCACAGCTTATCCAAAGGGTTATACATAAGTTATCCACAGGCACTTTAACTGGTTAAGGTACGAAACAGAATACGGTAGTCTTCCTCAATTTTAGGATCAGAAACCCGTAACTCAGCTATCTTGCGTTGAGCATGTAATACTGTGGTATGGTCACGCCCGCCGAATTCTTCGCCAATTTCCGGTAAACTATGATTGGTTAATTCTTTAGCAAGTGCCATTGCCATTTGTCGAGGGCGGGCTAAAGAACGATTGCGTCGATGTGAATCTAAATCGGCGATACGCATGTTGTAATATTGCGCAGTAATTTTTTTGATATTGGTAATCGAAACCATTTTATCTTGGCTGGCCAATTGGTCGCGTAGCGCGTCATGTACAAAGTCCATCGTAATATGGTTAACGCGTTTTAGACGCATACTGGCAATAACCCGCTGTAATGCACCCTCTAAATCCCGAATATTTGAGTGAAAGCGTTTACCAATAAAAAAGCTCACATCATTTGGTAGAATAATATTCGCGTCTTCCGCCTTTTTGCGCAAAATGGCGACCCGTGTTTCTAAATCGGGTGATTCAATTTGAACCGTCAAACCCCAGTTAAAACGGGTTTTTAAACGGTCTTCAATGCCTTCTAAATCTTTGGGAAAACGATCACTGGCTAAAATAATACGTTTTTGACTTTCTAATAGTGCATTAAAGGTATGGAAAAATTCTTCCATTGAACGATCTTTACCAGCAAAGAATTGGATATCATCAATTAATAAGGCATCCACATTTCGATAATGCTGTTTAAATTCTTCCATACGTGCATTACGAATTGCGCCAATCATGTCATTTACAAAACGTTCGGCATAAACGTAAATAACCCGCGCTTCGCTGTCTTTTTGCAAAATACGATTGCCTATCGCATGCATTAAATGGGTTTTACCTAGCCCAACCCCACCATAAATAAATAAAGGGTTATAACTGGTATCAGGGTATTCACCGACTTGATGCGCGGCTGCACAAGCCAATTGGTTGGATTTACCTTCGACAAAGTTTTCAAAGGTCATACGAGGGTTTAAAGCATTGGTGAAGCGCTCGCTTAGTGGCAAGGGATTAAGTGCGTTATTGCCTAATTCTGGCACATTACCAATTAATTCAGAACTTAGCTCTTCGTCTAACGGTAGTGGGTTGGCTGTGGGAGCAGTGGCAGTGGCAAGCGTCGGTGTTACAGGTTTGGCAATCGGCTTAGGCGGGGTTGAGCCAATTTGTAGTAACACATCGAATTCATTATCGCCGGATAAAATACGCGCATGAAATAAAATACGGGGTAAATAATGTTCATGTACTTGTTGGAGTACAATGGTATTGGGTGCAAGTAAGTACAAAGCATGGCGTTTTTCGACCGCATGTAAGGCGCGTAGCCATGTGTTAACTTCATCGTCTGGAACTTCTTGTTCCAATTGTTGTAAGCATTGTTGCCAGAGCATAAGAAATTCACGTTCCAAGGCAGGTTGAAACAAGGGGATAGTTTGCAGTTGGTGGCGCATCTTATAATGATTGTAGAAAGTTATCCACAACCCAAAAAGAGTTATCCACAGCTTTAAATCCATGTTTAGTTATTGACAAGCCTAGCTAAGTCTCTTATTGTTAGCGGCTTTTTTGGTTTGGCTAATCCCAATTAACCAAATTAACCTCAACGAAATTTTTTAATCGCGTCTTTAAGGTATTGACACCATGAAAAGAACTTATCAACCAAGCAAAATACACCGCGCTCGTACTCATGGTTTCCGTGCACGTATGGCAACCGCAGACGGCCGTAAAATCTTAAGCGCTCGCCGTGCAAAAGGTCGCGCTCGTTTAATTCCATAATGTATTGCACACAGGTCTTTGGGCGTGTTCGATTTTTCACGTAACTTACGCCTGACCTGTGCTAGCGATTTCAGGCAGGTTTTTGAGCAGGGCAAACGCCTACATCAACAAAGCTTTAATGCACGGGCGGCATTAAATTCTGTCGGTCATGCCCGCTTAGGGATGGCAATTGCAAAAAAAACCTTACGCCGTGCCCATGAACGTAATCGTATTCGGCGTTTAATCCGCGAAAGTTTTCGACATCAATTACCTCACTTACCGAGTGTTGATCTTGTAATTATGTGTCGGGCTGAGGTCTTAACATTAAGTAACGAACAGCTTTTCCAACAGTTGGATGGTTTATGGTTACGCTTACACAAGGTATACTCTGCCCAGCTCGGGCAAGCTGAGTAACCATGCCCCATTTTTTCCAGTCATTTAATGGATTACATTAATCATGGATTCGCAACGTCCTTTCCTGTATCTCACGTTGTTGTTTATGTTATTCCTCATATGGTCTACATGGCAGCAGGATCACGCTCCTAAACCTCCCACGCCTGTTGTTAGTACAGCTAACCCAGCAACAACTGGCAGCACAAATAATGCTGATTTACCCAGTCAAGCTGGGGTTTTACCCGGTCAATCGGCGACAGGTAAAGGGCAAATTATTACGGTTAAGACCGATAAATTATTGCTGCATATCAATACACAAGGTGGGGAAATTGTTGAGGCTGATTTGCCTACTTATCCCGTCAGTGTTGATCAGCCTAATGTACCCGTAAAAATTCTCGATTTAGCCAACCGGAACTATGTTGCGCAATCAGGTTTACAGCATCAGCCTATTACAGGACAAGACGTCAGCAATTTTGCGCCCAACCACACTACGCAATATTCCACGCCACAGACTGACTATGTATTAGCCAACGATAAAAATGAAGTAGTCGTACCAATGGCTTGGGATAGTCCAAATGGCGTAACAGTTATTAAGCGCTTTATCTTCAAACGCGGCAGTTTCTTAGTGAATGTCGAACATGAAGTACAAAATCGTTCTAATAGCGTGTGGTCAGGTACGGAATACCGTCAATTGAAACACGGTACACCGCCTAAAGGTGGCAGTTTCTTAACAGGCGCTCAGGCTTATGTAGGTGGCGCTTATTACCATGACGGTAAGTATAAAAAAGTCTCTTTCAGTGATATGCAAGAGCATAATTTAAGCGAATCGACCGTCGGTGGCTGGGTTGCCATGCAAGAGCATTATTTCTTAAGTGCATGGGTACCGCCGAAAGATGCTGAACAATACTACAGCATGGTGACACAAAACCAAGGTGTACCGGGTTATGTATTAGGCATGCGCAGCCCTATGAAACAAATCGCTTCTGGTTCAACCGATACCTTTAAAAGCGAATTTTACGTTGGTCCTAAAGACCAAGATACCTTAAAACAAATTGCAGATGGCTTGGATTTAACGGTCGACTACGGCGTATTAGCGTTTATCTCTAAACCGTTATTCTGGTTAATGAAATTTATCCACAGCTTCTTAGGCAACTGGGGTTGGACGATTGTGATGTTAACCTTTGTGGTTAAGCTGATTTTCTTCTACCCATCGGCCATGAGTTACAAATCTATGGCGAAAATGAAAGCAGTTTCGCCTAAGCTGAAAGACATTAACGAACGTTATACGGATGACCCACAAGGCAAGCAAAAAGCCATGGTAGATTTATATCGTAAAGAGAAAATCAATCCATTAGGCGGCTGCTTACCAATCCTAATTCAAATTCCGGTATTTATGGGTTTGTATTGGGTACTGCTAGAAAGCGTTGAGTTACGTCAAGCACCGTGGATTCTATGGTATAAAGACTTATCCGTGCGCGACCCTTATTTCGTATTACCGATTATTATGGGCGCGACTATGTATCTGCAACAATTGTTAAATCCGCCGCAAGTCGACCCGATGCAGCAAAAGATTTTCCAATTCATGCCGATTATCTTTACCGTGATGTTCTTATTCTTCCCATCGGGTTTGGTGCTGTACTGGGTAGTGAATAACATCCTGTCTATGGCACAACAATGGTATATCAATAAGAAAATTATTGGTCACGCTTAAGTTATGTGGATAAGTCCCGATACTATCGTGGCTGTTGCTACTCCGCCCGGACGGGGCGGAGTCGGCATTATCCGACTCTCTGGCGCACAAGCCGCCACGATTGCCCACGACATACTAGGCAATCTGCCCACTCCCCGCAAAGCAACGCACAAACGCTTTAAAGCCGCTGATGGCAGCACTCTAGACGATGGCATTGCCTTATACTTTCCCGCCCCGCATTCCTTCACTGGCGAAGACGTGTTAGAGCTACAAGGGCATGGCGGCAATGTCGTGCTGGATATGTTGCTCAAGCGCTGTTTAGAACTCGGCGCACGTTTAGCCCGACCCGGTGAATTTTCCGAACGCGCCTTTCTGAATGACAAACTCGACTTAGCGCAAGCCGAAGCCATTGCTGATTTAATTGATTCCGGTTCAGAACAAGCCGCCCGCTCTGCTTTACGTTCCTTGCAAGGGGAATTCTCGCAAGCGGTGGATAAGTTGTTAACCAGTCTGATTGAATTGCGGGTTTATGTGGAAGCCGCGCTCGATTTCCCTGATGAAGAAGTCGATTTTCTGGCAGACAATGAAGTTACCCACAGGCTAGAGCAGATTAAAAGCCAATTAAGCCGCATTTTCCAAAAAGCACGGCAAGGCAGCTTATTGCGTGAAGGTATGCATTTGGTGATTGTCGGGCGACCTAATGCGGGTAAATCCAGCTTATTAAACGCTTTATCTGGGCAGGAAACTGCCATTGTTACCGACATTGCAGGCACAACCCGCGATGTATTACGCGAACGCATTAATTTAGACGGTATGCCTTTGCATATTGTGGATACCGCAGGCTTACGTGACAGCGATGATCCTGTGGAAAAAATCGGCATTGAACGCGCGTGGCAAGAAGTAGCCAAAGCCGATTTAGTGCTGGTGTTAGTGGATGACAGCCAAGCCGAATCCGCCGAAACCGCTGCGATTCTTGCGCAATTGCCGGATAATTTACCGCGTTTAACCGTGCATAATAAAATTGACCTTAGTGGACAAAGCGCGGGCAAATATGGCGAACAACTTTACATTTCGGCTAAACAAGGCTTAGGCATTGATGCCTTACGTGCAGAACTCAAAGCCCGTATGGGATTTCAAGGCGAAGCTGAAGACACCTTTATCGCCAGACGGCGACACTTACAAGCTCTCGAAGTCACCCAACAAGCGGTGGATCGCGCTGAATGGCAACTGCGTGAATATCACGCGGGCGAATTGATGGCTGAAGAACTACGTACCGCTCAAGATGCACTAGGACAAATCACGGGCAAGTTCAGCCCCGATGATTTATTAGGCGAAATATTCAGCTCGTTTTGTATCGGAAAGTAAACCATTCACTAGCTAATGCAAATAACGCAAAATAGCAGCCTTAGAATAAAATTAACCGCATGATTTTAAATAAATTCACTGCATATATTGCAAACTAACACAGATTGACACCAGTCGATTTATGGCATACAAGTGGGCATACAAAACAACGTGTGCCAAGGACTGTATGCCAACCATCACCAAACCACTGACACCCACCACCATAGGCAACTTGAAGTCCAAAACGAACCGCTACCCTAAGTCGGATGGCGGATGTACCGGGCTGTTTATCGAAGTCATGCCTTCCGGTTCAAAAATCTGGCGTTACCGCTATACCTTGAATGGTGAACGGCAATCCCCCGTCACTATCGGTAGTTAACCTGAGTTCGACGTAAGGTATGACCTTAGTGTATAGCTAAAGCATTGATATTTAAGTTCAACGAGGGCTTCTTCGCTTGATAGGAATAAGCAATAAGTCCGGCGATGACATGAGCGACATAGTGAGGCAGTGAACGATGGCGAGAATGCTCAATTTGCGATTGATTTTTCAACTGATCGTTAATGGTTTCGATGATAAAACGCTTACGCAAGAGCAGTTGATCGAAAGTAGAACGCACGACCTGTTTCATATTTTTCCGTAACGAGGTCATCCATTCAATGCCTTGCTGAGCGAGTTGTTGAGCCAATGCACGAGAGAGATAACCGGCATCCCCAAAGACTTTGCCAACCACGGATTTCATCAGGGTGGGAACAGGTTGGCGATCATCGACATTACCCGCACTTAAGGCAAAGGACACGATGCCGCCTTGATCGTTCACCACGAGATGCAGCTTGAAGCCATAGAACCAGCCGGTGGATGACTTCCCTCGTCCTGCGGTATTGGCAAAGGTCTTATGACGGGGAATCCGAATATTGTCACAGACACGTAAGGGGGTGGAGTCAATGAAAGCAATCCCGCGACTGGCTTCACAGCGGGATTGCATGAACCGCGTCAGCGGCACTAATACATCGGGAACGCGCTCAATAAACCGTTGATAACTGGGCAATTGAGGAAAAGCCGACTTTAAATAGACTTGAACATGCTTGAGGTAATACCACTTGAAGGTGTGATAACCTGATTGATGGTAATGTACCCAAATCGTCATCACTTCACTCAGACTTAAACCACACGGACGATTCCGCTTTGGGCGGGGGGTCGGGGGTTCTAATACACTCGCTTTCCAATGCGGTAAAAAGCCTTGGCAAAAATCATCTATCTCGCAGAACAGTCGTGTTAACATCAGGGTAGCAGCCTTACGTGGGTAATTTTAGGATGTGGTTATCCCATGAAGTATTCCACAAAAGACTGCTACTTGCTTACATCGAACTCAGGTTAGTTATC